>OZ255717.1:0-3833454 GCA_965277145.1 Acidobacteriaceae bacterium
TAGGTGAAAGACGGCCTAAGCCATGCTGTACTGAGCCTGGATCGCGTTCCAGAAGCGCTACTGCTTGTTTGGTGCGATGAGGAATGCACCCTTCGAAATCCGATGATTGCCGCAGGATGGGTGCCGTTCATGAAACTCCCCCAAGCTGCTACATCCGAGTGGAAACCCTTGCTCTCGCTTTGCTGGAGCGTGCTCCGAGGACTTACTTGGGAACGAGAACATCGGTCAGCCTCTTCACAAAGCACAGCCTTTGTAAGCCCGGTAGACTTACGCCATGTCGATTGGCGAAAACCTCTCCCGCGTAGCAGAACAGATCGATCTTAGCTGCCGCCGGGCGGGGCGAGCCCGCGGGGATGTCGCGCTGATGGCTGTCAGCAAGGTGCATCCGGCTGAAGCCATTCTGGAAGCTTACGCGGCGGGTCACCGGCTCTTTGGGGAGAACCGTGTGCAGGAGTTCGCAGCGAAGCAACTTACTGTCAGCGAGTTGGAGGATGCCCACTTTCATCTGATCGGTCTTCTCCAAAGCAACAAGACCGCACGCGCTGCTGAACTTTTTAGTTCTATCGACACCGTCGACAGCCCGAAGATCGCACAGCGCCTCGAGGCTGCGGCGGCGAGCCTGGGTAAGACCTTGCCTATCCTGATTGAAGTCAAGCTCTCTCCCGAGGAGGCCAAACATGGGATCGCGCCGGAGCACCTATCCGGCCTGCTCCGAGCGATTGAGCCTCTGTCTCACCTCGAAGTGCGGGGGCTGATGACGGTTCCACCCTGGTCGGAGGAGCCGGAAACCGCACGTCCCTATTTCCGCCAGCTCCGCAAGCTCCGGGACGGCTTGCAGCCGCTTTACTCCAGCCTCAAAGAACTGTCGATCGGCATGTCTAACGACTTCGAGGTCGCCATCGAAGAAGGATCTACTACCGTTCGGCTTGGCACTGCGATCTTCGGCCGGCGTCCCCCGCCCTCTACTCAAGCCTTGGTGACGGACGAAGAGCAAGCATCCGAGTAAATCCCGAACGGGTTCTGCATACTGGGAAGACAAATAGAAATATCTAGAGCCCTCTTTGGCATCGTCCGGCATCAGATAACAAAGAATCAGACAACCATTATGGACATCCTGGAACAGCAGCAAATCTCCCCTCTCCCGCAGGAACGTGCTTCCCGTACAGAACTCGACATCGTGGATGCGGATAAGGTCGAGCAGTACCTCGAAGAGAAGATGATTGGCGATCGAATCCGCCGCCTTCGTCTGAAACGCTCGATGGGTCTGGTCGAGCTCGGCACGCGCACTGGCCTATCTGCCAGCTTTCTCTCGCAGCTCGAAACGGGGCGTGTCGTTCCGACGATACGCAATCTGGCAAAGCTCGCGCTCGTCTTTGAGAAGGATCTCTCCTATTTTTTCCGTCAAGAGAAAAACGTAACCTTTCGTCACCTCCGCCAGACCGATCGCGTCCGTTTGAATCGCGAGGCCAAAGGCGGTGCCCGCTTTGTCTCCGAAAGTCTGAGTTCTCTCATACCAGACCACCGGATGGTCCCTTGCCTGGCAGAGTTTCTGCCGGGACGGGAGCAGTCCACCTTTACCCCAAAGATCTTCTCAGGCCTAGAGTTCCTCTACGTTCTGCAGGGCGAGCTTTGCATGGTGACGCCAACCGAGCGCGAGCCCCTACATACAGGCGATGTCGTCTGGATCGATGCCCGTACAAAGCGCGAGTACAGCTCGTCTGCCGGGTCCGTTGCCAAGGCCCTGATTGTCACCTTTCCTAAGGAATAGGCGAAAGCAAGCAAGCGCTCTACGCGTAGCACCCGTGAGTGCGTGTGTCCAGGGTCTCGGGTTCCGGGCAAAAGATCTCCCTGGAACCCGAGTGGATAGGTTTAGGCGCGTGACCGCAGCCTGCGAGAGAGTGTTCCAGCAGCGCCCAGCAGACCCGTTCCGAGCAACATGAGGCTGTTCGGCTCGGGCGTGGTTACTGTCCCGGCGTAGTCCAGACCAAACGATGCGCCGCCGCCCTGCACGACATCGAACTGCAAGGTGTTCACGCCCGCGACAAAGTAGGAACCAGGCAACGCAATCGTCAGGGGTGTGAGGCAGTTCGGCGTCCCGGTCGCACAATGTGGGTATCCGCCCGCTATTCCTTCCCCGATAACCTGATGGCCATTGAGCAGGACATCCGTTGTGTCGTCCGCCATAACCGTCAGGAAACCGGAAGAGTCCCTTGGGTCGGTGTCGACGAACGTAGTAAAGAAGGTGTAGGTGCTGTTCGGAGCGACGTAGCTCCCACCTGGAGCGGTATTGGGGTTGAAAGAAACCCAGCTTGAGTTGGCAACCGGATTCGCCCAGACGCCGGCACCCGAGCCGATGTCGTAGGTCGCGCCTGTGGCGCCATAGGTCGTCGCGGTGTTGCCAACGCCGGCCGGAGCTACCGCCGTGGTTCCATAGCTGGCAAGTTGAATGGTTTTTGCCGATGCGAAGGTCGCACCAGCAACCAGAACCGAGAGTGCAGACAGTTTTACAAGGACGTTCATTGTTTTTCTCCTTCGCCCCGATCTTTTGCGGGTGCGATCTTTATTTGGGAGTCTCTGTGGCTTCGCTGGTTAGAGCCGGGCCACTGTAGAGATCTCGTTCCTGCACATCGTATAAAGCAGGTCAGAGACCAAAGAAATTCTTTTATTTGGCACAACTTTTTGCCGAGAACGTCCTTTTTCGCGACAAGTGAGGGCCATTCGAGAGAACAGGATTGCGCAAAGGGAAAAACCTTGCCCCTCCGAGTTGGAGGGGCAAGGTCGCTTAGCAGCAGGGGAAAGCGCAAGTTGATGGAACACAATCAGAGCTCGAGCCTGCCCTGCTCTTGGCTCGTCACCGGGCTGCGTCTTCGATCTGTTTCCACTCCGCGTCGCTGAGTTCCACCCCTGCCGCACCGACGTTTTGCTCGAGATGCTCGACGCTGGATGTGCCCGGGATCGGCAGAATCACTTTGCTTCGGTGAAGCAGCCAAGCCAACGAAAGCTGGCTCACGGTCGCGCCATGACGCTTTGCAGCATCGTCCAGCTTGCCTCCGGGCTGCGCCAGTTTGCCTGCAGCGACGGGAAACCATGGAATAAACGCGATGTTGTTCCGCTCGCAATAGCTGACCACGTCCTCGTGCCGGCGATCGCCGAGGTTGTACTGGTTCTGCACGCTGACGATGTCGATCACCTTGCGCGCGCGCTCGATTTCTGCCGGTTTCACCTCGCTCAGGCCGACGTGCCGGATCTTTCCAGCCTTTTGCAGATCGGCGATATTTACAAGCGACTCTTCGACCGGCACCAGAGGATCGATCCGATGCAACTGCCAAAGATCGATCCGTTCGGTCCGAAGCCGCCGCAGGCTCATCTCCACCTGCTGCTGGAGGTACTCTGGCCTGCCCACGGGCAGCCACCGGTTCGGCCCCTGTCGGGTCAGGCCGCCCTTGGTTGCGACCACCACACCACCGCTGTACGGCGCCAGCGCCTCCCCGATCAGGCGCTCGCTCACGTCCGGTCCATAGCTGTCGGCCGTATCGATGAAGTTGACGCCGAGTTCCACTGCTCGCCGCAGAACCCGCTTTGCCTCTTCCGGGTCGCGTGGCTCGCCCCAGATGCCCTCACCTGTGAGGCGCATTGCTCCAAATCCAAGACGGTTCACCACAAGATCCCCGCCGATCGCAAACGTTCCGCTTGCCCCCGCCTGCACTGCTGTTGCTGTCACTTGGTTAGCCATAAGCAATCCGATGTTTATCGGAGACTGAGGTCGCATCACGCACGGCCTGAGCTCAGCCGAGAACCTCTCGAGAGATAGACCCGAGCAATTGATCTTCCGCAGCCGCCGACAATTCGACCCGCAGCATCTCGCCTTCTTGAAGGACCTTTACGCGATCCCGAATGCCGAGCCGCTCTGCCTCGGCGACCAAGCGCACCGGAGGCTCAGACATCGGTTCCCGGCCCAGGCGAAATGTGCCGAAGTGCATCGGCACCATGGCGGCGGCCCCGGTTTCCTGGAACGCCTTCAGCGCCTCCTCGGGACTGGTGTGGACCGCGCGATAACTGTCTGGGAAGTATGCACCGATGGGCAAAAGGGCGACCTCCGGCGAGAGTTTGCGGCCGATCTCGCGAAAGCCCTCGAAGTACGCGGTATCGCCCGAGTGGTAGACGCTGTGACCGCCGCCCGCAACGACGTAGCCTCCAAACTGCCGAAATGCGTCCTTGAACATGCGTGCGCCCCAATGCTTCGCCGGCGTCATAGTCACATGGACACCGTCGACCGGCGCCTCCTCCCACCACGAGAGTCGATGGACGCGGGCAAATCCGAGACCGCTCACCAGATCCTCCACACCTTTTGGAACGACTACATGAGGGGTACGCCCAGTCAGCTGTCGGGTTCGCCGAATCACCCACCGGAGCGATGGCAGGTTCAAATGGTCCATGTGGGCGTGGGTGAGAAGCACGACATCCACCGCCGGAAGTTGGCGCCACGCCAGACCTGGCCTCCTTTGCCGCCGCAAGAGCACCAGGCGCTTCGCGAACACGGGATCGACCAGAATCTTCTTACCGGCGATCTGCAGCAAAAACGACGAATGGCCGATAAAGGTAACGCCAAGCTCGGTCTCACCGACTGCCTCAAAGGCGCGTGACCGTCCCTGGATCGGTTGCGCATGGCTTTCGCGCACGAGCCGCAACAGCTGCCGCAGCTTGGTGGCCACAAACGGCGTTCCTCGTCCCCAACGGGTTCCCACTCCTGATCGCGATCTCGTACTTCGTGCCATCGTCACCCTCCCTTCTATAGATGAGCGAGGAGGGCGTCAGGACGCGAGGGAGCGGCCTCCCCGAGCATCCGTTCCTTTTTCGAAGGCCAGACGTCGGGCCTTCTTCCGCATCTATAATTGCGGGTGGCTTCGGGGATTTTTAGGCGGCTTCGGGGCTGATCGCGCGCGGAGCTGCCCGCAACCGTCTTCGATCTCCTTAGCGTCCCGTTGGAGTTCTGTCGTATGGCCGACAATCAGACCGCACCTTTCCGCTCCTCAAATGTATCGGCCGATGTTTCGGCTAAAGGAGACAACGGCGAGATGGGCCATGCGATCGGGCACATCGACCCGCTCCGAAAGCGCATCTGGGAGCACGTCTCCCGATCTCCGCTCCACTCCCTTTGGAACTTGGAAGACGTTCCGCCATGGACGATCGCGAAACGCACCTTCAACGCGTTTATGGAGGACAATCTCCTGTCGCGCGCGGCCGAGCTCGGCTATTACTTCCTTTTTGCACTGTTTCCGACTCTGGTTTGCGCCTCGAGCATTCTCGGCCTTGCGGCGAAGTCTGCATCCCAGATCTATGTCCAGCTATTGAACTACCTCGCCCTGGTGGTCCCACCCTCCGCCATGGGAATCGTGATGGAGACCTTCAACCAGACGACCGCCGCGTCGAGCGGAGGCAAGATCACCTTTGGTCTGGCGGCCGCGCTCTGGGCGGCTTCGGTCGGCTTTGTGGCCATCCAGGACACGCTGAACATAGTCTACAAAGTAAAGGAGACCCGTCCCTACTGGAAGGTTCGCGGCTCGGCCATTCTCGTCACCGTGCTCTTGGCGATCATCGTTACACTCACGCTGGGATGTCTGCTTGGCGGCGACTTCTTGGCGCGCTACTGTGGGTCCCGCCTCGCCTACCACCCACTTCGCATGGTGGCTGTCGGCCTTACTCGGGGAGCCTCTTGGGCAATCGCAGCCTTGCTCCTAATGCTGCTTTTTGCGGTGATCTACTACTTCGCCCCAGATGTCAAGAACAAGCGCTGGCATTGGCTGACCCCGGGAAGCGCGATCGGCATCGCCTTCTGGATTCTCGCGTCAGTCGCCCTACGGGTGTACCTGCATTATTTCGACAACTACTCCGTTACCTACGGCTCGCTCGGCGCCGTTATCATCCTTCTTACCTGGTTCTACATCACCGGGTTGATGCTTCTGACGGGCGCGGAGATCAACAGCGAGATCGCCGCATCGGTCATCGAGCAAAAGCTGAAGGAGTCCGGCCAGCTTCCACCGCATGCGACCGCCGATCCCGAACACCCAATCCCAGCGGCTCCCCTCGCCTGACCTGAGGGCGGAGAACTTACATGCCATCGTCAGCGGGGAGCAATCGAGCGCGCCTCCGATGTCTGCCGTTTGCGAGATGGTAGCCCTCCGGGATCCTGAAAAGCATCGGGTCCGGCTCAACCCGGAGGATCTCCGTGAGATGAACGTCGGTCTCCTCTCCGGCCGCGGGATGACGAGCCATCACCCGTATCGGAATGCCCAAGTCGACTGAAAGCCAGATCTCGCACACCTCCTGTGCAGGCGCGCTCCCTGTCGCTACGCTGCTCGGTGGCCGTTTCTCCTCGATCCAGCCCACAACCTCGAGACCGCTCACGCGATCCTTTCCGAGACGCCGAAACACCGCGTCTTTGCCGGCGGCAGATTCATGCCAGGATCGATCGCGCTCCTGGTCGGCCCGGCGCAGCTCCGTCAGCTCCCAGTCGAGCGGCAGGGGCCGCGCCTGCAGCTCCGGAAGCGCGACGATGCTGTACTCCTTGCGATCGGGATCGAGATTGACACGCCGCCGATGGGGAACGTCCAGGATCACGACTTCGGCCGGGGTTCCTGAGCGTGGGTCGACTACTTCGACAAAGGTCGATCCGGCAGAGTTGCGCGCCATACGACCGCGCGTCGACCATACGCCCGAGGACAATGTGCGTTCAATCACCTCGGTCGCTTGAAACGGCACGCCTTCTCTTTGCGTCACGCGCTCCGCCGCGGGAAGAGCACACTGAGCGCGGATCTGCTGAGGGAATGTGAGGAGAAAGAGAGCGGCGGGAACGGCTCGAAACCAGGACATGGAGCGACCTTTTCGTGTACGGCTGACGCTTTACGGCACCGAGGATACGTGCAGCGTCCCGGTCCGGATTCCGTCCCTGCTGAGGTCGGGCGGCCCATAACTGCACTTCCGTAACGTAGTAGCCGGGCCGATCGGTCTGCGCCGTCTAGCCCCTTCAAACCGGAAACTCTCCGCGCCAGCCCATCGCTCAGCTACAATTCCGGCACCCTTCATGAATCTCTACGTCGTCGTCCTCTCGGTTATTGTCCTGAGTCTTCTCTTGGTGTCGGTCGCTCGCCTGGGCAAGACCAAGACAAAGGCCGACTACCTCGTCGCAGGGCGTTCGCTTCCCGCGTTTGTGCTGGTCTTCACCCTCCTCAGTTCCTGGATCGGCTCAGGATCTCTCTTGGCCGGCGCGGAGAACGCGTACAGGCACGGATTTGCGGCGCTCTGGCAGGCAGCCGGCGGATGGCTTGGGCTCCTTCTGATCTACTTCATCGCTCCGCGCGCACGGAAGTTCGCCCGCTACACGATTCCCGACCTCCTTGAAGCGCGCTACAACCAGACCGCACGGATTCTCGGCGTCATCGCCATTCTGCTTACGTACACCGCCATCACCTCGTACCAGTTCATCGGTGGCGGCGACATCCTCCACCTCATCTTTCCGGAGGTGATAGGGCCCATCACTGGCCGTTACATTATCGCGGCGTTTGTGATCCTGTTTACGGCGATCGCAGGCATGAGTTCGGTCGCCTACATGGACCTGTTTATCGGCATTTTTGCAACGGTGACACTATGCCTGGCGCTTCCCGTTCTTCTGGAGCAGGCGGGCCACTGGTCCGGTCTCGCCGCCGGTTGGGCAACGCTGCGTGCGGCGCTCCCACCGACGCACTTCCAGGTCCTGGGAGACTTCACTCCAGTCGAGGCTGCCGAGCTCTTCCTGCCCACGTGCCTGCTCCTGCTCGGCAACCAGTCCATGTACCAGAAGTTCTTTTCGGCGCGCTCAGAGAAGGACGCCTCGCGAGCGGTCGTCGGCTGGATCGTCGGCACCGTCGTGCTCGAAAGCGTGATCGTCGCGATCGCGGTGACCGGGTCAGTACTCTTTCCCACGGGAGAAGTAAGCCGCGCACCCCGCGAGATCCTCGCCTACTGCGGTCTGCATGGCTTTGACCCGCTCCCCGCCGCCACGGTCATCGTCGGCGATAGCGGAGATGTTTTGAGCGTCACGCACGCCGGACAGGTCGCGGCGATGTCCGTCCAGGCAGTATTCTCCCTGCATCTGCTCGGCGCGCTTCTGATGGGCGCCATCTTCGCAAAAGTCATCTCGACCGCGAACAACTGGCTGTTTTCGCCTGCAACCAATCTCGTCAACGACATCTTTGTCCGCTACCTTCAGCCAGACGCATCGAACAAACGCATCCTCATCGTCTCTCGCCTGACGGTCGTCTTCCTGGGGCTCTGGGCACTCTACCAGGGTCTCCATACCGAGTCCGTTCTGCGCAAAGCCCTTTATGCCTACACGATCTACGCCGCCGGCCTGACACCCGTCATCCTTGCCGCTTTTTTCTGGAGACGAGCCACGGCCAGCGGAGCCGTCGCATCGGTCGCGGCCGGCACCGTCGTTACCGTAGCTTGGGATGCGGTTCGCGTGCATCTGCCACCTGCTGTAGGCAACCGCGATGCCATCTTTCCGGCTCTCTTTGCCAGTGTCCTGTGTCTGCTCGTCGTCAGCCTCCTCACAAGGAGGTCCGACGCGGCTCACATGAATATGGTCCCGGAGAGCAGTACAGAGTCAAAACAGATCTGAGCGAAACTCTTCCGCAGATCACTTTTCCACGCAGTGAGTCCATCCCGCCGGTGAGCCGTGCATCCAATCGTGGCAAGACAGACGGCAAGCAAACCCTGGAGGAAAGTTTAGACATGGCAACCGTAGATAACGCGCTCAATGGAGATCTTCACGAGATCGTAGGTCCAGATTCCACCGCCACCCTGGAAACGGGCGGCAGCTTCGCCGCGAGCGATCCGACAAGAACAGGGAGCAGTGAAAACCTCTATGCCGCGGGTAAAAGCAACGCCGCCCGAAGCACGGATGATGACCTGGACGAAGATGAGGATGAGGATGAAGATCTGGAGGACGACGATCTAGACGACGACGAGGAGGACGAAGATGAAGACGACGACGACGATCTGGACGACGAGGACGATGAAGACGAAGACGACCTGGAGGATGACGACGACGATCTAGACGACGATGACGAGGATGACGAGGACGAGGACGACGCATAGAGACGACCACGGTGGAGCGAAAAACGGAATTCCAACGGCCGAGAGTCGAAGCAGATCGCTTCTACCTGCCGAGGGTAGCTCTTAGCAAACGACGCAGAATCCGTCACGAGGTGGATGGTGGCGGGTTCTGTCGGGAGACTCTGCTTAGCCTCTGTTTGTGGTACGTCAGAGCCACGCCTTTACCAGAGGGCCCTCCACTCCGACGACCGGATCGGAGGCAGGAAAGACAACGTCGCGCATCCGCTGAGCACGAGCTTTGTCCGGGGCGTCCCGGCAGACATCCCAAGTCTCTCCCGGTGGGTAGGCGCCGACCACAAGGAAATCTTCGCTCGCCGCCACCCGGCAGTGCCCCGTTCCGGCGGGCAGAACGGCTACGTCGCCGGCGTTCACCACGATCTCTCGACCGCCCTCTCCGCCCAGCACCAGGCGCCCCCAACCGCGGGCGAAGCCGAGCAGCTCGTGAGCGGTTGAGTGGTAATGATGAAAGCCGTACACCCCGTTGCGCCACTGTGGCGGCCACCCATTCCGGGTGAAGGCCGTCTCCATCTGACCGGCGACGTCGCCGAGCTTGGCCCCATCTCCGCCAAACGCATGCCGGTAAAGCAAAACAGGCAACCACAGGTTGTTGGGAACCCAGCCGTTCGGACCCAGATCCAGCCGTTCGGGAGCTCTGCTCATGCCGAACATCTCTCTTGCTCCTCCAATCGCTAGCCCAGCCACAAAGCTTCGTCGGTTCATGGGTTGTTTGCACCTGGTAAATGTGTGCCGTTCATTCGGTGGGAAAAGCGGGACCGCTCGGCCGCTTCCAGAGCAGCGAGGTATACAGCTTCGACCTTAGCAAGACTACATCCGGCCCTCTTGCGCCAGGCGCCTGTGGGCCGCAAAAACAAGCTGTCAAACTCAACGCGTACCGATGCTAGACTCAGGCTGAAGATGCCGGAGCAAGAGGATAAACCGTTTACGCTTGCCGCCCTGCGCTCTGGCAGAGCTCAACGCAAATCCCCAGCCTGGCCGTCCACCGCACCGTCCCGCGTACCTGCCCCCAGCGGAACTGAGCTAGGCAGGAAACACCCTTCTGGCGAAACCCAGATGGGTCTGCTCTTCGCTCCCAAGTCTTCGGGCAAACTCGACGCTACAGGCACTCCAGATGCTTCGCCGCAGGCAGCGGTCGCCCACACCGCCCGGCCCATGCCTGCCGTACTCCACGCAGAGCGCCGCGTCTGGACTGTCCGCTCCCTCGTGGCCGACATCCGCCAGCGCGTTGAGGTCGGCTACACGGACCTGTGGGTTGAAGGTGAGATCTCCGCCTGCCGCCCCGCAACCTCGGGCCATATCTATTTCACGCTCAAGGACGGCGAAGCCCAGCTGCCAGTTGTGCTGTTTCGTCGCGAAGCCCAACTGCTCCGCTTCCGCCCAGCCGACGGCCTCCATGTGCTCGTTCGCGGACGGCTCTCGGTCTACGACACGCGCGGCCAGCTCCAACTCATCGCTGACACGGTCGAGCCTCGCGGTGCGGGTGCCCTCCAGATCGCCTTCGAACAGCTGAAGGCCCGCCTCACTGCCGAAGGCCTCTTCGACGCAAGCCGGAAGCGCCCTCTCCCCGCGTTCCCAAAGTGCATCGGCATCATCACCTCACCACAGGGAGCCGTCCTTCAGGACATCGTTACCATCGTCCGCCGACGGCACGCCGGCCTGAACCTGCTGATCTACCCCGCCCTGATGCAGGGGCCGACCTCTGCCGGCACCATCGGCCGGGCGCTGCGTTGGTTTGCTCGCAATCCCGACCGGGTTGATCTCATTCTCCTCGCCCGCGGAGGCGGCTCCCCGGAAGACCTCGCCGGCTTCAACGACGAGGCTCTGGCGCGCCTGATCGCATCCTGTTCCCTCCCTGTCGTTTCCGCGGTCGGCCACGAGACCGACTTCACCATCGCCGATTTCGTGGCCGATCTCCGCGCCCCAACGCCGTCCGCCGCCGCAGAGCTCATCACCGCAGAGGCCCACCAGGTGGGCGCCCGCCTCGATCGGCTGCGCCGGTCCGCGTTCCGTTCCATTCACCTCTGCCTTTTGCAGGCTCGTCAGAGCTACGCCCGCATCTCCGCCGATCAGGTCCTCCGCCGCCTGCAGGATCAGGTCGCCCTGCGGCAGCAACGCCTCGACGACCTCCGCCAGCGCCTCGACCGCGCTATCAACCGGCGTACCCGCACCTCGGCCATTCGCCTTCAGGTCCTTACCACACGGCTTCGCGAGCAGGACCCCGCACTTCGCATCTCCAACAGCCGCCATCGTCTCGAAATCACAGGGGAGCGCCTCGAACACGCCCGTCGACACTTTTTGGCTCAGCGCCGGACGCATCTGAAGCACACGGACACGCGCCTCCAGGCACTCTCTCCCATCGCCGTCCTTTCCCGCGGATATGCGCTTGTTTATCTCGAAACCGGCGCAGAAACGACCCTCCTCCAATCTGCCAGCGACGCCAAACCCGGACAGACGATCCGCGCCCACCTCGCCCAAGGCACCCTCAAAGCTGAAGTCCTGGAGCTCAAATCCTCATGAAGAAACTCTTCGGCACCGACGGCATCCGCGGCGTCGCCGGCACACCGCCCCTCGATCCACCCACGGTTCACGCCATCGGCCTCGCATTGGCCGCTACGCTGCGTCAGACCACACTCCATCCCAGGATTCTGCTCGGGATGGATACACGCGAGTCGAGTGAACCCATCGCCGCGACGCTCACCGCCGGCCTCCTCGCCGGGGGTGCCCTGGTCGAATCCGCAGGCGTCATCACCACGCCTGCCATCGCCTTTCTCACGCGGTCCCACAGCTTCGCTGCCGGCATCGTCATCTCCGCCTCCCACAATCCTTGGGAAGACAACGGCATCAAGCTCTTCGGTCCGGACGGCTACAAACTTCCTGACGCTCTCGAACTGGCCATCGAAGCCGAGATCTTCCGGCAACTCGATCAGCCCACCGAAACGCCCACTCAGCCCCTCCACCCGCCCGTCAACGAAGCCGACCGCGCCGACTACGTCCGCGCTTTACTCGCCAGCGTGCCCGGACTTTCGCTCGACAACCGCACGGTTGTAATCGACTGCGCCAATGGCGCGGCATCGGCCGTCGCACCTCAGCTCTTTTCCGATCTCGGGGGCGATGTGATCGTCACCCACGCCTCCCCGAACGGGCGCAACATCAACGAGTATTGCGGCGCCCTTCATCCGGCCGTCGTCGCCGCTGAGGTCACGCTCCACCATGCCTCCGTCGGCGTTACTCTCGACGGCGACGCCGACCGTTGCCTCTTCGCCGACCAGAACGGCCACGTCGTCAATGGCGACGCCGTACTCCTGCTCGCCGCTCGCGACCTTCAGGCCCGCGGCTTGCTCACCAACAACGTCGTCGTCGCCACGACCATGTCGAACATGGGCCTCGAAGCCGCTCTCCGCCGCTCCGGCATCCGAATGCTCCGTGCCCCGGTCGGCGACAAATACGTCCTCGAACAGATGCTCGCGACCGGAGCAGCGCTCGGCGGCGAACAGTCGGGCCACATCCTCTTTACCGGCCGGTCTACCACCGGCGACGGCCTGCTTACGGCTCTGCTCGTCCTCGATGTAATGCACCGTTCCGGCAAATCCCTCGCCGAGCTTACCGCAGACCTTAAGGTCTTCCCGCAGATCATCGTCAACGTCAAGGTCCGCGATCGCCGTCCGCTCGATGCTATTCCTGCCGTCGCTCAGGCCCTCCAAACCGCGGAAAAAGAACTCAGCGATCGCGGCCGCATCGTCCTCCGCTACTCCGGCACCGAACCCCTGGCCCGTGTCATGGTCGAAGCCGAAACCGAGCTCGAGATGCGCACGCACGCAGACTTGATCGCCAACGCAATCAAGGCCGAGATCGGTCTATAAGACCAGCGCAGCTCCGCTCACACCCGTGCAGCGGTCCTCCTGTAGGTGTATAGCGAGAGCACGGGTCTGGTGACCATTTCCTTTAGTGACAACGGCACCCCACTCTATCCGACTCACAGCGACCGGAAAACTGCTCTAGTCCAACGCTGCTCTCAACCATGATGAATGCTTGTGTCAGCGCAGGCCCGCCACAGTTCAGAATCAACTCCACTTCAAAAGCCTCGATTCAGCAGGCAACCGTGGAATCTGCTAATCAGATCTCATCACTACCCGCTGCGCACATCCCTACACGTAGAACTCCGACTACCGCTCGCGCCCAATCTCGTTTAGCAGCGAAACGAAATAAATCGCGCCTGCCTTAGGTGAGCTCGTATTTTTGCAGGACCTCAGGAACCTGGGAACCGCCGCGCATCAGTCTTGCTTCCAGCACGGCATTCACACAGAAGGAGCCCGAGAAGCTGGTCCCATCCGTGAAGTCGATCTGCAACTCGGCCCCATCGCCCTCGTCCTTGAAGATCCGAAGCATTTGGATCGTCTTGCCGCGAAGTTCTGGACATTCAATGTACTCATCGGCGATCACAGTGAGACCTCTACTTTCTTTTCTAGGGTGGCTCCCCGGTTGGGATTCGTCAACCCGATCGAAAACGTGTGATGCGTTCGCGGCAGGAACCGTAAACCTAGGATGGCGGCTAATATCGCGCAGGGTTGAAGTTGCAAACTTACCTCCCATTGGCAATCTCAACCAACATAGACAGTAGAACATTCAAAGTTGGCTGCTTCCCCCTGCTCAGGCATGATCGAGCATTTGGTTGCGGTAAAGGGGCGCTAGCTTGTTCATCAACTCGATTTGCGCCTCTTTCTGGTCGGACGGTGGCGTCGACGTTCGTGTCGGCAAGGGAATACCGACGCGCCCGAAGTAGTTTTCCTGCCCGGCCGGAGAGCATAACAACAGCGCACGGGCATTCTTGCTGGAACTGTTGTGGAACTGGTGCGGTGCGTTGGAAGGAATATTGACCGTGGTCCCCGCGGCCGCGGTTATCTTTTTCCCACGAAAGGTCACTTCAATCTCGCCATCCAGCACAACGAAGCTCTCCTCAAAGTCGTGCCGGTGCGGCGGAGGTCCACCCCCGGGAAGGAGCAGCATGTCGAGCAGACAGAAGCGGCCGTTTGTGTCGTCGCCTGTGATCAGGGTCGTGTAGGTGTCGCCGGCGATTCCCAGGTGTTGCAGGCTTTGGTCGATGTCGGGTTGCGCCACAACCATCATGCGCTGCAGATCGTCGGGGGGCAGACCAGTGTCGGGTCTGGAAGAGATGCCAGTTCGCTCGTCCATATGTTTTTCTCCGTCTGCTTGTTCAGCAAGGTTGTTGTTGCCGTTCGGGTTTAGGTTGCTGCTATCCGACGAGGCTACGGCGGGCATCCCGACCTACCGCTGCTCTCTTCAATGCGAACTCCTCGAAGTGCTTCATGAGTTGATCGGGCGCTTCTTCAGGAATGAAGTGGCCGCAGGAGGTAATCTCTCCACCGGTCACCTCCTCCGCGACTCGTTCCAACATCTGCTTCACTTTGCCGCCCAGCGACTTGTCTCCGCCAAATGCGGCGATCGGCACCTTTACCTTTTTGGCCGTGAGCGGTTCGGTGAGAGCGATGCTGTCGAAGGCGGTCCGGTAGACCCCGAGCGCGCCGAGAACGCCTTCCGTGCCCGAGAAAGTGCGCAGATACTCGTTGACCGAATCGGGCGGAAATGCCTCCGGATGGGCGGTTTCGAATTGATAAAACCAGGTCAGAAACGCACGTTCATTGCCGACGATGAGACGCTGCGGCACATCGTCCGCTAGAGGCAGAATCCACCACCACATGGAACCATTCTTCATGGCTTCCGGCGTATACGTAATGATTTTGGAAAGAATGTCGGAAAGCATGACCGGAGCTTCAAGGTACATGAGGCCAGCGATCTCATCCGGGTGGTGAGCTGCCCAGAGCAGGGCCGGTGGAGCACCCATATCGTGGGCGATCACCAGAAGCGGGTCTCCGGCTCCGAAGCGGATCTGCTGCGTCAGCAGGCGGAAGTCGTCCGCTAACGTCTTTCCGTCGTATCCGGCGTTGCCAGCCGGTTTGGAGGAGTCGCCATATCCGCGCATGTCGGGCGCAAGAACAAAATAACCGGCTTTGGCGAGCAGCGGCATGACCTTATGCCATGAATAACTGCTGCCCAGAAAACCATGCCAGAGAAGCACGGGCGCGCCTTCCGGATCGCCCCCGATCCAATACCGCAGGCTTACGCCGTTCACCTGCTCAGTCCTGGACTCAAAGTTTGGTATTTCGGCTCGAATCTGCTCCGGCATTGTCCACCCCTTCGAACTTCAATCAACAATTCCCTCTTCTCGCTCGCGCAATGTAGCTAGATATACGCGGCCCTTTTCACATCACATCGGCCCAAAGCAATCAACGAGGTCAGAGTACATCCGATACCGGTTGCACAAACTGCAAACAAAACTCGCTTCCCATGTAGTGGGGACGGCATGTGTCTAATGCGCAGCGCAAAATATTGCGATGCCGTCTTAGCTTGGCTGTCATCCGTTAGAAGTTTCTTGATGCCACGTGCCCATTCCGGCTTGTGTCCAGCTTGCTCCATTTGCAAACCTGCTTTGCATCTCCAGGTGGGCGGACATTGGCAGAACTTTAAGGTGCGTGTATGTCTCAGACAAATGCGGGTGATCCATGTTTGATATGACCTCGAATCATCGAAGATCTGCAGCCGACGCGAAAGGCGTGCAAAGCGGCCTCTTGGCTTTATTTCAAACGACACAAAGAGAACCGTAGGATCCTAAGCAAGAATTGATAACCGCCCGCTTACAGCAAGCCAGTCTCACCCATAGATTCTGTCTACAGTCTGCTCCTCGAGGTACTTATGTCTAGTTACGAAGTCGATCTTTTCTTGGTAGAAGGTGATCCGAAGTTGCGTTTTCTGATCAACGCAATTCTCACTGAGGCCCGGGTATTCGATTCGGTCTCCTTACGACGGCTGGTCGCGACTAGCAGACCTTCGGAAAAGTAGCGCCGGATCTAATGAAAAGCGGTGCCGTATTTAATCCTGTCCGACGTTCATATGCCCGGTATGTCAGGTTTCGACTTCCTGTCGAAAATGCGCGAGAGATTCCCGCATTTCCCTCTGATCCCCATGGGCAGCGCGTACTCCGGCACCTTAAATCACTTTAGGTGGTCGTAGCGGACGCCTTCTACGGAAGGCGACATCGATAGATAACCTGTTGCACGTCGTAGAACGACACAATTCGACGGCAGAATCGGCTGTGATCGGCCATCCAAACCGAGCCTACGCCCACAATTGGTCTTGGTTGCGCCCGAACAGGACGTCAGGACTACACTTACATTATCTACAGGCTGCTGTGCACGAAGAGCTCGTTGGGGTTCATGCCTGCGCACCTCGGGTCTTTCGGCCCACCCAGTATAGAAGCCATATAGCTCAAAAAGGCACCCTCTTTTGAGGCCGGACGGGGACGCCCACTGTATAACGCACAAAAGAACATCGGTTCCACAGTCCACTCAGGAAGCATCTGCACCAACGCCCCTGTGTTGATGTGCTCCCGTGCGATCCAAATCGGTAGAACGCTGATTCCAGCCGAGTCAATGGCAAGCCGGGTCAGAACGTAGGGATCGGGAACGATGATGCGCGTAGCGGGATTTACCGAAAGATGCTCGCCATCCTTCCAGAACTTCCAATATGTGCGGTGGTCGGCTTCGGTATGGGCAAGGCACTCGTGGCTTTCGAGATCGACCGGATGCCTCAGTTCAGGATGACGGGCTAGGTAGGCTGGACTTGCGAATAAGCCCTGCCGTATCGGCGGGAACAGCTTCATCTGGTACCGGGATTCCTCTGGTGCTCGCACCTTGAAAAATACATCATGGCTCGCTTTGGGCTCCTGGTTCCAATCAGAGCAGTACAGAGAAAGTTCCACCCTTAGCTTAGGAAAGGAGGCCAAGAAGTCACTCAGTACGTGCGAGAGTACGTCTTGAACAAAGGTCACAGGCGCTGCCACATGTAATACGCCCTCTGGCTCCAGCTGACGAGCCAGGAGAACCTCTATCGCGGCTTGATGTGCCAAGAGAACGGATTGGCACGCCTTCAGATATTCCTGACCCACTTCGGTCAAGTGCAAACCCGACTCACCTCGCCGGATCAGCGCGAGTTGCGCTGTATGTTCTATCCGCTTGAGGGCACGACTAGCGGTGAAGAGCGGCACCTTAAGCACTTCCGCGGCTTCCGTTAGAGTTCTAGCGCGCCCGATCGCGACGAAGATGCGCATGTCCTCGGGACGTATTCTTAAATCAATCTTTCGCGTTCTTTTTACCGCCACGTAGCACCTGCTCTGCCCTGAGAGCAAACGAACTTGGTAAGTGCTAAATCGTGCTGAACCGCGTCACGCAGACGAGCTTCGAAGTAGCGCTATTGTGCGCAATCCATGTGCGTTCTTTGCGCATGGCAGGAGCTTTACGATTGTTAACCATACATAGATGTGAAGACAGAGTCCCCCATCGCATATGAACATCAGTTTAAAAGCACGCGCTCGAAGCGCCTAAATGGCACAATGATCGTATTCACGCGGGGGTGAAACTAATAAGCACGAAAAACGAGGGCTAGAGTTGAGGTCCTGTCGTTCACCGCATCGGTCGTCTGCCCCGAATCGTTGCTCGAGGCTGAACATCGCCCCGTAAAGTTTCAGAATAAGTTTTTATCCCGACCCTGTTCAGGCACGCTGAAACCTTTCAGCAATGCTTAACCAGGGTAAAACTCGTCGCTGAATCTCCGGGACAGACTTTACTCGCACAGCTGTGGCAATCATTGACGATCGCAACTCCCTACAACTCAACCGGAGTTCTCGCAATCGCTACGCCGCAAAATCCCTACGCATAAGAGCTTCCCACAGAATTCCGCCTCAATGCAAGTCCGGGACCTCTCGCCTGTATAGGCATGCCCCGCTCGGTCAGCATACTACGACGTGGAAGAACAATTTGAGTACAGGGTACCGCAGCCGAAGATGTTCAGTTCCTGTGACATGGGCAGCCTTACATCGAAAGCGATCTTTCTTTGCAGCGCATGCAAGTAGCAGCGGATGTAAGCTGACTTCTCGTCACTCGACCTCGAGCGTCTGTGACAAACCAGAACGTCGCACTGAACGGACACAACTAGCTTTCGATTCCGTGTGAGACCTGAAAAACATGAGTCGCGTAAAGCCTGTAAACATCCTTGATGTCTAACTGTTTCCTCAGAAGCAACGCCCGGTCTTGATTGCTTAGGTGTACACGCCTGCAGCTTTCTCCAGGCGGTTTACCTAGGTAGCAATTGCCAAAACCGGCAATCAATGGATGGTCATGGAGCAAGGACACCGGCCAAGTACGTATGATGCGTTTCTGATTCGGAGTGCTCTTTGTGCGAGAGCAACGAGATCTCATGGAGGCGCAATAGTATGGCGCTCCAAAGGAAGCAGCCGTGGCCTGATCGCTCTAGGCATAGTTCTCTTTCTCTACGTCTTCATGTCGCCCGCATGGGCGCAGACCGGTGGCCTCGCCACACCTGCGCAGCACGCGCCCACCGAGAAGATGATCGGACCGCATACGCCAGTTCCACAGATTCCAGACGCGGGTACGACCGCTACGTACACATTGCCCCAGCTGATCGATATGGGCGAGCGAGCCAATCCCCAAACGCGCACAGCTTGGGAGCGCACAAAGCAGGCTGCGGATCAAACGATCATTGCTCGCAGTTCCTTGTTTCCGACCATCGCCCTCACGACCGTCGCCCTGCGCGGCGATCTGCTCTTCGGTCTGCCTCCCAACATATCGTCCGAAGGAGTCGTAAAGCTGAACAGCACCACTGTCGAGCCGGCCGTGAAACTTACCTGGACGCCGATCGATTTTGGAGGATACCTGGCAACCTATCGGGCGGCTAAGGAAACCCAGGCTGCAACGAACGAAGAGGCAACTTCGACGGAGCAGCAGGTGGCGCTAACAGTTTCACAGGACTTCTACGCGCTTGTCGCTGCCAAACAAGCGCGGCAATCCGCAGAAACGAGCTACGCCGCAGCCAGAGTCGAGGAAGCCTCCAGCGAGTTGAGCTACGTGCATGGCCTAATATCAGTGATCAAGCGAGACCAGACGAAAGCGCAGACTCTGTCAACCTACGCCAGCCTGGTAAGCGCCAAGGCAAAGCTGCAGCAGGCGAAAGTTGCTTTGGCTGCCGAGGTGAACCTAAGGGCGGAGCAGGCCTTCGACGTTCCTCCGCTTGGAGATGATATCGATACACGGTGGGTGAACGCCTCGGTGGAGGAACTCGTGAAGACCGCCACAGCGCGCCGTCCGGAGCTGCACGAGGCACTGGATCAGATAAAGGCGGCGCAGCAGCAGGAAAAGAGCGCGCATGCGGGCTTGTTTCCCACCGTCTCGATCACTGCGCAGGAGCAATATACGCATAGCACGAGCTCTACGCCCACCTCGGGTAACGCCTTGGCGGCTGCCAGCACACCTGACACTAACGGCAACACGTATGTTGTCGCGGCCAACCTCAATTGGGACATATTCACCGCCGGCGCCAAGCGTGCACGTGTGCGCGAAGCGGCGTCGCAGGTCCGCCAGTCGCAGATTCATCTCGATCAGCTCACGCTCGATGTGCAGCAGCAGGTCTGGCAAAGCTACACCGATGTCGAGGCGGCTTTGAGCCAGCAGCAGGCAGCCGAGGCCTCGCTTTTGGCGGCGCGCGAATACTTCAACTCGGCCAAGCTCGCCAACGCCAACGGCTTGGGGAATGAGGTGCCACTTACCTCGGCGCAGGCCTCGCTTGCACAGGCCGAGAGCGCGTTTACCAGCGCGCGCACAAATACCTTGCAGCTTGCTGCAAAGCTTGCCTACAGCACCGGACAGTTGCTCTCGTTCGGGCCCATGATCCCGCGTCCCGCAGGAGGGAAGCCTTGAAATATCTGCCCCAAGGTGTGAAGCATCGATTGGTTACAGGATGGCTTGGATTGGCGTCGTGCAGCTCGCTAACCGGCTGTGGTGGATCGCATGTTGTTAATGTGCTCGGCTCGTACTTCCCGGTCTGGCTGCTGTGCATGATCGTGGGGGCTGTGGTTTGTTTCGTCGCCCACTCCCTCTTCCTGCGCTTCAAGATCGAGCCCTATGTTGGCCCACTGCCGCTGATGTATCTATGTATTGTGGTCGCGGTATCGTGCTTGCTCTGGCTGCTCATTTCCTAGAAAGGAGAAAAGTTGTGGACGAAGACAAGTATGTGAATAAGCTGGCAGGAGATTCTCCCGAAGATCCGACAGTAAAGAAGCGCCGACTGTTCGGTCGTCTCATTGGAGCGGTCATTGTGATCGTCACCATCGTGGTCGTTGTCCTGACCTGGATTCGTATGACCTACAATCCTCGCACCCAGGACGGCAGTCTCGGCGCACACTACATCGGCATGGCTCCCGAGGTCGAAGGTCGCATCATCTACCTGAACGTTCGCGACAACGATTGTGTCCGCGCAGGAACGCTGCTGGCCGCACTCGATCCAAGGCAATATGAGTACTCACTGCAGTCCGCGCTCTCCAATCAGGCCAAGCTCGAACAAGACATCATCCAGGAAGAGAGATCGATCCGGGCGTCCCGAGACCAGGTGGCTGCGAGCAAAGACAGCGTCGCGAACAGTCAGCTGAATGTGCTCAAGGGAGGCGACAGCGTGCGGGAGGCCGCGGATCAGTTGACCGAGGCGCGTGCCTCGCTGGGAACCGCTCGGGCGAACCTGGCCATCGCCGATCTGAATCTGGAGCGGAACACCCCCCTTGCCGAACGGAATTACATATCGCGACAGGATTACGACCAAATGCAGGCCAATCAGAAGAGCGCGGCGGAATCGGTTCGAAGCGCCGAGGCTCAGGTGCGCGCCAACGAATCGAAGCAGGCAAGCGCCTCAACCACCAGTGCGCAGGATGTGGTCAGCGTCAACCAATCGGTAAATGAGCTGCGTAAGTCGAGAAACGAAACCCCGGTGCTCGGCACATATCTCTCCCAGCGGCCGGCGTACCAAGCCTCGGTCGACCAGGCCAGGCTCAACTTGAGTTGGACAAAGGTCTACGCTCCGTTTGACGGCTGCGTTACCTCGATGAATATAGCCCGCGGCGAGTACGCCAAGACGGGTACGGCAATGTTCACTCTGATCGACCAGAACTCCTGGTATGTCAGAGCCGATTACGACGAAGGCCAACTCCGGTATGTCCGGCCAGGCATGCGGGCTGATGTGGTACTCATGACCGACCCGCATCATACTCTGCCGGGCGTTGTGGAGAGCATCAGCACCGGCGTTACCTCGTCCGACAGCTCCGACGTAGGCGGCGTTCCTGGAACGCCGGGCAGCCTGCCTACGGTAGAACGGTCTCTCGATTGGGTTCGTTTGGCCGCTCGCTATCCCGTGCGTATCCACATCGAGCCTCGCGACCCACGTCTTCTGCTGATCGGGACCACGGCAGAAGTTTCGGTGCACGACCGATAACCGCAATAGCTTTCCCGAGATCTCACATGGCAACCAGCACCGTACAACTTGGCGCAGATGCGGGCACGCACAAACGCATGCAAGCGATCTGGGCCTTCTTTAGGGCGGAGCTGAAGCCATCCCCGGGCCGCTATGCCCTCTTGTTTCGCCTCACTGCCTCTGTGCTGATCGCGCTCTGGATCGATATGGCATTCGGCCTCAGCGACATCGGGCTTGGCCTGTATATACCATTCTTCGTGCTTCAGGGAAGCGTGAAGAAGAATTTCATCACCCTCCTAATGCTCGTGGGAACATGTGGGTTGTCGGTGTTGTACATGCTGTTTGTCATGGATGTGCTCAGTGGATCGCCGCCCGTTCGCTTTGTCGCACAGACGCTGATCACCCTTGTCGGCGTGTACTTGATCAAGGCTGCGAAGATCTCGCAGCCGTGGCTCGTTGTCGCGCTTTTTGGCGCAAATTTCGTGCGTTCCTGGGATTCGACCAAAACTGCAAACTCAATTGTTTCTGGCAATCTCAGCTTCGTTCTGACCATCATTGTCGGGGCGGCGAGCACCGTCTTTGTGCAATACATCATCTCGCTCAAGAGGCCTCTGCAGCAGCTGCAGGACAGCTTGGTTGCTTCTCTTGAGGCCGTCGTCGGCACGCTCAGCGCGCATACGGACCAGCGTTCGCCGAAGGAGGGTGAAGGAAGACTTAAGAAGCTCTCCCTTCAAGGCGCAGCAGCCTCAAAAGAGCTGCTGGCGGATGCAGGGAAGCGGAACGATCGCATGAAGCTTGTTCACGCCCGGCTCAGCGGCGCAATCGAAACGCTGGTTGTCCTGGTGGATCAAACTTTGTATTTCTCGATGCGCGGCGATAAGGCCGCCTCCGCCGTGGATCAGGAGGCGCTCCGAACCGTCCAGGCGCAGCTTCGCGATCTTGAGAACGTCATACGAAAAGGGAAGTCGCCGGCCGCCTTCTCCTATGCCCCACACGAACATCTGTTCGAGCCGGTAGCAGCTTTGGTCGGAACCGTTCAAACGCTGGCGGCAGTTCTGCAAGGAGACCGTGTGCTCCCGGAGGCGCATGAGGAGAAAGCCAAAGGCGGCGGACTCTTGAAACCGGGTGCTTTGCAGGACAAAGACAACCTGATCAGCGCGTTCAAGACCACGCTTGCAGCCACGATCTGCTACGGCGTGTACACCGGGATAGATTGGCCGCAAATCAGCGCCAGCGTCACCACCTGCATCATCACCACCGAAGACTCCGTCGGTATGGAGCGCCAGAAGCAGGTGCTTCGCTTAATCGGCGATACCCTCGCCGGCATCTGCGCGATCGGCGCAATCTGCTTCGTCCTGCCGCACTTCACCAGCATCGCAGGCCTGACGATCATAGTCGCTGTGATGACACTTGTCGGTGGCTATGTGTACCTGGGAAGCTACAGGCTCTCCTATGCCGGACGCCAGCTCTCCTATTGCTTTTTCCTGGCAACTCTCACCGGCACTCGGACACCAAACTCCCTCAACGAGGCACGGGATCGAGTGGTTGCTGTGATGCTCGGAGTTTGTATGATGTGGCTTGTCTCCGACCAGATCATGCCCGTCCGCACCACCTCTAAAATGCGCGAGGCAGTCGTTGGTGCCTTGGGGGCTCTGGAAAAACTCTGCCCTCTGCGGAACGCCTCGTGCAAACCGGAAGATAAGCTCGGGGAGCTGATCAAGATCCGCGCCGCTTTCGGCAAGGATCTGCAATCACTGCAGATGAATACTGAATTGCGAGCGTTCGAAAGAACGATGACAGACTCCGACCACAAGCGACGGCTACCTGTAATCCAGCAGATCACTCAATTGCTCTTAGAGGTTTTCTTGCGCGATATCACCGCAGTGGAAGGAGACATCCTCGATCTAGAAACAGCAAAACAGAGGAAGTGTTCTCCAGAAGAGAGCATGCGCAAGTTGCAGGATCTCTCAAAGGTTCTCTCGGACTCGTCCAAGTCGCCGTCCCCGGATAGGCCAGAGGAAGAGGATGCGTTCTTGAACCAGGTCCGGAGCGCGCTTCAGGAATCCCTCACCGTCTAGATCTCCGCTTGTAGAACGCGTAGAGGAGGTACGCCGTCAGGCTATCGGCCCAAGCTCTGAAATCCTATAAAGATTACCTCGTCAGACTCTTTTGCATCAGGAACCTGCAGCCACATTCAGCAGGATAAAAGCTGTAACCTTCCCCGTTGTAACGGTTCTTGGTTGCAGGGCCGGAACGGGTCATCGTAGGATCCGACGGTTTAGAACACATTACCCACCCGAAGTTTCGCCAGCAGGTCTAACGGATGGATCGGCTTTGTCATGATCTCAAAATCATGGCCTTGTGTCCGAGCTACCTGCAAAAGATCAGATGTAGCGGCTTGACCCGAAAAGAGCAGAATCTTGCAGCTTGGTCGTTGCGAGCGAAATGTGATCGCTGCGTCTATTCCGCTCATTCCACCCATGACGACGTCACAAATCAGTACGTCCGGTTGAAAGCTGCCGAGCGACTCAACCGCCGCCTCTCCGCTGTAAACCGCGCGCGCCTCAAAACCCGAAGTATTCAGAATGATCGTTAGCGTGTTCGCGATAACTTGTTCATCGTCCACCACCAGAACCTTAGTTCGGGAACCGTCGCGACTCTTCGGTGCGAAACTGCGCCCTTGACCAAAGGTTCCGCCAGGAGCCAAGTCTCCCGTACTAGAACGGTAGGAACCAAAACACACGTTGCGACGCAAAGGAACATAGGAGTTCTCACTAGCCTCTTCGTTGAGCGTTGACATTATCTATTTTTCCTCAATAGCTTATGGATCAAACGGACAGAATCAGGCGGAGCCACTCTCGATCACCATGGAGTGGGGCTTAACGTATCTACATCTTTGTGCGTCTGTGTGACCTACCCATCGTTGCGTTTCACGTAATGTCCTAGCGCACACCCCAGAGGACGCGTGGGCTCTTGTGCAGTTCATCTTCCTGAAGCGCTCAAGTAATCACATTTACAACCCTCGGTTTCAGTGCGGGCGCAAACGTAACAGGAAGAACCTTGAGTCCTTGAGTATCTAATCCAGGTCCGCCTTCGGCAGCCGTAATTTCGCCCTCAAAGTCGTGTCCTGGTTTTCGAGGGCAGGGGCGATTCTTACGCAACGTTTTCAATCTCGAAGAGTCGAACGTTCATCTTATGCAGGCACCCCGCATTCATCGGCTCACAACCAGAATGCACTGTAATTTCCTAAAATGCTTCTGCTTTTAGCGCAAAACGGGTTTGCAATACACGCAAGTAACCCGCCGACCTAAATGGCGAACTGTGCGGATGGATGCTGGAATCAGAGATGAAAGCCTGGCATTCACCTTCGGCTTTAGGCAGCACAGAAGCCGCTCATGCTCTGGCGATCTCCTCCATCACCGAGTCGCTCTCACGCTTCTGCGATGGTTGAGTTTGGATACGGCGTCGATCCGCTTATATCAATGGGGACCCAAACAGGAGAGGAATCGTTAACAGATCGCGTTCAGTCACGCCTGTAGCAATCCTGGTTTGCAGCGCGTGCAAACGACATCAGATGTACGCTCGCACAGTCGGCTGATCTTCTGTTCAGTCGGGACCTCCGGCTTTCCCGCTGACCAGTAACGGGCGGCTAACACCTAGCATCGCCGTGACATCGATGTTCTGAAAACATGGCGAGCCGATAAGACAAACGAAGCAACCCATATTCTCAACTAGGTCTACGAGGGAACACAACATGGCGGATCAAGGTAAAAAGTTCGGAAAGGTTGCCGTAGTCACGGGAGCGGCGATGGGAATCGGGCAAGCATATGCAAAGCGGCTCGCCGAAGACGGGGCGGACATCGCGATCGCCGATATCGTCCCAGCCACGGAGACGGAAGACATCGTTCGAGGGCTGGGACGTAAAGTCAAGACGATGCATTGCGATGTGACCTCAGAGAGTGATGTGAAAGCCTTTGCAGCCTTTGTCCAACAAGAGTTTGGGCGCTGTGACATCCTCGTCAACAACGCAGGCATTTATCCTTACACTTCCTTCGACGACATGACCTTCGAGCAGTGGAGACACGTGCTCAGCGTCGACCTCGACGGCCCTTTCCTCGTGTGCAAGTACATCGTACCGATGATGCGGCGGCAGAAGTACGGTCGTATCATGAACGTCGCCACAGCCGAAGCCTGGACCATCGCCAAGAACAACCTCCACTACATTTCGGCCAAGATGGGCGTGGTTGGGTTTACCCGCGCACTTGCAAACGAGGTCGGAGAAGACGGCATCACCGTCAATGCAATCGCCCCAGGCATCACAGACACGAAAACAGTGGAGCGAGATGCTAAAGAGTATCTAACTTCTATTCCGCAGATACAGGTCATCAAGCGACCGGCGCAGCCGATCGACATGGCGAACGTCATGTCCTTTCTTACCTCCGACGACGCAAAGTTCATGACCGGTCAGGTGCTGATAAACGATGGAGGCTGCGCTCGGCAGTAACCTTGCTACATAAACGCGACCTGCCGTCTGCGAGTCGACCTGCCGTTTGCAAATCGTCCGTCCGTGGCGCCGCATGTCGTTTACACGTCCGCTTTTGACGAGGATCTCAGTTACGACGCATGCTTCAAGACCTGATGATCTGTAGGTCGTACCTGATGATCCGTAGTCGAGAAGGAGCGGCCATGCGGACATCCAAAGTCTCAATGTGGCGCCCCGGCGGGGTCGATCGCAAGTTCGCTCGGCTCCGCACGGGTTTGTGGTGCTGTCTCATGTTGGGTGGGCTGGTGCCCTTGCACGCGCAAAATGGACGCACGCCGGCAAACTCCTCCCCACCCATCGATGCTACCGACGCCAAACAGCAGCCGGACATTGTGCGCCCGCATTGGCGGGAAGAGTTGGAGCGCAAGGGAATCACCATCGCCATAGAAGACATTTACGACTTCCAGGGCAACCCCGCCGGAGGCAGGACCCAGATGGGCACCGTCTTTGGCCGGTCGACCGGGTCCATGACCCTGGATCTGCAAAAGCTGCTTTCTTGGCCGGATGCAAGCGTCATCGTCAGCGGTATCTTCGAAACTGGCTCGGATCTGGCGACTACTTATATCGGCTCGTGGGACTTCACGAGTTCGATCGCCGGGACCCACACCTTGCGCTTCAATGAATACTACCTGCAGCAGAAGCTGTTCCACGATAAGCTGACCCTTCGCATGGGACAAATCGACGCACAGAACGAGTTCGACAACCAGGTCATCGGCGCCGATGATCCAGCAGCTGCCTTCAAAACATGGATCAACAACTCGCTCTGCTGTAACGTGCCCACCACCATCCAGACATATGCCTCCTTTTCTCCCGCCGGCAAGCCGGGCTTCTTTATGCGGGGAGATCCAACCAAGCACGTCTTCTACAAACTGGCTGTGTTGTCATCACCCCATAGTCCGTTTGTAGGTGACCCAAGCGGCATACGCTTCGACCTTCGCAATGCGCCTGACGAGGCATCTACCTTCGGGTATCTTCGCGGAGATGACTCCTCGGCGCACCCCGGCGTCTACAAGATCGGCCAGGTCCATAACTTCGGCCATTTCAATAGCTTCATCTCGCATAAGCCCTCCCATGGAAACGACGAGTACTTCGTCGATGTCGGGCAGGCGCTCTGGCGACGAAAGGTGGGCGGGCACTACGTTCACCAGGGTGTCGATTACCAGTTCAGTATCAGCGCCACGCCTCGGCGTCTCAACGTAAATGACTGGGAGGCGCTTACTGGAATCCGGCTTGTTGGACTGACTTACAAAAGGCCCGCTGACATCGTCGCGATCGGAGCTATCAACTCTCATTTCAGTCGAGACTACAGTGAGGAACTCGCACGTACGGGTCAACCTGGTCGGGCCTCCCAGACAACCATGGAAGTAGGTTACAAGTTCGTCATACGACGTTGGATCAGCATTTGGCCCGATTTCCAATACATATGGAAGCCGAGCGGCGACAAGCGTCTAGGCGATGCGCCTGTCCTCGCGCTTCGGCTGATCTTCGATCATTAGAGCCTCTGTAGGCTGATTTGTTGCATACACATTGGAACCCCCGAAGCAAGTCTGGTTTGCAGCAGGCGCTATTTACAAATGCACACAGCGCACCTAGCCTCTTCTAGAGCCCGAGCGAGGAGATTGACGCCCGCCAGCTTCCATCTTGAGGAACAGGGGACTTGGTATGAGCAGTCTTCTTCAGGTCGCACCCACGACCGTCAACGAAACAAGCCGTAAGTTGAAGGTGCTGGCCGTACGAGCAAGCGGTAACTTCGCCGGCCTTGACATCCCGGAGCTGGCCAAGCGGGGCGTAGAGGTCCGTGGGCTGGTTCGGGAGAGCAAGGAAGAAAATGAGGTCCGGCAACACGGTGCTTCCGAGATGGCGATGGCCGATCTTCGAGACCGGGCGAGCCTGGATGCTGCTCTCCAGGGTATCGATTCAGTGTTCTACGTTGCGCCGGCCTTCATGCCTCACGAGGCCGAGGTCGGCAAAGGGATAGTAGAGGCGGCCAAACAGGCAGGCGTGCGCCGTGTTGTGTTCTCATCCGTAATCCATCCCATCTTGAGTGCACTAAGCAACCGTGCAGTCAAGGCTCCGGTCGAGGAGGCAATCCTTGCTTCGGATAAGGATTACACCGTCCTTCAACTGGCCATGTTCCTGCAGAACTATGCCGAGAGCTGGCCCGGTGTCTCGAAAACAAGGGTGTTGGCGGAACCATGGTCGACCCAGATTAGCTTCTCACGAGTGGACTTCCGCGATGTGGCTTGAGTCCGTCGCCATTGCATTGACAGAACACCGGTTACTATACGGAACCTTTGAACTATGCTCAGAAGCTCCCCCGAAACCGGATCGAGGTCCCGCAGATCATAAGCGAGGTTCTGGGACGTAAGGTCAAGGCAGAAAAATTAGAACCGAAGAGCGACACGAAAGAGTCTCAAGACCCACAACAAGCAGTGACGAAGCCCGTGTTGGAGTGGTATGGCAAACACGGTTTGATGGGGGAACGCACTTACGCTTCAGGCTATCTTGGGGCGGCAACCTAGAACCATGAAACAGTACTTCGAGGAGCGTGCTTCCGCGTCGAAGTAGTAACACTAAATACCGATCCAGGACTTCAGGAAGCATTTCACTTAGGTAAATACCGAATACGCCGTGGAAAGGACATCCACAAGCATCATGCAATAGATGCATGGCCATCTTCGAAGTGACGAGGGAATACGGTAGCTATATTGGGAAGGCTCGAATGAAGTCTGGCTCGCAAAACAACGGCCACCGCACAGGGAGAAAACGATTGGTGATGGGAGTCACTGTTCTATGTTCGACGGCGGTGGTTCACGCATCCGCTCAAGTCGCGACGGGGCAGCTTCCCTCGGCTCCCTCCGCTCAGCTCGGATACTCCGCGCAGACGAGCCAGCATAACGCGGCGCCTTACGTCAGCGACTTACGGCGGATGCCGCGTACGTACCCTGCAACAGACACGTCGAAAACCTACGCTTTGTTCGAACTAATTGACATCGCGGAGGAGCAGAACCCTACCGCACGTGTCGCCTGGGAGCAGGTCAAAGAACAAGCTGCCGCTGTCAAGGTGGCTCGCAGTGCGCTCTTCCCCACGCTCTCCCTCAGTGCGCCAACATCGGAGATGCGTGAATTTCTAGTCTTTCCCTACGCGGACGGCCCGGTTCTGGGAGGACCGTCTTTGCGTGAAGACGATACAACTGTGAACCCAGTGCTGGCATTGAATTATCTGCTTCTCGACTTCGGCAACACGCGCGCCGGCATCAACACAGCCACCACGAACCTGTTTGTTACGGGCGAGTCCCTGAGCGCAACCCATGAGCAGATCGCGCTGGATGTAACTCGGAATTATTACCGGGTGGTCAGCAGCAAGGGCCTGGTCACCTCCGCGGGGGCTTCCTTAAAGGATGCCCAGGCGATTGAAGAGCAGGTGCAGGCCCGCATGGAGCATGGCCTCGCCACCCTTCCCAACTTCCTGAGCGCCAAAACGCAACGGCAACAGGCGGAGTACAACCTCGAAAATGCGATCGGCGCGGAGCTGACAGCGGAATCCGACCTGGCCAGAAGCGCAGGCCTTAACCCAGCCCTGCCCATCCAGGTCAAAGACATCTCGCACATGCCGGAGAGCAGTGAACTCGAGGATTCGGCGGAACAGCTGATCGGAAAGGCCTTGGAGCGACGGCCCGATCTGCTGGAGGCGGTGGGGCGCATCCGCGGCGCCGATCAGTCCATCAAGGCCGCACGGTCGGCTCTCTTTCCCACCCTCACCGTCCACGCGCAGGCTGGCGAAGATCTGCTATGGACGACTACGAGCGCCGGCGCCGCGCCGTTCCTGCATCAGGGAAATTGGCAAGGTCAGCTGTCGTTTACCTGGACCATCCTGGATGGCGGACGCCGCCGGTACCAGATCGTCGAGGCCGAAGAACAAAAACGTATCGCGCAGGCGCAGCTTCAGTCGGCTCAGGATCTTGCGACCAATCAAGTGTGGTCGAGCTATATCAACACGAAAGTGGCCTTTCGCCGCCTGGAGATCTCTCAGGGTCTCCTGCTTTCCTCACAAACATCGTTCGAGGCCGCGCAGGAATCGTTTGCGCTCGGTCTGGAGACATATATTGATCTCTCAAACGCCGAGCAGACCCTAGCGCAATCACGGAACGAGCAGGTGCAAGCCGCATCCGAGGTCTTGACCGACCTCGCGCAGCTGGCATATTCCACCGGCGACCTGTTAGGGTCCCGATTTCTAAAGGCGAACAGAAATGCGAAATAAAAAAAGCATTCCTGCCTCCACCCTGCTACTGCTGCTCTGCGGCTGCTCGCGATCGCCCTCGATCGATGTCCTCGGTTCTTATTTCCCGGCGTGGATCGTCTGCTGCATCATCGGTATCGTTCTGGCGCTTGTGACGTATTACATCCTCGTGCGCCTCCAGCTCGAACCGGCGATCCCGATGAAAACGCTTGTCTATCCCTGTGCGGCTGCAGCGTACACCTTTCTAGCTTGGATCATCTTTTACAGCTAAGTCGCACAGTTTCGTTGTAGCGAGGTCTCATGGCGGAGATTGCAAAATCGAAGTTACTCTTAGGAAAGATCATCGCCGCTGCGTTCGTTCTTGCGGCCGTTGTGCTAGGGGCCATCACCCTGTGGGCCACAAACGTGGACCCTCGCACCGATGACGCCAATGTCGTCGCCAACTATATCGGCATCGCCCCAGAGGTGAACGGGCCCATCGTCTCCCTGCCGATCCGCGACAATCAGCTCGTTCACAAGGGAGACCTGCTCTACGAAATCGATTCGCGGCCCTACGAGTACCAGCTGCAGCAAGCCTTGTCAGCAAAGAACAACCTCGAACAGCAGATCATCGATGAACAAAGAAAAATAGCATCCCAGACCCTCAATGCGGAGATCACGACGGCAGGCAGGCAGTCGAGCGCAGAGTCCGTCAACAGCCAGCAGGCTAACTCAATGGCTACAGAGAAGGTGATCCAGACCCAGGAGGCTACCCTCAAAAACGCCGAAGCTCAATTTCGCCTCGCCGTGGATACCCTTGCCCGGACCGAACCCCTTTTAGCGCGTCACTTTGTCACCGCGCAACAGATTGATCAGCTCCGGACGAACGTCCGATCGGCAAAGGAGAGCGTTACGCAAGCACAAACGACGCTCGATGCAGATCGTGCAAGGTTTCTGCAAGCGCAGGCAGAGGTCCGACAGGCCGCCGTCGCGGGTAAACAGCAGAAACTCCGTGCGGAAGCAGCGTTTCTAGACATAGATCGGCTGCAGACGTTGCTTTCGCAAATGCCGGCAAAGGAGGCCCAGGTTAAATCGGCGGCTTACGATGTCCAGCGCTGCCGGGTTTCTGCGCCCTTCGACGCCCGAGTCACCGATCTCACGATCTCGGTCGGGCAGTACGCCAGAACCGGCGGCCAGGTGTTCACGCTGATCGACACGACAGCATGGTGGGTGCTGGGCAACTACAAGGAGACGCAGTTGCGACACCTCGCGCCGGGCATGCCGGTCGATGTCTACGTGCTTAACCATCCGGGCATTCGCTTCAGAGGCGTGGTCGAGAGTATCGGCTTCGGCGTCACACCCGAGGACATCACTCCAACCCAGGCCGGCGGCCTTCCGTCGACCACCCGCACCCTCAATTGGGTAAGACTCGCGCAACGCTTTCCCGTGCGCGTCCGCGTACTCGACCCATCGCCCGATCTGTTTCGTCTGGGCGCCTCCGCGACAACCATCGTTCGCAGCGGGCAAACCCCAATCGCCATCCCCCCTGACCCTAACGTCTATAACAGAGTCGTCTACGAGAGTTCCAATGGCAACAGCCAGCCAGCCGCTCAGTAAACCGGCATTCGATCTCGACGCGACCCTCTGGGGCTTTGCCAGGCGCGAACTCGGGCCAACCCCCGGTCGGCTCGAGTTCGCGGCGCGCATCGCGACCACGGCGGCTATCATGTTGCTCATTGGCGAGGCTTGCCATAGTGTAACGCTCTTTGCTGCCTTGTTTACGCCGCTTCTTCTTCCCAGGGACACCCCCCAACAAACCTGGGCTGGCACAAAGGGCACCATCATCATTGTCTGGGCCGCATGCGCCGGCGCCATCGTGCTTGTCCTCCTTACAGCCGATCTTCCCTGGGCTCGTACATTGGCCTTGGCCTTTGGCATCTTCGTTTGCATGATCTTGTCAAGGGGATTGCATCAACCAGCTCTCGCTGCCCTCGGCCCTGTCACGATCGTTGAAGTCCTCATCCGGATGGACAGCGTAAATAGCGCGGAAGCTTCCATCACGGCCGGCTTCTGGATGGCCTTGATGATGAGTGCCGGATGCCTGGTCGCCACTGCTGTGGACTTTGTCTTCCCGCACCCAGGCCCGCAGCAACGGATCACCAAAGGCATCGTGGACAGGCTTCAAGCCACGGCGGTCGTGCTCAAGAAACCGCAAGGCCCGGAGTTGAGCCGCGAGGACCAGCAGAAGCTGCAAGCTCTCAGCAAACTGGCCCTTGCCGGAACCAGCAGCTTACGCAAGCTCTTGCCCGCGCTGTCCACACAGCCTTCCATCGATCGCAACTACGTGCTCCGCGTCAGCGCGGTACTGAACGGCATCGACTTCTTGTCCGATCAAGCGGTGCAGCTTCTAAACCGCGACACCGCCCATTTCAGCGACGAACAGAAAAGCTTCGCAGACCAACTGGCGCACAGCTGCCTGGACCTGGCCGACCATGTCCAACGCAATGTCACCACACCGCGCGAAGACGATTCGGTGGACTCCGCTGCGAACACCATTGGGCACCAGGGTCCCAGCCAACTTATGGCCGATATGGGCCTGCAGATCGGCGATCTTTGGACACTCTGGTCCAGTGACGTCACTGCCACCAAAGATGCCGTGAACCAAGCCGCCAACAAGCCCACCAAAGCTCCGCCGCCCTCCGGACCCTTTGTTACGCCCGACGATATCCGCTTCGCCATCAAAGTCACGCTCGCCTCCATGATCTGCTATGTCATCTACAACGGTGTAGCGTGGCAGGGCATCAGTACCGCACTTGTGACGTGCTTCTTCGTCGCGGATACGACGATCGGTGGGACGTTCCGAAAACTAGCCCTGCGTATCACCGGTGTCCTCATAGGTGGTCTGCTGTTCGGGATCGGTGGAATCGCGCTGATCACGTCACACATGGACAATGTGTTCGAGCTCATGCTGTACGTGTCGATGGTGTTCCTGGTCGCGGGATGGGTCACCAAAGGCAGCCCGAGAATCTCCTACGCCGGTTCCCAAATCGCCATCTCCTACTGCTTCGCTGCACTGATGACGCCGGAGATTGCAAGTCAGATCGTACAACCTCGCGACCGCCTCGTCGGCATTCTGCTCGGAACCGTCGTTATGTGGTTCATCTTCACCCGCCTCTGGCCCGTGGACGCACTCAGCAACCAAAGGCAAGCTATTGCGGGTCTCATCCGATCAGCGAGCGAGTTGAGTCTGCTCGTCACCGAAGATTCCCCACCCAGCGCTAAGAGCGCCAAAGTAAGAAACCTCCGCGAATCCATTAATCAAAGCATCACCAAGGCAGAGGATCAGGCCGACATGTCAGACTACGAATCGAAGGGTAAAAGAGGAATGCAAGCCGCGCTGCGCAAGTGCCTTGGGAGCACTCAGGACGTGCTAATGCTGGAGATGGCTCAGGTCGATCTATCCATACGATCGGCGCACATGAGCAAACCACCGGAGCCTTCGGACAAAGAAGACGCCCATCGGACATCAGATTTCTTGTGCCTTTTGGCCAAGCAGATTGTCGAGGGATCGGAACCCCTTCGAAGCCGTCTCAGGGATGAGCAACAGTACCTGCAGGCAAATGGAGATCGGACCTCACAAGATCCAGCTGACGCAGAAGACGATAAGTCCGAGCCAAAGCAGGCAACCGCCGAGGCCAACACACATATCCGCAGCCGAAGGAACGGCATGCTCAACAATCTCTTTCGTGCTGTAGAAGATGTAACCCTCTTGCCTCATAAGCAACAGCTACAGTCGTAACGCACTGTGCCAGTCGCGTGGCTGAGCATTTCTTTATACACAGTTCCAAGGAGGAAAACGATGAATGCTCATACGCTGTATGTAGTCGCGCGATGCCTGGTCGCGCTTATGTTCCTGATGTCCACCATTGGAAAGGTCAGCGGCTGGCAACAAACGATCGGACTTATGCGGGACCATCACATCCCTTTGCCGCAGATCGGCCTGCTCGGTTCCATCACCCTGGAAATTGTGGGAGGAACGATCTTGCTTGCACTGGGACTCTTCATGGTTCCTCTCACCTGGATACTGGTCTTCTATGTCTTTGCCGCCACGGTAGCGGTTCCATTGCAGGACATACTGACAAACAAGGGCCGGGCGCAAGGGATGCAACTGCTCGGATCGAACCTGGCTATCATCGGCGGCTTGATCGCCCTGATAGCGTGCGCGATCGCGGGTGTCTAGAGAGTTTTCTGAGGCCGGCAGGTCTCTGGAACCCTAAACCATCAACGCAACAATGCTCATGAAGAACAGGAGAAAGAAAGAAATGCCAGATAACACTAACCAGTTCTATGTTGACCATGCAGGTATGGGGGTTCCGGACCTCGATGCCACTATTGAGTGGTACCAGCGCGTGTTCGAACTCAAAGTAACCCGGCAGTTTTCCACCCCGGCCTTCAAGGCGGTCTTTATGGAGCGCGAGGGTGGTCGCTTGGAAATCTTTCAGGCACTTCCGCCGCCAACGGCAAAGCGTCTAAAGCCACTCACCTCGGCAGACCTGGATGCCACAATGGTGAAGTTGGGGTTCACCCATGTAGCCTTTGGCGTCCCAGATGTGGATGCCGCTTGGACATTGGCGGTATCGCGCGGAGCCACGCCAGTGATGCCGCCGAACACGCAAGGAGGGACCCGCTGCGCACATGTCGCCGATTTGAACCAGAACGTTGTTGAATTTATTCAACCAGACCCCTCGCCCGAAACATAGCATCTCGTCGCGCAGCTTACCTACAGGCCATAATTTTCCAGCCCAGCAAAACGATGCTGGCTTTCAAAAGGAGCTAACGTGCCTCTCCCAGATGGAAAAGTCGCCCCTCCCTACGTTCCCACGCTCACCCACAAACTCTTCGCTGTTCTCACCAAGGTCACAGCCAGCCAAGCGGAAGCCGAACCTCACAAGATGCAGCATATCAAGTACATTACCGGCCTGGAAGCGCAAGGCAAAGTGTTCGGTTCGGGGCCTTTTCCAGTGAAGAACGAAGGCATCGACTTGGGCCTGATCATCTTCCGCGCCGCCTCGCTTGAGGAAGCCGAAGGTTTTATGAAAGTCGAACCCATGACCTCTATGGGGCTGAGTACCTACGAAATACACGAATGGGATCTGATCATAGGACACATCCCCATCACGCTAAACGTCTCAACCAGCAGCTTCACTTTCTAGACCGCCGAAGCTAGATCGCACGAGCGGTACGTCTCACGATCTTTTCACATGGTTCTCGCAAAGCCGCGGGTCCTCATGGAGGTGTTACTACTCGCCTATGAGTTATTTTAACAATTCCTAAGATCAGAGCTGATCTCAACCTATCCGACTCGCATTGGGACCGTGGTCTGTTTGCCAGCCCGCGGTACCTTCGTTTAACAATGCATTCGCGAGCGCCGGCCGAAGTTGCTTCTACAGCATTAGGGTATTGCAATTGCTGTAAACAACGCAGTCATCATATTGAACCTCAGACATTGGGAGGCGGCAAGTTCTCGATCGTAATTCATCTGGAGCCCTGCAAGCAACGGAAAGCTAAAGACCATTTCAGTTATCCCGCTTCACCCGCACGGAGGAAGTAATGCCAACTCTACCGCTAAATGTCTTAAAACAATCTGAGCGCCTGGACCACCAACGCTGGTTGCTGGACTTAATGATTCAACTCGCGGGCCCGGAGTGGGACCAGGATCGGATTAGCTACTACACCGGCGCTTGTGGCGCAAGCTCCGCAGGTGAGTTTCAAGCACTTAAACAACAAATCAAGAAATACGATGATATGGCTCGAGTTTTTGCGCAGGGCGCCCGTGGACAGGAGTTGGCCGCCCGTGAAGCTCTCAAGCAAAAACACAAAGTGACCGCGCGCAATCACTTCTTCATCGCAGCTGTTATGTATGGCGCAGCACAGTGGCCCATAGCTGCTAACACTGAGTTCAATCTAGTGCTCGCTCGTAAGAAGCGCGAGTGCTACGACCAATTTGCATCTCTCGCTGCGTGGCACGTAGAGCGAGTAGACCTGCCATTCGGCGACAAGAAAGTAAGTGCCTACCTACACCTACCGCCAGGCTATGAAAAAGGGCGACGTGTTCCTTGCATCGTTGACACCGCTGGCATGGACGGGTTCAAGGAGATGGTCGTCGCCTTAGAGGACGATCCGCTCCTGTCCCGCGGGTTCGCGGTTCTCGCGGTTGATGTTCCGGGCCAAGGTGAGTCGCTCACAAGTGAAGTCTGGTGGGATCACAAAACCTTCCCTCAACTGGCCCCGACATTGTTCGATTATTGCAAAGGTCGCGCCGAGATCGATTCCAGAAATATCTATGTAATGGGTAACAGCTACGGAAGCTACTGGGCGTCACTCCTCGCTGCTTCTGAACCCCGCTTCGCCGCATGCGGCGTCCTCATGACCTGCTTCGAACCGGGTGGATTTTCCATGATGGACACAGCCAGCCCTACGTTTCGAATGCGCCAGATGTACATGACCAACATCCACGACGAGGCCGCGTTCGATGCCTATTGCAAAACGATGAACAACGACGCCCTGATCGCCGGTCTCCGCTGTCCCTATCTTGTGTGTGCGGGTGAGGACGATCAGCTAAGCGACATCTCCGACACATATACCTACATGAACGCAGTCAAGGCTCCGAAAACATTAGTCGTCTATCAAGGTGAGAACCATGGCTTACACTCGCGCAGTTCCGGTCAGATGGGACCTGAGGCCTTCACCGCCGTGGCAGATTGGTTCCTCGCTCGAGCGACCGGCGAGAAGGCGGAATCCTTGCACGTTGTAGTGAACATGCAAGGCAAGCCGACCGCGACACCGTGGAAAGGCGACATCACGTATCAGGATGGGTGGCCTGAGCCATTTAGTTACTTTGATTAAGTAGTTCTCTCGTGGCGCGTTCTAATCAGCCGCAATAGTTTCGTGACGTAAGCATCGAGGCGGGTGAGCACCCTACTCGATGCTTCGTACGCGCGCTATCCAGGAGTAATGTTTATCCCAAGTAGGTCGCTTAACTAACCTCCGTACACCCGAGATTACTGCCGCGCTCGAACAGCTTGGCCCGGATCAGCGGGACGATAGTAAGCACATGCTGTGAGCCCCGAAAACAAGCCAAGCTGAAGATTGGGGGACGGATGGCTCCGGCAGATGGATGTCATCGGTTGAACATGATGGTCCTTCCCGTGACCACGCCGACTCAGGCCAAGTACACCCGAATAGCATTCAGTGCCGTCAGATCGGAGAGAACTGGATTGACGAGAAAGTGGGTAGGCTGCCCGGCCTTGATGAGGAAGCGGGTAGGCTGCCCGGGCTTGACTTACTGGCGCTCGCCGATGGATTCGGCCTCAAGAGGGGCGCGCGTCGATAGGGCCGATGCTTCGTCGGAAACCCTTACAAAGTCTTCAGCGACGAGGGTCCCGTGCTCGTCGAGATCATGGTCGATCCAAACTCCGGAAGTGCCTACTTAGATTCAGTTCCGTTGTAGACACGCCCACCCAATTCCCCTACGCATGCAGGCCTGACACAACAAGCCCGAGAACTAAATCGCCAAAGGCGAATGCTGCATGTCAATCATCTAAGAGTTGCTTCTGCCCGCCGCAAAGCGGCGAGTCTGCCGAACTCATAACTCGCCTTTGAGTGAACAACGCCGCGAAGTCTTAATCGGGTTTTACCGTCCAAACGCGTTCGCTTCTCAGCCACTTACAGACAAAGATTTCAGCAACGATGCGATCTGCTTTCGCTGCGCAACCGTCAACTTTGAGATAAAACACCGCCTCACCGCCTCCGCATGAACCGGGTCGGCAGATCTTCGGGCGCGATCTCCCCCTGCCGTGATCTTCACCAAAGTGCCGCCATCCTCCAACTTCGAGCGCTTCACCAATCCACGTCCCTCCATTCGTGTAAGGTGATGGGATAGACGGGTCCGGTCCCACCGCATCGCATCGCAAAGCTCTTGCTGGCGCATAGGGGCGGTTCCGCTCTCGGCGAGCCTCGATAGAATGCCGTGGTCCGCCCCGGACAGCTTTGCCGTGGCGATCAGGTCGCGCTCGATCGCAGCACTAATCTCTTCCGCGCTCCGCCGGAAACTGCGCCACAGGTCACGATCCACAGTGGATACATCCTTCATAGCAACAATTTACCAAACTTAGAGTTGACATGTCAACCAACCGCCGGTAGCATGATCCTGTTGATAGATCAACAGGAGTCAAGGAGAAACGCCCATGTCAGCAACCATCACGAACCACGAACAACGAAATTCGCCTGACAAGCCTGGTCCGGCAAAACAGGTCGAGGTCACGCCCGGCAACGTGCATAACCTCGGCCTCCCCTTCGTTCTCCAGAACCAATCCGGCTTCAACTTCTGGGACATCAAGACCGGCGACCACTTCATCGAGATGGAAGGTCAATACTACGGCTGGGATAGTTCCACCGTGCAGGTCACGGCGATGGGGCCCGGCCAGGGGCCGCCCATGCACACGCACCCGGTCGAGGAGATCTTTGTCCTGGTCGCAGGCGAATGCGCCTTCGCGATCGGCAGCGAGACCTTCCATATGAAAGCGCCGGCCGTCGTGCGCGTCCCTCCGCATACGCCCCATAGCCCCACCTCGCTGGGGCCGGGACGCAACATCATGGTCGACTTTTTCCCGTCGAGCGAGCCAGGCGCCGCCCCCATCGACGTCCCGGATCCATTTGCGCACCTCAAAGCAGGCGGCGGCAACGAGCGCAAGGTCATGATCGAAAACTTCAAGAAGATCCTCGCCGACTTCGACGCGGATGGTGACGGAAAACTTTCCAAAGACGAAGCTCCCATCATGTTTCGCGACTCCTTCGGACGCTACGACACCGATCACGATGGCTTCATCACCATCGAGGACGCACAGGCTTGGGACTAAGCGACGTGCGGGCATCTCGGTATAAGCAACGTTTATCTACATGCAGGCATCACAGGTTTCTGCAGCATCGCGGCGCGTAGCGCCGCGCAACCCAACTCACTTCAGACGAACTCAGGAGCTCCCTCGATGCGATCTCTCTCCAGGTTCTTCGCAGCTGTTTTCTTTTCCTCTGCCTGCGGCACCCTTCTGTACGCTTCTCCGTTGACGGACAACTTCGTCTTTCAGGGCGGCGGCGTCACAGCCACGTTCTCGCTTCCGGCGTCGCCCACACCGAGCGTCTTCGTTCTCGATGATTTCTTTGAAATCCCAAACATCACCACCTCCGCAGGAGGCGAAACCGTATCCGGCCCGGTCTACTTCTTTGTCGACGCGGATGGTGGAGGCGCCTCCTGGACCAACGCTGACCTCTCCGGTCCACAGTTGTTCACCGGCACCACCGACTCGCCAACTTTTTCGCTCGGCTCCTTCGATCTGAGCGGAACCTATGATCTCGGCGACGGTTCAACCCCGATCAGCGGTACTTTGACCATCTCTCAGGGACTGCCCGTCAGCACAGCCATCCCCGAGCCGGGCTCATGGCTTCTGCTGGGCACCGGTGCGATAGCGTCTCTGGGATCGGTTCGGAGACGCATCTTCAGCGTCTCCCGCCTCAACACATAAACACCGCTGGTCCGTGAACACGGCTGCGACTGCTGACAAAGTCGCGGCCGTGCCATGTCAGCGACCATGCTCTTCCAGATACTTCTCAGCCTCGAGCGCCGCCATGCAGCCCGAACCAGCTGCTGTGATGGCCTGCCTGTACCGCCGATCCTTGATGTCGCCGCAGGCAAAGACGCCCGGGATGACCTCACCGTTGTGTGTCGTGTAGACATCGTCTCGCGTCAGAATATAGCCATCCTCGTCCAGATCCAGCAGACCGGTAAACGCGCGCGCGTTGGGAATGTGGCCGATGCCCAAAAACATAAACGACACCGGCAGCATGCTGTGCTCTCCGGTAACGACGTTTTTGAGCCGCAACCCCTTGACGTCTTTTTCTTCAACGCCAAGCACCTCCTCAACCGTTGTGCTGGGAAGAAATCGGATCTTCTCGTTCTCCTGAGCGCGCCCCAGCATAATCGGTGACGCACGAAAGCGGTCCGTGCGATTGATCAGCGTTACCTTAGACGCGAAGCGCGTCAGAAATAGCGCCTCTTCCATCGCGCTGTCGCCGCCGCCGATAACAGCAATTTCTTTGCCGGACGCGAAGAATCCATCGCAGGTCGCGCAAGACGAGACACCGTGGCCGATCAGGGCCTGTTCCGAAGGCAAGTTCAGCCAGCGAGCGCTTGCTCCGGAAGCGATTATCAGCGTGCGGGTGTGGACGATCTCAGACCCAAACTGAAGCTCAATCGGGCGCTCCGAAAGATTGATCCGGTCAAGATGCCCCATGCGGAGCTCAGCGCCAAAACGAGTCGCCTGCTTCTTCATGTTCTCGATCAGCTCCGGGCCCTGGATGCCGTCAGGCCAGCCCGGAAAGTTCTCGACCAGCGTCGTAATCGAGAGCTGCCCGCCCGGCTCGTGCCCCTCCAATACGAGCGGCCTCAGGTTGGATCGCGCAGCGTAAATGGCCGCGGTTAGGCCGGAGCAGCCGGAACCTAGAATAACGGTATCGCGCGTCATAATGTCAGGCATTCTTGGGATCTCTGAATCGGGAATAGTGGTGCGTGTAGGTGTTTCTTAACAGGCCTGAAGGGCAGGGTTTGCCTCAGCCCCTGCAAGCTGGCTAGGACCAAGGGCGCGCCTAAATCTCCGGGTAAAAGTCAAAAAACGCGTCAAGACTTAGTTTGAGCTGCGCTTCAATCTGCTCGCGGCTGCCCTCAAGAACATGCATGGTCACGCGCGCTGCATTGCCGTTCTTGAGCGTCAGCGGCGCGTCCCTCACCTCGGCGACCTCGTCGGCTGGAAGCAGCCGCATGCCGTAGACCAATGTCAGATTTGCCATGGATCTATTCTTTCACTGATTCGCGCAACCGACCTCCCCGACCGTATGCAGGTGAAGCAAAACCCTGCTCACGTGAAGCACTGTGGGCGTAACTGTCTCAAAATCGGACACAGGTGAAGATTTAGCGAAATCTGACGAAATAGGAGGTAGAAGCGGAGGTCGGGCAATGACTTGGCGTGTGATCTTGCTTGGAGCACTACGAGCGTGGCTGCTTTGTGCATCCTGGATGGGCTTTGCTCAGGGAACCGCCACAGGCCAGCCTGTCCTGTCGGTTGAGGATTCTCTCCGTACCATGTCCGCGCAGGCCGGCGTCATCTTCGTCGGCACAGTGCTGCGAGTCACGCACAAGGGCGGTGGCGACGGTGCTTCGGCCGGTGTGGTCGAGGTCGACTTCGAGGTCAATCAGGCCGTGCGCGGGTGCACCTCCGGCTCGGTGTACACGTTGCGGGAGTGGGGCGGCCTCTGGGCGCCAAACCAGTTCCGGTATCAGGTCGGTGAGACAAAGTTGATGCTGCTCCACGCTCCCGGAGCGTCCGGGATGAGTTCTCCCGTAAGCGGTATGGATGGAGCCATTCCAGTACGCGGAAACGTCGGTTCAGCCACTGAGAACGGGAGCACACCGACTTCTGAGCCGATCGTCGATCTACGCTGGGTCGCCGCAAAGGTCGGACGCTCTTTGGTCTACGCGACGGTACAGCCCATCCAGCATCTGCCGAAACCTATCGCCAACGACGGGCGCGAACAGACGGAAGCCGCCGAAGCCGCAAGCCCGAGAAGCATGACAGGCTTGAGCGGCGCGAGGAGCATGGCAATTCACTCAACGGCAGACACAGACGCCACCGGCATCGCTTCCGTCTCGGTCGACACACAGCAAGCTTCCGTCTCAACCGTTCTTCATCTGATGGCGTCCTGGCAGGAGGGAACCAATGCATCGCGATAATCGTTCTCTGGCAGCAACTTCAGCCTTCACTCGGCGCGCATTCGTGGCGGCCGCGATCGTCATCGTCCTCCTTCTGTGTGGTTCACAGGCCCAGGCCGGCGGCCCACGTTGGGTAAGCGGCCCCCCCTACTTCAACCCAACCGGGCTTTCCATCGTCTGGTACACCAACCAACTCCAATACTTCACCGATCCCGGCGATCTCAGCTCCAGCGTGAACCACCAAGCCGCGGATGCTCTGGTTGCCCGCGCCGCGGCGGTCTGGAACGTCCCCCAGAGTTCGCTTGTGCTCAACCAGGGCGGATCGCTCAACGAGCACGTGAGCGCGCGAAACTCCACCATGGGACCGAACGGTCCGGTTCTACCGACGGACGTGCAGCCCGCGAATTACCAGGCCGTCCCGCTCGCTGTCATCTACGACACCGATGGCTCGATCATCGACCTCCTGCTCGGGCAGGGGGGCAGCGATCCCTCCGGCTGCCTGCAGAACGGTGTGGTCGAGAGCGTCGACTCCTTCTCCCCCGGATCAAAGATCCTCCATGCGTTGCTTATCCTGAACGGTCGCTGCACCGGTCCCGCCCCGGAACTCCAGCTGCAGATGCAGTACCAGCTCATGCGCGCCTTCGGTCGCGTGCTTGGGCTGAGCTGGTCTCAGGCAAACGACAATGTCTTCACCGGCACGCCGACACCAACCAACGATCAGGCCCTGAACTGGCCCATCATGCACCCGATCGACATCCTCTGTGGACCGTACACCTACCAATGCCTCCCGCAGCCGTTCACCCTCCGGCCGGACGACATCTCGGCTCTCAGCCAGCTCTACAACAATGCAACCGGAGCTCCCGTCGGCCCTGGCAAACAGAGCACATTGGCCCAGGCAGGTGCGATCTGGGGCGTCGTCAACTTCCCTGACGGCACCGGCATGGAAGGCGTCAACGTGACGGTTCGCCGGATGGAAAAGTTCTACAACGTCCCCGAGGCCTGGCAGACGGCATCTTCAGTCACCGGCTTCGCCTGGCGCAGCAAAGGTTGGACCCCAATCGCCGGCCAAGACAGCTCACCTCTCGGCAGCGTGGGCGCCTTCGAGTGGCGCGAAGGCTACTTTCGCATCCAGGCCATCCCGCTTCCAACCTTTGAGGACTGGCAAAGCCTCATCATCACCACCGAACCCGTCAATCCGCTCTACACCGGAACCTACTCGGTCGCCGCATACTCCGGCACAACGATCGCACCGGCCGGATCCCCCATCACGCAGGAGGTTTACATCGCTCCTGCGTACAGCGACACCTACGTGCCCTTTACAGCAATAGATGCTCCAGGAACCTGCCCCAGCGGCACGGACGGAACAGAAGGCGCGCCGCAAACAGTAGCCCAGAGCGGCCTCTGGACAGGGACCCTGTGCGAGTTCGGCCATACCGCTTGGTCAAGCGTCACTGTCAAAGCGAACCGGACCTTTACCCTCGAAGTCACTGCAAAGGACGCACAGGGCAGCGCAACTGAAACGAAGATGATGCCGATCCTCGGCGTCTGGCAGGCATCCGATGCGCCGGGGCAGCTTCCCACGGTCGCTTCCCAAGTCGCGGCTTTCAATGTCACCGTCGGTACGACCGCTCTCCGCGTGGCAAGCACCGCCTATAAGACCTTCCGATTCGCGGTCTCAGACCAGCGCGGAGGCGGCCGAAAGGATTACGCCTACGCCGGTCGCCTCCTGTACGCGGACTCGGTCTCGCCCATCAACGTCCCAGCTTCCGGAGGTGTGGTCACGATCTCCGGAATGGGCTTCCAGCAGGGAAGCACCGTAACTGTCGCCGGCCATGCCGCAACCGTGAACAGCACGACGGCCAACAGCCTGGTCGTGTCCGTCCCAACGCTACAGACCATCGGCCGCGGTCAAGGTTTCTGGCCAGACATCACCGTGCGTGATCCAGTGACCGGTGCGACCACCACAATGACCCAGGCGATCAGCTACGGTTCAGCAACCGACTCGCTCTCACTTGTAAGCGCGCCGGCAGCGAAGGTCCAGACCGGTCTGAGCTCGGCGACCACCTTTGCGGTTCGCGCCATCGCTCCTGATGCGGTCACTCCCATCGCAGGGGAATCGGTCGTCTTTTCGGCTGTGGGCGGTGCAGTCACCTTCGGCTGTGGATCCTCCTCCTGTGCCGTACTTACAAACGCATCTGGCATCGCAAAAACCACCGTGACTCCGACCACTGCGGGGACGGTTACGCTTTCGGCATCCGGCCGAAGCGGCACGGTAACGTCCACGTTCCTTGCTGCAACGCTGCCGGACCAGGTCCAGGCAACCAGCGCGCCTTCGGGCCTCCTTACGGTCGGCGTGACCGCCCCCCAAGTGTTTGCCGTGACGATCACCGCAGGCGATGGCACCCCCCGACCGGGCAGGATCGTAACCTTCTCCTCTGCGCAAGGAACGGCAAACTTCGGCGCATGCGGCGGAACCTCCTGCACCATCACGACGGATGCGTCGGGAGTTGCAAAGACAACCGTAACCCCTCTCGCCCCAGGATCTCTGACGCTGATTGCATCATCGAGCGCTGGTACAGTGGATGTGCCAGCCACCTCGGCGGCGCAGACGATCCGGCTTCTGAGCGCGCCGGCAGCGGCAGCACCGGTCGGCGTTCTCACACCCGCCAGCTTCGCCGTGAAGGTGCTCGGTCCGGACGGAACCACTCCCGTCGTCGGTGAGTCCGTCGTCTTTGCTGCAACCGGAGGAGGTGTCCAGTTTGGTGCTTGTGGGCAAGCCACCTGCACCGTAATCACGGACGCAACTGGGACCGCCTCAACCCCTGTGCTTCCGACTGCAAGTGGAACGGTCACCTTGACCGCGGCAAGCATCGCAGGCTCCGCTACCGCGAGTTTTGCGGCAGAGACCCACGTCCGATCAGTGACCGCAACGACACCCGCCGTTTACGTCGCCGCGGGAGCAAATGTCAGCTGGGTTTCCCAAGTCAACCTCTCGGACAACGCGGGAACTGTAGCAAATGTTCCGCTGCAATGGCTCGCGCAAGGCAATGTGCAGCTTTCGGCGACCCAATCAGTTAGCAACACGCAAGGTTCCGCGCAGATCTTAATGACATCCCAGGCGCTCTCAGCCGGAGCTCAGGCGACGGTTACAGCCTGCGCCTGGAGTCTCGTGTGTGCGAAGATCGCCGTTCAAGGCGTAAGCCCAACGGACTGGCAGATCCTCTCAGTAAGTGGAGCGAACCAGTCACTCAGCGCAGGGCAGGCCTTCGGTGCGGTTGTCCTTCAGGTGACTGACACCGCCGGACATCCAGTGGCGGGCGCGACCGTCAGGGTCTTCCAGACGAATGAGGGATGGGCAGCACCCTGCGTCAGTCTCGGGTCCTGCCCCTCGGTCCCCGTGTACGGAACCAGTGACATCGAGGCGACCTCCGATGCCAACGGACTCCTCTCGGTCGCTCCACTTGACACCCCTGTCGGAGCAGAGATCACCGAGATCGCCATCGCCGCCGGCACCCGCAGTCTCTCGGAAGTCACTCTGGAAAGACATCCATAAACGAGGAAAGCTCAGATGTAACGTTGCAGCAATGTGGGGATAACCATCAGAAGCGGTCGGCCCGGCATCTATGTAACTGAACAGGAAGAGGGAGTCTTGATGGCAGCAGCCAAGCCGGTTCTCGGGACATCCCGGAAACGCGTCGTTATTCTCGGCGGTGGATTCGCAGGGTTGAATGCAGCCTTGGGGCTTGCTGACCTGCCAGTCGCCGTCACACTGGTGGACCGCAAAAATCATCATACGTTCCAACCTCTGCTGTACCAGGTGGCTCTCGCTGTCCTGTCTCCCGCAGAGATTGCGCAGCCAATCCGTTCCATACTGCGGGACAAGAAAAACGTCGAAGTAGTCATGGATGAGGCAGTTAGCTTCGACATCGGTGAGAGACACGTTCATCTCAAGACAGGTGCCTCGCTCGAATACGACTACCTCATCGTTGCTACCGGCTCGACTCACTCCTACTTCGGCAAGGATGAATGGGCAAAGCTGGCTCCAGGCCTGAAAACTGTCGAGGATGCTATCGAAATTCGCCGCAGAGTCTTACTGGCCTTTGAACTCGCCGAACGACAAATGCTCGAGGCCGGAACGCATCCCGCATTGAACTTCGTCATCATCGGCGGAGGTCCCACCGGAGTCGAACTTGCAGGTGCTATCTCCGACATCGCCAAACTCTACATGACGAAAGACTTCAGGCATATAAAACCTTCGAACGCGGAGGTCCTGGTACTCGAGGGCTCGCCGAAGATACTCGGTGCCTATCCAGAAGACCTGCAGAAAAAGGCAATTGAGCAGCTTGCGCACCTGGGTGTGAAAGTCAGGACCGGCGCCCACGTCACGGATATCCAACCGGGTTACGTCATGGTCGGCAATGAGCGTATCGACTCCCTGGTCACCTTGTGGGCAGCAGGCGTACAAGCTTCGCCCTTGGGCAAAGTCCTGGGCGTCGAGACGGACAAAAAAGGTTGCGTCCTGGTCGATGAGCATCTAAACCCGAAAGGGCATCCGGAAATCTTCATCTGCGGTGATCTAGCCCATGTCGAACAAGGTGGAAAACAGGTACCAGGAGTAGCCCAACCCGCAATGCAAATGGGCGACTTCGCAGCAAAGCGCATCCAGATGCTGATAGACGCCGAACATGGTGTCGCTTCAAAAGTCAAAAAGACAGACCGTTTTCACTACTTCGACAAGGGGGACATGGCGACAATCGGCCGAAAGGCAGCAGTGGCCAATATCGTCTGGCCCTTCAAAGCGCACTGGAGTGGCTTCCCCGCGTGGGTCACCTGGTTGGTCGTTCACATCTTCTTTCTAATCGGATTCCGAAACCGACTCTCCGTGTTTCGGCAATGGGCGTACACGTACATCTTTTTTAACGACGGAGCTCGTCTGATTACCGGTTCCCAAGAACTCCCGGGATGGAATGTCACGGACGGCCGCTATGGCGAGTTGACGACCCGCCCACTCGATCTAGCTTCACCGGTTAGCAACTGAATCTTAGCAACGGAATCATTGACGGGGACATCCTCTCAAAGCAGAGGAAACGATTTAGCTCCTGAACTGGCCCTGATCTCGCAGCAGATTTCGTCTCTCGAAGCTTCTGGCCATACTCTGAACAAGCAAAGAGCTCCAAACATAACGACGTTGCGTTGTACTAGCCGTTTCCGGAAACATAAAGGAGAAACAAGATGCAGATCGGCATGGTAGGTCTAGGCAGGATGGGCGCCAACATGGTGCGGCGCCTGATGAAAGATGGTCATGACTGCGTCGTTTACGATCACAGTCAGGATGCGGTCGCCGCCCTGGCCAAGGAAGGCGCCACCCCGAGCAGTTCCCTTGCCGATATGACAAGCAAGCTCAAATCCCCACGGGCTGTCTGGCTTATGGTGCCGGCAGGAGCAGTGGATGGAACCGTCGAGGAGCTCGAAGGCTCGCTTCAGGCCGGCGACATCTTGATCGACGGCGGTAACTCGTACTACGTGGACGACATTCGCCGATCCAAAGAGGTCGCAAAAGCCGGGTTGAAGTGGGTCGACGTCGGTACCAGCGGCGGTGTCTTCGGCCTGGAACGCGGATACTGTCTCATGATTGGCGCCGAAACAGAGACATTTCAGCTTCTCGATCCCATATTCAAGACCCTGGCGCCCGGCCGCGGCTCCATCGACCGAACCCCGGGCCGTGACAAAGCTCCCGCGTCTACCGCCGAGGATGGTTATCTCCACTGCGGTCCCGCCGGCTCAGGCCACTTCGTGAAGATGGTCCACAACGGCATCGAGTACGGCATAATGGCAGCTTACGCCGAAGGTCTGAACATCCTCAAACACGCCAACGTCGGCAACACAAAGGAAACCTTCGACGCCGAAACCGCGCCTATGCGTGAACCGGATCACTACAAGTACGACCTGCCAATTCCGGATGTGGCTGAAGTCTGGCGACGTGGCAGCGTCATCGCATCCTGGCTTCTCGACCTCACCGCGGCAGCCTTGACCGAATCTCCCGACCTGGCAGACTACAGCGGTCGCGTGTCGGATTCAGGCGAAGGGCGTTGGACAACCATCGCCGCCATCGACGAGGGCGTGCCGGCCGATGTGCTGAGCGCCGCCCTCTTCGCCCGCTTCACCTCACAGAACAACGCCGTTTTCTCCAACAAGCTGCTCTCGGCCATGCGCTTCCAGTTCGGCGGCCATAAGGAGAAAAAGGAAAGCTGACATCCCGGTCAGAGACAATCGAAGATGACCCGCTCTTCCAGGGGTCATCTTCAGTTCTCAGGCTGACTCCAGTACATGTCCGGCTGCTGCAGAACACCAGGTACCCAGGGGTGCCTTAGGGACATCCGCCTAAAACACATGTAACAAGAGAAGCAGAATCAAAATCAGCAGGATCAGGCTGATCCCGCCGCCGCCATAGTACCCAAGCCCGGGTCCCATCCGGTATCCACCAAATCCAAACACCAAAACCAACACCAGCAGAATCAGCAGCAACATAGCCTTCTCCGTTCAAGTAAATTCGTCCGCGCCAGAGATCGTCGCATGACGTCTCCAGACGGTATACATGAAAGCAGCTCCTTTCCGCACAGAATTCACCCCGCACTGCAACTTCACCTCCCCCATCCTTGCCCCACACCGTATCCCCGTCTAAGCTGTTCACTATGTATGAAGACTTCACCGTAACCGACCGCTGGACCGGCGATCCGCTCCACTGCACCTGGCGCGCCACCATGGTCGCCATCGCCACACGTCACGCGGACGCCACCGATCTTCGCTTCGCCGTCAACGGTCGCCCCCTCTGGATCAGCCTCCCCAACCTCGCCTGGGTCGAGCACAAACGTCGCACCGGCTATGTCATCACGGACTACCTCGCCGCGCAGATCGCCGGCCGCTACCTCAAACATGCCATCGAGTCCGGCTACGACAATGGCCGCGAGATGTATGCCATGACCGTCTCCGAAGTTCTCGAGCACGCCGACGCCGTCGTCCGGGAAGCCGGATCCACCGATAAACTTCCCACCCTCCCGGTCATCAACGACAACATCAAGCCTGAAACCTACCTCGGCGCTCTCCCCGGAGACCCCGGCAGCGGTGTCTACGCCGGCGCACCAACCGCGAACCGGAACGAAGCGGAAAAAGTCCCCAGCGGCAACAACGACTCCCGTTAGCAAGCATTCAAAGCCGGCAAGCAGACCCAAACGACCCGAGGTCCTAAGACCCACGCCCCGAACCGCATCCAACTCACGGAGATATGACCCCGAACCGTCGAACTCTCCTCCTCACGCTTCCCGCCGCCTGGGCCACCGCCGCCCACGCCCTCGCCAATCCCTTTCGCCGACCGCGCCCGACTTCCACTGCCATGTCCATGACCATCTACATCGGAACCAACACCGGAAAGAACTCGTCGTCCAAGGGCATCTACCTCGCTCGCTTCGACACCAAATCCGGCCAACTCACCCAGCCCGAGCTCGCCGCCGCCACCACCAGTCCATCGTTCCTCGCCATGTCGCCTCATGTCGCCCCCGGCCGCATTCTCTATGCCGTCAACGAAGGCCCCGACGCTGCCACCTCCGGCGTCGTCACCTTCGCCATCGACGCGAAATCCAATGCGCTCCATGAGCTCGGCCGCATCCCCTCCGGAGCCGCCGGCCCAACGTACGTCTCGGTCGACAGCACCGGCCACTCCGTCTTCACCGCCAACTACGCGGGCGGCAGCGTCAGCTCCTATCTGGTGCAGCCCAACGGAACTCTCTCCGGCCCCGTCGATCTGATCGACTTCAAGCAGGATCGCTTCGGCAAACTCGGCCCAAATGCCGGGCGCCAGGACGCCGCACATCCCCACTGCGCAAACCTCTCGCCCGATAACCGTTTTCTCCTGGTCAGCGACCTCGGCAAAGACGCGATCACCGTCTTCTCCGTCGATCCAGGGACCGCTCAACTCACACTCGGTCCAACTCCACAGTTCTCCAACGGCATCCCCGGTTCCGGCCCCAGACACCTCGCCTTCCACCCCAACGGTCGCTGGCTCTACACCATCAACGAGCTCACCTCCACCATCGACCACTTCCTCTGGAGTACAACCCACACGCAGCCGGCCCAAGCTATGCTCGTCAAAACACAGAACTCCGTCGCCACACTCGATCCCAAATTCTCCGGCAAAAGCACCGGCGCCGAGATCGCCATCGAGCCAAACGGACACTTCCTCTACGCCAGCAACCGAGGCGAGGACTCCCTCGTCGTCTTTCGCATCGACCAGACAAACGGCAACTTGCAGCTTGTCCAACGCATCAGCTCCGGCGGCAAGACGCCCCGGCACTTCAGCCTCGACCCCACAGGCAACTGGCTCGTCGTCAGCAATCAGAACTCCGCCAACGTCGCAGCCTTCCGCCGAGATGGAGGATCCGGCCAACTCTCCGGCCCCGTCTCCTCCATCTCCGTCGACACACCCGTCTTCACTCTCTTTAGCTGAGCACGGCTCAAAGGATCAGAAGAACCGCTCTAAATCGCCACCGCAATCAACTCAGTTCCCCAGCGTCGCCATATCGATCACAAACCGATACTTCACGTCGCCTTTGATCACGCGCTCATACGCCTCCGCAAGCTTGTCGACCGAAGTCATCTCAATGTCCGAAACGATGCCCTTCTCGGCACAGAAGTCCAGCATCTCCTGTGTCTCCTGCATCCCCCCAATCATCGACCCCGATAACGAGCGCCGGTTCGTGACCAGCGAAAACGCCGAGATCGACTCAGGCTTATCCGGTAAACCAACCTGGCAAAGCGTTCCATCCAGTCGCAGCAAACCCATGTACTGATTCAGGTCGTGCGGTGCAGAAACGCAATCCAAAACGAAGTCAAAGCTCTTCATCACCTTTTTCATCGCATCGGCGTCTTTGGAAATCACGACCTGGTCCGCACCCAAACGTCGCCCATCCTGGGCCTTGCTTTCGCTGGTCGTAAACAAAGTCGTCTCCGCCCCAAACGCATGCGCGAACTTCAGTCCCAAGTGCCCAAGTCCGCCCAGCCCAACGATCCCGACCTTCTTTCCCTCCCCTGCACCCCAATGCCGCAAAGGCGACCACGTCGTGATCCCCGCGCACAACAACGGCGCCACCGCGGGGAGCTCCAGCTTGGGCGAGATCGTGTAGACGTACCGCTCGGGAACGACGATGTTGTTCGCATAGCCGCCATAGGTAACCTCGCCCGCGTACGTCTTCGCGTTGTACGTGCCCACCATCCCGCGCTCGCAGTATGGCTCCGCCCCAGCCCGGCAGTTGTCGCATACCTGGCATGTCTCAACTGTCACCCCAACCCCTGCTAGATCTCCTACCCGGAAGCGCTGGACCTCTTCGCCCACCGCTGTCACCCGGCCTACGATCTCATGCCCGGGCACCATCGGGTAGATCGATCCACCCCACTCATCCCGCACCTGGTGGATATCCGAGTGACAGATCCCGCAAAAAGCGATCTCCACCACCACATCCTTAGGCCCCGGCTCGCGCCGCTCAAAGGAAAAGGGCGCCAGCCCCGAAGTTGGATCCTGCGCAGCGTACCCCTTCGACTGAATCACCTGTCACCACCCCTCTCAACCTGTCGCTACATAGATGCGAGATGTGTCAGGAGCGTCAGACAAAACTATGTATCCAAAGCTGCCCAAAAAAGCTCAGATGGAATAACGGAGAAATCCGAGAGATCGCTCCCTTGATCTCAAGAGAAGTTTCTCTGGATTTCCTCAACTTGCTCAGGCTTCCCCGGACACAATATCACTTTCAGGTGATGCCTAGGTTCGGTCGGTGGGCTACGCTTTATTAGCGCTACTGCGCTCGAGGGAATTCCTCATGAAATCTGCCATCCGCACATCGGTTCTCGCCACCGTCGCCGTCCTCGCCCTTTCCGCCAGCTCCGCCCAGATCGCTTCCGCGGACGTCCTTGGCGACGGATCTCAATCGGCCGGCAGCACGGCTTCTGCGAATCACGTCGGTGGCTGCAACCCGCATCCCCGTCCAACAGCGGAAGCCTTCAGCCTCGGGAGTATCATATCGATCGTCGGGCTTTACTTTGGCTTCTAGGCGGTAAGTAGATGGGGGAGAACGTAGTTGATCAGATCCTATGGGCGACGGGCCTCCTTTTGGTCGTCGCCCTGTTCTCCGTTCTGATCCTCCGAAAACGCTACCGGACACTTCCTTGGTTCACCGCCTGGATCGGCTTCCAGATGACCGGTTCCGCGCTGCTCTTCGTCATCTGGAGCAGCTATCCCAGCAACTACGGTCTTGCCTACTGGTGCTTCTGCGCCGTAGACATCCTCCTGCAGATCATGATTCTCAGCGAGATCGCCCGATCTGTCCTTTGCAGAAACGGAGTCTGGGTCCAGGGTGCAAAATCCCGCTTCCTCCTTCTCTCCGCTTTAGGGGCCGTCGTCGCCGCCGTCATGGCCGCCTGGGTCAAACCGCTCGCCAACACTCCATTGGAGGCTTGGAGCGTGCGCGGAAATCTGTTCACCACGCTTCTGGTCTGCCTCACCTTTACATCCATCCTCTCCGCCTCCGCACAGTTCGGCCTCCACTGGCGAAGCCACGTCATGCGCGTCGGCTACGGTCTCACGGTCTGGTCGCTCGCCTCCTTTGCCGTCGACGCCCTCCACGGATACTGGGGAGCCACCAACCATTTCAAGACCCTCGAACACTTTGATATTGCGGTTTGGGAGCTTTCCCTCGTATATTGGTCGGGAGCGCTATGGGTCCCAGAAGAAGAACCAAAAGAGATCCCCCCGGCCTTGATCGACGATCTGTTGCACATCCACGCTGACCTAAACCTCAGCCCTGAACATTCGCCCGGTCCCAACTGAACACGAGGACACCATGTACCCACTCCTGGCGTTAGCTTCCCTCCTGCTCGTCGTGATCGCCTACCAGGGCGGATTCGTTCTCCGCCGTCGCCGCCTCCTCCAACCCTGGCAGACTCTCGTGGCGGGCATCCAGCCCGTAGACTCCGATAAACTCACCGCCCTCGCTCGGACTTATCTCGAACCCGGTAAAGACCAGCTCGGAATCGAGCCGGAAGAAATGTGGGTCCTGATCGGCGGCATGGACGGCCTCTCCAAACTTCGCGCGAACTCCAAAGTTATGCTGGATCTCGCACAGCACGTCGAACGCTGGAACGTCGATGAGGGCCGTGTCGTGGCCGAAATGATGCGCCGCGATGCGTTTCGCCTGCGCCAGGCGCTCTGGCGTCTCACCGCCAGCCTCGTCCTCCGGCACAAAGCCTTCCGCGCCCCGTTCCACCTGCAAGAAGCGTCCGCTGCCTACTACCTCATGCGTCAGCGTCTCCTCGGCCTGTACGAGAACAATCATGCCGGCCTCTACCCACAACTAGCAGCCGTTCTGTAGCCACTCCATACTCATCGGCCCCCAAACCCAGGCAGCGTTGCCGCGTGCCACGGCCTATGCTACCGTAGGAAAAGTGTTGCGACGGTGCGCGCTTGTCTCCCATCCTTCTCCTGTTCCGTATGGAGATCAGGCTGAATTGCGAGATGGACGCGCCCTTCGCCTGGAAAGGCTGGCGTAGCTCAGCTGGTAGAGCATCTGATTTGTAATCAGAGGGTCGGGGGTTCAAATCCCTTCGTCAGCTCCAGACCTCTTCAGAAACACGCAACATAAGTCGCTCTGCACCGGGTTATCGTCCGCCACTATCGGCATACCCGGGCAGACAGGGCACAGGTGGCCGAGTGGTTAATGGCAGCAGACTGTAAATCTGCCACTCTATGAGTTACGGAGGTTCGAATCCTCCCCTGTGCACCACCTCTTCTCCCACGAGCCCGCGCCCGCCATGCCCTCCGACTTCAGCCCAGGCAGCAGCGGTCGCATGCTCATCGCGGTCGTTGTGCTCTCGGGCCTCGCCCTCCTCTCTGCGTTCACCATGGAACCCGGACGGTACCGTTCCCTCACCTGGGTGCTGCTCGGTTTTTTTGCCTTCCGCATCCTTCTCGGAAGGCTTCGGTCGCGTTAGGATAGACGGGTTGGACATTTCTTTGGCTGGCGTAGCTCAGTGGTAGAGCACTCCCTTGGTAAGGGAGAGGTCGAGAGTTCAAGCCTCTCCGTCAGCTCCACTCCTCAAACTGTTCTCTTGCTCTCTAGCCAGTGCACGGCAAAGAGGCAGTCCAAAGAAAAGCTAGAAGCTAAAATCTTTCCCGCGGGAGTAACTCAGTGGTAGAGTCACAGCCTTCCAAGCTGTTGGTCGCGGGTTCGATTCCCGTCTCCCGCTCCAAAATTCGGACGTAAAATCCCACCATCGAAGCAGGAACCACTTGGCAGCAATCTTCCAGCAGGCAGTTCTCGCCGTCGCCGACCCCAATCGCTTCGGTACGATCCAGAGCGCGATCGACCAGTGCTTTGCCCCAGCAAACGTCGAGACGTTTTTTCGCTCGCTCAGTCGTCGCAGCCTGCGCATCCGCAACTTCGAACAGGTCCTGACCTCCGGCTACCTCGGCGAACAAGCCGCAGCCCAGTACGCACAACTCGGCAACGCCGACCAGGGCCAGATTCGCGAACACTACCTAGCCAGCCTCGAAAAAGTTCAACCCGAACTTCGGCGGAAATTCTTCAAGCTCTACGCCTATTACTAGGGCGCGGTTCGCCGTGCTTTCGACGAGATCTGGAGCCGCCCCGACCCAGGCTCGCGTCACCAACACATACGCCACGGCACCAACACATCCAGCACGGCACCATCACGAAACAGGAGAAACACTATGGGTAAGGAAAAGTTTGACCGGTCCAAGCCGCACGTCAATATCGGGACGGTCGGTCACATCGATCATGGCAAGACGACGTTGACGGCGGCGATCACCAAGGTGCTGTCCAAGCACAACCCGAACAACACATTTCGATCGTTTGACACGATCGACAACGCCCCTGAGGAGCGCGAGCGCGGCATCACGATCGCGACCTCGCACGTTGAGTACGAGACCGCGAACCGGCACTACGCGCACGTCGACTGCCCGGGCCACGCCGACTACATCAAGAACATGATCACCGGCGCCGCGCAGATGGACGGTGCGATCCTGGTCGTCGCCGCCACCGACGGCCCGATGCCGCAGACCAAGGAGCACGTCCTGCTCGCCCGCCAGGTCGGCGTCCCGTACATCGTCGTGTTCCTGAACAAGTGCGACGCGGTCGAGGACGAGGAGCTGATCGAGCTGGTTGAGCTCGAAGTTCGCGAGCTGCTCTCGAAGTACGACTACCCCGGCGACGACACCCCCATCATCCGCGGGTCGGCGCTCGGCGCCCTCAACGGCGAAGCGAAGTGGGAGGCCAAGATCGATGAGCTGATGGACGCGGTCGACAAGTACATCCCGCAGCCCGACCGCGCGATCGACCAGCCGTTCCTGATGCCGATCGAGGATATCTTCTCGATCTCCGGCCGCGGCACGGTGGTCACTGGACGCATCGAGCGCGGCAAGGTCAAGGTCGGCGAGGCGAGCGAGATCGTCGGCTTCCGCGAGACCCGACCGACGGTCGTCACCGGCGTCGAGATGTTCAAAAAGCAGCTGGACGAGGGTCTGGCAGGCGACAATGCCGGCCTTCTCCTGCGCGGCATCGCGAAAGAAGACGTCGAACGCGGCATGGTCCTCGCCAAGCCCGGATCGATCAAGCCGCACACCGACTTCAAGGGCGAGGTCTACGTGCTCTCGAAGGAAGAAGGCGGCCGACACACACCGTTCTTCAACGGCTACCGCCCGCAGTTCTACTTCCGCACCACCGACGTGACCGGATCGGCCAAGCTGCCTGAAGGCACCGAAATGTGCATGCCGGGCGACAACATCCAGCTTGAGATCACGCTTCACACCCCGGTCGCAATGGAAAAAGGCCTCCGCTTCGCCATCCGCGAAGGCGGCCGAACCGTAGGCGCAGGAACCATCTCCGAAATCGTCAAGTAAGACGGCGACCGACGGTAGGAACAGCGGCGAGCTTCGGCTCGCCGCCTACGGGCTTTGGGGCGCTACAATGCAGGCATGGCCACGCTGACCCAGACCGATCTGTCCCGGGTAGGCGCGCTGTTTGACCTCCCTATGCCACTTACCTTGCGTCCAGCGGTCGCGATGAGCGATGACGAAATCATTGCATTCTCGCACCGCAACAAGCCATACCGCATCGAGCGCAATCCTCAAGGGGAATTAGAAATTACCTCGCTGCTCGGGATGGATCGTTCCCATTGGGAGGCGGTGGTTATTGGTGAGTTACATCGGTGGGCCCGCGAGCATGGAGGGATATGTTTCAGCTCAACTGGCGGCTTCACCTTGGCCGATGGCTCCATGCGCAGCCCCGATGCCGCGTGGATCTCCCAGGACAGATATGACGCAATCAGCCGTGAGGAGCGCAGAGGGTTTGCGCGTATCTGCCCGGAGTTTCTGATTGAGATTCTTTCCGACAGTGACTCGCGCGCTGTTCTCGAAGCAAAGATGGAGATGTGGATCGCCAACGGTGCGCAGCTGGCTTGGCTCATCGACCCGTATGCAGCTACGGTTCGCGTCTACCGCGCGGACGGCTCCATCGATCTGCTCCATCATCCAGATTCGGTTCAGGCAGAGGAAGTAGTTGTTGGTTTCCGTCTGATCACACGCAAGCTCTGGGACGAATAGCACCGCCCCCCTGGGTTACGAATCCCCTGTCCGTACTTTGGATCCCCAGCCCGTACTTTTCGGAAACCCCGATTTAAGCGATAATCAGCTAGGATGAGTGTGGCCTGGCCGCTCTTTCCTAGGACACAACTCAGGATCCGGCAGCAGGCCCCAAGCCCTGCGTCGCGGCGTGGTCGCCACATTTGGAACCACGCTGCTTGCCAGCCGAGGTGGCTGGCCAAACCCGAAAGGAAACCAAGTGCGCGAAATCATTACACTCCAGTGCCCGACCTGCAAGAACCGGAACTACTCGACTACCAAAAACAAGAAAACCACCACTGGCCGGCTCGAGTTCTCAAAGTTCTGCAACACCTGCCGGAAGCACACAGATCACAAAGAAACCAAGTAACCCCGGTCAAAGCACCAGACCGGCTTGGTCGCTTCGAGGTTGGGCCAGAAAGCCCGCCTCCATCACAGGGGCGTAAGCTCAACGGTTAAACTGTCGGTCTCCAAAACCGAACTTCTCGGTTCGAATCCGAGCGCCCCTGCCAAACAGCCCGTGCCCTCACCCGGACAACGTGCGAAAATACCGTAGTACCAGCTTCCCGAGAGAGCACCATGGCTAAAACCATCGTCGTCGCCGATCAGCCCACCACCGGCATCCAGCAGATCAAATCGCAGCCGGAACGCTTCGTCGCCTACCTCAAAGACGTCCGCAGCGAAATGCGCAAGGTCATCACACCGTCGCGCACCGAGGTCCAGGCAACCACAACCGTCGTCATCATCACGGTCTTCATCTTTGCCGCATACTTCTGGCTCATCGATACCGCCATCGGCAACCTGATCGAGCGTCTGCTCCACACCCTGATCCAGCACTAAATCTGCCGATCCTCTCCGGCCAGCTTCAGAGCCACGTTCTAAAGAGAAAGAGCGCAACAATGCAAGAAAAAGGCACCCTCATGGCGGCAGACGAGCACATACCAAGCGACCTCAATCCGGACAGCACACCCGCCGGCGACGTCGGTCCCGAACTCTCCGGCGAACAACTCGCTCCGCCCGTCAATCAAAACTTCAAGTGGTACATCATTCACGCCTACTCCGGCTTCGAACGCAAGGTCCGCGAGTCGCTCGAAAGCCGCATCCGCGCCTTTGGCCTTGAGAACCGCATCGGCCGCATCATGATCCCGACCGAGCCCGTCACCGAGCTCCGCAACGGCAAAAAATATACCACCGATCGCGTCTTCCTCCCAGGCTATGTCCTGGTCGAAATGGAGCTCGATAACGATCTCTGGCACGTCATCAAAAATACTCCCCGCGTTACCGGCTTCCTCGGCACAGGCGACAACCCCGTCGCGCTCTCTGAACAAGAGGTCAGCTCGATCCTCTTCCGCACCGACGCCTCCAAGGACAAGCCCAGCCTCACTATCAAGTTCGGCAAAGGCGAACAGGTTCGCATCAACGAGGGCCCCTTCGCCAACTTCACGGGTACCGTCGACGACGTCAACGAAGATCGCCAAACCCTCAAAGTCATGGTCTCCATCTTCGGCCGGTCCACCCCCGTCGAAATCGAATTCTCCAAGGTCGACAAGGTCGAGGCATAACACCGCAGCCTCACCCGACCCAACTTTCACCCCCATCTCAGCCGCTGGCCCCGCGCCCGCCGCTCTAGACGCAAAAGAGGAAGCAACATGGCACCCAAGAAGATCAACGGATACGTCAAGCTCCAGGTCATGGCCGGCAAGGCCACCCCCGCCCCTCCCATCGGCCCCGCCCTCGGTCAGGCCCAGGTCAACATCATGGAGTTCTGCAAGCAATTCAACGAACGCACCAAAGATCCCGCCATGGCCGGCCTCACCATCCCCGTCGTGATCACTGTCTTCGCCGATCGCACCTTCTCCTTTATCACCAAGACCCCACCCGCGGCCGTTCTCCTGCTCAAAGCCGCCGGCATCCCCAAAGGCTCCGGCACTCCCAACAAAGAGAAGCTCGGCAAGGTCACCGAAAAGCAGATCATCGAGATCGCCACCCAGAAGCTCCCTGACCTCAATGCCGCCTCGGTCGAAGCAGCCGCCAAAAGCATCCGTGGAACCGCCCGATCCATGGGCATCGAAGTCACCGCTTAGACGCGGATCCAATTCCCCCCAATGCCCCAACGAAGCCCGGCCTCGGCCGGGCTTCGCTCGTCTTACGTCTCCACTCAGGTTCGCCCGCTCCCCTCCGCGACCTGCCACCCAACTCGCGCGTCTCCGGCTACTCTGGATAAAGCAGACCTCACACGTGCTGAACTCCCCAATTGCCGAACCAGCAACCGTCGCACACCGCAGATCGCCTGGAGCTATCGCCCTGTTTCTCGGTGTCGGCTTCACTGCGGTCTTTCTGCTCCCTTATTTCTTTCCCGTCACACCCTCCATCTCGGTGTCGTATCTGGTCGGCTTCAACAACCAGGCGTGCCTCTTGCTCTTTATCGCCTTCTTCGGCGCCTTTGCTTGGTGGAGCAACGGCCTGGGCCTCCTCCCTCCGACCTCACAACCGGAACCACACCCGCGCGGTGCCGGTCTGTCGCGTACCTCCCTCTACGCTGCCCTCCTCGCCTACGCCGCCGCTATGGCAGCCGAGTGGATCTTCGTTCGTCCTCGCTTCGCAACCGAAGAGGCCATCTACTTCCTCGACCGGCTCCAGCACCTTGCGCGTGGGCAGAAGATCTACCTCGACTTCGAGTTCGCCTACGGTCCCCTCCTCCTCTACCCGCCGCTCCTGCTCTCAAAATACCTCCACCTCTCGCTCGCGGGCGGCTACTACGCCGCATGGCTCATCGAGTTCCTTCTCGGTGTCCTCCTGCTCTGGCAGATCGTCGCCCGTCTACCGCTTCCTCCCCACCTCCGAACACCCATCTTCGTCATCACTGCACTCACGTGGTGGGCCGGCATCCTCAACTTCGGCCTCAACAGCACGCCGGCTCGCTTCGCCCTGGCGCCCTTTCTCTGCCTTCTTGTGCTCCCTTACTTCTCTACCCCAACCTCCGCACTCCGAGGCGTTCTCTACGCTTTAGCCTCGGAGTTCCTCCTTCTCCTCGTCTCCCCGGAGCAGGCCGTAGCCTTCGCCGCCGCCACGGTTCTCTACCTCTTCCTCTTTGGAAGACCCGGCCGGCGACGATCATCCTCGCTTCTGCTCCTCTTCGTCGCGGGCTCCGGATCTCTTCTGCTCCTCGCCCAACACGCCGGATCCTTTCGCACTCTGCGCATGATGGGCGGCGGCGGATTCAACTTTCCTCTACTTCCCGCGCTTCAGCAGATTCCCATCTTTGCTCTAACTCTCGTTGCCGTGTGCGCGCTCATAAACTCTCTTCGCCACAACTCGCCTCAGAGCCGCCACGCACGTGGCGGTGCGGCCCAATACCTCACCCTGCTCAGCCTCTGCCTGCTCCCCGAAGCATTCGGTCGAAGCGACGTCGGACATCTGCTCGTCAGCAGCACCGGCTTTCTCTTCGCCGCCTGGGTCGTGCTGGCGCCCCACCCTCACGTCATCAAGCGGACCATAACCGCGTACCTCATGCTCCTCATCGTGGTTCCCGCCCCCATCTCGCTCTTTCGCTTCGTCCTGACCCAGCGGCGCAATCCGCCCAGTGCCCCGCTCATGTCTCCTCTGTCCGGCAGCCCAGCGACTAGACCAATCCTTGCCCCTCTCGGCAGACCGATCCCAAACCTAGACACCTTAGGCCCACACACCGTCGACACCGGCTTCTACAACGCCTTCGATAACGTGGCACAACCGATTCAGATCCAGCAGAAACTCGACGAACTTCGGAGAGAGCCAGAGAAGGATCTCCTACTTCCCGGCTCCTTCACCTGCCACTTCAACCTTGCCTCCCGATCCTTCCGCTTCGTTCTCATGACGCCCTTCGTTCCGCCTGTACGCCACACCACCGATATCTACATGCCTCTCTGCGACTACATACAGACCCACTATCGCCCATCGCTCACAATCGCCTCACCGCTTCCCGGATACCGCATCTGGTCGCCCATCCCGTCCGAGACGTCCTCGATCGACCAGCCCCCGTCGCCTCAGGCGGCGAAACTCAACCGAACAAGACTCGCTGACTCGGTAATTCGGCCCCAGTGCTCGCCGGCGGCCTTCGTCCCGCATCCCGCGTCAGCAGAGCGTCCGTTGACCGCTGAGGGAGACCATACCTACGGCAAACCTTCGCGACCAGCGCCTCCATCTCCTCCCGATACGGCCGCGCCGCAAAGTCCGCCGTCGCAAACCGTGCCGCATACTCGCCTTCCAGGGCAGGGAAGTGCTCGCGAACAAAACTCAGGTACGTAGGTCGTGAACACGGTTTGAGAAACAACGGCTGTGCCGCAAAGAAGCTCGCCTTCGCCTCCGCCGCACGCCGGGCAACGCCCGCGAGTGCACCTTCATTGTCAGTAATCCCAGGCAGCAGAGGAGAACACAGCACACCCGTACAAATTCCCGCATCCCTCAGCTGACCGACCGCCCCAAATCGAAGATCCGGTCGCGGTGCACGTGGCTCCAACTTGCGCGCCAGCACAGCGTCCGCCGTCGTGATCGTCAGATGCACCACCAGTGTGTTCTTCCGCGCAATCTCACAGAGCAGGTCCAGATCCCGCAAAATCAGCTGAGACTTTGTCACAATCCCGATCCGGTACCCCGACCTCCGCCGAAACACCTCCAGCAAACTCCGCGTCACCCGCGCCCGCCGCTCGATCGGCTGGTACGGGTCCGTCGCCGTCCCAATCGCAATCTCCTCCGCCGGATCCACTTTGCGGAGCTCCTGCTCCAGCAGCCACGCCGCATTCTTCTTCAGATAAATCAGCCGTTCAAACAGCTCCTGTCCGCCCGTCGAGCGCAGCTCCGGACCCCGCGCAGAGCGCAACTCCTGACCGCACGCCGGTCGCTCACCGTCACCCAGACTCTCGCCCCGGCGCGCACCCTCCTCCTCCGTCTGCTCCGGCGCCTCCGGCAGCAGGAACTCGTGCGTATACCGGGCGTAGCAGTACTTGCACCCAAACTCGCATCCCCGATACGGATTAATGCCGTACGCCAACGAAAGACGCCGCTTCGATACCGTCCGGTTTAAGATGCTGCGGACCTCCATCGCTCGGAACTCCACCAAATGACCGTCGTCGGCGTGCTCCGCCTCAGCCGCCAGCCGAGCGATCCCCACCGGTGCACGAGCGATCCCCACCGGCGCGGAAGAGAGGATCGGAAAGAGAGAACCGCTACCAGTCACAGCACCCATATTCGCCTTTCCTTCGCTTTCTGTGCTAAAGTTACTCTCGAGTAGTTTCTTCGTCAAGCCGTCCTTTAGAATCCGGAAGTGACCTTCACGATCGCGAACGCCCCGCTCCCGCTTCGCTTTCGACCCGCGACGCCGATGACCGACGATGACTTGCTCCGCTTCTGCGCAGCAAACGATCCCTTGCGGGTGGAGCGCGAGGAGAGTGGAGAGATTGTCGTCATGACACCGGCGGGGAGTGGGACCAGCAGAATGAACATGAGGATCGGCCGACTTCTGGATGAGTGGGCGGAAGCCGACGGCCGGGGCGTCACCTTTGACTCAAACGGCGGCTTCAAGCTCCCCGATGGCTCGGTCCGCGCCGCCGACGCCGCATGGCTGCGGCTCTCCTGTTGGGATGCGCTCTCCCCCGCCGAGCAGTCCAGGTACGCGCCCGTCTGCCCCGACTTCGTCATCGAACTCCGCTCCCCCAGCGACTCCCTCCCGGATCTTGAAGAAAAGCTCAGGCAATGGATACGCAACGGAGTCCAGCTCGCCTGGCTTATCGACCCCGGGCAGAGGGCAGTCAGCGTCTATCGGCCCGGCGAACCAACCGAGCTCCACACCAACCCAACCTCCGTGCAAGGCACCGGTCCCGTCGCCGGCTTCGATCTAGTGCTGGACCGCATCTGGAGCTAGCCTCCGCCCTCCCCCAACACCCCTTGACGCACCCATGCACTTAGCTGCATACTCATAAGACCGCCTCAACCGCAGCGTTGAGCGCCTGTCCCACACACCACGCCCGAAGCTCGAAACATCGCTTCCCAGGGGTGGAAGACAAAGGAAGCCATGTCCCAGAAGATCTCCAAGAACCTCCAAAAGGCGGGCGCGCTCGTCGAGCCACGTCCTTACGTCCTCACCGAGGCCGTACCTCTCTTGCAGAAAGCCAAGTACGCCAAGTTCGACGAGACCGTCGACCTCACCCTGCGGCTCGGCGTCGACCCGAAACACGCCGATCAGATGGTTCGCGGCACCGTCGTCCTCCCCCATGGCCTCGGCAAATCCAAGTCCGTCGCCGTCATCGCCTCAGGCGACAAGGTGCGCGAAGCCGAAGCCGCCGGCGCTGACTTCTTCGGCGGCGAAGAGATGGTCGAACGCATCCAGAAAGAGGGTTGGACCGGCTTTGACGCACTTATCGCCACCCCCGACATGATGCGCTCCGTCGGTCGCCTCGGAAAGGTTCTCGGACCCCGCGGTCTCATGCCCAACCCAAAGACCGGCACCGTCACGGCCGACGTCGCCAGCGCCATCCGCGAGATCAAGGCCGGTAAAGTCGAGTTCCGCACCGACAAGACCGCGCTCGTGCACGTCCCAGTCGGCAAACTCTCGTTTGAGCCGCAAAAGCTCGTCGACAACGCCATGACCATCATCTCGTCCGTCGTCAAGGCCAAGCCGTCGGCGGCCAAGGGAAAATACATCAAGGCGATTACGCTCTCCTCCACCATGGGCCCAGGCATCGACCTCGACTTCGCCGCGGCGGAACTCGCCGGCAAAGCTCAGGCGTAAACGCATCTGTCTCCCTCTGCCGGCGTCCGCCTGCCGCAATCCATATCTGACCGCGAGACCCAACGCGTCTCAAAAGAGCTGGTAACTCAGACCCCAGCAGCGAAAAGGTAAAGTCCTCATGGCACTCTCCCGTACGAAAAAGACCGAAAACGTCCAAAAGCTCGCCGGTGAACTCCGGAGCTCGACCTCGGCCATCATCGGCACCTTTGCCGGTCTCACGGCCGCTAAAGATGTCGACCTCCGCAAGACCGTTCGAGGCGCTGGCGGCTCCTACCACGTCGTCAAAAACAAGCTCGCCGCCAAGGCCGGCGAAGGCACCCAGATCGAGGCCGCGCTCCAGGGTCTCAAGGGCGTCTCCTCCGTCGCCTACACCTCCGGCGATCCGGTCGCGCTCGCCAAGGCCCTCTCCACATGGGTCAAGGACAACGCAGAGTTTACCTTCAAGCTCGGCATCATCGACGGCAAAGTCATCTCGGTCGAAGAGATCGGCGCTCTCGCCACCATGCCCGGCAAGGAAGAGCTCTTCTCGAAGCTTCTCTTTCTGATCAACTCCCCCGCCCAGCGCCTCGCGACCGTCATCAACGCCACCGGCCGCGACCTCGCGGTCGTCATCAATCAGGCGGTCGAAAAGGAGAAGTTCTCCTCGGGTCCGACCGGGACTGCTCCCACTTCGCAGGCGGGGAGCACGGCGCCCGCGGAAGAGGCTGCACCGCAGGCCGCGGCTGCTCCGGTCGACGGTCAGCTCGTCGCCGAGACGCACGCCATCGAGTCACCCGCGCCGGTGCTCGAAGCGTCGCCCTCGCCGACACCCGAGCAACAGATCGCCGAGCACCCCGCCTCCGAAGCCGACCCCGTCGCGTCAACCTCCGAAGCCGATCCGGCGCAGCCCGAGAACGGAACCAGCTCCCAAGCCGGAGAAGCCGCCACCACCGACCCGGTCGAGGGCTAGGCCGCGGCCATCCGCCTCACCCCAAGTTCGCCTCCGATCCATCCGGGTGCGCCAGTCTGGGCGCAGCGGAAACCCGGCCGGATCAGATGCACCCCGAGGCGCTCCCGTTACGGCCTCGTGACATGCAGTCGCACCACAAAGTTCTAAGCAGCACATAAACCTATCGGAGAAATCATCATGGCAGACATCCAGCAGTTGGAAGATCAGATCGTAAGCCTCAGCCTCCTTGAGGCCTCGGCCCTGGTCAAGAAGCTCGAAGAGCGCCTCGGCGTCTCGGCCGCCGCAGCCATTGCATCTGCAGCTCCTGCAGGCGGCGGTGCCGCAGCCGCGGCTCCCGTTGAAGAAAAGACCGAGTTCACGGTCATCCTCAAAGATGCCGGCGCCAACAAGATCAACACCATCAAGGCAGTTCGCGAAGTCACCGCACTCGGCCTCAAGGAAGCCAAAGACCTCGTCGATGGCGCACCCAAGCCGCTCAAGGAGAACATCTCCAAGGACGACGCCGCTGCTATCGCCAAGAAGTTCGAAGGCGTCGCGAGCGTAGAAATCAAGTAAACCCGCCGTGCTTGCAAACACGGGCGAGATGGTCTATCCTCAAATATCTAGGGATGCCATCCGCCCGGGTCTGCATGGATCGGCTGGCTCCAACATAATCAGATATCGCGGTAAGCAGTAGACTCAGCGTTACCCCGGCTCATCCTGTCAAATCCTGCAGGCTACGGAGCCGGTCATCCTGTGTTCGGGCGGCGGATACCCAGGATGTCATCAGGCACCAGACAGCGGCAGCAACTTTGGGGCATGGCGAGCTCCCATAGGGCGGCAGGCATTACGATTTTTACTATCGATTCAGTGCACGAGTTCGACCTTGCGCTCATGGGGCACGCTGCCCCTTTGAGCGCGTTGCCGTCTTAACTCCCATAGGCCGGCAACGCTCGCAGATCCTTGCGAGCACCTGAGATCGCCCAGCAGAATGCTTCGCGGGCACCCAGACCTAGGCAGTCCAGCATATTGTCTTTGCATCAAGCGTCTCTGTCCCGGCCTAGGCCGCGGACACAACTCTGCGCACGGCGTCCCTGCCCAAGGGCAGCGGACCACCGTTAGCCGTATCTGCTGTAAGCAACCAGAGGGCCTCTACTCAGCCCTCACTCCTAGACTCTCCCGTACCGGCCATCAGATGCCGATCGCGAGACTCGGGAGGTCTCACAGAGTAAGTCTCAGGAGAGAGCATGTCCACAGAAATGCGCGCGATCCGCAGCCGTCTCGACTTTTCGAAGATTCCTACGTCCATTCAGATCCCCAACCTCATCGAGGTGCAGCGCCGCTCCTACGAGCGCTTCCTTCAGATGGATAAGCTCCCCCAGGAGCGCGAAGACAACGGCCTCCAGTCCGTATTTACCTCCGTCTTCCCCATCACCGACTTCCGCAACGTCTCGGAACTCGAGTTCGTCGACTTCTCGATCGGCAACTGGGAGTGCAAGTGCGGCTACCTCAAAGGTCTCAACCACCTCCGTACCGCCTGCACCCATTGTGGACACATGGTCATCACCGATCCATTCCACCCCGGTGACGTCCTCTGCAACTTCTGCGGAACCTACAACAAGAACACGCCGGACTTTTGCACCAAGTGCGGTGATCCCGTGGGCCTCCAGCTCAAGTACGATCAGGCCGAGTGCGAAGAGCGCGGCATGACCTACTCCGCCCCGCTCAAGGTTACTATCCGCCTCAAAATCTACGACAAGGACCCCGAAACCGGCGTCAAAAGCCTTCGCGACATGAAGGAGCAGGAAGTCTTCTTCGGCGACATCCCCCTTATGTCGCAGAACGGCACCTTTATCGTCAACGGCACCGAGCGCGTCATTGTCTCGCAGCTCCACCGTTCCCCAGGCGTCTTCTTCGAGACCGCCAACAACCGCACCTACTTCCTCGGCAAAATCATCCCCTACCGCGGGTCGTGGGTCGAGTTCGAGTACGACCAGAAGAACACTCTCTACGTCCGCATCGATCGCAAAAGGAAGTTCCTCGGCACCATCTTCCTCCGCGCCCTCGGTCTCCGCACCGACGAAGAGATCCTCAAAACCTTCTACACTGTAGACACCATCCAGGTGCGCGACGGCAAACTCGCGTGGAACGTCAGCGCCGAAAACACCCCCACGCACCTCCTCGGCACACGTCCCTCCACCGCCGTCAAAGGCGCCAACGGGGAAGATCTCGCCGTTGCCACCCGCAAAATCTCGCCCAACACCCTGCGCGGCCTACGCTCCGGCAAGATCGAATCCGTGGAAGTCGAAACCTCCGAATTCGACGGCGCCATGACCGCCTCCGACGTCGTCGACCTCACTACCGGCGAGCTGCTCTACGAGGCCAACCAGGAGATCTCCGCCGACAAACTCCACAAGATCATCCAGTCCGGCGTCACCTCCTTCGAGGTCTTCTTTCCCGAACGCGATGATGTCGGCAACATCATCACCAACACGCTCCGCCGCGACTCCGTGCGCAAGCCCGAAGAAGCCCTCATCGAGATCTACCGCAAGCTCCGGCCCGGCGACCCACCGACGCTCGACACTGCTACCGCCCTGTTCGAAGGCATGTTCTTCGACCCGCGCAAGTACGACTTCTCCCGCGTCGGCCGCCTGAAGTTCAACATCAAGCTCTACGAAGATCAGGACGCCTCGCACCTCGAGCGCCGCACCCTCACCCCGGAAGACTTCTACGGCACCATCCGCTACCTCCTCAAGCTCCGCAAAAACATCGGCGCGGTCGACGACATCGATCACCTCGGCAACCGTCGCGTTCGCGCCGTCGGCGAACTCATGGAAAACCAGTTCCGCATCGGCCTCGTTCGCATGGAACGCGCGATCAAGGAAAAGATGTCGGTTTACCAGGAGATGTCGACGGCCATGCCGCACGACCTCATCAACGCCAAGCCCGTGATGGCCGCCATCCGCGAGTTCTTCGGCTCCTCCCAGCTCTCGCAGTTCATGGATCAGACCAACCCGCTCTCGGAGATCACGCACAAGCGCCGCCTCTCCGCGCTTGGGCCCGGCGGCCTCTCCCGCGAGCGTGCCGGCTTCGAAGTCCGCGACGTCCACCCCACTCACTACGGCCGCATCTGCCCGATTGAAACCCCGGAAGGCCCAAACATCGGTCTTATCTCCTCGCTGTCCTGCTTTGCGCGCATCAATGAGTACGGCTTCATCGAATCGCCGTACCGCCGCGTCAAAGACGGTCGCGTGCTCGACTTCGTCGCCGTCTCGAACGCCGGCGAGTCCGGCCTGCGGCAGGGCGACTACCTCGAGATCGAAGAGTCGCGCGCCAAGAACGCTGAACTCAAGGCCGCCGGCAAGCGCACCATGGAGCTCGAGCCCTTCTCCTTCTACCTCTCCGCGTGGGAAGAAGACCGGCACACCATCGCGCAGGCCAACATCGAGCTCGACGAGAAGCTCAATATCGTCGAAGACCTCGTCAACGCCCGTCGCATGGGCAACTTCGTCCTCGTCAACAAGGCCGAAGTCGATTACGTCGACGTCAGCCCCAAGCAGCTCGTGTCGGTCGCCGCCTCGCTCGTCCCCTTCCTCGAGCACGACGACGCCAACCGCGCGCTCATGGGCGCCAACATGCAACGCCAGTCCGTTCCCTTGCTCGTCGCCGAAGCTCCATACGTCGGCACCGGCATGGAAGGCGTCACGGCCCGCGACTCCGGCGCCGTCATCCTCTCCAAGCGCAACGGCATCGTCGATTCGGTCGATTCCGAGCGCATCATCGTCCGTGTCGAAGGCGAGCATCACCCCACGCAGCTCTCGCGTGAGGTCGGCTCCGACATCTATCAGCTCACCAAATTCAAGCGCTCCAACCAAAACACCTGCATCAACCAGAAGCCGATCGTCCGCAAGGGTGACCGGGTCCTCAAGGGTCAGGTCATCGCCGACGGTCCATGCACCGAGCAGGGCGAACTCGGCCTCGGCCGCAACGTCCTCGTCGCCTTTATGCCGTGGCGCGGATACAACTTCGAGGACGCGATCCTGATCTCGGAGAAGCTCGTCCGCGAAGACTATTACACCTCCATCCACATCGAGGAGTTCGAGATCGAAGCCCGCGACACCAAGCTCGGGCCCGAAGAGATCACCCGCGATATCCCCAACGTCTCCGAGCACGCCTTACGCGATCTCGACGAGTCCGGCATCATACGCATCGGCGCCAAGATCGGTCACAACGACATTCTCGTCGGCAAGGTCACGCCCAAAGGCGAAACCCAGCTCACCCCCGAAGAGAAGCTCCTCCGAGCCATCTTCGGCGAAAAAGCCGGCGACGTTCGCGACGCCTCCCTCACCTGCCCTCCAGGCATCGAAGGCACCGTGGTCGACGTCCGCATCTTCTCCCGCAAGGGTCAGGAAAAGGACGAGCGCGCCAAGCAGATCGAGCAGGAGCAGGTCGAAAAACTCGAGCGAAACCTCGCCGACGAGATCCGCATCCTCACCGACGAGCGGCTCAAGCGCCTTGAAAACATCCTCGGCGCCAAGGAAGTCCTCGCCGACCTCCACGACGAACGCACCAACAAAAAGCTGCTCAACAAAGGCGACATCCTCGACCGCGACACCATCGAGCTCATCTCTACCCGCAATCTCAAGCGCATCCGCTACGCCGACAAGGACCCCCGCGTCAACGAGCAGATCGACGAGATCGAAGAGATGACCTCGCGCCAGATCGACGTTCTCCGTAAGATCACCAACGAGAAGATCGGCAAGATGTCCAAGGGCGACGAACTCTCTCCTGGCGTCATCAAGATGGTCAAGGTCTACGTCGCCATGAAGCGCAAGCTCTCGGTCGGCGATAAGATGGCCGGCCGCCACGGCAACAAGGGTGTCATCGCCCGGATCCTGCCCGAGGAGGACATGCCCTACCTCCCCGACGGCACACCGGTCGAGATCGTCCTCAACCCGCTCGGCGTCCCCTCCCGTATGAACGTCGGTCAGATCCTCGAGACGCACCTCGGCTGGGCAGCGCACGAACTCGGCAAGCAGGTCGCCGAAATCGCCGCCAACCACGACAACGCCTCCGACGTTCGCGAGCTCTTCCGCGCACGCTTCGCCGGCACCGCCGCCCTCAACCAGCTTCTCGACCTCGACGACGAACAGACCATGCGCGTCGCCGCCGGCATGAAGCGCGGTATCTGGTTCGGCACAGCGGTCTTCGACGGCGCTCGCGAAACGGAGATCAAAGCCCTGCTCGCAGCCGCCGGCCTGCCCTCCTCCGGCAAGACGCAGCTCTTCGATGGCATGCTCGGCGAACCGTTCGAGCAGCCCGCCACCGTCGGCTACATCTACATGCTCAAGCTCTCGCACCTGGTCGACGACAAGATCCACGCTCGCTCGATCGGACCGTACTCCCTCATCACCCAGCAGCCGCTCGGTGGCAAGGCGCAGTTCGGTGGCCAGCGCTTCGGCGAGATGGAGGTCTGGGCGCTCGAAGCCTATGGCGCCGCGTACATCCTCCAGGAGCTCCTCACCGCCAAATCCGACGACGTCTTCGGCCGCACCAAGATCTACGAAGCCATCGTGAAGGGCGAGGCGGCCATCGAACCCGGCGTCCCCGAAAGCTTCAACGTCCTTATCCGCGAACTGCAGTCGCTCTGTCTCGACGTCGAACTGATCAAACAGGCCGACCAAAACAAGCCCCTGCCGGCGATCGCGGCAGCCGACTAACAGCGAGCCTCTAGCTGCTAGCTCTTAGCTATTACTGGCGGGAGCTAGCAGCGGAGGCGGAGCAAACTAGAAATTAGAAGATACAAAATCCAAGACATAAGAGCTAGAAGCTAATATCTAAAAGCTTGAAACTCCGTTCTACCTTACAACTGAAGACAAGCACCTGGACTAGAACCAACGGCATCGCGATGCGCCGAGAGTCACCGCGAGACAAGCACCAGCAACCAGCTAGAAGCTGATAGCTAAGAGCTAGAAGCTACCAAGCACCCCGGAGACACAGACACTATGTTCCGCTCCAGCCCCTTTGAACTCACTGGCCCCATCGCCGACTTCGACGCCATCAAGATCCAGCTCGCCAGCCCCGAGAAGATCCGCTCCTGGTCCCACGGCGAAGTCACCAAGCCCGAGACCATCAACTACCGCACCTTCAAGCCCGAACGCGACGGACTCTTCTGCGCCCGCATCTTTGGCCCCATCACCGATTGGGAGTGCCTCTGCGGCAAGTACAAACGCATGAAGCACCGCGGCGTCATCTGCGATAAATGCGGCGTCGAAGTCACCCTCTCGAAGGTCCGCCGCGAACGCCTCGGCCACATCGAGTTAGCGTCACCCTGCTCGCACGTCTGGTTCTTCAAGGGCCTGCCATCCCGCATCGGCCACCTCCTCGACATCTCCCTCCGCGAGCTCGAAGCCGTCCTCTACTTCGAGTCTTACGTCGTCGTCGATCCAGGCGACGCCCCCGTCAAAGAGCGCGAAGTCATCAAGGACGAGAACCGCTTCCGCGAACTCGACGCCCAGTACCGCCCCTCCGGCTTCAAGGCCATGATGGGTGCCGAAGCCATCAAAGAGCTGCTCAAGCGCGTCGAAATCACCGAGCTCTCGATCGAACTGCGCGAGCGCATGAAGACCGAAACCTCGCTCCAGAAGAAACTCAAGTACTCCAAGCGTCTCAAGATCGTCGAGGCGTTCCGCAAGTCCGACAACCTCCCGCAATGGATGATCCTCGACGTCATACCCGTCATCCCGCCCGAGCTCCGTCCTCTCGTTCCGCTCGACGGCGGCCGCTTCGCCACGTCCGATCTCAACGACCTCTACCGTCGCGTGATCAATCGCAACAACCGCCTCAAGAAGCTCATGGACCTCCATGCGCCTGAGGTCATCGTCCGCAACGAAAAACGCATGCTCCAGGAGGCCGTCGACGCCCTGTTCGACAACGGCCGCCGCGGCCGCGTTCTCCGCGGCGCCAACAATCGTCCGCTCAAGTCGCTCTCCGACACCCTCAAGGGCAAGCAGGGCCGCTTCCGCCAGAACCTCCTCGGCAAGCGCGTCGACTACTCCGGACGCTCCGTCATCGTCGTCGGCCCCGAGCTCAAACTGCACCAGTGCGGTCTCCCCAAGAAGATGGCGCTCGAGCTCTTCAAGCCCTTCATCTACCACCGCCTCGAGCAGACCGGCCACTGCACCACCATCAAGCAGGCCAAAGAACTCGTCGAGCTCCAGGAGCCGATCGTCTGGGACATCCTCGAAGAGGTCATCAAGGATCACCCAGTCCTGCTCAACCGCGCACCCACGCTTCACCGCCTCGGCATCCAGGCCTTTGAGCCCGTGCTCGTCGAAGGCAAAGCCATCAAGATCCACCCGCTCGTCTGCACCGCCTTCAACGCGGACTTCGACGGCGATCAAATGGCCGTCCACATCCCCCTCTCCCCCGAAGCGCAGATCGAGGCTTCCGTCCTCATGCTCGCCTCGCACAACATCCTCTCGCCCGCGTCCGGTCAGCCCATCACGGTCCCCACGCAGGATCTCGTCCTCGGCATCTACTACCTCACCAAGGCCAAGGTCAACGCCATCGGCGAAGGCCGCGTCTTCGCCAACATCGAAGAGGTCTTCATGGCGCTCGAGGCCAAGCAGGTCGAAACCCTCACCCCCATCCGTCTGCGCTACACCGGCATGGTCCTCGACATGACCACCGCCTACGACGATCAGGACCTGACCCACACCGAACCGGTCGAGTTCAACAAGCAGTACATCTCCACCACCGTCGGCCGCGCCATCCTCAACGACGCCCTCCCCGAAGGCATGCCGTACGTCAACGGTCTGCTCAAAAAGAAGGGCATGGGGCAGCTCATCAACTACTGCTACCTCAACCTCGGCCTGGAAGTCACCGTCAAAACCCTCGATCGCATCAAGGACCTCGGCTTCGCCTATGCCACTCGCTCCGGCCTCTCGGTCGGCCTCGACGACATGGTTATCCCCGAGAGCAAATACACCGTCGTCAACGACGCCGAAAAACAGGTCATCGCCGTCCAGCAGCAGTACCTCGACGGCGCCATCACCAACGGCGAACGCAACAACAAAGTCATCCAGATGTGGTCCGGCGTCACCGAGCGCGTCGCCGACGAGATGTTCAACAACATGAAGCGCGCAGACAAGGAAGGAGCCATGAACCCGATCTACATCATGGCCGACTCCGGCGCCCGCGGCTCCAAACAGCAGATCCGTCAACTCTCCGGCATGCGCGGCCTCATGGCCAAGCCCTCCGGCGAAATCATCGAGTCGCCCATCAAAGCCAACTTCCGCGAAGGCCTCACCGTCCTCGAGTACTTCATCTCGACCCACGGCGCCCGTAAAGGTCTCGCGGACACCGCACTCAAGACCGCCGACTCCGGATACCTCACCCGTCGTCTCGTCGACGTCGCCCAGGATGTCATCATCTCCGAGGTCGACTGCGGCACCGTCGAAGGCATCTACGTCACTCCCATCATCGAAGCCGGCGAAACCATCGAGCCGCTCCGCGACCGCATCATCGGCCGCGTCTCGCTCGAAAAACTCAAAGACTTCGAAGGCAAAACCATCGTCGAGGTCAACCAGGAGATCGACGAAGATCGCGCCTCCGCCGTCCAGGCCGCCGGCATCGAACGCGTCAAGATTCGCTCCGTCCTCACCTGCGAGTCCAAGCGCGGCTGCTGCATCCTCTGCTACGGCCGCAACCTCGGCTCCGGCAAAATGGTCGAGATGGGCGAAGCGGTCGGCGTCATCGCCGCCCAGTCCATCGGCGAGCCCGGCACCCAGCTCACCATGCGCACCTTCCACGTCGGCGGCACCGCCTCCCGCGTGCAGGACGCCTCGCACCTCGAAGCCAAAAACGCCGGCACCGTCCGCTTCATCAACCTCGTCACCGTCCGCTCGAAAGAAGGCGGCCTGGTCGCCTTCAACCGCAACGGCTCCATCGCCATCATCGACGACAAGGGCCGAGAAAAAGAACGCTACGCCATCGTCTACGGCGCAAAACTCAAGATCGAAGACGGCCAGCAAGTCAAACTCGGCGACACCCTCGGCGAGTGGGACCCCTACACCTTCTCCATCCTCACCGAGGTCGCCGGAACCGTCCAGTTCAAGGACCTCCAGGAAGGCGTCACCCTCAACGAAGAAGTGGACGAGGTCACCGGCCTCTCCCGCCTCGTCGTCGCGGACGCGCCCGACGAAAAACGCCAGCCGGCAATCCTGATCAAGTCCGCCCAGGGCAACAAGCGCTACCTGATGCCCTCGCGCGCCCACCTCATGATCGCCGACGGCGACGAACTCCACCCCGGCGACATCCTTGCCAAGATCCCGCGCGAAACCACGCGCACCAAGGACATCACCGGCGGTCTCCCACGCGTCGTCGAACTGTTCGAGGCCCGCAAGCCCCGAGACCCGGCGATCATCTCCAAAATCGACGGCGTCGTCCGCTTCGGCGACGTCACCAAAGGCCAGCGCAAGGTCTACGTCACCGCCGACAACGGACAGGAAGAAGAATATTCCGTCCCGCGCGGCGTCTACGTCAACGTCCAGGAAGGCGAGCGGCTGCGCGCCGGCGATGCTCTCATCGACGGCCCACGCAACCCGCACGACATCCTCGAAGTCCTCGGCGAACGCGCCCTCCAGCAGTACCTCGTCAACGAAATCCAGGAGGTCTACCGACTCCAGGGTGTCGCCATCTCCGACAAACACATCGAAACCATCGTCCGGCAGATGCTCCGTTGGGTCAAAGTCGAAGAGGTCGGTGACACCGGCTTCCTCGTCGACCAACAAACTGACCGCTTCCGCTTCAACGCCGAAAACCAGAAGACCCTGATGAACGGTGGCCGCCCAGCCATCGGACGCAGCCTCCTCCTCGGCATCACCAAAGCCTCGCTCTCGACTGATAGCTTCATCTCGGCCGCATCCTTCCAGGAGACCACCCGCGTGCTCACCGAAGCCAGCATCAACGGCTCCATCGACACGCTCCGCGGCCTCAAGGAAAACGTCATCGTCGGACGCCTCATCCCCGCCGGCACAGGCATGGAGTACTACCGCAACGTCGCCCTCTCCCCAGAGCTCGAAGAAGCGGCAGCCCAGGTCCAGGCCGAGGTCCAGGAAGCCCACGACGCCGAAGAGCGCGAACTCGAACAAATGCGCATGGAAGGCGAACAAGAAGAACTAGCCGCCAGCGAATAAGCCTTCGTAAAACGGACTTTGTTTTTCTTATTGTCATTCCGAAGCGAAGCAGAGGAATCTGCTTCTCGCCTTTCGACACACAAAGGGCGGACTCGCAAGAGTCCGCCTTCCTCTTTGCATTGACTACCCGGTATCTACCCGGTAGCCTTAAATCCGTGAACGTCAGCCTCCAGTACGCTGAAGACCACCTCACTGAGCTCATCTCCGCCGCTGATCGCGGAGAAGAGGTCGAAATCACGCGTCCCGAAAAGCCGACTCTGAAGCTGGTGATCTCTAATGCACCATCGCCCGCCGAGGTGCGTTCTCTCGACGCAGCGCCTTCACTCCGATCGAGTGGTTTGCGCCTTGGCAGCCCGACGCGCAAGCGCCTGCTCGGAGCCGGAAAAGGCGAGATCTGGCTCTCCGATGACTGGGATTCAGCGGAGACAAATAAGGAGATCGAAGACCTTTTCGAGAGCTCCGTCATCTTTCCGCAGCCTTCAACGGAGTGAACCTCCTCCTCGACACACACACCTACATCTGGTCTTTACTCGATACCGATCGTCTGTCTTTAGTCGCTCGGGAGAACGTAGACGATCCAGCCAATTCGCTGCACCTTAGCATCGCCTCGCTCTGGGAGGCGACGATTAAGATCGCGAGTGGCAAGATGCGGGTTCCGGGCCAGAGCATCGACTACTTTCTCCATCGCGCGGAGCAAACCGGATTGTCTATCCTCCCCGTCTTGCCGTCACACCTCAGGCAACTACAGAGGCTCCCCGCCCTTCATCGAGACCCGTTCGACCGCATCCTCGTAAGCCAATCCATGGTCGAGCAGATGCCGCTCATCTCCATAGATCCGGCGCTTCGCCAGTACAACGTAAACATACTCTGGTAAAAGTGCCACCCCCTCCCGGAACCGGGAACGGAATTTACCGCAACGTCACCCTCTCCCCAGAGCTCAAAAATGCGGCAGCGGAGGTCCAGCAGGAGGTCACCGCAGCCATCGAAGCCGAAGAGCGCGAACTGAACAAATGCGCATGAGAGGCGAACAAGAAGAACTCGCTGCCAGCGAGTAGTACTACGCGTACGGCGGCCAGCGCTTCGCGCAACACAAACGCACCTTACTACAACAACGACTGCTGCGGAATCCATCTACAGTAGCCGTCTCGCTTAAGGGAACGGCTGAGATCGTGCCAAACTGGTCTGTATGCACTTACGATAACTGCGCACACGTAACTCAAGAGCATCCTTAAACTTCGTCCTTAGGAGACGCGTTGGTAAAGATCGGACCTAACGAAACTCGTGAAACAGAATCAACCGTATCCAAAGCTTGGCGGTGGTGGAAGGCCGCTTGGTGTGTCATTCGAAATGTACTCGTAATTCTCCTTACTATCGTCGCATTCGGGAAAGCATCATCCGCTTTCGAGACGGTGGTGCTCTGCTTGCTCCTACTCATGTTCCAAGCAGTCAATTGGAGCCATACCGCACAGATCAGACTCACAGTAGAGGAAGCGTTCTCAACGAAACGCCTTCTGCTTATGATTCTTAGGAAAGCTGGTGAGGAAACCGAAGAAGGCGAGGCTACGATAAATGAGCTAGAGAGTAAATATGTGAAGCTGACGCCCTTGTACTACATCAATTTGGCCGGGGCCTCAGTGATGTACCTTATTATCGTTTGGAAGTTGATAACTACACTGTTCAGTTAACGGATCGTTGCCGCAGCCGGGTGCCCCATCCTCTCGCGCAGCGAAAGGGTGGGGTATCGTTTGCAGTAGCAAACGACCGCTCTCCTCATCCCAGCCACAGAACCCCACCAAAGAGCCATACCCCTCACCCTCAGTCCAAACCTATTCTCTGGAAATGCCCACCGGCCTCCTCCGCCTCCAAAACAAAGGCCACCAACACTTCATCACCATCTCCTGCTTCCGTCACCGCCCCATCCTCGGCACCCCACAGGCCCGAGACACCTTCCTCCTCATCCTGGATCAAACCAGCCACCGTTACAAATTCGAAATACCCGGATACGTCATCATGCCCGACCACGTACACCTCCTTCTCACCGAACCAGAACTCAAGCCGCTCTCCACCGCCATCCAGGTCCTCAAACAAACCTTCTCCCGAACCCGTCCCGAATCCGAAGTCTGGGAAACCCGCTACCACGACTTCAACGTCTACACCGCCGCCAAACAAACCGAAAAGCTCAACTACATTCACCTCAACCCAGTCCGCCGCGCCCTGGTTCCCGAACCACACCTCTGGCCCTGGAGCAGCATCCACCAACAAACACCACCACTCCAGCCCGCCGAAGCCACCCACCCCTGACAAGCCAGACCCCGGGTGCCCCATCCTCTCGCGCAGCGACACACGTTGCGCCTCCAGAGTGGCCGCAAGAAAACGCACTTTGGTAGCCAAACCAGTTACGCCTTCCGGTAAGTCCGTTCCTCTGAATATTTTGCGCGTAAGTCCTTTCTTTTGCAATATTTTACTGTCGTCGACCAGACGTAAGTGCAACATTACGCTAGGTTTATCGCTAAAAGCACCCGGGGGGGTATTCGTCCCGGACTAGCCTAAAGCAGGGTCAGCATCCATTGACTTGAGCCAGGCAGAGGCGAACAATCAGAGGATTGGCCCTACCGAAAGGACCGTCCTCCCTCAGACATGAAGACCAGCACGACAGATGCGCCCGCCACCACCAACAAGCACCTCATCCGCTGGGTCGAAAAAATGGCCGACCTCTGCCAGCCCGAGCACATCCACTGGATCGACGGCTCGGAGGCCGAGTACAACCTGCTCTGCGACCGTCTGGTCGAGGCCGAGACCTTTACCCGTCTCAACCCGGAGCTCTGGCCCGGCTGCTTCCTCGCCCGCTCCAGCCCAAACGACGTCGCCCGCGTCGAAGACCGCACCTTTATCTGCTCGCTCTCCCGCGACAGCGCCGGCCCCACCAACAACTGGGAAGACCCGTTCGTCATGCGCCGCCGCCTCAAGCAGCTCTTTCGCGGCTCCATGCGCGGACGCACGATGTACGTCCTTCCCTTCTCCATGGGACCGATTGGCTCACCGATGAGCCAGATCGGCGTGCAACTCACCGACTCCGCCTACGCGGTCGTCAACATGCGCATCATGGCCCGCATCGGCGCGCCCGTCTTCGCCGAGATCGATAAGGACCTGAAGCGCGTCGTCCCTTGCATGCACTCAGTCGGCGCCCCGCTCGCCCCTGGAGAAGCGGACGTCCCGTGGCCGTCGAACGACGAGAAGTACATCGTCCACTTCCCCGAAACGCGGGAGATCTGGTCCTACGGCTCCGGCTACGGCGGCAACGCCCTGCTTGGCAAGAAGTGCTTTGCCCTCCGCATCGCCTCGAACATCGCCCGTGACGAAGGTTGGATGGCCGAGCACATGCTCATCGTCGGCCTCGAAAGCCCGCCCAACCAGGATGGCAAGAGCCAGAAGACCTACGTGGCGGCGGCCTTCCCCTCAGCGTGCGGCAAGACTAACTTCGCCATGATGATTCCACCCGCGGGCTTCGAGGGTTGGAAGGTTTGGACCGTCGGTGACGACATTGCCTGGATCAAGCCCGACGCGTCCGGCCAGCTGCGCGCGATCAACCCCGAAGCGGGCTTCTTTGGCGTCGCTCCCGGAACCAGCGCGCGCACCAACCCCAACGCCATCGCGACTCTCTCTCGCAACACCATCTTCACCAACGTCGCCCTCACGCCGGACGGCGGCGTCTGGTGGGAAGGCATGACCGATGATCCACCGGCCGAGTGCCTCGACTGGCAAGGCCGCCTCTGGACTCCCGAGCTCGGCCGCGAGACAGGACGTCCCGCGGCTCACCCGAACGGCCGGTTCACCGCGCCGGCAAGCCAATGCCCGTCGATCGACCCCGCGTGGGAAGACCCTGACGGCGTCCCGATCTCGGCCTTCCTCTTCGGTGGCCGCCGCCCAACGACCATGCCTCTCGTCTACCAGGCATTCAACTGGTCGTCCGGCGTCTACGTCGGCGCCACCATGGGCTCCGAGACCACGGCCGCGGCCGCCGGCACGCCCGGCAAGGTACGCCGCGATCCCATGGCCATGCTCCCCTTCTGCGGCTATCACATGGGAGACTACTTCCGGCACTGGCTGCGCATGCAGCGCTCGCTCTCGTCTACACCACCCATCTTTCACGTCAACTGGTTTCGCAAGGACGAGAGCGGAAACTTTCTCTGGCCAGGTTACTCCGAGAATATGCGCATCCTTCGCTGGGTGGTCGACCGCGTCAACGGCTGCGTCCGCGGTAAGGAGACCCCCATCGGCTGGACGCCCTACTTCGGGGACATCGACTGGAATGGCCTGGACTTCGACCGAGATACCTTTGACGAACTGCAACTCGTCGACCGCGCGCAATGGAAGCACGAGGTGATGGGCCACGAAGAGCTCTTTCTGGCCCTTCACGACCACCTGCCCCCCGAGATGATCTATGAACGCGAACTTCTGATCTGCCGACTTTGATCGAAACTCGATTCAAACCGTCAGACCCGGAACGTCTCTCTTTCGGGACGGAGATCGACAGATTTCTCCTTGACGGAAGCTCTCATCTCTCGTACTATTTCTTTAGAGCAAGGCTCCTCAGCGCTTGCGCTCGAGTTGAGCCGGCTCTAACGAAGTCCACCCACTTCGTTGCTGTACCGGAATACCCACGCATCAGCCCCCACCGCGCTGCGTGGGTTTCCTCTTTAAGCGACCACTTTTGCAGACGGGCCCAGACGCTTTTTTGCAGACGGGTCCAGACGCGGTGAAGCCTCCCCAGCTCACAGCAGGGGAGGCTCACAGTCTCGGTCAGATTGATATCTCTAATTCGCCCGCAGCCGACGGCGGAGAGCAGTTGCGATGCTGCCGAGCCCCGTGAGAACGTACACGAGCGTACCGGGTTCCGGGACCGGCGCCGCTACCGGAGGCGCATCGGGCGGGAGCGCAGGAAGCGGGGTTGGGGAAAGAACAGGGGACGTGGTCGGAGGGATCCCGGGCGATGTGGTTCCCCCAGTTGGTCCGCTCGCGGTTCCCGGTGCAGAGCCAACGCCGCCGAAGCTCGGTCCAACGACCGGCAAGACCGGGCCACCTTCGTACGGTGTCGCGAGAGGCGACGAAGTCGGGGTGTATTCGGCGGGCGCAGTCTCGGCTAGCAGAGGACTGTACTCCGACACAGGCAGTTCGTCAATCGGACCGAGCGAGAGCTCAGAGATGAACTCCTCCGGCGCCATGCGGCTGTCGAGGACCTGGTTGGCAGGAGCGACGGGGAGATCGCCGCAGAGTACATCGAAGCGGTTCAGCATCTGCCGTGGCGTAAGCTTCGGACGTGTGCTGCTCATCCGGACAGGCTTTGGCTTCGCAGGCATAGTGGCCGCCACGATCTCGCCGATCCTCCGCCGAGCGAGATCTCGCGCTCTGTGCTTGGCTGCCTCAAGCTGCTGATAGGTTGGCTTTTGAGCGAGCGCCTTCTTGTAGTCGGCGAGCCACCGCTCGCAGTCGGTTGAGGCGTGAACTCCCGTGGCAGAGGCAGCAGAAACTATCAAAACAAACAAAACAACCAATGTGGGACGCATGGTGCTCACCGTAACGATCTTTCTCTAAAGAGGTACATGCAAATGAGCTGCCGTTTGTGCAAAAGAGTGCAGAGTCATTTTCCCTTCTGTTTGCACACAACTGCGAGATCAGGAGCCGAAGTTGCTTCCTGAGTGGAAAGGGATTGCTCACCTAAGGAGAAATGTTACGAACAGCTTATGAGCGGCTGGTCCTTGCCGAGCAGCATTAGCTGAACATAGCGGCTCCATGCCGTGGCAGCAAGGAGAAAGCGAGACCAATGAGGGTTACCGAGGTCTCAAGCTCCCAAGATGGAACTCGCCTGAGCTGCAGAGAAAAATACTTCACTCGTTTGGGATGAGTGGCGTTTGCGATGCTGATGGACGAGTTCTGGCCAGAGGCTTCCGGGCGCTGAAGTCAGGCCCGGAGGACTCCAAAGGCGAGGTCGAGCAACGTTTTCTCTTCGAGTTCGTGTGCTTTGGCCGAGCCGGTTGCAGGGCTTGCGCTCGCGCTCCGCTTCACGCTCAGTACGGCTCGATCGCCGCTCAAGCGTCGCAAAAGCGGCATCACGTAGAAGAGTGGTCCCATGTTGGCAGGTTCTTCCTGAACCCAGACGATCTCGGTGGCGCCAGGGTGTTCGTCGAGCGCGGCCTGGAGCTCGAGCTCGGGCCAGGGATAAAGCTGCTCGAGGAAGACGATGGCGACGCCCTTGTCCTTGCGACGTTCGCGTTCGACGCGGAGGTTGTGACCGATCTTGCCGCTGGCGACGATGATGCGTCGCGGGTTCTCGACCGTGTGATCGGGGAGCACGTTCTGGAACTGGCTGACGCTGAAGTCTGCGAGCGAGGAGGACGCGTCAGGATGCCGCAACATGCTCTTTGGGGTGAAGACGATGAGTGGTTTGCGCCAGGGCCGGAGCGCCTGTCGGCGGAGCAGGTGGAAGTACTGCGCGGCAGTCGACGGCTGGCAGATCTGGAGGTTGTCGTGGGCGGCCAGCTGCAGGTAGCGCTCGATACGTGCGCTGGAGTGCTCTGGTCCCTGACCTTCGTAGCCGTGCGGAAGGAGCATGGTGATGCCGGAAAGGAGACCCCATTTCGCTTCGCCGGCTGCGATGAACTGGTCGATTATGATCTGCGCTCCATTCGCGAAGTCGCCGAACTGCGCCTCCCAGAGGACGAGAGCTTCGGGGAAGTCGCGGGCAAAGCCGTACTCGAAGCCGAGAACGGCCGCTTCCGACAGCAGCGAGTTATAAACCTCGAAGCGGGCCGGTTTGGATGGGGCGCCGTTCTTCCCCTCGTCTCCGACATGCGCGAGCGGGATGTACTTGGTCTCGGTCTCAGTATCGATCAGGACGGCGTGGCGCTGGTTGAAGGTGCCTCGCTCGGAGTCCTGGCCCGTGAGTCGAACGGGCGTTCCCGTGCGCAGCAGAGAGGCGAAGGCGAGGAGCTCGGCAGTTCCGTAGTCGAAGGGCCGGGTTCCGGTGCCCATTTCGGCGCGCTGCTCCAACAGTTTCTTGACCTTCGGGTGAATGTGGAAGGACTCGGGGTAGCGGACGAGGTCAGCCGTGAGTTGCCCGACGGTCTGTGCGTCGAGACCGGTCGCGACGTCGTCGGACGGGTTGAACGTGCCGCCTTTGTAGGCGCTCCAGTAATCGGGCAGCTTGGCGAGGTGCGGGATGTGATCGGCCTCTTTGGCGCGCTTCTGGTCCTCAAGCAGGCTCTGCTGGATCTCGGCGATCTCGGGGGCAGGATCGACGCCGATCTGTTTGGCGTAGATCTCAAAGAGCGGCGGATGATCCTTGATGATGGCGTAGCGGCGCGGCTGGGTGACAGTCGGATCGTCGACCTCGCTGTGGCCGTGGCGACGATAGCCGACCAAGTCGATGACGATGTCGGAGCGAAAGCGCTGGCGGTAGCTGGCCGCGATCGCGGCGACCCGGACGACGGCGTCGGGGTCTTCGGCGTTGACGTGAAGGATCGGGTTGGGAGCGCGTTTCGCGATGTCGGTCGCAAAGCGGGACGAGTTCGACTCTTCGGGAACGGCCGTGAAGCCGAGGAGGTTGTTGACGATGACGTGGATGGTTCCGCCGACGTCGTAGGCAGGCAGCGAGCTCATGTTGAGGGTCTCGGCGAGGATGCCCTGACCGGCGAAGGCGGCGTCGCCGTGGAGGATCAGCGGGAGCACGGCTTGCTTGCCGTTTGCGCCGAGGCGTTCCTGCTTCGCGCGGGCGCGGCCGAGGACGACCGGGTCGACCGCCTCGAGGTGGCTCGGGTTCGACGCGAGGTGGAGGCTGACGCGCTCGCCGTTCGGTCCGTGAAACTCGCCTGTTGCACCGATGTGGTACTTGACGTCGCCTCCGCCCATCGTGCTGCGCGGGTCGACGTCCTCGAACTTGGTGAAGATCTCCGAGGCGGCTCGGCCGATAGTGTTGACCATGACGTTGAGCCGGCCGCGGTGGCTCATGGCGATCATGGCCTTGGTGACCCCCTCTGCCGCCGCGCTCAGCAGGAGCTGGTCGAGAAAGGGCAAGAGCGCGGTGAGGCCTTCGAGCGAGAAGCGCTTGGTGCCGAGATAGCGTGACTGAATGACTTGCTCGAAGAGGTCGGCGCGGATGAGTTGGGTAAGGATGCGCCGCTGATCCGGCTTGGGGGGCGTCTGTTCGAGCTGCGCCTGAATCCACTCTCGCCGCTCGGGGTCGGCGATGTGCATGAACTCGGCCGCGATGGTGCCGCAATAGAAGCGACGCGCGCTCTGGGCTGCCTCGCCTTCAGGGACGGCGACCGGGAAGGGCTCGGGCGGAAGATACTGGCCGAGCGGATCAAGCGAGGCCTGGACATAGCCCCATCGGCGGAAGGTGTCGAAGACCTCCGCATCACGCGCTGAAGTTTCGGGGAGCGATACGGGTTTTGTCTGGACCGAAGCGGATCTTGGCGCGGTCGCTGCCTTGGGGGCCATGGTGTTTCCTCACGGTTCGAGTTCACGCTCGCGGTGTTTGGCGCGGAAGCGGAAACCTGTTGCTATATGCTAGACCTTTCTCATCCGGATCGCACCGATCTCTGGTGGGATTTACCGCCCATGGGTCCAAAACAAAGGACTTAGCCCCAGCCGACGACCCGTTTTGGTCCACTCTGTCCCGGAATGGTTCTGGTGACCCTCCGCATGGGAGCAGGCACTAGTCAGCTGATTCGTAAGGTACTGGATCGCGACGGGGTAGCTACGGCGCAGCTGGTCGAAGTTCTATGTCGGTAATCTGTAAGCCAGGTCACGGATGACGCTTCGCAACCAGACGACTCTCTTCAGAACAGCTCTCAGCCTCGTGCTCCTCACGTGTCTTGCGACCTTTGTTGTCTCCACGTACCGATGGCCTCTGATCGGGGACGCGGCGCTGATGCACTACCTTGTTTTCCTGACGCGACACGGCATGGCGCCGTATCGCGACATCGTCGATATGAACATGCCGGGCACCTACCTGATCGAAGCGGCCGTTTCCGGTCTCGCCGGGGGGGGGCGCTCGCGTGGCGTCTGTTCGATCTCTTGCTTTTGCTCATCGCGACCGGGTCGATGATTGCCATTGCCCTGCCGTGCGACTGGTTTGCGGGTCTCTTTGGTGGTGTGCTGTTCTCGCTGGTGCATGCGGTGGATGGGATTCCGCACGTCGGCCAGAGGGATTTTGTCATGGCCGTCCTCTTGCTTGCAGCGTATGCCGCGCTGCTTCACGCGGTTAGAACGGGTCGTCCGTGGTGGTGTGGGATCTTTGGTCTGTTTGCCGCGATGGCAGCAAGTATTAAGCCGACGATCGCACCTTTGGTTCCAGTTTTGCTGGGAATGCTGGTCTACAAGCTGGTCGGCGAGCAGAAGCGAGTTCGGTCGTATCTGCTGTGGGGGATCGTCGGTGTCTCTGTTCCTGTGGTTGGGTGTGCGCTCTTTCTCGAGCACTTCCACGTATGGGGTGCATACCTAGAGGTACTTCGCGAGCTTATTCCGTACGACGCACAACTCGGAAGAAGGCCGGTGAGCTATCTGCTTCAGCACTGTCTTTCTCCCATACAGCCGATCGTCGGAGCCGGCTTGATTGTCGTTCTTCTCAGCCCAAGGCGGCCGACCTGGGAGGAAGGGACATTGCTTCTCGGGGCCGGGTTTGCGCTGGCTTCTTACCTGGTCCAGGGCAAGGGATATCCGTACCACCGATATCCGTTTCTAGCGCTGACGCTCCTTCTCGTGAGCCTTCGCCTTTCCGAAGCACTCAGGGGAGGTTGGGTTTCCAAAAGTGTTGCTGTATGCGCATTTGTCTACGGTTCGCTCATCCTCGCTCCCTTGTCCGTCCATAAGGTCAGAACGTATCAGTGGTGGAGAGACGATTTTCAGCAATCGTTGCGAAGAGATTTAGAGGAGCTCGGGGGATCAGCCCTCTCCGGCCATGTGCAGTGTCTCGATATGTCCGCCGGCTGCATAAAGACGCTCGACCGGATGGGCCTGGTGCAGAGCACAGGGTGTCTGTATGACTTCTACCTCCTCGCACCAGAGGAGACGGCGTATCAGACTCAGGAACGCGAAAGGTTTATGCGGCTGATGATCGAAAATCCGCCGCGCGTGCTGGTCATCACGAACCAAGACTATCTCTTCGGTGACCGAGGGTTTGCCAAGATAGAGCGGTGGCCGGAGTTTTCCCGATTTCTGGCTGACCGCTATTCTCTCGATCGGCGATCCGGACCTTCTGCCTCGGTGAGGTGGGAGCCACGGGTGGCGAAGGAGTCGGAGTACCTGATCTTTGCTCTCAAATGCCGAACATGCCGGCAGCCGAGCTTAGGCCCGGCGGCCGCGCAATAGGACGTCTATTGTATAGCCATCTCTCCTCTAAGGCGCTGGAAAGATGTTCTCTCTTCAGGCGTAGCACGTATACTCGCGCAGGCGTAGCTGAGTTACTCGAGTGGTAAACTTGTTACAAGAGTTTGTTCAGGCCTGCTGGGTCCGATTGTTCTGCTGATGCTGCGCAGAGTGGGGGTTGAGATACCGCCTTCTGTGGATCGGCGCGCCTCCGGATGCGGAGGCGCTGATGCATGACGTCCAACGGCACCAGAGAGGGAGACTGGGGCGATCGAGAAGAACTACCTCTACCGATCGGCGGTGACGAGCGAAGAGGTGGACGGCTGCGGGGGCGTGAAAAGACCGAGGTGCGGGAGAGTTTGAGGTGTTTTCGCAGAGCGGCGTTCCGTTGCGGCGCTTGGTATAAGGACGGTCGCGAGCTATCGGCGGACGAGGCGCGAAAATAGGCCGAGCGCGTGGATCGGGGGGCGGCCAGGGTCAAGGAACCGCACGACAAGGGCGACCCACACCCGGTCCGGACCTAAGTCCAATGTTCTGAAGATTTTGCACGGAAACAGGGGAGGTGGGAGGTTCCCTCCACCGTCGCGCTTGCCGTCCCTTCCCAACGTCCTGCCGCGAATCTGCATCGGATATGGAGTCGTCGCATCAGAGCACATATCCGGAGCTTCTGCACCTCTCCGGAACGGGGCGCGACGGATCTAGCCGTACCGATAAACCCAGCGAACCCAACGTCCGAGGAACCGCATTATGGCGACCGCCGAACTCAGCATCAGCCCCACCGTCGCAGGGACGCAAGGCGAGCGCAAACCCGATCCCTGCATTGTCGTCATCTTCGGTGCGTCGGGCGATTTGACTAAACGCAAACTCCTCCCTGCGCTCTACCACCTCGACCAGTCCGGCCTCCTCCCGCAGGAGTTCGCCGTTGTCGGCGTGGCCCGCCGGCCGCTCGAAAGCAGCTTCGCCCCCGACATGAAGGACGGCATCCTCTCCGGCGGCGGCGTCGATGCCAACGACCCCAAGCTCGCCCCCTTCGTCGACCGTATCCAGTACCACGCCATGAACTTCGACGACTCCGCCGGCTACGATGCACTGAACAAAAAGCTCGGCGAACTCGATGGGAAGTTCAAAACCGGCGGCAACCGGCTCTTCTACCTCGCAGTCGCGCCCGAATACTTCTCCGACATCATCAAGTACCTTGGCGAGAATGGGATGAACAAGCCGGAGCCCGCCGCCGGCGCCAAGCAAAGCTGGGTCCGCGTCGTCATCGAGAAGCCCTTCGGTCACGATCTCGAATCCGCCCGCGCTCTCTCCGACGAGGTCAACAAGGTCTTCCACGAAGACCAGATCTTCCGCATCGATCACTACCTCGGCAAAGAGACCGTCCAGAACATCCTGGTCTTCCGCTTCGCCAACGGCATCTTTGAGAACGTCTGGAACCGCAACTACATCGACCGCGTCGAGATCACCGCTGCCGAATCCATCGGCATCGAGGGCCGCGGCCCCTTCTACGAGCAGGCCGGCGCCCTCCGGGACGTCGTCCAAAACCACGTCATGGAACTGCTCTCCTTTGTCGCCATGGAGCCGCCCGTCTCCTTCGACGCCGCTGCCGTCCGCGCGGAGAAGGTCAAGGTCTGGAAGGCGATCCAGCCCATCCACCCCTCCGATACCGTCCGCGGCCAGTACGGCCCAGGCAAGGTGGACGGCCAGCAGGTACCCGGCTACCGCCAGGAAGATCGTGTCAATCCGCGGTCGCAGACCGAGACCTACGCCGCCCTGCGCATGGAGATTGAGAACTGGCGATGGGCCGGCGTCCCCTTCTACGTCCGCGCAGGAAAACGCCTCGCCAAGCGCGTCACCGAGATCACCATCCAGTTCAAGCAACCGCCGCTCCTGCTCTTCAAGGATCCCGAAGGCAAGGGCGCTGAGAGTATCCAACCCAACATCATCTCAATGCGCATTCAACCGGATGAAGGTATAAGCCTCAGCTTTAGCGCCAAGATCCCTGGTCCGAACATGGACATAGGCTCCGTTAATATGGACTTCTCCTATGCCGCTACCTTTGGCAAATCGTCGGCCAACGGCTACGAACGTCTCCTGCTCGATGCCATGATTGGGGACGGAACGCTGTTTGAACACCGCGACGGCGTCGAAGCCACATGGGCCTTGATGACACCGATTCTGCAGTCCTGGGCGGCAAACCCGATCCGTGACTTCCCGAACTACCCCGCAGGCACATGGGGACCCGCAACCTCGGACGCGCTGCTCAAATTTGATGGAAGGAATTGGACCAAGCTCTAGGCAGCCCAGCCCCATCTGCTCGCCTACGTCCACCCTAAGCCTATGCCCGCCGCGCCCATCAAAGTCATATACGGGATCTGGAACTCGCCTGCGGACGTTGCTCAGGCTGCGGCACGGATCTTCACCGATGCCGTGGTGCAGGCGGCCGCCAGCCAGGGTGTCGCCCGTATCGCTATCTCGGGCGGAACCACTCCCAAGGCAATGTTCGGCGTTCTGGCCGACCCGTCGCAGCCATTTTTGGAGAGCATCCCCTGGGATAAGCTCCAGCTCTACTGGGTGGACGAGCGCTGCGTTCCGCCGGACAATACCGAGTCGAACTTCCGTATGACCGAGGAAGCCATGCTCAGCAAGGTCCCCCTCCCGCCTGAAAACATTCATCGCATGGAAGGGGAACTCGACCCCAAGGAAGCCGCTTCTCGCTATGAGAGCGTTCTTCGCAACACCATGCGCCTCGAAGGTGCAGAGTTGCCTGTGTTCGACCTCGTGCTCTTAGGCATGGGCGACGACGGTCACACGGCCTCGCTGTTTCCGCACACGGACGCTCTCCACGAGATGAGCCGCTTGGTGGTCGCGAATCACGTTCTGCAGAAGGAGACGTGGCGCATCACCCTGACGTGGCCGGTAATCAACCAAGGACGGCAGGTCGCCTTTCTCATCGAGGGCGCGGGCAAGGCCGAAATTCTCGGCGAGGTGCTCACAGGTCCAAAGGATCCGGAGCGCCTTCCCTCGCAACTCATCCGTCCAGCGAACGAGAGGATTCAGTTCTTCCTCGATGAGGCAGCCGCGGGGAAACTGCCGCCCACTGAAAATACCGTGAGCCTGCCCGGCGGAATCCACCGGGTCGGCACCCTGGAGCTATAAGCCATGAGCTCGCTCGTCCTTGCAGGCGATATCGGTGGGACCAAGGTACACCTGGCGCTCTACAGCTTTGAGGGTGGGCGACTTCGGGTCGTCCGCGACGAGAAGTTTGCCGCGGGTGAGTTTGCCGCGCTCGACCTGGTCGTGAACAAGTTCCTTTCCGCTGAATCGGGCGAAGGCAAGGACAGCATCGTCGCAGCGTGCTTCGGCTGTCCAGGCCCCGTTCGCGACGGTCGACTGAAGCTCACCAACCTGCCCTGGACGCTCGATGTGCACGACCTCGCAAAGAGTCTCGACATCCAGCACATCTTTCTGATCAACGACCTCGAGGCAAACGGCTACGGCATCCCGGAGCTCGCTCCGGAGAGCATCTACACGTTGCATCGCGCCGACGACAGCTCGGTCGGCCATCGCGGCCTGATCGCTGCCGGAACCGGCCTGGGTGAGGCGCTGCTGATCTGGGACGGAAAGCAGCACCACACGCCGCTCCCGTCAGAGGGCGGCCACTGCGACTTCGGCCCACGAACCGATACGGACGTCGCTCTGCTCCAGTATCTTCGGCGCACGCTCGGTGGACGTGTCAGCTGTGAGCGCGTCGTCTCCGGCCTCGGCATTCGCAATGTTTACGCGTTTCTCCGAGATGACCAGAAGTGGGAAGAGCCGGCGTGGCTTCGCGAGCGCCTATCCGCGGCTGCCGACCCGAACGCCGTCATCGGCGAGTGCGCCGAAGATGGATCCAGTCCGATCTGCTTTGAGACCATGCAGATCTTCTCCGCGGCGTACGGCGCCGAAGCTGGAAATATCGCTCTCAAGGTGTTGGCGGCAGGTGGCATCTACCTCGGCGGTGGCATTGCCCCCAAGATCCTGAAGACGCTTGCAAATGGTGCTTTTACCGAGGCTTTTCTAGACAAAGGCCGGCTCTCCTCGGTCCTTGAGGCGATTCCCGTTCGGGTCATCCTCGACGACACGTGCGCCCTGCTTGGAGCGGCGGCCTACGCCGAAGCACGTGCTTCCGAGATCTCCGGCCGATCCGCTCGAACCGCGTCCATCTCTGCATGATGGTGCCGCCGGTTCCGTCTCGCTGCGTCCGGCCCTTTAGTCAAATCTCATCAGCCATTTAGTCTCAGAGGATGCGATCTGTAACTCGCTCTCGCCCGGTCTTTCTCCTTTTTTCTGTCGTGCTTCTGTCAGCAACCCTCTGCGCGCAGCGCCTTCCCACCAACGCTCGTCCCGAGCACTACGTTCTCCGTCTCACCCCTGATCTCCGGGCCGCCACGTTTGCGGGAAGCGAGTTCATCGAACTCACCCTCCGCGAGCCTAGCAGCACGATTACGCTGAATGCCGCTGAGCTGCAGTTTGTCTCCGTCACTGCGATGCCTCGGCGTCCTATGGCTACGTTCCAACCACCAACGACTCACAAGCAAGTGCCGGTGGAGACGTCCTTCCCTCGCGGTATCAGAGCTTCTGAAGAGCAGACCGCAACCGTCAGCCTGGATGCTGGCAAGCAGCAGGCGACCTTCACGTTTCCGCAGCCGATCGCTGCCGGCCCAATTACGCTGCACATTCGCTACACCGGCGTGCTGAACGACAAGCTCCGCGGCTTCTACCTCTCCAAGACGAAGGCGCGCAACTACGCGGTCACGCAGTTCGAGCCGACAGACGCGCGTCGCGCCTTTCCCTCCTTTGATGAACCGGCGATGAAGGCCACCTTCGATATTGCGCTTACTGTCGACACCGGCGACACGGTTCTCTCCAACATGAACCAGATCACGGACACGCCCGCTGGTGTCGGCAAACATACCCTCCGTTTCGCGACGACCCCGAAGATGTCCACGTACCTCGTGGCGTTCCTCGTCGGGGATTTCCGCTGCACCGGCGGGTCTTCGGACGGCGTTCCGATCCGCGCGTGTTCCACGCCAGACAAAGTCTCCATGACTCGCTTTGCCGTCGAATCGGCGAAGTACATGCTGCGCTATTACGACACATACTTCGGCATCAAATACCCTCTTCCCAAGCTCGATTTGGTCGCTCTTCCAGACTTTGAGGCTGGAGCGATGGAGAACTTCGGTTGCATCACTTACCGCGAGACAGACCTTCTACTGGATCCCAAGTCGGCGGTCACCGCGGACCGGATGCGCGTTGCCAATGTGGTTGCCCATGAGATCGCGCACCAGTGGTTCGGTGACATGGTGACGATGCGTTGGTGGGACGACCTCTGGCTGAATGAGGGATTTGCGACCTGGATGGAAGCCAAACCGGTTGCGCAGTGGCACCCCGAGTGGCACATTCCCGAAGAGACCGCACGTAGTCTGGACGCAACGCTGAACGAGGATGCTCAGGCGATCACGCGCACGATACGAGCAAAGGCCGAAACTCCCGGAGAGATCAACGAGCTCTTTGACGGGATCGCTTACGGGAAGGCCGGTGCGGTCCTTGGTATGGTCGAGCATTATCTTGGCGAAGGGACGTTTCGGCAGGGCGTGCACAATTACCTGAGCGCCCATCTTTACGCGAACGCGACTGCCGAGGATTTCTGGAACGTGCAGACGAGCACCAGTCATCAGCCGGTCGACGGGATCATGCAGAGCTTTGTCGATCAGCCGGGAGTTCCGCTTCTTACGCTGGCCTCGACTCCGACCGACGGCCAAGTGCGTCAGGGACGCTTCTTTCTCTCGCCGGCAACCGTGCACTCCGCCGACGAACGAGACGCGGTTCGTGTGTGGACGATCCCTGTCTGCGTTACATCTACGTCGGAGCCAGCCTGTGCGCTTATGTCCCGGACGGAGAGCTCTGTGCCTGCCCTTGCCAGCCAACGCATTGGGTTCGTCTACGCCAACGCAGATGGCATTGGCTACTACCGTACAGCCTATCCCTCTGCGCAGCGTCTCGCCATGGTGGAGAAGGCGGAGACGGCCCTCAAACCGACAGAACGCATCGGCCTCATCGGTGATCAATGGGCTTTGACGCGAGCAGACTACGCAAGCGTCGCGGACTTCCTGCGGCTCCTGCTTGCGCTCAAGGGCGATCCGAGCGCAGCTGTTCTCAACACGGCGATCGACAAGACGGACGCGATCGGAAACAGCCTGGCGGCCGACACAGGACAACGTAAGGCGTTTGCTGCCGCGCTCGCGACGCAGTTTGCTCCTGTCTACAACGCTCTCGCCAAGCCGCGGAAGAGCGATACCCTGGACGTAAGTCAACGGCGCGCGCGTCTGTTCGAGCTGCTCGGTGCTGCCGACGACCCTGCTGTTCTCAGGGAGGCTCGGGAGATTGCCGACCGGATCTTCCCGGCGCAGAAGGGACGTGGAGAACGCAGAAACACTCGGGAAGGGGATGCAGCTCTCGCCGATGCTGCCATTGCGGTTGCGGCGGCCCATGGATCTCCCGTCCTCTACGACGGAGTGCTGAAGATGAGCAAGGATGAACAGGACCCGGCACTTCAGACCGAGGCTTTACGAACTCTCGCGCTCTTCCCGGATCCGAAGCTCGTGACGCGCACGCTTGAGTACGCCACGTCCGGGCAGGTTCGCAACCAGGACAGCTGGATTCCCATGGTTGTCCTGCTTAGCCGACGGGAGACGCGCGATGTTGCCTGGGACTGGATCCAGCAGCATTGGGGTTTGGTTCAGGCGCAATTTACTACCAACTCAGGGTCCCGGATCGTCGCGGCGACTGGAAATCTTTGCACAGAGACCCAGAAGGACCAGGTCGCAAACTTCTTCAGGGAGCACAAGGTCGAGGCCGCCGACCGAACTCTTTTGAAGGCTCTGGACAATATCGAAAGCTGTGTGAAGCTGCGGGAACAGCAGGCTCCAAACCTCGCGGAGTGGCTTCGGGAGCAGGCAGGGATCTCTCAGACTGGGGCGGACACGGCAGCGAGCGCTGATGGTCTTCGGCCCTGAGGTCTGGCAGACTTGGCCGGGCCGAAAGAGATCTGAGATGTCGGCGAGGGATGGTTGACATCCATCTCCGGCCCAAGTAACTTGCAACCTGAGGACACCCCATGAAGAAAACCGGCCTTCTACTCCTTGGCTCTGCTCTCTTTTTCTCTGTCTCGATGTCGCTTCACGCACAGACGCCGATCAACGGATGTATCAACTCACCCGAGAATCCGACCGCAATCCTTGCTCTGCTCGGGTCCGCCGGTGCTTTCCTCTCGATGCGTCGAAAGAGGTAGGATCAGGATCCGAACTGTCCGGACTGGGTGAGCGGACACGGGCTTCGAAGTAGATCGCTGCAGTACGTCTGCGGCTCCCCGAGCGCGTGTGTCGGTTCTAACCCGATTTAGGTAGGATCGGTAGCGGATTCCTATGTCCACACTTCCAGTCCCTGCTTCCTTTCCGACCAAGGTTCCCGTCAGCGATCGCCAGCCTGCGTCGGCAGTTGTTGCCACTATTCTCAGCGTCCTCGGTGTCTCTGCCATCTGGCCGACGGCGCTGTATCTCTGGTCGCTTTGGACGACAGACCCTCTCAAGTCGATCGGTGTGTTTATACCGATTGTCAGTCTGGCACTGATCCTGCGGGTCTGGCGACGGCTCGACTGGGAGATGCGAGGCACATGGTGGGGCCTCGGTATGCTGGTCCTGACTGCCGCCGCGGTTCACCTTCGCGAGCAGGCCGTTCTGGTTCTCATCCTATCCTCAAGCTGGTCGATCAATCTGCCGCCGCACTCCTTTGTCGCCTTTAGCTACGTCTCTGGAGCCGTGCTTTTCTTTGGCGGCATCCGCCTGTACCGTGCAGCCTTATTTCCGATTCTGCTGATCTGGCTGGTAAACCCGGTTCCACATATCTTCAACGTCTTTGTTGATCTTCCGCTTCAGCGGATGTCCGCGCATGTAGCGCGGGCGTTTGCCCATGCTCTCGGACAGCCGCTGACACCCGATCAGATGCGGCTGATGTTTACGCCCGACTTCGGGATGTTTATCGCGCCCGGCTGTAACGGGATCCGCGGCGCGGTCACGATGGGGATTATCGCCCTGGTGGTCGGACACCTCGCCCGCTTCCGTCTGTCCGCTCGTATCCTTGCCGTGGTTGCCGCCGTTCTTCTTGGCTACCTCTTCAACTTCGTCCGTCTTTGTGCGCTCGTCCTCTACTACATCGTCGCGCTCAGATCCAGGTGGCTTCAGATCCATGCGGAGATGGCGGACTATCTCATCGGCGGTGCGCTCTTCCTCATTGCGACGTGGCTGCTTTTTCGTGCGGTGCGCATCTTTGGCGTTCCGCCTCCGGATGAGCCCGAACCGTCTCCGTTCACCGGCACGAGAAGCTCGATCGATCGCGCGCGTGACATGGCCTCATCCCTGTCAGGACGGAGCGTTGCACTTCGTTTCGGAGCCATGTCACTGCTGATTCTCTTCGGCGGTTCGCGGCTAGTTTATGGTTTAGCTCAAGCTCGCTCCATCCGCGCGGTCTACCCCGATGCGAAACAGCTGGGCCGGTTCCCGCAGCAGATTGGCGCTTATACACTTGTTCGGTCCTGGAACGAGAGCCTTCCGGCGGGCGCTCTTGTTTATCACTGGGCGGAGTACGCTCGGCGGGGGGACGACACTCACATCGCGATCGGCGTTTCGCCGGTGCTGGGCGCGCATGACACCCTGGTCTGCCACTCTGCTCGCGGCGAGGATCCACTCTGGCACGAACAAGTGAACATCGCTACGGCCGGAGATGTCAGTACCGGTTTCAGCACGTCGTTCTTCAACGATGGTGCGACACAGTACATGGAGGCCTCTACTCTTTGCCAGGGTGGGACGTGTGGAGAGTACGCACCTGCGGAGAATCGGCGGGGGTTCGTCTATAGCAAGCCGGATCCGGTAGGTCTGCTTCTCAGTCTTGATGACCAACGGCCTATTCCCATCCTGCTTCGGGTCGAGACGATCGACACTAGCCTCGCTCCCGACCGCGCTCGTGCACAGTTGCTCGGAACTCTGCGCAGCTTTCTCTCCTCGGTTCGCCTGGATGGCTTGACCGCACCCTACCGTCAACGCTGATCCCGAGTCGAGCGGCGTCACCGCGCGATGGCGAGATCTGCGTTCAGAGCATCGAGAGCGGAGGCCTGGGCGCCGGCGTTGTCGGCGGTCGCCGGCCCGGACCAAACGGTGCTGAATCGGTTGTCGGCGGTGCGGGCCGTCGACCAGACCGAGTTCGCGTTGTTTTCGAGGAACTCCGCAAATCGCGGATCAGGCGCGGCCGTCTGCAGCTGCGCCAGATTGCGACTGAAGATGCCCTTGAACTGGACGCCATCTTCGCCACAGTCGGGCTCGCACGAGTCGTGCAGAATGCCGTTGACGTCGGTGAGGTGAGTGATCGCTGCTGTCGCGATGCGGCTCGCGGGCTCGAGGAGGTCTGGTCTCTTCTGGGCGCGGCTGAGTGCGGTCAGGCCGCCCAGGATAACGCCCTGGTTGTAGCTCCAGGTTGTCCTTCCGTTATTGTGGCAGCTGTTGTCCAGACCGTCGTTGACGAGACCGTCCGCGTTGATCATGCCTGAAGCGGAGATCCATTGCCAGTCGCGGCTGGCCCAGTCGAGGTAGCGCGTTCGCTCCGACCGGTGGGCGTGGAGAGCCAGCTTCGCGGCTACCTCGAGGAATAGCTCGTTCGCGATGGCGTTCTTGTAGTGGCGGTCTTTCTTCCACCAGATGCCGCCGCCGCAGGTCTGGTCCCAACCTCCGCTCATGTCCGTGAAGATGAGCTTGGCTGCGTTGAGATAGCGCTCGTCGTGGGTGAGATCGTAGGCGTCGATCCAGGCCAGCGCCCACCAGCCCTCGTCGTCATAGAACTCGTTGAGGAAGTTGGGAAAGCGATGAGGGGCTTGAGTGAAGGTGTTGCTCAGAACTGGTGAGACCGCGCTGTCGTGCGTTAGGCGCGCTTCGTCGGTGAGCGCCGTGATGGCGTTTGCGGAGTTCCACCAGCCTGTGGTGTTGAAGAGGCCGGTGTCACGGTTGTAAAGGGTGAGCAGGGCAGCGGCGGCGGCGTGGGAGCGGTTGACAGCCTCTGAACGTGATGTGGTGATTGGAGCCGTGCCTTGTGCAACGGCAGATGGGACCGTCGCTAGGGAGCACCACACAGAAGCTGCGAAGAGACTTAGGCGAAGACGCGCGGAAGACGGCATGGGTTAGACCTCTGTATCTACTGCAGCAGCAGAGAGACGATGCTGGCGCTCATCAGGTTGGCCATGGTTCCGGCGAGCATGGCGCGGAGACCGAGGCGGGCGAGATCGTTGCGGCGACGGGGGACGAGCGCTCCGATGCCGCCGATCTGCATGCCGATCGAGCCGAGGTTCGCGAAGCCGCAGAGCGCAAAGGTGGCGATTGAAAAGGTGCGAGGGGACAGGGTCGACTTGAGCGCGCCGAGTTGGGTGAAGGCGATGAACTCGTTCAGAACGGTGCGGGTGCCGAGAAGGTTGCCGATGACCGGTGCTTCGCGCCAGGGGATGCCGATAAGCCACGCGATCGGGGCTCCGATGACGCCGAGGATCGAGTTGAGCGAATGTGGGGTGCGAAGGTGGCCGTGAGCCCAGGCGAAGTTCGAGATGCCGAGCAGGATGGCATTGACGAGGCCGACCAAGGCGAGAAAGCTAATCAGCATGATGGCAACGTTGAAGGCGAGTTGGCCGCCGTCGATGGTGCCGCGAGCGATGGCTGAAAGGAGGTTCTCATTGCGATGCTCTTCTTCCGGAGGCATATGGACCGTGCCTGCGGTCGCTGGGACTTCGGTCTCAGGAACGAGCATCTTGGCGGCGAGGATAGTGCCCGGGGCGGTCATGATAACGGCTGAAAGGAGGTCCTGGGCGTGAATGCCGAAGGAGATATAAGCCGCCATGATGCCGCCCGAGACGTGCGCCATGCCGGAGGTCATGATGGTCATGAGCTCGGAGTTGGTGGCGCCATCGAGGAACGGTCGAATGGTCAGCGGAGCCTCGGTCTGGCCCATGAAAATGCTGGCGGCAACGTTTGTACTCTCAGCGCCGCTCGTGCCCATCGTCCGTTGCATGACCCACGCGACGACGCGGATGACCCGTTGCATGATGCCGATGTGGTAGAGCACTGCGAAGATCGCGGAGACAAAGATGATGGTGGGGAGAACGGCGAAGGCGAGGACGGCCAGGGGGTTGCCCGGAGTTCCGAGCGGTCCGAAGACGAGCGAGGATCCGTCGACCGAGTGGGCGAGCAGAGATGTGACGAACTGCGACGCGGCATGGAGAACCGTCTGGCCGAAGCTCCACTTGATGACGAGAAAGGCGAACAGGATCTGGAGCCCGAGACCCCAGAGGACCGTACGCCAGCGGATGGCGCGGCGATTGGTGGAAAATCCGTAAGCGAGAGCAAGAAAGACGAAGAGGCCGAGAAGGCCGGTCAGACGTGGCAAGAATGCTCCCTGACGGAGTCGAGATAGAAGAACAGTGTAACTGCATCAGGCCGGCTCCAGAGCTGGCTAGCCGACCCAGGTGCTGGTCGCGACAACTTCCCGGACGAGGGGCGCGAGGTTTGGCGGTTGTGCGGCGATCTGAAACGTCTCTGAAAGCATCCGCGCCGATTCATCGAGGAGGCTGCCGTCCTCCGCGAAGAGCGTGACGAGAGGCTGGCCTTCTCTAAGCGAGTCACCCAGCTTGGCGTGCATTTCGATGCCGGCGACAGCGCTGACGGGGTCTCCTGGACGTGTGCGGCCCGCACCGAGACGCTGTACCGCCCAGCCGACTTCAGTGCAATCCATGCTCGAGAAGAAGCCAGACCGTGCGGCGGTCAGAGTTCGTTGCGCGGATGGGTGATGGAGAGCCTCAGGATCTTTGAAGACAGAGATATCACCGCCCTGCGCGTGTACGATCTCTAACCAGGACTGGTAGGCTGCACCGCTTCCGAGCAGGCGTTCTGAGAGGATGAAACCGGCTTCGGGCGTGGAAGCGGCCCCGGCGAGATGCAGCGTCCAACCTGCGAGCGTGAGAGACACTTCAATGAGGTCGGCGGAGATGGGGTGAGGTTTGCCCTGGAGGATCTCGACGCATTCACGCACCTCGACCCAGTTGCCGGCAAAGCGGCCGAGCGGCTGGTCCATGGATGTGAGGAGAGCGACTGTGCGCGTGCCGGACGCTTCGCCTGTGCGAACCATGAGCTCGGCAAGGAAGCGGGCCTCCTCCGGCCGTTTGAGGAAGGCACCGGAGCCTGTTTTTACATCGAGAACAAGGGCCTGAAGTCCAGCGGCGAGTTTTTTGCTCATGATGCTGGCGCAGATCAGTGCAGGCGACTCGACTGTAGCGGTGTGGTCGCGGAGAGCATACAAAATGCGATCAGCCGGAACGAGCTCCGGCGTCTGGCCGACCAGGGCAGCCCGTGTTTCGTGAAGCACCTCGTCCATCTCAGCGAGCGAAAGTTGGGTCCGAAAGCCGGGTATGGTTTCAACCTTGTCGAGAGTCCCCCCGGTGTGGCCAAGGGATCGCCCACTGATCATTGGGATAACAGGGAAAGGCTGGGGGATGACAGGAAAAGGCTGAGTCACTGCAGACGTCTGCAGATGTTCAGGCGTCGGTGCGAGCTCGAGGCTTGCCGCAGCGATGATAGGAGCGATCAGGAGTGAGGTCTTGTCACCGACGCCACCCGTCGAATGTTTGTCGACAGAGATACTGTTGGGCAGCGTCGTCGCAAACGTCTCGCCGGAAAAGCGCATTGCGCGCGTCAGTGTGTTGAGCTCTCGGGACGACAGGCCGCGGAGCAAGATCGCCATCAGAAATGCGGCGATCTGGGGATCGGTCCAGGCGAGCGACTGCGGGCTCGGCGTGGCTGCTATGGGGACGGGTTTGCTCTGCGACGGTCGGACTGATGGTCGGACTATGGACCGAACAAATGATTCGATCTCCTCGGACGTGAGTTCGAGTCCGTCTCGTTTGCGGCGGATCAGATCGATGGGGTGAAAGGGAGCTTCCATGGTGTCAGCGCTGTGAGGGTCGGAGTTGGAAGGCGAAGCCGGCGGGAAGAAGGTCCGCGATCGGCGAGCTAATCTGCATGCCGTCTTGGCCTGGATAGAAGACCCACGTGTCGGGCGTGCTGAACTCAAAAATGGTCTGCCGGCACGCTCCGCAGGGCGATGAGGACGTGTGGTTGAGGTTCGCGACAGAGACGGCTCGGAGTTTGAGCAGAGGTCCAAAGGCAGCGACGGCAGAGACAATCGCCGCCTGTTCCGCGCAGGTTGTAAGACGAAACGAGCTGTTCTCGACGTTGCAACCGGCGACAATCAGGTCTGGTTTCGGCTCTGAGAGCAGAAGTGCCGCACCGACGCGAAATCGGCTGTAAGGGGCATAGGCGTGCTCTGCCACGATCTGAGCGCGGCGGTGGAGCTCGTCTATCAGAGAGACCTCGAGGGCGCTGGGATGAGGACTTTCTAGCATGCTTTGAGAGAGGCTACGTCTGGCCGAGAACAAAGGCAAGTCCTGGTAGGTACACAAGAGTTTTCAGGGCGCTCTGTCAGACTTGGTGCCTGTAGCGTCTAAAGATGAGGGAACTGTTTCATCGAGACACGAAGGAAGTGGTTTCGGAGCATTACTCCCGTATCGCATGCCCATAACCTCGCCAAAACGCAAGCCGAAGAGATCCGCCGCTGCGGAGTTGATCGCCGGGAACGGATCGGCGCTTCCTCTCATCGAGCTTCCCGCGATAGACGTGTCTCCCGACGTCCTAAGCTTGTTCCATCCGATTACGGCTCAGTGGTTTCGCGCCGTCTTCGATGGTCCGACAGCGCCGCAGGTGGAGGGTTGGCCGGCGATCGCGCGTGGCGAATCTACGCTGATCTTAGCGCCCACGGGCACGGGAAAGACGCTCACCGCCTTTCTCTGGTGCCTGGATAAGCTGATGCTCCGGACATCTCCGGAAGCCGAGCGCGGTTGCCGTGTGCTCTATCTGTCGCCGCTCAAAGCGCTGGCCGTGGATGTGGAACGGAATCTCCGATCGCCACTGGCAGGCATTACGAATGTAGCCAAACGCGAAGGCGTCTCAGTTCGGACTCCGGAGATCAGCGTTCGAACAGGAGATACAAGCCAGAAGGAACGGGCGCGGTTTCGCCGGCATCCTGGGGACATCCTGATCACGACTCCCGAGAGTCTGTACCTGATGCTCACGTCGGAGGCAGGCGAAGCGCTTCGCTCCGTTGAAACCGTGATCATCGACGAGATCCATGCGCTTGTGCCGTCCAAGCGTGGAGCGCATATGGCGCTGTCGCTCGAGCGGTTGGAGGCCTTGACGGGACGGAGGCTGCAGAGGATCGGCCTTAGTGCGACGCAGCGGCCGCTCGAGGAGGTGGCACGATTTCTGGGTGGCGCAGAAGCGCGCTCTGCCGAGATCTCCTCCAGCAGCGTACCGCTCCCTCTCCTTGGCACTGACACGGTTGCGGAGGAGACACCCGCAGGTCTGGCAAAGGTGGCGGACGCGCAGGGAAACGATGCAGAGGACGCGCGGCTGGGCGTCCGATACCGTCCGGTGACGATCGTCAACGCGGGTGCGCGCAAGGTGCTGGAGCTGAGCGTTGAGGTGCCCGTAGAGGATATGGCGAAGCTGGGCGAGATCGACGATCTGCCGAGCGGGCCCGCCAGCCAAGGACCCAAGCGAACGTCGATCTGGCAGTCTATTCATCCGCGATTGTTGGAGATCATTCGCGGACGAACTTCGACGCTGATCTTTGTCAACGCGCGTCGGGTCGCGGAACGTCTGGCTGGCGCGTTGAATGATCTGGCTGGCGAGCAGATTGCGCGCGCGCACCATGGGTCGCTGGCCGCCACGCAGCGGACCGAGATTGAAGAGCTGCTGAAAGCGGGCAAGATCCGGGCGCTTGTGGCGACGAGTTCGCTTGAGCTTGGCATCGATATGGGAGCGGTCGATCTGGTCATACAGATTGAAGCGCCGCCCAGCGTGGCGAGCGGGATGCAGCGTATTGGGCGCGCTGGGCACCAGGTCGGGGCGGCTTCGAATGGCATCATTTTTCCCAAGTACCGCGCCGACCTGATCGCGTGTGCCGCTGTCACGCGCGCGATGCACGAGGGTCACGTAGAGTCGACACGTTTTTTGCGGAATCCGCTGGACGTGCTCGCGCAACAGATGGTTGCGGTGATCGCACATCCTCCGTTGGGAGTCGACGACGCAGAGCGGCGCTCAAAGGGCAAGACGGATGAGGAGGCGAGTCCGGGGATCAGCTACAACGCGCTTCTGGCACTGGTGCGGGGTGCGGCGCCGTTTGCGGCGATGAGCCAGGCCGTGTTCGATGGCGTGCTTGACATGCTCGCGGGGCGGTATCCATCCGATGAGTTCGCCGAGCTGCGGCCGCGCGTTACCTGGGATCGAACGCGTGACTGGATTACGCCGCGGCAGGGCGTCAAGAAGATTGCGGTCCTGAACGGCGGGACGATCCCGGACCGCGGGACCTACGGTGTATTTCTCGCCGGAGGGCACGCGAAGCCGGTGCGGGTGGGCGAGCTCGACGAGGAGATGGTGTTTGAGCAGAGGACGGGCGACACGTTTATTCTCGGCGCTTCCACGTGGCGGGTAGAGGAGATCACGCACGATCGAGTTCTCGTGAGCCCGGCGCCAGGTGATCCAGGAAAGATGCCGTTCTGGCATGGTGATCAGGCCGGGCGCCCGATCGAGTTTGGCCGAAGGATCGGCGCGCTGGTTCGAGAGCTCCGCGAGATGCCGCGCTCGGTTGCCATCACGCGTCTGACCCGGGAGCACGATCTGGAGCCGAAGGCGGCCGAGAACGTACTGCGGTATCTCGCCGACCAGGAGCTGGCTAGCGGGTATGTTCCGGACGATCGGACGGTGGTCATCGAGCGCGTGCGCGATGAATTGGGTGATTGGCGCGTGTGCTGCCTGACGCCATTTGGCAGCAGAATCCACGCGCCTTGGGCCATGGCGGTGACGGCCAAGATCCGCGCAGAGGGCGGGCCTGAGGTCGAGACGATGTGGTCCGAGGATGGCTTCTGCCTGCGGTTCCCTGAAGCGGAGCAGCCGCCCGACGTAGATCGTCTGCTGCTTGAGCCGGCCGAAGCTGCGGATCTGGTGCTTCGGCAGCTTGGCTCGACAGCGCTGTTTGCGGCCAAGTTTCGCGAGAGTGCCGCACGGGCTCTGCTTTTGCCACGGCGACGAGCGGACGGTCGGACACCGCTCTGGCAACAGAGGAAACGGTCGTATGACCTCCTCGGCGTGGCGAGCAAATATCCCTCGTTTCCGATTCTGCTCGAGGCATATCGCGAGGTTCTCCGAGATGTGTTCGACATGCCCGCGCTAATGGAGACGCTGCGATCGATCGGCAACCGGAGCCTGCGAGTGCATACGGTCGACGCGCGGACGCCCAGCCCGTTTGCTTCGGCTTTGCTGTTCAGCTACGTCGCCAATTACATCTATGACGGGGACGCGCCTTTGGCAGAGCGCCGGGCTCAGGCGCTGTCGATCGACCAAGATCAACTCCGCGAGTTGATGGGCGATGCGGACTTGCGCGAGCTGCTGGACCTCGTTTCGATTGAGGAAACAGAGCAGCAACTGCAATGCCTTGCCGAGACGTACAAGGCGAGGTCGATGGACGGTGTGCATGATCTGCTCTTGCGCTTAGGCGATCTGTCGCGTGCGGAGCTGCGCCTGCGATCGGTTTCAGATGAGGTCGCGACGAGCGCGGACCGGCTTATCAAGGCTCGCCGTGTGATTGAGGTGCAGGTTGCCAGAGAGCGCCGGCTGATCGCGGTCGAGGATGCAGCACGGTACCGCGATGCTATCGGCGTACCTCTGCCGCCGGGTCTGCCTACGGCCTTTTTGCAGGAAATTCCTGACGCTCTGCTTGATCTCGTGCGGCGTTTCGCGCGCACCCACGGGCCCTTCACGACGCGTGATGCCGCCGAGCGATTCGATGTGCCGCCCGAGAGCGCTGAGGCGGTGCTGAACCGTTTGGTGCAGACGGGACGGGTGCAGGAGGGTGGGTTCCGGCCTGGTGGGGTGCACCGGGAGTGGTGCGACATCGAGGTCTTGCGAACGATCCGGCGCAAGTCGCTTGCCCGCCTGCGTAAGGAGGTTGAGCCGGTAGAGCAGAGGGTGTTGGCGCGGTTGTTTACACGGTGGCAGGGGGTCGTGCAGCCGCGGCGGGGGCTCGACGCGTTGCTGGACACGGTTGAGAACCTCCAAGGCGCGCCGTTGCCCGCGTCCATCCTGGAGACGGAGATCCTTCCGGCGCGTGTCTCGGGATACAAGGCGTCCGATCTGGACACGCTGGTGGCGGCAGGGGAGGTGGTGTGGTGTGGGCTGGAGTCGCTGGGCGAGCGGGATGGGCGCATCGGGCTTTACCTGGCGGAGAAGCTGCCTGTACTTTGGCCGCCATCGAAGGTGGCTGAGAGCAGGGAACAGGGGGCGAAGAGCAGGGAACAGGGAACAGGGAACAGCGAACAGCAAGCTCTAAGTGACCCAGAGGCGCTGTCGGACAAGGAACGGGAGGTGGTTCGATTTTTGCGAGCGCGGGGGGCGGTGTTCTTTCAGGAGTTGCATGATGGGGTGGGTGGGGGGTATCCGGGGGAGACGATCGACGCCCTGTGGTCGCTCGTCTGGCGGGGGATGGTGCGGAACGACGGTCTGGCGGCGCTGCGGGCGTACTGCGACCGGGCCACGGCCTCAGCTGCCAAGAGTGGTCGGCCGGCGGCACGGCGGGTGCACAACCAGGTGGGGTTCCGGTCGCGGCGGACGACTCCGCCGACCGTGCAGGGGCGATGGTCGCTGAACGAACCGGCGTTTGCCGAGGCTGGGCCGGGGCAGGCGACCGAGTGGAGCCACGCCGAGGCGCAGCAGCTCTTGGCGCGATATGGCGTCGTCTTTCGGGAGACGGCGCACGCGGAGGGCCTGGTGGGCGGCTTCTCGGCGATCTATGACGTCCTGAAGGCGATGGAAGAGAGCGGACGCATTCGCCGGGGGTTCTTTGCGGCGGATCTGGGCGCGACGCAGTTTGCCATGCCGGCGGCGGTCGATCTGCTGCGCAGCCTGCGGTCAGAGCCGGTGGACGACAAGGCCGAGATGCTGCAGCTGGCGGCGACCGACCCGGCGAATCCGTACGGGGCCTTGCTGAAGTGGCCGCAGGCGCCGGAGGCTGGAGCTTCGCTGACCCGGAGTGTCGGGGCGCGGGTCATCCTGCGCGACGGGGCCTTGGTGGCGTACTTGCGGCGCGGCAATCCCAACCTGCAGATCTTCCTCTCGGAGGAGGAGCCGCAGCGCTCGCAGATGGCGCGCGACTTGGCGGAGTTCCTCGTCGGCCGGGTGCAGCAGAGGGAGGCCGAGGACGGCGCAAACGGTCGCGCCGGCATGCTGATCACCTCCGTCAACGGCGTCGCTGTAGTCGAGCATCCGATGGCTCGGTTTCTGCTGGACGCGGGGTTCCAGGCGGCTCCGATGGGGTTCAATGTGCGGCGGAACCTGCCGAGTTTGCCGGGGCGTTCCGCTGAGGTGCGCGCGAATGCATAGACAGAGTCAAAGTTATGCCTGAGGGCGACACGATTTTTCGGGCGGCACGGGCTATGCAGAAGGCGATTGGGGGCCGGGTGGTGACGGGGTTCGATACTGGTCTGGCTCCGCTGGCTCGGGTCAATGACGAGACGCCTCTCCTGGGTCGGACGGTGGAGCGGGTGGAGTCCCGGGGGAAGTGGTGTTTGGTGTACTTCTCGGGCGACCTGATCCTGGTGACGCACATGCTGATGAGCGGGTCGTGGCACCTGTACCGGGTGGGGGAGAAGTGGTGGATGCCGAAGAGCCGGATGCGGGTGGCGATCCGGGCTGGCGAGGGTGTGGGTTCGTGGGAGGCGGTGGCGTTCAATGTGCCCATCTGCGAGTTCCATACCCAGCGAAGTCTGGAGCGGTCGAGCCAGGTGCCGAAGTTGGGGCCGGATCTCCTTTCTTCTGAGTTCACGGTGGAGGGTGGCACTGCCCGGCTGCGCGAGTATGGGGTGGCGCATCCGGACGCGGAGGTTGGGGTGGTGCTGTTGAACCAGCGGGTCTTGGCTGGGCTCGGCAACGTGTACAAGAGCGAGGTGCCGTTTGCCGCGGGGGTGAATCCTTTCCGGGCGATGCGGACGATTACGGATCGCGAGATGGAGCAGATGGCGGAGATCTCGCAGCGCTACATGAAGGCGAACGTCCTGGACGGTTCGGGCGACGGCATTGTGACGTACGCCGGGAACCGCCGCACCACCGGACGGATGGACCGGGAGGAGCGGCTGTGGGTGTATGGGCGGCAGGGGCAGGAGTGCCGCCGGTGCGGGACGCCGGTGAACATGCGCAAGCAAGGGGAGCAGGCGCGATCGACGTACTGGTGCCCGACGTGCCAGCCGTGGGTTCCGGCGGAGGGGCAGAGCGGGGCGGCCCCGGTGGGCGGCGCGGTGGTGGGTTCGCGGCGACGCAAGTCTGGTTGCTGACGTGTATTGCTGCATTTGCGATATACCCCCCCTCCACGCCCAGCGAAGTTGTGCAAAATCTTGGAAACAAATAACTTAGGTCTGGATCTCGGTATCTCCGTGATCTAGGGCGTAAGCGATGTTGATCTCCATTAGCTCCCATAAAGGTAACGGTGTGAAGAACGGACAACCGCAAGAACAACAGCAGATTCCCTTCGGGAATGACAACCAAGAGAGCAGGTTCCCTCTATGCCTCAGCGGCTAGAGCCGCATTGCATCGGCCGGCGGCTACGGCACGGCTGAAGCCGTGCCCTTAACAATGCGGGAGAGCCTGCCCTACTTCCATTGTAGGGAAGCTGGCGGGTGTTTACGCCAACCGTCAGAAAAGAATAAGAGGCCTTTGATCGAGGAGATGTTTATTTCTCCTTGATTTATGTTCGATTGAATGGCGCAGTGGATGCGGATTGCCGGCAGCTTTGTTTTGCCTGGAAGCGGGAGTGGAGCCTTGGAGGTTTCAGTGGATCGTCGACTTTTTGTGAAGGCTAGCTCGGCAACGGGCGCGCTTGCGTGGATATTGCCGCGGGCATTGGCGCAGGGGGCTTTGAATTCGAGTTCGGTTTCGAACTCGTATGTCAGATCGGTTCCGTTTGTCCTTGATCCTGCTTTGACGGGACTGTCGCAGGCGGATCGCGACGTTTTGTTTCAGGTGAACTCGGCGGCCACCGCGGCGCAGCAGGCGGCGATGTATCCGCAATCGGTGGCGTCGGGCGATCCGCGGGTGGATGGTGTGGTGCTGTGGACGCGGGTGGAGCCGATGCTTGAAGGCGCTCCGTCAGGCGACATGGTGGCTTGGCAGGTGAGCTCGACTCCGACGTTTGCGGCCTCGGCTGTGCTGATCGAGGGGGTTGCGATCGTCTCGGCGGCGAAGGATTCGACGGTGAAGTTTTCGGTGGCGAACGCGGTTTTGCAGCCGTTTACGAACTACTATTACCGTTTTTTGTACAACGGGGTTGCGTCGCGGACGGGGCGGTTCAAGACGCTTCCACTCGCGACGGCGTCGCTGGCGGAGCTGCGCCTGGGATATGTTGTGTGCCAGGACTACGGGAATGGCTACTATAACGCCCTGGCGTATCTGGCGGAGGAGCCGGTGGATTATGTGGTGCACCTGGGGGACTACATCTACGAGACGATTTCGGCGGGATCGTTTCAGAACAGTCCGGTGCGGCCGGTGCCGCCGTTTGCGACGGGCGGGCCGATTCCGCAGAATGTCGAGGATTACCGGCATTTGTACAAGGTGTATCGCTCGGACGTGAACCAGCAGAGGGTGCATGAGAACTTTTCGTACATCTTGCTGTGGGACGACCATGAGTTTGCGAACGACTGTCACCAGGATTTCCATCCTGACGCGAATGTGGCGCCGAACACGGCGCTGACGCCGCAGCCGGCGCTGCGCCAGGCGGCCAACCAGGCGTGGAGCGAGTATGGGCTGGCCGACACGCCGTTTACGCCGGAGGGAAGCGCGAACTGGGAGACGTCGATTCAGGTGTACCGGACGTTTTCGTTTGGGACGCTGGCCGAGCTGATTGTGACGGACGAGCGGCTGTACCGGGATGGTCCGCCGTGCGGGTCAAACGAGATCGGGCAGAGGTACTTTTCGCTGGGGTGCGATGCGATGGGAGACAGCTCGCGGTCGATGCTGGGGCTGACGCAGCGAGCGTGGTTTCTGAATCAGCTGACCTCGACGAGGGCGACGTGGAAGCTGTGGGCGAACGAGGTGATGCTGATGCAGCTGAAGCTCGCGTTTCTGTATATCAATCTGGATCAGTGGGATGGGTACCAGAAGGAGCGCAACGCGATTTTGAATGTGGTGAAGCATGGGAATATCAAGAATTTTGTTGCGTTGACGGGCGATCTGCACAGTTTTATCGCGGGGTATCTGAAGACGGACTTCGACAATCCGTTTGAGTCGCATGTGGGTGTGGAGCTGATGGTGGGGTCGATTACTTCGGCGAACTTTGCGGAGGAGATTGAGTCGGTGCTGCCGTTGCCGAGCCGGCCGGTTCCGGCGAAGCACATGAATGTGCCGCCGGCGCTGATTTCGGATACGATTCGCGTTTCGAATCCGTGGATTGAATTTTTCAACTCGTCGACGCATGGATACGGGATATTGACGCTCACGCCTGAGCAGATGGTGTGTGAGTTCAAGGCGGTGAGCACGATTACGGAGCCGACGGCTACGTTGATTCCGCTGGCGACGTTTACGGTGCCTGTGGATCAGGTGAAGCTGCACCGGAGCTGAGGCTGGCATGCCCCGATCAGGGTTGGGGTTCGGTCGCGGGTTTGCAGATTTGGGTGCTTCGGACGTAGAAGCGCATGAGTGTTGCGAGATCGCGTTTGATCAGGGCGACGTGTCCGGCTACGTCGCCGAGCATGGCGATGCGGTCGGTGAGGTCGTCGATGGAGACCTTGACGTCAGGGTTGTCGCTGGTGGTGAGGGCGGTGATCTTTTCGGGGCGCTTGGGGGTATGGGCGGGATCGAGTCGGCCTGCTTTTACCCACTCTGCCTTGAGCTGTTCGAGACGAGTTCCGCGGCTTGGGTCTTCGGTCGCTGGGACGCTGTCCAGGAAATGCAGCACCGCGGGGGGGTAGGAGGTATCGAGGACGGGGGTGCGGTCAAACAGAGGAGCGAGCATGTTGGGTATTCCACCAACGGTTCCGTTTGGCCCTTGTTGCCGGTGGGCGGCGAGGAGGGAGAGGATGGTGGAGGCGGCGCCGGCTCCGATGCCGACGGCGTCGCCGGTGTTCTGGGTTTTGCTGCCGAGGGTAGTGAACTGTGTGGCGCTGACGACGGCGGAGAGGCCGGATCCGGTGATGAGCGCGGCGGTGTTCAGACGGGCGACGGAGCGGTCGCGGCGGCTCTGGAGGGAGGTCCGCAGATCGGAGAGTTTGCCGCGTTCGTTGGAGATTTCGGCGAGCACACTGTCGACGTCGAGGGAGGAGGCCTGGATGGATCCGAGAAGTTCCTGGCGTCCGGTCAGTTCGTCGAGGGTTGCGGGTGAGCCGCAGGGGCGCTGGGATTGGAGGTTGAGGACCCGGTGCTGGATGGGCGCGAGGCCCAGGAAGTCGACGATTTGCGCGGCATTCTGATCGAGTGCCGGGGGTCGTGGAGCTTGTGGGTCAGCGGGGTAGGCCTGTGCGGGAGCGGTGGCCGGGGAGAGGAGAAGACCGATCACCAGAGTGCGGCCGAGCAGAGTGTGCGTTCCTGGCTTCATCGGCTTCGTTCCTGGCTTCATCGGCTTCGCTCCTGGCTTCGTTCCTGGGAGGATGGAGAGACCGTGGATCTTGAGCGATCCTTTAGGCTTCTGCTGTTTGTGCGATAAGGGTCTGCGGCGTGGCGTCAGCGGGCTGATGGGGGTGCGGGGTGTTTGGGCGGCAGAGGTGTTTGCGTGGGCTCCGCTGGGGTTTGATTGGACGGAACGCTGGCGGAGTTCAGGATGGCTGAGATCTCCGAAGGCAGAGGCTGGTCGGCGCTTTTGAGAAGCAGGGCGACTTGCCACATCTGGTCGGTGGAGAGGATGTGATTGAAGGCGGGCATGCCTGTGAGGCGGATGCCGTTGGCGACCTTCCAATAGGTTTCGCCGGGCTCGTCGTCGCTGACGCCGACGATGCCGTGGCCGTGTTTGGCCCAGAGTTGCGGGCTTACGGGGTACATCCACTTGGCGAATGCGGCGTCCTGGCCGGGTGTTCCGTGGCACATGGCGCAGTGGACCGCGTAGATGTGAGCGCCGGCCTCAAGACCCGCGGGCGTGGCGGTGAAGGGTGGGGATTGGAGTTCGCGGTCGATGCGGGCATTCAGGGGGATGTGGACGATCTTGGCTTCGTCGGGGAAGGCGGGGTCCGCGGTGGCGACGGGTGGATGGCCGTAGCGGATGTAGATGTAGAGGCCTGCCGCGATGGCTGGAAAGGCGAGGAGGAAGCCGAGGAGAAGGAGGCCGATGCCGGCGGCTAGAGGACGGTGAGGGGACACTTCTGACCTCGTGCGAGGAAGCTGGATTTAGGACCAGAGAGCGGCTGGATAGCGCAAGTGTACCTGTGTGGCTTTGCCGCCGACGAAATTCAGAGTTGGTTGCGAGAGAGGGCAAGGCGGAGGGATCAGGGCTGCGGTGGTGGCGGTGGTGAGGGCTGTTTGGGTTTGTCGGCTCCTCCTCCTCCGCCGCCGAAGAGCTTCTGGAGGAAGTTTTTCTTTTTGGGTTGGGATGGGTCGAGGTCGTCGGTGGAGTTCTGGGGGACGGAGATGTCGGGCTGGTTGGAGCCGCCGAGGTTGAAGAGGCGTTGGGTGAGGGATTGGGGGCTTTCGCTCATCTGGGAGCAGGTGTTTTGCGGCTGTGTGCCGTCGAGAAAGGCGGCGGTGAAGCTGTCTGGGCAGGAGGTGTCGGCGAGGAGGTCGGTTTGTTTGTTGATGCGGGCGGAGGTGACGCCTTCGGGGGCGGTGAAGCTGTGGACGTCGGAGTATTGGGGGAGGAGGATGGCGCGCTTCATGAACTCGGCCCAGATGGGCGCGGCGGCCTTGGCGCCTTCGAGCTCGAGGTTGGTGTAGTCGTCGTTGCCGACCCAGACGATGCAGAGCAGGTTGGAGGTGTATCCGGCGAACCAGACGTCGTGGGAGGTGCCGGTTTTGCCCGCGGCGGGGGCGTTGAAGCCGAAGCGATGGACGGCCGCTCCGGTGCCCCGGGCGATGACGCCTTCAAGGAGGGATTGGGTGAGGTAGGCGGAGCGCGGGTCCATGACCTGGCGGGCTTCGGGGGCGAAGTCGGAGACGATGTCGCCGTTGCTGTTGCGGACCGAGGCGAGCATCCAGGGGTTGAGGTGAACGCCGCCGTTGGCGAAGACGGTGTAGGCGCCGGCCATTTCGAGCGGTGTGGCGCTGTAGGTGCCGATGGCGACGGACGGTGTTCCGCGCGCGGCGACGATTCCGGCGGAGCGGGCGAGGGCGGCGACGTTCTCGTAGCCGACCTTTTGCGCGAGGGCGATGGTGGCGATGTTGAGCGAGTGTTCGATGGCGGTGGCGGCGGTGACCATGCCGGGGTACTCACCGCGTTCGAAGTTGCCGGGTGTGTAGGCTTGGCCGCCGGCACCGAAGTCTTGCGGGTCGTCGTTGAGTTTTGTAAGGGCTGTGAAGGGGCCGCCCTCGCCGAGGCTCATGCCGTTGAGCGAGGTGTTGTAGGCGGCGGCGTAGACGAAGGGTTTGAAGATGGATCCGGTGGGCCGTTTGGCGGTTGCGTGGTTGAGTTGCGAGGCGCCGTAGTTGCGGCCGCCGACGAGGGCGAGGATCTGTCCGGTGTGGGGGTTGAGGGCGATGAGCGAGACCTGCGGGAGGGCGGTCTCTCCGTTGCCGCGATGCCGTTTGCGGACGAGATCGTCGACGTTGCGCATGCCGATCTCGACGGCTTCGGAGGCGACGCGCTGGAGCTCGGGGTCGAGCGAGGTGTAGATGCGGAGGGAGTCGTGGGTGAGTTCGGCCTCGCCGGTGCGTTGGAGGAGCTGCTCGTGGACGAGGTCGACGAAGTAGGGGGCTTCGGAGCTGTCGACGTTTTGCGGAGCAAGGTGCAAGGGCTCGGCTTTGGCGCGGGCGGCTTCGGCGGGGGTGAGGGCGTCGGTCTCGACCATAGCGTCAAGGACGAGGTTGCGACGTTCGATGGCGCGGTCGGGGTGGCGGTAGGGGTTGAGGCGATTGGGGCTTTGTACCATGCCGGCGAGAAGGGCGTAGTCGGCGGTGGAGAGCTGGCGGAGGTCTTTGCCGAAGAAGGCCTGGGCGGCCTCGCCGAAGCCGTTGACGGAGAAGGATCCGCGCTGGCCGAGGTTGATTTGGTTGGCGTACATCTCGAAGATTTGCTGCTTGGTGAAGCGCGATTCGAGCTGAAAGGTGATCATGATTTCGATCAGCTTGCGTTTGATGTGGCGCTCGGGCGTGAGAAAGAAGCCGCGGGCGAGCTGCATGGTGATGGTGGAGCCGCCTTCGACGACGCGGTGGTTGCCTTCGAGGTCGTGGACGATGGCGCCGGCCATGCGGTGGTAGTCGACGCCGCCGTGATCGAAGAAGCGGCGATCTTCGATGGCGGTGACGGCTTGGACGAGGCGAGGCGGGATTTCGGTGTACTTGACGAGGCGGCGTTTAACGCGGTTTTTATCTTCGGAGAGGGCGGTGATGAGCTGGGGCTCGAGCTCGTAGGCGCGCAGGGGAGCGCCGTTGTCGGCGGTGATGGATTGCACCTGGCCGTTGCTGGAGGTGATGGTGGCGCCGTCGGTGGAGTGGAAGGATTGCGGTCCGGGTTTGATGGTGATGCTGTCGTCGCCCGAGAGCTCAAAGGTGCCGAGCTGCGGGTTGGAGTTGTATCCGGCCTGACGGAGGTCGCGGGCGATGCTCCCCGCGGTGAGGCGCTGGCCGTTGCGGACTTCGCGTGGGGCGGCGTAGATCTGAGCGACGGGGGCGAAGAGCGGGCCGGCGGCGAGGCGGTCGTCGACGACCTTTTGGTATTTGAGGTAGAAGAAGCCGAAGATGCAGGTAAAGAGGATAACGCCGGCGAAAAACAGGACGAGGAGGCCGCGAAAGATGCGGGAGCCCAGAGATGGGCGGCGGGTGCGGCTGCTGGAGTTGACGGCCGGGGCGTACTTGACTCTGACTGCCAAACGGAGCTCTTTCGGAGGTACGAAGTGGAAGCTATTTTTTGGAGATTTCGTCGACGCGGCCTTCGAGTTTTCCGGTGACGGCGTAGAACTGGCGGAGGTCGGCGTCGACACGGTTGAAGCGTGTGTCCACCTGGTCGAAGCGGGCCCTCATCTCGGCCCGCAGTTCCTTTATCTCGGTCCGCAGATCTTTTACGTCGCTGCGGTTGAACAGGATACCGGCGAGGATGGCGAGGACCGGAACTCCGATGGTGAGGGCGTCGTGCATGCTTGCTCCTCTTCTCTGACGATCGCTGGAGCCGATGGTTGGCTGCTGGGCTCCCTGGTAAGTATAGCGAAGTGCGGCGGGTGCCGAGGCTGGGTTCCGTGGCCGATACATGACGGACGTACCTCCGCGGGCGAACCGTTAAGTTTGTCGCAATGTGTCGGTCAGGCGATGGACGACTTCGGTGATTCCGAGAGGGATCGTCTGGTTCTGAAGGCGATCGACGAGTTCGACCGTGCCTTCGGCGACGCCGCGGCCGATGTTGACGCGGTAGGGGATGCCGATAAGGTCGGCGTCCTTGAACTTGACGCCGGCGCGCTCGTCGCGGTCGTCGAGAAGGACGTCGATGCCGGCCCTTTCGAGGTCGCGGGCGATCTGTTCCCCGGCGGCCAGGAGCGCGGGGTCCTTGATGTTGGTGACGGTGACGACTACCTCGAAGGGGGCGATGGATGGGGGAAGGGCGTAGGTTTCGGAGTTTGTGGCGGTTGCAGATGCGGGTCTCTCCGCTGCGGCTGCGCCTGGCGCCTCCGGTCGAGATGGCAGGTTTTGGGTGGGGGTCTGTTGGGCGAATTTTGCTGCGCTTTGTTCGATGGCGGCGGTGAGGATGCGTTCGACGCCGATGCCGTAGGAGCCCATGGTGGGGGTGGTGGCTTTGCCGTCCTGATTGAGGACGGTGGCGGCCATGGATTGGGTGTATTTGCGACCGAGTTTGAAGATGTGGCCGATCTCGACGGCTTTGCCGATGCGGAGGGGGGCGCCTTCGATCGGGTCGGGCTCGCCTTCGGTGACGTTGCGGATGTCGGCGATGAGGGTGGGTTTGAAGTCGCGGCCGGGGGTGACGTTGCGGAGGTGATGTTCGGCCTGATTGGCGCCGGCGATGAGGTTTGCGCGACCGTTGAGAGCCGCATCGAGAATGACGAAAGCGCCGGGCTTCTTTGGATGCGGCGCGGCAGCGAGGCCGAGCGGGCCGAGATATCCGGCGGGGGCGTGGAAGGTGGATTCGAGCTCTTCGGGGGTCATTGGCCGAAGCTCGGCGCCGCTGGCCAACGCTGCCAGCTTGGTCTCGTTCAAGGTGTGATCTCCGCGGAGGAATGCGATGATGGGCCGGGGCGAACCGAGCTTTGCGTCCGGATGTCCGGCCGGATAGATTGCCATGTACGCCATGGTTTTAAGTTGGTGTTGCGGAGCCACCTGAAGAAATGCGCCGACCTCTTCGATGGTTCGATGGCTGGGGGTGTGGACGAGTTCGGGTGTGCCATTGCCGGTGGGTGCGAGGTCTTCGACGGGGGCCAGCTTGCTTGTCGCTTTTTCGAGGTTGGCGGCGTAACCGGACGCGGACGAGGCGATGAGGTCTTCGCCGGCTTCGGTGTAGACCATGAACTCTTGGGATTGCGATCCGCCCATGGCGCCGGAGTCGGCGTCGACGGCGACGAAGTCGAGGCCGCAGCGGGTGAAGATCCGGCGGTAGACTTCGTCGTGTTTCCGGTAGCTTTCGTCGAGGCCGGCCTCATCGAGGTCGAAGGAGTAGGAGTCCTTCATGAGGAACTGGCGGACGCGGAGGAGGCCGGATTTGGGGCGGGGTTCGTCGCGGAATTTGGTCTGGATCTGGTACCAGATCTGGGGGAGTTGCTTGTAGGAGCGGAGTTCGGAGCGGGCGATGGAGGTCATGACCTCTTCGTGGGTCATGCCGAGGGCAAGGTCGGCGCCTTTGCGGTCTTGGAGGCGGAACATGTTGTCGCCCATGCTGGACCATCGGCCGGACTCTTCCCAGAGCTCGCGCGGGTGGAGCGTGGGTAGAAGGAATTCCTGGCCGATGGTGTCCATCTCCGTGCGGATGATGCTGATGATTTTGTTGAGCGATCGCTGGCCGAGAAAGAGAAAGGAGTAGATGCCGGCGCCGAGCTGGCGGACGTAGCCGGCGCGGAGGAGGAGCTTATGGCTGGCGACCTCGGCGTCGGTGGGGGCTTCGCGGAGGGTGGGGATGAAGAGCTGGGACCAGCGATGCATGTTGAGGCGTTTCTCCTGGGGTGTTTGGTGTGTCTCTTATCTTAGCTTTTCCGGCGTTTTGGGATGCCGGTCTCCGTTGAGCTTCCGACCGAGTACGAGGGCTTGCTTTCTGGATTGTCTCGGTTGCGGTTCTGGTCGGCGCTGCCGTGGTGTTGCTGTTGATTTATGCAGGGTAGGTCTCGGGATTTTTGCTGAACCGGTTTCGGCTGAACCGGTTTCGGCTGAACCAGGGGTACATGAGCGGGAGGACGTAGAGGGTGAGGGCGGTGGCGGAGAGGAGGCCGCCGATGACGACGGTGGCGAGGGGGCGTTCTACCTCGGCTCCGCGGGAGGTGGAGATGGCCATGGGGATGAATCCGAGGCTGGCTACAAGAGCTGTGATGAGGACGGGGCGGAGACGGTCGGTGGCGCCCTCGCGAACGGCTTCGTTCATCTCTTTGCCGTCTTTGCGAAGGGAGTTGATGTGGCTGACCATGACTACGCCGTTCAGAACGGCGATTCCGAAGAGCGCGATGAATCCGACGCAGGCGGAGAGGTTGAGGTTGATGCCGCGCAGCCACAGAGCGGCGATGCCGCCTACGAGCGCGAGCGGGACGATGAGGAGGATGAGAAACATCTGGCGGGCGTTGTTGAAGGTTGCGTAGAGCAGGGCGGAGATGATGAGCAGAGAGACGGGAAAGACGATGAGCAGGCGCTGTTGGGCGCGCTTCTGATTTTCGTATTGGCCGCCCCATTCCAGGCGATATCCGGGGGGCAACGGAAGTTTCTGTTCGACGGCGGATTTGCAGTTCTGGACGAAGCTGCCGAGGTCTCTTCCGCTTACGTTGCTCATGACGACGGCTCTGCGGTGGGCTTGTTCGCGATTGATGAGGATGGGTCCGCCGACGGTTTTGATGTCGGCGATCTGGTCCAACCGGACGAGTTCGCCTTGGGGGGTTTTGATTTCGAGCGATCGAAGCTGTTCGGGGTCGTTGCGGAGGTTGGCGGGCAGACGGATGGCGATCGGGAAGCGCTCTTCGCCGAGGAGCATTTCGGAGATCTGTTTGGAGCCGTAGAGGGTTTCGATCACCTCCTGGATGTCGGAGACGTTGACACCGTAGCGTGCGGCGGCGGCACGGTCGACGCGCACCTGCAACTCTTGTGCGCCGGAGATGATTTCCATTTGGGTTTCGGAGGCGCCGGGGACACCCGAGATGATCTTTTGCGCGGTGTGGGCCATTTGTTCGAGGGTGCCGAGGTCTTCGCCGAAGATCTTCAGGGCGACATCGCCGCGGGTTCCCGTGATGGTTTCGTCCATGCGCATTTGCATGGGCTGCGTGATCTCGTAGGTTACGCCGGGGATTTTATCCAGCGACTTTTCGAGGTCGTCCGTGAACGTCTGCTTGCTTTGGGGGCTGGCGTTCTGGAGCTTGGGCGTAAAGCTCAGGTAGGAGTCGGACTCGTACTCGCCCATGGCCTCGGTGGCCAGGTCGGGCCTGCCGAGTTTGGTGACGATGCTGGTGACTTCGGGCCTTGCCTTGATGGTCTTTTCGATCTCGTTTCCGATGGAGACGGATTCTGTTAACGCGATGCCGGGAAGGCGCTTGGAGGTGACGACCATCGATCCCTCGTCGAGCGTGGGCATGAACTCCGTTCCGATGAACTTCAGCGATCCGAGAGCGAGGACGATGAGGGCCATGCTGACGATGAGGATGGGTGTGCGGTGATGTTCGCTCTTGCCGAGCGACCGACCGTATGCGTCGCGTAGACGATCGAACCAGGTGGGGGTTGCGGCTTTGGTCGGACCGCCGGAGTTCTTGAGGATTTTTGCGCGATGTCGCAAGGCGACGGTGCACATGGTCGGAACGGCGAAGAGAGCGAGCAGGAGAGAACCTGCCAGCGCCGAGACCACGGTGACGGCCATGGGGCGGAACATGCGGCCTTCCAGGCTTTGGAGCGTGAGCACGGGAAGGTAGACGGCGATGATGATGAGGACGCCGAAGATGACCGGTCGCGAGATCTCGTGCGCCGCTTCGCGGACGATGCTGAGCAGAGGCCGGTTGGGATCGCCGTTTTCGAGACGGTGCATACAGTTTTCGGTCATGACGACGGAGCCGTCGACGATGGTGCCGAAGTCGATGGCGCCGAGGCTCATGAGGTTGACGGAGATGCCGAACAGATCCATGCCGATGAAGCCGAAGAGCAGCGACAGAGGGATGGTGATGGCGACGACGAGGGCGGCGCGCCAGTCGCCGAGGAAGATGAGGAGGATGACGATGACGAGGACGGCTGCTTCGATGAGGTTGCGGCGAACGGTTGCGGTGGTGGCGTTGATGACATCGGACTGATCGTAGAAGGGGATGATTCTGGCGCCGCCGGGAAGCTTGAGAGTGGCGATCTTTTGTTTGATTTCGCCGATGATTTTTTGTCCGTTTTCGCCGCGCAGGATGATGACCATGCCGGAGACGGTCTCGCCCTGGCCGTCGCGCATGACCGCACCGTGGCGCGGCATGGCGGCTTCCTGGATGGAGGCGACCTGCTTGAGCAGAACGGGGATGCCGTTGCTGGTGGACACGACGATATTGCCGAGATCGGCGATGTTTTCGGCGCGGCCGAGACCGCGCACGGTGTACTGCTGCTCTGCGTGCTCGATGTAGCTGCCGCCGAAGTTGGCGTTGTTATTTGCGAGGGCGAGGACGACATCGTGTACGGTCAGGTGGAAGCGACGGAGGTTTTCGGGGTCGATCTCCGCGGTGTACTGTTTGGTTTCGCCGCCCCAGGAGTTGATCTCGCTGACGCCTGGAACGGTGAGCAGGGCGTAGCGGATCACCCAGTCCTGCAGGGTTTTTACCTGCATGAGCGACAGCCTGGGAGCGGAGACGGTGTACTGGTACACCTCGCCGAACGCGGTGGACATGGGATTCATCTGGGGCTGCAGGCCGGCTGGGAGGCGGCTTTGCACCTGGCTGATCCGCTCGGCGACGAGCTGCCGGACGAGGTATTTGTTCATGGAGTCGTCGAAGATGACGGTGACCATGGAGAGGTCGAGTTTGGAGGTCGATCGGACCATTTGCAGCTTCGGCATGCCCATCAGGGAGGTCTCGATGGGGTAGGTGACGAGCTGCTCGACTTCGACCGGCGACATGCCTGGGCACTGCACGGTGACGACCACCTGATTGTTGGTGAGGTCGGGGAAGGCCTCGAGCGGAAGCCGGAGCATGACCGTGATGCCGCCGATGACGAGCACAAGGAGCAGGCCGACGACGATCCAGCGATTGGAGAGGAAGAAGTCGAGGAGCTTCCGCATCAACTAGCCCTCGCCCATTGTGCCTTTGAGCATTTCGGATTTGACCATGAACGCGCCGTTGACGACGATGCGTTCGCCGGGTCGGACGCCTTCGACGATCTCGGCCTTGCCCATGGAGCGTGTGCCCACGTCCACGGTGCGCGCCTGAAAGGTGACGCCATCGCCGGTGACAAAGAGGACGGTCATGCCGTTGATGTTCTGGAGGGCGACTTCGGGGACGAAGACGGTGTCGCGGGTTGCGGGCTCGGCGATGTGCGCGGTGGCGAACATGCCGGGGCGCAGACGGGTTGCCGGGTTGGGGACGACGATGCGGACGGGCACGGTGCGGGTGGTGGGATCGAGCGTGTCGCCGACCGTGGCGACCTGGCCGTGGAAGATCTGGTCCGGGAAGCCGGCGGTGACGACATCGGCCCGAGCGCCGACGTGCATGAGGGCGAGGTCCTGCTGATTGACCGAAGCCGTGACCCAGACGGTGGAGAGGTTGGAGATATCGAAGGCGACGAAGCCCGTACTGACGACCTGGCCGACGCTGATGTAGCGGGCGAGGACGGCGCCGCTGACAGGCGAGCGAATCGGGACCAGCTCGCGGTTGTAGAGACTGCCGGGACGGAGGGAATCGGGGGGGACCTGCAGGAGTTCCGACAGATGTTCCCGCTCCATGTGGACGTCGGCCTCGGCGTCGAGGAGCAATCTTTGGGCTTCGAGCACACCCTGGTCGGAGCGCTGGGATTCTTCGAGCGAGGCCGCCTGGATGGAGAAGAGATGGTGGTAGCGATCCTGTTCCTGCCGGGCGAAGATGACGGCTCCGCGCTGGCGCTCGACCGCGGCGAAGGCCTGGACGAGAGCGCCGACGGTTTCATGCACGCTATGGCTGTGGAGGCTGCCGAGATCCTGTCCTTTGCGAACGTTGGCGCCGGGGAGGACGTTGACGGCGGTGATTCGGCCGTCGGCAACGGTTCCCAGATGGGAGGTGTGCTGCTCGTCGGCGACCACCTGACCGGCCACCGTGAGGGTGCGCGGCAACCGCTCGACGAGCACGTACGCGGTCTGGATTCCGGCTCTCTTCTGATCGTCGGGGCTTATCTTGACTGTGTCGCTCGGACCTGCACCACCTTCGGTTGACTTGTCGGGCGACGCCTCGGTCGTCCCGGACGCCGAACCTGACTTGTCCGAGGCCGAGATGTCGGAGGATCTCCCATTGAGCGGCTTCTTCGAGCAGCCGGACAGAAGGCAGAGCAGCAGCAGAGGGATACAGGAACTCCGACGATTCATGGTTGAACTCCATAGGCGAGCTGAAGCCGGAGCGCGGCCTGTTGAAACTCGGCGAGGGTGCGGAGGGCGCTGACCTCGACGTCGAAGGCGGTGCGCTCGGCGTCGAGGTAGCGGAGGAGATCGACACCGCCGGTGCGGTAGGCGTCGTCCATGATGACGAGGTTCTGTTTTGCTCGCGCGCGCATTTGGGGAAGGATGTCACGAACGACGGTCCCCTGGTGTGTGTACGATGCCTGAGCCGCCGCGACATCCGCAGTGGCAGAGAGCTCGATCTGGTCCAGACGATCTTTTGCAAGACGCACGTTGGCTTCGGCTCTGCTGATTTCGCCCTGGTTGCGATTGCGGAGGGGAAGCGGGAGCTGGAGGCTGCTGTAGATCGTATTGTTGCCGGAGTTGCGCTTGTAGCCGCCCAGAAGATCGAGATCGGGCACGCCGATCGCGTGTTGCAGATGGACGTTGGCTTCGGCGGCGGCGACCGCTTGCCGTGCAGCGAGGACGTCGGCGCGGACGGCCAGGACATCTTGCAGGGACCGGGGCGGGACGGTGACGGGGGCGTCGATCGCGTCCGATAACTGCACAGTCTGGTCCGGTGTGCGGCCCATCTGGCGGAACAGGTCGATACGGGTCTGGACGGCTTCGCGGCGGGCTACTTCGAGGGCGAGGAGGAGGCGATCGCGCTCGATCTCGACCCGGATCAGATCCACACCTCGCATCGCGCCCGCGTCCACTCTTGCGCGGTTGTACCGGACGATCTCGTCGACGGCCTTCATGTCTTCTTCGAGGAGGCTGGCGAGGTCGGCGCTCGCTACCGCGGCCCAGTATGCGGCTGCGACGCGACCTGCGATCTGCTGCATCAGGAGCAGACGCTCGGCCTCGACCTGTTGGACGTTGGCTTTGGCGAGCTCGACGCGGCGACGTCGCTTGCCGCCGAGCTCGAAGAGTTGGCCGAGGTAGGCGTAGTCTTCGGTCGCATTGGGGAAGCTGAAGTTGTCGGCCCAGGGGCGCAGATCTTCGGATTGGAGGTAGAGCCTTGGGTTGGGCCACAGGCCGGCCTCGACCAGCTGGCCGTTTACGGCCTCGATTCTGTCCTGTCCCTCGCGCGCCTGTGCGCTGGTTTCGGATTGCTGGATGGCCTCGTGCAGGCTGAGGGAGGGGCGAGAGGGCGAGCTCTGGCCGCGTGCGACGGGTGCGCACAGGGCAAGCAGGGCGCAGGCAGACAGGCTGAGGCGATGTGGCCGAAGGGGGAGCGCGACGTCGAATTTGGAGTTGCCGGCTTTGATTCTGAGGCTCCTGGATCCGAGTTAGTTTTCGAGGCGTTTGCGGCCCGAAAAGAACAGCAGATTCCCTTCGGGAATGACAACAAGAAAAGCAGAAGAACAGCAGATCCCCTTCGGGAATGACAACAAGAGAAGCAGAAGAACAGCAGATCCCCTCGGGAATGACAACAAGAAAGCAGAATTTTCAGGGGGCGGACTTGATCAGACCTCTCCTAGGGAGAAGACCTCTGCTAGATCAGTTGCAGGCTCCAGAGGTCGTGGAGGTGCACGACGCCGAGGACTTCGTTGCCGTCGCGGGTGACGATGAGCGAGGTGATTTTTTTCTGCTCCATGAGGGTGAGAGCGGCGGTGGCAAAGGCGGTTTCGTCGATGGTGATGGGGTGCGGGTTCATGATTTCGCCGGCGCGGTGCTCGAGGGCGTGGGGGCCGTCGCGTTCGAGCAGGCGGCGGAGGTCGCCGTCGGAGATGAGGCCGAGGAGCTGGGGGCTTGATTGAGTTTCGGTGTTTGGGTGTGGGTCTGGGGGGGTTGGGAGGTCGCGGCTGAGGACGGTGGTCATGCCGAGTTTTTTGCGGGACATTTCGTAGATGACCTCGACCATGGGGGTTTCGGCGAGGACGCGGGGGAGGGCTTCGTCGGCGTGCATGAGGTCGCGGACGCGGGTGAGGCGACGGCCGAGGCGGCCGCCGGGGTGGAGGTCGGCGAAGTGCGCGGGTCGGAAGCCGCGGCGGGCGCTGACGCGGAGGGCGAGGGCGTCGCCGAGCGCGAGCATGACGGTGGTGGAGGCGGTGGGTGCGAGGTTGTTGGGGCAGGCTTCGGCGGAGCAGCTGGTGTCGAGCGAGATGTCGGCGGCGCGGGCGAGCGTGGAGGTGGGGCAGCCGCAGAAGGCGAGGACGGGGGCGCCGAGGCGTTTGAGAGCGGGGACGAGGGCGAGGATTTCGTCGGTTTCGCCACTGGCGGAGAGGAGAAGGGCGATGTCGCCGGGGGTGAGCATGCCGAGGTCGCCGTGAAAGGCTTCGGTGGGGTGGAGAAAGTGGGCGGGGGTGCCGGTGGAGCAGAGGGTGGCGGCGATTTTCTGGGCGATGAGGCCGCTTTTGCCGACGCCGGAGACGAGGACGCGGGCGTTGCGGGCGAGGGTTGCGAGGAGGAGATCTTCGGCCTGGAGCATGGGGTGTTGCATGGGGCCGTCGAGGCGGGCGGCGAGGGCTTGGAGGGCGGCGGCCTCGACGCGGACGAGGTCGGAGGCGCGCATTTCGGCGGGCAGTTGGATGTCGGTTTCGCTGGCTGGGGGAGAGATGTCGGTGAGGGCGTCCATCGACCGTGATGCTAGCAGAGGAGGCGTAGGGATGTGGTCTGGGCTGGGCCTCGGGGAACGCGCGAATGTGCGCTGGAGCAGTAGACTTGTAGGTGAGCTCCGCGGCTTTGGCTGTTTGCTCAGAGGAGAGAAGCGCGTGAAGAGATCTGTGCTGGTTTTGACGGTGATGGTGCTGGGGATCGCGCTTCTTCTGTGGGCGGGGTGGCACAACCTGCGGGAGCGGCGTCTCCGGATGCAGGAGGCGGCGGAGAATCGGGTGACGCTGACTCCGGCGAACCCGGCCGGCAAGGGGCAGGAGGGCGAAGCGCCGCGGCTCGAGGGTAAGCTGGCGCCGGGGTTTGCGCTGGTGAATCTGGAGGGCAAGCGGGTGTCGCTGGCGGACTACAAGGGGCGTCCGGTGTTGGTGAATTTTTGGGCGACGTGGTGCGCTCCGTGCAAGCTGGAGATGCCGTGGTTTGAGGATTTTCGCAAGCAGTATGCCTCGCAGGGATTTGAGATTTTGGGGATTGCGGAGGATGACGCGGGCAAGGACGCGATCGAGAAGACGGTGCGGAAGACGGGGGTGACGTATCCGATTTTGCTGACAGATGGGAAGGTGGCGTCGCTGTATGGCGGTGTGGATTACCTGCCGATGTCGTTTTATGTGGATCGGATGGGCAAGGTGGTGGAGGAGACGGCGGGGCTGAACTCGAAGGACGAGGTGGAGGCGAATATTCGTAAGATTGTGGGGCAGGGGAGTGGGGCGCTTGCTTCGGCGGGGACGACGGCGGGTGGTGGCCAGTGAGGGGTCTTGTCGCGCGCGTGCTGGTGGCTGTAGGTGTGATGGCGGGTGCAGTTTGGGCGCAGGGGCCGGGGAATCTGGATGCGGCGCCGAAGCCGAGGGTTTATGTGAGTTATGCGGCTGAGCCGCAGGAGGTGAAGGCCGGCAAGCCGGGTGTGCTGGAGCTGCGATTTCGGGTGGCGGATGGATTTCATGTGAACTCGCACACGCCGAAGTCGGAGCTGCTGATTCCCACGCAGTTGACCTTGCAGCCTCCGGCGGATGTGAAGGCGGGGGCGGTGGAGTATCCGGCGGGGACGGCGTACAGCTTCAGCTTTGAGCCGAACGAGAAGCTGGACGTGTACACGGGGGCGTTCACGGTGAAGGTGCCGGTGGGGGCGACGGCGGCGGGGGAGCATACGCTCGATGGGGCGCTGCGGTATCAGGCGTGCGATCGTGCGGCGTGTTATCCGCCGAAGTCGTTGCCGGTGCATGTGGTGTTTCGGGCGAAGTAGGACGGGGTTGTAGAAGCGTCAGCCTCGCCCGTGAGAGCACGGACAAGGCGTGACGCGAGTTGGACAGGTCAAGACTTCTGCATGGCTGCGAGTTCGTTTCCGCTGGGATCGGTGAAGTGGAAGCGACGTCCGCCTGGGAACGAAAAGATGGGTCGGGTAATTGCTCCGCCCCGGGCTTCGATCTGAGCCAACGTCTGTTCTAGATCGTCCGTTTCGAGTACGACGAGAGGCGCCTTTGTGCGGTCCGCGGCATCGCCGTTGAAGCCACCATCCAGGCCTGCCTCGGCGAACGCTGCGTAGTCAGGGCCGAAGTCCTCAAAGGTCCAACCGAACAGAGGGCCGTAGAAATTTTTGCTCGCTGTGACGTCCGTCGATGGCAGCTCGATATAGCTGATGAGTGTTTTGGGCATGGGAATCCTCGCGTGTTGTGAGAGTCGAATCGCTCGATCCCCCATCCTTGCCGCCGCGGGTTTAGTTTGCGGCAAAGGTAGAGGCCGGCCGATCCGGCCTCGCGAGGTGCGAGCACAGAGTACCGCAGCAAGATAGCCGGGCTCAAGTGGAGAGTTGCTTTTTGGACGGAGGCTACTTGCGACCGGGGACGAGCTTTTTCTGGGTGTCGAGGAAGCGGCGGACCCGGTCGATGGATCGTGCTCGGCCGAAGATGACGAGCGATTCGAGCAGGGGTGGGGAGGTGGTGGAGCCGGTGAGGATTGCGCGGAGGAGCATGAAGCTTTCCTTGACGGACCAGGCTTGGGTTTCGCCGAGTTGGCGGAGGGTCTGGTCGAGGCTGTCGTGGGTCCAGTCGGCGGCTTCGAGCGCGGGGAGGAGATCGGCGGTGAAGCTGAGCGTTTCGTCGAGGGTGCGTTTTTTGGGGAGGAAGACCTCGGGTGTGGGCTGGACGTTGTCGGCGAAGAAGAAGCCGGTGAGGTCGCCGAACTGGCCGAGGGTTTCGACGCGGGTCTGGACGAGGGTGGCGATTTCTCTGAGGTAGGTGTCGCTGAGGACGTTGGTGCGGAGCGCGGCGAAGAACTGCTCGGGGGTGAGGGCGCGGAGGTACTCGCCGTTGAGCCACTTGAGTTTGGTGAGGTCGAAGACGGGGCCGCCGAGCGAGATTTTCTCAAAGGAGAAGCGCTCCTCCATGTCCGTGAGGGTGAAGATGTCGGCTTCTTTGCCCTCGGCGGCGGGCATGCCTCCGCCCATGAGGCCGAGGAAGTTGAGCATGGCTTGGGGGAGGTAGCCGGCCTGCTCGTAGAAGACGAGGGAGACGGGATTTTTGCGTTTGGAGATCTTGCTCTTGTCGGTGTTGCGGAGGAGCGGCATGTGCCAGAAGCGGGGGGCGGGCCAGCCGAATGCCTGGTAGAGCAGGACGTGTTTGGGGGTGGAGGAGATCCACTCTTCGGCGCGGATGACGTCGGAGATCTGCATGAGGTGGTCGTCGACGACGTTGGCGAGGTGGTAGGTGGGGAAGCCGTCGGACTTGAGCAGGACCTGGTCGTCGACGTTGGTGTGGTCGAAGGTGATGTCGCCGCGGAGTTCGTCGCGAAAGGTGGTGGAGCCGTCGCGTGGGACGCGGAGACGGACGGTGTAGGGCTTGGCTGGGCTTCCATCCTTGGGGGCGAGGTTCGCTTCGATTTCGGCGGGGGAGAGGTCGCGCGAGGCGCCGGCGTACTTGGGCGGAAGCTTGGCGGCCATCTGGGATTTGCGTTCGGCTTCGAGCTCTTCGGGCGTCTCGAAGGCGCGGTAGGCGGAGCCGTTGGTGATGAGGATTTCGGCGTGTTGGCGGTAGATTTCGGTGCGTTCGGACTGGCGATAGGGGCCGAACGGGCCTCCGATGTCAGGGCCTTCGTCCCAGCGCAGGCCGACCCAGTGAAGCGAGCGAAAGATCATCTCTTCGGAGGTGGCGACGAAGCGTGCGCGGTCGGTGTCTTCGATGCGAAGGACGAATTGGCCGCCGCGCTGACGGGCGAAGATGTAGTTGAGCAGGCCGATGTAAGCGGTGCCGACGTGCGGGTCGCCGGTGGGCGAAGGTGCGATGCGGACGCGCGTGGGAGCGGGGATGGGGGTGGTGTGGGGAGGCTGTTCTGGCATGAGGGATGCTTCTGATGGTAGCAGCGGGGCTTCTGTTAACTAAGTTGACCAGGGCGGAGGGCAGCGGGATACTTGCGGGAGAGGTGCACCTTGGCGACCTACAACATCCATGAAGCGAAGACGTGAAAGCGCGGATCTGGTGTGGGTTGTTGCTCCTCTGTGTCGCCTTTTCCGCGCCGGCTCAGGACGTTGAGCCTTCCACGATGAGCGGATCGCCGGATGACGCTCTTGTGCGGCAATGGCTGGAGAGCGGAGATCCAAGACTCGCGGCGTGGGCGGCGCATGCGGTGCTGGAGGACAGGCGAGACGCTCTCTTGCCGGCGGTCGAGAGCACCATCGAGCGTTGGATCACCATTGTTCACGCCCAACCATCTTTGTGGGATCAAGACCATTGGTACGGGATGACCGCGATGCTGGATGCTGTGATTCAGAGAGATGGGGAGCTTCCGGCAGCTACGCTCGCGAGCATGGATGTGCCGAACTTTCCGCAGGCTGCGCGGATCGTTTTGTTGCTTCGGCTACCCTGGACGGAGGCTGAGCCAGTCTGGACGGCGTTATACCGGCCGGACTCGTCGGAGGATTTCGCAACCACACGCGTTGCGGCGGAGATGTTGGCCAGTCACCCACCTGAAGGGTTTGCCGCGGACCATCTGCGGCGAATTAAAGTTTCGGGGCGAATCGTCGTGATAGACGATTCGGGCGGCGGAAGCGGCGGAAGCATCGGTGGAGCGAGCAGCTGCTGTGGTGCGACGCAGGTCCGGAGCAGGGACTGGCCCGAGGTTGGATCCTACGCACTGCAGGATAGCGCACTGCAGGATAGCGCACTGCACGCGAGCGCTAAGGTCCTGCTCGATAGACCTGTTCCGGTGTACCTGATTCGCGAGGTGAACCGCCAAGGGCATCCGGGTGTCTGCGGCGGGTTCAGCGCGTTGACAGATGCGATGCGCCTGGAGCTTCTTGGCACGATGCTGGGACAAGACCCGGCAGGGATGCAGACTGAGCTTACACCGCAGATGCTTCTCCGATTTCGGAATCGAGAGAGCTACAGGGTGCAAGTGATGGCGTTTGTTGACGACCAGAAGGCGAAGTTTGACCGCGTCGCGGCAGAGCTTGCGGCGCGCGGTTTGCTGACTGACGAGGAGCGGCGAGGTATCTCGCTCCATCTAAGGTTGACCCTCGACGACCAGCGACAGAAGGATGCGGTAGATCTGCCACCGATTCTGTTTGCGCCACCGGTCGCGTGGGCTTCGCAGTAGAGCCGGACAGGCGGGCCGCCTACCTCTGACCGGCCTATCTCCAGTTTGCGAGCCTGAGCGGGCCAGCCAGCCTGGAGAAAGCTTTGTCGCTGGTGATCAGGATGGCTCCCTCGGCGATGGCGTGGGCGGCTATCAGGAGGTCGAGGTTGCCGATTGTGATGCCGCGAGTTTCGTTGGCTGCCCGGAGCTGGCCGTAGTGAGCGGCGGCACCTGAAGTCCAGGGCAGGACGACAAGATTGGCGAGCAGAGAGTGGATCGTGCGATGCAGATGCACGGCCTCTGGGCGGCGAGCCAGACCATAGAGCAACTCCGCTTCGGTGATGACGGAGATGCAGGCTTCCTCGGCCTCTTTGAGAGCAAGAAGATGTCTGCGGAGTTTGGGTGATTTCTCTCGCGCGAGATAGGAAACGGTGTTTGTGTCGAGCATGTACCGCGTCACGGCTCGGAGAGTTCCGGGCGCTGCTGCGGGGCGTCTTGGTTTCGTTCCTCCCGGCTGAGGAAGTTTTCGGGGACATCGGTTTCGTCGAGCAGAGCGAAGACGTCGGCCCAGGAACCAGGGCGGCGCGACAGGATCACATCGCCGGTCTTCTCGTCGCGGCGGATGTAGACCTCGCGCTTGTCGAAGCGGAACTCGGCCGGAAGGCGGACGGCCTGGCTACGGCCGGTCATGAAGACTTTCGCGGTCTGTTGCATGCACGCCACTTTCGGAGACATATCAAAGTATATAGCAATGCCGGTGGTGAAGATGAAGTCCTCTACAGCTCCATCGCGAACTGGTTTGTCGGTTCGTAGCTGCCTGGTTTGGTTTCGGTGCTTAGGGCTAGGACCAGGCGTTCGAGGACTAGGCGTTTGTCGGCGGGGGAGGAGCGGAGGTCGAGGTCGGCTCGGGCGATGAGGCGGAGGGCTCGGGTGAGATCGCGGCGGGAGCGGTAGCGGCGGGCCTGGCGGATGAGGTCTTCGGCGGCGAAGGGCGGCATGCGGAAGCCTTGCCAGAGGACGGTCCAGAGGGCGCGGGTGTCGCGGGCGTTTTTTTCGAGGATGATGAGCATCTGGCGAAAGGTGCGGGCGAGCAGGTAGAGGTGGCCGATGGCGGCGTCTTCGCCACCGTCGGAGGCGTTGAGCAGGCCGTGGAGAAGAGCGACGGCGCGGGGGCGGTCGCGGGCGGTGATGGCGTCGGTGAGGTCGTAGAGGGAGCGCTGCTTGGCGGCGAGGACGAGGGTCTCGACGGTGCCGAGGGTGATCGCCGGCTCGGTCTCGGGGAGCTGTGCTCTGAGGCTGGGGGCGGTGCTGTAGAGGAGGAGTTTTTCGGTCTCGCTCGCGACGAGCATCATGTCCGCGCCGAGGGCGTCGACGAGTTCGCGGGCGGCGTCAGGGTCAAAGCGGACGCCCTGGGCGGCGGCGGTTTCGATGGCCCAGCGGGCGGCGTCGGTCTCCTCGACGCGGGCGAGATCGACGATGCCGCAGACCTCGCCGAGAGTCTCGCGGATGCGTTCGTACCGCTCCTTATCCTGCATGTCCATGCGCCGGAGATCGTTGGGGATGCGGAGGTGGTCGGCGATGAAGAGAATGAGGGCCTGGGGGTTGGGCGATCGGAAGTACTGGTCGATGGCCTCGAACTCGGCCTTTTTGCTGCCTCGGGTGTAGAGGGTTTTGAGGCCGCGAAGGATCAGGACCTGGAAGGGGGCGAGGAGCGACGGGGTTTGGGCGCGGTCGAGTGCCTCGAAGATGGAGGTTTCGGCGAGGTCGAACTCGTGCAGGCAGAGATCACGGAGGCCGCCGGTGATGGGAGCGTAGGTGCTGAGGACGGCGCGGCGGCAGCGATCCTGCAGGAAGAGGTCGTCGCCGGCGAGGACGTAGCCGGGGCGTCGTTTAGCGGCGTCGGTGGCTTCGGCGATGAAGCGATCGGCGAAGGTGAAGGAGCGCAGGGAGGTGAAGGTGCGCTGGCCGAGCGGATCGGGTGTGGGCATGGTTTAGAGCGATTTTCCTGTTGCTGTGAGTCGGATGGAGTGTGGGGGTACCGTTTTCATGGGGGAAAACGGCCATGAGACCTGTGTCTTCGCTAGACACCTGCAGGAAAACCGCTAGAAGGACTCCAGGATGTCCGAGACGACGGCCTGGGCGAAGTCGCGGGAGACGCGGCGGACGGCGGCGGGATCTTCCTGGATGAAGCCGTTGAGGTCCTGGGTGGATTGGAACTGCGCGCGGTAGAGCAGGGCGTCGTTGCGGTAGAGGACGCGGCCGTCGCGGGCGGTGAGGAGGACGCGGGCGGTGATGGTGAGGAGGTAGGAGGAGGTTTGGCCGCTGGCGGAGTCGTAGGTGAGCGGGGAGGAGGCTTGCGAGAGGATGGTGCCGTGGAGGGTGGCGTCGGCGTCCGGTGTGTCGGAGTTGAGGATGCGGAGGCGGGTGCGGGTGTTGAGTTCGCGGACGGTGGCCTCGGTAAAGCTCATCTCGGTGTGGAAGGCCTGGGCGTGCGTGGTGAAGGCAGGGACGGCCAGGGTGCGGACGCCGGCGGGAAGATGGGTTGCGGAGCCGGCCGTGTGGTAGCCGCAGCCGGAGAGAAAGGCGAGAGGAAGGAGGGGGAGAAGGAGGGCGGGTCGCATGCCTTGTCCCTAATTGTCGCACTCGCGGTGGCTTGGCGGACAGGCGTGGTGATGGATGTCTGGACGCAGAAGAAGCAGCCGTTTAGGGCTGCCTCTTCTGCTTGCTGCGTGTCAGGTTGCGTTTAGGCGGGGGAGGGTTGACCTTCGCCGAAGCCGGGTTTGCGGCCGGCGGGGCCGGACTCCGGTTTGAGGATCTTCTGGGTGTCGCCGCCGGGGCCGTTTTCTGCGTGGGCGAGAGGGGAGCGGACCGGCGGAAGATCCTTGCCTTCGATGATCAGTTTGATCTCGGCGGCGTCGAGGGTCTCACGCTCGAGCAGTGCGGCGGCCATGCGGTGCATGATGTCGCCGTGCGACTCGAGGATGGAGTAGGCCGATTTGTAGCCGGTGTCGACGAAGTTGCGGACCTCGGCATCGATCTTGCGAGCGGTGTCGTCCGAGTAGTCCCGTCCCTGGGCGATCTCGCGGCCGAGAAAGATCTGTTCTTCCTTTTTGCCGTAGGTGAGCGGTCCCATGGACGACATGCCGTACTCGCAGACCATTTTGCGGGCGAGTTCGGTGGCTCGGACGATGTCGTTGCCGGCGCCGGTGGTCTGGCGATGCATAAAGATCTCCTCGGCGCAGCGTCCGCCCATGAGGACGGCGAGCTGGGTGTCGAGGTAGTCCTTGGAGACGGTGTGCTTGTCTTCCTCGGGCAGGTGCATGGTGACGCCGAGGGCCATGCCGCGCGGGATGATGGTGACCTTGTGGAGCGGGTCCGAGTGGTCGCGGAGGGCGGCGACGAGGACGTGTCCGGCCTCGTGGTAGGCGGTGTCGCGTTTGTCGTCGTCCGAGAGCAGCATGGACTTGCGCTCGGCGCCCATCATGACTTTGTCTTTGGCGACCTCGAAGTCGTACATGTGGACCGACTTGCGGTTGAAGCGGGCAGCTGTGAGGGCGGCCTCGTTGACCATGTTGGCGAGGTCGGCGCCGGAGAAGCCCGGTGTGCCGCGAGCGAGGATGTTGAGATTGACGTCCTCGGCCATGGGGACCTTTTTGGAGTGGACCTTGAGGACTTCTTCGCGGCCGCGGATGTCGGGGCGATCGACGATGACGCGGCGATCGAAGCGGCCGGGACGGAGGAGTGCCGGGTCGAGGACGTCGGGGCGGTTGGTGGCGGCGACGAGGATGACGCCGTCGTTGGACTCGAAGCCGTCCATCTCGACGAGGAGCTGGTTGAGAGTCTGCTCGCGCTCGTCGTGACCGCCGCCGAGGCCTGCTCCGCGGTGCCGACCGACGGCGTCGATCTCGTCGATGAAGATGATGCAGGGAGCGTTCTTTTTACCTTGCTCGAAGAGGTCGCGGACGCGGGAGGCACCGACGCCGACGAACATCTCGACGAAGTCCGAACCGGAGATCGAGAAGAAGGGGACGTTGGCTTCGCCGGCGACCGCGCGGGCGAGCAGGGTTTTGCCGGTGCCCGGAGGTCCGACGAGAAGGACGCCCTTGGGAATGCGGCCGCCGAGACGCTGGAACTTCTGGGCTTCACGGAGGAACTCGATGATCTCCTTGAGCTCTTCCTTGGCCTCGTCGACGCCGGCGACATCCTTGAAGGTGATCTTTTTCTGCTGCATGGAGAGCAGGCGGGCGCGCGATTTGCCGAAGCTCATCGCCTTGTTGCCGCCGGACTGCATTTGGCGCAGGAGGAAGAACCAGAGGCCGAGCAGGAGCGCAAACGGGGCGAGCTGGATCAGGAGGCTGAGCCAGGCGTTTGAGTTCTGGTCCTTGATGGTGATGTTGACGCCGTGGTCGCGCAGCGTCTTGTACATGTCGGGGTAGTTGGCCGGGATGGTGGTGCGGAAGGCGGTGTTGTCGCGGTACTTGCCGTTGACCTCGGCGCCGTTGACGATGACCTCACCGATCTTGCCCTGGTCGGCGTCGTTGAGCATCTGCGAGACGCTGACGACCTTTTCCGGGTTGGAACCGGTTCCTTTGACCACGAACTGCCAGAGAAAGATCAGGCAGGTGATCATGAACACCCAAATCAAAATCTGCTTTACGGTCGAATTCAAGCGTATCCCCATTCTCAACCTGTGGCAGCCGGAGCGAACCGGCGGGCCTTCGTGCGATGGGGCTCAGGTGTACCCCTTGCTTCCAGTTCAGAGTGTCTGCGCCGGGAGGTGCATTTGCTCTGTTTTGCTGCTTTCCGACACTTTGAGCGTTTTACTCTTATAGACGGCTGGGATCGCGGAAGGATTCGCTGGCGGTGCGACCTTGCCGAGTACGGCGACGTCCTGGGCTGCGCCTAGGTCTGTTTTCAGGTGCTGAAGGTGCAAAATCTGATTCTACGCTGGCCTGCCGCAAGCGGGCAGGGTTAAATGATGCAACTTCCGCGCCAGGGATGCAATTCGGTTTGGGGACAGGGAACAGGGAACAGGGGACAGGGAACAGGGAACAGGGGACAGGGGACAGGGGACAGGGGGCGGGGGACAGGGGATAGGGGGGCAGGGAAAAGGGGGCAGGGGACAGGGGAACAGGGAACTGGGAACTGGGAGGAGTGAGTAATGAGTGATGAGCGGGAGGCGGCGCGGAGGTTAGGGTTTGAGGATTTTGGGGGGCTCGGTGGCGCGGAAGAGGCGGATCTCGCGGAGGGAGCGTTCGGCGCGGAGGCCTTCTGGGAGGTGGAGTGTGGCGCCGGGGCGGCGGTTGGGGAGCGGGAGGCTGCCTCTCGTGTCGGTCTGAGTGGGTGAGGAGAAGGCGGGTGGGGAGAAGCCTGCAAGGTCGAGCAGGCGGGATGTGTCGTCGAAGCTGAGGCGTGTGCCCATCTGGCGGGCGGCGGCGCGGAGGATGCGGCGGCGGAGAGCGGGGTCCATGGATCGGAGGCGGTCGAGCTCGATCGAGACCCCGGCGTCTCCGGGGGTGGTGCTGACCGCGCGTCCACCGCCGCGGACGGGTTTGCCGGGGAGCAGGATCTGCGGAAGGAGTCGATGGACCTCAGCCTGCCAGCGCCTCTCGTCCTCGCGGGCGAGTTCGGCGACGTGTGCGAGGTTTTGGGCGGCGCTGGGGTTGAGATCGCGGAGGATCGGCATGAGCTGGTGACGGACGCGGTTGCGGGTAAAGCTCTGGTCGGTGTTGGAGATGTCTTCGCGCCAGGGCTGGTCGATCGCATGGAGGTAGGCGAGGACTTCGGCGCGACTGGTGGCGAGCAAGGGGCGGAGGATGCGGCCGGGGTGTTTGCCGGGGCCGGCCGGGCGGGGCTCGGGGACCTCGATTACCGGGTGGATGGCGCTGAGGCCTTCGGTCCATGCGCCGCGGAGGAGCTTCATTATCACTGTTTCGGCCTGGTCGTCGAGGGTGTGCGCGGTGAGCACGGCGTCGGCCTCGTTGGTCTGGAGGAGGTCGCGGAAGAAGCTGTAGCGGACGTTGCGGGCGGTTTTTTCGAGGCCCTCGCGGGTGCTCTCGGCGAGGGCGGGGACGTCGGCGCGATGGAGGTGAAGTGGGATCTGGAGGCCGGCGCAGATCTGCTGGACGAAGCGGAGGTCGGCGTCGGCCTCGTCGCCGCGGATGCCGTGATGGACGTGGGCGGCGGAGAGACCTAGGCCGAGGGCGTCGCGGGCGGTTGTGTTGGCGGCGTGGAGGGCGCGGAGGAGCGCGACGGAGTCGGCTCCGCCCGAGACGGCGACGCACATCCGGTCGCCGGGACGGAGGAGGTTGCGATGGAAGGGGAGCCCACCTTTGGTGGGCGGTGAGGAGGCCACGGAGACCATCGTAGCGCGCCGACTTTGTTCGGTTGCGTTGCCTCGGCCGCCCTCTCTGCTAAGAACGGATTTGGCTGGAACTTAGCATGCTAACCTTGGCCGGAGAGACGAGGTCAAGCAAATCATGGCTGGAACGCTGAGCTTCCACTCGACCGTAGACGTTTTTCCCTGTCCTAACTGCCGCGAAACCATCAATACCGCTCAAATCGTATGCGCTTTTTGCAATGCGCCTATCGACCGCGCAGCTGCCGAAGCTTCGGCAGCTGCAACCGGCAAGATCAGTCAGGCTTGCAGCGATGCCAGCTATCTTAAAGCCATGGCTTGGAGCCTGCTTACTTTCTTTTTGATCATGTTCATTCCGTTCCTCGGTCTCGCGGGCGTTGTCGGCCTGACGTTCCTCCGTTTCGCAATCCCCGTCATGGTCATCCGCTGGTGGATCAAGTTCGGCCGCATCAGGACTACCGACGCGGACTTCGCGCGTGCCAAACGAGCAGTTCTTGTGGTAAGCGTTGTCGCGATCTTAGCCCTCCTAAGCGCAATTCCCCAATACCTCCGGGCATAATTTCCGATTGAGGAAGGGTACGAAGTGTTGACCACAAGAGCCGCGACCGTGGGGGATGCGTCTGTGATTACGGCGCAGCGCCGTGCGATGTTTGAGGAAGCTGTGGCGCCGACGCCGCCGACGTTGGACGCCATGGCCTCCCAGTTCGAGCCGTGGGTGCGGGAGCGTCTGGAGAACCGGAGTTATCTTGGATGGATCGTCGAAGAGGACGGGCGGGCCGTGGCGGGGGCGGGATTGTGGATCATGGACTTTCCGCCGCACTTTCTCCACACCGAGGCTGGGCGAGGATATCTTCTGAATTTCTATGTGGCGCCGGCTTACCGCGGGCGAGGTTTGGCGCGCGATCTGCTGGCGGTTTCGGTGGAGGCGGCGCAGCGGCTTGGGCTGCGGGTGGTGACGTTGCACGCGTCCAGGTTTGGCAAGCCGCTGTATGAGCAGAACGGCTTCCATCTGAACAATGAGATGATCACGCTTACGGACGGGTCTCTAGAGACTACGGTCTAAGAGGCCACGGAGGTGAGGCCAGGAGGCAGCCCGAGGGCGCTGTCGCTGGGGCGCGGTCGTCGGGATTCTCGCGGGTCGTCGGGATCCTCGCGATTCTCGCGGGCTCCACGGGCTTGGGTATACTTAGAGGTTATGCGGGTTTTTGTGATTCTTCCGGCTGCGGGGATTGGGACGCGGATGGCGGCGGCGGGAGCGCATCCGGGCGCGCCGAAGCAGTTTCTTGAGGTTGCGGGCGTCCCTGTGCTGATCCATTCGTTGCGGGCGTTTCTTGCGGCGGACCGGGTGGAGGCGATTTGCGTCGCGGTGCGTGGGCCGGAGCGGGAGCGGGTGGAGGCTTTGATCGCGGAGTATGGTCTGCTGGAGCGCGTGCACCTGGTCGAGGGTGGCGAGCACCGGCAGGAGTCGGTCTCGAATGCGTTGAAGGCGCTGGTGTGTGAGCCGGAGGACGTGGTTCTGGTGCACGACGCCGTGCGACCGCTGATTGCGCCGGGGACGATCGAGCGGACGATCGAGGCGATTGTTCGCCACGGTGCGGCGATTGTGGCGTTGCCGGCGGTGGACACGATCAAGCAGGTGGAGCGCACGGCGGACGGCGCGATTGTGACGGCGACCTTGCCGCGCGAGCGCGTGGTGCATGCGCAGACGCCGCAGGGGGCGCGCGCCGATCTGTTGCGGCAGGCCTTTGCGGAGGCGGAGGCGGACGGGTTTGCCGGGACCGACGAGGCGAGTCTGCTGGAGCGTGCGGGCATCGGCGTGGCGGTGGTGCCGGGGTCGCCGCGCAACTTCAAGATCACGCAGCCGGGCGATATTGAGTTGGCGGAGTTTTACCTAGGGCTTTCGGGGGCTCCGCCGCAGCGCGCGGGCGGCGTTCTGCTGGGGGCGCGATGAGCATGCGGATTGGGTGCGGGTTCGACTCGCACGCGTTTGAGGCGGGCGTTCCCCTGGTGATCGGCGGCCTGCCGATCGAGCACACGGAGGGCCTGGCGGGGCACTCGGATGGCGATGTTCTGCTCCATGCCATCACGGACGCGTTGCTTGGGGCGGTCTCGGCGGGGGATATTGGGACGTTTTTCCCTCCGTCTGATCCGCGATGGAAGGGGGCGGCGTCGAGCTTGTTTTTGCGGACGGCGCTTGAGGAGGTGCACACGGCCGGGTACCGGATCGTGAACGTCGACACGGTGCTGGTGATGGCGCGGCCGAAGATTGTGCCGATCGCGGGCGATCTGCGAGCGTCGGTGGCCGAGCTTCTGGAGATCAAGCCGAACTGCGTCGGCATCAAGGCGAAGACGCCTGAGGGTCTGAACCAGGATGGTGTGGCGGTGGCGCACGCGACGGTGCTGCTCGAGAGCCTGGAAGCGGCCGACGAGCCGAAGGCCATGACGGCGGTGGCGGATGTTGATGAGGTGAATGAGTTGGTGGAGAGCCTGGTGGCCGACTCGCGGGATGTTTCGGCGCTGGGACGCAAGGTGCCGGTGTTTGATACGGATGATCTGACCTGAGGATCTTGTGGCTTACGTCGAGGCTAGCAATGGCTCGCGCTTGCGACGCAGCCGCAGCAATGCGCGGGTAAGCCAGAGGAGTGCCACCAGGGGCGGAATCGTAAAGAGAAGGACCGGGATAAGATCCGGCCACGTGTATCTGAACCGCTTGTAGATCACATTGACTGGTTGTAGTTGCAGAGGTCCTCCGGGCATCTGACGGGCTCTCGCTTGCAAAGCGGCCAGATTGGGCGCGTCTTCCCGGGAGTTATCCCTTGTGTCAAGAACGAAGAAGATCGTCTGTGGGGGCGTCGTTGGCGATTCCGTGAAGGTGTTCGGAGAGGCTTCGCCAAGGAGGAACGGCGGTCGTACTTCGAATCGGCGCACGCCAAAGATGACGTTCTTCTGGGCAGGTCCGCCTCCCATTACGGAACCGTTCTGGAAGACGTTCGGGTCGGCACGGTCGTAGATCGTGCCTTGGTCGGTGACGTCGATCATCATCAGGTGATAATTGCCGAGGATCGGAGTATCCCAAGTGTCACCCCATCCCCAGTCGCGCCCTCTTGCGGTGGACCAGAACGAAAAGATCAGGATGCAGAGAAAGAGGTAAGCAAACCCGAGAGCCGGAAGTACGCGGGCGATACTCAGTGCACGTTTCTGCCCGACCCTTACTCTTACGGTAAGCAGGGCGACGACCTTGACCAGAAGAGCTCCTCCTGCCAAGGAAAGAAGGCTGCCAGCGATGATCCAGAAGATAAGAACAAAGAGCGGGCCCAAGCTTGTCCCTCAGACAGGAGCTTACCTCGAGTTCATGCGTCGAAGTACAACGTCCGGAACGCAGGTATTCTAGAGGTGTGCGGATCGGCTTAGCAGTTTTGGTGTTCGCGGGATGTTTGGGTGTCGGTGGGGTTGTCTTTGGGCAGGCTTTGCCGGCGAACGGCGTGATTCCGGAGCCTCCTCCGTCGGCGCCGATGCGGGACTGGGTGGATCGTCCGGGGCGGTTGCGGGTGGAACTGGATGCGGACGGGGGCAAGCTGCGCGGTTGGGTCTATTCGCCGCTTGGCAAGGAGGCAAAGGGGGCTGATGCGGTGGATCGACGGAAGCTGCCGGTGGTGGTGTTTTTCAACGGCAACGGCATGACGATCGACCGGGCGGACCCTCTTTACCGGGGCATGGCGGACCGCGGCGCGGAGGTGGTGGTGTATGACTATCGCGGATACGGGTTCAGCGAGGGGACTGCGGATGTAGCGGCGTTTCGGGCGGATGCTCTCAGGATCTACGACAAGGCGGCGCGGCAGTATGCGGGTCGGCGCGTGGTGTTGTACGGATTTTCGCTGGGGACGGCGATGGCGGCGTATGTGGCCTCGGAGCGGCCGGTCGCTGGGCTGATCCTGGCGGCGCCGTTTGCGACGGCGGAGGAGGAGCTGCCGGTGTTTGCGGCGCGTTTTGGGATTGATGCCGAGACCTTGAAGCGGCTGACGCCGGATGACGATGCGAAGACGGCGTTTGACGAGCTGGCGATGGTGCACAAGAGCCTGGCGCCGATGCTTGTGCTGCACGGGACGGCGGACACGCTGGTGCCGATCGGGCAGGGACGCGAGGTGTACCGTGCGGGCGGCGCGCGGGACAAGCGGTTTGTGGAGCTGCCCGGGGTAGCGCATGCGCAGACACCGTTTGTTGAGGCGGCGGTGCGAGCGGTTCTTGAGTTCCTGCAGTCCAAGTAGGCGGGGGCGGACTTGGTGTGTGGGCTTGTCTTGAAGATCTGAGTGGGGCGTTTTAGGTCTGGGTCTTAGAGCGGATTAGGTAATCGTGTGAAGAACAAAACATCCGCAAGAACAACAGCAGATTCCCTCTGGGAATGACAACGAAAAAACAGATGCGCTCTATGCCAATACCTCCGTTGCTTTAGGTCTGGGTCTTTAGCCTGGACCTGGACCTTAGCCAGGAGCTCAAATGGGGGCTTCGGTGAACAGTGCCACGAAAGTGTTAGATCGAGTCTGATTTGTCTCTGTTTTCCGTGCGCGTGAGAGCTCGGGGTCACGTATTGTTTGAGGAGCCGTCGAGCAGCAAAAACGGCGAGAGCGGCAAATTGCGTCCGGGCTGCGGTCTGGGCGCATGGGGGAGATTGGCTTGGTAGATCTGCTGAGAGATGAGCCGGATGGCGACGGGAAGCACGGCTATCCGCGGCCACAACTGGTGCGGGAGGGCTGGGTCTCGCTGAACGGTGAGTGGGAGTTTGCGATCGATCCGGAAGGCCGAGCGGAGCAGCTGAGCGATGTGGTTTGGGACAAGGTGATTCAGGTCCCTTTCAGCCCCGAGACCACCCTGAGCGGCATCGGGGACACGGGTTTCTATCGCGCTGTGTGGTACCGCAGACAGGTCTTGTGTCCGGAGTTCACATCGCCGAGCCGGGTGATCCTCCACTTCGGTGCGATCGACTATAGCGCAAAGGTTTGGCTGAACGGCGTGGAGGTCTGCGCGCATGAAGGCGGGTACGCGCCGTTTTCCGTGGACATTACGAACTTCTTACGGGACGAGGGTCCGCAGGAGATCGTTGTGCGGGCGGAGGACGATCCGCAGGATCTGGCCAAGCCGCGGGGCAAGCAGGATTGGAAGCTCGAGCCGCACTCGATCTGGTATCCGCGAACTACCGGCATCTGGCAGACGGTGTGGATGGAGGTGGTGCCGTTCGCGTCGATTGAGTCGATCGTGTGGTCCGCGAACCTGAAGCGATGGGAGATCGGGATGGAGGTGCACGTCCGGGGGACGGTTCCGGAGGGCGCTTACCTGGCGGTGCGCATGGAGACGGGCGATCAGGTGCTGGCCAACGATACGTATTGGCTGGTGGCCGGCGAGGTGCACCGTCGCATCGCTCTCTCGGACCCGGGCATTGACGACTACCGCAATACGCTTTTGTGGAGTCCGGCCTCGCCCACTCTGGTGGACGTGCAGCTGGAGTTGCGCGACGCGAGCGGCGGTGTAATCGATCAGGTGCAGAGTTATACGGCGCTTCGATCGACGTCGACCCAAGGCGACCGATTTCTGCTGAACGGACGTCCGCTTGAGCTGCGGATGGTGCTTGACCAGGGGTACTGGCCGGAGTCCGGGCTGACGGCGCCGGGCGACAATGCTTTTTTGCGCGATGTGCTTTTGGCCAAGAGTCTGGGTTTCAACGGTGTTCGGAAGCACCAGAAGATTGAGGATCCGCGATTTCTCTACTGGGCTGACCACCTGGGTTTGCTGGTGTGGGAAGAGATGCCGAGCGCTTACCGGTACACGATCAAGTCGGTGTCGCGACTGACGAAGCAGTGGCTGGAGATTATGAAGCGCGACCTGAGCCATCCGTGCATTGTGTCGTGGGTGCCTTTTAACGAGAGCTGGGGCGTGCCGGATCTGCCGGACAGTTCGGCCCAGCGGAACTACGTGCAGGCGCTCTACCATCTGACGAAGACGATGGACCCGACGCGGCCGGTGATCGGCAACGACGGATGGGAGAGTGTGGCCACCGACATTATCGGCATCCACGACTACGACGACACGCCGGAGCGCATGGCGAAGCGGTACGGTGCGGATGATGTGGAGGGGCGGCTGCTGAAATCGGAACGACCGGGCGGCCGCATGCTGATGCTGGGCGAGGCGGCAAAGTCTCGGCAGCCGATCGTCTTGACGGAGTTTGGCGGCATTGCCATCTCGGACGAGGGCGATAAGACCTGGGGCTACTCGACATCGGAGACGGCTGGCCAGTTTTTGGAGCGTTACACGGCTCTGCTGGACACGGTGCGATCGCTGCCGGCGCTGGCCGGATTCTGCTACACGCAGTTTACGGACACGTACCAAGAAGCGAATGGCCTGTTGACCGCGGACCGTGTTCCCAAGGCGCCGCTCGACGAGCTGGCGCTGGCGACGACCGGCAAGGTTCCCGACCAGGACAGCGCGTCCGAGCTGAAGTGGCGCCAACGCATTATGGACGGACAGCGGCGGCGGGCGGTGCTGCAGGGTTAGGGTTTGGCGCTGTGGAGAGCCGGCGCGATTTACTCTGTCTTATTTGCTTTCAGGCCGCTAAAGCTGATGCTCTGGACTGTTCGGTCTGCGTCTTTGACGCCTTTGCCTGCGGCGGGGGTCAGCACAGCTTCGATCGATCCGCCTTGGATGTCGGGCATAGGAAAGATCATCTTGTCTTTGACGACCTTGGGGTCGCCTGATGTGGGAGGTCCGCCTGCTGCTTTGCGGAGCTCGGACAAGGTTTTCTCGAATTCGCTGACCTTTGGCTGCGCATCGGCGGCTTTTCTGATGTCGGCGTACAGGAGGTTGTAGTCGGCTATATGGAGACCCTTGGGGTCGTACTGCAGGGTTTTGGCGACGCCGGGAATGTCAACCAGAATGGTGTTCTGGTTTACGAGTGAAAGCCGGGTGGGCAAGTCGATGTTGTTTTTGTGAAGCAGATCGAGCGCCTGCGCCAGCGTGTCCATCTGTTCGAGTTGATCTTCGAGGTTCCGCTCCGCCCAGGAGAACACCTTGCCTTCTTTGTTGAAGTTGACCGTTGGGTACGGCCCTTTGGGATATGTGTAGGTCAGCAGGCCGTCCTTGTCGGTGGCTACGGTCGGCGGATCTCCAAGGGCCTGCCGCACCTGCTCGGCGGTGTAGCCGAGTTCCAGGTGGTTCCGCGGGACGGCGGCGTCTTTGACTCCGTTCACCACGTCGGGGTCGATGTGCACGTTCACGAGACGGTCGACGACGACGGACTGATCCAGGCCACGGATGGTGAGGATGCCGTCGCGCGGCAGCAGGACCACTGTGGATGCGGCTCCGTTGGGCGGAATCTGGACCGTCTCTTGCATGGTTTGTCCGACAAGGTTGGAGCGGAGCCGGTTGATTCTGGCAGGGTCGAGCGTGAGGGCGCGAAAGCCGGGCAGAAACGTCCCTGTCAGGACGGAGACCGAGTCGCGAAAGGCGGTGTTGTTGACCTGGGCGACGATGCCGCCGGTTGAGATGGGCAGAAGCGTTCCTCCGACCAGTTCGATGAGACGGAGGACGCGATCGGTGTGCTCGGTGGTGTAGTCGTAGGCCGCGAGGATGGCCATGTAGTTGTCCGGACTCAGCGTAGTCGTCTGTTCGATGCCGAAGCGGTAGAGGACCTGCATGCAGATGTCGGACGGTGGCGTGCCTACTGCGGTCCTGTTCTTTGCTGCGGCTTTCGCCTCTTCGGAGCTGGCGATGCGGCTCCGTTTTTCACAGTTTTCGATGTCCTTGCGTCCATAGTGCACGAAGGGCTCTTTATAGACGTTAGGTGGAAAGGTGTCTGCGGTCAGTAAAGCGGGAGCATCTTCGTTGAACAGACTGCGCTGTGACCGGTGTCCTACCGCGCGATAATCCACATCAAATGTGAGGGACGACTTGTTGAACTGCAGCTTCTTGCCTGTCCGGTTAACGAGATCGAGCTGCACGGCGAAGTAGTGCTGTGCGATGCGGTAGCCGAAGTCGCGCTGCACTGTCTCCTGGTCCATCGGCGTCATGTTTACGTCCAGCAGCGCTTGCTCTCTGGCCGGTTTGGCGACGCGGCGCAAGAGGATACTTTTGGCGGGATTATTGGATAGGGAGGCAACGACCAGGTTCACGTCCTGTCCTTCTGGAGCCGTCACCTCGGCAAACAGGAGCGATCCGTTGACGGCTGTCTGGGTTACAGTCACCTGAGATCCAGCAGGAGATTTGAGCACCAGGTCGTCGCACTTCGAAGTTGTTACGCAGAGCGACGGCAGATCAAATCCCTGGAAGACGAGCTGACTCTTGATCTCTGGCCTGGCGATGACGAACGGGAAGGAATCGCTAAGGCCATTTGCCGTCGTGTAAGAGAAGGAAATCGGGCTCGGCTGCTAAGCTGACCAACGCCCGGGTGGGCGAGAGTGACAAAAGGATCGCTGGACGGTTGCCGTCCCAACCTCCATCAGAGACAAAGGTATCTTTGATGGTGGTCAGGGCGGGGCAGGCCGGCGGATTGGCGGACGTGCAGAAGTTGCCCTCGACGGTGAACTGGCGCTGCAGAGTGCTGTTCGTTGCTACGGGAAGGCTCGATTTAGGCGATTTCTCATCGATCCCGATAATGACGAGATCCGGGGCCGTACCGCCCGCAGTCGACTCATAGCTGAGGACCATCTGATGATCCGCGAGCGAGACCACGGAGGCTGTTTCGGAGATGATCTCTCCGGTCTTGCTCACCAGCAGAATGCAGCGACCTTTTCTGGGACTTTGACACGTATTGATCTTGTCGCGCTGGCTGACATACTCGCTCAGCACACCGTTGACAACAAGGTACTTCGTGATCGGTTTCGGCTGCGTCTTCTCGGTACCGCTTTCTGGGAAGGCCAGTTGCAGGCAGGAGAGCAGAGCAAAACAAGTTGCCAAGGCGAGGCGCATGGGTTCCTCTCACGGATCGGGGAGATCGCGGAAAGCTCAGAAGTAGAGACGAGGCCCGGAGAGACGGTACAGATGGATTTCTGGTGTGGGCGAAAGCTTCGCACACTTGTAGGCATTGTTGCAAGAGCATGAATGATATTTGCTCTCGGAGATCTGAAGGCGATCATGGATCACCGGAACGCAACGCGCGCATCTCTCGAAATCCATGCGGCGGCCGAAGGTTTAGCCGAAGGGGTGTTCGAGTGAGGGGCTCTGGGGTGTGAAGAACTCTGCGCCTTCTGGGGTTACGAACCAGCAGTCTTCGAGGCGGATGCCGAACTCTCCGGGGATGTAGATTCCGGGTTCGTCGGAGAAGGTCATTGCTGGCGCGAGCGGGGTGTGGTTGCCGCCGACCAAGTAGGGCCACTCGTGCCCGTCCATGCCGATGCCGTGGCCGACGCGGTGCGAGAAGGACTTGTAGCCTGGGCCGAAGCCGCCGTTTGCGATGACCTCTCGGGCGACGGCGTCGATCCGGTCGCAGGGCACGCCTGGGCGAGCGGCGGCCAGAGCGGATGTCTGGGCCTTGTGGACGAGATCGAAGACGTGCTTTTGGCGGTCGGTCGCCTGGCCGAGAACGAAGCTGCGGGAGATGTCGGATTTGTAGCCTTCGACCGTGCAGCCGTCGTCCAGAAGAACAACTTCGCCGGTCTGAATGGTTTGCGGCTGGACGGAGCCGTGAGGAAGCGCGGAAGAGGGGCCGACCTCGCAGCTTGCCTCGCCGGGAAAGCCGACGCGATCGTATGCCAGAGCGATCAGATCGGAGACGTGCCGGTTGCTCATGCCCGGCTCGGCGGATTGGAAGGCAGCTTTGTAGACCGACAGCGTGACCTGATTTGCCAGGCGCAAGAGGGCCAGTTCCGCCGGAGACTTGACCGACCGGCAACCCGCGGTGACGGGCGTTGCGCTTACGAGGTGGGCCGCGGGCAGGGCCTGGGCGATGCTGTCGGCGAAGACAAACGGCGTGCGTTCTTCGACGCCGATGCGACCGGCCGTGAAGGACCGATCCTTGAGAGCGCGCGCAACGGTGCTGAAAGGCGACTGATCTTCGTTCCAGGTGTAGATCTGGGGTGCGGGCGGCGCTGTGGCGGGTTGGCCTGGCTGTCCGGCGGAGTGCCCGGGGTGGGCGTCCATCAACTCGCGAACCCGGGCTTCTTCAAACGCGGGGCAGACCATCGCGGGGTTGCCGCGGGCGGGCAGAATCCACGCGAGCAGACGTTCGGACGGGCTCCAGCGAAGGCCGGTGAAGTATGCGAGCGAGGTCCCGGCGGTGAGGACGAGCGCGTCGAGGTTGTTCTGCGCCATGAGCTCGCGCGCGCGGTGGATGCGGTGTTCGCGCTCGGCGATGGAGATCGGCACGGCCTCGGATCGGCGGTCGGTGAGTGCGGCGATCGGTGCGGGCAGGTTGGCGGCGGCCCCTCCATGCCGGGGATCTTGCGGAAGCGCGGCGGCTGAGGACGGAAGCGCAGAGCCAAGGGCGGCAGGGGCGCCAGCGGCGGCGGCAGCTCCGATGGTCTGGAGGAAACTTCGGCGTGTCGGCATGGTGGTCATTCTACCGACGAGCGATGAGTAATGAGTGATGGGCAATGAGTAATGAGCAATGAGTGATGAGCAACGACCGAAGACGGAGATCGACGACAGCGACCGGGCGCACATGCCTGCGCTAGACGGCTTGGAGGATGCCCGGATGATCGCGCGAGAGCTTCAGGATCAGTTCGCCGAAGAGCGAGTTGCACCATGCAAACCAAGGACGTGTGAACACGTTTGCGTCGTCCTTGTTGAAGGATTCGTGGATAAAGCCGGTGCCGGCCTGGGTGTCCATCAGCATCTTGAGGCAGTGGAGGATCTCGGCGTCGCTGGTGCTGGTGAGCGCCTGGTAGAGGATGCCCATCGGCCAGATCGTGCCTGTGCCGGTATGCGGACTGCTGATGCCTTCGCCGGCGGTGCCGCGCACGAACCACGGATTTTCGGAGCTTAGAACGAAGGCGCGCGTGCGTTGGTAGAGTGCATCGTCCGTGGCGCAACAGCCCAGGTACGGAAGGCTGAGCAGGCCCGGTGCGCCCGCGTCGTCCATGCATGCCTGGCCGGCGAAGCCGTCGACCTCAAAGGCCCAGATCTCTCCCGCGACGGGGTGCTGCATGCGGCCGTTCTGTTGGGTGGCGGAGCTGACCTCGGCGGCGAGCGCGAGGGCGTCGGTCGCGAGCTGCGCGTCGCCGCCTGTGTGCTGGGCGTCGCCGCCTGTGTGCCGGAGCAGGTCCGCGAGCTGCCGGAGGCTGACCACGGCGAACAGGTTATCCGGGACCGACAGGGGAAAGGTGCAGGCGTCGTCTGAAGGCCGGAACGCGGAGAAGATCATGCCGTTGGGGCGGCCGAGATTGCCGCGACCGGAGAGCGAGAGGGTGACGGATGGGAAAGCAGAGCGAATCGAGCTCCCACTTGCGCTCACCGACGCCGGGTCGCATAACGGTCACGTCGTGGACGGCCCAGGAGAGCGGCGGCGCGGACGAGCTTCGCATGAACGCGTTGGCATACGGATCGAGCAGGATGCACCGGGTCTGCCGGCGGATGACGCCCGCGAGCAGACGCCGGAGCGGAGCGTCCTCGCGAGCGAGAGGGACGTACGGCATCACCTGCGCGGACGAGTCGCGCAGCCACATTGCGTCGATGTCGCCCGTGATGATGAAGGTGTCGGGGTGCGCTTCGGTGCCGCCGGGGAAGACGGTGGTGTCGAGCGTATTGGGGAAGCAGTTGCTGAACATCCAGGCGAGTTCGGGGTTGGGGACCGACCGCGTGATCTCGGCGATGGTGCGCTCGACGGCAACGCTTTCGAAGTGGCGATCGGCTTTTGGCGGGCGTCCGCTCTTGTAGGTTTTGGCGGGCGTGATGGGTGTTGATGTCTGTCCGGCGGCGGCGGCCAGAGCGGCCATGGATGCTTGTTGTAGGACAGATCGGCGTGTCAGATCGGGCATAGGGATCTCCGGCAGCGATGATAGCTTGCTTCGCGGAGACAGGGCTGCCGGGGTCAATGGCAAGAAAAAGACCCGTCCGGCCGATGGGGGCTGGACGGGGTCTCGCAGACCTCCTTGGGAGAGGATCTTTAGCGGGCGAAGCGGCGGCGCAGCATGCCTGCAGCTCCGATGAGGCCGGTGCCGAGCAGGGTGATGGTCGAGGGTTCCGGGATCGGATTCGGGTTCGGGATGATGGTTGCCGCGTTGACGCCGTCGATATCGAACGCCCAGTGGGTGTCGCGGTTGTTGTACGGTGTTACATTCGACACGTCGCAGAAGTGGTTGTCGGTGCAGACGCCGTTCAGGAAGTTGGGATTGCCGTCCTGCCGGAAGCCGGCGCCAAAGGTGGGGCCGTTCGCGAAGTTGTTGTACTCCATGATGCTGACGGTGTAGGTTCCGGGAGCGAGCGGCGTGCTGAGGTAGGTGTCGTAGCGCTCACCGGTGAGTGGATCGGCAGGTACCTGCGAGCCGCCGTCGTCGTTCTGGTTGATGAACACGGCCGAGTTACCGGTGCCGCTGAAGACGGCGAGGATTGGGTCAAAGCCGCCGCGGGCGATCGTCTGTCCGGCCGCGTTGGTGCCGCCGGCGTACGAGAAGGTTTCAAACGTGACCGTCGAGGTTGCTCCAACGTTGAAGACAAAGGCCTGGACGTCATTATCGTGGACGAAGTTGCCGGTGAAAGAGAAGTTGGCTGCGTGGCAGAAAGCGGCGGGCATGGCTGCGATCGCCAAGAGTGAGAAGGTACGTAGAAAACGCACGGGAGGAGCTCCTTATATTAAGTTGTGGGGCCTGGGTTCATCAGTGGATTAGCAATCTGGTGGCCAAACTTCGAATCGACAAACTCGGCGGAAGTGAGGGTTTCGGTGCAGGTGCGGACGAGTCTGTGCACCAGGTTGCAGTGAAGTGGAAAGTTTCTTGAAAACATCGGTCGCACAACCCGCACCCGTCCTGAACACTGGCGCGCCTCATCGGAGAGCCGAGCTGTGGTCCGAACCGAAGGCGCTGATCTAGGGCGGAGGTGGAGGCTGGAGGCGTATGATGACGACCGTGGAACAGGGTAATCCGGAGCAGTGTGATTTTGGAGCAGATTGATCTTCAGCGAGAGCAGCCGAAGCTGAAGTTGGGTGCGAGTGATCGCCCGCCGACGTTTGCGGCGGTGGTGACGGATATCCGGCTGCGCGATCGGGCGGCGGGGCGAGCGCGCTGGCAGGTGGCTCTGGACCGGACCGAGTTTCAGACCGGAGATGTGGGGGAGATCGTGGCAGTGGCGGCCCGGAGCGGAGCTCGCCTGGTGGTGCCGGTTGTCGCTGTTGAGGTGGACGCGGCGAGCGCGATTTGGCATGTGGTCGAGAAGCCGATTGCGACGGGAACCGCGGTCACGGGCGCGGTGGAGGGCCGGTCTGGAGATGTGGGATCAGAGATCTCTGAAGTCGATCCGGAAAAGACATAAACCGTTTGCGCGGCGGAGTTCTCGGCAGTGGGTGAGATTGGATATGCGCCGAGCCCCTGATACACTCAGAGAGTTCTTTTGGGAGCGCGTTTCAGGTCCAGACTAGGCCTTTGTCGAGCTCTGTTTGGTTTGGCCTGGTTTGGTGTCAGGCGCGCCCGGAAGACCGGTGTGGGGCTGTAGCTCAGCTGGGAGAGCGCCTCGTTCGCAACGAGGAGGTCAGCGGTTCGATCCCGCTCAGCTCCACCAAATATCGACCTCAAGAGTTCCCCCGGGCGGGAGTAGTTCAGTGGCAGAACGTCAGCTTCCCAAGCTGAATGTCGCCGGTTCGATCCCGGTCTCCCGCTCCAGACTTGCACCGTGCGATGCCGTCGGTCGGCGGAGCATCTGACGAGCATGTTGCGAACTGGCATGTTGCGAGTTTTGCTGGCTTTTCTGCTCCTCTTCGCGTGGACGCTGGCTGGCCGGGGACAGACGGGTGCGCAGATCACACCCTCTGCTGCTGTGGCGGTCGAGAGCTACCCGGGATCGGACATCGGGGCGAAGATTCAGGCCGCGGATTTGAGATTGGGCGGATCGCCGGGAGTGATTACGGTCAATGTCCCTGGCGATCTTAAGACGCCGTTTACGCTCCACCGCGGTCATGATCTTCTCCTCCGGGCTACCGTCAACTGGGCCGTGACCGTGACGCTTGAGGGCTCAAACAACGTCGGATGCGCAAAGGGAGCGACGGTCCGATCGGGGTTGCCAGGGTATGAGTTTAGCGGACAGGCCGGCATGCTTTTCGTGACCAAGGGGGGCGCCCAGATTTCGGTTCACGACTGCCACTTCGAAGCTTCGGCGCCTTCGGTCGTGTTGGCGGGGTACCCGGTCTCGAGTCTGACGATGACGGGCAATACGCTGCTCGGGCTGAGTCTGTTGGCGACGAACGGCGCTACCAGCACGGATCTGAACATCGCCGACAACACGATCGACTATCCGGCGAGCAACGGCCGCAATGCCGGCGTACTTTTGTTCTTTGCCAAGCGAGTGCGTGCAACCGGCAACCGGCTGACGCGGAATCCGCACGGGATCCAGTGGTGGGGCGGCAACTCGGGCGAGCCCGGCGCCAACCTGAAGCAGGTGACGGCGGCGGGCGAGATGACTTTCTCCGGCAACATCTGCAAGGCGATCGGGGGGGCCTGCATTTGGGGCTCGATGGGCTACGACATCCAGATCACCGGAAATACGGCGGATGGCTGCGGCGATGTGTGTTTCGACACCGAGGGCGGCCTTCGGACGACGATCGCGAACAACACGGCGACCGGTTGCAACAACGGATGCGCGGCGATCTTTTTCTTTACCGACCAGACCAGCATTACGGCGAACCACTTCAGCGGGATGGCTCCAGGGGGCGGTCTGATCTTTGTCAAAAACGCCTCGCAGAACCCGATCGCGCACGACCACCTCAGCGTGACCGAGAACGATCTGCGGTGTACTCCGGGTGTGTGCCATGCGATGTATTCGGAGGCGGCGGCCGGCGTGCGGTTTGAGCGCAACGAGGTGCGGAACGGGACGTATGTTCCGGTGGGGTATGGAGCGCGGGTCTCGATCTCGCGCAATCACTGGGTGTACACCGAGGCGCTCGCGGCCAAGGCGGCGGCCATCGTCGCTCCGGGGATGGTTGGCGGAACGACGTTGGAGGTGATCGGCAATCGGATCGAATCGGATGTGGCGGAGGGGGAGGGCAGCGCGTGTATAGCCGCGGGGTGGAGCGACTTCAACGCATCGGATTTCCATTTCATTACAGAGAATGTTTGCGGGGGATCGCGGCCATTTCCGATTGATCTGATCCTCACGACGAACGGAGCGAATCCGGGGCCGCGGGCCTTCTGGTTTGTGGGCGGGAATGCGTTCGGGTCGGGGAAGATCGATCATCGGTCCGTCACAAAGAACGAGCAGTTTGTCGACCTTGGGGAGTGCGGGTCTGCCGGTTGCGGGACGGCCGGGGTGCCGATCGGGACGGCTCGTGCGACGTCGAAATCTGCCGCCTGCGATCCGGGCCAGGCTGGAGCGCAGAGGAGGTCCGGGCCTGGATCTGTCGATGTCTGCGCTCCGGATCTGGAGGGTGCGTGGCGATGGCACGGCGTGCGTGTGGGGCGGTAATCCGGCTTGGCGAACGGCCGATTTAGCGCTGGGGGGCGACGGCGACGGACGTGTCGGCGCGCCGGCGTTCGAGTGCTGCTTCGGCGGTTTTGCCTTCGCGGGTGAGCGCTTCGGCGAGGAGGCGGTGGGCCTCGGGAAGCCCTGGCTCGGCGGCGATGGCGGATCGCAGCTGCACTTCGGCGTCGGCGATCTTGCCCTGTGCGAGCAGGGTTCGGCCGCTGTCGAGGGCGAACCCTGATCTTTGGTGGTTGACCGCCGCGCGGCTCAGATCGGCGGCCTTTTTCCGTTCGGCCGCGGCTCCGCCTGAGTCGCCGGCCTGTGCCAGCAGAGTCGCCAGCGTGATGTGCGGGCTCGGCTGATCGGGCAAGAGGGCGATGGCCTTTCGCAGGGCTGCGGCGGCTTTCTCGGGATCGCCGGACTCCTTGTAGACGTTGCCCAGGATCGACCACGCGTCGCCGTTGTCGGGCCGAAGATCGGTCGCCCGTTCGAGCTCATGCTGGGCCTCGGCGAAGCGGCCGGTTTGCATCAGGAGGACGCCGAGCGTGTACGGCGGGTCAGGCAGTGCGGGATCGATCCGCTCCGCCTCGGTGAGCTCCGGAATGCCGGCGTTCAGGTCGTCCTTCAACTTCCATGCGAGGCCGAGGTCGTAGTGCAGATGCGCGTTCGCCGGGTCGGACTTCAGGCCTGCGCGGAACTGCTCGATCGCGTGGTCGAGGTCGGCTTGCTGGAGGTACGCGACGCCGAAATCTTCGCGTAGGGTTGCGTTGTCAGGGCCGGCCCCGAGCGCACGCCGGTAGACGGGGATGGCCCCTTTTGCATCGCCGCTCTGCACCAGGGCGAGACCGTAGTTCGTGAGGGCAGCGCTGTCCTGGGGTCGGCTCGCGATCACCTCAGCCAGCAAGGGGGACGCATCTTTCGCGTCACCGCCGGCCTGAAGAGCGAGGCCAAGCGCGTACTTGGCATCGACTGAGCGCGGATCGAGAGCGACTGCGCGGCGCAAGGTCTGGATGGCTTCGGTGTCCTGCTTTTCGGCGCTGAGCGCACGCCCAAGCTGGAGGAGATAGGCGGCGTTTGCGGGGGCCTGGTCGCGAGCGATCCGCGACTGCTCGACGGCCGTGGCCGGGTCACCCTGAAGCAGGGAGACGGCGCCGAGGTGAAAGTGTGCGGGGGCAAAGTTGGGGTCGAGCACGACTGCGCGACGGAAGTCGTTGGCGGCCTCGTCGAGACGGCCCAGCTGCGCCCGAACCGATCCAAGCGCATCCGCGAGCGTTGCGTTGTCGGGGGTGGTGCGCGCGGCCTCGGACAGAAGTGTCTCGGCTGCGCTCGGGTCTCCTGTGGCGGCGAGCGCACCGGCGTAGTGGATGCTCTCGTCCGGCGTCAGAGCGACCGCGCCGCTGGCCTCGGTGGCGGTCCGAAAGGTCGCGACCGCGCGCGAGTTGTCGCCCGCGGCGGCGTAGGCCTGTGCAAGATTGATGGAGGTGCGGCCATTTCTAGAATCGAGGTCAGGGTCGAGCCGGCGGGCCTCCTCGAGCTGCGCTACGGCTCCTTTTGCGTCGCCTTCGGCCAGAAGCACGGCACCGAAAGCGCTGTGGCCTGCCGCGATCTTTGGCGCGAGCCGAACGACCCGGGCGAACTCCGCGTGGGCCGCGCGGAAGTCTCCTCGTTCAAACGCGGCAGACCCCGCGCGAAAGGCCGTATCGGCGGCGGAGACGGCTGCCTGCGAGGGAGCGGGCGGGCGGTCTGGTCTGCCGGTCTGGCCGCCCGCGGCTGAAGTGACGAGCGGGAGAGCGAACGCGAGCAGAGAGCAGAGGCGGATCACAGCGCAACCGATCTGGCGCTACCGGGTCTCGTCGGCGGCGCGGGAGAAGTCGATGTAACTCCGTCCCACATAGAGTCGGAACTGGCCGTCGGTCTGCCCGGCGACGATCTGCAAGGGCGTTGGTCGGCGGAGCGCGGCGTCGGTGTGCGAGCCGGCGACGAAGAGGTCGTGGCCGCCGAGATCCATAACGGCAAAGCGGTCCGCGGCGACGAAGCCGACGCCGTACGCGCCAGGGGGCAGGCGGTGGCCTTCGATCACGAGCGTCGCTTCGGTGATGAGGTAAGCCTGATATCGTTCCTGCACGCGGGTCGAGTAACCGGAGGTGTCGACCAACGCTGCCAGGATCAGGCGATCGCCATCGAAGCGAACCCCGCCGGCGTTGCGCGCCTGTACGGGAGCGGTTTTGCCGCGAAAGAAGACGGTTGGCGGCATCAGAGCGCCCGCTGCATCTTTGGTGAGGATGCCGTTTGCGCCCGCGCCGGCGACGCTGACGCCTGCACCGATCGAGCCTGCGCTGTTGCTCCCCGTCTGCGCGGAGGTCAGGCCCGCGCCCAGCATGCAGGCCAGGAGCATACTCCCAAGCAAGATCCATCTTCGCGTTCGGATTCGGATTCGGGTTCGGGTCAGGGGCACATCACACCTCTCCTCAATCTTCACAGCCTCTTTCCGAAAGCTTACTGTACGCTGGCGACCCACGACGCAAAGGGTGGAAGAACGACGGAGGTCAGGCTCGTCGACTTTTCTAGGGAAGGCGCATCCGTGATCAGGGTATGCACGCCTTTGCCCTGGACACCGGAGGCGCTGAGATCAAACGACACGGTCTTCGGCGCGGAGGTGAAGTTGGCCGCGACCAGGATTGCGGGGCGGCCCGCGACGCCTTCGCGGATGTAGGACAGGACCGATGGGTCGTCCTTGTTCAACATGGTCAGCTTGCCGTCGCGCAGCGTCGGGTCCAACCTCCGCATGGCGATCAGACGCTTGTACCAGTTGAGCAAGGAAGTCGGATCGCCGGTCTCGGTTTCGACGTTGACTGTCTTGTAGTCGTTCGCCACCGGCAGCCACGTGTTCGCGGCCGTGCTGAAGCCGGCATCCTTGCCTGGGGTCCACTGCATGGGTGTTCGTTCGCCGTCGCGGCCTTTCTCTTTCGGCCAACCGGTGACGCCGATCGGATCCTTGACGTCTTCGACGCGGGTCGGCGTGGAGGTCTTCATGCCGATCTCCTCTCCGTCATAGAGCAGCACGGCCGCTCGCGTGGTCAGAAGCATGGTCGCGATAAGTTTAGCGATCTGGGCATTGTGTACGCCGTCGCCGTAGCGGTCCCACGAGCGGACGTTGTCGTGGTTGTCGAAGACAAAGAGGGGCTGGTTGGAGCCGATGTCCGATTCAGCCTCATCGATGCGCGTCCGGAACAGGTTTGCGTCGAGCTTGTTGGTGAATCCGACCTGCATGTCCATGGGAAGGTGGAGTTCGTCGTGCTTGTCGCCGCCGTACCATTTGTTCAGCTCGGCGACGTTGGGCAGATAGGTTTCTCCGATGAGCACGCGCTCACCCGGGTAGACGTTGGCGGGGTAGCTGTCGGCGAGCGCCCGCATGCGGCGGATCACGTCGTGCACTTCGGCGAGGTTTTCGGTTAGCTTGCCGCTGACTTCGCGATCGCCGTACGCGTTGGTGCCGCCGGTGAAGTCCTCGTCCGCGTTGGAGGGATCTTCAAAGAGCGTCGGAATGGCGTCGAGGCGAAAGCCGGCCACGCCCCGGTCGAGCCAGAAGCGCTCCATGCTGAAGATGGCCTTTTCGACGTCTCGATTGCGCCAGTTCAGATCGGGCTGCTGGATATAGAACTTGTGATAGTAGAACTGCTTGCGCGCCGGCACCCACTCCCATGCCGAATGTCCGAAGCCGCTCAGCCAGTTGTTGGGCGGGATCGGCTTTCCGTCGGGGGTGTAGCCCTTGGGGTCGACCCAGACGTACCAGTCGGCCTTGGGGTTGGTGCGGGAGCTCGCCGATTCGATGAACCATTTGTGCTTGTCTGAGGTGTGGTTCAGCACCATGTCGATGCAGATCCGGATGTTGTGCTTTTTGCCTTCGGCGACCAGGCGATCGAAGTCGGCCAGGGTGCCGTATTGCGGATCGATGGCCTGGTAGTCGGAGATGTCGTAGCCGAAGTCGACCTGGGGCGAGGGGTACATGGGCGCGATCCAGATGGCGTCGACGCCGAGGTTCTGGAGGTAGCCGAGACGCTCGGTGATGCCGTTGAGATCGCCGATGCCGTCGCCGGTTGAATCTTGAAAGGAGCGCGGGTAGATCTCATAGACGACGGCATGCTTCCACCACGGACCGTCGTGGAAGCGGGCGTCGAGATCGGTGGCGGAAGGCTCTGAGGTGAGCACCGGCGGGTCTGCAACTGTTCTGGCGCCACGAGCCGGCTGCGCGGAGGCGGTCACCGACAGAATCGCACAGGTTGCGAGGACCGCAAGCGACAGTTGTCCGACGATTCTCCATACCGAAAACTTCGCTCCCATTGTCCCTCTTGTATTCCTTATCGGCATATTGCTTGGATCCTCTACAGATGTCTTGTTTCTGGACAGAAATGCACACGCACACCCACCTAGCTCATGGCCAGGTTTTGCTGCAGCTGCTCGAGCGTTCGGCCCTTGGTTTCCGGGTAGATGAACAGCACCACAAAGAATTGGAGGACCATCATCGACGAGAAGAAGGCAAACGGGATGCCGCCGGATTTGGCTGCGAGCAGAGGAAAGATCTGCGCGATGATGGCGTTCATGACCCAGTGCGAGGTGGAACCGAGGCTCTGGCCTTTGGAGCGGACGCGGTTGGGGAAGACCTCCGAGATATAGACCCAGATGACCGCACCCTGCGAGACGGCGAAGAAGCCGATGTAGGCGACCAGGAGCCAGACCAGCGCCGCCCGGTGCTGGTCGGTGAAGAAGATGGCAGCGACGCCGGCGAGACACACCGCGGTTCCGACGGCGCCGATCAGAAGCAGCGTCTTGCGGCCGAGTTTGTCGATCAGGCTCATGCCGAGCAGGGTCGCGAGGAGATTGGCGAAGCCGATGAGCACCGTTTGGAGAGCACCCGAGACCTGGCTGTATCCGGCCGCGGCGAAGATCGAGTTGGAGTAGTAGAGCAGAGCGTTGATGCCTGAAAGCTGGTTGAAGAGACCGATCGTGATGGCGAGAAAGATGGGCAGACGGTACTTCCTCTGAAAGAGCGATTCGCTGTCGGTGCCGGCGTCGAAGCGGATGGAATCCTGGATCTCGCGCAGCTCTTCGGCGCTGTCCGGCGATCCCATGGACTGGAGCACACGGAGCGCCTCGTCGTTCTGTCCTGTTGTCACGAGCCATCGCGAGGAGCGCGGGATCCAAAAGAGCATGGCGAGAAAGATGGCGGAGGGAAACGCGGCGACGCCGAACTCCCACCGCCACTGGAGCTCGCCGAGATGCAGGGTTGTGATCACGAAGTTCGAGAGGTACGCGAGCAGGATGCCGACGACGATGTTGATCTGAAAGAGGCCGACCATGCGGCCGCGCCACTTTGCCGGAGCGAGCTCCGCGATATAGACCGGGCCCAGCACCGACGATCCACCGATGCCGAGGCCGCCGATCAGGCGAAAGATGAGGAGCGCGGGCCAGTTCCAGGCGAGCGCCGAACCGACGGCCGAGATGGTGTAGAGCACGGCCATGATGCGCAGGGCTTCGCGCGATCCGATCCTTTGCCCGAGCGGACCTGCGCCGATGGCGCCGATGACGGTTCCGATGAGACCGATCGACACCGTGAAGCCAAGGGTTTTGTCCGTGAGGTGAAAGATGGTCTGCAGCTGCTGCGTGGTGCCTGCGATCACGGCCGTGTCAAACCCGAACAGGAGGCCGCCAAGTGCTCCAACGGCGGTGCTGAGCGCCATCATTCCCGTCATCTTCATGGCCGGTTTCACCTCTCTCTCGTAAACCGGAGAATCATACATCGGCGTGAGGCATGGCAGAGGGTCGGGTAGGGCATCGGTGCTATGTGGCATACTTTACCGTCGGCCTGTCTGGCAAGCTACCCTCGCAAGCTCTGGCTTCGGGGTTGGCCGCCATCCGCCAGCACGGAGCAGCGGGGGTTATCCCGAAATTTCTGGAGGACACGGCAAACATGCGCATAGGGATCGATCTGGGAGGCACGAAAGTAGAGGCCCTGGCGCTGGACGAGGCTGGAAAAGAGCTGGTGCGTTACCGGATCCCGACGCCGAGGGACGACTACCGGGGAACGGTGGAGGCGATGGCCGGCCTGGTGCACCGGATCGAGCGGGAGACTGGCCTGCGCGGAACGGTGGGCGCCGGTATTCCGGGAACGGTGTCCGCGTCGACCGGCCTGGTGAAGAATGCGAATTCAGTCTGGCTGAACGGACAGCCGCTGGGGCGCGATCTTTCTTCCGTGCTCGATCGCGAGGTTCGGCTCTCGAACGATGCCAACTGTCTGGCGGTCTCGGAGGCGACGGACGGCGCGGCCGCGGGCAGGCGCGTTGTCTTCGGCGTCATCCTGGGCACTGGATGCGGCGGCGGCGTCGCCTTCGACAGCCATATCCACGCCGGTCCGAACGGGGTTGCGGGCGAGTGGGGGCACATGCCTCTACCCTGGCCGCTGCCGGAGGAATCGCCCGGTCCGGCCTGCTACTGCGGCAGGCGCGGATGCATGGAGATGTGGGTTTCGGGGACCGGGATCGCGCGCGACTACCGTGAGGTGACGGGGGTCGAGAAGTCCGGGCCGGAGATCGTGGCCAGCTACGCTCTGGGCGATCCCAACGCGATCCGCGCCATCAACGCGCTCGAAGACCGGCTTGCACGGGGGCTGGCCGTCGTGATCAACGCGCTCGACCCGGATGTGATTGTCTTTGGCGGCGGCGTCTCGCGCATTGAGCGCCTGTACAGCGAGATTCGCGCGCGGCTGGGGCAGTACGTCTTCGGCGGCGAGTGCACGACCGAGCTCGTCCCGGCGCGGTACGGCGATTCGAGCGGTGTGCGCGGCGCTGCCTGGCTCTGGCCCGCCACCTAGGGCTTGGACACAGAACCACACAGATCCTCATCCAGCGGAAGAAAGCACCTCAAAAGGATAGGAAATCGTCTTCACCAAATTGATAGGGCAGCAAATGGTGATGGATCTGTTAACTCCTGTGCGACACCCGTTGACACCGCGCCGGGGTCGGGCGTAGGGTTGCCCAGTTGCGAAATCATGTTCCCTGCTGTCCCTGTACGGCGATCGTTTCTCCCCAAACGATGTCTTCGGCGAGTGGATCTCTCCCCGTCTCCGCACGAAGGCACCTTGTGACAAAAAACAGCTTTCTTGCGCCAACTTCCCGGAGGGAGTTTCTATGTTTGAGTTCAGTAAGCGAGCCAGGCTTCCGATCTTTGCCCTCGCCCTCGCGGTCGTCTCCCTCGCGGCAGGCATCTCGGCCCGCGCGCAGGCTGTGTACGGAAACATCTTCGGCACCGTGACCGATGCATCGGGCGCGCTCATTCCGAATGCAACCATCACGGTTACAGATACGGCCAAGGGCACATCGGTTACCGCGCAGTCCAACAACAGCGGCGAGTTTACGGTCGATCACCTGATCCCGGACGTGTACGACGTGCGTGTGGAAGCGGCGGGCTTCAAGGGATATCAGACAACGGGAATTCGGCTGTTTGCAGACACCTCGGCCAAGGTGGAAGCTGCCCTGACGATCGGCGGATCGAGCGAGACGGTTGAAGTCAGCGCCGAATCCGTGCCGCAACTGAAGACCGACCGGGCCGACGTTGCCACGGTCTTCAATGCGCAGGAGATCGTCGATCTCCCTTTGCCGGATCGCAACTTTACTAATCTCCAGCTGCTTCTCCCTGGCGCTCAGCTGCTCGGATGGAGCCATGCGGCGAGCGAAGATCCGCAGGGCAGCCGGCAGATCGAGGTGGACGGACAGGCCTTCGCGGGCGTCGCCTATCAGCTCGACGGAACGGACAACCAGGACCCGATCCTCGGCATTATCGTCATCAATCCGAACATCGACTCGCTCTCCGAGACCAAGATCACGACGCAGAACTTCGACGCCGAGTTCGGCAAGGCTGTCTCGTCGGTCGTTACCGCGCAGACCAAGTCGGGCACGAACAGCTTCCACGGATCGGCGTTTGACTATCGTCAGAGCAGCGCCAACCTTGCGCGCGACCCGTTCACGCAGGGTCCCAACCAGATCACCAAGATCAACCCTTTCCCCGCCGGCCTCAAGAGCCAGTTCGGCGGATCGATCGGCGGCCCGGTCATCAAGGACAAGATCTTCTTCTTCGGCGACTACCAGGGCGTTCGGCAGAAGGTCGGCACGTCCAACCTCCAGACCGTTCCGACCGCACTTCTGACCAGTACCTGCCTTGGGACAACGGGCCCGAGCGGCATCCCCGGATGCGACTTCAGTGAGTACGCGAAGCTGCCCAATAGTGCCGGGATCATCTATCAGCCGAACGGCACAGCCTACCCAGGAAACGTCATCCCCAAGGCTCAGGTGTCGCCGCAGGCGCTTGCGTTGCTGAAGCTGCTGCAACCGTACGCTCCGAATACCCCGGGCGGACCGGCGCTTGGCCTGGCCAGCAACTATGCCGCGGGTGGAACGGGCATCTTCAACAGCAACCAGTGGGACGCTCGCGGCGATTGGACGGCGAGTCAGCGCATCCACGTCTTCGGCCGCTTCAGCCGCTTCACCGACACGCTTACGGGCTCGACCATCTTCGGACCCGCGGGTGGCGCCGGGTTCGGCATCGGCGGCTACGGCGGAACCTCGAAGGGCGCGAACGACAGCGCCGCCGCCGGCACGGATATCGCCGTCAATCCCAAGCTTGTGACGGACGTTCGTCTGGGCTACTACCGCTACAACATCAACACGGCCAAGTACGATGCCGGCACCGCTTTCGCGACGCAGCTTGGGATCCCCGGCCTGAACACCGCGAACGCCATCACCAGCGGCGCTCCCAGCTTTCAGCTTACGGAGGTCGGGACGGCTGGTCAGAACGGCGGAAATCCGAACAACGACGCGAGCAGAGGACCGCAATATGGAGCCGGTCTAAACGTCGACCGATGCAACTGCCCTCTGATCGAGCGCGAGGATCAGTACCAGGTGGCGAACAATTGGACCAAGACGCTGGGCAACCACGCCATCAAGTTTGGAGCCGATCTTCGCTACGCCCGTAACCTCCGCGTGCCGAGCGACAACGACCGCACCGGCGTTCTTCAATTTGGCCTCGGGCCGACGTCCAATCCCGCTGTGGCGGCGGCGGACCCGACTCACAAGACCAGTGCCGGCGGCCTTGGCTTCGCCACGTTTGCTCTTGGGGATGTGACGATTTTCAATCGCTACGTCAGCACCTCGACCAATACGAAGGAGTTCCAGAAGCGCGACTTCTTCTACGTCCAGGACACCTGGCGCGCGACGCCGAACCTGACCCTGAACCTGGGTCTTCGCTACGAACTTTACTTTCCTGAGAGTGTCAACGCCGCCCAGGCCGGAGCTTTGCTCAACCTCGCCACCGGATATCTCCAGGTGGCCGGCACGGGTGGGATCGGCAGCAACATGAACTACTCGAAGCCCGGCAATCCGTACAACCCGCGCATCGGTGTGGCGTATCAGGTGCACCCGACTACGGTGATCCGCGCAGGGTACGGCCGCAGCTTCGATATCGGTGTGTTTGGATCGATCTTCGGCCACGCTGCAACCCAGAACCTGCCGGTGCTGGCCAACCAGCAGATCACCGCGACCGGCGGGCCGACGAGCTACGCCTTTACCCTGGCTCAGGGCCCTGTGGCGCCGACCCCGACGGTTGTACCTGCGAATGGTCTTCTGCCCAATCCGGGGTACCTCGTCACCTCGCGATCACGGCCGACGACGATTCGTCTGCCCACGCTGGACGCCTGGAACGCCAGCTTGCAACAGGCATTCACGCCCACGGTCTCGCTCACGATCGCCTATGTCGGCAACAAGGGTACGCACACGCTGGGCGATAACTCGGGCAACGCCACGAACCCGAACGAGCCCGGCCTCTTTCTTCCGGCGGCGCAGAGCATCACGGGAAGTGCGCTGCACTACGATCCGAACGGCGGAGACTGCTACCCGGCCGGAGCAAACTGCGTGGCTGGAGGCCGGCCAAGTCCCACAGGCGGTGTACTCACAGGAACGACTCTTCTTCCAGCCAACGGCGCCACGAGCAACGCAACGTTTCTGCGTCGCTACTATGCGGGCAAACTCGCAGCGTGCTCCGATCCCGTTTACCTCGCGTCTGCCGCCGGCGCAACGGCGGGTCTGCCCGCAGGCGCATGCGGCTGGACCAATGACATCACCTACTACGGCGACGATCTGGATACGCACTTCAACGCGCTTCAGGTCACCATGGCCAAGCAGGTAAGCCGCGGTTTCTCCTTGACCGCAAACTACTCCTGGCAGAAGGCCATCAGCGAGGCAACCGGCTATTCCACGTGGAATCGCCGGGCCGTTCAGGGCAACGACAGCAGCGTCCGGCACCAGCAGATTATCGTGTACGGCCTGTTGCAGCTGCCGTTCGGACGGAACCATGCCCTGCTCAGCAATGCGAACGGCCTCGTGAATGAGATCGTCGGCGGATGGCAGGTCAATCCAGTCGTCAACTACTCGAGCGGCCTGCCGTTTACGCTGTCGTACAACTCCTGTTCGAGCAGTGTCGGCGGAAGCGCGCCGTGCTACCTGAACGGCGATACCAAGGCCTTCCACTCGCACGTGACCGGACGTCCGGGGAACAACCTGTCCTTCTACGACCAGATCACGCTGGGCACTTTCTTTACGGCTCCCGGGCTCGATCAGATCGGAAACGTCGGCCGCAACAGCGTCTTCGGACCGCACTTCTTCAACACCGACATCACGGTGCAGAAGGACTTTCCAATCCGTGAGAGCATCGTCGCGCAGTTCCGCGTGGACGGCTTCAATGCCTTCAACCACATCAACTACGGCCTTCCGGGCGGAAACGTCAACGGATCGTCGAGTGCCGGAGCCATCACTTCCGGTGCGGGCATTAACGGCTATACCAACCCGCGGCAACTGCAGTTCTCCGCGCGCGTGCAGTTCTAGTTGAACGTCTGTACAGCAGGGAGGGGAGCTCCGGCTCCTCTCTTCTGTTTGCCCTCCGCTACACTGAGATCGATCACCCTGTATGTCCGGCGCCAATGTTAGAGACGTGTTCCCGCGGTGCAGGCGCGTTCTTAGCCTCGCCGGTGTCTTTCTGGCCGGAACTGTGAGCGTCACGGCTGCTCGTGCGCAGGGGCCATCGGCTCTGGCCCTCCCATCAGCCCAGGCCGGGTCTGGAGTTTCGACGACGCCCGCCGAAGCTCCAGAGCTCCTCGCCCTCCGACACCTGATCGACACCGGCCACAGCGCCGACGCGCTCGGGCAGATCGACGGGATTGCAGCGCAGCCTGGGGCGCCACCGGGCCTCGATCGTCTGCGCGGCCTCGCGCTCTACGCGCAGAACAACGTCGCTCCCGCCGAGGCCGCTTTTGCCGCTGCCATCCAGCAAGACCCGCACGATCTCGAGTCGACGCAGATGGACGCGCTCTGTCTCTTTCGCCTCGGCAGACCCGCCGCCGCGATCCCCTTGCTCGAATCTGCCCACAAGCCCGGCTCGCAGACCAAGGTCGATCCGACCTACATCCTTGCGCTGTGCTATCTCGACACGCGCCGCTACGACGACGCGCGCCATGCCTTTGCCGCGCAGTACGGCTTCCCGCCCGACTCCGCGTCGGCGTACCTGCTCGCCGCCCGCATGCTTCTTCGCCGCGAGTACGTCCCCATCGCCCAGAACTTCGCCAATCGTGCACTCGAACTCGACCCCAAGCTGCCCCTGGCGCACGCCCTGCTCGGTGAGATCGCGCTGGCCGGGAATCATCTTCCGGAGGCCATCGCGCAGTTTGAAGAGGAGCGCGCCCGCAACCCGCTCAACCCTTCCACCTACGACCGCCTCGGCGACGCCTACAGCCGTCAAGGCAACTACACCGAAGCTCTCCTCGCCCTTCAGCGCGCGGTCCTGCTCGAACCGAATAGCACCGGGCCCTACATCCTGCTTGGCAAGGTCCACTTGAAGCAGGGCGACTTTGTGGGCGCGGTGACGTTTCTGGAACGCGCCGAAAAGATGGATCCCGCCAACTTCATGACTCACAGCCTCCTTGGCCAGGCCTACCGCGGGCTGGGCCGTCGCGAGGACGCGAGCCGCGAGACCGCGACCGCCACCCGCATCCAGGCCGCCGATGAACCAAAGCTGGACGCTCCGCGCTAGGCGAGCACGCATGCGACGCCGCCCATCTTCGCGCCCGCCGAGCCGCCAGGACACACCTCCGTTCCGCGCCGGGATCTGCTTCGGCCTGGCGTGTCTGGCCCTGCTCGCCGCCGCCATCCCCGGCCGACGTACGTCCGTCGTTGCTGCGTCGCGGCCCACACCATCGCTTGCCGACCCCGACCAGGCCTGCGCCCGCTGCCACAGCGCCATCTACAACAGCTACCGGCAGACCTCCATGGCGCGCGGCAGCGGCATCGCCACCGACGCGCTCGAGACCGGTACCTTTACCCACACCCCCTCCGGGGTTACGTATCGGATCTTCCTGCGCGAAGCCGCCGCGTCTATGTCTTTCGACCGCGCACCGGCCAGCCCGCAAGCCCAGCCGCTCCATGGCGAGCGCGAACTCCGCTACTTCATCGGCTCCGGCCACCGCGGCCGGACCTACCTTTACCAGATCGACGGCGAGTGGTTTGAGCTGCCCATCAACTTCTACACCCGCCAGAACGCCCTCCGCATGGCCCCCGCCTACGATGCCGTCAAGGCCATGCCCGCGCCGCTGCCCGTCGACCCCAACTGCCTCCACTGCCACGCGACCGCCGTCCAGCCGAGCCTCCCCACCGCTCGCAACCGTTTTGCCGGCGGAACGCCCTTCGCCCAGGCCGGCATCGGCTGCTCCGCCTGCCACGGCGACCCCGCGGCCCACCTCGCGGACCCCGCCCACAACGCTATCCTGAACCCGGCAAAGCTTTCGCCCGCCCGCCGCGACAGCACCTGCCTCCAATGCCACCTCGAAGGCGATGCCGTGGTCTATCGCCCGGGCCGCTCGCTCGCGCAGTTCCGCCCCGGCGACGACCTCGCCGACACCGCCGTCTACTTCGTCCGAGCGAGCCAAGCCGCCGGCGGCAACCGCGCCACGAGCCAGTACGAAGCTCTCCTCCGCTCCGCCTGCAAGGCAGGGAGCGGCGATCGCCTCACCTGCACCACCTGCCACGACCCGCACAGCTCGCCCGCGCCGGCCGAGCGCGTCAGCTTCTTTCGCGCGAAGTGCCTGAGCTGCCACACCTCCCCCGCGCTCGCCACGGCTCACCACACCGAGCAGCCCGACTGCGCCGCGTGCCACATGCCGACCCGCAACACCGTCGACATCTCGCACGAGCAGGTCACCGACCACAACATCCAACGCAGGCCTCCGAGCGCCTCGGTCAAGCTCGCCAGCTTTGAGCAGGCCGACGATCTCGTTCCGGTCGGCCACGTGGAGGCATCCGCCCGTGAGTTCGGCCTCGCCTACGCCCAGATGGCCCAACGCGGCGACATTCGTGCCGGGGGCAAGGCGCTTCGTCTGCTCACCCAAGCCGTCGCCGCCCAGCCTGCCGGCAGTCTGAGTTCAGCCACTCCGGACCCCGACCTCCACACCCAACTCGGCTTCCTGAACCAGGTATCCGGCCGTGCCGCCGTTGCTCGGTCGGAGTACGCCGCCGCCCTCTCCGCCAACCCGTTCCAGACGACGGCGCTCGGCAATCTCGCCGTTCTGGACGCCACCTCGGGCCGTGCAGGGGAAGCTGTCCGCCTGCTCAGCCGGCTGATCGACGCCGACCCGAGCCAGACCGCCGCCGGCCTCAACCTCGCCTACATCGAGTGCCAGCTTGGCCAACGCGACGCGGCGGAGACGCTCCTGGCGGAACTCGCCCGCTTCAACCCCGACGACCCACAGCTCCGCACCTTCAGGAGCACCGGCGCCTACTCCGGTGGACATTGCGATCTCCGCCCCAACCAGACCCCTGAGCCCGCCGCGCATGCCGGACACTAGACTTCGCCCCGGCACCGTCTTCGCCCTTGCCGCGGCGGCTCTCGGTCTTACTCTCTCCACCCCAGAAGCCGCAGCCCAAGGTATGGCGCCCATGTCCCAACAGAGCATGAGGCCACCGGCCGTCGGCGCCGTCTCCGTGCCCGCGCGCCCCGCGACCGGACCGTTCTACCAGGCGCCCGCCACGGCGAAGATGTCAGCTCTTCTGGCCGAGATCTACCGCAAGACCGACTGGCGGCTCGACCCCACCAAGCCCGCGGAGCGCGCGATCTACTACCGCGCCCTGCTTGCCAAACAGCCGCTGAGCCCGGCCGACGATGCCGTCGTCCGCCAGCAGCTCAGCAAAGAGCTGCTATATGCAGGCGACAGCGAGGCGGCCGTGAACACGCTTGAAGACCTCCGCCGCCGCTGGCGGGACGCCCACCGGGCTCTGCCCGCCGAAGCGGAGCAGCAGATTGGCGAGTGGCTCGCCCTCTCGTACCTGCGGCTTGGGGAGCAGGAGAACTGCGCGCAGATGCACGGCCAGACCTCCTGCCTCTTTCCCCTGCGCGCCTCGGCCGTTCACCAGATGCCGCGCGGCGCGGCCGGTGCCGTCCGTGAGCTTTCCGCTCTGCTGACTCGCAATCCCGACGACGCCGAATCGCGCTGGCTGCTCAACGTTGCCTACATGCAGCTGGGCCGCTACCCGAAAGACGTCCCCGCGCGATGGCTTCTTCCCGAAAGCAACTTTCGCTCCGACGCGCCTTTCCCTGAGTTCCCCGAGATCGCCGCTTCGGCCGGCATTGACATCACATCGCACGCCGGCGGCGTCGTCATGGAGGACTTCGACGGCGACGGCCGCCTCGACATCATGGTCACCTCCTCCGGCCCCGCCGACCAGATGCACCTCTTCCACAACAACGGCGACGGGACCTTCACCGATATCACCCGCCAGGCCGGCCTCACCGGCGAGACCGGCGGCCTCAACCTCGTCGTCACGGATTACAACAATGACGGCCACCCCGACATTCTCATCCTGCGCGGCGGATGGTGGGGCAAACAGGGCCAGTACCCCATGTCGCTGCTGCGCAACAACGGCGTCCACGACGGCCCTAGTGGTGGCACCGTCACCTTCGACGACGTGACCGAATCGGCCGGACTTCTCTCCCTGGGCCCGACCCAAACCGCCGCCTGGGCCGACTTCGACAACGACGGCTGGCTCGATCTCTTTGTCGGCCACGAGTCCAAGCCCGACGACCCGCATCCCTCGCAGCTCTTCCACAACAACCACGACGGCACCTTCACCGAGATCGCCGGTCCCTCAGGTCTCGCCGACCTCGGCTTCGTGAAAGGCGTCTGCTGGGGCGACTTCAACCTGGACGGCCGGCCTGACCTCTACATCTCCGTCATGAACGGCCGGGACCGCTTGTTCCGTAACGATGGCCCTGCCTCGGGTAAACCCGCGTCCGCCGCCTGGACCTTTACGGACGTAACCCGCACCGCCGGCGTCGACAAACACCGAAACAGCTTTGCGACGTGGTTCTTTGACTTCGACAACGATGGCTGGCCCGACCTCTTTGTCGGCGGCTACTCCACCCAGTCGATGCAGGACGTCGGTCTGTTTGAAGCCGGCAAGCCCAACCACGCCGAGACTCCGCGCCTCTATCACAACAACCACGACGGCACCTTCACCGACCTATCCCACGCGCTTCACCTCGACCGCGCCATTCTCACCATGGGCGCCAACTTCGGCGACCTCAACGACGACGGCTGGCCTGACATCTACCTCGGCACCGGGGAAAGCTCCTACCAGGCCCTGCTGCCTAATCGCATGTTCTTGAACGACGGCGGCAAGCGCTTTCTCGACGTCACCACGGACGGCGGCTTCGGACACCTTCAGAAAGGCCACGGCATCGCGTTCGGAGACCTCTTCAACACGGGCCACGAGGACGTCTTTGAAGAGATGGGCGGAGCTCTTCCGGGCGACACCTACCAGGCCGCGCTTTATCGGAACCCCGGCAACCCAAACCACTCCGTCACCCTGATTCTCGAAGGTGTCCAGACGAACCGCGCCGCCTTCGGCGCTCGCATCGACGTCACTCCGCGGACCTCGTCTAACCCGGAACGTCACATCTTCCGCACGGTCGGCTACGGCTCCTCCTTTGGCGGCAACCCGCTGCGTCAACACATTGGCCTCGGCCCGAGCACAGAGGTCGCCAGCATCGTCATTACGTGGCCTACATCCCATACGACCCAGCGCTTCACTGACCTGCACGCCGACCAGACCATTCGTATTCGTGAAGGCGACGCGCACCTCACCTCCGCTCCCTACGCCCCGCACCACACGCCCGCACGCGGAGCCGCCGCCGAGGCCGTCGCGCACTCTCACTAGGCGCCCGGAGCAGGGAAGCGGAGCGCTCTGACCGCCGCCCGAACCTCGGTTACCATGGCTCACCTTATAAATTCAAAAATCGAGCTGATCGAAATGCGAACCAACATGCGACCCCACCTCCTGACCTCTGCTGTCCTCCTCGCTTCGATCCTGGCCGCCGCGCAAACCCGTGCACAGACACCGAACCGCCCGCTCTACCAGGACCCCACGCAGCCGCCCGCCGCTCGCGCCGCCGATCTCGTCTCGCGCATGACGCTTGAGGAAAAAGCCGCGCAGATGATCAACACCGCCCCGGCGATTCCGCGCCTCGGCGTTCCGGCCTATGACTTCTGGAGCGAGGGCCTCCACGGTATCGCGCGCTCGGGCTACGCCACCATGTTCCCGCAGGCGATCGGCATGGCCGCCACCTGGGATGCTCCGCTCGTCCACCGCATCGGCGAAACCATCTCGACCGAAGCCCGCGCCAAAAACGCCGACGCCCTCCGCCACGACAATCACTCCATCTACTTCGGCCTCACCGTGTGGTCGCCGAACATCAACATCTTTCGCGACCCGCGCTGGGGACGCGGACAGGAGACCTACGGCGAAGACCCCTTCCTGACTGCGCGGTTGGGCGTCAACTTCGTTCGCGGCCTCCAGGGCGACGACCCCAAGTTCTACCGGGTCATCGCCACGCCGAAGCACTACGCCGTCCACAGCGGCCCCGAGTCCGAGCGCCACCGCTTCAACGTCGACCCCTCCCCGCATGACCTCAACGACACCTACTTGCCTGCCTTCCGCGCCACCATCACCGAGGCCAAGGCCGACTCCATCATGTGCGCCTACAACGCCATCGACGGCGTCCCCGCCTGCGCCAATCGGCAGCTGCTGGTCGACATCCTCCGCCACGACTGGAACTTCCAAGGCTTCGTCACCTCCGACTGCGGCGCCGTCGACGACTTCTTCCAGCCGACCGCGCACCACACCTCCCCGACCAAAGAGCAAGCAGCCGCCCTCGGCGTCCGGTCCGGCACCGACACCAACTGCGGCGATACCTACCTCGCGCTGCCCGCCGCCGTGAAGCAGGGCCTCGTCTCCGAAGCCGAGATCGACACCGACCTCCGCCGCCTCTTTGAAGCCCGGATGCGCCTTGGCCTCTTTGACCCGGTCGCCCAAGTCCCGTACGCCCAGATTCCCATGTCCGAGGTCAACTCCCCCGCGCACCGGGCGCTCGCGCTGCAGGCCTCCCGCGAAGCCATGGTCCTGCTCAAGAATGACCGCGGCACACTTCCGTTGAAGTCGCCAAAGACGATCGCTGTCATCGGCCCCAACGCGGCTTCTCTGCTCGCGCTTGAAGGCAACTACAACGCCATCCCGCTCCGCCCCATCCTGCCGGTCGACGGCATTCGCGCGGAGTTCCCGGGCGCACACGTCCTCTACGCGCAGGGCTCGCCCTACGCCGAAGGCCTCCCTCTTCCCGCACCCCGCACGCTCTTCCACCCTGACGCCAAATCCACCCAGCAGGGCCTGAAGGCTGAGTATTTCGCCGGCGACTCCATCTCCGGCAAGCCCGTCCTCACCCGGGTCGACCCGCAGATCGACTTCGACTGGACCGCCGCTTCGCCCGCGCCCGGCATCCCGGCCGAGCGCTTCTCGGTCCGCTGGTCCGGAACCATCACCGCACCCAGCCCGGGCAGCTACACCTTCGACCTACACCTTCAGGACTGCTACCCTTGCCAGGATCGCGAGTCCTTCGTCGTCAACGTCGACGGCAAGGCCGTCAGCACCTTCAGCTCCAAACCCGACTTCGCCCGCTCCAACAAGACACCCCCCTTCACCCTCGACCTCGCCGACACCCAACCTCACCCGATCACGGTCGAGTACCACCACGACGCTCCGATCTTCGGCGCCGGCCTCTCCCTCACCTGGGCGCCACCCGCCGCCGTCCTCCAGAAAGAGGCACTGGCCGCCGCGCAGCAGGCCGACGTGGTCCTCGCCTTTGTCGGCCTCACCGCCGAGCTCGAAGGCGAAGAGTCCTCCGTCCACATCCCCGGCTTCTCAGGCGGCGACCGCACCGACCTCAACCTCCCCGCACCGCAGCAGCAGCTGCTCGAAGCTCTAGGCTCGACCGGCAAGCCGCTCGTTGTCGTCCTGCTTAACGGCTCTGCGCTTTCGGTCAACTGGGCGCAAGAGCACGCGGCCGCCATCCTCGAAGCCTGGTACCCCGGCGAGTCCGGCGGCCAGGCGATCGCCGAAACCCTCGCCGGCAAAAACAATCCCGGCGGCCGCCTCCCTGTCACCTTCTACACCTCCACCGACGAGCTCCCAGCCTTCACCGACTACAGCATGTCCAACCGCACCTACCGCTACTTCAAGGGCACGCCCCTCTATCCCTTTGGCTACGGTCTCAGCTACACCAGCTTCCGCTACTCCAATGTGAAGCTCTCGGCCGACCACCTCCAGGCCGGCGACCCGCTCACCGTCAGTGCCGACGTCCAGAACGCCGGCCCCCTCGCCGGAGACGAGGTCGCCGAACTCTACATCGCACCCCCGCAAAGCAAAACCAACCCCGCGCTCGCCCTCTCCGGCTTCGAGCGCCTCCACCTCGCCCCCAACGAGACCCGCCACATCACCCTCACCGTCAACCCCCGCCAGATCTCCACGGTCGACGCCACGGGCCGCCGCCGCATCACCCCCGGCACCTACCACGCGTCCCTCTGCGGAGCCCAGCCGGTCGAAGGCAAGGGCGACGAACTCACCTTCACCATCACCGGAGAACAAGAGCTGCCGCGGTAGGCAACTGCTAACTAAGAACTTGATGCATTTCTGACACATCATTCGGATAGATACAACGGTCCCTAAGGGAGAAGTACCCTAGGGACCGTGTGTTGCTGCTCAGTCGGTACCACCTCACCGCGACTAATTTGCCGAGTCAGTGACTACTAACCGCCATTTTATTGGCCCAAGGCCCAAAGGGTGAATGTGATGTGATTGAGGAGGGAGCGGTTTTTCGTTCGTGTGCACTGCTTCACTACCACACGCCTCGCACCTGTATATCCCCGACCACGCGCTGCGTTCGCCTGGATTGTAGAGTTTCGTAAATTCCGGATTGTAGAGTTGTGTGAAGAATTGATTGGTTTGATAAAACGCCATATGTTATCTCGTTTCTACTCAGCTGACCTACACTAGAGGAAAGCGGAGGGACAGGGATAGTTCCCAGTGTGCAACACTGCCGTTAGAAGTTATGTAGCTCCGAACGGTGTCCCTCCACACCACAGTAGCTCACCAAGGCTCGTTTCGCTTTCCGGCCAGGATTCAGCGATTCGAGCCTTTCTGCTTTGCCCGCCGTCGCGGTGAGCATGGACGGCGACGGGCTGTGACTCTTCTCATCGACACGAGTGCCTCCCCAACCACCCTTGTACGCGCGATCCGAGGCGGAGTCAAGTAAATTCCCGTATGGCAGCGCGTAAAAATCTGCTTTGCTTTGAATTGCCATGGTACTCTTGATTAGAGGTAATTACATATGGGACGAGGTCCTTCATACCCCTACGTGGATCTGGAGCAAGCGATTGCTCTTACAAGGAAGATGTACGACTACACAAAACGAGCCCCGGCTCCGGTCGATTCCGTTATTAGTGAGGCATGGAAATACTCTGCTACGAGTAGCAGCGGTCAAAAGGTCTTGGCCGCGCTAAAAGCTTTCGGTCTGATCGAAGACGCATCAGGAACTAGTGGTAGATCTCTTAAACTTACACAACGAGCGATCCGCATTCTGTTGGACGATATGGATTCCGACGAACGCCGGGACGAGATCAAGAAGTCCGCGCTGTCTCCGAAGTGGTATGACTTCTGCTGGAAAACTTGGGGCAAGGAGATGCCTGCGTCCATGCGTTCTAACCTTCTGATAGAGCATGGATTTGTCGATAGTACAGTTGAAGGCTTTCTAAAGGATTATAGAAAGTCTATCTCGTTTGCCGGACTCCTGGATGAGGTCATATTTAGCAATGATGAAGAAAGCAAAGAAGAAAGCAATATGGGATTCCATGTAGGCGAGTATATTCAATGGGAATCGCAAGGCATCCTACGAATGCCTGCGCCCAAGAAGATCACACACTTCTCAGAGGATCAGAGCTACGCATTTGTGGAAGGAAGTTTGACCGGAATACCTGTTAAAGAGCTGATAGCTGCTCAGACGCCGGAAGTTCCGGAGTACCAGCACCTACAACCACCGCCAATCAAAGATTCGCATGTTTCTGGGAGCAAAAAAGTGCAGCTTGACACGGTGACCCTAGCAGAAGGCATTACGTTACATTTCCAATGGCCTTCGGCGATTACCGCCGAAACTTATGAGGACTTCCTTTATCAGTTGGAAGGCATCAAGCGCAGAATTGCACGCTCGGTACAGAAGGTCCCGCTAGAGCAGGTGGGCACGCCGATGAAATACGAAGACGGCTAAAAACCACCATCACACGCGAAAGTTCTCGATATTTTGTGTAACCTCCTCCCCACCCTGCTCCAAACTCCCGCTCTGTGCGCTCTTCTCTCCGCCGTCCTCTGGGGCGGGGGAGACTTTTCGGGCGGCATGGCCGTTAAAGCTGCCACTCGGCGCGCCCATCCCCGTTCCGCGCTCACCTCTGCCTTTCGCATCATCTTGCTCAGCCATGCGGTTAGCCTCCTGATCCTGCTCGGGCTCTCGCTCCGCGCCGGCACGCGCTTTCCTGGCCGCACGGCCGTGCTGTGGGCGTTGCTCGCTGGCCTCTTTGCCGCGCTCTCGCTGGCCGTCTTCTACGTCGCGCTCTCGTCGGGGGCGATGGGCGCCTCGGCCGCGATCGCCGGCCTGCTGACCGCTACCATTCCCGCAGGAGTTTCCATGCTCACCGAAGGCGCGCCGCGTCTGTTGGCGATTGCCGGCTTTCTTGTCGCCGGCGTCGCTATCTGGCTCATCGGTTCGAGTCCCAGCCCCGGCCCGCGGCCCGGCCGGGTGCACGATCCGAACCCGGGCCCCGCGGATCCGGCCGGACCTCTCCCAGTCGCACCGGCGCACACCCATCCTCGCAGGCAGCTCACCTTGGCGATCCTCGCTGGCGTCGGCTTTGGTCTCTACTTCGTTGCGATGAAGTTCGCCGGTGCGGGGGGCCTGCTCTGGCCCATGACCCTCGTCCGCGTGGGCTCGGTCTCCACCTGCCTGATTCTGGTCCTGATCACGGAGGTTACGCAGATCGTTCGCCGAAGCGAAGTCAGCTTTGCACAGGAGACACGGGCCGCATGGCTACCTCGGCGAGCCCTCCTCTGGGCCCTTGCGCCCGCCGCACTCGACACCAGCGGCAATCTGCTTTTTATGGCCGCCACCCGCGCCGGTCGGCTCGATGTCGCGAGCGTCCTTGCCTCGCTTTATCCCGCGTCCACCATCCTGCTCGCGGGTGTGCTCCTCCGCGAACGTCCCACGCGCCGCCAGGCTTGGGGCATGGCTGTTGCTACCCTCGGAGTCGTGCTTATCACCGTGTAGCTGGGCGCCCACTGCACTCGCGCCTGCCGAAACGCGCTCCCGGTCGATCTACTTCAACGATTCTTCCACCTTTGGCGTCACGGTGTGCGTCGTCTCAGACGTCTTGATGGTCGAAGTTCCGTCGTCCGCGACGCCCTTCATGCCATCCTTGAAGCCCTTGAGACCCTCACCCAGGCCCTTTCCCAGCTCCGGCAGCTTTTTGCCGCCAAACAGGACAAGCACGACCACGGCCAGAACCATCAGATGCGTCGGTGTAAATAACTCGCCCATATCAGTCTCCCCGCAAACTTCGGCCCGGATCGGCAGATCGCTCGACCGGCAACCCCTATTGTCGCACGCGTCCGCTCCCTTGAGATACGCCCCCGACCCCGCCGCAGATGTCCGCGAGACGTTATATCTTGGAAGGGAACCTGATTGTGAGCACCCGAAAGAAGATCCCCTTGAACAAGATGTTTCCCTGTGCGCAAGTGAGCGGAGATCGCTCCCTGCAGGGGTCGGCGCAGCAGCGAAGTTCCGTCCGCCACCCCCATCGCTCTCCTCTCCTTTTTCTGGCCGTTCTGATCGTCGGCGCCACCGCCAGCCTCGCGCAGGGCAAACTCGGCCCCGCCGCCCCCGTCACCTACGACAACCGCTATGAGGTGTACGGCGGCCTCAACTTCATGAACTTCCAGGCCGGCCAGAACCTGCCCAAACGCATGAACTTCGGCGGCGGCGAGATCCTCGGCACGTACTGGCTCACCAGCCGCATCGGCCTGGGCGCCGACTTTCGCGGCGAAGCCGGCACCACCCCCGTCTTCGCGAACCCGTACAACATCAACCGTCCGCTGGTCTACATGCTGATGGGCCTTGTCGGCGGGCAGTACCGCCTTGCGCAGAATCAGCGCGCCGCCCTGAGCGCCCATGCCTACGCCGGGGTCTCGCACGGCACCTTTGACGGCGGAACCGGCTACATTCCGGCGCAGGATGTCGGCCTCTACACCAATCGCACCAAACCTATCGGCGCGGTCGGCGGCAGTGTGGACTTCAACCGCTCAAAGAACATCGCGATCCGGCTCTCGCCCGACCTGATCCTGGAGCACTTCGGGACCGAGACGCGCGAGTTCTTTGCCATCTCGGGCGGCGTGGTCTACCGCTTCGGCCATCGATAGAGCCCCAGAGCGGTCTAGTACGTGTTCTGCATAAACTCCGGCGAGACCGGGTTCTCGTACACCGAGTAGTCGCGCGTCACGACGGTCAGACCGCTCGACGAGACGAAGTAGTTCTTCTTGTCCTCCGCCGGGTCGTAGCCGATCACCGTTCCGTCCGGGATATGGACGTCGCGGTCGATGATCGCGTGTCGGATCCGGCAGTGACGGCCGATGTTGACGTGCGAAAAGATGACGCTCGAATCGACATCCGCGTACGAGTTCACGCGCACGTCCTGCGACAGGACGCTCGATCGCACCACCGCGCCTGAGACGATCGAACCTGAAGAGATGATCGAATTGATGGCCATGCCGGTGCGTCCGGGTTCGCCAAAGACGAACTTCGCCGGCGGGTACTGATACGGCCGCGTGCGCATCGGCCAGCTCTTGTCGTAGAGGTTGAACGTTGGCGAGACGGTCGCGACATCCATGTTCGCCTCGTAGTAGGCCTCGAGCGTCCCCACATCGCGCCAATAGAGCGCCTGCTGCTTGTTCTCGTCGACAAAGTTGTACGCCTGCACCTTGTACCGCCCCAGGAGATTGGGCAGGACGTTGTGCCCGAAGTCGTGCTTCGACCCCGGGTCTTCGGCGTCTTTGATCAGCTCCGGCAAAAGCACATCGGTGTTGAACAGATAGATTCCCATCGATGCGTCGACCTTGTCCGGACTCCAGGGGGACCGCGTCTTGGTCTCCTTGGGCTTCTCCTCGAAACCCAAGACCTCGCCGTTGCGAGCGACCTCCACCACGCCAAAGCTCGACACCTCTTCGGGCAGGATCGGCAGCGTCGCCAGAGTCACGTCGGCCCGCGACTCGCAGTGCTGCTGCAGCATCAGGCCGTAGTTCATCTTGTAGATGTGGTCGCCGGACAGGATCAGAACATACTTCGGCTCCTCGGAACCGATCGAGTAGATGTTCTGATAGACAGCGTCCGCCGTGCCTGTGTACCAGTTCTTGTTGACGCGCTGCATGGGCGGCAGGATCTCGATGAACTCGCCCAGCTCGCTGGCCACCACCGGACCCCAGCCTTCACGGATATGCCGGTTCAGCGAGAGGGCTTTGTACTGCGTCAGGATGTACACGTGTCTCAGGTCGGAGTTGATGCAATTGGAAAGTGTGATGTCGATGATGCGGTACTGTCCCGCAAACGGCACAGCCGGTTTGGCACGATCGCGCGTGAGCGGGAAAAGTCGTTCTCCGGCACCGCCGGCCAGCAGCACACCCAAGGTATTTCTCATTGCCCTATCTCCTCCCCTATCTGCTCCGTTTTTCAGGATGACGCGCGCTCTTCGCCCGCCGACCAAGTGCATCGGATGCGAAAACCAGCTGCCTCGTTCAAGAGCGCGAGTCTACCACGATCGTACCCACCTGCATATTTAGGGTTGGCAGCGTCGTCGAGTGAGACCGCATTGGAGGCGCACAGTCTCAGGACGGGACTGTGGGGGGCTACAGCAAGCAGCCCGACGATCGTGCGCGTCGGGCTGTTCTCGGTGCTCAGATTTGGCGCACAGAAGCCGCCTAAAGCTAGACAAACAAGACGGCTAAACTACTCGGTTGCCGTCTCCCCATCCACGCTGATCCGAAGTGACTTCAGAAACGTGACATCGGTAGAGGTAAACGGCCCCGCGATAGCCTCCTCCGCATCACCCGCATCTTCTTCCGGGTCTGCTTCGACCTCGTTCAGACCGATCGTCGCCTCCAGCATCAGGAGGACGTCAAAGCCCTGTTCCCGAATGTTCTTGACCACACCAGCGATGTCTTCGGACTCCGACACCGACTCATGGATCGCCTCGCCGAGCTTCTGGATAAGTTTTTTCACCTTTTGATTCAATGCCACCTCCGGCTGCTCTCTGTCGGTAACCTTGACCACGCATCGGGTATTGCCCGCCAAAAGTCCGGGGGAACGGCATTGCGAGGACTTCACGTCTTCTCTTAAAGATACGCTCGGCAACTCGGGACGGCAATCAGGATCTCGCTTGGTTGTCGGGCCTGCCTAGACAACCGTGTGGTGGTCCGCCCAGGCCTCTTCCAGCCGGTGAGCCAGCTCCTCCACCGGTGCCCGTTGCTTGCGCCCAAACGCGATAAATCCGGCAGCTGCCGCACACATGCCGCCGACCAACAACATAAATCCTTTCATTGCACCGTCCTCCTCGAAGATCCATCCATGCACACGCCTGACGTCTGCCTGCTATCTCTGTGCGTTCTTGCCCAGGCTGCAAGTTCGATAAACCTAGGATGCAACTGGCGTACTATCTTTTTCGCGAGGCCGGACACATTCCTCGACCGCCTACACACGCCGCCTGAAAAACCGTTTCAATTCAGCCGGGCGCCCGTCTTACAATGTCCGTATGGATTCGGTCCGCTTCGGTCGTGTGCTGGGAACGGGAGCTCGCCTGGCTGCGCGCACCGTCGCCAGTGCCGTGGACGCAGCGGCAGCACCGAATCCTCGAAGCGCTTCAGCCTCCGGCGTCTCGGTTCCCGGGCGCAGACAGACGGCAACCGCGGCGTCCGCCGAAAAACCTCGTACCGACACCCAACCCAACCGGGGCTCGATTCATACCGCGGCCCGAGCGGCTTCCGAGGTCATTGTGACCGGAAGCAGACTCGGCCAGGGCAGCCGACAGTTCGCCCAAAGCGCCTTTGGTCCGGTCAAAAAGCTCTCCGGCGTGCTCTGGCTTGAATTCACCGGCTTCTTCTTCGGCCTGTTCTCCTTCTCCGCCGGCCTCGGCGCCTGGAAGCTGCGCGCCGAACTCCATAGCACCGGCGCAAACGCCGACGCACACCTTCACTTCCTGCTTGCCGCCGGCATGTCGGTCGTCTTCGCTTACTTTTGCCTCACCAGCTTCCTCACCGCACGCCGGCGAAGCCGCCTCTAGAGCGGTTCTCCTGTTGCAGTGAGTCGGATAGAGTGTGGGAGTGCCGTTTTCGTTGGGGGAAAACGGCCATGAGACCTGTGCTTTCGCTATACAGCTACAGGAGAACCCCTCTAAGACTCTCGCTCCCAATCTGGCGACGACTTGCCGTCCGTCGCTTGCAGGCACGGTTCGCACCTCCGAGCGCAGACCGCAGATCTTCAAAGTTTTTAGGAGCATCGCCCATCTTTCCTCACTCTCTCACCTTTCCGAGACGAGCGTCCCTGTACCGCCGGGCCCGAAAGGTCTGCCGGATGTGCTTGTTCGCTCTTGTTCTGCTCTGGCCGGGTGGGCCCAATCTCTCCGCCCAGGCGTTGCCAGCCGCCATTCCGGTGCTTAACGCGTCCAGTCTCTCCGGCGTCCCCGTGCATCTGCCGCAGGAGCTCAAAGGCAAGACAGGCGTTCTGGTCCTGGGCTTTGACCGCGCCGCGCAGGCCCAAGTGACCGCCTGGGGAAGACGCCTCCACGACGACTTCAGCCGAGCCGACGATGTTGTCTTCTACGAACTTCCCGTCATCGCCGCCGTGCCGAGCTTTCTGCGCGGCGTCGTCCTCCGCTCCATGCGCTCTGCCGTCCCAGCGGTGGCGCAAGCTCGATGCGTTCCCGTCATCACCGACGAGCCGGTATGGCGCTCCGTCGTAGGCTACAAAGAGCCCGATGACGCCTATGTCCTTTTGGTCAGCGGCGACGGCCACATCCTCGATCGCTTGCACGGCAACGCAACCGACGAGCTCTATCACCGGCTCAAGCGCGAGATCGACGACCATCGCAGATCCCTGACGGCGCCATAGACCTATGAGAACGACCAGAGCCATCCGGGTCCTCCGGGTCGAAGTTCAGGTTCCAAAACGATCCCAAGTCGATGCCTGCCCCGGTCGATATGCTTTGACCCGGTCAGCTCCGCTGATCTACTCTGCTTCTGAACTCTCAACCTTTTCAGCAACGCCTGATCGGAGACCTCACCCTCGATGCTCGACCTTCGCCGCCTCCTCTCTGCCGCTCTTCTGCTCGCGGCCACCCTCGGCTCCACGGCCTGCCTGGCCTCCGCACAGACGACCTCTGCAAGATCCTCCCAGACGACACCGTCCTCCTCCAAGAGCACGTCACAGACGCAGTCCAGGAGCACGTCGCAGACGCAGTCCAGGAGCGCCGACGACGGAAGCAAGCTCGACCTCAACACGGCCACCCCTGACCAGCTCAAAGCGCTCCCCGGCATCGGCGACGCCTACGCGAAGCGCATCATCGCCGGCCGCCCGTACACCGCCAAAAACCAGCTGGTCAACAAAGGTATCGTGCCCCAGGGAACCTACGACAAGATCAAAGACAACATCGTCGCGCACCGCGTGAAGAAGTAAGCCCGAGCCCCTCGCACCCTCGCTATACAACTTTCGATCGCAACCCATGCCTGAAAATCGGGTAAAGTGTGGATGTCTCATGGGAGCAAAGCCCTCACACCGAACCTCTGTCCGAGACACCTGGCGCAGAGTGGCCAACGCCCTAATCGAGCGTCTTGATGCGCGCGATCTTCGATCTAGACCGGGACGAGGCGCGGGCAATCACCAGCATGTCTTGGCGCTCGGTCCCCTGGCGCTCCCGATCCTCCTCGCCCTCTCCGGCTGCCAGGCCGTCCAGACGACCACCAACGGCGCCCAGATCCGTTTTATCGACGCCTCACCCGACGCCCCAGGGCTTGACTTCTACACCGGAAACGCCGCTCTGGCCTACAATCTCGGTTTCAGCTACGTCACCTCCTACGTACCGATGGACCCGGGCACTTACACCATCACCGCCGACACAGCCGGCAGCCGGCAGGTACTCTCCTCGGCCAAAGGCACCCTCTCCGGCGCGAGCCAGTACACCGTTCTGGTCGGCAACGTCGCGGCCGACCTCCAGCAGACCATCCTCAAAGACCAGACGCAGCCCGCACCCACCGGACAGATCGACCTCCGCTTCCTCGATCAGGCCACCCGCATCGGCGCCATCGACCTCTATCTCGTGCCTGCGGGACAGAAGTTGGCCGCCGTCACGCCCGTCCTCACCAACGTGAAGTTTCCCACCAACTCGGGGTATCTCCCAGTTCCGACCGGCGCCTACACCCTCATCATCGTGCCCACCGGAACCGTTCCCACGGCAACCACGGTCGCCACCTACACCGGCCCCCAGGTCACCTACACGGCCGGCTCGGCGACCACCATCGTTCTCGTCGATCAGCAGCTTGTCACAACGCCTGGAGTGCAGGTGATCTCCGCGCCTGACTACATCTCGCCCGTTGCCACCAGCTAGAACGGGCTCTGCACTCGCCAGGCCGCACGATCCAGTCGGCTCCAGAGATAAAGATTCTGCCTGCACCACAACACCGTCCGCCGACGTGGGTCTATTCCATCCGTACGCAGTCGCACGGACAGCACACGACGGCTGCCCGAAGTAGACGAAGCTCCGGAAATCAGGCCAGCCCTCCCCACACAATCTCGTTGCACTTGCAAGAAGCACCGAGCGCCGGACCCTCGGCGGCCCGGAAACAGGATGCAGGTTTGCAGTTTCTGGTTCTCTCTAGCACCACCACTGAAAAAAAGGCAGGCTGCGGGGAACTCTCCCGCAGCCTGCCTTTTCTTGCTTCGATCAGGACAGAGATCAGTACCGATACTGGTCCGACTTGTACGGTCCTTCGACCGCCACGCCCAGGTACTCCGCCTGCTTCGGCGAAAGCGTCGTGAGCTTTACACCGATCTTCTCGAGATGCAGCCGCGCCACCTCCTCATCCAACCGCTTGGGCAGGATGTAGACGCCCGGCTTGTACGTGTCCTTGTTCGCCCACAGATCGAGCGCCGCCAACGTCTGGTTCGAGAAGCTGTTCGACATCACAAAGCTCGGATGCCCGGTCGCGCAGCCAAGGTTCACCAACCGGCCCTCGGCCAGGACAAAGATGCTGTTGCCCGTCGAGCCAAAGGTGTACTTATCCACCTGCGGCTTGATGTTCAACCGCGTCGCATCCGGGTCCGCGTTCAGAGCATCCATCTGGATCTCGTTGTCGAAGTGCCCGATGTTGCAGACGATCGCCTGATCCTTCATCTGCTGCATATGCTCGAGCGTGATGATGTCGAGATTGCCCGTGCAGGTCACGTAGATATCGCCGCGCCCGAGCGTCTCCTCGATGGTCGTCACCTCGTAGCCTTCCATCGCCGCCTGCAGGGCATTGATCGGGTCGACCTCCGTCACGATCACGCGCGCGCCCAGTCCACGCAGCGACTCCGCCGATCCCTTGCCCACATCGCCATACCCGCACACCACCGCGACCTTGCCCGCGATCATCACGTCCGTCGCCCGCTTGATGCCGTCGCCCAGCGACTCCCGGCAGCCGTACAGGTTGTCGAACTTCGATTTCGTCACCGAGTCATTTACGTTGATCGCCGGCACCAGGAGCTTGCCCTGCTCCATCATCTTGTAGAGCCGGTGCACGCCGGTGGTCGTCTCCTCGGCAACGCCGCGCCACTCCCCGGCCAGCGTCGTAAACCGCTGCGGATCCTCGGCATGGATCTTCCGGAGCAGAGCCTTGATCACGCCCTCTTCCACGTTGCCTGACGGCGTACCGACCCAGCCATCGCCCGCCTCCATCTCCACACCTTTGTGGATCAAGAGCGTCACATCGCCGCCATCGTCGATCACCAGCTGCGGCCCCAAGCCGTCGCGATGCAGGAGCGCCTGCTCCGTGCACCACCAGTACTCCTCCAAGGTCTCGCCCTTCCAAGCAAACACCGGAACACCCGCCGCCGCGATCGCCGCCGCCGCATGGTCCTGCGTCGAAAAGATGTTGCAGCTCGCCCACCGGACATCCGCGCCCAAGGCCACCATCGTCTCGATCAGAACCGCCGTCTGGATCGTCATATGGAGCGACCCGGTCACACGAACGCCCTGAAGCGGCTTGCCTGCCGCATACTTGTGGCGGATCGCCATCAAGCCCGGCATCTCCTGCTCGGCGATATCGATCTCCTTGCGCCCAAACTCCGCCAGACCGATATCGGCGACCTTGTACTCCGTCGCGCCCGCCCGCTCCTCGCTCACCTGCCCAAGTGTTGCCGTTGCCATAGTGTCTCCTGTGTCTTCCATGACAGAATATCAGCCAGAAGGCGCACGTTGGCCCTAAACTGTAGCGTGACGGTTTACCCTTCCGTAACGACAGGAGTCAGAGCGAGTTGTACATCTCGCGATACATCCTGTCCGTTAGGCCGGCGATCTGCACCTGCCTTTTGAGAAGCGGAAGCTTCAGCCCGCTTGCTCTCGGCAGATCAGACAAGCTCATCTCAGGCCATGGCCTCCTCCTCAGTCGAGATCTGAGGAGTCATTCGAATTCGTGTCTGTTTCGCGATATCCGTATAGGTGATCCCGCCCAGATCGCGGTGCGCCGTGGCATCCGCCAGCGCGTCCTCTAGCAGAACCAGAAGGCAACTTCGGATCGCATCCTGAATATTCTCGATGGCTTCGGCCTCGGTCTCTCCTTGCGCGAGACATCCGGGAATCTCAAGACATTCAGCTACATATCCCTCTCCACCCGTATTGTGGAAGACGATCGTCATCTCGTGACTCATAGCTTTCACCCTCAGGACCCAGTGTAGCGCTTCGCCGGCCCCGCCCAGACCCTTTACGGAACCACCAGCGAACCGAGCTGCTCGCCGCTCACCACGCGGACAATGTTGCCCTCCTCACGCATGCTGAACACCATCATCGGCATGTGATTGTCGCGGCACAACGACACGGCCGTCGTGTCCATCACGCGCAGGTTTCGCCGCAGCATGTCGGTATAGGTGATCCGGTCAAACTTGGTCGCCGAGGGGTCCAACTTGGGGTCGGCCGTGTAGATCCCGTCCACGCTCGTCGCCTTCAGGAGGATGTCGGCCTTGATCTCCATGGCTCGCAGGCTCGCCGCCGTGTCGGTCGAGAAATACGGATTGCCCGTACCCGCCGCGAAGATCACAACGCGCCCCTTCTCCAGGTGCCGCATCGCCCGCCGCCGAATATACGGCTCCGCCACCTCATGCATCTCGATGGCCGACATCACCCGGCAAAACAGCCCGAGCTTTTCGATCGCATCCTGGAGCGCAATCGCATTGATCACCGTCGAGAGCATCCCCATGTGATCGGCCGCCACCCGGTCCATGTCGATCGCCTGCTGCGCCACGCCGCGGAAGAAGTTGCCCCCGCCCACAACGATGCCCATCTCGCAGCCAAGCGCATGCACCGCCGCTATCTCGCCCGCGATCTTATGAATAAATACGGCATCGATCCCAAATCCACGTCCAGCAGCCAGGGCTTCGCCCGAGATCTTGAGGAGAACTCGCTTGTACATGTCAGGTCTGAGTATCGCATGTGGGCCGCAAGCTCCCCCTACCTGATCCCCGCACCCCGCTCCGGACTGGTGCCACGCCGAGCCCAGCTGAATCCAACGCGAACCGGCAGCCCCGCACCCGCGTACGGTACAGTATCCTCTTCGCAGCTGAGGTGTTCATCCCCATGCAAAGTCGTATTGTCGGAACCACCATGCCCGTGCTCGAGTTCCTCCTCGAGCCCAACGAAAGCGTCATCTCCGAGGCCGGCGAACTCTCCTGGATGAGCCAGTCGATCCAGATGAACACCCATACCCAGCACGCCGGCGGCGGAGGCCTCCTCGGCGCGTTCAAACGCGTCGCCGGCGGCGGATCCCTCTTTATGACCGAGTACACCGCCTTTGGCGCCACCGGCGAGATCGCCTTTGCCACCCGCATCCCCGGGCACATCGTCCCCGTCCAGCTCGGCGGCGGGTACGAGTACCTCGTCCATCGCCACGGCTTCCTCTGCGCGACGCAAAACGTCACACTCGGCGTCGGCTTCCAGCAATCGCTCGGCGCCGGCATCTTTGGCGGCGACGGCTTTCTGCTGCAAAAAGTCTCGGGGCAGGGAACCGCCTGGCTCGAACTGTCAGGCGAACTTATCGTCAAGGACCTCCGCCCCGGCGAGACCCTCCGCGTGCACCCCGGACACGTCGGCGCCTTCACCTCCACCACATCGTTCCAGATCACGCGCGTCCCCGGCATCCGCAACCTCATCTTCGGCGGCGACGGCATCTTCCTCGCCCTGCTCACCGGCCCCGGCCGCGTCTGGCTCCAGACCCTCCCCATCTCCAAACTCGCCCACGCCCTCCAGGAATACATGCCCACTGGCCGCCGCGAGACTGCCGAAAGCGGCGTCGTCGGTGGAGTCGTCGGCTCCATCCTCCGCGGCATGTAGCGCCGTATAGCAATGTGGCCGCTCGTCACTTCCGCCGATCAGAGTCGAGGCACCCTGACCGTTGCAAAAGAACCCGGCAATGCACTGTCCACGGCGCTGGCGACCATACCTGACTCCGCTTGCAAACTTCGCCAGTGGTTTTGTACTTAGGATTATGATCGAGAGCTTACGAGTGCTCAGGTTCTGCTGATAAACCAAATTTTGGTCCGCCGAGACAAAGACCTCGTAACCGTGCTTTTCAGCAAGGAGGAGCAGATCGCCGTTCGCCCATCTGCGCCCATCCAGCTTGCTTCGCTGTCGTGACGGCATGTAAAGGCAAGGACCGACGCAAACCGTGAGGAATGTTCTGATCGAACAACACCTGCGCCTAAGCTGCCCTCTGGTGCAACTGCCAAAACGCCAGAACGGCACACACATCCGCTACCGAGAGGCTGAACTGGTCTGCGATTTCGTCAGGATCGAGATCTCTGTTCTCAATAATCGTATCCACAGGCACGCGCGTCCCTTTAATCAAAGGAACGCCACTGACTTTACCCGGTACTACCTCGACGCGTTCGCAATCCAACCAGTTCATCGTAGGTTCTATTCCCATTCGCCATTTTATCGAAGTTCTCCAACCGGCCTGCCCGCTCTACCCTTGTACCTTGCCCGATGTTCGGTTGTGACGTTGCAGGTGAAAAGCTCCGAGCGGATGTCTCGCTAGAGGAGACCTCCTATCTACTAGCCTATCTGCTACCCAGGCCCTCCGGCGCGTATATACCCGGGCCGCAGGACAGGTAAGGACCGTAGCCGATTCCGATGACCTGTCCCAAGGCCTACCTCCCCGTCCCTTCGGCGGTCTCGCACCCGTCCAGGACCGCGCCCGTCACTTCACCAATACATCCGCCCCCAACTCCAGCCCAAACCGCGACATCTCCCTCTGCTGCAGCCGGTAATCAATCCAGAAGCCGATCCCAATCGCGATCGGCACTAGTCCCAACGCAGCTACCACGAAGACCTCGCGCGTACGCACAATCAGCGCCAGGAGAACCCCAAAAACAACGATCCCCAAGCCCGACGAGATCAGCACAAGCGCGGCCCGACGAGCGTTCGCCAGACTGCGCATAGGATCTGTCTGCTCCTCCTCGCCCTTCGCCCCGAGCAGCTTTTCAATGTCGGCCACCGACATCCCCCGCGCCAGCATCGCCATGCGCTCCTGAGCCTTCACCTGTCGCGCTTGCGCGCTCCGCCACGCCCCGCTCACAATGGCAGCGATCGCCACCGCAAACGCACCCAAGGGCACCAAGAACGGTGCCGTTACCGCTGCTGTTCCTGCGTCCATGATAAGTGCCTCCATGACTAACCTGACTTCTTGCCCGCGTTAGACCTCCGCCTGTCGGCTAAGTTTCAAGGGCGTCGGTGAAACTTCTGGGACTCCGCGCAGTCTGAACGAGCTTGGGTCCCAACCTCCATCCCGGCCGCGACTTCGAACAGATCGTCCGCGACCACCAGGACGCCGTCTTTCGCACCCTCCGCCGCCTCACCGGCACCCGCGAGCACGTCGACGACCTTGCCCAGGAGGTCTTCCTCCGCCTCTTCCGCGCGCTCCCCGCCTTTCGCGGCGACGCCCTCCTCACCACTTACCTGTACCGCATCACCGTCAACGTCGCCCAGGACGAGTGGAAACGCCGCCGCCGCGTGGATCAGCCGTTGAGCTCGCTCTCGGACGAGGTCGCCGGCTGGCACGACCGCCTCCCCCACCCTGGCGCGAACGCCGAACAGCAGATCGCCCACCGCGAGTTCCAGGAACAGGTCGAACGCGAACTCGCCAGCCTCAGCAACATCGAAAAGACCGTGCTTGTCCTCTATCATCAGGAGGAGCAGACCTACGAGCAGATCGCCTTCGTCCTCGGTCTGCCGCTTGGTACTGTTCGAACACACTTGCATCGTGGCCGCAACAAGCTGCGCGATCGCCTCAGCACCGCCCGCGAGCAGAAGAGGCAGAAGGAGACACCATGCCCGACGATCTGACCGCATTGCCAAAAACAAGCGCGGCCGAGCGCCTAACCGACGGAGACCAAATCCCTTTCGCCCCGCAGGCTCTCCGCGATGATCTCTCGCCTGTCAGCCTCGACCAGAAGCTCGATCAGGCGCTGCGCACCGGCCCGCTCCCCGTCGTTCCGGCCGACTTTGCCGCTCGGGTCGTCTCCCGGCTGCCGTCCTCGTCGATCGCTGCGCCTGCGTCGCCCGTCTCCAGCCCATCAACGATGGTTTACGCTCGGCGCGCCATGATGCTCTGCCTCTCGCTCCTCCTGCTCGCTCTTCTGTTCACCGCCCCGCATCTCGCAAACCGCTCCCCGCAGGCGCTGGCTATCGAGTGGACCATCTCCGCCGAGGTCGCCCTTATCGCTGTCTATTTGGGTAGGTGGTATGCCCCTGGACCCATCTCTGGACCCTATCGCGTTAGATAATTAACCTTCACTTTTTTGTCCCCGGCTTTCGTGAAGTGAACCAGCGCCATGTCGCCGTGGGCATCCTTCACCTTGCCTTCGCCGAAGACTCTGTGCCGTACCACATCGCCCTTCTTCCACTCGGCCACCACCTCCTTCTGCGGCAACGTCTCGGGCGCCGTCGTCACGATTGTGCCGTGCATCGTCTCGATCCTGGTTATCCCTGTACCATCGCGTGCCTCGTCGGCCTGGCGCACCTCCGCTGTTGCGGCGAGCGCAATCCCGTGGTCGCGCGCCTGCCCGTCCAGGTCTGCCTTCACCCGCGCCGCGTGTCCGGCGTTCACGCCTTCCACCGCCGCCAACTCGCAGTTATCGCACCGACCGCAGAGCTCTCCTGCGTCCTCGCCAAAGTACTGCCGGATCACCTGCACGCGGCACTCCATCGTCTCGGCATAATGCATCATCTCGGCCAGGCGAACCTTGTCATGCTTTGCCCGGTCCGTGTAGACACGAAGCAACTCCTCGAGCGCCTCGTCCGTCGGCGCCTCCTTGCGCTCGAGCACATACCCGCGGTTACCGCGGCGAACCAAAGCCGCCTCGCGCAACAGGTTCAGAATTACCTGCGTCTTTCTCTGTCCAACGCCGGCCTTCTTTGCGATCTGCTCCGCCGTGACGGCCGATCTCTCTCCCCCCGCTTCCGTCCGGGCTGCCGCCGCTCCGAGATCAGAAACCGCCTTAACAGGCTCCGCCTCCGCGCTCGGGGGTGTCAGTCCATGTCCGTCGATCGCCAGCCAGACAGCTTGCATCTCGGCTGTCTTCGGATATCGGCCCCCCAAGAAGAAGCTCTGAATCCGCTTGTCTTCCAGGCGATACAAGAGCACCGCACGGCTCGGCAGACCGTCCCGCCCCGCGCGCCCGGCCTCCTGGTAGTACGTCTCCAGAGAATCCGGAAACTCAAAGTGGTACACAAACCGAATATCCGGCTTGTCGATCCCCAGCCCAAACGCCTTGGTCGCGATCATGACCTTGTGATCGCCGCGCATAAACCCCTTCTGTACCTCCTCCCGCTCGCGCGTCTTCATTGCACCGTGGTAACGCCCCGCCGAAACGCTGTGCTCCTTCAGCCATTCATACAGCTCATCCGCCGACCGCACACTCGCCGTGTAAATAATCCCGGTCCCGTCCTCTTTCTCCAGCATGGAGGTCACCCGCGCCAGCTTGGCCTCCGTGTTCACCGTCGGGTGCACGCTGAAGTACAGGTTCTCGCGCTCTGTCCCAGCATTCACCACCTTGGCATCGGGCGCGCCGAGGCTCTCCAGAATCTCCCGGACGACCTCCTCCGTCGCTGTCGCCGTCAACGCGAGCACCGGCGGCATGCCCAGCCTCTTCCGCGCGTACCCAATTCCCAGGTACGCCGGCCGAAAATCATGGCCCCACTGCGAGATGCAGTGCGCCTCATCGACCACCAACAGCGAAATCCCTCCTGCCTCCTTCAGCTCCGCGAGAAACTCCTCCTTCTCCAGCCGCTCCGGGGTGACGTAAATCAGCTGCGCTATGCCTCCATCGATCTCCGCCTCTGCCTTGTCCGCCTCGCGCTTGGTCTGCGTTGAATCCATCTTCTCGACCGCGATCTCTGCCCCGGCCGCCCGTTCCTGCTGATCCTGCATCAGCGCAATCAGCGGACTGACGACCACTACCGGCCGCGAGAGAAACAATGCAGGTAGCTGATACGTCAGGCTCTTCCCAGCGCCGGTCGGCATCAGCCCGAGAACGCTGTGCCCCTGAAACACCTCCTCTAAAACTTCCTTTTGCCCGGACCGAAATCGCTTAATGCCGAACCTCTGTTGCGCCTCACGCAGGATCTCTCCCCACGCGATCGGACGATCGGTCGGGGGTTTGACCTGTCGCTTTGGCACGTGCTTCGTCTTCCGTGCTCTTCTGCCTGAGCGCTCTGCGCTTTCTTCTTCTTTTCTCGTTCCCCTCTCGATCCCTTCCGCGACGCCACTCCCCTGCACCATCACGCCTATTCTCCTTATCGGCACATCCACGCAAAACTTCAGTGAGATCTCTGAAATTTATTGATTCTGCCAGACCCGCCGGCACAGCTCTTGCTCACTTGGATGTGGAATCTTCACAGGGTCGGTACGCGGCGTGCGAGCAGACCGCCGAGGATCTGGTTCTCAATTCCACTCTATAAACAATTCGCCGGCGAAAAGAGGAGCGTCGCACCGTCTGCCTCGCCCGGACAGCGAGCTTGCGGGCGCAATATCTCGTCACGGAGCCCTCGACAGCTTTGTGCGAGAGGCCAGGTCCGTCTGGGCAGCCCTAGAATCGGTGGTATGGCCTTTCAGAGTCGACCGCGCTTTCATTGGCAGACACGCACGCGTTCGCTTCCGTTGGGAGAACGCACGTTGATGATGGCGATTCTGAATCTGACGCCGGACTCGTTTTCGGACGGCACGGGGCGGGTTCCGTCAGCGGAAGAGGCTACGGAACGTGGGCTTCGGCTGCTCGATGAGGGTGCGGATATCCTGGATTTGGGGGCTGAATCGACGCGGCCGAATGCGACGCCGCTGACCAGCGGGGAGGAGCAGGCGCGGCTCTTGCCGACGCTGGGGCTGATCCGGGAGGCGCGGCCCGATGCCGTGCTTTCGGTCGACACGTTTCATGCCGGTACGGCACGGTATGGGATCGAGGCAGGGGCCGAAATCATCAATGATGTGAGCGGTCTGTTGTGGGATCCGGCGATGTCTGGTGTGCTCGGCTCGGCTGGACCGCCGCCCGGCGTGGTGCTGATGCATACGCGCGGAAATCCTCGCGAGTGGTCGCGGATGTCGCCGATCGCGCCTGGAGCGGTGTCAGATCTGGTGCGTGAGGGGCTCTGCGAGCGTCTCGCCGCGGCCGAGGCGGCTGGGATTCCGCCCGGGAACATCGTTCTCGACCCTGGATTCGGGTTTGGAAAGATTGACGACGAAAACTACTCACTCTTGGCTGGGCTGGAGAGTCTCCGAGGGCTGGGGCGACCGGTTCTTGCGGGGATCTCGCGCAAAGGATTTCTGGCGAAGACGGTGGCGGATGCGCTCGGGGGCGGGCGGCCGGGGATGCACGAGCGCCTCCACGCTACGCTTGCCGCGAACACGGCGGCTGTTCTTGCCGGCGCTCATATTCTGCGGGTGCATGATCTCGGGCCGGCGCGGGAGGCATCTGCGATTGCGGACGCGGTGTTGGCGGAGCTTTCGAGCTGAGCTGCTATCGGGCCGTTGAAAGGACGCCAGACAAGGCAAAGGGGAGCAGCGATTGCTGTTCCCCTTGCAGAACTTGGTTGTTGCGGTGTTTGGCTAGAGAGGCTGGACGTCGGAAGCTTGCCAGCCCTTGGGGCCCTTGACGACGTTGAACTGGACTGCCTGACCTTCTTGAAGGCTCTTGAAGCCGTTCGAGTTGATCGCGGAGTAGTGCACGAACACATCTTCGCCGTTTTGACGGCTGATGAAGCCAAACCCCTTGGCGTCGTTAAACCACTTCACTGTTCCCTGTTCCATTTGACTGATTCCTTAAAGCTTGAATTTGCGCCAGATCCAAATCGGGGTTTCGAAGGAGATCCTTGCAGAAATCCAATCTGTTCCAAACGATTGTGTGAATCGTAGCACGGGGTACGGAAGTTAGACCCAAAAAAGGAAAGAATTTTCCTTTTGCACCGTTACTTGTGCAAGCGCGCCGGTAAACGGGAATGGACTGCGAGTTAGACGAGGTCTACGGGGATTCGGGATCAGGTGGGGAGGTGGGCGCGAACCATCTCTTCGGCGCGGTTGAGGACGTCTTCGAGGGACATGTGGGTGGAGTCGAGGAGGAGGGCGTCGGGGGCGGGTCGCAGGGGCGAGTCGGCGCGGTTGCGGTCGCGGGCGTCGCGGTCCTTGAGCTCCTGGATGACGGCATCTTCGGTGGGTGGGGGGGTGGCGTCGGGGCCGCCGGTCTGGGGGCGATTCATGGGAAGGACCTGCTGGAAGCGTCGCGTTCCGCGGATCTCAGGGGCAGCGTCGAGGAAGATCTTGACTTCCGCGTCGGGGAAGACGACGGTGCCGATGTCGCGGCCTTCCATGACCACGCCGCCCATCTCGCCGAGGGTGCGTTGCTGGGCGACCATCCAGGCGCGAAGGCGGGGGTGGACGGAGACGCGGGAGGCGGCGGCGGTGATGTCGGGCTCGCGGAGGCGGCGGGAGACGTCGCGGTGGTCGAGCAGGACGCGGTTGCCGTCGCGCTGTGCTTCAAGCTGGATGGTGGTGTAGGTGGCGAGGTCGAGAAGGGGTTGTTCTTCGTCGAAGTCGAGGTCGCGCTCGAGGGCTTTGAGCGCGAGGGCACGGTACATGGCGCCGGTTTCAAGGTTGAGAAAGCCGAGGCGGCGTGCGAGATGGGCGGCGAGCGTCGATTTGCCGGCGCCGGCCGGGCCATCGATGGCGATGATGGGACGGGTGCGCGGTGGGACGGGGTGCGGCTCGCTGTGGGTGCAGGCCGCGTCGGGCTGTGCGATGGCTTCGGAGGGGAGGGGAGACTCGATCATCAGATGTCCTCGTTCAGTGGGGTGTCGGGGCCGGGTTTGAACTTGCGTGCTGGGGTACGTTTGCCCCAGGGCTTGACGCCGCCTTTTGCGCCGCCCTTAAATTTGTCGAAGGTGTTGGCGCCGGGGGCGTCGCCAGTGAAGCGGCCGGGCTTTTTGAATGGTCCGGAGGGGCCGGAGGGGCGAGCTCCGAAGGGTTTTGCGCCGGAGGCTTTCGGCGGCGTGAACGGCTTGCGAGGGCCGGAGGTGGGCCGGCCCGAGGATTGATCTGGGCGACCTTTGCTGAAGTCGCGCGGAGCTTTGGTGAAGCTACGTGGTCCTTTGGCGAAGTCGGTGCGCGGCGGTCGCGAGGCTGAGCCTTCGCGCGGTGTAAAGGGCTTGGCAGGACCGCGCGGAGCGTCGAACTTGCGGAAGGCGGGGCGGCTGCTCTCGTCGCGGGGTGGAAAGGTCCGGCGAGGCGAAGCGGGGCGGCTGCTCTCGTCGCGGGGTGGAAAGGTCTGGCGAGGCGAAGCGGGGCGGCTGCTCTCGTCCCGGGGTGGAAAGGTGCGGCGAGGACGGGCGTTGGTGTCGGAGCTAAAGTTCGAGCGCGGCGGGAAGTCGCGGCGGGGTGGGCGTCCGGGGGCGGAGTTGTCGCGGTCAGGGCGACCAGATGGTCGGTCAGGGCGGTCGAATGGTCGGTCGGGGCGCGAATCGCGGTTGAAGGCTGGGCGATCGCCGCCAAAGCGGGGCTTCTGGCCCGACGCCGGCTGGAAGGGCCGTTTGTTGGGCGGGAAGGATCTGCCGGGACGAGCGGGGCGGTTTGCCGGACCGGTGTCCGAGCCGGCTGCGTCCAGGTCCATATCCTGGTATGCGCTAGGGGGTTGCTCGGCGTTGGGTGTGGGTGTCGGGCGGGGTGCACGGGCTTGTTTTTCTTCATCCCAGGGCCGGTTGAAGGCGGGCCTGCCGGAGCTCTCGGACGCTGACCGGGGAAAGGGCTTACCGAAAGGCTTGCCCGGTGCGGGAGGTGGGCCGGAGCGCTGGAACGGCCGACGATCGCGGTCGCCAGCCGCCGCGGCCGGGCGTTTCGGGGGGAAGCCGGTGCCGACCTTGCGGGGCGGCTGGCGGGGAACGAACTTCCTGATGCGGCCGTCGCCGGTGGGCTCGGAGGCTTCTCCGCCTCTGTCTGTCTCTCCGGCGTCCGCTGCAGGCTCGGAAGCCACGGCTTCGGCGGAGGTGAAGACGGGCAGATCTCCGGCGATGTGGAGGTAGGTTTTTCCCTCGATGACGAGGGTGTCGAGCTCGCGAGCGGCGGTAAAGGCGTGGAGGACGTCTCGGACGCGAGAGCGTGGGGCGAGCGGGGAGAGAAAGGTCTCGATCTCATCTTCGGTGCTGAGGATGGCCTGTCCGAGGTAGAGCGTGATGAGGGCGGAGAGGGCGGTCGGTTGGCCGGCGTTGGCTCCGGCTTTGACCTGTTTGGTGAACCGTGTGCCGATCGGCTCCCAGAGTGTGGGGGCGCTGCCGGTCTGGAGGCCGGGAAGGACGCGGAGGTGCTGCCAGAGCTCCGACAGGGCGCGCAGGACGGCTGCTTCGGTGACCTCTTTACCGAGGTCGGAGACGAGGTCGTAGGCCGAGCGGGGGCCGTTTTCGGTGAGCAGGGTGTAGGTGTTGAGGGCGAGTGGCGAGACCTTGGCGGCGCCCGAGTTGGCGGGCGGCTGCTTCCAGGCCTTGTCGCCGCGCAGGGTGAAGATGTAGGGCAGGACCTGGCTCGAGACGAGGAAGTCCGGGCTATCGGCCGTGGTGCCGGGGGCGCCGAGCAGGTTGAGCGGAACGACGGAGCCGTCGAGGACGAGCGATCCGAGGAGGTCGCGGGCGACCTCGAGCGCTGCTAGGGTCGGGTTGGCGTTGGGAGCGCCGAGGGTCGCTTCGACGAAGGTGGGGGCCGGGGCGGCGAGGAGGCCGGGGCGCGCGGTGAACAGAAGAAGGCCGTTGGCGGAGACAAAGCTGCGCAGGCTGTCGAGCGTGAGGAGCGGGGTGCCGGCCTGGTGCCAACGGGAGAGCCGTTGGGCGTTGAGTTGCTCGGCCGAAGGGATGTCGGGGGTGGTCAAGGAGGTGCCTCGCTTGCATAAGACGGAGTGGCAGGCTGCGGGATTCGCGCAACCGAACTTAAAGCGTAGAGAACAGCATTTTTTTGCGTAGAGAACAGCTTTGGCCGGTTGCTGCCCGGTGACGCTGGGGAGGGCGCGGCGGGAGAGCCCAGGTGAAGGCGCTTCTCGTGTCTGGGCCGCGCGAGGCTCCATCTCAACCATACAGGATGGGACGATGTATGCGGGAGTAGCTGGATTGGTGGACGCGAGGCTTAGCGGAAGGCGCGTTTGCCTAGCGGCCGAAGCTGTAGGTGAGCTGAAAGAGGCCGTTATCGATGCCGGGGTTTTCGGGTGCAGTGTTCTTGTTAGAGATGTGATGATAGCGGTATTCGGCGCGGAGCGAGCGTGTGCCGAAGCGGGTGTCGGGGCCGGGGTGGGAGCTGAAGAGCTCGATGCCGCCGCCTACGGAGAAGGTGTAGTTGAAATTGCCGGCGGTGCTGATGGGGATGGCTTGCGCGGAAAACATGTAGCCGCCGAGGGCGGTGACGACGGGCTGCAGGCGGTGGCGCGGGAGGAGGTTGAGCTTGAGGCCGAGCGGGCTCCATCCGGCGCCGATGGTGGACTGGCGCTGGCCGCAGGCGGCGGTGAGGGTAGCGTCGTAGGGGTTGCCGGCTTGATCGGTACCGCTTAAGTGGAAGATGATGCCGGGTTCGCAGCGCGGGACCTGGCGGACGTTGGAGACCGTCTGAAAGCTGCCGGCGCTGTTAATTTGGGCGAGTGTCTCGGTGACGACCGGGTCACTTTCAAAGATGACGGGGCGGAGCTCCGTGAGGTATTCGAGGTCCACCGAGGGACGGAGGAGGAGGCGGTGGCTGTAGCTGAAGCCGAAGTCGAGGAGCTTGCGGTTGCGGGCGACGCCGAGCAGGATGTGGCTGGAATCGTTTGAACCTTCAATGGAGACGCTGTAGGTGTTGCGGCGGGAGAAGGTCTGATCGGAGGGAGTGGCCTGGGCGAGGAGGATCCGTGGGAGAAAAGCAGAGGTAAGGAGGAGCAGGATGCGGCAGGTGCGCAAAGTTGGCATGCGTGTGCTTGGTAGGACGGTTGGGGAGAGGTTCTGGTGATGCGTTCTACCAATCTGGCCGGCCGTACGTCGCCGCTCGATCTAAGGTGGCCGGGTCCTTTCTGTTCAGGGATCAGGAATTAAGGGTCAGAGGTCGGGGGCTGCCGTTTGGATCGAGGTTGCGGCGTTCGGATAGACTTTGCTGTGCGCGTGCCCCGAGAGTCTGGGGCGTAGCGAAAGGGAGAGCTTGCTTATGCGTCGAGGTGTATGTCTGCGTGCGGTATCCGCGCCGGTTTTGAGTTTTGTGTTTGTGCTGTTGTTGACGGCGGTGGCAGAGGCGCGGGCGCGGTGGACACCGGCCGAGGCGAATGCGTGGTATGCCCGGCAGCCGTGGCTGGTGGGCGCGAACTACGTTCCTTCGGACGCGATCAATGAGTTTGAGATGTTTCAGGCGTCGACGTTCAACCCGGCTTTGAACGACAAGGAGCTGGGGATGGCGGAGGGGATCGGCATGAACACGATGCGGGTGTTCCTGCAGGATCAGCTGTGGACGGAGGATCCGCAGGGGTTTGCCAAGCGGCTGGATGCGTTTTTGGCGATTGCGGCGAAGCACCACATCCGGCCGATCCTGGTGCTGTTTGACTCGTGCTGGGAGCCTGACCCGAAGCTGGGGCCGCAGCATCCTCCGATCCCGGGCGTGCACAACTCAGGTTGGGTGCAGAGCCCGGGGGCAAAGGAGCTGAGCGATCCGAGCTACCAGCCGAAGCTGGAGGCGTATGTGAAGGGCGTGGTAGGAGCGTTCGCGAAGGACAACCGGGTGCTGGCGTGGGATGTCTGGAACGAGCCGGACAACGGGAACGACAAGCGGTTTGCCGAGGCAAAGGGGAAGAAGGAGCTGGTCGCGGCGCTGCTGCCGAACGTTTTTGAGTGGGCGCGATCGGAGAATCCGACGCAGCCGCTGACGAGCGGAGTCTGGATCGGCGATTGGCACGATCCGGCGAAGGAGACTCCGACGACGAAGATTCAGTTGGCGGAGTCGGACGTGATCTCGTTCCACAACTATGGCTGGCCGGAGGAGTTTGAGGCACGGATCAAGGAGCTCGAACCGCTGGGACGGCCGGTAATCTGCACGGAGTACATGGCGCGCGGAGCGGGCAGCACGTTTGACGGATCGTTGCCGATTGCGAAGAAGTACAACGTGGGTGCGATCAACTGGGGATTTGTGGCGGGAAAGACCCAGACGTACCTGCCGTGGGACTCGTGGGAGCACCCGTACGTGTTGTCGGAGCCGACGGTGTGGTTTCACGAGGTCTTTCGGCAGGACGACACGCCGTACCGGCAGAGCGAGGTGGATCTGATTCGGCGGCTGACGGGACGAGGGACGGGGGCTACGGCGGCTGGAGCTACGACTGGCGGGCAGTAATCAAAGCATTGAACACTGCGTTTGGTCACCCGCTTACAGGTGGTTGGCTTAGGTCTGGCTGTGCGGCTTTGAAGCTGTCTGTCACGCCCTTCTCCCATGGAAATCTGTTTTGCTTGTCTGGCCAAAACAGCTGAAGCGCGGGAAAGTCGGTGCTTCGATAAAACCAGCTTGTCCAAGTCAGAGTCTCCGGATACCAGCGCGGATTGACTTGCTTGAATCGGCACGGGTAGCCGCCAGCGAGCAAATCGGATGTTTCATCTCCTTCGCCGTATCGATGGCCGCGCTTTACAGCTTCGCCAATCTCGTTGATGAGCTCGTGCATCACCTTGCCACCCAAACCGAACAGAATTATCTCGGGATGCTGGAATCGTTCGTAGAGACCAAAGGAGTATGCAAAACCCGGTCCCCTCTCATCTTCCGCGATAATGTTTACAAACCATCCGGTGAGTTCCAGGCGCTGGAGCACGTCCCGTTCGTGTGGTGTGAGGTCTGCATCTGTAGAGCGTCTCGTCATAGCCTCAGCGTACATTTTCAAAGCGACGTGCCAGCGGAACTTTCACGTGCGTTGGAAGGCTCGGGCGATGTCGCGGTGGGAGTATCTCAACGCAATCGGCCGGCCGTGAGGGCAGCTGGTGGGGTGCTCGGTTTCGGCGAGGGCTTCGAGCAGCCAGGTGATCTTGGCCGGGTCGAGCGGCGTGTTGATCTTGATGGCGGCGTGGCAGGCGATGGACGCGGCGATGCGGCGGGCGCGGGTGCCGGCGTTTTCGGTCTGCTGCTCGGGGTCGGAGGCCGAGAGGAGATCTTCGAGGGTGAGCTCGAGGTCGCGGCCTTCGAGACCGACGGGGGCGGATTTGATGGCGAGGGTGCGCGGGCCGAAGGGCTCTGCCTCGAAGCCGTTCCGGTCGAGATCTTCGGCGAGATCGGCGAAGCGGATCATCTGCGCGGGCAGGAGGTCGACGAGGACGGGCATCAGAAGCCGCTGCCGCTGGACTTGCTCCGTGTCGCGCTCGCGCAGGACCTTCTCGAACAGGATGCGTTCGTGGGCGACGTGCTGGTCGATGATCCACAGACCTTCGTCGTTGGTGGCGAGGATAAAAGAGTCGCGCAGCTGGCCGAGGGGGCGGAGGGTCGAGAGGGCGCTGAGGGTGTCCTGGATTTGAGGGCTGCCGGCGCCAGTGTGAGGAGTGCCGACTGAGGCGTTCGCGAAGGCGTCTGAGAGATCTTCACACCGGTGCGGGTCAGGGTAGCCGATCGCGAGCGGAGGCGCTTCGTTGAAGGCGAGGCGACCGGGCGCGGGTGGAAGTTGGGGAGCGGCGAGGCTGAAGGGTGCGGTGTCGGCGGGGTGGGCGTCGGGCTCGGAGAAGGGGCCGGTGAAGGTCTGGGGCGGGCGGGTCGGGGCGAAGTGGGGCTGGTCGAGGCCGTCGAGGTACGCGGCGCCGGGGCGGTAGAGAGTTCCGGTGACGTCCTGGGGTGAGGCGCCGTTGCGAGACGGGCGGTTGGGGCTGGGTTCGCCGGGAAGCGGACTGACGTCGATATTGAGGGACGAGGCGTGGTCGTGGGGGCCGCCGGTGAGGGCCTGGGCGAAGGACGCGGCCGGGCGTGCCTGCATCAGCGCGGTGCGGACGGTGTCGCGGAGGAAGTCGTGGACAAAGGCGGGCTGGCGGAAGCGGACCTCGGTCTTCGCGGGGTGGACGTTGACGTCGACCTCCTGCGGCGGCATGTCGAGAAAGAGGAGGACGACGGGGAAGGAGGTGGGCGGGATGATGTTGCGGAAGGCCTCGGTAAGCGCGTGGAGGACGAGGCGGTCGCGGATGAGGCGGTGGTTGACGAAGACGTAGATGGAGTTGCGGTTGAGCTTCTGGAGCTCGGGTTTGGAGACGAAGCCGGAGATGCGGAGGTATCCGGGGTCGGCCGGCTCGTAGTCGGCCTCGCGCTTCCAGGGTGGCGGCTCGGGGATGCCGGCGCGGCGGAAGTCGAGCTCGGCGGTGACGGGGAGCATGAGCGAGGCGGTGTCGCGGCCGAAGATCTGGAACAGGCGGTCGGAAGTTGAGCTGACGGCGGGCGCGATTAGAAGGGCTTGCGTGCTGGTGTGAAGTTCGAAGTGGCGGTTGGGGTGCGCGAGGGCGTAGTGCGTGACGAGGGCGGCGATGTGCGCGAGCTCGGTCTGTTCGGACTTGAGGAATTTGCGGCGTGCGGGCGTGTTGAAGAAGAGGTCGCGGATGGTCAGGGTTGTTCCCACGGGGACGCCGCTGGGGTCGACGCGCAGGATGTTGCCGCCGGAGATCTCGACCAGGGTGCCGATGGCGTCGGCCGCGTCTTCGCGGGCGCGGGTTTCGAGCGTGACACGGGCGACCGACGCGATCGAGGGTAGGGCTTCGCCGCGGAAGCCGAGCGTCGAGATCGAGAGGAGATCGTCGGAGGTGCGGAGCTTCGAGGTAGCGTGCCGTTCAAAGGCGAGCAGGGCGTCGTCGCGGACCATGCCGACGCCGTTGTCGGAGATGCGGATGAGTTTGCGGCCGCCGGCTTCGACGTCGACCCGGATGCGTGTAGCCCGGGCGTCGATCGCGTTTTCGAGGAGCTCCTTGACGACCGAGGCGGGTCGCTCGACGACTTCGCCGGCGGCGATCTGGTTGGCGACCTGGTCGGAGAGGATGCGGATCTGGCCCACGGATTGATTGTAGTGGTGGGTGCTCCGCGTTGCTCGGTCGATGTCGGAGGAACTCGCGATCAAGAATGGACGACAGGCTCCACCTTCCGACAAGCTGCACTGCAAAGAAACATCAATCGCCGTTCATCTTTTCTCCCGGGGAGTTTTATGAAGATTGGATCTCGCCTTCTCTCCGCTTCTCTATTTTCGGCCGCCTGCACCTCCGCTCTCTATGCCGATACGTTTAACTTCAGCTTTAGCGGAAGCAACGATGTGAGCGGACCGCCTGGAATACCTTTTTCGGGTGCCGGCCAGATCACTGCGACCGAAGTCGGAAGCACGAGCACGTACACCGTGACTGCCGTTACGGGAACGACAGCTGGCCAGAACATTCTGATCTTGGTCCCGGCTTTTTCGTTCAATGACAATCTGTTGTTTTACACGGCGGGAAGTGCATTTGCCACGTTTGACACTCACGGCATTCAGTACGCGCTGGCGGGCGGGCAGGTCTTTCTCTTCCAGAACACAAGTTCACAGAACCAGGAGCAACTCTTCGAGGGCAATGAGCAGTTACCTATCTTTTTCGCTGAAAATCAGGTTTCCCCGATCACGATTACGCCGGTGTCCGCTTCCCCGATTCCTGAGCCGGGGTCGCTGGCTCTGTTGGGAACGGGCACTCTGGGGGCCTTGGGCGTGCTTCGCCGGAGGCTAGCCCTCTAATTCCAGTGTCATTTGCGTTTCTGGGAAAGGAGCTTGTGTTCAGAGGAATTCGGTTCCGCATCGAGAACCAAAAGCTCGCAAGTGTTTGCACATTCCTCAAGAAAGCCCGCTTACGGCCTCCGATTGCTGGGGAAAATTCGGGGAGCGATTTTGGACGGCAACGTGCAACAGATCCCGTGTAGTTCAGCTCACCTCGATTTCTTTAGGAGTTCCATGAAGCGTGTTCTTTGTGTCGTTGGCGGCCTCTTGTTCGCTGTCTCTGCCTCCACCTCTGCCCTGGCAGACAGCCTTTTCAACTTCAGCTTTACCGGACCGACGTTTTCGGGTTCGGGTGTGTTTGATGCCGCGAGTGTACATTCGGGCGAGTTCCAGATCGTGGGCGTGACCGGCACGACCGACACGGGCAACGGTACGCTTCGCGCGATTACGGGCGTGATCACGCCCGGTGGGTACGAATTCAACGACAATCTCCTTTTCTTTCCGGCTCAGGGCGGCGCGTTCTTTGACGCGAACGGGGTGTCGTTCATCCTGCGCAATGGCGCCGAGGTGAATCTGTTCAGTGCCAACGGCGCCTACCTGATGCGGACGAATGGCAATGAGGTGAACGAGGTTGCGAACATCGCGGTGACCCCGGCGGCGTCCCCAATTCCGGAGCCGGGAACCCTGACGCTGCTGGGCACCGGTGTGCTGAGTCTGGCGGGAGTTGTGCGGCGCAAGCTGACGGCGTAGGCCCGGGCTGGTCTGCAGATTCGAAGGCCGCCTCGGTATGAGGCGGCCTTTTTGCGTTTGCGCTGGCGGAGTTGGCGCGTGCTCTAGCCTGGAGGCAGATCGCGGTCGCCGACCATGTGGAGGCGCATGAAGTTCGTGGCTCCGGAGCGGGTGCTGGTGCCGGCAACGATGCCGACCACCTGCCGCCGATGGATGTAGCCGAGGCGTTCGAGCGTGTCTTCGGCCGTATTGACGAGTTTGTCGGTGTCGACGAAGCGCTCGCACAGGATGGGGTAGGTGCCCCAGAGGAGGACCGCGCGGTTGATGACCTTTTCAAAGGGCGAGAGCGCGTAGATCGGCGGCTCGGGCCGGTACTTCGAGAGCAGGCGCGCGGTGGATCCGGTTTCGGTGAAGATGGCGACGGCGGCGAGGTCGAGGTCTTCGGCCGCGTGGGCCATGCACTCGCAGATGGTTTCGGCGACGGAGAGGTGTGTGCCGCGAACGCGCGGGATGCGGGGCGGCGGGTCGAGTCGGATCTGGCGCTCGGTTTCGAGCACGATGTCGGCCATCATGGCGACGGCGGCGACCGGGTATCGTCCGGCGGCAGACTCGCCCGAGAGCATGACCGAATCGGTGCCGTCGTAGATGGCGTTGGCGACGTCGGAGACCTCGGCGCGGGTGGGGCGCGGGTTTTCGATCATCGACTCGAGCATCTGGGTGGCCGTGATGACCGGTTTGCGGAAGTCGGCGGCGCGGCGGATGATGTGCTTCTGGATGGCCGGTACTTTTTCGGGCGGAACCTCGACGCCGAGGTCGCCGCGAGCGACCATGATGCCGTCGGCGACCTCAAGGATGGAGTCGAGGTGTTCGATGGCCTGCGGCTTTTCGAGTTTGGCGATGACCCAAGCGTCGGAGCCGAGGGCTGTTACGCGATTCTTCACGTGCCGGACGTCGTCGGCCGTGCGCACAAACGAGACGGCGACCGTGTCGACGTTGTGCGCGATGGCGAACTCGAGATCGATCTCGTCCTTCTCGGTCAGGGATGGGACTTTGACGGGGATGCCGGGAAGGTTGATGCCCTTTTTCTCGCCGAGCATGCCGCCGTTGATGATCTGACAGACGACGTCGTTGCCGTCGATGCGATCGACCCGCAGTTCGATGAGGCCGTCCGAGAGCAGGATGCGTGAGCCGGGTTCGAGGTTTTCGGCGAGCGTGGTGAAGACCGTGCCGACGCGCTCGGCGGTGCCTTCGATGTCCTCAGGTGTGATGGTGAGGAGATTGCCGGCGACGAGCTGGACGGGTTTGCCGTCTTTGAGCCGGCCGGTGCGGATCTTAGGCCCCTGGAGGTCGGCGAGGATGCAGATGGGTTTGCCGAACTCACCGGCGACCTGGCGCACCATGCGGATGAGCTCGGCCTTTTGCTCGTGGGAGCCGTGCGAGAAGTTGAGACGCGCGACGTCGAGGCCGGCGCGCACAAGTTCGCGAAAGACTTCGATCGAGGACGAAGCCGGTCCGAGGGTGGCGACGATCTTCGCGCGGCGAGCGCGCACAGTGGCGGGCAGGGGGCGAGCTTCGGCGACGGTGCCGGCCTGGGCTTCGCTGGCTTGCGGTGGAGGAGCCGAAGATGTGGTCATGTCTTGATGAGGCCGGATTTCCTTTGCAGAACGCGTTCGGGGATCGGAATTCCGGAGTTCCTTGATGGACGGTCTGGCTGTCCGGGCTTCTCTGGTATTGCCGAAGCTCATTCTACGCGGGCGCACGCCGGTCTGCCGGAGATTCGCTGCTGCCGTTCGGAAGGTGTGGATGGAGGGCGTTCGAACGTGGGGGATCGGCGCCCGTCAAGGCGTGCCGCGCAGCGTCGACCACGGTGTTGAACTCTGCACCGCAAAGGACGCTGCACGCGGTAAGAAACAGCCAGAAGAGCAGGGCGATGCCGGCGCCAAGCGAGCCGTAGATGCGGGAGTAGTTGGCAAAGCGGGTGACATAGAGGCCAAAGGCGACCGTCGAGCAGAGCCAGAGCAGGGTGGCGAGCACGGCTCCAGGGAGGGTCCGGCTCCAGGGCTGACGCAGGGGTGTTCCCATGTGGTACAAGAGCGCGACCAGGCCTACGTTGGCGGTGAGAGCGATGGTCCAGCGGAGGACGAAAGCGCCGACGAGGATGGCGGTGTGGAGCTCCGGCGGCGCGTGCGCGGCGAGCACGCGGGCGAGCAGATGACCGAAGACGACGAGGATGCTGGCGGCCGCGAGCGGGACCAAGGAGAGCGGCACCAGAGCGAGGGCGCGCAGGCGGCGGCTCCAGAAGCTCCAGCAATCAGGAGGGAGGTCGTTGGCGCGGCGTAGGCCTTCCATAAACGTAAGTATGACCCCGGAGGCGCCGTTGACCGAGACGAGCACAGCCAGCAGGAGCGCACGGGACGAGGTGGCCGCGCCGGGATTGTTGACAAAGTAGCTCTGAAGCAGAGGGAGGACGGACTCGGGTAACACGCGCTCCGAGAGGATGCCGACGGCTTCGCGGAGGGGAGCCGCGTCGGGCAGATACCCGATCAGTGCGGCGGCGACGATAAGCGCGGGAAACAGAGCGACGATGGCGGAAAATGCGGCCGACTGGGCGATGTTCAGGACGTCGTCCGCGAGCGCGCGGTTGGCGGTGCGATGGAGCAGGTCCGGCAGCCGAAGCGCACCTAAAGCGCGGGCTCGCCGGCGTCGCGGAGGGTGGGCGGATCGATGTGTGGGCGTCAGGCCTTCCACTGATTGAGGAATTCAGTGACGGAGTTCGCGTTCATGGCGCGCATGTTCTCGAACTCCTTGTTCTGTTGCGAAAAGAGGAGCTTGCCGCTGCTGTCGAGGACGGCGAGCGCCGGGACGCCGCGGCTGACGGGAACACTATATTTTTCGGCGGTGCTCAAGTTTTTGTCCATCTTGCCGATATCTATATGGACGAGGACGAAATTCTTGCTGAGGAGGTCGAGGTTGGGAGACTGGTGGAAGTAGAGATCGAGGACCTGGCAGTCGCCGCACCAGTTGCCGCCGAAGTCCAGCAGAACGCGTTTGTGTTCGGAGCGCGCCTGTTGCAAGGCTGAGGCAATGTCGGCGCTGGGATCGGCGTCTTCGGAGTAGATGTGGTTGTGCGGGAGGGCAGTCGATGGCGATGTGGTCTCCGGGTTGCTCGAGGTTGTGGTGTCGACGGTCGAACTCTTCTGTTTGCAGCCGGCGAGACAGACGAGGGCAAGGCAGAGGACGGCAAGCGATCGAGAGACGTGGTTCGGTGTTACGAAGCTAAGCGTTCGGGGGCTCTTTGGGCCGGGAAGGAGGTATCGCATGGAAAGTAGTTTAGCGCGGGAGAAGCACCGTCTCCCGGCAGTTGGGCGCGTGCTGCGTAGGGGGATTGTGCCGCCGCAGGAGAAGTTTTGGGCAGATCCGCGGAGGCGACGACGCTTACCGTATGCTGTCGAGATCATGACTCGCCTCTTTTGGGTTTGCCTCGGGATCGCCTCCCTTGGGCTGGCGATGACCTCTGTCCGAGGGCAGGCGCAGGCGGTGCAGGGCGCTGCTCCGCAAGCGCCTCTGGGTGCGAGTCGCGTGGTGGCGCTGTGGCCGGGCGGGGCGCCGGGCGCTCAGGGCACAAAGGCTGAGGACGTCCCGAAGCTCTACATCTATCCGGCGACACCGCTTCCCGGGACGGGTGGAGTGCACGTATCGGCCGCGGTTGGAGCGGCGGGAAAACTTGTGGACAGGGCGGCGGCTCTGCGAACGGCGGTGGTGATTCTGCCGGGTGGAGGATATCGCACTCTGGTGATGGAGAAGGAGGGGGCAGCCGCGGCTCGGTGGTTGAATGCGCGAGGTGTGACGGCGATGGTTCTGCAGTACCGCCTGGGTCCCCGCTATCACTATCCTGCGCCGATGCTCGACGGAGCGCGGGCGGTGCGCTATGTGCGAAGCCATGCGGCCGAGTTGGGCGTCGCTCCTGATCGTGTGGGCGTCTGGGGATTTTCAGCGGGTGGGCATCTCGCTGGATTTTTGGCCACGGCGGCCGAGGCGGGCGACCCGCGGTCGCAGGACCCGATTGACCGCGTGAGCGCGCGGCCGGATTTTGCGATTCTCTGTTACGCGCGGCTGAGCATGGACCCGGCGATCCCGCGCAAGACCAATCTGGAGGCGCTGGTTGGGGAGCATCCGTCACAGGAGACGATGGACCGGATTTCGATCGAGCGCCATGTCACGCCGCACACGTCTCCTGCGTTTATCTTCTCGACGGGCGAGGACGAGACGGTGAACTCGCTGAATGCAACGGCGTTCTACAACGCCATGAAGCGTGCGGAGGTCCCGGCGGAGCTCCATGTCTTTGAGCGCGGACCGCATGGTGTAGGGCTTGGCCTGGGGTTAAAGGGACTTCCGGAGCTTGGGACATTTTCGGTGCTCCTCGAGAACTGGATGGAGGTGCACGGATGGATAGGCGAGAGCCGGGGGAGCGAGCAAAGGCGATGATTGGACGGATCGCGCGAGGGTAAAATTTACCGGACAGGAAAGCAGAGCAGACCCTTGAAGTAAGTAACAAATACGCGTGGACCAGCGTGCACAGAAGTGTAGGCCAGAGGGAAATACTGCTTTGCTTCAGAGCACTCAGGGTGCTAGTTTTGTGAGTCAGGGACCTTTGCGGGTCGGGAAATATCGTCGCACTGTGGGGCTTTTCTCCTTGTTGTCTGATGGACTTGTTTACTGCTTCTGAGGTGTGTGTGCGACGCTGCAAGGATTATGAGGTTTCGTTGTGTAGGAAGATCTTCGGGGCTGCGGGTCTTCGTGTGTGTTTGGGTGTGTGTCTGGCGGCCGGTTTTGCGATCTTTGTGCTCTGGCTAGGCACACAGGATCTTCGGGGCCAGAGCTCATCCGTTTACCTTGCGCTGGCTGGCATTGTCGGTGTTCCGTGGGGGAGGCGGCGCTCGGAGGCCGATGTTGACGGCTCGGCGGACACGGAGATCCGGAACACGGAACCGCAGGGCAGGGAAGTGCAGAAGTTTGAAGCCCAAAAAATGGGAATTCGGGATCCGGGAAGGGAGTCCTCGCCATTTCTGGCCGGCGCGGATGCCAGTCTGGATGGCTTGTGCGTCCTCGTAGCGGAACGCGTCGGATCGGAGATTGTTGATTTCCGTTTGCATTACATGAACGCCAAGGCGCGAAAGATGCTGGGGCGAAGCGACATCGAACTTCCGGAGGCGGGGCAGAGCAGCCTGCGATCGGACCCAATCTTGGGAGCTTACTTTGAAGCTCTCCGCCGTGTGGTGGAGGCGGGCGATGCGCGGGAGCAGGACCTCGGAGCACGGGCAGAGGTGGACGCCAAACTCAAGCTCCGTGCGGTCTGTTTGAGCGACGGCGTCGCGGTGACGCTGACTGACGCGAGTGAGATCAGAATCGACCCCAGACAGTATGAGAATCTCGTTCAATTTACGGACCTGATCTTTGAGAATGCACCGTTTGGAATTGTGGCCACCGACGTCGATGGTGTGATTACGGCGATGAACGTGGCGGCGGAGGTGCTGACGGGGTACGAACGTAAGGATCTGGTCGGAAAGGCTCCGCTGACGCTGTTGAACGACCCTCGGGAGCTGGTGGAGCGGGCAAAGGAGCTGCCGGTCGCTGCTCGATTTTCCGACGACTTCGAGATCCTTTCCGCCAAGGCGGCGACCGAAGGCATGGAGGAGCGCGAGTGGACCTTTACCCGCCAGGACGGGTCGAAGACGGCGGTCAGTCTCGCTCTGCGCGGAGTGACTGGACGAACGGGCGAACTAACGGGCTTTGTGGGCGTCGCGTTTGACGTGACCGACCGGCGCCAGATGCTGAACTATGTCACGCACCTGGCAACGCACGATCAACTGACAGGGCTGGTCGGGCGAAGCCTGTTGCAGGACCGCATCGCGTTGGCCATCGAGCGGAGCCGCCGTTACGGCACAAAGGTCGGGCTCTTTGTGTTGGATCTCGACGGGTTTCGCCGGATCAACACTTCGCTCGGCCACAGGGCAGGGGACCATGTGCTGCTGGAAACGGCTCGCCGCCTGCGCGAGGCCGTCCGAAGCACGGACACGGTCGCCCGTGTGGGCGGGGATGCGTTTGTGGTCGTCATGGAGGATCTGACGACCTCGGCAGATGCCGAGCGCTGCGCGTCGACCCTGCTCGAGCAACTTCGACCGGAGATGGACATCGAGCAGCAGAGGATCCAGATTACGGCGACGCTCGGACTCTGTGTGTATCCCGATTGTGCTGAGGACGGTCTCCATCTGCTGAAACGCGCGGACGCCGCCATGTATTCGGCAAAGGAGAGCGGGGGCAATCAGCAGCTGATCTTCAGTGACGGCATGTTGCGGGAGACGGCCAACCGGCTCTCGATGGAGCAGTCCTTGCGACAAGCTCTCAAGCGCGAGGAGTTGTGTCTGTTCTACCAGCCGCAGGTATCGCTATCGACCGGTGCGGTGGTGGGTATGGAGGCGCTGATGCGTTGGCGACATCCTCGCCTGGGACTGCTTGAGCCGGCGCAGTTCATTCCTCTTGCCGAAGAGAGCGGCCTGATGCTCGCCATGGGAGAGTGGGCGTTTCGGCGCGGTTGCATGGAAGGCCAGGAGCTCCGGTCTGCCTTGCGATCGGATCTGACGGTGTCGGTCAACCTTTCTCCCCGACAGCTGCAGCAGAAACATCTGCTCGAGATGATCGAGTCGGCATTGGCGGAGAGTGGCTTGCCGGCATCTTCGCTCGAGATTGAGATCACGGAAAATACCTTGATGGTGAACTCCCCGGCGACGCTTGAGAAGCTGCAGCGCATACGCGAGTTGGGTGTGCGCATCGCCATCGATGACTTCGGGACCGGGTTCTGCAACTTCACGTATCTGCTGGAGTACGAGGTCGACCGGCTAAAGATCGACCAGAGATTCGTAAAGCTGGCCGCGCGTGAAAAGAACGCCGCTGCGGTCGTGCGGTCGATCATCGCGATGAGTCATGGACTCGGAATCAAAGTGGTTGCCGAAGGCGTAGAGGAAGAGGAGCAGCTCGCTTTCCTGCGGCGCAGGCGATGCGATGAGGCGCAGGGATATCTGTTCGCCAGGCCCGTTCCAACCACCGAGTTTCGCGCGGCAGTGGAACGGTGCAACTCCGGTACATATCGCCAGAGCGCCTGAGACGCAGGCCCCACGGTGCAGACCTCTGGGTAATGGCTAGGATTTGCCCTTTGTCAGGGGCTTCTTCGATTTCGTCGCAGCGAACGAGCCGGAGAGGATCTTCGAATCGACGTCCTTGTGTGCTTTGGTTTTCTTGTGGCTCGGTTGTGCCGCCGCGTCCATGCCGGCCTGGGGCGACATGTCTTCAACCATGGTGCCTCCCTGCGCCGAAGCGATCTTCGTCGGGACGGGAGGCTGATCCCAGAGCCGGATGCCGCCCAGGATGGCATTGCTGTTGGCTCCGATCTCAACGCCTTCCGGAAGTTCCTCCATGAGCTTCGCGTTGCCTCCGCCCAGAAGTATGGAGTCGGCAACAAAGGCTTTTCTCAGGAGGTCGACCACGTCCAGAACAGACTTTCGCCACTTCTTCTTTCCGCGGCGCTGGAGTCCGGCCAGACCGAGGTAATCCTCGTAGGTCTTGCCTTTGCGGTAGGGCAGATGCGCCAGTTCCATGGGAATCAGGATGCCGTCAAAGACGAGTGCTGTTCCAAGCCCGGTGCCGGTGCCGAGAAAGAGCATTCGCCCTTGTTTATAGCCGCCGAGCGCCTGCATGGCCGCGTCGTTGATGAATCGAAGGGGCTTTTTGAAGGCACCCTCGTAGTCGAAATCCACCCATCCGGGAGCAAGGTTGTGAGGCTCTTCGGTGGGGCGGCTGTCGCGGACAGGCCCGGGATAGCCGATTGAGACCGCGTCATAGTGCCAGTTGCTCACCGCGGTGAGAACGTCTGCCGTCATCTCTTTGGCCGACATGGTTGGTCCGGATACGATCTTCAGGGGGACGCGGGCTTGGGTGGAGGCGACCTTGATGTGGGTTCCGCCAATATCGATCACGAGCACATTCATGGCGTCTTGGATGCCGGGAGTGGACCTAGGTGCTTAAAGATTTTCGCGCGACTGAGCCCGCGGCTACGGACGGCTCGCTATGTGACGTTGCTAGGAGCTATATGGGACAGACCAAAAGACGGCAATTCGGACTAGGATGCCGTGAGATGTGCGCGAGGCGTCTGCCGCCAGGCGGGAGCTTCTAGCCTTGAGGTGGGATTTGGGGGGGTGGGCGGTTTGATCGTATGGCTGGTGTGGCGGAGAAAAAGGTACGCCAAAAACAGCACAATGAGTAGAGCGACCAGGACGCTAGCCATAAACGTCCGCGTGTTCAGGCCCTTGTTAGGGTCCGTTCCGGGTTTGTCATGTGGCGGGTTCATCTTAGGGTTCAGATGCGGTCTAAGGTAGACAGGGTGTCCATGCTCGAAAGCACGAACACCCTCGCCGCACTAACGTATGTTGACTTACGCCGTCGCCTGTCTGCCCCGGATCAGGTGATAGATGAAGAGAAGAATCAGAGCGCCGATCAGCGACATGATGAAGCCGGCGGACTGGTCAGGACCGTAGAGGTGCAGAGCTCGGCCAAGGAAGGTGCCAAGAAAGGCGCCGGCGATGCCGATCAGCATGGTGATGAAGATACCGCCGGGGTCTTTGCCGGGCATGATGAGCTTGGCGAGCGCGCCGATGACCAGACCGATGATGGCAACCCAGATGAGATGAAACATAGGTGGGAGTCTCCGATGACAATTGATTTGGGATTTTTGTTCAGTAGATCTGAGGCGAGGCAGAACGGCAATGGATGTTGAGGAGATTTACTGTTGTGTGTTGGGCCCCTGGTTTGTGGTCCCATGGCTCCCTGTATGCGTGCCGATCGGACTGGCGATGAAGAAAGCGGCAAGCGCAATGACAATCACGGCAAGCACAATGAGCAGCAACATTGGGCTATGAAGCTTGCGCTTATTGCTATTTTCAGCACTCATTCCTGTGGGCATGCTACTTAGGATGCAGAATTTCGATGGGATAGAAGGACTCATAGTTGAGTCTGCCCGAAATGGGGGATGTTCCAGGGGGTGGCGGGGGAGTATACCGATGGGAGGACGGCAGACGCTGCGGCCCAACTCTCTCTTCTTGGGGCTGCCACGCGATGCCGCGAGGAGGAAGGATGGCGGCAGAGAACAATGAGGGTGCTCAGCCGGCTTCACGGCTGTTGTCTTCGTACTTGAAGGCGGCGGAGGATGGGCTTGCGGCGGATGCGGTGATGCTCCTGGAGGTGATCGGCGACGAGATTCAGAGCGTGTCGCTGCGGGTGGCGGCGGAGCCGATGCGACGCTTGTTTCTGGAGTAGGCACGGGGTTCTCTCGGGACTTCGCCGGGATGCCCGCTCGGGATTCGCTGCTCGCGGGTTCGGCGACGGTCTTGTCTCGTTGTAACGTGGGGTTCGTTTGGAGCACTTATGTTTTGAGCAAGTTCGCTCAGACAGGCTGCTCTCGGAGGAACACACAATGCTGCACACAAAGATTGTCCCGCCCTTTTACACGCGCGAGGATGCTGTCGGAAAGCCAAGGCGGGCGGTCGGGGACCCGGTGGCGGCGCTCAAAGGAATTACGCGTTTTATTCCGATTCCGCGGCCGGCTCCGGCGGTGCTGGCGGTGCCGTTTGCGATCTTCGATCCGGCAGCGAGCGACGCCGCGGAGGCAGCCGGCAAGCTGGTGTTCCACGCCGTGGGCGACACGGGTGGGGTGAACGGAACGGCTGCCCAGGAAGCGATCGCGGAGGCGATGGAGGGGCAGATCAAGGCGGCTCCGGCCGACGCCGTGCCGGCCTTCTTCTACAACCTCGGCGATGTGGTGTATTACAACGGCCAGAGCGAGCTCTACAAGACCGAGTTCTATGAGCCGTACCAGTATTATCCGAAGCTGATCTTCGCCGTCCCTGGCAATCATGACGGCGACACGTTTACGCGACCCGGCGACCCGGCCGATACCGAGCCCTCGCTGTTTGGGTTCTTTGAGAACCTGTGCGCACAGCAGCCGCTGCCCGTCACGCCCTACCGGATGTCGATGACGCAGCCGTATGCCTACTGGACGATGCAGGCGCCGTTTGTAACCATCATCGGCCTATATTCCAACGTGGAAGGAATTCTGGACCCGCGCGGGCGGATGGATCAACAAGGGTATTTGGAGGCGCAGATGAAGGCGGCGGACACAGCGAAGAAGCTGGTCATCACGGTGCATCATCCACCGTTTTCGCTCGATACGTCGCATGGCGGAAATCCGGAGATTCTAACCGCCATCGATCGAGCGATTCAGGCCACAGGCCGTGTGCCGGACGCCGTTCTGTCCGGGCATGTGCATAACTATCAGCGATTTAGCCGGACGGTGAACGGTAAGAACGTGGCGTATGTCGTTGCTGGAGCGGGCGGGTACGCCAACAGCGCGACGAGCATGCATAAGCTGCAGCCGGAGCTGACCTCGCCGCCGGTCAAGTTGCCGTATCAGACGACGCTCGCGGATGTGAAGCTCGAAAAATATGAGCAGGCCGCGCCCGGATTCTTGCGTGTGACCGTGACAAAGAAGACGATGCAGTTTGAATATTTCCGTGTTCCGTTCGGGGGCACGGTAGAGATGACGCCATTTGATGTGTTTTCGGTTTAAGGCTTAGCCTTGGCTGGTTTGCCTTTACGGTGCGGACGCGATCTCCAGTTCTGACGACGAATTGCAAAGGCACGGCATCGGCCGTGCCTTTGCTGTTTAGGCCGAAACAGGATTTCAGCCCCGATTCGCGGTGCGTTGCCCAACATCTTCGGCTAGATCTAAAAAACGACCTTGCCACCGATCTGGAAGGAGCGCTGCGTTCCCTTGTTGGACGCGGTAGTGCCGAAGGCGGCATCTTCGATGTAGGTATCGGGATTGCCAAGATAGGACCGATTGAGGACGTTGAAGCCCAGGAGGTACAGCTTCAGGTCGATACCTTCGCGGATCCTCGTGTTCTTGATGATCGAGGCATCGAGATCGTTATAGCTCTGACCGCGGGTGATGTTGCGAGGTGAGCCTGGATAGGGGTTCCCAACCAGGTTGGCATAGGACTGGTTGTCGTATAGCCAATGAGCCTGGCTGAGGCTGATGGGCTGGTTAAGCTTGCCGCCGGAGACAGAGTGGTAGTTGTAGAATCCCGTGCCGGCAGTCGAAATGGCCAGCGTCGGATCCTGGACGTAGATGCCGACGGCGCTAAGTGGGGCGTGAGCATTGGCGAGCACGGGACGACAAACATCGTAGCCGACGCGCGCAGCGTTGAACTTCGGATCGCAGTAGCTGGTGGTATTCGCGGCTCCATTGCTCGTCTTATCGGTGAAGGTGGTGGCCGTGTAGAACTGGTATGGAGTGTAGGGCTCGCCGTTGTTGAAGAACCAGGTGGGAGCTAACTCAAACCCGCCAAGCAGCCGGCCAAGGAGACCGCTCTGCTTGGAGAAAGCAGGCGATACGTAGTTGATTGAGACGGAGGCGAGGTTCGGGTAGGAGTAGTTGGCCACACCGCGCTCCGGCAGGTTGGTATTGAGCGGGTTCTGGGCGAACGGGGGGCTCGACACGGTGCCGGCCCCGCTCGACGAACCGTAAACCTCGTCGGAGTTGTCGATGGCGCGGCTGTACGTGTAGCTGGCATTTACGGTGGCGCCATGGAAGTTGCGGCTCACGACCTGGACCTGAAGACTGTTGTAAATGCTGAAGGCGCTGTTCGTGCGTGTAAGGACGCTCGCCTGGTTGCAATTCGGTGTTCCGAGTCCGAAAGCACCTGCCGTAGAGCAAAGGCTCGACGGTGCGACGACGTTGGGGAAGGCCCGCGCGAGCGGCAGCAGATAGGGGTTTGCGTTCACCGACTGGAACTGTCGGGAGACGTGGTTGCCGACGTAGGAGACCCCGAGGACCGCAGCCTTGAGGTCGTACTGGATGCCGAGGTTGTAGGTCTGCGCCCGCGGGTTCACAAACGTGGATGGATTGTTGGTGTAGTTGCGGCCGGCGGGATTGACGCCGGTCGGAATCTTCGGGAGGTCCAATGCGCGCACAGTGGCGCCGCTGGTACCGCTTGGGAGACAGTTACCCGCGCATGTGAGAGTTCCGATGTTGATAACAGGCGCGGCGGTCGCGGAGTTGAGAAAGATGTTGTAGAAGGCGGGATCGTACTGGATGCCGTAGGCGCCGCGAATCACGAGGCGTTTCATTGACTGAGGGTTGAAAGCAAAGCCGAAGCGCGGCTCGAGGTTCTTCCAGTTGCGGTTGGTGTACGGGTACACGCGCGCGGCTAGAGGAAGGGTGGTGTTCCAGAAGGGGTTGGGACCGGTTTCTCGAGCAACCGTCTCGGCATTCAGCTTGTTGACGGCCTGGTCAAAGAACTCGTAGCGGAAGCCGAGATTGAGGGTGAGCGAGGGCAGGACCTTCCAGTCATCCTGGATGTAGAGGCCGAAGTCAGGCTCGGTGAAAGGAATGACAGGGTTCCCGTTGCCGAGGTTGAGCGAGCCCATGTCCTGAAGGTAATTCGAGAAAGAAGAGTAGCTGAAGCCGCCGTTGTAATTCGGGAGAAAGGTATTCGGCGAGTTCTGGAAGGTGAAGTCGCCGCCAAAGGAAATCGAATGCCGGCCGTGGGTCCAATTGGCATTGTCCTGCACTTGAGTGACCTTGACGGTGCGGCCCTGGGGCAGGTTGGTGGCGTAGCCGTAGCCAAGCGAGCCCGAGATGCTGACCGAGGTGGTGCAGTCCGAGAGCGAGGTACTGACACATGTAGGCTGGGTGCCGCCCTGGAAGAAGAGCTTGCTCTGCTGGAAAGAGTAGCGGAGCTGGTTGACCCAGGCGGAGGAGAAGGTGTGAGCCCAGTCCGCGCCGATCGAATGCGTCACGCCGGGCACGTTGTAAACGTAACCGTTGCTGAGCTGAGATCCGCCGCTCACACTGTTCTGGTAAATGTAGCGCACGAAGAAGTGGTCCTTCTCCGTCGGCTGCCAATCGATGCGGCCGAGGTCCTCCTGGTCGTTGTACAGGGGGGCGACCGGAATGGAGACCTTCTGAAACGGGATGGTGACGGTGACGTTGTTGGGTCCGGTCACGGTGGTGGGCACAATGGGCGCGTTGTTGGCCGGTTGAGTGGCCTGCAGTGAATATGGACCGGAGGCAACAAGGTCCGCAACCGCGGCGTTGCCGGGGAAAGCCGCCTGAAGCTGCTTGATTCCATTAAGAGTCGGCGTTGGGTTTGACGGGTTCAGCGGGTTGAAGCCCTGCCGGCGCCGCTCCCAGTTCGTGCCGCCGAAGAACCAGAGCTTGTCCTTGAGGATCGGGCCGCCGAACGTGCCGCCATAACGGTTGTCGACGTAGCGTGGGGGTACTGTGCGCCCTGCGACGATCTGGGCATTGTTGAGCGACTGGAGAAAGTCGCCGGTGAAGAACTCGTAGCCGGAGCCATGGAAGCGATTAGAACCGCTCCTTGTGATGTAGTTGATCACACCGCCCATGTTGCGCCCGTATACGGCGTTGAAGTTGGAGGTGATGACCTGGATCTCCTGGATGGCGTCCTGGTTATTGAAGAAAATCTGTGGGCCGCCTACAGAGTTGTCGTTGTTGGACTGTCCGTCGATCTCGTAGTTGTTCGACCTGGAGCGGTTACCGTTGACGGAAAGATCGTTCCCGTTCGAGTTGCTGAAAGCGGCATCGTGGCCGATCGCGACGCCAGGGGTGAACAGGGCGATGTTGTCGAGACCGCCATTTAGGCCGCCGATGAGCGGGAGGTCCTCGGTCTGGACGGCGGAGAAAGTCGTCGAGATCTGAGACTGCGTGGTTTCGAGCAGTGGCCCAGTGGACTCGGAGACCTCAACGCTGGTCGAGGCCGCGCCAAGGCCAAGTTTGGTCGCGCCCAGGTCGGTGGTCTGCCCGGCATCGACTTGGACGTTCTCAACCCGTGTCGATTCAAACCCTGGCGCCTGTATGGTCAGGATGTAAGTGCCACCGGGGACGTTGCGGAAGGAAAAGTTGCCGTCTCCGCCCGTGGTCTCCTTGGCCTCAGTGCCCCTCGCCTTGGAGGTGGCGGTGACCGTTGCGCGGGAGATGACCGCACCCGAGGGATCAACGGCCATGCCGACGATGCTGCCGGTGGTGATGCCCTGGCCGTAAGCCGGTGGCGCGAGAGAGACAAAAGTGGTGCCGGCGGCGAGAACGGTCGCGCTCACAAGGAGCGCCTTGGTGAAACGGAGAAAGGGCTTGAGTGACATGGTCCTCCAGGACAGAGCATGGGACGTTCAGGGATCTAGGGAATATAGACAGCTTCAAGCAATTCACGCGCCATACCGGGAAGCAGGACAAAGCCAACCTTCTGGGCATATTTGCATCCCGAAGATCTACTAACAGCCAGATCGGATTATGTGTCTCGGGATGGACGAAGTTGTAGCTATGGGAAATGGGAGAAGGGGGTGCGGCCCCAGAAGCGCTTTTTGGGGTTGCGTGAGCCAGTCGCGGGCGCGTTCGGTGTCGCCGAAGACGGTGACGGCCTGATCGGGATTCAAGGCAATACGGGGATGCGGGCGAGGCGAGCGAGTTTATCGGACTCGTCGGGCGGAGAGCGGGAAGTGCTGGGCGCGGCGGTGTTTGAGACTCACCCACTCATGGTGATAGGACTGCTATGAGTGAGGCACCCCAGCTATCAGACGGAATCTCCGCACGAATACATTAGAACCATAGTTCATTCTGCTATGACGAGGTTTACGACGAGTGCGTCAGTATCGTTCTGGTACGGGGGGGTCGAACCGCAGGTGCCGCCTTGGTCGCCACCGAGTTTCAAAAAGCGTTCCGCCCGACCCCCAAGTGCGTGCAAGGAGGAATGTGACAGACGAGACCGTGCACGATCCAGAAAAGGAAGCTAAGAACAAGATGGAACTTTCAGCCGACGAGGCGAAAGGTAAATCTGAGCAGGAACACCGCCGAAGTCTTGAGATCAGAGCCAGCTTCTATGAGAAACTGTCGGCGTTAAATGCAGGTTCTATTGCAGTCACTGTGACCGTCGGTGTCGCCCTGCTTGGGAGATCAAATGCCCGCTTCGGCTCTGTACATTCGCACCTGAGTTGGTTGCTTTTAATTGCGGGCTTCTTTTGGCTATCCCTCATCTGTTCGGTTAACCACAACTTTTTCTTCGTCAACATAGCACGGTTTGAAGCAGAGCACGCGAAGCGGTGGTCTAACTATCTTGGTCTATTGAGTGCTCGGTTATTGTCGTCAGGGGAGGCGGCAGAAGACCTGACCAAACATATGGTGGACACTTTCCATCAGAGGATCAAGGACGGAGCTAAGAACGCTCACCGTACCGAACAGGCCGTGTATAGGGTTATCGTTCTTGGCAAGATCGCGGTTGCGACTTTTCTGACTGCATACACTCTCGTCATGTTCGCGGTCATCCACCTTTGGTGGATAACTCGCTAGAAGATGGTAGGGCTGTTAGGACAAAGATTTAGCCAATAGCGGCGGTGACGACGGCTTGGGCTTCGGTTTGGATTTGTTCGAGGTGGTCGGGGCCCTGGAAGCTTTCGGCGTAGATTTTGTAGACGTCTTCGGTGCCGGAGGGGCGGGCGGCGAACCAGCCTTCGGCGGTGGTGACTTTGAGGCCGCCGATGGGGGCGTGGTTGCCGGGGGCTTCGGTGAGAATGGCGGTGATGGGGTTGCCGGCGAGGGTTTTGGCGTGGACGTCGGTGGGGGAGAGTTTCGCTAATTTGGCTTTTTGTTCCTTGGTGGCGGGGGCGTCGATGCGGGCGTAGATGGGGTCACCGTATTTGGCGGTGAGGTCTTGGTAGAGTTGGCCGGGGTCGCGGCCGAGGCGGGCGGTCATCTCGGCGGCGAGCAGGCCGGGGATGAGGCCGTCCTTGTCGGTGGTCCAGACCTCCCCGTTCCGGCGCAGGAAGGTGGCTCCGGCGGACTCTTCGCCGACAAAGCCGAGGGTGCCGTCGATGAGGCCGGGGACGAACCATTTGAAGCCGACGGGGACTTCGAGGAGAGGTCGGCCGAGGCCGCCGGCGACGCGGTCGATGATGGAGGAGGAGACGAGGGTCTTGCCGATGCCGACGTGGGGCGCCCATTCAGGCCGGTGGGTGAAGAGGTACTGGATGGCGACGGCGAGGTAGTGGTTGGGGTTGAGCAGGCCGGCGGTGGGTGTGACGATGCCGTGGCGGTCGTGGTCGGTGTCGGCGGCGAAGCAGACACTGTAGTCGTCTTTGTCGCGGATGACGGAGGCCATGGCGAAGGGGGAGGAGCAGTCCATGCGGATGCGGCCGTCCCAGTCGCAGGTCATAAAACGGAAGGTGGGGTCGACGTACGGGTTGCGGATCTCGAGTGGGAGCTTGTACTTTTCGGCGATGCGCGGCCAGAAGTGGACGCCGGCGCCGCCGAGGGGGTCGACGCCGAGCTTGAGGGTGGTGTTGGCGAGCGGTGCGAAGTCGATGACTTCCCCGAGGTCGTTGACGTAGGCGGAGATGTAGTCGTGGCGCCGGGTGCCGGAGCTTTTGAGCGCGCGGCTGTAGGGGATGCGCTTGATTTCAGACCGTTTGCCGTCGCGGAGGTCGGCAAGGAGATCGTTGGCGCGGTTCTCGATCCACTTGGTGGCGGCGGTGTCGGCGGGGCCGCCGTTGGTGGGGTTGTACTTGAAGCCGCCGTCTTCGGGAGGGTTGTGCGAGGGGGTAATGACGATGCCGTCGGCCTGCGGCTTGGAGGTGTGGGCGGCGTTGTAGGTGAGGATGGCGTGCGAGAGGACGGGTGTGGGAGTGTAGGCGAGGTGTTCGTCGACGAAGACGTCGATGTTGTTGCCGGCGAGGACTTCGAGGGCGGTCGCGAACGCGGGTTCGGAGAGGGCGTGGGTGTCCTGCGCGAGAAAGAGTGGGCCGGTGGTGCCCTCGTTGTGGCGAAACTCGACGATGGCCTGGGTGATGGCGGCGATGTGGTCTTCGTTGAAGGATGTGCTGAGGGCGGAGCCGCGGTGGCCGGAGGTGCCGAACGAGACGCGCTGGGCGGGGACTGCGGGGTCGGGACGGAGGCTGTAAAAGGCGGTAATCAGACGGGGGATGTTGACGAGGGTGTCGGGGCGGGGAAGCTGGCCGGGCTGGTTGGGTGTGGGCGAGTTGCTGGGAGAGGTGGCCATGGGGCTCCGTGTCTTTTGAGGTGGGCTTTTGGCGTGCGCGGATCATTCTATGGGATGCGGCAACGGGGCGACGAAGTGGAGGGTTGTGCTCCGAGGCGAGGCGCTCTCGGCAGATCTCGGATCGCGGACATAGCTCCTCCGGGGGACGGGCGGGACCGGATGTGGGAGTGAGGTGCGGTGTGGATCCGGTCTAAGGTGGCCAGTGGAAGGTCCTGTCCCAGATGTTGTTGAGGAGAACGGAAGGACGGCGAGGTGTGTATGCCCGAGGGGTGGGCTTGTCTGCCCCCACGCGACTCTAAGAGAGATCTGGCCACAGACGATGGCTTGTGCGCGGAGGTTTGCTCCTGCCTATCGGAGAGAAGCCGGCGCGCACGGGTGCGGCTGACTGCGTCTGCGACGAAAGCCTGCCTGGGGGCTGCTGGAAGAGCCTCCATGCCGGCGGCTGCGGCTGCGGTTGCGCTTGAGCTTGCGCTGCTGCTGCTCGTCCTGCTGTTGCTGCCGGGGCGCGTTTGGGCCGCTCAGGCGACGCTGGTGGCGGACGCGCATGTGAACAGCGCGCGGCCGACGGCCAACAGCGGAGCCATCGCGAACCTGTATGTTGGCGGCGGGTATACATCGCTCTTGCAGTTCGATCTGAGCCTGCTTCCTCCCGGAACGACGAGCACCCAGGTCTCGCGCGCGGTTTTGCGTCTGTACTGCAACCGCGTGGACACGGCCGGGCTGGTGAGCGTTTCGGCGGTGAACGGGGCGTGGGGCGAGTACAGCGTAACTTCGAGCACGCTGCCGGCGACGTCGCGGGCGGCGCAGCTGGTGTCTGTGACGCAGGCCGGGGCGTACGTGACCGTGGACGTGACGTCGCTGGTGCAGGGCTGGATCGCCGCGCCTGCCACGAACAACGGCCTGGCTCTGACGGCGGGAAGCGCGGGTGTGCAGTTTGACAGTAAGGAGAATGACCTGACCGGGCATGCGGCGGAGCTCGACATCTCCTTGGCCTCGGGAAGTGGTGGCGGAGCCGCGGGTTCGGTGGGTCCTGCCGGACCGGCCGGTGTAGCCGGACCGAAGGGTGACAAAGGCGATCCGGGGGTCGCAGGTGTACCCGGTGCGATGGGTTCGATAGGTCCGATAGGTCCGATAGGTCCGATGGGACCGCAGGGTCCGCCTGGCGGTCTGACGTACGGTGGCGCGTACAGCGGTTTGCTGACGTACACAACGGGGCAGGTGGTGTCCTGGATGGGGTCGAGTTACGTCTCCATGAGCCCCGGAAACTCAGGCAATGCGCCCGATCTGAACCCGGCGTTCTGGGGGTTGCTGGCCGCGGGTGGAAGCGGCGGGACGACGAGCGGCTCGGCCGGAACCGGCTCGGGTGGAACGACGCTCGCGTACCAGGGAGTTTTTAACACGACGAAGAGCTACGGTTTGAACGACATTGTGACGATCGGCGGATCGAGCTATCTGTCGCTGGCTGCAGGCAATCGAGGGAACTCGCCGCTTCTGAACCCGTTGGCCTGGGGTCTGTTGGCGTCGGCTGGAGCGAGTCTGGTGGGGCCGGCTGGACCTGCCGGAGCGACCGGCGTCGCGGGTCCGGCGGGGGCCGCTGGACCTGCTGGCCCGCCCGGCCCGCCTGGCCTGGGCTTCACGGGAATCTACCAGGCGACGACCAACTATGGCCTGAGCGACGTTGTGAACTGGCAGGGGTCGGCGTACATCTCGCGCGTGGCCGGGAATCACGGGAACACGCCCGATGCGAGCCCGTCGCAGTGGGGTCTGCTGGCCCAGGCGAGCGTGGGGCCGCAGGGTCCGGCCGGGGTGACCGGAGCCGCGGGCGCGTCGGGGCCGCCGGGGCCGATGGGTTCGGTCGGTCCGGCAGGCGCGGATGGGGCTCCGGGTGCGCGCGGGCCGCAGGGCCTGGCAGGGTTGACCTACCAGGGCAACTACGCGGCCGTGACGAACTACAACCTGGGCGATGTGGTGCTTTGGCGGGGGTCGACGTATACGTCGCTCGCGGGGTCGAACCACGGCAATGTGCCGGACGGAAGCCCGACGTATTGGGGCGTTTTGTCCTCGCAGGGGCCAGCGGGGCTGACGGGGGCGGCGGGGCCGACGGGGGCAGCGGGACCGCAAGGCGCTCCGGGATCGGTGGGGCCGCCGGGGGATCGTGGGCCGCAGGGCGACCAGGGCCTCCCCGGGCAGGCCGGGGCGCAGGGGCTCACTGGGCCGGCTGGAGCTCCGGGATTATCGGGGCCGGCGGGGCCACAAGGGCCGGCGGGACCGGTTGGCGTGACGTACCGGGGCACCTACTCCGCGACGACCAACTATGCGTTGGCGGACGGCGTGACGTACGGCGGGACGAGCTACTTCTCGCTCGCGGCCGGCAACATTGGGAACACGCCGGATGTGAGCCCGGGCCAGTGGGCCGTGCTGGCGGCGGCTGGCGCGAACGGGGCGGCGGGGGTGGCGGGACCGCCTGGCACGCCTGGGGCGGCTGGTCCAGCCGGGGCTCCGGGGCCAGCCGGTCCACAGGGCGTTGCGGGGGCGACGGGAGCGCAGGGGCCGGCGGTCGCCAACTACACCGGCGCGTACTCAGCGACGACGAACTATGGGTTGCACGATGCGGTGAGCTATGCCGGATCGACCTATATCTCGATAGTGGCAAGCAATCGCGGAAACACGCCGGATCAGAGTGGTTCGGTGTGGGCCTTGCTGGTGGCGCGTGGGGCGACCGGGAGTCCGGGGACGCCGGGGCCGGCCGGGATTCAGGGTCTGCAAGGACCGGCGGGCGCGACGGGAGCGGCTGGTCCGCAGGGGCCGCCGGTCAGCTTTCAGGGTGGATGGGCAAACGGGCGCACCTACGCCGTTGGGGACGCGGTTTCGTTTGGCGGCGCGAGTTACATCGCGCTTGCGGGGAACACCGGTCGACAGCCGGATGTGAGCGCGACGTACTGGGGTGTCCTGTCGCAGGCGGGCGCGACCGGTGCGGCCGGAGCGACGGGGACGCAGGGTTTGCAGGGGATGCAGGGGCCGGTCGGGTCGACTGGTCCACAAGGTGCACAGGGCGTGCCGGGACAGGCGGGCGCGCAAGGCTTGACGGGGCCGGCGGGAGCGCCCGGGCCGGCCGGGCTGACGGGGCAGGCGGGGCCCGCGGGACCAGTCGGCATGGTGTTTCGCGGGACATATAGCTCTACGGCCAACTATGGTCTGGGGGACGGTGTGAGCTACGGCGGGGCGAGCTACGTTTCGCTCCTTGCGAACAATCAGGGAAATCGGCCGGATGCGAGTCCGGCGCAGTGGTCGCTCCTGGCCGCGGCGGGTCAGGCCGGCGCTCCGGGCGCGACGGGGGCGGCGGGCGCGACGGGGCCGGCGGGCGCGACCGGGGCGCAGGGTGCGCCGGGGCCGCAGGGGGCGGTGGGGCCGACTGGGGCACAGGGACCTCCAGTGGCGAACTACCGTGGGAGCTATGCCGCGACGACCAACTATGCGTTGAACGACGCCGTGAGTTACGCGGGATCGACCTACATTTCAATGGTTGCGGGGAATCGCGGAAATTCGCCCGATGCGAGCGCGGCGCAGTGGACGGTGCTGGTACAGAAGGGCGACACGGGGGCGGCAGGAGCTGCGGGAGCAACGGGCGCTCCTGGCGCCGCGGGTGCGCCTGGGCCTGCGGGAGCAACGGGCGCCCAGGGTCCTCCGGTGAGCTTTCAGGGGACCTGGTCGAACGCGCGGCAGTACGCTGTGGGCGATGCGGTGGGCTACGGCGGGACAAGTTACATCGCGATCGCAGCAAATGCGGGACGGCAGCCGGACGTGAGTCCGAGCTCGTGGGCGGTGCTGTCGGCGGCGGGGTCGGCCGGACCGGCGGGGCCGCAAGGTCCGACAGGTCTGCAGGGGCCGACAGGGTATGCGGGGCCTGCAGGAGCGACGGGACCTGCAGGGCCGACTGGAGCGACCGGGTCGGCCGGGCCCGCGGGCGCGACGGGGTCGACCGGACCGACGGGGCCGCAGGGAGCAGCCGGGCCGGTGGGGCCGCAGGGTCTGATCTATCGCGGGCCGTATATCGCGAACGTCAACTACGGCCTGCATGACACAGTGACGTATGGCGGTGCGACGTACATGTCGCTGACTTACAGCAACCAGGGCAATGGGCCCGATCTGACGCCATCGTCCTGGAGCCTTTTGGCGGCGGCGGGCGCGGCGGGCGCGACCGGGCCGGCGGGCGCGACGGGGCCGCAGGGGCAGACCGGGATGCAAGGACCGGCGGGGGCGGCGGGCGTGAATGGCGCGCCGGGGGCTAATGGAGCCGCGGGTGCACCGGGGCTGGTCTGGCGCGGGACGTACTCGGCGGGGACGAATTATGCGGCGAGCGACGCTGTGGTGTACGGCGGATCGAGCTATATTTCTCTCTCGGCGTCCAATCAAGGCAACTCTCCGGATCAGAGCCCGTCGTCTTGGGGCTTGCTGGCGCAGATGGGTGGGACCGGGGCGGCGGGGCCAGCGGGAGCTACCGGGCAGGCTGGACCGGCCGGAGCGCAAGGTCCGGCCGGCGCCAATGGAGCTCCCGGCGCGGCTGGAGCGAATGGCCGGGTCGGGATGAACTTCACCGGGCATTGGAGCTCGTCGACGCCGTACGGCGCGAGCGACGCTGTGCTGTTCAACGGCACCACGTACCTGGCGCTGGGGAGCAACTCGAACATGGAGCCGGATCTGTACAGCTCGGCGTGGTCGGTGCTGGCGCAGAAGGGCGACGCGGGCGCGACCGGTCCGGGTGGAGCGGCGGCAACGGTCAGCATTGGGACGGTGACGACGGGCGCGCCGGGATCATCGGCGGCGGTGACGAACACGGGGTCGGGAACCGCGGCAGTGTTGAACTTCTCGATTCCGCAAGGAGCCACGGGGGCTGCAGGCAGCGGTGGAGGCGGGGGCGGCGGCGGAGCGACGAGCGGGATCCCGTTTCAGACGATGTATCACGCCGTCTCGTACTCGATGTACATGGCCGTGAACACGTCGACGGTCGCGACGTCCGAGGCAAGTGGGGCGGTGCTGACCTGGGTTCCGAACGGTTGTACGGCGACCAGTCTGAGCGTGTTTTCGCAGCAGGGGAATACCGTGACGGTGAAGCTGCGGGCGGGCACGGCGGGCCACCTCGCTGATACGGTGCTGGCGTGCTCGGCCGCGACCGGCGCCAGCTGCACGGCGACCGGGAGTGTCACGGTGCCGGCGAATGGATTTGTGGACCTGTCGGTTTCGGGCGGAAACTCGCAGTCGCTGCCGGTGTGGACGGCGCTGACTTGTAACTAAATTCCGGCTCTGGGGAGGACAACAAGAGACGCAGAATGCCCACGGAGCAGACTTCGATCGGACTTCGATCAGACTTCGCCTAGAGCGGAAGTGCGTTGCGCAGCTGAGCCGTGAGCCGGAGAAGACGGTCGCGCTCGGCGACTGCGTCGCTGTCGAGCAGGACTTCGAGCTCGTGTGCGCAGAGCGAGGCCTCCCTGTAGCCGTACATGCCGAGCGAGCCTGACAGTTTGTGAGCGGTCGCGGCCGCTTCCATGCGGAGCCCTCGCGAGAGAGTTCCGGCGGACGCGCCGCCGCACGCACGTTCAAGCAGAGCGATGCGCGCGCGCATCTCGGGTAGATGTTTCTGCCAGAGCGACGCGATGACGGCGGTGAGCTGCGCTTCGGCGTTGAGGACGGGGGCAGTTGCTGGATTCTTTTTCATGGGCGTTCGATACGAGGGTCTGGGTTGTTGGTGCGTCGGTGGTTGAGGTCTGGCGGCTGGGGGCTTGCGGGCCCTGGGGGCTTAGGGATTGGATTGAGGTTGAAGTTTCTAATCCAGTTATGAGTTATGAGCTATGAGATCCTCAATCCCTCCATCCAAGAGCACCGGAGATCTGGCTGGCGAGGGTGAGCGGGTCAAACGGTTTGAAGAGAATGGCGGCGACGCCCAGGCCGGCGAAGCGTCGCTGATCGACGCCCTGGACCTTGGCGGTGAGCAGAAGTACGGGGATCGCCCTAACGCGAGAGTCGGCCTGCATGGTGCGAAAGGTGGTTGGACCGTCGACGCCGGGCATCATTACATCCATCAGGATGGCGTCGGGCTGCTGGGCGGCGGCGATCGTGATTCCCTCGGCGCCGGAGCGGGCCGTGAGGATCTCCCAACCGGCGGTGGCTTCGAGAGAGAGCGCGGCGACCTCGCGAATGTCGTCTTCATCGTCGATCACGAGGATGCGTCGCATAGGGTTGTGTCCTTTCCGGTGGAGCTTACATCTGGAGGGTGAGGCGTAGAGGTCTCTCTCTAGGCGGAGTTCCGTGTCGCCTCACGGCCCGTCTGCATTGCGACCGGGTGTGCTGGTGTAGGGCCGAGAAACGGCTCGGCGGGGGAGGGAGTTGAGCGAAGCCGCTGCACCATCGAGAGCACCAGGGCTTCGACCTCGCGCGGCTGCACCTTGGCCTTGGTGAGGAACTCGGTCGGTCCGAGGCGAAGCTTCGATCGTTCCACCTCAGAGATCTCCTGGCCGGAGTAGACGACCAGCGGCAGGGTTCGGAGGCGGGGCTGCTCGCGAATCCACTCGACAAACGAGAACCCGTCACCGTCGGGCAGGGTGAGGTCGAGGATAAGGAGATCGGGGCGGCGGATAAGGCATCGGCGGATCGCCTGCTGGCGTGTGCTGGCGTGATCGACGTGAACGTCGGCCTCCCCGAACGAGGCGATCACAACGCTGGCGAGATCGTCGTCGTCTTCGACCAGAAGCACGTGGGCCGGGCCCTCTCCGCGATGAAGGACGCGGCTGAGCTCGGAGAAGAGGAGGTGGGCGTTGAACGGCTTCTGCACCCATCCCTGCGCGTCGCCGGCCACCTCGGTGCGGAGCAGAGGGGAAAGCACGCTGAGAACGACGACCGGGATGGAGGACGTTGTGGGCTGGTTGCGCAGGCGCTGCAGGGTCTCCCAACCGCTGAGGCCCGGCATGTAAAGGTCGAGCAGGATGGCGGCGACGCCGTGTTTTTCCGCAAGCTCGATCGCCTCCTCGCCAGAGCTCGCTTCGACGACGGCGTAGCCCTGACGGAGCAGGTTTTCGGCGACGACGGTGCGGATGCCGGGGTCGTCGTCGCAGACCAGGACGGATCCGTTGCCAGGCTGCAGAGGGAGCTCTTTCGGCGGAAGGATGTCCGACGATCGCGCCGTGCGTGGAAGCATAACCGAGATGGTGGTGCCCGGGCCGAGGTTGCGCTGGGCCCAGATGGAGCCGGAGTGCTGCTGGACGATGGACCGGCAGATGGCGAGGCCGAGGCCGGTGCCGCCTTTCTGTTTGGCATCGGCAGGTTCGATCTGGCCGAAGCGGTCGAAGATGGCGTCGAGTTTATCGGCGGGAATGCCGCGGCCCTCGTCGGAGACCTTGACGACGATCGACTCGGAGGTGGTCTCCATCTGGATGCGAATGGTGGAGGCCTGGGGCGAGAACTTGATCGCGTTCGAGAGCAGGTTGGTGAGCACCTGGAGGATGCGGTCGGCGTCCCCGTCAAAGTAGAGGGTGTCGCCCGCGGGGTCGGTGGTGGGATTGACCCGGAGGAGGTGCACCATGGCCGAATCTGCCATCCCGGTCATCGTTTCGATGGCCTGGTCCGCAAGATCGAGCAGGGAACAGCGCCGAATCTGCAGGGGAGCGCGGCCCGAGTCCATGCGCTCAAGATCGAGGATGTCGTTGATGAGACGGATCAGGCGGTCGGTGTTGGTGACCGCGATCCGAAGCAGATTTTGTGCCTTCGGATCGAGGTTGCCGATGGTTCCGGATGAGAGGAGGCCAAGCGATCCGCGAATGCTGGTGAGCGGTGTGCGCAGCTCGTGCGAGACGGTCGAGATGAACTCGTCCTTGATCGTGTCAAGCTGCGATCGCGCGCTGAGCTGGAGCTTGTCTTGCCTCTGCTGTTCCGTGATGGCGCGGATCTGTGCTTGGAGATCGCGACGATGTTTGCTGAGGTGAAAGAGAGCGCAAAGCAGAAAAAGGACAGTGGAGCCAAACGCGACGTACAGGAAGCTGGCCAAGGCGGGCACCGATCAGGTGTTTCAGAGTAACCGTTAGAGGGCCCGGTAGTAACCAGGCGAGCGGCACGGTGTGTGTACTCTACCGCACATATATCAGCATTGCCCACACTCTTTTCTCGTCTGGTTACAATTTATTTTTCGTTTAAACATCGGTGATGCGAAATTAGCTGCAAAGTCGCACAAAGTTACTAACGTGTATAGACGTTAGTGTTCGCGCACATTGGTTGCTCTACGCAGTGACTGGTTCAGGAAGAGCCACGCGGTCGAGGATCTCGCTCCAGCGCTTGCCGGTGCGGTTCTTCGCGGCCTTCTTTTCGAGCGCGTATCCGGCGATGAGAGGCAGCGCGAGGGTGATCTCGGAGAAGACCATCTGCTCGAAGGTAGTGTCGACCTTGCCCCACGAGGAGGCTTCTTTGAGGGTCGATCCGGAGAGCGCGCCGTCGCGGGCATCGGCCACCGTGATCTGGATGGCGTACTTGTGCATGGAGGCGTCGACGCCGAGGATGTCCGCCGCGACGACGATATCCTGCGCAAAGTTTTTGGGCACGCCGCCGCCCATCATCAGGAGGCCGGTGGTTGGGTTCGCGATCTTGAGTCGGGTGATCTCAAGGAAGTCCTTTGCCGAGTCGATGGAGACGACGGGCTTGCCTTCGCGCGCGAACTGGTGCGCCACCAGGCCGAAGCCGGCCGAGCAGTCGGAGAAGGCCGGAACGAAGATCGGGACCTGCTTCTCGTAGGCGGCAAGCGTGATGGAGTCGCGGCCGCCGGCCTGTGGCGTCTTGCCGTGGTCGACCAGGTACTTGCCCATGGCCTGAATGAACTCGCGCGAGGAGTACGCCCGGGGCTCGAGCGAGTCGGTGATCTCGCGGGTCGTGTCGTCGCAGATCCGGAGCTCTTCCTCGTCGATAAACGTGTCGTAGATGCGGTCGATCATCAGCTCGCGCAGGACGCCGTCTTCGTTGCCGTACTTGTACTGGTCCGAGGCGATGTAGTGGTTGAAGCCGAGCGCCTCAAAGAAGTCCTGATCGACGATGTTCGCGCCGGTCGAGACGATGCCGTCCACCATGTTGTTGCGGATCAGGTCGACAAAGATCTTTTGCAGGCCGGCGGAGATGAGCGATCCGGCGAGGCACAGGATGACGCCGCACTCGGTGTCCTGAAGCATCTGTTCATAGATGTGCGCGGCGCGCGCGGTGTCGCGGGCCGAGTAGGCCATGTGGCTCATAGCGTCGACGAGCGGAACGACACTCTGCCGGCTCAGGTCGATATGCTGGATGCGGTTCTGGAGAAGCTCTTCTTTGGTCGGCTGCATATGCTTAAAGCATACCAAGCGACGACGCCCGAGATGGCCGGATCTCGCGAGAATTTCGAGTGAATCGCCGGTCTAGAGCGCCTCCGTTTGCATTCAGAGCAGGTCTAGATTGCTGGGAGAGTTCCGCGATCCATTGGTACGCTGTTAGCGAGGCCACTTGACCGATGAACGTGAACTTTGCCGAGCGGGCGCACAACCACAACTGGAAGCTCGACCCGATTGTGCGGTCGCTGCTCGACACCGACTTCTACAAGCTGCTAATGCTGCAGTTCATCTGGAAGAACTTTCCGGCGGTCCACGTCACCAGCCAGGTCTGCAATCGCACCGTGAAGGTGCGTCTGGCCGAGCGCGTCGGAGCGCATGCGCTGCGTGAGCAGATGGACCATGTGAAGGGTCTGAAGTACCGGCGGTCGGAGCTGGTGTGGCTGGCCGGCAACACGTTTTACGGGGTCCGCAGCATCTTTGAGCCTGGATTTCTGGATTGGCTGAGCCGGGACTTTCGCCTCAGCGACTACGAGATCGCCGAAAAGGATGGACAGCTGGAGCTGCGCTTCAGCGGCCTCTGGACCGAGGTGACGATGTGGGAGATCTACGCTCTGGCGATTGTCAGCGAGCTGAAGACGCGAGCGGCGCTGGCTGAGCTGACGGAGCTTGAACTCGACATCCTGTACGCCCGCGCCAAGACCCGGCTGTGGGACAAGATTGAGCGCCTGCGGGGGGTGGAAGGTCTGCGGTTGTCGGACTTTGGAACCCGGCGGCGGCACAGTTTTTTGTGGCAGGAGTATGCCATCGGCGCGTTGCGGGCGACCCTCGGCGAGGAGTTTACCGGCACGTCGAACACGGCGCTGGCGTACAAGCACAACCTGGAGGCGATCGGCACCAACGCTCATGAGCTGCCGATGGCGATGGCGGCGCTGGCCTCGCGCGGAACGGACGAGGAGTTGCGAGCGTCGCAGTACAACGTCCTGAAGTTGTGGCAGAGGAGCTATGGTGGAGCTCTGCTGATCATGCTTCCAGATACGTTTGGGACGACACAGTTTCTCGAGGGCGCGCCCGATTGGGTGGCGGACTGGACCGGACAGCGCGTCGACAGCAAGGACCCCACGGTCGCCGGCGACGAGTACATCGAGTGGCTCGAAGATCGCGGTCGCGACCCGCGGGGCAAGCGGCTCATCGCGTCCGATGGTCTCGACGTCGGCGACATCCTCTGGCTGCACCGCTACTTCGCCGGCCGGATCCGCTTCAGCGCCGGCTGGGGCACGCTTCTGACCAACGACTTTCGCGACTGTCATCCGCGCGGCGACGACACCTTTGATCCGCTCAGCCTGGTGTGCAAGCTGACGAGCGTCGAAGGCATCCCGACCGTGAAGCTGAGCGACAACGCACACAAGGCAACCGGGCCGTGGGACGAAGTGGAGCGCTACCGCGAGGTGTTTGGGAGCGAACGTCTCGTCGGCGCGGAGGTTCTGGTCTAGCTAGTTTGATAACAGGCCCTTAGCCTCTTTGGCCCTGTGAGTCGAGGCGTAACTCACCCTCGATATACTGCGGAATATGTCGAGATGGTCTCCGTTCTGGAAGCGTTGTGTGGCGGCTGCGCTGGTTGTCTTCGTGGCGTCGCCGCAGGGTTGGGCGTGGGGCGGCGAGGGCCATCGCATGATCAACCGTTTGGCCGCGGCAAATCTGCCTGCCGAGGTTCCGGCGTTCTTGCGCGACGGCGCCGCGCTCGAAGAGATGGAGTTCCTCGGCCCGGAGCCCGATCGATGGAAGAGCCCCGCTGAGCCGGAGCTCGCCAACGCATCTTCGCCCGAGCACTACATCGATCTCGAGTGGGCGGACCTGGCCGATGTCTCCGGTGCGCTTCCGCGGCGGCGGTTCGACTACATCCGCGCCCTGTCGGCGGCGCAGAAGGCCCATCCCGATCTTCCACTCACACCCGAAAAGGTAGGTCTGCTTCCGTACGAGACGGATGAGATCTGGGAGCGGCTGAAGGAGGCCATGCGCGAGTACCGCAAGGTGGTGGCGGCGCACGGGGACACACGCCCCGTCGAGAGCGCGGCGCTGTTCTACGCCGGTTGGCTCGGCCACTACGTCGCGGACGGATCGATGCCGCTGCATACGACGATTCAGTTCAACGGCTGGACGGGGCCGAACCCGAACGGGTACACGACCGAGCACCGGATTCACGCCGATTGGGAGAGCACCTACGTCGCCGCGCACGTAACCCGGCGCGAGGTCGAGACGCTCGTGGCCGCCGCTCCGCCGCGTGTCGTGGGCGATGTCTGGACGGACTTCATCCGGTACCTGCGGCACTCAAACGCTCTGGTGGAGCGGACCTACCAGATCGAAAAGCACGGCGGTTTCGCCGGCGAGGGAACCGCGGAAGGCAAGCAGTTCACCGAAGGTCGCCTAGCCGCCGGCGCCGAAGAGCTTCGCGACCTGATCCTGACAGCATGGGTTCGGAGCGCCGACCCAGTGCCGGAGCGCAACGGTAGCAGCTAGGACCGTTACCGCTGGGCTAAAATCTCGCCCGGGCACTGAAGTTTTTCTCGGATCTGCCGATGAGGAGATCAGGCAGGGATTGATAGAGCGCGCGTCTTAGGTCAAGAGGCGTGTGGAGAGGAGCTGCCGTGCGAAGCAAAGATCGTCTGTGAGCGTCTTGCGTTCAGCCGTGCGCAGTTTGTGGCTTCTGAGTACGTTTCCGCGTGCGATCGCCGAGCTGTTGTATCGCCGGCCCCGTTCCCGCCGGGATCGTGCTCTGTGGCTGCATCGTTTCTGCGCGCGCGTGGTGCGCGGGTCCGGGATCCAGATTGCCGTCCGCGGCAGCTTTCCAGAGAAGGGTGCGCTGATTGCGAACCATGTCAGCTATCTCGATATCCTCGTGCTTGCGTCGCTGCACCCGTGTGTGTTCGTCGCAAAGGCGGAGATCCGGCGATGCCGGTGATCGGCTGGCTGGCGACGATGGCCGGCACGGTGTTTGTGAAGCGAGGACGCGGGAGCAGCGCCATGCACGCGCGTGAAGAACTGCGGGCCGCCGCCGAGCAAGGCGTTACGGTGGTCTTCTTTCCGGAAGGCACGACTTCAGATGGACGGGAGGTGCTGAGGTTTCACAGCGGCTTGCTTGGGCAGGTGCTCGGGGAAGGCAATGCGATTACAGCCGCGTATCTGCGGTACTCGCTTGGACCGCGCGACAGGGTGCATGCCTCGGCCGAAGATGATGTGGCGTACTGGGGCGAGCGGGCGATGCTCTCGCACGTCTTCCGATTTCTGAGCCTTCGAGAGGTGCTCGCCGACGTGCGCTTCGCGTCAGCCCCCATCCACTTCCTGAGCGGCCCCAACCAACGCAAGCAAGCCGCGGTCGAGGCGCGCGAGGCAGTCCGCGCGCTCGCCGCCGTGGAGAGTCGAGGAGAGATGGCCTCGGCGAGCGCACTGGAGTGTTAGGAAAATCGGGACGTGTTGCGAGGGTCAGGGCGGGGTGCGGTCAATCCTTGTAGGGATCGAACTCATTCGCTCCAGCCATGGCCACGCCGACCGGCATGATCAGTGGTTCTCTACTGGGCCGGTGCTATGCCAAACGTCACGCTGATCATCGCGCCGGTCTTCCAGGTCGAGCGGGTCGGGACGGACGTGAGCGAGCCTTTGGCGGCGCCTTCCGCAAAGCCCGGCAAGAGTTCATCGCGGCGGCCAAAGTCTGCTGAACCCGTCAGAAAGATGAGACGGCGCGCAAAGGACAGCGACAGACCCGCAAGAAAGTCGGCGTTGGTCGTACTGGAGGTAGACACCAGACCGACTCCGGGAGAGATGAACATCTCAATGTCGGAGCGCTTGAAGCCGGGGCTCTTGACGTTGTAGAGGACGGAGTAGAGCGGAGAGATATCGTTGACGGCAGTCTTGCCAATGACCTGATTTCCGCTCGCGTCGGGGATAAATCCGTAGGTCGGGCTGGGCAAAAACGAGACTCCAATACCCGTGCTGGCGATCGAAAGCGGATTGCAGGTGTTGGTCCCTAAGGCTATATCGGTAGCTGCCAGTGTGCTGCTGGAGACATCGACGACGTGGAGACTGATCGTATCGGTACGTCCTCGTCCGTACCATTCGTGAGCTGGATTTATGTTCACGGTATATTCCAACGCGGTGGCTTGGGGTTCCTCTTTTATCGACTGCAGACGCTGACGCCATTGTTCGTTTGCGTCGACGACCTTCTCGTAGTCCGCTCTGGTCTGCGAGATGTAAAGGTCGGTTCCACTGCCGCGACGATATGCGTTGAGCTCAGCTAGAAGTTCCACAATTAGTTTCTTAAGGGCTTCATTTTTGATGAACTCGGGCTTTCCAGGCGTGTCGAAGTGACCTTTGTAGCCGTTTGCCTCGACTAGATCTAAATTACTGTCACTCAGTGCGAGTTGCTGAGTCGTTAAGTCCATAAGTGCGGAATGAATTCGCGAATCCGGCCATCCCACAGCTCCAGAAATGTCAGCGGACGTCGGCTGGCCTGCTACGCCAGTGCATGATGTTTTCAGCAGTTCATTCCGTTGGTGCTCGGTAAGAATTGGTTGGGAGAAGTATTGCAGTTTCAGTTGATAGCAGCGGTGCTCCTCTGACGCATGCTGTATTGCAAGGTCTATATCGACGCGGATATTTTGCACGATGGAAACTTCGGCGTCTACCTTATTCTTAATTCTCGTCCACTCGTTCTCAGCTGCAGTTGGAGTAGCGGCTTTTTCCAGGCCCGAAGTAGATACGCTCGCTGTTGTTTCGAGGGCTTTGAGCGCGTCTTGTGAGCTTTTCAGTAGTTGATCTGATTGCTTCCCACTCGCACCCAACCCGCCCGGCAATGCCGGAACGTCGATTGATTTCGAAACGATCTTGGGATTGAAGTCGAAGCGAAAGCCATTGACCCATCGCACGAGGATCCCCGATCCCTCGTTGAGCGACAGCGGCGGCGTGGACTGGGTGTACACGTCGAAGCATTTCTCGCCATGCTTTACTTGCGGTTCGTGGCAGGTGATTGCGGCGACAGCTGTGGATGCCGGCAGAACGAGGCAGATGAGAGACGCGCTTAGACGCATGTTGCTTCCTCCGATTGAACTCAGTCATGTTTCTGAATCGGGGCCCAAAGCTTTTGCTGCGAACTCCACTTTTTTGAACAGGGCTAGAAGTTACCCGAGGGAGAACTGCCGCGTCAGTCTGGCGACGACGCGATGCGTGAAAAACTTTATGCGGGACCGTAGCACACGTCAAGTGCACCGTCAACTCGGATTTAGGTCTGGTCTGCTTCGTTGGCGCCAACTGCATAAACGATAAGCCCCGGCTCTCGCCGAGGCTCATCACATCAAGTGAGGTGAGACTGCAGGCGCTATGCCTGGGGTTCCTCTGCGGCGATCTTTGTCGTGGCGACGGTCCAGTTTGGGTCGCCTACTTTGAAGCGGGCGAAGCGCCGGACGGAGATGTTTTCGCCGAGTTTGCCGACGCGCGTTGCGATAATCTGCGCGATCGTCTGGGTCTGGTCCTTGATGAACGGCTGCTCGAGAAGGCAGACCTCCTCGTAGAACTTGCTCATCTTGCCTTCGACGATCTTTTCGACCACCGGCGCCGGCTTGCCTGTCGCGGCGGCCTGCGATCGGAAGATGTCTTTCTCGCGCGCGAGGTCCTCTTCAGTTACATCCTCCTTGCGCACATAGCGCGGATCGGTCGCGGCAACATGCATCGCGACATCGCGGAGGAGGCTCTGAAAATCGTCCGTGCGCGCCACAAAGTCCGACTCGCAGTTCAGCTCCAGAAGAACGCCGATCTTGCCACCGGCGTGGATGTAGGTCCCAACCGCGCCTTCGTTGGTCGAGCGTGCCGCCTTCTTTGCCGCCGATGCCATCCCGCGCTTGCGCAGGACCACAAACGCCTCTTCCATGTTGCCGCGGGTCTCCTGCAGCGCCTTCAGGCAGTCGCCCATGGGCGCGCCGGACTTTTCGCGCAGTTCCTTCACCAGCTTTGCATCTACCTTGTTTGTCTCTGCTGCCGTTGTCATTGCCCTCTCACATTCTCTTATCGACATCTTCTCGCCGGAAGTTTAGCCCCGCGTGAAGATTATTTTTCTGTGCACACGCAAAAAAGAATGGCGCGGTGGCCAACTCGCTCCTTCGGAAGCGATGGCCGCCACGCCCTCAGGATCTCTTTCTTCTGAGTCGTTGCAGCCGCTCTAGGCGCCCGTCTCGGCGGCCACCGGCTCGGGCTCATCCACGGTCGCCGACGCCGGCGCCTTGCGAATATTGCCGCCCAGCACCGCCGCCAGATCGACATTCTCGTCGTCCTCGTCCGCAGGCTGTTCCGCCGCAGCCGAAAGTTCGACCCCGGCCGGCGCATCCTCGCCCTCTTCACCGACGAACTGCGGCGCAACTTCGGTCGGCTGCACGTCCGCAACCTCGCTCGCAAATGCCTTGTCGGACACCATCTGCACGCCCTCGGCCGCCGAATCCGCAATCTTGGTCGTAAACAGCCGAATCGCGCGCAGGGCATCGTCATTGCCCGGAATCACATAGTCGACCACCGTCGGATCGCAGTTCGTATCGACTACCGCGACCACCGGGATGCCGAGCTTCCGCGCCTCGGCGACCGCGATCGCCTCGTTGTTCGAATCGATCACAAAGATCGCATCCGGCAGACGCTTCATGTTCTTGATGCCAGACAGATTGGTCGAAAGATGCTTGCGCTCGCGCTCGAGCTTGATGACTTCCTTCTTGGTCAGCAGCTCATACCGGCCGTCGGTCGACATATCGTCGAGCTCCTGGAGCCGCTTCACCGACTTTTGCACCGTCACCCAGTTGGTCAGCAGGCCGCCCAGCCAGCGCGAGTTGATGTACGGCATGCCGGCGCGCGTCGCCTCCTCGGCCACCGCGTCCTGCGCCTGGCGCTTGGTGCCGACAAATAGGACCAGCTTGCCGGTGGAGGTCAGGTCGGTGACGAATTTCGATGCGTCCTTGAACATCTTCAGCGTCTTCTGAAGATCAATGATGTAAATGCCGTTGCGCTCGCCGAAGATGTACTCCTTCATCTTCGGGTTCCAGCGCTTGGTCTGGTGCCCGAAGTGAACGCCGGCCTCGAGCAGCTCCTTCATCGTGATATTTGCCATGGTGCTCCTAGCTGGGCATCACCGTCTGTGTGTCCGGAAATTTGTTTCCTTGGCGACAGCGATTGATCCCTGTTGGTTGGGAGATTTAGATTCCTGCCGCCACGCAGAGTGTGGCGGGTCGTGCGATGCTGGAAAATCTGAAACCAAAAAGACCTTGCTGAAAAGCTTTTTCTATCGCTTGGAGAACTGGAACCGTGCGCGAGCACCCTTTTGCCCGTACTTCTTGCGTTCCTTGCCGCGCGAATCCCGCGTGACCAAGCCTTCTGCCTTGAGAGCTTTGCGCAGCTCCGGGTTGAACTCCATCAGAGCCCGCGCGATGCCAAGCTTGACGGCATCGGCCTGACCCATCACGCCGCCGCCCCGAACCGTCGTCATGACGTCGAACGTCTCGCCGATGTTCTCGATCCCGAGCGACCGCTTTGCCGCTGCCCTCTGCTGCGGTGTCACGAAGTACACATCGACCGGCTTTTTGTTGACGACGAAGTTCCCGCTGCCCGGCCGCAAAAACACCCGCGCGATGCTGGATTTGCGCCGCCCCGTCCCGTAGTACTGAATCAGATCCGCCATAGAACTCCCTTATCTCTTCTTCGCTCGAACGGCTCTCACGCAGACGAACCAAACCCAAAAATCTTACGACGCCAACTCCATCGGCTCGGGCTGCTGCGCCACGTGCGGATGATCGGCGCCCTTGTACACCTTCAACTTGGTCGCCATCTGGCGGCCCAGCTTCGACTTCGGCAGCATGCCCTTTACGGCCTGCTCCACAATCGCCTCCGGACGACGCGCCAGGAGCTTCACAAACGACTCTTCGCGCAGACCGCCGGGAAATCCCGTGTACCGCCGATACAGCTTCTGCTCCGCCTTCAAACCCGTCAGGACGATCTTCTCGGCGTTGACGATCACAACATGGTCCCCCATATCGATGTAGGGCGTGTACAGCGGATTCAACTTGCCTGCGAGAACGCTGGCAGCCTGCGTCGCAAGCCTCCCGAGCGTCTTTCCGCTCGCATCCAGCACAAACCATCGCCGCTTGATGTCTTTGCCGCTTGGAATCGTGGTCGACATAGTGCGCTACTCCCTCTCAACCGCAAAAATCAGAAATCTATACCAAAACATCCGACAACCGTTCGGAGATCGTCCGCCCACCCGTCCAGAACCTGCCCGCCGCAAGGAGCAATTAGGGAGAGGAGAGAAGAAAGACCAGCGTCTGGAGGCACCGAGGCCCGCAGAGATCGCGCAGAAGCCAAAAAGAATGCCAGCCTGTGATGGTCAGGAGGAGGCGCCGCGAACTGAACTCGCCGGACCGGCCCCAGAGGTATCCACCACGGACATCCGCCATCCCCGCCCCATGTGCTAACGCTCCGGCACAACAGACGTACGGACGCGAACTCCGCGCGAGCTCTTAGACTACTGAAAGCGGCAAGGCGAGTCAACCAGTCTCGTCAGGCTGAGCTCAGTGCTCCAGTTGGGCCGCGCTCGGCTGCTGCCCCATCGCCGTCTCGAGCGACTTCGGCAACGGCGGCTTGCGTCTCCGCACACGCGGTCGCGATGGCCCCGGCCCCGGCTCCACACGGTACAGAATTAGGAGGTTCCGCTCCGGATCGTCCATCGCTGGAAACGACGCGACCCGCTCCAGGTGAAAGCGCGGCGTAAACGCGTCCATCTTGTCGTCGTCGACCTGATTCCAACTCACATACCAACCTGGCTTGTACGCCCGCACCCGGTCCGGCAGCTCCATCGTCCCAAAATCGTCACAGATCGACGGCAGCCCTGTCATCAGCGACAGGTCCGACCCGCTGATCGAGAGCACCAGCGGATTGTGCGCGCGATCCTTGCTCACGATCGCGTCAATGCCACGCGCCGCCTCCAGAAACGTATACTCCGGCGACCGAACATAGTGGAGCGTCTGCCGCGCATCCACCACCACGACAGCCGCGAGCACCACCCCTGCCAGGCCCACCAGAACACGTCGCGTCTCAGCGCCAAAGCCGAGCTCCCCTCGCCACAGACGGTCCAGCACCGCCGGTACCAGAAGCGTCAGCGGAACCGCGATGACCAGGTAGTACCGCGGCTGCAGGTTCGCGTGGTACGCCAGAAACGCACCGTACCCTCCCGCCCACAGCATCAGCGACACCAGCAGCGGCTCGGCTCGCAACCGGCGCCACCGCCACAGGAGCAGCAACACCAGGACCACCGCCAGCGGAAACAACATCCGCCCCATCCATATCCCGTCCAGCACCGTGTCGCGCACCACACCGACCGCCGTCGCCGCCGTAATGCCCGTATACGCGTTCGCGCTAAACAGGTAGCGGTAGTCCTCGATGTACCGCGGCCGCACCACCAGGCCGTAGTACAGCAGCCAGACTCCGAGACCAGTCCCGGCCGCCACCCCACCCGCCCGCGCAAACAGCCGGCGCCGGTATCCAACCCGCGCCCACAACATCCAGATCACCGCCGGCATCAAGAACAGCGCCGTCGTCTTGGTCAGCACCATCGCCGGCAAGAGAAGCCCAAGCGCAGCCACCGGCAGCCACCATCGCCGGCCCAGCCGACCTCCGTCCGCCGCCAAACCGACCGACCCGGCCCCCAGCAACGCCAGCAGCGTCAGTAAGATCAGCATCGGCTCCAGGATCGCCATGCGCATAAACGCATAACAAAACGGACTGACCGCGAGCAGACACACGGCCCCCGCCCCCGCGAGCCCCCCCGCCCAGCGTCTGAGGAGCACGTACGAACACAGGAGAATCAGTCCAAAGACCGCCACCGTCAGAGCCCGCGCCGGCGCCATGCCCACACCCGTATACCGGAAGACCAGACCCTCTAGCAGAGGCCACACCGGCAACGCCGCCGCCGGATTGAAGTCGCCTTTTACGTACCAGCTGCCGCGGTCAAAGTGCCGGATCGCCGCGTCCCCGTACCACCCCTCGTCCGTGTACTTCGCCCAGTCCATCCACGGCGAGTGGTTCGGGAAATCCGCCCGAAGATGCACAAAATGAAGCGCATAGAACACCAGAGCGACCGCAAGGAGGACCGCATGGAGGAGAGACCCGGGCGAGATCGCCGGCTTACGCCCAAAGGCGCGTGCCTCCGCAACCGTCTCGGCACCGATCTCGACCGCCGGAGCAGCCACGGCGGCTGCCATCCTGGACCCCGTCAGGCTGATTTGAGCCCCAGTCAGACTGATTTCAGCTCCAGTCAGGCGAATCTCAGCTCCCGTCAGGCCAATCTCTCCACGCATCGCTCCAGCCACAAAGCACCTGCCCTGAAATCCAGAGTGGCGCGCTCCAAGGTATTGTCCCAGGGGCGGCGCCGGTCGCGCAAAGCACAACGTCGCGCATCCAGTTTATCGACGCTGCGGCCCCCATATCCGTTTACCGACAGGGACGCAGCATCCTGGCATCCGCTCAAGCGATCCTACGCCTCCGACACCGTCGCCGACAAAAGCCCGCAAAGGGAAGTAAGCGCAGCATCTCCGGAGGTTCCCCGCCCCGAACGCCCGCAGCTACTCATACGAGAGAGCGTCGATCGGGTCCTTGCGCGCCGCCTTCAACGCCGGGTACATCGCCCCCAGCATCGCCCCGGCAAACGCAATCAACGCCGCCGACAACACCCAGTGCGGCGTCACGGCAAAGTCCAGGGTCGGGAATCTCAGATGAAAGATCAGCCGCATGAGGTACGTCAAGGCAATCCCCAGACCGATCCCCGTCACCGCCAGCAGACCCGTCTCGCGCAGCACCACCGAGACTACATACCCTTTCGACGCCCCCAGCGACTTCAGGATGCCGATCTCCCGCGTCCGCTCCATCACCGCCGTGTACATCGATTGAAAGATCACCATAAACCCGATAACCGTCGCAATCCCGATCACCACCCGCAGCCCAATGTTGAACCCCGGCAGACGCTCCGGCGTCAGGGTCGACATCAACTCTTCAAGCGTCTGCACGTCATACTGCTGCATCCCCGGCGTCCCCAGGATCTCCTCGCGCACTTTCTCGCGATTTGCCAGATCGTCCACCTTTATATAGAAAAGGCTCGCCTTTCCCGGCGTCCCGCCAATCTCATCCATGGTGTCGATGGGAATCATCTTCCGTCCGCCCTTGCCATGCTCCACAATTCCCGAGATCCGAAACGGATGCTTCAAGACCTCGATCGTATCCCCGACCTTGTGCCCCTTTGCCGCCTCGTAATCGTCGATGATCACGTCGTCTGGCCCCTGAAACGGCCCGCCCGCCACAAACACAAACGGCCGCAGGGCGTCGTAGCTCTTGAAATCAATGCCGTAGATGTTCTCGAGGCTCTTGCCCGCGGTCAGCTGGATGTTCACCGGCGAGGCCACCGTCACATGCGGCAGACCCCGCAAGACATCCGCCACCGCGATCGAGGCAGTCGCGCCCGACACCCCCATCAGGTTCGACGCCGTACCCGGATGCGTGATCATGTCCATCCCGATCCCGCTCGTCCTCGTCCTCTGCCCGTTCAGCATCCCCAGCATGATCGCCGCGATCGACAAAATCATAATCACCTCGATCGCGACCGCCAAAGCGCTGATCGTCGACCGCAACGGCCGATACACAAGGTTTCCCACCACCAGTCGATTCATCGTCTCCTCTTGCCCCTGCCCTTGCACTTCCAGTTTGTCATTCCCGAAGAGAATTTGCTGCTGCCCTCAAGCACTCTCCACCGCACCGCCCGTTGAAACCCTCCGCGGCAGACGCCGCACCGCATCCACACGCGCCTCCATCCGCGCTCCCGGACCCACAAACAGCGACCCCACCAGAGGCATCACGTACGCCGCCGTAAACGCCGCAAAGATGATCGTGATGCTGCCGTATTCAATCGAGTAGAAGATCGCGTCCAGCATTCCCTCCGCCGCCTGGTGCGCAAACACGGCCGTCGCCAGCAACCCCCATGGCGACTTCCGCACATCGCCGCAAAGGGAATCAAAGATCGTAAACAGGAGGATCCAAAGCGGCGGCGCAACGAGGAACAGCCCCGCCCATCGCTCCAGGTGGAACGCCTCCCCGGTCGGCGTAAACGAGACCCCGGTTGTGTAGTCCTCCTCCGGCAGATCCATGCCGGCCTGGTGCGCAAACACGTTGCCCCACAGGTACTGCGGCTTTCCGGGCCAAAGGAAGTGCGGCACCAGATTCTCGATATTCGCGATGATCGGAAAGATCCCGTACGGCCCGTCGCGCTCCGTCGCGTCGATCAGAGCGTCATCCGGACCGATCATATGCAGACGGTCCATAAAGCCCTGCGACTTGCCGAAGTACCCCTGATTGGTATCCGTCGCCTCGGCCGCTACCGCCTCATTGAAGTGCCGTCGAACCGACCCGAGATCGGACAGCAACTCCCCCGAAAGAGCGATATTGCCCGCAAACGAGACCCCCGACTGCGTCCGTCCATACTGCGAGTACGGCACCATGTACCGGAACAGAAACAGCATCGCGAGCACCAGAAACACCATCGTCCGCCGGCTCACGCGATACCCCTGCGCCCCCGCCGCCACGCCCCAGCACACAAACGGTGTAAACATGGCCTCCTTGGAAAATCCCCACAGACCGCCCAGGACAAAGATCACCGCTCCCGCCACAAGCACGGGCACGTTCACACTGCTCCGGCCGCCGCTTCGGCGGATCTGGTACGTCACACCGAGGATGATCGCAAGCTCGGAAAACCGATTCACCTGAAGGAGCACGCTGAGCGCGCTTCCGCTCACGCGAGAGGTCGTATGTGCGAGAAAATAAAGGAACGCGCCCACCGTCAGGCTGCCGACTGTAGCGCTTTGGAGGTTGGACGGACTCACAATATTCTCTAAAAATGCGCGCTTGCGCCGAAGCTTCTGGCTGACCCACACCGACCCCCACATGGTCGTGATCCCCACCAGAAACACCGCCAAGGTCAGCTGCGGTCGAAGCAGGTTCGAGTCGCCGGGCTGCCCCAGAACCGACTTCCAAACCAGCCCCACAATGGCCCCAAACATCGAATAGAAAAATACATACGCGCCCGAAGGCGTCGTCATGCCACCGGCGAGGTTGAACGCCATCGCCGCAATGAAAATAAATAGAAACGAATATATGCTGAACACCAAGGACGTCCCGTCCAGCTGCTGCAGGGTCACCAGTACAAGCCCGAACAGGGCCACGTACAGGAGCGGAAATCGTTCTGGAAACGGGATCTTCACCTACGCTCCAGTCTACCAACCCGCTCTGCCCGATCCCCGGCTTGCGCCAACGCATATTCGCCCAAAGGTCCCGTTACCCTGGTGCGTCGCGGCTCACACAGCCTTTGCCCTCGCCCGTGGAGCCGTCTAGAATAAGCCACTGATCTTATCTCCCAGACGCACCCCCTCAGAAGGAGCTCCACTTGGCGACACGCGACCGTTTCCTCTTCACCAGCGAATCTGTAACCGAGGGCCACCCGGACAAGATCGCCGACCAGATCTCCGACGCCATCCTCGACGCCTGCCTCGAGCAGGACCCCTACAGCCGCGTCGCCTGCGAAACCCTCACATGCACCGGCCTGGTCGTCATCGCCGGCGAAATCACCACCAAGGCCTACGTCGACTTCCAGTCCCTCGTCCGCTCCACCGTCTCCGAGATCGGCTACAACAACGCCCTCCACGGCTTCGACTCCAACACCTGCGCCGTCATCTCGACCATCAACAAGCAGTCCCCGGACATCGCGCAGGGCGTCGACACCGGCGGCGCCGGCGACCAGGGCATGATGTTCGGCTACGCCTCCGACGAGACCCCCGAACTGATGCCCACACCCATCTCGCTCGCGCACCGGCTCTCCGCGAAACTCTCCGAAGTCCGCAAATCCGGCCTCATGCCCTACCTCCGCCCTGACGGTAAATCCCAGGTCACGGTCGAGTACAGCGCCGACGGCAAACCCACCCGCGTCGACGCCGTCGTCATCTCCACCCAGCACGCCGAAGAGATCGGCAACGATCAGCTCCGTGCCGACGTCCTCAAGCACGTCATCCAGGCCGTCATCCCCGCCGATCTGCTCGACGCCGACACCAAATACCACATCAACCCCACCGGGCGCTTCGTCATCGGCGGACCCATGGGCGACTCCGGCCTCACCGGACGCAAGATCATCGTCGACACCTACGGCGGCATGGGACGGCACGGCGGTGGCGCCTTTTCCGGCAAGGACGCCACGAAAGTCGACCGCTCCGCCGCCTACATGGCCCGCTACATCGCCAAAAACATCGTGGCCGCCGGCTTGGCCGAGCGCTGCGAGGTCCAGCTCGCCTACGCCATCGGCGTCGCCGAACCCGTCAGCGTCCGCATCGACACCTTTGGCACAGGCACGGTCGAACCCCATCTCCTCGAAGCCCTAGTCCGCGCCAACTTCTCGCTCACACCGCACGGCATCATCGCGTCCCTCGACCTCCGCCGGCCCATCTTCAAGCAGACCGCCGCCTACGGACACTTCGGCCGCACCGGCCCCGACTTCACCTGGGAGGCGACCGACAAGGCCGAAGCCCTCAAACTCGGAGCCGCCGCCATTCACGCCGAACCCGCCGTCGTCGGCGCCCACTAACCCTCCCAACACCGGCGGCGACCCTCCGGAGTCGTCGCCGGTCCTTTCACCTCAACCCAGAACCTGACCACCGAACCAGATCCCCGCTGAGATTGCTCTCTGATATCTGAGATCCGGCACCTGACATCTGAACAGATTCACCCCAACCGCCGCCTCCCCCAGATCTACGTCCTCTCCCTCCTCGCCTTCACCACCCTGCTCGCCGTCCTCAACGCCCGCAACCCCAGCCCTCACCCCTGGATCACCGCCGACTGGATCATCAACTACCAGGCCGGCTTCGTGCGCCGCGGCCTCCCCGGCGAACTCCTCCTCCACCTCGCCCGCCTCACATCCACCTCGCTCGTCCAACTCACCGCCGCACTCCAGATTCTGCTCTCCGCCGGCTTCACGCTCAGCCTCCTCCCACTTCTCCGCCGCACCCGCTGGAGCCTCGCCAGTCTCGCCCTCTTCCTCTCCCCCGCCACCCTCAGCTTCCCCGTCCTTGACCCGCCCGCCGCCCACCGTAAAGAGATCCTCCTCTATCTCACCCTCGCGCTCCTTCTCAACCTCCTCCGTCACCCGCGCACCGTCGCCCGCCCCTGGCGCCTCGCTGTCTTCATCTCCGCCGCCGTCCCCGCCCTCATCCTCTCCCACGAAGCGCTCCTGATCTACCTCCCCTACATCTTCGCCGCCCTCTTCCTCGCCCTCCCCCGCCGCACCGCCCTCGCCGTCTCCGTCTTCCCCGCTGCCCTCGGCCTCCTCGCCGTCCTTGCGATCGCCCTCCACCCCGCCAGCCTCGCCCAGGCCGCGGAGATCTGCACCTCCATCGGCAGCACCCTGCACCCGGACGGAACCGGTGCCTGCGGCGGTGCGATCCTCTATCTCGCCCGCACCCCCAGCTTCGCGCACGCCGACACCCTCCGCGCCGCGCGCACCTACCACTACCTCACCCGCTACCCCATCCCCGCCCTCCTCGCCGTCCTCCCCATCCCCTTTATCTTCCGCAACTTACCCCAATCCCGCCGCGATCCGAGCACCACCACGACCCTCGCCACCGCCGCTGCCCTCGCCTTCCTAGCCTCCTCCCTCCTCTTCTATTTCGCCCGCGACTGGGGCCGCTGGCTCCACATCCACCTCGTCTGCCTGCTCTTGCTGTTCCTCTTCGCTAACCAGAAATCCGACCCAAGATCGGAGCCGCACCCTGAGGTGAGCGCCAGCCGCAAGCCCGCGCACCCACAAAACCTGCACCACTCTCGCTCAGCCATCTTCGCCCTTCTTCTGTATGCCACCTGCTGGACGCTTCCCGCCCTCGGCAATTACCCCGGCCGCTTCGGCTACATCGACCTCGCCCGATATCTCGCCGGATACCGCACCGCGCCGCACATCACCAGATAAACCTGCGGAAATCCGAGATCGAGAAGCGCAGCAGCGCCACCCGCTCCAACAAAACACACCGCAAACCTCGCCCGTTGTACCATTTACCTAACACCATATCTTTCAGGCAGGCACCGACATGCGAATCCTCTCCGAATTCGACATCCACTTCGACCTGCCCGCCCCCACACCCTTTGTCACCCTCCTCCACAACTACCCCTCGCTCGACCGCCAACTCCGTTTCCCCTCCGACCCGGACAGCCTGCTCCGCGTCGAACACCTGCTCTCCGGCGCCTCCACCCCCATCGACCTCAACCTCTACCTCGACGCCTTCGGCAATCGCTGCACCCGCTTCTTCGCCCCTGCCGGCGAACTCCGGCTCTCCGGATCCAGCATCGTCGAAGCCCCCGAGATCCCCGACGAGATCCAGACCGAAGCCACCCAGGCCAACATCGAGGACCTCCCCACGGACGTCCTCCAGTTCCTCCTCGCCAGCCGCTACTGCGAGGTCGACAAGATGGGCGCCATCAGCACCGACCTGTTCGGCCACACCACCCCCGGCTGGGCCCGCGCCATTTACATCCGCGACTGGGTCCACAACCACATCCGCTTTGACTACAAATCCGCCCGCCCCACAAAAACCGCTCTCGACGTCTTTACCGAACGCGTCGGCGTCTGCCGCGACTTCCAGCACCTCGCCATCACCCTCTCCCGCGCCCTCAACATCCCCAGTCGCTACGTCACCGGCTACCTCGGCGACATCCGACACCCCTACTCCGGAGCCGGAGACTTCTCCGCCTGGTACGAGGTCTTCCTCGCCAACCGCTGGTGGACCATGGACGCCCGCCACAACGAACCCCGCTTCGGCCGCATCCTGATGGCCGCTGGCCGCGACGCCACCGATGTCGCCATCACCACAACCTTTGGCGCCGCCAATCTCACCTACTTCTACGTGGAATCCTACGAAGTCGACCCCGAAGGCAACAAACTCCCCGTCCCCGGAACCCCCGAAGTCGTCCCCACCTACCGCATCGTCTAAGAAGGCCTGCGGCCATTCTTCTTCCAAAACTTGTATCGCGCCCGGACCCCGAGCAAAGGCTCCTGCAAATCCCATAATGGTAAACAGGTTCAGCTTTGCTCGAATCGGCGCTTCACCACGCCAACCACGCCTAACAGCCCCGTGCCGAGCAGAAGGAGGCCCGAGGGCTCGGGAATAGCTGTGACCGCGGTGATCGTAGTCGGCACATCTTCAAAGACACCCGTTCCGTTGACTCGTTCCAGAAACGCATTGTTACCGGGACCGTCATTGTAGAGGTTGATCTGCGCCCCATTTGTCAGAGTAAAAGACAGACCGTCTTGGCTCAGGGTGCCGACCCCGTTCGTCACGAAGAGAGTGTTGTCATTCGCGGGAAACGTTCCGCCGTTCGAGATCGTGGGAAAGGTGCCGGGAGCCAGAATGGACGCGATGACCAGGCGCGGACCACCAGGAGTCGTTTCAGCGGTTCCGGTCACACTTGCGATCAAATACTCCCCCGGCGCCTCGAGAACGCCTGTGGTAAGCACCCCGGAGCCACTGAACAAACTCGAAGAGTTGCCGAAGGTGAAGTTGAAGCTGTCAGCACGAGCAGCAAGGCTGGCCGAAAGTAAAGCCGTCGCAGCAACGAGAAAGCTTAAGCGCATGGGGAAACTCCTATGGGTGGCTCGTCGCTGACTCTACAACGTCTGGGTCGTGACTAATGTGAACGTTTGGTTTGTTCTGTCGTCCCGGCATCGGTATCTGCTCACGCCGACTGATCGAACGACCGCAACCCAAACAAAGGTCCGATGGAAGCTCCCTGACTCTAACGCTCGGCAACCCATTCGGTCCCGGCAAACGAACGCGTGGGCGCTCTCGACCGTGGCCCGTCATCATGTACCGATCAGACGATCCACCGGGTCCGAGATGAATACATCGGGCGTTCACACGCCAGTCGGGCGGCCGTAACAAAGGCGCTGTAAAAAGAGCAGGATTACAGTTTTGCAATCTGGCACTCCGCTCACACCCACGAAACTGCGACGATCTTTGCGGGCTCCTTTGAACTTTGAGCCAGGTGAGCTTGTCCCTCGCCAAAATGCGATTCCCTTTTGAGGCCACGATGCAGCATTCCCGCTCATTCCTTTCTCCCTCGGTATTGGTCGTTTCTGCGCTGGCAGGCCTTGTCTGCTCGAATCCAGCCATCGCGCAGGTGAATCGCAGCGCCTTAAACGGCACGGTCACAGACCCCTCGGGAAGGCTGCTGGGCCAAGCGCGCATCTCGGCTGTCGAGAACTCGACCCAACTGCGGCGTGAAGGAGTCTCCGACGCCTTTGGGCAGTACGGCATCGCCGAGCTTCCGGTGGGAAGATACACCATCACCATCGATCGTCTCGGCTTCGAGACGCTGACGTTCGCCGATGTCCGGCAGGTCGTCGGCGGAACCCGCACCCTGGATGCGAGGTTGAAGGTGTCAGGCGGCGAGCAGCACGTGGAGGTCTCGGCCGCCTCTGAGCTGCTGAACCGCAACACAAGCACGGTGTCAGGGCTGATCGAGCGAGAGCAGGCCGACGAGCTGCCGCTGAATGGCCGCAATTGGGCGGCGCTGACGGCGTATATCCCGGGCGCGATCGACACCGGCGGAAGCAACCAGCGATCGATCCGATTCGCCGGACGCGGCCTCGATGACAGCAGCTTCACCTACGACGGCGTGGACGCGACCAACGTCGTGAACCAGACGCAGCGCGCCTGGGCACGGCTCGCCATACCGCTGGACGCGATTGCGGAGTTCCGCGTCGATACGCTTCTGGCAACCGCTGAAGAAGGTGCGACGGGCGGCGCTCAACTGGCCGTGGTTTCGCCCGCCGGTACAAACCAGATCCACGGACGTCTCTTCGAGTTTGTTCGCAACAACATGTTCGACGCCCCAGAACCTCTGTGGGCGTCGCACGGCGAATCGCAGCAGCCGCTTCGCCTGAATCAGTTCGGCGGATCGCTGGGCGGCCCCATTGTGCACGACAAAACTTTCTTCTTCGTCGCCTCCGAGGCCTACCGGCAGGTGTGGGGGTACCCGACCAGCGGCGATGTGCCGAGCGCGGCGTTCAAGGCCGGAATCCCGGCTTCCTCACCGGTGTATGCGATCGTGAATGCCTACCCGGGGGCAGGCCCAAAGACACTTCTCACGCCCTATACGCCGCAAAACGATCCGGGCGACCCGTTTTATGCAAACTATGACCTGCTAACCTGCGCCTGCACCCAGACCGTCAATGAGAACTCGGCGATGCTGCGGCTGGACCAGCATTTTTCGGCCCGCACCACCGGCTTTCTGCGCTTCAATTACGACCGCTCGGTCAATACGCAACCAGTCTCAGCTGCCGCGACGGACTTGCAGCAGAGGGTAACCACGCCGATCAATGGAGCCGTGGAATTGCTGCATGTCTTCAGTCCCTACCTTACCAATGAAGCGAGATTTGGATTCAATCGATCCACCTCGAACGCCTACAACTCCGGCCAAACCGGCTCCGCTTTTCAGATTGCGATCTCGTCAGGGCCGGGGCCGGGATTTGTGACGCAGAACTACAACTACAACACCATCTACGTCGGGAACAGTTTCTCGGAGATCGACGACATGACCTGGCTCCACGGGCGGCAAACCTTCAAAGCCGGTGTGGAGATCCGCGAAATTCAGCTCAACCAGCACTACGGGGAGCATGGAACCGCGACCTTTGCCACGCTCGAACAACTGGCAGCCAATAAGGTGCGCAAGGCGAGTCTGACGGGTGCCCTGCCCGTCAACGACCTGCGCAAGACTTGGTTCATCGGCTACGCCCAGGATGAGTACAGGGCCACTTCCAATCTGACCCTGAACCTGGGTGTGCGCTACTCGGTCTTCGACCTCTTCCACGAGGCGCACGGAAAGGCCAACCCGTTCGATTTCGGCACCTGTGGACCTCAGGGGTTCTGCGGCGTGGGCGCCAGCTTCGGCCAGCAGAACTACGGCGACGTCGACCCGCGCCTGGGCGTGATCTGGGCGCCTTCCGGGCACGCAAAGCCGATCCTTCGCGCTGGCTTCGGAATCTACCACGAGGATGGCCAGCTGGACGATCAGAACCTGCCCGCGAAGAACGAAGTTCCTTCCTACTCCGTGACCAACGTGACTTACCCGGTGAGCCCGTACTTCACCGGAAATGGTACCCTGTCGCCGAACGCCGAACAGCGCAATCGCAAGGACTCCTATACCGAGCAGTGGGACCTTTCGGTTCAGGAAGCGTTGCCCGCGAACTTCGTCGCCACGGTCGCCTATCTGGGAAGCAGGGGTGTGCATCTGCTCGGTACCAACGTGGTAAACCTGATCGATCCGGCTACAAAAATGGCGCAGTACCCGGCCTTTGCTCCCGCCATCGGCTGGCGCGGCTCGGTCGGGGCGAGTTCTTACAATGGCCTGGCGGTCTCCGTTCGGCGGCCGTTCGCGCACGGGCTCCTCGTATCCGCCAACTACGCCTATACGCACGAACTCGACAACGGCTCCAACGGCAGCGGGGACGGTGACGAGATCTCGCCGCAAAACCCCCTGTGCCTCTCCTGCGAGTGGGCCGGCGGAGCGTGGGACGCGCGCCACGTGATCAACGGCAACGCCGTGTATGAGCTTCCCTTCGGCCGGGGCAAGCGGTTGCTCAGCCACGGTATAGCAGGCGCCCTCGCCGGCAACTGGGAGCTGACCACGGCGGCGCTGGCTCGCACCGGCTTCCCGGTCAACGTGCTTCTGCCGAGCAGCTATATCTCCCCATACGGAAACTCCGGCACGCTGCGTCCCAACCTCGTTCCGGGCGTCTCCCGAACGCCGCCCGGGGGCCGGACGATTGCACACTGGATCAATCCCGCTGCCTTTGCCGCTCCCGCAGCGGGTACGTTTGGCGACGCGGGGCGCAACCTACTCCCCGGGCCGGGCACCTGGCAGGTCGATACCAGCGCCGCTAAGACGTTTCCCCTCGGAGAGCGCGCTCGCTTGGAGTTTCGCTCGGAGTTCTACAACGTCTTCAACCATCCGCAGTTGGGGCAGCCGCAGACCACCTTCAACCCATCAAATCCCGCCGGCTTCGGCAGCATCATCAACACGGTCAACCTGAACACAGCGATCGTATCGCCGATCACCCCGGTGGGCTCGGGAACGCCGCGCGAGATCCAGTTCGCCCTGCGGCTGGATTTCTAGAGCGGTTTCCTGCAGGTGTATAGCGAAGACACAGGTTTCATGGCCCATTTCCCAACGAAAACGGCACTCTCACACTTTGTCCGACTCACAGCAACAGGAAAACCGCTGTAATCAAGCATTCACGGCAGTTCAGCTAGCACTGACTACAGCCACTGAGCAATGGCTCGGCGGTTCTCAAAGATGCTTACGAAGCAAGAGACTAGTTGCACAATGAGGTGTTTATGAGACTTCTGGTGATCGAGGACGAAGCGAAAACGGCCAAATTCCTGAAAAAAGGACTCGGCGAAGCGGGCTTTGTTGTCGACGTGGCTCCCGACGGCCTGGATGGGCTGGAGCTGGCCAAGAACGTAGAGTTCGACCTCATCATCCTCGACATCATGCTTCCAGGCCTGGACGGTTGGCAGGTGCTAACGGGCTTACGGCAGGCGGGCAAGAACACGCAGGTTCTCTTTCTCACCGCTCGCGATGCCGTACACGAAAGGGTGCGCGGTTTCGAGCTTGGAGCCGACGACTACTTGGTGAAACCGTTTGCGTTTTCGGAGCTGCTGGCGCGCGTGCGCTCCCGCTTGCGGAGGGTACCGGCCCGGCCGCAGGACGTGGTCTGCATGGCCGATCTTGAAATCGATCTCCTTCGGCATCGCGCTACCCGCGGCGGCCATCGCCTCGACCTGACCACAAAGGAGTTTCTCCTGCTTTCCCTGCTGGCGCGTCGCGCCGGAGAGGTGCTGTCCCGGACAGTGATCGCCGAGGCGGTCTGGGACATGAACTTCGACAGCGAAACCAACGTAGTCGACGTCAGTGTCAGGAGACTGCGCAGCAAGCTCGATGATCCATTCGCGTCGAAGCTGATCCATACGGTTCGTGGCTCCGGTTATGTCCTCGAAGCCGAGTAAGGTACAGTCGAGCGCTTCAGGAATCTGGCGTACGCTGGCGTTTCGGCTGACCGCGGCTTATGCCTCCGCCGGTCTGATTTTGGTCTTGCTCGCCACGTTGGGTCTCTACCTGGTGTTGGTTGCGGAACTGAACAAAAGCACCGAGCTCTTCCTCAAAGATAAAGTGAACGTCTTGCGCACCATGTTGCGTGAACGTCCCGAAGATGAGGATGGCCTGCGTGAGGAAGTAGAGCTCGAATCTGCCGCGAGACGGTATGAGCAGTTCTACATTTGCCTTCTGGATGAAGGTGACAGACCTCTGCTCATGACCCCGGGGATGGCCAGCCAGTTGGACCTCCCAAAGCTCGGAAGCCTGCTGAACGGTCACGTTGGATCGGTCATTCCGATCACCGGCAAAAGCGGCAAATCCTTCCGTGTGATCGCTGCGACAGAACATTTCGGAAACTCCGCGAGTCATCTCATCACCATTCAGGTTGCGGTGGACGTATCCCAGAAGGAAGCGTTGCTGAGCCGCTTCCGGCTGTGGTTCTGGGTCACCTCAGCGGGCATGCTGGTTCTGTTTCCCCTTATCGGATATCAGATTGCCCGGCAGGGTATTCGCCCGGTGGAAGAGATAGCGGCTACCGCCCGCCGTATTACCTCAAGCCACTTGGGAGAACGCATCGCGGCGGAAGGGTACCCCTCCGAACTGGCCTCCCTGGCTCTGACCTTCAACAACATGCTGGATGGTTTGGAGGACTCCTTCGAACGGATCTCTCGGTTTTCTGCCGACATCGCGCATGATCTGCGTACGCCGGTCAACAACATTCGCGGCGAAGCGGAAGTAGCGCTCGCGCGAGCTCGCACGATCGATGAGTACCGCGACGCTCTGGAATCGTCGCTCGAAGAGGCCGTGCGCCTGTCCGACCTGATCGGCAATCTGTTGTTCCTGGCCCGGACCGAAAGTCCCTTGACTCACTTGCGTCTCGAGACCGTCGATGTCAATGAACTTCTGGAGGGAGTGCGTGACTATTACGACGCTTCGGCCGCAGACGCCGGCGTCGTTCTCACCAGCGCCGGTGCAAGCGAACCCGTTCTTGCGGAACTTGATCGTACGCTGATCCAGCGGGCCGTCGGCAATCTGGTCTCTAACGCGGTCGCACACACGCCCGAAGGCGGTACGGTCGCGATCCAATCTCATTCGCAAGCTGCAAATGTGATGATCGAAGTCGCCGACACAGGAATCGGCATACCTCCCGATGCACTTCCGCGCGTGTTCGATCGTTTCTTCCGCGTGGACCCGTCGCGATCCAAAGCCTCTGGAGGTACGGGCCTCGGCCTCTCCATCGTTCAGGGCATCATGCAGCTGCACCGCGGAAACGTAGACATCGCCAGCAAGCCGGGCGTTGGCACTCGCGTTACGCTTTGCATGCCGGCCAGAGCGCAGTCGAACCCGTCTCTCGATTGAGCCCCCATGTCCTGGTCTCCCGAGATCACTTTCGCGAGACAGTTCAGTCGAGAGCTTTCAAATCTCTCCCGGGCGACGCCTTCGCTTTAGGCTCCATTCGGATATCCCAGATGTGGGACGTTGCCTCATCAGACAAAGAAAAGGCCCTCTCCCATTGTTGGGGAAAGGGCCTTTTGTAGTTGAGTGCGTCTCTTAGTCGTCGGAGTCACGGGCGGGTGCGGACTTCCTGAAGTCGCTCGCAGGCCGTACCTTCTTCTCGCCAGGATACGGCATCACGAAGTTCGTGGATTCGTACCAGTCGAGGTGGTTGACGGTATCTGGGTCCTCGGAGTCGGGGATGTGCTGTTTGCCGGCGAAGACTTGCGTCTTCTTCTTCATCCAACCAGCCCGTAGAACCTTGACGGCAGGGCTCTCAGCCGAGTTCAGCGCGCCGTTGACCCTGGCAGCCGAGACGGTCTGATACAGCGCAGTCCCGCTCGCTCCGCGCACCGTCCATCCAGTGTTCCGAGCATTGAAGGCAGAGCTCCGAGTCGACTTGGAAGCGGCGCTGAACTTGCCCACTGGAATGGGCTGAGCCGGAATTTGCTTCACGCCCTGGTTCAACGGAATCCCGTTCGCCACGTGCGTCCACGGGAGGAAGTTACTCGCGGGCGGATTGTCGATAAAGATTTCGCTCATGGGCGAGGCCGTCAGGTCGAACTGATTCATGGGGGGCAGACCAAGAATCTGCTCGATCGTGCGGGTCATGTTCACCTGCGTGTAGAACGTGCTGTCTTCGGTGACCCCGGCGCCGCTTCCATCCTTCTTCACCTGCTGCTGAACATAGGGACTGATAATGTAGCCAGGGCTGCGATGACCGTCCACGTGGTCAACACCGTTCTGCGCGTCGTCCTCCTCGACGAAGATCGCCGAAGAGCTCCAGATCGAGCTGTGGCTGATAGCGTCAACAAAGCGGCCGAGGGCCAGATCGTTGTCAGCCTGCATCGCCTGCGCTGTGGGCGGCCCGCCGGTGTGGTCAGAGCTGATCCACATGAACTCGAGCTGAGGCACCTCGCCGTCTGCCACGTCCTTCTGAAACTCCTGGTTCCAGATATCGAAGCGGAACTGATCGGGGATGCCCAGGTCGAACTGCGGATAGTTCTGGACCGTGTTGTTGATCAGGTTTGGGAGCGGGGAGTGCGACGCAACCGTGTTGACGTTGTAGAGCTGCTTCTCAGCGCCAGCCTCATACGCCAGTGTGTCATTGTAAAAGTCGATCCACTGCGGCTCATTGGTCGAACCGGTGGGCGTCAGAAAGGTGTTGTACTCGACATACTCGCCGAAGTTCTTGAACGTCACACCTCGCTTGACCGCCACGTCCCACAGATGGCCGACCTTCTGGTAAGCGATCGCATCGCCTCCGTTCGAAGGGTAGTCGCGAAGCCAGTCCGGCGACTGGATGTCGTCGGAGTAAGGTGCCATGGCCTGGACAATCCAGTTGTGTCCGTCCGCGGACTGCCGGCTCGGGTCGTAGAAGTTGTCGAACAGCGGGAAGCGCTGCACCAGCGCATGTGCGTTGGGCGTCACGGGGCCAAAGTTTGCGTTGTCCCCGAAGACAGCCAGGGTGGGATCGCCGTTGCCGCCGACAACATCGCCGAGAATCTGATCGTAGGTGCGATTTTCACGGATGATGACAAAGACGTGCTTGATCTTGGACGGGGCGCCGATCCTCACCGGGATGGCGAGCGGCTTGGCGTTCTTGCTGCCTCCAGACGCCGCAAAGATGTTTTCCGCCAGATCCCAGTGGTTGTTCTGGAAGACCTGCTGCGTCAACGTCGACAAGTCACTGGACGACGGTACAGGGACGATGCTTACAGTGCCGAGGTCCTGGTGCGTGTTGAAGTCGGTCACGTGGTAGTAAGTGCCGTAGGAGTTCTCCACCGTCTTCGTGGGAGGAGGCGCGACCGCGAAGCCTGTGCTTCCGATTCCCTTATCGTTCGCAACCAGCAGCGCACCGTCCGCGGCGTCCAGCACCACCGAGCTCGGTGCATAGCCCACCGGAATCATGCCCTGGAGGGAACCGCCGCCGTTCAGATTAACCACGGCGATCGCGTTCGCGTTGTAGAGCGCGACATAGGCGATGTTGTTGGTTGCATCGACCGCGATCGAGTTCGGTCCCGCGCCATACGCTGCACCGCTCTGTCCGGGTACCTTAATGGGCAGCCCCAGGTCGATCGTCGCGATGACCTGCCGGGTGCCCGTGTTGATCACCGTGAGGCTATCGCTATAGGTGTTCGCAACCAACAACTTGTTGCCCCAGAAGGCCATCCCCGTCGGGTGCAGGCCGGTGGAGATGGTGTCGACCACTGTAAACGAGGCCAGGTCGACCACAGAAACCGTGCCGGTGGACGTGGATCCGGTCGGAAACGCAGCGACGACCGGCGTGCCGTTCGAGTATTGCTGGAAGTCGCTTTCTTTCGCAATCCGGCCGGCTTCGTTCGAGACGTACGCGGTTTTGCCATCCGGCGAGATCACAACGCTGTTCGGCACGTTGCCCACACGGACCTCCGCGGCTTGCGCCGGGGTTGCCGCGGCGAGGTCGATCTTGGTCAGCGTGTCGTTGTTGTCCAGCACGGCGTAGGCCGTCTTGTTATCCGGTGAGATCGCAATGCCGAAAGGAGCGGAACTTTTCACGCCATTCGAAGCAACCGTGTAGGTCTGACCGCACGGAATCGCATCGCTGCCCGTGCTTCCAGGAACGCTGGTCGGAAAGCAGGTCACCGTGGTCAGAACGCCCGCCGCGTTTACGTCCATCGGAACGCTGACATGGGCATAGTCGGAGAGCAGGCCCGTGGCGCTGACGTTTGCGATAGCGACGTAGCTGCCCACGCCGGAGCTGCCGTCCTGGCTGAACAGAAGGTACTTGCCGTCAGAGGTGTAGGTGATGCCGGTGTTGCTGCCGTCTCTGTCCTTGCCCGCGGCCGCGGAGTACGTTTGCAGCACGGCGCCAGTCTGGGTGTTGAAGATCGTGACGGCCTGTGGCGCGCCCATCTGCAGCACGGCGGCAGTGTGATTGCCCGTCGGGTTCAGCGCGACGGCCTTCGCTCGGGTGTTCGTACCCAAATAGACCGGGGTGCCCACTGGCGTGATGATCTGGCCGCTGCTGACCACCCACGGGGTGGGCAAGGTTGACGGATAGTTCGGGCCTTTGGATGCGTTCTTGTTTTCGCCTACCGTGTAGGTCGGGAACGGTACGGATTGCGCGAGCGCTGCCGTGCTGAGCCCCGCCGCCAGCAGGCTGGCGAGCGGCAGCAAACGGTTCATCGCCGATTGGTTGCGAGTCACATCTTGAGACGTTTTACTGAACATCGATCATCCCTCACGGTTTGTTGACGACGCGGGTTAAGGTGCCGGGTAGCCATACGGACAAGAAAAGCTCGATCCCCGGCCAATGGTTAGGAAAGGGGAAGCGGGCAGAGGCAGATGGCGTGCCCGCTGCTGGGGAGGAGGGGCGTCCGACAGACTGTCAGATCGCCGCGTGCACTGCATGACCCGAAAATGGGGTTTTTATACGCTGTGAAACTGTGAAACATGGAGCCGCGCGCTGAGCCCACTCCCACGGAAGAAGTATTGCAGGCGATTGCTGACGAGCTTGTGACCGCAACATGACAATTCTGCAATGTCGGGAGCGAGATGGTTCTCCCAAGGAAAACGGCGCCCCCGACGCGCTACCCGACTCACAGCCACAGGAGATCCGCTCTAGAAGTCGATACGAGCGGACACCTGGCCAGTACGCGTGCCGCCCTGGTCGGAACTGCTGCTGCTGCTGTTACTCGAACCCACAGTGCCACTAATCAGGCCAAAGGTGGACAAGCTCAGGTTCATATTGCGGTCGCCGAGGTTCGTGTGGTTGAGAATGTTTGTGAAGGTGCCTTCAACGCGCAAGTGCGCCCACTCCGTGATGGCGAAGTTCTTAAAAGCACCCGTGGACAGGTTAACCAGGTTTGGTCCCACGTCCGAACCCTGAAGCTCCGCTCTCTAAAACCTGTCATCTCGACCGAAACGTAGCGGAGCAGAGAGACCTGCAGTTGCTCGGCTCCCTATTCTGGCTGTCATGCCCACAAGATATGCAGCAGCCTTGGCGCTCCCCAATACGCGTCATCTCGGTCGCAGCCGAGTGGCAGTGCCATGTCCTGAGCCGTTCCAAGAAGTAGAGTCACCGTATGTTCACGTTCTATGGAGATGTTAGCGGGAGCACAAATACTCCGGTGTTAACGGCGGCCGGATTCATTGCTACACCGCAGCAATGGATCAAGTTAGAACGCCGCTGGAAACAGATAATGACGGAATATGGGGTCAACGAATTGCACATGAAGGACTACGCTCACTCAAGAGGAGAGTACCAATCCTGGAACGGCCAGGAAGACAGGAGACGTAAGTTCTTGTCGGCCCTGATTGGAGAAATCGCACCTCGCGTCCGCCACTCATTCGCATCTTCCGTGTACATCCCACATTACAAAGAAGTCGATGCCAAGTATGGGCTCAGGGAAGTCGTTAGTCCCCTGGCGTTAGCGGGATGTACCATTGTCGCAAAAGTCTTCCGCTGGGCGGAGTATCACAGCATCTCCCGAAGCGAGATTGCATTCATCTTCGAGGACGGAGATGTAGATAAGGGCGATTTCATGGATAGGTGTAAACGTGTTTACGGATTTTTCCCCCACTTTCCAAAGGAAGGACGAATCATTCGCCTTCCAAGCCGCCGATCTTCTTGCTTATGAAAACTTCCAGGCGGTTCGCAAGGTGGCCCTTGGAAAAGATGTCGTTTACATCGATCAGCTGAGAGCTCCGTTGCGCCGATTGAGCCAAATTCCTTGTGGGAAGGATAAGGAAGACTGGGGCGTTCACCAGAACCCAAAACTCGAAGAGGTATACGTGCAAATCTTGAATGATTCAGGGGTGGCTCTAGATGCCTTCGTAAGGCATCGAAATGAAGCAAGGAGACAAAAACAAAAGGGCCGACGGGTCGATGCATAATCCAAGAATCTCTCTCCCTCTATGGCGTGTTTTCTCCCCCACTTGCTTATACTTAAAAGAGTGTGAGGAATGGTTTAGAGCGTCTGAGGAGATAACTTCCTTCTTAGAGTAGCTCTTAAGTGCATTCAACAGACTTCAACGGAACGCTCAGCGAACACAGGACTTTTGAAAAAGCTCCTCTGTAGGCCTGACGAACGGTCCAAGAACCTCAATGAATCGAAGACCTTAGCAGTCATTTACCAAAGAAAATGGGACCTTTGGACCTGATCGCATACCGCGGTCCAGACCTAAGTGCCCTAGATGGAAGATTTTGACACAAATGCCGGGGGAGTGGGGAGTAGTCGTACCCCTCCGCAACACCCGACAGCTATAAGAGTTGGGACCCTGGCGTTCAGCGGTTGCAATCGCCCGAATTGTCCAAAACCTCGATCTATCAAGCGAGCGAGAGGGACTTCCGTCTGGTTCTAGCTCATGATGCGGTTTCAGGCATTTATGAGCGGGGCATGGACGAGATCAGGAACACCGGGGTTGAGCTGATGTCCACTGAAGAGCTTGCCCGTGCTATCCGGTCGAGCGCGGCCAAAGTACACCCCGTGTACACCAAGCGGTGATCAACTGAGCCGTAAGTTACTGGGAGCACTTGGAGCCGACGAACGGACTTGAACCGTTGACCTGCTGATTACGAATCAGCTGCTCTACCAACTGAGCTACGTCGGCCCTCCAAGAGTTGATTCTAGCCGCTCACTCAGGCATTGCGCAAAGCTCTGATCGTGTTTCCAGCACGATATGGTCCGATGCACATCGATTGTTTTGAAGCATGGACGAGCCTAACTGTCCGGCCCGTCCGCAGCGTCAGGGTCGTCGGTACGCATCTGAACCGAAACTGCTACAAAACAGGGCGAGAAAAGCATTGCCAAAAAGCCCGCAACCACCAAAACTCCGTGCATTTGGAACCTCCGAGGAGAGCCCTAGAGAACTCTCTGATACTTCTGGTATCGGCAGCTTCCGGCGGAACTTGACGGGTATTTTGGCGCTCAACAGTACTTTGGTCCTGGTACCGGCGTACCTACGGCAAAGAAAAGGTCGCCCGGCAACCGGGCGACCTTTTACGGGGAGAATAGTCCGGACGGAGGCAAAGCCATCTGAACTCTCTGGCAAGAGAGTATTTTGCGACGAAATCGGTGTCAAGGCGAAAGACACGACATCAAGATCGCACTCATTCGCCCTATCTCCTCACAAAAGCATGCGCAGCAAGCCTGGCGAGAACCGGGACTTACCCTTGCCGAGGTAACCCGCTCTCCGGACGTCCGCTCCCCCCTGGTAATCCACGCAGGTCTAGTCGCAAAAACTCCGGTTCCGTTGCCGCGGGCTTCCCCATCAGAACCCGAATCGCCGCGCGACCTCCCCCCAAGAACAGGCCCAGAAGCACGGCGGCAAGCATAAGAACTCCACTCAGTGTGGCTATGCTGACAAGGAGGCTCGCGGTCTTTCGTACCTCCGTATGAAACTCAGGCGGCATCTGCTTGTTCCACGTGACCTCCCCGTGGGCGTGGACGCGGTCTGCCAGACTGTCGGCGTCCTTTGCGGACAGCTTCCCGGTCACAAGCACTAGAAGCGGACCCTCCCGGCGGAGCTTCACGGTCCCTCGCTGGTCGGGTGTCACGCTGTTGAAGTGCTCTTCCAACGCCCTTCCCCGGTCCCCAGCAATGGTCGGCGTGGGGTAGAGGAGAAGGGTCATCGTCCCGCCTCCGCTCCGCTCAGCGTACTCAGCGGTGACACTCTCCGCGGCCTTGTCGAAGCCCAGCACGTGCGATGGCAGACTTCCGCCCATGGCAGCGTAACCCTCAGGTCCAAGCGCATATCGGACGCTGCCCGGGACTAAACCTTCGGCGGGCAGGTAGGTCGGCAGAAGCGGCGCGAGACCCTTGGGTCCGCTTGCCTTGGGCAAAGTACCCGAAAGGGCCCTAAGATTTTCAGCCCCTAGCCCAGCGGTGCCGTGCACCGTCTCGACGACCACGTTCGGACCTGACCGGAACAGAAAGCCATCCGGGCCTGAGAACGTCTGATCCCCGATCCGCCTTTCCCCCTGCACCGCCGTCATCTCAGGGCCTCGTAAGTACATGAGAGCGGAAACTGACCCAGTCACATCACCAAACTGATATGCGGTTACCTCTACTGGAGAGCGTTCGCCGGGCTTTGCGTAAGACATGGCGGATGATCGAACGAGACCATCTTCTTTCAGGATCGCGGCCAGGGTAGGCGTTGCCTGCTTCAGAGCAGCTTGTCCGCCGGGATCTGCGACCCAGCTGCCCACCTTTTCTGGAAGCAGCGGAGCCGCCGGAAGAAGGACGGTTCGACTCGGTCCCTGTGCCTGGACAACGCCGCCCGCAACGGCCAAAACGACCACTCCCATAAAAACGCGTTCGGGGGTGCGCATGAGAGAACGAGGAGGAAATCTCATACTACGGAGACTACCATTGCAGCTCAATGGTTAGCGATGGTCGGGTCTGGACGTCTGGCTGCGCGGAAACGTATGCGATCGAGGAGAACTGGACGCCAAGCCGGCCCAACCTGCCCCTAATTCGAGCCTCTTCGCTGGGCAAAGAGGGCAGGGCGCACACCGCTCAGACCGCCTGCATATTGCGCTATGCCCCTGTAAAGGCCCTCCGCCACCCTTTGCCGATACTCAGGCTGCCGGAGCTGTTTCGCGTCCTTTGCGTTCGTCAGGAACGAGATCTCCGCCAAGACCGATGGCATGTTCGCGCCGATCAAGACCACAAACGGCGCCTGCTTGACACCCCGGTTCTTCAGACCGATGTTTCCGTGCTCCAGACCCCCGAATAAACCCGTCTCGACGTCGGTCGCAAACTCGCGGCTCTCCGAAATCTTCTCCTTGAGCGCGATCTTCTTCACCAGGTCACTCAGCTGATAGATGGTCTGATCGCTGACAGCATTTTCACGCGCGGCAATCCTCAAGGCGTCCGCCTGCTGTGTGAAGTTCAAATAGTACGACTCGACGCCGCGGGCGCCGGCATCCGGAGAGGAGTTCGCATGAATCGACAGAAACAGGTCTGCTTGCGCCTTGTTCGCAATGGCTGTTCGAGTTTCGAGCGGAACAAACGTGTCGTCCGTGCGTGTGAAGATCACGTCCGCTCCGAGCCGATCTCGCAACAGCTTGCCTACGCGCAAGGCAACATCGAGCACGACTTCCTTCTCTTCCAAACCATCTACGCCGAGAGTGCCCGAGTCGTGTCCTCCGTGGCCTGGGTCAATCACGATGCGGCCGATCTTCAGGCCAAGGGCGCGGACCAGGCTGGTCCGGCCATCCGAGTTGGGGACAGCGGCGCGCGCTGAAAGTGTTCTGCTGCTTTTCGTGCCATCGCCGTCTTCCTTTATGTCCTTGTTTTCTTTAGGTCTTAGGACGTCCTTCGAACGCGTGACGGCTGACGAGCCACCTCTGTCACCCGTGCCGGACGTTGTAGCTTTCCTTGCGTCCATGCCCGTCCCTTGAGAGTTGTTGGCTGCTCCAGCCCGGTTCGGCAGAGCCACATCCGTCGTGGATCTTGACGCGGTGTCGCTCGGCCTCACGGTCGCAACGATGGGTCGGGACGTAGGCTCGGGCGTCGCATCCACTCTTCCGGGCTGCTCGCTCAGCTTCGCGAGGTCTGCTTTGTTCGCGGATCGCACAGCAGTTGTGCCTGGAACAGCGGACGCGTTGTTCGAGACCGCAGCCGGCGCGGTTCTGACCGAAGGGGAGGCAGAGCTCCTTGCGTGATCCGCGTGATCGGGCACGGCAGCTTGCGACCGGCCATGGATGTCGATAATCAGACGGTAAGGATTCGGCAGCAAAAAGGCGGAATACTCCGTTATGTCACTGACATCCAGAACGATCCGTGTCATGTCGCCGGACATCTGAGCGGCTCCGATCTCCTTCAGAAATCCGCCATCATTGACCGTGAATTTCTTTCCAACAAGCTCTTTCGACAGCGTCGTCCCATGCAGGTCGAAGTAGATCCGGTCCGGCCCTGTAACCCGTGACGCCCTGTACTCGACCTCGGCCCCAAGATCGATCGCGACCCGTGTATAGGTCGGTGTGGACCAGTGACGTATACCGGAAACTCTGGCCTGAAGTTGCTGGGCGGAGGCAGGCTGGTCCGATGAGATTTGGTCTGGCTGCGCGGGGTTCGGATCTCCGGCAATCAGCGGCTCGCGTTCAGGCGGAGTCCTCGCAGGTTGGGCTGGCGACGGCTCTCCCCGATTGGCGATTGAGACCGGTTGGCTCGACGGAGAGCTCGCTGGAGGTTGGAGCGCGGCCAGACCGGCCCGTGCCTCCGGCGCAAGCAGACTCCGAGGATAGCTCTTCAGCAGCAGCTCATAGAAGGCTCGAGCGGCCCTGACGTCGTGGAGATCATCGGCCTCAATGCGTGCCTCTGCCAGCAGGACCGACACGCGCAGCGAACTTCCAGGGTACTGCGCGCGCAGGAACTCGTACTGACCGACGGCAGCCAGGAGAGATTTGCGATCATGCTGAGCTTTGCCCATCTCCGCAAGCAGCTCCGCGACCGCGTGCACAGCCTCGGCCGCATGGATGCTTCGAGGATCTTCGTGGTACACCGCGCGGAACCCGTCCATCGCTCGTTTGTAATCCGCCGGCGAACGATCGGCTTCACGCTTGCTCTCAAGAACGTCTCGGTACGCCTGTGCCTTCTCCCAGACAGCGCTCTCGGTCCCAGCTCGCTGGGCGAGGAGATCGGCCGGCGCCGCTGCGTTCACGCATAGGAGCGCCGCCAAAGCTAGGCTCGCCGCCCATCGCCGCGTTTCTGAACAGGACCGCATCACTTCTATCTTAAAAGCTCAATTCCACTCGCTCCCGTGAAAATCAGCCGGGACTCTGACGAGTACCCCATGACTAAGGTGCAGTTAACTCAAAAGCTTCTCCACCACGTCAAGCGCCTTCGCCAGCGCCGAATCCAGAGCATCTGGATCGCCGCCACCTGCCTCGGCGATGTCCGGTCGGCCGCCCCCTCGTCCACCGACCATGGCGGCCAGTTCAGAGACCACCTTGCCGGCCTGAATGCGTCCCGTCAGATCCTTTGTGACGCCTACGATCAGGGAGACGCGACCCTCCGTAACCGACCCAAGGACGACCACGCCGGAAGCGAGCTTCGACCGCAGCTCATCCGTCAAAGTGCGCATCTGCGACTTCACTTCCACCGCACTCCCAGAAGCGGAGATACGTCGGCTAAGCAGCTTCACGCCGCAGACGTCCATAGCCGCCTGAGCATACTCGGCCGCGGAGGCCGAAGCCTCTTTGACCCGCACCTGTTCAAGCTCGCGGCGAAGGCGCTTCAGTTCGTCCTCGCCGGCCGCCAGCTTCGCCCGAAGTGCCCCCGCGAGATCGTTCTGCGTGGCGCTAGAGCTTTCGTCGCCTCTCGCCGCTCCGGCGATCCCGACCATCTGCCCCACGGCACGTACGACTCCGAAGCTCTGCTGAAACTCGCGGAGAGCTCCGGCGCCGCTGAGCGCTTCGATCCGCCGAACTCCGCTCGAGACGGACGACTCGCCCACAACCTTGATCAGGCCAATCTCGCCGGTGGCAGAGACGTGAGTGCCTCCGCAAAGTTCGGTCGAAAATCCGTGGGAGCCGCCAATCTGGACCACGCGCACCCGGTCTCCGTACTTCTCGCCGAAGAGCGCCGTCGCCCCCAGTTCATGGACCGCGACGTCGATCGGAACATCCACCAGCGTCTCGACCTTTGCGTTGGCCAGCACCTCCCGATTGACAAGGTCCTCGACCTGCCGCAGCTCCTCCTCGGCGATCGTGCCGAAGTGCGAGAAGTCGAAGCGGAGGCGCGATCGATCAACGAGCGATCCGGCCTGCTTCACCTGCGGCCCCAGCACATCGCGCAAGGCAGCGTGGAGCAGATGCGTTCCGGTGTGGTTGCGCATCGTCGACCGGCGAACCTCACCATCGACCACCGTATCGACAAGATCCCCAACAGCAATCGGCTCCCGGACAATGACGCGGTGAGCGAAGACGCCACTCACAGGCTTGGAACATCCGGAAACATCCGCAAGAACGGTCTGGTGATCGGCAGCGAGCATCTGGCCCACGTCTCCGACCTGACCTCCAGAGTCGGCATAGAAACTCGTGCTATCCAGAACAACTTCGCCCGCGTCACCGGCCGCAAGCTGCTGAGCACCCACACCGTCCCGAACCAACGCAAGCACCCGAGCACCATCCACTCGCAATGCGCCGTAGCCCTCAAACTGGGTCTTGGGCAGACCGTCATAGAACGGCTTGGCTGTGGCTTTGTACTCGGTCCCGGTCCAGGACTTCCTCGCTCGACTTTGCTCTTCCCGCATCGCCCGTTCGAACCCAAGCTGATCAAACTTGAGCCCCCGGTCGCGAGCCGCGTCCAGCATGAAATCGAGCGGCAGGCCAAAGGTCTCGTAGATCTTGAAGGCTTTATCACCTTCTACGACTCCTTTCGACGCAAATGGGTTTTCAGTGTCTGCGGACGCGTGCAAGTTAAGGAGAACTTCGCTGTGCAGCTGCCCGATCTCTGCTGAATCGTCCATCAACTCATCAAATCTTCGGGAGGCCGCCTCCAGAACTCGCGAAAACTGTTCCTCCTCGGCACGCACCGTCTTGCTGACCAGATCTGCCGTGTCGCTCAACTCGGGGTAGGCGACCTTCATCTCGTCGCGCACCGCGAAGACCATCTTCTCCATGAACGGATCTTCTTGGCCAAGCTGTCGCCCATGCCGAATCGCCCGGCGCAAGATCTTCCGGAGAACATAGCCGCGGCCTTCGTTCGCGGGAACGACGCCGTCGGAGATGAGAAACGTCGCCGCTCGCGCATGGTCCGCGATGATGCGTAGGCTGGCAGCCTCGTTCGTGGCACGGATCGACGCCTCCGCCGCCGTCATTGTCGTCGAGCCGCACAGCTCGGCGGCACGGGCAATCAGGGGTGTAAACAGGTCCGTCTCGTAATTCGAAAGTCTGCCCTGAAGAACAGCAGCAATGCGTTCAAGGCCCATGCCGGTGTCGATCGACGGCTTCGGCAGGGGGGTGAGGGTGCCGTCAGCGGCGCGATCAAACTGCATGAAGACCAGGTTCCAGATCTCGACGTAGCGTTGGTCGTCCTCACCGAAGGGGAGGTCGCGCGGCTCCCCGCCGGCATCGGTGTGCTCGCTTGCGGCGAGGCCGAGGTCGTAGAAGATCTCCGAGCAGGGGCCGCACGGTCCCGTATCGCCCATCTGCCAAAAGTTGTCCTTGGCGGACATCGCGAAGATACGATCGGCGGGAACGCCAGCCTCGACCCAGAGCCGCTCGGCCTCCGTGTCCCGAGGCACGGTCGCGTCTCCTTCGAAGATCGTGACGTAAAGCCGGGCCGGGTCAATACCGAACCACTCGGGGCTGGTCAGGAGCTCCCATGCATACTGAATCGCCTCGCGCTTGAAGTAGTCGCCAAACGAGAAGTTGCCGAGCATCTCGAAGAAGGTATGGTGCCGGCGCGTGAAGCCGACGTTTTCGAGGTCGTTGTGCTTGCCTCCCGCACGGACGCACTTCTGGGACGATGCCGCTCGTTCATAAGAACGCTTTTCCAAGCCGAGAAAGACATCCTTGAACTGATTCATGCCTGCATTCGTGAACAGCAGGGTGGGATCGTTGTGAGGCACCAGCGAAGAGGAGTGGACGCGGCGATGTCCTTTGGTTTCAAAGAAGCGCAGAAAATCTTCGCGAATCTGGTTGCCGGAGCGGAAGTTCATCCCCTCAAGAATAGCAGTGCGAACATCGGTCCGAGGCGCCGTCTGAGATCGCGCCTCTCGCCTCGACGCCTGTCCAATCTCTCACATCGGCCACGGGCAGCTTTACCGACTTCTGCCCGTGACCGCACACAAAGCAAGGCTCAGTGACAGAGAGTTCCGTTCAGGTAAAACTGTGTGGGGCTCGCGTTTGTGCCGGAGTAATTGGCGTTGAAGCCGATGCCCGACAGGGTGGCGCCGGGGCCGATATTTCCGTTCCAGCTGGCGTTTGTAAGGGTCACAGACTTGCCCGATTGCGTCTCGTTGCTGTTCCAGGATTGGCTGATCTGCTGGTTTCCGGCGTAGCTCCAGGTCAGCGTCCAGGCGCTAAGGGCGGCTGCACCGTTGTTTGTGATGGAGATGCTGCCGGTGAATCCCGATCCCCAATCATTCGCGTCGACGTAGGTGACGTGGCAACCGGCGCCGGTGCCGCCTGCGGATTGGGTCGTCGCGCTCGCCTGATTCGACGACAAGGAAGCATCTCCGGCGTTTGAGACCGCCTTGACTGTGAAGAAGTACGCGGTGGAAGAAGAGAGGGCGGTGGCAGAGAACGAGGTGGCGGTCAGGCCGCTGGTCAGCAGGTTCGCGGTGCCGCCGGACGTGGCGCCGGAGTAGACGCTGTACGTCACGCCGGAGGTAGGGCTTGGGGCCCAGGCGAGGTTGATCCGGCTGGCGGAGACGGCTGTCGCGGAGAGGCCGGAGGGTGCGCTGGGCGGCGCTGCGGGAGAGGCGCCGCCGGGGGTCGGGACGCCTAGGTTCAGAGGGAACTGGATGGAGCTGAGGGCGCTCTGCTTGCCGGGGCTGACCGGGGTGGGGTCGTAGATCGAGTCGAGCAGGCCGTAGCGGTCCTCGCCGTCAAGGGCCCAGTAGGTCCAGCTGAGGTTTGGGTTGGCGGCGAGGTAGCCGACGAGCGATTGGAACCACTGACCTTCGCTTCCAGGCGTCGAGCTGCCGGCGGCGGCGGCGTCGTTGGTTGTGCCGAACTCGCCGAGCCACACGGGCGCTATGCCGTTCTGGGCGATGTAGCCCCAGTGCGTGGTCCAGACCGAGCTGAGTGAACTTGCCGTCGTCGAGGCGTTGAACCAGCTCTGGCCGTACTCGGTGGGGCCGTAGTCATGGGCAGAGTAGACGATCTGGCCTGGGACGGAGAGGAGAACCGGGGACTTGCTGACGCCCTCGAGATTGCCGCCCCACCAGTAATAGTCGTTGTCGTAGGCGTCCACGCCCTCGACGAAGATCAGGAGCCTGGGGTTCACCGCAAGGACGGCGTTGCCGGCGCGCTCGGCTGCCAGGTGCCAGTCGTTGCTGCCTCCGCAGTCCCAGCAGGCGCCGCCGGAGTAGGCGTTGTGCGGCTCGTTCCGGAGGTCGAAACCGACGACCGTCGGGTTGTTCGCGTAGCGGTTCGCAAGTGTGGTCCAGTCGTTGATCCAGGAGGTTTCGGGGTAGGCGCCGGTGTACCACAGGCCGCTCCCTTCGGCGGAGTCGCCGGCTTCGGAGCGGTGGTTGTCGAGGATGATCTTGAGGCCGAGAGCTCCGGCTTCGGTGACGATGCGGTCGAGGATCTGGAGCGAGTTCTCGCCCTGGAGGTCGGTGTTGATGGGGCCGCTCGCGTTGTTGTAGCTGATGGATGGGAAGGATGGCGTCTCGACCATCTGGTTCGAGAGCGGGATGCGCACCGTATTGTAGCCATTGGACTTGACCGTCTGGAGGATGGCTTTGTAGTCCTTGGACGTGAGGCCGCCAGGGACGGCACGGGAGGTCTCGAAGCCGTACCAGTTGATGCCGGCGATGCGGACCGGCTGGTTGTTGCTGTCGAGAATTTGAGCGCCGGAGGTGTGCCAGAAGCCGGTGCCCTGGGCGGGGGCGGCGAGGGGGGTGGCGGCGGCGAGGACGGCGGTGCCGACGACGCCACGGAAGAGGCGTCCGGAGAGGAGGTTGTCGAGGTAGCTCATGGGGTTGGCTCGTTTCCTAAGGGGTCCGATTTGACCGGACGGCCTGGACCCTGTCGCGCGCGTGGGTGAGGTTTGGGGAGAGACCCGGTCATACAGGACTTATCGGCAGATTTGCCGATTGCGTGAACGGTTTAGAGCGAAATTCGTACTCAGAAGTAATGAGATGCGGCCGGTCGGAGGCGGAGAGGTCTCGCACGGGGCGCACCGGCGAACGGTCGGGCCGGGGACGACCGGGGACCCCACCCAGGGGTACCGTTTATACGTAAAATCTTCAGAACAGGAGACTTAGGTCTGGACCTCGGTACCGATCAGGATCAGATCTATCCGGCTCACAGGAGCCGGAGAACCGCTCGGAGCTCGGGATATCGAGCCATATCTTTATGGTAGCAAGAAGGTGGGGTGTTGTACGCCAGGTAACCTCCAGTATCTCGGTCAGGGCGCCCACGTCCAGCCTTCGATGACGTACTTCGGATCAAGCGGGGGCGGCAGGCGGGCGAAGGTTGGTCGCTGTTCCACCATGGCCATGCAGCTGACCAGAGCGTCGAAGGCGTCCTCGCTCGCTCGGGCGCGGCGGAGGACCTCCGTTGGGAGATGCGCGTAGGTCGGGTCGGACCTCCGTTTCGCGAGGAGGTAAGCGGCGCGGGCGGCGGGGTTGGATTTGTGGACGGGTCCGGTGTTCAGGCGGGAGTACATCTCGACGACGAGCGGTGCGGGGTCGACCTCGTCCAGTTGGGGCTGGTCGAAGGGCCAGACACGGAAGCCGGCTTCGCGGAGATGGAGGAGGACGGGCATGCCGCGGAGCGAGGCTGTGCCGACCGACCCCGAACCGCCGATCTGGAAGACGGATTTGGGGGTGATGCCGCGCACCCGGGCGGCGCGCTCCGCGTCGGGGATGTAGGCGGTGAGCTTGCAGCTGATGTCGGTGCTGCGCAGCATGCGGTGGAGGTGGTCGCCCGAGAACTCGGCCGGGCGCTTGCCGGGCTTGCCCCAGAAGCGCGGGTCGGCCTGGCCGGGGGCGAGCCAGCGTTCGCCGTGCTGTTCGGTCACGAGCCGCCAGAACTCGGGGCCGGTGCCGCAGCCGTGCTCGCCGTGGACGAACCAATCGGGGAAGGAGAAGCAGAAGTCGAAGCCGACGACCATGCGCGGTGTGGCGCGGCTGAGGTCGATGAGCCATCGGGCGGTCTCGTCGCGGGTGCGTCCATTGGTGAGTTGGACGACCCCGGCGCGTCCCTGTTCGCGCGCGCGCTTCCGGGCTGCCGGCCCGAGAGCGTCCACGGCGGTCCAGACCGCGGAGTAGATGTGCCGTCGCTGGCCGGCGGCGTCGACGCGGCCGGACCAGTCGATGGCGACGATGCGGTCTGGTTCTCTACTCACGCTGGGCGCTCAGTCATGGTATGTCTCGCGTCGCTTTCTGGTACAAGTGTGGAGACATAGAGCTGAGGTGGCAAGGAGGTACTCCTGATTTCGAATGAATCGTTGCCAAAGGCGGCCGGAAGTGAGCTTTCTCCGGCATCCGCGGAGGAGGTCGAGTTCCGGCCGTTTCATACGGACGATGCCGCTGCCTGTTTCGCGCTGAACGAGCAGTGGATTTCGAAGCACTTCGGGATGGAGGAGCGGGACCATCTAAATCTTCGCGATCCCGAGGGGACGATTCTCGACCGTGGCGGCCACATCTTGATGGCGGTGGCCGAGGGTGTGCCTGTAGGGTGCTGTGCTTTGATTCCGGAGGGCGAGGGAGAGTATGAGCTGGCGAAGATGGCGGTTGCCGAATCGATGCGTGGACGCGGCGTCGGGAGAGAGTTGCTCGAGCGAACGTTGGCGCTGGCGCGCAGCCTCGGGGCGCAACGGCTGACGCTGGGGAGCAGCACCAAGCTGCCGGACGCGGTGCACCTGTATGAGTCGGTCGGGTTTCGGCATATTCCGCCGGAGCGGCGGGTGCCCTCACCGTATGCGCGGGCGAGTGTGTTCATGGAGATGGATTTGTAGACGTTGTGCGGCTCAGACTTCGTCGTCGGTCGGTTCGAGGTCGGTCTCCTCGTCGACTTCGACCTTCCAGGAGCGGAGGAGCTTCCAAATGGAAGTTGACGAGAAGCCGGCGCGGAGAAGGCGGCCGAGGGTGCGGGCGGTTTCCTTCTCGTTAGCCGGGGGTTTGATGCGTTTGCGGTCGCAGAATTGCTGCGCGAGCGCGACCTCGTCGGTGTTCTCGTAAGCCGTGGCGAGGGTGGTGGCGGCGAGGTCTTTCGGGATGCCTTTCGCCGCTAGGTCTTGCCGGACGCGGCGTTGGCCGAGGCTCTGGCCTTCCTTGCGGAGGCGGGTGTAGTCGGCGGCGAATTGTTCGTCGGAGAGGTAGCGGAGCTCGGCGAGGCGGGCGAGGACGCGGTTGATGGCAGCTTCGCCGGGGTCTCCGGGTTCGGCGCGGAGCTTGAGCAGACGGCGGAGGTCGCGGACGGTGCGCATGCGTCGGGCAAGCGTGCTGACGGCGTAGTCGAAGAGTTCGGGTTCGCCGACGGGGTCGCGTTGTTTGGGCCGGGCGAAGGGCATTTATTTTTGGGAGTTGGCCTGGGCGGAGTTGGCCTGGGCGGCGGCGGGCTGGGCGAAGTGGTTGGTGTGGGTCCAGCGGTCGCACCAGTCTTCGACGGTCTTGTACCAGAGCTCGGAGTTTTGCGGCTTGAGGACCCAGTGGCCTTCGTCGGGGAAGTAGAGCATTTCGGACGGGACGCCGAGGCGCTGGAGCGCGGTGAAGAGCTGGAGGCCTTCGGAGACGTCGAGGCGGAAGTCGCGCTGGCCGTGGATGACGAGGGTGGGCGTTTTGGCGTTCTGGACCGAGAGCATGGGCGACCATTTGCGGAAGGGGTCGTCGGCGATGGGACCGCCGGCGTAGCGCCAGGGCTGGCCGGGCTCGTTGCTGCCAGGGCGGCGGAACTCCCACTCGTTGAACCAGAGCTCTTCGGTGGTGCCGTAGGCGCAGGTGGGATTGAACATGCCGTCGTGGGTGACGATGCACCTGAAACGGTCTGGATGCTGAGGGTCGGGGTGGGTGAGGATCCAGTTGGCCATGAAGCCGCCGAAGGAGGCGCCGAGCGCGCACTCGCGGGTCTTGTCGATGAAGGGGAAGTGTTGTTCGGCGTAGTCTAGGCCGCGCATGAGGTCGATGTAGGGTTTGCCGCCCCAGTCGCCGTTGATCTCGTCGATGAACTTCTGGCCGTAGCCGGTGGACCCGCGGGGGTTGATCATGACGACGACGTAGCCGGAGGCGGCGAAGAGTTCGGGGTTCCAGCGATAGGACCAGGCGTCTCCCCAGGCGCCTTGGGGGCCGCCGTGGATGAGGAATTTTAGCGGGTACTTGTGGGTGGGGTCGAAGTTGGGTGGGCGGAGGAGGAAGCCTTGCACGGGGGTGTTGTCGGCTCCGGGGAAGGTGAAGGATTCGAGGGGTGAGAGATCAAGGTGAGCTAATGAGTTGTTTATAGATGTCAGCGACGCTTCGTCAAAGCGTTCGAGAACGATGCTTTTATCGAGCGCTGATACGCGGGGCTCAGCGGGGTTCGGCTTGTTCCTTTCGCGGAGAACAACGACCGAGTTAGGAGAGTCCGCCGTCATCTTGACCGCAACAACGACGGCACTTGCGTGGGCGTCCGGTGCGATTGACGAATATTCGCCATTACCTGTGATCTGAACTAGCCAGTGCCCGTCAACTGCTATGGAGAACAATGGCTCTTCTCCTTTGAGACCCGAAGCGAAGATGATGGTCGTTGGATCCTGCCATATAAATTCGTCGATCCAGCTGTCAAGTTTCTTTGTAATTGCCTCCATCCTGCCGGTCGCCCGATCCATCACCACCAGATCAAACTTGTCCGACTCGTAACCAGCTTTGGCTTGGGAGCGGAAGGCTAGGTACTTGCCGTCGGGGGAGTATTGGGGGCCGTCGTCGGAGCCGGGGGAGGTTGAGATCTTGGTGGCTTTGGCGTTGGGGTCGTCGAGGCGGAGGGTGAAGATGTCGTTGTTGGTGGAGGCGGCGGGCACGGGGTCGAGATTGGTGACGTAGGCGATCTCCTTGCCGTCGGGCGAGATGCTGTAGCCGAGCGGACCGCCGAGTGAGAAGGTGGGGGCTTCCGCCTCGCCGATCGTGGATGCGGGGGTGAGGTCGGTGGGAGGTGTGGGCTTGGGGTCCTGCTCGCGGCCGAGCGCGGCGGGGAGGGCGGCGAGGAAGATGTGGGAGTGCTTGGGGCCGACGTAACTGTTCCAGTGGCGGTAGAGGAGGTTGGTGAAGATCTCCGCTTTGACGGGGTTTTTGGCCGCTTCGAGGTCGCGACGGGCGTTGCAGGCGGCTTCCTGTTCGTTACGGTCCGGGCCGTGGGATTCGCAGCCGGGGTAGACGGCAGACGTGAAGAGGAAGTGCTGTGAGTCGGGCGCCCAGAGACCACCGTCGGCTCCGGTTTCGAGCGCCGTGACGGGGTGCGCTTTTGGATCGGCAAAGTTGCCGTGCGTGTCGTCCCAGGCGGCGACGAGGATCTCTGGCGTGCCGGTGCTGCCAGCTGAGGTGTACATGACCCATCTGCCGTCGGGGGAGAAGCGGCCGTTGGTTTCGCCGACGCCGGGGTCGCTCGAGGTCAGCTGGCGTTCAGGGTTGGGGGACGTGGTCCCGGGCGTCAGCGGGACGACCCAGAGGTGGTTGGTTTTGGTGTTTTTTTCGAGCGAGACGTCGGTGACGGAGAACAGGACCCACTTGCCGGAGGGCGAGATCTGTGGGTCAGCGATGCGCTTGATCGCCTGAAGATCGGCAAAGGTCATGGGGCGCTTTGCGGCGGTCTGGGATGTTTGGGCGGGGGCCAGGGTTGCCGCGAGGAGGAGGTAGGTGGCGGTGCGGAAGAGGTGTGCGGGGATGGGAGAGCGCATCGCGAGCAGTGTACCTTGCGGGGTTTTTTGGGGAGGACAAATAGAAAGGCAAAGGCAAGGGCAGAAGCAGATTCCCTTCGGGAATGACAACCAGAAAAGCTAGGGCAAGGGCGGGGCAACGGCTAGAACAGCGGCGGAAGCAGGGGACAACGCGTCCATGTAAGGTTAAGGGCCATGTATGTTGGGGCTGCTGAATCTGGGTTGTCGGCTGGGGATGACCGGGACACGCCGGGGTGGCCGTTTGCGGTGGCGGGGGGCATCTTTGGGTGGGTGCTGGACGCGTTTGATTTCTTTGTCGTGGTGTTTTTGTTGAACGAGTTGATGGCGCGGTTTCATGTGGGAAAAGCAGCGATCGTTTGGTCGTTGACGGCGACCTTGGCGATGCGGCCGGTGGGTGCGTTGCTGTTTGGGGCGATGGCGGATCGGTGGGGGCGGAGGCGTCCGCTCATGATCTGTGTGCTGTATTTCTCGATCATTACGGTCCTCAGCGGATTTGCTCCGAATTTTGTTACATTTCTCGTTTTGCGCGCTCTGTATGGCATGGGGATGGGTGGCTACTGGGGCATTGGTGCGTCGTATGCCATGGAGAGCGCGCCCGTGCGGCATCGCGGTCTGCTGTCCGGCTTGATGCAGGGCGGGTACCCGTTTGGGTATCTCCTGGCGTCGGTCGGCATGCAGACGGTGGCGGTGCGATGGGGTTGGCAGGCGATGTTTGTGGCCGGTCTGCCGGTGGCGCTTGGGATTGTGCTCCTAACGATGTGGGCGCCGGAGTCCGATGCATGGCGTCTGAACCGGAGTCCGTCGCTCCGCGCGATGGGGCGGACGCTCGTCGCGCACGGGCGGACGTTCGGGTATCTCCTCCTGGTGATGACGGCGATGACGTCGCTCTCGCACGGGACGCAGGATCTGTATCCGGACTTCCTGAAGACGCTTCCGTTTGTCGCGCATGGCCGGGTGGCCGGGATGCGTGCGGGCTTGGGGATTCCGGTGCTCTACAACATCGCGGCGATCGTCGGCGCGCTCGTGGTTGGGCAGATGTCGGAGCGTGTGGGGCGACGCCGTGCCGTTCTTCTGGCATTGCTGGTGTGTCTGTTGTCGATGCGAGGGTGGGCGTTTGGTGGGACGTTGCTGGCGATTACAGTTGGCGCATGTGCGATGCAGGCCGGTGTGCAAGGCGCGTTTGGGGTAATTCCGGCGTACCTGAACGAGCTTTCCCCGGCGGCGATTCGCGGCGTGTTTACCGGATTTGTGTACCAGCTTGGGGTCCTTGTGGCGTCGCCGGTGTTGCCGGTGCAGAACCTCTTGCAGCGGAGGTTTGGCTACTCCTGGGCGCTGACCGGGTATGAGATCTGCGTGATTGCGACGCTGGTGGTGCTGTTTGCCCTGGGGCCGGAGCGGCGCGGTCGCAGCTTGCGTGCAGGCGCACTGTAAACCGGGCAGGAGAGAGGCGGTTTACCAGTGATTGCGCCGGCGCAGGTGGGTGATGTGCGCGGTGTGGTGCCGGCCGTGCCAGCTGTAGTGGAAGAGGGCGAGATCGAGGGGTGTGCGGCCGGTTTCGGGGTGGATGAAGCCGCGCTTCCACTCCGCTTCGGGGAGGTGCTGGAGGAGCATGACCCAGCGGGCGTGGAGAGCTTCGATCAGTTCGAGCGACCACTCGATAGGGGCGGCCGAGGCGTCGTGGAGATCGGCCCAGCGGCGCTCGTCGTAGGGCTTGACCGTGGGCCAGACCTCGGTGAGCGCGAGTCGCATGCGGAGGTCGGCGTTCCTGTGCGAGTCGGCGATGTGATGGACGATCTGCCGGACGGTCCAACCGCCGTCGCGGTAGGGAGTCGAGAGCTGGTGCTGGTCGAGGCCGTGGACGGCGTTGCGGAGCTCGCTCGGAAGTTCGGCGAGGTCCTCGATCGCCGATCTGCGAGCTTCAATCGCGGCCGAGGGGTCGAAGGGGTTGGGCGTGGGTGGGACGAAGTTGCCGATGGGGAAGCGCGGGTCGGAGGGAGAAAGGGCGTGCAGCGCCGGCATGGGGAGCGCTCCTGAATTGTTTCGAGTGGAGGCCTTGGGATAGGAGCAAGGTAGCACGCCGGGATGTGGAAGGATGTGAAGAGAGGTGTGTGTGTGCGGATGAGCCTGGGGTCGGTGTATGGGCGAGCTGTGGTGGGTCTGGTTTTGGGAGTGCTGATGGCGAGCGCTCCTAGCCAGATGTGGGCGCAGGCGTCAGGATCGGCGGGGTCGGGATCGGCGGGGCCGGGGTCGGCGCGGTCGGGGTCGGCGCCTTCGGGCGGGCGCGAGTATGTGGGGTTCGACCGCAACGAATATCCAGGCGATGTGGCTCTGCCGGTGCTGCGGATGCGATTTGCGTTTGCGGGGTACTGGTTGAACACGCCGCCGGGGGCGAAGGGGAATGGCTGGCAGGGGAAGCGCGGGGTGCTGCGCGAGGCTGGATTCGGGTTTTTACTCTTGTGGAACGGTCGGCTGGACGCGGAGTTGCTGAAGGCGCAGAGGTCGGGGACGCGGCCGGAGATGATGGGCAGGGCGGAGGGTGCGGCGGCGGTAGCGGCGGCGCAGAGGGAAGGATTTCCGGCCGGGGCTGTGCTGTTTTTGGATCAGGAGGAGGGCGGGCGTCTCCTGCCGGAGCAGGCGGCGTACTTGCTGGCGTGGACCGAGGCGGTGGCGCGCGCGGGGTTTCGGCCGGGGGTGTATGCGAGTGGGCAGCCGGCGCCCGATGGTCCGGGGCAGACAATTACGACGGCGGACGACATCCGGGCGCGCGTGGTGGCGGGGCACTTGCATGAGGTTGCGCTGTGGGTGGCGCAGGATGCGTGTCCGCCGGCGCCGGGGTGTGTGTTGGCGGCGCCGGAGATCGGGCGGAGCGGGACGGCGGGCGCCGTGGTGTGGCAGTACGCGCAGTCGCCGCGACGGCCGGCGCTGACTCGGGCGTGCGCAAAGACGTACGCGGGGGATGGCAGCTGCGTTGCGCCGGATCTGCCGGGATTGGCGATCGATCTGGATGTGGCGGGGAGCGCGGATCCTTCCGGTGGGCGGTGAGCTCGGAGCTCCCTTGCGGATGGGGTTGCGGATTTGGTTTGCGGATGTTGATGTCATGCGCGGTTGCGGGAAACTTTTTGCCGCGCGTCCGGAGAAGACTTTCGAGGTGGGGAGCGGGCGGGCTGCGGTTTGCCGTGAGGCGGCATCTCAGCGGTGCAGAGGTCTAGTGACGATGGCAACGACGGCGATCAGCAAGGATCCGGTGGCGCGGCTGGCGGAGCGGCAGGGTTGGATTACGCCCGGGGCGGAGGTTGCGGCGCAAGGCTGGATACGGGAGACGATCGATCGCATCGGCGGCGAGGGTTTGCGGTCGGCGCTGAGCGGCGACTGGCTCCACGAGCCGCTGCATGTGGTGATCGTCGAGGTGCCGGTGGGCGCGTGGTCGGCGACGGCGGCGTTTGATGCTCTCGCGGCGATGTCCGGGAGCGAGAAGCTGGACTTCGCGGCGGATGCGACGCTGGCGCTGGGCTTGGTTGCCGCGGTCGGCGCGGCGGTGACGGGCATGACGAACTGGTCGGAGGTGGAGGAGGCGGCGCCGCGAAAGATCGGTGCGGTCCACGCCCTGCTCAATGTGGCGGCGACGGGGCTGTATGCGGGGTCGCTGATCGCGCGCCGGAGGGTGGGCGGACGGTCGACCGGGCGGTCGTTAGGGATGCTCGGGTATCTGCTGGTGTCGTTGTCGGCGCATCTCGGCGGCAACATGATCTATGAGCACGGGATCGGCGTCTCCAAGAGCCCGAGGGTGGCGCAATAGGAGGCAGGAACCGAGACAGCAAGCAGAGCCCCCGAAGCGGCCGGGACTTCAAGGAGATCGAAAGACCTACGCGAAGCGGCGCTTGACTATGCCGGCTGCCCCTAGGAGGCCTGTGCTGAGAAGGGCGATGCTGGAGGGTTCGGGCGTGACAGTAGATAGAGGGGTGGCTGGGGTTTGTTCGGTAAAGGTGCCTGCGATCTGATTGTAAGCTAGGCTTGCCCCGTCATTCGCGGTATCAAAAAAGTCTTCTGAAATGAACATATAGAAAAAGGGGCTTGTTCCCACGATCACGATACGGTAGTTCGTGATGTTCCCGCTCGGATCGGTTGAGACGCCGAATGTCGAAGCACTTGCATTGCCAGAGGTCAACGTCTGTAGACCATCGTTGAAGCTGAACGACTCCGGGGTGAAGGTGTCGTCGCTCAGGTTGTCGCCGAGCGGCGTGGCTACCGTAAAGGAGCCGGTCACGTGATCGCTGGTCGTGTAGGCGCCAGACACTGTGGTGAAGTTCTGCCCGGTATAAGTGTAGACGGGGTCGGCGTGGGCGAAGCCAGCTGAGAAAAGGGCGCCAGCGGTGAAGAGCGAAACGCGCACAAGGGGCTCCTAAGACGATCGTGAACCGGCCTGCAAATTTCGTGAAATTACAACCACAGCACCTTGATAGCTTGCTTTCTCACTTTGCTAGATAGTGTAACTTGTAGCTCCTGATGTCGTTTTGAGTCGATGCGGGGTCGCGAACAATTGTACTCGCGCATGCCTGGGTAGAGAGAACTTCGGGCGGAGCCATTGAGAATTTCCGGTCGGCTCTTCTGTTACGGCTGTTCTCTCTGGAGCTGAATAATCCAGACTGCAATAGCTCATGTATTTGCGGGGGCTTGACGCACCCCCTAGAATATAGAGAATGACTAGTTTGGTCTCAGATCATAAGCGGTATTTTGTCGAGAAGTTGGGGATCTCGGAACGTCTGATGGAGCGGTGCCTGGGCGAGGCGCTGAGCGCGGGCGGGGAGTATGCGGATCTGTACTTTGAATCAGTGACTTCGACGTCGCTCGGGATCGACGAGGGTCTGGTCAAGACGGCCTCGCAGGGGATCAGCGTTGGGTGCGGGATCCGGGTGTTGTCCGGTGAGCGGACGGGATTCGCGTATACCGATGATCTTTCGTCCGAGAAGCTCCTGAAGGCGGCGCGGACGGCGGCGTTGATCGCGTCCGGGCCGGCGAAGGAGATTGAGCGCGGGTTTACGCACACCGAGACGGGCGCGCTCTACCCGGTTGCCGGGGCGACGAGCGATGCCGAGATCTCGGAGAAGCTGAAGCTGATTGAGCGGGCGGACCGGGCGGCGCGAGCGTACGACTCGCGGATAACGCAGGTGCGGGCGGGCTTCAACGACGAGCTGCGGCGCATCTTGGTGGCGGCGAGCGATGGGACGTATGCGAGCGACACGCAGCCTCTCGCTCGGCTGAATGTGTTTGTGCTGGCAAGAGATGGCGCGAACACGGCCAAGGGAACCAGCGGCGGCGGCGGTCGTGTGGCGCTTGACTTCTTTGAGGGAGCGAAGAGTCCGGAGCACTTTGCGCGCGAGGCGGCGCGGACGGCGATGCTGCAGCTGGGGGCGGTCGATGCTCCGGCGGGCGAGATGGAGGTGGTGCTGGGGCCGGGGTGGCCGGGGGTGCTGCTCCACGAGGCGGTTGGGCATGGTCTCGAGGCGGACTTCAATCGCAAGAAGACATCGGCGTTTACCGGTCTGATCGGGCAGCAGGTGGCTTCGAGCAAGGTGACGGTGGTCGATAACGGGACGATGCCGAACCGGCGCGGGAGCCTGAATATCGATGACGAAGGCACGCCGACGGAGGAGAACGTCCTGATCGAGAACGGGATCTTGAAGGGGTATCTGACGGACAAGATGTCGGCCCGGCTGATGGGAACGCGGAGCACGGGCAGCGGCCGGCGGGAGAGCTACCAGTCGGTGACGATGCCGCGCATGACCAACACCTATATGTTGAACGGCGACGACATGCCGGAGGACATCCTGAAGAGTGTGAAGCGCGGTCTGTACGCCGTGAACTTCGGCGGCGGGCAGGTCGACATCACCAACGGCAAGTTTGTCTTTTCGGCGAGCGAGGCGTACCTGATCGAGGACGGCGTGGTGACGCGGCCGGTCAAGGGCGCGACCCTCGTCGGCAACGGTCCGGAGGCGCTGAAGTATGTGTCGATGGTGGGCAACGATCTTGCGCTCGATGAAGGGATCGGGACGTGCGGCAAGGCAGGGCAGAGTGTGCCGGTAGGCGTTGGGATGCCGACGGTGAAGCTCGACCGGATGACGGTCGGGGGAACGGGGCGGTGAGGGCATTTGGGAGTGTCTCTGCTTCGACGATCCTGCTTTCGGCAGTGGTTCAGGAGGCCGAGGATGGTGAGTGACGCGACTGTGTTCCTGGTGGTTATCGGCATGGGGGTTGCCATTGGCGCCGCCGGCGTATGGGCCGCGATCACCGGACAGAAAGAAAACGAGCAGCGCCGGGCGGCTCGGGCGATAAAGCGATAAGAGCGCGGAATCTGCAGATTTTTGTCTAAGAACAGGCCGGTTGTAAGCGGCTGAGATCGGGGCGGTAGGGCGATGGCGGTAGCGGAACGGGAAAAGATGTATGAGTGCGAGGTGAAGCGGCGGCGCGTGAAGGAGGGCGGCGGATACGAGCCTTTCTGGAAGGTGAAGAAGGTGGCCGACGCTTTGGTCGACCACGACACCGAGTTTCGCTGCAAGGACTGCCGCGGCGAAGTGAAGGTTCTCGGCAAGACGAACAAGGCTGGAACGCCGGCCTATGTGGAGCACAAGCTGACCTCGGACGGTGACTTTTGCCCGGCGGGCGCGGGCTTCAAGAAGTCGACCGACGGTCGTGTAAGCCGATGGTCGGAGAAGCCGATCGAGTAGGGAACAGGTTCTGGCGCGATCCGTTTGCGCCTGTACGCAGCACACCGGAAAGAAGCGTTCACGCACGAGCAACCACGAGAGATGAGGAAACCGGATGGCAACTGCAGAGCGCGAGATGTTTACCGAGTGTGAGGTTAAGCGGCGCAGGGTCAAGCTGGGCGGCGGGTATGAGCCGTTCTGGAAGGTGAAGCCGATCGCGGTTGCGCTGGAGGACAACGACACGGAGTTTCGCTGCAAGGACTGCGGCGGTGCGGTAAAGGTGGTGAAGCGCCGGTCGGAAGCGGGCCCTGGCCTCCACATCGAGCACAAGCTGAAGAGCGATTCGGAGTACTGCGCGGCGGGTCTGCACTTCGCAAAGGCGACGGACGGTCGGCTGGCGCGGCTCTCGGGCGCTCCGGTCCACTAAGGCAGAAGCGCGCCGACAGAGACGCGTTCAGGGTGCTCCAAACGAGGGCGGCTGATCGCCCTCGGCCGTGCCCCAGATCTTGTCAGGGGTGGAGCCGAGGTCGAACTCGAGGTGTCCACCGTGCAGGCTGAAGCTCTCGGGGAGCCACGTCCTTGAGCTTGGCTTGCCGTCGACCTTGAGCCCGCGGATGTACGGCGTTCCGGTGCCGTTGAAGTTCGTGTCAATCTGGACGTCGCCGCCCCGGCGGTGGACCGTCGCGCTCCGAAAGACGGGGCTCGACAGGACGAGTTCAGCGCGGCCGGGGATCTCCGGGTAGAGGCCGAGGTAGGCGAAGACGGCCCACGAGGACATCTCGCCGAGATCGTCGTTGCCTGGGATGCCGTTGGGGGTGTTGGTCCAAATGGTGTCGAGCACCTGTCGGACCAGCTGCTGCGTCTTCCACGGCTGCGCGGCGAAGTTGTAGAGCCACGGCGTCTCGATCGACGGCTCGTTGTCGAGCTCGGCGTGAGACGGACCGGCTTTGGTCACGGCCGGCCGGCCTTGCTCATCGTAGAAGAAGCGGTCCAGGCGCGCCGTCGCCTTGTCGCGGCCGCCCATCTGCGCGAACAGCCCCGCGACGTTGAACGGCACCATCCAAACGTACTGTGCGGCCGAGCCTTCGACGAAGCCGGCGCCGGTGGCGGGCGTGAACTTCTTGGGCGTCTGGTCGTTGTCGTCATCCTCGTCCCGCTGGAGCATGAGCCATGTTCCGTCGGGGTTGCGATTCATGAAGTAGCCGCCGTCGGGTGCCGCGTCGGGGTTCCAGATGTTCTTCCAGTATTGGGCTCGATCGAGAAATCGCCGGTGGAGGGCGTCGTCGCCCAGGTGTCCGGCGAGGGCCGCGATGCCGAACTCGGCGGTGCTGTCTTCGAGCGTGTCGGCGGCGGCTCCCCAGGCGGGCGCGCCGACCGGGATGTAGTGGAGCTTCAGCCACTGGTCGAGGCCGGGTCGCTCCCCCACGCACTCGACCGGGCAGCCGTCGCGGCTGAGGTCTTCCTTGGTGGGGACGTCGGCGGCGTGGACCAGCGAGGCGAGGGCGGCGTGGGCGTCGAAGTTGCGGCCGCCGAACGCCCAGATGTCGGCGACGGCCGGGGCTGCCGGGTCGCCGTTCATGACGTGGGTCGCGCCGCCCATGTGCGTCCATCGATCCCATCGGCCGCCGTCGGCGACAGACTGGTTAAGCAGGCTCTGGGCGATGTCGCCGCCGACCGCGGGGTCGAGCCAGGTGACAAGCTGCATCTGCGATCGGTAGACGTCCCAGCCGGAGAAGTTGGCGTACTGGACGGCTTGTCCGCGCGCGAGTGTGTGAACTGCGCCGTCCATGCCGCGATACTCGCCGTTCGCGTCGCTATAGGTGGTGGGGGTCTGGAGCGCGTGGTAGAGCGCGGTGGTGAAGACGGTCTTCTGGTCGGGTGTTCCGCCGGTCGTCTCGATCTGGCCGAGGCGCCGGTTCCAAGCTGCCCGGGTGCGGGCGGCCACCGCCTCGTAGGTGGCGGGGCCGGCCTTGGCCTCGGCGTTCAGGTTCGCGAGCGCGTTGGCCTCGCTGACGTAGGAGATGCCGATCTCGACCCGGACTTCGGAATCCCGGGAATCTCGAGAATCGCGCGAATCGCCGCCCCGCCCGAAGCCGAGCCAGACGCCCGATCCGTGGCCGGCCTCGGGGAAGCCCTTCGGTCCGAAGCCGGTGCCGCCCTCGGCCGAGGTTGCGCCGGGCGTGAGGGTCGTGTCCTTCCAAGCGCCGGTCTCGGTGATGGGACGGCTGAAGCGCGCGACGAAGTGGAGTGTGTAGTACGGCCGCCGGTCCTCGGTGCCGATGTATCCGCAGAAGTTGCCGCTGGTGACGGAGCCGGAGACGGTCCGCGCGACGCGGTCGATGCGGGTGGTGGCGGCGGTCGATCCGACCTCGGAGTCGGAGGTGCGCACCAGCACGCGCGCGTCTTTGCCGGCCGGAAATCGGAAGGTTGCGGCGCCGATCCGTGTGCCTGCGGCGAGCTGGACCTCGATGCCGTCGGCGAGCTTGACCTGATACGACCCTGGCTCCGCGCGTTCGTCGGCGTGGGTGAAGCCGAGGGCGTAGCTCTGGCGGAAGTCGGCGGAGGGTGAGGTGGTGATCGCCGTCGCGACGGGCATCAGGGGCACATCGCCCGACCCGCCCGCGCATCCCCAGCCCTCGACGTTGGTCAGGCTGAAGCCGCGAATCTTGGTGGCGCGGATCTCGTATCCGCCGGGCGCCGCGATCATGCGTTTTGCGTTGATCGGGGTCGCCTCCGGGCTGAACTGCACCATGCCGAACGGGGCCGTTGCGCCCGGGAAGACGTCGCCTCCGTTGGCGGTGCCGATGAGCGGATTGACCAGGCTGGCGCGGTCGTGCGGCGCCCCTGGCTGGGCCTGTGCGGCGGTCGATGCAAGCGCGAGCCAGCCAGTCAGGACGAGGCCTGGGACCGCGATCGAGGTCAAGATTTTCATGCTCCCAAGAGTACGGCAAGCGAGGGGACGGTTAGGGCAGTTGGGCTTGGGGTGGTGGGCTTGGGTACTTTGGGCTTGCACCTGTACCGTTTCTCGTCTGGTGACAATCCGCGGCTCTGAGAGAATAGCTCCATGATTGCTGGCGAGAAGATTGGTTCCGATCTGGGGGAGCAGGGGTCCGCCTCTGCGCTGAGGACGTTGGCTGAAAGCGTGTTGGCGAAGGCGCTCCGGGCGGGTGCGACCGATGCGGAGGCGGTGGTGTACGAGGGCGAGGAGTTCTCGGCGCTGGTGCGGCTCGGGCAGGTGGAGACGCTGAAGGAGTCAGGCTCGCGGGCGGTGGGTCTGCGGGTGTTTGTCGGGCAGCGGGTGGCGAGTACGTCGTCGTCCGACTTTTCGGACGATTCGATCGCGCGTCTGGTGGATGGTGCGATCACGCTGGCGAAGATCACGAGCGAGGATCCGTTCGCGGGGCTTCCCGACGCCGGTGCGTTTGGCGAGGCGCCGGGCGGGGCGGCTGCGCAGGCGCTCTACTTTGAGGATGTGAACGAGATGCCGCCCGCGGAGCGGATTGAGGTGGCGCGGCGGTGTGAGGCGGCGGCGATGGCGTTTGACACGCGCATCCAGAACTCAAGTGGCGGCGACTTTGATACGGCCACTTCGCACAAGATCCTGGTCAACTCGCACGGGTTTACGGGGGAGTATCGGCGGTCGTACTGCGGATTCTCGGTTGCGCCGATCGCGCACGACGAGAAGGGCGCGATGCAGCGGAATTACTGGTACTCGAGCGCGCGAACGGTGCGCGGGCTCGATTCGCCGGAGACGATCGGTCGGATCGCGGCGGAGCGGACGCTGCGGCATCTCGGCGCGCGCAAGGTGAAGACGCAGAGGGCGCCGGTGGTGTTTGCGCCCGAGATCGCGCGGTCGGTGATGGGATCGATCTTTTCGGCGGCCGAGGGCGACGCGATCTACCGGAACGCATCGATGTTCAACGGGATGTTAGGCGAGCAGGTCGCCGGCGAAAACATCACGGTGGTGGACGACGGCACGATGGTCTTCGACCGGCTGCTAGCGGACGGAAGCACCGTGCGGGTCGGCGGGTTTGGGACGTCGCCGTTTGACGGGGAGGGTCTGCCGACGCGGCGGACGGTGATTGTTGAGCGTGGTGTGCTCAAGAATTATGTGTTGAACACCTATACCGCGCGCAAGCTGGGCATGCAGTCGACCGCGAATGCGTCACGCGGTCTGGCCGGCAATCCAGGGACGGGATCGCACAATCTGTATCTTGAACCCGGCGCAATGACGCCCGAGGAGATCATCGGCAATGTCAAGGATGGCTTGTATGTCACGGAAACGATGGGATTTGGCGTGAATCTGGTGACGGGCGACTACTCCCAGGGAGCGAGCGGGCTGTGGATCGAAAACGGCGAGCTGGCGTATCCGGTCGAGGAGATTACGATCGCCGGGAACCTGAAAGACATGTACCGAAACGTGGTTGCGGTCGGGGACGATCTCGTGTTTCGCGGATCGGGCGCGGCCCCGACGATCCGGGTGGAAGGCATGATGATCGCAGGCGCGTAAGTTTCTGCTAAAGTTCTGCCGCGACTTGCCGATATAGGAAGAAGAGGAGGAGCGGACACTGGGCGAACGATGCTATCTATAGACTCGGCGAACTCGGCAAATTCGGCTGGGACGGCGGCGAGCTTTCCGTTCGAGCACGCGGCCGAGTTTCGGCCGGAGGTGGCGCGCGAGGTTGTGCGTGCGATCCCGGACCTGCCGGGGGTCGTCTGCCTCTACGGACACGGCGAAGTCGACCGACCGTACCTGACGCGGACGGCCAGCTTGCGGCGGAGGGTCGCGCGACTGCTGGACCCGCCGGAGGTGGTCGGGCCGGACGGCGTGACCGCGGCATCGAAGCGCCTGAACCTGCGCGATCGCGTGGCGCGAGTGGCCTGGTCGGTGACCGGGTCGGAGTTTGAGTCGCTGCTCCTGCTTTACGACAGCACGGCGGCGATCTTCGGGCACACGGAGGCGCGTCGGCGGCTGAAGCTGCGAACGCCATACTTTGTCCGGCTGACGACCGAGCACGCCCACCCGCGCGTGTATGTGACGAACCGTCTGTCGCGGCGTGGGTTGGGGCAGATGTACGGTCCGTTTCCGTCGCGGATGGCGGCGGAGCGATACGTTGAGGCGGTGCTGGATCTGTTCAAGTTACGGCGTTGTTACGAGGATCTGGAGGTCTTCCCCGAGCACCCTGGATGCGCCTACGGCGAGATGAAGAAGTGCATGGCTCCGTGCAACACGAGCTGCTCGGCCGAGGAGTACGCGGCTGAGGCGCGAGCGGTGAGGAGCTTCTTCGACACGGTCGGCGAGAGTCAGCTGGCGGAGGTCGCACGCGAGCGCGAACGGGCTTCAGACGAGATGGATTTTGAGCGGGCGGCGGCTCTGCATCGGCAGTGGGAGAAGGTGAAGTCGGCGGCGTCGCTGGCCGACGAGCTGGTGCGGCCTGTGCCGGAGTTGCGCGCCGTCGTGGTGCAGCGGGGGGCGTCGTCCGGGGAGGTCGATGGGCCGATCGGGGAACAGGCGGCCGTGTTTTTGCTCGATGCCGGTCGGCTGGTCGGACCGGCGCGGTTGAGCACGCTTGGGGTGCGCGCCGTGCGCGAGCAGACCAGCGTCGGTTCGAGCCTGTTTGCGCAGCCCCTGATGCTCGCGGCCGTGCCCCTCCCGGGGCAGGCGAGCGACGCGCCGTCAGAGGCTGCGGCCTCCCCGGAGGCGCGTGCGGCCAGTGTTCTGGCGGACCTGAAACAGAGGACCGAGGCGCCGGGCGAGCGTGATCTGGCGCTCGTGAGCGACCATCTCGCGCTCTTTCGACGGTGGTACTACCGTCCGGAGAAGCAGCGTGGAGGCGAGGTGTTTCTGCCCGGAGCGGACGGGAGCTGGCCCTCCAGGGCCATTCTGCGCGGTGCGGCGCGGGTGGTTCTCGGCGATCCCAAGGCGATGGCGGAGACCGATCGCGAGGCTGCGAAGACGATCCGCGCAGCCGCTCGCACCAAGGTGCTGCACGAGGGACGGCCGGAGGTGGAGCGCGTCGTGCCGGTGATCGACACCCCGGGCACGTATCGGAGCCGACGTCGAAAGGCGCTGGCCGCGAAGGAGGTGGCGCCGTGAGGCCGGCCGCGCCGATACAGATCCCTGAGCCGGTCCAGATCCTTAGAGCAGCGTCGCCTGCTAGGCTCGTCCGTGTGAGCGGACCGCCGGGGATTTACGTCGAGATTATGATCCGGAGCGGCCTCGATGCGGTCTGGCGCCTGACGCAGGAGCCTCTGCCTCACCAGCGATGGGACCTGCGTTTTACGAAGATCGAATATCTTCCCCGCCCCGACCCGGACAAGCCGCAGAGCTTCCTGTACGAGACGCGCATCGGCGCTGGAATCAGCATTCGAGGCACCGGCGAGAGCGTGGCGACGCGGTCGTCGGGTGATGGTGAGACCACATCTTCGCTCAAGTTCGCGTCCGAGGATCCGAAGTCGCTGATTCGCGAGGGCTCGGGGTACTGGCGCTATGTCTCGACCGCGGACGGACTTCGCTTTCTCACCTGGTACGACTACAAGGTGCGGTTCGGAGCATTGGGCCGGATGGCGGACCGCCTCGCATTTCGACCGCTGATGGGCTGGGCGACGGCGTGGAGCTTTGATCGCCTCCGTCTGTGGGCGGACACGGGACAGACGCCCGAGAGCTCGATGGCTTTGGCGCTGGTCCATGCGGCGGCGCGAGGCACGATTGCGGCAGTCTGGATCTGGCATGGTCTGGTTCCGAAGCTGCTTTACCGGCAGGCGGATGAGCAGGTAATGCTGGCGCAGGCCGGCCTCTCGCTGGCGCTGTTGCCCTGGATCGGGGTTGGAGAGATCGTCTTTGGGGCGCTCTTTCTTCTGCTCTGGAGAGTGCGCGGGATGTTTGCGATCAATGCTGTCCTGATGGTGCTGGCTACGGCGGCCGTGGCGGTGCGATCGCCGGTGTACCTCGCCGCGGCGTTCAACCCGGTCACTCTAAATCTGGCGCTGGTGGCGCTGTCGGCCGTGGGTTGGCTCAGCTCACAGAGCCTGCCCACGGCGAGCCGATGCCTGCGACGGTCGCCGGGAGGGGAGCGATGACGTCGATCTACCAACGTGCGATGGGCTCGGAGTTCGGGAAGCTGCATCCGGAGATCCAGCGGAGGTTCGCTCTGAACTCGGGCGACCGGACGGCGGCGGTGGGAACGGGGGTGATGGACCGGGTCTGGCACGGCGCCGCGTATACGCTGCCATTTCTGTACGTTGGAACGTGGCGCAGCATCATGTTTCCGGAGCACGGCCGAGACGTCCCGTTCACGATCGAGAACTATGCGTATCAGGACCCGCTCGGAGCTAAGGGATGACGAAGATCTCACCCTCGGCTGCTCCGGCGCCCGGCTCCAGGCAGATCTGGGATGCGGCCGAGTACGCGGTTCATGGACGGTTTGTCGCCGACCTGGCCACGGGTGTTGTCGATCTGCTGTGTCCGCAGGCCGGCGAGCGGATTCTGGACGTCGGTTGCGGGGATGGCGCTCTGTCTGCGCGGATCGCCGCGACGGGTGCAGATGTTGTCGGTGTGGACGCCTCGGCTTCCATGGTGGAGGCAGCTCGCGCCCGTGGTCTCGATGCGCGGCACGTCCGGGTGACGGAGCTTGCGTTTCTGCAGGAGTTTGACGCTGTCTTCTCGAACGCGGCGCTGCACTGGGTGCCGCGTCAGGATCAGCCGGAGGCGCTTGCCCGCATCTACGCGGCCCTCCGGCCAGGAGCTCGGTTTGTGGCGGAGATGGGCGGTCTGGGCAACATCGCCGCGATCCGGACCGCGCTTTCGGCTGTGCTCGCCGGCTTTGGTGTCGATGCCGAGGCCGCTGCATCGTCCTTTTTTCCATCGCCGACGCAGTACAGACGGATCCTGGAGGGCGTTGGCTTCGAGGTCAAATCGATCGACCTGATCGCGCGTCCGACGGCGCTTCCCGGGCACAGGGACGGCATGCGCGATTGGCTGAACACCTTTCGCGGCGGCGTTCTCGATCTGCTCCCGGCGACGGCCCGCGAGCGTGCTCTCGACCAGACCATCCATCTGCTCAGACCTGTCCTGCGGGACGAAGCGGGCGGTTGGTCTGCTGATTATGTTCGGCTGCGCTTGAGGGCGGTGAGGTCGGGTTGATCTGCGGGGCAACGAGCAGAAGTGAATATGTCGATACACCGTACCGCGGTTGCCGGTCGGGGGAGGGGCGCTCCCGCGGCAGGCTGCCCTGCGCTGGTAGACTTTTGCCTCAGGGGTGAACTCTGGTGGTTGAGCTGGCGTTTTCGATTTTGGCTTCGGACTTTGCGCATCTCGCTGACGAGGTGGCGGCGGCTGAGCGGGGTGGCGGAACGATCGTGCATGTGGATGTGATGGACGGCCATTTTGTGCCGAATATAACGTTTGGGCCGCCGGTGGTGGAGGCGCTTCGGCCGGTGACCAAGCTGCCGCTCGATTGCCACCTGATGATCGAGGATCCGGACCAGTTCATACCGGCGTTTGCCGAAGCCGGCGCGGACATGATCGGCGTTCACCAGGAGGCGTGCCGGCATCTCTACCGGACGTTGCAGCTGATCGAGCAGCATGGGATGCTGCCCGGGGTCGTCATCAACCCGGCGACGCCGATCGAGACGCTGGTCGAGGTGCTGCCGATCGTGCATCACGTCCTTGTGATGAGCGTCAATCCGGGCTTTGGCGGCCAGAAGTTCTTGCCGCTGGCGGTGGGAAAGATCCGGCGCCTGGCCGAGATGCGGCAGGCGATGGGGTTGAACTTTCGCATCGAGGTGGATGGCGGCATCGCTCACGATACGGTCGCCGAGGTCGTCACAGCAGGAGCGGACATGCTGGTTGCGGGATCGGCGGTGTTTCAGCCGGGGAGGACGGAGGTGAATGCACGCGAGTTGCTTCGCCTGGCGCGGGCGGCTGCAGGCGAGGCGTAAGTTGGGTTGTCGCTCCGGGCGCTGCCGCCCGGATGGAAATGCGTGAGTACTTCAGAGTGGTTCAGGCGCTGTCTGGACCCGGTCTGGATGGGCGCCGGGTCGGAAGTGTGGCTAGAATATAGAGAGCTGACGGCCACATGGACGTCGGCGGCGATGAGGGCGAGAGATCAGGATGGCGAAACAGAGCTTTTTTCCGAGTGTCAGGTCCGGTGTTGTGGCAGGAATTGCGGTTGCGGCGGCATTGCTGGCGCCGCCCCTGGGTGCGCGGGCGCAGGTGACGGGGTCGTCCCAGACCTCAGCCGACGTCAATGGCAAGCCGACGGAGAGCGTTACGCTCTCGGCGCCGATCAAGGGCAAGAAGAAGGACGAAAAGGTCGTTCAATCCAAGGACACCAAGAAGGCCATCAGGAAGGAAAAGAAGCTCGATCCGCTGGCGGGCAAGGATGCGAATCTGCCGGACAAGCAGCTCTACGACAAGGCGGTGGACGCGACCAAGCGCGGGCACTTCGACCTGGCGCGGCTGGAGCTGCAGAACCTGCTCGCGACCTACCCCGACTCGCAATACCAGATGCGCGCAAAGCTGGCGATCGCCGATAGCTGGTACAAGGAGGGCGGGACCGCGGCTCTGACGCAGGCCGAGCAGGAGTACAAGGACTTCGTCGTCTTCTTTCCGAATGCTCCGGAGGCGGCCGAGGCGCAGATGCGGATCGGCGACATCTACTTCCGGCAGATGGACAGGCCGGATCGCGATTACGCGAAGGCGGTTCATGCGGAGGAGGAGTATCGCCGCATGCTGACGGACTACCCGGACTCGAAGCTGGCGACGCAGGCAAAACAGAAGCTGCGTGAGGTTCAGGAGGTCTTGGCCACGCGCGAGTCGAGCATAGCGGCGTTTTACGCGACGCGCGAGAACTGGCCGGCGACGATTGCGCGCTACCAGACTGTGGTCGATACGTACCCGCAGTACAGCCACATGGATGACGTTCTTGTGGGCATGGGCGACGCGTACGAGTCCGAAGCGCGGCTGGTGCGGGCGCAGCATAATCTGCCGGAAGCAGGCAAGGCGAAGCTCGAAAAGACCTACGACGACAAGGCCGCCGCGGCGTACACCAGGGTGGTGCTGGAGCACTCGGCATCGCCGCACGTCGAAGACGCGAAGGATCGTCTGGCGGCGATGAATCTGCCGATCCCGACGCCTTCAGTCGAACAGGCGCAGGCGAGCAATGCGCTCGAAAACAGCCGCCAGCAGTACGACCTGCGCAAGCGCGCCGAGTTGCTGGTCTTCCGCAAGGCGGACGTGGTGCAGGCGGCGCGTGTGGGCGACCCGCCGATGGTGGACCCGAAGCCGACGATGGCGCCGGCAGTGACGCGACAGATCATCGCGGACTACAACTCTGCGATGGGCGTAAATATGGTGGTGGATGGGACGTCGGCGACGTCGGCACCGGCAGCCGAGGCGCCCGGGGGGGCGAGCGACAATGGCGCACCGGCAGCGACCGCTGCGCCGGCGCCGCTCGCGCTCTCCGATGTCTCGACGGCCGACAGCTCAAATAACGGCGGTTCGGTAGGGACGGCAACGACCGTCACTCCCGGAACCGTTACTCCAGGAGCGACCAACGGCATGTCGGTTGGAGCTCCGGGAGCGTCGTTGGGCGCGGAGGTTCTTACCCCAGGCGTGAACGGCAACGCCCCTTCGCCGGCCGCGGCGACGGGAGCGCAGGATCCCAACTTCGGTCTGCACGGGGTGCATCCGGAGAACGCAGCCCCCCTGCCGCCGGTTGAAAAGGTAGGTGTGGCGCCGGATGCGGTCAACGACATTCAACCCGGCGCCTCCCCGGCCGCGCAGGCTCCGCGAGCGGACGGCAAGAAGGGTAAGCCGGAGTTCGACAAGAGCGACGAATCTTCTAGCAAGCACAAGAAAAAGAAGGGCATCAAAAAGATCGATCCGTTCTAGACGCTGGGATCCGTCTGATGCTCGGAGGCCTCCAGACCCCATTTGCGGCTGAGGCCGGGCAGCTCTGTTCTATTCTGGAACGGACGCCGGGACAGCGGCCCACAACGTCAAGTCTGGTGAGACCGCCCCGCGAACTCGCGGATCTGCATTGATCTGCATTGATCTGCATTGATCTGCATTGATCTGCGTTCGAAAGCGGTGCGCAACTGGCCCAAAGAAGGCCGGGGCGGAACCGCCTCACGCTTTTTCCGCCGGTTTATATGGAGAGACCCGTTGCTAGCTGGGGACAAGGGCCCGGGGAGGGCTTGACAAGGGTTGGTGCGCTCAATAAAAATCGCTTCTGCTCCGATAGGGTCGCAAGACAAACGCTCAACTTGATAGATAAGCGGTCCCTGGCAATAAACGGAGTTCCGTACCCGATCTGCTTTGGAGGCAATTCTATGAAGTTCGCACAATCCGCTGGGGCAGCCTTGCTGTGTGCCGCATCCCTGCTTCTCCCATCCGCCGCGTCTGGCCAGGCGACCAACTCCGGCGACATCCGCGGCGTGGTGACCGACCCGACGGGAGCGGTGATCCCGGACACTACCGTGACGGTGACAAACGTCAACACAGGCGTCACCAAGGTCCTGCAGACCAATTCAGACGGGCTTTACGACACCTCGTCTATCGTCGTCGGAACGTACAGTGTGTCGTTCGAGAGGGCGGGATTCGGGAAGTTTGAGCGTTCCTCGATCACCCTCCAGGTCGGCACATCCACGGTAAACGCCGTGCTCCAGGTGGGGGGCACCACCCAAGAGGTCGTGGTAAACACGGATATCCCTCTGCTCGAGACCGAGTCGGGCACGCAAGAGACGACGCTGGAAGCGAGATCGATGCAGGCGCTGCCAAACGTCGGTCAAGACTGGCAGAACTTCGCGATCCTGATCCCTGGATCGTCCGGTGTTGCGGGAAACAACGTGAATCCGGGCCAGCTGATCTCCGCCAACGGCAACCTTCCGTACAACAATGTTCTGGCGGATGGCGCGTCGGTCACGCTCGGCACCAGCGCCAACGCGGACGTGAACGTGTTTGAGACGGTGCAGGAGGTGCAGATCTCGACCTCCGCCTTTTCGGCGCAGTACGGCATCGGCGGCATCATCTTCAACCAGATCACCAAGGGCGGAACCAGCCAGTTCCACGGCTCGGCGTACGAGTTCTTCCAGAGCAACCAGTTCAACGCCAACAGCTACCAGTTTTCCGGAAGCAGCGTGAAGCTCCCCTCGTACCACTACAACAACTTCGGAGCATCGATCGGCGGCCCAATCACCGTCCCGCACACCGGCCTCGGCAAGCGGGCATTTTTCTTCTTCGATTACGACCAGATCATCAATCACAGCGCCACCAACGCCACCAACGATATTCCGACCGTGGACGTTCTGAACGGCAAGTTCACCGCAGCGAATATGGCCGCGATCTACGACCCAACGACGCAGGTGCTCGCCAGGGACTCCAAGGGCAATCAGTATCCCATTCGCCAGTCGTTTGCCAGCGAATACGGTTCCAACATCGTCCCTTCCGCGCTCTGGGACAAGGTAGCCGCGAATTTCAAGAACTTCTTTCCGACGCCCGGCAATCACATCGCCGGCGGCCAGTTTCTGCCTGGAAGCACGAACGGACAGGGCATCACGCAGCACAACTTCAACGCGCAGGTGCCGCAACAGAACCCGACCCGACGGTACTTCGGCCGGATCGACTATGACATCAACGCCAGGAACCGTCTAACGGGATCGGTAACGGAGGGCGACACACCCGCGTTCTCTCCCGCCCAGGTCGCCTTCGCTCCGGTTGGAACCGCCAACGCGGACGTCTCTCGGCTGAATCTGCAGGTAACGGATGTCTTCACGATCAGCTCCCACCTCATCAACGAAGCTCGCATGGGCTTTACCTATCAGGGAAACTTCTTCGCCGACGGTACGTACGGGCAGGGGTATCCGGCTAAGCTCGGCTGGCAGTTCGCCAAGGCCGACGAAATCCCGGGCGTCCAGTTCGTCACGAATTATCCTTACGCCTGGATTCAGCCGACCAGCGGACAATTCATCTACAAGGAAAACGTCTTCGATCCGTCCGATGTGGTCACGCTGATCAAGGGCAAGCACGTCCTTCACTTCGGCGGCGAAGTCGGCATCTACCGCAACGACAACACCCCATACGCCGCGATCAATCCGGGCACCTTTCAGTTCTCGGGACAATACACCCAGCACTGGTCACTGGATAAAAACGGAGTAGCGCAACCGGACGGGAATACGGGCGCCGACTTCGCCGACTTCCTCTTGGGAGATGCACTAAACTGGGGCGCTCAGAATGCGAGCGAATACGGCGCTCGTCTGAAGAATCCCCAGGTGTTCATTCAGGACGATTACAAGGTGCGGCCGAACCTGACCCTCAACCTCGGTGTCCGCTATCAGGTTCGTCTGGGTATCAGCGAGGTCAAGGGCAACGTCGGGACATACGATCCCACAGTGATCAATCCGGCAAACAACACTCCAGGCGCGTACTGGTACGGGGCCACCCACGCCAACGGAAGATACAACCTCGAAAAGAACAAGTACACGACAGTGCTTCCGCGGGTTGGATTCTCTTACCTGCCCAATCCGGGTATGACGATTCGCGGCGGATTCGGCATGTACGCCTATAACCTCAGCATCGATACCTACGGTAACGGCCTGGGAATTGTCAGCCAATATAGCGGCAACTATAACGATCCGACCAATGGCGTGATTCCGGGCGTGATTCTCGGAGGTCCTGGAACGAAGAATCAAACCGGCGCTCCTCTTCCCTTTACGACACCGGGCACCAGTCCTACTCGATTCAATGGACAGAATGTGGGATACACGGAGTACGACACGCCGGACCCGGAGATCTACCAGTACAACTTGGGCATTCAGCAGACCCTCGGAACCAATATGGTGTTCAACATGTCGTACGTCGGCAGCCACGCGTACCATCTGAACTTCCAGACAGATCTCAACCAGGTGCCGACCGCTTTGTTGGGGCCGAGTGGAACTCGTCCCAACCCGAACTACGGGAGTATCGGCGGAAGCACCAATAACGCGATCTCGAACTACAACTCGCTTCAAGCAGAGATCCAGCGGCGCATGTCTCATGGGTTGAGCCTGGATTTCAACTACACCTGGTCACACTTCCTGGACGATCAAGATTCCTCAGGTTGGGGCAGCCGCTCCGGTCCAGCTTTCAGGCAGTATGCGGATGCACCTTCGAATTACAGCAACTCGAACTTCGATGTCCGCAATGCCTTCAAGGGGCGGATCGTGTACGAAGTTCCCATTGGCCGGGGCCGCGAATTCTTCAATCACAACTACCTGGTCGACGCCATCCTGGGCGGCTACCAGGTCTCCAGCACCATGCAGCTGCAGAGCGGCAATCCTTTCTCGGTCTTCGCAGCCAATGCGAATACGTTCGCCGAGCCGGGGGGTGGCGGAAACCAGCCATTCCCGAACTACTCGGGATATCCCTTGTACCCCGCAGGCGGCAAGTCCATCCGGGAGTCCTTCAACCCGGCCGCCTTTACGCTTCCCGCCAACGGCACGTTCGGCAATGTCAGGCGTAACTCGCTCTATGGCCCGGGCATCGAATATGTCAACATCTCCGCCGGCAAGAGGTTCGAAATTTACGAAAGCGTGAAGCTGCAGATTCGCCTGGATGCAACGAACGCTTTCAATCATCCCAGCTTCGGTCAGCCGAACGGCAACTTGGCTACAGCCAAAGGACAGCAGGTGGGTGAGGCTTTCTCGCAGGTAGGCAGCTTCGGCGACCAATTGCAGATCAACAGCGTCTCGGTCGGCGGACGCAATCTGCAGGGGGGCCTTCGTCTGGAGTTCTAACCTCTAACCCGCAACACAACCGACGGACGGCGACTCTTGCCGTCCGTCTTTTTTGTCCCCAACCGAGATCGGCTTCACCTGAGGTCGAGGTCGCTTCCCTAAGTTGCGCGACCTTCGCTACCCTGTTTCTATGGGCCTTATCGCTGACCGAGCGCTCCCGCGGCTTCTGCTCCTGTCTGCTCTGCTCGCCGGCCCCTCTACGCTCGCGCAGCACACCGGAGCTGCATCGCCGGCTGCGCAGCAGGTACGTGCGGCGCTGGCTCAGGCTGAGCATGGCGATCGCGCGGGAGCGATGGAGCGCACATCCGCCATCCTGCGAGAGCACCCCAACTTCGTTCCCGCGATGAAGCTCTACGCGATGCTGCTCGAAGAGGCCGGGGATGCGGCGGCGGCTACCAAGGAGTATGCCGCGGCGCTCGAACTCGCGCCGTCTGACCCTGATCTGCTGTTCAAGGTCGGGCTCGCGGACCTGCTGCGCGGCGACACGGAACCGGCGGTCGCTCGGCTCGCAAAGTACACCGCGCTGGAGCCTCGGGACGAGGAGGGTTTCTACTATCTGGCGCAGGCGTACCACCGTGCCGGCAAGGATGAGGAGGCGTTGAAAGCGATTCGGCGCGCCACGGAGCTGGCGCCGGCCAGCGCTCCCATCCAGCAAAAGTTCGGCGAGTTGCTGTGCAGCACCGGCGACAACGACCGGGCGCTCCTTGTGCTAGCGAAGGCGCAGAAGTCTGACCCATCCCTGCCCCGGATCAACTTCGATCTGGCGGTCGCGAGTTACAACAACCAGGATCTCGAACAGGCGGTACGCTACGCCGCGCAAGAAGCGCAGATGGCGCAAACTAGGGGCCAGCCCGGGGGCCGAAGCAGTATCCAGGCCGATGCCGAGACCAGGGCGCTCCTGGGGTCGGCCGAGATCAAGCTCGAGCAGTGGAGCGAGGCTGTACCGAACCTGCAGCGGGCCCTTGCCGCGCGGCCCAAGGACGCTCCGCTGTTGCTGCAGCTCGGCCACTGCCAGTTGGAGCTGCACCAGGACGACGCGGCCGTCGCTACGCTCCATCAGGCGCTCAGTCTGGACCCGACGCAGCCGCTGGCGCACTTCTTTCTTTCGCGCGCGTATGCGGCTCTCGGCAATACGGCCGAGGCGAAGCACGAGGCTGCGCTGCACCAGAGAATGCTGCAGGAGATCTCGTTTGCTCTGCCAAAGGCGCAGGAGCAGCAACAGACCGAGCTGCGCGAGCAGGCCACCAAACTTTTGGCCGCCGGACATGAGACCGAGGCGCTCGATCTGTACAGGCGCGCGGACCGCGAACCTGCGCCGTCGCCTGGAACGCCGTTCGAGGCGGTGGGCGCGACGTACCTGTCGATGGGCGATGCCGGGAAGGCGAAGCAGGCGCTCGATCATGCGTTGCAGGTCGACCCGCACTGCAAGGGTGTCCACACCTACCTCGGCATCCTGGCGCTCCAGCAGAACGATCTGGAGGCGGCGGCACAGCAGTTTGAGGACGAACTGAAGATCGACGCCAACCATCCTCTCGCGCTCGCCCAGCTTGGCGAGGTGCGGTATCGGCAGGCGAGATGGAACGAGGCGATCGCGCTGTTTGTGCGATCGAAGACGAGTATGCCGCGCTTCCTCTACATGCTGACGGACGCGTATTTTCGGGTGGGCAACACCTCGGCGGCGGACATCACGGCCGAGTCGCTCGCCGCCTACGCCCGCCGGCAGCCGGAGGTGATGGCGAGCCTGATGGAGCTGCTAGAGAGCCACGGCGAGACATCCGTGATCCAGCGAATCGAGCATCCGTGACCCGAATCAGACATCCGTGAATCCGGCCCGAACATCCGTGACGCGGCCCGGCGGCGAGCTCCGTCCTCACTTCACCTCTGCGCGCGTCGCGGCTTCGGTGATCGTCAGCACCTGGTCAGCCCTCACGCCGGACAGCACCTGGTGGACGCCGGTCGGCCACCAGAGTTCGATCGTGTCGATCACGGCGGCATCGCCCAGACCGAAGTGCACGCGCTTGTCGCTCGACGAGTTGTATCCGACCGCCGTGGTGGCCGCGTTGTACTGGCTGCCGTGCGCGGTCGTAATTTTGACGCGTGTCCCCAGGCCATCGCGGTTGTCGGCGACACCGACGAGCTTCAGCAGAATCCAGTGGTTCCGTTTCGCCGGTGGGAGCTCCGCTCCGGTGGTGTTCATCAGCAGCTGCGGAGCTCCGTTCAGCACCGTGACCACGGCGTCGATGTTGCCGTTGTTGCTGAGGTCGCCGAAGGCTGCTCCCCGATGCGGCGCGGCTGTGCGAAACGCAGGCCCGGCCGTGAGACTCACATCGCGGAAGCGCAGGGGATCCTCGCGGCGATACACGCTGTCCGGCAAGGGAAACGGCCGGTGCTCGACCTCCATCTCGTTGTCGAGGATGGCGGCATTCGCCGTAAAAAGATCCTTCCATCCATCGTTGTCGAAGTCGTAGGCGCCCGCGCCCCAGCCCGTCAGCTTGCTCGTGGGACCAGCCAGGCCGGCGACACCGGTGACCTCCTGAAACTGCCCGTTGCCGAGGTTCTGGTAGAGCGGAAACGTGTCGCCAAACATCGCCGTGTGAAAGATGTCCGGCTTGCCGTCGTTGTCCATGTCGCGGAACTCGGCGCCCATGCCAGCGACGGCTTTGCCGTTCTCCTTGTAGGCGACGCCGGCCTCGGTCGCCTCGTCGGTAAAGGTGCCGTCGCCGTTGTTGCGCAAAAGAAAGTTGGGAAAAGTGTCGTTGGAGACGAAGATGTCGGTGCGGCCGTCGTTGTTGTAGTCCGCAAACGCCACGCCCATGCCCTTGCCCACATAGTCGGCGATGTGCGACTCCGCCGAAACATCGGTAAAGGTTCCGTTGCCGTTGTTGCGGTACAGGATATTCGGCAGGCCCTGAAAATCGTCAGGGGAGCAGTAGGTCGCGAGCTTTCGCGTGCTGCAAAGCGCCACCGTCTTCAGGTTGTAGTCGAGATAGTTGACCACCAGCAGGTCCAGCCGACCGTCGTTGTTGTAGTCGAACCAGCCCGCCGTTACCGACCATCCCTTGCGTTTGTCGGGCAAATTGCCAGGGACGCCTGCCTTGGCGGTGACGTCGGTAAACGTCCCGTCGCCGTTGTTGTGGAGCATCTGGTTGCGATTGACGCCGGTGACGTAAAGGTCGACAAAGCCGTCGTTGTCGTAGTCTCCCGCGGCGACGCCCATCGAGTAGCCCACGCCCTGCACGCCGGCCTTTTCCGTCACGTCGGTGAAGGTTCCGTTGCCGTTGTTGTGGTACAGCCGATTCCAATACTGCGGCCCGGTTTTTTCGAGCGACGGAATGGCCGCGCCGTTGGTAAAAAACAGATCGAGCAAGCCATCGTTGTCGTAGTCGAAGGCCGCGACACCACCGGCCATGGTTTCGATCGAATATCGCTGCGGAGTCACGTTGCTGTTAAGCTGAAAGTTCAGGCCGGCGCGATGCGCGACCTCCTCAAACGTGATCGGCGCGACGGGGACGGGCACGGACGGCGGCTTGACCGTCTCGGCGTTGCCGGCCGTCGCTGCCCCGGCTGTTTGCGGTTGGGCGCGGTAGGTCATCGGCAACATCAGAGCGCCGCACAGAATCGACGGCAGACATCGCCTCGACGATGACGATGACGACGCCGACGACCAGGATGACCAGATAGCTCGCCTGGATTTTCGTTGGGCGGTCAACTCGGCATCGCTTCACCGGGACGGACGATCCGGATGTCGTGGTCGGTAAAGTCGCCGTGCATGCTGGGAACTTTCACCTTGGGCATATGGCATGTGGTGCACTGGCCTGTCGACTTGGGGCAGACCGCGGCCCGCGGTGCTGAGGTCTGCGGTGCTGCGGCCCGAGATGCTGCGGCAAGGTGTGCGGCGCCCTTCGGGGCCTGATGGCAGCTGACGCACTTCCGGTCGTAGCTGGCCGGGTCTCGGTCCAGCGCCTCGTGTGGGTTGTGGCAGGCCACACACGTCAGACGCTCGTCTTCGGTCGCGCGCCAGCACTTGCTCTCCTCCAGACGGTACGGCTGAAAGCGCACAACAGCGGAGGTCGTGATTCCGGCCGTGGCGATGGTGGCGTCCGAAAAAGTTCGGTGGCAAGACCCGCAGAAGTCATTGGAATCCGCAGGAGACAGCTTTGCCGGATTGAAGATGGCGGCGCGCATCGCGGGTCCCGGCGCCCCGGTCGATCGCGCCCCGGTCGATCGCGCCCCCGTCGATCGGGCTGCGGTCACGTGCGCCTGGCCGGGGCCGTGACAGGCCTCACAGCCGAGGCCGGCCTCCGCATGCAAGGGGTTAAAGCCCGCCGACGTCGTCGCATGAACGGTGTGGCAGGCGAAGCATCGTCGCGTCTCGTCCGGTGTGAGCACCTGTCCCAGCGCGCTCAAGCTCCCGTCATGGCTCAGGCCCGTCGTCACGTCCAGGGCGTGGTCGTTGGTGTAGTACGTCACTTCGCTCTGAAACCAGCGGCCGTCTGCTTGGTAGAGAAACGTGCGTCCGAGAACGCCGTCGCCCATCACCCAGTCGAGCTTCTGCGCCCTGCCGTTTGCGCCCGTTGTGGTCAACGCAAGACCGCCCCCGGCCGTGGCGTCCAGGTAGTACGTCAGCGGTTGTGCATCCGAGTGCAGCCTGGTTCCGGGCGGGAGAAAGTGGGAGTCCGCGGCCGGCGTCGCGGCGCGCATCATGGCAGAAGGACGGGCCGGCGACTCATCCCCATGGCAACCCGTGCAGGCGCCCGAGCCGGCAAAGCCACTGAGCGGAAGGGTCAGCTTGGTCGGCCACCAGGCCTCGGTCTGAAGCCGTTCCTCCGTAGTAAGCTGGACGCCCGTCGGGGGCTGGACGCCCGTGGCAGGCTGGGCGCCGTCTACGTGCTGCGCTCTCACATCCGATCCGCCAAAGACAAGTGAACCGCAGAAAACGGTCATGATGATCGCCATGGCACCCAGCAATCGGTGATGCGGCGAACGTAGGCGCGGCGATCGTAAGCGCAAACCGCACAAGATCCTCAAAAACATTTCCCGACCCATTCGCCGCGGTCAGCGGCGCCGCGCAAGCCGCTGGACGTCCCGAATACCAAAACCCCGAACTCTCGAACGCACACGGCCGCGGCTGACAGCCCTAACCCAGACGATACCACTGCCGCACGGACGTGGTCCAGACTGGACCGACGTGCTCTCGCCGCCGCCGCGGACGAGTAGTTTGCTCGACGAAAAAGCTAACGCTTAGCCGCTAAGATGTCCTCAACCTGCTTTCCATGTAGCCCAAAAGCTGAGCAGAACCCAGTGCCCTCGCTCTGCGGAAAGTCGTAGCGGTCCATCGCCGATCGTTGGGAGGGTGAAGTCGGGAGCCTTGTCCGAGAGACTCACCATCGGCGCTTGCGCGGCTGGATGTCTCGTCGGAACCGGCCCGTCCCCTCTCCACAGGCTGACGTCCAGTCTTTGCGAGCCTCGCCGCACCGTGAGAGGGACAGATCGGCTGAACGCGGCGTTGAAGGCAGATGTGAGGGCGAGCGGACCGTGAGAGGGACAGACCGGCTGAACGCGGCGTTGAAGGCAGATGTGAGGGCGAGCGGACCTACAAGCCGGGCGCTCCGGGAATCGATTCCGGTGAGCAAGTCTCCTGACCGGAGCGAATACTTGCTGGGACTTCCATCTGGAAAGGAAGCCCGCCAACCATCGCGTTCCTCTGTCAGCAGGAGCGATGTGATGCGAACCATGCTTTGTTGAGCAACCGCAACCTGGAGCGAGCCGACAAAACAGACAAAACAAAGGACCAGCCGCGGAGATTGACGCATCCCTTGCCTTTTACACGCGCCGGCGGGACGCAGTCTTGAATCCATTTAGAGGCTGCTTCCAGGATCGCGGGCTCGATCCCGTCAATTGCCTGACGCCACGGCACATATGAGCTTGATCGGCAAAGCCGACTTGCCCGGCGATACTCGCCAGCGACGTGTCGGTGACACAGATTAGCTCCCACGCCTGCCGTGCCCGTGCGCGCACCCGGAACGCCTCTGGAGACACACCGAAAACCTGTCGGAAGCCTCGCGATACAGTCCACGGAGCCAGGCCTCTCTGTCTGCTCCACAGGCCTAACTTGAGCGAAGGCCTCTCGATGATGTCTTGCGCTAGCTCGTCCGGCCAGTCGGCAGCCTTCCTCGGGACTGCATGGGCAGAAGACAAAAGCAGTTCAAGAGCACCCTCCCGGCTCTTCTCCGCAGTTCGCACCACCGCATCCAAATCCGGGATCTCGGACAGTCCCGGCCTAAACGAAATACGCTCTGGTAAAGAAAGATTCAGTACAACTGCACCTTGGGGCAAGAAGCGATCGAGATGAGCCTCGAAGCTAGCATGAAATAGGGCGTGCCCCGGCTCCGTCCGGAAGCGTCCACGATCTCCAGCCTCTTCATAGCCTCCGGCGATAACAAGGGCAACATAGGCAGCATCGTGTTTGTGCCAGCCGAGTGCGGTATTCCGGATCGTCTGCAAGGGCGTACGCATTCGTTCTTAAGTATGCTCCACCCTTGCACATACATCACGATTCTGACGTTCGTATCCGTGCAGATCTCCACCTCTAGACCATTGTGCTCTCGCGAGCATTTCAGCATTGACGCCGGGCGACCGGAGGCAGATCATGGCGGTACTCTCTCCTCGAGGTCCCCACCTTGCGCCACTCGCTCCCTGCTGTGCTCGCGGTCTTTGCCCTTGCGCTCCCGTCCGTCGCCCTCGCCGACACGAGCTCCGTATTCAACATCAACGGCCTGCTCGATCAAGGAACCATCAGCGGCACGCTTTCGATTGATCCCACTACCGGCACCGTGACCGGAGAAAATTTTGTCGCGGACGGCTACGCCTTTACCAACGCCGACCTCTCGCTCCAGGGCATCTATGACGTTGACCAGGGCGAGCAGCCGGTCTACTACGCCACGCTCCTGAACCCGGACGATATCGCCTTCAAATTCTTCTTCACCGATGCCACGCTCATCGGCTACCAGGGCGGCTTGCTTTGCACCTCCAACGATCCCTGCCAGGGCTCGGAGGCCAGCTTCTTCGGCATCGGCAACGGCCAAGACTTCCTCAATACCGGATCCCTGCAGCTCGCCGTCGCTCCATCGACCTCCGTCACGCCGGAGCCCTCAGCGTTCTTGCTCCTCGGCACAGGCCTCCTGGCCGGCACGGAAGCTGTCCGCAGGCGTCGGCGTGCCTGATATCGCGCGGCCCTGCAGCGACAGGCTATGAGCTCTAACTCGAGTCGCGAATAATCAGTTCGACCGGAAGTACGATCTTTTGGCTTGGCCCCGGGCGATCGCTCGCACTGAGCCGTGAAAACAGCAGATGCGCTCCACTCCGACCCATGTCTTGTGTCGGCTGCCGGACCACCGTGATAGACGGGCGGAGCAGATGGGCCGCCTCAAAATCGTCAAACCCACCAGAGCCACAGTCCCCTATATTGAACCTGGATCTACCGCAGGACATTGATGCCTGAGGTCCAAGCCACAATCTTCCGGCTGATCTCTTCCGGACCTTGCGGCCGACTTAGAAAATAACCCTGCAAGTCCATCTCGCCCAGATTCCGAAGCGTATCGATATCGGCCTGAGTCTCGATGCCTTCAGCAACAACGCGTTTGTGCATACATCGCGCCATATCGACGATCGCTTTGATAATGGGCAGAACGCTCGGTTCTGTTCCCATCGCTTTGATGAAGCTCCGATCGATCTTGAGGGTGTCGAGGGGGAGCAGGTACAGAGAACTCAGGCAGGAATGCTCCACGCCGAAGTCATCGATGGCGATACGAACGCCGGCAGCTTGGAGCCGGTTCAGTTGGCGGCCGGCCTGAGTGAGATCATGAACCACGGTGCGTTCCGTGATCTCGATCTCAAGGCAGGTGGCCGGGAGATCTTCCGACGCCAGGGCCGCGAAGACCTCATCGGCGAAGCCTTGCTGCTCGATCTGCGCAGGTGAGACGTTGATGATCATGCGCAGGCCGGGCATGTCGTCAAAACGCCAGCGCTTGGCATCCGCGAGAGCCTGACGGAGGACCCACGCCCCGAGAGGGTGAATAAGGCTGCTGCGCTCGGCAAGGCCGATAAAAGCATCAGGCGCAATGGTGCCGAGGATGGGATCTTCGAGACGAAGGAGCGCCTCGAGACCGCACATCTGGCCAGACGGCGCAAACTGTGGCTGATAGACCAGCCGAAAATAACCGGCGTCCAAGGCCGTCTCGAGGTCCGAACGCGTGAAGATCTCTGTTGCGCCTTCCACCGCGGCTTCCCCTTGCGCGTGAGCATGAGACCTCTGCTTGGCCGAGTACATATCGATGTCGGCGTGGCGCTTGAGATCTTCGGCCGCCGTGCCGTGGTCCGGATACGCCGCGATCCCAACGCTGGCCGTGCCGGAGATGCGTATGCCGTCGATAACAAAGTCGTCATCGAAGCAGGCCCGAAGCCGGTATCGAAGGGTCTCCAACTCTTCGACGGTGCTCAGTGTGGACGCGACTAGGAGGAATTCGTCGCCTCCGATGCGCGCGAGGCAATCGGTGCTGCGGACCTCGCAACTGAGGCGAGCGGCGATCTGCTGCAGGTATTGGTCGCCGACCTTGTGGCCGTGCTGGTCATTGACCTGCTTGAAGCGATCGACATCAATATAAGCGACGCCCGCACGATGATCGGATCGGACAGCCTCCTCCAGGCTGGCTTCGAGATGCAGGTCGGAAGACCGGCGATTCGGCAGGCCCGTCAGAGCATCGTGAGACGAGGTGTAATTCAGCTCGTGGTACAGTCGCCGCTGGTTCACGGCGAGCGCCGCAAGCGCGGCTCCGCTTGAAGCAACTTCTCCTTGCTCTCCTGTCAGGCCGGCGCTCTGGTCTTTGCTCCCGACCGAAAATAGACCGATGACCGCCCCCCTCCCGTTCACCAACGTCTTCTGGAGCAGCACGGAAGCCGAGATCTCGCCGATGGTAAAAGCGTGGTATTCAATGTCTGCCTGGCTGGACGTGGGGTACAGTCTGCAGCAGCAGTGCAGGCCAGGCGCAAAGGCCTCAACCAACCCGCAAACCTCGCGGAGCACACCTTCGAGCGGCGCCTCAGAGCTGATCGCTTCCAGGAGCCGGCTGCGCTCTTTCTCGAACAGAACGGTGCGTTCGATGCGCTTATTTTGCCGCGAGACACGCCGCCGAAGAGCGAAGGCCCAGATCGCGACCAGAAGAGACACGCCGAACAGGCCCGTGAGCACACCCAGCAGATGGGAGACGGTCCACCACGAAGGCGAGCGCAGAACTCGGAGATCGGCCGACGAGCGCATGTCGATCCGAAAGAGCCTCGGTCGTGTGCCCTGATCGTCCCAGGCTGCCGTAGGAATGATGCGGCAGATTCCAGTGGCCGTGACAAGCGTGCCGAGGGGCAACCGGGGCAGTGGCTGTTCGACATTGGTGCGCTGCAGTTCCACCGTAACCACATGCTGGTCGACAAGCAACGAAAGAATGTCTCCAGAGTCAGCCTGCACCTGTGCAAGAAGATGGCCTTGCAAGGAGACTAGTTCGTCGCTGAAGCCGCCGCTGATCGCCTGCGTGTAGTTGATCGTCGTGGGATAAACCTCGATGTGCTCGCCCGTCGGCAGGATCTCGGCCTCGCTGAGAGCGGGGCTGTACCCGCCTTCCTGAGCAAATCCGGCAACATCGATCACCGACCCTAATGTGAGCGGAGCGGTCTCGCGCGTTTCGGCAAAGAGGCTGCGGCCGTTCTGATTGATCACAACCGAAGCTCCGGGATGATACGAGGTCACGGCGCCGCGCACGCGAACTCGCGGCGTATGGTCATCCGTCGTGTGGGTCTGCATCACTTCGTCAACAGGTGTGAGTGGGAGACTGGTGAGGCTGGCGCGCCGTGCCTTGGTGATGCGGAGATCCGTTGCGTCGGTCGCGTAAATGATCCCGCGCATCACCTGCAACTTGCTGTTCTGTTTCACTCCGATCGCTCCGGAGATGAGAACTTCGGCATCGATGAGGTCCTTCGGATCCAGTCCCGCGAAGTGCTTCACATACGCCTGCATCAGACCGCCGGGCAACATAAGCTCCAGCTCCAGAAACGTGGCTTTTCGGCGATTCACCACATCCGCCGTCCGTACGATCCCGCGCACGGTCACCTCACGGCAGTCCAGCTTGGCAGACATGATCTGCAGGTACGCATTTCCGGTCAGCTCGGCCGGCTGCTTGCGCGCGACGTGTCCCACCACGCGGATCACAGGATCCGCGGCAATCTCCGTCCGAAAGCTGTCGGAGGTGACGCCGTTGACCTCGATCAGATCGCCACGCTGGAGAGCGTAGGGGTGGGTCGTCTCGACGTAGACGCCGCCACCGCCGCTCGGATCGCTGAGGAACAGGTCCGGAGCCGCCGGCTCGTAGTAGCTCACCACCGCCCGCAGGTGAACCGGTAGGTGCCTGGCCGCAACCTCTGAAGGCAGGTCGTGCACGGCTTCTGCCGTCGAGAGGGTGCGCGAGGCGGGCGTTTCCCCGAGCAGAGAGTTGCAAATCAAGCAAAAGAGCAAAATGAGTCCGTTCATCACCCCGAGGCGCCGCACGCGCAGATCCGCGGTGGGACGGAAACGGAGTGCACCGATATTTAATCCGCTCGACATTCAGAAATCACCTGAACAGACTATCGGCAGATTTGCGGAAACCTTTAGCGAAACTCGGAAATAAAGTTACGACCGTACCGTTCCGGCCTGCTGAGGCAGTCCGGAGCAGACCTCACCGTACGTGCTTTGTTCGGTCTCGAGGATCTGCTTCTTGCGGGCGACGCCCCAGCGATACCCGGTGAGCGCGCCGTTCCTGCCGACGACCCGGTGGCAGGGAATCGCGAGGGCGACGGGGTTGGCGGCGCAGGCGGAGGCGACGGCGCGGGTGGCGGTGGGCTGCCCGAGCTCGCGGGCGAGGTTGCTGTAGCTCAGGGTTTGGCCGCGAGGAATGGCCTGGAGCGCTTGCCAGACGCGAAGTTGAAACGCGGTGGCGCGGATGTCGAGCGGAAAGGTCTGGGCGGTCGGGTGTTCGGAGAGGTGGGCGAGGACGAAGTGGACGGCTTCGGCGAGCCAGGCCTCCGTCCGGTCGGGAGCTTGGTTTGAGGATGTGGTGGCGGCCGGGATTTCGAGGAGGTTGGCCTTGGGGAAGCGGGTGCGGAGGTCGGAGCGGAGGTCGGCGTCGACCTCGGCGAAGGTGATGGCGCAGATGCCGGTGGGGGTGGCGGCCACCAGGGTGCGGCCGAGCGGCGAGTCGGCGATGGTGTACCGGATGGTGAGGTTGGGGGCGCCGCGCCGGAGGTCGGTAGGGGTCATGCCGAGGCGGGCGGTGCCCTGCTCATACAGGCGCGAGGAGGAGCCGAAGCCGGCGTCGTAGAGCGCTCGGGTGACGGTGGGTGCGGAGGGGGCGCGGAGCTGGGCGCCGAAGCGCTCGAAGCGTTGGGTGCGGGCGATCTGAGCGGGCGTCGCGCCGAGGGTGCGCTCAAAGGCGCGGCGGACCGTCAGGCGGGGTGCGCCGATCGCCCGGCTCAGGTCGGCGAGGCGGAGCCGTGTGTCCGCGCTGTGCTCGGCCATGTAGCGGAGGGCGGCCTGCACGAGGTCGGCTTGCCGGTCGGGAGTCGGTGTCGGGCCCTCGGGAGCGCAGCGTTTGCAGGGACGAAAGCCGGCGGCGGTGGCGGCGGCCCCGTCGGTGTAGAAGCGGACGTTCTTCGGGTCGGGACGGCGGGAAGGGCAGGTCGGTCTGCAAAAGATGCCGGTGGAGGTGACGGCGTAGACGAAGCGGCCGTCGGCGGCGGGGTCGCGGGCGAGGACGTGCTGCCAGGCCCAGATGTCGGTGGGCTCGGCCTGGGCGGTCTGGGCAGTCTGGATCGTCTGGGCGGTCTGGATCGTCATCGGGAAAGCGGCGGTTGCGGTCATGTGTAGTATCGTCCACGCCTCCGGCCGGCGGCACACTCCGATTTGTGCTCGCGAAGTGGATCGGGCAAGGCGTTGTGGAAATCTGCTGATCCCTAAGTTGAATTTACAGAAAAACCGAGCACCCGCCCCTTGCAGGTGCAAGAGAGAGGTGAGTATGATCACCGCACTCTTGCTTTGGCACCAAACTGCCGTCTTGGATGAGCCTTGAAACGAAGCTAGCGTTTTCTGCAGTCTTGTTTTGGTTCAATGATCCTTACGTGCCGAGGCCCGATTGTGTGACGCCGGAGAGACGGTTCTCCCTGGCAGGGATGCTCAACATCCCAAGCACGATCAAGAGATATATAAGCCTCAAAGGATGCGTTTATCGGTGTCCTGCCCGCCGGTGTGTGAAATTCCACCAGAGCTTGCAAATCGAAGATCAAGGAGAGTTTATGTCGTCAGCCCGCCCCATCTTGTCCTCTGAGATAGCACAGAGGGACATCCGTGATGCAGATGTACGTCTGCACCCCGCCAAAAAGAATCGCTGGTGCAAAACCGTTGCCGCCGCTTCTGCTCTGCTGTGTGCGGGAATGGCCGCTCCACACGCCGGGGCGCAGCTCAGCATGCTGCACGCCAGCGGTCGCAACATCGTCAACGCCGGCGGAACCGTCGTTCCCCTCCGCGGCGTCAACCTCGGTGGCCTGTTCGTCATGGAACAGTGGATGGCCCCACTCGACAGCGGCTTCACCCCCAACGACACCTACGGCGTCATGAAGACGCTCGATAGCCGCTTCGGCGTCGCCACCGAGCAGAGCCTCATCAACACGTATCAGGACAGCTGGATCCAGGACAGCGACTTCGACAACATCAAGAACGCCGGCTTCAACGTGGTCCGGGTTCCTGTGTGGTGGGGGCAGTTCTACTCGCTCACCGACCAAACCCCCACGGGCTGGCGATCCGATGCGTTCCGCAAGCTTGACATGATCGTCAACTCCGCCGGCGCTCGCGGGATCTACGTTGTCATCGACATGCACGGTGTGGTCGGTAGCCAATCCAATTCGGACGATACCGGTCAGCAGAATGTAAATCAGTACTGGTCCAATGGCACCTACCAAGGCCAGACAGCCTATATGTGGTGGCAGATCGCGAACCACTATAAAGGGAATACGACCGTAGCCGGCTATGACCTGCTCAACGAGCCGGTCGGCGCACCCAACGACGCCGCCGCCGTCTCGGCCAATGCCAGCCTGTATACCAGCGTTCGCAGCGCCGATCCTGATCACATGATCTTCATCGAAGGCACGTTCGACCAGTGGAACTGGAGCATGCTTCCCAGTCCCTCCTCACAGGGTTGGACGAACGTGGTCTATTCCATGCACGCCTACCCGGGCACCCAAACGGCAGCGGGCGTACAGGCCGAAGCCGACAAACAGGTCAGCGACTTCAACAATCACTCGAGCTACAACGTCCCCGACTTTATCGGGGAGTTTACGGCCTGGGACACTGGAGCCAGCTCCTGGCAGTACATGGTCAACGACTTCAACAACGCTGGGATAAGCTGGGCGATCTGGACCTACAAGGCGAGAGCCGGCGGAGCCTGGGGATACTACCATCTCACAGGAAATCCGCCGATACCGAACGTCTACACTGACTCGTCCTCGACCATCCAGTCCGACTGGCAGCAGTGGACGACCCCGAACGCGTTCGCTCTCAATCCCGCGCTCGGCGGTGTCAACGGTGGCGGCGTCAACACGGGTGCCGGAACCGGAACCGGAACCGGTACTGGAACCACGACCCCAGGCACTGTAAGCACCTCCACTTGGTACAACGTCGTCAACCAGGGGAGCGGCAAGTGCCTGGATGCAGCCGGCTGGGGCACCTCGAATGGCACCACTGTCCAACAGTGGGCCTGCGGTAGCCAGCAGTACAACCAGGAATGGCAGTTCCAGTCGCAAGGCAGCAATACATATAGCATCGTCAATCGCAATGCTCCGGCACAGGCGATCGACGTGACTAATCTGGGCACGAACGATGGAAGCCTGCTGCAAACCTGGAGCTATGGCGGTGGAGCGAACCAGAAATGGACGGTCACGGCCTCCGGCAGTGGCTTCATCATCAAGGGCGTCGCCAGCGGCAAGTGCGTGGACGATCCATTCTCTTCCACCAGCAACGGAACACAGCAATGGATCTGGGGATGCGATAACACGCCTGCTCAGGTCTGGACGCTGAACGCCCAACCCTGATCCGTACCTCCGCCTCGGCTGCCATGAGGGAAGCTCCCTTGTGGCAGCGTGGAGTACTCGCCCGTCAGATCTTGAGGTGGCGAGTGCTCCACGGAGGTGGCGGCCTGAACAATCTCAGTTCGCTGTCATTGAACCAAACTTCGAGCGGTTCTCCTGTAGGTGTCGAGCGGTTCTCCTGTAGGTGTCGAGCGGTTCTCCTGTAGGTGTATAGCGAAACCGCAGGTCTATGGCCGTTTTCCTCAATCAAAACCGCACTCCCAGACTTTATCCGAACTCACAGGGACAGAAGAACCGCCTTAGAAGGCGGGTTTGCGCCGGATCAGGGCGGCAAGCAGCAGAGTTCCCGTTCCCAGGAAGATCAGCGTCGTGGGCTCCGGGGTGGGCGTTGGGGCGACTCGGTTGACCTGCAAGGTATCCAGGTTATAGGTCGCGGTGTCTACGGCGTCGCCGGCTGCTCGCACACCTATCTGGTAGCCGTTGCTGTAAAACAGATCGGCGAACAGCGTGCCGTTTGCGAATGAAACTAGGATGCCGTTCCCGTCGAGCGCCGCCGCGCCTGAAGTGTAGAGTACGTCGTCAAACGTAAAGCCGTCCGTAGAGCCCGGATGCGCTGTGTCCGTCGGGCTCGTCACAGAGACAGGAAAGTCGCTTCCATTCAGGGTCATGCTCGCCCCTGTGACGTCGAAGGCGTTTGCCTGGTAGGGATCCGCGGTTCCGTCGATGACGCCGCTTCCCGACAGGCCGCTCCCGGAGAAGCTGTAGGTGAACAGATCCGCGTGCGCCATCGGAAGTGCTGTAAGGGAGCAGAAGAGACAAGCGAGACAGAGGAAGAGGCGAAGCATGGGTAGTCCTTTTTTGCAGTCTGTCGCTTCTCGTTGAGGCATACGAAATCTAGGCCGCGACCGAGGAGCTGTTCTCTCTCTTATCGGCAGATCCGCTAAAAACTTCAATAGGATGTGAAGAAAAACCTCCGGACAGTTACATATTCGGGGTTGAACCACTTCTGGTACACGATATCCACCGATATCTGCCCGTTCCGGTTGCTCGCGCTCCCCTGACGCCGCATACTTCTCGCAGAGATGCGAATGCGGAGCGCGACGGTGAAATCGACGTGAACCGGTATAGCCGAGTGGATGCTCTTCGGATACTGCATCTCCAGGCCCGGCAGCTGGTGGGTTGGGAGCGTGCCGGCCTGATCCCCTCGAAGGACGCCTACAGCTTCGAGGAGCTGGGACGGTTGCGGACGTTGCGGGATCTGCGGGCGCGACGGCTCTCGGCAAAGGCGATCAGAGCGTCGCTCGAGGCCATGCAGCGCGTCGCCGGTGTCGGCAACGTGCTCCTCGAGATGAGCGCGGTTCGACGCGGTTCGAAGCTGTCCTTTCGCTTTGCTGGAAGCCTCCTTGAGCCGCTGACCCAGCAGCTCGCGTTCGACTTCGAGAGTTCCGCCGGACGATCTCTCGCGGTCACGGCGGGAGCGGGCCGGGCTCTCCCCGGTCAGACTGTCGATGTCCAGGGAATGTTCCTCCGCGCGGTGGCGATGGAGGACTCATCCGAAGGTGCGTCAGGTGCGGTCGAGCTCTACGAGCAGATCCTCGAAATTCGGCCGCGGCATGCGCCCACCCTGATCAATCTGGGGACCATCTACTACAACCGCAAGCTGTTCCCGATGGCGGAGGCGATGTATCGTCGCGCGACCGAAGCCGATCCGGAGTATGCTCTCGCGTTCTTCGATCTCGGCAACGTGCTCGACGAGATGCAGCGTCTGCCGGAGGCGACGGCGGCGTACCAGAGGGCGGTGTCGCTGGTGCCGCAGTACGCGGACGCGCACTACAACCTGGCGCTGGCATACGAGCGGCAGGGCGAACGCCGGCGCGCGTTGCGGCACTGGATCGCGTACAGCAAGCTCGATCCGGTCGGGCCGTGGTCGGCGCATGCGCGCCTGCAGGCACGCAAGATCTTGAAGCTGGAGAAGCTGTCGATCGTAAGTCGTCGCGGCCGAATGGTGCGGGCGGCCGGCTAGAGCCTCTGCCTTTCGCTGCTGCCCACACCTCACGTCACCGCATCTAAAGAAGACGACCTGTTCCCTCGTAGGGATCTCGGAGCGTCACTACGCCCAGGTCTTCTCAGGAAAGCCGTGAAACCGATGCTGAAGCAGAAAGCGGACAGGGGGCGATTTGGACCTCTGACCGAGTTGAACGAAGACGAGCGCATGCTCCGCGAGACCGTGCGGAGGTTTGCCGCCGAGCGCATCGCCCCCTTGGTGCGGTCGATGGATGAGACGCAGCACATGGACGAGCCCCTCGTCCGCGAGCTATTTGAGCTCGGTCTCATGGGCATCGAGGTCCCGGAGGAGTTTGGCGGCGCAGGCGGAACGTTCTTTGAGGCGGTCCTGGCGGTCGAGGAGTTGTCGGCGGTCGATCCGTCGGTCGGCGTGTTGGTGGATGTGCAGAACACGCTGTGCGTCAATGCGTTGATCCGGTGGGCGACGGTGGAGCAGAGGCGCCGGTGGCTCTCGCGGCTGGCTGCCGACACGGTAGGGGCGTACGCGCTGAGCGAGGCGAAGTCAGGGTCGGACGCGTTTGCGCTCGAGACCCGGGCGACGGCGCGCGGCTCGGACTGGGTCCTCAACGGCCAGAAGCTTTGGATCACCAATGCGAAGGAAGCCGGGCTGTTCCTGGTGTTTGCGACAGTCGATCCGGGCGCGGGGTACAAAGGCATCACGGCGTTTCTGGTCGAGAAGGGGATGGACGGTTTCACGGTGGGCCGCAAGGAGGACAAGCTGGGCATTCGGGCGTCGAGCACGTGCGAGCTCCTGTTTCGCGAGTGCGTCGTCTCGGGCGAAAATGTCCTGGGCGAGGTGGGGAAGGGGTACAAGATTGCGATCGAGACCCTGAACGAGGGCCGCATCGGGATCGGGGCGCAGATGCTGGGGCTGGCGAGCGGGGCGTGGGCGCATGCGGCGCGGTGGGCAAAGGAGCGCAAGCAGTTTGGTCGGCCGATCGCCGAGTTTCAAGCCATGCAGTTTCAGTTGGCCGAGATGGCCACCGAGATCGAGGCGGCGCGGCTGATGGTCTATAACGCGGCTCGCCTGAAAGACGCGGGGGCGCCGTTCCTGAAGGAAGCGGCGATGTGCAAGTATGTGAGTTCCGATGTGGCGGAGCGGGTGGCGAGCCGCGCGGTCGAGATCTATCGGAGGGTCAGGCTTTGTGAAGGATTATCCGGTCGAGAAGCTCTACCGCGACGCCAAGATCGGCAAGATCTACGAGGGTACGTCGTTCATGCAGCTCCAGACGATCGCAAAGCTGGTCCTGGGGTAGCAAAGCTGGTCCTGGGGTAGCAAAGCTGGTCCTGGGGTAGAAGGGTGAGATCGCATCAGCCGTCCGACGATCGAAATCGACGGCAGGGGAAATCGAGCGGAGGCCGGGCGTTGTGATGGTGGATGAGGTGAGAGGGAGGTCGTCGGGCGGAGCACCTCTGCCGTTTCTGGGATTGGCGTGCGCGGTCGGGGTCTCGACCATCTACTACAACCAGCCGTTGTTGCTCGAGATGGCGCACACCTACCGAACCACCGCGGGCCGGGTGGGATTCGTCGCGGTGAGCACGCAGGTGGGGTACGCCCTCGGGCTGCTCCTGTTTGTGCCGCTGGGCGATGTCCTGGAGCGGCGCGCCCTGATGATGCGGATGTATGGCGCCGTGTCGGTGGCCCTGCTCTTGGTCGCGTTGGCGCCGAGCGTCGGCATGCTGATTGCCCTGAGCGCGGTGGCGGGGATGCTCGCCTCGGTGACGCACATTGTTCTACCGATCGCGCCGGATCTGGCGAGCGATGGGGATCGCGGTCGGGCGATCGGGATCGTGATGACCGGCCTGCTCCTGGGAATCCTGCTGGCCCGAACGTTTGCCGGGTGGGTGAGCCACGGTCTGGGCTGGAGAGCGGTCTTCGGTCTGGCGGCCGTCATGAACCTGGCCTTTGTTCCCCTGGTGTCGCGGCTGATGCCGCCCCTGCCGCCCAAGCAGAATCTCCGCTACCGGGAGGCGATGCGCTCGTTGTGGACCCTGGCCCGGACCGAGCCGCTCCTGCGGGAATCGTGCGTCATCAGCGCTCTGGTCTTTGGATCGTTTTCCTGTTTCTGGACGACCCTGGCGTTCCTGCTGGGCAGTCGGTACGGCCTGGGCGCGGGTGTGGCGGGCACGTTCGGGCTGGTGGGCGCCGCCGGAGCGCTGGTCGCTCCGTGGTCGGGGCGCATGTCGGACCGGCGGGGGTCGCGGTGGGTCATTTCGGTGGCGCTTTCGTTCCTTGCGGTCTCCTACGGCGTGCTGTGGCTTGAGGAGCGGGCGCACCTCCCCGTGTGGGTGCATCTCCTCGCGCTGGTGGTGGGCGTTGTGTTGCTGGATGCCGGCGCGCAGATGTCGCAGGTCGCAAACCAGACGCGCATCTTTGGTCTGGTGCCGTCCGCCCGGAGCCGGATCAACACGGTCTATATGACGGCGTACTTCTCGGGCGCGGCGATCGGTTCGGCCCTGGCGACGATGGCGTGGGCGCGGTGGCGATGGGACGGCGTGTGTGGTCTGGCCTTTGCCCTGGTGGCTCTGGCGGCCTTGCGGCACGCGGCGGGTGGCCGGAGGTCGGGATCAGCATCCGGGTCGCGGAGCCGGGGTGGGAGCGTGGTGAGCGAGGCAGGGCTCGAACCTGCAACCATCAGCTTAGAAGGCTGATGCTCTATCCAATTGAGCTACTCGCCCGCGTGTTTGGCTCCGTCCCTATTCTAGACGGACCTGGGTGGCGTTCCAGGCGGACCTAGGCGGCGCTGAAGTCTTTGCTGCGGAGCAGCGGCACGACCGCCCCGAGGGCTTCGGCCCAGCTTTGCCATGCAGTCTCGGGGTCGGGGCCGGCGGATTTAACGTACAGGCTCAGCGAAAAGCCTTGCTGGGGCCCGGCGAGGTCGAGAAAGGCAGGCCGGATCACGCAGCTCAGCATGGCTTGCGGGTGGTCGAGTGGAGCGACCCGGCGCCCCAGGCGGTCAAGCAGAAGCTCGTGCTGGTGAAAGGAGGTGAAGATCGCGCGGTCGCGCCAAAGCAGGTCGATGTAGCTCACAAATCCGTGGGTGGCGGCATCCGGCTCGAGGTCCCGGTGCAGATCCAGGTCAAGCGAGATCCGGAGCTCGTCGAGTTCGTCGACGTCGGTGCCGGGAGTAAGGCGCCAGGCGTCGCACTTCGCCGTAAAGACCGGCGACCGTGGGGCGTTCAGGGCCCTGAGAGCCTGCAGCAAGGGCGGGTTGGCCTCGGCCTCCGGGATCTGGTGGAGGTCGTAGGGATGCTCGCGGAGGTCGATGAAGCGCGGCGCGTGGGCGTGGCCGGTCGGGTCTGGAGAGCCGGTCTGGTCGGGGCCGGGCAGGTCAGGGTAAGCCTGGTCACTATAAGCCCACGGAATCACCAGGACGGGATCGTCGGCAGAGCACTCGGCGGTCCAGTCCAGAAGCATAGCTCCAGTGTAGAGGGTGGACTTACGCGTGGGCGAGCAGGAAACGCAGCGCGGTGTGTTCGGCCCAGTAGCCGTCGTAGCCCGAGCGTCGGTCCGGGCGGGCGAGAAACGCGCAGTGTCCCCCCTGGGCGGTCTCGATGAGGGTGATGTCCGGGTTCTCGGCGATCGTCGCGCGGGTCTCCGGAGTGAGGCGGACGAAAGGGTCGTCGAGGGCGTGGAGGATGAGCGTCGGGACGCGGATCTGGCTGAGGACGCGGGCCGCGGCCGCGCGGTGGTAGTAATCGGAGGCGCCGCGGAAGCCGGCGTAGAAGGCAGTGACCCGGTCATCGAAGTCGCGGAGCGAGCGGATCCCACGGGCGCGGTCGGCGCTGAAGATCCCCGGGAAGAGCCCGGCCTTGCGACGGAAGCGCTTCAGGAGAGCGCGGTTAAACCGCCGCTCGTAGACCCGATTGAACCCCCGGTGGAGGGCGTCGGCCGACGGGCCGAGGTCGACCGCGGGCGAGACGCCGACGACGGAGCGCAGTTGGGTTGGAGCTTCGGCGCCGAGTTCGCCGGCCAGCTTCAGAACGAGGTTGCCGCCCATCGAGTAGCCGATCAGCGAGACGGAGCGGAGCTGCTCGCGCGCGACGAAGAACCGGAAGACGGCGAGCACGTCCGACGATAGGCCGGAGTGGTAGAGCGTCGGCGAAAGGTGCTCGGTGCCGCCGCAGTTGCGCATGTTCATCCGAATGACGTTCGCGCCGGAATTCCAGAGTTTATGGGCGTTGCCGAGCACGTACTGCGACGAGGAGGACCCCTCCAGGCCGTGGACGACGATCGCAGAGGGTCGGTCGGCGCGGCTGTCCAACGTCTGCCAGTGGCAGTGGCAGAGGACCTGCGAGGCGATCTGGCCGTCGCCGGCGGCGGCAACTTCGACGAGGACGGCCTCGGGCGCCGAGAGGGAACTGGGCCGGGGAAGGAGGTTGCCGGCAATCGTCTGGAGGTGCGGGTTGGCCAGAAAGCGATGCGGTCGAAAGGTGGTCTGGTGCGCTTCGATCTCGAGGAGGTTGACCGGCGAGTCGCGGGTCATGCGGGCGGCTGAAGCTCGTTCAGCCGCGCAAGGAGGCTGACGGCGTTTTGCGGTCCGGTCGGTTCGTCCTCGTGCTTCAGGTAGACGTAGATCTCGCGGTTTGGCTGGGCTCGGCGGAGCTCAGAGAACTTCTCGGCCAGCGTCTCAAGTTCGGGCTCGGTGTAGCCGCCCGACCGCCGAAGCCGGAACGCAGTGTGGCCCGGCGCGGTGTGGAGCTCAGGCGTAGCGAGGTCGTCCGACTCGGCAATGCAATAGGCCGCGCCGTGATCGCGGAGAAGGTTGGCGATCGGGTCGGCAAACCAGCTCGGGTGGCGAAACTCGAAGCTGACGGGCGGTGCCCCGGGGGTGTGGAGGGCGGGAGTTTGGAGGAAGTCGTCGAGGCGCCCGGGGTCGGCCTGGAAGTTCGGCGGCAGCTGAAACAGGACCAGGCCGAGTTTGCCGGCCTGACGCACCGGCTCAAGCGCGCCCAGGAACTGCCGGAGGTCGGCTTCGGTGTCGCGCAGCCGGCTGAAGTGCGTGATACGCTGCGGCGCTTTGAAGCTGAAGCGAAACCCGGCCGGGGTGTCGGCCAGCCAGCTGTCGAGCGTGCGGATGGAGGGCAACGTGCGAAACGTATAGTTCACCTCGACCGAGTTCAGCTGCGAGCTGAAGTAGGGCAGAAACGACTTACCCGGCAGCCCCGCGGGGTAGAAACCGGGCTTCCACGTGGGGTATGCCCATCCCGAGGTGCCGATGAAGACGCCGGGCGGAGCTGGAGCGGAGGTCTCGGGGACAGAAAAGGCCGGCTTCCGGGGGCGAGGAGGCACTAGAGGCGGGCGCAATGCTGGATAAGCAGTTGGGAGGGGGTGTTTGGGGCGGCTAGTGGGTTTCGAACCCACGACATCCGCTGCCACAGAGCGGCGTTCTGCCACTGAACTATAGCCGCCACAATGGAGCAATTGTAGCATCAGAGAGACTGGGCCTCGTCGCGGTCAGGACGGGCCTGACAGGCTTCGGGTTCGACGTCCCGGACGTCCGGAGCAAGGAGAGAACGATGGCCGCTGTGACTGAACCTGTAACTCTGCCGCCGCGATCGAGGTTGGGCAGCAAGCCCTTCAGCGATGAGAACCTGGACATGCTGGCGCACGTCCTGGACGATTTTCTGCGGATTCCGGGGACAAACATTCGCTTCGGTCTGGACGGCGTGATCGCTCTGATCCCGGGTGTGGGGGATCTGATGCAGGGCCTCGCTTCGACGATCCTCATCGTGGCGGCGTGGGCGCGTGGTGTGCCAAACGTCACCGTCGCCCGCATGGTCGCGAACGTGGGCATCGAGGTGATCGTCGGCGCCGTGCCGGTGGTGGGCGACATGTTCGACATCGCATGGAAGGCGAACCGGCGGAACTACGCTCTCCTGACCGGCAGCCTGCAGCGCCCGGAGGAGCAGAGAAAGAAAAGCTGGCTGTTCTTCGCGGGTCTGGCAGTGGTCCTCCTCGTGCTGCTCTTGCTGCCGCTGGTCCTGTTCAGCTGGCTGACCGCCCACTTTGTCCACTGGCTCGGCCGCTGATCTCCGGTCGGTCTCCGGCCGGCCTGGGATAAGATAAGCCTTGGAGTCGGGGCGTAGCGCAGTCTGGTAGCGCATCTGCTTTGGGAGCAGAGGGTCGGGGGTTCGAATCCCTCCGCCCCGACCAATCAGACCAATCGGTGATGTTCGCCCGTCAGAAGCTGGGTGGATGCGCGGGTGCGTCCGCTAGAGAGCGCAAGTGAACCTCTCGTTTACGAGCTGATCAAATGGCTCTGTGTAAAGTCTACGATACGCTTGCACTCGAAGTGTAAAGCAATTGCCATTTCGCTTTACACTTTATTCGGGCGAAGGTAGGTTTGAGGAATGAAGCCCTTTATCCCGCAGCCTCTGCCGTTGCAGGAGGTTGAATGGGAGCCTTTGATCCCGCTGATCGGCCTCGCGAATCGCAGGTTGGCGGAGTACAACGGCGTGCTCTACACGTTGCCCAATCCTGAGATCCTCTTGTCTCCTTTGACGACGCAGGAGGCGGTCCTTTCGTCAAAGATCGAAGGTACGCAGGCCACGCTGGGCGAGGTCCTCAAGTATGAGGCAGGAGAGCAGCCTGAGGAGGAATACCGTCGCGTCGACATCCAGGAGATCTTAAACTACCGGCAGGCTCTTCGAGAGGCCGAGGACGAACTCCAGACACGACCTTTCAATTTGAACCTCTTGCTGCGCCTCCACAGCACGTTGCTTGATAGCGTTCGCGGACGAGGGAAGGCGCGAGGTCATTTCCGCAGTGAGCAGAACTGGATTGGGACCTCTGGGTGTGCGATGGAGGAAGCGCAGTTCGTTCCGCCGGAGCCGGGGGATGTGCTCCAGCAAGCCTTGTACAACTGGGAGACGTATTACCACCTTGAGCGACCGGACGCTTTGGTGCAGCTGGCAATTGTGCATGCGCAATTCGAGATTCTGCACCCATTCCTGGATGGGAACGGACGTCTGGGGCGCATTCTGATTCCTCTCTTTCTCTTTGAAAAGCAGATTCTCTCGAGACCGATGTTCTATCTCTCGGAGTATCTGGAATCCAACCGGGACACCTATGTGGCGAGGCTTCGGGATATCGGCAGGTCGCCAAAGGCCTGGAACAGATGGATCGAATTCTTCTTAGGCGGCTTGGTCCAACAAGCCGAGACAAATGTGACCAAAGCGCGGCAGATCCACGATCTCTACATCGACCTAAAACGTCGCGTGCTCGACCTTACGCACTCTCAGTTTGCGGTGCCGCTGCTGGACCTTATGTTTCAAAGGCCAATCTTTCAAAGTACGCATCTCGATGGCCAAGCCACGATGCCGAGCAAGCCCATGATTATGAACATGCTTGCGAAGCTCAAGCGCGAGAAAATCCTGGTCACGGTGAGCAAAGGCGGTGGACCTCACGCACAGGTTCTAGCCCTCGCAGAACTCGTGAATTTGTGTGAAGGAAAGAAAGTGCTTTAGGTCTGGTCCTATGATTTGCAGGATGCGGCGGCGTGGTCGCCGGGCGCGGGTCAGATCTGGCTCAGAGCGAGTGGCTGCAGGACCAGGTTCGTGATGTTGCTGACCAGGGGCTCGCTCGCGAAATGTGGGTCGTGCGAGAGCTTTTGCCAGCCGGGGTCGGCGCCGAAGGCCTTCCAGAGGGCGTCGAGGTCGGCGAGCGAGTTCATGCTCAGCATGTAGGTGAGGCTGGGGAGGCGGGGGCCGATCAGGGTGTCGCCGTAGAAGACCTGGTCGAAGCCGGCGCGGCGGAAGGCCTCGAACTCGCCGGAGTGGAACATCTCGATCTTGCGCAGGTGCGCGGCGGGGGTGGGGCTCTCGTACGTCCGGAGCTGGAAGATGCGGCCCGTACCTGAGGAGCCGGCCGGGGAGCCGGATGGGGAGCCGGATGGGGAGCCGGATGGGGCGGACGGCTTGCCTGGTGGCGTAAGGCGGGGGTAGCCGGCAAAGGCCTGGAGCAGTTCGGAGGAGATGCGGACGAAGGGTGGCCTGGTGGCCGCGGCGCTCCAGAACGGGGCGGCAGCCTGTTGGAAGGCGGGGTCGGCGGCAAGTTGGGCTTCGGTTCCGAGGAGCCGGGAGAGGGAAGGGCTGGGCAGCAGGAGGAAGAAGGTCGGGGTCTCGGGGCCGATGTCGAGCCGAAAGGCGCCGACGGGGGAGATGCCGAGGCGGTTGAGCGCGGGGAGGAGGGCTTCCCTGAAGTAGGCCTCGACCTTCGCGGGCTGGTTGCCGGTGAGGAGGTAGCGGCGCAGTTCGTAGAAGTCGCGGGGCATGGTGGCGGTGGGTGTCTGGACGGGAGCTTGGGCGCGTGCTCGGGCGGCGGTGAGGGCGAGCGCGGAGGTTTGGAGGAAGCTGCGTCGGTTCACGGTGCCGTCCTTTGGTTCACGGTCGGGTCCTTTGGCTCACGGTCGGGTCCTTTGATTCACGGTGCGGTCCTTCTGGGGCGGATGGTTATCGCTGCGTGGGATGCCCCGGACCCCCATCGATTTGGTTCAAAATCTTCTATCGATTCGACTTAGGTCCGGATCTCGACACTCGCGTGATCTAAAATCCAGTGTTTTGAGTATCTGGTGATTGCCAAAATATTGTTTCTATTGAGGTTCTCGGTGGATGCCCGGAGCGTCTTCGCCGGTTTGCTTTGCCGTTCTATTTCTATTGTAGGGAGTTCGTGGACCAGATGCGCCAACAGTACCGGGAGTTTTCGCCGGGCACCGTGGCCTCTCCGCCCGGTCGAGAGAACAGGGGTCAGGTGGGTCGGATAGACTCGCTTACGCGGCTTTCGCAAGGCTGTGCGGAGCGAAATCTATGGAGCGATATCTATGTTGAAAGGCCTGGTTTGCGTTTTGCTGATCTCGGCGGGGTTGGCGGCGGGGGCGCAGGCTCCGCCGGTCGCGGCATCCGGGCCTGGTCCGGGGCCGAGCTCCGGCTCGGCAACCGACAAGATCGACCGATACATCGCCACAGGATGGGATCGCCTGGGGCGGTCGATGACGGACTGTGCGTCGCTCGCCGACACAAAGCTCGCGACCGAGCCGGTGCTCTACCTGCCCGCCGAGAAGAAGGTTCCGGCGGCGGTCGCGGCCATGGAGGGCCGGTGCAAGGTGCGCGTCGAGCACCTGCCGCGGTCGATCCGCCGTCCGGGCGATCTGATGCCCGAGCAGATCGCGGTCCCGGGGCTCCTGTATCTGCCGAACCGGTACGTGGTGCCGGGCGGCCGCTTCAACGAGATGTATGGGTGGGATAGTTACTTCATCATCCTTGGGTTGCTGGAGAGCGGTCGCGTGGATCTGGCGCGCGGCATGGTCGAGAACTTTTTCTACGAGATCGAGCACTATGGGTCGGTCTTGAATGCGAACCGGACCTACTTCCTGACGCGGTCGCAGCCGCCGTTCTTGTCGTCGATGGTCCTGGCCGTGTATGCGGCGGAGCAGAAGTCCTCGCCCGCCGAGGCGCGGAAGTTCCTCCTGGCGGCTCGGCCGTACCTCGTGCGCGATCATGATCTGTGGACACAGGCGCCGCACCTCCTGGGGACGACGGGGCTGTCGCGCTACTTCGACCTGGGGCATGGGCCGGTGCCCGAGATGAACGATGACAGCCGCTACTACGTGGACGTGATCCATTGGCTGATCGCGCACCCGGAGGTGGGCAAGCGGTACCTGGTGAAGGCGGGGGCGGGGCCTGCGGCGACGGGGACGGCCTCGGGTCCAGACGGTCGCGATTGCGCGAAGTCGGGGTCGGCGGTGTGCCTCCAGACGGAGGCGGAGGGATACCGGCTGAGCCCGGAGTTTTACGTGGGCGATCGTGCGATGCGCGAGTCGGGGTTCGATGTGAGCTTTCGCTTTGGGCCGTTTAGCGGCTCGACCGAGGACTACGCTCCGGTGTGCCTGAATGCGCTGCTCTACAAGTATGAGCAGGATCTGGCGCGAATCGATCGGGATCTGGGTGGGACGGACGCAGCCCCCAATCCAGCTCCCAGTCCAGCTCCCAGTCCAGCTCGCAATGCGTCCCCCAGTCCGGCCCGCTGGGATGCGATGGCGGCTGCTCGGCGGGCGACCATGGACCGGCTGATGTGGGATGAGGCGGCCGGGCTCTACTTCGACTACAACGTCCGTTTGGGGGAGCGCTCGAAGTACGCGTACCTGACGGCCTACTACCCGCTTTGGGTGGGTCTGGCGACCGACGCGCAGGCGGCAAAGATGGTGGCGGCGCTGCCTCGGTTTGAGCATGCGGGCGGCCTGGCGATGAGCTCGACCGTGAGCGGGATGCAGTGGGATGCGCCGTACGGTTGGGCACCGGTGAACTGGATCGTGGATGCGGGGCTGGCGCGGTACGGCTACAGGCGCGAGGCGGACCGGGTGGCGCGCGAGTTCATGCGATCGGTGCTCGAGAACTTTGAGCACGACGGGACGATTCGGGAGAAGTACAACGTGGAGGATGCCAACGCGGACGTCAAGGTGGCGGCGGGCTACAAGGCCAACGTGATCGGGTTCGGTTGGACGAACGGTGTGTACCTGGAGATGGAGGATCTCTTGCGGCGGGATGGTGCGGCGGTGGCTCCGAGCGGTGCGGGGGGCGGGTCGGGGCCGGTCGCGCCTGCTCCATGAGCGATACCGCGACCTATATATTGACGCTGCGGATGGATGCGGTCTCGCAGGCGTGGTTCGACGGGATGCGCGAGCGCTACTATCCGCCGGAGCGGAACCAGATCGCGGCGCACCTGACGCTGTTCCACACCCTGCCCGAGGATGGGGCGATGTGGGCCGCGATGCGGGCGCTGGCGGCGCGGTACGAGGCGTTCCGGATGGAGGTGACGGGGGTGCGATCGCTGGGCAAGGGCGTCGCGTACCGGCTCAGCTCGGGGCGGTCGATGGAGCTGCATGCGGCTCTGGCGGCGTTGGCGGGCGAGCATCTTACGGCGCAAGACCGACAGCGCTTTCAGCCGCATGTGGTGGTGCAAAACAAGGTGACCCCGGCAGCGGCGCGCGAGTTGCTGGATGAGCTGGAGCGGGACTTTGTCTCGTTTGGGGTGGAGGCGGTGGGGCTCGATCTGTGGGAGTACCTGGGCGGTCCGTGGCGGCATCGGGAGACGATGCTGTTCGGAGCGGTGTCAGGTCTGGGCTAACGTTTGGGCGAGCCCGCGGGCGTCGCGGATGATGTCGGGGAGGCCGACGCCCGAGTAGCTGTTACCGAGGAGATGGAGGCCGGGGAGCTCGGCCATGCGGGTCTGGAGTTCGGCCATGCGGCCGAGGTGGCCGACCGCGTACTGAGGGAGGCTCCGGGGCCAGCGGCGGAGGAGAGCGAGGTCGGGGGTTGGGAGAGGTCCGAGAATGGCGGCGAGCTCGCGGCAGGCGAGGTCGATCAGGTCAGGGTCGGGCTGGCCGAGGAGCGTTTCGGCGGCCTCGGCTCCGAAGAAGGCGCGCAAGAGACGTCCGCCGGGAGGGACGCGGTCGGGGAACTTCTGGTCAGCAAAGGTGCAGGCCAGCAGCGAGTGGCCGGGGGTGGCGGGTGGCACGAGGAAGCCGAAGCCGGGCGGGAGCGAGAGGCTGAGGGGAGGACGGAAGCCGAGGGCGACGAGGATGGCGGAGCTGGCCTCCGTCGGGAGAAGGCCGGCCGCGACGGAGTCGAGCGGGAGGAGGAGCTCGCGGGTGACGTGGCTCGGGGTAGCGAGGACGACGTGGTCGAAGATCTCAGGGTTTGCGGTGCCGGGCTCGGGACCGGTGTGGACGAGCCATTGCGGGCCGCTCCGGGTGATGCGCTGGACGGGGGTATTGACGCGGACGTTGGCGGTGGGGAGGGGTGCGGCGAGGCGGTCAGTCAGGGTGGCGAGGCCGGAGCGGAGCGTGGTGAAGAGGCTGGGTGAGGTTTGCGGGCCCGAACTCTGGCCGGGAGTCTGGCCAGAGATTTGACCAGGACTTTGGGCCCGGGATTGCAGGGCGAGGATGAGCGAGCCATGGGTGCGCTCCATCTGCACAAAGGCGGGCAGGACGGCGTGGGCGCTGAGTTGGGTGACGTCGCCGCCGAGGACGCCCGAGAGCAGAGGCGCGGCGAGGGTTTGGAGCACTTCCTCGCCGAAGTGGCGGCAGACGAAGCTGCTGATGCTCTCGTCCGCGAGCGGCGCGGCGGCCTTGAGCTCGGCGGCCCGCCCGGGTTCGGCCCGGAACGCGGCGATGGCGCCGGGCGAGAAGAGCGGCGATCCGTCGAGGGCGGCGAGGTCGGTCGGGACCATCAGCCGCATGCCGTCGGGGATGGGGTAGAGCGCGCCGCCCGAGAAGATACCGCCCGAGAAGATATAGGTGCGGCGGGTCGAGTCGTTCGACGCGACGAGCTCGTCCCCCAGGCCGAGCTCGCGGGCAAGCTGGGCCGCCCAGGGCTTTTCGGTGATCCAGCCGTCCGGGCCGAGCTCCGCCGTGAAGCCGTCCTGCCGCACAGTTTCGACAATGCCGCCGAGGCGGGGCGAGCCCTCAAACAGCGTACAGGCGAGCCCAAGGCGGTGCATCTGCCAAGCGGCGGTCAGGCCGGCGAGACCGCCGCCCACGATGGCGACCTTTTTCATCCGTGAGCGGCGGCGGCTGGGGTCTGTTCGTCGATGTCGGCCCGGTACTGGCCGGTGGCGATCTCGGCGAGCGCCTCGATCAGCAGCCCCGACGTGTTGAGGCTTTCGGCGCGCCAGAGTCGCAGGCCTAACTTTTCGGCGGTCTCCCGGAAGCTGATGTCGATGTCGTAGAGAATCTCGACGTGGTCGCAGAGAAAGCCGATCGGTTGGACGACTACGCCGGTGTGCCCTTCGGCGGCGAGCGCGGCCAGCGTGTCTTCGACGGTGGGTCCGATCCACGGGGCCCCGGCCACGCCCTGGCTCTGAAACGCGAAGACCCAGTCGGCGTCCGTCATGCCCACCGGCCCGAGGCAGCGGCTGACGGCCGCGGCGGTCTGTTTCGCTTCGACGGGATAGGGGTCCGGGCTCAGCCGATCGTCGTAGGTCTGGATGCCGTCGGCCGGGACAGGCAGGTCGGCGCGGACGGGTGCGTCGGCCGTTCCGGAGCGGATCGTTCGGCACGGGACGGAGTGCGCCGTGAAGAGCACGGGGACGCGGCGCCCGCTGGTGGCGCACGCCTCGGCCCACACCGGCCACAGGCGGTCCGCGAACGCAAGGGCGAGCCTCGGGTGCGCGGACCAGCCGGCGACAAATTCCACCTCGAGCGAGCGTGCGCCGGGCATGCCGTTGACCGACGGCGCTCCCGCCGCGGCCTGGAGCACGGCGCGGCGGTAGAGCCCGACCGAGGTGCGGGAGTTCTGCGGCGCCAGGCAGATCGCCTTGAAGCGCGTGATGCCGTCGCGGCGCATGTGCGCGACCGTGTCGGCGATGTAGGGGTGCCAGTTGCGCATGCCGACGTACACGGGCAGGCTGATCTGCTCGGCCAGAAGTTTGCCCTGGAGCAGAGTCCATCGGGTGAGCGGCGGTCCCTCAGGCAGCGGTTCGTCGCGGAGGCCGATCTCGCTGTACCGGTGCTGGAGCTCCTGGACGACCTCGGTGGGCAGCGCCCGGCCGCCGGTGACGCGACCGAGGTATTCGGCCATCTGGCCGAGTGTGTCGGGGGTGCCGTGAGCCAGCAGCAGAATTGCTTCGGTCTGGGCTGCGGGCTGGGCTTCGGTCTGGGCTGGGGGCTGGGCGGCGGCAGGGGGCATCGATAATTTCATCGTACCCCCCGCCGCGCCTCTACTTGCTCGGCGCCAGGCGCACGATACAGATTCCGTCCCAGGTTTGTTTGCCCGATCCCACCGGCGGTGTCTCGCTCATGCCGATGACGCCGATGTTCTGCGACGCGAGGTTGAAGCGCAGCTGCAAATAGTCGCGAATCACGATGGCTCTCTGGCGTGACTGGACCAGCATCTCCCCAGGGGTTCCCGGATCGGCATAGCCTTCGACGATCAGCGCGCTCGTATACAGGTCGGGAATCTGGCTCGCGGCTGCTTCGATCGCCGCCCGACCGGAGGCCGACAGCGTCTCGGTGATGGTGCTGTTGTCAGGGGCCAACCTGTGCTCGAAGAGCTGCGCCGACGAGATCCACTGACGGTTTTGCGGATGTTTTTTCAACAGCTTTCCATCGCGGTACGAGTCGACCGGAAGTCGGTCGAGGCTGTCATACCCTCGCTTTTTGAAGAAGCCTTTGAAGAAAAACTCGTGCTTCAAGGCCTCCGTGTCATCGGCCAGGTTGCCCGTCGCCAGGTTGATGTTGCTGAGCGATTGCTGGAGATTCGCGCCGGCGCCCTGCCCAAACTGGTCTGGCGCCAACGCGCTCTTCAGCGTCGTGTTGATCTGTTTCGAGGCCTGGTCGAGCTGTGCCGTCGCGCTCTTGGTGTTGTTCAGCGTGTCATCCACCTTGGCCACGATCTGGCGCTGCTGCATCTCGCCGATCATGCCGTTCACCTGCGTCGAAGCCGTGTTCAGACTCGCGGTCGCGTCCCGCGCGTTCACCACAATCTGCTTCACGTTGGCGGCCGTCGTCGGATCTTCCAGAAGCACGCCCGCGCTGCCCTTGCCGTGGCGAATGTCGGTGACCACACCGTTGGTGTTGTTGATGGTCGCGGTGGCTGCGTTCAGAGTTCCATTCAGTTTGCCCTGCACGTCCGTGATGGCGCCGTTCACATGCGTCAGGGTCTGGTCGACCTGTTTGACCGTTCCGCCCACCTGCGTCATGATGCCGCTTGCCTGGTCAAGCATTTTGCTGATCGAGAACGGTTCTTTGCTCGCCAGCGTCGACTTGGGGGCCGCCTCCGGGGATGCCTCGGTGCCGCCGCCGATCAGCAGAAACTTATCCCCGACCAGGCCGTCGCTCTCGATCGTCACAACGGAATCCTCGCGAACCAATCCGCGAATGCGGTCTTCAAGCGTCATCTTGAGACGGAACTTTTGCGGTGACGACGGGATGACCACGTCCGAGACCTGGCCCGCATCCATGCCGTTCACCCGAACCTTCGCGCCCTTCGAGATGCCGCTCAGATTGGCAAAGTCGGTATAAAACTCCGAGTGGCTGCGAAACGCCTTGTGCTGGTTGCCGATCAGAAACAAACCCGCGCCGAACAACAGGACCGCGACTGCCACAAGGATGCCGATCCAAAGATTGCGTTTATTCATCGTCCGGTCTCCGAAATAAATTGTTCCAGGTGCTCATCGTGCTTGTCGTCGAGCTCCTCGGGCGTACCGAAGCCGAGCAGTTTCGCATCATCGAGCACCGCGAGTTTATCGCCGACGCGGCGAGCCCCGTGGATGTCATGGGTCACGATGACGATGGTGGCGTGATGCTCCGTTTTCACCTTGCAGAGAAGATCGTCGATCTCGGACGCGGTAATCCGGTCGAGGCCGCTGGCCGGCTCATCCACCAGAAGGATCTCCGGCTTCAACACCAGGGCCCGGGCCAGACCGGCGCGCTTCTGCATGCCGCCCGAGAGCTCTGCCGGCATCTTTTCCTGATCGTTCTCGAGGCCGACACTCTTTAAGGTCTCTTCAACGGCGTCCTTGATCTCTCCCGAAGACATCTGCTTGTGCTGCCGATGAAGTGGAAGTGCGAGGTTGTCCCGAACGCAGAACGAGTCAAACAGGGCAGCGTTCTGAAACAGAAAGCCCATCTTCTGCCGCATGGCCGAGAGACCCTTTCCGTCCAGCGAGGCAACGTCCTCGCCCATCACCATCACCCTTCCGCTGTCCGCGGTCAACAGCCGGATCATCAGGCGCAGCGTCACGCTCTTTCCCGTCCCACTGCGGCCAAGAATGCAGACAGCCTCGCCCTTGGTGATGTTGAACGAGATACCGTCGAGCACCTTGCGATCGCCAAAGCTCTTGACCACGTTGTCGAAGGCGATAACGGTCTCGCCGCCGCTGCCCGGCTTCTCGCCGGCTGGTTTGGCTTGCGCGCTGTCTGTCATATGGCCTGCTTCGGGAACCAGAAAAAGATGCACTTGAGCAGAATGACGTCCGACAGAATCACGGCCAGCGACGAGACGACGACGGAGTTGGTGGACGCTCGACGGACGCCCTCCGAACCTTCGTTGGTGGTGTAGCCGAAAAAGCACGAAATGGTGCCGATCAGAAATCCGTAGACCGCGGTCTTCAGCGTGGGCGGAATAATATTCGCCAGAAAGACGCCGTCAAAGGCTCGGTTGATGTACAAGGTCCACGACAGATTGGAGGAGAAGTCCTCGGAGATATACCCGCCAAGGACTCCGGCCGCATTCATAAACGTGGTAAGCACAGGCAGCATAAGCGTGCACGCCACAATGCGAGGAACGACCAGGAACTTGAACGAGTCGATCGACAGGGTTTCGATCGCGTCGATCTGTTCCGTCGCGCGCATGTTGGCGAGTTCGGCGCCCATGCCCGCGCCGACGCGTCCAGCCACCAGCAAGGCCGTGACCAGAGGTCCGATCTCATTCAGAAAGGCCATCGCCTGAAACGTGGGGATCTCGGCCGTGGCGCCGAACTGGACCATCGTGCTGCGGGTGTGCAGGTCCATGACGATACCGAGCGCAAAGCCCGCCGTCAGGATCAACGACATCGAGCCGACGCCGACGTCGTAGATCTGCTTCATCGTGTAGTCGATCTCAAAGGGCGGCCGCAAGACGTCGCGAATGGCCCGCAGACCAAACATCGTGACGGCGCCGAGGAACTCAAAGAAGCGGCCGATCATCGCAGGACCCGGGATCGGTCAAAGTGCCGCGTCAACCGAGACCGGCGCGCTGGTTCATGGACGTCATATGCTTTCATCGGCCGACAACCCTCAGTAAACGATGGGATGCTCGAGGGTTCGCGTTCCGACTTGCAGTTGCGGTCCAATGGATTAGCACGCGGTGCAACGTGCCGGACGGGCCCTCGCCGCCGAGAGATGAAGCGACAAACGCTCCGAGGCAGCCCGGCCTACTGCGCCAGCGTCAACCGAACGCTCTCGCCCCGCACCACCCGATGCCCCGCCATCGGCGATTGTCCGGCCACCACACCCCCAACCGCGTCCGCCCCCGCGTCCGCCCCCGCACTCGTACCCGCCGCCGCCGCGTCCCCAGCCTCCGCCCCCGCCACATCCGCCGCCGCCGCCACATACGCCCGCAAGCCCACAGCCGCCGCCCGAGCCGACGCCGTCCCCACCGGCAATCCCGTCAGCTGCGGCATCACAAATGCCTCCGCCGCCCCCCGATCAGCCCCCCCGCCGCCCGCCGGCTGACTCAACAAAATACTCACCCTCGGACGATCGATCCCCGCCGCATTGGGCGGTGGCGTCTGCGCCAGAACCACCCCAGCCTCGCCCGGAGCCGGTATGCTCGCCACTACCCCCAACTCCAACGACGACCTCCGCAGCGCCAGCGACGCCGGCCGCTCCGTCTGCCCCACCAGGTCCGGAATCTCCACCTGCTGCGACCCCAGGCTCTCCGTAATCCGGATCGACCACGCCTTCCGCACCGTCGCGCCCGGGGCCGGAAACTGACTCAAAATATGCCCCGATGGCGTATCCGTCGAGTAAAACTTGTTCTCCAAGTGCAGGCTCAAGCCCAGGTCGCCCGCCTTCTCGCTCGCCTCCTGCAACGTCAGCCCCGCCAGGTTCGGCACCTCCACCTCCCGCCCGTGGATCGCCAGACGCATCGCCAAAAACGCCGACAGGAGCGCCACCACCACCATCAGCATCCCGCCCATCACCAAGTTGAAAACTCGCTTCATCCCAACCTCAGAATACAAGCCCCGCCCAGCCCCCACCCAGAAAGACGCCGATAGGATCGCCCAACCGTCTAAACTAGGTCCGAAACTAAGCTCGAAACCAGCCCGAACCCCCACGGCGACGAGGCAAAAGAGATCTCAGCATGACCGAATTCACCATCCGCCTCGCCGACGAGCGTGGCCGCGTCCAGGAACAGACCCACGCCGCCGCCACCGCCGAAGATCTCCGCGCCCGCTTCCTCCATGCCGGCTACTACGTCTACTCCGTCAAGGCCCGCGGCAGCGTCCTCGGCGGCACCGGCAAAAAGAAGGTCAAGCTCGAAACCTTTCTTATCTTCAACCAGCAGTTCCTCACCCTCATCCGCGCCGGCCTCCCCATCCTCGGCTCGCTCGAACTCCTCGCCCGCCGCCAGAAAATCGCCAGCTTCCGCGCCCAACTCGAAAACGTCGCCGAACGCGTCAAAACCGGCGAATCCATCTCCGGCGCCTTTGAAGCCCAGGGCGGCTTCCCCGTCGTCTACACCACCACCCTGCTCGCGGGCGAGCGCTCCGGCAACCTCGAAGAAGTCCTCCAACGCTTTCTCGACTTCCAGCGCGTCTCCCTCACCTTCCGCAAAAAACTCCAGGCCTCCCTCATCTACCCCGCCCTCCTCATCGTCATGGTCATCGCCCTCTTCATCTTTCTCATCACCTTTGTCGTCCCCCGCTTCGCCCAGTTGTACGAGCAACTCGGCACCCATCTCCCCGCCCTCACCACATTTCTCCTCGACCTCGGCCAGTACGCCCAGCACTACGGCATCTACGCGGCCATCGTTCTCGGCGTCGCCGGATTCCTCCTCTTCCGCTGGACCAAGACCGACGCCGGCGCCTCGGCCATCGACCGCCTCCGCATCGGCCTCCCCGTCTTCGGCAACGTCTGGCTCAAATACCAGGTCGGCCTCTTCTCCCGCACCCTCTCCACCCTCCTCACCGGCGGCCTCCCCCTCGTCCCATCGCTTGAAACCGCCGCCCGCTCCATCGGCTCCCGCCAGATCAGCACCGCCGTCTACCGCTCCGTCGACACCGTCCGCGAAGGCAAGGGCCTCTCCGCCAGCCTGCAGGCCACAGAAGTCTTCCCCGAACTCGCCATCGAAATGATGGAAGTCGGCGAATCCACCGGAGCCCTCCCCCAAATGCTCAACTCCGTCGCCGAATTCTTCGAAGAAGACGTCCAAACCAACCTAACCGCCGCCATGAGCCTCATCGAACCCGCCATCCTCATCGTCATGGGCATCGTCGTCGTCACCATCCTCATCGCCCTCTACCTCCCCATCTTCTCCCTCTCCGCCGGCGGCAGCCCCCAGTAACCGCTGAAGAGGTCTGAGTAAAATCATTGGGAGGTCTGATTAGTCTTTGCTTCGTTTCCGAATAATTTTTGCCTTAAGGGCCCGGCTTAGCCGTGCCGTGAGGTTGAGTCTCTGTTCCGTCAAGGGCATGGCTCTGGCGGTGCCGTACGATTGAGTCTCTGTCCCGTTAAGGGCACGGCTTTAGCCGTGCCGTAAGTGCGACAGATGCAACGCGGCTTTAGCCGCTGAGGTACGCTTTCGGCCGGCAACGGCAAAATACGATTGATATCCGCCAGAAAGGCACAACGCGATGAACGCGAACAGTACTGGAAAAATCGTTAGCTCCACCTTGGATCTGGACCGGCCCCGCCTTCCAACAAGCGACGAAGCGGCCCAACTCCAGCGACTGGACGATCTGCGCGATGAAGACATCGACTTCAGCGATCTTCCTCCAGCCGCACAAGAGACCATATGGTCCCGCCCGGGCAACTTCCGAGAAGTCATCGCAAAACGTGTCGAAGATTCAAAACAGCAGCGCCTAGAACCGACCCCCGAGCGCTTCCCCATCGAAGCCGACGCTCTCCAGTTCTTCCGCGAAACCGGCGACGCCTCCCCCACCCGCATCAACGCCGCACTTCGGGAGTACGTCGCAACCCACCGCAAATCCGCCTGACGCAGCATCCCATCTGAACTGGCCGACACACTCGCACCCGCACGTCCGCCGAGCCCCCGCAACGTGACCACTGTACAATGACCACAGCCGAGGCCGTCGCCATGAAAACCATCCCCGCCGCAAAGTTCAAAGCCACCTGCCTCGCCCTCATGGACGAAGTCCAAGCCAAACGAGAACCCGTCCTCGTCACCAAAAACGGCAAGCCCGTCGCCAAGCTCGTTCCCGTTCCCACCGACGAACCCGACCCAATCTTCGGCTTCTTCCGTGGGAAAGGACAAATAATCGGAGACATTGTCTCTCCGATCACGCCCCTTGAGGACTACGAGTACGACTAAGCCAAATCACCAGTCGGCATAGCGAGCCATTGGGGCTCGACCCGGTGTTCTCTCAGGAAACGACCTTTGCACAAACATTCCCCGCTTCACAGCAACAGGAAAACCGCTCTAATTGATCCTCCTCGATACGCATGTCGTCGCTTGGTTGGCTTTCGATCCCGCACAGATCTCCAAGAAGGCTCATCTGCGCATCGCCGCCGAGCGTCTGAACTCCGGAGGGCTTGCCATCTCCGGCGCTACCCTGTGGGAACTTGCCTCAATGACATTGAAACGTCGTCTTCTCGTTCAAGATCTCGCAGAATTTCTTGACCACGTGGAGAGCACTTTCACCGTCTTTCCAATCACTGCCACAATCGCGGGGCGTGCAGCCGCATTCTCCAAACGCTACCCACGTGACCCCATGGACCGCATCATCGGGGCAACCGCCCTGGTCCACAACCTCCAGCTCGTCACCCGCGACATCCAAATCACCGCCTCCGGCGAAGTCCCCTGCCTCTGGTAGAAACACCCACGCCGGACCACGCCACCGCGCCTCGGCACCGTGACCACTGTACAATGACCACAGCCGAGGCCGCCGCCATGAAGACCATCCCCGCCGCAAAGTTCAAAGCCACCTGCCTCGCCCTCATGGACGAAGTCCAAGCCAAACGAGAACCCGTCCTGGTCACCAAAAACGGCAAACCCGTCGCCAAGCTCGTCCCTCTAGACCTACCCGAACGGAAAGACCCCATCGATGGCTTCTACTTCGGCAAGATCGAGATCCTGGGCGACATCATCTCTCCCATCTACTCCGATGACGAATGGGAAGCCTTTTTCAAGGCAAGTGCGGATCAACTCCTCGAGTGATTCGAGATGATCCTTCTAGACACTCACGTTGCCGTCTGGATGACGACGGACAAGCGGCACCTATCCTCCTCCGTCGCCATGGCGATCCGCGAAGCCAGTCGAGCCGGCGCAGGTGTGGCAATCGCCGGCTCGACCCTATGGGAGATCGCCATGATGTCCACCAGAAACAGACTTCGTCTGCCAGGGGCGCTCACGGAATATCTACGTTTTGTTGAATCTGTCTTCGTCGTCTTACCTCTCACTGGCCCAATCGCCGAACGGAGCATGCTCTTCACAAAGAAGTTTCCCAGCGATCCCGCCGACCAGATCATCGGAGCAACCGCCCTCGTGCACGGCCTTCAGCTCGTCACCCGAGACCAGCAGATCCGAAACTCCGGCGAAGTCCCCTGCCTCTGGTAAACCCCCACCCCCGCCCCCGTACACCTTCCGCGCCATTGACACCCTTCCCCGGTAACCAGACCTCAACCACTGGAGTCTCACTCACCATGGCAACCCCCGTAGCGACCCCCATCCCCATCAACGACATGGGCCTCGACGAAACCGAACGCACACGCGCCCTCGCCCGCCGCTACCACGCCGAGTTCGTCGACCTCAAAAACTTCAAGATCCAGCACGACCTCTTCAAGTCCGTCCCTGTCGACATGATGTTCCGCTACAACTTCGTTCCGCTCGAGCAGCACGACGGCCGCCTCGCCATCGCCGTCTCCGACCCCTCCAAACTCATGGTCCTCGACGAGATCTCCGGCCTCCTCGGAACCCGCCTCGTCACCCGCGTCGCCACCCTCTCGCAGATCACCGACCTCCTCAAAAAAACCGAACAGTCCCAGCGCGTCCTCGACGAAGCCTCCGAGGGTCTCGCCTTCGACGTCCTCTCCGCCGACGACTCCACCGACGAAAACATCTCCATCGAACGTCTCACCGGCGAAGACGACATCTCGCCCATCATCCGCCTCGTCGACACCACCATCTTCACCGCCCTCGAACGCCGCGCCTCCGACATCCACCTCGAGACCTTTGACGACTCGCTCCTCGTCAAATACCGCATCGACGGCGTCCTCCAGCAGGCCATGGCCCCCATCGCCCGCGAGCACCACCAGACCATCCTCTCCCGCATCAAGGTCATGTCCGAGCTCGACATCGCCGAGCGCCGCGTCCCCCAGGATGGCCGATTCCGCGTCCGCTACAAAGGCCGACTCATCGACTTCCGCGTCTCCATCATGCCCACCGTGCACGGCGAAAACGCCGTCCTCCGCGTCCTCGACAAAGAGTCCATGTCCGAGAAGTTCACCAAACTCTCGCTCGACGTCGTAGGTTTCGCCGCCGAAGATCTCCGCCGCTTCCGCCGCTACATTAAGGAGCCCTACGGCATGGTGCTCGTCACCGGTCCCACCGGCTCCGGCAAAACCACCACCCTTTACGCCGCCCTCAACGAAATCAAATCCGAAGAAGACAAAATCATCACCATCGAAGATCCCGTCGAGTACCAGATCCGCGGCATCACCCAGATCCCCGTCAACGAGAAAAAAGGCCTCACCTTCGCCCGCGGCCTCCGCTCCATCCTCCGCCACGACCCCGACAAAATCCTCGTCGGCGAGATCCGCGACGCCGAAACCGCCCAGATCGCCATCAACTCCGCCCTCACCGGACACCTCGTCTTCACCACCGTCCACGCCAACAACGTCGTCGACGTCCTCGGCCGCTTCCTCAACATGGGCGTCGAACCCTACAACTTCGTCTCCGCCCTCAACTGCATCCTCGCCCAGCGCCTCGTCCGCCAGGTCTGCGACTTCTGCGCCGGCCCCGTCCGCTACACCGACGCCCAACTCATCGAAAATGGCCTTAATCCCGCCGACTGGCAAGGCTTCAGCTTCCGCGAAGGCGCCGGCTGCATCGAGTGCGGAGGCACCGGCTTCCGCGGCCGATCCGCCATCCACGAACTCCTCGAACTCGACGACGAAATCCGCGAAATGCTCCTGGCAAAAAAGCCCGGCTCCGAAATCCGCAAAAAAGCCAAGGAAAAAGGCATGGCCTTCCTCCGCGACTCCGCCATCGAACGCGTCCGCGACGGCATCACCACCCTCAAGGAAATCAACAAAGTAACCTTCATCGAAGCCGGCCGCTAAACCGCAGCCACGCCGCTAAGGTGCAGTCCGCGCAGCCACGCCGCACTCATTGCTCCTTACTCATAACTCATGACTCACCAACCTTCGCCCGCATGACACCTCCCCGCCCAACCCGTCCAAGCCTCTAATGACACAATCCATCCCCTTCGCCAGTTACTCTATCTAGAAGCTCGATGAACTTCATCCCTCAGAGTATGGCCGCACGCCCCCGGGTCGCCGTCGAAATCCGCCCCGGAGCCGTCATCGCCGCCCGCGCCGCCGCCAGCCCCGGCAACCCCCTCGACACCGTCAGCCGCGCCGACCTGCCCCCAGGCGCCGTCGAGCCCAGCTCCAAAGGCCCCAACCTCCTCGACCCCACCGCGGTCACCGCCGCCGTCCGCCACACCCTCGAGGCCGTCTGCCCCAAAGGCAGCGACCGCTCCCGCCACGTCTCCCTCATCCTCCCCGACACCAGCCTCCGCGTCCTCCTCCTCGACTTCGACGAACTCCCCGCCAAACCCGCCGAAGCCCTGCCCGTCGTCCGCTTCCGCCTCAAAAAACTCCTCCCCTTCGACCCCGACCACGCCGTCATCTCCTACCAAATCATGTCCTCCACCCGCGGCCTCATCCGCGTCCTCGCCGTCGCCATCCCCTGCGACATCCTCGCCGAGTACGAAAGCTCCATCACCGCCGCCGGCTTCCTCCCCGGAGCCGTCCTCCCCTCCACCCTCGCCGCCATCGCCGCCATCGACCCCACCACCCCCGGAACCCTCGTCGTCAACGTCGACGCCGACACCGTCACCACCGCCATCGTCAACGGCAGCCTCCTTCTCCTCCACCGCACCGTCGACCTCCGCTCCGACCAGCCCTCCCCCACCGTCACCGCCCAAACCCTCGCCACCCTCCTCAACGCCGAAACCTCCCCCAACCTCCCCACCTACGAGGACTCCGTCGTCGCCGCCGCCAACCGACCCGCCGCGCTCGACCCCGACGCCAGCTCCCGCGAGATCGCCCAAGGCGTCAGCGTCGCCGCCGCCTACTTCGAAGACACCCTCGGCACCCCACCTCTCTCCATCCGCTCCGCCGGCAGCCTCTCACCCCAACAGCTCCAATGGACGCTCGAAGCCCACGGCCTCGGCCCCATCGCCGTCCGCGACCTCTTCGACCCCACCGTCGGCCTCGCCCCCGGTGCCCAAACCACACGCATCGAGCACAGCTGGCTAGCCGGCGTCCATGGAGCCCTCAGCACCTAAAAACCCAGCCCTCAGCACTTAAACAACCCAGCCCTCAGCACCTAAAATTCCAGCACCTAACCAGCCCTCAGCCATGCAGATCTCCATCAATCTCGCCACCCGCCCCTTCGTCGAGCTCCGGCCGCTCCTCCGCCGTCTGCGCCTCGCCCTCGCCGCGCTCGCCGTCCTCAGCATCCTCCTCGGCTTCGCCCTCCACGCCCTCAACTCGAAAGCCCTCGCCGCCCAGGCCGAGATGGACGCCCTCAAAAATCGCACCGCCCAGTTCCAGGCCGAGCGCGAACGCGACGAAGCCCGCATGCGCCTCCCGCAAAACCGCGCCGTCCTCGATCGCGCCCACTTCCTCAACACCGTCTTCGCCGAAAAAAGCTTCAGCTGGACCGCCGTCATGATGGACCTCGAACGCGTCCTCCCCGCCGGCGTCCAGGTCACCACCATCGAGCCCCAAATCAGCTCGGGCGGCGAGGTCACCATCCGCCTCCGCGTCTCCGGCCCCCGCGACCGCGCCGTCCAGCTCGTCCGCAACCTCGAAACCTCCTCCCGCTTCATCGACCCACGCCTCAGCGGAGAAGCCGCCCAGGCCGCCGACTCCACCACCACCAACCGCGTCAGCCTCCCGCTCAGCACCCCAGGCACCGTCGAGTTCGACATCCTCAGCGGCTACAACCCCCTCCCCGAACTCCACCGCCCCGCATTCACCCCCACACGCATCCCCACCACATCGGCCCCCGTTCTCATCCCGACGATCCCGAATACCCCGAAAACTCCGAAAGGAGCCCAACGTTGAGCTCCGTCCCCGCCCTCACCAACCCCTCCGGCCCCGGCGCCGTCACCACCCAGAACTTCACCGAGCGCACCCGCAACCTGCTCACCGTGCTCAACTTCCACTACGCCGCCCTCGCCGTCCTCGCCCTTCTCAACGCCTACCTCCTCACCCACATGGCCCTCAGCTACCGCGCCACACACACCCAAAACGGCGAAGCCCTCTCGCAGCAAGCCCTCACCATGCGCACCGCCGAGCTCCAGGCCAAACCCCTCCAGGGCCTCGACACAAAACTCCAGCTCTCGAACGAAGAGGCCAACAGCTTCTACCTCCATCGCCTCCCCTTCAGCTACAGCCAGGTCGCCGGCGAACTCGGCGCGGTCGCGAAACGCGAAAACGTCCGCCTCACCCGCGTCCAGTACGCCCCAACCCCCGTCCTCGAGGCCGCCGGCCCAGCCATCAGCCTCACCGCCGTCCGCATGGACGCCAGCCTCTCGGGCGACTACCGACCGCTCGTCGAATTCGTCAACGCCCTCGAGCGCGACCAGATGTTCTTCGTCATCTCCAATCTCACCCTCACCGGCCAGCAAAGCGGCACCGTCGGCCTCCGCCTCCGCCTCACCACCTACCTCCGCTCCCCCGTCGGCGCCGAATCCATCCCCCTCGCCGCCCCCATCCCGCTCGGCGACGACACCCCTAACCCCACGCCATAACCCCGGCTCAAAAATGACAGATCAACAGAAAAAAATCGCCGCCGGCAGCGCCTTCGCCGTCCTCGCCGCCCTCATCCTCTACTTCGAGCTCTCGGACTCAAGCGCCCCCACGCCACCACCCTCCGCTCCCGTCAGCACCACCTCACGCCCAAACACCACCACCCTCAACCCAGCCTCAAACCCAGCCCAGACCGGAGCTCAGACAGCCCAGACCGGCGCCCACACCCCACCCCTCAACCCCGCCCAGGCCGCCATCCAGACCGCCGCCCAGCTCGACCCCACCCTCTACCTCGGTCCCATGCTCGCCACCGAAGCCCTCCGCTACACCGGCACCGGACGCAACATCTTCTCCTCCTCCACCCCCGTCGTCCGCGCCGCCCTCCCCCAACCCAGGTTCCCCGTCCGCCCCACCCCCATCCCCATCGCCTACACCCCACCCCGACCCACCGGCCCACCCCCACCCCCGCCCATCAACCTCAAATTCTTCGGCACCGCCACCCACGCCGGAGGCCAACGCCAAGCCTTCCTCCTCCGCGGAGAAGACGTCTTCCTCGCCTACCCCGGAGACATCGTCCAACGCCGCTACAAAATCGACACCGTCTCCGCCAACTCCGTCCTCGTCACCGACCTCACCAACAACAACCAGCAATCGCTCCCCCTCCAACCCAACTAACCCGTTACTCATCACTCACAACTCATTACTCGTCAACTAACAGAAGCTCACCCAAGAATCAGCATGTCCTCGCACCTCCCCCACCCCACCCCAACTCGCTCCTCCAACCCCGAAGCCGGCTTCACCCTCGTCGCCGTCATCGTCGCCATCTTCCTCGTCCTCCTCGTCCTCTCGGTCGCCGCCCCCCGCGTCGCGCAATCCCTCCGCCGCGACCGCGAACTCGAAACCATCCACCGCGGCCAGCAGTACGTCCGCGCCATTCAGCTCTACTACCGCAAGTTCGGCCACTACCCCGGCTCCCTCGAGCAGCTCGAAAAATCCAACAACATCCGCTTCCTCCGCCGGCGCTACCCCGACCCCATGACCGGCAAAACCGAATGGCGCCTCATCCACCCCAACGAAGCCAAAACCACCCTCAAAGGCTTCTTCGGCAAGCCCCTCGCCGGACTCCCCACCAACAACTTCGGCTCCACCCCCGGCAGCCCCGCCGCCACCGCCGGCTCCTCCCCCTTTGGTAGCTCCAGCCCATCCCAATCCCCGACCGGCAGCCCCACCCCCAGCTTCGGAAGCTCCGGCTCCAGCCCCAGCTTCGGTAGCTCCGGCTCCAGCCCCAGCTTCGGTAGCTCCGGCTCGACCGGCAGCCCCGGCTCAACCTCCTCAGGCAGCAACTCCGGCTTCAGCGGCAGCCAATCCCCAACCTTCGGCAGCAGCAACTCCGGCTTCAGCAACCCCAGCCAAACCTCCACCTCCCCCGGCACCCCCGGAAGCACCTCCCCGGGCGGCACAAACGCCAACGGAACCGACCCAAACTCACCCCCCTCCACCGGCGCAAACGCCAGCCAGGCCACCGGCTTCCCCAGCCAATCCGCCTCCGCCTTCTCGGGCGCCGGCGGAGCCTTCGTCGGCGTCGGCACCAACGCCCCCGGAACCTCCATCACCGTCCTCAACGAACAAACCACCTACCCCACCTGGGAGTTCCTCTACGACCCCCGCATCGAGCAAACCAAAGCCCGCGTCAACCTCTTCGGCGGCGGCCTCACCTCCGCCCCCACCGGCATCTCCGGCTCCTCCGCCATCGGCACTCCGCTCTCCCCGCAAACCCCGCCAACCTCACCCACCCCAACTCCACCCACCCCAACCCCGACCAACCCTACCACCCCGCCGACAACGCCCTAAGGCTGCCCCACCGCATAAAAGTGGATCGCCTTCGCCCCAATCAGAGCCATCTCCCTCCCATCCGGCGACAAGGTAAACGACTCCTCCACCATCGGCACCTCCTTCGCGCTCAGCAACCCCAACCGCCGCCCATCCGACGCCCGATACACCCCCACCTGCTCGCCCTCGAGATCCGATCGCCGAAACGGCTGCCCCGGCCCCATCGAACGCGCCGCCTTCACCACACGCACCGCAAACTCCCCAGCCGTCGTGCTGCTAAACGCCTGCTCAATCTCCTCCGTCGTCGAACTCCCCTTCAGCACGGGATGCCCATCCGCCCGCAGCATCCGATACCACCGCGCCCCGCTCGCGTCACACCCCGTCAAAAAGAATCCGCCCCCCATCGCCGCCGCCAACCTCGGCCGGCAACCTGACTGCGTCCGCGCAATCACCCGCTCCGTCCGGTCCCACCGATACTCCGAGATCACCCACCGCCCAACCTTCGCCGACCGCACCCGAATCTCGCCCGCATCCGACAGCACCGGAGCCCACGCCGCCCCCGACCGCTCCGTCGTCAACAAAAGCTTCAGATCGCCGTCATACACGCTCACCTCCACATCCTCCTCCGGCTCGTCCCCCGTCACCTCCACCAGCTGCCGATGCACCTCCGGCGTATGCCGCTCCTGATACACCCCCACCGCGAAATGATTCCCTGACGGCGCCGCCGAAACCCAAGCCAGCGGCCCCGCCAGCGACACCGACCGCACCACCGCCAGGTCCGGCCCCAACATCCGCAGCTGATGCCCCACATGCACCAGCAGAGAGAGTATAAGGCCGCCCCCAACCAACACTTCCTCACTTGAGCCAACCCCTCTACTCATAATTCATTCCCCATAACTCAGTCCCCAAACTCACAACTCACAACTCATTGCTCAAAAGTCAAAACTCATTCCTCAACCCCCGCAGCCATACCCAAGCCGGGTGCCCCATCCTCTCGCGAAGCGAAAGGGTGGGGTATTCGCGCGACCACGCGCGAACCGCTTCTTCCCTCCACTTACTACCTGTTCTACTTGACTGAAGCCATGGGATCGAGGGGTCATCGCATCATGGATGCACAGCGGGTGAGTGCCGGTCGACAGTACGTCGTAGCGCACCTCAAACTCATCGAAGTGCTGCACTTGGTGCTTCTAAGCCTTCACATCTCAGACACAAGGACATGCCCAGAAAACGTCTTAGATCATGGAGTGGACCGATTCAAGGAGACTCTATTGGGTGCAACTATCAATGCGTTTATGTCGATGTGCGACAACCCAAAGAGCACTAATATTCGAGATATCTGGAAACAACTTCATCCCAAACATGCAAGAGCCATCGATCGGATTTGGAGCGGAAAGATCAGCGCGGGAGAGAGGGTGATGAAGTCGTACCGCGATCAGGCTGGAGCTCACGGCGACCAACCGACCAAATACTTCGCGGCAAGAGTAGGACTTCTCAGCGACAAAGCTTTGGTGATTACCGCTCTGCAAACGTTTTGTGTACTCGCTGTCTGCCTGCTCCGACGACAAACAAAAGAGCTACCCGAGTTCGCTTCAGAGATCGAAGGGGTTCTCCTCGACATAGAGCTAAGCAGCTTTGCGAAAGGGGGAGCTTTCAATCGGAGATGGCTCCGAGAAATGCATCTGGTTGGAGGCGGTCCCTACACAAAACGATATCCATAGTCTGCGCCGTACCTTGACATCTGCTCGATGTCTTCGACCGTTGTTGTTCGAGGAACACGAAGTTGCTCACGCTAGTTAGGGCGGGCGAGGGGCCGTTGTCTACAAATGCTAAAGAACGGTCCTCGTTTCGCACAAATCACCCATGCAGAGGTCGAGCCCAAAAAATCCACCCCAACCCGTGGCGCAATCACTCGCCAAACTCGCTACTATATAGATAGAGCAAAAAAGCCCGGCCCCCAAGCCGGGCTTTCGCTCGTTAAGCACAGACCAAAAACAGACCAAGGTCCAGACCTAACCCGCCTGGATCGAAGATTTTAGGACCAAATCAACCCGGGAGCCCCCACCACCATGTCCGAACCCAACAAACGCTTCCGCTGCCGCCACATCCACGCCGACGGCCGCCAATGCGGCAGCCCGTCCCTCCGCGGCGAAGAGTTCTGCTACTTCCACCACACCACCCGCCCGCCCGCCGCCAACCCCAGCGGCCGCCGCCCCCGCCAAACCACCTTCACCCTCCCCAACCCCGAAGACCGCGCCTCCATCCAGATCTCCATCGGCGAAGTCCTCCGCCGCATCGCCAGCAACACCATCGACCCCAAACGCGCCGGCCTCCTCCTCTACGGCCTCCAGATCGCCAGCCTCAACCTCCCCCGCCAAACCCCCGGCGCCGCCACCCCCAGCCCCGTCGAAGAGGTCGTCCAACACCCCACCCTCGGCGCCCTCGCCCCCCAAATCGAAGTCAGCACACCCACCTCCGAACCCCCCTTCTCCCTCGCCCGCATGCTCATGGACAGCCTAGAAAGGGAACGCCCCGGCACCGAAGCCGAACTCCTCGGCCAATACAATCAACCACCCGTATCCCTCCTCCCGACCGGAGCCGAGAGACCCGCGGTCGAACCCAACCCACAACCCACCCCCTTCATCCTCCCCAACCTCCAAGCCACCGCAAACCCAAAGCAGAAAAGGGCAGGGAAGCCCCGCCAAACCCCCTTGCCCCCGTCCTGTTCCCTGTCCGCTGTTCCCTGTTCCCTGTTCCCTGTTCCCTGTCCTCTGTTCCTGCGCTACTCCGCAGCCCCCCCAGCCGCCTCACACCTCCGCAAACATAGCCGCCCGCGGATCCTCCGGATTCAACTTCGCAAACTCCCGCAGGATCTCCTTGGACCGCTCATCCTGCACCTTTGGCACCACAACCTTCACCTCCACAATCTGGTCCCCGCGCACACCCTCCCGCGCCGCGCTCACCACACCCTTCTCCCGCAGCCGCAGCTTCTGCCCCGTCTGCACCCCCGGCGGAATCTTCAGCTGTGTCCATCCTCCACCCTCATGCGTATCGATCGTCGGAACGTCGACCTTTGCCCCCAGCGCCGCCTCCGTCACCGTCACCGGCACAGCGATGTAAATGTCATCGCCCGTCCGCGTAAACACCGGATTGGTCCCACCTTTGATCACCAGAAACAGGTCCCCGGCAGGCCCCCCATCCGTCCCCGCGTTCCCCTTTCCAGGCAGCCGGATCCGCTGCCCATCCCGCGTTCCCGGCTTGATCCGAAACTCCAGCGGCTCCTTTCGCGGCACCGCACCCGACCCGTGACACGTCCCGCAGCCGTTCTCCACTTTCCCCGTCCCGCCGCACATCGGACACTGGATGTTGAACTTCATCCGGCCGCCCATCTGCGTCACCTGCCCCGTCCCGTGGCACTCCGGACACTCCACACTGCCGCCCATCGTCGCCCTTCCCTTGCACGCCGGGCAGCTCTCCTGACGCTCAATCTCCAGCCGCGTCACACCGCCGCGAATCAGCGTCCAGAAATCCACACTCACCTGGTACTCAAGGTCCGTCCCAGGCTGCGGCCCGCGCCCCTGCGCCTTTCCGCCACCGCTGAACATCCCGCCAAAGATGTCCCGGAAGCTTCCGCCAAATCCGCCGCCCGTCTCGCCCTGCGTCGGTCCGGCGCCCCGTCCACCCCCCGCGCTCTGAAAGTCTGAGAAATCAAACCCCTCAAAATCAAACGGAACCTCCCCCCTCCCACCCCGGCCCGCCGCTCGCCCACCCCCCGACGGTCGTCCACCCCCAGGAAACCCGCCAAAGCCCCCGCCATACCCCCCCCGTGCCGCCGCCTCCGCCGCCGCCGGATCAATATTGTCCGAGTAAAACCCAAGCTGGTCGTACACCTTGCGCTTCTTCTCGTCGCTCAAAACATCGTTCGCCTCGGAGATCTCCTTGAACTTCTCCTCCGCCTTCTTGTCCCCCGGATTCACATCCGGGTGATACTTCCGCGCCAGCTTCCGAAACGCCTTGCGAATATCATCCGCCGTCGCCGTCTTCTTCACGCCCAGCGTGCCGTAGTAGTCCTTCTGCTGTGTCGTCGCCATCTCTTCCTCTTCTTATGCCACGCGCCGTTTCACTTCATCCTTGATCTTGGGAAGAAGCTCTTTCCTGGCAACCGCGACCTCGTACGCCTTCTGCATATTGATCCAAAACTCTGGAGTCGTCCCAAAGAAAACGCTCAACCGAAATGCCGTGTCTGTCGAAACCCCGCGACGCTCGTTGGTGATCTCAACAATGCGCGTAGCCGGAACTCGCAATGCCATCGCCAGAGCATTTGCTGACATGCCCAATGGCGCCAGGTAGTCCTCACGCAAAAACTCGCCAGGATGGATCGCCACCAGCTGGTCCTCGGCTGTTCTCTTCGGCATCGTGTCTCTCCTTCAGTGATAATCGGTAATCTCGACGCCTTTAGCGTCGCTTCCCGTCCAGATAAAGCAGATCCGGTACTGCTTGTTGATTCGCACGCTATGCTGCCCCGCACGGTCACCCTTCAAAGCTTCGAGCCGATTGCCGGGGGGCTCGCGCAAGTCCTCAAGCGAAGTTGCAAAATCCAACTGCCCAAGCCGCCTGGCGGCCACGCGCGCGATCAGACCGAACCGTCGGCTCTTTCCCGTACGGAAAACCGATCGAGTCTCCTCGTCCTTGAACTCAAGGATCACACGCCCAACGTACCACGACAAGCGTGTTACTCACGTCTCACCTCTGGCACCCTGGACACCAAAACAGATTCCGCCCCGCCATCTCCTCCGTTCGCACCTCCGTCCCACACACAAAACAAGGCTTGCCATGCCTCCGATACACATAATGAGCCTCCTCCTTCAGCGGCGGCTCCTCCTTCAAACCCATCCTGTACATCGGCCGGTGCTTCGGCTTAGTCGTCACGATCCGCCGATCCACCATTCCCGCCCGCATCAGCGGCAACGCATCCTTCCAGATCCCCTTCACCACCTTCGCCGCGACCGCATTGCCCGGCGTAAACGGGCTCACCCCTGCACGAAACAGCAACTCCGCCCGATAGATATTCCCAATCCCCGACACCACCGATTGATCCATCAGCAACGCCCCGATCGCCGTCTTGCGCCGGCCGATCGCCTCCACCATCTTCGCCGGTCGGTCGTCGTTCAGCGGATCCGGCCCCAAACGCTCGAGCAGCGTCTCCCACTGCGCCCGCGTAAACACCCGGCAATCCGTCGGCCCGCGCAACTCAACCCACGCCACCCGCTCCGCCACAATGTGCCCCGTCCCATCATCATTCGAGTACCACGCGTGCCGCTTGCTCTCCCCTGGCTGCACACCTCGCCTGACCGCAGCCGCATTCCACATCCGCACCCGCAGCGCGCCTCGTTCGGCCGGCAAAGGCCCCGTTCCCTCCGTAAAATCCCCATACATTCCCAGGTGCACATGCAGGATCAGATCGTCGCCAAACTCATACCCCAGATGCTTCCCAACCGCCATCACCCGACGCAGCTTCTTCCTGTCAAGTCTCGGCGCATGGAGAAACCGGCTGCCCTCAGGAGCCTCCACCCGCACACCCCTGCCCGCAAACGCAGCTGTGTGCCGATCCGCCCACCGGTGAATCTCATTGCCCTCAGGCATCGAGCGTCTCCATCTCCTTTCGGTGCTCCACACTCTCGCGCGCCTGCGCCTCCGCCGCCAGCCCAGCCTCGCCCTCCAGAACATCCGCCGCTGTCGCATCCAGCTCCAGGCGATCCCTCTGCTCCCGCAACCGCTCCGCTCGCGCCGCCCGCCGCTCCGCCGATCGCTTCCCACGCGGCGACAACCCCCCCACGTCCATCTCATACCGGTAATGCTGCATAATCCGCTCCGGCGTCCACAAAGCCCAGTGGTTCGCCTTCTTCTCATGCATCCGGTGCAGCTGAATCTCGTCCATCTGCCGCATCAGCTTGCGCAGATCTGAATAATGATCGGCATACGGGCTGTCCTTGCCTTCGATCATCGGCAGCATGTCGATATACACCGGCTGCGCCCACTCATAAAACGTGTGCCAGACATCGTAGATCTCAAGGTGCCCCTTCTTCACCAGCAAACCAACGTGCTCATAAAAATCCAGCACCTCAAACGCGCTCACCGGCGGGTCATCGACATCGCAGCTCCGCAAAGACTTACCATCCTCGGCCAGCCGGTCCGCCGCCAACCTCCGCCGCGCAGCCGTAAATCCCTCCGACAGGAAAAACCCAAGCTGCTTCTCCAGATTCGCGACCGAGCGGTAGGCCCGCTCATGCCGCAACTGCACCCCGGCGTAGGCAATCGCACCGGCGCTCGTAAGCACCAGACAGCTATTCGCAATCGCCTCCACCTGCGTCCAGTTCACCATCACCGTCGTCCCTCATCCCACAAATCTTTCATTTCGGCCGAAGTGGAACATGCAATTGTCCTGCCATTGCAGCACTCTGCCGATCAGTTCCACACCTGCCGAGCCGCAACCGCCTCTACTGAAAACATCTGGTCCGGCTCCGCCTGCTGCATCTTGCGCGCAAACATCTCCGCCTCCTCGCGCGTCCGAAACATCATCCGGCTATAAAGCTGCCCCGCTCGCATCTGATCGCAACGCCAAACCGTCTCCTCCATCGCCTGCCCTCCCGTCATCTGGTTGAAGCCGATCGCCCAACTCACGTCCGTCTGGTCTCTGCTTTTACTTCCGCTCATCGTTTTTCCCTCAAAAAACGGAAGGGGCACCCCGATCGGAACGCCCCTTCTCTCAACCTGCCGCTTAGCCAACTTCGCTAAACAACGCGCCGCGATGTCCGCGAGACCTTACTTGTTCTCTACGTCCACATACTCGGCATCAATGACGCCCTCATCCTTCGGCTGCTGCTCCTCCGTCGTTCCGCCAGCGGCCGCCGCTCCGTCCGTCGGAGCCGTCGCCGCCGAAGCCTTGTACATCGCCTCCGCCAGCTTGTGGCTCGCCGTCGTCAAGCGATCCTTCGCCGCGTTCAACTCCGTCGCTCCCGGCGTCCCGACCAACGTCGACTTCGCATCCGCCAGAGCCGTCTCCACATCGCTCTTGTCCGAACCCGAAACCTTGTCGCCCGCGTCCTTCAGCATCTTCTCGACGTTGTAAACCATCGAGTCCAGACCGTTGCGCGCCTCAACCGCCTCGCGCGCCTCCTTGTCCTCGGCCGCATGCGCCTCGGCGTCCTTCGCCATGCGCTCGACCTCGTCCTTGCTCAAGCCCGACGAACTCGTGATCGTAATCTTCTGATCCTTGCCCGTCGCATTGTCCTTGGCCGTCACATTCAAAATGCCGTTCGCATCAATATCAAACGTCACTTCAATCTGCGGCACGCCCCGCGGAGCCGGCGGAATTCCACTCAGCTTGAACTTGCCCAGCGTGCGATTCTGCGCCGCCATCGGCCGCTCGCCCTGCAACACATGCACCTCAACCTCGGTCTGCGAGTCCGCCGCCGTCGAAAACGTCTCCGTCTTCTTCGTCGGTATGGTCGTGTTGCGCGTGATCATCCCCGTGGCCACACCGCCCATCGTCTCAATCGAAAGCGTCAGCGGCGTCACGTCCAGCAGAAGCAGGTCCTTCACCTCGCCCGCCAGTACGCCCGCCTGAACCGCCGCGCCGATCGCAACCACCTCGTCCGGGTTTACGCCCTTGTTCGGCTCCTTGCCAAACAGCTCCTTCACGATCTGCTGGATCTTCGGCATACGCGTCTGTCCGCCGACCAGGACCACTTCGTCGATCTGACCAGCCGTCACGCCCGCATCCTTCATCGCCTGCTTGCACGGCCCGACCGACTTCTGCAAGAGATCATCCACCAGAGACTCAAGCTTCGCCCGCGTCAGCTTGCGCACCAGGTGCTTCGGTCCGCTCGCGTCCGCCGTGATAAACGGCAGATTGATCTCCGTCTCCTGCGCCGTCGAAAGCTCGATCTTTGCCCGCTCGGCCGCGTCCTTTAGCCGCTGCAGCGCCATCTCATTGCCCTTCGATGTCAAGTCCAGACCCGTCTCGGACTTGAACTCCGAGATCAGCCAATCCACAATCCGCTGGTCAAGATTGTCGCCGCCAAGATGCGTGTCCCCATTGGTGGACTTAACCTCAATCACGCCCTCGCCAACCTCCAGGATCGAGATGTCAAACGTACCTCCGCCGAAGTCGTACACGGCGATCGTCTCGTCCTTCTTCTTGTCGAGCCCGTACGCCAGCGCCGCCGCGGTCGGCTCATTCACGATCCGCTTCACATCCAAACCCGCAATCTTGCCCGCGTCCTTGGTCGCCTGCCGCTGCGAATCGTTGAAGTACGCCGGAACCGTAATCACAGCTTCCGTCACCGACGTGCCAAGGTAATCCTCCGCCGCCTTCTTCAGCTTCTGCAAGATCATCGCCGAGATCTCGGGCGGGGTGTACTCCTTGCCCTGAGCCACGATCGCGACGTTGTCACCCTTCGACACCACCTTGTACGGCACCATCTTCATCTCGTCATTCACCTCATTCGGCCGCCGGCCCATGAAGCGCTTGATCGAGTAAATCGTGTTCTCCGGGTTCGTAATGGCCTGCCGCTTCGCCACCTGACCCACCAGCCGCTCCCCATTCTTGGTGAACGCAACCACCGACGGCGTCGTCCGACCACCCTCTTCGTTCGGGATCACCTTCGGCTCGCCACCCTCCATCACGGCAACACAGCTGTTGGTCGTCCCTAAATCAATCCCGATAATCTTCGCCATAACCTCACCCTCTCCTTATCGGCCAAATCTGGCCAAACTTTAGAACTTTCTTTCGTAGCCACTCCAGATTTACATGTGAGTGGACTACTGTCAACTAATATGATGCAGAATGTGCTACCGGGATGCACAATCGAGATGCACATTCCACCCACCATCTCTCCTCATCCCGCCCCCATTTGCCAGATCCCAGGCCGTCGCCCCCGCATCCGCGATCCAGCCGCCACCCACAACCTCGTCCCCCTGGTAAAACACAGCAGACTGCCCCGGCGTCACCGCCCGTTGCGGCTCATCAAACACCGCCCGCACCCGGTCCGGACCCACCGGCAGCAACGTCGCCGCCGCAGGCTCGTGCCGATGCCGGATCTTCACCTCCACCCGGAGCTCCCCCCCGAGCTCCGCCACCGAGATCCAGTTCAGACGCTCCGCCACCAGCTCCCGCGTGTACAGCGCCGCATCCTCCCCCACCGTCACCCTCCGGCTCTCCGCATCGATCGACAGCACATAGAGCGGCGTCGGCGAACTCAGCCCTAACCCTTTCCTCTGCCCCACCGTAAACCCGTGGATCCCTTCGTGCCGCCCGATCTGCTCGCCGCCCGCCGTGACCAACTCGCCGGCCGTCTCCGGCATAGCCCGTCCCTGTTCCTCCAGATAGGCTCGTAAAAACCCCGCGTAATCCCCGCCCGGTATAAAACAGATCTCCTGCGAATCCGGCTTCGTCGCCAGTCCCAGCTCCGCCTCCGCCGCAAACTGCCGCACCGTCGGCTTGGTCATCTCGCCCAGCGGAAACAGCGTCCGCTCCAGCTGCTCCTGCGTCAGCCCAAACAGGAAGTACGTCTGATCCTTGCTCCGATCCGCCGGCCGCGACAAGATCCACCGCCCACGCTCCGGGTCGAAGCGGTTCCGCGCATAGTGCCCCGTCGCGATCCGGTCCGCCCCAATCTCCCGAGCCGTCAGCAACAGCTGATCAAACTTCAGGTGGTTGTTGCACAACGTACACGGAACCGGCGTCCTGCCCGCCAGATACTCCGACACAAACGGCCGCACCACATCGGCCTCAAACCGCTCCTGCTGGTTCACGAGGTAGTACGGGATCCCCAGCTGCTCGGCCACCCGCCGGGCGTCATACACGTCGTCAATCGAGCAGCATCGACCCTGCACCGCCTCCGGCATCCCGGCGTGGCCCGCCAACCGACGCTGATTCCACAGCTGCAACGTCAGCCCGACCAGCCGATGCCCCTGCCTTTGCAGCAACGCCGCGACGGCGGAAGAATCCACCCCGCCCGACATCGCTACAGCGATCGTCTCCTCCTCTGCCATCGTCTTCCCTCCTTTCTAGAGTAGACGCCCGCAAACAGCATCTGCGCCACGCGCAAAACAAACGACCCCCGGATCATCCCGGAGGTCATTGTCTAACTCAAATCCTCGAAACAATCTACGAGATACTCGTCACCTTGTCCCGCCGGATCTCCTCGGCCACCGCCTCCGCGCCGGGGCTAGGCGCAACCGCGGAAGAGGGACTCGAACCCCGCTTCGATCTCGTGCCCTTCCCATCCGACCGGCCAAACAGGACATCGAGCCCGGCCTTTACACCGTTCACGACACCCGCCACCTCCAGCACCGGCGCCTTGATGCTCTTCTGCACCGTGTCCGAGATGTCCGAAGTCGTCTTCAACGCGGTGCTCACCATGTCGTCCACCCGCGTCACTTGCACCTTCGCCTTCTCCTGGACGTCGTTGACCGTTGCATCGGCCTGGTCGATCTGGGCGCGCACCTTGTCATTCACATCCGAGAGCATCTGGTCGACCATCTCCACCTTGGCTTTCACCCGCTCGTTCAGCTCGGTGATCGTCTGGTCGATATGCTCAACCTGCCCCCTGACCTTCTCGTTCACCTGCGTGACGGTCTGGTCAATCTGCTCGACCTTCGCCTTAACGGTGTGGCTCATGCTGGTCACATCGTCGCTCACCGACTTGATCTTCGGCTTCAGGTCCTCGACGATGTCGTTGGCCTTTCCGATCAGCGGCATCGACTTCTTCTTGATGTCGTTGATCGCCGCCGTCGCCTTCTTCTTCGCCGTCAGAGCAAAATACCCGACCGCCGCGAAAGCCGCCAGCTGCACCAGGCTCGCCAGAGCCATAATCCCGACCAGAATCAGAAGCAGCGTCCAATTGTTCGGCGTCGCTTCCGGCGTCTGAAACCATGCCATCGATAAGACCTGCACCATGGGAACTCCCTCTTCTTTCTACCGCGTCTCAAACAAATAGGGTCCGGCTGCACCGGCAAGCATCCTGCCCTGCGCGACCAGACCCCACCTACGCTGTCCTGATCCTGCTTAGCTCTGCTGTTCCGTCGTCGTGGTGGTGTACGCCTGCTTGCCCGCGTCAACCGCCGCGGTCACCTTGTTCTGCTGGTCCTGCACCAGATCCTTGCCCTTGTCGACGTATTGCGACCACTGGGTCCTGCCCTTTTCAAGCAGATCCTTGCCCTGGTCCACGTAGTCGTTAGCCTTTTGCAGCATCGGGTCCGCCTGCTGCTTGCCCTGCTCGATCAGATCGGACGCGCGGTCCTTGCCCTGCTGAGCCAAGGCTGTTGCCTTGTCCTTGGCATCCATCGCGCTCGCCATCAGGTCATCCCGTGTGTCCCGTCCAGCCTTGGGCGCGTAAAGAACCCCAACCAACGCACCTACACCAAGCCCGGCCAGAAACCATCCCAATCCGCCTCCGCTGCTGTCGTTACCTGACATGTATTCACTCTCCCTTTCGAAATTTGGACCAAAACCCTTGCTTCTCAAAAACTTCAGCGTATTTCACCGCTGGTTCACTGTCAAAAGTAAGACGCTGTTCAATAAAGGTGTCAGTTCTGTGGATGCCCACCCCGGTGTTTAGGTTGCGCGAAATTGTAATCGAGACCAGCCGTCCGTCCGCCCTACCAGCAGCCGTCGGCCTGGTCTACCCGTGGCCACGGGGTTCGCCTGCAGGGGAAAAACCGCGCTGGCGCCCCGAATCGCGCTAGCCGTCCCTAAACAGAGACCGCCCGCGCTGCGTCTACCATCTAGAGGCGGCACCCGCACCAGAGGAGATCATGCAAGAACATCGACCCATCCCACACACCTCCGCCCTCCCCAACCCCGCCCGAACTTCCGTCGCCGCGTGCCTGATCGCCGTCTGTCTGGCGCTCGCCGTCGGTGGTTGCCGACACAACGGCGCCTCCGCGGCCGACGATAACGCTGCATCGGTCGCCCTCCGCAAGCGCCTCTCGGCAGACGCCGCTCTCACCTCCGAACAGATCCAGACCTCCGTCCAGAACGGCGTCGCCACCCTCGACGGCGGCGTCTCCAGCGAAGCCGCACGCGCGCTCGCCGCCTCCGACGCAAGCCAGGTCCCCGGCATTCGGACCGTGGTCAACAACCTCACCGTCCAGAGCGCCAATCTCACAATCCCGACCTCCCAGAATCCCCCCCAGACTCCCGCCCCCGAAACCCCGTCCACCTCGGTCACCGCACCTCCCCCATCGCCGCTCCCCACCCTCTCCCGCAAACCATCCGCCCGCATCGAGCCCCGCGCCGCCGCCCAACCTGACCGACCTCAGGATCGCAACCGCGCCTCCACTCAGAATCCCCAGAACTCCCAGAACGCCCCCATCGAGCGCATCTCGCCCGCCAACACCCCACCTCCCCAGACCGTCCAGACGCCCCCGCGTCCGGTCGCCCGCGAGGTCACCATCCCCTCCGGCACATCCCTCCCCGTCCACATCACCCAGACCCTCGACAGCGCCAGCACCTCCGAAGGCTCAACCTTCTCCGGCACCCTCGCAACCGACGTCCTGGTCGACGGCCTCGTCGCCCTCTCCCAAGGCAGCAACGTCACCGGCCGCGTCGATACCGTGCAGGACGCCGGACATTTCCGAGGAAACTCCCTCCTCGTGATCGAACTCACAGGCGTCTCCGCCCACGGCAACCGCCTCCCCATCTCCACCGACACCTTTCGCAAAGAGGGAACCGGACGCGGCAAAAATACCGCCGAAAAAGCCGGTGGCGGAGCAGCCGTAGGCGCCATCCTCGGCGGCATCTTCGGCGGCGGCAAAGGCGCCGCCATCGGCGCCGCGGCCGGAGGCGGCGCCGGCGCCGGCGTCAACGCCATCACCCGCGGGCAGCAGGTCCAGATCCTCCCCGAAACCCTCGTCCGCTTCCGCCTCCAATCCCCCATCACCGTCCGCGTCACCCCCGGCGCAACGCAATCCAGCCCCGATGCCAACCACCGTCGGCCCCTGGAACCCACCGGCGGCCCACAGAACCCATAGACGTCCGCCTTTCCGTGAGCCCCTGCGAACAGACCCGCACCTCGAGGCGTCTTCCGCGACATCTCTTCGTCTCTCATAAAGAGAGAGGCACGCAACATGACGCATCGATCAGAGAAGTTCAGCCAAACCATCGCCCTGGTCGCGGCGTTGCTGGTCGGCGCCGCCCACACCGCACCCGCCCAGGCCGGCCCCGACGGCGGCGGCAATTCTCCCTTCGCGGGCGGTCAGATGGTTCGCGGCACCGTCACCGCCGCCACCCCCGATCACCTCACCGTCAAAGCCGAAAACGGCGACCTCTACCAGGTCACCGTCACCGACAACACCCGCATCATGAAGGCCCGCCAGCCGGTCAAACTCGCCGACATCAAGCCCGGTGACGGCATCGGGGCCGCCGGCAACGTCGACGCCGGCAGCAAAACCGTCCACGCCGCCGTCGTCATGGTCGTCGACGCGGAACAGCTCCGGCGCGCCCAGGAAAACCTCGGCAAAACCTACATCACCGGCAGGGTCAAAGCCATCGACGACCTCAAACTCACCATAGCTCGCCCCGACGGAGTCACCCAAACCATCGCGGTCGATGAAGGCACGTCCTTCCGTCGCGGCGGTCGCGGCATGGGCCTTCTCATGGGCGGCGCAGCCATGGGCGGCCCACCACCCGACGGCGCCGGTCGCCCCGGCAACGCGCGAGCTCCGCAGTCCGGGCAGGACACCGGCGGCGAAAGCATCACCCTCGCCGACATCAAAGTGGGCGACTCCGTCGTCGGCCAGGGCTCCGTCAAAAACGGCGTCTTCGTCCCCGCCCAACTCGGCGTCATGACGCCAGGAACCCACGGCCGCCGACGCAACGGCGCCGAAACATCCGAAACCGGAGCCACCCCCGCACCAACAGGGGCAGCGCCCAAGTGAGACCAGCACCCCGCCTCTCCAAAGCAGCCAGAAGCTCCGCCGCCACCGCCTGCCTCCTCCTCTCCGCCTCGCGAGCCCTCGCCCAATCCCCATCCGCGGTTCCCGTCGCGCATGGCAACCTCTCCGTCCCAACCGAGCAGCAGCAGCAGACCGAACCCCAGCCCCCATCTCCGCAAACCAGCCCCACCCCCGCTCCCCTCAACCCCGATCCAACCCCCACCGGCGGACAGATCCAGGGCGCCGTCCACGCCGGCCCCACACCTCTCCCCGGCGTCGCAATCACCGCCACCAACACCCTCACCGGCAAGCGCTACGCCGCCGCCACCGACCTCAACGGCGTCTTCCGGATGCAGATTCCGCGCAACGGCCGCTACGTCGTCCGCGCCGAGCTCGCCGGCTTCGCCCCGTCCACCTCCGAGGTGCTCCTCAACAGCAAAGGCGAAAACGGCGGCACACCCGTCGCCGCGGCCCAGTTCACACTCGAACTCAGCTCCCGCGCGGCCGCTCGCACAGCCGAAGCCGAGAGCTCCGGCAGCTCCCTCGCCCGCGCCGCCTCCAGTGCCCTCGGCCGTGGCACGCTCTCCCTCAGCCCCCTCGCCAGCGGCCTCGAATCCACCGCCGCCGGCATCTCCACCGGAGCCGAAGGCGCGCAACTTCCCAGCTTGGCCGGAGCGTCCGACGCCGCGAACCTGAGCACCGAGTCAGTCGCCGTCAACGGCGCCGCCGGCCAAACCAACGGCCTCGCCTCCGTCAACGAAGACGAGATCCGCCGCCGCGTCGAAGACGCCATGGCCCAGGCCCGCCAGGCCGGCGGAGCCCAGGGCGACATCGCCAACGCGGTCGCCGGCATGCTCGGCGGCCTGATGTCCGGACAGGCCGGTGGGCCTGGAGGCCCCGGAGGCTTCGGCGGCGGTGGCGGACGAGGCGGTCGAGGCGGTGGCGGCGGCGGCTTCCGCAACTTCAACCCCACCCAGCCCCACGGATCGGTCTTCTACAGCGGCGGCAACGGCGCTCTCGACGCCACCAACTTCTCGCTCTCCGGCCGCCCGGTCCAGCCGAGCTACAGCAACAACCGCTTCGGCATCACCTTTGCCGGCTCCCCGTACCTCCCCGGCCTCACCAAACCCAGCACCAAACAGTTCGTCTTCTTCAACCTCACCGGTCAGCGCAACATCAACCCCGTCAACCTCTTCGGCACCGTCCCGACCCTCGCCGAACGCACCGGCGACTTCTCCGCGCTCACCGAAACCGTCAACGGCGCCCCAGCGCGGGTCACCCTGTACGACCCCAGCACCGGCCTGCCCTTCGCGAACAACGTCATCCCGTCTGCCCGCCTCACACCGCAGGCGCTCGCTCTGCTCAGCTTCTACCCCGCGCCGAACGTCACCGCGGCCGGCACGCAAGGCTATAACTACCAGACCGTCACCACCGCCGGCTCCAACCTCGCCAACGTCTCCCTCCGCTTCGTCCGCAACTTCGGCGCCGGCGGTCCCGGCGGCTTCGGCGGCGGTTTCGGAGGCGGCGGCGGCCGCAACGGCGGAGGCGGCGCTCCCAACGGCCCCAAAACCCTCCGGCAAAACATCAACTTCAACGGCAGCTACTCGCACGCCGCCAGCGACCTCCGCGCCCTCATCACCCCCGGCGGAGGCTCGCAAGAGTCGGACGGCTACGGCGTCACGGCCGGCTATACCGTCGGCTACGGCCGCCTCAACAACAACAGCTCCGTCAACTGGAACCGCTCGCGCAACACCACCCGCAACTACTTCACCGGCACCCCGCTCGACCCCGCAACCGCGTCGGGCGTCGCCGTCCCCAGCCGCGGCCTGACAGGCGTCCCGGCCAACTTCTACAACGGCCTGCCCAGCCTCACCATCACCAACTTTTCGAGCCTGACCGAAGTCACACCGCGCGACGCAATCGGCCAAACCATCTCCTTCTCCGACTTTGTCAGCTGGAGCCACAAAAAACACAACGCCCGCTTCGGCATCGACATCCGCCGCGTCCACGCCTATTCCGTCGGCGGCAACAACGTCGCCGGCAACTTCATCTTCTCCGGCTACAGCACCCAAAGCCCCTCCGACCGCGCTCTGGTCGACGCCGGAAAAACCGCCCAAGGCCTCACCGGCGCAGGCTTTGCCGACTTCCTCCTCGGCCAGCCCCAGTCCACCACCCTCCAGGCCGGCCTAAGCAAGATCTACCTCCGCGAAAACGTCTATGACTGGTACGCGCAGGACGACTGGCGCCTCCTCCCCAACCTCACCCTCAACTTCGGCCTCCGCTACGAGTACTTCTCCCCCTACGTCGAGAAGAACAATCGCCTCGTCAACCTCGATCACAACTCCGACTTCACCGCCGTCACTCCCGTCCTCCCCGGAGGGAGCGGCCCCTTCACCGGCAGCTTCCCGCGCTCGCTCGTGGACCCCGACCGGACGATGTTCTCGCCCCGCTTCGGCCTCGCCTGGCGCCCCAAACAACTCAAAAACACCGTCGTCCGCGCTGGCTACGGAATCAACTACAACACCGGCCAGTTCAGCACCTTCGCCCAATCCCTCGCTTTTCAGCCACCGTTCGCCCTCACCGAAACCAACGTCCTCGCCACCGGGAGCAACGCCTCCGGCTGCACCTTCGCGAACCTGACCCTGGCCTCCGGCTTCGGCTGCTCCACCAAACCCGTCCAGAACAACTACGCCGTCAACCGCGACTACCGGCTCGGCCACGTAGAGGTCTACAACCTCGACATTCAGCGATCGCTCCCGGACGGCATCGTCCTCAACCTCGGCTACAACGGCTCCAAAGGCGGCGACCTCGACATCCTCCGCGCCCCTAACCACACCCCCACCACCGTCACCACCGCCGGAGCCCAGGCCTTCACCTTCGAGGACTCGCTCGCCGAGTCCCGCTTCAACGCCCTCGTCGTCAACGCCCGCAAACGCCTCCAAAAAGGCGTCGCCCTCCAGCTCACCTACCAGTACGGCCACTCCATCGACAACGCGTCTTCGATCGGCGGCTACGGCAACGTCAGCACCGCCCAAAACGACCAGCGCCTCGACCTCGAAGAAGGCAACTCCAACTTCGACGTCCGCCACCGGCTCACCGGCAACTGGGTCCTCGAGCTCCCCTTCGGCCCCAACCGGGCCTTCCTCAACAAAGGCGGCGCCGCCGCGAAACTCCTCGACGGCTTCTCCTTTTCCGGCGACTACACCTTCGCCACCGGCTCCTACTTCACACCGCAGTACAGCTCGTCCGCCGCGCAGATCGCCGCCGGCGGAACCTACACCCTTCGCCCCGATCGCGTCTTCTCCCAACCCATCAACGGCCCCGGCAAACTCGGCCAGTGGTTCAACCCCGCCGCCTTTGTCGCCCCCGCCAACGGCTTCGGCACCGCCTCCCGCAACTCCATCCGAGGCCCCGGCATCGTCGGCGTCGACGGCTCCCTCTCCCGCACCGTCCCGCTCGGCGAAACCCGCTCGTTGGAAGCCCGCGTCACCGCCTCCAACGCCTTCAACACAGTCCAGTACACCGGCATCAACACCACCCTCAACTCCTCCACCTTCGGGGAGGTCACCTCCGTCCAAGCCGCCCGCCGCCTCACCTTCCAGGCCCGTTACCGCTTCTAAGAACCCACCCACCCATGCCCACATCCCACTCCCGCCTCACTCAAACCTTCCTCGCTCTCGCTCTCGCCCTCGCGAGCCCCATCCTCGCCCCCGCACAAACCCCCACTCCGCCCGCCTACACCCTCAAAGTCCAAACCGACATCGTCCTCACCAACGTCGTCGTCCGCGACAAAAAAACCGGCGCCGTCGTCCGCGATCTCAAGCCCACCGACTTCACCGTCCTTGAAAACGGCAAACCGCAGCGCCTCGTCTCCTTCGACTACCAAAACGTCAACGACGCCGCCGTCCTCGCCGAGCGCGCCGGCGCCACCTCCGGCCACACCTCCGTCGCCGATCTCCTCAACCGCAACTTCGCCGCCGACCCCGCCGACCTCCGCGACCACCGCCTCATCGTCCTCTTCTTCGACCTCAGCACCATGCAGCCCGAAGACGTCGACCGCGCCGTCAGAGCCGCCACCACCTACATCAACACCCAGATGCAGCCCGCCGACCTCGTCGCCTCTGTCAGCATGAGCACCGGCCTCACCCTCGACCAGGACTTCACCGCCAGCAAGCCCGCCCTCCTCCGCGCCGTCGGCCGCTACAACGGAACCCAAGGCGCCGGCTTCGCCACCGGCGGCACCGGCGCCACCGAAGGCACCGCCGACGACGCCTCCACCTTCACCGCCGACGACACCGAGTACAACTCGCTCAACACCGACCGCGAACTCCTCGCCATCCAGACCATCGCCCGCTCCCTCGAGCGCGTCGACCAGCGCAAAAGCCTCCTCTACTTCTCCGGAGGCCTCACCCGCAACGGCATCGAAAACCAGAGCAGCATGCGCGCCGCCACCAACGCCGCCGTCCGCGCCAATATGTCCATCTACGCCGTCGACGCCCGCGGCCTCGAAGCCCTCCCGCCCGTCGGCAACGCCTCCACCGGATCGCTCCGCGGCGTCTCCGCCTACAACGGCGCCTCCATGCAAAATCAGCTCAACAGCAACTTCGGCTCGCAAGAGGTCCTCGGAACCCTCAGCGCCGACACCGGCGGCAAGTTCTTCTCCGACTCCAACAGCTTCGCCCCCGCCTTCCAGGCCATCCAACGCGACACCGAGGCCTACTACATCCTCGGCTTCCGCTCCTCCAACCCGGCCCGCGACGGCAGCTTCCGTCGCCTCACCGTCAAACTCAACCGCCCCGACGTCCGCCTCGAATACCGCCCCGGCTACTACGCTCCCGCCGACTTCCAGCACCAGAAATCCGAAGACCGCGAACAAGCCCTCACCGAGCAAATGCGCTCAGACCTCCCCGCAACCGACATCTCCGTCTACCTCCAAGCCCTCTACTTCCGCCTGGAAGAGAACCGTTTCTTCGTCCCCGTCTCGCTCATCGTCCCCGGCTCCCAGATCCCCTTCCTCAAAAACGGCGACAGGAGCAAGGCCAACCTCGACATCTTCGGCCAGGTAAAAAACGCGCAGGGCATCGTCGTCGGCAACATCCGCGACACCGTCAAAATCGCCCTCGACGACAAGGAACAAGTCCAGCGCAAAAACATCCAGTACACCACCAGTTTTCTCCTCGCCCCCGGCCGCTACCACCTCAAATTCGTCCTCCGCGAAAACCAGACCGGCCAGATGGGCAGCTTTGAAACCGACCTCCTCGTCCCCGATCTCCGCAAATCCTCGCCCAAACTCAGCTCCGTCGTCCTCTCCAGCCAGCGCTCGCCCAACACCGTCAAAGATCCCGTCAGCCCGCTCGTCCGCGACGGCCTCGAGTGGATCCCCAACGTCCCGCGCGTCTTCCGCTCCGACCAGCACCTCTTCTTCCTCTTCGAACTCTACGACCCCACCCGCGATAAATCCTCCAATGCCGCGCCCGAACCCGCCAAAGCCCCCGGCCTCACCCGCCGCCCCTCCGGCGCCGTCCACGTCCTCACCAGCATCGAGTTCCTCACCGGCGGCGCCAAAGTCCTCGAAACCCCGCTCGTCGAGGCCACCCAAGTCAACGTCCCCACCCGCAACGCCGTCGCCTTTCAGTTCGACGTGCCGCTCACCGGCCTCAAACCCGGTTCCTACATCTGTCAACTCAACGTCATCGACGACGCCGGCGGCTCCTTCAGCTTCCCCCGCCTAGCCCTCCGCGTCACCGCCCCAGCACCCTCCCCGCAAGCAACGCTCGCGCCCCCGCCCAGCCCTGCAACCAATTGATCCCTAGGCCCCAAAACTCACAACTCATTACTCACAACTCATTACTCATGAACTGATCAAGACAACACCAAACAACAAGACCAGCGCCAAACAACCCGTGGTATTGACATCTGTCAATTCCGAAGAAGAAGATGTAGCCCTCCCTCGAGGAGGTCTTCTCATGCCGCTCTCCCTCCGCCGCCTCGCTCTCCTTCTCACCACCCTCACGACCCTAGCCCCGGCCTCTCTCCACGCCCAGATCCCCTGGCAATCCCTGGCTCAGGGCGACCCCGACCGCGCACATCGCCACCAAAGCACAGACTGGCTCATCGTCGCCCCGCACCTCCCCGACCCAGCCACCGCCACCGCCGCCCAGCTCCAAATGGCCGGAGACATCCTCCGCGCTCGCCGCCTTCCCGAAGATGCCATCGAGTTCTACGGCTACGCCCTTCGCCGCGGTGGCGCGGACGAGGCAGTCCTGCTCAACCGCATCGGCATCACCGAACTTGGCATGCAGCACATCACCGCCGCCAATATCTACTTCAAGCGCGTCGTCAAACTCCATGGCAAGCTGGCCGAGGGCTGGAACAACCTCGGCGCCACCGAGTACCTCGGCCGAAACGTCGGCCGCGCCGTCTCCGACTACAAACGCGCCGTCAAGCTCAGCGCCTCCACCGCCGTCTACCACTCCAACCTGGGCACCGCCCTCTTTGAACAGAAAAACTTCGCCGCCGCCCAGCAGCAGTACGAGACCGCCATCCAACTCGACCCCGACATCTTCCGCCACGACAGCGCCAACGGCGTCATGGCCCACGTCCTCTCCCCCGACGATCGCGGCCGCTTCTGCTTCGAAATGGCCCGCCTCTCCTTCCATCACAACGACACAGACGAAATGCTTCGCTGGCTCGCCAAAGCCACCGAAAGCGGCTTCGACATCCAAACCGCCCTCAACTCCGACCCCGAAATGTCCGCCCTTCGCAAAGACCCACAGATCGCCGTTCTCATCCACAACGCATCCGCCCTCGGCGCCCGCGAACTCGCCTCCACCCGCCAGCCCGCCGCCCCACCCCTCCCCGCCCAAACCACGACCACTCACTAGAGCACGGAGATATTGCCGTAGAGGGCATCCGCTCTTTTGTTGTCATTCCCGAAGGGAATCTGCTGTTGTTCTTGCAGTTGTTTTGTTCTTCCCGCCATTGACCTAATCCCCTCTAAGATCCGCGCAAAATCTCTTCCCACTGCGGCGTAGGAACTCCACCAAATCTCTACAATAGATCTAGGTGCTCTTCTCGAGTGCCTCTAATCTCGACCGATAGATCCTTCGCTTGATCCAGACCTAAGTGTATGTGTTTGCAAGATTTTAGGTATCTCTTGGGGGGAGGGGTGGGGTATCCGTTCTGCCGCGGCGTAAGCCCCACGGATCACTCCCGATACGGACAGTGCCGGCAGTCCGAGTTGCAGCAGTAGCCTCGTTTCAGGTGGTAGTTCGCCGTAAACACAAGGTAAGGGCCTTCGGTGTAGAAGTCCTCCGGGGCGAGTTCAGCCGAGTCAGACCTCGGTCGCGTGTCGCCCTCTGGTTCGGGCGCATCGGGCCTCATGTCCGCAGCCCCAAAGCTTCGCCGTGCGACTCGGAACTCCACTCAGCGGCAGGTTCGGGAGCAGGCGCCACCGCGTCTGACTCGCCCGTCTCCGACAGGACAAAAGCCCCGTCCCGGAACCGGACCTGTTTGCCCGGAACCGACGCCGGCCGAGCTCCGGGAACCACAATCCCGACCAGATTCACCGGATCGGAGGCCGAGACGATCGTCACCTCCCGATCCTTCGGAAGGTGACGCGCCGAACGAAGCGAATCGACCGCTTCCGGCAACGCGAACTGCTCACCCGAGACACCGGAAAGAAATCGTCCGCCGCGAACCTCGCCACGTGCCTCCAAGCGCCGAAGCACACCGGCAAGATCACGCCACTTCGGTGCGTTCGGCTCGCGCACGAGCAGGTCCCGGAACAGAACGCCGTAACGGTGGAGCAGCATCCGCGCCGCCGACTCGATCCCAGCCTCGCGCAGGCGCGCCCTGGCGATCGGATCCTCTGGCGAGACCTCAGCCGCATCGGCGCACAGCAACGACCATCGCCCCGCCGTACTGCGCACCGCGGCTCGACGTCGCAGGCTGTCCGCCACCGCCGCCGCCGCCGCCGGCTTGCGCCGCGGGTCCATCAGGCATCGCAGCTGGTCGAAGCCGTCCGCGCTCGCAACGCCGGCGGTCGCCAGCTCCCAAAGCGCTCGCTGCACCTGCTGCTTGGAAAGGGAAAGAAGCCGCTCAAGATCGGTCGCAAAGCACGCCCCACGCTCCCCGAGCAGCGCCCGGACCCGCATCGCCTCCGGACTAAGCGCGCCGACGAGGTTCCGCTCCTCCACGCAATGCTCGGCCAGCGCGTACGGGAGCCAGTCAGCCGTGTCGCGGACGAAGAACGTGATCGGTGCGGCGTTGGTCGGAACCACACGTCGCGGAGCCGAACCCCCACCGACGGCCCACGCCGGATGTGGCGAGATCCGCCCCCATCCGATCGCTCCCGAAAGACAAAGCGAATCGAGCCACCGAGGATCGTAGTTCGCAACCCGCGCGGGAAGCAGGGTTCGCTCCCACTCGGCCGCCGGCGCCTCAAAGCCCTCCATCTGCGAGAGCGCCTGCAAGAGACCATCTTCGCCCGCAAGCTGCGTCTGCGGAGCGAGATGCTGCCACCCGAGCAGCCACCGCATATAAGTCGCGGGCGAAACCGGCTCGACCTGCTTGCGCAACGTCCCGAGCGTCAGGCGATGGATCCTCTGCAAGAGCCGCCGATCGCACCACTCAATCTCGTGCTCCGACCCCGGCGTCCCACTGTGCTCAAAGCTGCCGCGCAGCACCAGACCTTGCATCTCGATCGCGAGCAGCGTTTTGTACAAATCCGATGGCGCGATCGCAAGCAGCGTCGACAAGCCGCTAGCCGTAACAGGCCCAAGCATCTGCAGCCATCCCTGCACACACTGCTGGAGGAGCTTGGCTCGTGCAGCGTGGTCCGAGTTCGTCTGCCAAAGCACATGGACGTCGTCGAGGTGCTCGGTCGCGACCAGAAACGGAGATCCGCCAAGATCGACCGTCTGCGCTCGGCCAGAAAGTCGAAGCCGGTCGTAGAACACGGGCCAGTACTCTGCCGCCTCCGTGTCGAGAGACGAGAGCGGCAGCGCAAACACCGCGAGCAGGAGATCGTGGAGCTCATGCTCGTCGCGGAGATCAGGCCGGCACTGCTCGCGAACCGTATCGATCGCCGCTGGGTCCAGGCGGCCGGCATCTTCGGCGACCGACGCTGGCAGACCGCGGCGCAGCGTGACCGCCCGAGCGCGACGCTCCTCCGCTCCCGCCTCGTCCAGGAACGCGTACGGCATGGCATTCAAGAGCTCGTGCGCAAACTGGGACGGAACCGGCGTATCGACAGCGAGACAGCGGATCGTTCCGGCATGGATCGCATCGAGGATCTCGTTCAGGCTAAGCAGATCCATGGCCTCGCCGAGGACATCTCTCATCACCTCGCGGACGAGCAGATGATCCGGGAAGACAACGTCGCCGACGATCGTCTCGAAGCAGGCCGCGGCTTGCGGAAAGACGCTTGCCAGCAGGTCGTCGGACCGGGTGCGCTGGACCTGCGGAGCGACGCGCTTGCCCTTCTGCATGCGAAGCAGCTGCAGGCTGCGGCCGGCTGCCCATCGCCAGCGATTCTTGAAGATCGGCGACGTGAGACAGGCCTGCTCCAGGAGCTCGCCCGCGGTCTGCGAGGTGAGGAACTGGAAGACGTCCGAGAGCGGGAAGCTGTGCTGCTCGGCCAGCGAGATGTTGATGCCGTTGTCGGTCGCGGCGGCTTGCAGCTCGAAGTTGAAGCCGCGGCAGAAGCGCTTGCGCAGAGCCAGTCCCCAAGCCTTGTTGACGCGACCTCCAAAGGGCGCATGGAGGATGAGCTGCTGGCCTCCGCCTTCGTCGAAGAAGCGTTCGGCAATGATGGTCGACTTCGACGGAACAGCACCCAGGACGGCCCGTCCCGCAACGATGTAGCCGATCAGCTGCGCCGCTCCTGACGGGCAGACGCAGCAGGATTCAGTGAGCCATTGCGCCGTCGCTGCGACCTCAGGGTGCGTCTGATGGAGGTTCGCCGGCGAGACGTTTGCTGTGCGCTCCGAGATCGCCTCGCGCAGATCGGCGACGCCGTCCGACAGGATCGCCGTCCGCTGTGGGGCCTCACCTTCCCAGAAGGGAATCGAGGGAGGAGCTCCGTGCGCGTCCTCGACGAAGACCTTTCCGGTGGACTCGATGCGCTGGATGCGCCAGCTCGTGTTGCCGAGCAGGACGACATCGCCGGGCGAGGAGTCGACGGCGAAGTGCTCGTCGAGCGTGGCAATCTGCACGCCTTCGGGTTGGAGAATGACGGCAAAGAGGGACGTATCTGGAATTGCACCGCCGTTCGAGATGGCGATGGTTCGGGCGCCGCGACGAGCGTGGATCTGGTGGTGGACGCCGTCGCGGAGAAGGTAGGCTCCGAAGCGGCCGCGGCTGGACTCGATCCCTCCGTGAAGCAGGGTGAGGACCTCGTCGAAGTGCTCAGGCGTGAGGTCGCGATAGGGGTGCGCCCGACGGACGACGTTATACAGGTCGAGCTCGTTCCAGGACTCGGCTCCGCAGCTGGCGGTGATCTGCTGCATGAGGATGTCGATCGGAGCCTCTGGGATCTCGAGCCGGTCGAGATCGCCGGAGCGCATCTTGGCCACGAGCGCGGCTTGCTCGAGCAGATCGTCGCGCGTGGTGGCGAAGAAGCGACCCTTCGGCACGGCTCCGCGCCAGTGTCCGGCGCGGCCGACGCGCTGCATCGCCACGCCAACCGCGCGTGTGGTGTTGATCTGGCAGACGAGGTCGACGTTGCCGATGTCGATGCCGAGCTCAAGCGAAGCGGTCGCGACGAGAATGCGGATCTCGCCTGCTTTCAGCTTCTGTTCGGCGTCGAGGCGCAGCGATCGGGAGAGCGATCCGTGGTGCGCGGCGACCGCTTCCGGGCCGAGACGTTCGCTGAGTTCGAAGCTGATCTTCTCGACCAGGCGACGCGTGTTGACGAACACGAGCGTCGAGCGATGGCCCAGCGCGTGTGCGGCCAGCTTGTCGAAGATCTCGGACCACATCGCGGTCGATGCGATGGATCCGAGTTCGTCGGACGGTACTTCGATGCCGAGGTCGAGCGTGCGGCGCTGGCCGACTTGGACGATGGTTGCGGGTGGGCGGCTCGGGTGCGAGCCGGTAAGAAAGCTGGCGACGAGCTCGATCGGGTTCTGTGTTGCGGAGAGGCCGATGCGCTGCGGCGCATGATTGAGACCGGTAAGGAAACCTCCCGGGGACATCTGATTTTCGCCGCAGACAAGAGCTTCCAGGCGCTCAAGCGTGAGGCTGAGGTGCGATCCGCGCTTGTTGCCGGCGACCGCGTGGATCTCGTCGACGATGACGGTCCGAACGCGGTCGAGGCGGTCGCGGGGTTTGGCCGAGGTGAGCAGGATGTAGAGCGACTCGGGCGTGGTGACGAGGATGTGCGGCGGTTGCCGAAGCATCCGGGCGCGATCCTTGGCGGGGGTGTCGCCGGTGCGGACGCCGGTGAGGATCGGCGTGCTCAGATACCCGCGGTTGAGGGCGAGTTGCTGGATCTCGCCGAGCGGACCGTCGAGGTTCTTCTGAACGTCGTTCGAGAGGGCCTTCAGCGGCGAGATGTAGACCACGTGGGTGCAGGGCGCGAGCGTGCCGGCGATCGCTTGCCGAAGCAGGCCGTCGATCGCAACCAGAAAGGCGGCAAGCGTCTTTCCCGAGCCGGTCGGGGCGGAGATCAGGGTCGTGTCACCGTGGAGGATCGGTGGCCAACCGGCGATCTGCGGTTCGGTCGGTGAACCGAACTTGTGGAGAAACCACTCGGCCGTGACGGGATGCGCCCACTGGAGCTCGGGCGGGGTGCTCGCGGGCGCGGGTCCGAGATCGATGGCTGGGGCGGCGCCTACCATCCGAATAGTTTAGCCTTTGTTCGTGGTTTGTTCGCCATTTTCGTCTGCTCGTTGCTCTCGCTTCGCTCGTCGAATTGCGCCACCCGGCTTACTTCTTCGGCATGAGCCTCCCAGGCGCGCGCCGAAAATTCAGGCCTTCGGGTGCGTGTCACCTCTGGTTGATTCGGGCTCGATCCAGACAGTCTGCGTATTCACAAAGGCATGTGGGCCGAAGTGCGAAAGCTCTCGCCCATATCCGCTATTCTTGATGCCGCCCACAGGAACGCGCGGATTGGAGGCTGTAGTGCCGTTGATGAAGACGCCTCCGGTTTCCAGTTCGCGCGCCAACTTGCGGGCACGATCGATGTCCCTGGTCCAGAGATTGCCGCTCAACCCGTACTGGCTGTTGTTGGCCGCTTCGACGGCCGCATCCGCATCGGGGACGCGGGTGATGGCAGCCACCGGGCCAAAGGTCTCGTCGTCGAAGGCGGGCATTCCGGGCTTGACGCCGGAAAGCACGGTGGGTTCATAGAAGGCACCCTTGCCCGGGATCGGTTTGCCGCCGCAGAGCACCTTTGCCCCGGCCGCGACGCTCTTTTGAACCTGCCCGTGGAGCTCATCGCGCAGGTCGGCGCGCGCCATCGGTCCAAGTTGACTGTTCGGGTTCAGGGGATCACCCGTCCTGAGCGCCTTGGTTGCCTCGACAAACTTGCTTTCGAACTCGTCCGCGATGCTGTCCACAAGGAGAAATCGCTTGGCTGCCAGGCACACCTGGCCAGTGTTGCCGAATCGGCCCTTGATTCCCGCGGCCACCGCCTTCGGGATGTCGGCATCTTCGAGCACGATGAATGCGTCGGACCCACCCAGCTCCATTACCGTCTGCTTGATCACCTTGCCCGCCTCAGACGCCACGGCGGAGCCTGCGCGAACACTTCCCGTTACGGACGCGCCCTGAACACGGCGGTCGTTGATGACGTTGACGATGTCCTCTGTGCGCAGAATCAGATTCTGCAAGACGCCTTCGGGGAAGCCGGCCTCAAGAACCACCCGCTCCAGTTCGAGCGAACTCCTTTGCGTATTGGGGGAGTGCTTGATAAGGACGGCGTTGCCGGCCAGCAGCGTGGGAATGCAGAAGCGTGTCACCTGCCATAGCGGAAAGTTCCACGGCATGATGCCGAGGATGGAGCCAAGCGGATGAAAGGAGATGTAGGCCTCTGTGCCGCCAGTGGGCGCGGGCTCATCGGCAAGCATCTTCGGCCCGTTCTCGGCATACCAATCGGCTTCAAGCGCGCATTTCTCGACTTCCGCTTGCGCCTCCGAGAAGATCTTTCCCATCTCGGTGGTGATCGTTGTAGCGAGGCTCGCCTTGTTCTCACGGAGCGCCGCTGCAAGCCCGTGCAGCAGCTCGGCACGGTAGTAGATCGAGGTCTTGCGAAAGCTCTTGAAGGCGACTTCAGAGCAGCTGAGAATTCTTTCGGTCTCGGCAGGCTTGAAGGTGTTGAACGTCTCGATGATTTCGCCGGTGGCAGGATTGACTGTATTGAAAACCTCGTTGCTCATGGGCTTGCTCCTGGGAAGATCTGGTGCTCCGTGCTGGATCGGTTGTGTGCATGAAAGCTAATTCGCGGCGACCTTTGTAGCCAGGGTCAAGCGAGTTCTCGGAGTCGGGGAAACAAAAAGGATCCACCGGAGTTGACCGTTTCCAAGTCCGCCGTGGTCAGCTCCGTCGTGCCGTCCAGGTTTGCTGTGAATGTTTTGCAGACCTTTTCCGAAGCGTAAGGGTAATCCGTGCCGAACAGGATGCGATCCGTCGATACAAAGCTCAGAAGGCTGGGCAATCCACTGGGTGCCACAAGTGCTGTGTCGAAGTAGAAGCTGCGCAGTTCTGTCAAGATCTGTTCCGCCGAGCGGCCATGCGCCAGCGACGCGCTGAGTTCGGCGATTCGCGTGGACACATATGGCAGGAAGCCGCCACCGTGCGAGAGAATTAGCTTGGTCGAGGCAAAGCGATGCCGGTGTCCCTTGAGGACGAGGTCGAGCGCGCACCGGGTCGTATCCGCGGGATAGTCCAATAGCGGTCCCGGCACCCCAGGCAGGGCAGCCATGGGCGGCATGGTGGGATGGATAAAAACGGTCGCGGAGCGGCGGTGCAACTCGGCCCAGACAGGGTCGAAGCGCGGATCGGCAAGGTAGATCCCATCGAAGTTGCTGTGGAGCACAATGCCGTCGGCATGCAGCTCGTCATAGGCGCGGGCCAGCTCTGCCAAGGCAGCATCCACATCGGGAAGCGGAAGCGTCGCCAGGTAGCCGAAGCGGGTGGGAGTTTCGCGGACCAAGCCCGCGCCATAATCGTTGACGCGGCAGGTCATGTTGATCCGGTCGGCGCCTTTCCAACCCTCCACGCCGGGCGCGGTGAGCGACAGCATGGAGACGGCGATGCCTTCCTCATCCATGAAGCCCAGCAGAGCCTCCGGCGACCAATCGGGCGACCCCCAGCCGGACGGATCACCTCCATGCGTTTTCAGTTCCTCGGCCCAGAATGGCGGAATCAGATGAGTGTGAACGTCGATTCTGTTCTTATTCATGTCATTTCCTTGAAAGTCTTAGGCATCATCGTGTGACGGCTGTTAAATCAAGCGACTAGGACCTTGTCGCCAGTGGACTTGAAGCTACAAAAGAGGCGGAATCGCGTTGCTGATCTTTGCGGAGATCACCGTCGGACCGTCGTTCTCGAGTGCGGCCTTGAGTTGATCGCTCACCTCGTCAGGCGTTGAGGCGCGGCTGGTCTTGCAGCCGTACGCCGCCGCCAGCCCGGCGATGTCGATGCCGGGCACGTCCAGGCCGGGGACGCCCGGAGTCTTTTCCTGCTTGGCAAACGCCCTCAGAATCGCGTACTCCTCGTTGAGCGGCACTAGGATGACCAGACGCGCCTTTTGCTGGACAGCCGTCCACAACGACTGGATCGAGTACTGGAACGAACCATCGCCGATCACCGAGATCACCGGCCGGTTCCGGCCCGTCTTGCGCTCCCCAAGCGCCACACCGATGCCGCCGGGAAGGCCCCATCCGAGACCGCCGCTAGCCATCGTGAAGAAGGAGAGCGGGTTGCGTGTGGGCAGGTGCTTGTGCAATGTCGCCAGATTCGACGGCGATTCTTCCACGATGACCGAGTCGTCCGGACGAACCCGGCTGATGGCGGCATAAAACGCATCCGCGCTCATGGGAGAGGAGCGGCTGTCCGTGGAAGGCGCCGGCTCCGAGGTGCGCTTATAGGACCTGGTCTGGAACTGCTCAACCAGTGGCAAAAGACCCTGCAAGGCGAGCTTCGCGTTCGAGACCAGACTGTCTCCGACCGGTGCGCGCCCGGCTTCTTCCGGGTCATCGCTGATCTGCAGCAACTGGCAACCGTCCGGCAGGTACTTGCCCGGAACATACGGGTAGTACCGGAAGACCGGAGCCCCGATCACCAACACGAGATCACAGCCGGTAAGCTGTTCGCACAACGGGCCGATCGCGAATTTCAGGTTTCCCGCGAACTGAGGATGATCCTCCGGGAACCCGCAGCGTTCGCCGCCCGGAGGCCCGAACACGGGCGTGCCAAGCTTCTCGGCAAACGAGATCGCCTCCGGCCAGGCGTCGGCCCGGTCCACATCCGGCCCGATCACAAGCGCGAGGTTCTTGGCTTTTTTCAGGCGGTCCGCGAACTCCGACAGGCGTTCCGGATCGGGCGCCACCCGAGTCGCAACGGTGCGCACCACCGCCGGCCCGGAAGACTCCGCCTCCCAGTCATCCAGCGGCAGCGAAAGATACGCCGGCCCCTGCGGCGGCTGGATCGCCACGGCATACGCCCGCATAAACGCGGCCGGAGTCTCCTTGGCGTGCGTGGTCTGATAGGACCACTTCACATGCGGCTTCGGAAACTCGGTGGCATCGACGTTGGTCAGCCACGGCTCCATCAAGAGCATCTCACGCGTCTGCTGGCCAGAGGTCAGGATCATCGGCGTCTTCGACATGCGCGAGTTGACGAGATTGCCGAGCGTATTGCCCAGACCGGGCGCCGTGTGCACATTCACAAACGCCACTGTCCGTGTGGCCTGCGCAAATCCGTCGGCAAGGGCTAGAACAGAGGCCTCCTGCAGCCCCAGGACGAAGTTGAAGTCGCGGGGGAAATTCTTGAGAAAGGTCTCTTCGGTCGAGCCCGGATTGCCGAACACCGTCGTAAGCCCCAGCTTCCGCATAAGATCGTAGGTTTCGTCGCGAACAGTCGTCATGAGATCTCCTCTGATGGGCGGTCATGGAGCTGGAAGAGGCCAGAGTCGCCTCGCACACTGCCATCTCGATGCCAGGAGTGAAGAACCGGCAGCGAACCTCCATGCTGATGAAGATGTTGGGTCGAACGGGACGTTGCGAGCTTACGGTGCAAGCTGATGCGACTCCGAAAGCAAAGAGGGCCGTCCAGAAGCGGAAACAGGAATGGCCGCGGACGCTCGCCGATGGGGGCAAACGCCTGCAACCGATAGGTGTTCTGATTCTGATTTCAGGTGGAGCGAATTGAGCGGTGTAGATCGCGCCGACTTCTAAACGCGATTCTGTGGACTTATCTGATGGGGGTTGCCGAACGGCAGAGGAGTTTCCGGTGTGCGAGTGTCGCGCAGGAGAGGAGGCCGGTGGCTACGAGGAGGAGGGGGGTGGGTTCGGGGATTGGGGAGGGTGGGGTGGAGGATTCGGCGGTGATGGTGAGGGTGTAGTTGTAGGTGTAAGGGTAATGGACATCGTAAGCGGCGTAGGTGCCGAGATTGAAGGTATATGTGGGATTTGTGGCTTGGAGGTCGCCCGTATACGTCAGCCATGCAGGGTCGATGTTGATGGGACTGACGATGTTGAAGGCCGTGGGTGGACGGAGGGTGTTCAAAATGCCAAACCCGTCGTTGTAGATGCTTAGGTTGAAGATTGGTATATCGACGAAGCGACCGCTTTCGTTTCCGACGCCGGTCGCATAAGCGGAGAAGGTAAGTGGTGGGCCTAGAAAGGGATTCGAAGGTAGGTCGGCGAGGACGAAGTCGTCGATCTGGTCGGCGTGGGCGGCTAGGGGGACGGTGAGGAGGCAGAGGGCGAGCAGAGAGCGGCGCATGGGGTGACCTCGGGAGTGAGATCACTGTACGCCGTTTGGTTTGGAGGCGAGATTATTTCTGAGCGTGTTGTTTGAGGTAGTCGGCGAGGGTGGGGACGCCGGCTCGGCCGAGGAGCTCGGCAAGGGTGCTGTTGTCGCCGTAGCCGGCAGCGAAGTGCGGGCCGTATTGTTTGCGGAGGTCGGCGATGGTCGTGGTGTTGGGGTCGGGGGAGCTCTGGGCGGTGGTGCTCATGGAGGCTTTGACGACGTGAGGGCGGGTCCGGTTGTTTAGGTGTGACCTCGGCTCCGCTTGGGTGAAGGTCGAGCCGGAAAGACAAAGACCGCAGGAGCGGGTTAGGCTCGTGCGGTCTGGTTGTTTGGAATTCTCCGACTTACTTCTTTCGAGGCGTCACTGGTGCGCGTCCCGGTACGATCGTGCAACGGCCAAGGTTGGCCGGGTATGACAAATCTTAGGCGGGCTGGATGTTGGCAGCCTGCTTGCCCTTGGGGCCCTTGGTCACCTCAAACGAGACCCGCTGACCCTCCTGCAGCGACTTGAAGCCACTGGAGTTGATCGCAGAGTAGTGCGCGAAGAGGTCTTCTCCGCCGTCTTCGGGGGTGATGAAGCCAAATCCTTTAGAGTCGTTGAACCACTTAACTGTTCCGTTTGCCATGATGCTCCTACCTTCGGGCGAGAATGTATCGCCGGTATAGACGATGGTAACAGGGATGGGTGGAGTCCTCTCGAAGATTCACGAGTTTTGGAAGAAAAATTGCAAACGCGGGTAACGCGGACGCGGTGCCGGCACTCTTTGGTGGGATGGGGGACGAACGATGACGGCTGAGGATCGGGCGCGGCGGGTTGAGGTTCTGTTGTTTGATGTGGATGGTGTGCTGACCGACGGTCGGATCACGGTGTTGCCGGAGGCCGATGGGCGGTGGACGGAGGTGAAGTCGTTTTCGGCGCACGATGGTCTAGGGATGTCGTTGGCGCGGATGGGCGGTTTGCGGCTGGGCATTGTGACGAAGCGGCAGACCGCGGCGGTGGCGATTCGGTCGCGCGATCTGCGGATAGAGTTTGTGTATCAGGGCCAGCACCACAAGCTGCGGGCGGCAGAGGAGATTGCCACGCGGGCGGGCGTAGGGATGGAGGCCGTGGCGTTTGTGGGCGACGACATCGTCGACTTGCCGGTAATGCGGGGATGCGGTCTGGCGATCGCGACGGCGAACGCTCGGCCGGAGGTAAAGGCGGAGGCGCACTGGGTGACGCAGCATGCGGGTGGGGATGGGGCGGGGAGAGATGCGATCGACTTTATCTTGCGGGCGCAAGGTTCGCTCGAGCGGGTGATCCGGGAGTATATGGAGGGGGAGAACGCGGCGGGGGAGCTGCGGTAACAGGTGTCTAGAGCGGTTTACCAGTGATAGCTTCGGCAGGTCCAGTTCGAGATTAATGAGCTCCGGCGGGGGCTTTGCCGGGTTTTACTTTTTTGAAGATCCAGACGATGGCGACGCAGCCGAAGCAGAGGAGAGCGAGCCATCGAAAGACGTCGACGAAGGCCCAGTTGAGGGCCTGGTTGCCGAGTTGCGTATAGAGCTGGCCGCGGGCGGGGGCGAGGGAGTTGGAGGGACCGTAGTGGTGGGTGAGGGACTGTTGGGTGGCGGCGAGGGTGTTCTGAAAGGTCTGGCCGGTTTGGGGGACGGAGTTGATGATTTCGTTCTGGTGGACGTCGGAGCGGCGGGTGAGGAGGGTTTGGGCGACGGAGATGCCGATCGATCCGCCGACGTTGCGCATGAGGTTGAATAGACCGCTGGCGTTGCCGATCTGTCGGGGGTCGAGCGTCCCATAGGCGGCGGTGGAGATGGGGACGAAGACGAAGGAGAGAGCGAAGCCGGCGATGAGGATGGGGAGGAGGAGGGTGGTGGGGGAGATGCCGAGGGTGACGTTGCCGAAGTAAAGGGTGGCGAGGCCAAAGACGCCGAAGCCGAAGGTGAGGAGGAAGCGGGGGTCGACCTTGTTGGAAAGAAAGCCGATGACGGGCATGCCGCAGACAGCGCCCAGGCCGCGTGGGGCGACGGCGATGCCGGCAGTGAAGGCGGTGTATCCGAGCAGTTCCTGATAGAAGAGCGGGAGGATTGTGGTGGTGGAGTAGATGGCGACGCCGAAGAGGAAGATCAGGGTGCAGCCGACGGCGTAGTTGCGGTCTTTGAGGACTTTTAGATCGACCAGGGTGTCTTTGTCTTTCCAGGAGTGCCAGATGAACCAGACGAAGGAGATGACGAGGGCGGCGGTGGCCCAGCGGATCCAGACGGCGCCGAACCAGTCGTCTTCCTGGCCTTTGTCGAGGATGACCTGGAGGGCTCCGGACCAGACGATGAGGAGGCCCATGCCCAGGTTGTCAAAGCGGGGAACGCGGGCGTTTTTGATGGAGGGGGGATCGACAATGTAGCGGTTGATCATGAAGAGCGCCGCGCAGCCGATGGGTATGTTGATGTAGAAGGCGTATCGCCAGGAGTAGGCGTCAGTGAGATATCCGCCGAGGGTGGGACCAAGGACCGGGGCGACGACGACTCCGAAGGCAAAGACGGCCATGGCGGCGCCGCGTTTGGCGGGAGGGAAGCTTTCGAGCAGGATGGCCTGGGAGATGGGTTGGAGGGCTCCGCCGCCGGCGCCCTGGACGACCCGGGCGAGGAGGATAAAGCCGAGGGACGGTGCGGCTCCGCAAGCAAACGAGGAGACGGTAAAGATGGCGACGCAGGACATGAGGAAGCGTTTGCGGCCGAATTTCAGGGAGAACCAGTTGGAGGCGGGGAGGATGATGGCGTTGGCGACGAGGTAGGAGGTGAGGACCCAGGTAGCCTCGTCGTTGGTGGCGGAAAGGGAGCCGGCGATGTAGGGAAGGGCAACGGCGGCGATGGAGGTGTCGAGGACCTCCATAAAGGTGGCGAGCATGACGGAGGCCGCGATAAGCCAGGGATTAACGCCGGCGGTGAGGTCGGCGGTCTCGTTGGGCTGGGCTTGGGCGGCGGCGGCCATGTCGGAACAGTGTTTCCTGGGTGTCTGTGCTCCAGGGTGGGCAACCGGAGCGGATGGAAAGTCAGTCGGTCTCTCCTGCCACACGTCTGTCCTACAGCATGTGCGGCAGGGAGGCGGGGGAGGACCACGTTGGAGTTAAGAGAGTAGAGGTTTGAGCGGGGCGGCGGGATGCTTTGTTTTGTGCGGTGCGGCAACGCTGGAGGCTCAGCAGCAGACGTGGTAGGTCCGAGGTGACTGGATGCGGATCGACCCAAAACGCCCCAAGGCGGTCCTCCTGGGAGGACCGCCTTGGGGCTTCGGGCTTCGGCGTGAGAGTGCGAGAACGGTTTTAGCGCTTGGTGAGGAGGCCTGTGCCGGTTTCGGTGCCGCAGTTTCCGGAGAGAGTCCAGTTGGAGATGGTGAGAGAGGTCGCGTCGTTGGAGAAGGTGCCGGTGGCCGAGACGGAGTTGCTGGTTTGGCTGTCGGTGTAGGTTGCCGAGACGGTGGACCCGGTCACGCTGGAGTCGGTGACGACGGGGGTGTTGAGGCAAGGATTGTTGGTGAAAGTGGCGTTGCCCATGAGGTGGAACATGCCGTTTGCGTCGGCGGCGGTGGTCTGGGTGAGAGTGGCCGAGACGGGGAGATTGGTGCCGTCGTTGCCGGTAAAGGCTCCGGTGTAGGTGCCACTGATCGGTAGGTACTGCTGGGCGATGGCGGGGGAAGGGTTGACTCGCGGGGCGGCGCCAGAGGTGTGGGCGGGTTGGGCGCAGGAGAGACCGGTGAACGCGAAGGAGATGCCGGAAAGCGAGCGCTGGTCGGCGGAGAGGGTTCCGGAGACAGAAAGGGCTGCGGCGGCGCCGGGCATACCGACGGAGCTAAAGGCGAGCTTGCCGGCGGAGTTGATGGAGCCGGCGACCGGGATGTCGGAAGAGGAGGAGCAGGTGCCGGAGATCGGATGGAGGGTGCCGGAGACGTCCGCGCCCGAGATGGAGAGGTTGCCGGCTACGGTGACGGCGGGGCTGGTCGCGGTGGTGGCGGAGGAGATCTGCCAGTTACCGGCGACGTTTCCAAAGGCGTGAGGAGCGGCGCTGGTGGCGGAGGTGGCGCTGGTGCTACATCCGGAGAGCAGACCGGCAAGAAGACCGGCCAGGCCGAGTGAGGTGACAAGAATGATCTTGCGTTTAGGGCTGGGACGGAGGAGCGACGGGACGAGAGACATGCTGGGGACCCCGATCTTGATACAAGAAGGAGGGTAGCGGGCAGGGATGGAGGGATGGAATAGCTCGTTTGGGGGATGAGGGATGGACAGCTTCAAGTGGGTTGGAAAACCGCTTTATGGAAGGCGTTGGGCGGGGAGGTCGCGTCCGCCCTGGTGCAGAATAAGGCCGGTCGCTCGACCGGTGGGGTCGACCTCGAAGGTGATCTGGGCTTCTACTACTTTAAGGAAGAACTGTCTTTCAGTTTCGGGGTAGACTTCGATCTTTCCCGTCCGGTGGCCTGCGTGAAGAGGCGGTTGCCTTCGCGGGTTACGGTGAGGATGAAGTCGGGCGCTAGTTGGTAGGCGCCGACGTAGGTTTCGAGGACTTTGGGGCTGACCGCGACTTCGCGATGCTGGGCTGTCGTCAGTGATACAGGCGCTACGCCGGCGAGGCGTTGAGCGACGTGTTCGCCGAGCTTGTCGGTGAAGTTGTCAGAGGTAACGGTCGTGTTGCTGAGGACGACGAGGGCGAAGTCTTTCTCTGGATTGAAGAGGGCGTAGGCGCTGTAGCCGCCGGTCGCGCCGTTGTGCCAGAAGTTGCCGGTGCTGTCGACGCGAAACCAATTGAGGGCGATGTGCATGCCGGGGCCGGCTTCGGCGTGCAGGATGTGCGACTTCTGGATGGCGGCGGGCAGGGTTTTGCCGTCGGGGGTATGGAGGGCGGTGGCCGAGAGATGGTCGCGGTGGAGCTGGGCCTCGAGGTAGGTGAGCATGTCGGGCGCAGTGGAGCGAATGCCGCCGGCGCCGGCGAGGGCGTCGAGATCCCAGGCGGGGGCGGGCTGGTGGTCGCCGCTATGGCCTTGAGTGAAGCGGGCGCGCATGCCTGGGGAGAGGCTGACGGCGGTGTCGGGCATCGCGAGCGGGCCGGTGATCTGTTCGGCGAGCAGCTTGGGGTACGGAACGCCGGCGCGGTCTGAGAGGGCCTGACCGAGTAGGCCGACGCCCAGATTGCTGTAGCCGAAAGGTGCGTGCTCCGGCAGGGCGATGCCGCGTTTGGAGACAAAGGCGTAGAGGAGAGCAGCGTTGTAGTCGGAGTAGGGGTTGCTGGGGTTGGCTGGGTGGAAGTTATCGGGCATCCGGGGCAGGCCAGAGTGTTGGTCGCTGAGATCGAGAAGGGTGATCTCGGGACCGGCGGCCGGCTTGGCGACGGTCCCGGGTGGAAGGAGTCGCGCACGGGCTCGTCGAGGCGGACTTTGCCCTGTTCCGTGAGCTGGGCCAGGAGAAGGCCGGTGAAGGTCTTGGAGATGGAGCCGATCTCAAAGACCGAGTCGGGCTGGACGGGGCCGTAGCTGAAGGTCTGCCGGTGGCCGTGCTCGACGATGCCGATGGCGAGGCCGGCGTGGGTTTCGGGCGCAAGGGCGCCGCCAGGGGCGAGCGAGGAGGCCAAGTCGCGGTCGAGAATCTCTTTGATGTTCGCGACGGTTGCTGGGGGCAGGGCGGGATCGGTGGCGGGCATGGTTGATTTTGGGGCGGGGATGGCGGAGGTCTGGATGGCGGAGGTTTGGCGGGCGAAGGTGAGGGGCAGGGAGCCGGGGCCCTGAGTCCAGGTGCCGGAAAGTTTGGCGGTGTCGGACCCGCGGCCGGACCAGCGGCCAGACCAATGGCCGGAGACGGCGGGGACTTCGATCTCTATTGCGCCGTCCGGCTTTTGCGTGGTGGTGCAGGGGATGGCAAAGGCATTCTGGTCGATGCTGTCGAGCAGGCAGCGAATCTCACCGGACGGGGCTCGGTCCAGGCGGAGTTGCAGGCGGAGCGTCTGGGGACCGGCGGTCAGGGTGCCGAGCCAGATGCCGGTCAGGATTGGGGTCGGCGTTTGGGCAGGGGCGGAGCTGGAATCCAAGCACACCAGAAGGCAAGTTGCGGTCCATAGGATGGAGCGGATCGGTTTCACTCTGGTCCTTTCTAGACGAGGGAGAGCAGATCTCGGACCGAACGCCGGCGGCGTGTGGGCGAAGGCTGATCCGGTGGGGAGTTGGCGAGCATCCAAAGTATAGGTGTCGGGAGCCCAGGCCTGATGTAGAGAATTTGTGTCTAGGGGATTTCTTGCGCCTCCAATACCTAAAAGAGAGAGTTTGCATACCTTAAAGAGAGAGTTTGCACCTGCGATGCAGGCTGCTGGAGTGAGATTGTCAAAGGCACCATTGATTATGATGATCCGACATGCGGAGAAGGCCGCGCCCGATCGTGGCGGCGTCCATGAGTCTGGCGAGGACGACGCGCATAGTCTCGCAGTCGATGGATGGAAGCGTGCGGGCGCTCTGGTTGGTCTGTTTGCTCCGTTGGGCGGTCGGGCATTGCCAGAGCCGAGGCTGGCGCGACCGGCGTACCTGTTTGCCGAGTCGGCAGATGCGCCGGGATCTGATCCGAAGTTGAGCAAACGCGAGGAGCAGACGCTGGCGCCGATGGCGGAGGTTCTTGGGGTCGAGCCGAACTTCAGCTTTGGCCGCGGGCATGAGGCTGAGGTGGCGGCGGCGGCGAAGGCGTGCACTGGCCCGGTCTTGATCGCGTGGGAGCACAACGACCTGTTCGATGTGGCTCGGGAGATCGCGAAAGACGCGCGGATCCCGACGGAGTGGCCGAAGAGCCGAAACGATATTGTGCTGGTGTTTCGGCTAGGGGAGGACCGGGAGAGCTACAGCTTTGAGCAGGTTCCGCAGCTCTTGCTGGCCGGCGACATCGCGGATCCGATCGAGGTCTAGAAATGGTTCTGTCGCCGGTATACTGGGCTGTGGCACGTGTCCGCCCGGGGCCGCGCAGCCCAATGTCTATGTCTCTCGTCTGGCTCAGAGTCGCCGTTCTGCTGTACACCGTGGCTGCCCTGGCGGTGCTTCCGGCGGCTCTTTACGATCGTCCGCGGTGGCGTCATGTCGCGGTGCCTGCGGCCTCGCTGGCTCTCCTGTTCCACTTTGTATCGTTGACGGAGACGCTGAGCGCGGTCTATCGAGCGTTGCCGGCAGCCTTCCTTCCCGCGCGGCACGAGACGCAGTCGATTCTGGCATTGCTTCTGGCGACTGCATTTCTGGTCATCTACCGTGTGTACCGAACGTTGGCTCCGGGTGTGTTCTTGTTGCCGATCGCGGTTTTGCTGACGCTCGAGCCGGCAGTTCGCCCGGGGACCGAGCTTGTACCGCTGCCGAACTCTGGATGGGTTCTGCTCCATATTCTTTTGTTGCTGGCAGCGTACGCGGCTTTGCTGGTTTCGCTGTTCACCTCCGTCTTGTACCTGATTCAGGAGCGCCGGTTGAAGGCCAAGATGCCGGCCGTGCGCGGTCTGCCGGCTTTGGACACGACGGAGCAGATCGCCTTGAAGGCGCTGTTGTTTGGTCTGCCGTGCATGACGGCGGGGCTCTTGATTGGGTCGGCTCTGGCTGAGCTAACGGTGGGGCCGAGGTTTTTTCTGGATCCAAAGGTGCTCCTCTCGTTTGCCATGTGGATTGCGTACATGGGGATGATTTTTGTTCGCCGGCACTCGGGTCTGCGAGGGCGGCGGGCGATCTATCTTTCGGGATTCGTCTTTCTGGTTGTCCTCGGTGTCTGGTCGGCGAATCAGCTATCCGCTGTTCACAGGTTTACGGCTCCATGAACGGTTCTGAGAACGTTATCGGCAGAACGGGGAAGAACTTGAGCGCTGTGCGCGAAAAAGGCGCGGTGGAGACGTCGCTGCCCGGGACGTGCCGGCCGGCGCTGGTGCTCTTGGGCGTCAACCACACAACCGCGCCGCTCGAGATCCGGGAGCGTCTGGCCATCGGCCGGGGGCGCCTGGCCAACGCGACGGAGACGCTGGCGCAGCAACCGGGAGTGCGAGAGGCGTTGATCCTTTCCACGTGCAATCGAGTGGAGTTGTTGCTGACACATGACCTGAGCTCTCCGGCCGCGGCGCCCTCAGGGGCCTCGACACCAGGGTCTCTGATCTCGCCAGGGTCGCCAGATCTGCTCGGCTTTTTTCACAACTACTTCAGTGTCCCCATGGCGACCATCGAGCCGCATCTGTATGAGTTTCGCGGGCGGGAGGCCGTTCGACATCTATTTCGGGTGGCGTCGTCCTTGGATTCGCTGGTGGTCGGGGAGGCGCAGATCCTGGGGCAGGTAAAGGATTCCTACACGGTGGCGCGGGAGGTTGGGACGGTTCGGACGACTCTGGACCCGTTGTTGCAGCGTGCGTTTTCGGTGGCGAAGCGAGTGCGGTCGGAGACGCGGATCGGCAGTTCGTCGGTGTCGATCGCATCGGTCGCGGTGGATCTGGCGCGGAAGATCTTTGGGTCGCTCGAGCGCAAACAGGTGTTGATCGTGGGCGCGGGAAAGATGGCCGAGCTCGCGGCCCGGCATCTGCTGGAGCATGGTGCAACGTCGCTGTTGATTGCAAATCGGACGGAAGGTCGGGCGCGGATGGTGGCGGACCGGCTCGCGGCGCAGTTTACGCGCAATCCGATCGCGACCACGATTCTCTCGCTGGGGCAGATGCACGAGCATGCGCACCGGGCGGACATTGTGATTACGTCGACGGGAGCGGGTGCGGCAGACCAGCCGAAGATCTTTACGGCCGCGCAGGGCCGGACGCTGCTCGATCGGCGACGGAATCGGCCGATGTTTTTCATCGATATCGCGGTTCCGCGCGATATCGATCCGGCGCTCCACGATGTGGATGGATGTTTCGTGTATGACATCGACGACTTGCAGCAGATGGCGGCGGGCAATCTGGCGAGCCGTTCGCGCGAGGCGGCGGCGGCGGAGACGATCGTGTCGGCGGAGGTGGAGCGGTACCAGTCGCGTCTGCATTCGCTCGACGCGGTTCCGGCGATCCAGGCCTTGCAGAAGGGCGCCGAGGATCTGCGGCAGGCGGAGTTGCGACGAACTTCGGCGCGTCTGGCAGCGGAGCCTTTGACGGCGGTGCAAGCGGCGGCGGTCGAGGCGTTGACGCGATCGCTGACCAGCAAGCTGCTGCAGGCGCCGATGACGGCGTTGCGCGCGGCGGCAGAGCGTGGAGATCGGGCAGCACTGGCGGAGTTGGAGGCAATGTTGAGTTCGGAACAGCGGAGGCGGTCGGGCGATTAGATCTTAGGGTGAGATCGGGATTGACGGTTAGGGCCGAGGAGATTATTGTATGTGCGTCTCGGGTCTCGTCGAGACTGCGCTACGGAAGAACGCACAAGTGTCCGTCCAGTGGACGCCGAGCGCTCCTGGCGCTGTCCATTCTTTATACTGTTCCGCCAATTACACGGGGTATTACGCAAACGGTACTGTCTCGACGCCTAACATCAATATCCAAGTCAATTAGAGCAATGGTCTCCTGGCTGAGTCGCCATACTCTTTTCGCTGATGAGAGTATGGCGACGAAGCCTCACGTTGTGCGGAGTGCGAGACAGGAGTTACTTTGTCGGTAACTGCATCACTCAAGTTTTGTACTTGGCCTGAACTGCTTCTGCTGCTTATGAGTGGCCTGCTCTGCGAGGGCACTGTACCTGCCGGGGCGCAGCAGGTCATTCACGTACCGGCGGACCAGCAGACTATCCAGGCGGGGATTGATGCTGCGCAGAATGGTGACACGGTGCTGGTCGCTCCTGGGACTTACAACGAGAATATTGATTTCAGGGGAAAAGGCATTACGGTTACAAGCGGCGCGACCAGCTCCGCTGGCGCCGTGGGAACGATCATCAAAGCACCGGGACCTGACTCGGTCGTTACCATTCGAACGGATGACTATGAGCCTCTTATTTCGGTGCTGAATGGTTTTACAATCACGCACTTCAGCAATATTCAAACTACAACGACCTCGACGGGCGACGGCATAGCTACACACAGAGCATCTGCAAAGATTATCAATAATCTGATTTTAGAAAATCCGGGTTGTGGTGTAGCCGTCGAAGCCCCAGAATTCCTGCTGGTTCAGGGCAACACGGTTACGAGTTCCTCCGTGGGCGGCTGTGGCTTTGCGGCGGGATACCAGTTTCTAGGTGGCGCGCCGATCCTTACCGATGGAGGTAATATACTTCAGGTTTCCGACAACTTAGTTGTTGATAACCACGCGACGTCTGTTTGGAACCAGGGATTGTCAATAAAAGGCCCGAACCACCTACTGCTGCAGAACAATATCGTAGCCGGCAATTCCGGGTCAGGCGAACCGCTTGTCTTGGCGGATGATCCGGATCTATCTTTGGTTCAAAACTTGATCTACGGCAACACGTCTTCCGATGCTCATCCGACAGCCGTCAGGATCACGAGCCCGGGCTATACCACGTCGATAACAATGACGAATAATACGGTGATAGCTCCGACAAACTCAACGAGCGCATTGGTTCTAACTGCGTCCATCATTTCGCAAGCTGTGTCAAACAACATTTTTCTCGGTCACGGGGCGGGGCAGGCGGTTACTTGCTACTACGTTGATCAGAGGTTTGGTTCACCGCAGAACGTTCCGCCGCCGGGTGCGAGTTTCAGCAATAACGATGTGTTTCAGGGGTCGACGGCGCAGACGTATCAGTGCGCGCAGCCGGGCAATACCGTGGGCAATCTTTCGACAGACCCCGAATTTCTAAATCTCGCTGGGGGCGACCTGCATACGGAGCGGACGTCTCCGGTGGTGGCGGCGGGGGATGTCGACGCCCCGCAGATTCCGGCGCTGGACCTGGACGGCTTGCCGCGGACGAGCCGTGACATGATCGGGGGCACCATCGGCTTGGGAGTGTACGAGGTGCAGCCCTTGCCGGGGATCGTCGGCGGCGATACGGCGGTGTCGCTGACCGGGTCGCCCAACCCGGCGAGCCTGGGGCAGACGGTGACGTTTACGGCGGCGGTGCGCGCCGCGGAGGTCTCGGCTGTGCCTGCGGGCGCGGTTCGCTTCAAGGATGGAAGCGTGCTCCTGACGTCGGTCGCTTTGGACCCGAGCGGGACGGCGGTGTTCAGAACGTCGGGACTCGGTGTGGGAACGCATACCATCTCGGCCATCTATAACGGATCGGCGACGCTGAACGGGTCGAGTGCGACGGTGACGGAGACAATTACGGCGGCGGTGTCGAGTTTCACGCTGACGTCGGTACCGGCGAGCGTCTCGGTGCATGCGGGCGACAGCGCAACGGTGACGGTGAGTCTGACGAGTGTGGGTCAGTTTGCGGGGCCGCTGAAGCTGAGTTACGGGCCGCTTCCGCAGTATGCGACGGCGACGTTCACTCCGGTGACGGTAACGCTGACGGCGGGCGGGACGGGGACGTCGTCTCTGGTGTTGAGTACAGCGCCCCCATCGACGGCTGCGATGTCTCAGGAGGAGGCGGGCAGCACGAAGCTGGGTCTGGTTAGTGGCGCTCTTTTCCTGTTGGCGCCGTTGAGTTTTGCCCGTCGCCGGCGGTTGACGCGCCTGGTGAGCTTGGGCGTGGTCTCGGCGTTGCTGGGAATCGGGCTGTTGGGGTGTTCGACGATCCGGGTGCCGCGGGATGTGGTGGCTCCGGGAAGCTACCAGGTGCCGATCACGGCGACGGACGCTGGAGGAAACAGCAAGACAGTGAACCTGACGCTGAACGTGGTGGCCTGACGGCGAGGTGGGTGGAGAGGCGGGTTGTTTGCGGCCGTTGCAGGGTGCGGAGCGGCTGTAACCTCTTGCTCACGCACGGCTGGTAGGGTCATGCGTACTCGGATTCTTAGATGAATCCGGTCTCGAACTTCATTTCTTTTGCCCAAGGATGATTCCCATGACCCATGCTGTTCTCGCGCTGCCTAGAGGCAGGTGCAACGTTGCGGCTGCGGCTTTTGCGGCGGCCGGTGTGCTTGCTGGAAACAACTTTTCTTTTGCGCAGACGCCGGCGCCGAAACCGCTGGTGGCTGGCCGGTTGGTGGTGAGTCGGTCGGTGTATGACGGCAACGCAGCGAATGTGAAGGTGGGGCAGATTTTGCCGCCAAACTGTGCGACGACGTTGGGTGCGTGCTCGGCGTCGACAGGTGCGCCGTATGACGGAACCTATCCGACAGTGTTCAATAACGACCTGTACGACGGCTCGTTTGGGATTACGACGAAGATTTTTCTCGATCAGATGTCGCTCAGCGGGAACTTGCGGAGCACGATTCAGGTGCCAAACAGCGCGGAAGGCAAGCTAAGGTCGACGGATCATCTGGTGACGTCGTTTTCCTCGAAGTCTGAGCTGGCGCTCCATCTTTCTACGAACAACCAGTTTCTGACATTTATGGGATATGTTGCGCCGGTGGATACGTTGGATGTGTCGAACTCGAATACGCCGCTGGCGATCGATCCGACGAATCCGGATGGGCAGACGCCGTACTATCGGGCGGTTGCGCGTGTGGGCGCGGATGGTGTGTTCAAGTTTACGGAGACCAATGCGTATTCGGGCAACAACGGGCGAGCGGCAATCTTGAATAACTCAAACGGCGCGGAGGTTTATTACACGGCGGGGAATGCGGGCAATGGCGGCACACCGCAGCCGAATGGTGTGATCCTGGGGGCGGGCGCGCAGATGATAACGCCTGTGCTGACGGCTGAAAATCGTCAGGACCCGGGATTTCCGACGCCGGTGGGATCGTTTTCGATCGCCGAGCTTGGGCTAAAGGCAGACAAGGTTGGCAAGGACGATAATTTTCGCGGTCTGACCATTTACGGGGGTGTGCTGTATTACACGAAGGGTTCGGGCGGGAACGGCGTGAATACGGTCTATTTTGTGGACACAACGGGGACGGCGTGCCCGAAAGGTGTGGGCCTGCCGGTAAAGGGGGCGCAGCTGCCGACGGTGCCGCTGGATTACAACCTCGCGACTTTGCAGACCGTGGGGCTGCCCAATACGATGTGCATTCTGGCTGGGTTTCCGACGACGCCCGCGAAGACGGCGAATCCTTTGATGTATCCGTTTGGGCTGTGGTTTGCGAACAGCACGACGTTGTATGTGGCGGATGAGGGCGATGGATATGCGGGCGGCGCTGACCTGTACACTCATGCGGCTGGGCAGACGATGGCGGGTTTGCAGAAGTGGGTGTTGAACACGGCGACGCGGACGTGGAGCCTGGCGTATACGCTGCAGAACGGTTTGGGGCTGGGTGTTCCGTACACGGTGGCGGGGTATCCGACAGGCAACAACCCGGCCACAAAGCTGCCGTGGGCACCGGCGACCGCGGGGCTGCGGAACATTACAGGCATTGTTGGGCCGGATGGTTTGACAGCGATCTATGGGATCACGTCAACGGTTTCCGGGAATGGGGATCTGGGCGCGGACCCTAACAAGCTGGTGGTGGTGCTCGATCTGGTGGGGAATACGGACCCGAATGTGGCGAAGTCGCTGCCGTTTTTCGATGTTCGGGATGCGGGTTACGCCGAGGTCCTGCGCGGGGTTTCGTTTACTCCGGGGACGACGCTGAAGAATCTAGAAGAGTAGGCCGGCGTGCGTGGTGAACTGCGGCGGCTCTCTTTCGAGGGGCCGCCGTTTTGTTTGTGGCTTGGGATGCACGGGTTCGGCAGGTTTGTGTCTGGAGCTCGATCTCGTATTCTTGCAGCATGTCTCCTGTTGTGATTCGAATTGGAACGCGCGGCTCGGCGCTCGCGCTTTGGCAGGCGAACCATATCGCCGACCGGCTGCGCGCAGCTGGGCACCTGGTTGAGATTGTGGTGATCCGGACGACGGGCGACCGGATGCAGTCACCGACATTTACGCCGCCCGCGGACTTCGATGGAGCGTCGCTGGATGCAAAGGGGATCTTCATCAAGGAGATCGAGGACGCCCTGGCGGACGGGCGGATCGACGTAGCGGTGCATTCGCTAAAGGACTTGCCGACGACGCTGGACCCGCGGTTCACGCTGGCGGCGATCCCGGAGCGTGGCGATCCGCGCGATGTTTGGGTGTGCGAGCCGTACTGGTCGCTCCATACCTTGCCGATGTATGGGCGGGTCGGTACGACGAGTCCGCGGCGGCAGGCGCAGCTGCTGGCGCTGCGGCCGGACGTGGAGTTGGTGGAGATTCGGGGCAATATCGACACCCGGCTCCGCAAGCTGGCGGAAGGGGAGTGCGACGCCTTGGTCTTGGCGGCGGCGGGCCTGGATCGTCTGGGACGGACCGAGCATGTGCATCTGCGATTTGCTCCGGAGGAGATGTGCCCTGCGCCGGGGCAGGGGGCGCTGGCGCTGGAGTTGCGGGCCCCGGAGCAGGCGCTCGATACGAAGCTTGCGGTCGGGGAGATCAGTCCGCTGAACCCGTCGCATCTGACGGACTTGATCGCCGGCCAGACGTTTCCTCCGGGGCGTCTGCGGGATGAGGTTCTCTATGCGGCGGTGCGGGCGCTCGATCACGCTGCGACGCGGTACGCGGTGACGGCCGAGCGGGGAACGCTGGAGGCGATGGGCGGGGGCTGCATGTTGCCGGTGGGTGTGCTGTGCACGGTGACGGAGGCGGGAGCTCACATCCAGGCGCAGGTGGTGGCTCCCGATGGCGAGCTGATGGTGACGGCGGAGATGAAGGCGCCGTTGACGACATCGGCGGAGGTTTTGGGGCAGAGGCTAGCGACGGTTTTGGTGCAGCGGGGAGCTTTGGAGTTATTGGGGGATGTGGTGTGAGCTGTCAGGGCTTCGGCTGGTTAGGGGCCGCCAGAGCAGGGAAGATGATTCCTCGTTTGTTGATACCGAAGCCGGTGTGTAGGGCATAGCTCGTTTGTACGGCGAGGCCCCAGGCGCCGAGAGGATCTTCGGGTGCGTCCGTATCGCTACCCGTTAGATATCCCAACACCACTACGCCATGTCGGCCATTCACCTGAGCTTCATTGAATACGAGGATGCCCTGACCATGTCTCTCAACCGTAAGAGCCGCGACATCATCTCCGTCCGCGTTGGTCAGCACGATTTCGGGTTGACCGGGATCTCCAGAGATTCCGGGGCTCATGGCAAAGCGGGCTCTGGTTCGGCCTTGATCGTCGATCAGATCGAGTCTGTGGGTGCGCACAACATCTGAGTGCTGGGCATGAGCTTCGTATCGTTTCAGCAAGAGGAGATTGATGCCTACGGTAAGGACCGTACACACCGCGCATACTGTAATCCACAGACGTAAGTTCATTGGCAAACCTCGAGCGATCCAGTTTGTGATGAGTTGAACACGAGGTCACACCAGAGGTCAGGAGGCGAAGCTTTTCGCAATCGAGAAGCCTGCATCTTCTCTGCGCATCTTTGATGTACACTCTCTTCAGCATGAAGGTCTTCCGCACACTCGCGACGCTGCACCTCGTGCCGATGTTCTGTTGTTGTTGCTAGAACATCTATTCGCCCTGCCCCTCTCCTAATCACAAGCTCAACCTCTGCTCGACGCGCATTCTTCTTTGCGCGGGACCGATGTTTTCCCTGGAGCCTTTTATGTCTTTGAAGCCTCGTCTTTCCCTGGATGTTTGGGCGGTTTTGCTTTCGTTTGCGCTGGCTCTGATTGTGCGGCTGGGATGGGTGAAGAGTGTGCCTTGGTGAGAGTTTGGTGGACAGGTTCTACCGTTCACGTTGAGCTGTAGAAGGATCACGACAGGCGTGTCCCGATGTAAGACGATTTCAACAGAACGTATACCGCCGAATCCGTAGTTCAAGGAGCCAGGATGTCGTCTTTTGCTAGTGCTGATGTCGCTTCTACCGCTGCCAGCCGGCTTCCGGCGCGAACTCGACTTTTGGATCTTGTGCCGGGCGTTCTCTTGCTGGCCGCGGTTGGGTTTGCGGGCAAGTGGACCGAGCAGACGATCAACCGGTATGGCAAGGCGCACCACCTCGTGTTGCCAAACATTGAATATGTGTTGTGGGCGATTTTGTTTGGCGTCGTGATTGCGAATACGGTCGGGTTGCCGCGGGTGTTTCGCGCGGGGGTGGCGACATATGAGTTCTGGCTGAAGGCGGGAATAATTTTGCTGGGGGCGCGGTTTGTCCTGGGGGATGTGTTGAAGCTTGGTGGGATTTCGCTGGGTCTGGTGTTTGTGGAGCTCGGTCTAGCCCTTACATTTATGACGTGGTTAGGCCGGCGGTTTCGGCTGGGGCCGAAGCTGACAACGTTGCTGGCCGTGGGGTCGTCGGTGTGCGGTGTGTCGGCGATCATTGCCACGCAGGGGACGATTGACGCGGACGAGCAGGACACATCGACGGCGATTGCGGCGATCTTGGCGCTCGGGGCGATCTCATTGTTCGCGTTTCCGCTGATCGGGCACGCGCTGGGGATGTCGGATCATGCGTATGGTTTGTGGACGGGGCTGGCGGTCGACAATACGGCGGAGGCGACCGCGGCGGGTGCGCTCTATTCGGACGCAGCGGGCAAGTTCGCAGTGCTGGCAAAGACGTGCCGCAACGCGATGATCGGGTTTGTGGTGCTGGGGTATGCGGTCCAGTGGGCGCGCAAGGGGTTGGCGAACGCGAACACGGAGTCCGCGATGAAGCACAAGGGACGCTTCCTTTGGAACAAGTTTCCGAAGTTTGTCTTGGGGTTCCTGCTGATTTCGCTCCTGGCGACAGTAGGTGGAAGCCACTCGGCGGCGGTGGCGCAGTTTGGGTTTACCAAGGCGCAGCTCGGGATGCTGGGAAACCTGAGCCGATGGGCGTTCTTGCTGACCTTTGCCGGAGTTGGGCTGCGAACGAATCTGCGGGATTTGGGCAAGCAGGGGGCGCGGCCGTTTGTGGTGAGTGCCCTAGGCGAGATTGCCATTGCGGCGATTACGCTTGGGATGATCCTGGCGGTGGATCGGGTTTACAAACTTTAGAGACGCCGTGCCTGGATGTGTAGGTCTGGCGTGCCGGCGCTTGCTGGGGAGAGGTAGACTTCTGTCTGGCAGGTTTTGAGCACGATGTTGCGTCTTACAGTGAATCGCTTTGAATTTAGCTGCCGCGTGTGGGTGATGGCAGCCGCGCTTGTTTCCTGCGGGGTTGCCGGCCTGGCGCAGACGCCGGCGCCCGCTTCCCCTCCGGCGAATCCTGTCGTGATTCCGGGGCACTTTGTAGATACGACGGCGAAGGCCGGGATCAGCTTCACTGGCACAGCCTCGCATACGCCGACCAAGTATCTCCTCGAGACGATGGGCTCGGGCGTGGCGGTGCTGGATTACGACAATGACGGTTTGCTGGACATCTTCTTTGTGAATGGCGCGCCGATTCCGAATCCTGCCCCGAAGGGAACGGTGCCGCAGAAGTCAGGCCCGCAGGATTGGAACCGGATGTATCACCAGAAGAAGGATGGGACGTTTGAGGATGTGACCGAGCGAGCTGGGCTTGCGGGCGTCGGGTACGGCATGGGCGTCGCGGTTGGGGATTACGACAACGACGGCTTTGAGGATCTGTACGTAACGGCGTTTGGCGGAAACCGGCTGTACCACAACAACGGCAATGGGACCTTTACGGACGTGACGGAGAGGTCGGGGACCGGCGGGGATAAGGCGAACGGGATGGGGTGGTCGACGTCGGCGACGTGGGTGGATCTGGACAACGACGGACGGCTGGACCTGGTGGTGCTGCGGTATGTGGTGTGGGATTGGGAGGATGTGTGGTGCGGCGAGCATCGCGAAGGATACCGGGCGTACTGCCATCCGGACATCTTTCCCGCGATTGCGCCCTTGGTCTATCACAACAACGGAGACGGCACGTTTACCGAGGTGGCGAAGAAGATCGGCATGGGCGTTCCGGGGAAGGGGTTGGGGATCGCGCTGGCGGACTTCGACCGGGACGGCAAGGTGGACATGGCGGTGGCGAACGACTCGATGCTGGAGTTTTTATTTCACAACAAGGGCGACGGCACGTTTGAAGAGACTGGGTTGACGGCGGAGATCGCGGTGGATGGCGATGGCCGCACCTATGCGGGCATGGGGATCGATTTTGCCGATTACGACAACGACGGTCTGCCGGATCTGGTGATTACGAATCTGGCGAATCAGAAATATGCGCTCTATCGGAACAATGGCGATGGGTCGTTTACGTACGACACGTATGTTTCGGGCATGGCGAAGATGACGCTGTTGCACTCAGGGTGGGGCATTCACTTTTTGGATTATGACAACGATGGGCTGAAGGACCTCTTGGTGTCGCAGGGCCACGATCTGGACACGGTGGAGCTGAATTATCCGCAGCTGCACTATAAAGAGCCGATGCTGTTGGCGCGGAATATGGGCAAGGGGATCTTTGTGGATGTTTCGGCGAACTCGGGCGAGGTGTTTACGCAGCCGTGGGTGGGCCGCGGCATGGCGATCGGCGACCTGGACAATGACGGGCGGATGGATGCGGTGATCTCGACCAACGGCGGAGCGGCGCACGTCTTGCATAACGAGACGGCGACGACCAATCACTGGCTGACGTTGTCGTTGGTAGGGCATAAATCGAACCGAGATGGGATCGGAGCGGAGATCAAGCTGACCACGGCGCACGGAAGTCAATTTGTGACGGTGTCGACGGCGGGGTCGTATCTTTCGGCGAATGATAAGCGGGCCCACTTCGGCCTGGGCCCAGACGTGGTTGCGACAGCTGTCGATATTCGGTGGCCGAGCGGTGTGACGCAGCACCTGGGGGATGTCCGGGCGGATCAGGTGCTGAAGGTGGACGAGCAAGGCGGCGCTGTGGCGGCGGGCGGGGGAGCTCTGACGAGCTCTGGAGCCAGAGCAGGGAAGTGACGGTGCTTGGCTTGCGCGTGCGGGCGGCGGCCGCATGGATGTCCATGATGTTTGGCGGCGGCTTGCTCGGGGCGCAGTCGCCGACGGTAACGCCGTCACTGATCCCGCCGCTCGATCCGGTGCACGAGGCGCGTGTGCTCCTGGACGCCAATCGTCTGCCGGAGGCGGAGGCGGCCCTGCGAGGGGAGCTTGCGCGGGATGCCGGGTCGGCTCCCGCGATGTATCTTCTGGGGTACGTGCTCGAGCGCGAGAACCGGCCTCGGGATTCGCTGGCGATGTACACGCGGGCTGCGGCGATCGTGCCGCCGCAAGCGGAGGATCTGCGTCTGGTTGCGCTCGATTATGTGCTGCTGGACGACTACGCCGACGCCTCGCGCTGGGCTACACGCGCGACCGGTATGGATCCCAAGAACGCCGAGGCTTTCTACACTCTGGGGCGGATCGAGATGCACGACGGGAACTTCGTCCTGGCCGAGCGGAGCTTTCGGCGCGTTCTGGCGTTGCGTCCGAAGCACACAAAGGCTTGGGACAATCTGGGGCTCTCGCTGGAGGCGCAGAACCGGGCGGCGGACGCTCTGGCGGCCTACACGGAGGCGATCAGCGCGGAGGCTGGGGCGGCTCGGCCGACGGAGCAGCCGTATCTGAACAAAGGTGCGCTGTTGATTGCGCAGAACCGGGCGGCGGAGGCGGTCGGTTTGCTGACCGAGGCGGTGCGGATCACGCCGGCGTGCGCGCGGTGCCACGAGCAGCTGGCCCGCGCGGACCTGGCGACTGGCGAGGCGAGTGCGGCGCGAAAGGAGATGCAGGAGGCGATTCGGCTCGATCCGAGCAATCCTCGACTGCACTATCAGCTCGGCCAGATGCTGCGCCATGCGGGTCTCGCGGCGGAGGCGGATCAGGAGCTGAAGCAGAGTGCGGCGCTCTATGGATCGCACTCGGCAGAGCCAGACGTGCGCAAGCCAGCGCCGGACGGGCAGAGGTCTGGCCCGGAGGTACACAAGTAGTTAACCACAAGGGCCGCACTGATCTGTCTCGCAGACGTTTGCGCAGAGTTGAGAAGTCGAGTGTTTCTGGCCATTTTTTCCAGTCCCCGCATGTATCAGCGGGCCAAGGCAAAGGCGACCTGCCTGCCGAGGCGAGTCTCCTCCGTTAGGAGGAGCTCTGACCCGCTCAAAGGTGGGAGATGGAGTTGACAAGCTTTTGCTCCGGACCTTAGGATTTGGCGTCGTCCTAAAGTCATAATTAACGTTTCCGAAATTCACCAACAGATATTCGGAATCTGCTGTCGATGCCCGAAACGCGTCCGTGAGCCAACGCACCAGGAACGCAACCGGGCCGCAACCGTAATCCCCTTTGGAGGGTACGTGAACATCGTTCTACGATTCAGCCGGTTCATCGCAGTTTTTATCGCACTTCTCTTTACCGCGTTGATCGCCCGAGCCCAAACCAACCAGGGCCAGATCGCCGGAAATATCCTGGATGCTTCGGGAGCTTCGATCGCAAACGCCCAGGTGACGGCACGCAACGAAGAGACCGGGTCCACCTACACGGCGACCTCATCCGGATCGGGGAACTACCGCTTTCCGTCGATCGAACTCGGCCGGTACACGATCACCGCGAACGCTCCCGGGTTTCGCCAGCAGGTGTACACCGGTGTGGAAGTTCGTGTCGGTTCTACCACCAGTCTGGACGCGAATCTGTCGGCCGGCGGCGGCAATGAAAGTATTACCGTAGCGTCGGACGCACCGACCGTGGAAAGTCAATCTTCGGACGTTGGTGGAACCGTTACCACGCAGCAGATCGTCGATCTGCCCCTGGCTCTGGGTGGCGTGGGAGCGATGCGATCGCCGGAGGCCTTCGTGTTCCTGATTCCCGGCACGGTTGGGCCGGGTTCGGGCAACAGCAACAACGGTATCTTCATTTCGCAGATTGGTGGCGGACAAAACTTCGGCAACGAAGTTCTGCTCGATGGAGCATCGCAGACCCGGTCTGAGAATGGCTCCTCGTACGACGAAGAGGCTCCATCGGTCGAAGCGATCTCGGAGTTCAAGGTAACGACATCGACACCTTCGGCTGAGTTCGGCCGAACCACGGGCGGTATTGAGAACTTCGTTACCAAGAGCGGAACGAACGCATATCACGGGACCATCTACGACATCTTCCGCAACGAAGATCTGGATGCGAACAACTGGTTCAACAATGGCAACAAGGCTTTTTACCAGGCTCGTGGTCTCCCAGGGGACGCGGCCACGGCAGCAAGCTTCGACCGACCGAACGACAAGCAGAACGACTACGGCGGCAACCTGGGCGGGCCGGTGACGATCCCGCACATCTATAACGGGCGAGACAAGACGTTTTTCTTCTTTAGCTGGGAACAGTACCGCCATACTCTGGGCGGACCGATCACTAGCAACGTGCCGACGCTGGCGGAACGTGGCGGCAACTTCACCGATCTGCTCGGATCGCAGAAGCTCGACAACAACAAAAACCCGATCCTGAACCCGTGCGATGGGACACCGCTTTATAACGGGGAGATCTTTGACCCGAATACCAGCCGGACGGTTGGCGGCGTTCAGTGCCGCACGGCGTTTGCAAACAACACCATTCCGATGGGTCGGATCAGTCCGCTGGCTCAGAAACTGCTGGCTTTCTATCCTCTGCCGACCTCAACGGGTGTTTCGAACAACTACACCTTGAGCAGCGCATCGCCGCTGACCAACACGACGTACACCATCCGGATCGACGAGTCGGTGGGAGCCAAGGACAAGATCTTCGGTTCGTACAACACGCGCGAGAATACTCGCCTCAATCCGCAGAACGCACAGCTGCCGGCCCCGGTCACTCCTAACCAGCAGACGCAGGACTTTATCACGCACTTCGGGCGCGCGGGATGGGATCACATCTTTTCGCCCACCATCTTGAACCACTTGAATCTGGGTTTCAACCGATCCAACTCGATCAATGGTTCGGTCTACCTCAACAGTGCGACCAACTACTCCCAGCAGCTTGGCATCCCCGGGCTGGTGACGGGATTCCCGCACGTAACTGTTCCTGGGTATGTCGACCTTAGCCGTAATCAGAATGGCGACAACGTCGATAACGGCATTCGGGTGAATGATGCGGTGAGCATTCAGCGGGGTCGCAACAGCTTCAAGCTGGGTGTCGACTACCGCTACCAGCAGTACTCTACGCTCGCCAATGACCAGACCAATGGCTACTTGAATTTCACCGGCAACCAGACAAAGGCTGCCCGTACAAGTCCTTACCAGGATGGGACGGGTCTGGCGCAGGCGAGCTTTCTGCTCGGCGACTTCGATTCGGGCGGCATCACGCTACCGAATCACCAGCCGCGCTGGATCTCTGCGTACTACGCGGGATTTCTGCAGGACGACTTCAAGGTGTCGAACAGCCTGGTGCTGAACCTGGGCATTCGTTACGACGTAGACCAGCCGCGGAAAGAGGCGCAGAATTTTACGTCGGACTTCAGCCCGACCGTAATCGACCCGCACTCGGGTCTGCCGGGTGGACTCGAGTTCGCAACCACCTGCTCTGGCTGCAACAAGCGATGGGCAAATACGTGGTACAAAGACGTTTCTCCGCGAATCGGGTTTGCTTTCTCTCCTGAATCGCTGAACAACAAGTTTGTGGTTCGCGGCGGATATTCGTTGCTGTACGGTCCGCTGCAGTACAGCGACTTCGGAGGAAACACGACGGCTGGATATAACACACCGATCAACCTGAACTCGAATGGATTCGACGCTGCGTTCAATCTCAGCAGCGGCTTGTTTGTGGGCGGCGTTCCGTATAGCACGGCGCCAAATCTCGATCCGGGTTTTTTCGATAACCAGGACGCGAGCGCCCCGCGCTTCCTCAGCAATTACATCAAGCCGTCCTATGGCCGTCCGCCCCAGATCAATCAATGGAATATGCAGGTGCAGCAGGAGCTTGTGAAGGATCTCATCTTTACGCTCGGCTACATCGGCAACACCGGGTCGCATCTCCGGTCGTCCGTTGAGAACGCCAACAACATATCTCCAGCGGCCTTCGGCCTGGGTGACGAATTGGGCCGCACCTTTCAGTTTGAGGCTCCGTCCAAAGGAACCCCGCTGCCGTATGCGAAGTTCCTGGTGAACGCTGCAGGTGCGACCGTGACGCCGAACTACTTCCAGGCGTTGCGACCATATCCGCAGTACGACTACATTGCGACCGATTGCTGCCTCCAGAACGTTGGTCACTCGTCTTACAACGCCCTGGTGGCTTCGGTTGAGCGCCGCTTCTCGCAAGGTCTGAACCTGCAGGCGTCGTACACGTGGTCCAAGCACATCACCAATGCGGACTCTTCGCTGCCGGCCTTCAACGCCGGCGTGAACCAGGAGCAGGATCCCACGAACCCGAAGACCGAGAAGGCACTTTCGATTCAGGATATTCCGAATACGTTTGTGGTCAGCTACATCTATCAGCTGCCGTTCGGCAAGGGAAAGCAGTTCCTGAACTTCAGCAATCCGTTGCTGCGCGCTGCGGTGAGCGGCTTCGAGATTGGGGGCGTTCAGCGCTACCAATCCGGACAGCCGACCTCATTTGGCTGCGCGACGGGGATCCCGGGGTACCAGAACTGCATCAATTTCACCAGGGTTCCGGGTTCGTCGTTGGCTAGCCCGGCCCGTCGCGGGCATCTTAATCCGTTCCGTCGTCTGCAGGCGGGCAACCCCCAAAACTTCTTCTCCGATCCCAACGTCGATAGTGAGTTCAACGGAGCCACGAACACCGGCAGCAACGGGGCTTATTCGGCGACGCAAACGGCGCCGGCGTTCTATGACCAGAACGATGCACAGAACCGGGTAACGCGGGCGGTGGTTGCCTGCGTCGGGACTGTGGCGACACCGAACTGCGATAACGGCGGATTTCTGTTCGGCAACGTCCCACGCGTGACGGGCGAGATCCGGAACTATCGTTACTACAACGAGGACTTCAGCTTCTTGAAGAAGACGCCGATCACGGAGAGTGCGGTATTTACCTTCAAGGTGGAGCTGTTGAACGCCTTCAACCGCCACACCTTCGCAACGCCGAACACGGAGCCAAACGATCCGAACTTCGGCGTTCCGACCAACACGATCAACAACCCACGGAATATGCAGCTAACGGCTCGTATTCAGTTCTAACCAGCGGCATGCGGTACTAGGATGGGCAGGAGCGCTTGTTGAGTGCTCCTGCCCATCTCTCTTTGTGGAGTGTGTTCTCGCGTGACTTCCGTGTGTCTCAGACGCACTTCTTTTACATTGGCGGCTCTGCTTGTCTTGGACGTGCGGCCGGTGCGTGGCCAAGCCGGCAACAGTGTGGTCTTGTTTGCGCAGGCGGAGCGTTTGCGGTCGGCGCACCGATCGGCCGAGGCGGATCGTGTGCTCGAGCCGTATGTTCAGGGTCACCCAGAGGACGTTCGTGCTCTCGGTTTGCTGGCGAGGATCAAGGTGGGGGAAGCGGACGTACCGGCCGCTCGGGCGCTGTTGACGCGAGCTCTGGCGCTGAGTCCAAACGACCCGGCGGCAAATAATGTTTTGGGGGAGATCCTGCTTTCGGAGCGGCACTATCCGGAGGCGATGGATCGCTTCGAAACTGTTCTTGCGACCGATCTTCGAGACGGGGAGGCACGGGCGGGAGAGCTGGCGGCGGCGACGCAGTTGGCTCTGCAGGCTCGAGGCGCGGGCAACTCGGAAGCGGCGCTGCTGTGTCTGGTTCATGCTCGCGAGAACCTGCCCGACGATCCAACGCTGTTGCTGGATCTGGGCATCCTGGCCGACCAGATGCGGCGGTATCCCGGTGCGGAGGATGCGTTAAAGGCGGCGCTCGCGCTAAAGCCGGGCGATCCGGCGATCTTGTATGCGCTGGCCCGCACACAGTTGGATTGGCAGCATTTCCCGGAGGCCGAAGAACGATTCCGCGCGTATCTCGCGCTCAAGCCGGCGGACGCTTCGGCGCATTTTGGATATGGTCGGCTGTTGCAGAGGCAGCAGCGTATACCGGAGGCGAGGGCGGAGTTCCGGCGATCGATCGAGCTCGAGCCGAACCAGAGCGAGTCGTACTACGAGATCGGGCAGATGGCGCTCGATGCGCGCGAGGATGCGGACGCGAAGGAGATGTTCGAGAAGACGCTTCTGCGAGCTCCACGGCATGGCGGAGCCCTGACCGGCATGGGAATTCTGGCGTTTCGCGCGGGGGATTTTCGGACGGCGCGACGCGATCTTGCCCTGGCTGTCGAGGTCGCTCCGGAGTACCAGCCGGCTCACTTCTACTATGGTCTGACGCTGGCGAAGCTGGGCGAGAAGGCGGCGTCTGAGGAGCAGCTGCATCTGGCGACGGAGCTGGCAAAGCAGGTTCAGGCGAAGCGCGAGTAAGTGGTGTGCGGACGAGCTACAATTCTCTGGTTTGTCTGGAGATCTTTCACGATGCGTCTCTCACGTTCTTCCCGTTTTTTCGGTGCGGCTTTCTTCCTCTCATCGGCGGTTCTCTCGGCTCAGATCTCGGTGAGCGGGCCGCCGCCAAATATACCGATCACGGTTACGATTCGCCGGCCCGCAGCGCCGATGACGATTCCGAACACGGTATTTGGGTCGTTCTTGGAGCCGATCGGGCACTCGACGTATGGCGGCTTGTGGGCGGATGTCGTCGAGAACGGATCGTTTGAGAATGGTCTGTGGTCCGCGGGAAATGTCGCCAAGATGCTGACGCAGCGGCCGGAGCTGCGACGTGCCTCGGAGCTTGGGCTGCCGTTGCCATGGCAGCCGCTCGATGCCTCCCAGGGCGCGCGCTATCTGCCGGTGCGTGGGGATGCGGCGAACTCGGATCAGTCAGTGCTGATCATGTCGCTGCCAGGCAAGGAGGTCGGTGTGTCTGAGCGGGTATACCTGCCCGTGCATCGTGAGCTGACGTACATCGGCAGCCTTTGGGTGAAGCACGTGCGCGGCAACGATCAGGTTTTGGTGTCGCTCCGACGGCACGATCACCCGGAGCAGATCCTGGCCAAGGCGTCGTTGACGGCGAGTGCGGCGACATGGACCAAGCTGCCGTTTACGTTGGCGCTCGGGGCGGATCAGGTCGCGCCGCTGGAACCGGTGGACCTGGTCGTTGCGCTCGCCGACGATGCGCGCGCGCAGGTGGATAACGTGTCGCTTTCGCCGGCGGATGCGGTGGAAGGGATGGACCCGGACATGGTTCGGATGGCGCGGGATCTGCACTCGCCCGTGGTTCGGTTTGGCGGAAACTTTACATCCGCGTACGACTGGCGCGACGGTGTGGGACCGCTCGATAAGCGCGTCTCAAAGCTGAATATCTCGTGGGGCATACCGGAGTACAACACCTTCGGAACCGATGAGTTTCTGCGGTTTTGCCGGCTTATCGACACGCAGCCCCAGGTTGCTCTGAACCTTGGAACCGGCACGCCCGAGCAGGCAGCGGAGTGGGTGGAGTACATCGACACGCATTGGCCGCAGCACAACGGTTTGCTGTGGGAGCTCGGCAATGAGCTGTGGGGCGACTTCCAGGTGGGGTATCCGAGCCTCGGACGCGTCTCGGCGGTGACGACCTCAACCAGTGAGGCGGTCCGGAAGGTCGATCCGCAGGCGCGGCTGATTGCCACGGGCGGCGATGAGGATCAGTTTCGCGATTGGAATGCGGCGCAGCTTTCCGCCTCGGGCAACACGTTCAACTATCTTTCAACGCACTTCGTTGTCGGAGACACGGTGGAGCTGCGTAATCCGCCGCCAGACTTCCGGACCATGGCGTCGTTGGCCCTGCCGGTGGGTCTGGAGGTCCGATTGAAGCAGATTCACGAGCAGATTCTGCAGTCGTCACACAAGGACGTGAAGACGGCGTTCACTGAGTGGCTGATGATCTCGGACACACGCACGGGGCCGCACTTCACCAACATGGGTGGGGCGCTGTTTGCGGGTGGTTTTCTGAATATGGTGATGCGCAACTCGGACATTGTTCCGATCTCGGACATGACGGGCATCATCGAGTTTGCGGGCATCTGGCAGAAGCGCGGGCAGGTGTATGGAGCGCCTGCGTACTGGGTTTTGCGCGAGTACGCGAGTGCCGCGCCGACGACGCTGCTCAACGTCGAAAGCACGTCGCCGACGTACACGGTGACCAAGGGCATACGTCGCCTGCCGGAGATCAGCTCGGTGCCGTATCTCGACATAACGGCGGCGATGTCGGCGGATGGTCGTCACCTGCTCTTATTCTGCGTGAACCGGCATCTGACGGACACGCTGACGGCGCAGTTCAATCTCGCGGGGCTCGGGGTCGCGAAGTCCGGAACGGTGAAGGTGTCGACGCTGCGGGCCGACAGCATTCTGTCGGAGAACGATGAAGAGGACCCGAATGCGGTGGTGCCGGTGCACAGCACGGAGCAGATGGCCGCGCGATATACACATCGGTTTCCAAACAGCAGTGTCACAGTGCTGGATGTGGCGATGGGAAGGTAGAGCAGCGTCCGGGGTCGGTCGTTATCGCGGGGTTTGGAGTCAGAGCTCCGCTCTCGTACTCTAATGATGAGATGTCGACAGCTCCTAAGAACTCCGCTTTAGCCAGCCGCACCGGCTTCTCCCACGCCTGGCGAGCGCTTCGTCACCGGAATTTCCGGCTGTTTATGACGGGGCAAGGGATCTCGCTGATCGGCTCCTGGATGACGCGGCTGGCGCTCTCCTGGCTGACCTACCGTCTCACCGGATCTCCCCTTTTGCTGGGTTTGGTAGGTTTTTCGGGGCAGATCGGCGCGGCCATCCTGTCGCCGTTTGCAGGCGTGTGGGTGGATCGGCTGGACCGCCGCAAGCTCCTGGTGGCGACCCAGGCTGCCTCCGCTTTGCAGTCGCTTACGCTGGCCGTTCTTACGCTGCGACACGTGATTACGATCCATGAAATTATTGCGCTCGCCGCTGTGCAGGGCCTCATCGATGCGTTCGACATGCCGGGGCGGCAGACTTTTATGATCCAGATGGTTGGCAGCGCGAAAGAGGATCTTGGCAACGCGATTGCGCTGAACTCCTCGATGGTGAATGCGGCTCGGCTGGTGGGACCGGCAATCGCCGGCCTGGTGATCGCGCAGCTGGGCGAAGGGTACTGCTTTCTGATCGACGGTGTCTCGTACTTTGCCGTGATCGCGTCGCTCTTGATGATGCATCTGGCCGGGCAGGTCTCGACCGGGCGCGTCCGTGAGCCGCTCGGCGTGCAGATGCGCGAAGGCTGGAACTACGTCTCGACGTTTCAGCCGATCCGCACGATCCTTCTGCTGTTTGCGATTTCAAGCATCATGGGAATGCCGTTTGTGACACTACTGCCGGTGTTTGCGTCGCGGGTCTTGCATGGGGGCGCGCACACGTTGGCGTACCTGACGACGGCGAGCGGTGTTGGAGCTCTCACGTCCGCGCTGATTCTGGCTTTGCGGAAGTCTGTGCGGGGTCTGACGAAGACGCTGTTGTACGGATCTCTGCTCTTTGGCGGGTCGCTGGTCGGCTTCGGGGCTTCGCACACATTGTGGATCTCGCTGGTGTGCATCGCGTTTACCGGATTTGGGATGATGCAGGGACTGGCCGGATCGAACACCATAATCCAGACTGTGGTGCCGGAAGGTCGCCGTGGCCGCGTGATGGGCTACTACACGCTGGCTTTTGCCGGAATGATGCCGTTTGGCAGCCTCCTTGCCGGATATCTGGCGCAACATATCGGAGCTTCGCACACGGTCATGCTCACGGGGACGTGCGTTCTTCTGGGCGCGCTGTGGTACGCGACACAGCTGCCGGAGCTCCGCCGAAAGTTGCTGCCGGTGTATCTGGAACTGGGCCTGACGCGGCCCGAGCCCGACACGGCCTGAGCCTCCGGTCAGAGCGGCAAAGCCTTCTTGCATCGAAATCCGAAACAAAGTGGAATCAGCGGATCGTCAAGCCACGTCTAATGCGCTGTGAGTGAAATGCACTCGCCCCTTGCACGTCTGCGATTGCAGGCTGTGTGTGCCGGTCACCGGAAAGTTGCAGCGTTCTCTTCTCTGAAACCTTGCATACTCATTTGAAGCGGGCGTAGACTCCTCGGGGTTTGCTCACGATCCGGTCCGGCTAAACCGAACGCGCTCTCACGCGAGCGAAATGAGCTGAAGATGCCCGGAGAATCTCTGATTCCAGCAATACCAAAGAAGGTTTCAACTATGCACGGAAGCACTACGTCACATACCTCTAGGCTGTCCGCAGGTGCGGTCTCGGACGCCGATCTGCTCGATCAGGAGACGAATCCGTGGGAGGCGCAGGCCGCGCGGTTCGACTTTGCGGCGCGCAAACTAAATCTCGACCAGGGCATTTGGAAGGTGCTTCGGTATCCCACGCGCGAGCTGATTGTGCACATTCCCGTGTCGATGGATGATGGCTCGGTGGAGGTGTTTACGGGGTACCGGGTGCAGCACTCCATGGCGCGCGGCCCGGGCAAGGGCGGCATTCGCTACTCGCCGGATGTGACGCTGGACGAGGTTCGCGCTTTGGCCTCGTGGATGACGTGGAAGTGCGCCGTGGTAAACATCCCGTTTGGTGGTGCCAAGGGCGGAATCATCTGCGACCCGAAGAAGATGTCCACCGGTGAGCTCGAGCGAATGACGCGGCGGTACACGGCCGAACTGGTCGAGTTTATCGGTCCGGAGAAGGACGTTCCGGCGCCGGACATGGGCACGGACGAGCAGACCATGGCGTGGATCATGGACACGTTCTCCATGCACATGCGGCAGACGGTCACGTCCGTGGTGACGGGCAAGCCGGTCAATATCGGCGGATCGCGCGGACGTCGAGAGGCAACGGGCCGGGGCATCTCGGTGGTGTGCGATGCGGCTCTGAAGCACCTGAATCTGCGGGTAGAAGGGTGCCGGGTCATCATCCAGGGATTCGGCAATGTCGGATCGAACGCGGCCAAGCTGCTTGCCGAAAAGGGATATACGATCACGGGCATCGCCGAGTACGACGGCGGCCTCTACAACGAGCGCGGGATCGATATTCCGAATCTGTTAAGCCATCGGCAGCGCACGGGATCGATCGTTGGATTCGCTGGGGCTGAGCCGGCGGAACCGCACGAGTTGCTGACGCGCAGCTGCGAGATCCTGATTCCGGCAGCTACCGAAAACGTCATCACCAGCCGGAACGCGGCCGATCTGCGCTGCCGGATCCTGTGCGAGGGAGCGAACGGACCAACGACGGTCCGGGCAGATGAGATCCTGGCCGAGACCGGCGTCTTCGTCATTCCCGACATTCTCGCCAACGCGGGCGGCGTCACAGCTTCGTACTTTGAGTGGGTTCAGGACCGCATGGGCTACTTCTGGACGGAGACCGAAGTGAACCAGCGGCTCGAACGGATCATGGCAGACAGCTTTGAAGACGTCATTGCGTACAGCACATCGCACGAGGTGGACAACCGGATTGCGGCGTATATGCTCGCGATCGACCGTGTGGCGTACACCACCAAGCAGAGAGGGATGTACGCCTGAAGATGTGCTCCTGGCCGCGCCCAACCGCGTGATCCGAGCGCGGTTCGGGCGTTGCTAGTGCCGTCTGCTTTAGGCGTTCTTCATCAGCGTAGCCAGGAGTGGAAGAAGCTTTTTGGATTCGGCCGAGGCGAGATCTTGGTTGATTGTGGTGAAAAAGCTGGGGACCGAAGACAGGGTAGCTCCCGCGGCGAGAAGCTGCGAAAAGGCAGCCTGCTCGGTTCGTTCGCTGAGGCCACCGCAGCAGTCGATGAGGATGTGGACCGCGTAACCCTCGCGAATGGCGGTGAGCGCTCCATGCAGCACAGCAATCTCGGAGATAATGCCTCCGATGGCGAGCACCTTTCGCCCCGTTGCGGCGACGGCTTCGCGGATCTCAGGCTGATTGAAGGCGCCCGCGAAGTGCCTGGGCAGAAGCGTCAAGTCTTCGAGCTCATCGACCGGCTTGGGCGCCGTCAAGCCGCTCGGGATCACGGACGCAAAGGCTGGAATCTCAAGAATCGCTGCCATCTTCGCCGCTGTCTCCGCGGCTAACCGGACCTTTTTCGGAGGGCTGGTATGGCTGTTGTCCAGGACGCTGGACTGTATGTCGATGAGGAGGAGGGCAACTTCAGAGGCGGTCGGGTTCACAGAGACGGACATGGTGGGCACCTGGACGAGAAAGTGGCTTCACAGCAAAGTTGGACTTTTGATGCCGCGGGGTTAGGAAACGGTTCGGGGAATCGCGGCCAGTCTCGGGACGTTCCGAACCAGAAAAAAGAGGCTGTGTCAAAATGTTAGTAGATGACGGGAGCCCAGGCTGGTATCTGCCGGGGCGCGGGCTGTGCACCCCACCGCCGTCAGGATCGAGCCCGGCTTCAGGCGTCCTCTGACATCAGCGAATGAACCTGCCCAACTCCATCACGCTCTCCCGCATTGCAGCGATCCCGGTGCTTATCTGGATGCTCTCCTCGCACATGCCGATACAAAAGCCGGGACTGCAGGAGATGGCTGCGGCCGCGCTATTTATCCTCGCCGCGACGACCGATGGGCTTGACGGATATCTCGCGCGCCGGCGCGGACAGGTGACCACCGTCGGAATTCTGCTCGATCCGCTGGCGGACAAGCTGCTGGTGTCCGCGGCCTTCATCGCTCTTGTCGCCTATACGCCGGGCATTGTGCCGCCCTGGATTGCGATCCTCGTGATCGGCCGGGAGTTCCTCGTGTCGGGCCTTCGATCCATCGCGGCGGCCGAGGGTTTTACGATGGAGGCTTCCGAGATCGGCAAGCTCAAGACCGTCCTCCAGATCGTGGCTGTCTCCGCCGCGATCCTGGCGCATCGCTGGATCTACTGGAATCTGTTCGGCTTCATCCTCGGCATACGTCTGATCGCGTATACGGCCCTCTACTGGATGGCGGTGGTTTCGATCATCTCGGCGATCGACTACTTCGTTGCATTCTGGCGCAAGATCGACCACGCGTCCGACGACCGGCGGCGACAGCCGGCGTTTGTTTTAAGCCGCAAATCGAAGCTGGGGAGCAAGTCCGGCACGAAGCCCGTGCATGCAGCTCCAAACAATCTGCCGCTTTAATGCTGCCTCCGTACTCTGCGTCCAAAAAATATTATCTTGACACGGCGATCTCTGTGGCAGAATTTAGGCCAACGAGTGCTCTTGATCGTGATGGGGCCCTCGGCATGCGAAGCGCGTTCTGAATCTCTGACATTCGGAACCGAGAGCCTGTCCCCCGCGAGACCCGACCTCAGGTCTCCCTCCGGCTTCTGACTGGCGTCTTCCGACGGCTCCCCATTTCCGGGTCACGGCCGCCGCAACCTTTGTAACGCGGCAAGTCTCTCCCTCACTATCTGCCACGGAGACCCATCATGTCCGACACAGCCGTTGCTACTCTCATCACTTTGATCGTTCTGGCCGCGATGTTCGCCTGGCCGCCTCTCCTTACTGTCTTCTGCCCCCCGTGCAGCCGAACCTTGCAGCGGCTTCGATCGCGTCGTCTGCGTCGCGAGCTCGAGCCGTCCACAGTGTCAGAGCGCGAGGCTGCCTGAACGCTTCAGCTCTAAACTGGCCGGTAAACTTACTGGCCAAGAATCGGGACGCCGGCCAGCTGCTGCGTCGCGGCAATGCGCTCTGACCACTCTGCCGGCCCGGTCTGGTGGACGCTGGTCCCGCGGGCGTCCACCGCTACGGTGACCGGCATGTCGACGACCTCAAACTCGTAAATCGCTTCCATGCCCAGATCAGGGAAGGCGAGCAGACGCGATTGCCGGATGGCCTTCGAAACGAGGTAGGCGGCGCCCCCAACCGCCATAAGGTACACAGCGCCGGCGTCGCGGATCGCCTCGATCGCGGCAACGCCCCGTTCGGCCTTGCCGATCATTCCCAGCAGCCCAGTCTCTTCAAGCATCTGCCGGGTAAATTTATCCATGCGCGTGGCGGTGGTGGGACCGGCCGGACCGACAGCCTCGTCGCGCACAGCATCGACCGGCCCGACGTAGTAGATGAAGCGGCCGCGGAAGTCGACAGGCAGGGGCTCGCCACGCGAGAGCATGTCGGTCAGACGTTTGTGGGCGGCATCGCGACCCGTCAGCAGCTTGCCTGACAAGAGCACGACCTCGCCGGTCTGCCAGGCGGCGATCTCATCGCGGGTGACCCTGTTAAGGTCGACCCGCCGTGCGCCCTGGACGTCGTACACCAGATCTGGCCAGGCCTGGATCGGCGGCGGATCGAGCATGACCGGACCGGAGCCATGGAGCACGAAGTGCGCGTGCCGGGTGGCGGCGCAATTCGGGATCATGGCCACAGGAAGATTGGCGGCGTGGGTCGGCCAATCCAGAATCTTAACGTCGAGCACGGTCGTGAGGCCGCCGAGGCCCTGCGCTCCGATGCCAAGCGCGTTCACCTTGTCGTAAAGATCAATGCGCAGCTTCTCGATGTCACTCTGCGGGCCACGCGCTTTAAGCTCCTGCATGTCGATCGGATCCATCAGACTCTGTTTGGCGAGGAGCATGGCCTTTTCCGCCGTGCCGCCGATGCCGATGCCCAGCATTCCGGGGGGACACCATCCGGCGCCCATGGTGGGTACGGTCTTGAGCACCCAGTCGACGATCGAGTCCGAAGGGTTGAGCATGACGAACTTGGACTTCGCTTCGGAGCCTCCGCCCTTGGCGGCTACGGTGACGTCGACGGTCGATCCCCGAACGAGGGAGACCTCGACCACGCAAGGTGTGTTGTCGACCGTGTTGCGGCGAGCAAAGGCGGGGTCGGCGAGAATGCTGCCGCGCAGCCTGTTCTCTGGGTCGAGCCAAGCCTGGCGCACGCCTGCGTCGCACATCTCCTGCAGCGTCATGGTTGCGGAGCCTTCGCCGTCCTCAGCCACCCAGCGCACGTCCATCCCAAGCTTGATAAAGATGGTGACAATGCCCGTGTCCTGGCAAATGGGCCGATGGCCCTCGAAGCACATCCTCGAGTTAACCAGGATCTGCTTCATCGCATCTTTGGCGGCGGGAGATTCTTCCCGCTCGTAAGCCTCCGCGAGATTGGTGATGTAGTCGACCGGGTGGTAGTAGCTGATGTACTGCAGAGCGTCGGCGACGCTCTGGACCAGATCGCTTTCGCGGATTGCAACCACCGGCAAAGCTCCTCGCTCTCAATTTTAGATCGTTCCATGTGCCCTGCGCTCGGGCTAGAGCGGCGGGCACAGTCGCGCATGCGGACTGAGGGGCTGCGACATAGGTCCCGTACAACTTCCGTGTTACCCGGAGTGACTCTAGAGCAGAATCTTATTACTTTTTCACATCTGAATCGCTATGGTGAGCGAGCAGCCCAAAACCGAACCTCTCGCTGCGGCGTACACCTAACACTTGCAACTTGGTCCCAACGCACTTCTAACCGCTTTTGTTTCGAGGTCTTTTACGTGAGAAAGAACCTGGATCTAACTCTTGCCGGGCCATCCCGGCGCAGCTTCCTGGCCGGCGCTGGAGCGCTGGGCGCGGCCGCTCTGGTGACGGGCTGCAGCGACAGCGGCACCGTGGCCACACCGACACCGGGGCCCGCGCCCGCACCCCAGGACGTCCCGGATAACGACATCCTGAACTTTGCCTTGAACCTCGAGTACCTTGAAGCTGAGTTCTACCTCCGCGCCGCAACCGGAACGGGACTCTCGTCGACCGACGCGCTGACCGGTGCGGGAACCGTGACCGGCGGAACCAAGGTCAACTTCAGCAGCACCTTGTATGCCGAGTACGCCGCCGAAATCGCGCAGAACGAGCTGAACCACGTGCGCGCGATCCAGGCGACCATCAAAGCCAACGGCGGAACGCCGGTCGCGCGACCCAACATCGACTTCACCAACGGCTTCACGATGCTGGCGGCGGCGGCGGGGATTTCGGGCGCCTTCGACCCGTTCTCGGGTTCGCTCCCCTTTCTCCTCGGCGCGTTCGTGTTCGAGGATGTGGGCGTGACGGCGTATAGCGGAGCCGCTCCGGCCATCACCAACAGCAGCATCCTGACCGCGGCCGCCGGCATCATGGCGGTCGAGGCCTACCACGCGGCAGAGATCCGGGCGCTGATAGTCGCTAGCGGAGATACAACAGCGCTCGCCAACGCCAACAAGATCTCCGTGCTGCGCGGAACTCTGGGCGGCGGCAACGAGACCACGCTCAGCTCGACCAGCATCGTTGCGGCGAGCGCCACCACCGCGGTCGGCTTCTCGCGGACGACAAGCCAGGTGCTGCACATCGTCTATGGCAGCGCAACGGCTGGCGCCAAGAGCGGCGTCTTCTTCCCCAACGGCCTGAACGGCACCATCACCGTAGCTTCCTAAGGACACGACCTCCAATGGCCACACAAGAAACTCAGCAGCTCGACACCATCATCTCTTCGCGCCGCGCCATGCTTGCCATGGGCGGTGTGGCGCTCGCCGGCCTGGCCTTTGCCCCCAAGGCCCAGGCTGCGACCATCAACGACAACGACATCCTCAACTTCGCCCTGAACCTCGAATATCTCGAGGCGCAGTTCTACACCTACGCCGCGTTTGGCGTGTCCATCGACCAGCTGCCGACAAGAATTCCAGTCTCGGTCAACGGCGTCGCAGCGGGCACGGTGACCATCAAGGCCAACCCGATGGTGCAGTTCACCAACCCTCTCATCCAGGCCTACGCCCGGGAGACGGCGGTCGAAGAAGGCAAGCACGTCGCGTTCCTCCAGAGCGCGCTTGGGTCCCATGCGGTATCGATGCCCAACATCGACCTGATGACCTCCTTCAACACGCTGGCGTCCGCGGCCGGCATCGGAGCGAGCTTCGATCCGTTTGCCAACGATGCGAACTTCCTCATCGGCGCGTACATCTTCGAGGACGTGGGCGTCACGGCGTACCACGGCGCGGCTGCCCTGATCACGGATAAGACGGTTGTGCTTCCCGCGGCGACCGGCATCCTGGCGGTCGAGGCGTATCACGCGGGCCTGATCCGGTCGACGATTCTGGGCCTGGATACGGCGAACGGCAACACCAACCTCGAGGCGCTGACCGTGAAGATCTCGGCTCTGCGATCGAAGCTGGCGAACCCGTCGCCGAGCACGACGGTGGACGATGTTCCGGTCGGCACAACGATGGTCGCGTTGAACACGGCCGCGACCAACACGGGCGGAAACATCACGGCGAGCACGGTGGTCGACGCGGACACAAACAGCATCGCGTTTGCGCGGACGACGACGCAGGTGTTGGCGATCGTCACGGGCGGACCGGCGCCGGCCACGGGACCGTCAAAGGGCGTGTTCTTCACCGCGGGCCTGAACGGGACCATCCAGTAGGTCTGGCTGCTGAGGTAAGGTAAAACGGCAGTCGGCCGGGCTGAAAGCGGTCTGCTTTGTACCAGGGGCGAGCTCTTCCTCGTAGAGCTCGCCCGTTTCTTTGCGCGAACCGACGTCGGAGCAAGAACACGAGTGTTCTTGCCTCATGGACGTCCAGGAGTTTACGCCGCGGATCGACTACAACGTCTTGGGCGAGGCGTACGATCGGCGCCGGCTTACCGAGATTGTGAAGTTGGCGCGCAGGTTGGCCAAGACGGAGCCGCTCGCAGGTCTAATCGAGCAGGAGCTTTCGCCGGGGCCGCATGTTGCGACCAACGCTCAGCTCGAAGCCGCCATCGACGCAGGTTTGATGACGTTCTATCACGCTACGGCGACGGTTCCGATGGGCGGTGAGAGAGACCCGGCCGCTGTGGTCGACGAGTTCGACCGGGTCCGACACACGGAGGGCTCGCGGGTGGTCGATGCCTCGATCTTCTCCCAGGCTGTATCCTGCCCCATTAACCTAACGATCCTGATGGTCGCCGAACGGCTTGCGCAATCATCTAATAATTAAGTGAGCTAATTTGCTCGATAAAATGACCTAGCCAGTGCGATAGCTGGGTAACTAGAATCTACGACCCTGAACCATAAGGAAACACCAATGCCTGAACCGATCACGCGCGAACAGTTTATTGCAAACCTCAACGAGGATCTTTCCCGGGAGTACCAGGCCATCATTGCCTACGTAAACTACTCGCAGGTACTTACAGGCGCGGCTTACATGAACATAGCCGACACCTTGGAGGAGCACGCGAAAGAGGAGCTCAGCCACGCGCTCAAGATTTCAAGTGCAGTCGATTATCTCGGCGGCATGCCGTCGGTCACGCCCAAGCTGGTAAAGACGTCTCCAAAGGCGGAGGATATGCTTCGCTTCGATCTGGATAACGAAACGGAAACAATCCGGCAGTACCGCCGGCGCGTAAGGCAGGCCGAAGATCTAAACGAGTTTGCAATCGGTGAGACGATTCGCGAGATTCTTTTGGATGAGCAGGACCACTTGACTAAGCTGGCCACCGCTCTCGGCATCGACCCGCCGAATCCCGGCATCGCAGACTGACATGTTAAAAGGCCCTTGCGGTCTTGCGACAGTACGGCTGTGTTAGGGCAGAGCTTTGGAGGGGGTCGTATCGGAGGATCCGGTCAAGTCCTGTAGCCCTGGGTTACGCCGCCAGCGCAGCAACAGGACGATGCCGGTCACGATGAGGGCGGCGCAAAGGCCGATCCAGAGGCCGCGCGCTCCGAGCTTGCGGCTGAAGCAGAGATAAACGCCGAGCGGGAGGCCGAAGATCCAGTAGGAGCAGAGGTGCGTGAGGAGGCCGGAGAGCGTGTCGCCCGCGCCGCGGAGGGCGCCGATCACGGTGATCTGGACCCCGTCGAAGAACTGAAAGAGAGCGGCTATGAAGAGGAGGGGGACGCCGGCAGCGATGACGAGCGGATCTCGGGTGAAGGCGCGGAGAAGGAGAGCGGGAAAGAGGAGAAAAGCGGCAGCGCTGAACAGCATGAAGCCGGCCGAGAGCGCGATGGCGGTCCAACCGGCGGCGCGGGCGGCAGGGAGGTCCTGCCGGCCGACCTCCTGGCCGACCCGGACGCTGGCGGCGGCCGAGATGCCGAGCGGGATCATAAAGGTGAAGGAGATGATGGTGAGGGCGAGCTCGTGGCCGGCAAGCGGTATGGGCCCAAGTGTGGAAATGAGAAAAGTGACGACGGCGAAAATGGCAATCTCGACGAAGATGGTGGTGCCGGCGGGGGCCCCAAGCGCAAGCAGTTGGCGGACGCGGGTGGAGCCGGGCCGGAGGCGGGTCTGCAGCAGTCCGTAGCTGTGCCGACGGTTGACGAAGAGGATGGCAGCGATGAGGAACACCGCCTGGTAGAGCCGAGCAAGCGCGGTAGCGAGGCCGGAGCCAACGATGCCGAGCGCGGCCCATCTGAGCGTGAGGTGGTGCGTGGGGCCGAGATGGACGGTCCAGTGGTGGCCGTAGATGAGCAGCCAGTCGAAGAGCAGGTTGACGAGGTTGGCGGAGACCAGGGTCGCGGCGATAAAGCGTACGTGGTTGAAGGCCTGGAGATATCGGCGCAGGGCGAAGTAGAGCAGCAGCGGGACCGTGCCGAGATTGAGGGCCTGGAGGGTCTGCATGGCGCCGAGGCGGACGACGGGGTCGGCGCGGAGGTGGGCGAGACCGAGGGGAGCAAGGGCGAAGACAACCGTAAGTGCAATGGCAAGGCCGCCGGCGAGCGCGAGGCCGTGCAGCAGCCACAGGTTGGCCTCATCAATCTCGCCGGCGCCATGCGCCTGGGACAAGACGGTGTCGAGGCCGAGCAGCATGCCGGCGATGCCGAACGCGAGCGTGTTGTAGAAGACCTGAGCGAGCGCGACCGACGAAATGGCGACGGCGGCGTTGGGCAGATGGCCGACCATGATGGTGTCGACGATCCCCATGCTCATCCATCCGATCTCGGCGGCGACGAGCGGAAGAGCGAGGGCAAGCATGGGTCGGAGTTGGGGGTGCATGAGGATATCCGGTGCGAACGTTGCGACTTTCGCGTTTCAAATGGGTAAGCAGCTAGGAGATTCTACATCTTACCTGTTGTACACTTACGGAAGATGTCTGCGGCACGGAAGCGACGGGAGCAGGCGACCAAGGTTGTTGATGAGATTGCAATGCTTCGCTGCGCTGTCGGACACGGCATCGTGCGCGAGGAGGTTTGGAAGAACGCTGCGGGCGAGGTGATCCGCTACAACCTCGCGTTTATCAATCATGAGATGTTTTCCGGAGACAACGGGCGGGTGCTTGGGTACGACACGGCGCACGGAGAGGCGCACCGGCACTTCTACGGGAGAGCTGAGGCGATCGGCCAGGTGAACTATGACGTTGTGCTCGACCGTTTTCTGGCTGAGGTGCGGGACTTGAGGGTGACAAGGGACGTATGAAGACAAAGGTACACACGGACGGATTCGAGGGTTGGGCAGGACGGGCGAGGGTCCGAGCAGAGCTGATGAGCGCTGGGGAGGAGATCGCAAGCTCGAAGGGAATCACATTTGAGAGTGCGTCTGAGATGGTAAGTGTGCTGACGCCGGCTCGTTTGTGTCTGTTTGAGACGGTGAAAAAGCGAACTGTCTCGATCAAGGATCTAGCTTCGATGTTAGGACGCGATGTCAGTGCGGTGCGCCGCGACGTGGTGGCTTTGGAGCGGTTCGGCATCGTGTCCTCGGAGCAGGTGACCAATCCCGGGCACGGGCGCGTGCGGATGGTCACGGCGCCGACGCGTGTGCTGATTTCGGCTGAGCTCTAGATTTAGGGAAGGTCTGATCAGACGTTCCCTAAATCAGCTTGGAGATGCGCTTGTAGATCTCTTTCGTGTGTGCGGCGGCAAGGACGAGAACGCTGATTGTCCCGCGGTCGATGGTCGCGACCATGCGGTAGTCGCCGACGCGGAAGCGCCAGAGATCGCCGAACGGTCCGGTTAGATGGTTGGCGAGGACCTTTGCATCTTCGCTTGTGGCGACTCTTGCTTCGAGGTAGTGCAAGAGCTTCTTTTGCACGGGAGCATCGAGACGCAGGAGATCCTGTTCGGCGCGAGGGTCGAGCCTAATCGTCCAGGCCAAGGTTTCGTTTGACCTCTTCGAGCGAGAGGCTTGGCTGAGGATTTCTCAGGCGCTCGATGGCGGTTTCAGTATCTTCGATGTCTTCGAGTTGTGCGATGAGGGCGTGTTCGATGAAGACACTGAGATCGCAACCCTGAGCCCGGGCCCGTGAAGCATACTCGGCTGCGATCTCGTCATGAATTTGAACGGTAGTCACAGGAAGCCCTCTTCCCAGAGTATGACAGACTGGCTTGGTCGGCCACGAGCGATTCTGTCGATCAAGGCTGTCCGAGGCCTATAGCTTCGGCGAGGGTGTCGCTGTATTTCAGGCCGGCGCCGGTGTTGAACAGGACGACCTTGTCGGTAGGTTGAAGCTCGCCGGAGCTGAGCATCTGCTGGTAGGCGGCTGTGGCTGCCGCGCCTTCAGGGGAGAGCAAAATGCCTTCATTTTGGGCGAAGTCGCGGAGGCTCAGCAGAATCTGGTCGTCGGTGACGGCGATCGCCTGGCCGCCGGATTGCCGGACGATGTCAAGGATAAGCGTGTCGCCGTACGGTTTAGGCACGCGCAGGCCGGCCGCAAAGGTCTGGGCGTGCTCAAAGAATTGGCTGGCAGGTTGGTGCTGGTCGAAGGCCTGCGCGATGGGGGCGCAGCCGGTGGACTGGAGTGCGAACATCTTCGGGCGTCTGGGGAGCTGGCCGTCGCTGTCCCTTTCGATCCACCCGAGACCTTCCATCTCGTCGAACGCCTTCCACATCCCGATGAGGCCGACACCGCCGCCGGTGGGGTAGAACACGGCGTCCGGGTAGCGCCAGCCAAGCTGTTCGACTAGCTCGTAGCCCATGGTCTTTTTGCCCTCGACGCGAAAGGGTTCTTTGAGGGTGGAAATGTCGAACCAGGTGTCGGCGGCAGAGGTGTTCTGTTCGCGCTGAGAGCGGATGTGGTCGGCCACAAGGCGGGCGCAGTCAGAGATGAGGCCGTCGACGAGGTGGAGGTCGGCGCCGTACAGGACGGCTTCGAGGTGGTTGGCGAGAGGGACGTCCGCGGGCATAAAGAGGTGAGCATGAATGCCCGCGGCCGCGGCGTAAGCGCCGAGAGCTCCGGCGGCGTTGCCGGCCGACGGAACGGCCAGGTGTTTGAGGCCGAAGTGGCGGGCCATGGTGACCGCCAGAGCGAGGCCGCGCGCCTTGAAGGTGCCGGTGGGGTTGGCCCCTTCCTCCTTGATGAGCAGTCCAGGGAAGCGCCGGGACTGGATCATGGGAGTCCAGCCTTCGCCCAGGGTGACTGGCAAGATGGGGCTGTCAGGGGCGTCGAGATCTTCGGCAGTGCTGGTCGGGAGGACATCCCGGTACCGCCACATGCCGAGGCTGGTGGGGGACGCCGCGGCGTAGCGGGCAGGGTTGTCGCGGTGCGCACTCTGGCGGAGCTCGTCCATGTTGTATCGGACGTAGAGTGCACCCGCGTCGACGGGGCACAGGGTCGGCGGAGCGCCCAGTTGGTCTAAGAGCGGAAGGTGCCGCTGGCAGCGCGAGCACTCGAGATAGGCGATGCGAGGCATGACGTTGATGCTACTAAAGTTGCGTGCCGGGGAGGATGGGTGGTAGACGCTCGTGGCGGTTGTGGATGAGAAACTGGAGGTGTGGATATTGAGGTCTTAGCTGGGATGCGGGACGGACGCGGACGTGGGCCGGAGCGGTCGCGGATTCGCATGATTGCGTTGGATATGGACGGCACCCTCCTGGGTGCGGACGGGTCCGTGAGTGAAGCGAACCTGCGAGCGATCCAGCAGGCGGAGGCGGCAGGTGTGGAGGTGGTAGTCGCGACCGGGCGGCGACACACCTATGCGATGCGGCAGCTGCGCGCGCTCGGTCTGCGGCCGGATGCGGTCATCGTGAGTTCAAACGGAACGGTGACGCGGACTGTGGGGTCCAAGCTGGTGGACCGGACGATCATGCCGCAGCGTACAGCGACGTGGTTGTGCGGCGTAATGGGGGAGTTTCGCAACGCCCTGGTGATGACGTTTGATCGCGTCAGGGAGGATGGCGAGGAAGAGCGCGGGTCGCTGGTGGTGGAGCAGATGGAGACCCTGAACCTGAGTATCGGCAAGTGGATGGCGGCGAATGAACCGTATCTCGAACATGTGGTGCCGATCGAGCGGGCGCTCGTAGATGGAGCGCCGATTCAGATGATGGTGTGCGGGACGGTGGATCGCATGCGCCGAGCCGAGACGCTCTTGCTCGGCTATGCCGGAGTTTCGGCGGCGGGGATTGCTGGCGACACAAGAGGTGCGGAGGTGGCGCTGAGCCGAACCGAGTATCCGGAGCGTGATCTGAGCATCTTGGACATCCTGCCCGGCGGATGTTCGAAGGGTGTGGCGTTGCGGAGGCTGGCAGCGCGGCGCGGGTTTACGGTCAATGAGATGATGGCGATCGGCGACAACTGGAACGATGTTTCGATGCTGGAGATTGCGGGGCGGCCGGTCCTGATGGGCAATGCTCCGGCGGATCTGTTGCCTGTAGCCGAGCGGCGTGGGTGGCGGGTATGTGCGCGGCACGACGAGGATGGGGTGGCGCGGGCGATCGAGGAGGTTTGTGCGGATTTACCGGCAACTGCGGAAGAGATGGCGGGGGCTCGGCGGGGCTAGAGCTTTGAGCCGACCGGCGTCCGCCAGCTCCCCGGCTCAGATCTGGCCTGTTTGGGGCAGCGACCAGTTGGCCGGTCGAGTGGTAGCCTGAGGTCCATGGTCTGTCGACTGCCACTTCGGATGCTCTCTCTCTTTGCGATCTTCGCACTTCCGTGCGCGGCGCGCGGAGCGGAGCGGCTGACCTTGAACAACGGATTTGAGGTGGAGTGCGAGCGGCGGGAGATGGTGGACGGCCACTTGCGAATCTACCTCTTGCACAACGCGGCGTCCGAACCGAACTCTGCGCTGGCTGCCGGCCCTACGAGCTTCATGGATGTCGCCCCCGACGCGGTCGTGCGGTCGGAGATGATGTCGACATCCGAACTGGCCTCTGCTTCTCAGAGCAAGCCGGTGCCGGACCCGCTCCGTGCCGCGAAGTCTTCGCAGCAAGTTGGATCTCGAAGTTCACTCCTCAGCGCGGCGGAGATCGGGCAGCTGGCGGCAGCTGCCGGGACGCTGCGCAACATCGACCGGGACCTTCTTCTGAGCGTCATCCATGCGGAGAGTGGTGGACGGGCGTTGGCGATCTCGCGCACGGGCGCGCGGGGCTTGATGCAGCTGATGCCCGGGACCGCCGCCGCGATGGGTGTTGCCGATGCCTTGCGGCCGCGCGACAACGTGGAGGGCGGAACGGCGTACCTGGACCAGATGCTGCGGCGGTATCACGACAATCTGGCACTGGCGCTGGCGGCGTATAACGCGGGTCCGGGAGCAGTGGACCGCTGGCACGGCGTCCCTCCGTACCGCGAGACGCGGGCGTATGTGGCGCGAGTGATCAGTGAGTTCAACCGGCGCAAAGGGGCCGAAGAGGCGCTTGCGCACGGGCGTTAGGGCGCCAATGCCGCCTCGCGTTCGTGAGTCTCGGCGCGGCTCTGCCGCATTTGTATCCGGGCCGGTTCCATGAAGAGGCGCACGCTGGCGGTGTGGGCGACGGCGCTCGTCCTGCTCGTGGTCGCGGCGTATCTCCTGCGCCGCGTCCGGTTCGATTGGGCGGTGTTTGGGGCGCAGTTGCGGGACGTGCGGTGGTGGCACGTCGGCGTAGGCGTGTCTCTCATCTATGCGTCGTTCTGGCTCCGATCGACCCGTTGGGCACTGTTTTGCCGGTCGTTGAAGCGGGTGCGGGCTGTGGATCTGCTCGGTCCGCAGATTGTTGGGTTTACGGCGGTGTCGCTGTTTGGGCGACTGGCCGACCTGGTGCGGCCGTACCTTCTGGCGCGGCGAATGGAGCTCTCGCTGAGCTCGCAGATCGCCGTCTATACGGTGGAGCGGATGTTTGATCTGGGGGCGGCAGCAGTAGTGTTTTCGAGTGCTCTGGCCCTCACGCCGCCAGGGATGGAGCACCGCGACCGGTTCGTCAAGGTAGGTGTCGCGAGCCTCGGGGCGACGCTGGTTTTGGCAGTATTTGCGGTGTTGGTTCGGCTCCATGGAGACCGCGTGGCCAGGTCGGCGCGCCGACTTCTAAGGCGGGTCTCCCCTCGGTTTGCGGACGGCGTGGCCGAGAAAGTCCTCGAGTTTCAGAGTGGTCTACGGGCAGTTTCGACCGCGGGCGAGTTCTTCCTTGCGGCCCTCTATTCGTTGCTGATGTGGGGCATGATCGGTGCAACGTACTGGCAGGTGGCGCACGCGTTTGCTCGGGTGCCGCAGCTCGCAGGCCTAAGCTATTCGCGGACGATGTTGCTGATGGCGGTGAGCGTGGGTGGGTCGCTGGTGCAGCTGCCAGGGGTGGGCTGGTTTACACAGATCGCGGCGTTGGCGGCAGCGATGCGAGGCTTGTACGGTGCGTCCATCGAGGCGGCAACGGCCTGTGCGGCGCTTCTTCTGCTGGTGACAACGTTGAGCATCGTGCCTGCAGGATTGGTGTTTGCGTCGATCGAGGGTGTGAGTTTGCGCGGCTTGGCGCGGGAAAGCAAGGCGGCGGAGACGGCGTGAGGCGGCACACCGGAGCGAGGCGCAGGCGGTGGCATCGCGTGGAGATCTATGTTGCTCCAATCTCGGCTACGGCGGGTCTAGGGAGCGTATTGCGCGTAGGCCGGGACGACATGATCCGCGCTGGTAGAATGACGGTATCGCGATGAAATGTCCGTATTGTGGTCATGCTCAGGATCGAGTGGTGGACTCGCGCGAGAGCAAGGAAGCCGATTCCATTCGGCGACGGCGTGAGTGCGAGGCTTGCAACAAGCGCTTCACAACGTACGAGCGCATCGACGAGATCCCCTACATGGTGGTCAAAAAGGACGGCCGGCGCGAGAAGTTTGACCGGCAGAAGCTTCTGAGCGGACTTCTGCATGCGTGCGAAAAGCGGCCCGTTTCGGCGCTGTTGTTGCAACAAATGGTGGATGAGGTGGAGAGTTTTGTGGTGGATTCGCCGGAGCGCGAGCGGACAACGAGCGAGGTCGGCGAGATGATCATGGCGCGTCTCAAGGACATCGATACGGTGGCGTACATTCGGTTTGCGAGTGTCTACCGGGACTTCAAAGATGTGCGCGAGTTCAAGGCGGAGCTCGAAGAGTTGCTGAGCGGGAGCGGCGGTGCTCGGGAAGACCGGAAGCGGCGTTAGATTTGCTCGAACAGGAAGTAGGGAACAGGGAGCGGGGAAGACACACGGACAGCAAGTCAGAATAGGGAGAGCAGCAGGGAGCGTATGGCAGAGATGCGGACACATAAGGTGACGTTAATTCCGGGCGATGGAATTGGGCCGGAGGTGACGTCGGCGGCGGTGGAGATCGTGGAGGCGGCAGGGCAGCTGACTGGCGCGCGATTCGACTGGCAGACCCATGCGGCGGGAGCGGATGCGTACAAGGCGACGGGCGAGTACATCCCGAAGGATCTGTATGAGTCGATCGCGACGACGCGGGTGGCGCTGAAGGGTCCGGTCGGAACGCCGATCGGGGGCGGGTTTTCGTCGATCAACGTCCAGCTCCGCAGGCACTTTGAGCTGTACGCTAACTTTCGTCCGGTGAAGAGCTTGCCCGGCTTGAAAACGAACTACCCAGGTCTGGATCTGTTGATTGTTCGCGAAAACATGGAAGGCTTGTACGCCGGGTTCGAGCTCGAGATTGTGCCGGGCGTGGTGCAGGCACTCAAGGTCATCACGGAAAAGGGATCGACGCGCATCGCGAAGTTTGCATTCGAGTATGCGCGGAAGCACGGCCGCAAAAAGGTGCATGCGATCCACAAGGCCAACATCATGAAGTTGAGCGACGGTCTGTTTTTGCGGTGCGCGCGCCAAGTGAGTGAGGCGTTCCCGGAGATTGCGTATGGTGAGCACATCGTCGATAACACGGCCATGCAGATGGTGCTGAATCCGTACCAGTACGACGTGATTGTGACGGAAAACCTCTATGGCGACATCCTCAGTGATCTGTGCAGTGCTCTGGTGGGTGGCTTGGGGCTGGTTCCGGGGGCAAATCTGGGGGCCGACTGCGCCATCTTTGAGGCGGTGCATGGGTCCGCGCCGGACATCGCGGGCAAGGGTGTGGCAAACCCGACGGCGGTGCTGCAAAGCGCCGTCCTCATGCTCCGGCATCTGGATGAGGCGGCCGCTGCCGACCGCATCCAGGGGGCGCTCGACCGCGTCTATGCGGAAGCGAAGTCGCTGACCCGCGATGTGGGCGGCACAAGCGGTACGGGTGCGTTCAAGGATGCTCTGCTCGGTGCCCTTGAAGAGCCGAAAAACATGGTGGCCGAGTCGTTGACAGGGGCGGAGCAGAGACAGGCGGCGCGCGTTTGAGCCGGTGTGGCGCAGGTCTGTTGCTTGCCGTGTTGGCTGTTGTGGGGATTGCCGGGTGCAAGGGGCGCTCCGGCACAGCGGCGACCGGAGCTTCGACGTCTGCGGCTCCGAGCAAGATCCCCCCACCCGATCCGCAGACGCTAGGCACGATCACCGGGACGGTGCACTTCGCAGGCAAGCTACCGGAACGGGTCCGGATCGATATGAGTCAGGACCCAGTCTGTTCGCTCGCGCCAGGCGACAACTTAACTGAGCAGTATGTAGTGCATAACGGCGGCTTGGCCAATGTGTACGTGTATGTGAAGAGCGGTCCGGCGGCGGCGATGTCGGCGGCCGCCGCGCCAGCCAGCCAGACGGTAGTGCTGGACCAGAAGGGCTGCCAGTATGTTCCCCACGTGGTGGCGATAGAGCGCGGCGGGACGGTGGAGTTTCGCAACTCGGATGCGACAATGCACAACATCCACACCATGGCGACGGTGGTAGGGAACGACACGATCGATGTATCGCAGGGGCCGAGGGGCGCGCCGGTGGATCGCAAATTCCCGACCGCCGAGACGATGCTGCCGGTACGGTGCAACAACCATCCCTGGATGAATGCCTTCCTCAATGTCTCCGATACACCGTTCTTCGCCGTCTCGGACGCGGATGGTCGCTTCAGGATTGCGGGTCTTCCGCCCGGAACGTACACACTTGGCGCGGTGCACGAGAAGTTGGGCGAGCAGACGGCGACGGTGACGGTCGAGCCGCAAAAGTCGGCCGCGTCGCAGTTCACGTTTACGAACAAGTAGTCTCAGGAAGAGAGGGAACGCAACGATGACCGCACATGATCTTTTCGTGACACATGCTCTGCCGCTCTGGTTCCTAGTCTTTTCGTTGTTTCTGCCGCGGGTAGCTCTGGCGCTGGCGTGGCTGCAAGGCGTGTTGGCGCCCTTTCATCTCCATACGGTGGTGCCGCTCGTGATCGGCATCCTCCTGCCGCGGGTGCTGATTCTGTTTCTGATCTATACGGACCAGGGACTAAGCTTGTGGTTCGGCATCCATCTGCTGGCGGCGTTGCTGGTGTGGGGCGGCACGGGCGGGTATCGCGCCCGGCGGCGCCGATCTCGCTATGACGACTAGATCGTCCGTCGCACGTTGCGGCGGGTGCTGCCCCGGACAGGGGATGACGCCCCCGGCACCGCGCGCTATCCTGGAGGAATTATGGAACGACGCAAGGTAGGCATCTTGGGCGCCACCGGGACAGTGGGCCAGAGGTTCGTCCAGATGCTCGCCGCGCACCCCTGGTTTGAGATCGGCTGGCTGGCGGCGAGCGACCGGAGCGCCGGCAAGACCTATGGCCAGGCCTGCCGATGGAAGCTCGGTACCCCAATGCCCGCCGAGATCGCGGCGATGCCGATGCAGCCCAACGTTCCCGAGCTTGCGGTCGGCGATCTGCCGCCGATTATCTTTGCCGCGCTCGATGCGGAGATCGCGCGCGATCTCGAGCCCAAGTTTGCCGCCGCCGGTTGCGCGGTGGTGTCCAACTCGAGCGCCTTCCGCATGACGTCCGATGTTCCTCTCGTCGTTCCGGAGGTCAATGCGGATCATCTGGAACTCATCGAACGGCAGACGTGGCGATCGGAGAACGGTGGCCGCGGCGGGTATGTGGTGACCAATCCGAACTGCTGTGCCATCGGTCTGGTCATGGCGCTGAAGCCGATCGAGGAGCGCTTCGGGATCGAGAGTTTGTTTGTGTCGACAATGCAGGCCGTGAGCGGGGCCGGGTACCCAGGCGTGCCGTCGCTCGACATCCTGGGCAACGTGGTGCCATTTATCAAAAACGAGGAAGAGAAGCTGGAGGAGGAGTGCGGCAAGCTCCTGGGTCGGTTCGCCGGGTCGCACGTGGAACGTCTGCCGGTAAAGTTGAGTGCGCACTGCAATCGAGTGGCGGTCGAGGACGGGCACACAGAGTGTGTAAGCGTGAAGCTCGGTCGGCCGGCCGAGCGCGACGAGATCCTGGCGGCATGGAGGGAGTTTCAGCCGCTTAGAGGTTTGCATCTCCCGAGCGCGCCCGAGCAGCCCGTCGAGTTCGCGGAGGCAATCGATCGACCGCAGCCGCGGCTCGACCGGATGCGCGGCCGGGGGATGGCAGCGACGGTCGGGCGGTTGCGGCCGTGTTCGCTCCTGGACTGGAAATTCGTGGTGCTCTCGCATAACACCATTCGCGGGGCGGCGGGCGCGGCCGTGTTGAATGCGGAGGTCCTGGCGCGATTGGGCAAATTCGACAAGCTGCGGGTCGTGGGCGGCGGTGCGGCGACGCGGCGGCCGGAGGTGGTTGAGGCTTGCTGAGTGCGCGCGAAGACCTTGTCGTCATGAAGTTCGGCGGAACTTCGGTGGAAGATGCGAAGGCGATGGACAGGACGGCGGCGATCGTGGCCGGACGCCGTAAGGTTGGTCTGCGCGCGGTGGTTGTCGTGTCCGCCATGGCAAAGGTGACCGACCAGTTGCTAGCCGCATCGGCCGCGGCGGCACGTGGAGACAAGGTGGGGGCGCTCGCGATCAGCGCCCGCCTCAGGCATCGGCACATGGATACAGCGGCGGCGCTCTTGGATGAGGCACGCTTCGCGGCGATGCTTCCAGTGCTCCTCACGGAGTTCGACGCGCTCGATGATCTGCTGCGCGGGATCGCGGCCGTGGGTGAGCTGACGCCGCGCTCGGAAGACCGTGTTGTGAGTTTCGGCGAGCGGCTTTCGAGCCGCATGGTTGCGGAGGGATTCGCGCAGCGCGGTCTCGACGGTGTGCATGTGGACGCGCGCACCTGCATCATTACGGACGAGCACTTCGGCAAGGCGGCGCCAAACGAGACAGCGATCGAACGCAAGTTGACCGAGCTTGTGTTGCCCCTCATCGAGGCGGGCCAGACGCCGGTGATGGGCGGCTTCATCGGGTCGACTGAAGCCGGCGTGACCACGACCTTGGGACGCGGTGGCAGCGACTATACGGCGGCGCTGGTCGGCGGCGGCCTCTATGCCGGAGCCATCGAGATATGGACCGACGTGAACGGGATCATGACGACCGATCCGCGCATCTGCCCCGAGGCTCTGCGGGTCAAGACGATCTCGTTCGAGGAGGCGGCGGAGCTCGCATACTTCGGCGCAAAGGTCCTGCATCCGGCGACCATCTTGCCGGCAGTGCAGAAGTCCATTCCGGTGTGGGTGCTGAACTCGCGCGATGCAACCAACGAAGGTACAAAAATCATGGCGGTCGCGCCGCACTGCGCCAGTCCATTCAAGAGCATCGCCGCAAAAAAGCGGCTGACAATAATTGATGTCGTGGCGAGCCGGATGCTGATGTCGCACGGGTATCTGAAGGCTGTGTTCGATGTGTTTGACAAATATCGGTGCGCGATCGACATGGTTTCGACCAGCGAGGTGAGTATCTCGTTGACGGTAGACTCGAACGAGCGTCTGCCCGAGATCTGCGCGGACCTAAGCAAGATTGCGGACGTAAAGTACGAGGGCCGAAAGGCCTTGGTGTGTCTCGTAGGCGAAGATATTCGCGGACACCGAGGCATCGCGGGACAGGTGTTTTCGGCTGTCAGTCACATCAACCTGCGGATGATCTCGCAAGGCGCCAGCGAAATCAATATGAGTTTCATGATCGATGAGGAGGATGTGGAGGAGGCGGTGCGAAGCCTGCACCGGCACTTCTTCCGCGATCCTGACAAGAGCGTCTTTGATGTTCCGTTGCCCGTGGAGTTAGCAGCGCAAGGAAAACAATCTGCGACGTAGTTACAGCGAAAGAAGAATTCTAGGTAGTTGGGAGTAAGTCAAAAGATATTTGTAAGTCAGCCGAGAAATACCGTTAGTCAGAGAAAGTAAGTGCTGACAGAGTTGCATGGGCTTAGAGCCGATCTGGTTGGGAAGAGGAAAAGTGGATGCGAGTTCTGGTGTTGGGGCATGGAAAGACAGGCAAGCTGGTGGCCGAGGTGGCAGCCGAGCACGGCCACGGTGTGCATGTGCTAGACGCCAAGGAGAATCGCGATGCGACCGCGCTGACCCCGCCGTTTGTGGCGGGGTTTGACGCGGTAATCGACTTCACGACGCCCGAGGCGGTCGTGCAGAACATGCGTGCGTGTCTGGCCACCGGAGCCCGGATGGTGATTGGGACGACAGGTTGGTATGCAAAGCTCGCCGACATGCGAGCCTTGGCGGAACGCAAGGGAGGGAGCCTGCTCTACGGAACGAACTTTTCAGTGGGCGTTCAGGCTATGTTGCAGTTGGCCGAGCAGATGGGGTCGGCGCTGGCCGGTGCGGGCTACAGCTTTCGGATCGAGGAGACGCACCATGCGACCAAGCTCGACGCGCCGAGCGGAACCGCGCAGACACTGGCGCACGTGGTAGAACGTGCGGCCGGCATACCGCATGTGGAGATTGTGTCGGTGCGGGAAGGCGATGCGGCAGGGCTGCATGTGCTCGAGGCGCGGAACTCGGCGGAACGGATCTCCTTGACGCATGAGGCGTCGTCGCGGAGAAGCTTTGCCGAGGGTGCGGTGCGCGCGGCAGAGTGGATTGCGCGGCAACCAAGCGGATGTTTCGACTTCAAGGACGTCTACAAGAAAATTTCAGCGTAGTCTCAGGCATCGAACTGGGAGCGGTCGGGAGAGTTGAAGAGATGGCGGCAGGAACCGTAATGGAGATGAAGGACTCGAGGAGCTTCGCCGATCTGACGCCTGAGCAGCGGTTGGATCGGCTGGCTGAGGTGGCGGTGCGGGTAGGCTTAAATCTCAAGCCTGGGCAGGAGCTCTTGATCTCTGCCCCGGTCGAGGCGATGCCTCTCGCTCGGCGCATCACAGAGCAGGCCTACCGTGCGGGCGCGGTGTTGGTGACGACGTTTTACGCGGATGATCAGGCGGTGCTGGCGCGCTTTGCCCATGCTCCGGACGGAAGCTTTGACTACGCTCCGGTGTGGTTGCAGGACGCGATTGCAACGGCGTTTCGCAACGGTGCGGCGCGCCTCGCGATCGCGGGCGCGAACCCGGCTTTGCTAGCGGGCCAGGACCCGGCAAAGGTGGCGCGCGCAAATGTCGCGGCCTCCAAGGCGGCCAAGCCGGCGATGGAGCTGATCACCCGGCACGAGATCAACTGGACGATCGTTGCAAGCGCGACTCCGGAGTGGGCGCGGCTGGTGTTTCCGGGGGAGCCGACCGAGCGCGCGACCGAGCGGTTGTGGGACGCGATCTACAAGGCTTCGCGGATCGACGGGGACGATCCGGTCACGCAGTGGGTCGAGCACGGCGCGCGTCTCAAAGAGCGGGTCGACATCCTGAATGCGAAGCGGTACCAAGCTCTGCACTTCCGAAGCGCGGGCGGCGGAACGGATCTTCAGGTCGGTCTGGCGGACGACCACATCTGGGCTGGCGGAGGTACCGTCGCAGGCAACGGCGTGCTATGTCAGCCAAATATCCCGACCGAAGAGTGCTTTACGACGCCGCACAAGGATCGCGTGGACGGTGTGGTGCGGGCATCGAAGCCGCTGTCGCACCAAGGGACGCTAATCGAGAACATCTCGGTGCGGTTTCAGGCGGGACGGATCGTCGAGGCCCACGCCACCGCCGGGGAGGATGTCCTGAACCGCTTGATCTCGACCGACGAGGGGGCGCGGCGGCTGGGCGAAGTGGCGCTGGTGCCGCACTCGTCACCCATTGCGCAGAGCGGGATCCTGTTCTGGAACACGTTGTTTGATGAAAATGCGGCCAGCCACATCGCACTGGGGCAGGCGTACTCGACATGCTTGAAGGGCGGCGAGAAGATGTCGGACGAGGATCTGGCTGCGCTGGGCGCGAACTCGAGTCTGATCCACGTGGACTGGATGATCGGGTCGGCGGAGATGGATGTGGACGGGGTCCGGAACGATGGTTCGACGGAGCCGCTGATGTGTCGCGGAGAATGGGTCTAAAGCAGGCAACTAGGAGGCGACAATGGCAGCGGGCGGCCTGACCCCAGCGCGGATGGAGGCCTTCTCGGACGGGGTCATCGCGGTCATCATCACCGTCATGGTCTTGGAACTGAAGGTGCCCGCGTCGGACGGTCTTGCAGGCCTCCGCGAGGTGCTTCCAATGGCCCTGGTCTACTTGCTGAGCTTCGTCCAGACTGGGATCTACTGGGTCAACCATCACTACCTGATCGACGAGGTGGAGACGGTCGGTCACAGTCTCCTCTGGGCAAATCTGGCGTTTCTCTTCTGCTTGTCGCTGATTCCGTTTGCGACGGCGTGGCTGGGAGCGAAGGGGCTGACTTCGTTTGCCACGGCCCTGTATGCCGCGACGTGTGCTCTTCCGGGCATCGCGTACAGCGTTCTATCGGGAACGGTTCGGCGGCGTGCTGCGGCAACGCTGCCTGGGATGCCGAAGCGCGAGGCGGCCTCGGTCGGGATGTATCTTGCGGCGATTCCGCTGGCGTGGTGGAGCCCGGCAGTTTCGCTCGGATTGATAGCTGTGGTAGCGGTGCTGTGGCTACGTCCGCCGCGGACAGGGGAGCTTGGGTGCAGCGACCGGGCCGACGGAGAGCGGCAACCGGAGCTGTGATGGAGGCGGGCCGGCCTGCGCGGGTGTTCGGGGGAGCAAAGGAAATCTGCAGCCCTCGCCCGGGAGCTCTGGTACGACGGCCTCGGCGTAGACTGAAGGCACGATGAAATTGAGTGGTTGTGGGACGGCGCTGGTGACTCCGTTCGATCGGGCAGGTGCGGTCGATGAGGCGGCGCTGTGCGCTTTGGTCGAGTGGCAGATCGAGAGCGGGATTGAACTTCTGGTGCCGTGTGGGACGACGGGCGAGGCGTCGACGCTCTCCGAAGCGGAGTGGCTCCGAACGATAGAACTGGTAGTCGAGACGGCGCACGGCCGGGCCCAGGTGTTTGGCGGATGCACGCATAACTCAACCGCGGAGGCGGTGAGGCGGGCGAAGACCTTGGCCGGGCTGCCGGGGCTGACCGGGATCCTGACGGCGAACCCATACTACAGCCGGCCCGGGCAGGAGGGGCAGTATCAACACTTTCGGGCGATTGCGGAAGCCGTCGATCTGCCCGTGCTGCTCTACAACATACCTTCGCGGACGGGGACGAATCTCGAGCCAACGACGGTGGCGCGCTTGGCGGAGATCCCCAACATCGTGGGCGTGAAAGAGTCGAGCGGAAGCGTGATGCAGATCACGGAGGTGTTGCTGTCGGTGCCGCCGGGCTTCAGCGTTCTGGCCGGGGACGATGCGATGGCGCTGCCGGTGATCGCGCTCGGCGGAGCGGGCCTAGTGTCGGTGGCTTCAAATGCGCTGCCAGGCGAGGTGGGCGGCATGGTGCGGTCGGCGCTCCTCGGCGATTGGGCGGCGGCCCAGGCGGTCAATCTGCGATTCTTTCGGCTCATGCAGGCGCACTTTGCCGAGACGAGCCCAGCGCCGATCAAGGCGGTGCTCCACATGATGGGCCGGTGCGAGGAGACGTTGCGCCTGCCGTTGGTTCCCGTCAGTGACGCGCTGCGGGGGCGGCTGCGCGGAATGCTGGAAGTGCTGGGTTTGGTGGGCAAGGAGTGAGGGCAGACGACTTGGAAAACCTGCAAGAACGCATTGAGCATTGGTTCGCTTGTGGCGCCGTGGCCGTCGGCAACGCGGAGGCTCAGGCGGCCTTTACCGAGCTGCGCGATGGCCTGGAGGCGGGTCGTCTGCGAGCGGCGGAGCCGGATCGGGCGAGCCCGTTGGGGTGGCGGGTCAATGCCTGGGTGAAGCGAGGAATTCTGCTCGGGTTTCGGCTGGGCGCGCTGACGGATATGAGTGGGCCGGCGCTCTCGTTTGTCGATAAAGCGACATACCCGGCCCGGCGGTTTTCGGCCGAGGATGGGGTGCGGTTGGTGCCGGGCGGGTCGTCGGTGCGCGCCGGGGCGTTTCTGGCGCGCGGCGTGGTCGTAATGCCGCCGGCGTACGTCAACGTAGGCGCGTTTGTCGACGAAGGCACGATGGTGGATTCACACGCCCTGGTGGGCAGCTGTGCGCAGATCGGCAAGGGCGTGCACCTCAGCGCGGCCGCGCAGATCGGCGGCGTTCTGGAGCCGGTGAACGCGAGTCCGGTCATTATTGAGGACGGTGTTCTGGTGGGCGGCAACACCGGCGTCTACGAAGGCACGATTGTGCGGCGGCGCGCGGTGCTGGCGGCGGGAACGGTGCTGACGCGCGGAACGCCGGTATACGACCTCGTACGCGGCGAGATCTACAAGGGGACCGTGGACCGGCCGCTGATCATTCCCGAGGCGGCGGTCGTCGTTCCGGGGTCGCGTGCGGTCAGCGCGGGAAAAGGCGCGGAGTGGGGCCTGAGCCTGGCGACGCCGGTGATCGTGAAGTACCGCGACGAGAAGACAGAGCTTTCGCTCGTGCTCGAAGACACCCTGCGATGAAGCCCTAAACTGCCGCCATAGTGACGGTGCTCGCCTGATAGGATAAGAGGTTGATGGCACAGGAAAAATTGCAAATAATCCCGCTCGGCGGGCTGGGCGAGTTCGGCATGAACTGCTCCGTGATCCGCTTCGGTGACGACATCCTTGTGATCGATGCGGGCCTCATGTTTCCCGAGGACGAGCTGCTCGGCGTCGACATTGTGGTTCCGGATATCAGTTATCTGATCGAGAACCGGTCCAAGGTACGCGGCATCTTTTTGACGCACGGGCACGAGGATCATATCGGCGGTCTGCCGTGGATCCTCTCGGAGCTGAATGTGCCGGTGTATGGCACCGAGTTCACGCTGGCGTATGTGGAAGGCAAGCTCGAAGAGCACCGGCTGCTCGACGACGCCGACCTGATCGAGATGATTCCGGGCCGCAGGATCACGGTCGGTCCCTTTTCGGTGATGCCGATCCATGTGACGCACTCCCTTGTGGACTGCGTGGCGCTGGCGATTCACACGCCCGTCGGTGTGATCGTACACACGGGTGATTTCAAGATCGATCTGTCGTCGCCGGATGGCAAGCCGTTCGATCTGCAAGCCTTTGCCGAGCTGGGCAAACAGGGCGTGCTGGCGCTGTTGCAGGACTCGACCAACGTCGACCGGCCGGGATACACGCCGGGGGAGAAGGCGGTTCGACCGGCGCTCGACAACATCTTTGCCCGGACCCGGAAGAAGCTCTTCTTCTCGTGTTTTTCGTCCTCGATTCACCGCATCCGGATTGCTCTGGAGCTGGCCCACGCGCACGGTCGCAAGGTGGCCATCATCGGGCGGTCAATGGATAACTCGACCGAGATCGCGCAGGATCTGGGCTATCTCGACATACCGCAGGGGCTGATTATTCATCCCGGCCAGATCCGGGATTTCCCGGCCGAGAAGCTATGCCTGATGATCAGCGGAACGCAGGGCGAGCCCATGAGTGCGCTGAGCCGGGCGGCGGTCAACAACCACAAGTTCGCCAAGATCGATCCCGGCGACACCGTCGTGCTGAGTTCGCGCGTCATTCCAGGCAATGAAAAAGCAATCTATCGCGTGATAGACCACCTGGAGCGGCGCGACGCCAAGGTGGTCTACGACGATGGAGCCTCGGGGCTGATCCATGTGAGCGGTCACGGTTCGCAGGAGGAGCTGCGACTGATGATCAATCTGGTCCGGCCGAAGTTCTTCATTCCGATCCACGGCGACTATCGCCACCTGAAGCGGCACGCCGAACTGGCGCAGGGGCTGGGTGTCGCGGAGAAGACGTTCTTGCTCGAAGATGGCGACATCCTGGAGCTCGACAAGGGAAGCGCCCGCAAGAACGGCAAGGTGACGGTAGGCCGCGTGTGTATCGATTCAGGCGGGTCCGCGAGCGACGTGGTCGAGGAAATGATGATCAAGGATCGCAAGCACCTCAGCGAGGACGGCTTTGTGATTCCGATCGTCGCCATCAATCAGCACACGGGAAAACTCGAGAATGCGCCGGAGATCGTGATGCGCGGCTTCGCGGGCGAGGATCAAGCGCTCATCGCCGAGGCCAAACAGGTGGTGCAACGTCTGATCGACGGCTCCAACCACGAGGAAAAAGCCGATTACGGCGTGATGAAGGAGAAGATCCGCACGGAGCTGAAGCGGTACATCCAGAAGGAGACAAGCCGCCGTCCGCTGATCTTGCCCGTGATCCTGGAGATCTGATCGGCGCCGCGGGTCTCTGAACGCGTACGGCGCGGCAGAGGAATAAAAGGAGGGGTTCGTGCCGGAGTTGGTCACGCTTCAGGAGATCCGCGCAGCGGCGGAGCGCATCGCTGGGGTGGCCGTGCGGACGCCTCTGGTCCGCGTCGATCCGGAGCGAATCGTGGCCGCCGGCGTGGCCGCACCACCCTTTGATTTGTATCTGAAGCTCGAAAATGAGCAGCCGATTGGGAGCTTCAAACTGCGCGGTGCGTACAACCGAATCGCGCAGCTCAGCCCAGACGAACTCCGGCGCGGTGTGATCACGTATTCGAGCGGCAATCATGCGCAAGGTGTGGCATACGCGGCGCGCGCGCTCGGGGGCAAGGCGGTCATTGTGATGCCAAGCAATGCGCCGGAGGTGAAGCGGTCCGCGACACTGGCGCTTGGAGCAGAGATTGTAACCGTCGGGGTTGCAAGCTCGGAGCGACGCGAAAAGGCCGAAGAACTCGCGGACCGTCACGGTTACACAATCATTCCGCCCTACGACGATCCGGCAATCATCGCAGGTCAAGCGACCTGCGGTCTGGAGATCCTGGAGCAGCTGCCCGAGGTCGATCTCCTGCTCTCGCCCGTAAGCGGCGGCGGCCTTCTGAGCGGAATCGCGACAGCGGTGAAGTTGCTGCCCGACAGGGGTCTCGCTCGGTCTGGCGTCCAGGTGTGGGGCGTCGAACCGGAGCTGGCCGCCGACGCGGCAGAGAGCTTCCGCACGCGCACACTGGTCGAGTGGCCTGCGGCTAAGACCTCGCGCACCATCGGCGATGGCCTGCGTACACAGTCGCTGGGCGCCCTGAACTTTGAGCATGTCTTGCGATACGTCGACGGGATAGTCACGGTAAGCGAGGGGCAGATCCTCGCCGCGACGCGGCTGATCCTGAGCGCGAGCGGCCTTGTAGCCGAGCCGAGCGGCGCTGTGACGACGGCCGCTGCGGTGTTTGGCGCGGCAGGTCTGCCCCGAGCGGAGAAGGTCGTGGCGGTGGTCAGCGGCGGAAACATCGATCCGAGCTTGCTCGGGCAGATCCGGGAACAGATGCGACCTGAACCGTACCCCTCGCCGCGCGTCTAACAGGTGCCATGCCTCCCTTCCGATCCTCCTCAATCTTTCGGCCTCTTCACGCCGGTCTTGTCTCTGCGACGGTGGTCGCCGGCCTGTTCCTCTCGACGGCCCGTGCGCAGACCCCACCGGACGCCCGGGCCGGCTACGACAAGGCATCCCGCGCCACCGTCATCCACACAGCAAATGTGTATCTCTCGCCCGACGCCGGGTCACAGAAGGTGTCGGAGGTGACGCCGGGCCACGAAGTCGTGGTCGTCGAGCACAGCGGTCCCTGGCTCAAGGTATTCGCCAACACCGACTCACAGGACCGAAACGCGACCGAGGAGATCGCATCCTTCGGCGAGGAGGAGCATGTCACGCCGTCGTCCGGCTGGATTCGCGACAAGGGCGTAATTTCGCCCGCGACGCCGAACGGTGACGTGGTGCTGTTTGGGACGGCCGCGAATCTGGAGGACGAGGCCGCCGCGCCGCATGCTCCGGTCGGCGCGGCGGCCGCGGCGCATCTGCTGTATCGCCGTGTGGCTGAATACTTTCCGCAATCATCCCTGACCCCGGAGGCAGCGTGGCGGGCAGCCGATGTGCGCTGGCAGATCGCGCGACGCGATGCGAGCACGCTGCCCTCGGCGAAGGAGCAGGAGGCATACCTGCGGCCGCAGATCCCGGAGACGGAGATGCGCCGGATCATCAAGTCGTACGGAGGCACGAAATACGCGGCGATGGCGGCCTACGACATGCTCGACAACAAGCTGTGCGGCGACTGGCAGGGTCTGCCGAAGTGTCCCGAGATGGAGGCCGGGCTGTATGAGAAGTACGCCAAGCAGTATCCGGACGGGCCGCGCACGGCCGAGGCCTTATACAACGCCACGTATCGCGAGGGCGTGGTAGTCACGATGTATACGGTGGAGGAGAACGGAAAGCGGACGGAGGGAGCGGCGGCGCGCACCGAGGCTCTGGCAGCCGAAATGCGATCGCGATTCCCGCAGTCCGACTACACGGCCCGGGCCGCCAGCATCGCGTTTCGCGTGCGGCAGGGCATCGCGATTTACGGAACAGATCGGGATTGACGGCGACCTCGCACCGAGTACCGCTGAAGTCGACGACGGCGGCTCGACGGCCGTCGTTTAGGATGACGGTATGCCGATTCTGAAGGTGATTGTTCTTGCGATTGTGCAAGGCCTGGCCGAACTTCTGCCTGTTTCAAGCTCCGCGCACGTCGTCGTCGCAGAGAAGCTGATGGGCCTTGATCCAACGTCGCCCGCGATGACGCTGCTCCTCGTCATGCTGCACACCGGCACCATGTTTGCCGTGATCGCGTACTTCTGGGCGACGTGGAGGCGAACCTACTTCGCGAACTCGGACGCATTCAAGCGCGTGGCGATCCGGCTTGTGTGGGCAACGCTGCTCACCGGAATTCTGGGTGAGCTGCTCGTCAAAGTCATCGAGAAGACGGCCTTTCGCGGAGCTCCCAAGGCGGAGATCGAAGAGCTGTTTGGGCGCCTAGACCTGATTGCGCCGGCGCTATTGTGCGTGGGAATCCTGATCCTGATCGCCGGCCTGCGCGAGCGGCGCTCCGTGCGGGTCGAGGCACGCGGCGAGGCCGAGGATTTCCGCACCACCGTCACCATGCGGCAGGCAGGATGGATCGGTGCCGTGCAGGGGCTTTGCCTGCCGTTCCGTGGATTCTCGCGGTCCGGCGCGACCATCTCGACGGGCATGCTGGCGGGCGCGGCGCGGGAGCGCGCAGAGCGATTTTCCTTCGCGCTAGCCGTCATCCTGACCCCGCCGGTCGTCTTGCGCGAGGCTCTGCGGCTCCTCCACGCGTCGCACGCGGCTGCGAGCAACGGGACCTCACTCGATCTGCATGGGGCGGTGGTCGCCAGCCTGCTCGGTGCCGTCTTCGCGTTTCTGGCGGGCCTCCTCGCTCTGCGCTGGCTCAGTTCGTGGCTGGAGGCCGGGCGGTGGTATCTCTTCGGAATCTACTGCCTCCTTGCGTCAGCGGCGGTCGCCTACCTGCACTGGGGTCCCATGCACCTCTGAACGCGTATACCGCCAGGCCCACCACAGAAGCGGAAGCTGCAACGGCAACCGCAGCCATGCGGCCCAGATCGGCACCTGCGGAAATCGTCCGTGATCGGTGACCATCGTGAGGTTAGCAGGGAAGACCGCAATCAAAAGGAGGACAAGCCCCCAGGCCGCCGCACGCCGAGTGGAGGGAACAACGACGCCAAGCCCGCCCAGCATCTCGGCCGCGCCGCTGACAAGCACAAGCTCGCGGTGCGCCGGCAAGGACGCGGGCATGATGCGCATGTACGTCGGAGTGGCAACGAAGTGTAGGGCGCCCGCCGCGATGTAGAGAGCGCCCATCAGGTTGGGTCCAACGCTGTTGTTGGGGACGCCGAGACGCAAAGAGGACGGCAGGTGTGAACCGGCCGTCCTCGTCGCTGGGTTCAGAATCTGCCGCCGTCTACTTCTTGCGTTGGTCGCGAGCGCGTTTAACATAGTCGTGCGAGATGTTGACGTGGGCCTGCTGCGCCGTCAGCATCTCGCGCACAGGCTGGGCAAGGTCCGGCTGATCGAGCGCCTGCTGATACGTCTTCTTGGCTTCATCTTCGCCCTGCTCGGAGGTCTCCAGCAGCGTCAGATCACCGCCGCCGAGCTTCGCCTTCAGGTCGCCCCAGATGCGGTGCGCTACGGCTGCGGCGCTTCCCGACTCGTGCACATCGGCCATCCCCTGCCGGTGCAGCTCATTCTCCAACTCAGCACGAAACGTGGCGCGCCTAAGCGACTCGGCTAGGAAAAAACGCTTCAGCGTGTCGTCCTGGAGGTGCTCGCCAATGTCGGCAAAACCCTTCTGGCTGTCCTGAAGCGTCTTGATCACAGACAGAAGTGTCTCTTCCATCGCCCTGTGTTTCGCGGAGCCGGTCGGCTTTGTTTCGGTTGCCATGGTGCGTGTGTTCCTCTGAGTTTCTGTATGGTTCCGTATCTTAGTAGCTGTGCCAAAGGACGGTTGGAGCAGGGTCCGCCGGCTGACCGCGATTCTCCTTCACCGGCGGCAAGCAGGAGAAATCGCGAAAATCCCACGCCCCTGCCAACCATTCCACATTCTAAGGTCCGCCGGTTTGGCCCACCGGCGGCGAGTTGTAAGCCAATAGATGCAGGTCCGGCCAATGGGTTTGCATCCTGATTCCGAGCTTCTGAAATGCGGGAAGTCCGGCCCGCTCTCTGAAATAATCAGCTCTGCTCGGGGGGCTTCTGTTCGCGAAGTCTCGCACCCCGACGAGCACGATCGACCCTATGAAGAGCTTTCGGCTCCATCTCGCGCCCACCCAGAGCCGCCGCCTCAACGAGCTGCTCGGCCTCCTCGTTCTCGGAGCCGCTGCCCTCTCCCTCCTGGCCATGCTCAGCTATGCCCCGACAGACCCCTCCCTCGACACGGCCGGCGGTGAGGCAGCCGGCAGAGCGGCGCATAACTGGGCAGGCATCTTTGGCGCATACACCGCGGACGCCATGCTTCAGGCGATCGGCGTCGCCGCCTTCCTTTTGCCGTTGCTACTCCTCCGTTTAGGGATCTCCTGGCTGCTGTCAAAGGCCGCTGGATCGCCGGTCGCCAAGCTGCTCGGCCTCTTGCTCTGGGTGGCGTTTGCGCCGGCCGCCGTCTGCATGGTCGCGCGCGGCTTCTTCTGGCGAGGCCTTCCGCTCGGGGGCGCCGCCGGCAGCATCGTTGCCGATCAACTCGTCCTCTTGCTGAATCCTCCCGGCGCCGCTCTGGTCGTTGCCCTGTTCGCCGCCATCTCGCTGTATCTCCTCACCACCTTCAGCTTTGGGACAGCGAACACCTGGTTCGGCGCGCGGTTCGGTTTTGTGCAGAAGCTCCAGGCGCGGTGGTCGCGGTGGCGAAATCGTCGGCGGCAGACGTCGGAGCTCGCCGTGACGGACGGATTTGCGAGCAAGCGCGAACGTGCCGTGCGCCGTCAAACCGCCGAGCCGGCCGCGAAGTCTGCTGCAGCTCCACCCAGTACTACTCTGTTGTCCGGTCTGTTCGGCTGGCTCAGCCGGCGCCGCGCGACCCAGCCTCCCGTGGTACCGACGCCCGAGCCGGCCGCCGCTGCCGCACCCGAACCGGTGTCCATGTGGGAGGCGATGCCGCGCACCCTGGTCGACGCGCCGGAGCCGACCGCGCTTGCGACCGCCACCGCCGCTGCCCTACCCTTTACAGAGGAGCTCGCGCGCCGGGCGGCCCCCAAACGTGCGCTCGAAGACTTGTCCAACTTCGCGGCAGAGCCTCCGCCGGAAGAGATCTCAGACTTCCCCCATCGGCCGCTGGAGAAAGTACCGACCAGCGCAAAGGGAGAACAGCAGGCCGCAGACTTCTTGTCCGCTCGACTGGAAGCTCAGATCGCCAGCAAGCCGCCCGCCGCGAAAGCCAAAGCTACGCCGCTTGCTCCCGCTCCAGCTCCAGAGCCGCTCCCCATCCCTTCCGCCCCTGAGCCGAACACGATCTCGTTCGGCAAGCGCGCCGACTCCGACCAGGTCGCCGTCGCGATCGTTCCCAAGAGCGTTCGCGGCTACAAGCTGCCACCGTCCTCGCTCCTCTATCACAGCGAGGAGCACGCGTCCGTGCGCGAAGACGCCCTTCGCGAAGAGGCACGCATCTTGGTCCAAAAATGCGGCGAGTTCGACGTCGATGGACAAGTGACCCAGATCAACCCCGGCCCGGTCGTGACGACGTTTGAGTTCAAGCCCGACGCGGGCGTCAAGTATTCGCGCGTCACCGGCTTGGCCGACGATCTCTGCCTCGCGATGGCGGCGGAGTCCATTCTGATCGAGCGCATGCCGGGTAAATCCACGGTCGGCATCCAGGTCCCGAACGCCGAGCGCGAGACAATCTGGCTCCGCGACGTGGTCGAGTGCGAGAGCTTTGCGCAGTCCAAAAGCCGGCTCGCGATCGCTCTGGGAAAAGACATCAACGGCCGCATCGTCACGGCCGACCTCGCCTCCATGCCGCACGTCCTGATCGCCGGATCGACCGGATCGGGTAAATCGGTCGCGATCAACGCCATGATCATGAGCGTGCTCTTCAAGTCCACGCCCGAGCAGGTACGCATGATCCTGGTCGACCCGAAGCGCGTCGAACTCGGAATGTACGAGGGCATTCCGCACCTGTTTACGCCCATCATCACGGAGGCGAAGCTGGCCGCAAACGCCTTGCGCAACGCCGTTCGCGAGATGGAGCGGCGGTTGAAGCTCCTGGCGCGGCACCATGTGCGCAACATCGACCAGTACAACAAAATGACCGAGAACGCGACAGCCGACATGTTTGAGGATCCGGCAGAACAGGAGCCTCTGCCGTACATCATGATCATCATCGACGAGCTCGCGGACCTGATGATGCTCGACCGCTCCAATGTGGAGGAGTCGATCACGCGCCTCGCCCAGATGGCGCGCGCGGTCGGCATTCACCTGGTCCTGGCCACGCAGCGCCCGAGCGTCGATGTGATCACCGGCCTCATCAAGGCAAATGTGCCGACGCGCATGAGCTTCCGTCTCGCGACCAAGGTAGACTCGCGCACGATCATCGATTCGAACGGCGCCGAGAGCCTGCTGGGCCGCGGTGACATGCTCTACCTGCCTCCGGGAACCAGCCGCGTCCAGCGTGTGCACGCGCCGTTTGTGACCGAAAAGGAGATCAACGCGGTCACCGAGTTTTGGAAGGCGCAGGGCGAGGCCGAGTATGTCCAGGGCTTCCTCGAAGGTCCAAAGGACGAAGCCGCCGAGGGAGAAACGGAGACGACCGACGGCGACGCAAACGACGAGATGTTCGACGACGCGGTGCGCCTGGTCTTCGAGTTCGGCAAGGCAAGCACAAGTTTGTTACAGCGCCGGTTACGTGTTGGATACGGCCGAGCAGCGCACCTGATCGACCTGATGCATCGCGACGGTCTGGTAGGCCCGGCAGACGGGTCAAAGCCCCGCGAGCTGCTGAAGCCGGCAAACTGGCTCAAGGAAATGGACGAAGTAAGCCGGTAGACCGGGCGCGAGAGAGGCCGAGAGGCCTGCGGAGAAAGGCATATCCGACAAGAACGCCCGTAGTCTCGATGCCGACGTAGACGGCGACGACGAGAAGCATGCGGCCCCCGAATTGGGGCGACGCGCCGCCGTCGGTGAGCTCGCGCCAGACCAGGCCCAGGCCGAGGAGCACAGCCGCGCAGAGCACAGACAGAACACGATACCGGCGCAGCGTGCGAAGGAAAAGGCCTCCAGGGCTCGCGGGCAAGTCGACGGGGCGGTGTGACAAAACTGCCGTGCCTATCGCCCACATCGGCGCGAACAGAAGGACGATGCCCACGAAAACGGTGAACAACTCGCCGGGCAAAGTCTGCCGAAGCTCTTCGGGGTAGAAGAGAAAGATAGCGATGGCCGCAAGTGAGACGAGGGACGCGCGGCGACCGTGGCCGGGGATAGTCGGCAGGGCGAGCCCGCGACCGGCGTGGTAAATGCATGCTCCGGCGACGGCGGCGAGCGCGGTAATAAGGGCCAGATGAATCAGCAGCAGATGACCTCCCGCTGATCCGACCCAAAGGCCCCGGTGCCGCAGCATGGCGACCCCGTCCGCCGCGGCCGTGACCAGGACGGCGAGGACGGCCATCATCTCCGCGCGGAGAAGCAGCGCCTTGTCGGTAGCCGAAGGTCCGGCGGGAGAGTACGGCTTGATCGCACGGAAAAGCATGAGCGCGGCCAGAAACATGGCCGCTTGGATCGCAAAGGAACCGGTGGCGTCGTACGGATCTTCGCCGAAGGGATTCAGGGGGCGGAAGAGGGAATCGTGCTTGCTGTTCTCAAAGAACAGAAAGAAGACCGCACATAGGGCAGAGATCAGGAGAGCTCCGAATTTTAAGCTGCCTGGCATCGATCTATTCCCCTCAAGAGATATCTGTTCGAAGCGGGTTCGCAGGTCTAAAGGGATTTCGGCGACCGCAGCGCCACAAAGCCGAGCAGACCGACCACAAGGACGAGAGCCATCCAGAGCAGCCCCGGGTGGCGCTCCGTGACCGGGCGCGTGTCCGGGCGCGCACGAAAGAGCGGGTTCAGCTCTTCCGGCCCCAGCGCGGCGGCCATCGGATGCGCCGCGGGCGAGAAGATCCGGGCATAGTCGTACTGCGGTGCGGCGAGCCCTGGATCGCCGTAGAACAGCTCCGCCGAGGCCGGTACGGTGCTGGCGTCGAAGCAGATCTTGCGCTCGCGCGTTTCGAGCTCGACTTGGGCGATCGGGAGCGGGGGATCGCTGCCGTTATCGACGGAGACGTCCACGTCGGCGGCGCTCTCAAGGTTGGCGCCCAGGGTGGCCGGAAGACTCAGATGTTCAGTGCGCAGGTCGCGTCCCGCTTCGGTCAAGCGCACGCGTTCGATGGCGCCGAGCGTGGTCTCGTCGTTGCCCCCGGATTCGGTTGAGGTTGAACCTCCGCCCGACTTGGCGGAGACACGGACGTCGCGGCTGAAGTTGCCGGCAAATCCGGGCTTGAGCACAAACCGCACGCGCTCGATCGGCACGCGCGCCGGCAGATGGAAGCGCGCCACGCTCTGATTGCCACGCTGCTCGATCTCCCCGGTGCTCAGCGCGACGGTAAAGATGGTCTGGCCCTCGCGGCTCGGCGGAACCGTGGCGCCGAGCACCATGGCCGGGCTGGCGACAAACGGCGCCGGCGCGCCCGGCACAGGGGACACCGCGAGCCGGATGTGCAGAAAAGGGAAGCTGGTCTCGCCCAGGTGCAACGTCGTGCTGCGCGCGAGGTGCTGCGACGTGAGGTCAAATAGCGTGAAGTCGCCCAGATGCGTCGTGGGCCGCGATCCGATGGCGGCGCCGGCCGTGTCCGAGCCCGAGACGCTCGCGGTGGCCAGGAAGTCCTGCCCCCTCAGGTCGAGAACAACGTCGGTGTAGGGCCGGGGCGGCATCCGGAGATCGAAGACGATTCCGCCGCTGCCCGAAGTGGTCGCCCACCCGAGATTCATGACCGCCGCCCCCGCGCTCTCCGGCTGTTCCGGTTCGCTCAGCGTAAGCGCGTAGGCGAGTTCATGTGCACTGGGGGAAGCGCCCCCGGGGTAAAGGCGCAGATCGCGCAGACCGGGAGCGGCGTGAGTGTAAATCGCCGGGTCGAGGACGGCACACGCGGTTCCTGTAGGTGCACCGTTGGTGCCGGCTCTCCGAACGGGCACGACCTCTCGGCGGTAGCGCGCGAACTCTGGGCTGGCCGTCACGGCCAGCCCCCTGCGGATCTGCGCGGCAACAGAGCGGCTGGCCAACAAAGCAAAAACAACGGCGATCAGCAGCCGCGGAAAGGACGGAAGCCGACATCTCACGCCGTCCCCCGGCCAGGCTCTTCGGTGGGCCTGGGTGCGGCAAAGCGGGCCTCGGTTGGCGCGATCGGGGGCGCGACGTCTGCGCCCGGCCCGGCTTCGCGCAGCGCAAGCCAGTCCTTCTGGTAGGCAAAGCTGACCGCCATCAACAGCGCGCCGAGGCCGAGAAAGCTCATCACCCGGTAGCCCGCGCTGAGATCCCGCACGTCGTAGAGAAAGGTTTTCACGATGCTGATAGCGAGCAGAATGAGGCCCTGCCACCGCAGAAACGCGCTCTGCCGCCAGAAGCCGACAGCAAGCAGGCCGGCGCCATACAGCATCAGAAAGGCCGAGATGGCGAGCGCCTGCTGAAGGCCCGCCTCGCTTCCGTTGGTGAAGACGCCCCGGCTGGCACTCCAGAGCAGCGGTATCTCGCGAATCCCTGCAGTGATGGCGAGGAGGTTGAGGGCAATCACGCTCGCCGCCGCGGTCTGCCCGAGACCTTGGTCCAACGTGCGAAAGAGGTCCGAGCTGTGCGAGGCATTGGACGCGAAGGAGGCCGTCAGAGCAAAGGCGACGATGCCGACCAGAGAGGTCCCGAAGCGTGCGTTAAGGAACGCCGGGTCGTAACGATGGTCGTACTGCGCGAGTTGCCAGAAAACGCCGCAGAACCCGAGCGCAAGCGAACCGAGGGCAAGCGACCGGAGCAGACGGCTCTCAGAAGTAGGCGCGATTTGAGCGCGTTCTGTCCGTTGTCCAATCCGGAGCGCAGCCCAGAACAGAGCCACGCCCTCGACGAGCCAACCGATGGTGATCCATCGCCCGGTCGCCTTCAGCGGAATCGCAATCGTCAGAAACACCACCGCAAGCGAGAGATGGACAGCGCGTGTCGAGGGGGCGTTCCGCATCTGCATCAGGCCGAGGTAGAGTGCCGCGAAGAGGACCATCAGCCACGGCAGGAGATCGCGATGCTGCGTGTCAATGAGCATGACAGACATCGCGAGCGCGGCAAAGGCAGCGTCGGCGATCGGAAGCAGAACCTCGGGAATTGCGCTCCATCTCGCGCTCCTCCGGATCGCCTGGGTGCCGGGTGCAATATGCGCTCCCTCATCCGCGACCGGTACACCTTTCCCTCGCGTCACGGACGGAAGGAGGAAGGCCGCCAAGATCGCCGCGACAAAGAAGACTGTCGTCCCCAGCTCCGCAGCCTTAAAAAAGGAGATGTACCAAGCGACAAAGTAGCCGACGGTGGCGGGAAAGGCGCCAAGCAGAAGTCGCGGCCAGCCTCGGAGGCGCACCAGAAGTACCGCCGCAAGATCGGCCGCGAGCAGGTAGGTGAAGAGGAACACCTCGTGATTGCCGCCCGTTGACAGCAGAGCCGGCGTGGCAAACGCGCCGGCAAGGGCGTAAACCGCCAGCAGTTCGGCATTCTGGGCCCACGCCATGTACGCGATCCATGCCGTAACCAGGAGCATAGCCACAAGCGCCGCGGTTGCCGGCAAGAGGTGGTAAAGCTGAAATGACGCCCAGATCGACAGATAGAGCACTCCTGTGCCGATCGCCTTCAGAGAGTAGGAGAACGCCAGAAATCCCTGGCGACGAAAGCGCTCCGACCAGAAAATGACGCCGGCGCCGGCCGCAAGGCCGATCAGAACGCGGCCAACCGGGCCGATCCACCGGTTATCGATCGCGAGCTTCAGGAACCAGGTGACACCGATAAGCAGCGCCAGCACACCGATACGATTGAAGATCTGCGAGCCGAGACGGTTCTCAAGCGAAGCCCGCGGGCGCGCAGGCGTTGGTTCAACACCAAATCTGGGTACGTCAGCACCTGGCGCGAGCGCCCGAGCAGGCGGTGGCGGCGGCGGTGCTGTTGCGGTCTCAGCGGAACCTATCCGAGGCTCGGCGGAACGGAGAGATCTTCGCAGCACATCCAGGTCGCGCTCAAGCCCGGCAACCCTCGCCGACAGCGCCGAGATCTCGGCTGCCATCCCCTCAGGCACGCCTCCACTCCCGCCGCTCTGCAAGTGCTCGTTCATTCAGACAACTGTATCGCGTGTCGGGTTACGGAGAGCCTTTGCGCGACGCGGCTTTTCACACTTTGGTACCCTTCGAGGCATGGGTCAGACAGGGACGGGAGAGACGATCCTTCTAGTGGATGACGACGCGCTCAGCCGCGATGTGCTGGCCGCGGTCTTGGCCGGCGAGGGTTACATCGTTGTGGCCGTCTCGTCCGGCGAGGAGGCCGTCTCCCGCCTCGCCGCGACTGCCGTCCCCTCCGGTCCAAAGATCACGGCCGTGCTCACAGATCTGCAAATGCCGGGGCTCGCCGGCATCGATCTGGCGCATGCCTTGAGGTCGGTCGATGGTCCGCCCGTTCCTCTGCTCCTGATGAGCGCGAGCCGGCCTCCCTCTCAAATTACCGCAGCATTTGACGGATTTCTGGGCAAGCCCCTTGCCATCACAGAGATCCCGGAGGCCTTGCGCAGCGCCCGTACGGTGCTGTCCCGCGCGCCAGGCGAGAGTTCGACCGCTAATGACGGAAATGTGCTCCGATCCCCGGTTCTGGATGAGGCCACCTTTGTCCAGATCGCCGCCGCAATGCCGCCCGAGCGCCTCACCGAACTGTTTCGGATGTGCTTCACAGAGGCCGACCGGCACATCCGAGATCTAGAGCTCTTTGCCGCGGCGGGCGATGATCAGAGCTTTCGCCAGACCGCGCATCGGCTGAAAGGGAGCTTCGGAATCACCGGCGCTCGCGAACTGGCCGATCTCGCAGCCGCGATGGAGGTCGATGGCGCTGACAGCTCAGCCTCCAGAAGCGCGGAGCGGGCAGGGGCAGAACCCGGGACCGTGAATTCTACAACTAAAGTCACATCCGTTGCGAATTTTAGGGCAGCACTCGATCGCCTTCGGGGTATGCTTAGGTCGCGCGGAGTAGAGGTCTGACACCGCGCTTCCGGCAAAAGAGAGGTGCGCCATGCTGCAAACTCAGACGAGAGAGTTGGTAAAAAGAGTAGGGAGCGTCGGGCCGCCGCTGGGTCTCATCCGCATCGTGGTCGCGGACGACCATCCCGTGGTCCGCTTTGGCGTCAAAAACATGCTCATGAGCGAGCCCGGGTTTGAGGTCGTGGGCGAGGCCGACGACGGCGACGACGCAATCACCCAGGTGCTCGAACTTGAGCCGGACGTGCTCCTGCTTGACCTCCAGATGCCCCGTCTGCCAGGCCTCGAAGCTATGCGCGCCATCATGAGCAAGAGCCCGCGCGTCAAGATCATCCTCTTGACCGGAACCATCTCCACCCAGCAGGTCATCGAGGCGCTGCAAATCGGCGCGCGTGGAATCGTCGTCAAAGATTCAGTCGCGGGCGACCTCTCGAAGTCGCTGCGGGCGGTGCTCTCAGGCGACTACTGGATCGGCGGCGAGCGCGTCGTCAATCTCCTCCAGAAGCTCCGCGAACTGATGCAGCTGGCGTCCGCCGTGCCCGAACGCAAGACCTATGGCCTGACGCCGCGCGAACTCGAGGTCGTGAACTCGATCGTCGAGGGCTGCAGCAACAAGGACATCGCCAAGGAGTTCGTGATCAGCGAAGAGACGGTCAAGCGGCATCTGTCGAATATCTTCGACAAAACCGGCGTTTCCACGCGTCTGGAACTCGCTCTGTTCGCGATCGCGCACAAACTTGTGGTGCTCGACGCTTAGTTCCAAGCCTCGGCCGTTTGAGCAACTCAGACCGGCTTCACCTCAGCACGGGTTTTTGTGCCGAGTGAAGCCGGCTACCGTCCCCCGGCATCCAAAGCGATGATGATGATCAGTGCTTTAGCTGCGTCGGAAGCGGGTGCGGAGCCTCGGTTTGATCTCTTGGTGATCGGCGCTGGTCCGACAGGACTCGCGTGCGCGATCGAGGCGCAACGCGCCGGGTTTACGGCCGTCCTGATCGACAAGGGCTGCCTCTGCAACTCTATCTTTCACTACCCGGCGCACATGACGTTTTTCACCACGCCGGAGCTGCTCGAAATCGGCGACATGCCGTTCTCCAGCCCAAACCAGAAGCCGACCCGCAACGAGGCGCTCGAGTACTACCGCAAAGTCGCCGAGCACTACGCGCTCGACATACGCCAATACGAAACGGTCGAGGCGGTCTCGGGCTCGGATGGCGACTTCACCGTTCGCACGGCCGACCGCTTTGGCCGCACTCGCGAACATCGCGCCCGCAAACTTGCTGTCGCCACCGGGTACTACGATCTCCCAAACCAGCTCGGCCTGCCCGGAGAAGACCTGCCCAAAGTCGCGCACTACTACGACGAGCCGCACCCCTACTCGGGCCTCGATGTGCTGGTCATCGGCGGCAAGAACTCCGCTGCCATAGCCGCGCTCGAGCTCTGGCGTCACGGTGCGCACGTCACGCTCGTGCATCGCGGACCGGAGATGCATCGGCACGTCAAGTACTGGATCCTGCCGGACATCAACAACCGCATCAAAAACGGCGAGATCACCGCGTACTTCAACTCGACGGTGGAGCAGATTGACCTCGATGCCGTCGTTCTAGAAACGCCCGAGGGCAAACAGACGATCCCGAACGATTTCGTCTTCGCTCTGACCGGGTACCACCCTGACTTCAGCTTTCTTGAGCGGTTGGGCATCCACCTGGACCCGAGCAATAGCCGCTGCCCGGTCTGCGATCCTGGAACCCTCGAAAGTAACGTCCCGGGCATCTACCTCGCCGGCGTGATCGTCGCCGGCGAGCGAACCAACGAGATCTTCATCGAGAACGGACGCTTCCACGGCCAGCTGATCGCAGAGCATCTCCGCGGCGGCTTGGTAGAGACCGAACGCGCCCGAGATCTGGTCGCAGCCTCGCAGTCGGCCTCGCGCAACATCGAGTAGCGTTTCTCGCCGCTTTACCCGATCACGCGGCGAAGAAATCCGCGCACGCCCAGCCACGTCAGGAGCGACAGAAAAAATGCCAGCATCAGGACGACAACGGTCTCCGGCATGTGTGCCAGCGTGGGTGTCAGAGCGGCGCGCAGGCCCTCGCTCATGTACACGATCGGGTTCACCAGCACGGCCACCTGCAGCCAGTGGATGTGGTTGAGCGCAGCCCACGGATAGTACACGCAACCCAGAAACGTGATCGGCATCACCACGACGCCAAAGATCAGACCGATCTGCTGCGGCTTCACGCTGGTGCCGATCGTCAGGCCGAGCGCGCCGGCCGTTAGGCTCGCAAGTACAAGGATTAGCAAAAGAAACGGCCACGACGTGACGTGCGCGACCACCGGCGTCGCCGGGACAAAGTAGGCCAGCGGAAACACAATCGCCGCCGCAATCATGCTTTGGACGGCAGAGAAGCAGATCTTCTCGATCGCAACGGCCGCGACCGGCAACGGACACATCACGCGATCGTCGATCTCGCGCGTCACCCCGAACTCCTGCGCGAGCGGAAGCGCAACGGCGGCAATGCCCGAAAACATGATCGCGACCGCCATCAGGCCAGGGAGCAGGACGGTCGAGAAATTCGCTCCCATGGCGGACGTCGGGTTCATCGCCGTGCCTCCACTCATGTGCGGCATGACAAACGTGAAGACAAACAGAAACAGCAATGGATTCATGCAGATCCGGATCACGAACGGAAGCAGTTCACGCCGAAGAACAAACATGTCGCGCAGAAACAGACCGGCAAAGGCTCGCCATGGGTGCATGCCGCTGGGCGTGACGGGGAGCGCGGTCGCCGAAGGGAGGGACGTGTCGACGGTTGCGAGTTGAGACATGGGGAGATTTGCCTTGCCTGCGCCCTGGACTGCTCTGGTTGGCGCCATTCTGTGCCTGCGTTGCGCGATCAGGCTCCTAATCGCGGAGTTCACGTCCGGTAAGTCGAATAAACACAGTTTCAAGGCTGGTTTCAGCGACAGTAAGGTCGCGCAAGCCGTACGGGTCCGACCGTTTAACAATCTCGGGCAAGAGACCGTCGGCGGCATGCGCCAGCACGCGAATCCCTTCCGGTGTCGCCTCGACGCTGGCCACCCCAGGGAGATCCCGGATCTCGTCCGAAAGCGCGGCCGAACTCGCCGGCGACCCGAGATCGAGCTCATAAATCTTTTGCGCGCCAACCGAACCCTTCAGATTCGACGGCGTGTCCTCCACCAGAATGCGGCCGTGGTCGATGATCGCAACGCGATCGCAAAGCTCGTCCGCCTCCTCCATATAGTGGGTCGTCAGAACGACCGTTATGCCTTCTTCACGCAGCCGCCGCACCGCGTCCCACATGGCGATCCGGCTCTGCGGATCGAGGCCGGCCGAGGGCTCGTCGAGAAACAGAACCTTGGGCCGGTGCGCAATCGCCCGAGCGATCTGCACCCGCTGGGCCAGGCCGCCGGAGAGCTGCGAAGGATAAGCCCCGGCACGCTCCGAAAGATGGAATTGAGCGAGCAGCTCTGCCGTACGCGCGCGTGCAGCGCCACGCGAAAACCCAAAGTAGAGACAGTGAAAGTTGATATTCTCGGCAATTGTGCACGCCCGGTCGAGCGTGTTGTACTGCGGAACCACACCGATCTGCCGGCGTGCCAGAGCGGGCGCCGCGACCACGTCTACACCCCCAATGCGAACGTTGCCTGACGTCGGCAGCGCCCGCGTCGTACAGATGCTGATCGTGGTCGTCTTTCCGGCGCCGTTCGGTCCCAAGAGCCCGAAAAGCTCGCCCTCGCGCACGTGGAGGTCGATGCCGTCGATCGCGACCACCGTTGCCTTGCCCGTGTACACCTTGCGAAGCCCCTGAACTTCAACGATCACAGGCGGATCCCATCCTTTTGACCTCTTCATTATAGTTTGGGTCAGTCCTCGCCGCGAGGTAGAATGGCCGCATGTCACGTGGCTGGGAGAGCAAGTCAGTCGAGTCGCAGCAGGCCGAGCAGACGCTTCGCGCCGAGGGAGTTCAGGAGCGCTCAGTCGCGGCCGGGTCGAGAGCTCTGGCCGCGGACGAAAAGCGGCGTCTCCAGGCGCTTGAAATGCAGCGCGAACGCATCCTGTCCGAGCGCACATCGAGCCCGCATCGCCGGTCAGCGCTCGAGCTGGCTCTGGCAGACGTGGAAGAGAAACTCTCCGAGCTGGGCTGGTCGATCCACCTCTAGGGACCTTCTGATCTAGTCCCGCATTGTTAAGGGCACGGCTTCAGCCGTGCCTTATCCGCGATCCATGCAACGCGGCTTCAGCCGCTGAGGTACGCTTTCGGCCAGCGCAGGCTCTTTACTCGCTTCATTCGCGAAGGGGGGATTCGCAGGAGTCCCGCTTTTCTGGTTGTCATTCCCGAAGGGAATCTGCTGTTCTTTTCGGGCGCTAAACCCTTCCCGAAGGCCTCATCTGCGACCGGCTAAAATCAACTTCTCCGAACCAAAGTATTCGAGTTTGCCTGATCAATCGTCGTCAGCAAAATCTCATGCACGTTCACGTGCATCGGCCGCGTGGCCGCCCACACGATCGCATCGGCCACGTCCTCGGGCCTGAGCGGCGTGATGTTCTGGTAGACCGTGGCGGCGCGCCCTGTATCGCCGCGAAAGCGCACCTCGCTGAACTCGGTCTCCACCATCCCCGGATCGACGGTCGTGACGCGCACCGGCGTTCCCATCAGGTCCAGCTTCAGGCCCTCCATCAGGACGCGCTCGGCCGCCTTCGTCGCACAGTAAACGGCGCCGTTCGCGTACGTCTGCCGCCCAGCCGTCGATCCCAGGCTAATCACGTGGCCGCGACCGCGCTCCACCATCCCAGGAACAACCGCGCGCGTGACGTACAACAGACCCTTCACGTTGGTGTCGATCATCTCCTCCCAGTTGTCAGGGTCGTCTGCATACAACTTCGCCAGACCGCGGCTCAGGCCGGCGTTGTTCACAAGAACGTCAATGGCGGCCCACTCGGAAGCCAAGCCTCTGATCGCCGTCTCGACCGCCGGACGATCGCGCACATCAAGCGCAAAGGTCGCGACCGCCCCGGCTCCGGCGTCCTTCAGCTCGGCCGCTACATCCGCAAGCCGATCAACACGCCGCGCACAAACCAGCAGGCGTGCACCTGCATCCGCAAAGGCGAGCGCCGTCGCCCGTCCGATCCCTGAGCTCGCGCCCGTCACCAACACCGTCTTGTCCCGCATGGACAGCATAGGTCGCGTCCCCACCTCTTCGGCCCGGCTCTGAAGCTCATCCGGCCCGGTTCTAAAAATAAGTAGTTAGGATGCAAACGGAAAGGCTGCCGGCATCCCGACAGCCCCTCCTCCAAACGTTCTTCGCAACCGCCTACTGCGGATTACTTCCACCAGAGGTCGTGCTCGGTCCGCTTTGCGTCACGCCAATCGCCGCGCCGGAGACGATCAGGTCCACGCGCCGGTTCTGCGCCCGTCCCGCCGCCGTGCTATTGTCCGCCACCGGGTTCGACTTGCCATATCCCGCCGCCGATATGCTCGCAGGATCCGTCCCCTGCGAGATCAGGAAGTCCTTCACGGCGTTGGCGCGGTTCTCCGACAGCTTCTGGTTCAGCTCGTCGCTGCCCACCGAATCCGTGTATCCCTCCACCTGCAGCTTCAGGCTCGGATACGCCTGCAAGATCACCGCGACCTTGGCCAGCGAAAGCTTGGTGTCCGGCTTCAGCGTGTATCGTCCCGTGTCGAAGAGCACGTCCGACAGGTTCACGATCAGACCGCGTGCCGTCTCGGTCGTCTGCAGGACCTTGTTCAGCTGCTCGCGCAGGCGCTCGCGTGTTGCGGTCACTTCAGCCGCCGACTGAGCTGCCTGGTTGCGTGCCGAATTTGCCTCATTCTGCGCGCGAAGCCGCTCTGCCTCGGCACGGGCCGTCTCTGCCGCCGCGCGATCCGCCGCCGCCTGAGCCTGCGCGGCCTGAAGCTGCGACGCCTCCGCCTGCATCTGCGACTGCTGCGCCTGCATCTGGGATTGCTCGGCCTGCATCTGCGCCTGCTGACGAGCCCGGTCCGACGCTACCTGACGCTCGGCCGCCTGCTTGCGCAACGAGACAAGACGAGCATCCTCGGCGCGCTGCACCGCCTGCCGCGCATAGGTGATCTCGAGCTTCCGATCGCCATGCTTGTTGCTGTCAAGATCCGCCGCGTTCCGCAGATCCTGCTTGGCCTGCGCCATAATGTCCGGCGCATACCGGTCCGCGCCTGACAGCGTCGCGATCCGCATGGCGTTATAAGCCTCAAAAAGCTCAAGCGGCGATCTCTCATTTCGCGTGATCGGGTCGGCAACCGTCTTCGAACCCTCGGTCTCCGCATAGAAGCCGCGCGGCAACAGCGAGTAGTGCGCATTCACCTTCTCAAGCACGCCCTGGGTCTTGTCTTCGAGGATCACGTTCTGCAGAACGACCACATCGCTCGGCTGCGTGACCGAAAAGTATGGCTCGGCCGTGACAATAAGCCCAAAGCTCTGCAAGGACGTGGTGACGTTGATGTTGTTCTTGGTCCCGGCCGGCAGCACCTCGCCGAGGTTGGACGGCCGGCCGTCAGGCGAGATCGCCCAAAGAACGTACGTCAGGTACTCGGGACCGAAGCCGTTCGCCGGTGTCAAACCCTGAAACTTCGCGTCAATCGAAATCTGCCCGCGCTCGCTGGTCACCTTCGCCTCGCCCGAAGCGCCGGGGAGCAGCACCGTGCCCTTAAAGCCGATGCGCGTCGATCCGGAGCGGTGAAAGTAATTGACCGCATCCAGGTCGCGCTGCACCACCTTGACCCGATACAGATAAATCCCGTCCTGCTGCTGCGTGATCTGGCCGGCAACCTGCCCCGGCGTGACGCCCGAAGTCGGGTTCGGTTCCTGAGCCACGCTCCACACCGGGACGCTGGCTGCAAACACGAGAGCACCAAAGGCCCCCAGATAGGTTCTGCTGATGTTCATGAAAAACTCTCTCCTGTCGCGCGTCTTTGCGCGTACGGCGGATTAGTACCTCCGGTCTGCTGCTGCTCGCCATGGCCGGACACAAACCCGGAGAGAACAGGGAAAGACCCGAAACAACCCACACCACATGCGATGCGCACAGGAGCGCACACGTCGCAGCGACCGTGCAGCAAGTCGGTGAACGGACGTGACTTTAGTACCAAAACGGGATCTGGCCGGGCCCTCCATCGAAGAGGGAGGACCCGGCCAATCTGAAATCCCGATCTGACGACCTGACGATCTGAAACCCTACGCCGAGTGCTGGTGCTGCGGCGCCGACCTCTGAACAAAGTGGTACGGCGGCCACGGGCCGGAGAGCTGAAAGCGGCACTCCTTCATCTGCAGCGTCGCCGAACTGTACTTGTTCTGGTACCGCTCCACCGTCCGGTTGTCGATCAGGTGCGCAATATCCAGCAGCATCTTGCCCGAGTCCATCCGTTTGCACGTAATCTCTTCCGCAATCGGAAGAAACATCCGGTGCACCTGAACCGAAAGCGCCCGCGCCCGCGACTGCCGTTCGCGCTGCCGACTCGCGCTCTCCCGCAAACTGGTCAAGTACCCCTGACCTACCGTCATGTCCCGCGAAGAGTTGCCCGGGCACGTGTCGTCGACCAGAACCTTCAAGTGCATCTCGGCCTTGCCGCGCAAACGCTCGACGTTCGCCTGGAAGTGCCGTTGGTTCGATCGAACCGACCGCCGGAGCGAGTCGTCATCCTGAAATGTTGTCCCAAACCGGAAAGGAAGCACGGTCGAGTGCGCAAAGCACTCGGCAATCACGCGGGCGTGGTCCTTTGCCGCCTGCTGGTCCAACCGTTTCGTGTCTTCAAGATTGTGCTCGGAGACAATAACCGCAAGTTCGCTTGCTGGAAACAAGAAAGCCTGGTTGCCAAAGAGGCCGGAAACCCCGGCCAGCGGTGTAGGTCGGCGGTGCCGGCACAGCTCCGGAAACGCCTCTCGTTCGGCGATGCAGTACGCGTACCATGACATAGTTTTTCCTTGACCTCTCAAAACGTTCTCCGTCGCCAAAACAGCACGCCGGTAACCGGCAAAACATGAACTCTGGGGAGCTTCTCAGTATTCCTAGGCGCTCTGGCGTGTCCCAATTTGGAACTGCACCGAACGCGAAACGGATAGTATGCCTCCCAGAAGACACTTGGCAAGCGACGTTTTCAAGCTCCTCGGGAAGCCCCTGATTTGCCCGCAAGTGTTGCCACTGCAAGCAAAGCGAGCCCATCGAAAGCATCTGGCCGAAGCGCACCGGCCCGATTTCAAAGCACCTCGGGTGGGGCATGGAGGCCCAAACTCCATGACATCCTGGAAGCTATGGAACGCCTCGGATCCCGTCCCCCTGTGGTAACCGCTTCACCCCGCGTTTTGGTGCTCGGTTTGCTCCTCGCAGCAATGTTCGCCTCTGCCTCCGCCGAACCCCGGCATAAGCAACCTCCGCCTGCCACCTCCGATGCACCAGATCTGCTCGTCTTCACCAACGGCGACCAGCTCTCCGGCAAGCTTCTGCGCGGCGTCGGCGACCAGATCGTCTTTCGCAGCGACATGGCAGGTGAGGTCACGATCCCGCTCAGCCGCGTCAAGGAACTGCGCCCAGGCCGCAGATTCGCCGTTCTCGAAAAAGACGTTCAGGGCAAACACAGTTTCTGGTCCGGACCCGCCAGAACCACCCAGCCCGTCCCGACCGGTCAAATCGAGGTCAAGGCGGGCGAGGTGCTGGTCGGCGCCAATGCCCCGCCACCCGCCACGCCGGAACCCGCCGCCCCGACACCCAAAAAGACACCCGCACCCGCGCCGGCACCCGGCCAAACCGCGGCGGCAGGGACTGCGCATGCCGCTCCCATCGCCATTCCCGCTGATCGCATCGCCTTCGTCGTGGATGAGCGAACCTACCTCAGCGAGCTCAAACGCAACCCGGGCCTCGATCACGGCTGGTCCGGCAACGTCACCGCCGGTGCCACCCTGGTGCGCTCCACCGAAACCGGATCCAGCTTCAACACGGGCCTCACACTTCTCCGCACCATCCCCGACGTCACGTACCTTCCACCGCGCAGCCGCTCCAGCCTAGACCTCAGCGAGACCTACGGACGCCTGCGTCAGCCCGTCATCCCCCAAACCATTCCACCGTCCCCGGACCTCATCGTCAAGACCAGCATCTTTCACGCAGATGCCGAACAGGACCAGTACTTCTCCGCTCGCTTCTACGTTCTGGGACAGAGCTCGTTTGACCACAACTACTCCCAAGGCCTCAATCTTCAGCAGGTCTACGGCGTCGGCATCGGTTGGACACCTTTCTCCACGCCCAAGCGCCAGATGGACCTCAAGGCAGACGTTCACTACGAAAAAGAGACGTTCCAGACCGCCGCATCCAACGAAAATCTGATCGGTTCGAGCTTCGGTGAGATCTTCCGCACAAACCTCCAGCACGGCATCCACTTCACCGAAAACGTAAACCTCCTGCCGGCCTGGAATGACCTCCACGCGTCTTCGGCCAACGGCTCGGCCACCCTCAGTGTGCCCGTATTTCGCCGCTTCAACCTGAACTTCACGGCAACCGACAGCTTCCTCAACAACCCGGCGTACGGCTATCGCAAGAACAGCTTCCAGTTCGTGACGGCCGTCGGCTACACCCTGCGATAAGCCCGGCCATCACGGTCGACTTACCGCAGAGACGCGCCGGCCGATCCATCGCCCGTTGATCCATCCAGAATTCGCCGCACCGGGTCCGGCAGACCGTCCCGATCGCCCGCATGCTCGATCAGCAACGTCACCTGCCAGATCTCCGTCCCAGAGAGCTTCTGGCTGAAATCGTGCCCCGGCGCCGCCCCTTCGGCGATGCTGTCATAGATCTGCCCGACCGGCCGGCCAGTGACGCCGACCCTTGCCCGATGACCAGGCCCTGGGCGCCACAGATCGAGCCCCGCCCCTCTCAGACCAGGCACCGCCCGCCCCCCCGGCGTCCCATGACATCGGGCGCACTGCCCCCGATACACCCGTGCACCAGCCTCAAACACGTCTTCGCTTGTCCCAAACGGAGCAACCCTGGCCGACTTCAAAGGCGCGCCCGCAGCTCCGGTCACCCCGGCCGCACCCCGCTCGCCCACCGGAGGTTCAACCGGCAAGCCAGGGTCCAGATCCGCGCCTGGACCTCTGCTGTCGCCACGAAGTGCACGCACCCACGCTGGCCGCTCCAACCAAACATATCCAGCCACCAGCACAAGCGCCGCCCCAAGCACGAACCCGAGCAGCAAACGTCCGTTCCCGCCCCCGCCGGCGCGGCCTCGCGACCTCGCCCTGGACCCGTTAGACCCGTCTGTCCCGCTTCCCGCCCCGGCTCGCCTCTTCGCCATCGACCCTCGATCCATCCCCTTCGCCGCTGCGGCCCACTCCAGCCCAGCGCGGATGTTCTAATAAGAAGTCCCCGCACTCCCGCCCAGCGCAACACCGGCCCGGGCGCAGAGCTTCACCATACCAAAGGTGCCCGGGACGCATGGAGGAGCAAGGCTTTGATGGTTGGCAAGAAATCGCAGTGGGACCGTTTGCCGTGGGTCCGGTCTCTGTTGTTCGTCTCTCTCGTGGCCGCTCTTACCCTTCCGGCCGACGCCCAGGTCGTCGCCCGGCGCACCCGGCGTGAATCCAACGCCAATCGCAAGGCCCGCATCGCCCGCGCCATCCAGGAAACCTACAGCAAACGCTTCGAAGTCGCCGGCGGCGGCGGATACCTCCGTTTCCGCTCCGGCGAGTACCTCCAGAAAAACAACGAAGTCACCTTCTTCGGCAGCGGAACCTACTTCCTGAACCCAAAACTCGGCATCACGGCTGACGTCCACGGCGGGTACGGCAACGCCAAAGTCGGCAACACAATCTACAACATCGCCAACCCCCAAATCTCCGAGTACTTCTTCACCGGCGGCCCCACCTATCGCTTCTACGCGAAACAGAAGGAATCCGTCAGCGGCTTCGTCACCGGCGGCGTCGCGTACGGCAAGTTCAGCGGCGGCTCCAAGAACTTCACCTCCACCAGCGTCGGCATCTGGCAAGACGCCTGGCGCCCAGCCTTTACCGCCGGCGTCAATTTCGACTACAACTTCTTCCCAAACCTGGCGGTTCGCGTGACCCCCACCTACATGGGCACTACCTTCACCGGTCCATCCGGCGGCTCGCTGCAAAACAACCTCGGCGTCAACGTGGGTGTCGTCTACCGCTTCGGCAAGCAGTAAGGTCCAACCTGCTGCAAATCGCGGGCGAGCGACGACTATCGCCGACTCAGGCCGAGATCACCGTCGACATCGCCGGGCTCGGCTCAGAGTCAGCCGCCGGCGCCGGTCGCAGCTCGACAATAAACCGGGCGCCCGCAGGCAGGTTCTTCTCCGCCCGAATCGTGCCGCCGTGCTCCCCGATAATCTTCGCCGCGATCGACAGACCCAGCCCCGTGCCGCGCTCCTTGGTCGAAAAATACGGCAAAAACAGCCGCTCCCGCATCTCGTCCGTCAGCCCCGTCCCGGAGTCCGCCACCACCAGCTCCACCAACCCGCTCGGCAACAGGGAAGTGGAGATCTGCAGATCGCGCATCAGACTTGTGCTCATCGCTTCAGCCGCGTTGTCGATCAGATTGCCCAAAGCGCGCTTCAAAGATTCAGGGTCCGCCAGCACCAGCGGCAGATGCGGGTCCATGTCGCGACGCACCCGGACCTCCGCCATCCGTCCCGCAAACAGTGCCAGAGCGTTCTCAACAATCGTATTCAGGTCCGCCGGACGCGGCTTTGCCGTCGGAAACTCCGCCAACGACGAGAACTGATCCACCAGAGATCGCATGCTCTCGACCGACGAGGAGATCACCTCCGAGCATCGACGAATCACGCCCGCCGACGGCGACTCAATGCTGTGACGGTCAAGATTCGCCGCGAGACGGTCGATGTGCCGACGAATCTGCTCGGCTGAAAGCGCAATCGGCGTCAGCGGATTCTTGATCTCGTGCGCAACCCGGCGCGCCACCTCCTTCCACGCCGACTGCCTCTGCGCACGCAGGAGCTCGGTCGCATTTTCGAGCACGAGGACGTATCCGGCATGCTCGCGCTCAGCCCGGTCGGCCATCGGCGCCATCGCGCGGCCGGCAGTTTCCAGCAGAGCGATCGTCGCCAGCAGGTGAAGTGTCTCAGCTCCCACATACCCGTTGCCCGGCCGGTTCATCTCGATCTCGCTCGACGCCGATCCCATCCGGTGCGATCGCCGGATCAGCCGCTCCAGCACCTCCACAACCTCCGCCGGAAACACCTCAGCAATCGTCTGGCCAAGAAACGGCTTCTGTCCACCCGGATCCATCATCTCCGACAAGGCGCGGTTCGAAAGCATGATCGAGCAGCCTGGCGAAAGCGTCGCCACACCGTTGGGGATCGTCTCCAGCATCGTCTCGAGCTCGCGCCGGCGAGCCTCCAGCGTGGCATTGGCCGCCGAAAGCTCGGTCGCGGACTGAAGCACGGCGTGCCGCGAACCTTCAAGATCGGTTGCCATCCGATTGAACGATCGGACAAGTTCACCAAGCTCGTCGGTCGCACTCGCCTCCACCCGATAGGCGTAGTCCCCCGCCGCTACCGCCTCCATCGCGTCGGCAATATCCTCCACCGGCCGCGTCACCTGCTTCGAAAGATGAAGCGCCAGCCACGACGACGCAAACAGCGCCAGGCTCGTCATCAGCAGCAGCAAGAGCGTGTATAGCCAGCGCACCTCTCGGCGGCTGCTGTAAAGCACACGGTACGTGTCCGCCGCCGATCGCAGCCGCGCCATGTTGGTCGAAATCCCCGGCGGCAATGGAAGTCCGACCACGACCGTCCCGCCGGTCGGCAAGGCAGCCGTTCCGAGAGCATAGTCCACGCCGTCAAGCGAAAACATCGGCCCGTCACTGCGATCCGCGGCGGAAAGGATGGAGCTTGAAATAGGACCGGCAATCACATCCGGCGTCTCCCCCCTACCCGCGCCCAGAGCACCGGACCGCTCGCCCATCGCCGAGACAGGACGGGCGTCGTCTTCCGTCTCGCCCGCGTCGCCCGGCAGCCAGAGCTTCAACCGCGCCGTGTTCGCACCGCCGGTCGGAACATGAAATGCCGCCATCGGCCGGCCCTCGCGAAATGCAAGGGCAAAGCCGTTCTGCAGCGTGATCTCGTGCTCGCGAAAGACGCGCAAGAGCGCCTCTCGGCTGGGGGCCGCCGGACGAAACGCATCCGCGCCCGCACGGGCAGGGAGAGCCCCCGACCGCGGCGAAGGAAGACGGGAGCGAAGCTCCGGTCGAGCATGCGAGCTCTGCCGCGTGGACCTCTCCGTTGCACTTGGCCGAGGTTCGGCTGGGCGATGCTCCCCCCGCCCGCCCGAGATCTCCGGTCGCCGCGCAGAGACCGGGGCCGCCGCCGCCGACGGCAACATGAGATTCGCGGCGATCGCCTCCGCCTCCACCCGCGCGTTCGCCGTCGAGTATTGCGCCAGATCCAGCGCCATCCGGTTAGAACTGTCGCGCACCTCGTTGGCCGGCTCGGAAAACCAACGATCCACCGCGCGGTTCATCAACCCGTACGAAAACGCAAACATGGAGCCGATCGGGACCAGCGACACCAAAACCGCGCCCGCCAGCATCCGCGTCCGAAGCCGCGATCCCAGCACCCGCGACCGCTCGTCGGCGTAAAGCTTCAGGACGTTGCGGACCAGCAACAACAGGACCGCAACAAACAGAAGAAACGCAATAACAGATAGGCCGGTAAACACAAGAATGCGCCCGGTCGTTGACGGATTCAGCAGCCGCACATTGAAGGCGTTCAGGCCCGCCAGCAAAAGAAAAAGCAACAACGTGCCGACGCCCAGAAGAATGCTGACAAGCTTGCGGCGGCGGGCCGAGATGGCGCTCTCCTCAGTCATGGGCGCAGAGGTCTCCTCCACCCCGATTGTAGTGCGCCGATTCCAGCAAGCTCCGTTCGCTCAGCGGTCTCTCGCCCGGCAAGACCTCTGGAGTAAAATCCCCCCAGATGAATTCAGACCTAGCTCTGAGCGATCTCCGGAGCGAGTTTCGCGCCACCGGCACCAAATCCATGCCGATCGCAGGCATGATCTTCTGGGCCATCGTCGGCGTGGCCGCGCTCTTCCTCCGTCCACTTCAGATCGGCTACCTCGTAGGCTTCGGCAGCGGTACGATCTTTCCACTCGCCATCCTGATCGACCGCCTCACCGGCCGCAAAGTAAACCTCGCCAGCACAGGCAATCCCGTGACACAGATGTTTGTGCAGTCCCTCGGCCTCGTCGCGCTCATGTGGCCGATGGTCATCATCGCCGCCGTCCTCGCCCATGACCCCATCCTGATCGTGCTCGGCGGAGCCATCCTCATGGCCATCATCTGGATCCCGTATGGCTGGGCCGCGGACGATCCCGTCGGCATGCAACACGCGATCGGCCGCTCCATCCTGGTCTACGCCGCATACCTCTTCGCCCCCACGCCCTACAAAACCACCGCAATCAGCCTGGCAGTCCTGCTCTCATACGCATACACGCTCGTGCGAATGCGGAAGTCGTAGCCGTTCGCAACGGAGACTTCACAGCAACTCCGCCACCGGCTTCCACTCGCGCCCCTGCGCCTCCGCAACAGCCGCATACGTCAACCTTCCGTCATACGTATTCACGCCCTCGGCAATACCTTTGTCTTCCCGGATCGTCGCCTCGGCGCCCGCGTCCGCAAGCTTCAGAACATACGGAAACGTCGCGTTCGTCAGCGCCAGCGTAGACGTGTTCGGCACCGCCGCCGGCATGTTGGTAACGCAGTAGTGCACCACCCCCGACACCTCAAACGACGGGTCCGAGTGCGTCGTCGGCCGCGCCGTCTCGATGCATCCGCCCTGGTCGATCGCCACGTCCACCACCACCGCGCCCCGCTTCATCTTGCTCACCATCGTCCGCGTCACGATCTTCGGCGCCGCGGCCCCGGGGATCAGCACACCGCCGATCACCAGATCCGCCTCAGCGGTCGCGCGCTCCACGTTGTACGAGTTCGAAACGACCGTATACACGCGGCCCGAAAAGATGTCGTCAAGCTCGCGCAGACGGTTCAGGTTCAGATCCAGCAGCGTCACCTTCGCCCCCATCCCGAGCGCAATCTTGGCCGCATTCGTCCCCACAATCCCGCCGCCGATAATGCACACGTTCGCCGGCGCCACCCCCGGAACACCGCCCAGCAAAACTCCGCGCCCACCATGCGCCTTCGTCAGATACTCCGCTCCAATCTGCACCGAAAGCCGGCCCGCCACCTCGCTCATCGGCGTCAAGAGCGGCAGATGTCCCAGGCGGTCGCGCACCGTCTCGTACGCTATGCCAGTCACCTTCTTCTCCAGCAAAGCGTCCGTCAAAGCGTTCAACGGAGCTAGGTGCAGATACGTAAACAACAGCAGCCCAGGGCGAAAATAGACGTACTCTTTTTCCGTGGGCTCCTTCACCTTCACCACCATGTCGGCAAGACCCCACACATCGGCGGCCGAGCCCACAATCTCCGCGCCCGCGCTCTGAAAGTCCTCGTCCGGCATCGCCGAAAGCGCTCCGGCATCGTGCTCGACCAGCACCGTGTGGCCATGATCGACCAGCGCCTTCACCCCCGCCGGCGTCACACCCACGCGCGTCTCGTGATCCTTCACTTCCCTCGGCACACCGATGATCATCGCTTGCTCCGCTCCCGTATCTTTCCGCCCATCCTCTGGTCTGCTCTTATTCTATCGGGACGTTCGATCGGCACAGCCCGGTACGGTACCCTGACGTTGCCGGGATCTTCGCCGCCGTCCATCTCTCCACGGACGGGCAGACCCGCGGAGATCTCCCAGCTTGGCCTCTGCCCAACGTCCGTTCCTCCCGCTCAACTTCAAGACCCGCCTCCCAGCGCTCGACGGCATCCGCGCCTTCGCCGTCTTGCTCATCTTCTTCCATCACTTCGGCGGCGGTGCCCACGGCGGCCGCGTCCTCAACTTCCTCAACGAAGCCCGCATGCGAGGCTGGGTCGGCGTCGACATCTTCTTCGCCCTCTCCGGCTTCCTCATCACCGGCATCCTCTTCGACACCCGCACCGACTCGCACTTCTTCCTCCGCTTCTACGTCCGCCGCAGCCTGCGCATCTTCCCGGTCTTCTACCTCACCCTGCTCCTCCTGCTCTTGCTCACGCCGGTCTTTCACTACCGTTGGCGCTGGCCCCATCTCGCGTTTCCGCTCTATCTTGGAAATTTCTGGGGCAACGCCGACCTCTCCCTCTATGACATCCCCAGCCCCAACCACCCTTCCGCAAAGCTCTTTCTCGGCCACTTCTGGTCGCTCTTCGTCGAGGAGCAGTTCTATCTCCTCTGGCCGCTCGTCGTCTGGTTCGTGCGCGACCGCGTTCAGCTCTTGTGGACAGCCGCCGGCCTGTCGGTGCTCGCGCTCCTTCTCCGGTCCGTCGAGGTCGCCCTCTTTCCCCTGTCCGTCGCCGAGACCTGGGTCTTCCGCACGCTTCCGTTTCGCATGGACGCGCTCCTGATCGGCGCAATCCTGGCCCTGCTCCTGCGCGGTCCAAAAGCCGACCTCTGGCAGCGCCGATCCGGTCCCATCGCCTTGGCCGCCGGCCTCCTCGCCCTCCTCATCTTTGTCCTCTCACCCAGCTACGACTCGCCGTGGCTCCTCACCCTCGGCCTCAGCCTCACCCCACTCGCCGGCGCCGGCCTCATCGGCATGACGCTCCCCGCCGGAGAAGCCTTCGAACGCTTCTTTCACCTCCGACCCATGCGCACACTCGGCCGCTACAGCTACGGCTTCTACCTCTTTCACACCATCTTCGGCTGGGCCTGGATTCAGCTGCTCGTCACCCTCAACCACCGGCTCCACTCCATCACCCTCGCCGGCATCCTCGCGCTCGCGGCGAACTTCTTCGTCACCTTCGTCATCTCCAAGCTGAGCTACGACCTCTTCGAGCGCCGCTTCCTCGTCCTCAAACGAGGCTTCGAGTACGACTCCGAAATCACAACCCATACGCATGCATTCTCAACCGCGCCCTAGCCTCCCCAGCACACACACGGTCTCGCCCGCGCCGGCTCCAACCCCGCGCCCAAACCTCGCGCTCGCTCTCCTCCTTCTCCTCCCCGTTCTGCTCTCGATCTCGGCGGCCGTGCTGTTTGCGCAGCACGCCGGCATGGCCCGCCTATCGCTCTTCAGTCTCGCCAACCTCGTCGGACCCACCGCCCAAAGCCTCCTCGCCGGCCGCGGTCTCACCACCTGCACCGAAGCCATGGGCACCGTCGGCAACCCCATCTGCTTCCACGCCGCGCGCATGCCGGTCGCGTCCGCCGTCGTCGCCCTCGGCATTCGGATCTTCGGCGACCTCTACCTCCCCGTCGACCTCTTCAAGACCCTCCTCTTCCTGCTCCCGATCGAAGCCTCCATCGCGCTTGCCGTCCTTGCCCTCCGCCGCGCGTCACCTCCGCCCTCCGCCCCGCTCCGCCTCCTCCTCTATCTGCTCCTCCTCCTCCCGTTCGCGATCACCGCCTTTCTCGCCGACGTCGTCAACCTCCAGGTCGAAGAAGGCTACACCTACAGCCTCCTCGCGCTCCTGTTCGCAATCCTTCTGTTCGGCCGTGTCCGCGAGCAGCGCGGCTTCGGCCAGCCTGTCCTCTTCGCCCTCCTCGCCGGCACACTCTACCTCGCAAAAAGCGCCATGCTCCCGGCCGCCGCCGTCCTGGCCGTCGCGTACCTGTGGCGTCTCCGCACCCCCAAACCTCGCCTCCTCGCGCTCACCCTGATGCTCCTTGCACCGCTCGGTTGGGCGGCCTGGCAGCACCACACCAGCGGCCGCTACACCCTCGGCACCAGCCTCGACGGCATCAACTTCCACAAAGGCAACAACCCCGAGTTTCTCGGGCGCTACCCGCCCCCCGCCGGTCAATCGCTCGACCAGTACGATCCTGAACTCAATCAGGGCCACAGCTTCCGCGACGAGTGGAGCTTCAACGACTTTCACCAGCACGCAGCCGTCGCCTTTCTGCTCGTCCACCCCGGCACGACGGCCAGCGCCGACCTTCGCAAGCTCGACGTCATCTTCTTCTCAGTCCACAAGCTCGGTTCAAACGAAAGCGCGGGCAGCCTCCAGACCATCGAAACCCTCGGCATCCTCCTCTTCCGTCTCCTGCTCTTCGCCGCTCTTCTGCTGTCCGGATACGTCCTCATCGGCCGTAACCTCCGTCCTCCCGCCGCCATCCCTCCCACCCGAGCGCGCCCGTCGAGAGCCGATCGCCGAGAAGCCGCGTGGACCTTTCTCGCCCTCGTCGCCGCCTGCTCCCTGCCGTACCTCGCCGGCTTCGCCTACACGCGCCACATCAGCATCCTCATCTATCCCTCCGCTCTCCTCTGTGCCCGTCTCGTGCTGGACTAGGCCGTCGACATCCAGCCGCTCACGCCACTCAGTCCATTCCATCAACGTCTGGCTTGCTTCGCGGGTCGTCCGGGTTTGCTTCGGGAGTCCAGCAAAGCCCTCAGAAACTGCCCTATCCTTGATGCACCCCCGTCCCTCAAGGCGTTACACTCACCCTATCTCGCTTCGTATAGGACAACTCGAAAACCCTCATGTCCAGCAACTCGTTCCAAACGCGTTACTCCCGCATCCACAACATGCGGTCCTTGTTTAGCCTGTTTTCTTCGGATCTCGCCATCGATCTCGGCACCGCCAACACCCTCGTCTTCGCCCACAACAAGGGCATCATCGTCAACGAGCCCTCTATCATCGCCGTCAACAAACTCACCAACGAAGTCGAGGCCGTCGGCAAGGAAGCCAAAGAGATGCTGGGCCGCACGCCCGGCAATATCGTCGCCATCAAGCCCATGAAAGACGGTGTGATCGCGGACTTCCGACACACCGAAAAAATGCTCAACTACTTCATCCACAAGGCCCACAACCGCAAAATGATGGTGCACCCGCGCATCGTCATCGGCGTCCCGTCCGAGATCACCCAGGTCGAAAAACGCGCCGTCATGGACTCCGCCTACCGCGCCAAAGCCTCCGAGGTCCACCTCGTCGAACAGGCCATGGTCGCCGCCATCGGCGCGGGCCTCCCCATCACCGAGCCCGGCGGCAACATGGTCGTCGACATCGGCGGCGGAACCACCGACATTGCCGTCATCTCCCTCGCCGGCATCGTCTACTCGCGCTCCGTGCGCATGGCCGGCAACCAGATGGACGAGGCCGTCTCCACCTACCTCAAACGCAAGTACAACCTCCTCATCGGCGAACGCACCGCCGAGCAGATCAAAATCGAACTCGGCTCCGCCTACCCCCTCGACAAACAACTCACCATGGAGGTCAAAGGCCGCAACCTCATCGAGGGCGTCCCCAAAACCATCACCATCGAAGACTCCGAGATCCGCGAAGCCCTCGGCGAATCCATCGCCACCATCATCAACGCCATCCGCGTCGCGCTCGAACGCACACCGCCCGAACTCTCCGCCGACATCTCCGACCGCGGCATCGTACTCACCGGCGGCGGCGCCCTCATCAAAAATCTCGATAAACGCATCCGCGAAGAAACCGGCCTGCCCGTCTCCATCGCCGACGATCCCCTCGCCAGCGTCGTCCTCGGAACCGGCAAAATGCTCTCCGACTTCAAACTCCTGAGAAAAATCTCAATCGACTAAAGCAATGGAGGTATTGGCATAGAGGGCATTGCCCTTCTAGTTGTCATTCCCGAAGGGAATCTGCTTCTGCCGTTCCTCTAGAGCAAGCGCGCGCTATCGTCCTACCCCCGCAACTTCGTCATATGCTCAAAGATCCCATGGAGGTCGACATGGATCGGCGTTCCCGGAACCAGCAGGGTGCGTGCTTCCTTCCAGATGTCACCCTTGCACATGCGCCCGGTCCGGCTCTGTGGGTCGATCACCCACACCATCTCAACGCCCATATCGAGGTAGTCCCGCGCCCGTTCCTGCGTGTCCGAGTAGGTGTCCCGGGGAGACAACACCTCGACCACAAGAATCGGAGGGCTGGTGAGGGTCTCGGTCTGGGGATCTGTCGAAGTAAGGCATACGTCCGGGATGCGGACACGCGTAGGGGACACCCGCACGCGCTGCTCCGTCAAACCGAAGACCGACCACTCCACCTCATGTTCCAAAAACCAGGCCGTCAGCAAGGCTTGCAGACGTGCATGTTCCCGTGTCCCCACGTTTCGCTCCCAGAGCTCGCCGTCGATGTACTCGCGATCCGGCCGGTAGCTGGTCATCTCGTACACCGCGATAGGGAGAGACGTTGCGCTCGCTGCCATGGCGCGATTCTACCGCACCATCCGTCTGAGACCTCTGAGCGCGCAAACGTGCTCTAACCGCCAAGCCCCCCCCCCCCGATCAAGGCTCCAAACGCGCCGGCACGGCCGCCGGAGGTACATTCAGGCTCACCCGCAGCCGGTCCACACGCCGGTCCGTCGAAGCCAACACCTCCATGCGAAGATCCTCCTCCTCCACCACCTCGCCCGGCAAAGGGATGTGTCCGGCGATCTCCGACACCAAACCGCCCAGCGTCGTCGCCTCATACATGTGGTGCGCGGGAATCGTCGGCTCCTCGCGATCGCTGGGAAACTCATACTCACCACCGTCCGCGGGGCCGGCTGAGATCTCGACCGGCACCAGCTCTAGGTTGACGACCGGCCCCGGAAGCTCCCGCAGAGCCTCACGTCTGGCCGCCCGGCTTCTAGCCTGCACCTCACGCTGCGGATCTTCCGTGCCCCGGTTCGCACCCGCACCCGCACCGTCTCGCCCGCCCGCCGCCGTCAACTCGCGAAACAGCTCGCGCAAACGCGAAATCTCAAACGTGCCCGGAACAATATACGATCCGTCCGCCTCCGCCACCGGCGCCACTTCGTCCTCGGGCCTGTCGTGCTCGTCCACAATCTCCCCGACGATCGCCTCCAACAAATCCTCGATGGTCACCAGACCGGCCACCGAACCGTACTCATCGATCACCAGCCGCATGTGCTGCTTCTCGCGCTGCATCTCGCGCAAAAGTTCGGCGACGTTCTTCGTCTCCGGCACAAACGCCGCCGGACGCTCGATCGCGGAGACGGTGCGCGCACCGGCTTCCGTGTCCGGCACCTGCAACAAATCGTGCGCAAACGCAATCCCCGAGATCTCATCAAGCATCCCCGAGTACACCGGCACCCGCGAAAACGCGTGCTCCGCTATCGCCGCCGTAAACTGCTCCAGCGTCAGGGTGCCGGGCACCGCAAAGATGTCCGGCCGCGGCGTCATCACCTCACGCACCACCTTGTCGCCGAACTCAACCACCGACCGCACCAGATCCCGGTCCGACTCCTCGAGTATGCCCTCCTCCTCGCCAGCTTCAAGCAACGCATCCATCGCCTCCGCCGCGTCTTCCGGCCGAGCTTCCGCCTCCTCCGGCTCAGCCAGAGCGGCAATCGAGAGAAGCAGCCCGAGCAAAAGTGTAATCGGCAGAATCAAGTAAAAGAGCGCCTGCAACAGATACCGGATGCGCCGCACCCAGATGCCCCGCGTGCGCGCAAACAGCACCTGCGGGATCAGCCGGTCGAAGATCAGAATCAGCAGAATCAGCTCAAAAGCCGTCTGCAAGATCGTAGCCGGCCTCGGCGCCACCGGCGCCCCAGTCACGCCCGCGTGCCCATACAGGTGCAGGCCGAACAGAAGTGCGATCGCCGCCAGGGTCAGCTGCCGAAGCACCGAAGCCGACAGCGCAATCGACTCCAGCCCAAGCCGCAGCTTCGGCTCCACCAGCTCCTCCCAAGAGTCGATGTTGTCCTGGTACTCGCGCGCCAAAAACTTGCCGCTTTCCGAATAAACCCGGTCCACGTACGCGGCCATCGCCAGGATGCCCAAGAGCAGCGTCATCGAAACGAAGTAAAGCAGACTCATCGGGAACTCCGCCGAACCCGCGACGTCTCAGCCCGCAGCGTCTCAGCCCGCAGCGTCTCAGCCCCCAACGGCTCACCGGCAGACGCGCGCTCAATCAGCGCACTCGGCAGACGAAACCGCCCGCGCAGCGCCCTCTCGCGAGCCGCCATCTCGCCTCCATCCGTCTCGTGGTCCAGCCCGTGGAGGTGCAACAGGCCATGCAGGAGCAGGATCCGCAGCTCGGTCGCAAGCGAGTGCCCATGCTCCTCCGCCTGGCGTGCCGCCGTCTCCACCGACACCGCAAGGTCGCCCGCACGCTGGTGCTCCGGCGGCAGCCCAGGAATCGGCTCGGCCGGAAAACTAAGCACGTCCGTTGCCTTGTCTTTGCCGCGAAATCTCCGGTTCAGCCGCCGCAACTCCGCGTCCGTGCCAAGCCGCACATCCACGCTGCCCGCTAAACCTGCCGCCGCCTGCGCACGTCCGAGAAACCGCGTCAAAGCTCGAGTCAACGCCAAAGTGTCAGACACCGCCGCATCCTCGCCGAGAGCGTGCCCCGAGGGAAGATCTCTAAGTCCGACCGTGATCATGCTAGTTGGATGAGGCCGGCCCGCCGGACGTTTTCAGCTCAGCGCCCCGACTGGCCGGTGCCCCCGTCGCGGCTCCATGCGAGCTCTGCCGGCTGTACACCCGAACGTAGTCGACCTCCATCTGCTGCGGAAACGTCGTCGTCGCGTCCGGGTACCCCGGCCAATCGCCGCCAACCGCCAGGTTCAGCAGGATAAAAAACGGATGGTCGTACACCCACGTCGCGCCCGCGGGAAGATCGTCCGGTGTGCGCCGGGCAATCAGGTGATCGTCAAAGTAAAATTTGATCTCGTCGGGCGACCACTCGGCCGCGTAAACGTGAAATCCCGTCTCGATCCGATCTCCGGCAGGCAAGGGAAACTTCGCCGAAAGCGCGTGTCCGCCGCTGTACCCCGGCCCATGCAGCGTGCTGTAAATCGTCGATCCGTCCCCGATCGCTTCCACGATGTCGATCTCCCCGCACCTCGGCCAGCCGACCTCGGCCACGTTCCCGCCCAGCATCCAGAACGCCGGCCAGATCCCCTTTCCGACCGGCAACCGCATCCGCGCCTCAAACCGGCCGTACGCCTGGCTAAACCGGCCCGCCGTCCGAATGCGTCCCGAGCTATAGTCACGTGCGACGCCGTCCGCGCCGGTCAGGTCCTCCTTGCGCGCGGTAATCACAAGTCGGCCGTCCCTCTGCTCCACATTCGACGGCCTGTCAGTATAAGTTTCAAGCTCGTGGTTGCCGAACCCCTTGCCGCCCATCTCAAAGGTCCACTTGGCCGGGTCAGGACCGCTGCCGTTCGGCCCATTGAACTCATCCGACCAGACCATCTGCCACCCCGGAGAGACCGATCGCTGAGCCGGCTGCGCGGGAGCCTGCGCCAGACTCAATTGCTGCCCGACGCCCGACAGCAGCAAGGCGGCGAGAACGCCCGGAACGAGAGACCAGGCCAGCACCTTACTGCGGCTTCGCGACAGGTTTGGCGGCAGGCTCGGGTGGCAGTGGCCCGGCGGCCAGGCCGGAGTCTCCAATCGCCAGCGGCATCTGCTGCTGAGCCCGGCCGTACGTGTCGTAGGCCCGCACAATCCGCTGCACCAGCTGGTGCCGCACAACGTCCACATCGTCAAAGTGGCAGAAGCGAATCCCCTCCACACCGTTCAGCACATGCAGGGCCTCGAGCAGGCCAGACTTCTTCGGGTTCGGCAGATCGATCTGCGTCAGGTCGCCCGTAATCACGGCCTTGGAGTTGTTGCCCAGCCGCGTCACAAACATCTTCATCTGCTCGTTGGTCGTGTTTTGCGCCTCGTCCATAATGATGAAAGCGTCCGACAGCGTCCGTCCCCGCATAAACGCGAGCGGCGCCACCTCAATCACGTTGCGCTCCAGCAGCTTGTCCACCTTGTCCTGATCCAGCAGGTCATACAACGCGTCGTAAAGCGGACGAAGATACGGATCGACCTTCTCCTGCAAGGACCCCGGAAGAAATCCAAGACGCTCGCCCGCCTCCACCGCCGGCCGAACCAGGATGATGCGCGAGACCTTCTTCGACATCAACGCCGACACCGCCATCGCCACCGCAAGATACGTCTTTCCCGTGCCCGCCGGCCCCAGGCCAAACGTCATGTCGCAACACTCAATCGCCTCGACATACTTGCGCTGGTTCGGGCTGCGCGGCTGCACCGTCCGCTTCACCCCAGCCGACCTCTGCCGGCCAGAGTCGACCAGCGACCGCAAAGTCGAGATCTCGTCCGCCACCAGGAGCTTCAACAAACCGTGCAACTCGCCGTTGTGAAGCGCATGACCCGCCTTCCGCAACGCGTCAAAGTCCGAGAAAATGCCCTGCACACGCCCAACACCCGTCGGCTCGCCCGATACCTGAATGCCGTCCGACCGAAGATCGATAGTGACGCCGAGACCGTCTTCCATCAGCCGAAGATTCTCGTCGCGGGTGCCGTACAAAGGTTCAATACCGTGCGTGATAGCGATCGTTCGCGTCGTCTTAGTCGTCAATTCGGGATCTGACCTCCGTCAGGCATGGCAAGTTGTGCCCGCACCCATTTGGATGAGGGCAGAGCAGCTTTGGACACAGAAAACGGTCGATTGTGAGCAGAAGGGGAGGTGCGTACGCGGCAGCGCAAAACCTGCCTGCGGAGCGGATCGGGATGGCGTTCAATGCCAACGATGGCTGAAGAGTAAAACGATGAAGCGTCATCGTCAAGAGGCTTTCAGTAAATCTTTGCACCTTGGTTCAAGACACGCAGAGCTTTGATCCAACGTTCAGCCAGAAAGAGCCAAAAGAGGCCAGCCGCGGTGGAATCCGGCCTGAATCCCAAAGCCGCCGCCTTGACCCAGACGCCAAAACTCCGTACCCTTAGAGCAGGTCCGATCAGTCAGCAGCGTGATAGTTCCTGGCTTTTCTGGCTGTCATCCCCGAAGGGGAGTCTGCTGTTCGAGTCGAATCACGGGGCAGAAGAGCCGCCAGTCTGCGCTGGCATCAGACGTGTTCGACCGCTTACACCAGACAAGCCAAAGCGCGCCCAGACATCCCTCGCCCCGCCGATTCACCACGCAATAGTCTCTATAAGAAAGAGTTCAAAAGAATGGCAAATCACGTTTCGTCCCTCAAGCGCGCCCGTCAGACCGACACCAAAACCGCCATCAACCGGTCCAACCGCAGCAAACTGCGCGGCACCCTCCGATCCCTTCGCGAAGCCATCCTCAAAGGCGACACGACAGCCGTCACCGAGCAGTTCCGCGCCACCGTCTCCGTGCTCGATAAAAGCGTGCAAAAGGGTGTCATCCACAAAAACACCGCCAGCCGCTACAAAAGCCGCCTGAACGCCCGAGTCAAGGCCCTCACCGTCAAAGCCGCCTAAGCTCAGCCCTCGCTACTTCGGCCCAGCACCCTCCTCCGGCTTCGTCGAGGAGTCAGCTCCCGTACCCGTCCCATACAGCGTAGGCTTCGATCGACGCTCCCCCGGCAAAGCATCTCCAGCCGGGCTCGGCGCCGCCCCATCCGCCTTCGCCGACGCCGCCGCCCCATCCGCCTTCGCCGCGCCATTCCCCACCGCCGCGTCCGCAGCGCCCTCCTCCTTCGCGTCTTCGGCGCTCTCCTGCTTCTCATCCGCCGTCTCCGCCAGCTCCTTTCGCCCCTTCCCATCGGCAGACGCTCTCTTCAGCCGCACCGGTCCCTCCGCCACCGCGGGCGCCAGAGCCGCCGCCTTCCGCAACGCGGCCTGCTCCGCACCCGAGATCGCCGGCAGCTTATAAATCTCGATCGCCTCGTTGTGGATCACCGCCAACTGCAGCCCATCGGGCGAAAGATCGAAGTTCTGCCCCGCCCTCTGCACCGGCCCACACTCCGCATGCAAAATCTGCCGGCCGCTGTCGTTGCTGTACACCGTCACCGTCTGGCCCGTCAGCAGATCCGGCGAAAATGAACTCATCTCCAAGAGCGCGGAGCTGACCAGAACCCGCCCTAAAGCAAACCGTCCCGCCGCGGGAGCCAGGCTGAACGACGGCGCAATGTAAGCCTCAGGAAACACCTGCTCCCACATCTCCTCGCCCCGCAGATTGAATCCGCCCATCACCTGCCGCTGATTCTCCCGCCGACACCCAATCGCCACAAACTCGCTTCGGCTCACCAGCACCGGCCGCGGCGGACACGTCGAATCAAACGGCGACAGCTCGTCCACCTTGCCCGAAAATTCGTCGTAATCAAACGCCCAATGCTGCCGTCCCTGGTCGATCATGTCAATCATCCCGGAGCCGTCGATGGGCAGCGCGACCGCCCCGTCCGCACGCACACCGCCCGCCGCTACAGGCCGGATCACGTCCATCTCGCGCTCCGGTTCGGGAGCCCGCAGCAGCCGGTAAAAACTGATCTGCACCGTCGCCGGCCGACGTTCAGTCTCAGACTTCATCCCCACCGCCGGTCCCGCCGCCTTCTCGGCCCCAACGACGTGCGGCATCGTCTCCAACGTCAGGAGACTCCGATCCGGCGAAACAAGAATCGCCGCGATTCTTCGATCCGTGTGCAAGAGTGGCCGCTCCCGAAACGCATCGCCGGACTTCAAATTCACCAGCGGCATCATCGTGCTCAGCCGATTCCCATTCCGCAGCAGATACGCCCCATCCCCCAGATCCCACAGATACTGCGCCCGGTCCCGCAACTGCCACTCCGTCCGCGCCAGCACATGCCCGGTCGGCAGCTCCAAGAGCACCGCCGCCGTCGTCCGGTCGTCATCCTCCGGCCGCCGGTCCGGCCGGCGCTTCAACAGACGATGCACCCCAAACGTCACCAGCAAATGCCGGTCGTCCACATAATGCACCGTAAACATCGTCCCGCCCGCCCCCAGGATCTGCTTGGAGATCGGCAAAAACCCAAAACTCGCGAGCGGCACACGCATCGGCGGATCCGGCCCACGACCCGACGCAAACGGCCCACACCAGCTCCACACGATCAGCAGCGTCAGAGCGCACACCCACGTCCGTGCCCCAGCTGGCGCGAGACGGCGCCCCAGAAGCAACGGTCGAAGACGAGGAATTGGACGGGGGCCAGGCATCCTCTTACCAACATAGACGTACACGGCCCCAGGATCGGTTTCACATCTCAAAATTCCCACCCAAAGAAGCATCTTCTCCGTATAGATAACCTTACTTGCGTACCCCACCGGCGCCAAACTCCGTGCACATTTCCGGGCAGACCCGTACAGTGTGAAAAGGGACACACACGCTCGCCTCACCCCGAAGGTCTGCGTCCCACCATCAGATGACGGCTCACGGAGAACAGAAACGGATGAAGTCTGGCGTTTGGAACGGCAAAGGGAAAAACTCAACAACCGCACTCACAGCGTCGCTCCTCCTTGGGGTCGGCCTCGCGATCGGCGCGTCCGCAATCCCAGCGGGCGGCCAGAGCCCGGCGGCTCCACCCAGCCCCACACCCCCGCCGCCACAGGTCTACCTCCCCATCCCCGGATTTGACCTCTCCTCCATCGACTCCACCGCGGACCCCTGCGTAGACTTCTACAAGTTCGCCTGCGGAAAGTTCGCCGCCAACCACCCCATCCCCGCCGATCAAACCGGCGTCGACCAGTTCTACGCGCTCTACAACGTCAACACCCAGGCACTTCGCGGCATCCTCGAAAAAGCCGCCGCCGGCGGGCCCGGACGATCTCCCGACGAACAAAAAATCGGCGACTACTACCACGCCTGCATGGACCGCGATGTCATCGAACGCAGAGGTCTCGAGCCCGTCCAGCCTCTGCTCGGCGAGATCGACGGCCTGGGCAACAGCACGCTGGCTAAACTCAAACTCCCCGCCGTCATCGGTCGCCTCCAGCGCGACGGCGTGGACCTCTTCTTCAGCTACGGCGAGCAGCAGGACTTCAAGGACGCCTCCAAGCAGATCGCCGCCATCGGCCAGGGCGGCCTCGGTCTGCCGGAAAAGGACTACTACCTCCGCACCGGAGCCAAGGACGAGACCATCCGGCAGCAGTACGTCGCGCACGTCAGCAAGATGCTCACCCTCGCCGGATCCTCGCCCGAACAGGCCAACCGCGACGCCCAGGCCATTCTCCGACTTGAAACCGCCCTGGCCAAGGCCAGCCTCGGCGTCGTCGACCTCCGCGACCCCGAAAAGACCTACCACCTCGAGCCCGTCGCAACCTTTGAGGCGCGCCTCCACGGCGTCAACTTCGTCCAGTTCGCCGACGCCATCCACTCCCCGCACATCACCGAGATCGACGACCAGACCCCCGACTTCTTTCCCGCCCTCATGCGCGAGGTGCGCGACGCCGACATGGCGACGCTCAAGGCGTACATGCGCTACCACCTCCTCACCTCCGTCGCCAGCCAGCTGCCCAGGCGCTTCGACGAGGAAAACTTCGACTTCTACAGCCGCAAGCTGCGCGGTCAGCCGGAGCAGCCCGAACGCTGGAAACGCTGCTCCAACGCCGTCAACGGAGCTCTCGGCGAGGCGCTCGGAAAGATCTACGTCGCCCAGTACTTCGCCGGCGACAGCAAACCCAAGATGCTCGAGATGGTCCACGACATCGAACACGCGATGGACGTCGACATCGACCACCTCGACTGGATGAGCGCCGCCACCAAGGTCCGCGCCAAAGAGAAACTTCACGCCGTCGCCAACAAGATCGGCTACCCAGACAAGTGGCGCGACTACACCGCGCTCGAAATCAAGCCCGACGACGCGCTCGGCAACCTCGTCCGCTCCGATGCCTTTGAGAACGACCGGCAGCTCGGCAAAATCGGCAAGCCCGTCGACAGGGGCGAATGGGGCATGACGCCGCCAACCGTCAACGCCTACTACGATCCCAGCATGAACGACATCAACTTTCCCGCCGGCATCCTCCAGCCATCCTTCTACGATCAAAAACAGGATGACGCCGTCAACTACGGCCACATCGGCGCCGTCATCGGACACGAACTCACCCACGGCTTCGACGACGAAGGCAAAAAATTCGACGCCAAAGGCAACCTGAATGACTGGTGGACGCCCGCCGACACCAAAAACTTCGAGGCCCGCACCGGCTGCCTCGTCGACGAGTACAGCGGCTTCACCGCGGTCGACGACGTCAAGGTCAACGGCAAACTGACCCTGGGCGAAAACACAGCCGACAACGGCGGCCTCGTTCTCGCCTACATGGCCTACCTCGATCGCGCCAAAGCCAACGGCGTCGATCTCGCCGCCAAAAAGGACGGCTACAACGCACCCCAACGCTTCTACATCGCCTTCGCCCAGAACTGGTGCGAGAACGAACGCCCCGAAAGCGTCCGCGCGCAAGTCCTCCAAGACCCGCACTCCCCTGACCACTTCCGCGCCGACGGAGCCATCGTCAACCAGCCCGGCTTCGCCGCCGCCTTCAGCTGCAAACAAGGCGCACCCATGGTTCCGGTAAAAAGCTGCCGCGTCTGGTAAGCATTCTGTTCCCTGATTGCCCCCGCTTACAGAGCATCTCGCGCGGCCCAGAACTTCTACCCCATATGAGAGGATTTCTGTATGAGTGATTTCGTCCCGAAAGCAGGCAAACTCCCCGCTGTAGGCAACATCCCCGGCGGAGGCAAGATCAAGATCGGCGGTCTAGGCCGAGCCGCCCAAAAAGCCCAAGCCATGCGCGAAAAAGCCGCACAGGTCCAGAGCGGCGAAAAACCCACCGCCAAAGTCTCCACCGCCGCCTCCTTCAAGGCAAAAGACTCCTTCGCCAACACCAAAAAAACAACCTTCCAACGCAAAGCAGTCTAGCCGGCAGAGACGAATTCCCCGCAAATGCGCTGCACATATTGCCGGGCGTAGGGCAAACTTCGCCTATAGACTCGCTTTAGTTCGCCAAGCAAGCATGACACGCAACTTCCGTGCTGCGAGCCCGGCAGGCACCCATGAGTGCTTCTTTTGATTGCTGCGGTCGCATCTCTCGCAAGGCCTTGCATAACTCGGTAGACTCTGGATGCTCTACGGCCGGTTCATGGAAGACCACATGCTTGTCTCTGACTACATGAACACTAGGCCCATCCTGGTCGGCACGAAGCTCTACAGCGTCATCATGCCAATGCAATCTCATAACAGAACCCGCTCCGGGGCCAGCGAGGAATTCGGCGGTTTGGCCAGTACGGTTATCCAGAGTCAGGCCTACATTGCCGGAGCCGAATGTCACGTAGCCACTCCGCTCCTGGCCCGTATTGTCGTAGAGGAGAATGCCGGCAGCACTATCGCCCCTCGGATGCGTTCTACCCCCAAAAACGGCATCTGGAAGGTTCCCACCAATTCGTGCGCGTACGACCCCTTTCGCATCAATGACCGCGAGCTCAGAGACTGTGAGTGTCTTCGGTCCTTCATGTTCCTGAGCCTTGACCGTCGTCCAGGCACGATGGCCGAAAACCATGTCCCCGAGAAGCAGTACCAGAACAAGTACGTTGACGACCATCAACACTCTATAGCGTCGTTCCAGACTAGAATTGCGGTCGATCTCAGGCATGCTGTCTCCGGTAAGGTGGGCATCGGCAACCTATCGTACGCGAGTGGCGCGGACACGCCACGACGTCTAAGGTAACTCCGTTTGCGTGACTGCATGCGACAACACCGCCCCAGGGCACAAAGCCCCAACCCAAGTACAGTAAAAGGTCAGGCAGTACCTCCGCCTGAACGGGAGCCAACCCTGACCAAAACGCACCCCCATCGAGCCCTCGGCTTCGCCGCCTGCGCGCTGGCCAGCTCCTTCTGGGGCTGCGGCTTCTTCTTCGGCAAAATCGCCCTCCGCGAGATGAGCTCGGCCGACATGGTCCTCTTCCGCTTCATCTTCGCCGTCCTTGGCCTCTCGCCTCTGCTCTTCACCCATCGGCCAAGCTTCAGCCGCCGCGACTGGGCCACACTCACCCTCGCGTCCTTTCTCGGCGTCCCCCTCCAGTTCCTCATCCAGTTCCACGGCCTCACGCTCACCACCGTCTCGCACGCCTCTCTAATGGTCGGCACCATGCCCGTCATCCTCGCCGTCGGCGCAACCCTCTTCGCCGGCGAGCGCCTCGACCCCATCGGCTGGGCAGCCCTCGCCGCATCCACCGCCGGAGCCTGCCTGATCGCGCTCGCCGGCCGCCACACCACCCGCACCGGCGGCGGACCATCCCTCACCGGCGATCTCCTCATCGTCCTCTCCCTCGGCATCGCCCTCTTCTGGATCCTCCTCAACAAGCGCCTGATGCAGCGCCACAATCACATCGTCGTCACCGCCTACGGTCTCCTGATCGGCACAGCCATGCTCCTGCTATGGGTTCCGCTCACCTCCGGCCCACCTCCACTTCGGCACGTCTCAGCCGAGGCCTGGGCCGCCCTCGCCGCCAGCGGCATCCTCTGCACCGCCATCACCACACTGCTCTGGAACTGGGGCATGACCGAGGTCCCCGCCTCCCAAGCCGGCGTCCTGCTCAACATGGAACCCCTCGTCGGCAGCCTCCTCGGCATCTCAGTCCTCCACGAACACCTCGGCCCCTCCGCCTGGGCCGGCGGCCTCCTCATCCTCGTCGCCGCCATCACCCTCACCACCCGTCGCCAGACCGGCACCGCTCCCGAACCGGACGACGGCGCCGGGGAACAAACCGTCATCGCGTAGAGCGGTTTCCTGCAGGTGGATAGCGAAGAAACAGGTCTCATGGCCGTTTTCCCCAATGAAAACGGCACTCTCACACTCTATCCGACTTACAGCAACAGGAAAACCGCTCTAGAACCTCCTCAGACCCGCTCTCATCCGCGCAAGTTGGCGCGGAGCAAGGTGGTGTATATACACTAGTCATATGGACGTGTTCTCGACGTTGGACGGGCAAAGCTTCGTCTGGGACAGCGAGAAGGCCGCAAAGAACCTCTTGCGTCATCACGTCCGGTTTGAACAGGCCAGGGAGCCGTTCTTGGATCCTTTGGCCTGCTACGACGACACCGGCCCGCCGGAAGAAGCTCGGCAGGCATGCATCGGCCTGACGGTCGGCTATCGGCTCTTGTATGTCGTCCATGTAGTCCGGGAAGGCGATGGAATCCGCATCATCTCCGCGCGGGTCGCGGAGCCGGCGGAAAGGAAACGCTATGAAGATGGCTGAACGCATTCGACGCAACATGCAACCAAACAAACCGATGACTCTGATTTCGCTTCGGCTCCCCGACCATGTGATCGACGATCTAAAGGAGATCGCACCGGGGCTCGGCTTCGGAGGGTATCAGGCGCTGATACGCGCCTATATCTCAAACGGTCTTCGTCAACATCTGGCTCAAAACGAAACCGCCCGGCCAAAGGACAGCACGGTCGAGGAACTGAGCCGCAGACTTATAGCTCACGGCGTTCCCGAGCAAGCGATCCGCAAAGCCGTCGCTGAGATGGGCGCCTCAAGCTAGGGCTCGTTCCTTGCATCCAGACTTACGTCGGACCGTTTCGGTCAGGTCCGCGTTCAATCTCAGCTTCTGGTGGTTTTCCACTCGACAAGACCCATCGCCACACCGCACCGCACGCCCATGAACCACGTCCTGCTCGTCGACGACGAAGCCGAAATCCGCGAGTCGCTCTCCCTCATCCTCTCCGAGGAGGGCTACACCGTCACCACCTCGGCCACCGCCACCGAGGCCATCGCCCTGCTCCGCGACGCCTCCTACGACGTCGTCCTGCTCGATATCTGGCTGCCCGATGGCGACGGCCTCGACACCCTCGCCCAGATCCGCACCCTCGACCCCACCTCCATCCCCGAAGTCATCATCATCTCCGGTCACGGCACCATCGAGGCCGCCGTGCGCGCCACCAAACTCGGCGCCTACGACTTCCTCGAAAAACCGCTCTCCCTCGACCGAACCCTCATCGTCCTCAAAAACGCCATGCGCGCCCGCCAACTCCGCGAAGACAATCAGGAGTTCGCCCGGCAGCTCCTCAAAAACGCCATCACCGGCCAAAGCGTCTCCATCAAAGCCCTCCGCCAGCAAATCAAACTCATGGCCCCCACCAACGGCCGCGTCCTCATCTTCGGCGAGTCCGGCACCGGCAAAGAGCTCATCGGCCGCGCCATGCACGCCGAATCGCTTCGCCGCGATCGACCCTTCGTCGAACTCAACTGCGCCGCCATCCCCGAAGACCACATCGAGTCCGAACTCTTCGGCTACCGCCACGGAGCGTCGCCCGCCGGCAACTCCGCCCCACCCGAGAAGCGCGGAACCTTTGAACGCGCCGACGGCGGAACCCTCTTTCTCGACGAGGTCGGCGACATGAGCCTCAAAACCCAGGCCAAAGTCCTCCGCGCCCTCGACGAACAGCGCTTCCTCCCCGTCGGCGCCTTGCACCCCGTCCACGTCGACGTCCGCGTCATCGCCGCCACCAATAAAGACCTCGAAGAAGAGATCTCCCGCGGCAACTTCCGCGAAGACCTCTTCTACCGACTCAACGTCATCCCCTTCTTCGTCCCTCCACTCCGCGACCGCAAGGAAGATATCCCCCTCCTCGTCCGCGAGTTCCTCACCGAGTTCGGCAAGGAGTACGGCCGACAGCACGTCGAAATCTCCGACGACGCCCTCGCCGCCCTCCGCCAGTACAGCTGGCCCGGCAACGTCCGCGAACTCCGCAACCTCGTCGAACGCGTCCTCATCCTCAACCCCCGCGCCCAAAGAATCGACCGCAAACACCTCCCCATGCTGGTCTACCGCGAATCCCGAGACATCCGCGACTCCCGAGACATCCGCGATACCCGAGACATCCGCGATACCCGATCCGATGCCCCCCGCCTCCCTCTACGCCCCACCGCCCGCGACGACTTCAGCACCCTGCTCGAAGCCCGAGAAGCCTACGAGCGCGACTACATCCTCAAAAAAATCGACGAACACCGAGGCAACATCACCCGAGCCGCCGAATCCCTAGGCCTAGAACGCTCCCACCTCTACCGAAAAATGAAAGCCCTAGGCGTCACCGTCAAGGAATAACGGCCAGATGTGGCGTTTCAACAGGTCGTTTCCCATTCAGACCAGCGCGGAAGGTGCTTCTGATCGGGCAGGACGGCGACGCAGCTGAGGCGGCTTGGTCGTCGATCGCGATGTGGAGACACTCGTAGCTGGCGCCGCGGGTCTCGCGGGTGCGGTCGACATGGAGGCGATGGCCGGGTTTTCGATGCGCGCCAGGGCGTTTGATGTCGAAGTGGATTAGGTCGCCAGGCCTGCGATGCTCGTACCGAAGCACGGGCGGCGGGGGGGAGGGCAGACGCTGGAGACGGTTCATGCCGTTCCGCCTGAGTATGCGGCTGACCGTGGCCCGGCACAGGTCTCATGGCCGTTTTCCCCAATGAAAACGGCACTCCCACACTCCATCCGACTCACAGCAACAGGAGAACCGCTCTAGTGTCCTGAGTCCAATGTTCCTTGAGTAAATAACAGGAGAGGTCTGATCAAGTCTGCTCCGTCATAGGTCTGCTCTTCTCGTTGTCATCCTTAGCGAAGCGAAAGACCCCTGTAATTGCCCTCACCCCTCTTGTTGTTATTCCCGAAGTGAATCTGCTTCCGCCTTCGCGAGTTTCACCGCCGTCATCCTGAGCGAAGCGAAGGACCCCTTGTCCTGGCGCTCGCCTTTCTAGTTGTCGTTCCAAGAGGGCATCTGCAGTTGCCCTTCCCCTTCTTGTCGTCATTCCCAGCGGGAACCTGCAGTGCCCTTGCTTTCTCGGTCGTCATTCGGTGAGGGAATCTGCAGTTCTTTTCGGGCGGCAGATGCTTGCGAGCACTTATGGAAGGTCTGATTGCTGTCTCGGCTTCTTGCCTTAAGTTGCAGAAAAGGCGGTGCGGCGATGGGCGAGCAGCAGACGTTGGCGATGGCGGCGGGATTTGAGAAGCACGCGAAGCCGGCGGGCGGCGGGCGGAGTTTCTTGCGCAGAGGAACACGGTGGTTCCGCGGCGTGAGCTGGTGGCGGAGATCAAGCGGCTTTATCCCCGGAACGAAGGCCCGGGCCGGCTCCGGTTGGAGCGCATGCTGCGGATGTACTTTGCAGCATTGGTTCAACGTGTCCGATCCGGGCGTGGAAGAGGCGGTGTACGAGAGCCTGCGCATGCGTCACTTCGTCAGCATCGACCTTGGCTCGGAGCCGGTGCCGGACGGGACCACGGTGTGCAAGTTCCGCCATTTGCTGGAGCGGCACGGCCCGGGCGCGAAGATCTTCTCACGGGTGAACGGCTACCTGGAGAGCCGCCGTGTGAGGTCGGCACGGTACGCGTCGACGCGACATTGATCAAAGCGCCTTTATCGACCAAGAACTAGGCGGGCTTGCGTAACCCGGAGATGCACCAAGGTGCGCAAGGGCGACCAGTGGCATCTCGGCATGAAAGCGCAAATCGGCGTGGACGCCCAAGACCAAGCTCGTGCACACCGTCATTGCGACCGCAGCCAACGTGGCCGATGTGATAGGGGCGGTGCTGGCTGAGCCGCGCGCCGCGAGCCGAAGACCGCATCTGCCTGGGCTGGCCCTCCAACCTGCACGTCTGGCCCGAGAAGCGCGAAGCCAATCGAGTGAAAGCCAACCCGCTCGCGGGTGGAGCATGTTCGGCGTGCTGAACTGCGCTTCGGCTTCGTGAAGATGCGTTACCGCGACGAACCTGCACCGGAATCGCAGCCCAAAGCTGGCCAAAAAACCTGATTCAACGAAATGCCAAAACAAAGGGTTAATAAGACCTTCCTTAAGCCGCGTTCTCCGATGGGTGTAGCTCCCGGTCCTTCGGGCTAAAAGGCCCGACACATAACTGCCTGGGGCAAAGCCCCCACGCAAAACACGGAACACGGGAAGAAGGCTGAAAGCCCGACACAAAGGTCAGCTATACCGATCAGAAATCCGCTGGCTCTGTCGACATCCTGAGTTCATGAGGTGTGGCGGAGGTCTGTAAACAGTAAGCTGGAGGCCTCTGGTGTCTTCGCAACCGCGATGGCGAGATCGGACCGCACGCTTCGCGCCCCAGGCTTTCGAGGTCGGCCGCGACGTTTTGCCTGCGCAGCGGAGGAAGTTCAGCAAGGGCAGTTTACCCAACCGCGGTTGCTGGCCGTGCTGTGCCTGATGCGCGATGGGGACTGCACCTTCCGAAAGCCGAGGTCCGTCCCGGCGAGCACGGGGAACTGCGCTCCGCCTCGATCTGGCTTCGGGTCCCGACCACACCACGCTGTACCGGCGTCTGCGCCGGCTGGACCCCTACGACCTAACTCGGGTTCTCGAAGAGATCGTCCGGCGCACACCCGGGAGGTGACGAAGTCCGGCCACGGTAGCGGTGGGGCCACCGGTCTGGCTCGCGGGCGCCGTGAGCCAGACCGCATCCGCCGGGTGGAGCACTTCGGCCAGCCGCAAGCGCGCTCCAAGCTCTAGAGAGCGCTCTCTGCACGAAAGTGTCTTCTCGGCCATCAAGCGCAAGCTCTCCTGCCGCGCTCTCGGACGCTCTCTCCACACCCAAACCCGACAAACCGTCGTGCTTGGACTGCCTTCAACCTCTACCGCCTCCGGCCGCCCCCAAATGTAAAGATGTCAACAGAACCAGAACCCGCTCTAGGAAATCTGAGACACTCCTGTTCAACCTCTCCGGCCCCGCGAAAATCGCAACGTGCTCTCAACCAAAAGAATCGCCAAGCCGAGAGCAAGAACGATGGCGCTCACACCGGACCGAACACCAACCCGGGGGAGAGCGACCCACACCAGCCCCACCCAAACCACAATCGCAACCGCCAAGCTGCCATCATCGACAAACAGCCCCCAAACCTCACGCACAACCGTCCGCAACCATCCCATACGAGCTCCTATCCAATCACCGCGCCACGTCCATCCGGCAACAGACGCTCCCGGCAAACCGGAACCATCACCAAAGCGACTAACAAATACCCCAGAACCAAGCCCAGGATCGACCAGTCTCCCCCAGGCCACAGAAGCCTCAAACCTTCGCCGACCCAGAACGTTCCAAAGGCCGACAGCAACACGCCGACCGTGAACTTCAAGGTGTTCTCCGGAACTCGCGCCAGTGGCCGATGAACCAGAACTCCCAGCCCAACCACAACAACGAGCGCCGCCACGGCTCCCAAACTCGCCGGAAAGAGCAGCCCAGCTCCTCCAGCACCGATGGCGATCACGATAAACACAACCTCCGTGCCCTCCAGCATCGTGATATTGAAAGCCGTGCCGAACGCCACCTTGTCGCCGACCAACCCGCCCTTCGAGCCTCGGCCGGAAGCCGCCTCTTCCATCACCGCCTGATTCTTCGCGAAAGCTGCCGCCTCGTCATGCAGCGGAATCAGACCCGCGGACCGTAGGATCGCCTTACGTAGCCACCGCAAGCCAAACAGAAGCAAAAGCAAACCAACGACGATCTGCAAAACATGGAGCGGAACGCGCGTCAACGCAGGCCCGATCGCCGCCACGATCGCGGCCAGCACCACGATCGCCGCACCTGCTCCCGCCAACGCCGATCTCCATCCACGCACACTCCCGACCGCCAGCACCACCGTCAACGCCTCGACGCACTCCACCAGCGACGCCAGAAACGACGCGACCACCGACGTCCCAAGATGTGCCCAGCCTAGCCCCATGCCTCCCCAACCTCCGGCCCCACCGTCTCCGAACCTCGAACACGGAAGCCGCCATTTCCCTTCGTCAGTACCTCGAACAACACACCACCGGCAGCCCTACTTCTCCTCGGCCGCCTGCTTCTCGGCCAATAAGTCCATCTGTCGCCGCCAGTCCAGATCGTCGACAAACCCACGGCTCGACCGCCACTCCTCCTGCACCTTCACGAACAGCTCCAAGAACACACGCGTGCCGATTGCGCTCTCAATGTCCTTGCGCGCAGCCGTCCCAATCCGCTTCAACATCTCGCCACCCTTCCCGATCAAGATAGCCTTCTGCCCCTCGCGTTCCACAAAGATCGCCGCCGCAATCTTCGTCACCGGCAACTTTCCGTTGCGGCCCTTGTTCAACGACCGCGGTTCCTCCCATCGCTCAATCATCACCGCCGATGCGTACGGCACCTCCTCGCCCGTAAGCAGCAAGATCTTCTCGCGAATCAGCTCCGCAGCCAGAAACCGCTCCGGCTGGTCGGTCACCTGGTCCCGCGGAAAGCTGCGCCCGCCCTCCGAGAGCAGCGCGATCAGCTTGTCCAGCAACAACTCCAATCCCTCTCCCTTGCGCGCGGAGATCGGAACCACATCCGCAAACCCATGCTGCCCGCTCCAATGCGCGATCAGCGGCAACAGCTCCGCCTTGCGCACCAGGTCGATCTTGTTGAGCACCAAAATAACCGGGCACTCCAGCTTCTTCACCAACGACAGCGCAAAGTCATCCTCACGCGCGCTCTTCGCCCGCTTGCCAGCCGCAAACCCACCAGGCGCCCTCACACCGACGTCCGCCTCAACCTCCTCAGTCTCATTATCGGCAGATCCGTCGAAAACTTCAGCGCCCGACCTAACTTTCTCCAAAACTTTCGTCACCGGCAGACGATGCGTCGCGTCCACCAGAAACAGCACGGCGTCCCGGCTCTCCAAAGCGTCGTGCACCTCCTGCATCATGCGCCGGTCCAGCTGCGTCTCCGGCTTATGCACCCCAGGCGTATCGACCATCACCACCTGCGCCGCCGGCCGCCCCGCAACCCCCTTCGCCTTCTTCACCGCAGCGACCTCCAGCACGCCCAAGATGCGCGTCCGCGTCGTCTGCGGCTTGTGCGTCACAATCGCCAGCTTCTGCCCCAAAAGTGCATTCAGCAGCGTAGACTTGCCAGCATTCGGCCGGCCAATAATCGAAACTGTTCCCGTGCGCAGAGCCATCCTCCCATTATCGCGCGCACTCATCCATCTCGGGCCCAACCGCCGCCCGCTCAGCTACACTTCTCCCCATGATCTCTGTCGCTCGTCTCGCGGCCGCAACCGCTGCCCTCCTGCTCCCCCTCGTCCTCCAGGCCCAGGCGCCCGCTCCTACTTCCCGCTTCACCGAGGTCAACCCCGACCGCACCATCACCTTCCGCTACACCGACCCGACCGCCACCAAAGCCGAACTCGCCCTCGAAGGCGCGGGCGCGAACATCCCCATGGAGAAGGGAACCGACGGCGCCTGGACCGCCACCTCCAAGCCCCTCGCACCGGAGATCTACGCTTACCACTTCGACGTGGACGGCCATCCCCGCCTCGATCTTCACAACACCCGCCTCACCACCAATCTCCTCAATGTCTCGAACATGATCGAGGTTCCCGGCGAGACCCCCGAGCCCTGGCAGCTGCAAAACATCCCGCACGGCGAGGTGCATCATCAGATCTACACAACCTCCGCCGTCCTCGGCCTGCCCGCCAATCAATCGGACTTCTACGTCTACACCCCGCCCGGCTACGATCCTCGCGGGAAGTCCACCTACCCCGTGCTCTATCTCCTGCACGGCTTCTCCGACGCCGCCTCCGGTTGGACCGCCGTCGGCCAAGCCAACCTCATCCTCGACAGCCTCCTCGCCCAGGGCAAGATCAAGCCCATGATCGTCGTCATGCCGCTCGGCTACGGTGATATGAGCTTCGTTCTCGGACGAGATCCCAACGTCTGGAACGATCCCACAGCCGTCAATCGCAACACCGACAACTTCGCCCAGGCACTTCTGACCGAGGTCCTCCCGCGCGTCGAACGCGAGTACCGCGTCTCGGCCAAGCGCGACGACCGAGCCATCGCCGGCCTCTCGATGGGCGGCCTCGAGTCACTTACCATCGGCCTCCAGAATCCAGATAAGTTCGCCTACGTCGGCGGCTTCTCATCCGCGGTGCGCGGCGAGGGACTTACAACCAGGTTCGCGTCCCTCAATCCTAAGTCGACTAACTTGAAGCTACTCTGGATCAGCTGCGGGACCGAAGATAACCTGATCGAACCCAACCGAAAATTCATCGCCTTTCTCAAAACAAAAAACATGCCTGTAACTCAGATCGAAACGCCCGGCATGCACACATGGATGGTCTGGCGTGATAACCTGACGAACTTCACACCTATACTCTTTGCGAAAAAGTAACTCGTCCCAAAGTCACGAATCGCTCCAGATCCTCTCGAGGAAAGACCTGCTTGAATGAAACTAAGTCGTAAGTCAAATCTGCTGGCCGGAACCGTAACTGTCGCGTCCCTGCTCTCGCCATCTCTCCTGTCTCAAGGCCCGGTTCCGTTCAACTCCTCCGAAGTCCACCCTGACCACACCATCACCTTTCGCTACCAGGATCCCCGGGCCACCGCCGTCACTCTCAACGCCGACTTCGCCCCCAAGCCCATCGCCATGAGCAAAGGCGCCGACGGTCTCTGGGCCTACACCACCGCACCGCTCGCCCCCGAGATCTACTCCTACCGCTTCGACGTCGATGGACGACCGCAGTTCGACCCCAACAACCTCACCGGCATCACGCCCAACCTGGTCTACCGCGGCGATCAAGTCGAGGTTCCCGCGGACACGCCCCAGCTCTGGGATGTCCAGGCTGTCCCGCACGGAACCCTGCACGCGCACCGCTTCACATCGGCAATCGAAAAGGGTCTGCCGTCCGATCAGAGCCGCTACATCGTCTACACACCGCCAGGTTACGACGCACGCGCAAAAACAAAGTACCCCGTTCTGTACCTTCTCCACGGCTGGTCGAACACCGAAGAAACCTGGACGAAAACGCTGCAGGCCGACAATATCCTCGACAATCTCCTGGCCCAACGACAGATCGTTCCCATGGTCGTCGTCATGCCGCTCGGCTACGGCGAGATGAGCTTTGTCAACGGAACAATGAGCGACATCTGGAACCGGAAGCCGCTGGTCGATCGCAACACCGACCTCTTCTCTCAGGCCTTGCTCACCGAAATCCTCCCCCGCGTCGAGACCGAATACAACGTCTCGCGCAACCGCGACGACCGCGCCATCACCGGCCTGTCCATGGGCGGTCTGGAGTCGCTCGTTATCGGCCTGCGCCACACCGACCAGTTCGCATACATCGGCGGCTTTAGCGCGGCCATTCACCTCCTCCAACCCGCCGAGCAACTCCCAGTCCTCACTCCCGCAACCGCGGCCAAACAAGCCGACCTACGTCTGCTCTGGATCGCCTGCGGAACCGACGACGGCCTCATCGACCCAAACCGCAAGCTGGTCGCCTATCTCAGAACCGAAGGCCTCAATGTAACTGCCGTAGAAACACCGGGAGCCCACGTGTCATACGTCTGGCGAGACAACCTTATCCATTTCGCTCCGCTCCTGTTCCGATCCAACGAAGAGCACAGACCGAGCTAGAGCAACTTAGATATTGGCGTAGAGGCATTTGCCCTTTCGTTGTCATTCCCAGAGGAAATCTGCTGTTGTTCTTGGGGTTGTTTGTTCTTCACAACATCACCTAATCCGCTCTAAGAAAAGAGATATAGCCGGAAATAAGTCTCACATACGAAGCTATAGCTCGATGACCAGCTGCTATAAGTAACTCGTGTAACTCGGAATCGCCGCGTCCCTAACTCCCGCGCAGGTTCTACCCCAGACCTACAGCACAGCCCCCGCCTGGTACCCGCGACCTACACCCCGGTCTTCAACAATCCAATCCACCACCTCAGTCGCCGCCAGGGCAGCTACTGGAAGCGTCCACTCCAGCCACACCCGCGTCTCCGTCCAAACCCCGAACCACATCGTGATCGGGAAACACAAAAACATCGCATACAGCAACGTGCGCTCTCCCGCCGCGAGTCTTCGCCGCGCCAGCCACACAAACACAAGCATGTACCCGCCCGCGCTCAGCAGCTGCGGCCAGTGATGCGGAAACACCAGTTCGTGCAGATTCTGCCCCATGCGCGGATATGTCTCGTCCACATTGCCGCGAAACCGCCGCGCAATCAGGCCCCGCACGACGATCCAATAGATCCCCATGCCGCCGACCAGAGCCGCCGGCCCCACCTTCAGCAGCGATCCCCAGCCCAACCGGCCCGAGATCTCCTTCACCTCCCGCCAACTCTTGCCCCCCATCAGCGCCAGCGCACCAACAATCCCCACCAGAAATAAGGACGTCTCCCGCATCGGAACATCCATCGCAAAGCACAGAAGCATCGCCGCCCACCAGCCCTCCAGCGCGAAGATCACGCCCATGCCAAACAGCGCCGCATGCGGCAGATCATAGGCATACCAGTAGTTCGTCGTCGCCCGCATCGTCAGCGTTGCCGCCGCAATCACCAGCACCAACGCATCCATCAGCCACCACGGCTGCAAGCCGCGCCGCCGGCTCCACCACGCCCCCGTCAGCATCATCGCCCCAAGACTCACCAGCCCCACAAGCATGCTCGTAAACTTCTCCGTCGTAATCGGGTCCAGGTGCTGCGTCCCGATCGTCACCGTGATCGCATACCGCGCCGTCGCCGCCCGCATCCCCGCGCTGTCACCCGCCCAGCGAAGGATCGGCATCATCCCCACACGGCCCTGGTACGGCAGAGGAGCGTGCCCCAACGCATACTTTCGCCAATCAAGAAACGTTTCGTTCACCAGGAAATCCGCGCGCACACACTGAATCGTCGCCAGCATCAAAATAAAGCTGATCAGCCAGTCCCGCCGACGGAAGCGCGCCGGCGTCGCCCGCTCCCCAACCACCGCCCTCCCCCCCCGAAGCTCTCCCGCCAAACCCATACACCTCACCATACATCCGCCCGCCCAAGCCCCCAACATTCGCGGATAATGTTGAGAGCAGAGCATGGACTCCTTCTTCACACGCTTCAAAAACGCCCTCGTTCTGGTCGCTCTCCTGCTCGCCCAGACAGTCGGCCTCGCCATTCAGGTCCGCCGACCCGTCGAAACCGGCGCGCCCGACGGTGCCAAACTCACCCTCGCACGCTTCTGGGTCGTCGGCGCCGTCACCCCCGTCGAGCACGTCCTGTTCGCCGGAACCCACGCCATCCGCTCCACCTGGTCGAACTACCTCGACCTCCGCCACGTCCGACAGCACAACCGCGATCTCCAGTACCAGATCGATCAACTCCGGCTCCAGCAGGCCGCCATCGCCGAAGACGCCGTCCAGGGCCATCGCCTCCAGAGCATGCTCGCCTTCCAGCAAAAATACGTCTCCGCCACCGTCGCCGCGCAGGTCATCGGCACCAGCGGCACCGACATCTCCCGCGTCCTCTACATCGATAAAGGCACCGACGAGGGCCTCAAGCCCGACCAGGCCGTCATTACCCCCGACGGCATCGTCGGCAAGCTGCGCGACGTCTTCCCCCACACCAGCCAGGTCCTCCTCATCAACGACCAAACCTCCGGCGCCGGCGTCATCCTCGCCAACACACGCATCCGCGCCATCCTTCGCGGCACCACCGGAGGTCGCCTCGAGATCAACAACCTCACCGAAGACAACCGCATCCAGCCCGGCGAACCCGTCCTCACCTCCGGCGGCGATCAGATCTTCCCCCGCGGACTCTCCGTCGGCACCATCGAATCCGTCCGCCCCGACCCCGAAAACCAGCCCTACACCGCCATCCGCGTCCGTCCCACCGCCAACCTCTTCCAGCTCGAAGAGGTCCTCGTCATCACCGGCACCGATCCCAAACTCCCCGCCGGAACGCTCGACGTCCTCGCCCAAGGCGCCCGTGCCGGCGCCGTCGCCCGCGCCGCCGCGGAAAAGGCCGCCGCCGCCCGCGCGGCCAGCACCGCCCAGGATGCCCAGGACGCCCGCTCCGCCGCCGAAATCGTCGCCGAACGCCTACCCAGCCTCCACGATCCAAACGCCCCCGACCCAAAGGGGAACGCCCCCAACACACCCGCAAAACCCGTCGACCCGAAGACAGCCGGCGGCGTCGTCCCCCATCCCGCCCCCGTCCTCCGCCCAGATCGCTACAGCCCCGGAAGCACGCCACCCGCATCCGCGCTCACCCCCGGCGTCACAGGCGCAACCCTCGCTCCACCCCCATCCGCCCCGCCCCCGCACCGCACCGTAAAACCATCGAAATCGCCCCAGCCCAGCCCGCCCCCCGAAACAGACCAACCCCAACCCTGACCGCACCCTCATCTCAGCATCCCTAACCCGACCAACCCAACCCAAACGCACCCACCCACAAACCAAACGCACCCACCCATGGCCACCCACAGCTACACCTCGCGCCGCGAACTCGAAGAGCACAGCTTCCACCCAGCCGTCGCGCTCCTCGTCCCCCTCGCCGCCATCCTCCTCCAGTCGCTCCTCCCCAAGCCCTTCCCCCGCCTCTATCTCCTCGATCTCCCCCTGATCGTCACCATCTTCTTCGCCGTCTCCCGCCGCTCCCCCGTCGCCGGCGCGCTCACCGGAGCCGCCATCGGCCTCCTCCAGGACTTCCTCACCGGACAGCCCATCGGCATCAACGGCATGAGCAAAACCATCATCGGCTACATCGCCGCCTCCATCGGCGTACGCGTCGACGTCGAAGCCCTCACCACACGCCTCCTCATGAACTTCCTCTTCTCCCTCCTCAACTCCCTCCTCCTCTACATCATCCTCCGCCGCCTCGTCGGCCTCACCGACTACCACCTCCTCTGGCCCCGCGAACTCCTCCGCGCCGCCGTCAACACCGTCGTCGCCCTCCCCATCTTCGTCCTCCTCGACCACACCAAACGCCCCGAGTAGACCCGAGATCGCACCCTGTCAGCGGGAGCCCCCGGTACTCGGACCCGTCGGTACAGGCCAAAGCTGCGCGATGCGATCTACAACTTGATCCACCAGGCTGCCTGCAGCGAACGCGTTCTCCGGCGCCACCTGAACAAAGCGAATCCTGCCGTCGTGATCCGTCGCGACCAGCAGAGGATAGTCCGTCGCCGCGAACACACGGCTGGGCAGGTCCGGATCGACCACAAGCGTCGGCGTGCCGCGCAACATCTCGGCTGCAGACTTCGTTGACGCGCTGCCCGCGGCGGTAGCAGCCGCCGGCGCAGGTGGCGGCTGGCCCGTGTGGGGTCGCCTCGAAGAAGTCACCGCCGGCGCAGGCCCGATCGGCTTTGCCGCTGCCAGCAAGCCGTAAAGATGGACGTCGTCATCCACGTGCCTCGCCAGAAACGGCATAAACTGTTTGCCCATCCGAACGCACTGCGCACACCACTCCGGAAAGACAAGCAGAACCGTTGCGCTGCCGTACCGCGGGTTGATCCGCGGCGTCTCGTTCGCTGCCCCAAAAAGCGACAAACTAGCCGGGATCGCGGGCAGGGGCGTCCCGAGCAAAGCAAACTGACGCCGCAGGTTCGCAATCTGCAAAGCCTCATCACCGGGAAGATCCGGCGAAAGCGAACTGTCGATCTCAGAGACCGCCGCATCCACAGCCTGCCCCGCGTTCTCAAGCCCCAGCAGCGTCGGCAACATCAGCGCCGACGCGTAGAGCTCATGCGGCCGAAGCGGCGTCTCCGTACCCACCACCGCTGTCGCCGGCGCCCGCATCTGCGCGAGAAGGTGCGTCTGCCGCTCCGCCGCAAGATCGATCGCCTTCTCCGTCTGGATGAGCTGCAGGTAGCGAAGAAGCTCCTCGGTCGCCGCCTCCACCGTCGCTGAATACGGCTCCGTTCGAATCATCTGCTGGGCCGCCGCAAGCGCCCTCGTGGGGTCATTCCGGTGCTGGCCGGCGTCCATCTGCAGGCTCGCGTCCACCACGTACGCCAGCGCCTTGGTTGCGGCTGCCGTGCTCTGTGACGCCAGGTCTGTGTCCTTCAGGTACCGCTCGGCAGCGGCGAGCACCTGCGGCCACTGCTGCCCCAGCGCGCAAAGCCGCGCAAGATCGATCAGAGCGTCGCCCGTATACATCTCGGCCGGCCGCGATCCGCACGCAACCTGCGCCTGCTTGATCGCAACCGCCAGCGCCCCGGTCTCGATGTCCGACCAGTTCTCAATCGACCGGTGCGTAATCTCCACTGGCCGAACCGCCTGCTCATACGCCGCCCCCGGCGAAAGTTGCGCATCCGCCGCCGCCGCCCCCGTCTGTGCCCAGGAGATCGCGGCCAACCAGCAAACCAACACGGCGACGGAGACCGAGAGACATCGCATACGGCACCCTCCGCCCAGAGCGTACCAGAGTCGGTCTAGGGACCTCTGCTCAAGTCCCGCCTCGTTAAGGGCACGGCTTCAGCCGTGCCGTAACCGCAACCGATAGAACGCGGCTTTAGCCGCTGAGGTACGCTTTTGGCTAGCCGAGGCTCTAAATCAGAGGTTCCTTAGAACCCAGCCGCCGCCATCATGTCATTAAACTTCGTAAAAAACGCCTCATAGCCGTCCCCCTTAGCCGCAAATCGCAACGGCTTCACCCGCTCCACATTGATCTCCGTCGGCGTCGGCGAACTCCCAAGAATCTCCATCACCTCCGTCAGAAACGCATGGAGCGGCATCGCATTCGGGTCGCTAGCCTGCCGCGCTCCACCTAACTCCGTCTGCACATACGGCGGAATCAGCTCAATCACCTCCACCTTGCTTCCCTTCATCTGGTACCGCAGCGACTCGCTGTACGAGTGCATCGCCGCCTTCGTCGCGTTATACGTCGGAAATCCCGCCAACGGCACAAACGCCAGCCCCGAAGTCACATTCATCACCGTCGCCTCCGCCTGCTTCTTCAGCAACGGGAGCAGCGCCGACGTCAGCCGGATCGGCCCCAGCAGATTCGTCGTGATCGTCGCCTCTGCAACGGCGGTGTCCAGCACCTCCCCCGTCAGCTTCTCCGGTCGCATGATCCCCGCATTGTTGATCAGGACGTTCAGGCGAGGGAACCGCTCGGCCGCCTCCGCTCCAAACCTCTCAATGGCCGCCCCATTCCCCACGTCCAGCGTCACCGACCGCATCCCCGGGTGAGCCGCCGTCGCCGCGTCCAAAACATCCTTGCGCCGCCCCGCGATAATCACCTCGTTGCCCAACGCCTGCAGTCGCTCCGCCAGCCCCAACCCAATCCCGGAGCCCCCGCCTGTCACCAAAATCGTGTTGCCCGTCATCTTCATCTCTGCTCTCTCCTCATCTCGTCGACACAGCCCGTCTCGCGAGTTCCTGAGAGCATCCTAAAGTCTCCAGCCTTCTAAAGCTCCAACCGAGCAGCCCGCGGACCACCTAAGCCATCGTGCTGATCAGCATCCCCGTGCTCCGTCCGTTCTGCACAAAGTACTTCGCCAGCTCCCGAAGCGCACCGCTCGTACTTCCGCTCTCAAGCGACGTCGTCATCTGCGACAGAAGATCGTTCAGCGGATCCGATGTCCCACCCGCCGATGAGCCGCTGCCGATCGCGACCGACGCCACCTGCATCTTCAGGTCGGCCTTCAACTTACCCAAATCCGACTTCGCCCCAGACGTATCCCCCAATGCCAACGCCCGCAACAGCGTCGCCAGGTCAGAGGTGATGCCGCTCAGCGTCGCGTCCCCCGTGCCCACCTTCGCGCCCGCCGAACTCCCAGCCGTCCCAGCCGCCCCAGCCGCCCCAGCCATGCCGACGTCCGTAGTCGACACCTCCCCGGCATCCGCAAACAGCGAAGTATAGTACGAAGCATCCAAGAGAGAACTGGGAGAGATACCCGAAAGAGACAAGGGGCGATTCCTTTCGATCACAAAGTCTGAGCTCAGCCTAAAAGCTCACCGCACACCCGCAATATCCCCCAAACAGGCCACCCCGAGCACCAAATCCGCTCACCCCCCCAAAAGATCCCGCAACTCCACCGCCCAACCTCCATCCGCGGCAGTCTAAACTGGACAAGACACTCCCCGCGATGAACCTCCCCTTCCGCACGCGCAAAGCCACCCCGCCCCAACCAGCCCACCCCCCGCGTCCCGAGCCACCGCTCCGCCACCCCCACCGACCCCTCAGCCGCGAAGAAAAACTCTCCCCCGCCAAGCTCCACGCCGCCCAGTACGTCATCGCCGCCGTCCTCGCCATCCTCCTCATCGGCCTCTACCGCCTCCAGATCCTCGACCGCACCAACTACCGCGTCCTCGCCGAAGCCAACCGCGTCCGCAAAATCCCCGTCCTCGCCCCCCGCGGCCGCCTCTTCGACCGCGAAGGCCGCCTCCTCGTCGGCAACTATCCCTCCGTCACCTGCTTCCTCCTCCGCGACCAGATGGCCGACGCCAACCTCGACCTTCCCCTCATCTCCGCCGGCCTCCACCTCCCCGTCGAGCAGATCCAGGCCACCATCCGACGCTTCGCCCTCACACCCCAGCTCCAGTCCATCCCCCTCAAAGTCGACATCACCCCCGACGAGCAGGCCTTCCTCGCCGCCCACCGCGACGAACTCCCCGAACTCGAAACCCGCGACGACCAGCGCCGACTCTACCCCCGCGATGGCTTCGCCGCCCATCTCACCGGATACGTCGGCGAAGTCTCCGAAGCCATGCTCGACGACCCCCGCTACGCCTTCTACGACCCCGGCGACGTCGTCGGCCGCTCCGGCGTCGAGCAAACCTACGACGCCCTCCTCCGCGGAACAGACGGCTCCCGCGACGTCGTCGTCAACTCCCACGGCAAAGAACTCGGCCCCCTCAGCCAGACCTACCCCATCCCCGGCAAAGACCTCAAACTCACCATCGACCTCGACATTCAAATGGCCGCCGAAAAAGCCATGCAGGGCAAGGTCGGCGCCATGGTCGCCCTCGACCCTCACACCGGCGAGATCCTCGCCCTCGTCTCCCGCCCCACCTTCGACCCCAACCAGTTCTCGCAACACCTCACAAAAACCTACTGGAACGAGATCCTCAACAACCCCGATCACCCCCTACTCAACAAAGTTACCCAGGCCCAGCTCGCCCCCGGTTCCACCTTCAAAATCATCATGTCCGTCGCCGGCCTCCAGGAACACCAGGCCCAGGACATGAAGGTCTTCTGCGCCGGCGGCGCCTCCTTCTACGGACACTTCTTCGCCTGCGACAAACACCACGGCTCCGTCGACATCTACCACGCCATCCCGTGGTCCTGCGACACCTTCTACTACACCCTCGCCAACCGCCTCGGCATCGACACCATCGCCCGCTACGCCACCGCCCTCGGCTTCGCCTCCCGCACCGGCATCGACCTCCCCGACGAAGCCTCCGGAACCATGCCCTCCACCGCCTGGAAACTCAAAACCCAACACGAAAAATGGTACGCCGGCGAAACTATCTCCGTCGGCATCGGCCAGGGAGCCATCGCCGCCACACCCCTCCAACTCGCCCGCGCCATCGGCGGCATCGCCTCCGGTGGCGTCCTCCACCGACCCCACCTCGTCTTCCCCGACGAGGTCCCGCCCGACCAACTCGAAGCCGTCCACGAAACCTTCTCCGGCTCCGGCGACCGCACCGTCCCCATCTCCACCGAAAATTGGCAGATCATCACCGACGCCATGGCCGCCACCACCACCTCCGGAACCGCCGCCGCCTCCCACCTCGAAGGCATCGACTTCGCCGGCAAAACCGGCACCGCCCAGGTCATGGGTCACGACGCCCTCGCTCGCACCGGCAAAAGCCACCGAACCGTCCCCAACGCCTGGTTCGTCGGCATGGCCCCCCGCCGAAACCCCGACATCGTCGTCGCCGTCCTCTGGGAAAACGGCGACTGGGGAGCCAACTCCGCCAAACTCGCCGCCCAAGTCATCGACGCCTTCGTCGAAAAACAACGCCAACGCAACGGCAACCTACGCCTGGTAGCCGAATCCCCCAACCCACACACCCCAACCGCATCCAAACCCGCGGCAAGCCTCTCTGCCGCACCACACACCACTGCCCCAGACGACACCAACCGCTAGCACTGGCTTCCGTGATCATGCGTTCGATCAAGCCGGACGTGTTCGCAATTATTTCCGCTATGCCACTTCTCTGGACCGAGCAGCGTTAGCCCGGCAAATGGCTAAGGAAATCCTTCGGAAAATCGTTCTTTAGCATCCTGCGAACTAGACACTTGGTGAGCAGTAGACGGTCAGTGACTGAATGCGTATGAGTCAGATCATCTGTTGAAAGGGGAAGCTCTCCGCTGCTCCCGAATAAGGCGTGTGCGATGTTGACTCGCAATGGTTTAAGAACGCTCTCGATCACCTCTGATGCCTTCTGTCCGCGAACCTCCTGCGGCACGGCCGACTCGAAAGTGGAGAGATCGAACTCCCGGCGAACGTAGAATAAACCTTCCAGCCATCTTCCGATCTCAGCAGATGTACTAGGCAGCACTTCGTCAGGCACGGTATAGGTTGCATTAGCTCTCTTAGCTTCCCGTGCAAGCCGCGTTCTCCGTGCGCTTGAGGCTTCTAGAATCTTGAACAAACACAGAAACTGATAAACCGGGCTATTTGTGTTCAACGCCTCACGATAGAGAGCGGCATAACTCCGAAACTCTGGTCCGAAGTTGGACGTCGCATGGATCGCCATCGGAGCTTCGAGATGTCGAGACACGAAGCTGATCGAAACGCTCCCATTGGAGAGTTCCTTAGTTTCCCGGTAGCCGATCTCTAGTGGAATATCGAGGTGAACGCTCATGTTGCTCAGCGGTGATGCCAGCGCACGATACGCGATTTCCTCCGCGTGACTCCGGTCACTTGCTTGGAAGGGAGCCGTTAGCAGCTTGCCCAGATACCCTTTTTCGTTCGGAAGACCAACGAATTCAAACTGGCCGTCGTCAGTTACTCCTACGATTCGAATCTTGTCGGCATCGGGATTACCTGGCGGGGCAAAGGCCGGTTTGCTAATAGCAAGGTGCGAATCGCCGCGCAGACCGGACGAGAAAGAAAGTTGATGTTCCTGCTGCAACTTGTACCCCGGCCGATGCAGGATGAATGTGACTTCATAAAGTCCCGAGCTGCCTCCGAGCGGAAGGTTATTGCGTGGATCATGTTCTTGGAAGCGATAGAGCACGTGCAGAGTCTGATAGGTCCCTGGAAAGCCCCCGAGCGATATTCGCTCTTCAGGGGCGTTCGGGTCCCCTTTGCCAAGAGGAATCTCTCCTGCACTGTTCAGCACAGAGCCGTGACAGCGCCGATAGGGCAGACTACTACCGCAAGGACACAGGTCCTCTGCTTCAAGCTCTGACATGCTTACCTCGTAGCAAATCCTAATCGTCTCAAGCCGCCATCACAATCGTTTCGCGATCAACGAATGAGCTTGATCCAAGCCGCACGGCGGGCCCGCGAAGGCAAGGGTGCTTAAAAGAACCGAAACAACTCAAGATGGTGTACTTCGCCGGCGCGACTGGGCCCAATCTGAATACTATTCAGACCCATGGAGCATACTTGGGCATCAGGTGCAATCGAGCTGATCCGACATGCCGACTCCCATATACATCAGGAGACAGCGTTCGATAGGCGGGTTGCCTTTATCAGCATCGACAACTCGGTCGAAACCTCGATTAGAACTTTCTTGTCACTTCCATCGTCGAAGTCGGGCGTCAGAATACAGCGAAAAGATATCGAGGCCGTGGAGAACAGCTTTCCGGGCCTCGTTGCTCTTCTCTGGCAGCACGCGGCCGGCTGGTTGACCGGTATCGATGACGCTGACATTGAGCACTACCATCGTATTCGCAACAAGCTCTATCACGATGGAACCGGGCTAAGCGTAGATGTGCAGTATTTGCTGGCCTATAGACAGATTGCCGTCTTGCTTCTCAAGAATCTTTTCAGGGTGGATCTAGGAGAGCCCAAACCGGCGCCAACACTCGAGCGGCTCATCGTCCTTTGGAACCAGATTGAAGAAACGTTGGAAGGCAAGCTCAAAAAGGCAGGAATAGTGCACCGTCATACATTTTTCTGGGAAGAGGCGATGCTGGCCGACGTGATAACCGGCGATGACATTCGCCGGCTGACCGAACTCAGAATGATACGCAACACCCAAGTACATTCTTCAGATATTGACCGTGCAGATGTCGAAAGAGCGGTTTCCCTCGCCGAAAACTTGCTTTCGAAGCTAAAACAAAAACCTTGAATCGTCCCCCAAGCCGCGACAATCCCCAACGAGCTCCCTCCAGCCCTTGTTGCCGGCACCTTGGACGCCGGCGCCGCACTCCAGGCCACGTCCCAAAATCCCTACGGCGCTGCCGAGAGTGGGGCAGGCCTCGTCGTGGTCGTCTCGGCGGGACGTGGAACGGCGCGCAGGCTGAAGCTCGCGATGCTGGCCGGGCTCGAGTTCGGACGCACCTGCAGCGTGCCGAGGACCTCGGCCGCCAGAGATGTCTGGTCGCGGAGTCGGAAGACAAGAACGCCGGGTTCGATCTCCCTGGCAGACAAGACGTTGAAGCCGCCGGTCTGCTTCCGAAGTCCGATCTGTGCAGCGGCCGAGGAGTCGAGCGCAACACTCGGCAACGCGCTGCGAAGCCCGGCATAATTAACCTGATTGAAGGCAGCGAGCCAGGCGTAAAAAAGATGGCCGGCGGGGGTGTCCGGAATCAGGCCCACCTGGTCGCCAAAGCGGGGCAGGTGAACGAGGATCGTCGGGTGAACGGGACTGACGTGGTCCCCGGGGCGCGCGGGCACAGGAGCGTCCCCCGGATCTCCGACAGCGATGGTATCGACCTGGGACGGATCGTCCTTGTCGTCCGCGGCGGCTTCGGGTGGGTTGCCGGCCCGTTGCGCCGCGCCGGAGTTGGCAGAACTGAGATGCGCATGTCCGTTGTGACCCAGGGCATAGAGCACGGGGGAAAGCGCACCGATCGCGGCCACGGTCGCGAGCAGGATCGCTCCGGGACGGAGCGGCTGCCGCCCCGTGAGGTAAAAGTTGGGCGCGGCAACAGGCCGAGCTCCGGCTGAACGGGCCTGCTGCATCGTGCTGGTGCTGGGTGGAAGCACGCTGTCCTCCGGAAAACCATTCCATTATACTCCGGTGCATAAGCGCTTATGCATGTGCTACTCTCATCCCCGTGAAGCGCGGCCTAGGCACACAACTCCGACATCTAACCGATCTCCTCGACGGAGCCGTCGCTGAGGCGTACAAAAAGGACGGCCTCACCTATCGGCCGCGGTACACACCCGTCATGCGCGCGTTAGTGGCCGACGGTCCAGGCAGCGTCACACAGATCGCCCAGACCTCTGGAATCACCCAGCCCGCCGCCACCCAGACCATCGCCCTCATGATCCGCGAAGGCCTTCTCTCCGCCGAGCCGAGCGCAACCGATAACCGACAAAAGCTGATCCGGATCACCCCGTACGGATGCAGGCAACTGCCGCGCCTGGAGGCTTGTTGGAACGCCGCAACCGCTGCCGCAAACAGCCTCGATGCCGACCTCCCATTCCCTCTGTCCGAGCTTCTGGACCTCGCAATCCATGCGCTTGCGAAACAAACATTCGCGGAGCGTATCGACTCTGCTCGCCAAGACCAAGCGAACCGCCATCCCGCAAAAAAACGACAAAAGAAAGAGGCAAGAAAATGATTGTTAGACTCCTGAGTCGCATGATGGCCTTGGTCCTCCTGTGCGCAGCCCCGGCCTTGGCCCTCCTGTGTGCAGGCCCTGCCTTGGCGCAACTTCGACCCTCCGTAATCATTCCAGACACCCCCGCCGGACAGACCTTGCAGGCGTGGCTTCAAGCCTTCAACAGTGGCGATCGCACAAAGCTCGAAGCCTACGTAAAAACACTCGATCCTACGCAATCCGTCGACGGTATGCTGGCGTTTCACAACGGCACGGGAGGCTTCGATCTGCTCTCGATCGAAAGCAGCGAGCCCCTCCACATCCGCTTCCGAGTCAAAGAAAAGTCCAGCCCGACCAATGCACTCGGCAATCTGTCTGTGCAGCCTGGTCAACCTGCGGTAGTCAAGACCTTCAACATGCGTGCCCTTCCACCCGGCGTCACACCGGTCGATGTCCACGTCGACGCGGCCATGCGAGATCGTGTGATCCAAGGTGTCGCAACCAATCTAAGCACCGCCTACATAGACGCCGCCGTCGCCCAGCAGATGATCGCTTCCCTCCAAACACGCGCCGCAAAGGGCGACTACAACGCCATCACGGACGGCGACGCCTTTGCCATGCGCCTCACCCAAGACCTGCAGGCCGTCAGCCACGACAAACACCTCCGCGTCATGTTCAACCCGTTCAGTATGCCTGCGCGCAGCGAGCCCACCCCTGAAGACATCGCGCGCTTTCACGAGCATCTCAGACATATCAACTGCGGCTTCGAAAAAGTCGAACTCCTGCCCAGCAACATCGCCTACGTCAAGTTCAATGAATTCGCGGATGCCTCTTTCTGCGGATCGACCGTCGCTTCTGCTATGGGCTTCATCGAGCATGCCGATGCCGTCATCTTCGACCTGCGCGAAAACGGTGGAGGCCAGCCGGCCATGGTCACCCTGATCGCCAGCTATCTGTTCGATCACCCTACCCACCTCATCGACATCTACAACCGTCAGGAAAACTCCACCGTCCAGAACTGGACCCTCTCCTACCTCCCAGGCCTCCGGCTAACCAAGCAGCCCGTCTACGTCCTCACCGCAAGCAGAACCTTCTCCGGCGCCGAGGAGTTCGCCTTTGATCTCCAAAATCAGAAACGCGCCACCATCGTCGGCGAGGTCACCGGCGGCGGCGCTCATCCCGTCTCCGGCCATCCCATCGCCGAATACTTCGAAATCGGCGTGCCCTTCGCCAAGTCACTCGATCCCGTGACCGAGACCAACTGGGAAGGCACCGGCGTCACGCCAGACGTCAAGGTCCCGGCAGCCGACGCACTCGCCACAGCCGAAAAGCTCGCACGGGCAAAGCTTCAGGAGAAGTAAAAGAGAGCAGCCGCACCAGACCAATCTGCCCTTTCCCCGCTTTGTTAAGGGCCACGGCTTCAGCCATGCCGTAACCGCGACCGATGCAATGCGGCTTAGCCGCTGAGGTACGCTTCCGACTAGCCCAGAGACTAAATCAGACCCTCCCTATCGCCGGCCCGCGAAATGAATCAGCAACGGCAGCACCACACCCACCACCACAAGCCCACCCAGAATCACCCATGAGACCGGCCGTCCAAAGTTCATCGTGTACCCCACACCTTCGCGCTTCGGCACCATCAGCGCCCCATCCTCCGGGTTAAAGTACAGCAGACCGCCCTTCCAGAACCGGTCTTCCGTCGTCCTCTGCGCCGCCAGCACCGCCTCCGGCATCTGCATCGACCGGTACACGAGATACACCACCAGCCCCAGCGAGCAGCACATCGAGCCAAGCACCACCATCGGCGCCGGCACCGCCGGATCGTGCGCCAGAGCCGACAAACTGATCGTGCAAAACAACAGCGAGATCATCCAGGCCACCCCGCGAAGCGCGTTCCTGGTCAGCCGCAACATCGCCGGCCGCCCAGCATGACCCGGCGAAGATCGCCCCGCAAGCTCCCCCAGCAAAGTCAACACCATCACCAGCACCCCAGCCACAACGAGAGGCCCAAAGAGACTCAGCACATCCCGTCCGCCCCACCCATCCGGCCTGCCGTCCATCCCCCAATGGATCGGAAACCTCGCCGGGATCGTGTCCCACCGAAACCACAGCACCCCCGCACTGACGATCAGCGGCAACATCGCCGCAAGCGTCCCCGGCCACCACGTCCTCTCATCGCTTCGCACGGTCAGCGACGCTCTCCGAACCGCACGGCCCCCGCTGCGAAACGGCCTCAGCTCTCCCCACGTCCTCACCCACAGCCAAAGCAGACCCACACCCTCCCAAGCCGCCGAGACGCCCACCATCCAGCCATGCCCCTGCAGAAGTCCCAGCGACGCGAGCCCGATCGAGCTGACACAGATCCCCGCCGCAGCAACCGCATACCCGCGCTTCATCCGCCGAGCGTCCGCACCGCGGGCAAACTCATCCGAGACCCGCGTTCCCAGCACCATCCCGTCACGGCTCCAAAACAGCGGCAGCAAGCAAGCCCCGGCAGCAGCAAGCATCGGAAACAAGACAGACAAAAAGACAATCGTGTGCACCACAATCACCCCTGGAGAATGCCCGTTACATCCCGTTCGATCGCCCGGGCAGAGATCCCCTTCAATTGCATCTCCGCAACAAGTTGGCGAAGCCGTTGCCGAAGCAGCTTCTGTTCCGCCCGCGCAATCGGAAGTCCCGATCCAAGCGGCCGCACCACCGCACGCCGACCGTGGCTCAGGTCGATCCAGCCCTCCTCCGCAAGTTCCCGATACGCCTCCGCAATCGTGTTAAAGTGCACCCCGAGCTGAGCCGCCAGCCTGCGCACGGACGGCAACTGATCCCCGGGAGTGAGTGTCCCCGCATTCAGATGGAGTCGAAGCTGGTCAACCACCTGCCGGTAAGCCGGAACCGGTGACGCAAGATCCACCTCGATCAGAGCTTCGGCCATAACCCTACTGTATGCTTACCCCATACAGTGTCAACCGAAATCCGCAAGAGCAAAGGAAATATCGGCATAGAGGGCATCTGCTCTTTTGTTGTCATTCCCAGAGGGGAATCTGCTTCTGCCCTTGCCCTTGCCGTCGCCAGTTTCACCGCCGTCATCCTGAGCGCAGCGAAGGACCCTGTAGTTGCGGTTGCCCTTCTCCTTGCACTTGCCGTTCCAGTTGCCTCTCGCCTTCTAATCCGACCCGCTATTTAGGCTGGCCCAAGTCAGGTTGATCGGTAAATCAAGCCTTCGAGAGATCCTTGTATGCGTCGCGAATTGCAATTCCCTCGACTCGTAAAGGGCGTTGGTCTCTGGGTCGTCTTTGTAGTAGGGCGCCGCGTCGGACAAGGACCAAGCCTCCCTTAACCCGCGCGTCTATGGTGAAGCCGCTTTGCCCCGACGCTAACAAACGATCTACCTGATCATAATCTTCCGTAGAGGCCGCCCGGCTGAGTAGCTCTTCAGCTTCATCAAGATTGGCTTGCGGGATGTCCTTCTCAGGCGGCTGGGCAAGGCTCTTCACTAACTCCATATGCCGTTGAGCAATTTCCTCGAGCTTGCCTGAAAGCTGAGCACCTGGCACTTGCTCTTGTTTGAGAATGGAGAAAGAGCCAAGGACGGCTTCACGGCTCGCATTAAGCTGACCTGCGAGTTCTGAGACGCGGCCCTCTGCGGCAGTGCCTGCAGCTTGGAGTAGGTGAGCTACTTCGTCGCTAGTGAATGCGACGATGACGGTGGAACTGGCTCCCGGACCATCCGCGAACGCGATGTTTTCACCCAAAACGTACTGCTTCACCGCATCATTCACTGCCTTCACCGCTGCGATGGACTGTGACGGAAGAAGTAGTGTGGTTGTTGGTGAAACCGATGTTCTTTCCACGCGGTGAGACATCCCCTGGGCGGCGCATTGTTCCTAGATAAGCTAAGAAGTGAGCGCGCCGCCGCCACGAGTTCGGGATCGTCATCAGCATTTATCGCCGCGAGATGACGATCGAACGCGATCTTCTTCTCGACTGATTCCGGCTCGGCTCGTAGCTGACTTATGGCTAGCGCTGCTTCGCTTTGATGGACAAACCGGCGCTTAACGAGTGCCTAAGACCATGGTAGGCCCAGGTCTTTCTTGGCTTGTCCTCGATGCAAAAGATGTCGAGTTGCTCGAACGGATCTGTAGGCCGTACCCCTGTGGCGCAGTTACTCCATCGCACTCGTACAATTGGATAGGGCGCATAGAGCAGAACACAGGTGGGGAGGAACTCTTCTCCGAAAGGTCTTACTAATGTCTGCTCCTGATAGGTCCGCTTTTCTTGTTGTCATTCCCGGAGGGAATCTGCTTCTGCCGTTGCCGTTGCTCTTGCCGTTGCCAGTTTCACCGCCGTCATCCTGAGCGAAGCGAAGGACCCCTGTAGTTGCCCCTGCCGTTGCGTTTCGTGTTGTCATTCCCGGAGGAAATCCGCTCTTCTTTCTCGGGGCGGCAAAACGCTTCCCAAGCTCTCCGGCAAATCGTTCTTGGATCCAAAGTCGGCCGTAAAAATGTGACCATTGAACACCTGTCCGTGTACCAAGGTCCAGACCTAAGTGCAATGGATTGAAGATTTTAGCGCATAAAGGCCGGGGTGGTGGGGGCCATACCCTTCAAGCGCGTAAGCTCCTCCAGGGCACGTGACTGAACTTCGCCGGAAACGTTTCCGACGAATCCGGATACAATCCCGGATGTCCCAGAAGCAGCCTCCGAGCCGCTCCCATAAGGGTCAGTTCCTGAAAGGTCAGGTCGTGCTCCCCGCGAAATCCCGTCGCCTCCTCCAATCCCTCCTCGCCCTCGCGCTCCTCCCCCCCGCACTCATGTCCGCAGCCCCCCTCACCCGCACCGACCTCCACACCGGATGGCAGTTCCGCGAGATCACACCCGCCCATCCCGGCCCACCGGCAGAGTGGCGCCCCGCCACCGTCCCCGGCGACATCCACCTCGACCTCCTCGCCAACAAACTCATCCCAGACCCCTTCTTCGGAACCAACGAAGCCAAGCTCCAGTGGATCGACAAAGCCGCCTGGGAGTACCGCACCAACCTCGACGCCACCCCCGCCCTCCTCCGCCGCGAGCACGTCGATCTCGTCTTTGAAGGTCTCGACTCGCTCGCCGAAGTCACCCTCAACGGCCATCCCGTCCTCACCGCCGACAACGCCTTCCGCGGCTGGCGCGCCGACATCAAACCCCTCCTTCGCCCAGGCCCGAACGAACTCCACATCACCTTCCCCTCCCCCCTCGCCACCGCCTCCGCCATCGCCCTCGCCGACCGCTACCACGGCCAGACGCCCGCAGCCGACAAGACCTACCTCCGCAAGGCCGCCTACGAGTACGGCTGGGACTGGGGCCCCGTCTTCGTGACCAGCGGCATCTGGCGGCCAGTCCATCTCGAAGCCTGGGACGACGCCCGCATCCAGGACCTCCACATCCGCCAGCGCGACATCTCGCCCGCGCTCGCCCGTCTCGAAGCCCAGATCGACGTCCAGTCCGCGGCCGCCACCCACGCCACCCTCCGCCTCTCCTACGCACTCAACGGCCACACACAGGAGCTCCGGCAAACCTTTGACCTCACCCCCGGCGTCAATCACCTCACCCTCCCCCTCGAGATCCCGCGGCCAGCTCTCTGGTACCCCAACGGCTACGGCGACCAGCCGCTCTATACCTTCATCGCCCGCCTCAACGTGAGCAACAGCGACGCCGACGAAGCAACCCGCCGTACCGGCCTGCGCTCCGTCGTCCTCCGCCGCGACAAGGATCAGTACGGCCGCTCCTTCGAGTTCCTCATCAACGGCATCCCCGTCTACAGCAAGGGCGCCGACGTCATCCCGTTCGACAGCTTCCCGTCCCGCGTCACCACCGCGCAGTACCGTCGCATCCTTCAGTCCGCCAAAGACGCCAACATGAACATGATCCGGCACTGGGGCGGCGGCTACTACGAGACCGACGAGTTCTATTCCATCGCCGACGAGCTCGGCATCATGGTCTGGCAGGACTTCATGTTCGGCAACGACTGGCAGCCCGGCACCTACGAATTCCGTCAGCAAGTCGCCCAGGAAGCCGAGTTCCAGGTCACCCGCCTCCGCGACCACCCCTCCATCGTCCTCTGGTGCGGCAACAACGAAACCGAAGAGTCCCTCTTCTGGGAGCGCAATCTAAAGGTCGTCCGTGGCCTCGACGCCGCCGGCCACCGCCGCATCTGGCAGGACTATCTCCTCCTCTTCTCGTCCACACTTCCACGCATCGTCGATCGCCTCGATCCTGAAACACCGTACTGGCCAAGTTCTCCCTCCGCCGACTATGAAGACACGCTTGCCCCCGGCGAGCACACCGGCGACTCCCACAACTGGGACGTCTGGCACAGCCGTCTCCCCTTCTCAACCTACGAAACGCATCACGAACGCTTCGTCTCCGAATACGGCTTCCAGTCCTTTCCCGAGATGCGCACCATTGAGGCGTTCACCACGCCCGCCGATCGCGCCTCGATCTTCACCCCCGTCATGCTGGCGCACCAGAAAAACGACGAAGGCAACGCCATCATTCATGACTACCTGCTGCAGGACTACACCGAACCCAAAGACTTCGCCTCCTTTCTTTATGTCAGCCAGGTTCTCCAGGCCGAAGGAATCAAGATCGGCGCCGAACACCTTCGCCGCATCCGTCCACAAAACATGGGCGGTATCTATTGGCAGCTGAACGACTGCTGGCCAGTGGCGTCCTGGTCCTCCATCGACTACTTCGGACGTTGGAAGGCGCTGCAGTTCTACGCCCGCCGTTTCTACGCACCCCTCCTTGTCTCGCCGCACGTCGAGGACGGCGCTCTAACCGTCTACGTCGTCTCCGATCGCACATCTCCAACCACAGCTCAGCTCCACCTCCGGCTCATGAACTTCTCAGGCGCCGTCGCCCGTGAAGAAACCCGCTCGGTAACCATTCCTCCCCTCTCCAGCGCCGTCTACCTCCGGCTTCCGCTCTCCGATCTCTCCAGCAATCCGTCAACCATGGTCGCCGTCGCGGAGCTCACAAGCCCCGGCCAGCCAACCGCCTCCAACCTGACCTATCTCACCCCGACCAAGCAGATCCAGCTGCCGGCCGCGACCATCACGACCGACCTCGAGCCTGCTCCAGGAGGCTTCCGTCTCCGTCTCTCCTCTCCCGTCCTCGCCCGCAGCGCGTACGTCACCTTCGGCAATCTCGAAGCCGAGCCCTCCGACAATTACTTCGACCTGCTTCCCAATCAGCCCGTAGATCTCACCATCAAAACCTCCGCCTCCGGAGACAATCTCCGTTCCAATCTGAAGGTCATCTCACTCGTCGACGCCCTCTCTCCTCTTATCGGCACAAACCCCGTCCAGCATCAGCCACTTCCAAAATAAATTTGTCCGCATCCTCTGTCCCGCGATCCAACCTCCCACATAGAGGTTCAACGAGGCCCTCCGTATGAAATTCCTGCCGCTACTCACCCTCCTCTCCGCCTCCGCCCTCTTAGCCCAATCGCCCCAGGCCGCTTCGACGGATCAGCCCCGCCCGCCCTCCACCCCCCTCATCACCCACAACCCGTACTTCTCCGTCTGGTCAAACACCGACAATCTCACCGATTCGCCCACCCGCCACTGGACCGGCGCCCCCCAGCCCATCGCCGGCCTCATTCGCATCGACGGTCACCCCTTCCGCTTCATGGGCCGCGACCCGCACGACGTCCCCGCCATGCAGCAGACCAGCCACATCGTCACCCCCACCCACACCCGCTACAGCTTTACCGCCGGCGGCATCCAGCTCGATCTCACCTTCTTCACCCCCACAATCCTGTCCGACCTCGACATCCTCTCGCGACCAGTCACCTACATCAGCTTCACCGCGCGATCAGTCGACGGCGCAACGCACAACGACGTCTCCGTCCTCCTCGACGTCAATCCCCTCATCGCGGTCAATGGCAACGGAGACGCCGTCACCTACTCCCGCAATCTGACCGCCACTCAAACCGTCCTCTCCGTCGGCTCCCGCGATCAACGCATCCTCAATCGCTCCGGCGACGACCTCCGCATCGACTGGGGCTACTTCCATCTCTCCGTCCCCAAAGACGAAGAATCGACCTCCGCGATCTCGCCAGACAACATCCGCGCCTTCGCCGCTACCGGCCACCTTCCCGAGGCCGACGACATGGAGCAGCCCGAGATCGTCGGCCACGACGACGCGCACCTCGCCACCGAACTCCCCCTCCACACCGTCGCCGCCCAGCCCGTCACCCGCCACCTCCTCGTCTCCTACACCGAGACCTTCGCCATCCAGTACCTCCAGCGCAACCTGCGGCCCTGGTGGCAGCGCAATGGCCAAACCGTCGACGCCATGCTCGACGCCGCCGAACGCGATCTGCCCGCGCTTGAAGCCCGCGGCAACCGCCTCGACACCGATCTAAGCGCCGACCTAACCCGCTCCGCCGGCGCCCACTACGCCGCCATCTGCGTCCTCGCGTATCGCCAAGCATGGGCCGCCCACGGCTTCGTCGCCGACGTCGACGGCAAACCCCTCGTCTTCGGCAAAGAGAACTTCTCCAACGGCAGCATCGATACCGTCGACGTCTTCTATCCCGCCGCGCCCTTCTTCCTCCTGCTCAACCCGGTTCTGCTCGAGGCAGAGGTCCGGCCCGTGCTCGAGTACACCGCCCTCCCCAATCGCTGGCGCTTCCCCTTTGCGCCTCACGACCTCGGCCAATATCCCCTCGCCAACGGTCAACGATACGGCGGTGGTGAAAAAACCGAAGAAAACCAGATGCCCGTCGAAGAATCCGGCAACATGCTCCTGCTCGTCGACGCTCTCGCCCGCGCCCAAGGCAAGACGACGCTCGCCGAACAGTACTGGCCCCAGCTCACCCAGTGGGCCGAGTTCCTCCGCGATCACGGCCTCGACCCCGAAAAACAGCTCACCACCGACGACTTCGCCGGCCACGTCACCCACAACGCCAACCTCGCACTCAAGGCCATCGACGCCCTCGAAGCCTACGCCGACCTCGCCAAGCTCCTGCACAAAGACACCGTCGCCCGCGACTACTCCAAACTCGCCCACACCTACGCCGGCAAATGGATCAGCCTCGACCGGGAAGGCGATCACTTCAAACTCGCCTACGACTCCCCCAACACCTGGAGCCAGAAGTACAACCTCGTCTGGGACCAGCTGCTCGGCTACAACCTCTTCCCCAAAGCCGTACGCGACTCCGAAATCCGCTTCTACCTCACAAAAATCAACACCTACGGCCTCCCGCTCGACAGCCGCGCCGACTACACCAAGCTCGACTGGTCCGTCTGGACCGCCACCCTCGCCGACAACCCCACCGCCTTCAACGCATTCATCGACCCCATCTATAAGTGGATCGGCGAGACCCCGACGCGCGTCCCGCTCACCGACTGGTACGACACCAAAAACGGCAAACAGATCGGCTTCCAGGCACGTTCCGTCGTCGGCGGCGTCTACATCAAGGCTCTCGCCGACAAACACCTCGCCGACAAATATCGAGCACTGGCAGCCCAACCACAGACCTCCGCCGAGACGCCCACGCAGAAGTAAGTCCGACACCCTGAGCGCAAGCCCAGCAAATCCGGTCGGCCACAGCGACACGCGCGAAGCCCAGGCCAGCCGCACCAGAGCACACTCACCGCGCTGTCTGGGAGAGCCACGTCTCCACACTTCCGTAACCATAAAAGGGGAACGAGATACACCAGAAAGTGGCGTTGACATTTTCCTGCCCGCCGCCGTCAACTGAAGATGTCCTATGTCGCAGACCTCTGTCCCCAACACGGCTCAGGAACGTACCTTCCCCCCCGGCTCTGAGCTGCACGCGAGCACCTCCGAAGATCGGCCCGCGATAGGCCCCCGGCGCGACCGCGGCCTGCTCGTCATCGGTCTGTTCAAGCTCGCCAAGTCGATCCTCTTCTTCTGCATCGGCGTCGGCGCCATCCATCTCCTGCACAAGGACCTCAGCGACGAGGTCGTCCGGGTCGCGACCGCCCTCCGCTTCGACCCCGAAAGCCACTTCGTCTCCCTTCTCCTCGAGAAGGTCGACCTGATCAACGTGCACCGACTCCGCGAGATCGGGATCGCCACCTTTGCCTACTCCGGCGTGGCCTTGACCGAAGGCATCGGCCTCTTACGCCGCAAGGTCTGGGCCGAGTACCTCACCCTCGTCCTCACCGCGTCGGCCCTTCCCTGGGAGATCTTCGAACTCCTCCGCAGACCGACCTGGTTCCGGTTGTATCTGTTCGTCATCAACCTGTGCGTCCTCGGCTACTTGCTTTGGCTCCTCAAAAAGAAGCGGGCCCTCGCAGGTACCTCCTAGCGCCACCGTCACCCACTACAGGTTACCTAGCAGAAGCAGGTTTCGCCTTTACTTCGCTTATCAGACCTTTGTCAATGACGCAATAGGGTCATAAGGCCAGCATCTTCCCAGTAAACACTACATATAGCGCTTGGCCTCACCTCAGCGCCTATAGGCTGCACTTCCCAAATCCCTGGGAAGTTCTCAACCGTTTCTACTCAATTTTTCCACTAGATCAACTGAATTAGTCCTTGCGCTTCCGTCAGGCGCAGGTCATTCTTTGGATAGGAAGTGGTCAAAAGTGGAGTGAAAGGGACTAGCAACCGCCTCTTTCAAACAAAAGCTTACTCCACCAGCGACGTCGGGGGCCGATCAGAGATGTTTCGCGGAAATCACCCAACGCGCGTAGACGAAAAAGGCCGGCTCAAACTGCCCGCCGAGTTCAAACGAAGGATCGACGAGGTGTACGGACCGCAGTTCTACATCACGAGCAAAGATGGCGAACGAGCGGAGATCTACCCGCTCAAGGAGTGGGAGGCGATCGAAAGCAGACTGGCCGCGGTTCCCAACATGAACCCGGCAAAGAAAAAGTTTCTGGACGTCACGAACTACTACGGCCAGATGGCGGAGATGGACCAGCAGGGCCGGGTGCTGTTGCCGCAGATTCTCAGAGATTCGGCAAAAGTGACCGGAGATGTAGTTGTCCTTGGCGTACAAACGTTTCTCGAAGTCGCAAATCGCGAAAGCTTCGAGGCCAAGGTGAAGGGTTTGACCGCGGAAGATCAGGCCGCGCTTGCAGATCTCGGGCTCTAACCGGCAACGGCAGGCCAGCCCAACAGATTGCCTCCCAGTGAGGCGCACATAAGGCGGGGGAAGTGATGGATCGACCGCAGCATGTGCCGGTTCTTTTAGACGAAGTAATGAAGTTTCTCAACGTGCAGCCCGACGGCGTCTACGTGGACGCAACGCTCGGTCTGGGCGGCCACTCCGCGGCGATCCTGCGGCGGCTAGGGCCCACCGGCAAGTTGATCTGCTTTGACCGCGACCCGGCCGCGATGGAGCTGGGCCAGGCCCGGCTCAGAGAGGTCCAACGAGACATGGGAGAGATGGGCGCCGAGGCAGCCGCCGTCGAGTTCCAGCCGCGGCCGTTCTCGGAGGCCGCAAGCACCCTCCCTCCCGGCAGCTTGGACGGCTTGCTCGCCGACTTCGGCGTCAGCAGCCTGCAGCTCGACGAGGCGCACAGAGGATTCAGTTTTCGGACCGACGGCCCGCTGGACATGCGAATGGATACGCGCAGCGGAGAAACGGCCCAACAGGTGGTAAATCAGGAGGACGAGGATCGACTCGCCGACCTGATTTACGAATTCGGAGAGGAAAGGAGGTCGCGGAGAATCGCCAGAGCCATTGTGCGGGCGCGGCCGATACACACAACAGCCCAGTTGGCTCACGTTGTATCGGCCGTCGCCCCATCAATGAAAGGCGAAAAAATCCATCCGGCGACACGGACCTTTCAGGCACTCCGGATTCGGGTAAACAACGAGTTGGGCGAGATCCAATCGCTGCTTGCGAGCGCGGGATCTCTCCTAAAACCGGGCGGGCGGATCGTCCTCATCAGCTTCCACTCGCTCGAAGACCGGCTGGTAAAAGACAGCTTCCGGGAAGCCGGAAGAAACAAAGTTTTTCAGGTGCTGACAAAGAAACCAGTAGCGCCGGAGGAGCAGGAGCAACTGCGAAATCCACGAAGTCGAAGCGCAAAACTCAGAGCCGCGGAAAAAGTTTAGAAGTACGTCCTTTGTTGTTTCACTTGCACCAATTTTAGTGCATGTTAACTAGGACATCAATAGATCGGGCTGGGGTTGTCCCACCGTGCTTTCAGGCGAAAGACAACTCCGTAACACAAGTCCCCTCCTCCACTAGCAACCCCGGCCCGGTTAGCTCGAGGATGGCGGCAAAATTTAGCAGGTAGCAGGTCCCACAAGGGCCTGAGAGTTTGAGCAAAAGAGGGTAGGACAATGGCAACAGCGGCGATGGCAGGGCAGGGAATGGACATGGTGGGCGCAACGCGGTTGGCAACGGCGAAGCGGTCGCCCGCGCAGACCCTGGCGGAACGCAACCTGGCATTGTTTGAGGCGCAGCGACGATCGCGCCGCGGTCCCACGCCCGAGGTCTTCTTCACCAAACACATCGACAACAGCCGCATCGTCAAGGCCGACGACCCCGACCGGCGCCGCGAAATGCGGCAGTTCACCGCCGTCATGAGCGTCCTGTTCTGCCTCGTCATGGTCTACGTCTGGCAGCACTTCTCGTCCGTCGAAATGGGCTACCACGTCGAAACGCAGAAGCTCCAGGTCGAGCAGATGCGCGAAGAAAACCGGCAGCTGCGTCTGTCCGAGGCGCAGCTCAGCGATCCCCAGCGCATCGACACCTTGGCCAAGCAGCTGGGCCTCAACGCGCCTGAACCCGGCCAGGTCGTGCGCCCCGACGGATCGGCAGACCCGAACGCCCCCGTGTTGGCCGAGGCCGGCCCCGTCGCCCTCCGGTAGATCCCCAAGAAGGTCCAGAGAGGCCTCAAGCAAGATCAAAGAGCTGGAGTGAAGTTCGTGATGGGAAACAAACAAGCGCCACGGCAGACCCTGACCGCTCCGATCCGAAGAGTGCGGTTCGCCTACGTGGCGCTCTTCTTCTGCCTCTGGACCGCAATGATCGGTCTCCGCCTCACCTGGCTCCAGGTCGTCCGGCACTCTGACTTCGTCCACCGGGCCGCCATGCAGCAGCAGCGCACGTTCGAGGTAGCGCCGCGCCGAGGCGTTCTCTACGACCGCAACCTCCGCGAACTCGCGATGACCGTCTCGGTCGATAGCGTCTACGCCGTGCCCAGCGAACTCGGCGAAAATCGCCCCGAAGCCGCCGCCATGCTGGCCCGGCTCGTCCACACCGACGCCCGCGATACCTTCACCAGCGAAGCTCAGCTGCTCGCGCGATTCAACGCCTCTCGTAACTTCGCCTGGGTCGCCCGCCGTCTCGACCCCGAGACGGCAACCCGCGTCCGTGAGCTGAACCTCAAGGGCGTGTACCTCCAAAAGGAGTTCAAGCGCTTCTACCCCAACAACGACCTCGGCGCCCAGATGCTCGGCTACGTCGGCATGGACGACACCGGTCTCGGCGGTCTCGAGCGGCAGTTCGACGACGACATGCACGGGGCGCCCGGACACATGCTCACCGCCGTCGATGCGAAGCACCATGTGCTGGGCTCGGACGAGCAGCAGCCCATGCCCGGCGAAAACCTCGTCCTCACCGTCGACGCCAACATCCAGTACATGGCCGAGCGCGCCCTCGACGCACAGATGGAAAAGGTCAAGGCGCTCCACGGCACCGTGGTCGTGCAGGACCCGCACACCGGGCAGATCCTCGCCCTCGCCATCGCCCCCCGCTTCAACCCCAACGATCAACGCCACATGGACGCAAGCGTTCTGACCAACCTCGCCGTCAGCGATGTGTACGAGCCCGGATCGACCTTCAAGCTCGTCACCTACGCCGCCGCCCTCGACGGCGCGGGCGTGCAGCCGACCGACAAGGTCGACTGCCAGGGCGGCGCCATGACCATGTACGGCCGCACCCTGCACGACGACAAATCCGATCACTTCGGCGTCGTCACCGTGCAATACGCGCTTGAACACTCGAGCGACGTCGGCGCCGCCAAAATGGCGCTCAAGCTCGGATCGACCAAGTTCTACGACTACATGCGCGGCTTCGGCTTCGGCGACCGCTCCGGCATCGAGCTGCCCAGCGAGACGCGCGGCCTCCTTCGCAACCCAAAGAAGTGGGGCGCGACCAGCATCCTGTCGATGGCCATCGGGCAGGAGATCGGCGTCACGCCCGTCCAGCTCGTCACCATGGTCAGCACCATCGCCAACGGCGGCGTCTACATGCCGCCCCACGTCCTGCTTGAGAGCGCCGACGCCATGAAGGGCGATCCGCGCCTGCAACCCATGACCTTTCGCCCCACCAACCAGCTCCCCGCGAAGCTCCCCGACGGAGCCCACCGCGTCATCTCCGAGATGACCTCGGCCAAAATGCGCATGATGATGCAGGGCATCGTCACCGAGGGCACCGGAAAACTCGCCGCTCTGAACGGCTACACCTCCGCCGGAAAGACGGGCACGGCCCAAAAAATCGACGTCGCCACCCACACCTACTCGCACACCAAACTGGTCGCGAGCTTTGCCGGCTTCGCCCCGGTCTCAAACCCCGCCATCTCCGTCACCGTCGTGATCGACAACCCGACCGTCGGCGCCAGCAAATACGGCGGCGCCGTCAGCGCTCCCGTCTTCGCCGAGGTAGCGCAGCAGGTCCTCGAGTACCTCGGCGTCCCCCACGATCAACCGCTCAAATCAACCAAGGAGCTCCTCGCCGAGCAGCACACAGGCGAGCTCAGAGAGACCCCCTCGGACAACACCGCCGACCTGAGCGCCATGTTCGCCGACATCAACAGCCTGCCCGCCGACGATCCGCTCCGCACCCCAAACCCAGGCGCCAACCTCCCACTGACCTCCTCAGACCAACCCGGTCCGATCGTCGCCGACGCCGCCCCACCGCCTCACACCCCACCCGCCCACGCCCAGCTCCCGACAGCCCAGATCCCGACATCTCAGCTCCCGACGGCTCAGCTCCGCCCACCTACAATCTCCCGGCTCCTACCGGCCAGCGTCCTGCAGGCGTTCCGCGCAGCCGGCGGCACCGACTCCACCATCGCCGACACCAGCCCCAGTAGACCGGAGAAGCTCCCCGCCCCAGACATCCCACCCATTGCACGAACAGAAGGTCGCGGCATCATCGTCGACGCCACCAGACGCATCCCCGTCCCGTCGTTCACCGGAGAAGGCCTCCGATCCGTGATCGAGCAGGCCTCCGCCGTAGGCCTCCGCGTGCAGCCCGTCGGCAGCGGCATGGCACGCGAACAAGTACCCACGCCCGGCACAATGGTGCCCGCCGGAACCGAGGTCGTCGTCCGCTTTCTCCGTTAGATAGCGTCTGATCAACCCCGCGCCATAGTCGCCCTGCTTTTCTTGGTTGTCATTCCCAGAGGGAATCTGCTTCTCGCCCCTGCCTTCTTGGTTGTCATTCCCGAAGGGAATCTGCTTTCCTTCCCAGCTGGCAAAACGCCCGCGAGCACTCAGTCAAACCTCCCATAAAATGGGTACGTATGCATTGGAACAATCTCTTGCGCGCCGTAAAATCCCTCGATCGCAGAGACCCGCCAGCCGAGGTGTCCGGCGTCCAATACGACTCCCGCAAAGTGACACCCGGCGACCTGTTCGTCGCCATGCAAGGCGAGACCGCCGACGGCAACCTATACCTCGCCCAGGCGCTCCAGCGCGGCGCCGTCGCAGTCCTCACAGACTCGCGGCCGCACTTCGAAACCCTCGCACATCAGCACCCTCACCTGCCTGCCGCCCTCGTCGCCCGCGGCCGGCGAGCTCTGGCGGAGGCAAGCTCCGCGATCTTCGGCCATCCCGAGCAGCATCTCGCATTAACAGCCGTCACCGGCACCAACGGAAAAACCACCACAGCCTTCCTGACCGAACAAATGCTGCAGAGCGCCGGTCGCAAGTGTGTTCTCGTCGGAACCATCGAGACGCACGTCGCCGGCGAGGTTCGCCCCAGCCCCCACACCACACCCGAGAGCCGCGACCTTCTGCGAACCTTCGCCGACGGCGTCGCCCTGGGCGCGACCGAGGCGGTCATCGAGGCAAGTTCCCACGCACTCGAGCAGGAGCGGGTCTGGGGCATCCCGGTCGATGTGGCCGTCTGGACCAATCTCACGCAGGATCATCTCGATTATCACCAGACGATGGACCGCTACTTCAACGCCAAAGCCCGGCTCTTCGAAGGCGTCGGCACACCCCCGCCGCGCGTCGCCGTCCTGAATGCCGATGACGCTTGGACGCCCGCTCTGCGCGACCGGAATCTGGCATCGGAGACGCTGACCTACGGCATCGCCTCCGGCGACTTCCGCGCCGAGGCAGTCAAAATCCGTGCCGGAGACACCGAATTCACCTGGAAAACCCCGGTCGGCGACATTGAAATCCATTCCCCACTGACCGGCCGCGTCAACGTCTACAACCTCCTCGCAGCCGCCTGCGCCTCCCTCGCTCGTGGCCTCACGCTCGACCAGATCGCCGGCGCGGCCTACTGGCTCAAGCAGGTGCCCGGCCGATTTCAAGTCGTTCGCGGCGGCCCCCCCGACGCCCCAACCGTCGTCGTCGACTACGCCCACACCGACGACGCCCTCCGCAACCTCATCGCGCTCGCTCGCGATCTCGTCCACAACACCGGCGGCCGCGTCATCACAATCTTCGGCTGCGGCGGCGACCGCGACCGCCGCAAACGCCCGTTGATGGGTCGAGCCGCCGGCGATGGGAGCGACCTCGTCGTACTCACCAGCGACAACCCCCGCACCGAAGATCCCCGCGCCATCCTCGCCGAGGCCCTGGCCGGCGTGCGCGAAACATCGACCGACTGCATCGTCGAGCCCGACCGCAAATCCGCCATCTCCCTCGCCATCCACAACGCCCGCCGGGAGGACATCGTCCTCATCGCCGGCAAAGGCCACGAACGGGTCCAAATCCTCCACGACGGCACAACCCCGTTCGACGACGTCGCGGTCGCCTCCGACCTCCTCAGAAGTCTCGAAACCTCCATGTCAACCAGCCGAGAAGCCAGCCGAGAAGCCAGCCCGAAAGCCAGCCCGAAAGCCAGCCCGAAAGAAGGTGTCGTTTGAAGCTGACCCTAGGCCAGATCGCCGACTGGATCCACGCCGAAGGCGACTTCACCACAAATCGCGAGGCCCTCGGATACTCCATCGACTCCCGCACCATCTCCGCCGGAGACCTCTTCTTCGCCGTCACCGGAGATCGCGTCGACGGCCACGACTACGTTCCATCCGCTCTGGCAAACGGCGCGGTAGCCGCGGTCGTCAGCCGGCACTGGCTCGCTCCAGACGATCTCGATCCGTGCCGCCTGCTCCGTGTCCCAGAGAGCGAGGACTGCGTTCTCCGTGCGCTTCAGACGCTCGCCCGTCGCGTTCGCCGGGCCTGGGGCGGACGCGTCATCGGCGTCACCGGATCGGCCGGTAAGACCACCACCAAAGAGGCCATCGCCGCGGTGCTCGAGGCGCGCTTCCGCGTCCTCAAGAGCGCAGGAAACCTGAACAATCACTTCGGCCTGCCGCTCCAACTGCTCAAGCTCGAGCCGGAGCATCAGGTCGCGGTCATCGAGATGGGCATGAACCACGCCGGCGAAATCCGCGCTCTCGCCCAAATCGCCGAGCCCGACTGGGCCGTGATCACCAACGTCGCTCCGGTTCACATCGAACACTTCCCCAACGGCATCGCCGGCGTCGCAGCCGCCAAGCGCGAGCTCGTCGAGGCCCTCCCCCCTCACGGCATCGCCTTTCTCAACGCCGATGACGATCTCGTCCTCCAGTTCGCTGACGGACTCGGGGATCGCGCCGTGCTCTACGGCATCAACCCTCAAGCGCAGGTCCGAGCCCAGACCGTCGAAGAGCTCGGCGCCGATGGCCTCAACTTCGATCTGCACGCGGACAACCTCTCGGCTCCCGCGCACCTCCATCTGCTGGGCCGGCACAACGTCCTCAACGCGCTCGCAGCCGTCGCGGTCGGTCTCCGCAGCGGCCTTACACTCACCGAGTGCGCCAAAGCCCTCAGCGCACTCAGACCCGCATCCAAACGCGGCGAAATCCTCACCTGGCGCGGCGTCCGTCTGATCAACGATTGCTACAACTCCAACCCGCGCGCGCTCGACGCCATGGTCGAGGCTCTGCTCGCCATCCCGGCCAGGCGCCACATCGTCGTCGCCGGCGAAATGCTCGAACTCGGCGGAGATGGACCCAGCCTCCACCGCGCCTGCGGCACAAACATTGCACAGCGCGGAGTCAACATCTTGGTGGGCGTCCGCGGCCTCGCGTCCCAAATCGTCGATGCCGCGCGCGCAGCAGGCCTACACGAAGCCATCTTCGTCGACACCCCAGAACAGGCCGGCGCCTGGCTTCAGACAAACCTCCATCCCAGAGACGCTGTTCTGCTCAAAGCCTCGCGCGGCGTTCGTCTGGAAGAAGCCCTTCGAGCCCTCACACTCTAGCCCGCCGAGCGACCCCGCCCCAAAACCCCCCACAGATCCCGCCAGCATCTCGCCATGTACCCCACATATCTCACAACCGCCTAGCCCGCCGCACAAAGGTAAGATATCCAACAGACCCGGCCCTTGCCTGGCTGCTGCTCGATGAAGGCGGTTCTCGTTGCTCTATTGGCTGCTCTACCAGAAGCTCTTCCCCTACTTCCGTCTCTTCCGCATCTTCCGCTATCTCACCTTTCGCACCGTCTTCGCCAGCCTCACCGCGCTTCTCATCGGCCTCCTCATCGGCCCCTACGTCATCGAGCGTCTGCGTGAGTTCCAGATCGGCCAGTACATTCGCGAGGACGGCCCAAAAAGCCATCAGAAAAAGAGCGGCACACCCACCATGGGCGGCGTCCTCATCTGCATCTCCATCCTCGTCCCCACCCTACTCTGGTCCGACCTCACCAACCCCTACGTCTGGCTCGTCGTCCTCTCCACCCTCGCCTTCGGCGCCATCGGTTTCGCCGACGACTACATCAAGGTCATTCACCGTCGCAATCTAGGCCTCACCGCCCGCGCAAAAATGGTCCTCCAGCTGCTCGCAAGCTCAGCCGTTGCCGTCGTCCTCGTCTACATGCAGCACCGCGGTCAGTACTCGACCCGCCTCGTCGTCCCATTCCTCAAACGCGTCCGGCCCGACCTCATCATCGGCTCGCTCCAGCACGTGCCCCACCTCTGGTGGCTGTCCTTCTTCCCCTTCGTCGTCTTTGTCGCCCTCGTCCTCACCCTCACCAGCAACGCCGTCAACCTCACCGACGGCCTCGACGGCCTCGCCATCGGCTGCACCATCATCGCCGCCGGCGCCCTCACCGTCCTCACCTACGTCAGCGGCCACGTCGTCTTCTCCGATTACCTCGAACTCCAGCGCATGCCCATGGTCAGCGAACTCACCGTCTTCTGCGGAGCCATGGTCGGCGCCTCCATCGGCTTCCTCTGGTACAACGCCCACCCCGCCGAAGTCTTCATGGGCGACGTCGGCTCGCTCGCCCTCGGCGGCGCCATCGGCACCGTCGCCGTCATCATCAAGCAGGAGCTCCTCCTCCCCTTCATCGGCGGCGTCTTCATCCTCGAAGCCGCCAGCGTCATGCTCCAGGTCGGCTCCTACAAGCTGCGCGGCGGCAAACGCATCTTCCGCATGGCCCCGCTCCACCACCACTTCGAACTCATGGGATGGAGCGAATCCAAGGTCATCGCGCGCTTCTGGATCGTGGCTCTGGTCTTCGCGCTGTTAGCCGTGACGACGTTGAAGCTCCGCTAAACCCGACCGCGCGCCCGGAAACGTCGTCCATCTGGCAAACTGGAAGCGAGATGGAACTGAAGAACAAACGCGTGCTCGTCGTCGGAGCCGGCAAAAGTGGAATCGCCGCCGCCCATTTCCTGCGCGAGCACGGAGCCAAGGTCACCGTCAGCGATTCGCGCTCGGCCGCCGCTCTGGCCGCCGAAATCCCAGCCCTCATGGACGCCGGCATCATGGTCGAATCCGGCGGCCACGGCCTCCTCACCTTTCGCCGCCAAGACCTCATCGTCGTCTCCCCCGGCGTGCCCACCGACACCCCCGAACTCAACCAGGTCCGCACCCTCCTCGTTCCCGTCATCGGTGAGCTCGAGCTCGCCTCCCGCTACCTCAACGGCCAAACCATCGCCATCACCGGGTCCAACGGCAAAACCACCACCACCACCCTCGTCGGCGAAATCCTCAAACAGGGTGACCTCCAAACGCTGGTCGGCGGCAACATCGGCGTCCCCGTTATCGACCTCGTCGAACAGAGTTCGCGCAAAACCTGGAACGTCCTCGAAGTCTCCAGCTTCCAGCTCGAGACCGTCGACGAGTTCCAGCCGCACATCGCCGCCGTCCTCAACATCACGCCCGATCACCTCGACCGCCATGGATCCTTCACCAACTACGCCGCCGCCAAGGCACGCATCACCGAGCGCCAGGACGCCGACGACTTCCTCGTCCTGAACGCCGAAAACAAGCCCGCGCAGATGATCGCCGCCAAGACCCGCGCCCAGATCTTCTGGTTCAGCACGGAACGCGCCGTCAAGCAGGGCGCCTTCGTCCACGGCGACACCATCCTCTGGCGCGGAGGCGAGGGCACCCTCGCCGAGCCCGTCATGCCCCTCGGCGAGATCCCGCTCCGAGGCGCCCACAACGTCGAAAATGTCCTGGCCGCCGTCAGCATCGCTCGCCTCGCCGGCATCCGAGCCGAGGACATCCGATCCGCCGTCTCCAACTTCAAGGCCGTCGAACACCGCCTCGAACTCGTCCGTCTCCGCAACGGCGTCGAGTTCTACAACGACTCCAAAGCCACCAACGTCGACGCCGCCATGAAGGCCATCAGCTCCTTCCCCGGCGGCATCCACCTCATCCTCGGCGGCAAAGACAAAGACTCCGACTACACCCAAATGCGCGATCTCCTCCGCGATCGGGTCGAAGCTGTTTACACCGTTGGTTCCGCCGCCGAAAAGATCACACGCGAGCTCAGCGGAGTCGTAAAGATGGTGAAGTCGGGAACTGTAGCCGCGGCCGTCCAGCAAGCGTCCCAGGCAGCAGTCGCCGGCAACGTCGTCCTCCTGGCGCCGGCCTGCTCGAGCTTCGATCAGTTCGAAAATTACGAGCACCGCGGCAGGGTGTTTCGTGAAGTCGTAATGGAGTTGCCATAGAAAGTTAGAGAACAGGTGCGCGGTTGGCGAAACGTGTAGGTGTGGATAAGTGGCTCTTCGGAACAGTGCTCCTCCTTGTGCTGTTCGGTCTCGTTATGGTCTTCTCCGCCTCCGCCGTCATGGCCAAGGAGACCGTCGGCTCCCCTTACAGCTTCGTCGCCCGCCAGGCCGTCTGGGCCTTCCTCGGCATGATCGCCCTCGCCGTCCTCATGCAGGTCGACTACCGCCGCTATAACAATCCCAAGGTCGTCTTCCCCGCGGTCGCCATCACCATGCTCCTCCTCGCCGTCGTCTTCGGCATGAGCGGCATGAACGGCGCGCACCGCTGGATCCGCATCGCCGGAATCACCCTCCAGCCGTCCGAGATCGCCAAGCCCGTCGTCGTCCTCTTTCTCGCCTACTTCCTCCAGACCCGCATGCACAAGATGGACGACTACAAAGGCACCATCCTCCGTGCGATCGCCCCCCCTCTGCTCTTCGTCGGCCTCATCCTCAAAGAACCCGACCTCGGTACCGGTCTCGTCTGCGTCGCCGTCACCGGCCTCATGCTCTACCTCGCCGGAGCGCAAAGAAAATTCTTCCTCATCGCCGGCGCGCTCGCCGCCCCTGTGCTCTACTTCATGCTCTTCTTCGTGAAGTTCCGCCGCGCCCGCATGCTCGTCTACATGAACCCGGACTCCGATCCCAAGGGCGCCGGCTTCCACATCCTCCAGTCCCTCATCGCCGTCGGCACCGGCGGCATCCGCGGCCTCGGCCTCATGGAAGGCCGGCAAAAACTCTTCTACCTCCCCGAGCCCCACACCGACTTCATCTTCGCCAACATCTGCGAGGAACTCGGCCTCATCGGCGCCCTCTGCGTCGTCGCCCTCTTCTGCGTACTCGGCTACCGCGGCCTCCGCGCCGCCTTCCTCTCCACCGACCCCTTCGCCCGCTTCCTCGCCTTCGGCCTCACCACCGCCATCCTCGTCCAGGCCTTCTTCAACATGAGCGTCGTCGTCGCCCTCCTGCCCACCAAAGGCATCCCCCTCCCGTTCATCTCGTCCGGCGGCACCAGCGTCTTCATCACCCTCGCCAGCATGGGCGTGCTCCTCAACGTCACCCGCGAGATCGACTGACCTCGTCCCGCCTTTGGAGCCTGAGTTGCGCATCTTGATCGCGGGTGGAGGCACCGGCGGACACGTCATCCCCGGCCTGGCGATCGCCCGCGAGATGCGCGACCGCTACACCGCCGAGGTCCGCTTCATCGGCACCCCACGCGGCATGGAGACGCGTCTCGTCCCCGAAGCCGGCTTCCACCTCGACCTCATCCGCGTCGGCCAACTCAACCGCGTCAGCCTCCAGACCCGCGCGCGCACCCTCGCCGATCTCCCCGTCGGCGCACTTCGCTGCGTCCGCCTCCTCCGAGCGTTTCGGCCGGACGTGGTCGTCGGCGTCGGCGGCTACGCCTCAGGCCCCGCCATGATGGCCGCCATCCTCCTTCGCATCCCAACCCTCGCCTACGAGCCAAACGCCGTTCCCGGCATGACCAACCGCATCGTCGGCCGACGCGTCAGCGCGGCCGCCGTCAACTTCGCCGAAAGCCTCCGCTACTTCCGCAACGGCGTCGTCACCGGCGTGCCCGTACGCCGCGAATTCTTCGCCCTCCCGCCTCGCCCCGTAGACGCTCCGCCGCGCCTGCTCGTCTTCGGCGGCAGCCAGGGAGCCCAGGCCCTCAACACCGCCCTTCCCGCCGTCGCCCCCGCCCTTCTCATTGCCGTGCCGGGCCTCACCATCCTCCACCAAACCGGCGATCGGCACCTCGACGTCACCCAGCAGCTCTACCTCGCATCCGGAGCCGACCCGTCCCGCTGCCAGCCCACCGCGTTCCTAGACGACATGCCGGCCCGCTTCGCCGAGGCCAGCCTCATCCTGTGCCGCAGCGGAAGCTCCGTCGCCGAACTCGCCGCCGCCGCCAAACCGTCCATCCTGGTCCCATTCCCCCGCGCCGCAAACGACCATCAACGCGCCAACGCAGAGGCCTTCGCCCGCGCCGGAGCAGCCGAGATGCTACTCGAGTCCCAGATGACCCCCGACCACCTCCTCGACCGTCTCCAATCCCTGCTCACCGACCCCGAAGCACTCCGCCAGATGTCCGAAGCCGCCCAATCCCTCGCCCGCCCGGACGCCCTCAGCAGCATCGCAACCATGCTCAGAGACCTCTCCCCGCATCCTCATTAGAGCAACGGAGGTACCAGCATGGAGGGCATCTGCTCTTTGGTTGTCATTCCCGAAGGGAATCTGCTGTTGTTCTTGGCTCTGTTCTTCAGACCATCACCTAATCCGCTCTAGAGCGCAAAAAAAAGACCTCCAGGCCTAAGCCCGGAGGTCCCGTTCCCTTCGCAATCGCGCCAGATCTACCGACGCCCGCCACCACCGCCACCGTGCGATCCGCCGCCGCCCCCGCTATACCCGCCACTGCTGCGCGATCCGCCGCCGCCGCTATACCCGCCACTCGAGTGGTTGCTGCCGCCGCTGTATCCGCCGCTAGACCGACCACCGCCGTAACTGCTGCCTGCGCTCGCGTAGCTGCGGTTCTGGCCGCCGCTGTAGCTCGCGCCGCCGTTGTAGCCCGCGCTCGAGTAGCTGCGATTCTGGCCGCCGCCGTTGTAGCTCGCGCCGCCGGAGTTCCCCCCAAGCGTCCTCTGTGCGGTGTAGCCGCCGCCGTTGTTGCCGGTGTAGCCCTGGCGATTGCCGTAGCTTCCCTGGGTCGTCCCGGCGTATCCGCCGCGATTGCCCTGATTCGCTGAGTTGTTGTAGCCGCCAGAGTTGCTGTAGCCGCCAGAGTTGCTGAAGCCGCGCTGGCCCTCATATCCGCCACGCTGTCCGCCGGCATAAGCATTGCCGCCATAGCTGCCCCGGTTCGCGTATCCGTTGCCGCCGACATACGCACCCCGGTTCCCGCCATAGTTGCCGCGAGCATACCCCAGACCGCCAGGACGAATCCCTACGCCGTTATAGGAAGTGTTGTAGACATTGCGAAAGCCGTTGTATCCGATGTTGCTGTACGCGCGGTTGTAGAAGAATCGCCCGCCACCCCAGTACCCGCCGTAAAAGCCGGTCCCGAAGTACCCGTAGCCATAGTTGATGCCGCCGTAGTAGCCGATCGATCGTCCCCAGTAGCCCGCATTCCAGAGATATCCACCGTCCCCGTAGCCCCAGTATCCAGGCGTCCAGAGCGCGCCGACGTACGGCGGCATCACCCACGCGCCGTCAACCCATGTGTAGCCTTCATCGGTGTACGCCCAGTATCCAGGCGTCCAGATGTAGCCCTCGCCCGGGCAGTACGGCTGCGTGTACACCGGGATCACCGGAGGCGCGATCCCGACCGACAAAAAGATGCGGGCGTGCGCCGCGGCCGGAGCGATCAGGGCTCCTGCAAGGATGGCTGAGCCGAGGAGTTTCTTTCCGAGATGTGTGATCGATGTCATAAGAGCCCTGTTTCCAGCCCACCTTCGCTTGCCCGTCCCTGCCGTGCTGCGGCGGTTTGCGCGGTGACCGGATCGAGATGCCTGCCGATTCCTGTTCGGGGATCGGTCTGGCTCCCACTCTATTAGACACAACCGCGAATAAATGGTTGCGGCGATGGACCCCGCTCTCCTCCACGCCCACCCTCAAACCCCGCTCAGCGCTGATACAGTAGCGAAGGCGCAAGCACCGCCCGAAAAACCTCACCCAGACAACCATAGGTCCTCCAAAGCCCGATGTCCCACGCCACCCCGCTCTCCGGCCACTTCTTCTTTGCCAGCTCGCAGCACATCCACTTCATCGGCATCGGCGGCATCGGGATGAGCGGCCTCGCCGAAATCCTCCTCACCATGGGCTACACCGTCTCCGGGTCCGACCTCCGCCGCAGCCCCGTCACCGAGCGCCTGCTCGGCATGGGTGCCCGCATCTTTGAAGGCCACGCGGCGGCCAACGTCGCCGGATCCGATGTCGTCGTCACAAGCTCGGCCGTCGGCCCAACCAACCCCGAGGTCGTCGAGGCCCGCACCCGCAAGATCCCCGTCATCCAGCGCGCGGAGATGCTCGCCGAACTCATGCGTCTCAAGTTCGGCATCGCCGTCGCCGGAATGCACGGCAAAACCACCACCACCAGCATGGTAGCCGCCGTGCTCGCCGGCGGCGGCCTCGACCCAACCGTTGTCGTCGGCGGCCGCGTCGACGCCCTCGGCTCCAACGCCCGTCTCGGCAGCTCGCGCTACCTGGTCGCCGAGGCCGACGAGAGCGATCGCAGCTTCCTGAAGCTCTCGCCCGTCCTCGGCATCGTCACCAACCTCGATCGCGAACACATGGACTGCTACCGCGATATGGCCGACGTCGAAGACGCCTTCGTCGAGTTCATGGACCGCATCCCCTTCTACGGAGCCACCACCGCCTGCATCGACGACCCGCTTCTCAGAGGCGTTCTCGGCCGTGTCAAGCGCCGCGTCCTCACCTACGGCGAACACCCAGACGCCGACTTCCAGATGCAACCAACAGGAACTCAAATAGATCCGACAGGCACTCAAATGCAGCTGACAGGCACTCAGATAGAGCCAACAGGAACTCAAACAGCGCCAACAGCAGCTGCCCACCCCGCCAGACCATCCGTCGGAGCACGCTTCCGAGTCCTCTCCGGCGGCGCCGACCTCGGCGAGTTCCAGCTCCACGTCCCAGGCCGCCACAACCTCCTCAACGCCACCGCGGCCGTGGCCATCGGCGTCCAACTGGGCGTCGCGCCCGAGCAGATCGCCGCCGGCCTCGACAGCTTTCGCGGCGTCGACCGACGATTTCAGATCAAAGGTCTGGGACGCGGCGTCACCGTGGTCGACGACTACGGTCACCACCCAACCGAGATCCGCGCCACCCTCAAGGCCGCGCGCGAGTGTGGCTACAACCGCGTCCTCGTCCTCTTTCAGCCGCATCGCTACACCCGCACCCGCGATCTCATGGACGAGTTCGCCGGAGCCTTCGAGGACGCCGATTGGGTCGTCATCCTGCCCATCTACGCCGCCAGCGAGGAGCCCATCCCCGGCATCGACGCCCAAACCCTCGCCGCCGCCATCAGGCGCCGCTCCGATCGGACAAAGGTCGAGTTCTGTGACGGCTTCAGCCCCGCCGTCGATCGCCTGGCCCACACGGCCGAGGCCGGCGACGTCATCCTCACCCTCGGCGCAGGCAGCGTCTCCCAGGCAAGCGGCATGCTCCTACAAGCGTTCTCCGGCGCCTAGAACCGCCCGCCAAACTTTCAGGTGAGTTCCCCCGTGGGTACCTCCCCCGGTTTCAGGGTGTGCGCGCCGGAGGAGGCGGTTATAGTCAGGTTGGCGATTCCTCGCGGCCTGGCTCGGGCGTGCGATCCAACGCGGTAACAACAGGGCAGGAGATCAAGGTGCCAAACGCGCCCGTGCGCACATATGGATCGGAGTCGGACAGGGCGGCGGCTGCACCCGGCAAGCGGCAGCGCCTGGCCGTCATACCCAAACGCGAGTTCAGCGCCGATGAGGAGATCCTCGTGCCCGCCGGCGAGGACGTCTTCGCCCGCCCGCGCCGTGGAGTTCGGGTCCGCTTCGAGGGCGGCGTCCCGCACACCAAACTGGGCCGCATCTTCGCCCTCCTGTCCCTCCTTCTCCTGCTCGGCGGAGCCGCCGTCGGACTCTCGCTCCTCCGCGACGCCCTCCTCCACGACCCCCGCTTTGTCCTCCGCGAGCCCTCCTCCATCAGCCTCCGCGGCAACCGGCATCTCCTCCCGGCGGAGGTCAGCGCCGTCTTCGCGCACGACATCGGCCGCACCGTCCTCCGTCTCCCCCTCGACGATCGCCGCCGCGCCATCGAGGCCATTCCCTGGGTCGAACACGCCACCGTCATGCGTCTGCTCCCCGATCAGCTCGCCGTCCGTGTGCGCGAGCGAACGCCCGTCGCCTTTGTCCGCCAGGGCGGCCACATCGGCCTAGTCGACGCCAACGGTGTTCTGCTCGAGATGACCCCCGCCCCAACCCCCGAGACATCCCCCGAGCCCGACGCCCGGTACTCCTTTCCCGTCGTCACCGGCATCCTCGCCACCGACCCCCTCAGCATCCGAGCCGCGCGCATGCGCATCTTCAGCGACTTCACCCACGATCTCGACTCCGCCGGCGACCCCATCTCGCACAAGCTCAGCGAGGTCGACCTCTCCAACCCCGAGGACGTCAAAGCCCTGATCCCGGACAACGGATCGGACATCCTCGTGCACTTCGGCGACACCGACTACCTCAAGCGATACCAGGCCTACGAGAGCCATCTCGGTGCGTGGAAGGCCCAATATCCAAAGCTCGCGAGCGTCGATATGCGCTACGAACGGCAGGTCGTGCTCGAGATGCAGCCCGGTGCCGCCGTCCCATTAGCCCACGGAGCCGAGCCCCCCCTAGTGGCCGACAAACCAGGCGCAAATCCCGAAGCTCACAAGCCGGTCGCATCAGCGGCGCACGTCCTTCCATCCGCGAAGCACCCGGTCCCATCCGCCGCGAAGCCCGCAACCAAGCACCCCCAGCTCGTCGGACACTGGACCTCCGACGGCAAGTTCCACGCTCCCGCAGCTCCAGCGCACGTCCCCGCAAACACGGCGCGAGGGAGCATCGACCAGTGACCAGCAAGCCCGAAAATCTCATCACCGTCGTCGACGCCGGCACCGCCAAAAGCTGCGTCCTCGTCGCCGAGGTCGCCGACGGCGTCCTGCGCTATCGCGGACACGGCATCGAGGAATCCAAAGGCATGCGCAAGGGCCTCATCGCCGAACTCGGTCCCGCCGCCGACGCCATCAACCGCGCCGCGCTCACGGCCGAACGCATCACCCGAGCAGCCATCGAAACAGCCGTCGTCGGCATCGGCGGAACCCACGTGCGCGGCGTCAACTCGCGCGGCGGCATCTCCACGGGCAGCCGCATGCGCGAGATCACCCGCGAAGAGGTCCGCGCCACCGTCGACCGCGCCCGCAGCGTCGCCCTCCCCCCCGATCGCGAGGTGCTCCATCTCCTCCCGCAGGAGTTCATCCTCGACGACCAGGCCGGCATCCACGACCCCATCGGCATGGTCGGCAACAAGCTCGAAGTCAACCTCCACATCTCCACCTGCTCCGGCGGCGTCGCGCAAAGCGTCATCACCTGCGCCAATCGCGCCGGCCTCGAGGTCCTGGACACAGTCTACGAAGGCCTCGCCGCCGCCGAAGCCGTCCTCAGCGCCGACGAGCGCGAACTCGGCGTCTGCGTCGCGGACATCGGCGCCAGCACCACCGAACTCGCCGTCTTCTTCGAGGGTTCGGTCGCGCACACAGCCGTCCTCCCCATCGGCGGAGACCACTTCACCAACGATCTCGCCGTCGGCCTCCACGTCACGGTCGAAGAAGCCGAAGACCTCAAGCGCCTCTACGGACACTGCGTCGTCACCGCCATCCCGCAGCTCGCCGAAATCGAAGTCGGCGGCAACCTCGCCATCTCGGGCGGCCAACCGGCGCGCCTCGTCCGGCAGCGCTTCCTCGCCGAGATCCTCGAGCCCCGCGCCCGCGAGCTCTTCACCATGCTCCGCGACAACCTCCGCAACGGCGGCGTGCTCGAAGCCCTCGGCGCCGGCTGCGTCCTCACCGGCGGCGGCGCCCGCATGTCCGGCCTCCTCGACAACGCCGAAAGCCTCCTTCGCGTCCCCGCCCGCGTCGGCCACCCCGTTCCCCTCAGCCGCATGCCCGCCGAACTCTCCGGCCCAGAGTTCGCCGCCGCCATCGGCATGCTGCTCTACACCCACCGCACCCAGGTCCGCCGCGCCAGCGAGGAGCAAGGCCTCAAAGCCAAGCTAAAAGCCATCTTCGCCGGCAGCTTCTAAGCCATGAGCATGACCTCCGGCAACGATCCATTCAACCTAGACCGCTTCGTCCAGGCGCAAACACCCGTCTACCCTCGCGTCCTCACCGAACTGCGCGTCGGCAGCAAACGATCGCACTGGATGTGGTTCATCTTCCCGCAACTGCGCGGCCTCGGCTCAAGCTCCATGGCCGAGCTCTACGCGATCTCCGGTCGCCCCGAGGCCGCCGCCTACCTCGCCCACCCCACCCTAGGTCCCAGGCTGCGCGAGTGTGTCGACCTCGTCCTCGGCGTCACAGACAGAACCGTCAGCCAGATCTTCGGCTACCCCGACGACCTCAAGTTCCACTCGTCCCTCACCCTCTTCGCCGAGGTCTCAGGCGAAACAATCTTCCGCGAAGCCCTGCTAAAGCACTTCAACGGAAAACTCGATCCCGGAACAACCCAGCGCCTCCAGCCCTAAGAGATGCAGCGGCCCAAGCCCGCTCCACAGCAGTTCCGCTCTCTTGATTGTCATTCCCAAAGGGAATCTGCTGTTCCTCTAGGCCGCCAAACGCCCGCAAGGACTCAGTCACACCGAACGATCCGGCCAGATCCCACTCGCCCTCCTCTCCCACAACTTCACAAACTTCCAATGCACATACACCGCATGGTTCAGGTGAAAGATCAAACCCTCCGCGCCATCCAGAAAACCCGCCCGAAAAACATAGTTCTTCAAAAAATTCCCCATCGGGTTCAGCACCGAAAGCGCCAGAATCCACCCGCGAGCAGTGGCCTGGTGCTTGCGCAACAGCGGCTCAGCCGTACCCGTGCTGTACTCGTTCATGTGGTCAAGGTACATGGCAAAATCGGGATAGCCGAAGTGCTCCAGGTGATTGCGCAAGAGGCCCTTGTGCTCAGAAAACTGCGGCGTTCCATGCGGCCCCGCGCCCTCCTCCACCATCGCCACGCCCCGCCGAAACAGCCGTAGCTTCGTGTCCGGAAACAAGCCGCCATGACGCATCCAACGGGTCAAAAAAAGATTCAAACGCGGGATCCAGAACGCATTATGCGTGGAGCTCTGCACCGCCGCCCGAACCTCCTCCGCTAGCGCCGGCGTCACCACCTCGTCCGCGTCGAGCAGCAGGATCCACTCGCCCGTGCACTGCCGGATGGCAACGTTCTTCTGCTCCGCATGCCCGCGAAAATCGCGGTTGAACGAGTGTTTCGCTCCAAACGATCGTGCAATCTCGGGCGATCGATCCACCGATCCCGAATCCACAATCACGATCTCGTCCACCCATCCGAGCGCCTCGAGCGTGCGCGGCAGATTCTTCTCTTCATTGGTCGCGATCATCGCCACCGACACGCTCGGTCGCCTCGACACAGCAGCTTCAGCCTGCCCCCGGATCGCGGCTCGCTCCGGGACGCGTGCGGTCCCGTCAGGCATTAGGCGCGGTCTCGGCGACAGGAGAGCGCATAGCCTGCGCAGAGCTCTGAGCGCGCTCCGGCTCGGCCCGGAGCCGGCCAATCCGATCAATCAAATCATCCTGCTCCGCAATCGACTCCGCCCCAATCGTCATCGAGTGGAGCAGCCCCGACCCCAGCGCATACCGCAGCGCCTCATCGGTCCGCGTCCGCAGCGCACCCTCAGCCAGGATCTTCATCCCGACCACACCCTTGCCCGCCGCGCGCATCTCGCGGATCACACCCGAGACAACCTCGGGCGACGCATCCATGCGCTTGCCGATCGGGTTCAGCCGCACCAGGTCGACCTCCACCCACTCCGTCCGAGCCGCCGCCCGAAGCGCCGCGATCGAGTGGCACGAGCACCCGTGCGCCCGGATCACACCCCGCGCCTTCAGCTCCGACAGCACATCCATCACCGGCCGGTACCGCTCCGTCCAGTCCGGCTCAACGACGCAATGCATCAACAGCACGTCGATCGTGTCGACGCCAAGCTCCCTGCGAAATCGATCAATCTCCCGCCGAACTTCTTCCGGATCACGCGACATCGTCTTCGTCAGCACCGTCACCGCGCCCCGGTCCATCTGCCGCAGCGCCCGCCCAACCTGCGCGTGCGTGCCGTACGAGTCCGCCGTATCGATAAACCGCAGCCCCCGGTCGTAGCCGTTCAAGAGCATCCGCTCCAGACCATCGCCCGGCAGAGCCGCCTGCCGCGACTGACCGTCCCTGGTATGCGATCCCGTGCCCATCGCCAGCAGCGTGGCCCGTATGCCGGTCCGGCCAAGCACCACCGTCTCCGCGGCGGAAAAAGCCCGCGCGAGCACCGGAGCTACAGCGGAACGGCGAATCAAACTCTTGAGGGCGTTCGAGAGCATGGATGTCTCAGCGCGACCGCCTACACGGTCTCTCCATCCAGAATAACGTGCACACCGCAGTCAAAACGAACGTCGCCAACCCACCTCGCCGCCATCCTCCCGAACCATCCGAGGTACCCGCGAGAAAGCAGCCGTCCAATCAGGAAACTTGATGGGAAAATCGGAGGGACGACACGGGATCCGAGTCACCTCCACACACTCGCAAATCCCGATTCACCGATCCCCGTAACTCCGATCTCCGAACCCCAAAGGAGCCCTGCCCTCATGCCGAACTTCTCTGCCGACGACGATCTCCGCATCCTCTACCACGACGAGATCCCGCGAGGCGCGCGCATCAAGGTCATCGGCGTCGGCGGCGGCGGCAACAACGCCGTCAATCGCATGATCGCGGCGCACGTCGAAGGCGTCGAATTCATCGCCGCAAACACGGACGCACAGGCTCTCCAGCTCTCCAGCGCCGCCGTCAAGCTCCAGCTCGGCGTCAAGCTGACGAGCGGCCTGGGCGCCGGCGCGAACCCTGACGTAGGCCGACGCGCCGCGCTCGAAGACTCCGACAAAATCCTCGAAGCGCTCGAAGGCGCGGACATGGTCTTCGTCTGCGCCGGCCTCGGCGGAGGCACAGGCACCGGCGCGGCCCCGGTCATCGCCTCTCTCGCCAGCGAGATGGGCGCGCTCACCGTCGCCGTCGTCACACGTCCGTTCTCCTTCGAGGGCAAACGCCGCATGATGCAGGCCGAACGCGGCATGCAGGAGCTGCTCGAATCGGTCGACACCGTCATCGTCATCCCCAACGAAAAGCTGCTCGCGGTCGCCAAGGACGCCGGCTTCTTTGAAAGCTTTCGCATCGCCGACGACGTCCTCCGCCAGGGCGTGCAGGGCATCTCCGACATCATCACCATCCCCGGCGTCATCAACCGCGACTTCGCCGACGTCAAAACCACCATGGCCGGCATGGGGTACGCCGTCATGGGAACCGCTCTGCGCTCCGGCCCAAACCGCGCCAGCGAGGCCGCCATGGCCGCCATGGCCTCCCCCCTGCTCGAGGCCGGAGCCATCGACGGCGCGCGCGGCATCCTCATCAACATCACCGGCTCCAGCTCGCTCAAGCTCAGCGAGGTCAACGAAGCCTCAAGCCTCATCCAGAACGCCGCCCACGAGGACGCCAACATCCTCTTCGGCGCCGTCCAGGACGAGACCATGGGCGACGACGTCAAGATCACCGTCATCGCCACCGGCTTCCGGCAGGAGGGCGACATGGCCCAGCGCCGCGAGCGCATGCTGGCCGAGGCCACCCTCCCCGGCATCCGCTACGAGGTTCCAGTCGCCCCGCGAGTCGTCCGCCCTCAGGCCCCCGCACCGGCCGCGGCAGCGCCCCCGCCTCCGGTCCCCGCCCGTCCACCCGCTCCCACTCCGGCCGTGGTCTTCGAGCAGCTCCCGGAGCCCCAACCCGCCCCAACCCAACCTACCCGCACCCAGCCCGCGTTCTCCCACGCCGCGGAGGTTCCGCCGCCGCCCGCAACCGGGGAACCCTGGACCGAGCAGGTCTCCCCCGTCCTCGTCGCCAAGCATGCGCCCGTGCCCCCGCCGCCCCTTACGCCCCCGCCCCCGCCGCCAGTGGTCGAGTTCCGCAGCAAACGCGAGCCCCTCCCCGAAGCTCCCCCAGCCCCGGCAGCTCCCCCCGAGCCCCCCCCGGCCCGGTCCTCTGTCTTCGACGACGACTTCTTCCGCGTCTCGGCGCGCCCGCTCGCATCCCCACCTCCCGAACCCATCGAGACATCCTCCCCCCGATCCGCCGCTCTCGAAACCCCCGCCGACCGCTCCGACCCCTGGGCCTGGGCGTCGCCTCACCCCGTGGGGGCCCCGCGCGTCCAACGCTGGGAGGCGGACAGCCCAGCCGATTCCGGACAGGCCGCGCGCCCAGCCTTCAGCTCCGGCACCTTCGGCCCAAGCGAAACTCCGCTTGGATCAGAACTCGATCGAAGTGAATCTGATGAGCTAGACATCCCCGCATTTCTTCGGCGAGGTAACTAGCCATCCGGTCCCCGTCGACGGTTCATTACCCATCCCCTATCGCCCATTACCAAAAGCGTGGCGGATCCTCAAAAATTCCGCCAAAGGCTCAACTTTTTTCCAGACCTGCCGATAGAGTGATCAGACGTTGAGTCGGGTTTCTACAACAGAAGTGGCAGTGACAAGTGCCGCTGGGAGTGGGCAACTGAAGATAGGTGTGGACGCACGTGCACGAAATGGGAGAAATCTACAGATGAAGTCTCTGCTGCGTTGGGTAGGAGCCTTGTTTCTCGGCGTACTTCTGGGCGAAACCGCCTTCGCGAAGCCGGTAACGGCGATCCGGCGAAGCCCCGGTCGACATATGGCCGCCGTCGCCGTCTCGCATAAGGCCGGCCGGCAGACGTCGCGGCAGTCGCGGCAAAGTTCGCGATCGCCGCGTTCCGTGGTCGCGGCCCGAGGCGGCCGGCTGCGCGGCTCCCGTGGATCGAGGGTCGTCGTCGTCCGTACCCGCCGCGGCCGCGGTGGACGCATGATCCTGGCCGTCCGTCGGTCGCGCCCGCGCTACGCGGAGCGCTTCACCGGAAACTCCTTCGCGGACAACCTCACCCTCGGCGATGTCACTGCGGGCGAAGATCCGGTCGTTCGCGCCGCCGCCATCGAGGCCCTCGGCAACATGAACGGGACGGCCCTCGCCATCGATCCCTCAAGCGGCCGCATCCTGGCGATGGTCAACCAGAAACTCGCACTGTCGAGCGGCGCCGAGCCGTGCTCGACCATCAAGCTCACCGTAGCCCTGGCCGCGCTCGAAGAGGGTCTCATCAAGCACGACACCCCCGTCAACCTCGGCGGCGGGTACAAAGTCGACCTCACCTACGCCCTGGCAAAGTCCATCAATCCGTACTTTGAAGTCCTCGGCCGCACCATGGGCTTCGAACGCGTCAAGCACTACGCCAATATGTTCGGCCTCGGCGAACTCGCCGGCTACAACATCCATGGCGAACAGCTCGGAACCTACCCCGACCAGGAGCTTCCACTCAAGCTCGGCGGAGTCGGCCGGATGTGCTCCTTCGGCGAAGGTATCTCCATGACGCCGCTGCAGTTAGGCGCTATCGTCTCGGCGATCGCCAACGGCGGAACCCTCTACTACCTCCAGCATCCAGAGACGCCCGAAGCCGCAAAAAGCTTCGTCCCCAAAGTCAAACGCATCCTCAACATCGCTCCGATCCTGCCGGAAATGCGGCCCGGCATGATGAACGCGGTCGCTGCGCCCTTCGGCACCGCCCGCAGCTTGCGCGCCAACTTCAGCCAGTTTCCCGTCATGGGCAAAACCGGCACCTGCTCCAACAACGGAACGCGCTTCGGCTGGTTCGGCTCCTACGCCGAGACCCCCACCGGTCGCATCGTCACCGTCATCTTTCTCGAGGGCGGCCGACCAACCTTTGGCCCCAAGGCAGCCGCGCTCACCGGCCAGTTCTACCGCGGAATGTACGAGCGAAGCTACTTCCAGCCGCGCGGCGTCCCCCTGCAGCCATTGCCTCCACCCGCGCCGACACCCACCAATACCGGCGAGGAAGACCAGGGCGGAAACGGCGCCGGAGGCATGAACTAACCAGACAGGAGGCATGAACTCCAGACAGGAGGCATGAACGAATCGCCTGTCTGGCCCGCGCCATGCATCACAGCAAAGAGGAGGGCCCATCTGCTGTGAAGGTGCTGACCAGTGCGGAGATGAAAACTGTCGACCGGCGAACCGAAGCGGAGTTCGGTGTCCCCTTCAGCGAACTCATGGACCATGCCGGAGCGGCCGTGGCCCGCTTCGTCCTCCGCGAGTTCCCCGACGCCGACCGCGTTCTGGTCCTCTGCGGCAAGGGCAACAACGGCGGCGACGGTCTCGTGGCAGCGCGATTTCTGGCCGGCGAAGGCGTCGGCGTTCGTGTCCTCCTCCTCGCCGAGCCGGAAGAACTCCAGGGTGACGCTGCCGCTGCTTTAGCCACCCTGATCGAAGCAACCTCCGAAGAGATCGTAGAATCCGTCACTTCGCCCAAAGCCCTCACTGATCTCAGCGACGAGATCGGCGAGGCCGATCTTCTGATCGACGCCGTCGTCGGCGCAGGCTTCAAACCGCCCCTCCACGGGGTCGCCGCCGACCTTCGAAATCTCGTAAATGCGCTCAGTACCCCGGTGGTCGCCGTCGACCTGCCCAGCGGTTGGGATGCGGACGCGACCTCGCAGCATCCGGACGGCACAACCGGGGCCGGTTCGAAAAATCAGCAGCCGGCGTTCCGCGCCGACGCCGTCGTCACCTTCACCGCCCCAAAGCTCGCGCATGTCTTCGGCCACCTCACCCCTGGCGAGACATTCGCCCCCGTCGCCGTCGCCAGCATCGGCTCACCCGCCGAGGCCATCCAATCCGACCTCAACCTCACCTGGACGGGAGCCGCGAAACATCTCACAGAAGCCCCTCGCAACGTCAACTCCAACAAAGGGATGTACGGCCATCTGCTCCTGGTCGCCGGCAGCTACGGAAAAGCGGGCGCCCCTTCGATGAGCAGCCTCGCCGCCCTGCGCGCAGGCGCCGGCCTGGTCACCGCGGCCGTGCCAAACAGCATCGACAATACCGTCGCCCGCATCACGCCGGAGCTGATGACCGTGCCTCTGCTCGACGACGCTGACGGCATCGTGACACTCGCAAACCTCGATCCCCCCCGGCTCGCAAAGCTCATGAAAGGAATCAAAGTCCTCGCAGTCGGACCCGGCCTCTCAACCGACGGGGAAGCCGGCGAGTTCGCGCGCCAGCTCGTCGAAGCCACCACCGTCCCAATCGTTATCGACGCCGACGCCCTCAACGCCTTCGCCGGCCGGCCGGAGCTGCTCAAGGGCGCCTCCGGAAAAGGCCTCGGCCCAGACAAAATCCGCACCGTCGTCCTCACGCCCCATCCCGGCGAGATGGCCCGCCTTACCGGCCTCACCATCCCCGAGGTCGAGCGGGACCGCCTCAGCCTCGCCCGCAACTTCGCAACCGAGTACGGCGTCACGCTCGTGCTCAAAGGCTGGCGCACCCTGGTCGCCCACCCCGACGGCCGCGTCGCCGTCAACACCACCGGCAACCCCGCCATGGCCAAAGGCGGCAGCGGCGACATCCTCACCGGCATCGTCGGAGCCATGCTCGCCCAGTTCCCCGACCACGTCGCGACAGCGGTCGAGGCAGCCGTCTTCCTCCACGGCCTCGCCGCCGACTTCGCCGCGCACGCCCTCGACGAGCACACCGTCCTCGCCACCGACACCGTCAACCACCTCTCCGACGCCTTTCGCTACCGCGTCCAGGACGAGCTCGGCTACACCTGGATCACCGGTCTCTGGTCCAAGCGCCCCGCCGCCCCAACCCCGGAGACAGACGCTTGACCGAACCCACCTTGACCGAACCCACCTTGACCGAACCCAGATGGACCCGCGAAAAGCGCCTTCGAACCCGCAGCGTCGCCGGAACCCTCGCGCTCGGCCCCACCATCGCCGAAATCCTTATGCCGTTCCCCCGCGTCGTCGTCCTCCGCGGCGAGGTCGGCGCCGGCAAAACGACCCTCGTCAAAGGCATCGCGGAGGCCCTCGGCGCGGCCACGGAAGCCGACGTCACCAGCCCCACGTTCACGCTGCTCCACGAATACACCGGCCCGCGCGTCCACATCTTCCACCTCGACCTCTACCGCCTCGAAACCGAGGAGCAGATCGCCGTCCTCGGCATCGAGGAGATGGCCGCCGAACCAGACGCTCTCCTCCTGATCGAATGGGGCGACCGCTTCGAAAGCATCGTCAGCCGATCCACCGCCGAGATCAGCATGGGCCACGGCGAATCCGAATCCGAAGACGAGCGCCTCCTCACCATCCGCTGGCGCTGACCCCGGCTACCGCCCACGCCCGATATACCGGTAGATCGCGCACTGCTCGTCCCCAGTCGAACCATACTCAAGCTGCCCGCTGATCTCCTGCAAATCGGCCATGTGATCCTCGGTCGACATCGCCACCGGGCCCGACCAAAGCCGCGTAAACGCCGCATTCGCGTCAAGCACATCCGCATGTTCGGCGTTCACGTAAAGCAGGTCCAGAGCGCCCGGGCGTCCCCCGAAGTCGCGCTCAATATTCCGCAAAAGCCGCCGGAGCGCAGGCGCCTCAAACGGGTGAAACAGATGCAGGAGCGTCGGCGTCCCCGGCATCGGCATCGTGAGCGCGTCGCCCGTAAGCAGCCGGATCCGAGCCAGCAAATCCGGCATCCGACCCTCCCCACCCATCGACTCTGAACCCCGATCCAAATCTTCGGGAGGCCTAGAAACTTCCGCCCCGCTCGCGCCCCGATCCGCCCCGACCAGCGCTCGCACCCGAGCAATATTCCGCTCCGCCACCGCGGCCAGCTCCGGGTTCAGCTCCACACCCACCACCTCGCGAAACGGTGACTCCGCCGCCACCAGCAACGCCCGACCTTTCCCCGCGCCAATGTCCACAAACGTATACCGATCAATCTCGGCCAGCGGCCCAGTCTCGTTCAACCAGAGCTCGATCAGCCGCCGCAAAATCGACGGCGCAACGCCGTAATACGCAGTCACGTGCTTGTCGTTCGGATGTCCGGTCACGAGCTCGGCCGCCGGGATCAGACCCCCCGTATCGGTTCCGCGCGCCCGATCAAACGGGTGCACCGGCGAAGCTCCGCCCTCACCCATCGCCCCCGGTCTCTTCGCGTCGTCCGTCGCAACCAGCCGCGGGCCGCTCTTCTTCGCCCTCATCGCCCTTACCGGATCTGCACCAGCGTCGGATTGCCGTCGAGCCCCATCTGCCTCCGGCCCGCGGGCGAGATGCGCCCAGGCGTCCACGCCGGCGCTCCCGAAACATTCACCACAGCGCAGCTCACCGTCTCCATGCCCGCCAGCCGATTCAGAATCAGCGCCCGCAACACGCCCACAGCAACCTCATCCGGGTTCGCCGGCGTCATCTCCACCACAACGCGGTACCTCCCAGGCACGCCCGGGATGCCGGCCCCAGGAGCCTCCAGATCCGGCGTAACCTCGACCCCTCTCACCAGACCAAGGTCGACAATGTTGCAGCGCAGCTCCGGGTCATAGCAGTCGCGAAGCGCCAGAAGAAGATCCACGTCAGTCATGGAATCCAAATTCTATAGCTGTTCTCGTATAGCTACAGCTGTGTCATATCGACCGGGGCGGAGAGACCTGCAGTTTTGCACCGCCCGAACTATACCCGCGTGAAAACCGCCGTAAAGTTGCAGTCCAGAGCCACCCAACCCACTACTTCGGCAAAGCCTCGAGCGCGCTCAGAACCCCATCGGCGCCAGGGTTCACGCCGATCGGCGAGCAGTAGCTCCACCGAATAATGCCGTCCTTGTCGATCACGTAGAGCGCACGTTCGGAGAAGCCGTCCCCCTCGCGAAACGCTCCGTACGCCCGCGAAACCGCCCCCTTCGGCTCAAAGTCGGCGAGCAGCGGAAACTTGATCCCGCGCGTCCGCGCATACGCCTCGTGGCACCACACGCCGTCGACCGAGATGCCCACCAGCTCCGCGCCCGACCTCTGAAACTCAGGCAAAACCTCGTTCAACTGCGCAATCTCGTCGCCGCACACCGGACTCCAGTCCGCGGGATAAAACGCAAGGACCACCGGCCGGCCGCGCAGCTCACGCAGCGAGAGCTTCTGGTCAGGCGTAGCGTTCAGGCTGAACTCCGGTGCGGGCGTCCCCGGCGAAAGCAGATCGGGCATCTCTAAAATCTCCTCAGAATCTATCGAGTCATCCTATCCCATGCGACCCGGTCGTTCTTCTGTCCAGACTTTTCCGCCCCAGTCTCTACTTCGGCCCCGACGGCGCAGTCGCCGGGCACACCGGCCCCGTGGGCGTATACGGGTTCCGGTTCTCGGCAAAACACTGCCGCACAAACGGCGCACCGTACCGCGCCCGTACCGGAGCCGAAACATCCGCCTCCGTCACCCCGTTGAAATGAAACGTCACGTGCCCCTCCGCCGACACCGTCGCCAGCAGATACCCATACACATCCGTGCGCGCCACCTCCGACCCGGCATGCTGCGCCGGCAAACGATACCGCACGGCCCCGGCTGTCCCGACGATCCACCCCGGAAGCACGTCCTCCGCCGCGCGGCAGGCCGTCCGGTACGGCTCCGACAACACAAAGTGCGAGTGACTCGCCAGCACCTCGACCTCCTTGCCCGATCGCCTCCGGAACGCAAGCAGATCGCCATACACCCTCCGGCCGCTCTCGGTCCCCGCCGGCGATTCGTTCATGCTGTGCCCCGCCGAAAGGCTGTCCGGCAGAGCATCATGCATGCCGACCACCACCGTCCGAACCCCAGCGTCCGCCTCGTCCTGCTTCAACACCTTCTCGAACCACACCACCTGCGGCGTTTCAAACTCCTCCGGCGACGCGTTGTCGAGCGTGATGAAGTCGACATTGCGCACCCGCCAGTGATAGTACCCGTGCACCGCATGGTCCGAAGGATCGTCGCGAAGTCGCTGCACCCGGATCGGAGCGGCGTCAAACCAGTCCGCAAACTGCACCAAGAGCTCCGGCCGCGTCTTCCCGACCAGCTCATGATTGCCGATCGCCAGAAACACCGGCAGGTCGCCAAACGGCGCCATCTGCTGGTCGATAAAGTCCTGCCAAGCCCCGTTCGTGTAATCGAAAACAGTCAACTTGCCGTGGTGCGCCGCCAGCATGTCCTGATCAAAATCGTAGAGCGCGCGATAGTCCCCCAGATGCCAGTAAAACTCAGCCTTGTCCGCCCGCGCCCCTGCCGCGATCGCCGGCATCACGACATCCCCGCAGTTGCGCGAATCCCCCGAAACCGCAAACCTCCAGCTCAGCCCCGGCGCCTGTCCCAACAGAGAGGACGTAAGCCCAGACAACACCACAGACGCCCAAAGCAGCTTCATCCTCAATCTCCACCTCTCCCCCAATGTACCGTCACAGCCCCGAACCCGACCCGCCGTCCCCATCATTACAATCAACACATGCCCGAAACAGCCGCCGCCGAGAAAGACCTGAGAGACGACCGAGCCGACAGTCAGGAGATTCACGACCGAGACGACCGACAGGACCCGACCGGCCAACGCTACACCCCCGCCGAGATCGAGCCCCGCTGGCAGGCCCGCTGGGACGCCGACCCAACCCTCTACGCCGCCGACCCGCCCACCTCCGGCAAACCCAAATACTACGTCCTAGAGATGCTCCCCTACCCCTCCGGACAGCTCCACATCGGCCACGTCCGCAACTACTCCATCGGCGACGCCCTCGCGCGTTTCATGTGGATGCGCGGCGCCAACGTCCTCCACCCCATGGGCTGGGACGCCTTCGGCCTGCCCGCCGAAAACGCCGCCCTCAAAAACCACACACCCCCCCGCGATTGGACCCTCGCCAACATCAGCGCCATGCGCGCCCAGTTCCAACGGTTGGGCTTCTCCTACGACTGGACCGGCACTGAAGTCACCACCTGCCTCCCCGACTACTACCGCTGGAACCAGTGGTTCTTCCTCAAGATGTACAGCGCCGGCCTCGCCTACCGCAAAAAAAGCAAGCTCAACTGGTGCCCGGACTGCCAGACCGTCCTCGCCAACGAGCAGGTAGTCGCCGGCCGCTGCTGGCGCCACGAAGACACCCCCGTCGAGCAGCGCGACCTCACCCAATGGTTCCTCCGCATCACCCGCTACGCCGACGAACTCCTCGCCGACCTCCAGCAACTCACCGGCTGGCCCGAAAAAGTCCGCACCATGCAGAGCAACTGGATCGGCCGCTCCGAAGGCGCCGAAGTCACCTTCAACGTCCTCGGCAGCCCCGAAACCATCACCGTCTTCACCACCCGCATCGACACCATCTTCGGAGCCACCTCCCTCCAACTCGCGCCCGAGCACGCCGTCGCCCAAAGCTTCGCCTCCACCAACCCCGATCTCGCCGCGGAGATCGAAGACCTTCTCGCCCAACAAAAGCTCGCCCGCGCGTCCGGCGACCTCGGCGCCATCGAAAAGCACGGCGTCCCCACCGGCCAGTTCGCCACCAACCCCTTCTCCGGCGAACAAATCCCCATCTGGATCGGCAACTACATCCTCGCCGATTACGGCACCGGCGCCATCATGAGCGTGCCCGCCCACGACGAGCGCGACTTCGAGTTCGCCACCAAGTACGGCCTAGAAATCCGCCGCGTCGTCGCCGCCAACCTCGATACCGACGACCTCCCGCTCCCCTACACCGCCGAAGCCGAAGCCGTCCTCATCGACTCCGGCGCTAAAAACCCTTGGACCGGCGAGTCCGCCATCGCCGCCCAACCCAAAATGGCCGCCCACGCCCTCGAAAACGGCTTCGGCCGCCCCACCGTCACCTACCGCCTCAAAGACTGGGGCGTCTCCCGCCAGCGCTACTGGGGCACGCCCATCCCCATGGTCTACTGCGAAAACCCCACCTGCGGCGACAACGGCCTCGTCCCCCTGCCCGAGTCCGCCCTCCCCGTCCTCCTCCCCGCACAGGTCGAGATCACCCAGCAAGGCGGCAGCCCGCTCGGCCGCGACGAGACCTTCGTCAACACCACCTGCCCCCAATGCGGTGGCCCCGCCCGCCGCGAAACCGACACCATGGACACCTTTGTCGACTCGTCCTGGTACTTCTACCGCTACACCGACGCCGGCAACTCCACCGCCCCCTTCAGCCCCGAAAAAGCCGCCTATTGGTTCCCCATCGACCAGTACATCGGCGGCGTCGAGCACGCCATCCTCCACCTCATCTACTCGCGCTTCTGGACCCGCATGATGCGCGACCTCGGCCTCGTCCAAAACTCCGATCCCGCCGCCCGCCTCTTCACCCAGGGCATGGTCATCAAAGATGGCGCCAAAATGTCCAAATCCCGCGGCAACGTCGTCTCCCCCGACGAGATGATCGCCCGCTACGGCGCCGACGCCACCCGCACCTACGCCCTCTTCGCCGCTCCCCCCGACCGCGACCTCGACTGGCAAGAAGACGGCGTCGCCGGCGTCAGCCGCTTCCTCTCCAAGGTCTACCGCCTCACCACCAAATACGCCGACCTCGTCCGCGACACACCCGCGCCCGACAGCCCGTCGCCCGCCTCGCCCGCCGCCGAAACCCTCCTCCGTAAACTCCACCAGACCATCAGCAAAGTCACCCTCGACTTCAGCGGACGTTGGCACTTCAACACCTCCATCGCCTCCATCATGATCCTGGTCAACGAGATAGCGGCTCGCGAAAAGGCCATCGACACCGGCGAAATCTCCCCCGCCGACGTCCGCGAAACCCTCCGCGCGCTCATTCTCCTCCTCGCCCCCTTCGCCCCCTTCCTCTCCGCCGAGCTCTGGGAGCGCATCGGCGAGGAAGGCTCCGTCCTCCGCACCCCCTGGCCCGTCGCCGACCCCGACCGCGCCCGCGAACAAGAGATCGAAATCCCCGTCCAGGTCAACGGCAAGCTCGTCAACGTCGTCACCCTCCCCGCCGACGCAACCGAAGACGCCATCCAAGCCGCCGCGCTCGCAGACGAAAAAGTCGCCCGCCGCATCGACGGCAAGTCGGTCGTGAAAGTCATAGCCGTCCCCGGTAAACTCATCAACATCGTGGTGCGCTAACCGTGGGCGAGTCCCCCCAAACCTTCGCCGACTCCGAGCCCCATATCCCCGGCCGGCCCCAGACCCCCGCCGCGCCGCGATCGCCCCTCCGAACCACCCCCGTCCGCGGCACCCAAAGCTTCGTCCACACCCTCTCCTGGTGCTGGCGCCACCCCGCCCTCACCGCCCTCGAAATCCTCTGGCGATGGATCTTCGGCCTCGTCGCCCTCCTCGTCTTCGCCCGCGAAGGCCTCCACATCTTCCACCTCGCCACCGCCGGCACCGACGACCCCGGCCGCCTCGGCCTCGCGCACTTCACCCTGCTCGACCCCATGGCCGCCGCCTCCCAAGTGGCCGACGCCAGCGTCATCCTCCTCCCTCTCCTCCGCCGCTTCGCCGCCGTCTGGGCCCTCCCTCTCCTCCTCTTCTGGACCGTCGTCTCCGGGCTCGGCCGCACCGTCGTCCTCCGCCGCGCGGACCGGAGCCTCGTCCCGCGCCCCTTCACCCTCATGGCCCTCCAACTCACCCGCGCCCTCGCCCTCGCCGGCAGCTTCGTCCTCTGGTTCGCCCTCATGGTCTGGAACGGACAAGTCGCCGTCTCAGACCCCATCGCGCGCGGCACCGAACCCAACCTCGTCCTCTACTTCAGCATCGCCATCGTGGGCACGCTCACCCTCTTCACCCTCTGGGCCGCCGTCAGCTGGGTCCTCGCCATCGCGCCCCTCCTCAGCATGCTCCGCAACCTCCCGCCCTGGCCCAGCATCCGAGCCGCCCTCCACCTCGGCCCCCTCCGCCCCAAACTCGTCGAGATCAACCTCGTCCTCGGCATCGTCAAAATCGCCCTCATCGTCCTCGCCATGGTCTTCTCCGCCACCCCCCTGCCGTTTCAAAGCGTCACCACACCCAACTTCCTCGCCGTCTGGTGGATCGGCGTCACCCTCCTCTACCTCATCGGCTCCGATTTCTTCCACGTCGCCCGCCTCCTCGCATATTTACAGCTCTGGCAGAGCTCTCACCCAGGTACAATCGCACCGTAACACCGCAGTCCGCGTCAGACGGGTCCCACCAAGACGGGCAAACGTCGACGCCACGGAGAACACTCAATGTCGTTCGGTATCTATGCCATTGGCTACATCATCCTCATCGTGGGCGTCGCCTACCTCGCCCACATCATGCACATCCCGCAGACCTACATCATTGCCGCCGTCGTCATCCTGCTCGGCATAGGCATCATCACCGGCGTCCAAAGCACCCGCGGCAAAGACCCCAGCTAAGTCCCCAACCCACCCTCACACTAAGCCCCCAACCCACCCGCCATTCCCCCGCCCGGCCTTTGCTGTCGCCCTTGCCCTTCTGGTTGTCATTCCCGAAGGGAATCTGCTTCTGCCGTTGCCCTTGCTTTTCTAGTTGTCATTCCCGAAGGGAATCTGCTTCTGCCGTTGCCGTTGCCCTTGCCTTTCTTGTTGTCATTCCCGAAGGGAATCTGCTTCTGCTGTTGCCCTTGCTTTTCTAGTTGTCATTCCCGAAGGGAATCTGCGTCTGCCGTTGCCCTTCTGATTGTCATTCCCGAAGGGAATCTGCCGTTGCCGTTGCCGTTGCCCTTCTGATTGTCATTCCCGAAGGGAATCTGCCGTTGCCGTTGCCTTTGCCCTTCTGGTTGTCATTCCCGAAGGGAATCTGCTTCTGCTGTTGCCGTTGCCGTTGCCCTTCTAGCCGTCATTCCCAAAAGCAATCCGCTTTTCGCCTCACCCCTGGCGCATCAACAACCCCAAATCCATACAATTAAAACAAGAGCAAAAAAACACACCGCCAAACTCCGGAGAAGAACCTAAACCCTTTGCTTCAGATATTTTAGGAGACATCCATCCCCAAAAATCAGGATGTCTGGACCACCACAGACCGAGATCCAGACCTAACTCCAATGAATGGAAGATTTTAGACCAAAACAGCAGGGGTCCCGGGGAGGGTCCGTCAATCCCAGAAAAGCCGCACCCGAACCGCCGGCGACAGCCGTTACACTAACCCTGTGGACCTCACCACAATCATCATCCTGGACTTCGGATCGCAGTACACCCAGCTGATCGCCCGGCGCGTCCGCGAGATGGACGTCTTCTCGGTCGTCCTCCCGTGCACCGTCCCCGTCCACCAGATCAGGGCTCTCCACCCCGTCGGCCTCATCCTCTCCGGCGGCCCAAGCTCGGTCTACGACGCCGACGCCCCCGCCGCCGACCCCGGCCTGCTCAACCTCGGCATCCCCATCCTCGGCATCTGCTACGGCCTGCAGTTCATCGTCCACCACCTCGGCGGAAAAGTCGTCCCGACCGACCGGCGCGAGTACGGCCACGCCAAAGTTACGCTGACCGAAGAGACCCCAATCTTCCGCGGCCTGCCCCGGACCCTCGATGTCTGGATGTCCCACGGCGACAGCGCGCTCAGCCTGCCCCCCGGCTTCCGGCGAACCGCCGAGACCGACGGCGCCCTCGCCGGCATCGCCGACGAAGATCGCCGCATCTGGGCCGTCCAGTTCCACCCCGAGGTCGCCCACACCCGCCAGGGCATGGAGCTGCTCCGCAACTTCGTCCTCGACCTCTGCCGCGCCGAGCCCAACTGGACGCCGGAGCACTTCATCGAGAGCTCCGTCCGCCGCATCCAGACCCAGGTAGGCGACGGCCACGCCATCTGCGGCCTCTCGGGCGGCGTCGACTCCTCGGTCGCCGCCGTCCTCGTCCAGCGCGCCATCGGCGACCGCCTCACCTGTGTCTTCGTCAACAACGGCGTGCTCCGCAAAGACGAATTCACCAAAGTCCAGACCACCATGCGCGACCGTCTCGGCCTCCGCGTCGTCGCCGTCGACGCGAGCGATCGCTTCCTCCTAGCGCTCCGGGGAGTAACCGACCCCGAACAAAAACGCAAAGCGATCGGCCGCGAATTCATCGCCGTCTTCGACGACGAAGCCCGCAAAATCTTCGAGCACGAGCGCCACTCCGGCGAAGAGGTCGCCTGGCTCGTCCAGGGAACGCTCTACCCTGACGTCATCGAGTCGTCCAGCGTCAAAGGCCCGTCGCAGACCATCAAAAGCCACCACAACGTCGGCGGCCTGCCCGAGAACATGAAGCTCAAACTCATCGAGCCGCTCCGCGACCTCTTCAAGGACGAGGTCCGCCGCATCGGCCGCGACCTCAAGATGCCGGACAGCATCATCGACCGCCAGCCCTTCCCCGGCCCCGGCCTGGCCGTCCGCATCCTCGGCGAAGTCACCCCCGAGCGCGTCGCGACGCTCCAGCAGGCCGACAACATCGTCACCTCCGAGATCCGCAAAGCCGGCCTCTACGGCGATCTATGGCAGAGCTTCGCCGTCCTCCTCCCGGTCAAGAGCGTCGGCGTCATGGGCGACCAGCGCACCTACGCCGATACCTGCGCCATCCGCGCCGTGCACTCCGAGGACGGCATGACCGCCGACTGGGCCCCCCTGCCCTACGACGTCCTACGCACCATCTCCTCCCGCATCGTCAGCGAGGTGCGCGGCATCAACCGTGTGGTCTACGACATCACCTCCAAACCCCCCGGCACCATTGAGTGGGAATAAAATGCATCCCCGCCCGTCTAAAGGGAACGGAGCCAACCCAATGACCCACCGAGCCGCCATCCTTGTTCTCGGTCTGCCGCTGCTCGCGAAAGCCGCCCTCTGTGAGGACCCGGGATTGACCATACCGGCCGGTACGCCCCTCGTCGTCCTGATGGACGACCACGCCCCGTTGCGCATCGGTCAGCAGCTCCGCACGGAACTGGTCTACGCCGTCTACTCGGGCAACCAGGAGATGATCCCGAGACGAGCGGTCGTCGAGGGCCGGATTGTCGGCCTCAAGAACGACAAGCAGCGCCGCATCCACGCCGGCCTACGCGGGGATCTGACCCCCTTCCACAAGCCGGTCGTCCAGTTCACCGGCGTGGTCCTGAACGACGGAAGCGTAGCTCCGCTGAGCGCCGGCGAGATCTCGGACGGAGCGACCTACCTCAGGATCGCGCCCCCGCCTCCCCGCACCGGAAACCTGATCCACCAAGGCATCGCCGAGGGCAAGCTCAGGATGCACGAGCAGATCAGCCGGGTCACCGACCCTGGAAAGGTCGACCGCGTCATGCAATACCTCTACTCGCAGCTACCCTACCACCCCCAACGCATCGAAAAAGGCACCGCCTGGACCTTTGAAACTTCGGCTCCCTTCACCTTGCCTCCATCCGCGAGTGTTCTTCAGGTAACCGAATCAAAGCGGGACAAGCAAGAGGATCCAGCTTCAAAGCCGGCCGATGTGGCGAAAGACGCACCCCAGACCTGGAGGATCGAAGCCATGCTGAACCAGGCTCTGACTTCCGCCACAGCTCACGCCGGACAGCCCATCCGCGCGACGGTTGCCGCACCGATCTTCAATGCTGACAAGACCGTAGCGGTCCCGGCAGGCGCCACGCTCTCCGGCTCCGTGACCGAAGCCAAGCCGGCGCGCCGCTTCGGACGCAAAGGCACGCTCCGCTTCGCCTTCAACCAGTTGAATCTGCCGCAGAAGGCCCCAGCAAACGTCCAGACCACCCTTACCGGCCTGGCCACCGAATCAAACAACGCACTTACGCTCGATAACGAAGGCCAGATCAAGCCGAAGTCGCCTAACAAGTTCATCCAGCCGCTCATCTTGGCGTTTCTAGCCAGCCGGCCGCTGGACACAGACGGACGGAACGGCGGCGACGGCCAGTTGGGAAGGGATACCGTAGGCTCGAACGGCTTTGGGCTCATCGGCCGAGTTCTCGGCATGGCCGGACAGAGCCCGAACCTGGCTGCCGGTATCGGCTACTACGGCACGGCGCTGTCGTTATACGAGCGGTGGATCGCGCGCGGCAAAGAAACAGAGCTCCAACGCGATACGCGAATCACGCTCGAGACGTCGCCCCGCCGGTCGGAAGCCCTCAAGCCGGCTCGCCCCAAGTAAAGTCGCGCAAGCTGATTGCCCTAGATCTCCGCCACCAGCCGACCCCCGCTCAACCGCAACACCCGGTCGCACCTCCGCGCAAACCCGAGATTGTGCGTCACCAAGACACCCGCGAGGCCCTCGCCCCGCTGCAGCCGCTGCAACAACGCAAACACTGCCTCCGCCGTCCCCTCATCGAGATCGCCCGTAGGCTCATCCGCCAGCAACACCTTTGGCTCGATCACCAAAGCCCGCGCCAGCGACACCCTTTGCTGCTCGCCCCCGCTCAACTCGCCCGACCGATGCTCCTCCCGCTCCAGCAAACCCACCTCGCCCAGCCACCGCCGCGCCCGCTCCCTCGCCTCTCCCGCCCGTACACCCCGAGCCAGCAACGGCATGGCAACATTCTCCAGAGCCGAAAACTCCGGCAACAAATAATGAAACTGCCACACATAGCCAATCTCGCGATTGCGAAACTCGGCCGCCCCCCGCGCCGAAAGCCCGCCCAACCTCTGCTCTCCGCACCAAACCTCCCCCGCTGTCGGCCGGTCCAGCGCCGCCAGGAGATGCAGCAGCGAGCTCTTGCCCGCTCCACTCTCCCCCACAATCGCCACCATCTCGCCCGCTCGCACCGCGAGATCCAACCCGCGAAACAGCTCCAGCGTCCCCCGCCCCGTCACATACGTCTTCCGCAAACCCTCAGCCCGCAGCACCGCCCCAGACACTTCCAAACTCCCCCGACCACCCATCAGAGCCCGCGCCGAGCTCACAGCCCCCTACTGCTGATGCGCCGCGTCCTTCGACTCCAGCCTCACCAGCCGATCGCGGAGCTCGTTGTAGTCCATCAGCCGCGTGAGCGCCATCATCACCGCATCATGCCGCTGCTCCGCCCGCCGATCCACATCGTCGATCTTCTTATCCAAATTCTTTTCCACACCGTCCAGCCGCTTCTCCAGCGCATCCAGCCGCGCCGAAATCCCCCGCAACTCCGGCGCAAGAAAATCCTGCATCACCTTTCGGCTATCCTCGATCACACTCATACAAATCCCCTCCCCACAATCATAACTCTGCCGTCAACCCTCACTCATACCGCAAAGCCTCCGCCGGCAACACCCGCGCAGCCGACCCCGACGGATACAACGTCGCCAGCAAACTTACCCCCAGACTCACCGCCCCCACCACCACCGCATCCGTCCACCGCGGCGCAAACGGCAGATGATCGATCGAATACACCGCCGCATCCAGCCGATACGGGTAGCGCCCCCCCGCCCAACTCGCCCCGAAACCCACCACAAGCCCAATCACCGTCCCCACCACGCTGATCAGCAACCCCTGGAGGACAAAGATCCACCGCACCTGCGCCGCCGTCACCCCAAAGCTCATCATCACCGCAATGTCCCGCGTCTTCTCCATCACCATCATCGTCAGCGCAATCAGAATATTCAGCGCAGCCACACACACAATCAGCGCCAGGACGATAAACGTCACCACCTGCTCCAGCTTCAACGCCCGAAACAGCTCCCGATTCTGCTCCATCCAGTTCGTCGTCTGAAATCCCTTCCCCGCAATCTCCTCAATCGCCGCCCCCACCTCCCGCGCCCGGTAAAGATCGTCCACCCGAAACGAGATCACCGAGATCAAATCCGGCTCCGAAAACAGCCTCTGCGCGTCCGCCAAACGCATAAACCCATAGCTCGAGTCGTACTGATAAAACCCCGAAGCAAACACCCCCACCACCCGAAACCTCTGGTACTTCGGAACCAGCCCCAACGGCGTCAACTCCCCCTGCGGACTCGTCACCAGCACCACATCCCCCACCCCCGCCCCCAGCGTCTCCGCCAGATCCTTCCCAATCACAATCGGCGGCACGGCCCTCACCCCGGAGTCCCCAATCCCCCCAACCCCGGGTGCCCCATCCTCTCGCCCGGGTGCCCCATCCTCTCGCGCAAAGCGCGAAAGGGTGGGGTCTGGACCACCCCAAACCTTCGCGGGAGAACCGGAGTCCATCGGCTCCAACTCCGCCGCACTCCCCACCTTGATCGCCCCCAAAAGATCCCCCACCCGCCGTTCATCCGTCGGCACAATCCCCTCCACCAGCGCCCCCCCACTCCGCGCCCCGCGCGAGATCAACACCTGCCCATACAACCCCGGCGCCGCCGCCGTCACCCCCGGCACCCGCCGCAGCCGGTCGAGCAGCGGCCGCCAGTCCCGGATCCCGTCGGCCGCCACCCGCATCAGCTGCACATGCGCGGTCGACCCCAGGAGCCGCTCCTGCAAGTCCCGCCGCATCCCATTCGTAATCGCCAGCGCAATCATCAGCGAAGCGACGCCCGCGGCGACCCCGATCACCGAGATCGCCGTGATCACCCCAACCACCGCCTGCCGTCGCTTCGCCCGCAGGTACCGCGCCGCAATAAAGAGCTCAAACCGCACACTCTCAGCGTACTCTTGAGCTCCTCACCCGCTCGCCCACGCCCACGCCTACGGCTGGCCCTTTCCGCCGCCCGCTCCATAGATGTTGCACGTGGTGTAACTGGCATCCTGCGCCGCCAGCTGAACGTAGATGGAAGCGAGCTCTGCCGGCTCCCCAGGCCGACCCAGCGGATAATCCCCGCCAAAGTGCTCGTACTTCTGCGGCTGCGCTCCACCGCTGATCTGCAGCGGCGTCCAGATCGGTCCAGGTGCGACGCCGTTCACGCGAATCCCCTTTGGCCCAAGCTGCTTCGCCAGCGACTTAACAAAATTCATCGTCGCCGCCTTGGTCTGCGCATAATCGTAAAGATCCGGAGAAGGATCGTACGCCTGCTCCGAAGTCGTCGCGATAATCGTCGCGCCCGGAACCAGGTGCGGCAGCGCAGCCCGAATAATCCAGAACGGCGCGTAAATGTTCGTCTTCATCGTCCAGTCGAACAGCTCCGTGGTCAGGTCAAGCAGGTTCGGCACCGAGTGCTGCCGACCCGCATTCGAAACCAGGATGTCCAAACCGCCCAGTCCCGACACCGCCTGCTCCACCAGGCTCTTGCAAAACGCTTCCTCCCGAAGATCGCCGGGAATCGCCACCGCCTTGCGCCCCGCCGCACGGATCAGCTGCACCACCTCCCGCGCGTCCGGCTCCTCCGTCGGAAAGTAGTTGATCGCCACATCCGCGCCTTCGCGAGCATATGCGATCGCAGCCGCGCGACCCATGCCGGAGTCTCCGCCCGTGATCAGCGCCTTGCGTCCAAGCAGGCGTCCCGAGCCGACGTAGCTCGTCTCCCCACAATCAGGACGCGGGTCCATCTTGCCGCTCAAACCCGGCCAGGGCTGCGGCTGCTCCTTGAACGGCGGCCTCGGATACTTCGTCGTCGGATCCTGGAGCGGCTGCGCCGTGGGCGTACATCCAGCGGTCGAGCTCTGCTGCGCCATAAGCGGGCTGGTGGTGACAGCGGCCGCGGTTACAAGCCCCGCGCCGATGCCGCTGACGAGCTCGCGGCGAGATAGTAGCTTTTCCTCATGCATACTCATGGATCAAAATCTCCTCAGATTCAAATTCAAAGTGCGGCCAAAGCAACCGCGTTGCGTCCTTCCGGCACCCATCCCGGACCAGGCTCGCAGGTCCGTGCTGGACACCTCACGTCCGTTGTCTTACCGTCTATAAGCCGCTCCAGAGCAACATCTGCTCGCGCCCGAAAGTGAGATGCCATCCAGCAGCCCAACCGCAGAACCTTTCTCCAATCCGCTTTCAAGACGTCCGCCATCGCCGCCGCTGCCACGCGTTTCCAACCGCTTCTCGCACAAACCCCCGACGTCCGCCCACGCTCCGCCAACGACCGGATCAACCTCGCCCTCATCGGCGCCGGCATCCAGGGCCAGAACGACACCCGCGTCGCCCTCGGGGTCCCCGGCGTCAAACTCGTCGCCGTCGCCGATTGCTACGACGGCCGCCTCACCCACGCAAAAGAACTCTGGGGCGCCGATCTCTTCACCACCCGCGACTACCGCGAAATCCTCGCCCGCCCCGACGTCGACGCCGTCCTCATCGCCACCCCCGACCACTGGCACAAACAGGCCTCCGTCGACAGCCTCCACGCCGGCAAGGACGTCTACCTCGAAAAACCCATGATCCACGTCTACCCCGACGGCCCCGCCATCATCGCCGCCGCCGCCTCCAGCAACCGCATCCTCCAGGTCGGCAGCCAGCGCGTCTCCTCCGTCGTCTACGCGAAAGCCAAAGATCTCCTCAGCTCCGGCGCCATCGGCAAACTCAACATGGTCACCGCCCGCTGGGACCGCAACTCCTCCATCGGCGCCTGGAACTACTCCATCCCGCTCGACGCCTCCACCACCACCTGCGACTGGCCGCGCTTCGAGGGATCCGCGCCCAAAATGCCCTTCTCCGCCGAACGCTTCTTCCAATGGCGCAAGTGGAAGGACTACGGCTCCGGCGTCGCCGGCGACCTCTTCGTCCATCTCTTCAGCGGAACCCACTTCATCACCGGAGCCCACGGCCCCACCCGCGCCATGGCCACCGGCGGCCTGCGCTTCTGGAAGGACGGCCGCGACGTCGACGACGTCCTCCTCGCCCTCTTCGACTACCCCGAAGGCTTCAACCTCAGCCTGCGCGTAAACTTCGTCGACGGCGGCGAAGAAAGCGAAGGCTTCCTCTTCACCGGCTCCGAAGGCCAGATGGAAATCGTCGGCCGAACCAACTCCGTCACCGTCACCCGCACACCGCTCGCGACCGACCCCGGATACACCGTCTCCACCTTCGCCGACAGCATGCAGCGCGAGTACGTCGCCCAATACCGCCAGAAATACCCGGTCCAGCATCCCACCGGCCCGCCGCCCCGCGAAGCCGAAACCTTTGTCGCCGCCGAAGGCTACTCCGACAGCCACGACCACTTCCGCAACTTCTTTGAAGCCGTCCGCACCCGCCGCCCCGTCGACGAAGACGCCACCTTCGGCTTCCGTGCCGCCGGCGCCGCCCTTCTCGCCAACCTCAGCGCCGAAAAAGGTTCAGTCGTCGGCTGGAACCCCGAAACCATGAAGCTCACCTAAGCGCACTCGACCCCACGGAGCTCATCATGACCATCCGCCCCAAGTACCTCGCACCTCTGCTCGCCCTTCCCCTCCTCGCCCCCATCCCCGTCCGCGCGCAAGACCCCGCGCACGCCACCGAGTTCCGCATGCAGCATCCCGGCCCCGGACCCGGCGGCCAGCCCCGCACAGCCCTCCTCGCCCATCGCCTCGGCTCCGACCACGCCGAAGGCATCTCCCTGCTCGACATGGACGGCGACGGCTTCCCAGACCTCCTCAGCGGCGCCTACTGGTACCAGAACCCCGGCCCCAACGGCGGCGATTGGAAGCAGCATCAGTTCCGCACCGTCGGCATCCACAACGAGTTCGTCAACGATTGCGGAGAGTGGATCGTCGACGTCGATCACGACGGCCTGCCCGACCTCGTCACCACCGGCTGGATCTCGAACGGCCTCTGGTGGTACCGCAACCCCGGCCCCAAAGCCACCGCCGCCGGAGCCCAGTGGAAGCCCGAAAAAATCACCGACAGCTTCGACACCGAAGGCGGCGCCTTCGCCGACATCAACGGCGACGGCAAGCCCGACCTCGCCCTCTCCCACTACAACCGCAACGGCGTCCTTTGGGTCGACTTCAGCGGCCCCAAGCCGCGCACCCATCACCTCGGCGGCCGCAAGGAAGACGGCCACGGCATCGGCATCGCCGACATCAACGGCGACGGCAAGGCCGACATCCTCACACCGCACGGCTGGTTCGAACAGATCGACGCCGACAACGACAAATGGCGCTGGCACCCCGACTGGGAGCTCGGCGACGCCGGCTTCCCCATCCTCGGCTACGACGTCAACCACGACGGCAAACTCGACCTCATCTTCGGCCAGGGCCACGGCTACGGCCTCTACTGGCTCGAACAGGCCGGCACCCCCGACCACCGCGCCTGGATCCGCCACACCATCGACGAGTCCTTCTCGCAGTCCCACGCCCTCCTCCTCGCCGACATCGACGGCGACGGCGCCCCCGAACTCATCACCGGCAAACGCTACCGCGGACACTCCGGAGGCGACCCCGGATCGTATGATCCCGTCGTCGTCTACGCCTACAAACTCCCCGGCGCCGAACAATTCGCCGCCGCCAAGAATCATCCCGGGACCCGCCAGAATCCCACCGCCGGCACCACCTCCTCAGCCATGACCATCGCCGACCCCGCCACCGACCCCGTCTTCACCCGCATCACCCTCTCCGAAAACGGAACCGCCAGCGCCGGAACCCAGATCATCGCCGCCGACCTCGACCACGACGGCGACATGGACATCGCCAGCGCCGGCAAACTCGGCGTCCACGTCCTCGAAAACCTCCAAATCGACAAAGTCCCCAAATCCACTCGCGAACAAACCCAGCCACTCAACCGCAACTGGCCCTTCCCCGGCGAAGGCAAAGAGGTCGAACAGGAAGACGGCCCCACACCAACCGACTAAAAGCCCGACTCAAGCTGAACCCTCAGCCCCCTCTACTGCACCGTCAGCGTAAACGTAGTCGATCCGCTCACCCCGGAGTTCACCGAATCCGTTCCCGTCAAGGTAACCGTGTAAGTCGTCAGCGGCGGCGCTGGCGCCGGCGTCGGCGTTCCCCCAGAACTCCCCGAACCTCCTCCACATCCGCTCACACCAGCGCCAACACCCGCCAGCAGCAACACCGCCAGGAGGTACGGCAACCCGGCTCGACGCCGAAAGCGCAGAAGTCCCCAGAACAAGAGCGCCGCGGCCGACACCGCAATCTCCGGCATCCGACCCTCACGCACTCCTGTGCCATTCGCGCTCCGAGCACTCCCCGGCGCAGGCACAACCCCGCTCCATCGCCCCGCCGGCACCGGCGTCTGACACGCAGAGCCAACCCCAACGATCAGCTTCGCCGACACAGGCGCGTTCACCCGCACCACAGGGATCGAATAGCAGATCGTGGCCGTCCCTGATCCCGAAACCGCCGCCGACCAGAAAACATTCCCGGTGTAGCCGCCCGTCGGCGTCACCGTCACCGCCTCGCTTCCCGTCGTTCCATTCGTCACCGTCAGGCTGCTCGCCGCCAGGCTAAGACCTCCGCTCGCCACTACGTTTCCCACCAGGAAAGGCAGCACAGCGCTGGAAGCGGCATGCGTCCCATCGCCAGAGTAGGTCACGGTCACAAGATGCGATCCCGAACTCGCCGGAGCGACAAAGTTGTACGCTGCCGTCGCGCTTCCCGGGTATTGCCCCGACGCGGATATCGCCAGCGCCGGATTCATCACCTGCCCGTCCACAGCCACCGAAACACTTCCAGTCGGGCTCGTCACGGTCCTCTGGTAAACCGATCCCACCACAATCGCGATCGGCTCCGTCGCTCCCGGCGTAATTACCGTCTGCGCGCTTATTGACGGACTCAAAAGCGTGATCGTCCCGGTAAGCTGTACCGCACCGCTCGAGGGCCACGCCGCCGCCAGATGCGCGAAATCCACGCTGCCCAGACCCGTCGCCTCGTCATACCCCGCCACCGCCGGATACCCCGATTGCCCCGGAGCACCGCACTCCGACACGCCGGGGACACAGGCCGTCGTCCCCATTGCAATGTCGTGAAACACCGAACTCGCCGTCGCCGGATCACCCGCCAAACCGTACAGCACGGAGTTGATCTGACCCTGCCCGCTCGCCCCTTGCATCTGGTTCAGCACCGCGATCATCCCGGCAAACACCGGCGCCGCAAAGCTCGTTCCACCCGCGATCGTGAATCCGCCATTGCCCACAATCCCGGTCTGGCAAACCGCGCTCTGCCCAATAAACGCCCGATCCTCAGTGCAAAGCAGGAACCCAGGATCATCCAGCGAAGCCTGGAGCGCGATGTCCGGCACCATCCGGTACTGCCCCGCGCCGGTACCCAGAACTCCGCTCTGCCAGCTAGGACGCGCAAACAAAGCGCTGCTCCCTCCGCCCCCCGCCCAGATCTCCCCAAGCTTCGCCCCCTCGTTCCACGCAACCTCCGGAGCGTACGAGAGCAGGGAACTGACCGCATCCAAAACACTCGCGCTCGCCCAATATCTGCTGCTGCCCGCCGCAAACGTCCCGTCCGCCATCTGCGTTCCGCCCACCCCCGTGACATACGGACTGCTCGCCGGAAAGTTCACCGCCAGCGCGTCCTTCTGCACTTGCGTCAGCCGGGTCGAAATCGAGTAGGGCACGCAAGCCGTCGGCCCACTGTCCCCCGACGCCGCAATCAACGTCTGCCCTTGCGTCGCCGCCTGCGCAAACACGGCGTTGCTTCCGGCCACGTCGGTCGAACTCAGCAACGTCTCGCACTCGCTGTAGCTGATGCTGATCACGGGCGCAATATTCTGGTCGATCGCATACGCCAAAGCATCGAAAACGCTGTAGTTTTCGTAGCTCCCGACGTAAACCAGAAACACGGTCGTGCCCGTCGCAATCCCCGCGGCGTACTCAACGTCGGCCTCAGACTCACCCTGATCTCCCGGCGAAATCGTCTCCACCCCCGTCCCCGGAACCAGCGCCGTGTACACGGGCGTGTACACGCTAAGCGCCCTCTGAAACGTGTCGACCTCAGATCCAATTCGGGTGTCCACGTACGATTGACCCACCACAGCCACCCTCTGGCCACCGCCGTCCAGCAGAACAGTAAAGTCTGGGGAAGCGGACGGCATGTCATACATCGTTCGGAGATCCCGCGGTCCAAGATAATGCGCCTGCGAAGGAAACGTCGTGTAGTCCGGCTGAGGTCGCGTCCCCACCTTGAGGTTCGGCTTCGGACGGAAGTCCGACAGGTGCAAAACCGCCGCCGTCAGCGGTGCCAGATCGGCCGGCAACCGCAGATCCGACGCCGGCGCCACATGCATCTCGGCTCCCACCTGATACTGGTGCAGCTCCGTCCCAAACGCCGCCCGCACCCCGGCTGCGGTTCCCGAAAACGTAATCCGATCCCGACTGTTCGAGACCCCATCGATGTGGAATCCATGTCCCTCCAACCAGATCTCGGTCGCCGCCACATCCGCGTCCGCCATGCCGAAACGCACGCCAAAGCTGCCCGGCGTCAACCACCGGTGATACTCAGGCGAGGTGATGTCCCCCTGTGCCCTCAGCAGCTCTTGAAGCACCCTCTCCTGGTCCGCCGATCGCCTGTACACAAGCGTTATGCCCCGCACCTCCGTCGCCGCCGAGGCCGCGCCCATGTCCTCTCCCCCACTCGCTTGCGGAGATCGCGACCCCTCCAACACCACCGCGCTCCTCTCCCCGATCGGGCCGTGAAGTCGCCCCTCAGGTCCCTGAGCAAAACTCCGCACCACCACAGAGAAAACAAGGAGAAAAGAAATCCCGATCCGGCGGCAGAAAAGCTCCATGCAAGTGCTCCAGTGTGAGCGGCCCAGTGCAACACCCGCTCGCAGAGCACACTACACGTCCCACAGAGGATTGGACAGAAGTTTCTCCTACATAAGGTCTAACCACGGTGCACACCAACGGTCATCGACGAACCGCCGTGACCCCCTTACCGCAACCCCGTGGCCTCCTACCGCAACCCCACCGTACCCACCGCCGCCGCCCGCAGCTTCGTCGGGCTGTACCCCGCGCCGTCCTTGAACACGATCTCCACATCTTCGATCGCTCGAATATCTTTCGCCGGATCGCCCTTCACCACCAGGAGATCCGCCGCCTTTCCCGCCTCCACCGATCCCGTCAGCCTGCCCTCCCCCAGAAACGTCGCTCCATTCAGCGTCGCGATCTTCACCGCCTCCACCGGCGAAAACCCGCTCTCAACCAGCAACTCCACCTCGCGCTGGTCGCCGTATCCCGGCACCACACCGCCAAAGCCCGTCGGATCGAGCCCCGCCAGCAACGTCCCACCCGCCCGCACAAACGCAACCTCCATCTGCTCCTCCATCGGAAACAGAAACGCGTACGCCGCATCCTTCTCCCCCGCCACACGCGTCCGTGCGGCAAGGTACGACGCCCGCGCCTCCGGCAGCATCGTCTCCAGCACACGCGCATCCGTCGTCCCACGGCCCGGCACAAACGTCTCAAACACCGGCAACGTCGAGGTCACCGCCACGTGCTTCTCGATCAGGTGCCGAAACAGCGCCCGCATCTGCGGACTCTCGGCCGTCATGCCCTTCAGCGACGCCGCAACCGCGGGAGACGCCGGACACACGTCCGCTCGCTTGCCGGCCGCAAACTCCGTATCGATCAGAAATCCATGCTCCAGATTGTCGATCCCCAGATCCGCCGCCTCCGTAAATCCGATCGAGCAGAGATGCCCCGTCACCTTCAGACCACGCCCGTGCGCCGCCTCGATTGCCGCCCGCAGCTCATCGCGCGAGATGTGCATGTACGCCTTGAACGACGTCGCGCCCTCGTCCGCCCAATACACCACCGTTCGTCGAGCATCGTCAGCGCCCAGGAGCTCATGCATATCCGGCGTGTACGATCCCTTGCCCTCAAGATACGGCCCGGTAATATGCATCTTCGGCCCCGGCATCCGACCCTCGTCGATCAGCTTCTTCACCGCCAAATCCGTATACGTCTGCACGCTCCCCGCCGTGCGGATCGACGTCACCCCGCCCGCCAGATACAACAACGGAAAGCTCGACGCATGCTCCGGATACAACGCCTGCCGCTCCGCCGGGTTCACCTCCGGCGCCGGATAGTACATATGGTCATGCATGCCCACCAGCCCCGGCATCACCGTGTACCCCAACAAATCGAGCCGCTTCACCCCCGCCGGCAACGCCACCTGCGTCCCCACAGCGACGATCTTCCCACCCGCGATCAGCACCGTCTGCCCAGACTTCGCCGGAGCCCCCGTCCCATCGAGGACACCGACATGCTCCAGCGCCACCGCCGTCCCCGCCGGATACACCACAAAGTCCGACATCAGATCAGGCCGCGCACCCTGCGCCCGCGCCGCGAGCGAGCAACCCAACACGCACAACATCCCAGCCCACCGGCGCCAGGACATCACAGAGATCCCGCTCCCAACCCAAAGAAACATCGCTCCAGCATAGAGCAATCACATCCCCAACCGGCATCCGTAACTCTACGTACTCCTCGGCAGACATCCATCCGAAAGATACGGATTGGCAAGCCCGCCGATCTCCTGTCATAGTCACAAAAAAGACAAACCAACCCACGTTGTCGTCGAGAGATGACCCATACTTGATCCTGTCCACCACTCCGGCCCACAAGAAATCGGAAGACCCTCTCCCATGAAACTCACCGCGTTCCCCGCCGCATCTCTTCTGCTCGCCGCCGTCGCCACCGCGAGCAGCCTCGGGCAAGACATCACCCTCCTCGCCAATCCCAAAACCGTCGCCTGGGGCTACTACTCCGGCAAGTCCACGCCCGTGCTCACCGTCCACACCGGCGACACCGTCACCATGCAGACGCTCTCCACCTGCGGCTCGCCCGAAGACCAGATGGCCCTCGGCATCAAACGCGAACAGATCCCCTCCTACACCGACGCCATCTACAAAGAGGTCAAGGACAAAGGTCCCGGCGGCCACATCCTCACCGGCCCCGTCGCCATCGCGGAAGCCGAGCCCGGCGACGTCCTCGAAGTCCAAATCCTCAAAATCAACCTCGACACCGACTACGCCTGCAACGGCTTCGGCCTCCATCGCGGCTTCCTCCCCATGGAGTTCCCCTACAGCCGCTTCCGCATGATCCCACTCGACCGCCAAAAAATGGTCGCCCACTTCGCCCCAGGCATCGACATCCCGCTCCACCCCTTCTTCGGCAGCATGGGCGTCGCCCCATCCGGCGGCAAGATCGATAGCGCACCGCCCTTCTCCCACGCCGGCAACATGGACAACAAAGAACTCGTCGCCGGCACAACACTCTTCATCCCCGTCGCCGCAAAAGGCGCGCTCTTCGAGGCCGGCGACGGACACGCCGGTCAAGGCAACGGCGAGGTCGACATCACCGCCCTCGAAACCTACCTCACCGGCACCTTCCGCTTCATCGTCCACAAACACACACCCCTGCTCTGGCCGCGCGCCGAAACCCCCACCGCCTACATCAGCATGGGCTTCAGCCCCGACCTCAAAGAAGCCGCCGAACACGCACTCCGCGACATGATCGACTTCCTCGTCGACACCCGCCACCTCACGCGCGATCAGGCCTACATGCTCTCAAGCGTGGCCGTCGATCTCGACATCACCCAGCTCGTCGATGGCAACGTCGGCGTCCACGCCATCTGCCCCAAAAACATCTTCACCGGGCCCCCCCGCCCAGTAAGCCCATCGCATCCCAGCCCCATCGAACCCGCAAACCGGGTCCGCCGACACACACGCGCTGATCCCCAGACCTCAGCAAATCCGCGTTCCGTTGTAAACTCCCTCTAAAGATTCAATCTTCCCCGATCAACCTTGCACGAGTCCCATCTGGAGGTCTCATGCTGGCGGAAAGTTTGTCCCCAACACTCTGTTGGATAGAGACGCTGACCGATATCGCAGCGCCCTCTCTCTATCTCAAAGCCCTCATCGAGCACAACCCAATCGCCGTGGTCGTGCTCGACCGGAAGCACCGCTTCCAGATGTCCAACCCCGCCTTTGAAGCCCTGTTTCAGTACCGGAACGAAGATCTCCTCGCCTGCGACCTGGACGCTCTCATCGCCGCCCCAGACCGCCTCCACGAAGCCGCTCTCTTCAGCCGCGATGTCCTCGCCGGTCGCAAAGTCCACGCGCTCACCCAGCGCCGTCGCAAGGACGGCATGGTCGTCGACGTCGAGCTCTACGGCATCCCCCTCATCGTCGACGGCGAGGTCGAGGGCGTCTACGGCCTCTACCAGGACGTCACCGAACGCAACCGCGCTCAAATCGAAGTCCGTGAGATCGCCGGTCGCCTCGATCGCACACGCCTCGATGAGCGCCGCCGCTTCGCACGCGACCTCCACGACTCCACATCGCAGGAGATCACCATCCTCCGATGGAACCTGAATCGCCTCCTCCGCCTCGTCGGCGACACCGACCCCGCTGCACAGAAACTTATCCAGGAGACCCAGGCCGTCGCCCTCCAGTGCGCCGCCAAAATCCGCACCACCGCCTACCTCCTCCACCCTCCCGTCCTCGACGAAGCCGGCCTCGAAATCGCCATCCGGTGGATGGCCGAGGGCTTCAGCCAACGCAGCGGCCTCGCCGTCCAAACCTACATCAGCCCCAGCATCCCGCGCTGCCCCGAGCAGATCGAGGTCGCCCTCTTCCTCCTCGTGCAAGAGGCCCTTTCCAACGTCCTCCGGCACGCCCCATCTTCGGTCGTCCGCATCTACCTCAACGTCAGCAACGCCCGCCTCTGTCTCTCCTTCACCAACACCCGGAGCACCGGCGCCCCGGCACACACCGTCCCCGGGCCACCCCACCCTGGCGTCGGCATCCACTCCATGCGCGAACGTATCGAGGAACTCAACGGCCTCTTCCACATCTCGTCCACAGTCGACGGCACCCACATCCTCGCCGAAATCCCTCTGCCCGAGCAACGCCCATGAATCCACCCCTCCAGACCCCATCAACCCGGACCTCCTCAACCCGGACCTCCTCAATCCGGACCGCATCCCTCCGCATCCTCATCGCCGACGACCACGAACTCATCCGCCGCGGCGTGCGCAGCCTCCTCCAGGAGCGAGCCGCCTGGAGCATCCTCGAAGCCGCCGACGGCGCGGAAGCGCTCCATCTCGCCGCCACCACCCATCCGGACGTCGCCATCCTCGACCTCTCCATGCCCAACCTCGACGGCCACGCCGTCCTCGAACAGATCCCCGCCGTCTCGCCCCAAACCAAAGTCATCGTCCTCTCCATGTGGGACACCGAAGACACCTTTCTCCGCGTCATGAAGGCCGGAGCTCGCGGCTACCTCCTCAAATCCTCAGCCGACGTCGACCTCGTCAGCGCCGTCGAAGCCGTCCACAACGGCAGATTCTTCTTCACCATGAGCATCGCCGACAAAATCGTCAGCAGCTTCCTCGCACAGTCAGTCTGGACCGAGCCCCGCTCCTCAAAGACCATCCTCACCGATCGCGAAACCGAGGTCCTGGCCCTGCTCGCCCAAGGCCTCACCAACAAAGAAGTCGCCACCCGCCTTCAGATCAGCCAGCGCACCGCCGAAACCCACCGCAACAACATCAACCGCAAACTCACCTTCACCTCAACCGCCCAACTCGTGCGCTACGCCATCGCCCACGGCATCGCCGACGACGTCGCCGCCCAACACCACGCAGCCATGCTCGCACCGCGCCCCGCCTAGCTCCATTAGCTTCGCCGGCCTCGCTTTTCTGGTTGTCATTCCCGAAGGGAATCTGCTTTTGCCCTCGTCCCACTACCGCACAGCCGCACCCTCCGCCAAAAACTCCCCAATATGCTGATTCAAAAACACCCGATCCGCCGGGCTAGCCCCCGCACCCGCCGGATGACCCCACAGCGACGGGATCGGCAGCAACGTGCATCGCGCGATAAACCCCGCCTCATACCGCGCATCCGACACCGGAAAATACAAGTCCGTCGCCGACGGCATATACAACACCGGCACGCGAATCGATCGCAACGCCGCCCGCACATCTCCGCCAAACGACGGCGTCGCCCCCACATCATTCTTCTCCCAGGTCCGCATCTGCAGGATCAGGTTGTTCGCATCGGCCCCCGGAATAAAGTGGTCCCGATAGTGCTCCACCACCTCCTGCAGATTCTTGAACTTCGGATTCGCCTCTCGCCACAACTCCTCCCTCCACCACTCCTGCGAGTACAACCAAGCCGCCCACACCAGCGAAAACGCCTCGATCCCCTTCTTCGGCTCGGCCGTGTAGTCTCCGCCGCGAAAACTCTCGTCCGCCTCGATCGCCGCAATCTCGCTCTCCAGCCGAACATATCCATGCCCATACGTCTTCGCCGTCCCCGAGGTCGCCACAATCCGATCCATATACCCCGGATAGCTCACCGCCCACTGAAACGCCTGCTGCGCTCCCATCGAAAACCCAATCACCGCCCGCAAATGCTGCACATGGAGCTGCTCCGTAAGCATCTGGTGCACGATCCCAACGTTGTCGCGAATCGTCGTCACTGGAAATCGCGGCCCATGGAACGGCTCCGGCGTATTGCTCGGCGATGACGACCGACCATTCCCAAACAGCTCGCTCGTCACCAAGAACAGCTTGTTCGGATCGAGCGCCTTTCCCGGCCCAATCAGCCATCCATACCCGTGCATCTCCGCCATGTAGTGCGAAGGCAACAGGATCGCATTGTCCCCCGCAGCGTTCAAATGCCCATACGTCCCGTAGAAGATGTGCGCCTCCGGAAGCACGGCCCCACTCTCCGTCCGGAAGTTCTTCACCGTAAACTCATGCTGCTCCGGCTCCGGCGCCTTCTCCTCCGCACGCGCGAACGCACACCACAAACACAACACCACCACCCCTGCAAAACATCGCTTCATCCAGGCTTCCTCGGCGGTGCGTCACCGCAGCCACCAGCATACGTCTGCCCTCCCCGCCCGCCTCTACGCGCATCTACGTACACCCCCACCACAGCTCTCTCCGTACTCTTGCGAATTGTCTTGCCTCCCTCCATAGGGCAAAGTTGTCGTTCAAGCACCCACAACTTGGAGGGCATCATGAAACTCACACGGATCCTGGCCGGCGTGGTCCTTTGTTCCCCCATCTCCGCCGCGATGCTCAGTGCGCAGACCCAGACCACCGGCGCCATCACCGGTCAGGTCACCGATCCCACCGGCGCCGTTCTCCCCGGCGCCACCGTCGATCTGCTCTCCCGCGCCACCGGCAACAAATCCACCGCCATCGCCGACACCCACGGGGACTTCCGCTTCGGCCTCCTCGCCCCCGGCACCTACGACCTCCACTTCTCCGCTCCCAACTTCGCCGGCAGAACTCCGCCCCCCGTCAACGTCGTCGTCACCCAAACCGTCGCCGTCAACATGGCGCTCTCCGCCGGCTCCCAAGCCCAAACCATCGAAGTCACCTCCACCGTCGCGCAGCTGCAAACCGAAAACGCCGCCGAAGGTACCACCGTCGAAGGCGCCACCATCCAGGCGCTCCCGCTCGCCGGTCGCAACTACACCCAGGTCCTCACCATGTCCCCCGGAGTCGCCGGTGGGGTCAACAACGCCGCCGAACTCGGCCGCGGAACCATCGACGTCTACGTCAACGGCGCCAGCAACATCAGCAACAACTTCGTCATGGACGGCGCCGACATCAACAACTTCGGCTCCGGCCGCGGCGGAGACTTCGTCCAGCAAGGCGGCATCCCCATCCCCAACCCCGACGCCATCGAAGAGTTCCGCATCCAGACAACCCTCTTCGACGCCGGCTACGGCCGCGACGCCGGAGCCAACGTCGAGGTCGTCACCCGCGCCGGAACCAACCACCTCCACGGCAGCGTCTGGGAGTTCCTCCGCAACGACAAGCTCAACAGCAACGATCCCTTCCTCAAAGCCCAGGGCACCGCACGCCCCGTCATGAAGCAGAACCAGTTCGGCGGTGCTCTCGGCGGTCCCATCCTCCGCGACCGCTTCTTCTTCTTCGGCTCCTACCAGGGCACACGCCAGGTCAACGGCCTCAGCAGCAGCTCCTTCTCCACCAACATCCTCCCTCCGCTCACCTCCGACCGCACCCCCGCCGGCATCGGCGCCGCCTCCTGCGGAGGTCCCCCGCCCGCCCTCGGCGGCGTCGCCGTCCGCTGCGACGGCTCCAACATCAACCCCGTCAGCCTCAAGCTCCTGCAAATGAAAAACCCCGACGGCGCCTACCTCGTCCCCACCCCCATCACCACCTACACCTCCGGCACCTACCTCCAGGGACGATCCTCCTACACCATCCCCGGCCGCTTCACCGAAGACCAGGCCGTCGCCAACCTCGACTTCCAGATCTCCCCCAAAAACCAGCTCAGCGAACGCTTCTTCTACTCCCGCGACCCGCAACTGAACCCCTTCTCGAGCTGCAGCCCCGGCTGCCCGCCCGGCTTCGCCCTCAAAACCCAGTTCACCAACGACGTCGGCTCCCTCCGCCTCTCCTCCGCCCTCCACCCCTCCCTCCTCAACGAGGCCCTCGTCGCCTTTATCCGCAACACCGGCAATCTCCAGAGCCAGACCGCCATCACCGACAGCTCCCTCGGCATCACCCCCGGCGACCCCGGATTCCCTCTGCTCCCCGTCACCGTCGTCAACGGCCTCTTCAGCCTCGGCGGCGGCTTCAACGACTTCTCCAACTCCGCCGTCAACACCATCCAGGCCGCCGACCAGATCTCCTGGAGCCACGGCAAAAACACCCTCCGCGCCGGCTTCGAATTCGAAAACCAGCAGTTCAACTTCCGCGATCCCGGCCCCCGCCGCGGCGAAATCCTCTTCCTCACCTTTCAGGACTTCCTCCTCGGGGAAAGCGGCACACAAAACGGCAGCGGCAGCAGCAACGTCTTCCTCAGCTATGGCATCGCCGGCGCCATCTCCAAAGACTTCCGCGCCAAAGACATGTCCAGCTTCGCCCAGGACGACTACAAAGTCAGCTCCCACCTCACCCTCAACGCCGGCATCCGCTGGGAGATCAACGGCAACATCGGCGAAAAATACGGCGCCCTCAGCAACATCTTCCCCTCCATCATGGCCGCCAGCCCCGCGCCCACCGCCGCCGGAACCTACGCCGGCTTCGTCGTCCCCGCCAACTTCCCCGGCGCCGTCCCCTCCGGCATCGCTCGCCTCTCCGGCAACTCGCTCGCCCAGACCACCTACCCGCTCCATAACTTCGGCCCCCGCGTCGGCTTCGCCTGGCAGCCCTACGCCGACGGTCGCACCTCCCTCCGCGGCGGTTACGGCATCTACTACACGCGCCCCAACGGCAACGCCACCCTCCAAACCCTCACCAGCGCCCCCTTCGTCGCCATCCGCGCCCTCAGCGGTCAAAGCAACAGCGCCGCCACCTTTCAGGTCCCCTACAACCCCGCTCCCGTCCCCGGCTCCTTCCCCCTCCGCACCCCAACCTCCGAGCTCGCCGCCGACATCGTCGCCGAAAACTACGACTCCCCCTTCACCGAGCAGTACGACCTCAACGTCCAACAGCAAATCTCCCCGTCCACCGTCGTCGAGCTCGCCTACGTCGGCAACCGCTCCACACGCCTCCTCGAGTCGCGCAACATCAACGAACCCCTCCTCGCCAGCCCCGGCAACCCCATCAACGGCGTCACCACCAACACCCAGGGCAACGCCTACCTCCGCGTCCCCTACCTCGGCTTCTCCACCACCGGCCTCACCCGCATCGAGTCCTACGGCTTCTCCATGTACAACAGCCTCCAGGCCACCGTCCGCCGACAACTCAGCCACGGGGTCGAACTCCAGGCCGCCTACACCTGGGGCAAAATCATGACCGACGTCCAGGGCTCCGGCTACAACGCCGTCTTCACCGGCGGCTCCGGCGACAGCAACGACCCTGACAACCGCCAACAGCGCTGGGGACCCGCCGCCTTCGATCGCACCCACCGCTTCGTCTTCGTCTATCGCTGGGAGCTGCCACGCCTCCAGAACGGCGCCTTTCTCACCCGCGCCGCCCTCAACGGTTGGGTCTTTTCCGGCGTCACCACCGTCCAGAGCGGCGACCGCCTCACCATCACCGACTCACTCGGCGGCTCCATCTACGGCTTCGCCAGCACCTCGCGCGCACAACTGGCGCCCGGCTTTCTCGTCCACAACCTCTCCACCCCCGGCGCCCCCGGACATCGCCTCAACAACTTCCTCAACGCCGGCGCACTCTGCGGCAAAGCCGGCAACACCAGCTGCGGCCTTCCCCTCATCGGCGACGGCACAGGCTACGGCAACCTCCGCACCGGCACCGTCAGCGGCCCCAGCCAGGACAACTCCGACTTCGCCATCTCGCGAACCTTTCACACCGGCCTTCTAAGCGAAACCGGCCGCCTCGACTTCCGCTCCGAGTTCTTCAACGGCTTCAATCACCCGCAATACAACGACCCCTCCACCGCCTTCAACTCAGCCGGCTTCGGCGCCATCGGCAGCACCTCCGTCGCCCCACGCATCATCCAGTTCGCCCTCAAATACACGTTCTAAAACGCACCCCGTATCCTGTCGCGACAAAGCAAGCCCAGATCGCCAAAGCCTGGCGTAACACCCGCCCCAAAACCATATACTTGAAGTAGTAGGAGATCTTAGCCTCCAATCCACCTCACCCAAACGAAAGGCAAGGGGGAGAACTTAGCCCCAAGTCCATCCAAAAACGAAGAAATCAGCCTATGCGACAGACCTAAGTCCAGTCATTCCAATATTTTGCGCTACAAACAGACCAAAAATCCTGCTTAGACACCCGCGATCCAGACCTAAGTGACGTGTTCTCAAGATTTTGCACACATTTGCTGGGAGGTGGGGGGGGTACCCCAGCCGTAAAGCCGCAGCTATCGACCTCACCGCCGCACCCAACACCGACTCACCACAATCCGATCCTAATTATCCGTCCGGTCCCGCTTGTACGGCGTTTGCATCGAAGCCCGCGCCTCGTTTACCGCGCCCTGCGTATTGTCGTTCGTCTGCACCGCCTGCCTGTACTCCCCAACCGCACGATCCCTCTGCCCCGTAACGTCAAAGATCCGCCCCAGTTCCACATGGCTCCAGACCTCGACCCACTTCGGCTCGCCGTCCCCACGCAACGCATCGCGAAACGCATTCGCCGCGGCCTGGTAGTTGCGCTGCATAAAAAACACCTCGCCGATCCGGTACGACGCCAAGGAACTCGTCCGGTTCGCGTCCAACGCCTTCTGGTACTCGCCCAACGCCGCCGTCAAGTCGCCCTGCGCCACGTCCTGCTGCCCGCGCAACACCGCCACCCGCACCGCCAGGTCCGACGTACTCTTCAACAACCAACCCTCAGGATCGATCTGGATCCGGCGCGGCCGACCAAACGTCTCGACCGAATACTGCGACTCGGTCCCGCTCAGGTCCACGCGCCGCACCTCCGTCTTTCCGTCCGTCTCAATCCGCAACTCCACCGGCATCCGAAACAGATCCAGATCCTGCGCTATCGACCCAACCGTCCTGAATCCCTTGTTGTCCCCCAGCCGATACACCGTGAACTTGTCCGCAAACGTCGGCGCCCCCGTCCCATCCACCCACTGCGCAAAAAACGGCCCCAGGGCCAGCTTCGACTGCGCCTCCGCCACCGCCTCCACATCCGCCGTGCGCACCGACTTGTCCATATACTGGCTCAACAAACCACGCAAAAACGCCCGAAACACCTCATCCCCCATCTCCCACCGCAGCATGTGGAAGACCATCGCGCCCTTCTCCAGCGTCATCGACTGAAACTGCGGCGAAAACGGATCCAGCCGCCCCATCGTCGCCAACGGCTCCGTGTCGTACGCCAGAGCACCCGCCGAAACATCCGTGATCGCCGCCTGAAACGCCGTCTTTCCCGAAACCTCCTCCAGATACATCAGCTCCGCATACCGGCTCATCCCATTCGTGATCCACGCATCGTTCAACGTCGCCGGCGAAATCTCCGACCCCCACCACTGGTGCGCCAGCGTATTCGCCAACAGACGCGTCGCATTCCTCGGATCCGCAATCCGGTTCCCCGCAATCCCCGCAATCTCCGGTGCCCAGGCCGCCGAAACCGCATCCTCCGGCAGCTCCACAATGTCGATCCGGCTCGACTCCGGCTGTCCAAAGACGCTCGACATATACTCGAACTCCTTCGAGGCCTGCTGCGCAAACGCCACCGCATTTGCCTTTCGCTTCTCGAGGACAAACATCCGGATGTTGTTCACCCCCGGAGCCGTGATCGGATCGAGAAACTTGCCCGCCACAATCGTCCCCGGAAACCCCGGCTTCGCCCACCTGAACGTGTACTCCGACCGGTTGCCCGGCAAGCTCTTCGTCGCGCTCACACCGCTGCCCGACCCCACCACACGCTCATCCGACGGCACACGAATATGCATCTCCGCCGTAAACCGGTCCGTCCACAACCCCACCATCGGAAACCACCGGCCCGGATACAGCAGAATACTCACCGGGTCAGCCACCGCCGCCAGCTTGATCCCCTCCACCGGACTCGTCTCCGCACCGTTCAGCACACCCGCATACGCAAAGTTCCAGGTCGTCGTCGTCCCCTTCAGCATCGGCGCCGCCAACGCCACCCGCATAGTCGAGTTCGTGCTCAACCGCTCGCTCGTCAGCGGCTTCCCCGCCGCATCCGTCAGCTTCGTGATCTGCAAACCGTTGTTCAACTCAAACGTAGCCGCCGAAAGATCCTCAAGCGCCGTAAACGTCACCGCCGCCGTCGCCGCGAGCTTGTTCGCCGCCGGATCAAGATCCGCCCCAATCACATACCCCGTGACATCGAGCTGCGGCCGCACCGGCGGAGCCGCCACCGCCGGCACAACCAGCCCCACCACCACCAACGCCACACCCCAACCAGTTCCACCGAGCAGACCCGCACGCCGTCCCAACCAGATCCTCATACGCATCAGAACCAATCCCTCAAGGGCCAGATCCGCCCAGGCAAACTCCTCCACAACAGGCGTTCGCCAACACCTCTTAGACGCAAGGGACACCATTTCGGACCTGTACAACCCGGGTGCCCCATCCTCGACGACAGTTCTATCGTCGTGAAGGTGGGGTAGTCGCGCCCTGGCGCGAACCGCTCTCTCCCGACCCCGCCCGTCCCCTCAACCGAAGCGCCCAAACTTTACCTCCGCTGAATCGGAGCGACCACAACCCGGGTGCCCCATCCTCCGCGACAGTTTCACCGTCGTGAAGGGTGGGGTATTTGCGCGGAAACGCGCAAACCGCTCTCTCTTCCACCAACCCTGTCATCTCGACCGAAGCAGAGAGACCTGCAGATGTCTCCTCTGCTGTCCTCCTCACCCATCACCCACCCAAATACCCCAGCACCACCTCCGCAACCCGCCCCATCGCCGGCCCACGCCCCACCATCCGCCGCCGCACTTCCCCCAACCCAGCCACCTGCCGCTCCCGAGCCGGCCCCTCCTCCAACAGCGGCCGCAACTCCCGCACCACCGCTTCCGCCGTAAACCTGCCCTGCAACAACTCCGGCACCAGACGCTCCCCCGCAATCAAGTTCACCATCGCCACCGGCAAGTTCCCCGCCGCGTCCCGCTCCGCCACGATCTCCTCCGGGTACCGCACCAGCCGCCGAGCCAACCAGTACGTCAGCCCCGAAACCCGATACACCACCACAAACGGTTGCCCCACCACCGCCGCCTCCACCGTCGCCGTCCCACTCGCCACCACACTCGCCCGCGCATGCTCAAGCGCCCCCCGAGCATTCCGCACAAACGTCACCCGCGGCCCCGGCCCCCCCAACCCTCGCAACAAACTCCCCACCCACTCCCGCAGCCGCTCGAACGCCTCATCCGAGATCGTCGGCGCCACCGGCAGGAGGTACTCATACCCCCCGCCCAGCAAACGCGCCGCACCCACCATCGCCGGCAAATTCGCCCGGATCTCCCCCATCCGGCTCCCCGGCAGCAGAGCCACCCACGGCATCGTCCCATCGAGCGTACCGCCCAGCGCACCCGCCCGCGCCGCAAACTCCGACCTGCTCACCTCCGGCCCCACCCGCTCCAGCAACGGATGCCCCACAAACTCCGCCTCCACCCCCCGCGCCCGATAAAACCCCTCCTCAAACGGAAAGATCACCAGCATCTTCGCCACCCGCTCCCGCACCCACCGGAGCCGTCGCCGCTTCCACGCCCACAGCTGCGGACTCACCATCCACACCACCGGCACACCCATCCGCTTGCACATCTTGGCCAGCCGAAAATTCACATCCGGAAAATCAATCAGCACCGCCACCCCCGGCCGCTCACGCCGGATCGCCCCCACCAGCCGCCGATAACTCGCATAAATCCGCGGCACATGCCGCACGATCTCCGTGATCCCCATCACGGCCACATCCTCCGCCCGCACCTCGCACCGCAGCCCCGCCGCCTCCATCCGCCGCCCACCCAGCCCAAAACACTCGATCCCCGGCCGCGCAGCCCGCAAAGCCTCGATCAACTCCGCCCCATACCCATCTCCCGAAGCCTCCCCCGCCGACAAAAACACGCGCGCATTGGGCCCGTTTGCGATACAGGAAGTTTAGCTTGCTTCGCCCGCCCGCAATCGGGCACCCTCTTCTCGAGCCCAGACCTCCCCATCAGCATGCCCAAGCGATCAACCAAATCGGCTAAGAGAGCAACCCCGCATCCGGAAACCATCGCCGGAGCCGGAGCCAGGACCTTCCGCGCCACCCTCGAGCCCGACCATACCAGCCTCAAATGGACCGTCGCCCGCATCCCCTTCGACGCCTCAGCCGCCTGGCCTCACATGCTCCGTCGCCGCGTCGCTGGAACCATCAATGGTGTGCCCTTTCGCACCTCGCTCTTTCCCGCCGGCAACGCCGGCGTCCAGATCCTTCTCATCAACAAGCGCATGCAGGCCGCCGCCCACGCCCACCTCAGCGATCAGGCAGACTTAACCTCTGGCCCGACCTCCCGGACCGCCCAGCCGAACTCCCGCCCGAGTTTGCTGTCCGCATTCGACGGCGACAAGTCCCTCCACCTCTGGACATTCCAACTCTCCGATTCCATGCGCCGCGAGATCGGCAAAGCTGAAACTCTAGCCCGCCCGCCCCGCCATCGCCGCTTCTAAATCTCCGCCCCCACCCATCTCCTGATCCCGATACTGCAACCGATACAGCTTCCAGTAAAGCCCACGCCGCGCCAGCAACTCCTGGTGCGTCCCCTGCTCGCGCAGCTGCCCCCTATGCATCACCAGAATCGTATCCGCCCTCTGGATCGTCGACAGCCGGTGCGCGATCAACACACTCGTCCGCCCCGAAATCATGCGCTCCAGCGCCACCCGCACCCGCAGCTCCGTCTCCGTATCCACCGAACTCGTCGCCTCGTCCAGGATCAAAATCCCCGGATCATGCGCCAGCGCCCGGGCAAAGCTGATCAGCTGCTTCTGCCCCGTCGAAAACGTCGCCCCACGCTCCGTCACCGGCTCCCGGAACCCCATCGACAGCGACCGAATAAACTCCCCCACATTCACCTCATCCGCCGCCCGCTCCAGCCGATCGTCTGTAATCCACTTCGACCCCAGCCGAATGTTGTCCGCCACCGTCCCCGTAAACAGGAAGGGATCCTGCAACACCACACCGAACCGCCGCCGCAAGAGGTTCAAGTCCTGCTCCCGCACATCCACGCCATCCACCAGCACAGCCCCACGCTGCACATCGTAAAACCGCATCATCAACGCCGTAATCGTCGTCTTGCCGGCGCCCGTATGCCCCACGATCGCCGCCGTCTCATCCCGCTCAATCGCAAAGCTCACGTCCCGCAAAATCCACTCCACATCCGGCCCCGACGTGTCCGCCGCATAGCTGAACCACACATGCCGAAACTCAATCCGCCCAAACTCCCGCCCCGACACCGCGCCCCGCACCGGCACCGCCGGCGAAGCAATCTCCGGAGCGGTGTCCAGCAGCTTGAACACCCGCTCGCTCGCCGCCATCGCCGCCTGCAGGATGTTGTACTTCTCACTCACATCCATAATCGGCCGGAAAAACCTCTGCGCATACTGCATAAACGCGATCAGAACTCCCAGCGTCACCGCGCCTCGCAGCACATGCGCCCCACCCCTCCAGATCACCAACGCAATCGCCACCGAACTCAACAACTCCACCGCCGGGTAATACAACGCATACGCCAGGATCGCGTCCTTGAACGCATCCATATGCTGCCGGTTGATCACGGCAAAATCGTCGTACGCCCTCCCCTCCCGGTTGAACATCTGCACCACCGCCATGCCGCTCACATGCTCCTGCATGTAGCTGTTAATCCGCGCAATCGCCGACCGGATGCGCCGGTAACTCTCCCGTACATGCCGCCGAAACACCCCCGTGATGTACATGATCGCCGGCAAGACAACCAGCGTCAGCAAAGCCAGCCGCCAGCTCATCCCCAACATGATGATGACGATAAACAGGAGCGCAAACACATCCTCAAAGATCGCCAGGACGCCCGACGTAAACATCTCGTTTAGGGCGTCCACATCGCTGGTCACCCGCGTCACCAGCTTGCCCACAGGGTTGTGGTCGAAAAACGCCACATGCATCGTCTGGATATGCCGAAAGATCTCCCGCCGGAGATCAAACATGATCTTCTGCCCCGTCCACTGCATCAGGTACGTCTGCAAAAACTCAAGCGCATACGTCAGCAACAACGACCCAAGATACAGCCCCGCGATCTCCGAAATTCCCGTCGCCGGAACCCGGCTCAGGTGTCGCGCCAGCCAACCCAGCTTCTCCCGCGGCGTCCCCGTCATGTACGCGTCCACCGCCACCTTCACCAGGTACGGCCCCGCCACATCCGCCCCCGCTTTAAACACGATCGCCGCCGCCGACAACGCCGTCTGCAGCTTGTACGGCCGCAGATACTGCAACAACCGCCGCATCAGCCGGCCATCGTAGACCTTGCCCACAACGTCGTCGTCCTGCGCAGCCTTGTCGCCGGCCTGCTTGTCCCCAGCCTTCTTGTCCCGAGCCTGCTTGTCCCCGTCAGCCATCCCACTCCAAAACACGCCTCTGCTAAATGCCCTCACCTAGATGCTCGCACACCCCCAAAGTCTCAGCTCAGACCCGAGGCTCTGAATCCCGCATCTCCCACCCAACCAGACACCGTCCGTGTATGTTTGTGCTCATAAACGATCGCCTCAGCCCATCCCCAACTCATCTCGATGAACACACAAACAGCCCCACTCCCCACCTCGGCCCCGCCACTCGCCCATCTGTCCCAGCCGCACCGCCTCGCCTCCCTCGACGTCTTCCGCGGTCTCATCATCGCCGGCATGATCCTCGTCACCAACCCCGGCACCTACACCGCCGTCTACCCTCCCCTCCTGCACGCGCAATGGTCCGGCGCCACCGCCGCCGACATCATCTTCCCCGCCTTCCTCGTCATCATCGGCGTCAGCCTCACCCTCCTTCCGCGCCCGCCTCCGTCGCGGCGCCACCCGCGCCCTCCTCCTCCTTCACGTCCTCCGCCGCAGCGTGCTCCTCTTCCTCCTCGGCCTCCTCGTCAACGCCTTCCCCTTCTTCCACCTCCAAACTCTCCGCATCCCCGGCGTCCTCCAACGCATCGCCCTTTGCTACCTCGGCGCCTCCGTCCTCTACCTCGCCCTCAGCCCGTCCGCCGAAAATCCGTCCCAAAGCCATCGCCGCGCGCAGGTCCTCTTCAGCACCATCCTCGCCCTGCTGGCCTTCTACTGGGCGATGCTCCGGCTCTACCCCGTCCCCGGCTTCGGCCCAGGCCACCTCGACTCCCTCGCGAACGTCAGCGCCTACTTCGACCGCCAGATCTTCGGCATCCCGCACCTCTGGCCCTGGGGCCTCACCCCCGGCCACGGCGTCACCTTCGACCCCGAAGGCCTCCTCTCCACCCTCCCCGCCCTCGCCACCCTCCTCTTCGGAGTCCTCGCCGGCGATTGGCTCCGCACCACCCGCACCCCCGCCCAGAAAGCCCTCGTCCTCGCCATCACCGTCGCCACCCTAACCCTCATCGCCCTCGCCCTCACCCCCTCCATGCCTCTCATCAAAAAAATCTGGAGCCCCACCTTCGCCGTCTTCTCGGCCGGCATCGCCCTCCTCCTCTTCTCCTCTTTCTACTTCCTCCTCGACGTCAGAAAATCCCGCCGCCCCCAAACCATCCTCTGGACCACACCCCTCCAAATCCTCGGCGCCAACGCCATCTTCGCCTTTATCCTCTCCGGCTCCCTCACCACGCTCTCCGACACCCTCCACCTCCCCACCCGCTCCGGCCCCCTCACCCTCCATCAGGCCGGTTACCACTACATCTTCGCCACGTGGCTCGGACCCATCCACGCCTCGCTCGCCTACGCCCTCAGCGCCGTTCTCCTCAACATCGCCCTCCTCACACCCCTCTACCGCAAACGGATCTTCCTCCGCATCTGACCCTCAACATCGCCCTCTAGACACTCGCAGCCGTGAAACAATAAAGCCGTGACGAGCAGCCCCACCCCCGACAATCTCGGCCTCTACCTCTCCATCCCGTTCTGCCAGGCGAAGTGCACCTTCTGCAACTTCAGCTCCGACACCTTCGCTCAGAGCCAGATGCCCGCTTACGTCAACCGGATCTGCCAAGAGATCGCCGACGCACCCCACTCAGCCGCCCGCCTCGGCGCCACCCTCCCCACCCACGTCGACACCCTCTACTTCGGCGGCGGCACCCCCAGCCTCCTCCCACCCCATCTCGTCCGGCAGATCTTCAACCAGCTCCGCCGGACCTTCCATCTCAGCCCCACCGCCGAGATCACCCTCGAGTGCGCCCCCGGCCAACTCTCCGACCCAACCCTCGCCGAACTCCTCCTCCAGGGCGTCAACCGCATCTCGCTCGGCGTCCAATCCTTCGTCGACCACGAGTCCGCCGCCGTCGGCCGCCTACACACCTCCGCCACCTGCGAAGCCGAGATCGCCCGCCTCCAGCAAGCCGGCATCCCGGAGATCAGCCTCGACCTCATCGCTGGCCTACCCCACCAAACCGAGGCCAGCTGGCGACACTCCCTCACCCAAGCCCTCTCGCTCGGCGTCCCCCACATCAGCATCTACCTCCTCGAAATCGACGTCGACTCCCGCCTGGGCAGGGAAGCGCTCGCCGCCGGGCCCCGCTACAGCGCCCCAGACCTACCCACCGACGATCAGGCAGCCGACTTTTACGCCATCGCCTCCGACCTCCTCCACACCGCCGGCCTCCCCCAGTACGAGATCTCGAACTTCGCCCGCCCCAGCCACCACTCCCGCCACAACCTCAAGTATTGGCGCCGCCACCCCTACCTCGGCTTCGGCCTCGACGCCCACTCCATGCTCCTCACCCCAACCGGCGCCGTCCGCTCCGCCAACACCGACGACCTCACCGCCTACCTCTCCCCCAATCCCGCGCAAACCCTGCTCCCACAACTCTCACCCAACTGCACAACACCGACCCGCACCACCGACCACATCGACCACCAAGCCGCCTTTGAAGAAACCCTCTTCCTCGGACTCCGCCTCAACGACGGCGTCGACCTCCAGACCATCCGCCAGACCTTCGGCCCCGACCTCCTCCAAGCCGCCGAACCCTCCGTCCGCGACCTCACCCAAGCCGGCCTCCTTACCCGCACCCAAACCCGTACCACCGACAACCTGAAACTAACCCCCCGCGGCCGCCTCCTCTCGAACGAAGTCTTCAGCCGCCTCCTCCTCCCAACCGCCGCCTAGACCCTCTCTGAGACCGGAGCCCGCGCCTACCAATGCCCAAGATCATCGACCTCCGCAGCGATACCGTCACCAAACCCAATCCCGCCATGCGCCAGGCCATGGCCTCAGCCGAGGTCGGCGACGACGTCTACGGCGAAGACCCCACCGTCAACCGGCTCGAAGCCCGCGCAGCCGAAATTTTCAACCGCGAAGCCGCCATCTTCGTCCCGACCGGAACCATGGGCAACCAGATCGCCATCCGCCTCCACACCCAACATGGCCAGGAAATCATCTGCGAGTCCCGCTCCCACATCCTCGACTGGGAGATGAGCATGGTCGCCGCCTTCTCCGGCTGTCAGCCCCGCACCGTCACCGCGCCGCGCGGCATCCTCACCTGGAACCTCATCCAGACCGCGGTCGCCCCCAAGATCTACTACCACGCCCAAACCGGCCTCATCTGCCTCGAAAACACCCACAACATGGCCGGGGGAACCGTCACCCCGCTCGCCAACCTCGAGGCCATCTGGGCCGGAGCCCGGGCCGCCAACCTCCCCGTCCACCTCGACGGAGCCCGCGTCTTCAACGCCGCCGCCGCTCTCAACCTCCCCGTCTCGGAAATCTGCCAGGGCTTCAGCACCATAAACTTCTGCCTCTCCAAAGGCCTAGGAGCCCCCGTCGGCTCCCTCCTCGTCGGCTCCCGTGATCACATCCGGGAAGCCCGCGTCTTCCGCAAAGCCCTCGGCGGCGGCATGCGCCAGGCCGGCATCCTCGCCGCCGCCGGCCTCCTCGCCCTCGAAAACGGCCCCAGACGCCTCCACGAAGACCACTCAAACGCCCGCCTCCTCGCCCAAGCCATCTCCGACGATCCCGCCGTCGAAATCGACCTCGACGCCGTCCAAACCAACATCGTCATCTTCAAACTCCGAGACAACGCCGACGCCGCCAGCTTCTGCACCGCACTCAAAGAAACCGGCGTCCTCGCCAGCGCCATCGGCCCCCACGCCGTCCGCCTCGTCACCCACGCCGACGTCTCCCGCGACGACTGCAAGCAAGCCGCCGATCTCACCCTCCAGCAACTCGCCACCCTCACGCCCGTCCCCGCCTGACACTTCTCGCGAAAACGCCCTAAATCGCCACCGCCCCCGGCGCCAACAACCCCCGCAGCTTCTCGAGCATGCTCGGCGCACCCTCGCCCTTGGTCATCCTCGAGTTCACCAAGGCATGGATCTCCGCCGGAAACTCAATTTGCGCGGACAGGAGCAAAATAGGAACCTGAGGCTTCGCCGCTCGCATCCGCGCAGCCACCTCGGCCCCGTTCATCTCCGGCATCGCATAGTCCAGAATCACCGCCTCCACCTGTTCTTCCCGGTGGAGCGCCAGACCCGCCGCCCCCGTCTCTGCCGTTAGAACGCGGTATCCCGCATGCTCCAGAACCATGCGCCGCACCTCCAGACCGAGAAGCTCATCATCCACGCACAGCACCAGACTTCCTTGATCTCTCTGTTCTCTCTGATCTCTCTTCACTCTCGCCACCGACCGCTCCAAGTTCCCTTAACCCTACCCACCAGAAAAGACGTCGACCATACAACTAAGGCATCGGCCATACAACCTCCGTTGCACCCCCATCCCCCCAACACGGATTCATCGTCTATTCGCAGATCAGACCTGACCCCTGCGATACCCTGTCCTGGCGGCTCCCATGCTCACGCCGCAAAAAAAGAGGTCCATGTTTTGAGCCAGACCATTTTCCTGCTGGAAGATGACGTAGATATCGCCCGCCTCGTCCAATATCACCTCGAAGGAGCCGGCTTCACCGTCCGTCACTACCTCTCGCAGGCGCGCATCCTCCCCGATGCCGAGCTCGGGCCGCCATCCCTCTTTCTCCTCGACATCATGGTCCCCGGCGGAGACGGCCTCGACCTCTGCCGCCGGCTCCGTCTCAATCCCAACCTATCCGTCGTCCCCATCATCTTCCTCACCGCCCGCGCCGCCGAAAACGATCGCGTCCACGGCCTCGAACTCGGCGCCGACGACTACATCACCAAACCCTTCGCCACCCGCGAACTCGTCGCCCGCGTCAAAGCCGTCCTTCGCCGATTCGAACGCCCCAGCACACCCTCCATCATCAAATTCGAAACGGTCGAGATCGACGCCGGCGCCATGCAACTCCGCGTCTCCGGCAATCTCGTCACAACCACCGCCACCGAGTTCCGCCTGCTCGACTACCTCGCCCGCCACCCCGGCCGCGTCTTCTCCCGCGACCACCTCCTCGACGCCGTCTGGGGAGACGCCCGCTTCGTCACCCCCCGCTCCGTCGACGTCTACGTCCGGCGCATCCGAGAAAAAATCGAGGCCGATCCCGAAGTCCCCCGCTACCTCAAAACCATGCGCGGCGCCGGCTACCGCTTCGAAATCCCCAAAAATCCCGCTTCCAGCACACATCATCCCCCCTCCGCCGAGGAATAGCCTCCCACACCCTCCCGACACGCGACCGTGCGACGATCAAGCATCGCAGCAGAAGAGATCCCGCTCTTCCGCTACCCTCTTCTCGGAGCGCGCCCATGCACAAAGTCAATCTCGCAAACGCATTCACCACCTTTTCCGACTTCTGGAACCCCAAAATCGCGGGCGAGATCAACAGCTGCGTCGTCAAGCTGGTCAAGATCAAGGGTGCCTTTGAATGGCACCATCATCAGCACGAAGACGAGTTCTTCTTGGTCGTAGACGGGCGCCTTCGCATGGGTCTCCGCGACGGCGACATCGACCTCGACCCCGGCGAGTACATCGTCATCCCCCGACGCATCGAGCACCGCCCCGAAGCCCTCACCGAAGTCTGCCACCTCCTCCTGTTCGAGCCCAAATCCACCCTCAACACAGGAAACCTCCTCAACGACCGAACCCTACGAGACCTCGACCTCCTCCCAAAATCCTCAGCCTGACAGAGCCCCGCTCTGGAAACTTCGTAGCCCGCAGGTCATACTGACTACAGTTCGCCTCCCGTCGCACGCATCGGCAAAACAGCCCCGACACGCTCGCCTTTCGCTCCGTTCCCATCCCCGGCAAATCCATGACCCGAACCCTCTTCTTTGCCTTCTTCCTCCGTCTCTCGGTCGCCATGGGCCTCATCCTTCTCGTCCGCGCTTGGCTTGTCCCGCACGGCTGGGTTCTCAGCACACTTCTCGTCCTCGGCTGGGCCTCCCTCAACGCCTACCTCTTGTCCCGTTCCGTCCGCGACAACGTCCGCCCCCTGCTCACGTCCGCCTCCACCCTCGGCGAACATCCCGCCGACCCACAAGCAACCGAACGCGTCCACCTCGCCGCTCAACTCCGAAGAAACACCGAACCCGGACGATACTCGGACTTCGACGCCCTCGCTCGCACCCTCAACCACTCCGCCCGCGAGATCGACCGCGCCCTGGCAGCCGCCAGCAGCTCCAGCCAGGAGCTCGAAGCCATGATCGACAGCATCCAGGACGCCGTCGTCGCCGTCGATCCCGCGGGTCGCATCCAGTGGACCAACCGCCGACTCCAGCAGCTGCTTCCATCCCGCCAGCTGCTTCCATCCCAAGGATCGGCCCCCGGCCAACCAACTGCCAATCCCGTTCGCATCGGACACGCCCTCGTCCAGACCATTCGCGACCCGGACGTCCTCGATTGCATCCAGTCCGCACTGGCCCGTCGCACCTCCGTCGATTGTCGCTCTACCTCCGTCGTCCCCGGTCGTATCTTTGAAATCACCGCTTCCCCAGTCCCCGACGGCGGTGCCGTCGCCGTCCTCCACGACATCACCCGTATCGAACACGTCGAACGCACCCAGCGCGACTTCGTGGCCAACGTCTCCCACGAACTCCGCACACCTCTCACCTCGATCACCGGCTACGTCGAAACTCTTCTCGACCACGAACGCGGCCTCTCCTCCCAGGCACGCGAGTTCCTGTCCACCATCCTCAAAAACGCCACCCGCATGAACCGGCTCACCGAAGATCTCCTCGTCATGGCCCGCGTCGACTCCGCGGAAGCAAAGCTCCACCCCGTCCCCGTCTCCGCCGATACCCTGGTTCGCGATGCCGTCGAGGCGATGACAGGTCTCGTTCAGGATGCGCAGGCAACCCTTGAAGTCGGCGAAACTACCTCCCGGAAGGTGCTCGCCGACCCCGACGCCGCCGTCCAGATCCTCTCCAATCTCATCGAGAATGGCGTCAAGTACGGCCGAAACCGCGCCGACGAGAGCGCCCGAGTCGTCGTCAGCGCGCAGCCATCCCCAGACCTCCCCAATGCCGTTCAATTCAGCGTCCGGGACTTCGGCCCCGGCATCCCCTCCGAGCATCTCGAACGCATCTTCGAACGCTTCTATCGCGTCGATAAAGCACGTTCCCGCGAATCCGGCGGCACAGGTCTCGGCCTCTCCATAGCCAAGCACATGGTCACAGCTCAGGGTGGATCCATCCGCGCCGAAAGCGACCTAAACCAGGGCAGCAACTTCCTCTTCACCCTTCCGGCAGCCGACTAATCTCCTCGTCCACGCCCCCCGCCCCCCCCCTGAGCTCTCCCCTGAACCTCGGCCTGCAACAGGCGGCCCCACGCCCCATCGTGCTTATCGGGAGTTCCCAAAAGACGTTACCTCTGGTCGCAAATTCATCAGCGCTCTCTCCGGTGTAACCTGCCCTTAACGCGCACGCAGCAGACTACAAGGGATAGCACACGACCCCAGACGTGCTGCACAGACCAGGAGATACCAAGTGAGACTCTCAGTCCTAGCGGCGGGCCTCTTCGCCCTCGCGCCCCTCGCCAGCATCGCACAGAACATCAACGGCGCCGGAGCCACCTTTCCCTACCCCATCTACTCCCGCTGGTTCTCCGAGTACTCCAAGGCCGACCCCAACGTCCACATCAACTACCAGTCCATCGGCTCCGGCGGCGGTATCCGCCAGGTCTCCGAAGGCACCGTCGACTTCGGCGCCACCGACGGTCCCATGTCCGATGAACAGATCAAAAACGCCAAAATCAAAACCGTCCATATCCCCACCGTGCTCGGCGCCGTCGTCCCCGTCTACAACATCCCAGGCCTGAACCGCGACCTCAACTTCTCCCCTGACGTCATCGCCGACATCTACCTCGGCAAAATTACCAAGTGGAACGACGGTCGCCTCGCACACGACAACCCAGGCGCAAACCTCCCCGATAAAGCCATCCTCCCCGTCTACCGCTCCGATGGCTCCGGCACCACCTACATCTTCACCGACTTCCTCTCCAAGGTCAGCCCCGACTGGAGCTCGCGCGTCGGCCGCAACACCTCCGTCAAGTGGCCCACCGGCATCGGCCAAAAAGGCAACGAAGGCGTCGCCGGCATGGTCCGCCAGTCGCCCTTCTCCTTCGGCTACGTCGAACTCATCTACGCCGCCTCCAACAACATGCCCTTCGGCGCCGTCCGCAACAGCTCCGGCAAGTTCCTCAAAGCCTCCACCGGCGGCGTCACGGCCGCAGCCGCCAACGTCGCCAAAACCATGCCCGCCGACTTCCGCGTCTCCATCACCAACGCCCCCGGAGCCGACTCCTACCCCATCTCCTCCTTTACCTGGCTGCTCATCCCCACCCACGCCCCCGACCAGGCCAAAACCAAGGCCCTCGTCGGCTTCCTCAACTGGATGCTCGACCACGGCGAAGCCGAGGCCGCCGGCATGACCTACGCCCCGCTCCCCAAACCCATCCAGGACTCCGTCCGCCGCGCCATCAGCCAAATCCACTAAGCCGCAATAATCCACTAGACTGGCCCGAAGCGCTCCTGAGGCCTCAAAACCTCAGGAGCGCATCTCCAAAAACCCGTACCCCTGCACCAACTTCTCCCAAGCCGGTCCTTGCGGCGAGCTTTCCCCCAAAAAGGAACACGTTGTGCCTCCCAGCCGTATGACCCTCAATCCCTCACTCAGGTCTGCCATCCAGCCCCTTCCAGTCCCCGTCCCCGCAGCCCCCAGAAGCGGACCTCCGCTCCCCACCTCCGAAAAACTTCCCTCTGCCGTCCGCGCCTATCTCAGCTCCTGCGGCTCCGGCGCCCTCGCCGATCGCTCCTTCTCCACCCTCATGCTCCTCTGCGCATCGAGCATCTTCGCCATCGTCCTCTTTATCCTCACCATCCTCATCCTCCGCTCCAAACTCTCGCTCGCCGCCTTTGGCTTCAAGTTCTTCACCCACACCGGATGGGATCCAGTCTCGGGCGACTTCGGCGCCTTTCCCTTCATCTTCGGCACCGTCGCCACCTCCCTCCTCGCTCTCCTCATGGCCGTCCCCCTCGCCATCGGCGTCGCCATCTTCCTCACCGAACTCTGCCCCCGCCCCCTCCGCGCCCCCATCTCCTTTCTCACCGAACTCCTCGCCGCCATCCCCTCCGTCGTCTACGGCCTCTGGGCCGTCTTCGTCCTCGTCCCCCTCATCCGCGACCAGATCGGCCCCTTTCTCCTCCGCTTCTTCGGCTGGACCCACCTCTTCGAGGGCGCCAACTTCGGCGTCGGCCTCCTCACCGCCTCCATCATCCTCGCCATCATGATCCTCCCCATCATCTCGTCGCTCACCCGCGACATCATGCGCGCCGTCCCCGACTCCCAACGCGAAGCCGTCCTCGCCCTCGGAGCCACCCGCTGGGAGATGATCCGTACCGGCGTCCTCCGCAACGCACGCATCGGCATCGTCGGTGCCGTCATGCTCGGCCTCGGTCGCGCCCTCGGCGAAACCATGGCCGTCACCATGGTCATCGGCAATCACCCCGAGATCCCCCACTCCCTCTTCGCCCCCGGATACACCCTCGCCTCCGTCATCGCAAACGAGTTCTCCGAAGCCACCGGCGACCTCTACCTCTCCGCCCTCATCGAGATCGGCCTCGCCCTCTTTCTCGTCACCGTCGTCGTCAACGCCATCGCCCGCCTCATGGTCTGGGCCGTCACCCGCGGAACCCCCGCCCGAGCCGTCTAGGCCACCAACCATGAGCACAGCCCCCCTTACCGCCACCTCGACCTTTCCACAAAGACCGCCCATCCGCGGCTCCCGCGGCAACTCCTCCCGCCGTTCCTTCATCGACCGCTTCGTCACCTCGCTCGCCGTCCTCGCCACCCTCCTCGTCCTCGCCCCCCTCGCCGCCATCCTCTTCTATCTCGTCTATAAAGGCGCCTCCTCCCTCAACCTCGCCTTCTTCACCAACATCCCCGCTCCGGTCGGCGAACAGGGCGGCGGCATGGCCAACTCCATCGTCGGCTCCGGCATCATCCTCTTCCTTGCCTCGCTCATGGGCATTCCCATCGGCATCGCCGCCGGCGTCTACCTCGCCGAATTCGGCCGCGGAACACGCCTCGCCGACGCCGTCCGCTTCACCGCCGACGTCCTCAACGGCGTCCCCTCCATCGTCATGGGCATCTCCGTCTACGCCCTTGTCGTCGTCCGCGAACACCACTTCTCCGCCTTCGCCGGCGGCATCGCCCTCGCCATCATGATGGTCCCGACCATCACCCGCACCACCGAGGAGATGCTCCTGCTCGTCCCCATGAGCGTCCGCGAAGCCGCCCTCGGCCTCGGCGTCCCGCGCTGGCGAACCGCCCTCTCCATCTCCCTGCGCTCCGCCTCCCCCGGCATCATCACCGGTTGTATGCTCGCCTTCGCCCGCGTCGCCGGGGAAACCGCACCCCTGCTCTTCACCGCCTTCGGCAACGCGTTCTGGTCCTGGCACCGCAACGAGCCACTCCACACCCTCCCCAGGGAGGTCCTCGACCAGCCCATCGCCGCCCTCCCCCTCCAGATCTTCACCTACGCCGTCTCCCCTTACGACGAGTGGCACCGCCTCGCCTGGGCCGGATCCCTCGTCCTCATCGTCCTCATCATGGTCTCCGTCACCCTCGTCCGCATCTTCGCCTCGCGCGGCGCACTCAAAGGAAGAAGCTAGCTCATGGGCGTCGGCATCGCCGTAGAAAATCTAAACGCCTGGTACGGCACAAATCACACCCTGCAGGACATCAACCTGCAGATCCCCGCCAACCACGCTACCGCCCTCATCGGTCCCTCCGGCTGCGGCAAATCCACCTTTGTCCGCTGCCTCAACCGCATGCACGAGACCATCCCCGGCGCGCGCGCCACCGGCACCGTCCGCATGGGCGACGTCGACATCTACAACGAGGCCTCCCCCGTCGAGATCCGCCGCCGCGTCGGCATGGTCTTTCAGCGTCCCAACCCCTTCCCCACCATGTCCATCTACGACAACGTTGTCTCCGGCCTCAAACTCAACGGCTTCCGCAACCGCCAGGTCCTCGACGAAACCGTCGAGCGCTCACTCAAATCCGCCGCCCTCTGGGACGAAGTCAAGGACGACCTCCGCAAAAAGTCCGGAGCCTCCCTCTCCGGCGGCCAACAGCAGCGCATGTGCATCGCCCGCGCCATCGCCGTCGACCCCGAAGTCCTCCTCATGGACGAGCCCGCCAGCGCCCTCGACCCCGTCTCCACCTCCAAGATCGAAGACCTCATCTTTCAGCTCAAATCGCAGTACACCATCGTCATCGTCACCCACAACATGCAGCAAGCCGCCCGCGTCGCCGAAAACACCGGCTTCTTCCTCAACGGCAAGATGATCGAATTCGACTCCACCCACAAAATCTTCACCAACCCCACCGACAAGCGCACCGAAGACTACATCACCGGACGCTTCGGCTAATACCTAAGCCCTTGCTGTTGCGTTTGCCCTTCTGGTTGTCATTCCCGAAGGGAATCTGCTTCTGCCGTTGCCGTTGCCCTGTTTCACCGCCGTCATCCTGAGCGAAGCGAAGGACCCCTGCCTTTGCCCTTGCTGTTGCCTTTGCCCTTGCTGTTGCCTGTTGCCTGTTGCCTTTGCCCTTGCTCTTTTTGTTGTCATTCCCGCAGGGAATCTGCTTCTGCCCTTGCCGTTGCATGTTTTACGCCGTCGCCGTTGCCGTTGCTTTTCAAGTCGTTCCATCTCACGTCAGCACCCCCTCACCCTGAAAGAGGCTCCCCATGGCCATCCGCATCAAGTTCCACCAAAGCCTCGACGACCTCAAAGAGCGCCTCCTCGTCATGGCCGGCATGGCCGAGCAAGCCATTCAGCGCTCCATCGAGGCCTACACCACACGCGACCTCAACCTCTGCGAACTCGTCTTCCGCTCCGAGCCCGCCATCAACCGCCTCGAACGCGAGATCGATCAGCTCGCCCTCGACCTCCTCGCCATGGAACAGCCCATGGCCATCGACCTCCGCTTTATCCTCTCCGTCATCCGCATCAACGCCGACCTCGAACGCGTCGGCGACCAGGCCGTCAACATCGCCGTCCGTGTCAAGGAGATGGGCGCCTTTGAAAACGTCGACCTCCCCGTCGATATCCCCCGCCTCGCCTCCCTCTCCGCCGCCATGGTCCGCAAAGCCCTCCAGGCCTTCATCGAAGCCGACGCCGAACTCGCCCAGTCCGTCCTCGAACTCGACGACCAGGTCGACAGCATGAACGACAACGCCTTCTACGCCCTCTCCACCCTTATCAAAGATCGCCCCGACCTCACCCCCCAATCCCTCAACGCCCTCATCATCTCCCGCAACCTCGAACGCGTCGGCGACCACGCCACCAACATCGCCGAGGACGTCATCTTCTGGGTCCGAGGAGCCGACGTCCGCCACAACAGCAGCCAAAACACCCAACCCACCCTGTAAATCCAAGCGTCAAAGCCGTCGCCCTTCTTGGTTGTCATTCCCGAAGGCAATCTGCTTCCCGCGCCGTTGGCGCCCCCACGCCCCCAACTCTTTACAATAGAGACAGACCAAAGAAAAGTCGCAGCTCCATCCATTCAGACTCGAGCGCTGCAACGGGGCGCCACGTTTGATGGTTCATCGCGCTTTGAACCTTGATTGTTCACCATCGCGCGCAATCTCGCATTCGATCGGGAACGCAAGAAACGAACGGTGTGCCTCGACGCATACGACGGCACGGAATGGAACCTGCCCGCCATGGAGTCCGGCACACCATCTCCGTTTCTTCTCGCCGCGCAATCGGAAGATGCCACACGTCTTGCGGCCACTCTGCAGCAGCTTTCCCCCCTGCATCGAGAGGTGCTTGTGCTGCGATTTCAGGACGACCTATCACTCCAAGAGATATCCACCGTGGTCGACGCATCTGTGTCGACCGTCGCCTCAAGAATCTATCGGGGTCTCGCGATCCTGCGTACACAGCTGGGAGATGTCCGATGAACAACGAACCCCACCAAAGCTTTCAAAGATCGATCGACGAACTGCTTCTCGGGGGAGGCTCCGCTATGCCAGAAGCGCTCCTCGCTGACCAACTGCGGACTTGCCCGCAATGCGAGCACTATCTGCAGATAAACAAAAGAGTCATCTCGGCTCTTGCGAAGTTCAGCTTCGACATCGATCCGTCGCTTCAAACGAGGGTCGTCCAGGCAGTGTGCCTGCGGGTTCGACAATGTCAGACTCAAAATCTAAATCGGCGCCGCCTCGCTCAGGTCTGTGGGTTTGCGCTGATCCTCGTTCTCCTAGGGTCGGTTCTGGACATTGCCGCGGGAAGGCTGGTCGAGCCGCTCTTCTCTGCGCAGCACCTTCACCTGCAACAAAATATCGTGAGCTTCTGGATTCCGGCATCGTCTTTCGTCCTGCTCCTGTTTCCCCTTCTGCCGCTGCTCACCCGGCAAAGGGGGCCCGCATGAAGATACGCGCCTTCCTTGCTGTTGTCCCCAGGGCAATGCGCATCATCGCAGTCGCCCTAGGTCTGCTGGTTCTCACTGCGGGACTGATCGGCGGAGCCATGGCCGCCAATCCAAAGACCTTCCTCGGACGAACGGCTTTGTACTGGACAGCCGCGATTGTGCTGGGGATTCTCACCACCTTGTGGCTTATCGGCGTCGGTTTTGTCTTCGCCGACGCCCGCCGGCGCGGTATGCGTGCTTCCCTGTGGGCCGCCGTCGTCATCCTGTTTCCGCATCTGCTGGGCTTCCTCTTGTACTTCGTCCTGCGGCCGCCCATCTCGGCTGGCTGCGCCGCATGCGGGAGAGCCGTCTCGCCGGCATTAAACTTCTGTCCCCACTGCGGTGCCCCTCAACCTGCAGGAGACGCCGCCAACATCACACCGAAAACACCATAGGAGATCGTCGATGAGTTCAGTCCAGACTTCTTCCACGAACGGCATGCCTCTTCAACGGGCCGCACTGATCGCCGGGTTTGGCTATCTTCTCAATCCAGTTTCTTACGCCGAATTTGTCCTCTATCGTCGAGACGATCTCCTGCAGACCCGTTCTAGGCCCCCGGCGTACGATTCCGCACCAGCGACAGAAACTCATTTCTGGTCTGCTGCTGCGTCTTGAACACACCTAGCATCGCGGAGGTCGTCGTAACAGACGACTGCTTTTCAACCCCCCGCATCATCATGCAGAGGTGCTGCGCTTCCAGGATCACCCCCACGCCCTGCGGCGCAACGGCGTCGACCAGAGCGTCGGCGATCTCGCCCGTGAGGCGCTCCTGCACCTGCAGCCGGCGCGCAAAAACGTCCACCAGGCGCGCCACCTTCGACAGGCCCACCACCTTGCCCTGCGGAATGTAGGCGATGTGCGCCTTTCCGAAAAAGGGCAGCAAATGGTGCTCGCACATCGAAAAAAACTCGATGTCCTTGACGATCACCATCTCGTCATAGCTCACATCAAACAGCGCGTTGTGGAGCACCTCGGCGACAGTCTGGCGGTAGCCGCGCGTGAGAAACTGCATGGACTTCTCCATGCGCTCGGGCGTGCCAAGCAGGCCGTCGCGTCCAGGGTCTTCGCCGATCCGGCGGAGCAGTTCGCGGTAGAGATCCTGGGTCACGGCAGCGCTCAGCGCAGGATCGGCCGGAGCGACTCCGGCCCCGTGCGCCAGGCGGGTATCGCAGCCGGCAGCAGGCGTAGTTTCGGTTGGCGCTAGCGGGTCCCCGGTGTGCGTGACGCACTCGATCGCACCGACCGCCGGGTCAACGTGCGGCCCCGACGCTTCGGCCCCGGACACGGCTCCGGGCGCTTCGGCCGGCATCTCTGCCAAGCCTGGATCGGTTGGGTGGGTGATGCACTCGATGGTTGGATTTGCCATGGTGCCTGGCCTTTCTTCGCGTGCGGCGGCGAACTTGTCCCTAGTTTTCAGATGCCCGATACGTGAAGGAGTTTCGCGGCGTCTCGTCGACGTGAACTTCGGTCAGCCGCGCATACGGGTAGAGCCGAAAGATCTGGAATACGGCCAGGGTCAGGTTCTCGGTCGTCGGAACGGTGTCCGCAAAGGCCGCGAGCGTATTCAGATTTTGGTGATCAAAGCAGCGCAGGAGGTGCTCTTCGGCGAAGCGGTCGAGGTCCGCCAGATTTGTAACCATGCCGGTCGCAGGATCGATCGGTCCCGAAACCGTGACGGTAATCGCGTAGTTATGTCCGTGGCCGTGCGGGTTGTTGCACTTGCCAAATGTCGCGCGATTCTCCGCCGCGCCGATCCGGTCGGTATGCAGCCGGTGCGAGGCTGCAATGTGGTACCGCCGCGACATGTGCGCGACCGGCGTCGTCATGCCTCTTCTCCCATGTAGTCGGCAAACAGGTCGGGCATCTCGGAGACCCGGACACGGTGGAGGCTGGCGCCGGCCGGAAGCTTTCCCTCAATCCGTCGCCAGATGGAGACGGCAATATTTTCAGACGTGGGCTGCCGCTCCCGGAAATCGGCGACCTCCAGGTTCAGGTGCCGGTGGTCGTAGACCTCGACCACCTCGCGATCGAGGATGTCGCGCAGCTGCTTCAGGTCGACGACAAAGCCCGTAACGGGGTCGATCTCGCCCCGCACCGTGACCTCAAACGTGTAGTTATGCCCGTGCCCATTGCGGTTCGCGCACTTTCCGAAGACACTCTGGTTCTCTTCCTCCGACCACGCCGGGTTGAAGTAGAAGTGCGCGGCGGAAAACTCGGCTTTGCGGGTGAGCAGAATCATGGGTGCAGACCTAAGTCTAGATGACGGGCAGACGACCGCGATGCGACGCTAGAGGCGTTTGGGATAGGTCCGCCCCTTCCAACTCACGCGCCGGCTGAACCTGCTCCGAAGCAGCAGATAGATAAATATCGGCACTCCGAGGATCGACAGGATGGTGTCGCCGGAAGGGAAGTGCGCTCGGTTGACGCGACTATAGAAGCGCCAGACCGACCGCAGCCAAAGCAGCCCAATCGCCCCGCGCTGCCACCCGACCATGCCGGGCCAGTCAAGCGCGATCGCCGGCAGACCGAAAAAGAGCAGGAGATCGAGGACGCGCCAGAGGGCGAGCGCGATCGGCGACGGCATCAGCAGCGCCAGGTTTTTGGTCCATCCGGCCATCATCTCGCCTGTGTTGGCGTACATGCGCGTCGAAAGCGCGTCCGGCGCATACCGAAGCCGGATGTTGCGTTCGCCGCCGCGCTTGATATTGCGCGCAAGCGCGACATCTTCGAGCACCAGAGGTCCGACCGCGCGGTGGCCCCCGACCGCGAAGTACGCGTCCGTCTCGACCAGGAGAAACTGGCCGTTCGCAGCCGCCACCCTGCGGTTCGGGTCGTTCACCTGCGCCGGCGGATACACCGACGCAAGCTCGGAAAAGACCAGCGGCATCACCGCGCGCTGGACCATGCCCACCGTGATCTGGCGCGGCGAATAGGACAGCAGCGTCGCATGGTGCTTCTCGGCCTCGCGAAGCGATCGGGACAGCGATCCAAGCTCGTGAAGCGTGTCGGCGTCGGTGAACAGGAGCCACCTGGGGTTAGTCTCTCCGGCAAACTGCGCGCCCGCCCAGCAGGCGTTGTTCTTGCCCGTAAACGCCGGGTGGGGAGAGGTGAGATCGAGGGGTGGAGCATCGAGGACGGTGACGGCCGGAGCTTCGGGGCTGCCCGGATGCTGCGCCGCGGCCACCTCGGCGATCCCGCGCGTGCCGTCGGTCGAGCCGTCATCGACCACAATCAGCTGCCACGCGCGGCCAAGCGCAAAACCAGGTTCGCTCTGCGCCAGCAGCGAGTCGAGGCAGGCCCCAAGTTTGCCCTCCTCGTCACGCGCCGGCACGATCACCGCGAGCTCCAGGCTGCGTTGCTCCGAATGTCCGACAGCAACGGGCTGAACTTTGGGCGGTGTCTTCGAGATCAGCGTCGGCGCCGCCGGCCCCGCCAGGTGGTCCGAGAACAGGCCCAGCACGGGCGTGCGCACACCTTCTAGCTTCGCAGGATCGGAAGTCTCTGGCACAGCTCCGTATTATAAGAAGCGGAGGTGGCTTCTGTGCGGCGAAGCGCGTTGCGGTGGGCGGGTGTGGCAATGTCGATCGTGATCGCGGCGGCGGGGTGCGACCGCGGTAGCCATCCGGAGCGCCTCGGCAACCAGGCGCCGACCTTCACCATCTCGGACGGTGTACAGACGCTCGATCTTAGCAAACTGCGCGGTCGGGTCGTCGTCCTGAACCTTTGGGCGACGTGGTGTGCCCCCTGCGTCGAGGAGCTGCCCAGCCTGCTCGATCTGCAGCGAAAAATGCCGCAGCTAGCCGTCGTCGGCGTCAGCACGGACCAGGACGACGTTGTCTACCGGCGATTCCTCCTGCAGCATCACGTGGACCTAGTCACCGTGCGCGACGGCGATCAGCGCATCAACGCGCTCTACGGAACGGTGCAGATTCCGGAGACCTACATCATCGACCGCACAGGCATCCTGCGGCGCAAATTCATCGGCCCCCAGGTGTGGACCAGCCCCGAGATCATGAACTATCTCGCCAGCCTTTAGAGCAGTTCTCCTCGCGTATTCCGCCGCCTGTGCCGCTGCTATAGTCTGAGGCTATGACACAGCTGGATGTTCTGTATCGCTTTACCGGCTCGCCGGGCGAAAATGTGGCGCTGGCGATCGCAAAGCTGCGGGATGTGTACGGCATCCGTCGGCTGGACGTGCGCGAGCGCGAGCAGACCGTCCGTTTGGAGTACGACGCAAGCCGTCTCTCCGAGCCGGTGATCCGCAACATGCTGCGACGCACCGGCCTCGAGATCGTCGAGCAGGTCGAGCTGTCCAAAGCGCCCGAGATCGGCGAGAAGGCACCGGAGACGGCCACAAAGTAAGTCTGTCGCCCGCGGCCTGGTTTTGCACCGCGCCCGGTTACGACGCCCGCGAACAACACACAGGCAGGTCCGTCGCGCCGCGAAAGGTCGTCGTCTCGGGATTGCCGAGAAACAGAAACGCCGCCAGCGCCCCGGCCGCAAGCAGGAGGAGAAATACGACGATCAGCGTAGCTCGCCAGCGTCGGCGGCGATCGCTAACCGGCGTCACGTCCTCCGCGTCGAAGTCGCTGACCACCGATGTCCGAGCGTCAACGCGGTCCGATCCTCGCGACGGCTCAGCCGGCGAGTCGTTAAGCCGCAACGTTGTCATTCCCGACCGCTTGCCGGGCTTACCCGAACTCACAGACGCGCCAGAGACCGAAGCCGGTCCAGAAACCGAAGCCAGACCTGAAACAGGAGCGGAAGCGACATCCCTGACCGGCGTGGGCGCAACCGGAGCCGCATCGCCCGGAAAGGTCGTTGCACCTGCGCTCGCCGGCTTCGGCTCGGGCACTGGCGGCAGCTCCTGCGGCGGCGGCGCGGCCGCCAGTGCACCGGCGCCGAAACCTGATGACAAACCCTCTCCCTTCGGCAAAAAATCATCCCTGACCTCAGGCCGGATGTCGGTCGCGTCGGAGCTTTGAGCGCTTTCAGCCGCCGCGTACCGGAGAACCACACCACGGGGCGCCGGCGCTGGCCCAGCCTCGGCTCCAGTTTGAGGTCCGAACGACGCTCCGGCTGGTTCCGCTGAACCGACCTCCGCCGAGGCAAACGGCGCGATCGGCGGTCGCGACAGCAGGCCCTCCGCCCCTGGCTCGGACAGATCCGGTGTCGCCCGAATCCCAGCCTCGCGGGTACCGGCGCCAGCCTCTCGACCCGCGGCTCCAACCTCCCCGGCAAACGGCGATGGCTCCGGGCTAAGCGGAATCGCGGAAAACGCGGCCGCCGTCGTGTATCGAGACTTGTCGCCGCGCTGCCGAGCCACCGGAGCCGGCGCCTCAGGCTCAGAGGCACTCCCCACCTCCGGCTGCGACCGCGGTATGCTCTCAATGCGCGGCTCCATCCGGTTCAGCCGCGAGTCGATCGACTCCAGCTGCAGCCGAAGTTCAAGGTTGTTCAGTTCAAGCCGCGTCAACAGCTGCGCCAGGTTCCCCAGAGCCGGTGCGCCCGCCGCCACGTCCCCGTCCGTCGCCCCCGACCCGTCCTCCGACCGTCCAGACGTCTCCCGAAGCAGACGCGCAAGCTCCTCCCGGTCGGCTTTCTCCTGCAGGAGGTCCGCCTCCTCCCGCGCCCTCTGTTCTATCTGTCCAGCCCCGGCCTTTCCCGCCCCATCCCGTCCAGCCCCATCCTGTTCCCGCCGGCCAACCTCGTCCGTGCGCCCCACCGGAACCGAGCCAATCTCCGCCGCTTCTCCGCCGCCCGTCGCAGGAGCCGCCGGCGCGACCGCCTCCGCGAGCTCGGCCGAGTTCCAGCCGTCAAGGCTGATCAAAAAACTGATCAGGAGATCCACCGTCTCGTGCAGGGTCGGGTTCGCCGTCAGATCAGGCGCAGGCGCGCCGCCGACCACATGGAGAAGACCATCAAGCGCCTGGTAGAGCGACAGGCGACCCGCCGCCGCGCCGTCCGCACCCCCCGGCGAGCTCCGCTGGCGAGCCCGGATCAGCGCCCCTAAAGCCTTCTGCAACTGCTCATCCCGAGCCAGCCGCCGCGGAAACGCCGCCAAGTCCTCCGGCGTGCCAAACGAGACGTGAAACGCCTGCAGCGTCTTCTCAAGACTGCTAAGCGGGAGACCCAAGGCGTCCAAAGGTTGCTGTGAAGCAAATAAAGGCATCGTCGCACCATGTCCCGCGCGAGCTGAACAACAGGATTGTACGCGAGCAGACCCCTGCTCTCACCGAGATTTTCTCTCCGAGCGAAATCGGCAGTTTGCACGAGAGTGTAGCCGTGGCTAGAATCGCCCCACAGACGAAAACACCAGGTCGCCCAACACCAGAGCGGCCGCCAAAAAGGAGAAGCAAAACGTGCGCGTTGGCCTGATGACCAGGGAGTATCCGCCAGACGTATACGGCGGCGCCGGTGTGCACGTCGAATATCTCAGCCGCGAGCTGAGCAAACGCATCGAGGTCGAAGTGCACTGCTGGGGTCACCAGACGCTCGACAGCGGCAACCTCCACGTCCGCGGCGAGGAGCCCCCGCCCGAGATCACCGCCGGCACCACAGAGAAGTGGAAGACCGCCGTCGATGCCTTCGCTCTCAACCTCCAGCAGATGAAGTCGCTCGGCGCCATCGACGTCGTGCACACCCATACCTGGTACGTCGCAATGGCCGGATTTCTCGCCAAGAAGCTCTACGGCGTACCCTTCGTCCTCACCACGCACTCACTCGAACCCCTGCGCGCCTGGAAATCCGAACAGCTCGGTTCAGGCTACAGCATGAGCTCGTGGATGGAGCGCACCGGCATCCTCGACGCAGACGCCATCGTCGCCGTCTCCAAAGGCACCAAAGCCGACATCCTCCGCGCCTACCCTGACGTCAGCCCGGACCGCATCCACGTCATCTACAACGGCATCGACCTCGAGGAGTATCAGCAGACAACCGGGACCGAGGCACTCACAAAATACGGCGTCAACCCGGACAGGCCGTACGTCCTTTTCGTCGGCCGCATCACCCGCCAGAAAGGCGTCACCCACCTCGTCGACGCCATTCCAATGCTCCCCAAAGGAACCCAGGTCGTCCTCTGCGCCGGAGCCCCCGATACCCCCGAGATCGCCGCCGAAATGCGCGAAAAAGTCGATCGGGCCCGCTCCGCCGGAGGCGACATCGTCTGGATCGAAAAGATGGTCACCAAACCCGAAGCCATCGAGCTCTACTCGCACTGTCAAGTCTTCTGCTGCCCATCCGTGTACGAGCCCTTCGGCATCATCAACCTCGAAGCCATGGCCTGCCGCGCACCCGTCGTCGCCAGCGCCACCGGCGGCATTCTCGAGGTCGTTGTCGACGGCGAAACCGGCTACCTCGTCCCCTTCGAGGCCGACCCCGTCACCAGCTTCCCATCCAACCCCGAACAGTTTGCGCGCGATCTCGCCAGTCGCGTAACCGAGCTCATGGCCAACCCCGAACTCTGCCAGAAATTCGGCGCCGCGGGACGAAGACGCGTCGAAGAAAAATTCTGCTGGAGCGCCATCGCGGAACAAACCATAAGCCTCTACGAGCATCTGCTCGCCGCCCGAAAGTAGTCCCCGGCCAGCCGCACACTTCTCCGATCACAAAAAACTTAATTCTCGATCTTTCGCTTCGCGTCAGGTGTACATGTGAGCCTCGGTGTCGATGAACGAGCCGCGAGCTTAAAGCAAATTACCTGTTGTTCCGAAGCGAAGTGCTTATGCAGAAACGCTTTCGTTGGGAGACCGGCGTCCAAACCCGTTGCTTCGCTCTACACCACAGGTAAATTCCCCTTAAAGCGAAAGCAGTGTCGGCAAATCTCCTGCAAGCAAAAGCTGAGGCACCTGCGTAAACGTATACGTGCTCTTATCCGGCTTCAGCGAAAAGACATACAGGATGTCGTAGCGCGCGTCCGGCCAATGCGGCGGAATCCCGTTCTCGCCGGGAATAAAGCTCCCAAGCGTTGCAATGCCGCTGTGCTCCCATGCAATCAGGACCGGGCCCGGGCGGCGCAAGGCGGCGGAGATCATCATCATCTCGTCGCCCTTGTCGAAGGAAAGGTCGACATGGAGGTTGAGCTTTTGGGCAAGCGGCGTCAGCGTCTCTCGCTCACGATGGCTCTTGGAGTTCGGTTCTAAGCCTGAAGAACTCGCAGTCGACGAGGCCGCCAAGTACGCCGGCTTGGCGAGATGCGGGTTCTGTACCGTGCCCGTTGGGGGATCGAACAGCGACACAAGCGCACCAGCACGCTGCCAACCGCGTACAGTCAGGCCGTGCGGCTCCTTTCGACCCAAGTAGTTGACACCGCGCTCGTCGGCGTTGGGCTTTTCGGCGTGCCGCAAAATCATAATGCGGGGAGCAAGATCCATAATGAACTGATCCTAAATCTCTGCGTATCGGAAGGTGCTTGTAAACACGGTGGCACGCCGTCCAGGTCCTCCCATCCTAGTGAAGATTGCCTTCGGAGACCGTCGGTTCCGGCGCCCGCGGTTTGCCGTCGCGAAACACCACCATCGACCGGCCAGCGACGATCACCTTCTCATTGACCTCCGACTCCTCAAACGGATCTTCAATATTCTGCGTGTCAATCATGTGGATCCACGGGGTCTTGTTCGGCGGCTCCGGCAACTTGAACTCCACACCCTCGGCCGACGCGTTGATCAGCAGGAGAAAGCTGTCGTCGAACACCGGCTTGCCGTTCTCGTCCGTGATCTCCAACGTCTTTCCGTTTAGCAACAGCCCAAGCGACCGGTTCCACTCCTGATTCCAGCTTTCGCTCGAAATCTCGTCCCCGCTCGCGTCATACCAGGCCACGTCCCGAACGACCGAGTCGTGAATGGTCCGGTCCTGGAAAAACTTGCGCCGATGAAGATTCGGATGCGCTAAACGAAGTTGAATCAGACGTGCCGTAAACTCCATCAAACGCTGCCGCGGAGCGTCCAGGTCCCAGTCATACCACGTCAGTTCGTTGTCCTGGCAGTAACAGTTGTTGTTGCCCATCTGCGATCGCGCAAACTCATCGCCCCCGCTCAGCATCGGCACACCCTGCGACAAAATCAGCGTCGTCAAGAAGTTGCGCATCTGGCGCTCGCGCAGGATGTTGATCTCCTCATCGTCCGTCGGTCCTTCAACCCCCATGTTCCAGCTGTCGTTGTCGTTCGCGCCGTCCGTGTTGTTGTCGCCGTTCGCCTCGTTGTGCTTCTGGCTGTACGAAACCAGATCGCACATCGTAAATCCATCGTGCGCCGTGACAAAGTTGATCGACGCATACGGCTTCCTGCCATCGTACTGATACAGGTCCGACGACCCCGTAAGACGGTACGCGAAATCCGAAAGCATCCCTCCGTCGCCCTTCCAAAAACGCCGAACCGTGTCCCGATACTTCCCATTCCACTCCGCCCACAGCACCGGAAAATTCCCGACCTGGTAGCCGCCATCCCCAACATCCCACGGCTCGGCAATCAGCTTCACATCCGCCAGCGTCGGGTCCTGGTGAATCGTGTCAAAAAACGACGACAGCTTCGATACCGCATGCAACTCGCGCGCCAGCGTCGACGCCAGATCGAACCGAAAGCCGTCAACATGCATCTCCGTCACCCAGTAGCGCAACGAGTCCATAATCAGCTTCAGCACCTGCGGATTGCGCACATTCAAGGTGTTTCCCGTGCCCGTGTAGTCCATGTAGTGCCGCGGGTCGTCATCCACCTGACGGTAGTACGTCGTGTTGTCGATCCCCTTCATCGAAAGAATCGGACCCTTCTCGTTGCCCTCGCACGTGTGGTTGTACACCACGTCCAGAATCACCTCGATCCCAGCCTTGTGCAGAGCTTTCACCATCGCCTTGAACTCGTTCACCTGACAACCGTCGTCGCCGCACGAGGAATAACGCGACATCGGCGCAAAGTACGAAAGCGTGTTATACCCCCAGTAATCGCGTAGATCCCGATTTACCAGGTGGCCCTCGTCGATGAAGTGATGCACCGGCAAAAGTTCAACCGCCGTCACCCCAAGCTGCTTCAGATACGCCACCGAAGCCTCCGTCGCCAGGCCGGCGTACGTGCCGCGCAGATGCTCGGGCACCCCCGAATTGCGCTTGGAAAAGCCGCGGACGTGCACCTCGTAAATCACCGAATCCGACAGCGGCGTCTTCGGCGGACAGTCATCAGCCCAGTCAAACCGCGACTGCACCACGATCGACTTCGGAACGCCGGCCGCCGAATCCCGATCGTCCCGCTCGAGGTCGTTGCCGCTCTCAACGTTGTACGGGAAAATCGGCGCCTTCCAGTCCACCTCACCCGAGATCGCCTTTGCATACGGATCCACCAGCAACTTCGCCGGATTAAAACGCAGACCCTGCTCCGGAGCCCACGGACCGTCCACCCGAAATCCGTACCTCTGGCCGGGCTTGATGTTGCGAACCAGGCCGTGCCACACAAACGCCGTGCGCTCCCGCAAAGCGATGCAGTCCGTCTCCTTGCCGGCTTCGTCGAAAAAACAGACCGAAACGGCAGTCGCGCACTCCGAGTAGACAGCAAAGTTCGTTCCTTTGGAGCTCGGCGTGGCGCCAAGCGGATGCGGTGTTCCGGGCAGCAGGGTGCGGTCCATCTGTCTCACTTCCTAGGTTTATTTCGGCGCCAGACCATCGCCGATGCTACCGCTATGGATGCACCAGCCGGACAATCGACTGCTTTATGCGATGAGCTGGTTCCATTCTAAAGCGGGCCGGCCGAAAAACGGCTGAGATACACTGGCGCGCCAGGCACAGCGGTGCAAACTTCGGTGTGGCTTTTGCGCAGCAACCAACTCAACCTTTGTGTAGCAACCAACGCAACCTTTGCGCAGCAACCAACGCAAAGTTTGCGCAGCAACCAAGTCCATCAGACCCGTCCCAGCGCCTCATACCGACCAATCTGGTCGATCGTAAACGCTTGCATGTTCGCGCCCGCCTCCGCCGCCTTGTACCACGCCACCAGCCATTCAATCGCTGTCTCCAGCCTCAGCCGCGGCCGCCACCCTAGCTCCGACCGAGCCTTGCTCGCGTCCAGCTTCAGATACCCCGCCTCATGCACACCCGGTTCAGGGTCCATCTCCGACGTCGCCCCATCCCCCCACAAACCCGTCATCTTCTCTACAATCCAACCCACGGTCTGCGTGTCGTCGTCCCCCGGCCCAAAGTTATAAGCCGTCGCATACTTCGGATCGGCCAAAAGCAGATGCTCCGCCAGCAACAAGTATCCATGCAACGGCTCAAGCACATGCTGCCACGGCCGGATCGCCCCCGGCCGCCGAATCCGCGCCGCCTCCCCCGCCACAAACGCCCGCACCAGATCCGGAATCAATCGGTCCGTCGACCAGTCGCCGCCCCCAATCACATTGCCCGCCCGCGCCGTTGCAATCGCAGTCCCGTGCCCCCCAGGCTTGCCCGGATGCCCCAGCTTGTCCGGATGAAAGTATGACGACCGAAACGCCGCCGACACAATCTCGGCGCACGCCTTCGACGCCGAGTATGGGTCATAGCCGCCCATCGGGTCCGTCTCCCGATACCCCCACACCCACTCCCTATTCTCATAACACTTGTCCGTAGTCACCGAAACCACCGCGCGCACCGATGGCGTTCGCCGAACCGCGTCCAGAACGCGCGCCGTCCCGAGAACGTTTGTCTCCAACGTTCCGATCGGGTCCGCGTACGAGAGCCGCACCAGCGGCTGCGCGGCCATGTGAAACACCACCTCCGGCGCAAAGTCCTCGATCGCCCCGTTCAGCGCACCGGCGTCCCGAATGTCGCCCCGCACATCCTCGATCACATCTCCAACCCGCGCCTCGGTAAAAAGGTTGGGCGTCGTGTTGGGGCCGAGCGAGTACCCACGCACGTCAGCCCCCAGCTTGTGCAGCCAAAGTGCCAGCCAACCGCCCTTGAAGCCGGTATGGCCGGTAAGAAAGACGCGCTTGTTCTGCCAGAGAGAAGAGGTATCGGCGGGCATAACTCTAAGCATAGAGGATCGCAACCCACCGGAGCTCGATGACACGCCTCTCCCCCCCGTCCACACCCAAAGACGCACACAGCTCCTTCCAGCTTCCCTGCGCTTCCGCTCTAACGGTGATTTGCTCGAGCCGCCGTCTGCCCCATCCTCGCGACGTGCTCCACCAACTGCTTCGTCTCTGCCTTCTGCCGGAGCGCATGCACAACCACGCGCAGCATCTCCTCTTCCGGCGCCGGTTTGCCCGTCCAGATCTCAAACTGCCGGGCCCCCTGCTGCACAAACATCTCCACCCCCGTGATCACCGCAATTCCTTGTGCCCGCGCCGACCGCAGCAGGGGCGTCTCCACCGGGTTGTAAACCAGATCAAACACCAACTTTGTCTTCAGCTCGTTCTCATTGAGCAACGATTCCGACCCGTGGCCTGCCATTCCCACCGGCGTCGCATTGATAATCACGTCGAACTGGCTCTTCGCCATCGCTTCTCGCTTTTGCAGCTTCGCTCCGGCCTGCTTCGCCAGCTTCTGAGCCGTCTCCACATTCCGGTTCAGAATCAGCACCTCCGCACCTTTCTCCTTCAGCCCAAACACAGCCGCCCGCGCCGCTCCACCGGCGCCCAGCACCAGTATCTTTGCCCCACGCAGCTGCATTCGCTTCTCAAGCGGACCGACGATCCCGGCCACATCCGTGTTGAAGCCGTAGAGCTTCCCATCAGCCGCGCGCAACACGGTGTTACACGCGCCGATCTTTGCCGAGATCGGGTCGGTGCGTTCCAGGTACGGCAAAATGCTCTGCTTCAACGGCATCGTTACGCTGAATCCTTGCAGCGGGATCTCTCGTACGACCGTCAGCAGGTCCTCCATCGTCTCCGTTTGCAGCCCCAGGTACATCGCATTCATCGTCTCGCGCCGAAACGCCGCATTCATCATCACAGGCGAAAGCGAAGACCAGATCGGATTGCCCGCGACGCCATACACCTTTGTCGCCGCATCCACCTGCGCGATCCGATAAATATCGACCAGCGTACGAGCCGCAATCTGACCTGGCCCCGTCTCCTCCCCCTGACTTGCCGCCGCAAACGTAAACAAGCTTCCAGCCCGCACGCCCAGCACGCGCGAGATGATCCCCATCTCCCCCATGCAAATTCCGATCACACTTGCAGAATCGCTCATCTGCTCGAGAAAACGCATCAGCGTGACATTATCCGCAAGCACCCGAGCCGTCGGCACGATCTTGGCAAAATCCGGTTTGAACGGGACCATGCGCTGGTAAATAGCGTGAAGATCCCGTGTCTGCTCGAAGTCGTGGTGGCTCAAAATCAGAGCAACCCCCGTGCCTTGTAGCCGCGCCAGACCTCCACTCTTGAGCACCTCTGCAGACTCAAGTTCGAGATCCACAATTGCAAAGCCGGCTTCCCCTGCTCGTACCAACACGTCCATCTCGGCGGAAATATCTCCACCAAAATGGCCGCCAAACTCCTGTCGTCGGCAGGTCGCAATCGCAGTTACGCTGGGATTGCTCGAGAGAAACTCCCCAAGCGCCGAGATCCCAGACCGCGGATCCTCAAGATAATCCAGCCGAAACTCGAGAAAAGGCGTCTCCCGCACAACAAGGCTTGCCTTCTCGATCATCTCCGCGGCAGACGCCCCTGTGATGGCAACGCAGACTTTCCCAAGGCGCGAGCGAAGCAGTTGAGGAACTAAAGTGGGCACGCGGCCCTCCATTTCTCACGTCCAGGTCCTTCACGTCCAGGTCTTTCAGGTCCAGATCTGTCACGTCCAGGGTCTGTCCCATCCAGGTCTCATCCGCGTCCACCTACACTGAGCAACGCCGTCCTGTCGTCGCCTCTTGAGATGCGAGTCGCGCGTCTAGTGGCTGCGGTTAAGACTTTGGGCAATCGGAAACGTCGCAGCTTCCTGTGACAATCTCAAAATCTGCCAAATCCCAGACCGTGGCCGGGTAAACTTGGGCAGATGCCTCCCTCACTGATCCAGGCGGACTGGCCGGCCCACCCCTGGCTCGTACACGGGTTCAGCACTCGCTCCGGCCATTCCGAAAATCACGCCGACCTCGACACATCGGCGCACCCGGACCCAGGCCGGTGGCCACTCATCACTCTCAAACAAACGCATTCGGCCGTCGTACACCGGATCCCTTCCCGGGCTCACGGACAGATCGGGTCTAAAGGTGAACACTACGCAGAGGGCGACGGCCTCATTACAAATCAGCCAGAGATCTTGCTCGGCATCCAGACTGCCGACTGCGTCCCCGTCTTGGTAGCCGATGTCCGCACGCGCGCCGTCGGCGCCTTTCACGCCGGTTGGCGAGGCACGGTAGCCGGCATCGTCGGCCAGGGTGTCCGGCAGATGGCCGCCAACTTCGGCTCCGACCCAAACGACCTCATCGCCGCCATCGGACCTTCTATCGGCCCTTGCTGCTACCGCGTCGGTGAGGAGGTCCGCATCGCCTTCACCGAACGCTTCGTCGATGGGCAAACCCTCTTCCATCAAGACGAGGAGAACTCAGCTAATCCGCGCCTCGACCTCTGGGAAGCCAATCGGCGCCAACTCATCGCCGGCGGCCTCCCGCCCGAGCAGATCTCCGTGGTAGCCCAATGTACGGCCTGCACCTTCGAACCCGACGGCCAGAGGCGGTTCTTCTCCTATCGCGCCGAAGCGGGCACGACCGGACGCATGATGAGCGTCATCGGCACAAGAGAGAAATAAACCTATCCAGGAAGCGTATTCGCCTACATCGGTGGAGGGTGGTGCGGGTCAATCGGCTCAGAGACATCGGTCGCCCCTTCTCGATGCACGTGCCCTGAACCCGAGCGCGCCTCGATTGCAGCCGCGTTCACCTGATCCCGAAGCTCCTTCGACGGCTTAAAAAAAGGTACACGCTTCGCCGGCACATCCACCTTGCTCCCGGTCTTCGGATTGCGTCCCGTCCGGGCATTTCTCTGACGCGTCCGAAAGCTCCCAAAGCCGCGAATCTCGATCTTGTCTCCCGATTTCAACGCGCCGATCACGGACTCAAACAGCGTCTCCACGATCACCTCGCCGTCGCGCCGAGTCAGATCGCCCAGATTGGTCACCCTATCGACCAGGTCAGCCTTCGTCATCGCAGGTCCCCTCTCGTGTTCGACCTTTCCTGCTCGAGCCAAACGACCGCGCATCGCCGGCGTCCTCGCTCCATTGTAGATGCGCCAAAAAGAGCAAGGGGCAGAGCTCTGGCCTCCTTATCACTTCCACATAAAGTAGAAGCCCGGCGCACGATTGAGAAGCTGACTCGGATTGGGGAAAAGATCGTCAGTGTCGGAGGTCAGCGCGGAGATGAGTCCCTTCTTCTGGCTTGCCGGCCGAATAATGTTCGGTTCGCCTGAAATGCCCACATCCTTCGCCGTATCCATCAGGGCTACACGAAATCCTCCGATCTTGTCGATCAAGCCCAGCGGCAACGACTGCTCGCCAGTCCATACCTGCCCCGTCGCCAGCGGCCGGATCCGGTCGTCCGTGGTATGCCGCCCAGAGGCGACATCGTGGACAAACTGACCGTACATATTGTCGACCAGCGATTGAAAGTAGGCCTGTTCCTTGGGCGTCAGGTCCCGGCTGGGGTCTCCAGCATCCTTCAGCTCACCTGCGTGGATCACCACGCTCTTCAGCTTGGCCCAGTGCAACAGATCTCCGTAGTTGGTCCACTCCATAATCACGCCGATCGATCCGACAACCGAAGCGTCGTTGGCGTAAATGCGGTCGCACGCACTCGCAATGTAGTACGCCCCTGAAGCCCCGACCGACTCGACCGACGCCACAATCCGCTTGTTGTGCTCCTTCCGCACCCGAAGCACCTCGTGGTAAATCTCCTGCGAGGCCGCGGCGCCCCCGCCCGGCGAGTTGATATGGAGAATGATCGCCTTAATGCTCGAGTCGTCACCGAACCGGCGTATGTCGTTGTCCACCTTGTCCGCGTCCAGGATCACTCCTGAGATGTCGATCACGCCGATCTGATTCGTGCCGAATGCCGTGCCCGCCGACCCATTGATCGACCGCGTCGCGATCCAGGCCGCCAGACTCAGGATCAGACTGATGCCGCCGATCGTTCCGCCGATCCAGCCGCCGTAGAACCACGGCGATCGACGCTTCGGGGGCGGCGCCAGAGGAGCATAGCCGATAGGCGGAGCGTACCCGTACATCGGCATCGGAAAAGGCGGTGCGCTGTACGGTCGAGCGGCTTGCGGCGGTGGAGGCGGAGGCGGGACAAAGTCTTCCGGCATGTTCGAGAGTGTAGCAGGCACAGCTTCACGCTCGCGAGCCCATCTATATAAGTCAGCAGGCAAAGGTAATGTCTCAGAAAAAGGCTCAAAGCCGTAAAATCTACCGCTTCCTGGATAAATACTTTCCATTCGCCGTAGCCGAACGTCCAATGATTACAGTATGATCAACCGCGGACTCGGCCCGCGCCGATCCAGAGATCATGCTTGGGGAGATAAGTACCTTCACGATGGCACATCCGAAGATCAGCATCGTCATCCCGGCGTACAACGAGAGCTCCCGCATCGAGAGTACGCTCGCGCGCGTCCTCGCATGTGTGCAGACGCAAAGCTGGGATGCCGAGGTCCTGGTCGTCGATGACGGGTCCACAGACGACACCACAGAGATCGTCGAGCGGTGGATGGACGAGCATCCGCGACTCCATCTGGTCGAAAATGCCGGCAATCGCGGCAAAGGCTACTCCGTGCGCAACGGCCTCCTTCAGGCTGCGGGCGATATCGTCATGTTCACCGATGCAGACCTGTCGGCGCCCATGGAAGAGGCCGATCGGCTCTTCGAGGCGCTCGACAACGGTGCCGACGTCGCCATCGGTTCCAGATGGCTCGACCGAACTCGGCAGACCATCCACCAGCCCATGTATCGGCAGGTCTTCGGCCGATGCTTCAACTGGATTACCCGAACCGTCATGGGTCTGCCATTTGCCGATACCCAGTGCGGCTTCAAGGCCTTTCGCCGGCCCGCGGCCCAGGTCATCTTTCGTCTGCAAACCATTGAGCGCTGGGGCTTCGACCCCGAAATCCTCTTTATCGCCCGTAAATTGAAGTACACCGTGCGCGAGGTGCCCGTCACCTGGGGCCACGACGAACGCAGCCGCATGAGCTATCTCAAAGACGGCATGAAGATGCTCGAAGAGATGGCTGTCATTCGGTCCAACTCGCTCGCCGGACGGTACGACCAGGCCATCGCCGCCATCAAGGACACCAGCTCCATGGTCACGCCGCAGGTCGACCACGCTGCCCCCACCGCCGGCCGCGTCGGCGCCGTACCGACTGGACCTCCGAGCACCGCGACCGCCAAGGCCAGCCACTAGCCGCCTCCCTCCGAGCCGCGTCGAGAACCTCTTTCCCGTGCTGCGATCCACCTTCATCCTCCTCTCCCAAAACCGGCATCTACGCAGCTTCTCCGAGCGATCCTCGATCGGCCGCAAGTTGTCGCGGCGCTTCGTCGCGGGCACCACCGTCGACGAGGCCCTCCGGGCATGCGAAGAGGTCAACCGCGAGGGCATGTCGGCAAGCCTCGACTCCCTCGGCGAGAGCGTGACCGAAACCTCCCAGGCACTCCAGAGCGCAGAGGTCTACTACCATCTGCTCGAGCAGATCCGGCATCGCGGTCTCCAGGCGCATGTGAGCCTGAAGCTGACCCAGATGGGCCTCGACCTCGATCCCGCCACGGCCGAGCGCCTCGTCTGCGAGATCGTACATCGCGCCGTCACAGCCGACTCCTTCGTGCGCATCGACATGGAGGGTTCCGCCTACACCGAAGCAACCATCCAGATGACCGAGCGGATCCATGCCGAAATCGGCCTCGCCGGTCGGGTCGGAACGGTGCTGCAGGCCTATCTCCATCGGACCGAGCCCGATACCGAGCGTCTGCTCCAGCAGGGCATTCGAATCCGGCTCTGCAAAGGCGCGTACAAGGAGCCCAGAGAGATCGCGTTCGCCCGCAAGCAGGACGTGGACGCCAACTACATCCGCCTCATGGAGCGCATGGTCCGTTCCGACGATCCGCACGTGTTCTGCGGAATCGCCACGCACGACGAGCGCATCGTCAATCACATGCGCGCGCTCGCCGCCGAGAACGGAATCAGCAAAAGCGCGTTCGAGTTCCAGATGCTCTACGGAATTCGGCGCGATCTGCAACGAAAGCTCGTCAGCGAAGGTTTCGGCGTCCGCATCTACATTCCTTTCGGCACAGAATGGTTTCCATACTTCATGCGTCGCCTCGCGGAGCGGCCGGCCAACGTCTTCTTCTTGCTGAAGAACTTCTTTCGGGCATAGTTGTTCAGAGGTCGATCTCCCGTCACAGTGAAATGACATCGTTTAGGGGCAGTCGGCCGGGATCGTGGTCGGCGAGCGCCCTTCTCGCATCAGACACCCAGGGAGCTCAGAGTGGCCGACAGCAACATCAATCCGCTTACGGATACCGAAATCGTGCAGATTGAGCTGCTCAATAAGACGAGAGTTCTCGTGGCGTTCTCGAACGGACACTCGGTCCTGGTGAACGCTGCGTCGGTGATGGATCTCGCGCTGCGCGAGGGAAGTGGGTACGCGGCCAGCAGCGAACGGGACGCGGAATAGCCGGATCCTGAATAGACGGACCTAGTGTCCGTGCGCGGTTGGTGTGCTTCTAATCAAGGACGCTGAGTGGCTGGGTGCCGGTTCGGCGAGCAAATGCTCGACGAGGGCAGTAATCTCGGTGACGAGAGCCTGGTGGGCAGTGGGGTTCGCCGGTCCGGCGAAGCCCGCGTGGACCTCGCGCACGCGGCCGTCGCGACCGAGAAAGAAAGATGTGGGCCACGCGTTGAGGTGCTCGGCTTGGGGAAGTTTTTCGTTCAGCTGATCGGGGTCCCCGGCGAGCAGCACCGTGTACGTAATGCCGTAGCGGGCGATAAAGGCCCGAAGGCGGGCGGGGTCCTTTAGCTGGTCGGCCTCTTCGAAGCTGAGGTCGACGACTTCGAGCCCGCGGCTGTGGAATTGCTTGTAAAGCGACTCGAGAAAGGGCGCTTCGTCGTGGCAGTTGGGGCACCACGAGCCGCCGATCGCAACAATCACGACTTTGCCGTCAAAGCGGGGATCGCGATTCGTGATGAGCGTGCCGGAAAGGTCCGGGGCCGAGAAGCGAAAGCGCTCGGCTGGATCTTTGACCGTGGTCTGTTCCGTCGGACGGGTCGGCTGGGGCAGATTCTGGGCGCGGGCGACATCGGGTCGGCGAGCAACCAAGTCGTGCTGCCGCGACTTTTCGGGTTCGGCGGCAATGAGGTTCGAGACAAGAAGGGTGTCGTCCGAGCCCGGTGTCAGGCTGTAGAGGGCGGGGCCGGCCGCCGAAAGATGGCCGACACGGTACTCGTGCCCGTTCCACGAGCCGAAGAGCGATCCGGTGTCGCCGTCGATCCGCTGGATGACGGCTTGGACGGAGCCATCGCCGGCCGCCGGCTGCACGATGAGCTGCCAGGCGGACTCGCCCTTGGAAGATTGCACCTGAACCTCCCATTGGCCGGTGATGACGGGGATGACGGGTGCGGAGCTAGCGGCAGGTAGGGGCGGAGGCGCGGAGGGCGAGTGGTGGAGCGTGACGGGGTAGCGAGTTTTCGCAGTGCCGAAGCTACCGCTCATGTTGCCTTCGCGCGAGCCGCCAGGGGCGAAGTTGAGGTCCAGCGTGCGCGCGAAGTAGTTGAAGTTGAGCACGAGGTGGTTGCCGGAAAGCGAAACGCTGGAAGCGGGCGAGAGTTCGGGGCCGTTGACCAGGGCCCCAGACAGGGTGACGCCGGCTCCGGACAGGCGGAGGTGGATCGGAACCTCTTCGCCGCGCACCGCGACAAAGCCCTCGTAGTCGCCGCCCAGCAGCTGCTGGGCGAGGAGAGGGGCCGAGAGGAGGAAAAGTGCAGCGGCGAAGAGAAGCGCGCGACGAGGCATGGGTGTTCCTTTGGGGGAGAGTTCCGGAGTTTCAGTAAGGTTGGCTTGCGCCGTGCGGATGAAAAACTTAGGCGCGAAGAATGGAGCAGACCGGCGGTGTCTGCCGCGAGTGCGGGCAAGGACAACAACACCGGTGAGCGCTCAACATCATGGAGATGAGCGTACGGGACCTAGCGGTGGGCGTCAAGATCGGAGTCCCTAGCGAGGCGGTTCGGAGCCGCGGCCGCTCGACGTGGGAGGTGGAAGAAGTGGCTCGACCGAGAGGAGGTCGCGGAGGGTGGAGGCCTCGGCGGGAGAGAACTGGCCGCGGGCGGCCTCGGCTTCAAAGGCGCTCTCGCGTTGCTGCGCGGGAAGTGTGCGGAGGTCGCGAAAGCTGCGGGCGACCGCTTGGCGGCGATCGGGCGGGAGGCTGCTCAAATTGGACATGGCGGAGCGGACCTGCTGGCGTTGCTGAGGCGAAAGGCGTTCAATCGCTTCGGTGCGTTCCATAACGCGCTGGCGCTGTTCAGGGCGCATCTGGTTCAGCTGGAGAAGACGGTCGTGCATGCGCTGCTGAGTCTGCGGTGCAAGATCGCGAAATCCGGGCTCGGCTTCAAGCGCGCGCTGCTGATCGGTGAGCGGGAGGGACTTGTGACGATCCAGCCACTGAGGGAGGTGCTCCTGGTTGCCGCGAGGAGCGGCCTGGTTGAAGTTCCGCTGCTGATTGCCGTAAGGATTAGAACTTTGGGCGGGGCTAGATCGACCCACGAAGCTGGACGGTGGCGGGTAGGTCGGTGGCGGGTAGGCTGGACGGCCAGTCTGGCTCGGCGCGGGACGTGTCCCCTGGTACGGGGTTGGCGGGCTCGACCTCTGATCGCGGCCGGAGTTGGCATTGCGGCCGGCATTGGGGTCGCCGTTGCGCTGCCCGGAGCGGTTATCGGCGCCACGGTTGTCACTGCCACTGCCGCGTCGTTCATGGCTCTGCTCATGGCTCTGTTCGCGGTTCTGGGCGAGACTGGCGCAAGGGAGGCCGACGAGGGACACGAAACCGAGCACGCACGCACAGGTGCGGGAGCGTTTGAGATCTCGGGTTCTCCGGTGTGGCGTCATGGGAGCAATCTTGATCTGTGGCAGATGGGTGCGTTGTGGTAGTGGCTACGCTAGCGGAAAGCGGGCTCTGAGACAACCTCCTCGCGGGAAGCGGCGTACAGAAGCGTGCATTTTAGAGATCCGATCAGCAAGCAACGGGCCTAGCTGATCGGGGTGTCGGCCTTCTGGTCTACGGTACCGTTGTTGTCGTCGAGCAGCTGATCCATCTCCTGGACGGCCTGATCGTTGCGATCGAGGATCTGGAGGTCCTGGACCGTGGCGGAGGTCTGCGGATGATGCGGCGAAAGCACGCCCGAGACGCTGGCTGCCGTTCCGCCGCCGACAAGCAAAGCGAGCGCAAGAGCTCCGGCAAGGGCGGGCCGAAAGTGCGCTCCGGTGTTCAGTTGCACACGGGTCCGAAGCTGTTCCCACCACGTTGCTGGAGGTGCGGCGATCTCTTCGCGAAGCCGGACAGCAAGCTTCTGGTTGAAGTACGCGGAAGGTTCAGGGGCGGTCCAGGAGTCGAGCAGGGCAGAGACTTCTTCAAGCGACCGCAGCTCTTGCTGGCACGCCGGGCACGACTTCAGGTGAGGATCGCCGGCCGAAGCCGGATCAAGCAGGAGGTCCGGAAGACGGGATTGGCGGTTGCAGGTCATGGTTCCCTCGATCTATATCAGAACATCAAAATCAAAACATCAAAAACGATGCCGTCTGACTATTTTGTCCCGTTTTGCAGGTTTGGCATCGTCGCCTCTCGGAACGGAACTAACGGAACTAAAGGTAAGGCTTAAGCGTTTCGCGCAGCGTCTGGTAAGCGCGAAATAGCAGGGATTTGGTGGCCGATTCGCTGAGTTTAAGAATGTCGCCAATCTGTTTGTAGTCCATGCCCTCGTATTTGTGCAGAAGAACCGCCATCCGTTGACGTTCGGGAAGCGCGAGAACGTGTTGGCGGATGGAGTCCATGCGCTCCTGGCGAAGCAGGCGGGCTTCCGCGGACAGGGTTTCATCAGCCAGGTCAGGTGTGGTGCCGGTTTCGTGGTCAGGCTCGTCCAGGTACACCGTCGAGGCGGTCCGTTCACGGTGGTTGTCGCGGGCGTAGTTCACGCCAAGATTGGTCGCGATGCGGTAGAGCCACGTGCTGAAACGGGCCTCGGCCCGGTAGGTTTCGCGCGACCGATACACGCGAAGAAAGACCTCCTGCGCGAGTTCCTCAGCGACGGCCTGGTTGTGGACCATGCGAAACATGAAATGAACGATTGGTTTGCGGTACTTAGCAAGCAGGTAGTCGAAGCAGGCCATGTCGCCCGAACGCAGGCGCATCATGACGGCCGCGTCGTCGAGCTTCCCCAGTTCGACTCCGGTTTGCGCCTCGATCGGCGTGGCGACGTAAGACTGCGGCGTGCCGGAGTCGTCGAGGGGAGCAAAGGTGGACGGATGGATCGCCAAAGTTGCCATACTCTTGCTAACCCGGCCCGAAAGCTCGGGTTGCGCTTCCGAGCCGGTCTCACAGACATTTTTACCGGTCGGTGCAGGCTCGGGATGGAGAAAGTCGGGTTGCACGCTGTTAGCGCCATTCTAAATGGCCGGTCAGAGGTCCCGCCGGTCTGCAAAGCCCCGCGCGGAAGTAGCACTCAGACGTGCGTCGGGGATCGCTGAGACGCGCACCGGAGTGGTATCCTAAAATCGGTCGCGAGGCCTGGCCGCACGACGCCGGCAAGCCCTCAGGGCGCATAACTCAGCGGTAGAGTGCCACCTTCACACGGTGGAAGTCGTAGGTTCGAATCCTGCTGTGCCCACCATCGAAAACCCGCACCCCGCTCGGCTTTACCTCACCTCCTCATAGCAGAACGGCCGCGCACCCGCCGTTCGCCAGAAGTAGACCAGGATCGTCGCACTCGCGAGGGCCGCATACGCGCACCACAGCGACGTAAACGCGTACCGTTTCACCGCCATCACGATCACAAGAATGGTCAGGTTCGCCGCGCCGAACAGCACCATCGGCCGCCGCTTCGAAAAAAACAGCGACCCGCACGTGGCAATCACATAGGCGATCGCCACCCACACATTATGGGTAGCCCTGTTCAGATACGTGATCGAATGCGCGCGCATCCCCACCTCGGTCGGATACGCTGCCAGCGCCCACAGCATATAGAGAGTAGTGAGTCCACCAAACCAGACGAACCAACGCATCCTGAATCGGCTTTGGACATCCGGCTCAAAAAGCAGAATCGACAACGGAATCAAGAGCGGCAGAAGTCCCTGCGCATACAGCATAAATGCCGCGCCCACGTCGTGCGTCACCGCCGGCGAGAACTTTCCGTCCAGCCCCAGCCAAACGAATCCCTCCGTAAACTGGTGAAGCGCAAACATCACCGGCAGGGCGGCAAACATCCATTCGCGCCGATGTTTCACCTTTGCCAGGGTAGCCACGCCCAGACCTCCCAGAACCCCGCTGCCCACAAAATTTGCCGTAGCCGAAAAGCACATCGTACCCGCCTCCTCCTGCCGTTTCTAACTTTAGAGGCACCATCTGGAACTTCGTCGCTAATTTCAAAGCAGCCAAGGGAAAACGGAGTATCTCAAGAGGAACCTAGACAAGACCCCTGGGTCGACGATGAGTGCACGCCTCTTTCAAAAGTGAAAGATGAGATCGCTGGCAACGGTAAACTGGTTCGTCCGGGTTCCGTCGTCGTAGGATCTGCGTGCCCATGCATGATCAAAGCGGATCTCCGGCCGAATCTGCACAGTTGTGCCGATCCAGTGGTTCAGCGACAGGGTGTTCTCCGTGTACTTGCCTGCGTAGCCTGTCCGCTGGCCTTTCTTGTCATTGAGAAAGTCACTCCGAAAGGACACGAAATCGTGCGGTGAGAACTGTTTGTTGATGTAGTTCACGGCGGCCCACTCAGGCGCGAGACACTTCTCGAGCCCGAGTCTGCAGTTCGCGCCATTCGTCCCCTTCTCCGGAACGATCGATCCATGAACACTCGGCACGTCTCTCTGATACATGGTGTACGCCTCGGTCGCCATGTGCCAAGTGCTGTTGAATTTGTGGTACCAGGTGCCGTCATACATCTGCAGATTGTTGAAGGCGTACTCTCCGTCATTGATACCGTTCGCGCAAAGATAGAAGTTGTCGTTCACGCTCATGGTCGTGTAGCTGACGCAGCTGGTAAGTGCAGGCTTGGCATCAACGGTCCACGGCGCAACGTCATGGCTGGCGGAGACACCCGCCTGAACCGTCCATCGATCGTTGACCCGAATGGTCGCAAGTATGCCCGTGTCCGTAAAGGGATCGACAGCGTACAGCAGCGAGTGGCTGAACATGTAATTGTTCGGGGTCAGCTGCGCTTCAATACCTGGAATCGAGATATACCGTCCGGCTCGAAGGTTCATGCCTTGAGCGACGTGGGGGAAATAGATGTCGACGTATTCAAGCACGGGGTCGAAGCCATACTGCCGGTTGTCGTCCAGCAGCTGGCTGCTGAAGTAGCCCTTGTTTGTGGTCGATCGATAGTCGGTTCCAAAGAACGCAGTAAGGTGGAATCCCCAATCGATGTGGCTACCCTGAACAGAGTCTGGCAAGCGCTCGACATAAAGGACGGCCTGTCCGAGTTCGACTCGGTTGGAGTAGATGTCATTCGTCTCAGGGTAGTTTCGATCTCTGGACGTCGAAACATTGACGGTCGGTTCGATCCATCCATAGACCTTTGTCCGTCCCTTGGCTCCGTTAATACAGGTTTGCAACGGGTAAACATTTCCGTCGGACTCACCAATCGTAGGAGAGCCGCCATAGGACCAATCGGCGCTGGGAAATGGAGGCGAGCTTAAGGGCGAGGGAACACCTCTGCGCGGGGCCGCCGGGCTAGGCTCTGCCGTCCCAGTCCAATCGGCGCGATAAAAATCGATGCACCGCGACAGCAAGCTCCCTTGCTCAGGCTCAGCCGCCGGCGCTGCTGAAGTCGTCGTTCGTGTGGTCGTCTGCGCATGTGCGGAGAGCGTCGCGGTCGCACAGACGACGAGAGTCAACAAAAGGGAGGACACTCTAGATTGTGCGGCCCGGTTCGACATCGACGAGTAACTTTCCCGTAAGATCAAACAACACCATATCACCCAATGAATCACAAAGAATGTGCCAACCTGGCGCTGGGAAAACACGAGATCCTTAGGCTGGCGTTGCCGGGAACGGAGACCCAAGAGGTGGCGTGATGAAGCTCGATAGGGCGTCGGACATCGATGTGCGCGAGAGTTGCGGGAGGCAAGAGGTTGAACGATGATCCGGGATGGCGGAAGATCGGCGGTGTGCGGGCGCGGCGGGGGCACTCACCCTCCGGCGCTCAGGTCGGTTCGCCCCGGCTTGTGGCGGGTCTGGTCTCCCTCCTCCTGATGAGTGTTTTCGCGCACGCGAGGATCCCGGTCGTGCTTTCAACCGATGTCGGCAACGAGATCGACGATCAGTGGGCGATCGTGTATCTCCTGGCGGAGCCGGAGTTCGACGTGCGCGGGATTATGTCGGCCCATGCGCCGAGCTTGCCGGACCCGTCGGCGCACGCCAGTTATCTGATCCTCAAGGATGCCGTGGAGCACCGCATGGGTCTCGTCGTTCATCCTCCGTTGCTCGAAGGGTCCAGTCTTCCGCTCGCCGATCGGTCAGCTCCGCGGCCGAGCGCGGCGGCTACATTTCTGCTCCACGAGGCGAAAAGCTTTACACCGGAAAACCGGCTGACCGTGGTTGTCATCGGAGCGGCGACGGACGTGAGCAGCGCTCTTCTGATGGACCCGACGCTGGCCGATCGCATCCGTGTCGTAGCCATGGCGCTGAAGGACTTTTCGCCCAATGGCGCCCACGAGTACAACGAGGAAAACGATCCGCGCGCCTGGCAGGTGCTCCTGGCGTCGCGGGTTCCGCTCGCGGTGGGGACGGGCGAGACGTGCCAGCGGTATCTATCGCTTACTTACGCCGAAGCTCGGACGATGCTGGCGGGGCACGGCCCGGTGGCGGAGTGGCTGTGGAGCGAGTACCAGGTGTGGTACTACCGGCAGGTAAAGCCGCTGCGGGTGCCCGATTTCTCGAAACCATGGGTCATCTGGGACGTCATCACCCTGGCGTATCTGCGCGGTCTGGCGACGGCGACGACGCTGCCCCGACCCATGCTCGACGACACGAGCACGCTCCGGCCCGGCGCACCGGGAGCGACCATCGAGCGCATCACGGCAGTGGACACCCAGCGCTTCTGGGCCGAGTTTCTCGACACCCTGGACCGCTTCGAGGAGACGCATCGGACCGGGGCGCCACCGCCGCTGTGGGACGAGGCTCCATGACAGACACCGATCTCGCATGCGTGTACCCACACTGCGGCGGAAATCTGCACACAGGCGAGAGTGCGGGGTACTGCCTTCAGTGCCGTCTGCCGGTGTTGCGGTGCCGAGGCTGCCGGGCGTGGAATCGAACCCAGGCGGCCTTTTGCGCGCAGTGTGGGGTCGAACTCGTGCGCGGGGAGGATCTGACGCCGCCTTCCCCGGCGGCCCTCGGCAGCGAGCCGGCGCGGTCCGAGGCGGATCGTCCGATCCCTACCGCACCGCATGCGGCGCACGGGTTTTTGTGGGCGCTCAGCGACGAGGGCAGCCTGTTTCGCATCAATCCCTTCGCCCTGAGCGGCCGGCAGATTGAGGTGCGAACGCGCTTCTGGGCGGGGTCCGCGCCGGCACACGCGTTCACGGTCCGCGATCTTGAACGCCCCCCTGTGGAAGGGGGAAAGGTCTCCTTGCCGCGCGAGAGCTCGGCGATTGTAGCGCTCGGGACGGAGCTGCTCACGTGGGGCTTGGTGTCGCAACGGTCATTTCGCTTCACGCAGTTGCGAGAGGGCGAGGCGATCCTCCCGGACGCGCGCGATCGCTACCAGATGGTCGAGGCAATGGGTTCGCACCTGTTTTGCCTGAGCCTGCTCGCCGGGGAGACTTCGCTCCTGCGGGTGCAGGTCGGTTCAGGCGACGCGGACCGCCTCGTTATTCCGGCGGCCGCAAAGTCGGCCGTATGCGGACCGGCGTTGGCGCGCGGGCAGGTACTAGTCTGGACGGAGGACAAGCTGTTTACCCTGCCAGATCCGGCGAAAGCTACGACCGGAAGTGCGACCTGGCAGGAGCACGCGTTGCCGCCGGGCGTGGCGCTGTGGACGGCGCCGTCGGACGATGGAAGGCTTCGGCTCCCGCTCGGTCGGTCGCCGGCGATTGTGTCGGGCGCGCGCCTCTGCCTGCCGTGCTATCAGTTTGGCGAGCCCGCGCTCTTGCAGGCGCTGGCGGTCGGGGATCGGTGGGTGCTGTCCGTCATTCCGATTACGGCGGATGGAGTGTTGACCGGCGACGCAGCCGGAAATCCGCTCTTGAGCGCGCGCACGCAGCTGCTAATCTGTCCGGGCGACAGCTTTCGGCCGCTCCTCCACGACCCGCAGATCTCGGACCGGTTCACGGCCTTCCACGCGTCGCCCCTGGCCGTGTTTTTCTCCGAGGACAGCTTTGGCGGACGGTCGCGGCAGTGGCTGAAGGCGCACCGTGTGGGCGCGGACCTGCCGGTCGACTGGGCTCTCGATCCCGATCAAACGCTCAAGGATGCAAGCGGATTTTATGGTCTGCCCGGCAGCTTGACCGCGCATCTACTCATCGAGGATCGTCTGGCGCACACGGAGTTTCTGTCGTGGCACGACTGAGGCTCTCCGTCGCCGTGCTGCTTGCGGTATGCGCCGCGGCTTCGGCCTTGGCGCAAGCGCCGCAGTCCCTGTATGTGGACCGCTCGGGGAGCATGCGGCCGTACTTTGGCTCGGGGCTGATCCGGTCAATCTTAGATCCGCTGCGAACCGCGGTCGGGGGGCCCCTGGCCGAGTATGCGTTCTCGACCGAGGTTGCGCCCGTGCCCAATCTCGACGCGATCGACGCGTTGCCCTTCGGGAACCTGACCTACCTGGACCGCGTGATCACGAGTTCGGAGCGGCAGCACACGCCCATCAGCTGGATCATCACGGACAACATCGAGGACACGGGCGAGGCAGGCAACACAGAGCGCTTCTACGCGGCGCTGCGAGGTGCGGAGGTGCGCCGGGTGACGGTGTTTCCGATCCTGAGCGCGCCGGGCCACCCGGGTCTGCTGGTGTATGCGCTCCTCTTCGATCCCGCGTCGGACGCCGTGTACGAACGGACGCTGACGGCGTTTGCCCGGAGCGGCGCCGGTGTTTTACGGACGCAGCCGCTGCGGATGAAGCCGGTCGATCGCGACACGGTCGAGGTGACGTCGCGATCCTTGGCGCCCCTGACACGCCGCGGCGGACCCAAGGTGTACGACACCGGAACGCCGATCGTGCAGGCGGCCGAGGTGCGCTTCAAGAGCCGGTTCGACCACATCGAGATTGTAGATTCAGCGTTGCGGGTGCTCGATGCCGCGCCAAGCTTCGGTCCGGGGTCGCTGCTCGAGCCGGAGCGCCGCCAGCTCGCCATCACGCCGGACCGCATTCGCGCGCTTCTCCCCGGCGACGAGACGACCCAGGTGTACAAGCTCTCGGTCGACCTGGGCAAACTAAGCCTGAAGCACAACCCTGCGGCCTGGTGGAAGGCTGCCTGGGGCGCTTCGGGCGAGGAGGCCGCGCTCGATCTGAAGCTTGGGATCGACGTCCCACAGCAGAACTTCCGGCTGACGCCGCGATTTCTGAACCAGTACAGCGCATCGACGGTCGAGGCGGCGCGTGCGACCGGCAAGGTATACGCCATCGATCGTCTCCTGGCCGATGTGAACGGGGCGGAGACGCTGATCCAGGTCGACACGCCGTTGTACTTCCGTGTGAACTATCCGGCGTGGCCCGCCGTACTGTTCATAGGCCTATTTGTGTTGGCGCTGGCAGTGCTGGCCGGCTTGGTGCTGTTTGGCCGAAGGCTGCTGCCAAGGCGGCGTCGCGAGTGGACTGTCGCTGCGGAGGCGATCGCAGGATATCCGCTGTCGGCGCGGATGGACGGTGACCGCGTTCTGGTCGAAGGAGAGAACGTGGCGCGTATCGAAAAGGACCGCATCCTGCCGGTCGCTCCGGCTCGGTTCGAAGGCGGCGCCGGGTCGGTCGCGATTGAGCCCGGGAAACGCATTCGTCTCAACACGCGTCGCAACGAGATGGATCTGATCTTTACCGAACGTCTCGGAACCGACCCCGCCGCTGCAGGCCCTACGTCGGCAAGCTCGGCTCCGGCAGGTCTGGGCCGGGCTCCGGGCCCAAACCTGGGCTCCGGCCCGGGCCGAACGGGCACCTCCGATCCCAGCACCGCAAGCTCCGGGCCGGCTTCTTCCAACCCCAACACGCCCGTCAGGAGGCGATAAACTCGATGCCCGCTCAGCTTTCCGGCAACACCGGCGTCCGGTCCAACATCCGGTCCATGATCTCAGTGATCTTCGGCGTCTTTTTCCTCGCCAACGTCCTCCTGCTTGTCATGAGCCTCTGGTCGGCATTCGGCGGCGGCGGCAAGGCTGTGCTATTGCCCGGCGATCTGTCGATGGGCGTCAAGCTCCTGATCTTCCTGGTCGGCACCGGAATCTCCTGGTTCCTCGGACGATGGCTGTTCCTGCAAATGGTCGAAGGCGACGTGGGCGTCGACGAGAGCGCCAACGCCAGCTTCGTCATGCTGTTTTACCTCATGCTCCTGTTCGTTGGCATCGCGTTCATGACGGCGTGGACGTGGCTCTGGCAGGCCGTCCTTCTCGTCATTCTTGTACTCCTCACCTTGTTTGTTCTCCGGCGCGTGCTCGGGATGGCGATTGCGCTCGGGATCATCGGCGTCTCTCTCCTCATCGGCATCGGCGTCTATATTCTGTTCAAGTAGAGGTCACCACAACCGGCATGAGCCCCACCGCAGCAGCCTCCGCCAGCACGCGTTCCACGGCCTATCGGCCGGTCCTGTTTCTTGGGCTGGGCGGCACCGGTAAAGAGATTCTTCTTCGCCTCCGACTTCGGATGTTTGAGCGATTTCGCACCTTTCACGTGCCGTTTGCGCGCTTCCTTTGGGTCGATACGGACACGCGGGCGACCGACGCTCGCGGGCAGGATCTATCGAGCGCGCTCTCGGCCGTCGGCTTTGACGAGCACGAGAAGTTTGCGCTGCTGCAAGGCACGGTCGGCAAAGACCTGAACGACATCTTCCAGAATCCGGGGCACTGGCCGCATATCCACGAGTGGCTCTACCCGGAGGTGCGGCGGTTCGGCGCCGAGATCGCCGATGGCGCCGGAGGCGTGCGCGCGGTCGGCCGACTGACCATGTTTGCCAAGTACGCCGCTCTGCGCGAGGCGATCGAACGCAAGCTGCGTGAGCTGTCGCAGCAGGAGACGATCGTCGAGACGCAACGCTTCTTTGCGCACCACGGTCTGCCTTCCGTCGGAACCGATGGAAGCTCCGCACCGGTGGTGTTTGTCGTCACCTCGGTCGCAGGCGGCACGGGTTGCGGAACGTTTCTCGACGTCGGATTTCTCCTGCGGGATATCAAGCGCCTTTCAGGCAATGTCGCCGAGCTCTTCGCATACGCTCTCCTGCCGAACGTGTATAACGCGAGTCCGCAGGGCGAGATTGCGCAGCGATCCTTTGCGAACGCGTATGCGGCGTTCAAGGAACTGGACCACTTCACCAAGCGCATCGCAAATCCGGAGAGCCAGGACGCGAAGGAGGACAATCCGTACAGCGACTTCCTGGTCGCGTGGGAGCGCGGGCGCGAAAAGCGCATCGAAGGTCCGCCGTACAGCGCGACGTACCTGATTGAGATCACGAATCAGGCAAACCTGCCGATTAGCCAGGACAATCGCGGCGACCTGTTTTCGATGCTGGCAGAGACCTTGTTTCTGGATCTCCTGCCCGGGCCGTTCTCCGACGCAAAGCGATCGAACTACTCGAACATCGTCCAGGGCTTGAGCGGAGCCGCGGGCGCGAACACCGTCTCGCAGAACAAAAACGTTCACTTCACCCAAAGCTTTGCGCGGCGATATGCCTCGTGCGGCATGTCGAAGATGGAGATTCCGCTCGACACCGTTCGCGGCGCGTGTGCGGCGAAGCTGTCGACAGCGATCTTCGACTACATCCGCCGCGAGAAGGAGGATGCCGACGTGGGTCGTGCGGCGCCGCGCGATCTGGCCGGGGCGCAGCTTGATCGCGCGGGCATCTATAACAACTTCGGATCGCACTGGAAGGAGATCATCAACGACGGTGTGTCGGCGGCGATGGGCGGCGCCGCGCCGAAGTCCTCGGCCGACGCGCTGGCCCTGCGCGAACGACTCGACAAGCTCGAAACCGAGACGGTGCTGGTCGATTCAGACCGGGTGGGAACCTCGGTGCGATGGCTGCGGCAGCGGACGCCGACGGTGAACGCGGAGGTGAAAGATCGCTTCAATGCGATGCTGACGGACCGTGTGCTGGAGAACCCGGAACGTGGGGTCGCGACGGCCATTCGCAAGGGATACTTCGACCTGATCGTGGCCCGCACGAAGGAGCTGATGGACCCATCGTCCGCAGGGACGCTGGGCGCATTTGACCAGCTGATCGGTGAGGCCGAACGCGATGCCGTCGTGCTTCGCGATCAGAAAAACACCCAGCTGCGCGAGCTCGATGTTGCGCTGCGCAGCGTTCCGGCGGTGATCCTGGCGGCAAAGGAGCAAATCGTCAAGATCATCCTCGACCGCATTCGCGATCACCAGGAGCAGTATCTCTACGCGATCGCCGAGCGACATCTTCTGCTCGAAGCAAAAAAAGTAGCGGCCGAGCTCTACCGCGCGATGCGCGACACCCGCGATGCCCTGGCGGTGTTCTTGGATAAGGCCGACGCGATCCGGGCTGCGGCGGAGGCGCGTCTCCAAACGTTTCAGACGCGTCTGGGCAACAGCTCACACGTCCTCTTCCTGCAGCTGTTCGACGCGGAGCGCGACTGGCCGCGCTTCTATAAACTTGGCGTCGATCCCGAGACGGGGCAGCCGGCCGAGGTCGATCCACGCAAGGAATATGCAAATCTCCTGCGCTTCTTCGAGGAAGGAAGCGGTCTCGCCGGTCTGGCCGAGCGGCTGCGGCGCGAGACGACCGCCGAGATCAGCCGGCAGGTCGAGGAGTTCTCCGAGCGGCGATTTCACGACGATATGCTGTCGCATCCGCGCGATGTCTCCGTGCTCGATCACCCTATCCTGCGCGATCGCGGAAGTTCGCGACAAGCGCTGCAGAACTTCGTCAATCAGGCGCGGCCGATGCTGCGCCGCGACGAGAAACTGGCGGCGACGGAGGTCGAATCGACGACGTTTGCCTACCTCGGCATCGCGGACCAGACCGCGCCCGAGGCGCGCGAGTTCATCGACGAGATCAAGCAGCTGGCGAACTGCCGAGTGGAGGTGTTCGACACCGGCAAGCCGTACGAGATCTACCTCTACTTCTCGACGTTTGCGTTTCCGCTGCCGTCGGTGTCGCTGGTGCAGAACGAGTGCCATCAGGCCTACACGGACTTCTACACGCAGTTCAATCCAGGCCAGGCGCGCCGGCCGGCAATGGGCATTCCGCTCCATCTTTCGCGTAAGTGGGAGGGTCGTTTCGACGATCTCGTGATCTACACGGACCGCGAGGCCGAGCTCTTGGAGGAGGTGCTGGGCATCGTGAATCTAGCGCCGTTGCTTCGGGTTTTGCTGACGCGTCCAGACGAAGCAACCGGCCTTCCCGACTTCTTCTACAAGGATGCACCGCCGTACACAACCACGAATCTGCTCGGGAAAAAGCGCAACGTAATCTCGCGTCTGATGGCCGATACGCATCTTCGCCGCGCGCTCGGCGACGAGGTGCGCGCTCGCGAGGCAGCGCTCACATCCCCGCAGCTGCAAGCCTACTTCTGGGGCGTGCAGGCGCAGCTCCTCCATCCGGATCTCGACGAGGGCACGCCGGACTTTCAGCTGCTTCACCGAAAGTTCGCCGAGCTCTATCGGCGGATCCAGGCGGAGCATCCCGAGCTCTTGCCAGACGTCAACACCGACATCCTGCCGCACACGGGCGAAGAGGATCAGTTGGCATGGCTCCGCTCTGAGGTTGCGGGTTTGGAGTGGCCGTCGCGCGATGCGTACGCGCAGCCGACACTCCTCGGTCTGGACCTTTGGCGCAAGCCGGTTGTGCACGCCTGATCGCCGCCGATGATCTGCTCGCATTGCCAGGTCTGGGAGCTGCTGCCGAGAGATAAGGTCTGCTCGTGGTGCGGTGCTCCGCAGGTGCGAGCAGACGCAACCGAGGTTCAGTCCCACTCCTTTCTTCCGCCATCTATGTCCTCCGCTGAGGCTCAGGATGTGGACTCCGGCCGCGTGCCTCCGACCGAGTTTCTTGGGAGCCGGGCTGAGGCCGAGCGGGAGCAGACAGGCTCTCCAACAAGCACGCCCCCGCCGACCGCGACGCCACCATCCGCGCCTCCAAGCCCGGCCTCGGCGAGCCGGCCCACCGCGCCGTTTGTGCGTGAGCCGCCGCCGCCGCCACCACCATCGCAGGCGCCGTTCCGTCCGGTCCCGTTCCCCGCTCAAACCCCCGTTCCGCCGCCCTATCAGCCAGTTGCATCTGCGCCCCGCGCCCCGATCTACTCGGCGCCCCCGTACCCGGCGTATCCCCCGCCCGCCGCCAAGGGTCCGTTCCGTCCGGCTCGTCCCAAGGCCGGACGGAGGTTTCTAGCGGCGCTGTTCCTGATCCTCGTGACGGTCATTCTTTACGCCCTGATCACACCGGCGACGAAGCCTCCCGCGCCGACGCTCTCGGCCAATCCCAATCCGATTCAGCGCGGACAGCGAACCGTGCTGCACTGGTCGGCAAAGGACTACAGCACGGTGGAGCTCGACGGCGCGCGGGTGGATGCGACCGGCTCGCGCGCGGTGTACCCAAGCGTCTCGACGACGTACCGCCTTGTGGCCACGGAGAAGAACGGCACGCCGGATATCGCCGAAGCGCGAGTAATCGTACAGAACCCGCCGCGATCGCCGGCGCGCAAGCCGCACGCCGAGTAGATCGCATCAAATTCGGCTCCGAGGCCGGACGGACAAACAGATTCACCTCATCGAAACGCTCCCGTCGCTGTTTCGGTCTCCGGCTCGCATGCTAGCCTTAAAAGCGACAACTATGAGCGAAGATCTCCTTACAGAACCAGCCCCGGCCGAGGCGAGCCACGCCCCGAAGTACACGCGCAACAACCCGTTTCAGGCGGATGTGACGATAAACCATCTCCTGACCGCCGAGGGCTCGGAGAAGGAGACGAGGCACGTCGAGCTGACGCTCGAGGAGGGCATGCACTACACGCCCGGAGACGCCGTCGGCATCCTCCCGGAGAACCGGCGCGAAGCCGTCGATGAGGTGCTCGACGCACTGAAGTGGACCGGCTCGGAACGCGTGCTCGACCACTACAAGGTCGAGATCTCGCTCGATGAGGCGCTGCGCACCCGACTCGCGATCGGCAAGCTGACGCGCGGTTCCGTAACCCAGCTGGCGAAGCTGGCGCCAAATCTCGAGGGCCTAAAGGCGATGAACGGCCAGGAGAACAAGGCGCGCGCCGAGGAGTACTGCTACGGCCGCGAGTTCGTCGATCTGGCCCTCGATTTCCCGGGCGTGATCACCGCTCCGCAGCAGCTGTTCCAGGTGCTCGCCCGTCTGACTCCGCGCATGTATTCCATTGCATCAAGCCAACGGAAGTACCCCGATACCGTCCAGACGACGGTGCGTGTTGTGCGCTACGAGTCGCACGGCCGTGGCCGGCAGGGTCTGGCGAGCGGCCATCTGGGCGAGCGCGCGCCGGTAGGCAGCACCATTCCGATCTTTCTTCATGCGAACGCGAACTTCCGTCTACCCGAAGTCCCATCCGCGCCGATCATCATGATCGGTCCCGGCACGGGCATAGCGCCGTTCCGGGCCTTTCTCGAAGAACGCGAGGCGAACGGCGATCCGGGCGACAACTGGCTCTTCTTCGGCGAGCAAAGGGCGGCGCTCGACTTCCTCTACAAAGATGAGCTCGAGCAAATGCACCGGAGCGGATTCCTCACGCGACTCGGCACAGCGTTTTCGCGCGATCAGCACAAAAAAATATACGTACAGGATCGCATGCAAGAGAACGCGGCGGAACTCTACGCCTGGCTCGAGCGGGGAGCGTACTTCTATGTGTGCGGCGATGCAACTCGCATGGCCAAGGACGTCGAAACAGCCTTGCTCGATGTCATCGCCAAGGGTGCGAACAGCACGCACGACTACGCAAACGAGTACCTCGCGACCATGAAAAAGCAGAAACGTTACCAGCGCGACGTGTACTAGTAACCGACGTCCCCTCGCGGCAAATTACCTGTTAACCCACAAGGCGTCATTGGGCAGTGACGCCCAGGGATACCCGAATTGTGGGACAGACATGGTGCGCTCCGTCCCTGTACTATCAACACCGATGGGACATCGGATCGACGTTCCTGCTGCTCATGTCGTACCGCACGTCGTACTGAGATGTCGCACAAGTAAGGATCGATCAATCACGGATGCCACGGCAAAATAACTTCGACATCTTAAGACTCATCCTGGCCTGGATGGTCGTCGTGGTCCATTGCTGCAGCCTCAGCGCAAGCCCCGCGCTCGATTGGATCCTTCGAGGCTCGACTCCTCGCTGGCGGTCGAGGGATTCTTTGCCATCAGCGGATGTCTGATTGTGGCGAGCTACGATCGGAGCCGGTCTCTCGGCGAATACGGAAAGCGGCGAGCGGAGCGAATTCTTCCCGGATACTACGCGGCTACGGTGCTCGCCTTGGTTGTCGGTCTGTTGATGACAACGCTTCCGTTGAGGGAGTTTCTACCATCCAAAGACACCTGGAAGTTCTTGGGCGCCAATGTCATCCTCCTGAATGGCCTGCACACCGATCTTCCCGGAGTGTTTCAGCATAATCCGCAATTTCCCAATGTGAATGGAGCCCTTTGGACCATCAAGGTTGAAGTCGGGTTCTATCTCTTTGTTCCGTTGTTTGTCCTGCTTTGCCGTAAATTCGGCAATCTTGTCACGTTGATCTGCTTCTTTGCCGGATCGGTCGCGTATCGCCTTGCCTTGGGCAGAATAGGACACTTGCGCACGATGCACGGCAACGCGCTCGAGCGTCAGTTGCCCGGAGAGCTTGCATTCTTCATGGTAGGGGCAGCTGTTTATTTCTACCTCCCGTACTTTCTGAAGCACCGCGCCTGGGCATGGGCCATCGGCGGCACGTGCTACGCGGCCTCGACGCTCACAGGAATCTTTGCCCTCCGCGCCATCGGTCTGCCACTCCTAGTAATGTGCATCGGCTTCCTCTTGCCTCCGTACAAGGGGTTTACCCGCTTCGGCGATTTCTCCTACGGCGCCTACGTGTTTCACTTTCCCCTTGTGCAAACGTTCGTCGCCCTGGGCTTGTTTCGAGCCGCTCCCTACCTGAGCATGCTTCTGGTGGTGGTGATCGTCGCCGTGCTTTCCGTGCTCTCCTGGAACTATGTGGAGAAGGTCTTCCTGCGTAGACAGAGGGTTCTGGCTACGGCCCTTATACCTGTGCCCGAGAACTCCAGAGCTCTCGCCGCTTAGCCTTGAGACGCAGGTCACCCTGGCTCTAGACGCGATTGTGGTCAGCGCGCCACTCAGCTACGTTCAGCTTAATGTTCTTGGGGTCAAGACCTTCCGTAACGGTGCGTTTGAGCAGCCGGGGCAGCTCCGCGTCAGAGGCAAAGCGGAGCGCGATCATCTGGCGATCGGAGATCTGCTCGGTCTGCCGGAGTTGTTCGGCGGACAGCAGAGTGGCGTAACGCAGCCGCTCTTCAAGCCGGATAATACGGTCTTGAACCTTGGTGGCGTAGGTGCGCAGAGTCAAGGCCAGGGTAAACAGCGCCGCCGAGACGACGATCCACCAAGCGAAGAGATGAACGTGGTTCGGAAAGTGGCGAACGAGCGTGTAGACCGCGAAGATCACGTTCAACAGCAAGACGGGCATGACGAAATAATGGAACTTCGGATCGACGCGCGCGTGATTCTTGTGAGTCTGTTCCTGGGCCATGCAGCAAAACCTCTCTCTCGCGGTAAGGAAGTGATGGGTCGCAAGCGCGTCATGTGCGGCGCGCAGTGAGACCGTGCTTTCGCCAGATCATACATCGACCGGGTGCGCACAGCGTAAGCAGGCGTGGCGTTGCGATACGCTGACAGGATGGATCCCAAATCCAGGGCAGCAGGGAAGCGGCGGATCGGCGTCCATCTCGGCACCTCAGGCGGTTGCTGGAAGGCAGTCGAGAAGGCCGCCGAGATAGGTGCAAACAGCTTTCAGATCTTCTCCTCCAGCCCCCGCATGTGGCGCGCGTCGCCGGTCAAGCCCGAAGACGCCCAGAAGATGCAGGAGCTCCGCGCCACGCACGACATCGGTCCAGTCTCGATCCACGCCAGCTACCTCATCAACCTGTGTTCCCAAACCGAAACCGTGCGCTCCAACAGCACCTCTGCGTTTCGCGGCGAGGTGGAACGCGCGCTCGCCTACCGCGCCGAGTTCCTCGTCCTGCATCCCGGAAGCTGGAAGGGTCTCAGCCGCGAAGAGGGCCTCCGCTTTGCCGCCATCGGCATCGAGCGCGCCATCGACGGTCTCCCCTGGCAGGAGAGCCGTCTGCGCATCCTGATCGAGAACACCGCCGGCGCGGAGTTCTCCCTCGGCAGCAGCCTGGAGCAGGTCGCCGAGCTGGTCGAGCGCCTGCGTCCCTGCGCTCCGGTCGACGTCTGCCTCGACACCTGCCACGTCCATGTGGCAGGCTACGACATCGTCTCGGCCGCGGGTTACGCCGAGACAACGGCGCGGATCGGCCAGACCGTCGGCTTCGAGTCCGTCAAGCTGTGGCACTGCAACGATGCCAAGGCGCCCCGCGGATCGAAGCTCGACCGGCACGACCACATCGGCGAAGGCACCATCGGCGCCGAGGCTTTCCGGCGGCTGCTCCGCGACGAGCGGTTCGCGCACGCAGCATTCATCGCGGAAACGCCGGTCGACAACCCCGGAGACGAGATGCGCAACGTCGGCGTCCTTCGCGCGCTCGCGGCCGATTAGCCGACGTCCAATACGCTCGAGGTCAGCCCAACACCAGCTCCGTCAGCACGCCCGCCTCGCCGTCCACCAGGCCAAGATCGGTCAGGTACGGAAACGGATTGCAGGCCAGCGACATCCCTTCAAGCGTCTTAAAGATCCAGTAGGGCAGCTTCCACTCGGCCACCCGTCCGGCCGCCGTGCGCACGTCCGCAAAGGCCCGTGCAACCTCGGCCGGGGGCGCGGGCGAGAGCATACCGGCAAGCGGAAACTCAGCAAGCGCGAGCACCACACCGTCCTGCACGGCCACAATTCCACCACCACAGCCGATAAGCGTGTTGGCGGCCATCTGCATGTCGCGCGAATTGCTGCCGATCGCGAACAGGTTGTGAGCGTCATGAAGATACGTAGTAGCAAGCGCTCCGCGCAGCTGGGGCAGGCCGGATTGCAGCGCAAGCTGCGGACCTAGATCGTGCCGGCCGTGCCGGTGCTGCACATAAAGGAAATTGAGGTCGGGAGGCAGAACGACGCGGCCGTCGCGCACCTCGACCGTGGCTTCGCCCCACCTGGAAAAGCGCACGCCTTCAATGGTGCGCACGCGCGCTTGTCCGCTGGTGACCCCCGGCAGCCGAAGTTCAAACGATTCGAGCGTCTGCGGCGCAAGTTGCATGGTGTCGGCGGGCGGCCGGACGTCTGGAGGCGAGATACGTTCGACCATCCGTCCGTCGCGAGCGGCGATCCGACCGGACACGTACACCGCATCCACCCCGAGCGTCCCGAGGTCCTTGAGGACGAGAACGTCAGCAACGCGGCCAGCACAGAGCGCGCCAAGATCGCGCCGGCCCAGGTGAAGCGCCGCGTTGATCGTCGAGAAGCGCAGCGCATCGAGCGGCGGCATCCCGTACGCGATAAAGCGCCGAAGAACATCGATGACGCCGCCCTTTTCGACAAGGTGGTCCGGCGGGACATCGTCGGTGCAGATCATGATCTGCGACGAGAGGTGTGGGAGCTTCGCCATCGCCTGGACGATCAACGGCATAACGTAGTCGTGCGATCCGCGGATCTCGACAGCGAGGCCCGCGCGCAGTTTCTCGAGGAAGTCGTCGCCGTTGGTGATCTCGTGATCCGAACCAATCCCTGCCGCGCAGTAGGCCTGGAGACGAGCTCCGGCGAGGCCGCGAGCATGGCCTTCGACGAGCTTTCCGGCCGCGCGGCCAGCTTCGGCAATAGCGACCGTGCGTTCGGAGCCCGCGAGCACGCCGTTCATGTCCATCATCTCCGCCACGCCGAGGACCTCGGGCCAGCCGAGCATCTCCTCCATCTCCCGGCCTCCGAAGCTGGCGCCCGCAACCTCAAGCCCAGGCGCCGACGGCACCGAGGATGGCGCCTGGCACAGGCATCGCAGGGGCAAGCCGCGCGTGCTGTCGACCGCATACCGAACGCCCGCCACGCCAAGCACATTCGCGATCTCGTGCGGATCGTAAAAGATGGTCGTGGTCCCCTGCGGGACGACCACCGACGCGTAGTGATACGGGAGCATGTGCGAGCTCTCAAAGTGCACATGCGTATCGATCAGGCCAGGCGCGAGCAGGCGGCCGGAAACGTCATGGATCTCCGCCGCATCCATGCGGCTGCCAGGCGGGTGAACGCTCGCGATCATGGGGCCGACGATCCCAAGGTCCCCTGGCCGGAGCTCGCCCGTGATGACGTCGACGATCTCGCCGCCTGTGAGCACGAGGTCGAACGGAGCTTTGCCCTGCGCGGCTTGGACGGCGCGGGCGCGAACATTGGGGTCGATCGTGTCTTGATAGATGTGCGGTGGCATGGCTGGCTTATTTCACTGGCGCGGCGGGCAGCGGTCGCGGATCGTGCGCACCGGGCGTCGCCGCCGTGAATAGCTCAATCAAATCCCGTTCCAGCCGCGAGGCGTCCACGTCCACCTGGGCATGCACCGTCCGGTGAGGCAGCGCCGGCTTGTCGAACTCAGACCAGGTAAGAGTTTCGCCGTAGAGCGCTCCGTGATCGAGGTCCACATCCATCAGCACATCGCGCGCGTGGACGGTAATGGCAGGGTCGAGCCACGTCGCGGCGGCAAGCTCGTCCCACGCAATATCCGACGCGCCCGTCTGTTTGCTGTACTGGATCAGGTAGCGGGCGGGGATGGCGGGCGAGCCCTGCATGGCCCGGAGGACGCCCGAAAGTTTCGTCTGAACCGAGGCGTCGACCGTGGTGACGGAGATGCGCGGCCAGGCGGCGTTCAGCGCGATGGAGGCGGCCTCAGGGTCGAACCAAAAGTTGAATTCGTGGCGCGGCCGGTTGTACCACTCGTGCGCTTCGGTGCGCGGAGCGAGGCTGCCTCCCATCACAACCAGCTCTTGTGCGAGTTCGGCGAAGTGACCGTCCAGGCGAACCGCAAGGGCCACGTTGGTAAGCGGTCCGGCTGCGTAAATGGTGACCTGGTGCGGATACTGGTGCACCATGCGCACCATAAAATGCGCCGCATCTTCGTCGGCCGGTTGGGTCAGCGGCGCGCCCTCCTCCGGCGACGAAACCTCGTTTGGAGCTGTGTGACGCCCTTCGCGCCATGCGCCCATCCACGTCACCTTGCCGTACATCTGCTGGTTCAGACGCGTCCAGGCCTCCGTGCGGACCAGCGGAACGACCGCCCCGGGGTACACCTTTATATCCGTGCGACCGACCATTTCGAGCAGACGGAGCGCGTGCGCCACCTCCTCGTCGCGGCCCGCGTCCCCGGTCACCACCGTGATGCCAAGAAGGTGCGCTTTAGGCGATTGAAGCAGCACAAGCAGCGCTGCCATGTCCGAGCCGCCAGGGCCGGAGGCGTCCTGATCGGCGATAACGAGCCGGCCGCCAGGGGCCGGCGGAGGAGCTTGGCCGTGGCCGAGTACGGCGGCGGACGTGAGGGCGAGCGCTGCGGTCATTGCGAGCATTCGTCCGGCAGAGCGGATAGTGTGTACGCGGATTGAAGTGCCTCCAAGAAGATAACTTCAGCATAGACCGCCGAGCGCGCGAGCGCCGCCGCTCTAGAAGAGGTACTTGAGCGCGAACTGGACCTGCCGATTCTCGTGAACGGTGGTGGAAATGGCGCCAAACGCAGCGTCACCCAGGCCCTGGTCGGGCAGGCCGAACTGCGAGTGGTTCAAAATATTGAAGAACTCAGCGCGAAACTCAAGCGTCTGCGCCTCAAACGTCGAGAACTTCTTGTAGAGCGAAAAATCGACGTTGGTCCGGCCCGGGCCGTAGCCGACCGTCCGCGAGGCGTTGCCAAGTTGCGTCGCGCGCGGAGCCGTGAAGCAGCTCGTGTTGATCCATCGGCTCACCGTGTGCGCGCCCGCGTAGAGGCCGCAGCCCGGAGCAAGGTCCGGCCGATTGGTAACGCCCGATCCCGAGGTATTCGTGGCCTGCGTAAAGGCCAGCGGGAAGCCGCTGTGCGACGTAATAATGCTGTTCACTTGCCATCCCCCGACCACCTCGTTGACGATCGGTCTACTGTCTGACAGAAACCGCTGTCCCTTGCCGACCGGCAGCGAGTAGATAGCGCTCGCCGTAAAGTTGTTGCGCAGCTGCAACGACGACAGCCCGCGATCGGCGTACGGCGAAAGGGGGTCCCCCGCAGGGTTATTCGCGTCGGAAACAAGCACCGGCGCGCCGTGGTAAAAGCTGGGCCCCAGCGTAAGCGGGAAATACGTCGACCCCGGCAGAGTGGTGACGGCCTCCGAGAATCCATTCGTAAGCGCCTGCGAGTAGGTGTAAGCGCCCAGCAGATACAGGTTGTGAAGCCGCTCCTCGACCTTTGCCTGGAGCGAGTTGTAGACCAGCCAGCCGTTGGACGTGATGTCGGCGATCGAGTTCAGCCTAGGAAAAGGCCGGCGGCTGGCAGTGTTGTTGCCCGGTCCAGGAGCCGCGCCGTTGAACGATCCAACGTTGTTGAACAGCCGCGTGGCATGCGTTCCGGCGTACGCAACCGTGACAACCGCGCCTCGAGCGCCCTGCTGAATGTTGACGTTGTACTGCTGCACCAGACCCTGCTTGAAGTCGCGATCCTGCGCGACCAGCGATCCGGTGTAGGTGGTCGGATTCCGCGGCTGGCTGTTGTCCGGAAAGCCGTTGATCGGCGATCCGGTCAGCAGCACACGCGCCGGGTTGATGTCGTTCGTGGTGAACGTGTACGTGTTCGTGTACGGCGGATTCTGGTGAATCCCGGCCGACTGACCCAGGTGCGACGTGTCGTGGAAGATAGCATATCCACCGCGCAAGAGCGTGCTCCGTTCGGGGCCGAGCGGAGATGCGGAAAACCCGAACCTCGGCTCCGCATCCGAGAAATCGGTGTGGATGCCGGCGTACTTGTTCGACGGCACCGTGCCGGGGTAGGTGTTGGCCTGCGCGCCCGCCACAAAGAAGGTTCCGGTGTTGATGTCGAAGTTCGCAATCCGTCCCTCAGCCTCCGACATCGGTGTGGTCACGCCGTACGCCAGGCCGAGGTTCAGCGTCAGCGTCGGTGTGACCGTCCAGTTGTCCTGCGCGTATCCGCGGTACTCCTTCCATCGCCGGCCGATTACGCCGCTGTTCACCTGGTTCTGGCGGTTGCCCGCATCCGGGTAGCCCAGAAGCAGGCTCGCGATCGGGTTGCCATTCGCGCCGGTCTGCCCGCTCGCATGGTCGGTAATGGTCGGCGCGAAGGTCGTGCCCGTGCTGTACGCCGTAAAGTTCTTGGTAAACGCCATCTGCCCGTGCAGGTACGTCTCCCCCAGGCCGTTGTTCTGCATCGGCCGGAAGTCAAAGCCGAGGACAAGGTTATGCTTGCCCTTCACCACATTCAGCGAATCGTAAAAATGAAACACGTTCGTCCCACCCTGGTACGGCGAGTACAGGCGATCGCCGATCGGGTTGAACCCGGTAACGTTGATCAGCGTCATGCCGGAGGTCGCGGGGTCGCCGAGGTTGGCGCCCACAATGCCGAGACTGGCAGCCTCCTCTGTACCGTAACCCACGCCGCGGATCGTGTTGAAGTCGCGGTTGTAGCCCGCCGCCGCCTGGTTCACAATGCGCGGCGAAAAAATGTGGGTCTCCGAAAGCGCGAAGTTGCGGACCCGCGCGCGAAAGTAAGTCGTGCTCGTATACGACGTGCGCGCTCCGAACCCAGGCAGACCGGACGGGTTGAACTGCTGTCCGTTGTCCCAGCTGAACCGAGCGAACATCCGGTCTTTCTCGGCGATCTGATGGTCAACTCGGACGTCAAACTCGTCGTCATTCAGCGTGCGCGTCGGGCTCGCGGTGTAGTTGAACGCCCCCGACAGGCCCGGCGATCCGGCCGGCAGAGGACTCGGGTAGAGATTCAGTATCGCCTGCCCGATCGGGCTGATGAGCGCATCGGGAATGTGATACGCCTGGCGCGTCGGATCGTAGAAACTGGTGCGAGCGGCCGCATTCGGTGCGGCGAGGGTCGGCACCGGATTGTAGATCGGGTTGGTGAAGATGTGCTGCGTGCGCTGGGCGTCGGTCGGCACGATGCTCAGGACGGGAGCGGCCTGGCGTACCCGATTACCCTGATAATCGACAAAGAAAAAGGTGCGGTCGCGCACAAGGGGGCCGCCCATCGAACCTCCAAACTCGTTCTGGCGGTACTTTCCCTTCTTGATCGGGTCGAAGTAGTTCCGCGCGTCCAGCACGTCGTTGCGAAAGAACTCAAAGAGCGATCCGTGGAGATGGTTGGTGCCGGACTTGGTCGAGACAAGCACCGTACTTCCGCCGCGCGATCCGTACTGCGCGGAGTAGTTGAAGGTCAGAACGTTGAACTCCTGGATCGCATCGATCTCGGGAAGAAAACTCACGCCGCCGCCCGTCAGCTCGTTGTCGTCGATGCCATCCAGCCGCCAGTCATTGGTGTTTTCGGCCATGCCCTGCACCGAAAGCGAGACGGAGCCGCGAAACGACACCTCGCTGCTCGTGCCCTGGTTCAGGAAGTCGGAGGTCTGTTCGCCGCGCGTCGTGCCCGGCGTCAACAGGGCGAGCTGGGCGAAGTCGCGTCCGTTGAGCGGCAGATCCGCCACCTGTTCGGCGTGGATCGTCTGCCCAAGCGTCGGGTCCGTGCGCTGGACCGCCGCCTCGTTGTCTTCGGCCACCACTTCAACCGAACTGGTCGCTGCAAGCGTGCGCAGCTTCAGTTCAAGATCAAGCGTCTGCTGATTCTCAAGGGACGTGTTCTCAACTTCGAGCGGCTGAAAACCGGCCGCCTGGGCCCGCACCCTATACGCGCCGATCGGCAGCACAACAAAGGAAAACGTACCGTCCGGGCCGGTTTCGAGGTGGCGCTCGCGGTTCGTATTCTGGTTCGTCACGGCCACGGCAGCCCCTGGGATGGCAGCGCCCGTCGGATCAACAACCCGACCGGAGATCGAGCCTGTGGCTTGCGCGTGCGCCGGAGAGGACAGAACAAACAGTGACAGGGACAGCGACGACAGGACGGCGGCAAAACGCTTCATGGCACCTCAAAGGAGGGAGTTAGAGGATCTATGTTTTGCTGCAAGGGTTAGCGTGACGTTACTGCGATCCGGGCGCGGCGTCAACCAAACTTTCGTGCCTCCCCGGTGATCTCTGTGCGGTAGAGTCAGTGCAACAGAAACAAAATTCCGCGTTCGTGCTCGGCGCCCAGGCATGTCGCCGGGCTCCGGTCTACTCACGCTCTCCGGGAGGTCCGGTCGACCTTGGCGCCATCGCTCTCCAGCACGCAGTCAAGCCCGCATCGATCCGCACCCCCAGGCTCCGCACCCCCAGGCTCCGCGCCACCAGGCTCCGCGCCCCAGAGCCTGTCGCCCCAGAGCCTGTCGCGCGCGCTCGATCGCTGGTTTCACTTCTCCGAACGTGGATCGACCGCGCCCCGCGAAATCCTGGCCGGGCTCACAACCTTCAGCACCATGAGCTATGTGCTCGTCGTGCACCCTCTGGTGCTCTCGGCCAGCGGCATGGACCGCGGCGCTCTCATCACAGCAACCGCGGTCATCGCGGCCATCTTCACAGTCCTGATGGGCCTGCGCACAAACTATCCCCTCGCCATGGCGCCCGGCATGGGCGTCAACGCGTACGTCGCCGTGCAGGTCTGCCAGGGCATGCACATCCCTTGGCAAGCCGCGCTCGGAATGGTCTTCTACACCGGCGTCTTGTTCATGATCATCTCCCTCACAGGCATCCGCCGCATCATCATCGAGGCCTTTCCCATTGCCTTCAAGCGCATCGTCGGCGCGGGCATCGGTCTCTTTATCGCCTTCCTCGGCCTGCGCAACGCGGGTGTGGTCGCGGCAAATCCGCGATCCATCGTTGGCCTCGGCAACATGAGTTCGCCCACCGTGCTCCTCGCGCTCGTCGGTACCATCCTCACCATCGTACTCATCGTCCGTCGGGTTCCCGGAGCGCTTGTGCTGTCCATCATCCTGGCAACGGTGGCAGGTCTGTTCCTGCCCGGACCGCCCGGCCATCGTCACCTCACCGACTTGCCGGCCCACGTATTTTCCTGGCCGAACTCCATGGCCCCGGTCGCGTTCAAGCTCGATCTGCGCTACCCGCTCCAGCATCCGGCGCAATGTCTCCCCATCGTCCTTGCGCTCCTGTTTACAGACCTGTTTTCTGCGATGGCGGTCTTGTTCGGCATCGGCACGCGCGCGCATCTCACCGACGCCGAGGGCAACCTCCCCAAGCTTCGCGAGGCGCTCTCGGCCGACGCAGCGGCTGCCTCCGGCGGAGCTCTCCTCGGCAGCACGACCGCCATCATCTATCTCGAGTCGGCCGCGGGTGTGGAGCAGGGCGGCCGCACAGGTCTGGTGAGTGTGTCGGTCGCCGCGTGCTTTCTCCTCGCGCTCTTCGTTACGCCGCTGATCGCCGTGGTCCCGGCCGCCGCGACCACATCGGCTCTGGTCATGGTGGGTGTCTTCATGATGCAAGGTCTGGCGGAGCTCGACCTCCGCGACGTGACCATCGCTGCCACGGCCCTGGTGACGCTCCTGCTCATGGCCCTCACCTCGGCCAGCGACGGCCTGGCCATCGGATTCGTGATCTACACGGCCGTGCTCCTGGCCACCGGCCGCAGCCGAGAGGTGCGCCCCGTAGCCTGGGGCCTGGTCGCCCTCTTCCTGGTGCACTACCTTTTCCGTTAGCCCTAATGGTTCGGCGCAAGCGCAATCAAACTAAGGCCCGCAAGAAAGCAGACAAACATCAGCGCCAAGAGAAGATGCGTAACGCGCGAGGAACGGCGGAACTCGCCCCAGATAAAAACACCCCACGCCGCCGAGATCATCGTCGCGCCCTGCCCAATCGCATACGAGACCGCCGGTCCCACCATCTGCGCGCGCGACGCGAGGAGGTTCGACTGAAGTCCGCAATCCCACAGCAGGCCCCCGACGATACCCCACAGATGCCACGAGGGACGAGCGTCAGTGTAGCTGCTCAGCGGAACAGGCGCCCCGGAGAAGGGTCGCCGCGAGATCCGCAAGTTCACCGGAATCGCGCAGAGAGCAACGCCAACCGCAAAGAACGGCACGACGGTGTACGGTCCAAGCGCGCGCGGCCCCTGCATCGCACGCGTCAGGATGGGATAAAACGTACCCATAAGCGCGCCGCTGACCAGGCTAAGCACAATGCCCAGGCGCGTGACGGCCGGCTGCGCCTGTTCGCGGCGACGGTAGGCAAGCGCGTCGACCACAATGGCCACCGCAACCAGAACCACGCCGCCCGAGAGCAGGACCACGTTGGCGGCAGGCGCCAGAATGTAGTTGAGCACCACGCCTTCAACCAGCGCTAAACCGATCCCGATGGGAAACGCGACAGCCAGGCCGGCAAGATCGATGGCCGCGATCAGCAGCTGATTCGCCGCGTTAAAGACCACACCGGCAAGCACCGCAAGCAGAATCGCAAGCCCGGACGCTCCGCCCAGAGCGGAAAGAAAACCGCCGCCGCCCCCGAGCGCCAAACCCCACAGCACCGAGCCAAGCGCGACCCCAACAACGTAATCCCAGTAAAAGGATTGGAACGACCATCCCGGCGTCAGCTTAACGGTGTTGGCCCACGATCCCCAAAGCACCATGCTCGCGAGCATGAATCCAAGTTGCGCGGTATAGGTCGCGGGCAGATACATCGTGTCGGGCAAGCGTCTTTCTATTTTGGCGCTGGGTTTCTTTTCAGGCGCTCGGCTCTCACACGCTACTGTGCTCGCCCGGTGGCGTCAAGCGACCCTCGCCCCGAAGGCACATGCAAACATTCCCCGCCCCTGGCACGCTCCGCCGCATCCGAAGCTCTATGGATCTGAAGAGTCTTCGCACGCTGGGCCGCTCCGGCCTCTTGGTCAGTCCGCTCGCGCTCGGCGCCATGACGATGGGAACGCCGCGCTGGGGGTCGCCGGACGAGGTCTCGGAGGAGATCTTCAACGCCTACGTCGACGCCGGCGGAAACTTCATCGACACCGCGGATGTGTACGCGAAAGGCCGCAGCGAGGAGCTCGTAGGCAGCTACATCGCTGCCCGCAAAGGGCGCGACCGCCTCGTCCTAGCAACCAAGTACAGCTTCAATGCGGAGCCCGGAAATCCGCTCGCCGGCGGCAACGGAACAAAAAATCTCCACCGCGCGCTGGAGGGCTCCTTGCGCCGCCTCGGAACCGATTACGTCGATCTCTACTGGATGCATGTGTGGGATCAGGTGACGCCGGCCGAAGAGGTTCTAGACGCGATGGTGGCGCTCGTGCGCGCGGGCAAAATCCGGTACTTCGGCCTCTCGGATGTCCCCGCCTGGTACGCAACCCGGATGGCGACGTTGGCCGCAGCGCATTGCCTTCCAGGGCCGATCGCCCTGCAAATGCCATACTCTCTGGTCGAACGCACGATCGAGACGGAGCATGTGCCCGCGGCGCTTGAGATGGGTTGGGGCATCACGCCGTGGAGCCCGCTGGCGGCGGGCTTTCTCGCCGGCAAGTACAGCCGCGACGCCGATGGCAAGGCAACCACAGGCGGTGGCCGGCTCGACCTGAATCTGCCGTCGTTTCTAATCTTCAAGGATCGCAACTGGCCCATCCTCGACGTTCTCCGCGAGGTGAGCGCCGACGCCGGTCTGCCCATGTCGCAGGTCGCGCTCGCGTGGGCTCTGGCGCAGCGCGGTGTCACCTCACTGATCCTCGGCGCAAGGACGCTCGCTCAACTTCATGACAACTTGGCATCACTGAACATATCGCTCACACCCGAGCAGATCGGCCGTCTAGACGCCGCGAGCGCACCCGCCCCGGCATTCTTTTCCGATGCTCTGATCCGCGGCATCTTCGCCGGTGCGGACGTAGAGATCTGGAGGTCGCAGGCAAGCAAGTAAGCACCCGGTCTCAGGCGACTACGGCACGACCTCGGTCCCCGTCGCCAGCGAGATCTGATGGATCGCCAGCCACGTCTGGCTGTACGCCGCAAGCGCGTTCGACGTCACGGTGCGGGCCTCACGCAACGCATCGAGGTAGTCGATCAGCGCAAGTCCACCGTGCTCATAAGCGAACTGCGCGATGTCGAGGACATCCTTCGATTCGGCGAGATAGTGAGCCTGGTACCGGTCCGAAAGCCCCTTCGCAATGTTGTACCCGACCACCGCCTGCGCCACATCGGAGCGAACCTGATTCTGCGTCGCCGACGCCAGAAGCTGCGACCCCGACACCTGAAATCGAGCAGTCTCCTTGTTGCCCTGATTGCGATCAAACAAGCGCAGCGGAATGTTGACCGAGAAGCCCGCCGAATTGTAACTGCCGGAGCGGTCGTACTCGCCCTCGATCGTAGGGTCCGTGGTGCCGTTCGCAAACGCAAGCCGGAGGTTCGCGTCGGCAACCCGCACCGCGGACTGCGCGGCGAGGAGGTCAGGTCGAGTGGCAAGCGCCGTCGCCTGAAGAGCGGCCGGGTTAATCGCGATCGCTGGCGGAAAGATGTCGCCGCGAATGTCAAAGACATTGGGGTCGGCTGAGGGCTGGGCGGACCCGAGCAGCGTCTGAATCTGGTAGCTCGCTTGCGTCAGGTTCGTGCGCGCGGTAGCCTCGTCAGACTCAAACTGGGCCAGCTGCAGATCGAGCCGCTCAAAGTCCAGCTTGTCGATGTCACCCACCTGCAGACGGTCGTTGTTGATCTGGACCTCGCGCCGAAAATCCTTCAGGTTCGCCTGCGCAAGGACCAGCGCGGCCTTGGCCATCAGCATGTTCGTGAAGGCCTGGCGCAACGTAAAAAGAGTCTGTCGCTGCTGGTCGAGCACTTGCGCGGAGGTCTGCTCGGTGGTCGCGCGCGCTGCGTCAAGGCGGTACCGCCGCTTCTCGCCGCGCTCAAAAAGCCGCGAAACCTGAACCGCGTAGCCCGGAGGATTGCCCTCACTGCCGTTGTTCGGCAGCGTGATATTGTTGCCCGCGACGGCAAGGTACGGGTTCACCCGAAGTCCTGCCTGGATCTCCTGCGCCCGCGTCGCTTCAAGGTTCTGCCGCGCGGCAAGCAGGTTCAGGTTCTGCGTCTGCGCCAACGCCAGCACCTGCTGCAGCGTCAACGCGTTCGGCGCCGACGGCGGCGTCGGCAGGCCGGCCGTCACGGCCAGCGCGTTCGCATCGTTGGAACTCGTGTCGCGCCCCTCACCATGCTGCGTCGTCAGCAGACTAGGATCCTTGCCCGGCGCCGGGCTTGGAGCAGGTTGCTGCTGCCCTGGCGCCGGTGCCGACGGCGTCTGCGCCTCGGCCAAATCCGGAGCGAGGAGAAACAGCACAGGCAGCCCCAGAAGAGCAGACCCCAGCCCGACCCAACGCCGAACCCATGAACTCCCCCGACCTGAATTGGCGGCGCTTCCCATCAATTCTCAAACTCCAGTTCCGCCGCCGGAAGGATGTCCGAAGGCCGAGCGACCCACACATACAGCGTCGGAAGAAGGAACACGTTGATCGCCAGCGCGCCGATCAGCCCGCCCACGATGACGATCGCGAACGGTCGTTGCGAGTCCGAGCCGATGCCGTGCGAGGTGGCCGCCGGAAGCAGACCAAGCGTCGCCACCAGCATCGTCATCATGATCGGTCGAAGCCGGAGCACCGCGCCCTCCACCGCCGCTCGCTCATAGTCAAAACCGTGCACCCGCAGCTGGTTGATGTACTCAAGCATGATCACGCCGGTCTGGACCGAAACGCCGAACAGAGCGAGAAATCCAACGCCCGACGAGACGGAAAAATGCGTGTGCGTAAACAGCATCGCCAGGAGACCCCCAATCGGAGCCATCGCCACGTTCACCAGGATCAGCAACGCCCATTTGCCCGAGCGAAACATCGTATACAGAATCACAAAAATGATCAGGATCGTAATCGGAAGCACGATCAGCAAGCGACGCTGCGAGCGCTGCTGACTCGCATACTCGCCGGCCCAGTCGAGGTGGTAGCCGGGCGGCAGCTTCACCTGCTGGTCGACCTTGGTGATGGCCTCTCGGACCGTCGATCCCAGGTCGCGGCCGCGCACAGAATATTTGATAGCAACATATCGCTGGCCCGCCTCGCGATAAATCTCCGCGGCTCCGTCCTCGGTCCGAGCCGTCGTCAGCTGGTCGAGCGAGACGCGTTCTCCAGAAGGCGCGACAAGCCGAACATTCTTGATGGCCTCGGTCGTGTCGCGGTACGGCGCCTGGTACCGCGCGGTCAGATCGTAGCGAGCTTCGCCCTGCAGCACCTGCGAAACCGCGCTTCCACCCACCGCGGTCTGGATCGCATCCTGAATGTCCGAGACGTTGATGCCAAAGCGCGCAGCCGCCTCGCGATTGACCGTGAAGTTCAGGTTAGGCTGCCCGATCACGCGAAACAGACCGAGATCCTGCACGCCCTTCACCGTTCCCATAATGCCGACAACCTGGTTGCCCAGCGTCTCAAGAGTCTTCAGGTCATCCCCGTAAATCTTCACCGCAAGCTCGCCCTTGACGCCCGAAACGGCCTCTTCCACGTTGTCCGAGATCGGCTGCGAAAAATTCCAGATCACGCCGGGCATCTTGCTCAGCTCGCGGTTGATCGCCGCCGTCAGCTCGTCCTTGTCCTGATGAAAGACCGGGCGCCACTCCTTCTTCGGCTTCAGATCCACGAAATATTCCGTGTTGAAGAACCCCGTCGTGTCCGTACCATCGTCCGGCCGGCCCACCTGCGAGGCAACCTGCGTAACCTCAGGAAACGAAGCCAGGATGACCCGCGCGTGGTTCATCACCGCCACGCCGTTCGTTGGACCCTCCGAAGGCGCCAGCGTTCCACGCACCCAGATTGCCCCCTCGTCCAGGTGCGGCAGAAACTCCGACCCAAGCACGCCTGAGAAGAGCAGAAACGCGGACATCGCCAGCACCAGGCCAGCCCCTGACAAGGTCACAAAGCGGTGCTCGATCGCCCACGTCGCCGCAACCCGGTACCGCGCCGTCAGCCACACCAGAAGCGGATTGTGCCACTCCTTCGCGCCCTTCGTAAACAAAAACGACGAGAGCACCGGCGCCAGCACCATCGAGAACAGGAGCGCCCCCAGGAGAGCGAACGCCACCGTCCAGGCCATCGGCTTGAACAGCCGTCCCTCCACCGCCTGCAGCGTGAAAATCGGCAAGTACGCCGAAATAATAATGCCGATCGCAAAAAATACCGGCCGCTGGACCTCGTGCGTTGCCTCGCGAATAATCTCGATCGAGGACCGCCCACGCGGATTCGGCTGGTTCAAGTGCCTGACGATGTTCTCCACAATCACCACCGCGCCGTCGACGACCATGCCGAAATCCAGCGCGCCCAGCGAAAGCAGATTGGCCGGGATGTGGCGCAGATCAAGACAGATCGAGGCAAACAAGAGCGCAAACGGAATCGTGAGCGAAACAATGATCGCCCCGCGCACGTTGCCGAGAAACAAAAACAGAATAATGACGACAAGCGCAATGCCTTCGGTCAGATTATGCAGGACCGTGTGGGTCGTGTAATGAACAAGATCCGACCGGTCGAGATACGGAACAACCTTGACGCCCTTCGGCAAAACGTGCTCGTTCAGGTCCTTGATCTTCTCGTGGATGGCATCAAGCGTGGGGTCCTCGTCGGCGCCCTTCTGCAGCAGAACAATGCCGTTGACGGTGTCCGGATCATCGACGATCTTGCCATCGTCCCGCCGCCGCGCGTACCCCATCTGTCCCAGCCGGACCCGGTTGCCTTCGACCACCGTCGCGATGTCCCCAATCCGGATCGGCGTTCCGTTCTGCGAGCGAATCACGATCTGCGCAATGTCAGGCAGATCCTTCACCAGGCCGACCTCGCGGACGTTGATCTGCTGCTGTCCTTCCTCGATAAATCCGCCGCCGGCGTTGATATTGTTGTTGGCCAGCGCCTGCTCCACCTGCCCAATCGTAATTCCGTAGGAGATCAGCTTTTCAGGGTCGATATTCACCTGGTAGTTGCGCGTCATGCCGCCAAACGACGAAACATCGGCCACGCCCGGAACAGACTTGAACTGCTTCTCCAGCACCCAGTCCTCAAGCGACTTGAGCTCGGTATTTCCATACTGCGGGTTCGTCGAGACGAGCCGGTAAAACATGATCTGGCCAACCGGCGAAAAGTCCGAGCCGATCTGCGGCTGCAGACCGCCGGGCAACGTGACCTGCTGGAGCCGCTCCAGGACCTTCTCCCGGTTCCAGTCGTCCGAGCTCTCGTCGTCAAAGATCAGGTTCACAGCGGAAAGTCCGGCCAGGGTCGTCGAACGCAGGTGCGCAAGGTGCGGTATGCCCGCCATCGAGATCTCAATCGGCACCGTGACCTGCTGCTCCACCTCCTCGGCCGCCCGCCCAGGCCACTGCGTAATCACCTGGACGTAGTTGTTGGCCACGTCCGGGTAAGCCTCCACCGGTAGATTGTGAAACGAAAGCACACCCCAGCCGAACAGCAACACGGCAAAACCGAGGACCAGCCATCGGTTGTTCAGCGCAAAATTGACGAGACCTGTAATCATCCGTGTCTTAAATCGCCCGATCTATTGACTGACCGCGTTCTGCAAAGCAAGCGCCTGCACAACCACGGGCTGCCCGGCCTGAAGCCCGGAGAGGATCTCCTGCTGAGTCCCCATAATCGGCCCCGCGCCGACAGGGATTCTTCGAAAGTGACCGCCCCCCGAGGGGACAAACACCCAGTCACGATCCTGCAGGTGCAGCACCGCGGTCGACGGAACAAAAGTGTGAACGACCCCCTGCGACCCGTTCAGGGTTGCCGTCGCAAACATGCCGACGCGCATCAGCAAGTTCGGATTCGGCACCTGGATCCGTACCTTGGCCGTCCGTATCGTCGGGTCCAGCACAGCTCCAATGTCAGACACGGTGCCCGTGATCGGAGGCTGATTCGGGTAGGCGTTCAGCCGAATGTCGGCAGTCTCTCCAACATGAACGCTGCCCAGGTCATTCTCGTACACGTCGCAGATCACCCAGACGTGGGAAAGATCGGCGATGGTAAAGGCGGTCGAAGATCCGGAGAGACCGACGCCCGCGGCCGCCGCGGTGGTCACGTTCTGCGCAATAATCACACCTGTGGCCGGTGCATACACCTTTACCGTCGCGCCGGGATTATTCTTGTCAATGCCGAGCACACGGAGCTGCTGCTCCGCCGCCCGAAGATCCGTCCGAGCATCCAGCTCACCGTTTTCAGCAATGTCCAGCAGCGACTTCGGTGTCGCGCCCTTCGCATACAAAATCTTCGAGCGCTCAAACTGCCCGCTCGCCAGACGCTCGTCATTCACCGCCCGGATGTACTGCGCAACCGCCCCCGAAACGTCCGTGCTCTGCACCTCAAAAAGCAACTGCCCCTTGTGCACAAAGTCGCCCAGCCGCGCGTGCACATCGACAACCCGGCCATTCGCAAGCGAAATCACCGGAATCGTCCGCGAAATGTCGGCCGACACCTGCCCCGTGACGTTCAGGGTGGACTTCGTGGACCGCGCCTGGACCGGCGTCGTCGCGTACTCGTCCGGATGGTCGACAGAGATCTGACCATCGTCGCCGGCAGCGACAACCACCGCTTGGGGCGGCGCTTCGGCCCCCGGATTCGACTTCGATTTGCTGCACCCGGCCACCACTACCAGAGCAGCCCCGGTGAGGGTCGCCCATCGGGCGAGACTCCACTTCATCACACCAAAACCCGTTCCAGCAACTCAAAGCAACCGCCGAGAGCCGGACCTTCCCACTAGAGAGTAGCAAGTAGGACGTTTGGAAGTTGTAAAAGGACCGAAACTCAAAAGAGGCCTACCCGTATCCCGCCGGTCGCCGCCCTCACCCAGGCAGAGAGACGCGAAACGCCGTTCCGCTCCGTTCCGCCCGCACTGTGCTGCGATGCCGGATCCGGCCGCCATGCTTCTCCAGCATCGCCTTGCAAGCCCACAACTTGGGCCCCGCCCGCTTGCCCGCCTCGGGCGGATGCGCAAACGGATCGAACAGCAGATGCTCGCGCGCAGGATCGATCCCCATCCCATTGTCTGCAATCAGGATGTGCTGGTGCCCCTTGGAGTGCTTGGTGCGAATGTGAAGCACACCCCGCTCCGGCAAACTCTCGATCGAGCAGATCATCAGCGTCGAAAGCACATGAAGCAGATCGGTCTCCGAGACTTGCACCGCAGGCATCGACGGCAAATCCAGACGAAGCTCAATCCTCTTTTCGCGAATCTCGCGATGCAAAAGCCGCAGGGCCGCCTCAATCAGATGAAACAGGTAAATATCCCGGCCCGGCTTCTCCGGCTGATGCAGCGGCATCACCCGGCTCGCAATCTCGGAGATGCGGGCCAGCTGACCTTCGGCAATCTGCAAATACCGGCGCACCGCCCCCGCGTCTTCCGCGTCCTGAACCGCGAGATACACGAGGTTTCCCAACGCTTCCAGAGGTCCGGCCACCTCGGCCGCCACCGAAAGTGCAAACCGCCCCGCGATCGCCTTCTGTTCGCTCCGAAGCAGGGCCTGCTCCGCTCGCCGAAGACGCTCTTCCAACTCTTCGCAGTCAGCTGTTTTCATACCCTCACACGCAATCTCGCAGTACAATCGCTGAGAACGTCACCCGGATTGGCTCGTAAGTGAGATGCACGCCAGGTCGCATAGGTGAGTACGGCCTGTTTGTCACAAAGGGTCTCAACAACAAAAAAGTTCGCACTAGCGGGTAAGCAAACCGCGATGGCTCCCACATGAAGGACCTGTTGCACGACGAAAAACCGGCTCCCCGGGCGCTTCTGGTCGGCACCGAAGCAGTCCTCCTTGAGTCGCGGGAGGCGCTCTTGGCGCGCGAACAGATCTGCGCCCTGTGCGCGCATCCCGCCGACGTCCCAGACGCTCTCAGACAACACCACTTCGATCTTGTGATCGCCTGCCACACGCTCTCTCAGGACCAGGCCGCCGCCGTCGTCGACGCCATCAAAACCTCCGGCTCCCAGGCACGCGCCATCACCTTCAGCAAAGTGGGATCGCAACCGACCCCAGGCTATCAGGCCACCGTCTGGTCGCTCGGCGGTCCACCGGCGTTCCTGTCCACCGTGCGCCAAGTCCTGGCCGGACAGATACCCAAACCGCCCGTCGACAACGCAGTGGCTCCCGTCTAAAGCCCGGCACGGCCACTGCAGTAGTTCTGCCTTTCTGGTTGTCATTCCCAGAGGGAATCTGCTGTTGCCTTGCCTTTCTGGTTGTCAATCCCAGAGGGAATCTGCTGTAGTTCCGCCCAGCCGTGCCCCATTCACCAAGACCGCGAAATCTCTTCAGCAATCAAGGCCAGCCCCTCAAGATCCCGCAAATCAATCACCTCTCCCGGCGAATGCGAGTAACGCAGCGGCCAACCCAAGGCGACGTCGGTCGCGCCATACCGGACAAACGTCGCACCATCGTTGCCCCCGCCCGTCACGCCGAACTGGAACGGAATTCCGCTCTTCGTCGCCATCTGCTCAAGCCGGCGCACGTCCTCCCACGGAGCAATATTCGAGTTGTCGACCGCCCGAATCACAAATCCCTTTCCCAGCTCCGCGTCGGCAAAGCGGGAGCTCTCGATCGGCGAGTCCGACGAGACAAACGTGTCGATCGCAAACACAGTCCGCGGCGTCTGCCCCGCCTTTGCCGCGGCCACGGCGAACTCGCCCGCCCCCAGCAGACCCAGCTCTTCCCGCGTCGACCATACAAACGTCACATCGCGATGGAACTCGGGGCCCAACGCCCAAACCGCCCGCACCATGGCCGCGCATCCAACGCGATCGTCGAGCGAACGTGCCGACACACGCCGGTTCAGCAGAGCCCGGTAATCCTTCGGGATCGTCACAGGATCACCCACCCGGATACCCAGCGCCCCGACCTCGGCCGGCGTGCGCGCACCCACAAAAAGCGTAGCCGCAACCCGAAAGTCGGCAGGGAAGTGAAAGCCCGCGGTGTTGTAGTTGTCAGGCAGCTCCATCACGGCTTCGCGATCGCCCGCAACCGTGTGCACAAGTGCCGGATGCCCCCAGAAAAACGCCGGCGAGCCCCCGCCCTTGTTGGCCAAGGCAACGCTGCCGTCCGGGTTGATCGCCTCGACGCGGAACCCAAGTTCATCCGTGTGAGCCACAACGACGATGCCGTGCGGCGCAGCGCTCGCCGGTGCACTCCCGAAGTGGAGGATGAGGTTGCCGCCGGCGTCCGTCGAGGTGTGCGCCCACTCTGGCAGCAGCCGCTCCACCGCCTCCCGCGTCAGCGTCTCGCGCTCGCTCACGCCATAGGTCAGAATCAAATCTCGAAGCACGCTGTCCAGAGCCGGCATCTCCGCAGGCCGGGCCGGCAGAGGTCGCGATGGTCGCACCGCGCGTGCCGCGACCGGCCGAGACGGCGCCAGAGGCTCGCTCGTCACATACGCCCGCAAGAGCCCGGTGAGTTGATCGAGATCGGTCTCATCCATCGTCTCGGCGGCCGTCAGCGGCCATCGCAAAGGAATCGCCAGATGCACCGTTCGGCCGGGAAGATCAACCGCCGGCCCGTACCCCGGCGGCAGAAACGCGGCGGCGTCCCCCGTCCCGAGCGTCGGCAAAATCTGCTGGAGAGATCCGCCCATGGACGTCGGCCGCAGCGCGTCCGGCGAACTCCCGGCGAGGCACACGCCGCTGCCCAGGGCGGCGGTGGCGCACGTCTTCGCCGCCCCGGCCGCATCGGTCGTCTCGACCGCCCGGACGACCCCCGGCGCAGGTGCGAGCGCTCGGCCAACGTACACCAACTCGTCCGGGTGCTCGGCCACCAGAACGCGCGAAAGCCCCCGACCCCCAGACCACTGCTCCGTGACAAACGCAAATGTAGTCGTGCCGCGAAGCTTCGCAGCCCCAATACCTCGAAGCACGCGGAGCAAAGCCGCCGCCCCAAAACGATCGCCCACCGCCGTCGAGCTCCAGTCACTCTCGCCCACGCTCAACAGGTGGCGCTCCGCCGCGATCGGGCTCAGGTTCTCAACCCCGGCCGCCTGGATCTCGGCCGCACTCGACGCCCCCAGATCCAGGTAAAAGTTGTCGAGGTCATCAGGATCCGGCAAGCTCCTTCGCCCCGGTTCCAGATGGATCGACAGGCCGGCCGCGATCGCCGGTAGCAGCTTGCCCGCGCTCGTCTCCACCAGCATCGGCTGCGCATTGTTCAGTTCGTTGTAGTGCGGCGGCAAGCCGTACGTACCTCCCCCCTGAGGCAGCCGCTGCACCCGCAGGTACCCCTCCGGCGTCACCCGGCTCACAATGTACCCCGGCTCGTCGATCGGCGTCGCGATCAGACGGTGCGGAGCTCCACTGCCCAACGTGACCGTCAAATTGCCCATCGCGTCGCGCCTGGGATGCCACGGCGCCAACTCCCGCTCGAGCAGATCCACCAGGCGCCGCTCGTATCCGGTCACGGCAATCGTCTCCGTCAACGCAGCCAGATCCGACCCCGACCCCGACCCCGACGCCGACCCCGACCCCGACGCCCGATCCACACCAACTTGCGCGCATGCTCGCTGCACCGGCAACAAGCCACACACAACAACTCCGGCCCACAGAACACACCGGCGTCGCGGCCATCGAATAGCAGGTTTGGAGCTCAAGGGAATTGACATGAATTTCCCTGAATATTAGCGTAGATCTCACACCGACATATTTTTCGCGGTCCAGACGTCGCCCGCTCCACAGGGCGAGGACCCCGCGGCCACTCCAGTCCCACCCACCGGAGTTCCCAGCTCTCACGAGGCCCCATGCGACCCTGCGCCGTCCCTTTCCCCCTGTTCGCCCGACTCACCCTTGCGCTCACCCTCCTCGGCACAACCTCCGTTCTTCACCCGCAGTCCACCGCCACCCTCGCCGGCACCGTCACCGACCCCACCGGCGCTGTCGTCCCCGGCGCGGAGGTCACGGCGCACGAAAACTCCACCGGCATCGACCGATCCGCGCGCACCGATGCCGCCGGCATCTACGCCCTGCCCTCGCTCGCCCCCGGCGGGTACCGTCTGCAGGTCACCGCTCCAGGGTTCGCGCTCTACACCGTCCAGAGCTTGGCGCTCGACGTCGATCAGCGCACCAACCTCAACGTACAGCTCGGCCTCGCGTCCGCCGGAGAGACCGTCCAGGTAGAATCAAGCGCGCCTCTGATCGACGCCGGCACCATCACGGTCGGACAGGTCATCGATCAACGCACGGTCCAGCAGATTCCGCTCAACGGCCGCCACTTCCTCGATCTCACGCAACTCGTTCCAGGATCGGTCGTGCCTCCAGTCTCGGGCAGTCTCACCGTTGCGAGCCGCGGCCTCGGAGCCAACTCGTTCATCACCGCCGGCCAGCGCGAAGACTCCGCCAACTTCATGATCAACGGCGTCAACCTCAACGATCTCGCCCAAAATCAGATCACCTTCCAGCCGTCCATCAACACAACAGCCGAGTTCAAAATCTCCAACTCAACCCTCAGCGCGGAGTACGGCCGAAGCTCCGGATCGGTCGTCAATGTGCTCACCCGCTCCGGCTCCAATACCCTCCACGGCGAGGCCTTCGAGTACGCTCGCAACAACTACTTCGACGCTCGCAACTTCTTCAATCGCAAGCCGGCCCGGATGAACGCGCTCCGGCGACATAACTTCGGCGGCGATCTCGGCGGACCGCTGTGGAAGGACCGAACATTCCTCTTTCTCAGCTACGAAGGTCTGCGGCAATCGCAGGACATCCTGCTCCAAAGCACGGTCCTCACCGCGGCGCAGCGATCCACCTTTGCCGCAAACGCAAACAAGGCCTACGCAAATCTGCTCAACTTCATCCCCGTCGCCAACAACGCGAACGGAAGCGTCTTCACCGGATCCTCGCCCGGTCCGGTCAAGACCGACCAGTTCACCGGCGATCTCTCACACAAAATCTCGGACATCGATAACCTCCACGCCTACTACGCCTACCAGCAGGACGCGCGCACCGAGCCGAACCTCCAAGGCAACACCGTCACCGGCTTCGGCGATCACCGCACCGCGCACCGCCAGATCGGCACCGTCAACGAAGTCCACATCTTCTCCTCCAACGTCGTCAACGAGCTGCGCGTGGGCTTCAACCGAGTCGCCATCGGCTTCGTTCCCAACACCCTCGCCAACCCACAGGCGTACGGCATCAACACCGGCGTCACCACCGGCAGCGGTCTTCCGCAGATCAGCGTTCCCTCCATCGGCCTCAACTTCGGCGGCCCCGCCGGATTCCCGCAAGGTCGCTTCGACACCACCGGCATCGTCTCCGATTCCGTAAGCATCACGCGCGGCAAACACACCATCAAGACAGGCGGCGAGTTCCGGCGTTTCGTCGGCTCCAGCTACAGCCAGGACACCGGCAGCATCAGCTTCTCGAACGTAAACAACTTCATCGCCGGTCTCGCAAACACCTTCGCCGTCACGCCGCAGAACGTCAACAGCCGCGTCTTCATCGGAGCCGCCGCCGGCTTCGCCCAGGACACCTGGAAGATCGCACCGCGCCTCACCACCGAACTCGGCTTCCGCTACGAGTGGAACGGCACCCCGGCCGAAGGCGGTCAGCGCTTCGTCAACTTCCTCCAGAGCTCGCACTCCCTCACACACGTCAGTCAGCCCTATAACCAGAACAACAACTACGAGCCGCGCGTCGGCTTCTCCTGGGACGCATACGGCGACAGCAAGACCGTCCTTCGTGGCGGCTACGGCATCCTCGTCGATCAGCCCACCTCCAACGCCGTCACCGGTCTCACCGCCAACCCGCCCTTCGCCACGCCCATCAGCGTCTCCTCCACCCCAGGGCTCCCCGTCGGAACCCTGTTTCAGAGCCAGGCGGCCAGCTTCGGACCCTCAGCCATCAATCCCAACTTCAAAAATGCGTACATCGAAAGTTACAATCTCAACCTCCAGCAGGAACTCGGCGCCGGCACGGTAATGCAGATCGGCTACATCGGGTCCGAAGGCAAACACCTCCGTCTGCGGCGCAACCTCAACCAGTACATCTACCCGGCAGGCGTTGCCCTTCGGCCCTATCCGACCAACGCCGCCACCAGCTCCATCTCCCCCGGCGCGGCCCTCCAAAACATCAGCTACGTCGATTCAGACTCGTTCTCCAATTACAACGCGCTCTGGTTCACGGTGCGCAAAACCCTCTTCTACGGCGTCTCCATCAACTCGTCCTACACCTGGTCGAAGTCGATGGACCTCAACTCGCTCGGCTCCCAGGGCGGCTACGTCCTCCAAAACAACTTCAATCCCCGCGGCAACTACGGCCTCTCCGACTTCGACGCCCGCCAGCACTTCGTCTTCAGCGGAACCTGGGAACTCCCCTATCACGGCAACCGCCTCAAAGAAGGCTGGCTGATCGCCAACATCACCCAGCTGCAATCCGGCAACCCGCTCAACATCACCACCACCTCGCTCTACAACGGCACCTCCGGCACCATCCGTCCGACGCTCCTCGGCAGCTACTCCACCGGCCGCGGCGCCTACACCAACCTCTCCTACGTCCAGTTCATCCGCGGCCTCGGCTGCACCGGCGCCTCCCCCGCCGCAACCCCCGGCTGCGTCTTCTACGCGCAACCCACCGGCTTCGGAACCCTGCATCGCAACGCCCTCACCGGCCCCGGATTCGCCGACTCCGACCTCTCCCTCCAGAAGTCCACACGCATCTTCGAGCGCGCCGCGTTCGTCCTTCGCCTCGACGCCTTCGACCTCCTCAACCACGCCAACTTCGGCAACCCCAACACCAGCCTCGCCTCGTCAACATCCACCGGCAACAGCAGCACAGGCACCTTCGGACAGATCAGCACCACACGTACAGCGGTCGGCGATGCCGGATCGTCCCGGCAACTACAACTAGCCGCGAAGATCACCTTCTAAGGCCTGCCTCTAAACAGCACGAAACGAGGCCGGGACAAAACCTCCATTCTCCCGGCCTCTGCTATCGTTGTGGACTCGCGCGAGGTGTCAACCGTAATGGCTCAAACTCTGTCCCGCATCGCTCTGTCCCGCATCGCTCTGTCCCGCATCGCTCTCTCCGCGTCCACTCTTCTCCTCCTCATCCCGTGTGCCCCGCACCTTCCCGCGCAAGTCTCCCCTCCGGACTTCCAGGCCACCGGAGCTCCAATCGCCCCGGAGCCGGTCGACCCGCGCATCGCCGCGGCCCTGGCTCAAATGTCGCCTGAGAGCGTCCGCCGGACCGACGAAAAACTGGTCAGCTTCCAGAGCCGAAGCACGCTCGCGAGCATGGAAAAAAATCTGCCGCCCGGCGAGGGCATCCTCGCCGCCGCCGACTGGATCCACGCGCAGTTCGAAGAAATTTCAGCCAGCTGCGGGCACTGCCTCACCGTCCGTGAAGACCAGTTCACCCAACAGCCGACAGAGCCCGGCTTCAGCGGCGGCAAATCGCGCTTCGCCCAGCCCACGCTCCTGCGCAACATCTACGCCGTCCTGCGCGGCACAGACCCCGCACAAGCCAAGCGTCTCTACCTCGTCACCGGCCACTACGACACCCGCGTCACCGACGTAATGAACGCCCGCGCATTTGCGCCCGGCGCCAACGACGACACCAGCGGCACCGCCGTCAGCCTCGAGTGCGCCCGTGTCCTCTCCAAACTCCACTTCCCCGCGACCATCGTCTTCGTGGCCGTCGCCGGCGAAGAGCAGGGTCTCAACGGCAGCCATCACATGGCCGATCTAATGAAGCAAATGGCGAAGTCTGAAGGCTGGCTCCTCCAGGGCGTCCTCAACAACGACATCGTCGGCGGCGACACCACCCCCGGCGACACCCTGCAACAAAAGTCGCTCGTGCGCGTCTTCTCGCAGGGCGTAAACCCCAACGCGCCTCTGGCCGAAATCAAGGCCGCACTCGCTCTCGGCGCCGAGAACGACACCTCCTCCCGAGAACTCGCGCGCGCCGTGCTCGACGTCGCCCGAACGTACACCCAGACGTACACCGAAGGGCAGGGAACTGCCGGCGCCCCGGCCCTCAAGCCCGTAATGGAGCTGCGACTCGACCGATACCTCCGCGGCGGCGACCACAGCTCCTTCAGCGCCGCCGGCTTCCCCGCCGTGCGCTTCACCGAGTGGCGCGAAAACTACAACCACCAGCACCAGGACGTCCGCACCGAGGCCGGCGTCGAGTACGGCGATCTCCTGAAGTTCGTCGACTTCGGCTACGTCGCCCGCGTCGCCCGCCTCAACGCAGCGACCCTCGCAACCCTAGCCGCCTCGCCCGGAACTCCCGAAAACGTCCGCGTCGTCACACGCGAGTTGGGCAACAACTCGACCCTGCGCTGGGACCCGCCCGCAGCCGCCGGCCCCGATGTGCACTACCAAATCCTGTGGCGCGAAACCTCCGCAACCGACTGGCAGTTCGCCGCCGAAGCATCTAGCTTCAGCAACCCCACCCGCGCCGGCGACACCGCCGCCCCCCATACCGCCACCCTGCCAATCTCAAAAGACAACGTCTTCTTCGGCGTGCGCGCCTGCGACAACGCAGGCCACTGCTCCCAGGCAGTAGCCCCAGTCCCAGAGCGCTAAGCGACCCAATCCAGAGTCATAAGCGACCCAGCACCGGAGCCATCTCACCCCCCAACCCCGCCACCCCGAAAAGCAAATCTAAAGCAAACTCCGCCCCGTCCGGGTATAACTATGGGGTCGCCCAAAGCTCCGCTGCCTCTGCGCCGAAACCCATCTGACTTCTTTGCCACACAAGAAGAGGAGTGACCCATGATCACAACCGCTGTCCAGGCCCACACCTCCACCCGCGATCCAGGCTCGACCGACGTCCGCGCCATGTCGATCGCCACCATGCTCTTCTTTATGTGGGGATTTCTCACCTGCCTCAACGACATCCTCATCCCGCACCTCAAGGGCATCTTCGAGCTCAGCTACGGAAAAGCGCTTCTCGTCCAGTTCGCGTTCTTCACGTCCTACTTCGTCTTCGCTCTCCCCGCCGGCAAGGTGGTCGAATGGCGCGGATACAAGCAGACCATGGTCATCGGCCTCCTCATCATGGCCGCGGGCGCTCTCCTGTTCCTTCCCGCCTCCGCCATGGCCTCGTTCGCCATGTTTCTCACCGCCCTCGTCGTCCTTGCCGCCGGCATCACCTGCCTGCAGGTCGCCGCCAACCCGTACGTCACCAACCTCGGTCCGCAGCGCACCGCCGCCAGCCGCCTCAACCTCTCCCAGGCCTTCAACTCCCTCGGAACCACCATCGCCCCCATCTTCGGCGGCTGGCTCATCCTCAGCGGATCCACCATAACACCCGAAAAAATGCACTCCCTCTCCGCGGCCCTCCTCCAAACCTACCGCCAGGAGCAGGCATCCTCCGTCCGCCTCCCGTACTTCGGCATCGCCATGGCCCTCATCCTCCTCGCCGTCGCCATCGCCCTCGTCAAGCTCCCCACCACCGACTTCACCCGCGACTTCCGCCCCGGCGAACTCCACACCGGCGCCGGCACAGGAAGCATCTGGAACGAGCCCTACCTCCTCATGGGAGCCCTCGGCATCTTCGTCTACGTCGGCGCCGAGGTCTCGATCGGCAGCTTCCTCGTCAACTACTTCGGCCTCCCCGGCGTCGGCGCCCTCAGCGAAAAATCCGCCGCCCACTACGTCGCCTTCTACTGGGGCGGAGCCATGATCGGCCGCTTCATCGGGTCCGCCATCCTCCAGCGCGTCCGTGCCGGCATCCTCCTCGGCCTCGCCGCCATCGTCGCCTGCCTCCTCGTCGTCACCTCCATCCTCACCCACGGCAACGTCGCCATGTGGAGCATCATCGCCGTCGGCCTCTTCAACTCCGTCATGTTCCCCAGCATCTTCACCCTCGGCCTCGCAGGTCTCGGCCCGCTCACCAGCAAAGGCTCCAGCCTCATGGTCGCCGCCATCGTCGGAGGCGCCATCCTCCCCCTCGCCGAAGGCGTCCTCGCCGACCACATCGGCGTCCAGCACGCATTCACCCTGCCCGCCCTCTGCTACATCTACATCGCCCTGTTCGGCTTCATCGCCGCCCGCCGAGGATCCCTAGTCGCAGACGAGCAGCCAGTAATGGAGGTCTAATCAACTCCAGGAAACCTATGATCAAGCCCGCTCCTTACAGGAGTTCTGCCCTTCTGGTTGTCGTTCCCGAAGGGAATCTGCTTCTGCCATTGCCTGTTTCACCGCCGTCATCCTGAGCAAAGCGAAGGACCCCTGTAGTTGCCTTTGCCTTGCCCTTCTTGTTGCCCTTCCCCCCAATCCAGCCCGCCCAACCACCCACCCCTGACGAGCCAGAAATCCGGGTGCACCATCCTCTCGCACAGCGAAAGGGTGGGGTATCGTTTGCGTAAGCAAACGACCGCCTTCCTCCAACTCGCCGCAGAACTCAAAGCACCATGCAACATCCCCACCATCGCCTGCCGCCCATCCTCGGGCGGGTCGAGGCGCCACATCGTCTTCCGGTCTTAGACAAATGCGAGCCGACAACCAACCGTGAGGCTCCGACCCATCGAAGCGAATCTGCCCCCGCCCCAGCCGTCCTACTTAGCCGCCCCCTCAAGTATCGCCGCCGACCTCTGCAAAGCCTCCGTCAGCACAGCCATCTGCGCCTGCGCACGCGGCCCGTCCGGGACGCTAATCCCCTCGTTCACCCCCGGAATCACCACCGCCGCATACCCCGTAAACTCGCCCGGAGCGTAGATCGTGTGCTTGAACCACGATCGCCGCGGCAAACCCTCAGGCGCCAGCAAAGCGCCCTCCGCCGCCCGCAACGAAGCATTCAGGCGCGCCGCATCCGCCGGTGGATTCATCTGCCGCGCGCGCACCAGCTGCCCCGCCGCCTGGAACCGCCGAGCCGCCGCATTCGCCGCCCCAAAATCGAGCTTCAAATTCGCGCTCCCCGCGTCCTTCTGCGCCTGCTCCAGGTACCGCACAATCTCGCGACCATACGCCTCATAGTCGTACGGCAACACGTCCGCGTCCGCCATGTGAAGGATCTCAAGCCCAAAGATGCGCGCCTGCTGCTGCTCCAAGACAAACGTCGGATCGGCGTTCTTGATAAACCAGTTGTAGTTGTCAAACACCGAGTGATACACGCCGTACGGTCCCTCCGATCCGATGTCGGTCGAAGGTACGCCGAGGTGCTGAATAAACGGCGTATAGTCCGACCCCGACCCCAAGTCGCCCACATGCACCGCATCGTCGGACCCACGCGTCGCTCCCACACGGTCCGCCGTAAACGGTGTCGCGTTCCGCCGCCCCTTGCCCTCCGCCTGATCCTTCTTCCACTGGTCGTACACCGTCCCGCCCTTCGGGCTCGGGACCTCGCGGCTCACCTCGCGCACAAACTCTTTCAGCGACGGAACCGCGGCCGCATTGAAGTTCGGCCCCGACACCCCAACATCCGTGTTCAGGTACGCCACCGCATGCACCAGACGATCGGCGTTCTGCTCCGCCCACTCCGTCGATCCGATCAGGCCCTCCTCCTCGGCGTCCCACGAACACACCACGACCCGTCGCTTCGGCTTCCATCCCTGCTTCAAAAGCGCGCCCAAACCATGCACCGACTCGAGCATCGCGGCCGTGCCCGAGTTCGGATCCACCGCGCCATACACCCACGCGTCCCGATGGTTGCCGGCCACCACCCAGTTCTCCCTCTGCACAGGGTCGGTGCCCGCGATCGTTCCAACCACGTCCCAGATCGTCCGCAGCGCCGTGTCCTGCACCAGCTTCATGTGCACCGAGACCGCCCCCGTGCCGCCTATGTGATACGTAAACGGCAAGCCACCCTGCCAGTCATGCGGCGTCGCCGGTCCGCCCAACGCACGCAAGATCGGCGCCGCGTCCTTGTACGAAAGCGGATTCGACGGAATCGACGGCTGATTGTTCTCGAGCTTGTCTAGCGGAATGCGCTTCGAATCCGGCAGGTCCGGCGTGGACGCGATCCCAGGCGTCGTCGCGTCCCCAGGATAGATCGGCATAAACTGCACCGATCCACGCTGCACCGCGCTCTCCGGCCGCATCGCCCCCGCCGGGTACATGTCCCCCTTCGCGTATCCGTCATCCGCCGGGTCAGAGTAGATCAACACCCCGGCCGCGCCGTACTTCTGCGCGATGTACACCTTTACGCCGCGAAAATTCGACCCGTACCGCACCAGCACAATCTTTCCCTTCACCGAGATGTTGTGCGCGGCCAGATACTTGAAGTCGTCCAGCGTCCCATAGTTCGCATACACTACATCCCCCGTCACCTCGCCCGACGGCGACGATCCGTTGAACGCCGGTGTAACCCGCGGGTCGTCCTGAAACGGATCGCCACCGTGGTCCCGCGCGTCCACATGCTCAGGAGACGGCCCCGACATCAGCTTTCTCCCGGAGCTGTCCGTCGCCTCGACCAGAATGCTCACCGGCTTGTTCAGCAACACCTTGTACGGAACTATGCTCGTCTCAAGCCCGGCCGCCTTGAACTTCTCCGCAACGTAAAGCGCCGTCTTGTAGTCCTCGGGCGAAGACGCCCAGTGCGGCTCCGCGGTAAGCGTCTTCAGGTGCTGCCCGGCAAGCGCCGCGTCGGGAACCGCCAAAAACATCTTGTCCCACCGAGCTTCTTCCGAGAAATTCCGATACCCAAAGACGCTCGTCGGAGGCGCCTGCGCGTGAAGGCTCGACGAAACAACGATCGCAAACAGAGAAAACGCGGCGCAAACAGAGCAACGAGAAAGGGACAAGTGGACTCCTGTGACAAGGTGGCGGTAAACCCAGCATATCGGATGTCGACACGATCAACCGACCCACACGCTCAAAACTCATTCCTCAAAACTCATGACTCATAACTCATAACTCATCAACTCACCCGCACAAAAACCGCCGGCTCTACACCGGCTCCGCACAAAACTTGCACCGCGTCGCCTGCAGCGGAATGTCGCCAAAGCACTGCGGGCAAGGCTTTGTGGTCGAGGGCGCAGGTCCGCGCAGACGAAGCATCAGGGCGTTCACCGGAGCCACAATAAAGAAGTAAACCACCGCCGCAATCAGGGCAAACGAGATCGCCGCGTTCAGGAAATTCCCGTACCGGATCACGCCGCCGTGCACCGTCGCCGTCAGCGCGGAAAAGTCCGGCTTCCCCACAATGGCCGCCACCAAGGGATTAATGATGTCCGCCACTAGCGAGTTGACGATGGATGTAAACGCAGCTCCGATGATCACCGCGACCGCCAGATCGATCACGTTGCCGCGAAGAATAAAGTCACGAAAGCCTTTGAGCATGGATATACCTGAGAAAGTGGATTAGGGATTCCCGCCGAGTCTACCATCGCTCCGGCTCCATACAGATGGATCAGTGCGTTCCCGAGAGCCACGTCGCATACGGGTACACAAAGAAAAACAAAATCATGCACAGGATCATGAGGTCCATGTAAACGCACAGAAGAACGCCGCCGTGGTACCAACTCCACTTCGGCCGCATGCACCGCACCGTGTCCACCGTGCCGACCGCCGCCGTCAACAGCACAATGCCCAGAAACGGATTCGCGCGGTTCCGGGGAAAGTCCGCAAGCACAAGCGCCAGCACAAACGACAGCACAACCAGGAGATTGCCCCGAAGGAGCGATCGCCGGCGCGGATTGAAAAGGTCCGGGATCACCTGCATCTAGACTTTCACAGCAGAGGTCCAGCGACCGACCGGCGACACTCTATCCGCCCACCGGAGTCAAAGAATCCTGCATCTGGTTTTGTTTCCACCCACAGACCGACAGACCGACAGCCCAAAAATCCGCCGCCCCAAAATCCGCCCTGATCGCCACGACGTCAGGCGAGCGTCAGCTCCTGGTCCGTCTCCTGCGCAACCGCGTTCGCGATGGCCTCGCCAAAAGGTGCTCGAAGCACGCCCCGCTCCGTAATAATCGCCGAAATATACTTCGCCGGCGTCACGTCAAACGCAGGGTTCTCGATGCCCACGCCGTCCGGAGTCATCTGCCGGCCGTTCAAATGCGTTACCTCCCGCCGGTCGCGCTGCTCAATCTCAATCTCCGATCCATGCGCGGTCAAGAGGTCGATCGTCGCCCACGGCGCGGCCACGTAAAACGGTATCCCATGCTCCCGAGCCAGAATCGCCAGGCCGTACGTCCCGATCTTGTTCGCCGTGTCGCCGTTCGCGGCGATCCGGTCCGCCCCCACAATCACCGCCTGAATCCGGCCCTGCTGCATCAGCGAAGCCGACATGTTGTCGCACAGCACCGTCGTCGGAATATTGTCCTTCATCAGCTCCCACGCGGTAAGCCGGGCGCCCTGCAGAAACGGCCGTGTCTCGTCGGCAAACACGTCAATCTCGTGCCCGCGTTCAACCGCCGCCCGAATCACACCCAAGGCGCTCCCATAGCCGCACGTCGCCAGCGCACCGGCGTTGCAGTGCGTCAGCACCGTGCCCTTCCGCGGCAACAGATCCGCCCCAAAAGCCCCCATCTGCTTACATGCCGCAATGTCCTCGTCGTACATCTGCCGGGCCAGCGCAACGCTCTTCCGCTTGATCTCGGGAATCGAAACACCCCGCCCCGCCAGCGTGTTGTACAGATCCCGAACTTTGCCGATGCCCCAGAAAAGATTCACAGCCGTCGGCCGCGTGTTCGCCAGGGTCGAACAGATCACTTCCACCTCCGCGGTCAACGCCAGGAGGTTGGTCGCCGCCGATCTCTGAATCCCCAGCGCCACCCCCATCGCCCCCGTCACCCCCAGCGCCGGAGCTCCACGCACCACCATGTCCCGAATCGCCGCCGCGACCTCGGTGTAGTCCTTCGCAAGAACGTATGTCTCCTCCAGAGGAAGCTTGGTCTGGTCGAGAAAGTTGACGCCGGCAGCGAGCCATTCAAGGGTAGGAATCATGTCCCTCCTAGTCTACTGAAGTCTCTCCGCTCTGCCGCGCGCTGTTCGTATCTCGAAGTTCTCCGGCCTCTCCTGGCTGTGAGATCGACGCCCTGAGATCGACGCCCTGAGATCGACGCCCCGCAGCCCCAAGGGAGAGCGGCGACCGACCTTAGCCCAGGTACGGTCGCTCGCTGTAAGAGAGAGAACGACAGAGATCGCTCGCGAGCCTGGCTCGGCGAGCACGGACGTTCAGCAGATCAAGTCCAGCAGCACTGCAAGGTACGGCAAAGTTCGCGGTCCGGCCTCTGTATTGCCGGGCCTTGGATCTCACGGTAAGCCCCAGGCCCGACACCCGGCTATACGCCAAAGGTGGGAGAGTTCTCCCAAGGACGGGGGAGAGTTCCGCGTCACCCCTTATGCCTCCCGCGCCGAGGTGTGGAGATCCCTGTGGGAGGCTCGGATATCTTCCGCCGTAAACACCGCAACGAACGGCGCACCCCCCGCCGCGGCCTCAATCCGGGCGCGCCCGCCCTGCTCCCGATCCACCAGACAAAAAACCCCCGCGACGTGCATGCCCGCGTCCCGAGCCGCCTCGATCGCCGTAACCGTGGAGCCCCCCGTCGTACACACATCGTCAACCACCACCACAGAGGCGCCAGGCTCGGAGAAACCCTCAATCCGCCGTCCCGTCCCATGCGCCTTCTCAGCCTTGCGCACCAAAAACCCATGCAAGATCTGCGTAGGCGCCGCCGCAGGTGCCGCCGCCGATGACAGACCGATCGATGTCTCAAGCTCCGCCTCGCGCGCCGACCAAACAGCATGCCACGCGCTCGCCGAAGCCACATTCGACACCAGAGGATCCGCGCCCATCGTCAATCCACCCACCGCCACCGCGTCCGGAACCCGCTCGCGAATCAGGTCGTACAGCACCAGCCCCGAGAGCCGGCCACCCTCCGCATGCAGCGTCGTCACCCGGCAGTCAATGTAATAATCCGACCTCTGCCCCGAGGCAAGCGTAAACTCGCCCAGACGAAACGAGTGGGTCGCCAGTAAACGCAGAAGATCCCCACGGTGGTCTGCCGTCCCCACAGACGCAGTATCGGCAAGGAGATCGGGACCGGCGTCGGAGGGCATCGGTGTCAATTGCCCGGAAGAATCAACTTCGAACTCTGCCGCGTGATCGACATCGTGTTTTCAATCACCGCAAGCCGCACATCATGCTGATTCACCGACCGCGAAAGGTCCTTCACCTCCGCGGACAGCCGCGTCAACTCCTCACTCACCAGAAAAATCTTCTTGATGACCGTCAGCAGCTCGCTTCCAATCGTCATGCATGCTGCTCTCTACGCTCGTGGATCTCCGCCAAGTTCTGCTGAACCTCCGCCCGAGCCGATCGAATCGAGTCCAGAGCAGCATCAAGAGCCTTGTTCATCTCGGAAAACGCCGCCTTCAACTCCTGCTCCTCATCGGGAGGAACAGACGCCGTCTTGTAAGCTTCGATCGATCGCCGGACAATCTCGCTCGCAGACACCCGCTCCCGCCGCGCCATCTCAAATAAATGCTTCTTCTCGTTGGGACGAAGAAGCACAACCGTGCGGTGAATTGCGTTTGCCTGCCCACCCTGCATCATCATCGCCATACCCACACACTATCACACACACATACCATGTGCCTACAAAAATCAATGCGGCAAACGGTCCAGGTGACGGTACCCACCCGTCGCCAGAAACGCCGTCAGAAAAATCGCAAAGTTGTAGCTCGCGTGCACCACCGTCGAGGCAGCTACCGATCGCAGCCGGACCCGCACATACGTCAGCAAAAGAGACACAAGAAACAGCAAAAACAGCACCGGCCAGGTAAACGCGATCTGCTTGCCGTGAAGCAGCGCAAACAAAATGCTCGAAAACACGGCGGAAAACAAAAGCGCGCCTCCAGTCAGAGCGTTCGACGACCTCCAGCTCTCCCGTGCCGTCTCCGTCCGCGGCAACGACAGCCAGTCATACGCAATCGCAAACGCAGGAAACAGGAAGCCGCGAAACAAAATCTCCTCAAACGCCGGCGCCGCCAGGGTCCCAAATACCGTGATCAGCCACACATCCGACTGCGTTCGAAAAAAGTCGTCCATCGGGATCGACTTCGGCGTCGGAAGAAACGCCGAAAGTCCCTGCACAACAAACGAAACCACCACCCCAAGCGGAATCAGACGATACAGGTTGCGCACGGCAGCCGAGCTGTTCCACTCGATCCCCATCCCAAACGGCCGCTTCCAAAGCAACGGAAACAGACCGGCAGCCGCCAAAATCGTACCCAAATAAGTGAACGCCTCCACCGCGATCACCCGCTTCGGCTGCAACACGGCCTCCGTGCTCGTCGCGGCGGCTGCGGCCGCTCCCCGCCCAAGCGCCGGATGCGACATGCCCAGCAGCACCGCCTGCGCCAACAGCAAAAGCAGACCCGTGATCGCCACAAACAGCAGGGCGTGGCCTATGTGAGGCACCCGCGTCGGCGCATCGGTCTCCGGCGAGTTGGGCGTCTCATCCATCGGCGGGAGCGCGACCGCCTCCCCCGGAGCCAGCACAGGTGCAAGCGCCGGCCCCAGCGGCGGCAAAATCGGGTCATCCTCATCCGCCGCGCGCCAGAAAGGTCGCACCCCCCCTCCCGAAGCCGCTCGCAATCCGGCCAAAGCCCCCCTCGTCCGTGCCGTCACATCGCGACCGAGGCTCACAGGGCACGCCTCCCTGAAGTCGCCTTGGCGCTCGCTTCCCCAGCAGACCCCCCCGCCTTCTGCCCAGTCTCTTTCGGCCCAGTCTCTCTCGGCCCAGTCTCCTTCGGCCCAGCGCGCTTCCGATCCGCACCCGACTTCGCCGATCGCAGCCGCTCAGCCGGTGGCGTCGCACTCGCCGTCGGCACGCCGGTCTTCTTTTCCGGCGCCAGAAACTTCTTCTTCTCTCCGCGAACCGCATCGGCAGCCGCCCCTATGCTCTCCGGCTGCGCTCCGGCAAACTCGGGGCGCAGCTCGACCATCTCGCCGGTGCGCTCGGTGTGTGCGCGCCGCAAAAACGCTCCCGTATGCGATCCCGCAACCGTCGCAACCTCCTCCGGCGTCCCGTGCGCAATAATCCGGCCGCCGCCCTCGCCCCCCTCAGGCCCAAGGTCCAGCAAATAATCGGCGTTTCGGATCACATCCAGATTGTGTTCAATAATCACGACCGTATTCCCCAGATCCGCCAGCCGGTGAAGCACCTCCAGCAGCTTGCGAACATCGTCAAAGTGCAGCCCCGTCGTCGGCTCGTCCAACAGGTAAAGCGTTCGTCCCGTCTGACGCTTTGAAAGCTCACGCGCCAGCTTCATCCGCTGCGCCTCGCCGCCCGAAAGCGTCGTCGCCGACTGACCGAGGTGAATATACCCCAAACCCACATCGACCAGCGTCTGCAAACGCACGCGGACGTTGGGAATGTCCTCCAAGATCGGCAAGGCATCCGCGATCGGCAGATGGAGCAGATCCGCGATCGAGTAGCCGTTGAACTTCACCGCCAGCGTCTCCTGATTGTAACGCCGCCCGTTACATACATCGCACAGCACATAAACGTCCGGCAGGAAATTCATCTCAATCCGCCGCTGCCCCTCGCCCTGGCACGCCTCGCACCGCCCCCCCTGCACGTTAAACGAGAAGCGCCCTGGCTTATACCCGCGTTCGCGCGACTCCGGAAGCATCGCAAACAAATCCCGCATCGCCGTAAACACGCCCGTGTACGTCGCCGGGTTCGATCGCGGCGTCCGGCCAATCGGCGACTGGTCGATCTGCACCACCTTGTCCAGCTGGTCGATCCCAACCACACGTCCGTGCTTGCCCGGATCGTCCCGCGATCCGTAAAGCTCCCGCGCCAGGGCACGATACAAAATATCGTTGACCAGCGTCGATTTTCCCGACCCCGAGACGCCCGTCACCACCGTCATCACACCCAAGGGAAAGTGCGCCGTGACGTTCTGGAGATTGTGCGAGTGCGCATCCTCGACCGTGATCCACGCCCCCGTCAACGGTCGCGGTCCGGTCTCCCCCAAAGCGTTCGCCGGCCGGTTCAGAGCCCCGAGCTTGCCCGCCAGATACTGCCCCGTCACCGACGCCGGATTCGCCATCACCTCGGCCGGCGTCCCCTCCGCCATCACATATCCGCCGTTCTTCCCCGCACCCGGACCCAGGTCAAGCAGGTAGTCCGCCGACCGCATCGTGTCCTCATCGTGCTCCACCACAAGCACCGTATTGCCCAGGTCCCGCAAACGTTCCAGCGCCGCGATCAGACGCTGATTGTCGCGCTGATGCAGACCGATCGACGGCTCGTCCAGAACATACAAAACACCCCGCAGACGCGATCCGATCTGTGTCGCCAACCGAATCCGCTGGCCCTCGCCGCCCGAGATCGTCGCCGCCGATCGGTCAAGCGAAAGATAGTTCAGGCCCACCGCGTTCAAGAACTCCAGCCGCTCAATCACCTCGCGCTGCAGCCTGTCCGCAATCAAACGATCACGCCCCGTAAAGTGCATCGACCGCGCCCCCTGGAGCGCCCGATCAAGCGACAGCGCCGTATAATCCGCGATCGAAAGATCCCTTCGCGCGCCGTTCTGCTCGCCTCCAGGACCCACCGGAATCGTCACCGCCAAGCTCTCCGGCCGCAGCCGCCGCCCCCGGCACCGCGGGCACGTCGTCGCCGACATAAACTGCATCATGTACTCGCGATACCCCTCCGACCGGCTCTCCTCCAGAGCCGACCGCAAGTACGCAAAAATGCCGTGAAATCCCGTCCGCGACGCATCGGACCTCGGCGGTCCATACAAGAACAAATCCTGCTCCGCCTTCGCAAGATCGGCAAACGGCTGCTTCAGATTGATCTTGTACTTGTCCGCAGCCAACTTGATCAGCCGCAGGAGATACGCCGACGACGACCCCGGTCCCATCGCTCCATCCAAGAGCGGCTTCGACCAGTCGGCAATCGTCTTCGCCGGGTCAAAATCGTAGATCGACCCCAGACCATGACACTCCGGGCACGCGCCATAGTTCGAATTGAACGAAAACGATCGCGGCTCCAGCTTGGGCACATTAATCCCACAATCCGGGCACGCCATCGACGACGAATAAAGCGTCTCCGTCTGCTCGCGCGTCTCCGGGTCCTGAATGCCGATCAGCACCAGACCCGAAGCCATCTGCAAAGCCTTCAGCACCGAAGTCTCCAGCCGCCGCGTGTCAAAGCGAGGCGGCGTCCTCTCGCCCCCCGGCGTCGCCAGGGCGGAGTTCGCGTTCTCCGGCGTCGCATCCGCGAGCGGCTTCAAAATCACACGGTCGACAATCGCCTCCACCGTATGGTTCTTGCGCTTCTCCAGCCGCATCCCGTCCGTGATCTCGGTCACCTCGCCGTCGATCCGCACGCGAAACCCTTGCTTGTCGAGCGCCTCCAGCTCCTCCCGAAACTCACCCTTGCGACCCCGCACAATCGGCGCATACACCGTAATCCGTTCGCCCGGCGCCAGAGCCGTAATCCGCTCAAGGATCTGTTCGGCCGTCTGCCGCGTGATCGGCCGGTGACACTCCGGACAATGCGGCTGCCCGACCGACGCCCATAAGAGCCGCAGGTAGTCATAAATCTCGGTAATCGTCCCAACCGTCGACCGCGGCGACCGCGACGTCGTCTTCTGCTCGATCGCGATCGCCGGCGACAGACCGTCGATCGCGTCCACATCCGGCCGCTCCATCTGGTCCAGGAACTGCCGCGCATACGCCGACAGCGTCTCCACATACCGCCGCTGGCCCTCCGCATAGATCGTGTCAAACGCCAACGAACTCTTGCCCGACCCGGACAGCCCCGTCACCACCGTCAGGGTGTTGCGCGGAATCGCCACCGAAATATTCTTCAAATTGTGCTGCCGAGCGCCCCGAACCGTAATATGCGAGATACCCCGAGCAGAAGCGCGCGAGATACCCCCAGCAGAAGCCTGCGAGATACCCGCAACGTCAACGGGCGGGATCTCCGAACCGGAAGTGAGACGCGTCGTAACCAAGTCAGTAGCCAAGCCTCTAGAATACGGCATCCGCCACCAAGATTTCGCCCGCACACTCCCCGCCCACCGGAGCGCCCGCCCGCCCCCATCTCGCATTCACCCGCCATCTATAATCAGCACCAGAATGCCACCCCCGCTCGGCTCCGCCAACTTCGGCTCTCCCTCCATGCCCGCGGCCGACCGACCCTCGCGCGGCACCGGCCGCGCCACCTCCGCCGACCTCACCGCAGCCCGCCCCAAAGCCAGCTTCCGCAAGGTCCTCCCCAGCATCCGGCGACTCGTCCACCCGCGCCGCTGGCTGCTCGCCGGATCCTTCGCCGTCATGATCGTCAATCGCGCCAGCGGCCTCGTCCTTCCAGCCTCCACCCGCTACCTCATCGACAACGTCTTCAACAAAGGCCAGCTCAACTACCTCCCCTGGATCGTCGGCGCCGTCGTCATCGCCACCATCCTCCAGGGCCTCACCTCCTTCACCCTCACCCAGGTCCTCTCCAAAGAAGGCCAGCGCCTCATCGCCGAGCTCCGCACCGAGGTCCAGTCCCACATCGGCCGCCTCCCCATCGCCTTCTACGACGAAAACCGCACCGGCACCCTCGTCGCCCGCATCATGACCGACGTCGAAGGCGTCCGCAACCTCATCGGCACCGGCATCATCGACTTCTTCGGCGGCGTCCTCACCGCCATCTTCGCCTTCTGCTACCTCATCCACCTCTCCGTCCGCATGACGCTGCTCACCTTTGTCATCCTCGTCATCTTCGGCCTCATCCTCCAGCGCGCCTTCAAAACCATCCGCCCCATCTTCCGCGAACGCTCCAAAATCAACGCCGAAGTCACCGGCCGCCTCACCGAATCACTCGGCGGCGTCCGCGTCGTCAAGGGCTACCACGCCGAAGAATCCGAAGCCCAGGTCTTCGCCTCCGGAGCCCACCGCCTCCTCGCCAACGTCATCTCGTCCCTTACCGCACAATCCCTCATGTCGCTCGCCTCCACCGCCGTCCTCGGCCTCGTCGGCGCCCTCATCATGTGGATGGGCGCGCACGATCACGCCCGCGGCCACCTCACCACCGGCGAGTACGTCACCTACGTCATGTTCCTCGCGTTCATGATCGCCCCCATCGTCCAGCTCGTCTCGATCGGCACCCAACTCACCGAAGCCGTCGCCGGCCTCGATCGCACCAACGAGATCCTCGCCGAACGCGAAGAAGATCGCGACCCCGGCCGCACCATCAGCCTCCCCGTGCTCCACGGCGACATCCGCTTCGACGACGTCTCCTTCTCCTACGAACCCGGCAAACCCGTCCTCCACGGCATCTCGTTTCAATCCCGCCCCGGCACCGTCACCGCTCTCGTCGGCTCCTCCGGCTCCGGCAAATCCACCATCATCTCGCTCCTCTGCGGATTCCACACCGCCACCGCCGGAAAGGTCCTCGCCGACGGCAACGACCTGGCGCACGTCCAACTCGCCACCTACCGCGCACAACTCGGCGTCGTCCTCCAGGAAACCTTTCTCTTCGACGGAACCATCCGCGAAAACATCCTCTTCTCCCGCCCCGGCGCCACCCACCTCCAACTCATGGACGCCTGCCGCATCGCCCGCGTCGACGAGTTCGCCGAACGCTTCCCCGAAGGCTACGACACCGTCGTCGGCGAGCGCGGCGTCAAACTTTCCGGCGGACAGCGCCAACGTCTCTCCATCGCCCGCGCCATCCTCGCCGACCCCCGCATCCTCATCCTCGACGAAGCCACCAGCTCCCTCGACTCCGAGTCCGAAGCCCTCATCCAGACCGGCCTCAACTACCTCATGCAAGGCCGCACCACCTTTGTCATCGCCCACCGCCTGTCCACCATCCGCCGCGCCGACCAGATCCTCGTCGTCGAAGCCGGAAACATCGTCGAACGCGGCGCCCACGCCCACCTCCTCGCCCTCGGCGGACGCTACTTCGAGCTCTACACCCGACAGCACGGCCTCGAACAAAACCTCTTCCTCGCCCCCGGCGAAGGCGACAAACTCACCCTCGAACCCGTCACCGCCAAGGCCTGATTCCACCTTTGTGTCTCCTCCGGATCGGTTTAGAATGGAAGCCATGAACGTCGCCATCGATGATCCTCAACTCGCCGACAAGGTCGGCCGCTTAGCCCACACTCTCGGCAAAACCATCGAGGAAACCGTTCAGATCGCCATCGACGAGAAGGTTGCGCGAGACCTCCCCAAAGTCGCCGAACCCATCGACTGGGCCGAGGTTGACAGGATCCTTGCAGAGTTTGACAAGCTCCCTCGCCTCGACCAGCGCTCCGCGGACGAGATCATCGGTTACAACGAGCATGGACACTTTGATTGATGGTCGTCGACAGCTCTGCTCTGATCGCGATCCTGCTTCATGAACCAGAGCGCAAGCACTTCCTTGACAAGCTGGGCAAAGCAGAAAGCAGGCTTATCTCTGCTGCAACGCTTCTGGAACTCTCCATCGTCACCCGATCCCTACTAGGCGAAAGCAGCTTTCGCCAACTCGATCATCTTCTTGCCTCCCTCGGGGTCCAAGTCGTTCCCTTTAGCTCCGAGCAGGCCTTGATAGCCCGCGACGCCTTTGTGCGTTTCGGCAAAGGCCGCCATCCCGCACGCCTCAACTTCGGCGACTGCTTCTCCTACGCCCTCGCCAAACAGACTCACCGGCCGCTCCTCTGCAAAGGCAACGACTTCCCCCAGACCGACATCCTCCTCGCCTGACCCCTACCCGCACCGTCTGGTCCAGACCGGCAAAACCTCGAAAGAATCGCGCCTTGTTGCACCAACTGCTATGCCGGTTTGCACTTCGGCGCCGACGAAAACGTCCCCGCCCCCGCATCGTATTGCTTGGGATGGTAGCTCAGACGACATGCTCGCCGGCGCCCCCGTATGGAGGTTCGCATGAAGCACCAGGTCACCCTCAAATTAGCTAGCGTGCTCTTTGTCCTGCCCCTGCCGATGTTCGCGCAATCCCCGAACAACCAGGATTCCGCGTCTCAGCAGAACTCATCCCAGCCCGGCGCCAACAGAGCAGCACACATGGTGGCGGCGCGCGGATATCTGGTCAAAACCCTCGATGCCAGCAAAGACCAAACAGGCTCCGCCTTCGAGGTGAAGCTCAGCAAGACCGTTCACCTGCCAAACGGCACAGAACTCCCCAAAAACGCGCTTCTCCTCGGCACCGTCACCACCGACGACATGCAGGTCGAAGGCAAGTCCAAGCTCACCCTCCGCGTCGATCGCGCCAAGCTCGAAAGCGGCCAGGTCTACCCAATCAAGGCCACCATCGTAGGCATCTTCAAGCCCCGATCCACCAACTTCGAAGACAATCCCGTCGCCGCGGGCGATGAAGTCCCCAACAGCTGGAACGACGGCACACTCCGCGTCGATCAGATCGGCGTCGTCCCGGGCACAGATCTCCACAGCCGCATCTCCAGCCACAACTCCGGAACCTTTGTGTCCAGCAAGAGCGATGTCAAAATCGTCAGCGGAAGCGAGTTCCAGTTCGCTCTCTCCGAGAAACACGGCGATCGAGATACCGGCAGCAGCAACACGTCGCAGCAGTAAACCTTCACAACCGTAGCCCTCCCCCATCGGTCACCCGGCGATCTCGATCCCACCCGCTCCCTCCGGAGCATCCGAGCATCGCGATCGCCCGTGACCGCCACTTGCCCCCTTACCCCTCCACCCCCAACTCCCGCAGCAAAAACGCATAATCAAACGCAATCTCCTTCAGGTAGTCATACCTCCCGCTCGCCCCGCCGTGCCCCGCCTCCATATTCACGTGCAGCAACAGCGGCGTCCCATCTGTCTTCAGCGTCCGTAGCTTCGCCACATACTTCGCCGGCTCCCAATACATCACCTGCGAGTCGTTCAAGCTTGTCTTCACCAGCATCGCCGGATACGCCCCAGCCCGCAGGTTGTCGTACGGCGAATAGCTCAGCATGTACCGAAACGCCTCTCCCTCATTCGGATTGCCCCACTCCTCATACTCCGCCACCGTCAAGGGCAGGGAAGCGTCCAGCATCGTGTTCATCACATCCACAAACGGCACATGCGACACCACCGCCCGAAACATCTCCGGCCGTAGATTCACCACCGCCCCCATCAAAAGTCCACCCGCGCTCCCACCCTCGATCGCCACCCGATCCCGCGCTCCATACCCGCCGCCGACCAGCCTCTCCACCACCGCGACGAAGTCCGTAAACGTGTTCCGCTTCACCATCATCTTGCCCGCGTCGTGCCACCGGTCGCCCATCTCTCCACCGCCCCGCACATGCGCGTACGCCATCACCACGCCGCGGTCCAGGAGGCTCAGCCGCGTCGCCCCAAACCCCAGCGGCAGCGGATACCCGTACGACCCGTACCCATACACGTACATCGCATTCGTCCCGTCCCTCCGAAACCGATCCCGCCGATACACCACCGACACCGGCACCTCCACGCCATCCTCCGCCCGCACCCAAATCCGCTCCGATCCATAACGCGCCCGCTCAAATCCCCCCGGCACCTCCTGCTCCTTCAACAGCGTCGACCCACCTCGCGCAACGTCGTACGCATACACCGAAGCCGGCGACACCAGCGACTGGTAGCTATAGCGAAACTCCCCCGTCCCAAACTCCCGATTCACATGCGGCCCGGCCGAGTACGCCGGCTCCGGAAACCCGATCTCCTCCCCCTCCCCCAACTCGTCCCCCAGAAACCGAATCACCTCCATCGTCGGCAGCCCCAACCGCCTCCGCACACAGACACAAAAGTCCTGAAACAACTCGAAATCCTCCATCGGCGCCTCCCCATCCTCGGCGATCAGCTCCCTCCACGCCGCCCGGTCCGCCACCCCCACATCCACCGTCACCACACGGAAATTCTTGCCCGTATCGTTCACCCGCAAGTAAAACTTCCCGCCCCGATGATCGACCGAATACTCCTGCTCCTCCATCCGCGGCGCAATCACCTGGAACTCTCCATCCGGCGTCCCCGCATCCAAAAACCGGCTCTCCGAAGTCGTATGGCTGCCGATCTCTAAAATCAAATACCGCCCATCCCGCGTCCGTCCCACGCCCACATTGAACCGCTCATCCGGCTCCCTGAACACCACCTCATCCCGCTCCGCCGCATCCCCCAACCGATGCCGCCACAGATGATCGTGCCGCTTCGTCCCCTCGTCCTCGGTCGTATAAAACACCGTCCGTCCATCGGCCGCCCACACCACCGACCCCACCCGCTCTGCCGTGTCCGCGAGATCCTCGCCCGTCCGCAGATCCCGTACATGCAACGTGTACTGCCGAAACCCCGTACTGTCGGTCGTGTACGCCAGCAGGTTCCCGTCCGGGCTGATCGCCATCGCGCCCAACGCCATAAACGCCTGACCCTCCGCCAACCGGTTCACATCCAGCATCACCTCTTCAGGCGCCGCCTCGCTCCATCCACCGTCCGCCCCCGCCCGCCGTCGACAGTGGATCGCATACTGGCTTCCCTCCACCGTCCGCGTCAGATAAAACCAGCCCCCGTACCGGTACGGAACCGACTCGTCCGTCTCCTTGATGTGCGACAGCATCTCTCGATACAACTCCCCTTGCATCTCCTCCGTCCCCGCCATCGCCGCGGCCGTGTACGCGTTCTCCGCCTCCAAATACTCGATCACCCCCGGGTCCGACTTCTCCCGCAACCAACCGTAGTCATCCGTCAAAACCTCCCCGTGCAGCACCTGCTCCGCCCGCACGCGTCGCGCCACCGGCGCATCAAAGATCCCCTGCTTCATCGCATCAAAGTTCATACCCTCAGAATACAAGGCCGCCGCCGCCGCAAAGCAACCTCCATCTGCCCGCGGACACCAAACTAACTGCGACACATTCGCTCGCGATGGTGTCCGACCGCACCGTTCAGACCGCCTGGCCGCACGTCCGCTCGACCGCTAGACCGTCAGACCTCCCGGGTGCCACCCCGAGCAAACCGCACGAACTCATCCATACAAACAGCAGCAAGCTCGACAACCGCACCAACAAGCACACGCACGTCACCCGCACCAGCAACATCTACGAGCCTTTCTCAAGGAGCAACAAACCAATGACCTCTTCACGCATCCAGGCAATCATTCTCAGCAGCGCCGTCCTCCTCACCCCCAGCTTCGCCCCCGTCTTCGCCCAGACCAACAGCAGCACCACCGGATCGGGCGGCAACAGCACCGCCGGCGATACGGGCATGAACCGGTCCGGCATGTCCGGCATGACTGGGTCCGCCAAGGATAAGAAGTTCCTCATGACCGCGGCCCAGGGAGGCCTCGCCGAAATCCAGCTCGGCCAGCTCGCCACCCAAAAATCCAACAACCAGCAGGTAAAAGACTTCGGTCAGAAGATGATCACCGACCACACCCAATTGAACGACCAGATGAAGCCCATCGCCCAGTCCATGGGCGTCCCGGTCCCCACCTCGCCCTCGCCCAAAGACCAGGCCGAAGCCACCAAGCTGAGCGCCCTCTCCGGCGAAAGCTTCGACAAGGCCTACATCGCCTACATGGTCAAGGATCACCAAAAAGACGTCCGCGAGTTCAAGGCCGAGGAAGCCTCCACCCAGGACCCAACCCTCAAAACCACCGTCGCCCAGGGCCTCACCGTCATCGAAGGACACCTCCAGATGGCAGAAACTCTCGCCAAAACCAACGGCGTCAAGGGCGGTCAGTCCAACCACTCCACATCCCCCTCCGGCCAGTAAATTCAGCCCGCTCCACCCTCCACTCTGAACACCCGCAAGCCCGTCAAGGGGAGAGACCAACATCTCTCCCCTTGACCGTTTAACCCGCCTCCTAGCCTTTCTTGTTGTCATTCCCGAAGGGAATCTGCTCTTGCCCTTGCCGTTGCCAGTTTCACCGCCGTCATCCTGAGCAAAGCGAAGGACCCCTGTAGTTGCCTTCGCCTTTGCCCTAGCCTTTCTGGTTGTCATTCCCGAAGGGAATCTGCTTCTGCCGTTGCCGTTGCCCTAGCCTTTCTTGTTGTCATTCCCGAAGGGAATCTGCTTCTGCCCTTGCCCGTTTCACCGCCGTAATCCTGAGCCGAGCGAAGAAACCCAAACCAACCCACCGCGTATAGTAAAGATCGATGAATCTGACGCTCCGTTGGCTCGTGTACGTCGTCCTCCTCGGATCGCTCGGACCCACCACCCTCGCCGAAAAAGTCGCCGACCTCCCCGCACCCACCTCCTTCGTCAGCGACTTCGCCGACGTGCTCTCGCCCAGCACCAAGTCCCGCGTCGAAGACCTCTGCACCGAGCTCGACCGCCAAGCCCACGCCCAGCTCGCCATCGTCACCGTCAAAACCCTCGACGACGACCAGACCATCGAAGAGTTCACCACGGAACTCGAAGACAAGTGGAAGGTCGGCGCCAAAGGCACCGATCGCGGCGTCCTCATGGTCCTCGTCATGAACCCCCGCCGCGGCCGCATCGAGGTCGGCTACGGCCTCGAAGGCATCCTCAACGACGCCAAGGTCGGCGACATCGGCCGCTCCATGGTCCCCGCGGCCGAGCGCGGCGACTACAACCAGGCCATCCCCCTCGGCGCCGACGAGATCGCCCAGGTCATCAGCACCGACGCCGGCGTAACCCTCACCCCCATCTCCCACCAGTACCACCGCGAACCCGTAGCCCAACCGTCCGCCCCACTCACCCTCGGCCGCCTGCTCATCTACGGCGCCCTCGCCCTCTTTGTCCTCTTTGTCCTCTCCCGCGGCGGCGGCGGCGGCCTCGTCTGGTTCCTCCTCGGCAACCTCATGGGTGGCGGTGGCGGCGGCGGCTTCGGCGGCGGCGGCGGAGGTGGGGACCGCGACGACAACAACAGCGGCGGAGGCTTCGGCGGCTTCGGCGGAGGAAGCTCGGGCGGCGGCGGCGCCAGCGGGGACTTCTAAACTCCACCCCCCCAACCCCTCACCACGTAAACTAAAGCAGCAAAAATCTCTCAGGATCCCCAAGCAACAAACAGCAGCAAAAAGGAAAATCTATGAAGCCAATTTGGGCCTTGCTCGGTGTCGTCGGTCTCATCATCCTGGTCGCACTCCTTGCCGGCGGAAGCTACGTCTCCGCCAAAAATACCCTCGTCCAGAAAAATGAAGACGTCACCCGCGCCTACTCGCAAGTCGACATCGTCCAGCAGCGCCGTCTCGACCTCATCCCCAACCTCGTCGCCTCCGTCAAAGGCTACGTCAACGAGGAATCCACCGTCCTCACCAACATCGCCAACGCCCGCGCCGGCGTCATCGCGGCCGGCTCCGATCGCAGCTCCAGCATCCAGGCCAACAAGCAGCTCGACGTCGCCATCAGCCCGCTCCTCCGGCTCCAGGAAGCCTACCCCAACCTCAAAGGCAACGAGCAGTTCATCCGCCTCGAAGACGAACTCGCCGGAACCGAAAATCGCATCGCCGTCGAACGCTCCCGCTACAACAAAACCCTCGAAGACTACAACGTCTACGTCCGCCAATTCCCCAACAGCGTCTGGGCCGGCATCGCCGGTTTCCACTACCGCGACGACTACTTCAAAGGCAATCCCGCAAACTCCACCGCACCCACCGTCGACTTCGGCAAATAAACTCAGAGCCTCGATCGGGACAAAAAGAAGAGGCCATCGCACAGAGCGACGGCCTCTTCTTTCGCTTAGTCCTCTTACTTCGTAAACGAAGCGATCGCCGAAGCCTCATCATCCTTCACATCAAACACCGTATACAGCTTCGTAATCTGCAGGAGGTCGTGAACCTTCTTCGTCAGATTCAACAGCTTCAGCTCTCCTCCGCTGTTCTTCATCGTCGTAAACGCGCTCACCAGCTCGCCGATCCCCGAGCTGTCGATGTAGCTGATGTCGCCAAGGTTCAACAGAATCTTCTTGTTGCCCTTCGCCAACGCGTCCCGAACCGCATCCCGGATCGTCACACTTCCTTCCCCAAGCGTAATCCGCCCGCTCAAATCCAAGATCGTAATGCCGTCCACCTGACGAGTCTTTACCTTCATGCTCATATCTAAAAATCTCCTTAGGCTCCCGGTTGCGCGGGAGATCGATGTTTAATCAGAGTCAGTTCCGTACCTGGGCTGAGTTGCCGAAAGTGTACCTCATCCATAAAAGATCGGATCAGGAAAATCCCCCGGCCCGACCCCCGCAAAATATTCTCCGGCAATAGCGGATCCGGAATCGTCTCCGGATCCAGCCCCGGACCTTCATCCGAAACCCGCACCATCAAAAGGTCGGAAGTCGTCTCAAACAACACAGTCATCCGCTTCCGAGGATCATACCCATTGCCGTGCAGAACCGCGTTCACCGCCGCCTCTCGCACCGCCATCGCAATCTGCAAAACCGTGTCCTCGCCAAAGCCCGCCTCCACGGCAAACTGCTCGGCCTTCGCCTCCGCCTGATCCACACTGCCGAGCGTCGACTCCAGCGTGTAGCTCGCACGGCCTGTCATAAAGTCCGCCAAAGCTGCCTCATCGTCCAGACACCCGCCCAGACATCCACCCAGGCGTAGTCGCAGTTTCCTTCGCCCTCCCGCAAGATGTCAAGACCACCCAGCCAGCCCTCAAAACCTGTCCACCCCACACCAGGCCTTTGTCCTCCCCTCACTCCACCCTGTACAGTCAGATCTGCTCCGTTCCCACCCCCGAACTCTGCTCCAGCCCGCACCCCACCCCGCACCCCACCCCATGCCCGACCTCCCCTCCAGAACCAGCGTCTCCGCCCTCCTCGGCGCACCCGTCACCGACAGCCGCGGCGCCCTCTTCGGCCACGTCCGCGAGTTCGCCGTCAGCCCCGTCACCGACGCCAGCAACGTCTCGGGCCTCGCCATCCGCCGCCCCGGCGCACGCCGCTCCGACCCCCTCACCCTCGTCGCCACCGACCAGCTCCAACCCACCTCCACCAGCGCCAATCTCCAGCTCGCCCCCGACGCCAAAGCCGATCTCCTCGCCCCGGACAACACCTTCCTCCTGCTCGAACGCGACCTCCTCGACCAACAAATCATCGACGTCCACGGCCATAAAGTCGTCCGCGTCAACGACGTCGACCTCCGCTGGGAGCAGCAACCCCACGGAGCCCCCACCCGCACTCACCCCGTCCTGCGCATCCAGGAGGTCGAGATCGGCCCGCGCGGCGCCGTCCGTCGCCTCCTCAAAGGCCTCCCCATCGCCACCGTCGATCAACTCAGCCGACACTTCCGCTCCACCGCCATCCCGTGGGAGTTCGTCGACCTCATCGACCGCGATCCCGCCCGCCGCGTCAAACTCAAGGTCCGCGGCGACCGCCTCGCCGACATGCACCCCTCCGACCTCGCCGACATCCTCGAAGAACTCGCCCCCGCCGAGCGCCAGGCCGTCTTCATCTCGCTCGACGAAGATGTCGCCGCCGACGCCCTCGAAGAGGTCGAACCCCGCACCCAGCAAGCCATCCTCGCCGACCTCACCTCCGAACACGTCGCCGACATCGTCGAAGAGATGGACCCCGGAGCCGCCGCCGACCTCCTCGCCACCCTCCCCGACGAGCGCTCCGAAGCCATCCTCGGCGAAATGAACCCCGAAGAACGACAGGAAGTCGAAGACCTCCTCGAGTTCAGCGAACACTCCGCCGCCGGCCAAATGACCACAGACTTCGTCGCCCTCCCCAAATCCGCCCTCGCCGCCGACGCCCTCCACGCCCTCCAAACCTTCGCAGGCGACGCCGAAACCACCACCGACCTCTATCTACTCGACGACCAGGACCGCGTCTGCGCCGTCATCCCCATCGTCCACCTCCTCTTCGCCACCCCCACCACCCGCCTCGCCGAACTCCCCCACGGCCACCTCGTCACCTGCACCACCGACACCCCCGATGCCAAAGTCGCCGAAATCTTCGACAAATACAACCTCCGCTCCCTCCCCGTCCTCGACCACCACCACCACCTCACCGGCATCATCCACGCCGACCAAGTCATAGCCCAACTCCGCAGCCGACACTAAACCCAAGCCCATGAAGATCCTCTACGCCGCCGGCCTCGGCCCCACCGAATCCTCCACCTACCGCCTCTGGGCCCTCGAGCGCCTCGGCCACACCGTCCTCCCCCTCAACGCCCACACCTACCGTCCCCGCCATCCGCTCGTCCACAAAATCATCCACCGCCTCAACGCCGGCCCCCAGGTCAACCGCCTCAACCGCGACCTCCTCGACCTCGCCCGCACCCATCGCCCCGACATCCTCTGGGCCGACAAACTCCTCTGGATGCAGCCCCAAACCCTCCACCGCCTCCGCGACCTCGGCATCCTCACCGTCTCCTACATGATCGACAACCCCTTCGGCACCCGCAACGACCCCGGCTGGCGCCTCTACATGAAATCCATCCCGCACTTCGACCTCCACGTCACCCAGCGCGACCAGAACCTCCTCGACTACCGCGCCCGCGGCGCCCGCGACGTCCTCAAAATCCAGACCGCCTACGAACCAACCATCCACTTCCCGCCGCCGCCCCTCTGGTCCGACCGCGACCGCAACCGCGACGTCTCCTTCATCGGCACCCCCTATGACAACCGAGCCAGCATCCTCCGCGACCTCAGCCGCCACGGCGAGTTCGGCGTCACCATCTCCGGCAACCGGCGCTCCTGGCAACGCGCCCTCGACCCCACCACCTTCGCCGCCCTCTACCGCGAAGGCGAGCTCTACGGACAGCAGTACCGCGAAGCCATCTGGCGCTCCCGCATCAATCTCAGCTTCCTCACCCACGCCAACGCGGACGAGTTCGTCCACAAAAGCTTCGAGATCGCCGGCTGCGGTGGCTTCCTCCTCGCCGAACGCTCCCCCGGCCACCTCGCCCGCTTCGTCGAAGACCAGGAAGCCGTCTTCTTCTCCACCCCCGACGAACTCCTCAGCAAAATCCGCCGCTACCTCCCCGACGAACCCACCCGCAACCGCATCGCCCAAGCCGGAGCCCGCCGAGCCAAACGCGACGGCTACCACAACGACGCCCAAGTCGCCCTCATCCTCGCCCGAGCCCAACACCTCCTCCGATCGCACCCCCCCAACCGATCCAGCTAACAGCTAACAGCTAACAGCTCCCCCACAATCAGCTACCCTGAAAAAAGCGCCCGCTCGCGCCACAGCGCACCCCAAAAGGAAACCCCATGTCCCTCTGGCGCCGCTGGCGACTTCGCCTCATCCTCTTCTTCGCCGTCCTCGGCCCCGGCTTCATCACCGCCAACGTCGACAACGACGCCGGCGGCATCCTCACCTACTCCCAAGCCGGCGCGCAGTACGGCTACTCGCTCCTCTGGACCATGATCCCCATCACCCTCGCCCTCATCGTCGTCCAGGAGATGTGCGCGCGCATGGGCGCCGTCACCGGCAAAGGCCTCTCCGATCTCATCCGCGAAGAGTTCGGCCTCCGCATCACCTTCATCACCATGCTCCTGCTCGTCCTCGTCAACTTCGGCAACGTCGTCGCCGAGTTCTCCGGCATCGCCGGCTCCCTCCAGCTCTTTCACATCTCCAAATACATCTCCGTGCCCGTCTGCGCCTTCCTCGTCTGGGCCCTCGTCGTCAAGGGCGACTACAAAAGCGTCGAAAAAATCTTCCTCATCGCCAGCGTCTTCTACATCGCCTACATCGTCACCGGCGTCCTCTCCGGCCCCAACTGGCACCTCGCCCTCCTCGAAACCGTCAAGCTCCCACACCGCTCCGTCTGGCGAGACCACCAGTACGTCTACATGACGGTCGGCATCATCGGCACCACCATCGCCCCGTGGATGCAGTTCTACCTCCAGTCCTCGGTCGTCGAAAAAGGCATCACCGTCCGCCAATACCCCGCCTCCCGCCTCGACGTCATCGTCGGCTCCATCTTCACCGACGTCGTCGCCTGGTTCATCGTCGTCGCCTGCGCCGCCACCCTCTTCACCCACGGCATCCGCAACATCGGCGTCCCGTCCGACGCCGCCGAAGCCATGAAGCCGCTCGCCGGCCAATACGCCTTCATCCTCTTCGCCGCCGGCCTCTTCAACGCCTCCCTCTTCGCCGCCTCCATCCTCCCGCTCTCCACCGCCTACACCGTCTGCGAAGGCCTGGGCCTCGAATCCGGCCTCGACAAAGGCTTCAAGGAAGCACCCTTCTTCTACTGGTTCTACACACTCCTGCTCGCCCTCGGAGCCGCCGTCGTCCTCATCCCCAACTTCCCGCTCGTCTCCGTCACCATCCTCTCCCAAGTCCTCAACGGCGTCCTCCTCCCCGTCATCATGATCTTCATGCTCCGCCTCATCAACCGCCCAGACCTCATGGGCGCCCACACCAACGCCCCCTGGTTCAACCTCGTCGCCTGGACCACCGCAGCCATCGTCATCGCCCTCTCCCTCATCATGCTCATCAACACCCTCTAAGCCGCATCCAGATCCGCCTCAGCCGTTGCCTTCGCCCTTCTAGTTGTCATCCCCCCAAGGAATCTGCGTCCCCCCACCTCACACCTCGTGCAAGCTCAACTTGCATCCCCATCCAGCTTCCTTGCCCAGAGCTAGACATCTGATCTCCATCCTGAAGAGTCCCAAACTCTTCTCCGCGTCACCATCGAGATGCGCGCGCGCGCAAGCTGCTCCCTCGCCAACGATCCGCCCTACGGAGGTCCAGATGAGAGGCCCGGATCCGATCGCACATGGCAGACCGTCAGCGATCTCGATGGCAAGATCGCGGCTGCCCGTCCTCACCATGATCCTCGCGTTTGTCTACGGCCAGACCCCGTATGCGCAGCAGGGAACCGCAGCGCCCCCAGCAAATCCACCAGTGAATTCTTCGGCTGGCAATAACGATGACCTCGCCACACAAGCCAACGATCCAACCGCGCCTCTGGTGGAGTTGCAACTGCAAAACTCCTACACGCCCGCCTACTTCGGCGCCAGTGGCGAGGGCAACGTCTTCATCCTCCAACCCGTCCTCCCCGGCAAACCTCACGGCTGGCTCCCGCCGACCATCACACGTCCCACCATTCCTCTCGTCAGCACACCGGACGGAAGAACAGGCTTGGGAGACATCCTCCTCGTGTCCGTCGGACTCTATGCCCTCTCACCGAAGTTGAAGCTGGGAGCAGGCCCGATCTTCATCGCTCCGTCCGCAACCAATCGGTTCGCCGGCGCGGGCAAATGGCAGCTTGGACCGTCCGCCGTAGCCATTTACACAGGAATCAAAGGCACGGTGATCGGTGCGCTCATCGAAAATCCAATCAGCTTCGCAGGCGAGTCCTCGCGCGCGGATACAGACGCAATGTCGCTCGAACCCATCCTCGTCAAAACACTCGCGAAGACCTACTACGTTCGCTTCGATCCCACGATGACTTTCGATTGGAGACGAGGCGGCGCAGGGACCGTTCCCGTAAACCTGGGCGTGGGAAAGCTCTTCAAGGTACGCACCCAAGCCATCAGCGCCTACCTCCAGCCCGAGTGGACCGTCCACCGTCCCGCCTACCCCGGAGCCGCAAGCCCGAAGTTCACGCTGCGCTTGTCCGTAACTCTGCTCTACCCGGAGAAGAAGTAAACATGAACAATCCATCGCAAAACACCGCCAGTCAAAATCCTGGCAACGCCGAGGCGAGCCCCCTTTCGCGTCGTCGCTTCTTCTCGCTCAGTGCGTCAGCTGCGGCGGCCGTCGCTCTCTCCCTTCCAGAACCGTCCCATGCCCAAAGCCCCAACCATCCACCTCAGGAAAACAAGAGTGTGTTGATGATCTGCGACTTTCAGATCGGGGTTGGAGACCTGCCCTACGCCAAGCCCGCCGCCCTGCGCGCAGGTGCTGCCTTGGCCGCCGCGAGAAAGGCCGGGATGCTCGTGGTGTTCACCAAGGTCATGTTCCGTCTGGGATACATCGATGTCTCGCCGCGCAACAAATACTTCAGCAAGGTAAAAGCGACCAACCAGCTTCCTCCCGGCAAAAGTCAGCTCATCCCCTCGTTTCAACCCCTCCCCAACGAGGTCCTCATCGATAAGGATCGTTTCAACGCCTTCACCGGCGACGATCTCACCATCATCCTAAGATCGCAAGGCATAACCAACCTGGTGCTGGCAGGAGTCTCCACCACCGGCGTCGTTCTCTCCACCTTCTGCGCCGCCTCCGACGCAGACTACAGCATGACCATCCTCTCCGACGCCTGCGCCGACCCAAACACAGGCCTAAACAACGATCTAATGACCAACCTCTTCCCACTCTCAGCCACCGTCCAAACCGTAGAAGCCTGGTCCGCAACCCTGAAGTCCTAGAGCAATGTTTGCCGGTCCCGTCGTGACGCTATCCCTGATCTCAAATCAGACATCAGCCCCGCCGATGCTCTAAGAAGCTGGCGTGTCATAACGGATTTGGATTGGCCCCTTCTTGATAACAATAAGTTCGGCATCGCCAAAGGGACACTGGATGCACTTGATGCGGACGGTGTTATTGTCTTGCCATAACGCTTGGACAGTGTGGACCCCAGGGACAATCAACACGTTGTCTTGGGACTTCCATCCCTGTGTCGCCGAATGGATATTGACTACCGTCACAGATGCAGCAAGCGCACCGTGGTCGTTCCCGGTTGCTTCCAGAACCCATCTGCCATTTGGCCAAGGGAATTTCGCCGTTTCAATGACAGAACGACTGCAACCCGCCAACGAGAAGCTTAGGAGCGCCGAGTAGATCCATCCGATTCTCATTGGTCAGCATCCTCATATGCACTTCTGTTACCCGACACATCGTGCCGGTCTCTTCTCGAATCGCCGAAGGGTGGTCCACTCAAAAACGAAATTCCGCAATGCTTGTATAGGGAGTGAGTTATATCGTATGGGTGTGCAAAGCCCGGCGCTTGTTGAACAAGGAAATCGGGAAGCCCCGCTGCACGGGCAGTCTCCCGTACTTACTTTTCCCAAAGTCAATATAGTTATCCGGAGTCAAACTTATCTTCCCGTCGACTCATCACTGGCTATCTCCATTTAACTTTTGTAGTCGTCGCGACCGTCTGTGAGAACATGAGCAGGCAGCGTGAGCCTAGCTTAGCCCCCCGGGGTTTTTGTGCGAAGACCCAGAACATTGTTACATCAACTCCTTGAAGCATCCCCCTTGCCGACGACCATAAAACCGTGTTCGTTCGAGCCGTCAAGATGAACCTCGGATACGCGCACCAAGTATGTGGAGCTCTCCTTCTTAGAGATTTGTCTGGCTACAACCTTCATCACATTGTTGCCCTCACATTGTTGCCCATGATGGAGCCATAGTACCTGGCCCCGCAGTAGTCCAGCTAAGCGGGGAGACGTATCACCCTTAACCCGGTGCAGAGCACCGTCGTATTTCCTTCGGTCGCCACGGCTCCCGATGGAAGCGCCAGACGCAGCAAGGCCATCTCCGAAGACGGCCTGCTGGTCAGGATGTGGCGCTACTTGCAAACCGCCAGAGACGGTTCGGATCGCTTTTGCCCGAAGGCCGCAGCGAACCGCGCTGCCGCATCACGAACCAGTTGCCAGTCCGGATCGTTAAAGACTTTGCGGGCGTCCGGGTACTTGGGCAGTTTGTGCTCGTATTCATCCAACAGCCTTTTGAACTGATTCCAAGCGTTCAACTGGTCGAGAGTGAAGTCCTTCGAGTAGGTATCGAAGAACAGATCGAAAGCGAGGTCATCGAGATCGTGATAGACCTCGTCCGGCCAAATCACCCCTATATCCGTGCGAAACCAGTTCTGTTCCTGATACTCGCGGCTAGCAGTGTGTTGAGCAGTTTCCAAAAGCTTGCTCAACCATTCGTCGTGGGACATCATGAAGCACCTCTAGGTTTGAGAGAGACCGATTTACGGGACAGGTCCAAATAGATCTGGGGGCAGTTCTTCTGCTACTGGTACATGGAAATCAAGTGGATCGTTTGAAGGATTCCCATTGGCGTCAAGAGTCTGACCATTCTTACGAATCACCATGTAGTCTTTTTGTTGGCCAGGGTTCGAGCTGTTTGGATCACCCTTCATGATGCGTACGTTGTTGTGAGGATTATTTCGGGTCTTGAAACTTCAGACCTTCTCGCCTGCCTCTACCTGGGTCTGTCACATTCCAGTCTTTTGGAATAAAGGACGGTCGGCCCAACTCTCCTATGAACTGCAAGTAAACGGAGTAAAGACCACGCCGTATCGTATCTCCGGCGGATGGCTCTTCAACTGCTCCATGTACTGACTTCTTGCTCGATTTTGTGCATCGTCTCGGACTAGCTGGTGAATCTTCGCTGCGGATGTATCGGTGGTGAACTCGCCGTGAAGAACCTTGTTCTTAACTTCCGTAAAGAAATTGCAAAGAAAGTCCGGCCAGCAGTGCCCATCTGCATCAATGCAGATAAGGGGATTGTTGCCAACGTAGGCGTAGAGATTGAGGCTTTGAGGGTCATCCAACTTTGCGTATGGCACGGCTTCAGCATCTGGTGACCAGTCCGGGCTCATGAATCGGCCCATATTCGATCCGTAGTACCTGGCCCCGAAGTAATCCAGCCCTGATTCCGCATCCCGTTCTTTGCCGGTAAACTCACGCACCACATAAACGTGAAGGGAAGTCGTAAACGTACTGGTCTGCGTCCTAATGTTAGGGCCGTATCCTCAGCGTGATCGACGCCTTCGTGTCGAGACGAGCCTGCGGATGGGCTGCCCTGCTTCTCCTACATGACAGTCGGCTTGACTGGCCGACCCGTGACCCTCACGTCCAAAGAGGGGAGCATCTCGATCTTTTCGTTAGTCGGATTGTCCGTCTCCGTGCCGGAGATCTCGTAGGTGTAGGTCACCGTGAACGCACCGGTCACATCAACGCCGAAGCTCCACGTCTTCAGATTTTCAACGGTCGACAACTCCAGAAATCCACCTCCAGACCCTGCATTGGGTTTGGAGAGAACCTCTGTTTAAACCACCAATCCGCTTTCAACGGTCACCCGCACCATCACCCTGCCGGTTACATGGGCGGCTTTCGCGATGGGAGGGTATACCGGCAGGGCAGCTCCCCGAAGAATCGGCACTCCCTGAGTTGCCGAGCTAGGACTTGTTTGTGCGAAGGCGCAGACTGTCATCAAGACGGCAACCAGGAAGCCGAAGATTCGGAGGTCATTTCGCATAGCTTTATCCTCCATGATCTATCCGGAAATTGGGAACCGCTGCCTTGAAGTCTGATCGACCCACACCAACGGAGCCGCCCTCGTTCTTAGGACCCAGGTGGCGCCAGAAGCTCTATGCCGATCAGACCCTCACCCGCCCCGCATGCCCCAACACCGCCGCGCTCCGCATCCGCCGCTGCAAGTGCCGCTCCAGCAGATCGACCGCAAATCGCAGCAACTCCGCGTCATTTCCCAGCCCCACCGTCCCGATCGACTCCGCCGCAAGCTCCCCAATCCCACTCCGGAAGATCCGCCGCACCTCCTCCACGCTCGCCCTCAGGAGCGCCCGGCTACCGCCCCTCCGGTCGTCCTCGCAGGTCACCCCATCCGCCGTAGCCGACCACCACACCGCACCTCCACGCAGGTCCAATCCACACACCACGCAGTGCCCCAACTCCGGCATAAACCCCAGCAGCCGCGCCATCCACAGGCAAAAGTACGCCGCCGGCAAGGTCACGCGGCCGATCTCCATCTCCCCCAACACCGCCACCGCCAGCCGAAAGACCGCATCCTCCGCCGCCTGCTCCGGCAAGGCCTCCTCAAGCACCTCGGCCATCAACTGCAGCGCCGCCGTCCGCTCCCAATCCACCGGCCCACGCAACGGCGACCACACAATCTCAAACGCATCCAGCCGGACCAACTCCTGCTTCGGCCGCTCCGCATAGCTCGCCCGCACATACGTCATCGGCTCAAGCGCCCCGCCAAATCGCCGCCGCGATCGCATCGCATGACGCGCCACCCCCTTCACCCGCCCCTGCTCGCGCGTAAACAGGCTCACCAGGAGGTCCGCCTCCTGAAACGGCCACGTCCGCAAGACGATCGCCTCCCCCACATGCGCGATCACCCGGCCTTCAGCCATGCCCCAATCCTCCTAGAACCCAGACCTTCAGAACCCAGACCTCCAGAACCCAGACCACCAGAGTCCAGACCACCAGAGTCCAGACCGCAACGGTCACAGCTCCAGATCGCCAGATCGCCGGATCGCCAGATCGCCAGATCGCCAGACCCGTTCAGTTGCAGGTCAGCAACGCACTCGCAGTCTCCTCCGTAAACCCGCCCTGGCTTGCCGTGGCAGACACCTTCACAGGACCGTCGGTTGCTCCAAGGCAGGTCGCAACGCCGTTGGTCGCATCCTCTGCGCTGCTGATCGAAACGTCAGTCGGGTCCGCGACCGTCCACTGCGCCCGAACCAGCGCCAAATGCTGCGGCGTTGGGCATCCGGGACCAGAAAGCGCACCCTCACCCGGCTGTGAACGCGACGCTGTTCCCCGGTGAAGCCGCTCTGTGGTCCGCGACATAGCTGCCCGCGATTACAGGCGTCTGTGAACCAATCCCCAGCGAGAAACCCGTCACCTTACAGCCGGATCCCGGCGCAGATCCGCACCCAGCCAAAGCACAAACCGAAACCACCACCCAATGGACCCCACGGACCCGAACCAAAAGGCTCCGCATCGCGTACCTCAGTGTCGCCGTCCCAGCGGCGCTCGCCATGAAGCTACACCGCAGGTAGCTGACCAGGCAAGCCCGCACCAACCAGCCTCGTCGACCCATGCTGTCGCGGCGAGTTCATCGCGCCAAAACTAAGCTCCGCGCCAGTTTCCCATGCCTGTTCTGCCTGGGATAGCCGTCCTACCGCCGCGCGACCTACCGCCCGTAGTGCGAAGCGTTCTTCTCCTGAAAGCTCACCCACTTGTCCGGCAAATCATCCCCCGCATAGATGGCCGACACGGGACACACCGGAACGCACGCGCCACAATCAATGCACTCCACCGGATCAATAAACAGCTGCTCCACATCCCCGTAATTCTTTTCGTCCTTCTTCGGGTGAATGCAATCCACCGGGCACGCATCCACACACGCCGTATCCTTGGTCCCGATGCAAGGCTCCGCGATCACATACGCCATCTCTCTAATCTCCCCTCGCCGCGCAACAAAGGCGGCCCTCTAAATGTCGTGCGAGACCTCGATTCTAACAGCCCCGCCCGCTTCACGGAACCTGAGCCAACCCAAGTGCGGCAAGCTCCGGCTGCATGAACATCCAAAACCCCGCTCCCGAGATCCTCGAACGTTTGTCTACCTCCCCCCAGTCTCCTTCCTCCGAGCCGCAAACTCCGCCGGAGTCGGTATCGGCTCCATGCCGCGCCCCGCAAACATCTCCCCAAACAAAAACTCCATCTCGGCCGCAATCCGCCCATTCGTCGCCAGCGTCTCGCGGCTGTCGAGCAGAAACGTCCCGCCATCGAACCGCGTCACCCGCCCCCCGGCCTCGCGCACCAGCAACACTCCCGCGGACGTATCCCAAGGGTTCAGATTGAACTCCCAAAATCCATCCAGCCGTCCACACGCCACATACGCCAGATCAAGCGCCGCCGACCCCGCCCGTCGCACACCGTGCGACCGCAGCGTCATCTCCTGGTAAAAATGCACATTCGGGCTCCGGTGCCGTTTGTGCGAAGGAAACCCGGTCGCCGTCAACGCCTCCTGCAGCTGAGCCGTCTCTGAAACCCGGATCTCACGCCCGTTCAAAAATGCTCCGCAGCCCTTCTCCGCCACAAACATCTCGTCGCGAAGCGGGTCATAAATTACGCCCGCCACCATCTCTCCATCCGCTCCACCATCCACTCCAGCGGCCATCGCCGGCGGCCTCTGCTCCAAGCCCAAAACCACGCAGAACACCGGAAATCCATGCGCAAAGTTCGTCGTGCCGTCGAGCGGGTCCACGTACCACCGAAACTCCCGCTCCAGTCCGTCCCGCGTTCCTTCCTCTCCATAAATCCCGTGCTCCGGAAACGCCGCCCGAAGCCGCTCACGAATCAAACCCTCGCTCGCCCGGTCCGCCTCCGTCACCAGATCGACATCGCCCTTGTACTCCGTCCGAACCCCGCGTTCATAAAATCCACGCAGCAAACCTCCTGCCTCGCGCGCAATCTCCGCGGCCGCTCCCGCATATACAAATCTCTCCAAATCCAGACCGACCTCTCTCCCATCCTCTTACCATCTCTTATCGGCACATCTTCGAAAAACTTTAGCGCCCGTCCGCATAATATCCGGAGCGGTAACGTAACCTGTACCCCTCCCGCATCGCCGGCGCCTTCAGCCGCACCTCTATGCGCCGAAACGAGCCCTCCCCCGTCAGGTCCGGAGCGTAATACCCCAGCACATACTGCGTGCGCAAATCGTCCGAAACATGCGCAAACGCCGCCTCGAGATCGCGCGGGTCGGCCACATAGTAATACCGCCCGCCCGTGTCCTCCGACATCTGTATCAGCGCATGCTCCCCGCCCGTGTTGCGCCCCGCATCCGCCGCAATCGGCACGATAATAATCGAAAAAATCATCGCCCCCGCCCTCTGCGCCGCCTCCACCGCCTGCGGGTACCGCGTCCGCTTCTTGGTGTCCCCGCCATCCGTGATCAAGACCATCACGCGCCGCCGCCCCGCCGCGCTGCTGGTCTGGCCCAGACGATCCGACCCCAGATAAATCGCGTCAAACAGCGACGTCGCCGCGCCCCTCTGCATCTGCCCCAGACCCGCCTCAATCCGCTTCTTCTGGTTCGTAAACGGCACAATCTCCCGCACCGTATCCGAAAAATCCATCAAGTCCAGCTCGTCCTGATCGCGCAGCAACGCCCGCACAAACCGCTTCGCCGCATCCCGCTCCAACCGCTCGTTCGTCAGCACCGTCTCGCTCGTGTCCACCGCCAGCACAATCGAGAGCGGCGTCGAACTTTCGCGCTCAAAGATCGCAATCTTCTGCGGCCGTCCATCCTCCAAGATCTCAAAATCATCGCGCCCCAGCCCCGCCACCGGCGCACCTTTGCTGTCCACCGCATTCACCGCAATATTCACCAGCCGCGATCGCACCCGGATCGTCTGCACCTCGTCGCCCGTCTGCACAGGCCTCGCCGCCGAAGCTCCCCCAGCCTCGCCCAGACCAGCCGGCGCCTGCGCCCCCGAAATCGCGGGCGGCCGACGTTCCACAGGAGCCTGACCCATCGCCAACAACAGAAGCGCCGCCCCCAACCTCATCTCAGGGCCCCATCCCCGCGCACAATCTCCTCCGGAAACGGCTCCCCATCCGCCCACACCGCGCCATCGGCAAACTGCTCCCGCTTCCAGATCGGCACCGTCTTCTTCAGCGTATCGATCACCCACCGGCACGCCTCAAACGCCGCTCCCCGGTGCGCCGAAGCCACCGCGATCAGCACACTCGTCTCGCCCACCTCCAGCCGCCCCAGCCGATGCACCAGCGTCACATCCCGCACACCAAACCGCTCCACCGCCTCCGCCGCCAGACCCCGCATCCGGTCAAGCGCCATCGCTTCGTACCCCTCGTAGTCAAGATAGAGCGTCCGCCGACCTCGCGTGTTGTCGCGCACAATTCCGTCAAACACGCACACCGCGCCGTCCCCCGCCGCCTTGATCTCGTCCAGGAGCCCGGCCGAGTCGATCCTTTCGCGCGTAATGTAGATCTGCATCCCTTGGTTTAGACGGCGGAACACCCCAAATCGCAACCGCCACTGACCGGCGGCAAGAGCGCCACCTCGTCCCCCTCCGCCAAAGGCGTCTCGCGACCGGCATACTCGTGGTTCACCGCGACCGCCAACCCCGCCAGCAAAGCCTCGTCACCCATCTCCACCCCGACCGCCCGCACCACATCCCCCACCCGCGCGCCCTCCAGCAGCGTCAACTCCCGTTCCGCCCCACCACCCGCCCGCTCCCGCAAAACCCCAAACAAAAGCACCCGCACCCGCATCCCCCCAGAATACCCCCAAGCCCGCCCCCGCCGCCGCTCTCGACCGAGCGCAGCAACCCGCGCTTGCTTGCCCTCCTTGGCGCACCTACCCCCGCAAACTCCTACAATAGAAACAGGGAACAGACGCAGACGCCATAGACAAGACAGACACAGCTGGCTGCCCCGTGATAACTCCACTTTTCTCGTTGTCATTCTGCTTTTCTTGTTGTCATTCCCGCAGGGAATCTGCTTCTACTCGTTCCCCATTGCTCAAAACTCATTCCTCACTATCTACCGCTCTCCCCCGCCAGTCTCGCCTAGACCCTCTGGACAGACCAGGATCCAGACCTAAGTGCCCTGATTCAAATATTTTGCGCAAAAGTGACGGAGTGTAGGGTTCCTCACGAAACCTCCATCCCACCGCTCGCCAACCCAACCTCCGGAACCCACCACACCAACCGCGGGAGCAGAGGATAGTACAACCCGACCCTCGCCTCTGCCTCCCCCATCACCCGGGCGTACGTCTCCATCTGCCCCCGGTAGCGCTCCCGCTCGTCCCGCAAAAACTGCTCCACGCCCTCACGCCCGTGCGTCCCCGTCTTTACATCCACAATCCACAGGAACTCGCTCCCCTCCGCCCTGGGTGCCGCTCCGGCCCGGAAGATCCGATCCATCCGGACCCGCTCCCACCCCCGATCGGCGCTCCACAACGTCCGCTCCGCCTCACTCTCCGCACCCGGCCTCGGCCGGAGCAGCCACTGCCCGACCGGGTCCGCCACCGCCGTCCGAAGAGCCAGCAACACCTGCCCCGACATCCGCTCCGCCACCTCCCCGCCAAGCCCCTCCCCACGCAGCATCACACCCACCCTCGATCCCCACCCGCGCACCTCCGCCAGCATCTCCTCCACACCCACCCCACCACCCTCCATCCGCCGAGCCACCACCTCCAAAAAAGCATGAACCACCGTGCCAAACCGCCGCGCCTCAAACGATCCCCGCGCCTCAAACGATCCCCGCGCCTCAAACGATCCCCGCGCCTCAAACGATCCCCGCGCCTCAAACGATCCCCCAGACCGCGCAGACCGCGCAGACCGCGCAAACGCCGGCCCCACCGCACGCCTCCCGACCGCCGCAACCGACCCCCGCCAACGCCTCTCCGGATCAAACCCCCGTGGCACCCGCTCCATCCGCGTTGGACAGACAACCTCCCCGGCCTCCACATCCGCCGAAGCCGCCAACCTCTCCAGCACCCCCCCACCCCCACCCCTCTCAACCTCCGCCATCTCCAGCAACTGCCCCGACTTCTCAGGAAAATGCTCCTTCGCCGCCCCCCACGCCGCCTCCAGCAAACTTCCTGCCTCCACCCTGATCCTCCCATACTTGTGTCGCTCCGGCGAAGCAAACAGATGCAGCTCCTCCCTTGCCCGCGTCGCCGCCACATAGAACAGCCGCTTCCGCTCCCGCGCCTCACGCCCGCCATACAGCTTCCGAACCCATCCGTTCAGCGCCCGCGACTTCTCGCCCTTGCCCCCAATCGGCGCCAGCACCACATGCCCCCCCTCCACCTCATCCCAGTCCAGCAGCCTCCCCGATCGATGCGGAGCCGGCCTCTCCATACCCGGTACCACCACCACATCCCACTCCAGACCCTTCGCCTTATGAATGGTCAGCAGATCGACAGCATCCGCGGACAAGACAGGATCGGCAAACATCTGCCCCATGCGCCGTTCCACATCCTCGATCCGGACCCCTCCCGTATCTCTCTCGAGCTCATATAACAACCGCAGATAGCGCCGCGCATGACGCAGCTCCTCCACGCCGAGAATGAGGTCGCCGCCCATCGACTTCCACGTCCGTTCGACCAATGGGGCAAATCCGATCTGGTGCGCCTGCCCTTGCGCCGCATCCATCACCCTCTGCACGCGTTCAACCCGCTCTCGGGCGTCCGTCGTCAGCAGCGATCCCCGCCTCTCAATCAACTCCCAAACCGTGCACTCCACAAACTCCGGATCATCCGCGCCTGTGAGCAGATGCATCCCAGCGAGCGACAGACCACACCAGGGCGCACGCAGGATCGCCAACCAGGCAACCCGATCAGAAGGATGAAGCAAAGCTCGGGTAATCGCCATGAGATCCAGGACCTCCTGCCGATCCTCTAAAGGTTCTATCTCGACCGCTCGAAACGGAACCGGGCCGCCCTCTCCCGCCTCACTCCGATCCGCCTTCAACGCAGGGAGGATGTGCGTGAGATCTGCCTTCGCCCGCACCAGAACCGCAATGCGCCACGGCTCCGTCCGACCTCCGGGAAGCGGCTTCGCTCTCCACTCCGTCACGACCCGCCTGACCTCTTCCGCTTCCTCTCGGCCCCTTTGCTGCTTCGCCAACCGAGCTTCGTCCCCCAGAAGATAAGGCAGCGGGCTCGCGTGCCACAGCATCCCCCCAGCCGTCTCCGACCCCGAACGCACCGCCGTCGCCCGGACGTACGGAACCTCATCCGCATTCTGGACGACTCCCGTCGGAAACAGCCGCTCGAAGCCCGCGTTGAAATCCTCCACCAGGTGCCGCTGCGATCGAAAGTTGGCCGTCAGGTGGACCGCTCCCATCTCCATGCCGCCCAGCCGCCCCTTCAACATCGTCTCGACAAAGCTCTCCACCCGCGCCTGCCGAAACAGGTAAATCGACTGCTTCGGGTCCCCCACAAGGAACGCCGTCCCTCCACTCTCGTTCCAACCCGCCGTCAACGAGGCGAGCATCTGGTACTGAGACGTCGAGGTATCCTGCATCTCGTCGACCAGCAGGTGCCGAGGCATGCCGTCCCTGTTCCGCTCCCCATCGGCTCTGCTCTCATTCGCTCGCAACGCCTCCCGTGCAAGCGAGGCCAGTTCAGCAAAGTCGCCCTCCCGCCTCTCCCCGAACACCGCCCGCAGCTCCTCGATCGCCGACCTCAGCACGCGAAACAGCGCCTTCGTCACATCCCACTGATCGTCCGGAAATCGCGCCGGTGGCAGCGTCGCGATGCCGCAGAGCAGATCCAGCAAATCGTCCCGACCTCGAAGCTGCTCCACCAAACCCTTCAGCCGCTCTTGGTCCTCGGGCGTCGTCTCGAAACGGATGTAATCCTTCCTGAACCCCGATCGCCACTTCTTAATCGAAGGCGGAGTCAGCAGATGGACCAGCGCCCGCCAGTGCTCCAAATGCTCCGCCGCGGCCGCCGGACAGGCTCGCAACTCGCGGCAGATCGCTAAAGGCGACTCGTCCCCGTGGTACCCCGGTCGCTCACTCATCTCCGCTGCCGCTTCCGTCAAATCTTGGAGCAGCCCAGCCGGAAATGCTTTCATCACGCGCGAAAGCCATGTGCAAATCACGAGCTCCAGCGTCCGATCCAGCCTCGGCCTCACAACCTCCTCGAGATACGCATCTTCGAGCCGGCTCTCCTCGAGCGGAATCAGCTCCTCCCACTGATCCCTCCGCTCCAGCATCTCCGCCAGCAGCCCTGCGACGCCGTCGAGCCTGCCGTCCCGATGCAAAAGCACCGTACGGAGCGCTTTGCTCAACTCCGGATCCGACCCGCCCATCCGCAGCATCGTGCTCCGTGCCGCCTCGGCATACAGCGTCTTCGGTTCGGCCGCGGGTGCGAAGTCCGCGCCGCGACGCTCCAGCACCGGCATCTTCTCGACAATCTCCCCGCAAAAGCTGTCGATCGTTCTCACCCGAAGCCGCCGCCGGTCCGCCCGCAGACCCCAACCCATCGCTCTGTCCCGTTCCAGTACCGCCTCGGCCAACGATCGCGTCGTTCTCTCAAACGAGCTCGCCGCCGCATCCAGCGGAGCCCCCGCCGATGCGGCCTCAAGCTCCTCCAACACACGATCTTCAATCTCCGCCGCCGCCAACCGTGTAAAGGTGATCGCGAGCACGTCCTCCGGCTGAGATACGCTCGGTTGCGCCAGCAACTTCAGGTAACGCTGAATCAGCAAGCCAGTCTTGCCCGATCCCGCCGGAGCTTCGACAATCCAGGACCGGCTCACATCCAGCGCTCGCTCCCGTTCCAACCAATCCGGTGGAGCGTCCGCGGGCGGCTCCGAAACCGGCTCTGGCCGAAGCCCCCCATCCCAGGCCAACCGACCCTGCCCCGCAAACGCCTCCTCATCCTCCCCAACCGGAGCCTCTTCCGGCTCCCAGATCTGAGGAAAGAGCAGAGGAAACTGAAGCACCTCAGCCAAGCTCGACCTCTTCCTCATCCTCCTCCAACATCCCCGCCATCGCCGACGCGTCCACCCGGCAAAGCAGCCTCTGAGCACACTTCCGGCATGTCCCCGGAAAGCTCTTCGGATCCACTCGCGCGTCGCCTCGCGCATACTGCTCCGCCAACCGTCCCAGCACCGATTCCCAAACGTCCATCTGCGATTGGAGGTCCCCAGCATCGATCCCCTCCGCTCTGGGCAAAGTGCCGGAACTCCCCTCCATCCCATGCAACTGCATATCCCCGCCCGCCACAACCCGGCCAAACGCAACCGCTTCGATCTGCTCTTCCACACCTCCACTCGATCGAGATCGCCGCGACGTCGCGTACATCGGCAACTGCGGCGCATCCATGCGCTCCCCCACCCACCCACGAGGTTTGGACCCACTCATCCCCGTCTTGTAGTCGATCAGCACCTCTCCCCGCTCCGTCTCATCCACACGGTCGATCCGCAGATTCAGCCGGATCGGCCCTACACGGACATCCTCCAGCTTCTCCTCCCTCAACTTCACGCGGAACGGCAGCGCCCGGCCAAGCTCGACCTCCTTCAACCACTTCCCGACGAGGTCCTTCAACCGAGTCCCCACCATCTCCATATAAGCCGAGTCCCACGCCGTCTGCGCACCTCGGGCAAACTGCACCAGAGCTCCCGTCACCGCTCGCCCAACCGCCTCGGAGCGCTCCGCCGCATCCATCCGCCGGAGCGCATCTTGCGTCTGAACCTCGCCCCAAAACAGCTCCAACGCTCGATGAATCGCATTTCCGCGCTCCCTCGCATCCATGCCCAACTCGGACCTGCGCAACCGATGCGCTTCGAGACGACCCTCGGCAAACGCCTGAAATCCACAAGCGGCCTGGAACTCCAGCAATCGCGCTCCGCCACTCACCACCCGATCCGGCAACCGTCCCACCTGCTCCACATCGTCAACCCACTCTGTCGCGATCTCAGGCGCATCGGCCCCATCCAGATCGACAGAAGCGATCTCGCCGATCTCCGTCTCTTCAACCCCCAGCAACTCCACAAGCAGGCCCGCGGCCTTCTGCTGTCCGTCCCTCGGATGTTTGGCGTAGCTGCACACCACCGTCTCCCCACTCTCGACGATCCGCCTGGTCATCTCGCGTGCCCCAACCCGGTCGTTCTCAACATCCGCCCCAGGCATCTTGAACTCGCGTTGCAAAGCGAGAGGCAACATTGGATGGATCGCAGATCTCTCCGGCCACACCCGATCCCCCCCACGCAGAAACCAGACCGCGTCGAACCTCTCGCACGTAGCATCTTTCGGCGCAATCACCTGCACCGGAGCGCCCCCAGCCTCCTCCGCTGCAGCAAAAAACGTCCGTTCCGCAATCCGCTGGAGGTTCTCGATCGCATCTCCGAAACCCACCTTCTTAGACCCGACCAGATCCAGGCTAGCCAACCCGTCGAGCGCCTCTTCCCACCGCTTCGCCAGCTGCGCTCCCACCGGGTCAAGCCGGTTCCTCTCGCACCATCGCGCGGCTCGGAGAAACTCCGCCATCTTCTGCGCCCAGTCGCCGTACCGCCTCTCCCCACGCAGGCTGCTCGCCACCCGAATCATCTCGCGCAACGCCCCACGCAGCTCAGGCAAGCGATCGGCGCGCCTCGATCGATCCACCGCCCGCGTCAACTCTTCAAGCGACATCTCCGGCCGAAGCCGCATCTGCTCCCGCAACTCCCGCGCATCAAACTCCGACCGCGCCGCTCGCTCCTGTTCCCCTCCAAAGCTGCCCGAAACGAGCATCTGCCCGATCCGTCCAACTTCGATCGGTCGCGCCGCCCAGCCCAGCAAACTCAGCGCGGTCGAGACCATCGCCGTCTCCGGGAGCCGCACCGCCTGCGAGATCTCCCAAGCCTCCGTACCCGGCTCCGCCCCGACATAGGAAAGCTCCGGCGAAATCACCTCCCGAAACACTCGATCGATCTCCGTCCGCTCGTCGTCCAGGTGCGGAACGACGATCGCCACGCGAGCCCGGGGCCGCTCGTCCAGCAAATCTCGCACCCACTGCGCACACCCACGCACCTCCTCCGCTTCGTCTCCCGCACGGACCAAAACTCGCCGTCGCGCGGGTCCTCCACGCACCCTTCCCTCGACCACGCGAACGCCTCGCTGCTCTAAAACCTGCACCAAAGCCGATCCCGCAGGCGTCAGATGTTCCGATCCCACGAGAAACATCCCCACACGCGGCCATCCCGGCATCCTCGTATCGCCGTGCCTGACCACCTCGCCCAGCACGCTTTCCAGCCGAGCTCGACCAACCCAGCCCTCCTCCTTGCACCGTCGCTCAAACATCTCAAACCAGCGCAGAAAAGCACGAGCATCTCCGTCCGTCGCCAGCCTCTCGAGCCGGTCTCCCGCACCCCACGCCCAAACTCGCCTCGCAGCCTCGCCGGCCAGCCTCGCCCAATCGTTCCTCGTCTCCGGCAAACCCGCCTGGACATCGGGGTCGCGATCGGCGTCCACAATCTCCCTCCAGAGAACGCCCTCCTGCGCCTCGTTCAGCAAAACCAGGCGAGTTCGCCCGTCCATCACCAGGCCCTGCCATATCTGCTCAGTCCACGCTCTCCAACTCAACACCGGCGCGGGCTGCCACGGCCGGCGATCGGCGCGAGCACGTCGCTCGTCATCCCACACCCGCCGAAGATCGCGCGCAATCCGCTCGTTCGCCGCGACAACACTCCATCCCTCTTCAGACGCCTCCCACACCTCCGCGGGTCGCGACCCCTCACGCGCGGCGGAGGGGGGCGACATCATCGTCTTCGCCATATCTTCTCTTATACACAGGTGTGCTGAGCAAATTCAGCCCCGATCGTTGTAAGCTCTCTCCCACCTCCAGGCGACACTCAAACCGGCGTATCGGCCACCCGAATGCCCCCTCCCGGCCCGGCCCCCCTCCGAAGCAGCAGCACGCTCATCACCCAGAGCACAACCGCGGCTCCCAGCGGAATCAGCAACGCCCGTCCCAACGATCCGCTTCTGGTCGAGATCCAACCCATCAACGGTGGCAGACCCGCCGCTCCCAGACCAGACACCGCCAGGATCACCCCGGCCTCCCTCGACTTCGGCTTTCTCCCCATCACCAGGGCAAACGTAGCCGGAAAAAACGGCGCCAGACTCAGCCCCAAAAGCACCGTACACACTGCGATCGAGCCCGTCGTATGCGACCGGTACAGCCCCACAATCAACACCGCAACCAGACCAAGGCTCGACCTCAACACCTTCCGCTCCGAAAACCGCAGCAAGAGCACCGACGACCCCGCCCTCCCCACCGTCAGCGCCATCCACAGCAGCAGCGTCGTGTACTCGCTCGCCAGCAGAGTTCGGCTCCCGTACCGCAGCGCATACGTCGTCAACCATCCGCTCAGGCACGTCTCCAGGCCGCCATACAGCAGCAACATCAGCGCAAAATACACAAACACGCCCCTCGACAATCCCACCGCGCCGGCCTGATCCTCCCATGCCCGCGCCTCGGGCATGGCCCCGCCAGTTTCCAGGATCAGCCCGATCCCCGCCACCACATACATCGCCGAAAAGACAAACAAGACATCCCGCAGGCGGAAATGCGGCAAAAGCCAGGCCGCTCCCAACGGCGCCAGCATCGCCCCGAAACTCCACGAAAAATTCAAGAATGCCAAGGCCGCGGCCCGCTTCTGCGTGTACCTCCGGCCGGCCATGATATTCACGCAAGCAATCACCCGACCCACGCCGAAACCCGCCAGCAGCAACGCCATGCACGCCCACGGCAATCCCGGAGCAAGCGCAAACATCCCCCATCCCACCGCCCCCGATGCCAAGCCGGCCAAGAGCCCCCTCCGCAGATCGCCCGAGGTCGTCAGCCCCCCCAAAAACGCTCCAGCCATCTGTGCCATCAGCAGGAGCCCGCTCTGCTTGTCCTGCAGCCTCCACATGTGCGCCAACACCGGCAAAATCGGCCCCAGCAGAGCCGTGCCCAACCCCGCCAAGACAAACGCAAAGTGCATCAACGGCCCGCTCGGAGCCAACCTCTCCCCCGCCCTCGCGCTCCCCACCTTTGCCACACATCACCTCTCAGGTCGCGCCACCCACGATGCGTGTGCACGCCGCCCAGCCATTACACACCACAAAACACCCTCTATCATCGACAGAGATGATCCGTACCCAAACCCGCACCCAGACCCGCACCCAGACCCGCGCCCAAACCCGCGCCCAGACGCTCTTGCTGTCCGTCCTTCTCACATCGACCCTCACCGGATGCCGCCAGAGCCCCCCAACCCTCGCGCACAGCACCGCCGGCGACACCAAAACCTTCCACGTCCGCGGCCGCGTCGTCTCCACCGACAAAGACCACGTCACCCTCGACCACGAAGCCATCCCCGGCTTCATGGAAGCCATGACCATGCCCTACAAGCTCCGCGACCCAAACGTCGTCTCCGAGCTCCATCCCGGCGACCGCATCACCGCAACCATGCTCGTCCACCGCGATCCCGACGGCGCCTTCTCCAACGCCCAACTCGACCAGATCGTCGTCATCGCGCAGGCTCGCCCCGACTACAAGCCCGCCATCCAGTACCACGTCCCCACCCCCGGCGACACCGTCCCCGACTTCAAGCTCCTCAACCAGAACGGCAAAATCATCCACCTGTCCCAGTTCCGCGGCAAGGCTCTTCTCCTCACCTTCATCTATACCCGTTGCCCCCTGGCCGACTTCTGCCCCCGCATGAGCCGGAACTTCGCCCAGATCGACCAGGCGCTCGCCGGGGATCCCAAGCTCTCCAGCACCACCCATCTCCTCAGCATCTCCTTCGATCCCGCCTACGACACGCCCGCCGTCCTCCGGTCCTACGGAGGCGCATACACAGGCCGCTACACCAAAGAAAACTTCGACCACTGGGACTTCGCCGCGCCGCTCAAAAACGATCTGCCCGCGGTCACCCAATTCTTCAACGTCGGCGTCAGCCCCGGCGACAACCGCTCCCTCACCCACTCCCTCTCGACCGTCCTCATCGGCAAGGACGGCAAGATCCTCGCCTGGTTCCCCACCAACGAATGGCAACCCGCGGACGTCCTAGCGCAACTCAAAGCAGCGGCCGCCTAAGGGGCTCGCCTCAGGCCCCCCACATCGAGGTATCCATCTGAGCAACATCTCCGGTGCAACACTTCGCGAGCTTCTTGCCCCCTTTCTGCAACAATGCATCTGGCACGCAAAGGTCGCCCTCCCGTCCATTGCCGCCCATAGCTCCTTGGAGATCGTGTGACCTCGATTGTGTTGATCTGTGCGGTTCTGGCGTCGCTGGCCGTCGGTGTTCTCTTAGCCTACGCAGTCTGTGTTGGTCTGTTTCGCATCTTCCGCATCCACGCCGAGCAGGCCAGCGCCGAGCGCCAGACAGCCAAGGCCGCCACCGCAGCCCGCGCCTAGAGCAACTTAGCCTTGACATAGAGGGCATCTGCCTCTCTGGTTGTCATTCCCGAAGGGAATCTGCTGTTGCTCTTGGTGTTGTCTCTTCTTCAAACCATCACCTAATCCGCGCCTAGCCCCTCCATCAGCCCCTACTGCGGTGCCGTCGTCGGATTACTCTGCTGTTGCTGACGAAGCTTCTGCAGCTGTTCAAAGATCTGCTGAGGCGTCTTGACCGTATCCGGTTGCGTCCCGGGTGCGGCCGCCCCTCCAGTCGCCGAGTTGGGCGTCGCCGTCCCCGTCGATGGCGTCGAATTCACGTCGATCGGAGGAAACACCACCGTCTCCGTCGACGTGCTAGGCTGCGTAGCCGCAGGGTTCGGAGCAGGCTGGTTCGGGTTCCACCCACCGTTCATGCCCTGCGTCGGCAGGAGATTCATGTTCGGCCTTCCACGTTGCGCGCCCTGCATCCCCGGTCCCGGCATCCCCGGTTGCTGCAATCCCGGTTGCTGCATCCCCGGCAGCGGCCGCTGAGCCTGGATCACGTCCTCCACATCCCCGTCGCTCGCACTCGCGGCATTCGGGTTCGGCGGTGTTGCGCCACCGCGCTGCGGCGTCAGCACCAGCTCTGTCGGGTTCTGATGGGCGTCCTCAATCAGCAGCATGTTGCTCCCCGTACCGTCCAGCAGAGTATTCAGCACCTCAGCCGGCGCCGCTGGACCATATCTCCCAAAGACGCGGTCGTCCGACACCAGGCCGGTAACCTTCATGCCCGTTGCACTCGCAATGTCCTGCAAAATCTCTCGCAGGCTGCTATTCGCGGCAGAGACCGTAAGCAAGCCTGCCGTGTAGGTGACCCCGGCGCGATGACTCGCAGGACGTTTCGCCACGTCGGCGCTAAGCGATGTGCTCGGATTGGCCGGCAAAGGGCTGTACGGAACTGCCGCCGACGGCTTCTGCCCCAGCAGGTTCACCGTCCCGAGCAGAACCGGCGCGCCCGAGATCAAAATACGGAGTGTCACGTCGCGTCGCATCAGAGACCTCACCGGGGGAACACCATCTTGGACGTCCGCCGACCGTAAACCGCTGCTTTCAACTCCCAAAGCACCGTCCCGCACCGCCTTAAGTCGACAGCCCCGAAATCTGTACCGTCGCCCCACCGAGTGCTCCTGCCCTGGCCCCTCGGGCAGGCCGCGGCTCCCAAACCGGAGAGAGCAACTCCGGCATCGGCGTCGCTTGAAAGATCTTCCGTGTCTGTCGGGCGATAAATCGGGCAGAGGTCTTGGCCTTCTTGCGACGTGCGCTGTCGGTCGAAATGCCGGTCCCCGCATACATCTGCCGGTAAAGCTTCGAGAGCAGGACAAACGCGACGCGCGCGCGCAACGTCGGTGTGCAGGCCGAGCGCTCCCAGATCGCGCTCCAGTCGTAAAAGCGGTCCCAAACCTTTTGCGTCCGATCCTTGATCTCCTCCGAACTCATCGACGGATGCGGCGTAAACATCTTGGGGCGAATCGCCGTCGGAATCAGCCAGTAGCGCGTGATCGGCGTGCCCTCAACCATCTCGGGCGCGATCGCCTGCTCCTTCTCCCATCGGCCAAAGTCAACCGTCCCAGGAAAAGGCGTCATCATCACAAACTGCGCAAACGTTACGCCCGCCTTGAGCGCCAGATCGACCGTCGCCGTAAACGTGCTCGGCTTGTCCGTCGGAAGCCCGAAGATAAACGATCCGAGCACGTGAACACCGTGCTTGCGAAACGTCTGCAACTGCTCAACCAACCGATCGCCGGAGTAGTTGAAGTCCTTATAAACGGCCTTCAGGCCCTCAGGCGTGACCGCTTCGACGCCGACCAGAGCCCCCTTAATGTTGGCCCGCCGCATCGCGTCAAGGTACTCGGTATCCTCCGCCGACTCCATCGTGATCTGCGTGAAAAAGACCATGTCCTTCGGCAACTTCGCCATCTCGGCCATCAGCGAAAATCGTTCCGCGCGCGTCGCCAAGAGAGACTCGACCCGCTCCTGGTTGTTCTGCTCGCGAGCCAGACGCAGGTCGGTCAGCGTAACTGGATAGAAGTTGTCGTCGGCGAGAGCGATAAAGCGGAAGCCGCGGCGGCGAAGGTCGACGATCTCGTCGATGACGGCTTCAAAGGTGCGCTGCCTTGGCTTCTGCCCGTCGGTTCGCCAGACGGAGCAGAAAGAGCAATGCTTCGGGCAGCCGCGAATCGTCTGGACGGAGGCCCACATGTACTTCTTTGGGTCGATCAGATCCCATCGCGCCGCCAGAAACTGGTCGCCTTCAATCTTTCCACCTTCGTAGACCCGCTGGGCGCGGCCGAGCTGGAGATCGTGAAGCAGCTGTCCCCAGGCGAGGTCGCCGTCGCCTTTGACCACATGGTCGGCGTGACCGCGCTCAAACGGCTCCTCGGGGAACAACGTCGCGTGAATGCCGCCGTACACAACCGTCGCCCCACGTTCGTGCGCGATGCGCCCAACCTCGTATCCCCGGAGCGCGTTGCCGGTGTGGACACTGACGCCCACAACGTCGCCGGGCGCGATCGTGAGCGGATCGAGCTGCTCGATCGACTCGTCCACCAGGATCGGGTCGCCCATCGACCGGGGCGTCGCGGCAGCCAGAACAAAAAGCCAGCGTGGAGTGATTACAGCGGTTCCAAAGGAGTTATCACTCGGGTTTACCAGATGAACAGCCATCGTGTCGGGGCCTCTTGCACGTACCTATATAAGCCCGACCAACCGGCCGGGGCGAGACGGAGCTGGAAATAGCCCCTGCTGCTAAAACACAGGCCGAGCCAATTGAGTCTCTCGCGTGTGAGTCCTATTCTACCCAAGCCGCCTTTGGACCCCAAGCTCGACCCCAACTAAAATCGCCCAGACGCTGGCGCAACTCTCCCGCGTAATTCCCTACAATAGATCTAGAGCAACGGAGGTATTGACATAGAGGGCATCTGCCCTTTGGTTGTCATTCCCAGAGGGAATCTGCTGTTGTTCTTGCGGTTGTTGTTCTTCACACCATCACCTAATCCGCTCTAGACGCCCAACGAGCCCGGCCCAAAAGCCGGGCTCTCGCTGTTAACCGAAGAGATCACCCGTATCCAAACATATCCAAATCCACTATCGATCCAGATCTAACTTCAGCCTTTTGAATATTTTGCGCACAAATCGCTGGGGGGAGGGGGGCCATACACACAACGGGGCGAGCGGCCGACCTCGCGGCGCCCAAGTTCTACCCCGCATACCCCCGAACCCACTCCACCACCGACCGCACCCCCACCCCCGTCGGCCCCTTCGCCAGCCACGGCTTCGCCTCCTCATTCCACGCCACACCGGCAATATCCAGGTGCACCCACATCGCGTCCCCCACAAACTCCTTCAAAAACATCGCCGCGTTGATCGCCCCGCCATACCGGGTAATCCCCGTGTTCTGAATATCCGCAATCGAGCTCTTGATCTGATCCCGGTACTCGTCCCCACACGGCATCCTCCAGAAGCTCTCCCCCGCCCGCCGCATCCCGTCCAGAAACACCGCCGCCGCCCCGTCGTCATTCGCAAACATCCCTCCGTTCAGACGTCCCAAGGCCACCCCAATCGCCCCAGTCAACGTCGCCGCGTCAATCAGGTGCGTGCACCCCAGCGTCGTCGCATAATGCAACCCATCGGCCAACACCAGCCGGCCCTCCGCGTCCGTGTTGACAATCTCAATCGTCAACCCGCTCATCGCCGTCACCACGTCCCCCGGTTTGAACGCCTTCCCATCCGGCATATTCTCCGCCGAACACACGACGCCAATCACCTTCACCTTTGGCTTCAGCCCCGCAATCGCCCGCATCGCTCCAATCATCGCCGCCGCCCCGGCCATGTCGTACTTCATCTTCTCCATCCCGTCCGCCGGCTTGATCGAGATCCCGCCCGTATCAAACGTGATCCCCTTGCCGACCAGCCCCAGCACCGGCGCGCCCCCCACCCCCGCACCCCCCTCCGGCTCATACGTCATCACAATCAACGCCGGCGGCTCCTCCGACCCCTGCGCCACAGCCCACAGCGCCCCCATCTTCAGCTCCTTGATCTTGTCGGTCGAGTAGACCTCACACCCCAACCCCACCTCATCGCACATCCGCTTGGTCCGCTCCCCCAGCACCGTCGGCGTCAAGACATTGCCCGGCTCGTTCACCAGCGCCCGCGCAAAGTTCTGCGCCTCCGCCACTATCCGGCCCTCCTCAAACCCCGCCTGGATCTCCGCCGTCGTACTCTTCTCCGACTCGTTCGCGATCATCGTCAGCACCCGCACGGACGTGTCCTTCCGCTCCGTCTTGTACGTGTCGAAGTCCGGCTCCGCCATCTCCGCCCCCTCCACCAGAGCACGCGCCGTCCGGTCGCACGGCAAGCTCTCCAGACGTTCATCGCTCAACGCCCGATCCTCCGGAAACGCAATCGCCAGCTCCCGTATGCCCCGCGCCTTCGCCGACCGCACCGCCACCCCCGCCCCCTTGCGCACCTCATGCACATTCAGCCGCTTCGCCTTGCCCAGACCCACCACCAGCAGCCGTTCCGCCTTCAGATTCGCCGGCCCATGCAGCACCAAGACCTCACCGGAGGTCGCCTTAAACTCTCCCCCCGCCAAAAACCGCGACGCAGCATTGGTCACCGCGTCCGACGTCGTCAACAAAACCACCAACGGCTCCGCATCCTTGCCCGTCGCCATGTCCACCGCAAAGATCGCCAGCATCGGCGTCTGAAACCCCGCCGCCTCCGTTGCAACCAGTCTCGTTTCCATACGCATCCCCACCCACAATCTCTCTCTGCCGACCTACCGCCGCTGACTCCGCGCCACCGCCGCCCTGGCCTCTTTGTCCGCCTCGCGACTCCGCTCCGTCGCCCGCTTGTCCCAATCCTGCTTACCCTTCGCCAATGCCAGCTCGCACTTCACGCGCCCATTCCGAAAGTAAAGCCGAACCGGAATCAGCGTAAATCCCTTCCCCTTCGTCAAACCCTCGAGCTTTCGTACCTCCGCTCGATGCAGCAACAGCTTTCGCGTTCGCAGAGATTCGTGATTCATCGCGTTTCCATGCGAAAACGGCCCAATATGCGCGTTCAACAGGAAAGCCTCGCCGTCCTTCAGCAAACCATACGCGTCCTTCAGATTCGCCTTTCCCTCCCGAATCGACTTCACCTCCGTCCCCCGGAGAGCAACCCCAGCCTCAAACCGGTCGGAAAGAAAGTAGTTGAAACTCGCCGACCGATTGAACGCCGCGTCCCTCATCCCGGCCGCAACCGGGTCGCGATCCTTCTCCTTCACCACCGGCTTCGGCTGCGCGGCAACCGTCGGATTGGATAAAGATCGTGACATAGACATTATCGGAATCTCCGAGTTTAACATGAGGCCCACGACCTACAACCTTTGGGCCACGCCCCAACCTCACCCGCCGCAAACCCGCACGTCTAACCCCCGCACCTCTAATAACCGAACTCAAGCAGCCAACAAGCCAAGCAGCCAAACCACCCAGAGCAGCCCGAAACCCTTCAAAGCTTCTCTGCTCCGACCCAAACCCCAAGCCAGAGGCTGAATGCTATACTCACGCGAGCGAACCAGCCTCCCAGGCATCGCCCTTCCAGCGCACCAGTCACCAGATCACACCAAAGCTCAGACCGAGCGATCCCCAATCAACCCTCAGGGAAAGGAAACAAACGGAAAGAGCATGGCTCGTGGGAAAACCGTACCTCCCGACTTCAACCCAGATCTCCATCCAGATCGCCCCGGCCGCGCCCCTCTCGTAGAGCACATCCGCCCACGGCTCGCCCTCGCCCTCGCCCTCCTCCTAGTCCCGGCCGCGGCCTCGGCGCAATCCGCCGCCACCTGGAACAAACGCGGCGAAAATGCCGAAGTCCGCGACAACTTCGACGCCGCCTACGAAGCCTACCGCCAGGCCCACCTCAAAAAACCCAAAGACCTCCGCTACACCGAGCGCTTCGAACGCCTCCGTTTCCAGGCCAGCGTCGCCCACCTCGAACGCGGCCGCGTCCTCAAGCAAAATGGCGACCTCCCCGGCGCCCTCACCGAATTCAAACGCGCCCTCACCATCGATCCCTCCAATCAGGCCGCCGGCCAGGAGATCCAGCGCCTCGGCATCCCCAGCCCCGGCCAAACCGCCGCCGCACCCACCGGCCCCCAGCCCGAACTCCCCCCGCCACCCCCCCCAACCGACGCCCAGATCGAGATCGGCTCCGTCACCGCACCCGTCCTCCTCCATCCCGCCTCCAACGACACCATCACCCTCCACGCCGTCGAAGACGTCAAATTCATCTACCAGGCCATCGGTAAATCCGCCGGCCTCAACGTCCTCTTCGACCCCGACTACGTCTCCAAACGCATCCCCGTCGACCTCACTCAGGTCTCCCTCTCCGACGCCCTCCGCATCGTCGGCACCCTCGCCGGAACCTTCTACAAACCCGTCACCCCCAACACCATCTTCGTCGCCCAAAACACCCGCACCAAGCACACCGACCTCGACGAACTCGCCGTCCAAACCTTCTATCTCACCAACGCCAGCCAGCAAAACGACGCCAACGAGGTCACCACCGCGCTTCGCAACGTCCTCGACCCCTCCGTCAAGGTCTACCTCGTCCCCTCCCAGAACGCGATCGTCATGCGCGCCACCCCCGACCAGCTCCTGCTCGCGCAAAAGCTCCTCAACGACCTCGACCGCGCCCGCGCAGAAGTCGTCGTCGACGTCGCCGTCCTCGAAGTCAATAAAGATAAAGTCCGCAACCTCGGCATCACCCTACCCACCTCCTTCGGCCTCACCCCTACCGCCACCACCAGCACCTCGACCACCGGCTCCTCCAGTACCACCACGTCCTCCGGCACGACCACCTCCGGCACAAACACAAACACCACCTCCAACCTCACCCTCAACCAGCTCGGCAGCTTGAGCGCCGCCAACTTCGCCGTCTCGGTCGGCGGCGGCCAGCTCAACGCCCTCCTCACCGACGCCGACACCCGCGTCCTCCAGAACCCGAACATCCGCGCCACCGACGGCCAGCGAGCCACCCTCAAGATCGGCTCCAGAATCCCCGTCGCCACCGGCTCCTACAACGCCGGCGTCTCCACCGGCATCGCCTCCATTGGCGTCCAAACTCAGTTCACCTACCTCGATATCGGCGTCAACATCGACATGACCCCGACCATCCACATCGATCGCGACGTCACCCTCAAGCTCAAGGTCGAAGTTCTCTCCGAAACCACCACCGTCCAGATCTCCGGCGTCAACGAGCCCGTCATCGGTCAGCGCTCCGCCGAACAAACCATCCGTCTCAAAGACGGCGAACCCTCCGTCCTCGCCGGTCTCCTCACCCGCACCGATACCAGAAACGTCAACGGCACCCCCGGCCTCGGCGAAATCCCCTTCTTCAAATACTTCTTCTCCTCCCAATCCAAAGAGACCGCCCAGGACGAGATCATCTTTCTCCTCATCCCGCACATCGTTCGCGAGTCCGTCCTCACCCGCCTCAACACCCGCGCCATCGATACCGGCACCGGCTCCTCGATCGAACTTCGCCGCGACCCCAACGCCGAACTCAACGTTCCCGTCGCCCCCGTCCGTCCACTCCCCACCTCCGGCGTCACCGCCGCCAACGCCGCCTCCGCCATGGTCGGACAGCTCAGCCAGCAAGCCCAAATGCCGACCCCGCCGCCCACATCCAACCAAACCGCGCCCGGCGCATCCACCTCGCCCCAATCCGCCCAGCCCACCCCCACCCAGCCCATCCCATCCACCAGCGGCATCCCGCAGCCCATCAGCCTCTCCATCCTCCCGCCCACCTCCACCCAAGCCGTCGGCAGCACCTTCCAGGTCGCCGTCATGCTCACCGGCGCCCACGATCTCTACTCCGTCCCCATCCAGCTCGGCTTCAACCCCGCCGTCCTCTCGCTCGTCAACGTCGACGCCGGAGACCTCCTCGGACGCGACCGCCAGCCCGTCGCCATCGTCCACCGCGACGAAGGCAACGGCTCCGTCACCATCTCCACCTCGCGCCCACCCAACACCGCCGGCGTCGACGGGCAGGGAACCATCGCCATCCTCACCTTCAAAGCCATCGCCCCCGGCGACTCCAACCTCCTCCTCCCCCGGGTAGCCGCCCGCAACAGCACCCAGGCCAACCTCCCCGCCAGCGGCTCCGGCGGCGTCGTCCACGTCAAATGACCCCCGCCCCTGCCGTCTCTGGTCCCCGCCTTTGCCTTTCTGGCTGTCATTCCCGCAGGGAATCTGCTTCTCGCCTTTGCCTTTCTGGCTGTCATTCCCGAAGGGAATCTGCTTCTCGTTCGGCCCCCAACCCCCAATCCGGCCTCACCCTCGTCGAACTCATCATCACCGTCGCCATCCTCTCCATCCTCGCCGTCGCCGTCGTGCCCGTCGCCCGGTTTCAGGTCAAACGCGAAAAAGAACGTGTCCTCCGCCGCGACCTGTGGGAGATGCGCGACGCCATCGACAAGTACTACGACGCAGCCATCCGCGGAGGCATCCAGACCAAAGCCGACAGCATGAACTACCCGCCCGACCTCCAGACCCTCGTCGACGGCGTCGACATCCAGGGCAAAAAGGTCCGCTTCCTCCGCAAAATCCCCACCGATCCCATGACCAACTCCACCGACTGGGGCCTCCGCTCCAACCAGGACGACCCCGACTCCGACTCCTTCGGCGGACAAAACGTCTTCGACATCCACACCAAAAGTCCCGGCACCGGCCTCGACGGCACCAAATACAGCACATGGTAGACACCACCACCAAACCGGGTTGCGCCACTGAACCGGGTGCCCCATCCTCTCGCGGTTTCAAGCGAACCGGGGTCCCCGCCAGCTTCGCTGGTGGGGTGGGAATCGGGGTCCCCGCCAGCTTCGCTGGTGGGGTGGGAGAGGGTGGGGTATTCGCGCGGCGACGCGCGAATCGCCCTCTCTCCCCACTCACCTCTGCCCCCGGCTTCACCCTCCTCGAACTCATGATCGTCATGGTCATCATCGGCATCCTCGCCGCCTTCGCCATCCCCTCCTACACCAAAAACGTCCGCAACGCCCGAGAAGCCGTCCTCCGCGAAGACCTCCACGCCATCCGCTCCGCCATCGACTCCTACACCATCGACAAACAAAAAGCCCCCCAATCCCTCGACGACCTCGTCGGGGCCGGCTACCTCAAAACCATGCCCGTCGACCCCTTTACCCACCGCTCCGACACCTGGCAGCCCGTCCAAAGCGACACCCTCTCCACCGTCGACCAGACCGAAGCCGGCATCGACGACGTCCACTCCGGCGCCCAGATCACCGCCGCCGACGGCACCTCCTACAACACCTGGTAGCAACAAACCCCGTCATCCCAACCGAACCTCGGTGCCCCATCCTCCGCGACCGCCTCATCGTCGTAGAGGGTGGGGTATTCGCGCGCAAAGCGCGAACCACAAATGTCTATCCCTCCAATCACCCGCCCGTACCCCTCAAAACCGAAACCGCCCCCGAGACGTCTAAACTAACAAGCAGAAGCCGCGCCTAAAATAACAAAGCCGTTCGCGAGGAGTCCTACCATGCGTCGTCCCATAGCCCACCTCGGTCTCGCCGCCACCCTGTCCCTCGCCACAACCGGCCTCCTCGCCCAGCAAACCCCCACTCCGACCCCCGCTCCCGTTCCCACCCAGGCCCCGCCCGTCCCGAAAGATCCCGGCGCCACCACGCCACCGACCCCCGCCGACAGCAAGGCCGCAAAATCAACCGCCGCCGCCAAATCCGACTCGCTCCCCAGCCCCGGCGAGGCCCTCGACCCACACATCAAAAAAGGCTCGGAAGATGACGTCGACGCCATCGGCACACGCAACATCGGCGGCCGCGGCATGGGCAACTTCTACTCCACCAACTGGGAGATCGGTACCGGCAAGCAATACTCGATGGAAATCGAAAAGTCCGCCCACATGGTCACCGACCCGGTCATCGTCGAGTACGTCAACCGCGTCGGCCAGAACATCGTCAAAAACTCCGACTGCAAGGTCCCCTTCACCATCAAAGTCATCGACTCCGATGAGATCAACGCCATGGCCCTCCCCGGCGGCTTCTTCTACGTCAACTCCGGCCTCATCCTCAACGCCGACGAGGAAGCCGAACTCGCCGGTGTCATGGCCCACGAAACCGCCCATGTCTGCGCGCACCACGCCGCCCGTGAAATGACCCGCATGAACTACATCCAGATGGGCCAGATCCCGCTCATGATCCTCACCCAGGGCTCCTACACCGGATACGGCATCTACGAAGCCTCCCAACTCGCCATCCCTCTCACCTTCCTCAAATTCTCCCGCAACTTCGAGTCGGAAGCCGACTGGCTCGGTCTTGAGTACATGTACAAAGCCGGCTACGACCCCCAGGCCTTCATCCAGTTCTTCGAAAAAATCTCCGCCCTCGAAAAGCACAAGCCGGGCACCCTCTCCAAAGCCTTCTCCGACCACCCCCAGACGCCCGATCGCATCGAGCACTCCGAAGTCGAGATCGCCACCATCATGCCGCCCAAACCGGAGTACATCGTCACCACCTCCGAGTTCGACGACATCAAGAGCCGCCTCGCCCGCATCGAAAACAAGCGCAAACTCAACGACAAGGGCAAGGACAACAAGCCCACCCTCCGTCGCGTCGGCGGAGGAACCAACAACGACCCATCAGCCCCCGGCTCCACCACCACCGACGACCGCCCAACTCTGGGCCGCCGAAACTAGCCTCCCCGCTTCTCTAGCTGTCATTCCCGCAGGGAATCTGCCCTTGCCCTCGCCGCTGCCCTTGCCCTAGCTTTTGCCCCTCTAGTTGTCATTCCCGCAGGGAATCTGCTTTTGCCCTCGCCGCTGCCCTTGCCCTAGCTTTTGCCCTTCTAGTTGTCATTCCCGCAGGGAATCTGCTTTTGCTCTCGCCGTTGCCCTTGCCCTAGCTTTTGCCCTTCTAGTTGTCATTCCCGCAGGGAATCTGCTTTTGCTCTCGCCGCTGCCCTTGCCCTAGCTTTTGCCCTTCTAGTTGTCATTCCCGCAGGGAATCTGCGGTTGTTCTAGGTGTTGTTTGTTTTTCAACATCATCTAATCCGCTCTAGCGACCGGCAGAGACCTGCGCTGCGACAGCTCTCAAACAGCTGGCGGAACACCAAAGATCACACGGAAGTACCACATACCGCGCTCCTTTTAAACAAAATCCTCTAAAGTTCTTTCCGCTTTGGACGATATAGACGGTATGGCAACACCAGACAGAATTCGCAGCCCGCTCCCCAGACGCTTCTCTGCTCTCTTCGGCCTCCTCGGCCTCTTGTCCCTGTGCTCAGGGATCGCGAGCAGCCAGCCCAATCCCTCCGCGCTCCCAACCATGCGCCTCGCCCGCGAGGTTCACGCGCTCGCCCCCGCCGAAGCCGCCCGTCACTACCCCGTACACCTCCGCGCGGTCGTCACTTACTACGATCGAATCCCTAAAAATCCACATAGCCTCCTCTTCGTTCACGACAAATCCGGCGGCGTCTTCGTCCGCATGGACGACGACTTTGAATGGCCGGCACAACCTCCCCGGCCCGGCACGATCCTGGATATACAGGGCACAACCAACTCTGGCGAGTTTGCGCCGATCGTAGCGCATCCCAAACTTCAGATCCTTGGTCAATCCCGCACCATCCCGGTCGCGCAACGAGTCACCCTGGTCGACCTCCAAGCAGGAAGCAAAGATTGCGAGTGGGTCGAAATCGAAGGCGTGGTGCAGTCCATCTTCAGCAAAGACAACGACGTCATCTTGCAGCTGGCAACGGCCGACGGTCTCATCAACGCAATCACGGTACAGAAAGAGGGCGTCGACTACAACCGCCTTGTGAACGCAACTCTCCTTGTCCGCGGAAACGCGGCCGCCTTCTTCAACCAGGACCGTCAGATCACCGGCTCCCGCATCTTCTTCCCCGACCTGAACAGCCTCACCGTCGAAGAGGCGGCGCCGGCTGATCCTTTCTCCGTGCCAACCCGCTCCGTTGCCGATCTATCCCGCTTCGTGCCCGGCACCCGACTTCCCCACCGCATTCACATTCGAGGTACCGTAACCCTGCAATGGCCAGGCCGCATCCTCTGCGTCCAGGATAGATCGCAAGGCCTCTGCGCGGAATCCTCTCAAACCGACCACCTTTCGGTTGGAGAATCAGCTGATGTCATCGGCTTCTCTGCTCTGGGCGGCAACAGACCGACACTTCGAGACGCAATCTATAAGCCGACAGGCAGTACCGCACCCGTGGCGCCCAGAACCGTAACCGCGGATCAGGCCCTCACCGGAATCTACGACTCCGAAGTCATCCAGATCGAGGGCCGCCTCATCGGCCGCGACCTGACCGCCAACGACGTCAGCCTCGTGCTCTCATCCGGCAAAACGATCTTCTCTGTTCTCCTCCCCGCCGGCACCATAGCACCCGAGGTCGACTCCATCTCTTTAGGTTCCACGCTCCGAGTCACCGGCATCTGCTCCGTTCAAATCGATAGGCAGAGAACCTACAGGGGAGAAGGCCAGGCAAAAATCCAGTCCTTTAAGCTCCTTCTTCGGTCGGCCCACGATCTGCAAACCCTCGAAACGCCCTCGTTTTGGACCGCCTCCCGTATCCTCCTTCTGCTCCTGATTGTTCTTGCCATCACCGCGGCCGTCTTAGGTTGGGTCGTCATCCTCAGACGTCGGGTCGAGCAGCAAACAAGAGTGATCCGCGAAAGCGAAGAACTCTTCCGACACCTCGCGCAGCATGACAGTCTCACCGGTCTCCCCACGCGCACTCTGCTCCACGATCGCCTCCGGTCAGCACTCGATCGGTCCAATCGCTTCCACACCAAAGTCGCTCTGCTTATGTTGGACTTGGACAACTTCAAAGGCGTAAACGACGTCTTCGGTCACGCCGCCGGCGATCTAACGCTCTGCGCGACAGCCGAACGCGTCTCACAAACAGTCAGAAAGATCGATACGGTAGCACGCATGGGAGGGGACGAGTTCGTCGTTCTTCTCTGTGACCTGCAAGAAGATAAGGAAGCCGAGGAGATCGCTGCGAAGATCGTCTGCGCCATGTCTCTGCCCATTCGTATCGGCCAGCGTGATCTGAAAATCTCCGTGAGTATCGGCGTCTGCACCGTGCCACATGGCTCCGTCGACCCCGAACAGATCCTCAAAGGTGCCGACAAAGCCATGTATCACGCCAAAGCACAGGGCCGGAACTGCTTCCGCGCCTTCACCGGCGATCTGGAATCTACACCGCTCGGTCCGCCGGCAAGCAGAGGTTCAGCGCACACAGCAAAGCCCCTCGTCGCCTTCACCGACCCTACCCCGCAGAGTCACTCTGCGCTGCTGCTGACGAAGCCTCACGAATCCAGTTCTCGCCCTGTCGCTTCTCATAGGTAAGAGAGCGTCTGCCTTGCTTATTGACCGCGGTGGCCCAAGTTCCGGAGGTTTCGTATCCGGTACCCCACGCCCAACGTAACTATGTTCGGCTGCAGGCCCCGCGGAGGAAAGTTCGACCAACGCTGGTACTCATACTCGGCCCGGACATCCAAGGCCCGCGTCACGTTGTACTCCACGCCACCGCCGCCGGCAAACAAAGCATACGTTCCATTCTGATAGCTATTCTGAAAATTGAAGGTCCCGGCACCCACGCCGAATTTGATAAAAGGCGTGACAGACTGCTCTCCAGCGTAGGGCGCCTTTCGCCGAAACGTCCAAAGTAAACGTCCACCCACCTCATACGTCCGCTCAGAAACACTGCTGCCCCCAGTGCTTGGTAGCTGGTGAAACTGGAACTCACCCCCAAAGTGCTCCAGAAAGACATAATCACCAAACAGCGAATACCCCACCTTGTTGTGCGGAGCGTAATCCGGGTCGGAAAGGAGCAATCCAGCGCCCACCGTCAAATCCCCTTTGCGTTCCGCCGCCGGAACCGCCTGAGCATGGAGCAAGGAAGACACTGAGAAAAGTATGAAAATCGCGCAAAGGGACTTAATCATAGCCCCAGACTGACATGAGTTCGATCCGCTCGCTCCAGCAAAATTCAAAATGCGAAACCGACCGGAACTTTTAGATAGGTACCTACGTGTAAAGGAAGCTGCACTTAAGTAATCTTCGGCCTACTCTACCCCAAGCCAAACTCACCTACAAAGCTTCCAACAAACGTGGATACCGGCCCGCATGACTCGTCTCGTAAAGCGCTAACAAACGATTCCGCATCAGGTGATACGCGCAAGCCGCCTCATGGATATGGAACGCCCCACGCGATCGGCCATATCCAAAGGTCAGACTCAGCGTAATCCCCCGCGCCGCGCGCTTCAGAGCCACACCGTCCCGACGCATCCGCTCGGCCACAATCACACTCTCTTCAAAATTCCAGCCACTCGCGTGAGCCGCCAAGGCAATCAGAACCTCCGCGTTCGTCTGCATCCGGGCCAGACCCTCTGCCCCTCCAATCAGGTCCCAAAGCTCATTCGGCTCCGCCCCAAGCTGACATCCAGTCGGGTTCAGGTATTCACGCGCCACCGCGGTGATCCCGGACGTCTCCGTCCGCTCGAGTCTCTCGCACAGCTCTTCCCAGCTCATCCGCGAAAGTCGGGAAGCCAAAAAGAAGGATCGGCCGAGCCCAGAGATCAAAGCAATTGCAACAAAAGTAAGCAGAATCAGAAAGGTCATGGGAAGTTTTCAGATCCGAAAGGTCATGAGGATTTGTCAGCCGTTCTCACACTTTCGAGATCGTAGTGCACCCGCCTGTGCAGAGCAACGAGATATTCCTGCATTTCAACCGAAAGTGCGCCTCTTTCCCGTTCTGGAAACCAGAAGGCCACAATCCACCAAACCAGAGCACCCATGTACACCAACATCCGTAGCTGATCCAGAACAACAAATTGGCGCCCCCATCCCAGAGCCACATGGGCCACGTCGCTGATCACCGCCATCCCCGACCAAGCCGCCAACCCCTGTCCCAGAGCCATCACATGGCTCCGCCACCGCAGCCCAAGACGGTTCGCAGCCATCGCCATCGCGACAAATAACTCGCATGTCAGAAGCGACGTAAATAGCATCGCCCGAACCTCCCACAAGCTCAAACCCCGCGCCTGCGGCGGACCAACCTTCCAGGCAAACGCCGCCGCGATCAGCACACCCACCAGACCGCCCACCAGGAACTCCGTCCGAGCGTCGCGAACCCAGGTTCCCGTCGGTCGAAGCACCGCCCGGCTCATCTCTACAATCAGAGCCAACTGAAGTCCGTACTCGACAAAGACGTACGTCCAATAGCCCACAACGTAGGCGTGCCTGCTTCCGTACCGCGCCAGCCCGAAGAGCACCGCCGTCGTCAGTACTTCATACCCGATCAGCAGAGTGAACGCGGGCAGCTCGCGCCACCGCGCCTTCACAAACAGCACAACGAGCAGGGCGGCGTGGCCCACAAAGCCCGCCGCCCACAACACGTTTTCTAACCTCGCAAAGCGCATCGGAAGTTCACTCGGGTCTCCCACTCGACATCGCGGCTTCCAGCGAGCAGAAGAGCTTACAAGCCAAGATACGAGAGAACAGTGTACTGAATCACCGCAAGCAAGGTCTGGTGCGGCGCCGCCACAACAACATACGGTCGGGGATTGGTTCCCATCGGCTCCGCCATCATTGCAGAGGAAGCAGAAACGGAAAGCATGGCAACCACCGCGAACGAACGAATCAGCTTCTGCATGTAAGGCTCCTTGTGCGCAAATGCGCTAAAGAAAGCCTAGCAACCGATAGCTACATTTCCCATAAAAACAACTCAAAACCGCAGAAAATACGCGGACATAACCGTACCATTTTGAGAGATCTACACCCATCGAGCTATGGCATTTTCAGCCACAAAGTTGTAACTCGCACAGCCATCAGAGCGCCCAAAGAATAGTGCAACCCCGCATACCCCGTCCGCCTCCTAACTAAGTTCGACCAGAATCCTCCACCATCAGCCGTTCCCCCTCGCGCGAGCTCTCACGAGCCATCTCCAACATCTGAATCACCCGCCACCCAACCTCCGCCGGCACCCGCAACTCCGCCCGTCCGAGCACAGCGTCCCGCACATTGGCATAAAATCCCCGGTAATCCCCAGGCTCGGTCCGCACACGGCTCCGCTCCAGCAGGTCCGGCCGGTCCCCCTCCGGAGCCACCGCCAACTCACCCCAAGCATCCTCCTCCTCCTCCAGCCAGACCGCATCCGCCCCCAACCGCGGAACCGTCTCCCCGCCCGACACCAGCGCCGGCTCCTGCGGATCGACCCCCCACTTTCGATAACTCCCCCGAGTCCCATGAACTAGAAACCGCGGCCCGGCAATCGCGGCCAACATCGTCGCCCGGCAAAACACCCGCATCCCTTCATACAGCAGCGTGATATCGAACGCGTCCTCAATTGCCGTCCCGTCGCGCTCCCGCCGCACACTCGCTTCAATCGACGCCGGACACCCAAACAGCGCCATCGCCTGGTCCACCAGATGCGGCCCCAAATCCCACAGCATCCCGTTCGCCCCACTAGCCGCCTCCTTCCACGTCCCCCCGCGCGGCACCGGCCGAAATCGGTCGAAATGCGACTCAAACGTCACCACCCGCCCCAGCACGCCCTCCCGCAACAACTTCTCCACCGTCAGAAAATCCCCATCCCACCGCCGGTTATGAAACGGCGCCAGCACCAGACCCCGAGCCCGCGCCAGCTCAATCAGCTCCCGAGCCTCCCCGCTCGTCGCCGCAAACGGCTTATCGACCACCACATGCTTGCCCGCCTCCAGCGCCCGCCGAGCCATCTCAAAGTGCGTCTCGTTCGGCGTCGCCACCACCACCATCCGCACCTCGGGAGCAGCCAAAGCTTCCTCAACCGACCGCAGCACCCGCACCTCCGGCCACGCCCGCCCGGCCGCATCCCCGCTTCTCTGCACAATCGCCCGGAGCCGCAATCCCGGCACAGCGCTCACAAACGGTGCATGAAACACCCGTCCCGCCAGACCGAATCCCACCACCGCCACGCCAATTTCGTCCTCCACTACGCCCTCCCAATCGCCCGCAAGGCCGGATACACCCGACGATACCGCGCATACGCCCGATCCATCGACATCGCATGCCGCGGCTCCACCCGCCCCGCCACCCGCACCGTCTCCGCGCACGCCGTCTCCACATCCGGCCACCAACCCACGCCCGTCCCGGCCAGCAGCGCCGCCCCAAACGCCACGCCCTCCTCGCCCTCCAGCAGCTCCACCGCCTGCCCATACACATCGGCCTGGATCTGCCGCCACAGCGCCCCACGCGCCCCGCCCCCGCCCAAACGAATCCGCTCCACCGGAATTCCCATCTCCGCAAACAGCGTCAGCGAATCCCGCAAACTCATCGCCACGCCCTCCAAAACCGCCCGGATAAAGTGCGCGCGCGTGTGGCTCGCCGTCACCCCCACAAACGCCGCCCGCGCCTCCGCATCCAGATACGGCGTCCGCTCCCCAAACAAATACGGCGCCCACAGCAAACCATCCGAGCCCGCCGGCACCCCCGACGCCAGCACACTCAGCTCGTCATAACTGTTCAACGGCGCAAACGTGTCGCGAAAGTACCGAAAACTCAGCCCCGCCCCATTCGTCACGCCCATCACATGCCACAGCCCAGGTGCCGCATGGCAAAACGTATGCAGCCGCCCCAGCGGATCCTTGGTCGGCAGATCGGTCGCCGCAAACACCACACCGCTCGTCCCAATCGTGGCCGAAACGCTCCCCGGCGCCACAATCCCCAACCCCACCCCGCCCGCTCCCTGATCGCCCGCTCCCGCCGCCACCGGCAAGCCCTCCTTTAGACCCGTCGCCCGAGCACCCTCCGCACTCACCCGCGCACAGATCTCCGGACCTTCAAACAGCCGAGGCAGCAGCTCCATCCCCACCCCTGCCACCGCGGCCACCTCCTCGCTCCACCGTCGGTTCGTCACGTCCAGCAAACCCGTCCCACTCGCCTCCTGCATGTCGGTCGCAAACTCCCCCGTCAGCCGGTACCGCACATAATCCTTCGGACACAAGACATGCCGCACCCGCGCCCAGATCTCCGGCTGGTGCCGCTGCACCCACAAAAGCTTCGGCAACGTAAAGTTCGGCAGCGCCGGATTGCACGTCAGCTCAATCAGCCGCGCAAACCCAATCCGCTCCGTCAGCCAATCGCACTCCGGCTGCGTCCTCTGGTCGGCCCACAACATCGCCGGCCGCAACACCGCACCATCCCCATCCAGGAGCACCGCGCCATGCATCTGCCCCGTTAGGCCGATCGCGGCGATCTCCCCCGCACCCTCGCCCGCCAGTCGCAGCACCGCTCCCACCGCCTCGCGCGTCGCCCTCCACCAGTCCTCCGGATCCTGCTCCGCCCAACCAATCTTCTCGGACCGCATCGCCCCATGCTCCGCCATCGCCGAGTACACCACCGCCCCTCCACGATCCACCAGAACCGCCCGCGTTCCACCCGTCCCCACATCCAAACCCAGCAGCATCAAACCTCACCTCCAAAAGCAATGCTCCCGAGTGTACCCCTCCAACCCCGGGTGCCCCATCCTTCAGACCAGCCACCACCCCGGGTGCCCCATCCTCCGCGACAGTCTCACCGTCGTGAAGGGTGGAGTATTCGTGCGGAAGCCCCGCGAACCGCTCTCCGCCCCCGCATCGCTATCCACCGAGAAATGGCTCAACCCCGACTCCCACGACCGCCGCGCCGCAAAAATCTTTTTGCATATTCACCTTTAGCCTCCGCATCTTACAAATACTTCGCGAAAGGCCGTTTTCCAACAGCACAGACGCGCCCTTCCCCAAGCTCTGAAAGGCCAAGAAAGATCGCGGGTACCATCTAGACATGAAGCACAACACAGGGAGTCCGGATCCACGCCTCCCTCGCGCCCCACATCCACGCCCCGCCAACGCCGGTCGATGTCTCCATCTGGGCCTCCTCCTCCTCACCGGCCTCACCGCCCATCTCCTAGCTCAATCCAGCGGACAAAGCGGACAATCCACAGGCCAGCCCTCCCAAACATCGTCCGGCAGCAACACCTCCGGCTCTGGGTCGAGCTCCAGCACCACCGTCTCCGTCCCGCAAGGACAGCAGCAGCTCAACACCGCCGCCGGAACCAACGGCGCAACCCCCACCAGCGACTCCTATCGCGGCTCGGTCGTCGAAGGCAAAAGCACCGGCCAAAACCTCGACCTCCTCCTCAGCGACGCCATCGACCGCGGCCTCCGTACCAACCTCGGCATCATCCTCCAAAGCTCCACCGTCACCAACGCAAACGGCCTCCGCCTCGAGCAACTCCAAAGCCTCCTCCCCACCCTCACCGGAAGCGCCTCCATCGAGGTCGAACAGGTCAACACCGCCTCCTTCGGCATCAAATTCCCCGGCGTCAAAACCATCGTCGGCCCCTTTCAGGTCGTCGACTTCCGCGCCTACCTCACCCAAAACGTCCTCAACCTCCAGGCCCTCCAGAGCTACCTCGCCGCCCGCCACAACTTCCAGTCCGCTAAACTCACCGCCGAAGACGCCCGCGACATGGTCGTCCTCACCGTCGGCAACGCCTACCTCCTCTGCATCGCCGATCAGGCCCGCATCGAAGCCGTGGAGGCCGAGCTCGCCACCGCCAAAGTCACCCTCGACCAGGCCGTCGCCGGTCACGACGCCGGCATCAGCCCCCGCATCGACGTCCTCCGCGCCCAGGTCGACTTCCAAAACGAACAGCAAAATCTCATCTCCACCACCAACCAGCTCTCCAAAGACAAAATCGCCCTCGCCCGCACCATCGGCCTCCCCCTCGACCAACCCTTCACCCCGACCGACCGCGTCCCCTTCCAAGCCCTCGCCGCCATCGACCCCCAGCAGGCCTTTGAGCAGGCGCTCAAAACCCGCAAAGACATCGCCGCCGCCCAGCAAACCGTGCGCGCCGGCGAAGCCGATAAGAAATCCGCCTTCGATTCCCAACTCCCCGTCGCAAAAATCTCCGGCGACTTCGGCGACCTCGGCACCACCCCTGGCCACTCGCACGGCACCTACACCGCCACCGGAGAGGTCACCGCGCCCATCCTGCAGATCGCCCAAACCCGCGGCGCCGAAGCCATCGCCGGCGCGGAACTCGAATCCGCCCGCGCCCGCCTCTCCGACCAGGCCCAGCAGGTCAACGCCGACATCCGCGACAACCTCCTCGACATCCAGGCCGCCGCCAAACTCGTCGACGCCGCCAGATCCAACCTCGACCTCGCCAACGAAGCCCTCGCCGAAGCCCAGCTCCGCTTCCGCGCCGGCGTCTCCGACAACCTCCCCGTCTCGCAGGCCCAGTCCCAGACCGAGCAGGCCAACGACCAGTTCATCAGCGCGCTCTACCAGCACAACGTGGCCAAACTCTCGCTCGCCCGCGCCCTCGGCGTCGCCGTCACAAGCTACAAAGATTACCTCGGAGGTAAATAACCGTGCCAGATCAGGATCAGCAACAAGGCGGCGTTCAGACCGCGGAGATCACAGGAACCGTACAGATCAAGCCACCCGCCGGAGGCACTCCCAACCAGCCCCAGGGCGGCAGCGGTGACCATCCCCCGTCCGGTCCGGACGAAAAACCAAAGGACGATGAGAACCAGAAAGACCAGCCCAAAGCCCAAAAGAACCCCGCCCGCACCCTCATCATCATCGGCGTCCTCCTCCTCATCGCGCTCGTCGCCGCCTTCTTCTACTGGCGCTCCACCTTCACCGAATCCACCGACGACGCACAGGTCAACGGCAACCTCTATCAAGTCAGCGCGCGCGTCGCCGGACAGGTCATCAAGGTCTACGTCGAGGACGACCAAACCGTCCAGCCCGGACAGGTCATCGCCGAAATCGATCCCAAAGACTACATCGTCGCCCTCGAGCAGGCACAGGCCAATCTCGCCAGCACCCGCGCCGCCAGCCTCCAGGCCCGCGTCAACGTCCCCATCACAGGCATCACCACGCGCACCACCACCAGCTCCAGCGGCACCGACGTCGCCTCTGCCGCCGCCTCCGTCGCCCAGGCGCAACGCAGCTCCCAGGCCGCCGAAGCCCGCGTCACCCAGGCCCGCGCCAACGCCGTCAAAGCCCAGCTCGACGTCGATCGATACACCCCCCTCGTCCAGCGCGACGTCATCTCCAAACAGCAGTACGACGCCGCCGTCGCCTCGGCCGCCGCCTCCCGAGCCTCCGTCCTCGAGGCCGAAGCCAACGTCATCGGCCAGCAGGATGCCACACGCGCCGCCCAGCAGCGCCTCAATCAGGCACAGTTCCAGGCCGCCCAGGCACAAAAAACCGGCCCCGAACAGATCCGCATCCAGCAGGCACGCGCACAGGCCTCCGTCGCCGATGTCCAACAAGCCCAGGCCCGCGTCGATCAGGCCCAACTCAACCTCGGCTACACCAAAATCACCGCTCCCACCGCCGGCATCATCGACAAGAAAAACGTGGTCGTCGGCGCCAACCTCGCCGTCGGCCAGGACCTCCTCACCATCGTCCCGCTCACGGACATGTGGGTCACCGCCAACTTCAAGGAAACCCAGCTCAACAAAATGAAGTCCGGCCAGCACGTCACCATCAAGGTCGACGCCCTCAAGGGCCGCAAGTTCACCGGCCAGGTCACCCAGATCGGCGGCGCCACCGGCTCCCGCCTCTCGCTCTTCCCCCCCGAAAACGCCACCGGCAACTACGTCAAAGTCGTCCAGCGCATCCCCGTCCGTATCGACTTCACCAATCTTCAGCAGGAAAACGGCGACTACCGCCTCCGCGTCGGCATGTCCGTCACCCCAGCCGTCGACATCAAGTAGACGCCACTCTGGGGCAACCCCCGGGTGCCCCATCCTCTTCGACAGCCTCACCGTCGAAAAGGGTGGGGTATTCGCGCCACGCGCGAACCACTCTCCCCCTTTCCATCCCGACAGCAGGGAAGGGAACGAACCCGCCGCCCACATGTCTCTCCTCTTCGTGCCCCGTTGCTGAGCAGTTTACGTATAGCTAAAACTGTGTCATCTCGACCGGAGCAGACAGTTCTATCGTCTGCGCAGTGGAGAGACCTGCCGGATGCCCCATCCTCTTCGACAGCCCTGCACTTGCCGTCTACCAGGAGCGCCACAAACCGGGTGCCCCATCCTCTTCGACAGCCTCACCGTCGAAAAGGGTGGGGTATTCGCGCCACGCGCGAACCACTCTCCCCCTTTCCATCCCGACAGCAGGGAAGGGAACGAACCCGCCGCCCACATGTCTCTCCTCTTCGTGCCCCGTTGCTGAGCAGTTTACGTATCGCTAAAGCTGTGTCATCTCGACCGGAGCAGACAGTTCTATCGTCTGCGCAGTGGAGAGACCTGCCCGATGCCCACCCTCCACGACAACCCTGCACTTGCCGTCTCCCAGAAGCGCCACAAAACCCGGGTGCCCCATCCTCTTCGACAGCCTCACCGTCGAAAAGGGTGGGGTATTCGCGCCACGCGCGAACCGCTCTCCTCCCCCAATCTCGACCAACCTCCGCATCCAATCCTCCCCAAGATCATCTACAAACCTGTACCCTCACCAAAAGCCATGCCGATCGCCCTCAGCTTCTTCGTCCATTACGCCTACGCGATCCTCTTCCTCTGGGTCCTGGGCGAGCAGCTCGGCATCCCCATCCCCTCCATCCCCCTCCTGCTCACCGCCGGAACCCTCTCCGCCACTCACCAGATCCACCTCTGGTACGCCCTCCCCGCCGTCCTCCTCGCCTGCGCCCTCGCCGACAGCGCCTGGTACCTCCTCGGCCGCCGCTTCGGCTCCTCCGTCCTCAAGCTCCTCTGCCGCCTCTCGCTCGAAGCCTCCACCTGCGTCTCCAAAACCGAGCTCTACTTCACCCGCCGGGGCCCCGTCACCCTCCTCTTCGCCAAATTCGTCCCCGGCATCTCCACCCTGGCCGCACCCATCGCCGGCCAAACCGGCATGCCCTACACCCGCTTCCTCCTCTACGACCTCGCCGGATCCATCCTCTGGGCCGAGGCCTACCTCCTCGCCGGCCGCTTCTTCGGCGACCTCGCCCAGCGCTCCACCCGCTTCTTCCACCTGCTCAGCCACTTCGCCGCCGGCATCTTCGTCCTCCTCGTCCTCGGCTTCATCGCCTACCGCCTCTGGAAAAACCGTCGCTTCCTCCTCGACCTCCGCGCCTCCCGCATCGAGCCCGACGAGCTCTTCCACATGCTCACCACCGCCCGCGAGCAAGGCAACATCCCACCCTTCATCGTCGACCTCCGCCACCCGCTCGACTACCTCCCCGACCCCCGCGTCCTCCCCGGAGCCGTCCGCATCGGCCCCGCCGAACTCGCCACCCAGGCCACCACCCTCCCCCGCGACCGCGACGTCATCCTCTACTGCACCTGCCCATCCGAAGAAAGGAGCGTGGACGTCGCCCGCAAACTCGCGAAACTCGGCATCCACCGCGTCCGCCCCCTCCGCGGAGGCTTCGAAGGCTGGAAGCTCGCCGGCTACCCCCTCGAGCAATACGGCGACCCGAAACCCACCCCGGAAACCACCCAAGCCGTCACCCCCGAACTCCACCTCACCACCTAACGGCTCTCTTTTGCCTCTCGCCCTTCCGGTTGTCATTCCCGAAAGAAATCTGCTGTTGCCCTAACTCCCCACACCCCCGCCCATCCGAAAATTCACCGTAATCGTCGTCTCCACCGCCGTCGGAGCCCCGTTCAACTGATACGGCGTATACCGCGCCCCCGAGATCGCCTCCACAGCCGCGGACACCAGCATCCCCGGCCCACTCACCACGCGCAGGCTCTCCACCCGCCCCGCGGGCGAGATCACCGCCAACACCACCACCGTCCCCTCCACATGCGCCGCCCGCGCAATCGCCGGATACACCGGACGAATCGGCGTCACCAGCATCCCCGCCGCCACCCCCGACGACACCCGCACCGGCCCCTTCGCCCGCACCGCCGCCGCCGAGGCGACACGTACCGCCACCGGAGACCCAACGTCACCCAACACCCCCGAGACGCCCCCTCCACTGCCCATCGCCATCGGCCCCATCCCCACCACCGGCGCCGGTCCATCGTCCCTCGAAATCCCCACCGGGATCCGCGCCGGCGCCGTAAACATCCGACCCGCCGTAGCCATCGCGGACACCGATCCCACCACCGCGACCGACCGCGCCTCCACCCGCACCGGCACCGGCGCCTTCGGCACAATGGACGGCAGCACCACCCGCGGAGCCTCCACCCCCAACCGCATCCGCTCCGGCCGCAACATCGGCGCAATCACCAGGGCAGCCGCCAGCCCAACCTGCAAAACCACCGATCCCGCCCAGGTCCACCGAGCCGCCGCCGATGGACGACCCACACGCGACATCACCAAACTATCCTCAAACATCAGAGCACCCCAAAGGTCCGTCATCGGGGGCGCACCCAGCGAGAGAAGCGTCCGTACCCTCTTAGACACCGCCACTCGGGCGATGTTCCCAACCCCTCGCTCCACCTAGAGCTGTTTTCGTATAGCTACAGCTGTGTCATCTCGACCGGAGCAGACAGCCCCATCGTCTGCGCAGTGGAGGGACCTGCAGCCCGGCTCACCCCAGCCCTAAGCCAAAGCCCGCGGAATCGCCTCCGCCCACCGCCCCTGCGCCTTCAAAATCAACTCAATCACCTCCCGCGCACTGCCCTTTCCGCCACCCCGCAGAGTCGTGTAGTCACACACCGCCCGCAGATCCGCCACACCATCCGCCACACACACACCCAACCCCGCCCTCTGCGCCAGCGGAATATCCGGCAGATCGTCCCCCATATACGCCACCTCCTCCTCCGTCACCCCCGCCCGCCGCACGCAATCCTCAAACGCCGCCATCTTCGTCGCCTGCCCCAGACACACATACGTCACATGCAACTCCTTCGCCCTCTGCGCCACCGCCGGCGACCTCCGCCCCGTAATAAACCCCGTCTGGATCCCCATCGTGTGCGCCAACGACAACCCCTGTCCATCCTGCGCGTTGAACACCTTCATCTCCGTCACCACCGCCTCCCCATCCCCCTCCTTCCGCAACGACGAGATCAGACACACCCCACCATCCGTCAGCGTCCCATCCACATCCATCAAAAACAGCTTGATCTTGCGGGCACGCGCCACAACGTCCGGAGAAGCTTCAATCGGAAAAGTAGTTTCAGGCATACCCGAAATTCTACCCGCTCACCGCGAAACCCCAGCCCCCGCCCCTCTACCCCCAGCCGTCACCCCCTCGTACACCCCCCACTTCCCCACCAACTCATGCACCACCGCGCTCCCCGTCATCCACGCAATCTCCAGCGCGGTCGACCGGATGTACGGCCGCGTCACACTCTCGAGCGCCGTCTCTCCCGGAGCCTCCTCGCTATAGTTCGAAGCCACCCGCAGCACCATCACCCGCCCCACATCCGCCCGCCCCATCCGGTCGAGCCGCCGCACCGCCTCCACAATCGCCGAATCCTCCATGTTCGACATCACAAAATTCCCCTCGCCCCCCGTCCACATCCGCACCCAGTCATTCGCATACTGCGTCATCACCCTTCCATGCCAGTACTGGTCCGAAGCAAAGCTGTCCCCCAGCATCACCACCGGAGCTCGCCCAGCCGCCGGAAACCCCGCCCCCCACCGCGCCCGATCCGCCACCATCTCCGGCGTCTCCGGAAGCTTCATCCCCTTCGTCAACCCAAACGCCCACTCCGCCAAGGGCCGGTTCAGGCGATATCCGTCGTCGGTCATCGGCTTAGCCGGCATCTCCCCCGGCCGCTTCGCCCCAATCACAAACAAGCCGTACGGCCACCCCGCCGGCATCTCCCGAGCATCAATCTGCCGCGCCACATCGTTCACCACAAACCGCGCCCACGCCGCCGTCCCAATCGTCCCATCCGCCGGATCCACCCCCGCAATCCCGTTCACCAGCCAGTACGCATGCGTCAAATCAAACCTCGGATCGAGCCCCAAAGCCATCACCGACGGCCCCGCATTCGCCAGCGTCATCCCTGTCACAATCCCCAAAACATCATGCGCCGCATTCACCCGCAGGGGCCGAACCCCACCCGGAAACACCAGCTTCTCGTCCAAGTGCTCCCGCTCCACCCAGGTCTGAAACTCCCCCGCGACATCCCCCGTATCCTCCCCCACCTCATACGTCGTCACCACCACCACCTTGATCCGCATAGGCGCCGCCACCGCACACACCCCCAAAACCAACCAACAAACCAAAACCCTCACCAAAGCCCACCCCCAACCAAACTCACACTCAAATCCGAAGATCCCTGCTCCCTGTCCCTGTCCCTGCTCCCTGTTCCCTGTCCCCTGTTCCCTGCTCCCTGCTCCCTGCTCCCTGTTCCCTGTCCCCTGTTCCCTGTCCCTGTCCCTGTCCCCTGTCCCTGTCCCCTGTCCCTGTCCCTGTCCCTGCTCCCTGTTCCCTGTCCCCTGTTCCCTGTCCCCTGTCCCCTGTTCCCTGTCCCCTGTTCCCTGTCCCCTGTTCCCTGCTCCCTGTCCCCTGCTCCCTGCCCCCTGCTCCCTGCTCCCTGTCCCCTGCTCCCTGCTCCCTGTCCCCTGCTCCCTGTCCCCTGCTCCCTGTCCCCTGTTCCCTGTTCCCTGTCCCCTGTTCCCTGTTCCCTGTCCCCTGTTCCCTGTTCCCTGTCCCCTGTTCCCTGTCCCCTGTTCCCTGTTCCCTGTTCCCTGTCCCCTGTTCCCTGTTCCCTGTCCCCTGTTCCCACCCTACCCCACCACACCCACAACCCCTACCCCAAACCCGCTAAAATAACCCTCATGCCCACCCAAACCCCACGCTACACCGACGACCACGCCGCCGCCGGCCTCACCTTCCCCTTCCCCGAAATCGAAACCTTCCAAAATCAGTTCCAAAGCTACGAGATCCTCATCGACGACCCCGAATTCACCTCCGTCTGCCCCAAAACCAGCCTCCCCGACTTCGGCACCATCACCATCCGCTACATGCCGCGCGAGCGCTGCCTCGAACTCAAATCCCTCAAGGAATACCTCTTCTCCTACCGCAATCTCGGCATCTTCCAGGAAAACATCGCCAACCAGATCCTCGACGACGTCGTCCGCGCCACCGACCCCGTCTGGGCCCTCGTCAAAGGCGACTTCCGCCCCCGCGGAGGCATCTCCACCGTCGTCGAAGCCTTCTACCCCCGCCCCAAAAACTCCACCGGCCCCCGCGTCTAGAGCAAGCCCTTCTGGTTGTCATCCCGAAGGGAATCTGCTGTCGCCTTTGCCGTTGCCCTTCTAGTTGTCATTCCCGAAGGGAATCTGCTTTTGCCTTTGCACTTCTGGTTGTCACTCACCCCAACCTCAACCTTCTCCGCGCCACACCAGCCATCCCCACCAAACCCGTCCCCACCATCCCCCACGTCCCCGGCTCCGGAATCGCCGTCGGCGCCGGATCGTCATACAACGTATCCGCAAACGCATCGATCGTCACAGCAAACGGCTGCCCCACACCCAACCCATTCAACCCCGTCGTCGTCACCATCAACAGGAGATCCGACCCCGTCGGCAACACCACCTGAAACGTATTCGGGTCGTTCGAGACGTAGTTGCCCCCGTACCCCTCATCCCCCAGCCAGTTCGCTCCCCGGCTCGTCGAGTTATAGTTTCCCCCGTACGCCACCGCAAACAGATCCCCCGCATTAAACACGTCGAAGAACCCAATCTCCACATACGGCGCGCCCGCAAACATCGACGCCGCAAACCGGTACGTCCGGTAGTTGTAAAGATTCGCCAGCGTCGTCTGATTCACACCCCCATACGTCTCCGACCCGCTCCAGTCCTGCGGCACACCGCTCCGAAACGGCCGCCCCAACTCCGTCGAGCTGTTCGCCGAGATCACGCTCGTAAAGTCCGAAATCGTCTCCGCTCCCGACACGGCTGAGATCGCCCCAAACAAACACGCCACCGACACCACAACCTGTCCAAGTTTCACCGGAAATCTCCTAAAAATAACCCATCCTAACCTTCGTTCCAGTCACGCGAGGCCGCCCGCCTGCCCTGCTCGGCCCCGCACGCACCCAGCCTTCTACTGCGACGCCATCACGCTCGAACTCACCCCCGAGCCCTGCGCCGCCGCAACCGCCGGCACCGCCGCCAATATCCCATACCCGCTGTCCCGATCCACCCCAGGCTCCATATTGTCGATCGCCGCCCCCGTCAGCATCCGCCGGATCTGCACATTCGTCAGCGCCGGGTTCGCCGACTTCACCAACGCCGCAATCCCCGCCGCATGCGGAGCCGCCGCCGACGTCCCAAAGAACGGGCTAAACAACGGCGTCTTCGTCGTCACACCATCCGCCGCCGCCGCATCCGGCTTCACCAGAGTCACACCTCCATTGGTCCCAAACAGGAAGTTCCCCGGCGTGATCGGCGTCCCATCTGGGTTGTAGAAAATCTTCCGCGGACCATCCGAACTAAACACCTCGATCGGGTTCGCCGCACCTCCTACAAACGGCCGCACACCCGTCCGCGCACTGTCCCAAAACACTGCCGCCATTGAAAACGTGCTCGCCCCCGCATTATGCCCAAACGTCGCCCCCGAAGTCGCGATCGAAAGCGTCGCCCGCTCCGTATCCACGTGCAAAGCCCGCCTCGCCCCGTTGTACAGCGCGATCACCACCTGGTCCCCCAGCGCCGGACAGTACCCCGTCGGCGTCGCCGTCCCGCACGTCGAACTCGGATACACATACTCCAACGGATCCTGCGTCCCATCCTGCGTCCCGATGCTGAACCCCTTGATCGTCGTCCCCGTCGGGTCAAACACAAACAAGTCATAATCGTTCGCCGACCCACCCTGCGGATCCGACCAGTGCAGCCACACACCGCTCGTCGCCGGTCGCGTCAACACGTCAAACATCTGCGGCGACGTCGCCGTCCCAAAGTTGTGCAACGGCACCGGCCCACCCTCAATCCCATTGATCGGCCCCGTCGTCAAACCGCCGTTCACAAAATCCCCCTCCCACGTCCCCGACGTCCCCGAACTCAAATTCCCCGAGTTCGCCGCCGACGAAAAGTACAGCGCCCCATCCGCCGTCACATCGTTCACCGCCTGCGCCAGCACACCGTCCTGAAACACCGGCTCGGAAAAGTAGCTGAAATCATCAACAATGATGTCGCAGTGATACACAAACCGCAGCGTCTCGATATTCGCCGCAAACTGCACCTGTCCCGACCCTGCCGTCGCAAAAAACAGCTTCGCCCCCGGCGCCATGTCGTGGACAATCTCCATCATCGCCGTCCCCTCGTCTTCGCCCACCCCCACCTGCCCCGGCACCACCACCACATCCGCCGGCAGATCCCCCGTCCGAATCAGCGCCGCCACCCGCGCCGGAGACGCACTATCCGACAACACACCCACCCGCACACCCGCGCCCGTCACACCACTCGCCACCACCCGGTTCGCGCCCTCCGCCACATACCCCTGCGTCGTCAGCGAACCCGCATTGGTGTGCCCGCCCGTCGCCTCCCGCACAAAGCTCACATCCGTCTCCCTCGCCAGATCCAGCAACTCCCCCGCACCCACGCGCGCCCGCACATGCCCCGTCCGAAACGCCTCCGCCGGCACCGTCCCATTCACCGTCTCCACACCGCGCATCGCTCGCGCCGTCATCAACGCCGGCGTCAGCCGCCCATGCACCTCCACCAGAACCTGCCCACTCGCATCCCCCATCCCCGCATCCACAAACCGGCTCAGAGCCCCCAGCTTCTTCCCCGACGCCGCCCGTGACAACAGCAGCAGATTCGTCGACAGCTTCCGCTCCGCCGGCGAAAGCGACCGCTTCAACGCATAAATCTCCGCCATCTCCCGCTGCGCCGACGCCGACACCTGCGCCATCCCCGCCGCCCCGCACACCGACAGGAGCAGGATCGCCACGGAAACCCGCCCAGCCCTTCTCCGCCCCGATACGCCTAAGTCCACCGTCGCCAACTTCCGCATGTTCATCTCGTCTCCCCGGCCGCAGCCTAAAATTCCCGCCAAACACAACAGAGTCACAACCGCATCACCTAAAGTTATTTTCGTCACTAAGTTCTGGTTACAGTGGTGTGAGTCTAGCTGCATTTAAGTACCTTCGGAAAAGAAAAATCAGGAACACGCGTTCTTATTGACTATGCAAACCATTGCACTCACGTCCCCTCTGCTACAACCAGATCCAGCATGCTCACCCGCCGCCAGCTCCTCAGCACCGCCACCCTCGCCGTCACCGCCCGAGCTCTCCGCGCCGCATCCCCCGCACCCAGCCGCCTCCAAGCCCTCCCCGCCGCCTTCGCCCACCTCGAACAGCAAAGCCGAGCCCGCCTCGGCGTCGCCGTCCTCGATACCGGCACCGGCGAAACCGCCACCCATCGCCCAGACGAGCGCTTCCCCATGTGCTCCACCGTCAAACTCCTCGTCGCCGCGGCCATCCTCCAACGCGCCGACACAAACCAGAAGGGGGGCCGGCAAACCCCAGATCAAACCCCAGGCCACTCGCTAGACCAGACCCTTCCCATCCCCGCCCAACCCCTCGTCTCGCACTCCCCCCTCACCGAACCTCACGCCGGCGGCCAAATGACTGTCCGTGACCTCCTCCACGCCATCCTCACCGAAAGCGACAACACCGCCACCAACGTCCTCCTCGCCAGCCTCGGCGGTCCCTCCTCCATCACCCGGTTCGCCCGCTCCCTCGGCGACCCCGTCACCCGCCTCGACCGCACCGAAACCGCCCTCAACGAGTCCATCCCCGGCGACCCCCGCGACACCACCTCCCCCGCCGCCATGCTCGCCGACATGCAAAAGATCGTCCTCGGAGACGTCCTCACCCCCGCCTCCCGCGCCCAACTCACCATCTGGATGGTCGAAAACAAGTACGGCGAAACCCGCCTCCGCGCGGATCTCCCTCCCCTCTGGCGCGCCGCCGACAAAACCGGCAGCAACGGCGAAACCACCTCCAACGACATCGCCGTCCTCTGGCCGCCCCACCGGCCACCCATCCTCATCACCGCCTACCTAACCAACTGCCCCGGCCCCGAAACCAAACGCGGCTCCATCCTCGCCCAAGTCGGCCACCTCATCACCTCCGCCCTCCAACCCGCCTAAAGCCAAACAATCACCTCAGAGATGGCGTACCCACTCGCCCAAACCTCTAAACTGGAATAGAGGCCAAACCGCAAGAGGGAGCGCGCTGGAGCAACTTAGCATGGACATAGAGAGCATCTGCCTCTCTTTTGGTTGTCATTCCCAGAGGGAATCTGCTTCTGCCCTTGCTGTTGCTTGTTCACCGCCGTCATCCTGAGCGAAGCGAAGGACCCCTGTAGTTGCCGTTGCCTTTGCCGTTGCTGTCGTCTTTCTAGTTGTCATTCCCAGAGGGAATCTGCTGTTGTTCTTGCGGGAAGACCACCCGTAAGTCATTGATCCCGGATATTTCACGCATAAGTCCTTTACCTACAATATTTTGCAGTCAACGGTTGGATCTAAACGCAACAAAACAAAGGATCACCGAACCAAGCGGGGGAGGGGGAGGGATACCCCGCCCACCCGCTCTGCTATCCTCAAACCCGATCATGCCGGCCAGAGAGAAGCACAACCTCAACCCCGGAGCCACCACCGCCCTCGTCCTCCTCACCGCCCTCAACTTCGTCAACTACATCGATCGCTACATCCTCCCCGGAGTTCAGGAGCAGATCAAAGGCGAGTTCCACCTCACCGACGCCCAGATCGGATCGCTCACCCTCTGGTTCATGGTCGCCTACATGGCCACCTCGCCGATCACCGGCTGGCTCGGCGACCGCTTCCCCCGCAAACCCATGATCGTCGTCGCCGCCCTCTTCTGGAGCGGCATCAACCTCCTCACCGCAACCGTCCACACCTTCGCCGCCCTCAACCTCCGTCACGCCGCGCTCGGCATCGGCGAAGCCTCCTTCGGCATCTTCGCCCCCGCGATGCTCGCCGACTTCTACCCCGCCTCCAGCCGCAATCGCGTCCTCACCGTCTTCAACATCGCCATCCCCGTCGGCGCCGCGCTCGGCTATCTCATCGGCGGCTCCGTCGCCCAACACTTCGGCTGGCGGTGGAGCTTCATCGTCTCCGCCGTCCCCGGAATCCTCATCGCCCTCCTCATCGCCGCGTTCATGCAGGAACCCAAACGCACCCAAACCGATCTGACCCAGACCAAACGCACCAAACCCAGCACAGAGAAGCAGACCGTCCTCTCGCTCCTCCACAATCCGGCCTATCTCACCTCCGTCCTCGGGTACGCCGCGGTCACCTTCTCGCTCGGCGGCATCTCCTGGTGGATGCCCTCGTTCCTCCATCGCGTCGACGGCCGATCCCTCGGCTCCGCAGGCTTCCTCATGGGCGCAATCACCGTCGTCGCCGGCCTCGGTGGAACCGTCCTCGGTGGCGCCGTCGCCCAGCTCTGGTCGCGCCACACGCCCAAAGCGCTCTACCTCATCCCCGCCATCGGAGCCCTCCTCGCCGTCCCACCCGCGGTCGTCTGCTTCTTCGGCCCCAAGCTCTTCGGCACCCGAGCCTTCACCCTCCCCTCCCTCGGCCTCGCCATCTTCCTCATCTTCCTCGGCACCGGCCCCGTCAACGCCGCATCCATCAACGCCGTCCGCCCCGAGATCCGCGCCACCGCCCTCGCCGGCCAGCTCTTCCTCATCCACGCCCTCGGTGACGCCATCTCCCCAACCATCATCGGCGCCGTCAGCGACCGCTCCGACCTCAGCGTCGGCCTCGGCTCCACCCTCATCGCCCTCGTCCTCGCCTCCGCGATCTTCCTCCTCGGCGCGCGGTACGCTCCACCACTTACCCAACCAGCCACCCCCTGACCCACCCTCCAAAGGACATCCAACCGAAGTGCCGCTCCGCCGACCCAACATCGAGACCGCCCTCCGAACCACATCCTGGATCGTCGCCGCCAGCTGGGCCTGGAAGGCCATCACCGCCGCGCGCGGCCTGCCCAAAGTCCCGGACCTCAACCTCCCCGAGCACGACCGCTCCCCCACCGGCAACCCCTCCGTCACCGTCATCGTCCCCGCCTGCAACGAGGAAGCCGCCGTCGCCGCCTGCCTCACCTCTCTCCTCCACCAGGTCTACCCCAACCTCCACATCATCGCCGTCGACGACCGCTCCACCGACCGCACCGGCCAGATCCTCGATACCCTCGCCGCCGCCAACCCCACCCAGCTCACCGCGCTCCACATCCACCACCTCCCCCGAGGCTGGCTCGGCAAACCCCACGCCATGCACACCGCCGTCCAGCAAGCCGGCAACCCCGATTGGCTCCTCTTCACCGACGCCGACGTCCTCTTCGCCCCTGACGCGATCCGCCGCTCCCTCGCCTTCGCCGAGACCGAGCGCGCCGACCACTTCGTCACCCTCCCCACACCCATCATCCGCACCCGCGGCGAAGCCATGCTCCTCAGCTTCCTCCCCCTCCTCGCCCTCTGGGCCACCCGCCCCTGGCGCGTCGCCGACCCCAACACCCGCGACGCGATCGGCGTCGGCGCCTTCAACCTCATCCGCGCAACCGCCTTTCACCGACTCGGCGGCTTCGAAGCCATCCCCATGGAGATCCTCGAAGACCTCACCCTCGCCCTCCGCGTCAAGCTCTCCGGCCTCCGTCAGCGTGTCGCCTTCGCCCCCGGCCTCGTCGGTATCCACTGGGCACCCGGCGCCCTAGGCGTGGTCAACGTCATGACCAAAAACCTCTTCGCCGTCTTCCGCTTCCGAATCGTCTTTCTCGTCTTCGCCTGCCTCTGGCTCCTGGTCGTCTGCGTCGGTCCAGCCGTCGCCCTCTTCCACCGCTCAACCCGCACGCCGGCCCTCATCGCGGTCACGAGCATCGCCACCCTCTATCGCCTCTTCAGCCGTTCCCATGGCATCTCCGCCTGGAACGCCCGGCTCTTCCCCGTCGCTGCCACCCTCTTCGCCTACTCGCTCCTACGCTCGCTGGTCATCACCCTCCAGCAACGCGGAGTCCTCTGGCGCGGCACCTTCTACCCCCTCCGCGACCTCCGCCAAAACGCCGGACCCATGATCCCCCGCGCCCCAAAACTTCTTCCCCTCGAGCTCTAAACACCCACCACCATCTGCCCATACCGCTTCTCGACATACTCGTCCAGAATCACCTGAAACTCCTCGACAATATGGTCGCCCTTCAGCGTCGTAAACAGCTTGCCGTCGACATACACCGGAGCCTTCGGCTCCTCAAACGTCCCTGGCAGCGAGATCCCGATATTGGCGTGCTTCGACTCGCCCGGTCCATTCACAATGCATCCCATCACCGCCAGCTTCAGCTCCTCCACACCCGCATACTGCCGCTTCCACTCCGGCATCTGCTCCACCAGGTAGTTCTGGATCCGCTCGGCCAGCTGCTGGAAGTAGGTCGAAGTCGTCCGCCCGCATCCCGGACAACTCGTCACCTGCGGCATGAAGCTTCGGATCCCCAGCGACTGCAAGATCTGCTGCCCACACCGCACCTCCTCCGACCGATCCCCTCCCGGCGTCGGCGTCAAACTCACCCGAATCGTATCCCCAATCCCCTTCAACAGCAGAGGACTCAGACCCGCCGTCGAAGCCACCACACCCTTCATGCCCATGCCGGCCTCGGTCAGCCCAAGATGCAAGGCATAGTCGCACCGCGATGCCAGTTCGCCGTAGACATCAATCAGATCCCGTACACCCGAAACCTTCGCGCTCAAGATGATCTGGTCCCGCCGCAGACCATACCGCTCGGCCGCCGCGGCATTGTCAAGCGCCGAGACCACCATCGCCTCCATCATCACGTCGCGAGCCTCCATCGGCTGCGCCGCACGCGAGTTCTCATCCATCATCTTCGTCAACAGAGCCTGATCCAGCGAGCCCCAGTTCACCCCAATCCGCACCGGCTTCTGGTTGTCGACCGCACACTCCACCATCGTCCGAAAGTTGTCGTCATCCTTGCGCCCAATCGAAACATTCCCCGGGTTGATCCGGTACTTCGCCAACGCCCGCGCACACTCCGGATACTTCCGCAGCAACAAGTGCCCGTTGTAGTGAAAGTCGCCAATGATCGGCGTCGTCCAACCCTTTGCCGCAATCCCGTCGACGATGTACGGCACCGCCTTCGCCGCCGCATCGTTGTTCACCGTGATCCGCACCATCTCCGATCCCGCGCGCGCCAGCGCCGCCACCTGCCCGACCGTCGACTCCACATCCGCCGTGTCCGTGTTCGTCATCGACTGCACCACAACCGGTGCGTCCGAACCCACTCGAACCCCACCCACATCCACCGTCACCGCACGTCTGCGTTCAATCCGAGCCATATCGTTTCCTGCTCAAGTTTACCAGTTACACTAGCCAGGAGACGGCCCGGTAGCTCAGTTGCATAGAGCAGCGCACTCCTAACGCGAAGGTCGCAGGTTGGACTCCTGCCCGGGCCACCATAAGCCACCAACGTCAGACCAGAGCTCTGCAACAGGACTCCTGCCCGGGCCACCATAAGCCACCACAGTCAGACCAGAGCTCTGCAACAGGACTCCTGCCCGGGCCACCATCAGCCACCAACGCCAGACCAGAGCTCCCCGAACCAAATCATGACGCCACAAACCTGGGTGCCCCATCCTCCGCGACAGCCTCACCGTCGTGAAGGGTGGGGTATTCGCGCGAGAAACGCGCGAACCGCTCTCCCCAACACCACCAACCATCTCCGCCAAAGGCATAGGATCTGAGGCGAATCGCCCCAGGTGATCAGAGCACCTACACTCCCAATATTCGAGTCTCCCGATCGGTGCTAGCCTGATCTCGTGAAAAAAGCCGAAGACGTCGAAGTCCTCGAGATCGACGGCCGACAGGTCCGCGTCACGCACCCCGGCAAGCTCTACTTCTCGCGTGAAGTCCAACTCACCAAGCTGGACCTCGTCCGTTACTACCTGTCCGTGGCTCCCGGCGCGGTCCGCGGAATCAAAGATCGCCCCTTCGTCCTCAAGCGCTTCGTCGACGGCGCCCACGGCGAACCCTTCTACCAGAAACGCGCACCCGACCCCAAATCCCGCCCACCCTGGCTCCAGACCGTCACCCTCTCTTTTCCCTCCGGCCGCACCGCCGAAGAGGTCGTCCTCGACGACGCCGCCGGCCTGGCCTGGGTCGTCAACCTCGGCTGCATCGAGCTCCACCCCCACCCCGTCCGCGCCACCGACCTCGACCACCCCGACGAACTTCGCGTCGATCTCGACCCCGGCCCAGGCATCGCTTGGGACGACGTCCGCCGCGTCGCCCTCGAGGTCCAGGACTTCCTCGCCGAGGTCGGCCTCACCGGCTGGCCCAAAACCTCCGGCTCCCGCGGCATCCACATCAACGTCCGCATCCATCCGCGATGGACCTTCACCGAGGTCCGCCAGGCCGCGCTCGCCCTCTCCCGAGCCGTCGAAAAACGCGCCCCCAACCTCGCCACCTCCAAATGGTGGAAAGAGGAGCGCCACGGCGTCTTCCTCGACTACAACCAGAACGCCAAAGACCGCACCACCTGCTCCGCCTACTCGGTCCGCCCGCTCCCCGACGCCCGCGTCTCCGCACCCCTCCACTGGAGCGAAGTCCCCACCTGCAACCCCGCCGACTTCACCGTCTCCACCATGCCCGCCCGCTTCACCGCCATCGGCGACCCGCACGCCGACATGGACATCGCCCCCGGATCTCTGGAAGCTCTCCTCGACCTCGCCGCCCGCGACCAGGCCTCCGGTCTAGCCGACGCCCCCTGGCCCCCACACTTCAGCAAAGCCGAAGGGGAAGGGAAGCGCGTCCAGCCCTCCAAAGCCCGCCCAGCCGCAAAATCCACCGCCGCTCCGCAAGCCAAATCCCCAGCCCCGGCCGCCAAATCGTTCGACCACCAACTCAACGAAGGCTTCGGAGCCCAACGCTTCCGCAAACGCTCCCAAGCCCTCACCGATCCCCCGCAGGACACCGCCCCAACCGCCCCCGACCTCCCGAGCGAAGCCGATGTACCTCAATCCCCCTCGCCCAAGCCACCCCGCAAAGCGCCCGCAAAACGAACCCCCAAATACCCACTCATCACCATCGCCCACTCCCCCGACAAGGCCGCCGCCGAAGCCGGCCTCGACCGCTGGCGCGCCGCGCACCCCGAAGCCGCCGGCCATCTCACCGAAGAGGACATCCTCCTCGATCGCATGCGCGGCTCCGCTTACGTCTGGTACCGCATCCGCATCAACCTACGCCACGTCCCCGAACCCCTCCGCCCCACCCAGCAAACCCCAGACCCGGACGCCGACCCCACCCGCAACTGGCGCACCACTTAGACAAGACCCACCCGCCCCATTTGCGACCCCGTCATCCGCACCGATAAACTCGGTTGAGTGTCACTCCCGTCCCGCCCCGCCCGATCCCTCGTCCTCACCCTCTCCCTCCTTTCGCTCGCCCTCCTCTCCGCCTGCCGCCGCGACGGCTTCCCAGACGTCCCCGCCGGATACCGGGAGTACGCCTACATCAGCAACGGCGGCTCCGATACCGTCACGGTGCTCGACCTCGTCTACCTCCGCCAGGACCGCACCCTCCTCGTCGGCCACGACCCGACCGGGCTCGCCGCCAGTCCCACGCGCGACGAAGTCTACGTCGTCAACACCGGATCAGGCACCGTATCGGTCATCGATGCACTCCACAACCAGGTCGTCGCGACCGTGCCCGTTCGCCGGCTTCCCTACACCATCGCCGTCGAACCCTCCGGCCATCGCGCCTTTGTCCCGAACTCCGGCTCCAACTCCGTCAGCGTCCTCGACCTCGACACCCGCCGCGAGATCGCAGCCGAGCCCACCGGAACCAAGCCCGGCATCGCCCGAGTCGCGCCCGACGGTCGATCGCTCGTCGTCTCCAGTCGCGAGAGCGGCACCGTCTCCGTCTTCTCGATCGCACCTCTGAGTCAAACCGGCCGACCTCCGCTTCGCCTCCGGAGCACCTCCTCCGGCTGCGTCGGAGCCACCGATGTCGCGATCCTCCCCGACTCGTCCAAGGCCTTTGTGGCTTGTTCAGGATCTCACCAGGTGATGGCTATAGCGCTCGCCGCGGCTCCCGAAAGCTGGGCAGCCCGCCAAAATCCGTCCCTCACCAACGATCACCTGCTCGCTCTCCTCGACGTCGGGCACACGCCCGTGAACCTGGCCGTGAAACCCGATGGCGGAGAGATCTTCGTCTCAAACTTCGACTCCGACAGCATCTCCGAAATCTCCACCTGGACCAACGAAGTCGGCCAAACCTCGACGGTCGGAAGCAAGCCCGCACACGGCGTCGTCGATCGCACCAACGGCACCCTCTGGGTCTCCAACTTCGGCGCCGATTCGGTCAGTCTCTACAGCATCGATGACGGCAAGCTGGTCGGCAGCGTCCGCACCGGATCCGCGCCCGACTCGCTCGCCTTCTCCGCCGACGAGCATCTCCTCCTCGCCGCCGACGCCCGCTCCGGCGACGTCGCCGTCATCCGCACCCAAGGCAAGCTCGGCCCCACCCTGTTCACCCTTCTGCCCGCCGGAAATCGCCCAAACGACATCGTCGTCAAACAGCTCTCCGTACATCCCTGAGCTCGGCCACGACATACACCAGCTTCAGATCTGCCGCGCCAACACTAAAGTTATGTCGTCGGGCTGTTCCTCCGCGCCGATCCACGCATCCAGAGCCCGCATCACCTCGTCAGAGATCGTACTCAGCGGCTCAGTTCGATATCGCCGCACCACCTCCATCAAACGCTCTTCGCCGAAGTCGCCGAAGTCGTTCTCCGGCTCGGTCACCCCATCCGAGTACGCCACCACAATGTCGCCCGGCCAGAGCCGCACACAATCCTCGTCGTAGTGCATCCCGTCCATCAGACCCACAACCGTCCCTCCCTTGTCGAGCCGCCGAACACTTCCATCGCGGCCCAATACCAGAGGCGGAAGCTGTCCAGCATTCGAGTACGTCAGCTCTGCAGTATCCAAATCGTAGTGCGCGAGAAACAACGTCGCATACTTCTCCGGCTGCGTGCTCCGGTAAAGATGCTGGTTCACCAGCGACAGAATTCGTCCAGGCGATTTGAACAACTCATCGCAGCCGCCGCCGTCTTTCCCGCTGCCCACCGAAGCGCTGAACATCAGCTCCTCACTGGCAAAGCGGTACGCTCGCACCGCCGAGTGAAGCGTCGCCATCAAGAGCGCAGCCGATATCCCCTTGCCGCTGATGTCGCCCAGCGCGATCCCGACACCGGTCTGCCGGCCCATCGACGAACCATCGTCCGAACGCTCGCGAAACTGCAAAAAATCGTAGTAGTCGCCGCTCACCGACCGCGCCGGCCGGCACACGCCGTGCAGCAAGAGCGACGGCAAATCACAGCTGTTCTGCGGAAACAGATTGGCCTGCACCTCCTGCGCAATGGTCAACTCGTTCTGAAGGCGCTCTTTCTCCTTCTGCTCCTCCAGCAGCCGCTGCAACGATCCCGCCATCGCATTGAAAGATCGGCTAAGGTCGGCCAGTTGATCCTTGCGATCCACCGCAATACGGTAGCTGAGGTCGCCCCGGTCAATGCTCTGCGTTGCCTTGTACAAATCTGTAACCGACGCGGTTACAGTCCGGCTCAGGCGCCGCGCCAGCCAAAGCGCAAGCGCTTCAATCAACGCAAACACGATCGAGAGACCAATCAGCCCCACCCGGATCACGCTCGTGACAACCCCACTCAGAGACCCGCCAAACAGCTGCCGGTACAGCAGAGAGGGTCGGCTGATAACCTCGATCGGCACGTTGTCGACTTCACCCGTATCCCAATCCGTTGCCGGCAGAGTGGACAGAAATCGCACCCGTATATCGGCGAGGCTCACCTTCTTCGGCTCCGTTCCACCAAAAACAGAGGTCATGCGCGTCGGCTCTCGGCTCGCGGCGCCATCTCTCGCAGAGGTCGCCCGTCGCTGTCGCTCGGTCCGCGGCCGGTCCGCGGATCCGCCCGCGGATCTACGTCCCGTCATCAGCGCAATCATGCCCGCGCGCCCCAGACCGTCCCCGATCTCGGACATCAGCGGCTCATCTACAAGTAGGCTGCTGACCAGGCTGAGCCGCCTTCCATCCGCCAGATCTCGCTGCTCGATCACAACCAGGTGAAGATCGTTGCCGTCCACAACCATGCCACGAAACCGCTCGCCCGAAAGCCGAAGCGCCCATGGCGGCAGACCCAGCGGCATACGCGCCCGAGTGCGCTCCAGAGATGTCCCCAGAGGTGCTCCAGCCGAGAGAAAGCTGCTGTCGATATATGCAGCCTGTTCCGGTCGGAGCGCGCCGGCGCTCTCCTCCGGAGGCGCGCTCAGCTGCTGTCCAGCACCCGAACTCGTCAGAATCGCAGGTCGGCCTCCAGCTCCATCGATGCGGTGGGCAAATCCGCGATTCTCATTCTCCAACCGCGTTAGCTCCCGCTGCACCCGCGTATCCGCAAGATGAATCGCAAACTGTCCCGCCGCAATGTACGCGGAGATCAACGCAAGCGTCAGAAACAGAACCACGGGAGCCAGTCCGACCAGCAGGTACGTCAGCACGAGCTTGCTGCGAAGACTCCACAACATCCGGTAACGCACAAAGCGCACTGCCAGCACGAGTACAAGCGAAAGGAGTGCAACGCCAAGCAGAGCTTGCACCACCGCAAGCATCGCTCCTGGAGCGCCCGGCACGAGCCGCACAAGACCCAGCAGCACTGACCAGGCAAAGAGAGTAGAGATAGCTCCGGCGAGACCCCGCGACATACGCCCCCGCCTCCACCAGCTCCGCCAACGGTCGATCCGCATCACGGGTTCGCTGCTCTCTTCTCCGCCTCCCGCGCCAGCCGCAAGGTGTGCCGGGTCGCCGAAAAATGTGCGCCCGCCAACAGCAGGAGCCCGGAAAGAAACGCCCACATCATCAGGCTCACCGAAATGTAGAACGGACCATACACAGACCGAAAATCCAGCAAAGGAAGAACCAGGATGTACACATACTTCGCCACCTCCCACAACAGGCCGACGACCACCGCGGTCGGCAGCACGGCACGCATCGGCACACGCCGGTGGGGCAGCACCCAATAGATCAGAAAAAACAGAAACACCCCGCTCACCACCGCGCACACCTTCAAAAACGTGTACGCCAACACGTGGTAAACGATGTTATCCGTATGCCCAAAGAAGACCCATCCCAGCACAACATCGTGCCCCGCCGTCAGCACGGCCGAACCCATCGCAAGCACGCCCACCGCAAACGCCAGCAGGAGCGACACCGCCTGGTTGTGCAGATACGACCGGTTCACCTTCACGCCCCAAACCCTGTTCAGCGCCACCTCGAGCGGCAGAAACACGCCCGTCGACGTCACCAGGAGCATCACCAAGGAGAAGATCTGCGTACCCTTGCGCGGATGCGCCAGTGACTCCATATTCCGCATCACAAAATCCTGACCCGCCGGAAGAAAGCTCTTCATCAGCTCTGAAACCACCAGCTCCGTCCGGACAGAATGAAACAACCTGCGACTCAGCGTCAGAAGCAAAACAATAAAAGGAAACAGCGAAAGTATCGTATTCGCGGCTACGCTAAAGGCATAGGTGTGCACCTCCGTCTGCGCTAAGTAACGCAGCAACGCAAGCGTCTGCTGCCACGCGCCCCAGGCCGGCAGCGTCGGCCGGATCTCGTCCATCGCCTCGGCTGCGGGCGCCTCCCGCACGCCCGGCACGTCGGGTCCATCGGGCATGACTCGGTCGGAGATCGTGGCAGACATAGATGTATCCCGGGATGCTAGCAGAGCTCCGGCCTCCCACCTTCGCGCTCTCGCAAACCAACCCCGCACTCAGCCGCCTTTTCCTCCTCCTGATGCACGATCTCCCGCTTAGCCCATGTCGCCGCCTCCGCCAGCACCGGATCGTCCGCCCCGCTCCATGTCTCCAGCCGCGACAAAAATCCCGGATCTCCGCTATTGCCCATCGCGATCGCCACATTGCGCTGCAGCCGTTTGCGTCCCGTTCGCTCCACGGGCGACCCCTTGAACCAACGCCGAAACTCCCCCGAGTCCATCTCCGCCAGCCGGCCAAGCTCCGGATTCACCAGCTCCGGCCTCGCCTCCAACCCACGCTTGTTCGCGATCGGCGACCTCCGGTTCCACGGACAGACGTCCTGGCAGATGTCGCAACCAAACACCTGCCGCCCCATCTTGGGTCGCAGCTCCTCCGCGATCGCTCCCTTCTTCTCGATGGTGAGATAGGCGATGCACAAGCTCGCATCCATCTCGCGCGGCCCCACCAGGGCGCCGGTCGGACACGCATCGATGCATCGCGTACAGCTGCCGCAGCGGTCGGCCACCGTCGGCAGAGCCGCGCTCTCCGGCAGCTCGAGCGACGTCACAATCACCCCCAGCAGCATCCACGACCCCATCCCGGGATGCAGCACGCACGTGTTCTTGCCGATCCAGCCGACCCCTGCTCGCTCTGCCGCCGTCCGCTCCACCAGAGGTCCAGTGTCCACATAACATCGTGTGTCCGCGGGCGTACAGTCCAGCAGCGACCGCTCCAAAACGCGCAAACGTTCAAGCAACTCGGCATGGTAGTCCGTGGCCCGCACCTCTCCACACTCCTCCCCGCCGCCCGTCCGCCCGCTCCACGCATACCGTGCGATCCACCCAGCGTCCAGCGGCGCAGGATCGATCGATCGGGGCGCATGGGCGTTGTAGTTCATCGCGCACACCACCACCGATCGCGCCCACGGCATCGCCACCCGAACAGCACTCCGAAGCGGCCGCCCCTCCGCGTCACACCGCTTCAAATACTCCATCTCCCCCGCTCGACCCGCCCGCAGCCACGCGGCAAACCTCTCCGCATCCAGCACCTCCGCGCCGTCCTCCGGTGCATGCGCAGGTGCAACTCCAAGCAGATCAAAGCCCACCGCCGCTGCCTCCACCGCAAGACGCGCCCGTAGATCTGCCGTCCATTCCCCCGACATCCCCGGCCCTCGCTCCTGCCAAGCCGCATACCTTTGCGACATCGCCTATTCAGGATAAACTGGCACCACGGAGAGTTGGCAGAGCCCGGTTGAATGCACCTGACTCGAAATCAGACATAGTCGCAAGGCTATCGGGGGTTCGAATCCCTCACTCTCCGCCACGAATCCACTCCAGCCACTCCCGCCCCAACCAGCCGACGGTAAACGCCAAGAAACCGAGCCAGCTCTACTCCTTCCCGCGAACCTGGAGCTTGCACGGCCCCGCGCAAACCAGCCAAACCGTCTCCCTCAAACTCTTCCTATCCAGTTCGGCATACTTCTGCACCGTGTACGCAGGGTCGCGTAGAAATCGCCGAACCAGCGGATTGCCGATCTCGGGCAAAGCCGTGGTCGGCGGCCACGCCTCCGTATGGAGCACAAAAAATTCCTTGTTGCGCGCGAGAAACGGCTCCCGGTCCGCAATCGATCCGCCGAAGTACCCCGCCTTCCGCCAGTTCTCCATCAAGTGATACTGCACAACTTCCAGTCGCGGAGCGTCCACGCTTGTGCTCTCTGGCCAGTCCAGCAGATACGTGTACGCAACACCCGAAGCATGCTGTCGGCCAATCAGCTCCGTGAAGCTCCACGCGTCCTCGCAGAGCACGGGTATGCCGCGCGGCAGCATCGCCGACAACGTGTCCGTGTAGTTCATCTGTCCGATCGCGAGCGGCTTCATCCAAACAAACACCCACACCAGAAGCGCCGCGGCATAACCGATCTCAGCCGCGATGGTGAACCGCTTCGACCGCGGAAACCTCGCCGCGAAGGCGCTCGGCAAGATGCTCTGCCACAAGATCAACTGGACTGCCTCCGCGATCAGCAAGGCTTGTGCGATCGCGACCGGCATTAGATACCTGCTGATAAACAGGGCCGGTCCAAAAAAACCCTCAATCAAAAAGGCGATCGGAACCAGCAGCAGCGCAAGCGTGACGATGTAGATCGGAGCGCGAGCGCGGACGGCCTCCCGCAGCCTTCGCTCTCTCCCCTGCCGATCTCGCCAAAGCGTCACTGCGACGGCGATTCCCAGCAGGAGCAGAACAGCCGCAATCTCCATGCTAAACTGTGTGCGCGGGCCAGGCGCGCTTGGGAGAAGGCAATCCGATGCCACTCACGTCAACCTCGATCCGCAGATCCCACAGGAGCCAACCCATGAACACGCGTACGTGGATCCCCAAGCTACTCCTCTCGGCCGTCCCTGCCCTCCTCGTTCCCTCTCACGCGCTCGGCAACTCCCTGACGCTGACCTCGCAAGGCATCGCCGACGGATTTAGCCTTTCGAACTTCGCCACCACAAATTCGGGCAACACTGGCTGCTGCAGTGGACCGTTCGGCGTCGCGGTCACATCAGGCGGCAACATCCTCGTCAGCACAGGCGCGGGTAGAACCTATCTCTTCAACGACTCCGACGGCCAGACGACCGCTTCCGCCCTGTCCTCGCGAGCGTCCAACTCGGGCACCAACGCCTACGCCACCGCCGGCGGCCAGGCGTACGGCACCCAGAACGGAAGATACGTCGAGTTCACGGCCGCCGGTACGGTCGACCACGTTCTTACCGGCGTCACTGCCTCTCCCTATCTCGGCATGTGGGGCAACCCAGCCAACGGCCACATTCTCGCTTCCAGCGGCTCCGGCATCATCGATATCGATCCGCTCGCAAACGGTGGCGCCGGCTCCTTTCGACTCGTTAACACAGCCTCTCCGGACGGCGTCACTGTTTCGGCTGACGGGCTCACGGTCTACGCCGAAGTGGGCGGGCAGATTATCGGATACAGCATCGCCACCGGAGCCCAGACCTTCGCCTCCGGCAATCTCCCCGGTCTCAGCGGCGCGGATGGCTCCGGCATCATCAGCAGTGCCAACAGCCTCAACGGCGACATCGTCATCAACTTCAACGGAAACGGCTTCAACACCGGTGGCATCGGCCTTCTCGATCCCACCACACACATGTTCACCATCCTCGCGACCGGGGGCACGCGCGGCGATTACGTCTCGCCCGACACCAACAACGGGACCCTGTTTCTCGACTTTTCCGACACGGTAGAACGCCTCTCCTGCGGTCCCGACTGCAGCATCGGGGGCGTGCTGCCGCAGCCCAATCCCTCGGCCATCCCGGAGCCGGGGACGTTTGCTCTCTTGGGCACCGGTCTTTCTTTCCTGACCGCTGCTGTCCGGCGCCAGAGAAGCAAAGCCTAGTGCGCCTGCCGCTCTGTCGTGGGGGGGGGGTGGTGTCCCCATCCCCTCGTGACGGCTCTCAATGCAGAAAGCTCGCCGAGTTTCGGCAAGTTCTTCTGCACAGAGCTTCACCAGCCGGGGACCGTCGACGCTCTCCGGCGCCTTGCGGTCCTCTCTGGGACATCTGGATCTTCGTGGGAAGTGCTTGCCGCGGCTTCGAGTGCGCCTACATCCCCTCCCGTTCCGCGTAGTCGACCGTGTGTGGACGATACGCAGCCGTGTGTCCCATCCGAATCGGATAGTTGCACAACGCGCATCGCAGAGGTTGGTGTTCGGGATCGGCGGCGATATGGTACTTCGCTCGGCAGCCTGGGCAAAGGTGTTCAGTGGTCTTCATGGTAAGGACAACGTAGCAGAGCGCGCGCCGCACAAACGATGACGCGTTGGGGTGACTGCTCTACATCCTCCGTACTTCGGAGATCCCCAGCAGTACCCAGACCCTGGTTATACTGAAGCTCGATTGGGGAGCAAGGGTGATCGATGTCTTTTAGATGGAGCAAGCTGGCGTTCTGCGCCGTGGTAACCGGTCTCAGCATTGCCTCGGCCAGCGGTGCAGATCGCGACAGCCGCGATAGCCACGACAGGCCAGATAGCCGAGACATTCAGGAACACGGGCCGAGGCCGACCTCCGCCGAAGCGCAGCCGAGCACCGACGCTCTCCCACCCGACTCCACCACCGATGGATCTGTCACCGTTGTTGGCGGCCAGCGCATCGCGTACCGAGCCGTCGCCGGCATCCTCACCGTCGGCGCCACCGACCAGGAAGACGCGTCGATCGGCTTTGACGGCCGGCTCCTCCCAGACTCCGGCACCAAGCCGCCTGACAAGGACAAGCCCGAGAACGCGCCCGCCACGGCGCGCATGTTCTATACCGCCTACTTCCGTACCGCTGGCGGGCCGGGCGCCGCGCCTGACCCAGCGCGCCCCGTCACCTTTCTCTACAACGGCGGCCCCGGCTCCTCCACGATGTGGCTCCACATGGGCTCCTTCGGCCCCAAACGCGTGGTCACCACCGACGCCCAGCACGACACCGCCGCACCCTACCGCATCGTCGAAAACCAGTACAGCCTGCTGGACGCGAGCGACCTCGTCTTTATCGACGCGCCCGGCACCGGCCTGAGCCGCATTCTCGGCAAAGACAAGGAAAAAGCCTTCTGGGGAACCGACCAGGACGCGCACGCGTTTGACCGGTTTATCCGCCGCTTCCTCTCCAAATACAACCGCTGGAACTCGCCCAAGTACCTCTTTGGCGAGAGCTATGGAACCACCCGCTCCGCCGTCGTCTCGAATCTGCTTCAGAACGTCGACCTGAACGGCGTCATGCTCCTGAGCCAGATTCTCTCGTTCGACAACACCGCCGACGGCCCCGAAGCCAACCCCGGGACGGATCTCGGCTACATCAGCAGCCTCCCCTCCTTCGCGGCCACGGCCTGGTACCACCACAAGATCCCCGGCCAGACTGCCGGCCAAACTGCCGACCTCGCACCCGTGCTCAGGCAGGCCGAAGAGTACGCTCTCGGCGAGTACGCGAGCGCCCTCCTTCTCGGCTCGGACCTGCCCGAAGCTCGCAAGCGCGCCGTGGCCGAGAAGCTCACCAGCTTCACCGGAATCCCCGCCGATTACTGGATGCGCGCCGACCTCCGCGTCTCCGGCGCCCAGTTCGCCCGCGAACTCCAACTCTCCGAAGGCCTGACGACCGGACGTCTCGACTCGCGCTACCAGGGACCACCGATGCGACCGCTCAACGCCGAGACCGACTACGACCCGTTCACCAACGCCATCGGATCGGCCTACACCGCTGCCATCAACACCTACGTTCGCCAGGACCTCAAGTTCGGCGAGCAGATGACCTACAAGCCGAGCGCGTATGGCGATCCGGGCTTCAGCTGGGAGCTCCGCCACCGGCTTCCGCTCGACGGCAGTCGCCCCGATACAAGCGTCAACGTCATGCACGACCTCGCGAGCACAATGAAGCGCAACCCCAAGATGCGGGTGATGCTGATGGGCGGATACTTCGACCTCGGCACGCTCTACTTCGGCTCGGAGTACGAGATGAAGCACCTGCCGATCCCCCGCGCGCTCGAGAGCAACATCTCCTTCCACTTCTTCCCGACCGGACACATGGTCTACATCAACGAAGACGCCCTGCGCGGCATGCACGACTACGCCGCTGCCTTTATCCGGGAGACCCAAACCGGCCGCTAGAGCGGTTTTCCTGTTGCTGGGAGTCGGATAGAGTGTGGGGGTGCCGTTTTCATTGGGGAAAACGGCCATGAGACCTGTGTCTTCGCTATAGACCTGCAGGAAAACCGCTCTAGTCTAAAGGCCCATCTGCTCCAGGGCGCCTGACATCCGGCCCACCACGGCCGCCCACGTATAGCGCTCGAGCACGATCTCCCGCCCGCGCGCGCCCATTGAGCCGGATTACGTCCCCGAAGCCTCGCGTCTCTTCGCAAACGTCCTCCGAGAGCGACTCCTCACTGAGCCAACCGCACCCTAGCTAGCATCTCCCGCGCTCGCACCTAATTTGTTCCAGTGCCGGTTACCCATGCCAGCCAGGCCCCGGCCGATACGCTGTCTGGCAGCCATCCGGACTCTTCACCCGGCGACACCGGCACACCCAGCCCGGCCGAGGTGAATCTGCAGTCAGTCAGCCCATAGGAATCTTTAACGCCGTCCGGCGTGCAGTGAAATCTGACCAGATCGCCCGGAGCAGCCGGAGTCGGCAAACTCGCAATCGCTCGCATCCACGGAATCATCAGAGGCTTCACCGACAAATTGCAGCAATGGCCTGTGCCGTTCTGAACCGCATACGCCCACGGCGCGCCAACCGCTCGACCTCTATCGAAGTAGTCCAGAGTGCGGTGAGTGCCAACCACCGAATCCAGCGAATTCGCCATCATCAGCATGGGAACTTCCGCTCCGCCACTCGAAACCGGGACATCGTCAAGACGCAGATATCCCGAGCCCGCCGCATATGGGATCGCCCCCAGAACCCGGCTCGGTTCCGCTTGCGTCAGCGTAATAGCGAGCACGCCTGCCGCGGAAAATCCGTAAGGAATCACCGGCGACCGCGCAAGCTCCGGATGCTGCGTAAGCACAGCAAACTGTGTCAGTGCCGCAAACAGCGCGCGAGCAGGTCCTTTCGTCGCATCCTCCTGCAAATCCCCCGTCGACCTCGAATTGCACTGGTGCGCAAAGATCGTCGTGATATGAAGCTCTGTCGTAACCTCACGCAGCTCCGCGTCTTCAAACAGCTTAACGCTGTCCCCGCGCTCAAAGATGACAAGAACAGCCACCTGCGGCGCGCTCTCCTCCGGAAGCAGAAGCTCGTATCGGCACGGTCCGGAAAGATCCTCGGAAGACATCGGCGCTACCGTCGTGGCAAGCGTATTCAGCTTCACAATCGTTCCGCATCCCAGCAAAGAGAGGCTCAAAACAGCCAACACACCGGCGAGCAAGGATCGAAAACACAGGTGTCGCGTCATCACAAAAAATCACCAAAGGTGTTAACTTCGCCCGCGGCTGAGACCGGTCCGTACGAGGCTACGTCAGTCTCTCCCCCAAATAATCACCTCGCGCGATCATCACCGCACCACCGTCTTCACACTCACCACATTCTCAAATCGGTCATACACCCGCACCGCCAACACATGCTCGGTCGGGCTCAGAACCCCAGCCTCACCCGCACCCGTCCGAGCCGGCACCTCCGCCACAAAGTCATACCGCTCCAGCAACGAGTCCGACAACCCACCCACCGGCTCCATGTACTGCCACGGCCCCGCATCCACCGAATACTCCGCATGCGCGATCGGCGATGTCTGGTCTCGCGCCTCAAACGTCGCCCTGATCCTCGGCCCCGCTCCGGCCCCAGCCTCCATCCTGGCCACCAAAGCTCCCGGCACCGGCGGCGTCGTATCCACCGTAAATGCCGCGCTCTCCCCCTCCCCAGTCAGCGCGTCCGCGTCCGTATGCACCGGAGCATCACTCGCCACCACCTTCACCGTGTACATCCCATCCGGCAACAAGGACGAGTCAAAACTCAGATACCGCTCCGAAATCTTATCCTTCAACAGCCGCCAGTTCCGCTCGCCCGCGCCCCGGTACCACACCGCAAACATCAGGTCGTCGCCATTGTCGTCGTGCGCCGCCCACCGCACCGTCACCGCCGTCCGATCCCTCTGCGCCGTCAGCGGACTTGCATTCCCATCCTGGACAAAATTGATCGCCGAAACCCCGCCACTCCCACCCGCGCCCGCCGCCGTCGGAAACGCAATCTGCACCGTCGCGTTCTGCCCTCCAGCACCTCCGCTAGCCTGCGCCACCCGCGCCCCCGTCGCCACCACCACCTCGTCCACCGCCGGCGCAATGTTCTTCGGCAGGTAGTTCACCCCCACCCCCGACACCGCCGCCCCCGGCCGCAACACCACCCGCCACTGCACATACCGCCCCGCCGGAGCCCCCGCCGCCCCCGCATTCGGCGTCGCCCGCACCCACTCGCTCCATCCCTGCACCGGACTCGGCACATTTCCGCTCCGCAGCAGCAGATCAAACTTCGGCGCCGCCGCCATCCCGCCCCCCGTCGCGTCATACTGAACCTCCACCCGCCCCCATCGCGCAAATCCCTGCGCATCAAAGACATCGCTCGTGTACGTCGCCTCCCGTGCCGCCCCATCCCCCACCCGAAACACCTTTCCGCTGTTGCTCGTCCCCACCAGCAAACCGTCCTTCCCCGACGCAAACACCATCCCCTGCGCCGCCTCCAACCGCACGAGATCCGCAAACCGCCCCGGCACCCCTAAATCCAGCCGGTACACCACCCCACGATTGCCCGTCGCCGCCAGCAAAGCCCCATCCCGCACCGCCAGCCCATACACCACATCATCCTTGAGCGTCACCATCCGCAGCGGCGCGCCATCCACTCCGATCCGGTACACCTCCGACCCCTCCGGCAACAACGCATTCGTCCCCGCGGCCGCAGCCGACCCCGGCTGCACAAACGTCAGCGTCACCCCCACATTACCCGTCACCGGCAACGGCGGCAGACCCGCCCCTCCACTCCCCTTGGCCCCCACCCCCGCCGCATACACATTGCCCGCCCCGTCCATCGCCAGGGCCGTAATCTCCTTGCGCGCCGCCGCATACGCCGCAAACGGCTTCGCTCCCGGCCTCCGCGTCTCAAACCGATACACCACCCCCGCCCCATCCGACCCCGCCCACAACGTCCCATCCCCGGCTAGCAACAAGCACCGAATATGCTGATCCGCCGTCCGAAACAAGAGCTCCGCCCTGCCTCCGCCACCAGCCCCATTCCCAGATCCAGCCACCCGATACACCGCCGCCGGAGCCCCGGTCGCCACATACACCGCACCATCCCCGCCCACCGCCACGTCCCACAGATACTTCGGCTTCTCCGCCGTCAGCGCCGGATCAAACACCACCGCCGCCGCTCCCCCACCCGCCGCCACCCGGTACACCTTGCCCTCCGGATTGGTCGCAAACACCACGTCCCCACCCGTCCCGAGGCGCACCGCCTGCACCGCCAACTCCTTGCCCTCAAAGATCTTCGTCGCCTTTCCATCAGCCCCCACCCGCATCACCGCCGCCGACCCCGCCGTGCTCCCGCCCACCCCCACAAACGCCTCCCCAGCACCATCCTCCGCCAGTCCCCAAACATAGCTGCTCGGCGCCGTGTAGAGCAGGGAAGTCGCCGGCCCCGGCTCCAGCCGCCCATCGCTCCGGATCGCCACCCCCTCGCGCGACCCCCGCTCCATCTCGTCGTACCGCCCCACACTCCACAGCTTGGTCCCCTGCGCCACCGCCGCCGTCACAGACCCAAACCCCGCCACCACCGCCAACACCAAACCAATCCGTCGCATCATCCTCACAAAGTCCAACCGTCCAACCGTCCAACCGTCTCGAAATCCGTCCCTAGCCAAACTCCTGCCACCCTACCGCACCGTAAGCGTCAGCACCTCAGACCCGCTCACCGCATACCCCGTCGCCACCGACCCCATCTCCAACGCACTCTCCCCCGTCAACTGCAGCTTCTGCGCCTCCCGCAGCGGCTGGAGCACATTCACCATCGACAGCGGCACCTCCTCCATCGCCGCCGAATCCAAAACCGCCTGCGCCGCATGGTCCAGGATCGTCACATACACCCGGTCATTCGGGTGCATCCGATTGATCTGCCCCACCGTCCCCGCCAGCCCCACATCCCGACCCGCCCCCAGCCCCGACCCCAGCCCCGATCCAGACCGCATCACCAACCGGTCCAGCGTCGCCCCATCGCTCACCAAAACCCGCACCGTCCCTGGCTGCAAGCTCTCCGGCAGCCTGATTCCGACCCGCTCCACCCGCTCCGCCGACCGAAACGGCCGCAAGTTCGCCTCCACCTCCAGCACCTCACCCGCCCGCGCCTCCGTCCGACCAAGCCGCGCCCCGCTGATCACCGCCGACCTCCGCTCCGGGATCGCTTCCACCTCCATCCGCAACCCCCGAATCACCGGCTGCTCCGCCAGACTCCCATACACCCGCGAAAATCGGTCGTTCACAAACAACGCCGCTCCAATCGCCCCCGAGTTCACCTCGCTCGGCGCCAGCATCGCCTCCATCCGCACCGGAGGCAGATCCTCCCCCGCCCGCCCGTCCTCGCCCGCCCGCCGACTCACCAAGAGCTCACCCGTCATCCGGTAGCTCATCTCCGCCGTCGCCACGTTCGTCTCCTGCAACGTCTGGTACACCGAAACCAGCATCGCCTGAGGCGTCAGCTCGCGATTATCCAGAACCCTGAAATGAAACACCTTCGGCGCCCCCGCCCCCGCACGCCGCACCTCCACCGACACCGAGATCATCCGCGCCGTCTGCCCAAACCGCCCCAGGATCGCCGACGCCCGGTCCTCCGTAAATGACCCCACCGTCTCCGTCGCATTCACAATCTTGAAGGCGTTCAGCGGAGACGGCAAAGTCGCCACCACCTCCGCCTTGGTCATCGGCATCTCCACCGGCCCATACTGCGTGATCGGGTGGCCGCACGCCAGCAACCGCGTCGGATCCACATACGTCACCGTGCACGTCCCCGTCATCGACAGGTCGCCCTCCACCAGCACCGCGCTCACCGCACTCCCCGGCACCAGAGGCTCCGTCTGCACCGCCTTCGCGTCCCGTCCCCCCAGCCCCGCGACCGGCGTCAAACCCACCGCCCGAAACCGATCCCCAAACCGCTCCACCACCTCCGGGCTGTATCCACCAAACACCAGCGGCGTCTCCATCGCCTCAATCCCCATCTGCCCCCCCGGCTGCCCCGCCGGCCTCCCTCCACCCCCGGCCGCCTCACCTCCACTCACCCCCGAAGCCCCATCCCGCACCTCCAGCATCTGCTCGATCGGCGTAATCCCCGCGATCGGCTCCTTCGAAAACTGCCCGATCCGGTAGCTCAGCGCCCCCACCAGCCGCCCATCGATATACACCGGGCTCCCACTCATCCCCGCCACCACCCCCGTGTACTCCGGCTTCGTCCCCGATAGCCGCCCCAAAATCAAATCCCGCCCCGGCCCCAAGGCATCCTTCAGCACACCCAGGATCTCAACCGCCATCGGCTCCGGCCGAACCCCCTCAAACACCGTGTACGCCACCCCACGCAACCCCCGGTGCACCTCGCCCAGCGGAAACACCGCCGCACCCACCGGCGCCTCCGCCGGCAAAGCTCCACTCCCTTGTGCCAAACCAACGCCCGCCAACGTCCAACATAAGACAGACAGCCCACACATCCGCAAGACAGACTTCCAACAGAGCTTCACACCTGTCAGACTATGTGTCCCGCGCCCCGAAAGCAAAGCCGCGCGCGTACAGAGAATCCCAAACCGAACCGGCACCTGAAAACCTCCATAATGACAAGATTGACCCGCCTCAGCAGCCTCGCCCGCGCCACGCGTACCCTCGTCGCCCTGCTCGCCCTCGCCACCACCCTCTCCGCCCAGCAGACCCCCCCACCCCCGGCCCCCAACACCCAGCAGCCCGCCGACCAGACCCCCGACTCGGCCGGCCCGCAGACCGACATCGGCCCCATCGTCATCAAAAAGAAGGACCCCAACGCCGCACCTCCCCCCGCCCCGGCCGCGCCCGCCGAACCCAAAGTCAAAAACCCCAACGGCGAAACCTACTCCCTCCGCGTCGACGTCCCCATCGTCAACCTCGACGTCAACGTCATCCTCGACAAAACTCACCAGTTCGTCCCCGGCCTCAAACCCGGCAACTTCCAGGTCCTCGAAGACGGCGTCCCCCAGACCGTCACCTCCGTCCGCACCGCCCAAACCCCCATCACCGCCGTCATGCTGCTCGAATTCGCCGCCAACAGCTACTACTTCATCCGCGACATGCAGAACGCCTCGGCCACCTTCTACCGCACCCTCCGCCCCGACGACTACGTCGCCGTCATCACCTACGACCTCCACACCCACATCCTCAACGACTTCACCAACAACAAAGAGGTCCTCGGCCAAAGCCTCCAATCCCTCACCTTCCCCGGCTTCTCCGACACCAACCTCTTCGACGCCCTCTACGAAACCCTCGATCGCACCTCCCGCATCGAAGGCCGCAAATACATCATCCTCATCGGCACCGGCCGCGACACCTTCTCGAAACTCACCCTCGACAAAATCCTCGCCAAGGTCAAATCCACCCCCAACGTCACCATCTTCTCGATCGGCACCGGCGCCTTCGTCAACGAAATGCAAGGCGGCCGCGGCGGCGGTGGCGGAGCCATCCGCGACCTCAACTACCTCCAAGCCCAAAACCAGCTCAAAACCTTCGCCCAAATGACCGGCGGCCTCTACTACGCTCCCATCTTCCAAGGCGAACTCCCCGACATCTTCAGCCAGATCAACCAGTCCATCCGCAACCAGTACGTCATCACCTACCGCCCCTCCAACACCGTCAACGACGGCTCCTACCGCCACGTCAAAGTCCAACTCGTCGACAACGAAGGCCACCCCCTCCGCATGCAGGACGAAAAAGGCAAGCCCCTCAAGTACTCCGTCATCTCCCGCGACGGCTACCGCGCCAAACTCCCCGTCGAGTAGCCCAGACCACCTCAGCAAACAACGCGTCGTCATCCTGAGCCGAGCGAAATAATCCCAGCACTCCGCTTCGGGCTCCAGTACACCTTCAGGTAAATCGCCCTGGGCATAACGCCGTCATCTCCGACCGAAGCGCAGCGCATCGGAGAGATCCCCGTGTTTGCCTTCCGGACCCCTCACCGGGTGCCCCATCCTCTCCGTCGGCCCCACCGACGGAAAGGGTGGGGTATCGTTTGCGGCAGCAAACGACCTCTCCACCACCCACCGCCCCACCGCGTCCAGACCCATAAAACCGTCCCACCCGAGGAGCCCCACCCAAATCGCCACAGTCCCGTCCCGGCAACAAAATTCTAAATCGTTAGTCCTATTAAGCTCACTCGCCACAAGTAAAGCTCACTCGCCACAAGTTAAGCTCACTCGCCACAAGCCGACTTTCCGTTACTGATCCGTTCCGGTTCTTAACGTCCGTTTCAGGAGTAACAGGCGTTAGGCCATGCTCAAGATAAGGCTTACTGTGTAAGCCCCTCAGACGGCGAACTGACGCTGTGCATTTTGAAATGCAGAACGAGCGGTCCCTCTACTTGAACGCCGACACCGTCCACAAGCATAGGTTTGAGGCTGCTTTTAAGCGCCAGAGCCACGCCCGCATCTTGCAGGCCGTAGTTGTCAGAGCTGCTCCAATAGGATTCCCTGATCTGGCCCGTGCGATCTGTCCGAACGTAAACAATCATGTAGCCCTCAGGCGCGCCATCTTTGGAGGGCCATTCATAAGAGGGCACATTGGCGATGTGGTCCCCGATGTCTTTCCGCGAGAAGAACACCGTTCGTATCTGCTCTGTAGGCGGTGTTGCGTTGGAAATTCGAATCGTTTTCAAGTCGCCTGCGGCCAGCTTCTCGAGCAGCGTTACCTTACCTTCTACAAAGATGTTCTCTGGAATATCGTCAGACCAAGTACGCGGGATCATCTGGCCACCGAACGGCGCATAATTTGAGAACGAGACATAACGTGTGAAGTCCAGCGTTCCTTGATACCAAGGGTGCGTCGCTTCAAAGCAAACGCGCGCTATCGACGTCTCCTCCGTAATGCCGTCCGGACGATCCGAGGTTTCCAGGCAGCGCGGCATAATGATCGGTGGTCTTCCAGGGAGGGGAAACGTCCCACCACCCGTTAGCCGTTGCTGAATCAATTTTGGTACTTGTCCTGTAGGAACAGGGGCGAGCAACATCCGAACAAAATCGTCTAGCCAACGCGGGTAAAAATCTCCGTTGTCATGTTCTTCTACTTGGTCGCCGTCGACCACACGTGTTTGGTTAAAATCGGGTGAGTTCACCACTAGTCTGAAATGACTGCGATTAGCCCAGAACAACTCGACCTTCCCATGCATAGAAGAAGACGCCGGTCGGGCGTGGGCGTGAGGTGTTGTATCGGGGGCGATTTCAAGCACGAGATGAAACGGCTGATGCCCTTCGATCAGTACGCTCTCGTGTAGAGACTGCTGCAGCAGCGCTGTGTTTGCTGAGGGTGACGGTGCCTGGGCCTGAATTACCGCCGTTACGAGGACTCCTGCAAGCACTACTCCGATTCGAGAGATTAGCGAACTGACCATGACTCATCTTCTCCTGCCAGCTCCCCGTAGCCAAGCAACAATAGCGAACGGCTTCGCTGTTTTCCCCACGACAACTCCGGTTGCCGGAGGGAGGTGAGCCTTGGTTGATCCTGAGAAACGCTTGTCGATATCTACTGGGACTGGTAAGCCGCCGGAACGCCCATGTTTGAACTCTGAGACAGGGCGACATACCCGAACCTAGTCCGGTTTTCCTGTAGGTGTATAGCCGAAGACACAGATCTTATGGCCCTTTTCCCCAACGAAAACGGCACCCCCACACTCTATCCGACTCACCGCAACAGGAAAACCGCTCTATCCTACAAAACCTCGACCGTAGCCTCTCTCTTGCTCCTATTGCTTGGCGTAGTTCCCCTCCAAACTAGCTAAAATAGAAACAGACAACCAGAAGAGCCCGGCACCAGCCGGGCTCTCTCAATTTACCGGCCTGAGCCTCGAGATACGAGCTCAGGCCCTTTGTTTTGAATATTTTGCACACAAACAAGGGGGATGGGGGCCCCACCACATGACCGATCAGATCCAGACCACACCCAAGCGCTTCCAGTGCCGCCACATCCATACCGAAGGCCGCCGCTGCAGGAGCGCCTGCCTCCGCGGCGAAGAGTTCTGCTACTTCCACCACACCTCCCGCAAGCCCGTCAGCAACCCGCGCACCCGTCGCTTGCGCCAGGCCACCTTCGACCTCCCCCTGCCCGAAGACCGCGGATCCATCCAGATCTCCATCGGCGAAGTCCTCCGCCGCATCGCCTCCAACAACATCGACCCAAAACGCGCCGGACTCCTCCTCTACGGCCTCCAAATCGCCTCCCTCAACCTCCCCCAGCCCCGCCTCGCTGCCAACGCTGCAGAACCCGTAGTCGAAGAGGTCGTCACCGATCCCACCCACGGCGCCGTAGCCCCTCGCTTCGAACTCCGCGACCCCGACCCCGACGCACCCCCCAAAAACAGCATCACGGCCAGCCTCCTCGCCGCCCTCGAAGTCACCCGCGAACAGATCGAAGCAGAGTGCCGAGCCAAATTCAGAGCCGAGCTCCAACAAGAACCTGAACCCGAGCACCAGCCCGAACCCCAACCCGCCAACCTCCCCAACCTCAACGCCGCCGCCGCCGACGCCGCTCTTCCTGCTGTTGTTCCAAGCAAAGTCGAGAAATCTGCTTCTGTTCCCGCCACCGCCGCCCCGGAACACCCACATCCATCGCCACGGGCGAGCCGGTCGGAAAACAGCGGATCACCCGTTCGCCAGCTCCCGAGCCCGGATCGTGGCCCGCTTCACCGCCTTGATCAACGTGACCCGGAGCCCACCCTCCTCCAACTCCAGAATCCCATCCACCGTGCACCCTGCCGGAGTCGTCACGGCATCCTTCAACAGCGCCGGATGCGACCCGGTCTCAAGCACCATCCGTGCGGCGCCAAGCGTGGTCTGCGCCGCGAGCAGGGTCGCGACGTCGCGCGGCAAACCGACATTCACGCCGGCCTCGGCAAGCGCCTCAATGATGATGTACAGAAAGGCCGGCCCTGAACCCGACAGCCCGGTCACCGCGTCCATGTGCCTCTCGTCCACAATCACCGTTCGCCCAACCGTCTCAAAGATCCTCTCCGCCAACGCGACCTGCTCCTCCGTGCAGAACCGTCCCGGACAAATCGCCGTCATTCCCGCGCCGACCGTCGCCGGCGTATTAGGCATCGCGCGCACGACCGCAATATCGCGCCCCAGAGCGTCCTCAATCGACCGCGTCTTCACCGACGCAGCGATCGAGACCACCATCGTCCCGGGCCGCAGATCCGGCCCGATCTGGGCCGCAAGCTCCGGCACCTGACGCGGCTTCACCCCAAGCACAATCACGTCCGCGGTCCTCGCCGCTCGGACGTTGTCGGTTCCAAAAACGATTCCATGCTGCACCGTCAGCTCCTGCGCGCGTGCTTCGTGCTGGACCGTCGCACAAACCTCCGTAGCGGAAAGAAGCCCACTCCGAAGAAACGCCTCCAGAAGAATCCCACCCATCTTGCCCGCTCCCAGCACGGCAACCCGCATCCCCAGCCGCCTCTGCGATCCCTCGATCCCATCCATCGTCTCGCTCATGCCGAGAGGCTAACAGAATGTCTCCTACGGACCACAGAGGTCCAACTGGCCGTAGGGAGACAAGACCGTTGCAGCAAGCGTGTTGTAACGTCCCCCTCTATGCGACGCGTTGCGCCGCCGCGGTGGACTCGAGCATACGGTACAAGGTCGATCGACTGATGCCGAGCAGGTCTGCCGCTCGGAGCTTGTTGCCTTCACACTCCCGCAGAACCCGCAGGACATGCTCCTCGATTGCATCCTGCAAGCGGGTTGCCTTCACCGCCGCAACCGGGGCCGGGACCACCCGGATGGGCTCGGCCCTGGGCAGCGCCCGCAGGATCTCCTCTTCCTCGAGAGTCGTTCCTTCTCCCTCCATCAACGCTCTCGAGAGCACATTGCGCAGCTCCCGGATGTTGCCGCTCCACGGTTGGAGCTTGAGCCGTTCCATGGCCGCCCCGGAGATCTCCTGGAGCTCCCGACCGCAGGCTGGCGCAAGCTCGCCGAGCAGCTCGATGGCGAGAGCCGGAATATCGTCGAGACGATCTATGAGCGCCGCGACATGGATCTCAACTGCCGAAATCCGGTGGTACAGATCCGCGCGGAAGCCTCCTGTCGCCGAGAGCACCTTCAGGTTCTGGCGTGAGATCGCGATCACACGGCATTGCGCCCCAACGTTCTGCCGTTCCAATCTTTCGAGCAGCCGTGTCAGAGCGGCCTGTGCCGGCGCCGAGAGGTCTCCCGGCTCGTCGAGCAGCAGAGTTCCACCGTGCGCCTGCGCTACGAGATCGGTCAGTCCGCTAGAGCTCCGCCCTGCGACGTTGGCCGCGGCTGCCTCAAGCTCTTCGGTTCCGCAGTGGATGAGCGCTCCACTGAGTTCGCGGCTGACCTGGCTTGCCTGGTGGAGGCATCTGGCGACAACTTCCTTGCCGGCGCCGGTCTCGCCTGTCACCAGGGCGACCCGAAAGTAGGGGCCGATCCGGGCGATCTGGGAGCGGACACGTTCTGTCAGAGCGCTCGTACCGGTCAGGCAGGCCGCTTCGCTCGGGTGCAAAAAGTTCGGAGATTGAGGAGAGGTTCTCATCGCTATAACCGTTATCGGCAGAAGCGGCGAGAACCTTAGCCCTTTTCTAAATTTATTTTCAGACCAGAGCTCTGGCTGGAACTCAGACCAGAGCCCGGGCTGAAGTTCAGATCCAACATCGTCCCCTATGCGGTCGTCTTGGCGCAGTAGGTATCGAAGGCGCGGGCCAGCTCCTGGGCGATGGCGGGCGCGGTAGAGGTCTCGATAGCCGAGCGCTGCATCAGGTAGACCAGCTGGCCGTCCCGCAGAATAGCGATGGCGGGCGAGGTTGGCGGATGGCCGCCAAAGTAGCTCCTGGCCTTTTCGGTTGCGTCGCGGTCCTGGCCGGCGAAGACGGTGACAGCGTGCTCTGGCCGTGTGGTGTGCTGCATCGCGAGGCGGACGCCTGGGCGCATCTTTCCGGCGGCGCAACCACAGATGGAGTTGACGACGACCATGGTGCTTCCGGGCTGCTGGACGGCGCGGTCGACGTCGGCTGCGGTGCGGGCTTCCTCTAGTCCAGCGCGGGTCAGTTCTTCGCGCATGGGGATGACCATAATCTCTGGGTACATCGGTTCTTCCTCCTGACGCTCTTTGCGCCTGTTCCTCTGATTGTACGGTCTCCGCCGCTCTCTAGAGACCCGGGATGCAATGCGCTACATCAGGACAGAGGATTTGACGCCCGGGACGACTTCGCCGCGGCAGAGGGCGAGGAGGGCTTCCCCGTAGCTTTCGGATTTCTCTTGGCCGAGCCCTTCGATGCCGCGCAGGTCCGCGAGCGTTTGGGGTTGGCGAAGAACGAGGGAGCGTAGTGTGGAGGCGCCGAGAACAAAGAATTGAGGTAGGTTGAGGCGGTCGGCTTCGGCAGCTCGCCAAGCTCGGAGACGGCCGTCGAGCATCTGCTGCGCTGGGGTCAGGGGAGCTGAGGGAGGCTGGGGTGGACGAGGCGTAGCGGATACGGGTTGGGTGGGGAGGGGGCTTGCTGGGCGTCGCAGTGGGGAGGTTGTTTCGGTGTCCCGACAGAGGGCGAGGATATCGGCCCCATAGCGATCTGCCCGATCCTGATTGAAGCCGGTAGCCTTCATCAGCGCCGGAAGCGTGGTGGGCGCGGCGAGGACGATCTGCCCGAGCGTACTGTCGCCGAAGACCATAAAGGCCGGTTTGCCGGTCTTGGCTGCTTCTGATTTCCGCCATTCGCGAAGGCGAGCTTCCAGGGCTTGTTGGGCGGGCGTGTAGGAAGACGTGACGCGGTCGCGTTCCGCTTTGATCGCAGCTTTTGAGGGCCTGGACGGACGCGCGGTCGCTGCAGCGGTGGAGATCCTGTCCTTTCCCGAGGAGGTCCTGGCTGGTTCGGATTCGGGCAGCGTGACAAGGAGATCGCCGGCCTCGGGGAAGCGGCCTTCGTGGGTGAGGGTCGCTTTCTTATAGGTGATGGAGCGGCCTTCGGGGTTGATGAAGGTGTCGTTCGAGAGGGTGAGAAGGCCGGCGCGGGCCAGGCCATCAAGGAGGTGGTCCAAGTGTGCGCGGTCGGTACCGCGGAAGGGTGTGGTTGGGCTGAGGTCCGTGTGCAGTTTGCCGGTGGAGCGGCCGGTGGTTTCGAGGGCGCGGAGGATGGCTCGGAGCTGGGTTTGTTCCTGTGAGGTGGGGTCGCGAAAGGTCTGGGCGGCGGTAGATGCGGGCGAGCAGAGGTCGCAGACGCCGCAGGGCTCGAGGCCGTCGGCCGTGTCGCCGAAGTGCTGGATGAGGGCGGACATGCGGCACCCGTGCGATTCGGCGAAGGCGGCCATCCGGTCGATCTGTTGGCGGCGAAAGGCGAGTTGGGCGTCGTAGCCGGTGCGCCAGTTGGGGTTGCCGGTGGCGCGGACGTTATTCTCGATGCTGAAGCTGGCGGCGCCTTGCGAGGCAAGCTTGTCCAGTGACTTTGCAACGACATCGGGGTCCATCTTCAAGCTATGGGCGAGGTCTCGCGGTGATTGGAAATCGGGTGTGAGGACGGCGGCGAGGCGGGCGAGTTCGGTGGCGGCCGGGTAGTCGCGTTCGAGGAAGAAATCGTGCATCTTGCGGTCGGCGAAGGAGTGGAGAAGGACGGTGCGGGCGGGGAGGCCGTCGCGGCCGGCGCGGCCGATCTCCTGGTAGAAGCCTTCGACGGAGGCGGGGAGGGCGGTGTGGATGACGGTGCGGACGTCGGCCTTGTCGATGCCCATGCCGAAGGCGATGGTGGCGACGACGACGTCCGTGGAGCCGGAGAGGAAGGCGGTTTGGACGCGGTCGCGGGTGCCGGGGTCGAGGCCGGCGTGGTAGGCGGCGGCACGGGGGCCGAGGAGGCCGGCCAGTTCCTCGGCGGATTTGCGCGAGGGGGCGTAGACGATGGCAGGGCGGTTCGTGGGGTCGGCGAGGAAGTTGACGACGAACTCGTTGCGGCGGGGTTTGGACATCTCGACGGCTTCGATCGCGAGGTTGGAGCGCCGGAAGCCGTGGATGAAGAGGGCGGGGTCTTGGAGGCCGAGTTGTTTGACGATGTCGGCCTGGACGGCGGGGGTGGCGGTGGCGGTGAGGGCTAGGACGGGGGCGGGGCGAAGGGACGGCAGATGGTCGCCGAGCGAGCGGTAGTCGGGGCGGAAGTCGTGTCCCCAGGCGGAGATGCAGTGGGCCTCGTCGATGGCGACGAGGGAGGGTTTGCGGCGGGCGAGCATCTCGGGGAAGCCGGGGACGCGGAGGCGTTCGGGGGCGATGAAGAGGAAGTGGAGGGTGCCGTCCAGGTAGTCGCGGCAGGCTTGGCGGGCGAGGTCACGGGACAGGCCGGAGTGGATGCGGGCGACCCGGAGGCCGAGCGCGGAGAGCTTCGCGGCCTGGTCGTCCATGAGGGCGATGAGGGGTGAGATGACCAGGGCGGTACCGCCGCGGGCGAGGGCGGGGAGCTGGTAGCAGAGGCTCTTGCCGGCGCCGGTGGGCATGACGAGAAGGAGGTCGCGGCCGGCGGTGGCGGCTTCGCAGACAGCCTTCTGGTTGGGGCGGAAGCCGGTGTGGCCGAAGGTCCGATGGAGGAGGTTGGGGAGGTCGATCTCGGGCATGCTCTTCGTCGATTTTCGCATGGGACCGAGAGCGGACTTCAGCTATGTGGCGAGCTGCTTCTGGACCAGCGGGGCGACCTCTTCGCCGAGGATGCGTATGGCGCGGAGGAACGAGGTGTGGGGGAGGGTGGCGACGCTCATCTGGAAGGTGATGCGGGAGATGCCGCCGAGGACCTTGTGGTAGTGGAGGATTTTTTTGGCGGCGGTTTGAGCGTCGCCGACGATGAGGGCGCCGGTGGGGCCGATGAGGGCGTTGAACTGGGCGCGGGTGGTGGGGGGCCAGCCGCGCTCCTTGCCGATCTCCGTGAAGGTTTGGGCGTAGCCGGGGAAGAACTCGTCTGCGGCGTGCACGTCGGTGTCGGAGACGAAGCCGATGGCGTGGATGCCGACGGTGAGCTGGTCTGGGGAGAAGCCGGCGCGGCGGCCGGCCTCGCGGTAGAGGTCGACGAGGGGGCGGAAGCGGTGAGGCTCGCCGCCGATGATGGCGACCATGAGCGGGAGGCCGAGCGAGCCGGCGCGGGCGAACGAGGCGGGGGTGCCGCCGACGCCGAGCCAGATGGGGAGTTGGGGCTGGAACGGGCGCGGGTAGATGCCTTGGCCGGTGAGCGCGGGGCGGAAGTTGCCGGACCAGGTGACGTGGGTGTTGGCGCGGATGGCGAGGAGGAGGTCGAGTTTTTCGGCGAACAGGTCGTCGTAGTCTCTAAAGGCGAGGCCGAAGAGCGGGAAGGACTCGGTAAAGGAGCCGCGGCCGACGGTGATCTCGGCTCGGCCGCGGGAGAGGAGGTCGAGGGTGGCGAACTCCTGGAAGACGCGAACGGGGTCGGCGGCGGAGAGGACGGTGACGGCGGAGGTGAGGCGGATCTGTTTGGTGATGGGGGCGGCGGCGGCGAGGATGATGGCGGGGGCGGAGTCGAGGAACTCCGGGCGGTGGTGCTCGCCGACGCCGAAGACGGAGAGGCCGACCTGGTCGGCAAGCTGAATTTCGGCGAGGAGGTTGCCGAGGCGGTCGGCTGGGCTGATGTTCGCTCCGGTGATGGGGTCGGGGATGGCGGCCGCGAAGCTGTCGATGCCGATCTCGATCATCGGTTGTCTGTCCTTGGGAGCGAGCGGGTGGTTTGGGCGTTGTGGGCGGTCTGGTCCTTGTAGACGGTGCCGGATTTCATGACGAAGGGGATGGTCTGGAGGAGACGGACGTCCTGGAGGGGGTCGCCGCGGACGGCGATGATATCGGCCCAGTGGCCGGGCTCGAGGGTGCCGACCTTGGCGGACCAGCCCATGAGGTCGGCGGCGTTGAGGGTGCCGGTCTGGATGCCCTGGAGGGGGGTCATGCCGAACTGGTTGACGTAGACGTCGATCTCGTGGGCGTTGAGCCCGTGCGGGTAGACGGCGGCGTCGGTGCCGAGGGCGACATTAACGCCGGCCTGGATGGCGCGCTTGGCGTTCTGCTTTTCGACGGCGCTGACGGACTTCATTTTTTCGGCGTAGAAGGGCGGGAGCCTCGCGTTGGTGAGGTTCCAATCGATGAGGTAGGCGGTGGGGACGAAGTAGGTGCCGTGCTGTTTCATGGCGGCGATGCCGGCCTCGTCGAGGTAGGAGCCGTGTTCGATGGAGTCGACGCCGGCCTCGGTGGCCCAGAGGATGCCCTGCGCGCCGTGGGCGTGGGCGGCGACCTTGCGACCGAGGCGGTGGGCGTCGGCGACGATGGCGACCATCTCTTCGCGGGTGTACTGGCTGGCCTGGGGGTCGTCGCCTTTGGAGAGGACGCCTCCGGTGGCGCAGATCTTGATGAGGTCGGCGCCGTACTTGATGTTTTGGCGGACTTTCTGTTGGACGGCGGGGATGCCGTCGGCGACGCCATCGGCGGTGAGGTGGTACTCGAAGGGGAGGAGGTTTTCGTCGCAGTGTCCGCCGGTGATGCCGAGGGGCGGGCCGGAGACCTGCATGTGCGGTCCGGGGATGTGGCCGAGGTTGATCTCGTCGCGGAGGGCGACGTCGGTGTAGTTGGCGGCGCCGACGTTGCGTACGGTGGTGAATCCGGCTTCCAGGGTGACTTTGGCGTTTTCGACGCCCAGGATGGCTTCCTTGGCGGGGGTCATCGAGAGTTCGAAGTTGGGGTCGAAGTTGGGTGTGCCGGTGAGGTGGGTGTGGACGTCGATGAGGCCGGGGAGGAGGGTGTATTGGCGGAGGTCGATCTCGCGATCGCCGGGTTGGGCAGGGGTGGAGGCGGTGGGGACGATGGCGGCGATGGTGTCGCCCTGGACGATGATGGTCTGGTCGGCTGGTTCGTTGCCGGTGCGGACGTCGAGGATGTGGCCGGCGCGGAGGAGGGTGCGGGTCTGGGCTGGGGTGGTTTGGGTGGGGGTGGTTTGGGCTGGGGCGGTTTTGGATGGGGCGAAGGGGGCGATGGCGACGGCGGCGCAGAGGGCTGCGGTGGCTTGGAGGAAGCTCATTCAGGATCTCCTGTGTTCCGGATTGGCAGGGGCCGGGAGGACTCCCCCCTCTCCCATCAATTTGTGTCTAAAATATTCAATTCATGCGAGTTAGGTCCGGATCGCGGGTGCCGGAGATCGGAAAATCCAACGTTTTGCGGGACCGTTGGTGTCTAAAATATCCGATCCACAGGGTTTAGCGGTGTGGAGTTTGGGTCCTTTGAGCGCCGGTCTAGGAAAGCGTCTACCACCATGATACGTAGTCTGAGAGGTGGTTGCGCCACTTCCCTTGAGGAAAGATGCGTTGGTGATTGGGGGCGCCTGCCCGGGGGAGAGTCCGCAGATGCCTCGCCGGAACGGGTCCGTCGCTCGCAAGGCGATGCTGTGCTTGCTTTGGTTGCAAACTTGCTTTGCCGCGACGTAGCCCTCTCTGAATGAGTTCAGGCGCATCCTTTGGGATAGATCGTGGTGATGGCAGAGTTGTGATAGCAAAGTGGTGATAACAAGTTGGTGATTGCAAGTTGCGTTTGGCGTTATCCCCGTGTGCGTCGCCTCGCCGCGGCATCCTGATCCCTGGAGGTTCTGTATGAAGCAAACCGAGGCTTTGAATTCAGCTGTAGCTGTGGACGCCGTCGTCAGTTCGGGCGCCATCGCGGGTCTTTTTTTTGGTCTGGGGCTGGCGGCGTACGCCGAGAAGAAGCTTCCGCAAGCGGCCTGGGTCCTGCAACAACAGGCCAAGAACAGGGTGTTTGCGCCGACGATGCCGGTGGTCGCGGCCGTGACGACGGCCAGCTTGGTGGGGGCGGCGGCGCTTTCGCGAAGGGGCGCCCGCCGATGGTTTGCAGCCGGGGCGTTGCTGACCGTTGGATCGGAGTTCCTGACCATAACGAGAGAGGTTCCGCTGAACCGGGCGATTTCAAGCTGGAAGCCAGAAGCCGCGCCAGCGGATTGGGCGGAGACACGCGATCGGTGGTTTGTGAATCACGTCGTTCGATCGGTTCCGGCGGTGCTCGCGTTTGGATGTGCGGCGATGGGTCTGTCTCGGCGTGGCGGCGAGTAGGGCGGGGCAACTGCGGCCATTGCGGTGGTTTCCGCCTCCGATCTGAGGTGACAAGCTCGGATCCGGTCGATTTCTGTTGCCTCCGATGGCGGCCTTGCGCCGGCGATGACCGCCTTCTTGCCCCGTAACAGCTGTCGACCTTTCAGAGTAGATCCATGCCATGGTTGCAGAAGCATCCGGCACCAGACTCATGGGCGGCCGGTGTCGCGATGTTCTTTGAGCGAGTTCCAGTCCAAGGGGACGTATAGCTCGGCTGCTCGAGCTCGGATTCGATCAGCCGCGGCGAGGGCGCGGCTCTGATCAACCGGTCCGGAGTCGGAGGAGAGACGAGCGACGGCTCTTCCGTTTCGGGTGATGAGAACGACTTCGCCACCTTCGACCTTTTCCAGGAGAGTCTGAAAGGTGTTCTGCGCTTCGGAAGCTCCGATCTCCAGCATGGTCCGCACCCCTCCTTGACGTCTTCCTCAGCTTACTTGAAGGTGCAGATTAGAGCGGATTAGGTGATGTGTGAAGAACATACAACTCCAAGAACAACAGCAGATTCCCTCTGGGAATGACAACAAGAGAGCAAATGCCTCTACGCCATTCCCTCCGTTGCTCTAGGTGCTAGACGGTGACGGGTTTGGCTTCCATGAGTTTGTCGGGGGTGATGGGGAAGTCGCGGATGCGTTTGCCGGTGGCGTTGAAGATGGCGTTGGCGACGGCGGCGGCGGATCCGGTGATGCCGATTTCGCCGATGCCGCGGGCGCCGATGGGGTTGAATTTGGTGTCGGGGATGTTGAGGCAGGTGACGTCGAGGGTGCCGATGTCGCGGTTGACGGGGACGTGGTATTCGGCGAGCGATTCGTTGACGGTGCGGCCGGTGTTGGGGTCGATGTGGGATTGTTCCTCGAGCGCCATGGAGACGCCCCAGACGAGGCCGCCTTCGAGCTGGTTGGCGCCGGTTTTGTTGTTCATGAGAGCGCCGATGTCGTAGGTGGCGACGATGCGGCGGACCTCGGTCATGTGGGTGGACTGGTCGACGGCGACCTCGGCGAAGACGGCTCCCCAGGACTGGGCGGAGAAGGCTTCGTGGCTGGTGGATTGTTCGGCCGAGCCGTTGGCTTCGACGGGCTTGTTTCCGTTGCGGGTGAGGATGCTGGCGTAGGTTTCGCCTTTGTTGGGGTGGGCGGAGGAGAAGAGGCGGCCGTCTTTGAAGTCGAGGTCGGCGGCGGTGAGGCCGTGGAGGGGCGATTGGGGGTCGGCGGTGGCGATGGCGGCGAGTTTGAGCATGACCTGGAGCGCGGCCGCGGGGATGGCGGGAAGGACGGAGGCGGCGGACTGGGAGCCGCCGGAGACGGGAGCTTTGGGGAGGTTGGAGTCGCCGAGTTGGACGTCGACGAGGGTGGGGTCGAGCGAGAGGGAGTCGGCGGCGGTCTGGGCCATGATGGTGTAGGTGCCGGTGCCGAGGTCCTGGGTGCCGGAGCCGACGTAGGCGCGGCCGTTGGGAAGGAGGCGGACGACGGCCTGCGCGGTGGATCGGTTGGCGCCGTAGATGGCTGTGGCCATGCCGACGCCGATGAGTTTATTCTCTTCGCGGACCTGGCCGGGGGTGGGGTTGCGTTTGGACCAGCCGAAGCGTTCGGCGGCGGCGCTGTAGGCTTCGCGGAGGTGCTTGGAGGTCCAGGGTTTATCGGTTTCGACGTTTTTTTCAGCGTAGTTGGCCAGGCGGAGTTGGAGCGGGTCCAATTTGAGGGCGAAGGCTAGTTCGTCCATGGCGCACTCCAGGCCGACGGTGCCGGTGGCTTCGCCGGGGGCGCGCATAAAGGTGGGGACGCCGAGGTTCATCTCGACGAGGCGGTGCGAGGTCTGGTTGGACGCGGAGTTGTAGAGGTAGCGGGACTGAAAGGCGGAGGGTTCGAGGAACTCTTCGAGGACGGCTGTGTGTTCGATGACGTCGTGCTGGATGGCGAGGAGTTTGCCGTCAGGGGAGGCGCCGAGTTTGAGGTTCTGGACCGTTGTGGGGCGAGTGCCGACGGGTCCGAACATCTGTTCGCGGCTGAGGACGAGCTTGACGGGTTTCGCGACGACGCGGGAGGCCATGGAGGCGAGCACGACGTGCGACCACATGGAGCCTTTGGAGCCGAAGCCGCCGCCGGTGTAGGGGCAATCGACGGTGACGTCGTCCTGGGGGATGCCGAGATAGCGGGCGAGGGATTGTTTGTCGCCGCTGATGGCCTGGGTGGCGTTGTAGACGTGGAGTTTCGCGCCTTGCCAGGAGGCGACGGTGGCGTGGGGCTCCATGGGATTGTGGTTCTGGACCGGTGTGGTGTAGGTGACTTCGACGCGGGTGGCGGATTGGGCGAGGGAGCTGGTGACGTTGTTGCGTTTGGTGTCAGCGGGCTCGCGGCCCTGCTGCTTGGGTGGGCGGCCGTCGGCTAGGCGACCGCGGAAGTTGAGCTTCGCGGGGGCGGGGTTGTAGCGGATTTTGAGCAGGGAAGCGGCGAACATGGCTTCGTTGAGCGAGTTGGCGACGACGAGGGCGATGGGCTGGCCGTTGTACCAGACGTCGGTCTCCTGGAGGACGGTGAGGCGGCGACGGGTGGGCTGCTCCGGCTTGGGTTGGGGGAGTTTGGGGGCGTTGAACGGGGTGAGGACGGCGAGCACGCCGGGGGCCTTGGCGGCGGCGGTCTGGTCGATCGCGGCGACGGAGCCTGAGGGGATCGTGCTTTGAACCATGAAGGCGTAGGCGGCGTCTTTGGCGGGGACGAACTCGGCGGCGTACTTGGCTCTGCCGGTGACCTTGAGGATGCCCTCGTAGCGGTGGTCGAGCTGTTTGGGGAAGGGGTTGGTGCGTTCGTCCTGGATGGCCATTATGCCTGTGCTCCTGTGTTTTGCGTGGCTTGGGTTGGCGAGCCTTGGGCGGCGAGGGTGAGGGCTCGGACGATGGTCTGTTTGGCGAGCTCGATCTTGAAGTTGTTGTCTTTGTAGCCTTGGGCGCCGGTGAGGGCGAGGTCGGCGGCCTGGCGGAAGTTGGCCTCGGTGGCGGGTTTGCCGATCAGCGCATGTTCAGCCTCGGGGGAGTGCCAGGGCTTGAGGCTGACGCCACCGAGGGCGAGGCCGGCGGAGCGGATATTGGGGCCGTCGAGATCGAGTCCGGCGGCGGCCGAGACCAGGGCGAAGGCATAGCTCTGGCGATCGCGGACTTTGAGGTAGTAGAAGTTGCGGCTGAAGCGCGCGGGGGCGAGGTTGACGGCGGTGATGAGTTCGCCGGGCGCGAGGTTTGTGTCGATCTGCGGCGTTGTGCCGGGGAGGCGGTGGAAGTCGCGCAAGGGGATGGAGCGATGGGCGCCGCGCGGTCCCTGGACCTCGACGGTGCCGTTGAGGGCGACCATGGCGACGTTCATGTCGGAAGGGTTGGTGGCGATGCAGGTTTCGGGGCTGGTGGGGCCCTTGTCGGTCTGGCCGAGGATGGCGTGGATGCGGTTGAAGCCGGTAAGGGCGCCGCAGCCGGAGCCGGGGATGCGTTTGTTGCAGCTAGGAAAGGCGGTGTCCATGAAGTAGTAGCAGCGGGTGCGCTGGAGGAGGTTGCCGCCGGTGGTGGCGAGATTGCGGAGCTGGGGGCTCGCGCCCGAGAGCAGGGCCATCGAGAGCAGGGGGTAGTTTTGAACGATGAGCCGGTGGTTGGCGAGGTCGGAGTTGCGGACCAGGGCGCCGATCGAGACGGTGTTATTTGGCCCGGAGGTGACTTCCGTGAAGCTGAGGTGGTTGATGTCGACCAGGGTGGAGGGGTGCTCGACGTCGTACTTCATCAGGTCGACCAGATTGGTGCCGCCGGCGAGGAATTTGGCGTTGTGACCGGCGACGGTCGAGACGGCGGCTTCAGGCGACGTGGCGCGCTGGTATTGGAACGGGTTCATGCGGTTGGTCCTTGGGAGCGGCTGACGGCGCGGACGGCGGCGACGATGTTGGGGTAGGCTCCGCAGCGGCAGATGTTGCCGCTCATGCGTTCTTTCAGTTCGAGGTCGGAGAGGCTGGGGTGGTCGGTGTGGCCGGTTTCAAAGGAGACGACCGAGAGCTCGCCCTTTTTCTGTTCGTCGAGGAGAGCGACGGCGGAGCAGATCTGGCCGGGCGTGCAGTATCCGCACTGGTATCCGTCGTGATCGAGAAAGGCGGCCTGGACGGGGTGGAGGTTGTCGCCCACCGCGAGGCCTTCGATGGTGGTGATGTTGTATCCCTCGGCTACGGCGGCGAGGGTGAGGCAGCTGTTGGCGCGGCGGCCGTCGAGCAGGACGGTGCAGGCGCCGCACTGGCCGTGGTCGCAGCCTTTTTTGGAGCCGGTGAGGTCGATGTACTCGCGGAGGGCGTCGAGCAGGGAGGTGCGGCTGTCGAGCGAGACGGCGTGCGATTGGCCGTTGATGTTGAGATTCAGGTGGAGGATTTGGGGCTGGGCGACGGTGGTGGGGGAGGTGTGAGGGCGCTCGGCGGCGGCGAGGTTGGGGAGGCTGGTCGCGGCGGCGGCGGAGAGGACGCCGGCGGACTTGAGGAAGCCTCGGCGCGAGAGGGTGGGATCTGGGTTGCTGTTTGGGGCTTCGGAGATGTCTTCATCTCTAAGCAGATCGGGATCGGAGCAGAGAGGCGAGCTCATGAAGGGGTTCCTTTTGGAGATTGGATGTGGGGTATGGAGGTTTTTCTGATGGCCAACTTGCTAGACGAGCGGGCGAGGGGAATAGATGCCTTGTTTGCCGGGCCGCTCCGCTGTGTGGAAGGATGTGGCATGAAGATTCGTGGGCTCGAACAGTTTCGGATGTCCGTAGCGTTGGGGATGGCTGTGCTGTGCGTGGTTGCGGCGTTGCGCTCGGATGTTCCTGGGGGTGCGTTGCATACGTCGGCGATGTCCGTGCGTGCGCTGGTGGCTTTGTTTGGTGTGGGATGGCTGGTTCAGGCGCGGTGGATTGGGCGGCAGTTGGAGTGAGGTGGTGGGTGCGAGAGCACTCTCTTGTTCGGATACTCGGCCTTACGGACGATGCGAGCGGTAACTGCTGGTTGGTGAGCGGCGTGTGTGGGGGTGTATGGTCGGCTGCGCCTTGGGCTGTTTGCTTTCCCTAGGCTGCCGATCTACACTGGAAGCTGCAATAAATAGGCTTGACGCGGCGTGGTGTGCGTGCCGCGGATCTTGGGATGTGAGGTGTTGGGAGCGATGGCAAAGCGTCGTGGAAATCCGAATTGGGGCAAGCCGGAGCCGATTGGGCCGGTGGTGCCAACTGTAACTTCGTTTGAGCTGGTCGTAAAGGAGTTCAAGCTGACGCCGGATCAGTATATCCGGTCGACGCGCTTGCGGGAGTGGGCGCGGCGCAACAAGAATTCGAAGTACATCCCGGAGGCGCTGCTGGAGGCGTGGGGATTTGAGATTGAGTCGACCTTGTAGTTGAGGTAGAAGTTGTGTGCGAGAGCGCTGCCCTTTGGGGTGGCGCTTTTTATTTTGCGGCGCAGGGCGGCGGGTGTGAGTCTGCTGTAAGTGAGAGACGGCACGGGGAGGCGAGGGCGTATGTTTGCGACGGTGGAGGAGGCGGTTGGGGAGATTCGGGCGGGGCGGATGGTGGTGGTGGTGGATGACGAGGATCGCGAGAACGAGGGCGATCTGACGTTGGCGGCGGAGCATGTGACGCCCGAGGCGATCAACTTCATGGCGCGTTTTGGGCGGGGGTTGATCTGCTTGACGTTGACGGAGGAGCGCGCGGATTATCTGCGTCTGATGCCGATGGTGCAGGAGAATACGTCGCGGTTTGGGACGGCGTTTACCGAGTCGGTGGAGGCGCGCGAGGGGGTGACGACCGGGATCTCGGCGGCGGACCGCGCGCAGACGATCCGGGTGGCGATCGATCCGGGATCGACGGCGTACGATCTGGCTCGGCCGGGGCATGTGTTTCCCTTGCGGGCGCGCAAGGGTGGGGTTTTGGTGCGCGCGGGGCAGACGGAGGCTTCGGTCGATCTGGCGCGGATGGCGGGGCTCAAAAGCGCGGGTGTGATCTGCGAGATTATGAACGACGACGGGACGATGGCGCGGGTGCCCGATCTGGTTAAGTTCTGTGATCTGCACGGTTTGAAGATGTTGACGGTGGCGGATTTGATCCGGTACCGGCTGCAGCATGAGCGGTATATCCACCGTGTGGGCGAGTCGGTGCTGTCGACCGCGCATGGGGAGTTTCGCGCGATCGCGTATGGCTCGGAGACGGACGAGACGGAGTCGCATGTGGCGCTGGTGCTGGGCGTTGTTTCGGGCGGCGATGTGGTGCCGGTGCGGGTGCACACGCATTGCCTGGCGGGCGATGTGTTTGGGGCGACGACGTGCGACTGCCGGGCGGTGATGGCGGGGTCGCTGCGCATGATTGCCGAGGCGGGTCGAGGTGCTCTGGTGTACCTGCACAACGGTTCAAACGGGTTTGGGATGGATCGATCGGTGATGCCGCATCGGGTGGTGTTTCACCGGGAGTCGCGGGGACGGGAGAAGCGCTCTGGCGAGCGTGCGGATGACCGGAGCCATCGGACGCTGCGGCAGGTGGGGTTGGGCGGGCAGATCCTGTCGGATTTGGGGATACACAAGATTCGGCTGCTGACGAACACGCCGACGCATGTGCCGGCGCTGCAAGGTTTTGGGATTGAGATTGTGGAGCAGGCGGCGGTGGAGGTGGGACGGGTGCGGGGATGAAAGGGCAGGGAACAGGGTGCAGGGAACAGGGGACAGCAGGACAGGAAGATCTGAGACGAACTGCGGGTCTCTCCACTTCGCTGCGCTCCGGTCGAGATGACAGGGTTTTGAAGTGGTCGAGATGCCAGGGTTTTGAAGTGGGGTGGCTTCTTGGGGGTGAATCTAGAGGGCGGTCGCGGGGAGCGGTGCGAGTTCGAGCAGGTGGGTGAGGCCGCGGGTGCGCATTTCGTCGAGAAACGTGTCGTGGGAGAGGTACTGGATGGCTTGCATGCCGGCCTGGCGGGCGGCCTGGATGTTGTCGAGGCGGTCGTCGACGAAGAGGATGTGTTCTGGCGGGGTGCGGAGGCCATGGGCGGCGTGGGCGTAGATCTCGGGCTCGGGTTTGGCGATTTTGAGGGTGTGGGACCAGGTGCAGTGGTCGAAGTCGGCCAGCCAGGAGAACTTTTGGAGCACGCCGACGTTTATGCTGTCGCCGAGGTTGGAGAGGATGCCGGTGCGGATGCCGGCGTGCTGGAGGGCCTGGGCCCACTCGACCATGGGGACGTTGAGGTCGGTCCAGAGGTCGGTGTCGGCGTCGAGGAGATCGAGCATTTGGGCGTCGGTGAGGGGTGGGCGGCCGGCGCCGGCGGCGAGGCGCTGGAAGTATTCGCGCGCGGTGATGTCGCCGCGATCGTAGGGGTGGCGATGGGCCCAGTACTCGCGGTGGAACGGAGCTTCGTCGATGCCGGTGACCGAGCGCATGCGCTGCCAGGCCGCCGGATTGGGCGGGCCGGAGAGGACCAGGCCGTAGTCGAAGAGGACGGCGGTGATCTCGACGGGGGTTGCGGTGGCGTGGCCGTTGCTGTGCGGTGTGCCGATCTGTTGCTCATTCATGGTCGGGTTCGATTGTACGGTTCTGTTCTGGGTTTGCGGGTGGGATGCGCGGAAGTTTTTTGTTCCGGTGTCGGTTCGCGGGCGTCGGCGGAGGTGGGCGGTAGGATGGTTGGGGTGCGGGGGCGGTTCTCAGAGCGGACGTCGTGGGATGTTGGGGAGAGCGTTTGGGCGCGGGAGGTGCGGGCGGCTCGGGCGGCTGAGCTGGAGTCGGGGCGGAGGTTGTGGGATCTGACGGTTGCGAATCCGACGGTGTGTGGGTTTCGGTATGACGTTGGGGCGGTGTTGGGGCCGTTGGGGGATGCGCGCGCGATGGTGTATGGGGCGGAGGCGCGCGGGATGCGGGGGGCGCGCGAGGCGGTGGCGGGGTACTACGCAGGGCATGGGGCGGTGGTCGACCCGGACGCCGTGGTGCTGACGACGAGTACAAGCGAGGCGTACAGCTTCTGTTTTCGGCTGCTGTGCGACGCCGGGGATGAGGTGTTGATCGCTCGTCCGAGCTATCCGTTGTTTGGGTTTCTGGCGGACTTGGACGATGTGCGGCTGCGGGAGTATCCGCTGTTTTACGACTTTGGTTGGTGGATCGATTTTGCCGAGATGGAGCGGGCGATCGGGCCGAGGACGCGGGCGGTGGTGGTGGTGAGCCCGAACAATCCGACGGGACACGCGACGGGGCGGGCGGAGCGGGAGCGGATGGAGGAGGTGTGTGCGCGGCATGGGCTGGCGCTGGTGGTGGATGAGGTGTTTCTGGATTATCCGATGCGGGAGGGTGGACGGGTGGAGAGCTTCGCGGTGGGGCCACATCCGGTGTTGACGTTTGTCTTGAGCGGGATGAGCAAGATTGCGGGGTTGCCGCAGATGAAGGCGGCGTGGATGGCGGTGTTTGGGCCGGAGGCGGAGCGGGCGATGGGGCGGATGGAGGTGATCGCGGACACGTTTCTGTCGTGCAACGCGCCGGTGCAACTGGCTCTGCCGCAGTGGATGGCGGGGGCTGGGGTGGTGCGGGGGCAGATCCTGGAGCGGGTGCGCGCGAATCTGGCGACGCTGCGCGGCTCGGGGCTGGAGGTGCTGGAGGTGGAGGCGGGGTGGAGCGCGATTGTGCGGTTGCCGCAGAGGTCCGGTGAGGTTTGGAGGGAGTTGCTGGAGGCGGGGGTGGTGGTGCATCCGGGGGAGTTTTACGGGATGGGGGAGCGGGGGCGGGTGGTCGTGAGTTTGCTGGGGCCGGAGGAGGAGTTTCGGGCGGGGATGGGGGTGATGCGGGGGTGGTGCGGGTGAGGCAACGTGGGGAGTCAATGGACCGGACTGTAGCACCGAAGTATGGAAGATATTGAGGCACTTCAAGCTCGTGGGACCTCAACTACCTGGCGGTGCGACTCCAAAGTTCGTCTCGAGCAGTCTTTCCACACGATTGCTACACCATCCGCCTGTGATTCCGATCGGCGGCCTGGATTATGGGCCTTCGCGGTGTGGCTCCTGCATGTTCGATTTCTTATGGAATAACCTCCTGCAATAACATCCGAACGAGCACGTGCAGTCGCACATCGTTTCGGATTTGATTAGTTCGTTGGACAATAGGCCGTTGGACAATCCTCAATGACGGTTGAGTGAGGCGAGAATACTTCTACTTTGTGAGAACTGCGAGGCTTATGACTTTGGGAGGAATTCATGAAAAGGGAAAATTTCCTGCATGTCATGGTCGTCGCTGCGGTTCTCTTTTGCGTCTTGGGAGCTTTCTGGTATGTCGAAGCGGGAAACTTCGACGATGCGATTGTTCAAGGCGTCTACGTGGAAAATGGTGGCGGGGAGACCTGGACTTTGACCCTTCGCTCAGACCACAGTTTTATTCAGATTCTAGACACTGGAGGCAGGCGGACCGAAGCTCAGGGCACTTGGCGTCTCTTCCCATCGGATTCACAGAGTCACATAGCGTTTTCGAGTGAATTTCTGACAATGCCTGGACAGATGAAATCCGCTGATGGAATCGCGTACGGGTCCCTCCGAAATAATTTTGGGCTGCTGACGATTTCGCTGAACTCTAGATCTCTCGGAGTAACGCTACATAAAAAGTGGCTTACCGCCCGGTAGACGGGGAGGACTACGTTTGTCTCGGCGCTTCTACCGAGCAGTGAGACAAGCGCCTCTTCAAAGCGTACTAGTTTGTCGTAACTGTCCAAGTCCTCGGCTGTCGCGAACTGCAGAACCAACTGCGCCGTCATACGACGCAGTGTAGATCTGCGCACGTCGCATTCTCGGAAGCAAAAGGGCTCTCCCTTTGCTTGCCGTGGCGCTTGGTGTTCTGCGGTGGGTGGGAGGCATGCGGATTGGCGATGCTGGAGGAGCTGTTTGACTTGGCAGCTTCGGAGTTTTAGCGGGGTTGGAGGAAGGGGTTGTGTTCGCGTTCGTGGGCGGGGGTGGTGGGCTTGAGGGTGGTGCGGCCTGCTGGTTGTGCTGCTTCGCTGTGCGGCATCTTTGCCTATCCATAACTTGATTTATGCACCTTGGGACGGAAAAGGCGTTTCTCAGGATTCAGGCTTGCTGTTCACGCAAGATGCTTGCTGAAGAGGTCCACCACGCTCTGGGGCGCGGTCTTGTCGAAGAACCGTTTGAGGTTTTGTGCGGTTTCGCGAGCGAATTTCTTGCTTCGGGGGAAGAGTTCGTTTTCATAGGCGGAGAGTGCGGCTTCGATGTCATCAGGGTTGGCGAGGAGCGCTCGGGCCAACTCCGCGCCGTCGTACATGGCGAGGTTGGCACCTTCGCCTGCGAACGGTGACATGAGGTGCGCCGCGTCCCCGAGCAGGGTTACGCCTGGTACCCGCTTCCAGCTGTGATCGACCGGAAGAGCATAGATCGGTCGAAGCAGAGGATCGATTTCGCTGTCCGTAATCAGGGCGGTAAGCTGGGGAGCCCAACCTCCGAATTGATCCGCGATCCCGGCCAGGCTGGATTTTGCGTCGCGGGAGCTGAAGGAAGCGATCCAACTCTCCGGCTTGTTCAAGGCGACATAGGTCTTTAGAGTTCCATCCGCATTGCGATGTGCGAGGATGCCCTTGCCCGGAGCGACTGCCATACATGTACCGCTGCCGATCGCATCCGAGGTGGCTTTGTGGCGCGTGTCGCCGTTGGAGAGGAAGGTTTCGATGAAGCAGGTGCCGGTGTAGATGGGCTTTAGATCGGAAACGAGCGGACGGACTTTCGACCATGCGCCGTCGGCTCCTACGAGCACGTCGGAGAGAGCCGTCGAGCCATTGGCGAAGGTGGCCTCATGTCTCCCGTCACCAATGGCCGTCACGGATGCCAGCTTGTGACCCCACCGGATTTTTTCCCCGGGGATGGAGTCGATGAGCAGTCTGCGCAGGTCGCCCCGATCCACTTCGGGCCGCTTGTCGGAGTGTCCACCGGGTCTGTCGAAGAGAACGTTGCCATGCTGGTCGACGACGCGTTTGGCGTCCTCGCCAGGGCGAATGAGTGGGAGAAACGAGTCAGATAAACCCGCGGCTCTCAGAGCGATCTGTCCGTTGTATTCGTGGATGTCGAGCAGACCGCCCTGCGCTCTCGCATGGACTGAGGCTTCCGCTTCATAGACGGTGGCTGCAACGCCGTGAAGGTGGAGGATGCGGGCAAGTGTGAGGCCACCTAGTCCGGCACCTATGATTGTGATCGGGTGTCGCATGTTCGCGCTCCTTTTGTCGTAGTCAGCTTTGTGGGCCGACCGTCGCAACTAGCACTGAGGCAGTTGCATTCGGAGACGCTGGCCAGATCACACAGGGGAGCGTGATTTGACTTGTACTCGACCACCTGCCAGCGGATCGCTAGGTCAGGGAGCGTTTTTCGCGGCTGTTGTCAGCCTAATTCATACTTGTGATCTGGCAAATCCTTGCTTTTTGGGCCAGCTAAAGGCCCTCCGCTCAGCTTCAATCCCATGGCTACTACGGATATGTAGCAATCTCGGAAGGAAGGACCCTGCCTTTGCTTGCCGTGGCGCTTGCTCGCTGTTCGAAAGTGGGTGTGTGAGTATGCGGACTGGCGAATGCTGGAGGAGCGGTCTGACTTTGCAGCTTCGGCAGCTTAGCGGGGTTGGAGGAAGGGGTTGTGTTCGCGTTCGTGGGCGATGGTGGTGGGGGGGCCGTGGCCGGGGAGGACGCGGGTTTCGTCGGGGAGGGTGAGGAGGCGGGTGTGGATGGAGGTGAGCAGGGTGCGGGTGTTGCCGCCGGGGAGGTCGGTGCGGCCGACGGAGCCGGCGAAGAGGGTGTCTCCGGCGAGGAGGAGGTGGTGGTCGGGGAGGTGGAGGCAGAGGGAGCCGGGGGTGTGTCCGGGGGTGAGGAGGACCGTGCCGGAGACGCCTGTGCGGCCGTGTTCGGGGCGGGCGCCGACGCGGATGAGGCTGCCGTCGGCGGGGCTGAGGTCGGGGGCGGGGACGTCGGGGGTGGGGACGCCGAGCCAGCCGGCCTGGAGGTCCATCATCTGGACGAGCGGGAGGTCGAGCTGGTTGTAGAGGATGGGGGCGCCGGTGAGGGTTTGGAGCTGTTTTGCGCCGGCGATGTGGTCGATGTGGGCGTGGGTGATGAGGATCTGTTTGACGGTGAGGGAGTGCCGGGCGAGGACGGCGAGGATGCGGCTGAGGTCGGCGCCGGGGTCGACGACGATGGCCTCGCGGGAGGTCTCGTCGCCGAGGATGGAGCAGTTGCACTGGAGGGGGCCGACGGCGAGGACTTCGTGGATCATGGGCGCCGCCGCTACTTCTTGGGCGTGGTCTGGGTGGTTTTGGTGTTGGACAGGACGGAGCGGTCCGCGTTGTTGTGACGCGAGAGCATGACTGTGAGGGCGATCGAAAGGACCATGAAGACGACGGCCGACCAGGTGGTGAGTTTAGTAAGGAGGTTGGCGGCGCCGCGTGGACCGAAGGCGGTCTGGGAGCCTTGTCCGCCGAAGGCTCCGGCGAGGTCCGCGGATTTGCCCTGCTGGAGCAGGACGACGCCGATCAGGAAGAGGCAGACGACGATGTAGACGAACACGAGCAGGTAGATCATGGGTTGGGTCTGTGCCTCGGGGCGCCGGTGTTGCGGCGAGATGGGTGTTTTGGATTGGTGCGGAGGAGGGGACTTGAACCCCTATGCCTTGCGGCGCTAGCACCTCAAGCTAGTGCGTCTGCCAATTTCGCCACCTCCGCTTGGGTCCTGATGCCTGTGTTCTGGGCGCAGGTGTGTGACGAGCAATCCGAGGTGAAGTATAGCATTTTTGGGGGGGGGGTGGGGTGATGTACTTCGGCGGCTGAGCAGAGATTCGTGGGGGCTTTCGGCAGGGCTTGGAAGCCGTGGCTTCTTCACGAAGCGGAAGTAGATGAGTGGTGAGCAATGAGTGGTGACTAACGAGTGGTGAGCAAGGCGTGGGTGGGGCGCATACCACCAACGTTTTTCACGACGGTGAAGCTGTCGCGGGGGTGAGAGGCGTGGGGTTGTGGAGGATGAGGAGGGAAGAGTCGTTGCCGAGGGGGATGCCTTTGGCTTCAAAGGTTTTGATGATCTGGCGGCGGAGTTCGCGGAGGACGGGATCGCGCTGGTTGGCGCGCACGCGGAGGTTGACGGGGTAGAGGATCTCGCGGCCGTTGATGCGGTCGACGCCGAGGATGTCCGGGTCGGCGAGGATGACGTCCTTGAAGGCCGGGTCGGCGCGGAGGCTGTCGGCGATCTCGCGCAGGGTGCTGATGACCTGGTCGGGGTCGGCGGAGGCGTCGACCGAGACGGGGAGCGAGGCGACGGCGTACTCGCGGCTCATGTTGGAGACGATCGAGATCTGGCTGTTGGGGATGAGGTGGAGAGTTCCGTCCGGGGCGCGGAGGCGGGTGAGGCGGAGGCTGAGGTCTTCGACGACTCCGGTGAGGCCGGCGAGGGTGACGACTTCGCCGACGTTGTACTGGTCTTCGAGGAGGATGGAGAAGCCGTTGAGCATGTCTTTGAAGAGCGACTGGGCGCCGATGCCTATTCCGACGCCGACGACGCTGGCGGAGGCGAGCAGGGGCGTCAGGTTGATCGAAAAGATGGACAGGATGTGAAGGAGGACGATAAAGCCGATGAGGGCGTAGCAGGTGGCGCGGATGATGGCGGCGAGGGTGCGGAGCTGGGCGGCTCTCTGCGGTTTGCCGGTCTGCCGATCGGCGAGGGCGCGCATGCGGTGGACAAAAAAGAGGACGATGCGCTGGAGCACAAAGGCGAGGACGAGGATGGCGAGGAACCGGGGCAGGCCGGAACGGAGGAAGTTGACGATGTCGTTGTGCCAGTCGTTTTCGAGGATGCGGGAAAGAGGATCCGGTTGCGGAGAGGGCGCGGGAAGAAGCATTCTAGGAGTCTCCCCGGCGTCCGGGCGGATGTAAAGGCGCGGCCGCGCGGGGGAGGAGCACGGAGGCAAGGAAGGAAGTGCGAGGACAGCAGTCTGGAAGCAGTCTGGGGCAGCAGTTTGGGCAGGGAATTTTTGCAGCAATTTAGGAGGCTGGAGATGAGGGGAAGCGCGAGGTTGGTGCTGGCGGCGGTGTTGGTGATGGGGTTGGCGGGGATGGGCGGGGCGGCGCGAGCGCATGGTCAGGTGCATGCGAGCCCACAGACGGGGATGCCGCCGATCTCGGGGGATGGGCGGCCGGGCTCGGGCAAGGAGCCCGACCCGATGACGGTGAAGATGGAGGAGCAGCAGGCCAAAAGCCGCGCCGGCGAGCGGCAAAAAAGGCTGCAGGCCGATACGGACAGGCTGCTTGGGCTGGCGACTCAGCTAAAGCAGGAGGTCGACAAGACGGACAAGAATACGTTGTCGGTCGACGTGATCAAGAAGGCCGAGGAGATCGAAAAGCTGGCGCGAAGCGTGCGGGAGCGGATGAAGGGGTAGAGGGCCTGGACGGCGGGTCGGGAGGCTTGATCTGGACGGTCTGGAGGCTTGCCCTAGGCGTGATTTTGGACGGTCTGGATGGCGATCCGGAGAGGTGATCTGGATGGCGATCTGGGGGAGCTATCCGAGGGCGATCCGGCGCTCTGATTGACCGCGGTGCACTCGCATGGTGTAATGAGCCCCTTTGCGAGAGTTGACGATGTGACCTGATTCCCGGGCTTTGGGCCGTCACGTCTTGAGGAGATCTTTGCATGCAGGTGGTCGGATTTTTGGCTTTTTGGCTTCAGGGGGATGTGGCCCAGGCGGGACTGGGAGCGACGCACGTTTACGGCGTGGAGGGGCGCGCGTGGTTGTGGGGGGCGATGGCGGTAGGTTTGCTGGCGCTGGTGGTCGCGGGTCTCTTGGCCCGGACCGTCCTCCGGGCGGACACGGGGACGGCGGAGATGCGGCTGATCTCGGACGCCATTCGCGAGGGGGCGGAGGCGTTCTTGCGGCGGCAGTACCAGACGATCGGGGCGATCGCGATCGTCCTGGCGATTTTGGTGTATTTCGGCTACAGGATGTCGCCGCGCACGTCGGATCTGGCCTTGAAGACGGTGGTGAGTTTCCTGACGGGTGCGATCTGCTCTGGGCTGGCCGGATTTACGGGGATGTACTGCTCGATCCGGGCGAATATTCGGACGGCATCGGCGGCGCGGACGAGCCTGAATCAGGCGCTGCAGATGGCGTTGCGAGGGGGAGCGGTCACCGGCCTGGTGGTGGTGGCGTTGAGCCTTCTGGGTGTGGGTTTCCTGTTTCTTTTCTTTGGCGGTCTCCAGCATCCGCAGGCGGTGCCGTTTCAGCTGGTCGGGTTTGGGTTTGGGGCGTCGCTGGTGGCGTTGTTTGCGCAGCTGGGCGGCGGCATCTACACCAAGGCGGCGGATGTGGGCGCGGATCTGGTGGGCAAGGTCGAGGCTGGGATCCCGGAGGACGACCCGCGCAATCCGGCCGTGATCGCGGATCTGGTGGGCGACAATGTGGGCGACTGCGCGGGTCGCGGAGCCGATCTGTTTGAATCGACGGCGGCCGAAAATGTGGGCGCGATGATCCTGGGCGCGGCCCTGTATCCGGTGTTTGGCGTCAAGGGTATCCTGTTTCCGCTGATCGTCCACGCGATCAATCTGGTCGCGAGCGTCCTGGGCGTCGCGGTGGTGCGGACGAACGAGCAGGAGGACCCGATGTCGGCGCTGAATCGCGGATTTTATGTGACCTCTGGGCTGGCTCTCCTGGGGTTTGCGGCGGCCGTGTACACGATGCTGAACGGGCCGGGGGTGCAACCGTTGTGGCTGCTGGGCTGCGGCGTTATCGGCCTCGTCACGGCGTTCTTGTTTGTGTGGATCACGCAGTACTACACGGAGGCGAAGTACCGCCCGGTGAAGTCGATCGCCGAGGCGAGTCTGACGGGACCCGCGACCAACATCATCTCGGGGCTGGCGGTGGGGATGGAGACGCCGGCGATTCCGGTGCTGGTGATCTCGGCGGCTCTGTTGCTGAGTTACTACTTCGGTGTGCAGGGCCTGTCGGCGGTCTCGGGGGTGGCCGATTACGCCAAGGGCATCTACGGCACGGCGATCGCGACGATGGGGATGCTGAGCTGCGCGGCGTACATCCTGGCGATGGATACGTTTGGGCCGATCACGGATAACGCGGGCGGCATTATCGAGATGTCGGAGCAGCCCGAAAATATCCGGGACCGGACCGACAAGCTCGATTCGGCGGGAAATACGACCAAGGCGCTGACCAAGGGATATGCGATCGGGTCGGCCTCGCTGGCGGCATTTTTGCTGTTTTCGGCGTACTTGGAGGAGATTCGGGCGATTGTGGCCGATAAGGTCGCGACGGCGCACGGGTTTATGCCGGCGGGATGGAGCTTCACCAACATCAACCTGGCGCAGGTGCCGGTGTTTGTGGGCGCACTTCTGGGGGCGATGCTGACGTACCTGTTCAGTTCGCTGGCGATCAAGGCGGTGGGGCGCACGGCGCAAAAGGTGGTGGAGGATGTGCGCGCGCAGTTTCGCGAGAACTCCGGCATTATGGCGGGGACGTCCAAGCCGGACTACGGGCGATGTGTGCGGATTGTGACGACGGCGGCGTTGAAGGAGATGGTGCTGCCAGGGCTCCTGGCGGTTGGTTTGCCGGTCGCGGTGGGGCTGATCTTCCGCAACTTCTCGTCGACGTATGGTGCGGGAAGTGCGGGACTGATGCTGGACCGGGCCACGGGGCAGCTGGTGGCGGCGGTGCCTTCGATCGGGGGCGTACCGGTGAACCTTGCCGGGGCGGAGGCGGTTGCGGGCCTGCTGATGGTCGGGACGATCTCGGGCGTTCTCTTGGCGATGCTGATGAACAACGGCGGGGGCGCTTGGGATAACGCGAAGAAGTGGATTGAGACGGGGCAGTATGGCGGCAAAAAGTCGGACGCGCACAAGGCGGCCGTCGTCGGCGATACGGTCGGCGATCCGTTCAAGGATACGGCCGGGCCGAGTCTCCATGTGCTGATCAAATTGCTGGCGACCATTACGTTGGTGCTGGCTCCGTTGTTTGTGTAGGTCGGGGACACCGGAGGGGAAGGGACGGGGACACCGGAGGTCACGGTACGGACGGTTGAATGCGGGGGAAGAGATTGGGTCCCGGCCCGGCTCCGCGCATCTACAATCGAGAGGTCGGAGATCAGGGCAGAGGTGCCGAGTCGAGATGGCGGAGACGGCCGCAGAGACGATTGGTTTGGCGACTGCCTCACCGGAGGTTGGCGCCGAGACGTACGGTGGCCTGACGCCGGTGGAGATGATCCGGTTCTACCGTCTGATGTACCTGTCGCGGCGGATGGATGACCGCGAGATCGTCCTGAAGCGGCAGCAGAAGATTTTTTTTCAGATCTCCTGCGCCGGGCACGAGGCTCTCCTGGTGGCGGCGGGCATGGCGCTGCGGCCAGGGTACGACTGGTTTTTTCCCTACTACCGCGATCGGGCGATCGCCCTGGCGTTGGGCAATACGGCCGAGGAGCAGATGCTGCAGGCGGTCGGGGCGCGGGACGACCCGGCGAGCGGAGGTCGGCAGATGCCGTCGCACTGGACCTCCAAACGGCTGAACATCGTTTCGCCGAGTTCGTCGACGGCGACGCAGTGTTTGCATGCCGTGGGGTGCGCGGAGGCCGGGAGGTACTTTTCGCGGCATCCTGAGGCTGCGTCGAGGCCGGTGGCGGGCCCAGACCGTCCAGACCGCCCGGATTATCGGGCGTTCAAGGATGTGACCTTTCACGCCGACGAGGTGACGTATGTCTCGATCGGCGAAGGGGCGACCAGCCAGGGCGAGTTCTGGGAGGCTCTGAACACGGCGTCGAACGGTCGTCTGCCGGTGTTGTTTGTGGTGGAGGATAACGAGTACGCGATCTCGACGCCGGTTGAGGCGAACACACCGGGCGGAAACATTTCGCGGCTGGTGGCGAATTTTCCTGACTTCCACTTTGCCGAGATTGACGGGACCGACGCGATCGCGAGCTATCGGGCGATGACCCAGGCGGTGCAGTACTGCCGCGCGGGGCACGGACCGGCGCTGGTGCACGGGCATGTGGTGCGGCCGTACTCGCATTCGCTGAGCGACGACGAGCGGCTGTACCGGCCGGAGAGCGAGCTTGCCGCCGACGCTCTCAAGGACCCGATCTCGCGGATGCAGATGCTGCTTTTGCGGGGAGGGATTCTCGACGAGCAGGCGATCGATCGGCTGGAGCGGCAGGTCGATGACGAGGTGCAGAGGGCGGCGGATCGGGCCGTGGCGGCGGCGCTGCCGGAAGTTGCGTCGATCCTGAAGCATGTGTACTCGGAGGATTTGCGGCCGACCGACGGACGGTTCAGAGCGCAGCCCGAGCCAGGCCGAGATGCGGCTGAGCGGCCTGAACGGCCTGAGCGGACGATGGCGGACCTGATCAACACGTGCCTGCGCGACGAGATGCGGAGAGACGAGCGGATCGTCGTGTTTGGCGAAGATGTGGCCGACGCGAGCCGGGACGAGGCTCTGCGGGCAGGCAAGATCAAGGGCAAGGGCGGTGTGTTCAAGCTGACCGCGGGCTTGCAGACCGAGTTCGGGAGCGATCGCGTATGGAACTCGCCCCTGGCCGAGGCGAACATCGTCGGACGGGCGATCGGGATGGCGGTGCGCGGCTTGAAGCCGGTGGTCGAGATCCAGTTCTTCGACTACATCTGGCCGGCGATGCATCAGATGCGCAACGAGCTGGCGCTGATGCGGTGGCGATCGAACGGGCAGTTCACGTGTCCGCTGGTGATGCGGGTGCCGATCGGCGGATACCTGACCGGCGGATCGATCTACCACTCGCAGTCCGGGGAGAGCATCTTTACGCACACGCCGGGGGTGCGGGTGGTGATGCCGTCGAATGCGATGGATGCCCTAGGACTGTTGCGGACGGCGATCCGGTGCGACGATCCGGTGTTGTTTCTGGAGCACAAGCGGCTGTATCGCGAGACCTTTGGACGCGCCGTCTATCCAGGCCCGGAGTACACGATTCCGTTTGGGGAGGGAAAGGTGGTGCGGCCGGGGAGAGACCTGTCGGTGATCACGTACGGTGCGGTGGTGCCGCGCGCGCTACAGGCGGCGCAGCGACTTCACCGCGATGCGGGGATCGATGTAGAGGTGATCGACCTGCGCAGCCTGACGCCGTATGACTGGGATCTGATCGCCGAGAGTGTGCGCAAGACGAGCAAGGTGATTGTGGCGCACGAGGACATGCTGAGCTGGGGGTACGGCGCGGAGATCGCGGCGCGGATCGGCGAGGAGATGTTTGACGATCTCGACGCGCCGGTGCGGCGGATCGGGGCGATGGATACGTTTGTGGCGTACCAGCCGCTGCTTGAAGATGCGATCCTGCCGCAGCCGGAGGATCTTTACCGGGCGATGGCGGAGATGGCGGCGTACTAGAGGGTTGTGCGAGCGAGTCGCCGCCACCGACGCACTCGCCCTTGTCGAACAAACGCCGGCTTTACGTGCGCGGCCGATCGATGATGTCGTCGATCAGGCCGTACTCTCGCGCCTGCTGCGCCGTCATGGAAAAATCACGGTCGGTGTCGCGCTCAATCTGCTCCACACTCTGCCCGGTGTGGGTCGCCATGATTTTGTTCATCAACTCGCGAATGCGCAAGATCTCCCGCGCATGGATGTCGATCTCGGTTGCTTGCCCGCTGATGCCGCCTCCCATAATCAACGGCTGGTGGATCAGAATGCGCGCGTTCGGCAGCGCAAAGCGCTTGCCTTTTTTGCCCGCCATCAGCAAAAACGCACCCATGCTCGCTGCCTGACCAATGCACAAGGTCTGCACATCGTTTTTGATGTACTGCATGGTGTCGTAGATCGCCATTCCCGCCGTGATCGATCCACCCGGCGAGTTGATATACAGCTGAATGTCCTTTTCCGGGTCTTCGCCGCTCAAAAACAGGAGTTGCGCAATAATTACGTTCGCAATGTTGTCGTCGATCGGCGTTCCCAAAAAGATAATGTTGTCGCGCAGCAGACGGCTGTAGATGTCGTAGGCGCGCTCGCCTCGACTCGTCTGCTCGATCACCATCGGTACAAGTCCCATGTCGCTCCGTTTCCTCTGTTCCGTTGCTGCTCTGATTCCGTTTCTCTTCTGTTTTGCGTGTGACGCTCTCAGACTTTCTTACTGGGCCAGCCGTTCAAAGAGCGCCGTTCCCGCCCGCTCCCGCCGCATCTGCTCGCGAATCCGATTCAGACCGCCATCTTTCGTTAGGCGCTCCCGCAAGGTGTCGAGCGGCTCCCGGCTCTGCAAGGACAACATCAGAAGCTCCTGGTCCAGATCTCCGTCCGAGATCTCCACGTTCTCCGCATCCGCAATCCGGTCCAGCAGCATGGAGGCTCGCACCTCGTTGGTCGCCTGTTCGCGCTGTGCCTCGCGCAGCCGGCCGAAGTCGAGCTTCCGCATGTCCTCCGGCGTCATGCCCTGCTGCGCCAGCGCCCGCAGACCGCGATCCAGCCGCGCCTCAATCTGCTGCTGCACAAACGTCTCCGGAACCGGAAACTGGTAGCGCCCGATCAGCTCCTCCAGCATCTTGTCCTTGGCCTGGTTTTCCAGCGTCTCGCGCTTGCGCCCGGCCGTGTGCTCGCGCATCTGCCGCTCAAAGTCTTCCCAGCTTTCATAGGACCCGAGCTGTGACGCAAACTCCGCATCCCGCTCCGGATACACCTTGCGCTTGATCGCCTTCACCGTGACGTCATACGCCACCGTCTTGCCGGCCAGACGAGCTTCGCCGAACTCCGGTGGATACACCACCTCAAACGTCAGCTCCTGCGCCGGCTTCGCTCCGCGTAACCCCTCATTGAACGCCGGCAGCGTATTGTGGCCGCCGATCTCGATCAGCACATCATCGCCCGTCACCGGCTCTTCCGCCGCCTCTGCGCTCTCGACAGCGTCCTCGGTCACAGTCTGCGCCACGCTCCGGATCTCGCCGCGAAACTGGATCTCCGCCCAGTCCCCATCCACCAGCGGTCGATCCTCCTCGACCGGCTCCACCACCGCATGCTGGTCAAGCAGCCGCTGCAGCTCCGCCTCGTACTCGCCCTCCGACAGCGCCACGTCCGGCCGTCGCACATCCACGCCCTCATACCCTGTGATATCGATCTCCGGCATGACCTCAAACGCGGCCTTGAACCGCAGCGGCTGCCCATCGAGCAGATGCAAGTCCAACAGCTGGGGCTCCGACACCGGTCGCACCTTCTGCTCGTCGATCGCCTGCCGGAATCGCTCCGACACCAGACTTTCGAGCACCTCCTGGCGTAGCTCCTTGGCAAACTTCGACCGCACCAGCGACTCCGGCACCTTGCCCGCGCGAAACCCCGGAATCCGTGCCAGCTTCTGGTATCGCTTGATCGATGTACGAAAGCTCTTCGACACGTCCTCCGCGCTCGCCTCTACCTCGATCTCCCGCAGAAGCTCCGGATTCAAGGCCGGCCTATGCTCGTGCGCATGGCTGTGCTCCTGCCCGTGCTCATCGCCATGCTCGGGCGTCTGCTCGGGCGTCCCTGCGTCTGGAGCCGTCATAGCCTGCTCATCTTCCACACCTCTTGACGGCGCTTCACTCGTTTCGGTTGTCTCTGTTTGACTCAAGTTTGTCTTCCCATCCTCAAAGAAAATGCCGGGCCGGCAACCCATTCAGCCTCGCCGGCAGCGGCCAAAACTCCGCTCTCTTCTGTGCCGAAATGCCCTCTTCCCACTTTACGAGCCTTGCCGGGGAGGGTCAAACCCACAGGGGGCGCCGGACCCACACCCGAGTGCCAGATCAGAACGCGTGCGCTCCTGACGCCGAGATCGAGAACAGCTCTACCCGCACCTTCCACTGGATCGTCTGCCCGGGCTGCAGCACAGCAATCCCCGTGTCCTCGTCCCGCGCCCACTCCCGCCCAAAGGGATCGTCATAGTTTAGCTGCGGCCCCACCTCGACATAGCTCGCCCCTGCCGGCGCATCCACGCGGACTGCCCGCACCATCGGCGTCATCGCAATCACACGCAAGCCAAAGTCACTCCGCGGATCCCGCAACTCCACCGTCGGCCCAAGATCCAGCAACGCCGGCCGCAGGTGAACCAACGTCTCCCGCAGGCCCGCCACCGGGATCCGAGCCCCCATCCGGCCCGCGAAGTCATACGCCGTCCCGTCGACGGGCAACAGCCGTCCCGTGGGCTCCCCACGCCCCTCACCCCCGCGCGTCTCCGTCCGCACCCCGACCGGCATTCGCAGCGTCGCCTGCGAGCGATCGCCGCTCGGTATCACCCACCGTGGCGACCATCCGATCCCCACCGGCTCCACTTCTTTGCCCACATTGCGCGCCATGACCCGAAATTCCAGAACACGGCTGCTCAGCAGAATGGTCGTCGTCACTTCGGTGTCCGAAATCCAGTGTCCGTCAAAGCTCCCCGCCCGGTAAACCGTCTGCAGCTGACCACCGTCCGGCATCACGTCAGACCGGATCTCGTCCGCCGCTCGCCCCCAAAGCAGGCCGCCCCTGGCGATCCCCGCCGCCTCGCTCGGCAACACCAGCCTCCGCCCGCGCCATTCGGCCAACGTTGTCGCCGCGTCGTCCTCCCGACCCCCAGCCGCCCCAAAGATCGTCCCCGCCCACGGCGCCTCGATCGCGCCAGCGAGCTCCGAAACGCCCTTCGTCCCAGCTCCATCCCCGGCGACCGCCCTTGCCACCTCCTCCACCCCAGGCGAGGCGAGCAGCTTCACCTCCCCATGCCCCGGCACAAACGCCGTCACCTGCAGCACCGCTGACCCCAACCCCGGCAAAATCGTCGCCGAAAGAAACTCCGGCCCCATATCTCCCGCCAGCTGCGACCGCCGCAGGACCACCGGATCCTGCCCGCCCGGCGGCGGCACCGCCGGTGGCGGCGGCGGCGTGTGCGCGGCTCGCAATTCCGCCTTCAACCGACCGAACCGGCCTTTCTGGTGCGCCTTCCACCCGATCGCCAGCCCAGCAAGCGCCAGGACCAGAACGATCGACCCCAGCAGAACCACGTTCTGCCTAATCCAGGTCTGTCCTGGCCGCCGCCGCCGACGCAGTTCCGAACGCTCACCCTCAACCGCTTCCCTGCGCCCACTTCCCGGCCCGAAACTCCGCATCCGTGTACTTCCCCCAGCGTCCGCCTACGAATATGAGCAATCGAGTGCCCATATCCCGCTCCCGCCGTATCATTATCTTTGTGCACCGCACGTCCTTACCAGTTCCCGCCTTCCCCGAGATCCACACGCAGATCAGTACCTGCGAGCGATGCCCTCGCCTCCGCGAATACTGTACCGGAATTGGCGTTACGCGGCGCCGCGCCTACCAGGACCAGATCTACTGGGCACGTCCCGTCCCCGGCTTCGGCGACCCCCGGGCCCGCATCCTCATCGTCGGCCTCGCCCCTGGAGCGCACGGCGCCAACCGCACTGGCCGCCCCTTCACCGGCGACGGCGCCGGCAATTTCATGTACCCCGTCCTGCACGAAGTCGGCCTCGCCAATCAGCCGCACGCCACCTCTAGGACGGACGGCCTCCAACTCCGCCACGCCTGGATCGCCTCCGTCGTCCGCTGCGCGCCGCCCGGCGACAAACCCTCACCCCTCGAAATCCGCAACTGCTCTCCCCACCTCGCGAGCGAGGTCGATCTTCTGCCCCGCGTCCGCGTCGTCGTCGCCCTTGGCAAGATTGCCTTCGACGGCTACCTCGCTCACCTCCTCAACCAGGGCACCATTGTCCGCCGCTCGCTCTACAACTTCGGCCACGGCGTCGAGCACGATCTCCCTAACGGCCTCAAGCTCCTTTCGAGCTACCACCCGTCGCTGCGCAACACCAACACCGGCCGGCTCAATCGCCCCATGTTCACCCGCATCTTCGTCCGCGCCCGCGAACTCGCCGGCCTCCCCACCTAGCGGGGAAAACAAAAACGCCCCGACCGAAAAGGCCGGGGCGCTTAGACACAACCCATTAGCTACACGACACTCAAAGCCAAGCCGCCGACCTTCTCTTCCCCATCCGAAGCAATCGGCCGGTAGAAGAGCTGGTTGTTGTCGAGATAGACCTCCAAGAACGCCGGCCGCTGCGCAATCCCGCCCGCGATCAGAGCCTCGGACATCGGATCCTCCACATAGCGCTGCAGCGCCCTGCGCAAGGGTCGCGCACCATAGCTCCGGTCGGTCAGCGTCTTATCGAGAATCCACTTCTTGGCCTCGTCCGTCACGCTGATCGTGATCGCCTTATGCACCAGGTTGGTATTCAACTGCTGCACCAGGAGCTCCAGGATCTGCATCAGGTCGGAGTCGCTCAGAGCCGTAAAGATGATCATCTCGTCCAGACGGTTGATGAACTCGGGGTTGAAGGTACGCTTCACCTCGCCCTTTACCAGCTCCTCCATCTTGTCGAGCACCACATCCTCGATTCGCGACTGAAAGCCCAGGCCCTCGCGCTTCATCAGGTGCTTGGCTCCAATATTCGAGGTCATGATCAGGATCGTGTTCTTGAAGTCGACCGTGTTGCCGAGACCGTCCGTCAACTGGCCGTCCTCAAACACCTGCAGCAAGAGGTTGAACACATCCGGATGCGCCTTCTCAACCTCGTCCAGCAGGACGACAGAGTACGGCGACCGCTTTACCCGCTCGGTCAGTTGACCGCCCTCCTCGTAGCCCACGTACCCCGGAGGCGATCCGATCAGCTTCGACACGGAATGCTTTTCCATGAACTCCGACATATCGAACCGAATCAGCGACTTCTCCGATCCAAACAGGAACTGCGCCAAGGTGCGCGCCATCTCCGTCTTTCCGACGCCCGTCGGCCCAAGGAACAGGAACGAACCTATCGGCCGCGCCGGATTTTTGAGCCCTGCGCGCGATCGCCGAATCGCTCGCGCCAGCGCCGAGATCGCCTTTTCCTGCGAGATCACACGCTTGTGCAGCTCCTCCTCGACTCGCAAGAGCCGCTGGGTCTCTTCTTCCTTCAACGACGTGATCGGAACACCCGTCCACCGGCTCACAACGTCCTCGATATCCTCGCGCGTCACAATGCCCGCCGACGAATCATCCAGGTGATATTTGTCGCGCAGCGCCCGCAGATTCTCCCGCTCCTTGCGCTCCTCGTCCGAGTAAAACCGAGCCTTCTCGAACTCATGATTCGCGATTGCGTTCTCCATCCGGTGCACGATGAACTTGATCCGCTTTTGAACCTCGGTCAGCTCCTCGGGAAGGGAAGTCTGCCGTAGCTTCACCCGCGCTCCCGCCTCGTCGATCAGATCGATCGCCTTGTCCGGCAAAAAGCGGTCCGGGATGTACCGGCTCGAGTGCGACACCGAAAACGTGATCGACTCGTCCGTGTAGCTCACCGCATGGAACTTTTCGTACTTGTCCTTGATCCCCATGATGATCTTGATCGCGTCCTCCTCGTTTGGAGGTGGAACCTTGACCGCCTGGAATCGCCGCTCGAGCGACCGATCTTTCTCGATCGACTTCCGGTACTCGGCCGGCGTCGTTGCTCCGATGCACTGGATCTCGCCACGGCTCAAGGCCGGCTTCAGGATATTGGCCGCATCGAGTGAACCCTCGGCCGAGCCAGCTCCGACCAGCGTGTGGAGCTCATCGATAAACACGATGGAGTTCTGGTTCTCCATCAGCTCCTTCATGATCGTCTTTAGCCGCTCCTCAAACTGTCCGCGATACTTTGTTCCCGCGACAATCAAGCTGAGATCGAGCGCCAGCACCCGCTTGTCCGCGAGAAACGAAGGCACCTCGCCATCCGCGATCTTCTGCGCTAGACCCTCGACGATCGCCGTCTTGCCGACGCCCGGCTCTCCGATCAGCACAGGGTTGTTCTTGGTCCGTCGGCACAGGATCTGAATGACCCGGTCGACCTCCGTATCGCGCCCAACCAGCGGATCCAGCTGCTGGTCCATCGCCGACTGCGTGAGATCGCGCGAAAACTCGGCCAGCATGCTTTGCTCCTGCCGCTGACCTTTGCCGCCACTGCCGCTGCCGCTCTGCGCCGGAGCCTTCTCCTGCGTCGTCCGCTGCAGCTCCTCGCGGATCGCTGGCAGACGCAAGCCGCGCTCCTGCAAGATCTCTGCCGCAAAGCACTTCTCCTCGCGCAACAGGCCAAGCAACAGGTGCTCGGTCCCGATGTGCTTGTGCGACAGCCGCTCCGCCTCCTCCGCCGCATACGCCAGCACCCGCTTGCACTCGTTTGAAAGCGGCAGGTCGACCGAGGTCGACACCTTCTCGCGAATCGTTGTGTGCTGCTCAATCTGCTTCCGTATCGACTCCACCGACGCATGCGACCGCAAAAAGCGGTTTGTCAGCGCTTTGTCCTCCCGCAACAATCCAAGCAACAGGTGCTCCGTCTCGATATACGGCGATCCAAACTGGCTCGCCTCATACCGGGCAAAGAAGATTACCCGCCGCGCCTTCTCCGTGTAGCGTTCGAACATGTTTTTCCCCTCTAAGAACTGCTCGCCGCCCCAAACCCGCAGGCCCAAGACAACTACCGTTGGTTCCCCTTGCCATCTCCCCCGCGATAACCGCTCGCCGCGGGTGGACCCTAAGGGCTGCATCCGTCACCGGAAACAACCCTTACCTACACCTCCAGTGTATTCCCCTGGAGAAGAGACGAGGAAATCGCGGAAACATTATCACCCGGAGGTAACTGCAAGAACTCCAGCGTTTTTGTACAAAGCCCCCCAAATGGGGGATTGCCAGATCGCGATTCTCGGCGGGCTGGCCGTGGCATCGGTCAAACCTCCTCCCCAGAGCCGATGCCGACATCGAGAGCGCGGAGGGGGGTGGTCATGTGTACGGAGCGAGTGTGTGTACGCATGCAATGTTGCGTGTTACACGTGTTATAGAGTTTAGCTCTTGTAATAACCCAACGTCAGGTTTACGTGTTACATTAGACCCATATCCGCTACGCTCGTAGGCGAGCATGTATTTAGAAGACCCCCAATGGGGGTCTTCGTCATTTAACCTGGACGAATGCAGAAGAAGATCATTGTTCTGATTGACGGAGGCTTTCTTCGGGTGCAGGCGAAAAAGGCCAAAAAGCACTATGTGCCCAGCTTCATACAGAGGTTTGCGTTGGGTTGCACAGAGGCGGACGAGGATATTCTCCGCATCCTTTATTACGACTGCTCGCCTTACTCCGGAACCGTTCGGCTGCCAGTTTCAGGGGACCCGTACGTCTTCAGCGCATCGGATCAGTGGCTTCACGAGCTCGCGAATTTTGACTTATTTGCGGTGCGTCGCGGCGTTTTGAAATTCAGGGGCTACAAGCCGAAGCGAACTCCTGTAAGTCATGGTCAGCCTCTCTCCGACAGCGACTTCAAGCCCGATTTTGAACAGAAGGGCGTGGACATGAGGATCGGTCTGGACATAGCAGCGTACTCAGCGGATCGGTTGGTAGACCGGATCATGCTTGTTACAAACGATACCGATTGCGTTCCGGCGATGAAGTTCGGTCGAAAGGCCGGCCTGCAAATCGTGTTGGCGAAGCTTCCGGATTTCAGGCCTGCTTCCGAGCTTGTCGCGCACGCCGATTTCAGACGCGCTGTGAGCTGGCCGTAGAACTTACTTCTTTTTTCTGGCTCGCACTTTGAACCAGATGGGCGAGCCGATGAAGCCGAAGGCTTCGCGGATCTGGTTGGAGAGGAAGCGTTCAAAGGAGAAGTGGAGTTTGACGTCCTTGTCGGTGAAGAGGACAAAGGTGGGTGGGGCGACGGCGGCTTGCGTCATGTAGTAGATGCGGACGCGTTTGGACATGGGGACCGAGGCTTTCTGGAAGTCGACGCGTTCGAGGAAGCGGTTCATCTGTCCGGTGGAGACGCGTTTGCGGCGTTCGCGGGCGACGAGTTCGACTTTTTTGAAGACTTCGGTGATGTTGACGCCGCGCTCGGCGGAGATGAAGAGGAGCGGTGCGTAGTCCAGATATTTCAGGGCGTGTCGGACCTGTTCTTCGAAGACCTTTTTGTCGGCGATGGGTTTGCCGTCGAAGAGGCGGGTGTTGGGATCGGCGCCGGGTGTGCGGTCGGGGGTGGTCATGAGGTCCCACTTGTTGACGACGATGATGACGGACCGGCCGGACTCGTGCGCGTATCCGCCGATGTTGGCGTCAAGCGCGGCGACGCCCTCGGTGGCGTCGATGACGAGCAAGGAGACGTCGGCGGCTTCGAGGTGTTTGCGGGCCATGATGACGGAGAGTTTTTCGGCCATCAGCTTGGTTTTGCCCTTGCGTCGGATGCCGGCGGTGTCGACGAAGCGGAAGCTGTGGCCGCCGCGCTCGACGACTTCGTCGACGGCGTCGCGGGTGGTGCCGGCGATGGGCGAGACGATGGCGCGGTCGGTGCCGGTGAGCGCGTTGAGGAGGGTGGATTTGCCCACGTTGGGGCGGCCGATGATGGCGATTTTGGTTTCGGTCTGCTGGAACTCGCCGTGGGTGCGGAGTTTGCGGGGTTGGTTGGCGGAGGTGTCATCGGCAGTCAGATCCGAGCCTGGTTCGGCGTCGGGGATGGGGGCTTCGATGGGGCCGTCGATGTCTTCTTCCTCCTCGTCCGAGGCGGTGAGCATGGTTTCGGGCTCGACTTCGGGGGCGGCGGGTAGGATGGCGAAGACCTCGTCGAGGAGATCGCCGATGCCGGAGCCGTGCTCGGCGGAGATAGGGACGACGTTGCGGAAGCCGAGCCGGCGAAAGTTTTCGGCGCCCGCCAGCATGTGTTCGGTGTCCATCTTGTTGACGGCGAGAAAGCACGGTTTGCCGCCGCGCAGAAGGAGCCGGGCGAGTTCGATGTCGGGGGAGGCGAGCTCGGTGCGGCCGTCGACGACCATGATGATAGCGTCGGCTTCGGTGAGGGCGACCTGAGCCTGGCGGAAGATTTCCGAGGGGATGAGGGCCTCGTCGTCGGGGACGATGCCGCCGGTGTCGACCAGGCGGACGTCGCGTCCGGACCACTCGACCTCGCCGTAGATCCGGTCACGGGTGATGCCGGGCTCGTCGCCGACGATGGAGCGGCGCGATCCGGTGAGGCGATTGAAGAGGGTGGACTTGCCGACGTTTGGGCGGCCGCAGATGGCGACCAGCGGCAGGGTAGGGTCTTCGGCGAGCTCGGGGTCGGTGCCAAGCGGGCCGCCTTCGTGCTTTAGGCCTGGGCCCCATTGGGCGGCGATCTCATCGGCGAGGCGTTCGGCCTCTTGCCACTGCCGGGCGTCGGAGTTAGGTTTGGCGTCGGCCGCTGTTTGCGGGCCTTTGCGGATGCGGCCTTTGGAGCGGCTGGGGGCGGCAGAGTCGGGTGCGATGGTCTCCCGGCGTTCGAACTCCGGCGAGCGCCTGGGGGTGCGGGCGGACTTCTCGACGGCGGCTCGCTTGGAGGCGATCTTTTTGCGTGCTTTCGGCGCGACCGCTCCGGTAACCGGTGTCGTGCGGGGCGCCTTGCCTTTTTTAGGCCGCGTGCTGGCCTGCCGGTGCTTCTTGCCTAAGCGCTTTTTTCCGTCGCCTTTCGGTGCCATGGTTCTTGTCCTGTCTTTCCTGGTTGGTTGTACCTGGGGTCCGCCTGTAAGCGGGTATGTTCAGGTTACCTTGCGAAGCGTTGCTCGACGGACGCCGTCGGTTGCCGGGCCGGCTTTCCAGGAGGGATCGTAGAAATTTGTGAATTTGCGCTCAAGGTTTTCCGGAGTGTGCCGATAAGAGGTGAAGGGACCGTTCTGAGATTGGCGCGGGCCGGACCACTATCATGATGACAGCGCACGTGTCCTCGCCTATCCAGATCGCGCAGTTTCGTCCTGACGATCAGGACGAGGAGGTTGCGCGTGAGGCGCAGAGGCTTCCCACGTTGTTTCAGTTTTTTTCGCCGAGCGGGCTGTTGTCGCGGTCGTCGCTCGCCTTTGAGCACCGGCCGGGGCAGTACGCGATGGCGCAAGCGGTGGAGGCGGCGCTGAAGGACGGCCATCATCTGATCGTCGAGGCGGGGACGGGAACGGGAAAGACGCTCGCGTATCTCTTGCCCGCTTTGCGGCATGCACGGGAACGCGGGGGGCGGGTGATTCTGTCGACCGGGACCAAAAACCTGCAGGAGCAGCTGTTTTTCAAAGATGTGCCGTTTCTCGAGTCGGTGCTGGGGCAGGCAGAGCCGCTCAAAGTGGCGTACATGAAGGGCCGGGCAAATTATCTTTGCCGGCACAAGTTGTATGCGTTGCGGGATGCTCCGCTGCTGAATGGTCTGGAGGAGATCAGCCAGTTTCAGACGATCTCGCATTGGGAGCGAACGACGGGCACGGGGGATCGGGCGGAGATCGATCTGTTGCCGGAGCACTCGCCGCTGTGGCACAAGCTGGACGCGCGAACGGAGGCGTGCCTGGGGACGACGTGCCCCGATTGGGAGCGCTGCTTTGTGACCGAGATGCGGCGCAAAGCGCTTGAAAGCGAGCTGATTATTGTCAATCATCACCTGTTTTTTGCGGATCTTTCGATCAAGCAGCAGGCCGGGGGAGCGCCTGACGCGGGGATTTTGCCGGATGCGGTGGCGGTGATCTTTGACGAAGCGCATGAGCTCGAAGATGTAGCGAGCACGTACTTCGGCGTGGGTCTGTCGACGGCGCGGTTCGACGATCTGGCGCGGGATACGGAGATGTTGCTGCGGGCGAAGGAGACGACGAGTTCATCGATCGAGAGTGCGTTGGGGACGCTACGGGAGCGTTCGCGCATGTTCTTCGGGGCGTTGCCGGCGAGCCCTGGGGAGCCCGAGAACACGTCGGTGATGGCGACCGTTGGGCGCATGCCGTTCCATGGACGGTCGGATTTCTTGGAGAGTTCGGGCGATCTGTATCTTTCGGTTTTGAATGCGCTGCAACGGCTTGAGGGCGAGCTCGATCGGGTCAAAGATGTGGAGGAGATCGCCGGGTTGCGGAATCGCGCGGCGGACATTCGCAATCACCTGAAGTTTTTGCTCGAGTCCGAGGATCTGAATACAGTGTTCTGGATCGATCGCCGACCGGCGGCGGGGCTGCGGGCTTTGAAGGGTGCCGGACAGGAGGGGTTTCGGGGGGGCTGCGCGCGGCCCCAGCCGGCTTTTCAAACGCATCTGCAGGCGACGCCGATCGATGTATCGGAGATCCTGGCCGAGACGCTGTTTGAGAGCTTCTCATCGGTGGTCCTGACGTCGGCGACGCTGGCGGTGGCGGGCGGGAATGGAGCGCCCGGTTTCAAGCACATCCGCGATCGGCTGGGGCTGCACTTCAGCCGGGAGCTGATTGTGCCGAGCCACTTCAACTACGGGGAACAGGCTCTGTTGTATCTGCCGGCGGGGATGCCGGACCCGCGCGACGCGGCATTTACGGATCGTTCGGTTGAGCGGATACGGCGTGTGCTGGAGATCACGCGGGGGCGGGCGTTTTGTCTGTTTACGAGCTACCGGCAGATGCGGGAGGTGCACGATCGGCTCTTGACGGAGCTGCCGTTTCCGCTGCTGCTCCACGGGACAGCGCCGCGGCATGTGCTCTTGCAGCATTTTCGCGACACGCCGAATGCGGTCTTGTTTGGGACCTCCAGCTTCTGGCAGGGAGTGGACGTGCAGGGCGAACAGCTTTCGTGCGTCATCATCGACCGGCTGCCGTTCGCGGTGCCGTCAGACCCGGTGGTTGAGGCGCGGATGCGGGCGATCGAGGCGGCTGGGGGCAAGCCGTTCTTCGATCTGCAGGTTCCGCAGGCCGTCCTGGCGCTGAAGCAAGGCTTTGGCCGGCTGATCCGATCGCTCGACGATCGCGGCGTTCTGATGCTCCTAGACCCGCGTGTGCAGAGGTCGCGCTATGGACGGATATTTCTCGACAGCTTGCCGCCTTATCGTCGCACGGACGAGATTGCGGAGGTGGAGCAATTTTTTGCCGGCCGCTGATTCTGAGTTATGGACGGACGCGGTGATGCCAGCAATCTTCCTCGCTCCAATAGCAGCGAAGCATGCCGAAGATGACGGCCCCGGCGGCCCCGGCGAGCTGAAAGCCTGCCAGTCCATCTACTTTGCCGAGAATGGAGGGGACGCAGAACAGGGCTACACCTGCGTACATCAGAAGACCGAGTAGGACGCGAATCGCATATCTGCTCATAAAGCAGACCTCCTAGGACATCTATGCACTGCATCGAGGGTCACCAGGATGCCAGGCGGGAAGATAGCCTGACGTCTAGTTCACGAGAAGATACACCCTTCGACAATGGGCTGTCGAGGGGATTCGTAGGGAGGCAGGATGGTTTGTGCAGTCCGGGATGGGCGGTGAAGGTGTGGGCGGCGGGCTACGTTGTTGCGGTGAAAACATCCGCGGCACCGCCGTGAGATCGACAGCCGCTCTGCGCTATTCTGCTTTTGGGTGCACCCGGTTATGGGACGGAATCTGTTTATTCTCGCGGCCACTCTGGCTTTGTTTGCCGCGGTGTCGTGTGGGCTGGCATATACCAATATTGCGGAGCAGCCGGGGTCTCCGGGGGATGTGTCGCTGTGGCGGACGACGGGTCTGGGGATGCTGGTGGTGGCTCTGGTGGTCGCGCTTGCGGGGGTTCTGTCGTCGCTGTTTGAGCAGGCGGAGCGGCGGTCGGAGGCGACAAAGCGGAACAGGCGACAGCGGAGCCAGTAGCGCGGAATCGCCGATCTGGGAGAATGGCCGGTTCTGAACGGGCCGGGAGCATGGCGGTCCGGTTTCGGTCAGGGGGCGGCACCTGGCGGAGTCAGAGCGGCTACAATCGAGTAGGGCGCACGCCGGGCACTTGCGCCGGAGTGTCTCGCGCGAGAGAAGGGAAGTTTGTCCGGATGTATGAGGTGACTGTTGAAGCCGGGTTCTCGTCGGGGCACTATCTCCGGAACTATCGGGGCAAGTGCGAGAATCCGCATGGTCATAACTACAAGGTGTTTGTGACGCTGGTAGGGTCGGAGCTGGATGAGGCTGGGTTGCTGCTGGACTTCAAGCTCTTGAAGCAGGTAATGCGGCCGGTGGTCGATCGTCTGGACCATCAGATGATCAACGATCTGAAGCCGTTTGACGCGGAGGTCAATCCTTCGGCGGAAAACCTGGCGCGTTATTTCTACCAGGAAACCGCGGCCCAGCTCTCGGAGATGACCGGCGGCCGGGTGCGGGTGAAGGACTGCACGTTGTACGAGACGGATACGAGCTTTGCGCGGTACTACGAGTAAGTGGTGGAAGCGACACCATTTATACTCGTTCTATGAGACATGGTTCGGAGAACGCGCTTGCGTCGCAGGCAGGACAGATGTCCGGTTCTCTGTCTGTCCATTCGCCTTTGACCGAGGATGTCGACGCTAACATCCAAACGCCGGCCGAGGGGCGAGCGTGGATCCTGAGTCGGAATCCTGATCTGCAAAAAGAATCTTCCAGGCATACGGACTGGCGGCGAGCGGTGCATGAAGGCCACCGATATTGAGCGGTTTTGTTCTCGACAGCTCTGTGGCTCTGAGTTGGTGCTTGCCGATGGAGGCTGCTGAAGGCACGCTCAAAGTCCATGAGCTTGCCGAAGCTTGGGGCGCAATCGTACCCGCGTTGTGGCATCTTGAGTGGGAATTATCCTAGGGAACAAGCTCAAGAATGGCATCATCAGCAGCGTTACGGTGAAGAATGCTTTAGATCTTCTGGGCAGTACACCGATAACCACTGATCGAGCAGCAATCGAAGCAGGAGATCTATTGCCTTTAATGGCCAAATTCGCGCTAACGGCCTACGACCCGGTGTATTTAGAACTTGGGCTCCGGCTTCAGCTTCCGATTGCTACGCTTGACCGGCGACTAAGTCGAGCCAGGGAGCTAGCGGGTCTTCCAGTTCTGCAGGAATTGATGTCGTAAACGCTTATGTACCTTATTGAGCTCTATAAATCGGTTCAGGGTGAGTCGAGTTTTGCGGGACTGCCGTGCATCTTTGTACGTCTGGCGGGGTGCAACTTGCGGTGTGCGTGGTGCGACTCCGAGTACACGTTTACTGGCGGAAAACCCTGGACAGACGAGCAGATCTGCCGTGAGATAGAAGCCCTGGCGCCGTGCCGTCTGGTCGAGTTTACGGGCGGGGAGCCGATGCTGCAGGCGCGCGAGCTCTTGCCGCTGATGGGTACTCTGCTCGACGGTGGGTACGAGTTGATGATCGAGACCTCGGGTGAGCGGCCGCTGGCCGACGTGCCCCAAGCGGTGCACAAGATTGTGGATGTGAAGTGTCCCGGTGCGGGCGCCGCCTTTGGATCGTTTCGCATGGAAAATCTTCGGGCGTTGACGCGGGACGACGAGATGAAGTTTGTCCTGAGCGATCGGGCGGACTATGAGTTTGCGCGTGACTTTATCCGGGCCAACGAGCTTGATCGGATCGTGGGCAATATCCTGCTTTCGCCGGCGTTCACCAAGACGCCGAGCCCGGTACGGACGGCTGAAAATATGGTGCTCGATCCGCGCGCGATCGTCGAGTGGATGCTGGAGGATGGTCTGCCGGCCAGGCTGTCATTGCAGATCCATAAGTTTGTGTGGGAGCCGATGAAGAAGGGTGTGTAGTGGGTGTGGCTGCGGGGCCGTGCCCGAAAGCTATTCGTTCGCGTAAGCGCGGTTCCGCCAACTGACGGTGCCACCCAAAAGTTTGCGGCCCAGGGCGTACCACTGGATCGCGAGGAGAAGGATGATACCGACGGGGTGCAGGAGCGCGCTCTGCGCCGGCTGACGGAAGCGCACCGAGGCTAGAGCCCGGGGCAGCCAAGCGGCGAGGACTGCGACGGCGGCGCAGATAAGAAGCCCAGCTCTGACGTGCGCATGAGAGAAGAGAAGCCAAACGGCGAGAGCGAACGGGCCAACTTGTCCGAGCACGAGGAGGAGGCTGATGGGGACGATGCGGGCGGGCGCGCCGAGCCCCTCGATCGCATTCTTGGCGAGGCCCTGCCATACCTGACCGGCGGTGGTGTACATGCGGCAACGGGCGAAGTCGGTGAGGTCGGCGAGGTCCGTGCGGTAGCCGTGCTGGCGGAAGAGCTTTGGGAGTCGGAGACCATCGTGCATGGTTTCACGAATGGCAGCGTGGCCGCCGGAGGCGAAGTAGGCTTCGCGGCGAACCATGAGGAATTGACCGCAGCCAGCGGCGAGTGCCGGGTCGGTGCCCGCGCGCATGCGGCTGAGCGGAAGGAAGCCCAGCAGGACGAAGTGAATGAGGGGAAGGAGCATCCATTCGAGCGGGGAGGTTGTGATCTGGCGAGGGAAGCCACTAACCAGAGCTGCGTCGCTGCTCTTGAGGAAGGCGGACATGCGCTGGATGGCTTCGGGTTCGAGGCGGACGTCGGCGTCGATGAAGCAGAGGATGTCGGTTTGGGCCGCGTGGGCGAGCGTCCAGCAGGCATGTTGTTTGCCGTTCCAGCCGCGCGGGAGCGGAGGTGCGTCCCGGAGTTGGACGCGGAGGTCTTCGGCCCGGAGGCTCTCGACGATGGCGGCGGTGCGGTCGGTTGAGCCATCGTTCATGACGATGACCTCGAGGTCCGCGTTGGAGTTTGCGAGGACGCTGCGGAGAGCGGCTTCGATCGAGAGCTCCTCGTCCCTGGCGGGGATGAGGACGGAGACCCGGGCAGAGGAGGCGTTAGGAGACGGTGCCGGTGGCGGGATGTACTTACGCAGATTGGCGCAGAAGAGCACGGCGGGAGCGAGTGCGGCGAGCATGGCAGCGATGGCCAGAGTGAGGAGGATCATGAGGGCAGCTCGGGCGTGCCGGCGGGCGAGTCGGGCGAACGGCTGTGTTCCGCACGGTAGCTCTGCCGAGTAGCGAGCGCGCGCAAGCGTTTGCCGAAGGCGTACATCCCACCGGCTCCGACGACACCACGCGCCAACGTCGCTTCGAAGCCTCGACTGTCGCGCGCCAGAGCCTTTGCCCGGAGCTGGTCCATGGAGATGGAGAGGGCGTCGAGGAGACGAGCTTCGATAGCGTCTGCGCGCTCGCCCGCGACGTGGACGGGCTGGCCGAAGTGCAGGAGCGTCTCGGGTTTGCGCTCGTCCCAAAAGGTGTACTCGATGGCGAGCGGAAGGACCGTGCATGTGCCCAGGCGGGCGGCGAGTGCGGCCAGGCCGGGCTTGAAGACGAGGGGACGCTCGCGGTTATCGGCGAAACGACCCTGCGGCGTGACCCAGAGGACGCCGCCTGAACGAACGATCGCCTCGCCGGTGCGGAGGAACTGGACGGCGCCACGCGCGCTCTCGATCTGGACGGGAAAGATGCCCAGGCGTCCGAGGACGGAGTAGCGCTGGAGTGCGGCTGCGTCCATGGGGGCGAAGTGTGGGCGGCCGGGGAGGAGTTCCGCACTGAGCAGAAAGCAGACCATCGGGTCCCACCAGCTGCTGTGGTTTGCGTAGATGATAAGCGGGCCGGTCTGTTGCATGAGGTGCTCGGCGCAGCTGACGCGAACCGCGTGGAAGTGGCGGCGGAAGTAGCGGCGGACAAGCCCGCGGAAGAAAAATAGACCGGTCGACGAGATGCGCGGGATCTGGATGCGGGGTGTTGCGATCTGCACCGGCTCGCCCTGTGGCTTGCGATCGAGCTGCTCCACGTCCTCACCTCGCCTCGCACCGTAGTGTATCGCGCGGTCCGGGATGGAGTCTGGGCTGGGGCTATATGTCGGCTGTCGCAAGATGTCAGGCAACGGCTTTATGCGCCTGCTGGTCGAGCTCGTTCGCCGCGATCCAGCCCGACATCATTACCATCGGCATACCCGGGCCTGGGTGCGCGGCGCCGCCGGCGAGATACAAGCCTTCCAGCTCGCGGCTGCGGTTGGCCGGCTTGAACGCCCCGTGATAGAGACCGTGGCTCGAGATGCCATAGATGGCGCCGTTCAGGACCCGGTAGCGCTCGTGGATGTCGAGGGGCGTGAGCGCGGATTCATAGACGATGCGATCCTCGAGGTCGGTCAGGCCGGCGGTGCGTTTCAGCTTGTCGAGGATGACCTGGCGGTAGGCGGGGAACATCTTGCGCCAGTCGTGGTGCGGGCGGAGATAGGGTGTGTGGACGAGGACGTAGAGCGCGTCTCCGCCGGCGGGAGCGGAGGCGGGGTCGGTGAGGGCTGTGGAGGCGAGGTAGCAGGTGGGGTCAGGCGCCGGTTCGCCGAGATCGTAGATGTGACGGAACTCTTCGTGCGCGTCGCGGGAGAAGACGAAGTCGTGATGGGCGAGGTGGTCGTAGCGTTTGTTGAGGCCGAGATAGAGCACGACGCCCGAGCAGGCGGGCTCGTACTTGCGCTTTTCGTCGAATTTACGGGCCGCGGCGCCGCCGATCAGTTCGCGATGGGTGCGGACAGCGTCGGAGTTTGAGACGATAGCGTCGAAGCGGTGGATGGCTCCGCCGGTGGTTTCTAGGCCGGTGACACGGCGGGCGGGGCGTGCTCCGTGGGCGGGGGCGTCGGTGAGGAGGCGGACGATGTCGGTGGAGGTGTGGAAGACGACGCCGAGTTCGGTCGCGAGTTTGACAAGAGCTTCGGGTACGGCGCGCGTGCCGCCCATGGGGTACCAGATGCCTTCTTCCATCTGCATGTGGCCGATGGAGCAGAGGATGGCGGGCGAGGCGTCGGGCGACGAGCCAACGTACTGCACGAAGTGGTCGAGCATCTGGGCGGTGTTGGCGTCCGGGATGAACTCACGGATGGTGCCGGTTACCGTTTTCCCGAGGCGCATCTGCATGACGTCTTTGAGGACGTTGAGGTCGAAGGCGCCGCCGATGTCCATGGTGTCACGCATGGAGCCGATGGAGCGCCAGAAGAAGAAGCGGTCGGAGATGGAGTGGAGTTTTTCGGAGGTTTCGAGGAACTTCAGGTAGCCCTGGCCCATCGACGGCCAGATAGCGTCCAGCGACGCGGCCATCTCGCGCGGGTCGTCTTTTAGGTCCATCACCTTGCCGTCATCGAAGAAGCAGCGCCACTGCGGATCGAGGCGGACCATGGTTATGTAATCGTCGAGGTTACGATTTGCCTCCTCGAAGATCTTGCGAAGAACGGAGGGCTGGATGAGGATGGTCGGTCCCATGTCGAAGCGAAAGCCCTGTTCGGAGAGCTGGGCCGCCTTTCCGCCGAGCCACGGGTTTTTTTCAAAGACCTCGACCCGATGCCCGCGTGCGGCCAGCGTACACGCCGCAGCGAGGCCTGCCAATCCCGAACCGATGACACCGACATGCATGCCGCTCATTCTAATTTGCTCCTGAATCTGAACTTTTTGGATCTGTATTTTTCTGACCTAACTTGCGTCCGGCTCTGGCGACCTGCCGGAGCGCTCCGAATTTGTGTCCCCAGCTCTGGCCGCCGTGCACCAGCCGAGCGATGCCGGCGAAGAGTTCCTGGTGACGGGTGTCTGTGGCGTCGTAGTGACGCGCATCGCGGCCGCTACGGGCGCTGACGACCTGAACGGCGGTCATCTCGAGCAGGCCTTCGGCACCGCGCGTGACGCCGAAGCCGCTCGACTTTCGGCCGCCAAAGGGCACGCGCGGATCGGCGGTCGGGACGATGATGTCGTTGATGAGGACGGTGCCGGTGTTTAGGCGGGACGCCAGCGCACGGGCCGCGGTTTCTGGGCCGAAGATCGAAGCTGTGAGCGCGAACGGGCAGGTGTCCTGGGCTCGGACGACGGCGTCGATGTCAGGGACGTCGACGACGGTCAAGATGGGAGCGAAGATGTCGGCCTGCGCGAGGGGCATTTCCGGCGTGGCGTTGAGGAGGACGATGGGACGGAGGGTGCCTTCGCTGAGGGCAGTGAGGTCCAGCAAATGCGCTCCGCGCGTGAGGGCGTCTTCGGCGAGGTTGCGCAGCTGCTGTTGCGTGCTTGCGGGCAGGTCGATGGCGGGAACTGCGGCGAGTTCGCGCTGGAGCAGGGCAAGGAGGCGGTCGCGGTCGGCAGAGGTTTGATCGACCAGAAGGACGCGGCGTGGCGCCATGCAGGTGGCCGACCCGTTGAGGCGCATGCCGAAGCTGAGGGCGCGGACGACGCGGCCGAGGTCAGCCCCAGGGAGGACGATGGCTGCGTCGGCGCCGGAGAGCTCGACCACGGCAGGCGTGAGTGTCTCGGCGAGGGTGCGAAGCAGGGTACGACCGGTCTCCGCCGAGCCGGTGAGAAAGACTTTGTCAACGCCGTCGTGGATGGCGGATTCGGCGGCGCTTACGCTCTCGCCCGTAATGGTGACGAGGCCTTGCGGTAGGCCGGCGGAGAGCAGAGCGTCGGCGAAGATGTGGGCGACGGGAGCTCCGCCGCGACCGGGTTTCCAGACAACCGCGTTGCCGGCGGCCAGGGCCTGTGCAGCCTGAACGCCGGGGAGAAAGAGCGGGTAGTTTGCGGGCCCAAGGATGAGGATGCGTCCGAACGGGATGCGGCGGATCTCTGCATCGACGCCGCTGAGCCAGAAGGGCAGACCGCGGCGGCCGAGGCGTCGCGGGCGGAGGACGGCGGCGGCCGACCGCTCGAGGTAGCGCATGGCTTCGAGCAGCGGCAAGAACTCGGCGGCGAGAGTGTCGGCGGGCGTGCGCGAGAGCTCGGGCGCGATCGCTTGGGTGATCCGCTCCGACATGCCTGCGAGCCTGTACCGCGCGCGACGCAGGATACGGAGGCGAGTTGCTATGGGTTCGCACGACCATCGGAGCTGGACTTCGCGGTCGGGTCGGGTAGGTGTCGGGGAATGAATTGGTTGAGAAGCGGTCTCCTGAGACGGGCTGAGAGGATGTGTCTCTGAGGCCGGCCCGTGTGTGAGCTCGGGAGCAATGGCTGGGCTGGCCATCAGAGGAGCGATCGGCTCACGAAGAACGGAAGGAGACATCGCTACGACGCAACTCCGAAGAGCTGGGCTTCGGACTCGGATTCAGCGACGGTGCGACGGGAGAAAGCGCCAGTCTCCCACTGCGACTCGACGCCGAGATCTTCGAGCAGGAGGCGTGAGGTGATGCGCGCGGACTCGAAGATCACCGGCAGGCCGCTGCCCGGGTGCGTTCCTCCGCCGACGAGGTACATGCTGTCGATGTCTTCAAAGCGGTTGTGCGGGCGGCGGTGCAGCATCTGGTCGAGCGAGTGCGCCATCGAGAAGGTTGCGCCTTTGTAGAGGCCGAACTCCTCGGTCCAACCGGCCGGTGTGAGAACGCGTTCGGTGCGGATGCGCTTTTCGACGTCGGTGATGCCGACTTTTTTGATCTGCTCGAGCGCGAGCGAACGGAAGCGCGCCTGCTCCTTCGCCCAGTCGACCTTATCGGATTCGTGGGTGACGGGAAGAAGGACGTAGAGCGTGCTCTTGCCTTTGGGCGCAAGCGAGTCATCGGTCACGCCGGCGTTCTGCACGTAGAAGGACGGATTAGCCGAGAGCTCGTGGAGCTCCTCAATGTCCTTGAGGTTTTGCCGGTAGTTTTCGGCAAGATAGATGGTGTGGTGCGAGACATCGTCGTAGACGCCGTCGATGCCCAGATACATCATGAAAGTGGAGCAGGAGAAGCGCTTTTTTTCGAGTTTTTCGTCGGTCCACTTGGAGCGGAGGTGATTGGGCACGAGGCGCTTCATGGCTCCGGCGAAGTCGGCGTTGACGACGACGGCTTCTGCCGGCAGACTGCGGTGAGCGGTTTGGACGCCGATCGCGCGTCCACCTTCGACGAGGATCTTTTCGACCGGCTCGTTGAGGCAGATTTGCACGCCCATTTCGCGGGCGATGCGCGCAAGCGATCGCGTGACGGCGCCGCAGCCGCCTTCGGGGTGAAAGACGCCGTGCTCGTACTCGAGAAACGACAGGATCGAGAAGAGGCTGGGACACCGAAACGGCGACATGCCGAGGTACTTCGACTGAAAGCTGAAACCGAGACGGATGCGCTCGTCTTTGAAGTGCACCTGGAGGTCTTTGTCGAGCGATCGCCAGGGCGCAAGCAAGGGCAACAGCTTCAGCATCTCGGGCTTGGCGAGGTCGCGCCAGCTCTCAAAGGGCGACTGAAGAAAGGGCAGAAACTTCGCGAGTTTGTTGCGGTTATGCGTGATGAAGTGATGAAAGCGCAGAGCGTCGGTGGGTGAGATAGCGGCAATAGCGGTGGCCATGCGGTCGACGTCGGGCGTGGCCAGTAGCTCGCCGCCACCGCCAAAGACGAGGCGATACTGCGGATCGAGCCGCTTCATGGGGATTTCTTGATCGAGATCGTATCCGGCGGCGGCGAGGATCTCGCGGAGGACGCGCGGGTAAAGAAAGAAGGTCGGTCCGAGATCGAAGCGGAAGCCGTCCTGCTCGATCGTTGTGGTGCGGCCACCAACCTGCGAGGTACGTTCAACGATGGTGACTTCGACTCCGGACTTTGCCAGGAGAAGAGCTGCTGCCAGACCGCCAGGGCCCGCGCCCACGATCACTACCTTCCGAGGAACCGTCTTCATCAGATCCTTGTGTCCCTGTTTGTGCGGCCTCTCACGAGGCCCTCAGAGACTTGTATTGTGATGACGATTATAGGGATGCACAGGTACGGGGCTGCCGGGCCTTGCTATGGTGTGAACGTTGTCGGGAGGTATCTTTACCGCACTGCAAAGGGGTCCGAGTGTAGCCGATGTGGGCACGGTTCAGAAAGATGATCCGCACCCACATCCGAGAAGCGTTCATCAGCGAAGCCCGACGAGTTCCTTGCCCGTGCTGCCGAGTGGGAGCATGACCGACCCGGCGCTCTCGAGGATGCGGCGGAAGGTGGTGAGCGACTGCGCGACCACCTGGTCCATGTTGTAGTAGCGATAGGTTGCCAGCCGGCCGACGAAGTGGACATCTTCCGTGCGGTCCGCGAGTGCTTTGTACTTCGCGTAGATGGCCGCGTTTTCGGGGCGGGGGATTGGATAGTAAGGATCGCCCTCGGCCTGCGGATATTCGAAGACCACGCTGGTGTTCGGGGCGACCTGTCCGGTGAGGTACTTGAACTCGGTCACGCGGGTGTAGGCGTGGTCGTTGGGATAGTTGACCACGGCGGCCGATTGGTAGATCTCCCGATTGAAGTTCTGGTGTTTGAACTCGAGCGATCGGTAGGGCAGAGGACCGAACTTGTAATCGAAGTATTCATCGACTGGGCCGGTAAAGATCTTCTTCGCGACAGGGTACGTTTTGACGATTTCGGCGTAGTTGACCGAGGTCTGGACGGTGATGTTTTTATGGTCGAGCATCCGCTCAAACAGGCGGGTGAAGCCCTCGCGCGGCATGGCCTGGAAGGTGTCTGTGAAGTAGCGGTCGTCGCGGTCGTAGCGGACGGGGATGCGGCCGGCGACCGAGCTGTCAAGCTCGGATGGATCAAGGCCCCACTGCTTGCGGGTGTAGTTGCGGAAAAACTTCTCGTAGAGCTCGCGGCCGAGGCGGCTGACGACGATGTCCTCGGAGGTGCGGATGAGCTCCGGGGTTTCAACGCGGGCGGCGAGGAAGTCCTTCATGCCCTGCGCGTCGAGCGACAGGCCGTAGAGCTGGTTGATGGTGTCGAGGTTGATGGGGATCGGGAGCAGATGTCCGTCGACGCTGGCGAGGACGCGGTGCTCGTACGGTCGCCAGGCGGTGAAGCGCGACAGGTATTCGACGACGTCGGTCGAGTTGGTGTGAAAGATGTGCGGACCGTACTTGTGGATCAGGATTCCGGACTCGTCATAGAAGTCAAAGGTATTGCCGCCGACGTGGTCGCGCTTGTCGATGATGAGCACACGCTTACCCATGACGGAGGCGAGGCGCTCGGCGAGGACGGCACCGGCAAAACCAGCGCCGACGACCAGGTAGTCATAGCGCTCTGAACGCAGCGGGCGAGAGCTGACGGTGGTCGTGAGAACGCTTGAACCGATCCTGGCGGAGGTGATGGTTGGTGATCCGGAGGTGAGGTCTGTGTCGGCCACATCCGCATCGGTTAGCACTCTGTCGCCCATGTCGGCGTCATCGCCGTTTTCGAGCAGGGTGCTGATGGGTTCGGTCTGAAAATTGTTGCGGAGCAGATCGGGTGTGTTGGAGAGAGAGCGGCTGCCTGGGGTCGCCGGAGAGCGGTCGCTGGCGAGCGGAAGCGCGCTGACGCGGATGCGGCTGGAGAGTGGAGCCGAGGTTCGCGGTCGCACCTTCTCGATTTCGGCCCACATGGCGGCCCAGGTACGGTCCCAGGAGTTCTTTGCAAGCTTCAGATGGACAGACCTCTTCCAGGACTCGGCCGGTTTGGTGAGTGCGGCGTCGAGTGCCAGGGCGAAGCTTGCCGGGGTGTCGGCGATCGCGACCAGGCCCTCGTCTCCATAGCCTCGGACTACGTCGTGAATGGGGGTCGAAACGACGCGCTTGCCGGCTGCGAGGTACTCGGGGGTCTTTGTGGGGCTGATGAAGCGGGTCGAATCGTTGAGAGCAAATGGGAGCATCGCCGCATTCCAGTGGGCGAGATAACGAGGGAGCTCAGCGTAAGTCTTTGCGCCGAGATAGTGGACGTTGGGGCCTTGCGGGAGGAGGTCTGGGTCGATCTTCACGACCGGTCCGATGAGGATGAAGTGGATATCTGGCCGGAGACGGGCCACGGCGCCCATCAGGATGTGGTCGAAGCGCTCATCTAGAACGCCGTAGAAGCCTGCGCGCGGGTGCGGGATCGTGGCTTGGTCGGTTGGATCTGCAATGCCGGCGCCGCTCTTGAAGTGCTCGACATCGATCGAGCTGGGAAAGGCGTGGACGTTTGCGTGTTGGCGGCGCTTGCTCTCGTAGAGGCTCATGCCACCGGTGAAGACGACGTCGGCTTTTTGGAAGAGCTCCTGCTCGCGAGCTTTGAGTTCGGGAGGCGCGCCCTGGAAGCCGCTGAGTTCGTCCATGCAGTCGTATACGGTAACCGCAGGTCGAAGATGGTCGGTAAAGCCGAGCGCCATGGGCGTGTAGAACCAACCCACGAAGTTCTCGACCTTATGTTCGGCGAGAAAGTTCTGGAGCATCTCGCGCTGGGCGACGTTAGCGTCGGCGCCGGCCGGCAGATGCGGGCGCAGCACCCAGAGAGTTTTTTCTTCCTGCAGGATCTCCAGCCAAGCCGCCGCCGAGGGTGCTTCTTCGATGATGGGCTCTTCCCAGAAGAAGACCCGGCGCTCAAATGCGCAGCGCGAGAGGAGGTGCTGCGGTCGCTGGGTCACAAAATGCCAGCGCAGATGACTGAAACAGATCAGGTCCAGAGAAGGGTCGGTTCCGGTAAGAAGTGCGGTCCGGTCGGTGCTGCTATCGCTTGGAGATGTGGGTGGTTTGCTTTGCAAGACTCGCCTCTCTGTACTGAAGGAAGTGGACGTGCTTTGTATTTAGGTATCTAGCTAAGATGTAAACGTCGGACGTTGGCGTTGGTGAGGTGCCCGATCTGGAAGTTGCCTCTCTGTCGATCTGAAAGATCCGAAGTCGAATATCGACCGCATCCATGCCGAAAGGGCTTGGATGCTGGAACTACACTTCCCTCCGGGGTTGCCCGTTCCACTCTCGTGCCGGAGCTGCTCCTTTCTGGCTGAAGCTGCTCCTTTCTGGCTGAAGCTGCTCCTTTCTGGCTTCAGGTCGTCTCTAGCTCCGCGACGGTGTAGGTATCTGTGTCGGAAGCTGGGATGTTCTCTCAGCCGGATGCCGCCTTGCACTCACTCGTTCTTGTTTCCACAGCACAAAAACTGTCAGGCGAACAACGATCTGCGGATCTGATCGGCCAGCATCAGGCACAACGCCTGCCGCTCCGCAAATTTCCGCGCCGGACGTTTGCCCGGTTGTGGCGAGCGTCCGTACGGCCAGAGAAGATCTGGCGCGCCGGTCTGACCTAAATCGGGTAGAGCGCACAGCTCTCCCGAAACGACCGTGCTTTCTGAACAAATCCTTACTTCATCGACGCGCCTCAACAGAGAACATAGACACACACAGCCGGCGAACGTCTGCCAGATCGGAGACTCCGATGCACGTGACCGAGTCGCGGTTGCGGCCTGGTGTGCATCAGGATCTCTCTGTCCTCAGCTGCCGTCCACTGCGTTCTCTCGAGATCGGCACCACGCTCGCGCTGAGGCAGTCTCACACTGGACTGCATCCGGCTTACGCCGGGTTGACTTCCTCTATCATACTGCATCCCCGCGCTGAGGCAGAGATGGTCAACAGCAGATCTCTAAACCATGGTAATGGTCCGGTCTGCAGGAAGCAGGAAGCAGGAATCAGGACGAGCAAGCAATTCAGGACGAGCAAGCAGTTCAGGACTGCCAATCAGGTCTATTTGAGCGCGCGTCGGACGATTCCGCGAACCAGCTCCGTAACCACGCCGTAGGCGACATGGGTGGCGAGTTCGCTGGTGTGTTCACGCCGTGTCGGATTTCCGCTGAGTCCCATGGCCGGAAGCACGGACTCGTGAGTGAGACCTTCGAGCGCAACGCCGAAGCTTGCTCCCTCTTTCGCTGAGGCGGCCGGATAGTATTCGACCAGAGCTCCATAGGCGGCGCCGGCCATCGCCCCGAAGCTCCAATGGATCGCCTGCGTAGCGGCGACGCTTTTTGCTGTGGAGAGCTCGTGGCCCGCGACCTTGTTGGCGAGCACGGACGGAGGCGGGGTTTGGCCTTCGGTCCGCGGCGGATACAACTTTTCGGCGACTGTCTTCACCGCGGTGGCGACCAGGCCGCCCGTCAAGCCCGCGATCAAACCCTTTGCCAGAGAGGGTGTGTACTCCGGATGGGCTTCGGCCGAGCTCAGACCGAACCTCTTTTTAAGCTGCCCGACTTTTGCCACGATCTCTTCAGTACTTGCCATTTCACACACCTCTTTGCGGGCTCGATTTTGGGACTCAGCTGGGGTTAGTTGTGCCCCGTCTATCGCCTCGGACTTTCCGTAAGATGCGCACTCTCCGCATGCGGCTGTTCCGTTCGCATTTGCAGCCAAGCGAGGGGCTTGAAGGCGAAGACCCTGAAGGCATGGGATTTCGCTGGTATTCCTGGGCGGGGTGAGGTCGAGCCAGATCCTAGGACGGATGTAAGCTATCTCGATAGGCGGGACGGTACTGCGATAGGCGGGACGGTACTGACGGTGTGCCTTTCTGAGCCTTATAGCGCCATGAATTTCAGATCGTCTGTACCACAAAGGTGGTAGAAAAAAACGCTACTTTTCGTCTTAATCCGCGTCATACTCTACGTAGTTGCTTTTGCCGGGCTTTCTGTTCCCTCGGTTCCGGCTTCCCCGATCCGCAATACCCCTCCCCGCCTAAAGACCGTAAGGCCCCCAGAGTATCGGGGGCCTTCACTTCGTTTTGGAGGAGTGGTGATCTGTTGCGGTTAGAGCAGGCCGAAGCGGCGATCGAGCGCGAGCGCGCCGCCGCCGGTGAAGAGCAGCATGAGGGCGATCGAGAGGAGGGCGAGGGAGTACTCGGAGCCGGAGTAGCCGTGGTGGCGGTTGACGGCCAGGATGGCGACGAGCATGTTGATGGCGACAAACGCGGCGGAGAGGCGGGTGAGGAGGCCGAGGAGGAGACAGAGGCCGCCGAGGAACTCGGTGAGAGCGGAGACGTAGCCCAGCCACGGAGGGATGCCGAGCGTTGCGATGAAGCGGCTGTAGGTTTCGATGGCTGCGATGGGGCTGCCGTGAAGGCCGTGGGCCGGGATGACCTTGCCTGAGCCGTGCGACAGCATGGCGGCGCCGAGGACGAGCCGGAGCAGAAACGCTCCCCAAGGGGAGAGGCTGGTGAGCCAACGTGACATGGTGAGACCTCCAGGGGCGGGTGATGTTGTGTTGAGAGGCGCAGAGAGTTAGGGTCTACGAGATTTGGGGATGTACGGTGCAGAGGCGGGCGTTGCGGCAGGTCTGTTTGCCGGGGCGCCTGGCGTGTACTGGTTGAGGAAGCGGGTGAGGGCCTCGGTTAGGAGCGCTGGGCTGGCATTGTTGGGGAGCGAGACGATCAGCTTGGGGTCGGCGGCATGGAGGATCTCTGGGGGGGCGAGCGGGCCGCGGGTGAGGATCAGTTTGGGTGTTTTGAGGGTGGTGATTGCAGGCGAGAGGCTGAAGCGCTCGTGGAAGAGAAGGCGGACAGGGAGCAGGCGGATTCGGGGGTCGGAGAGGGCGCGTTCGAGGACACCGGTGTCTGGGTTGTCGAGGAGGATGGCGGGGATGGCGGGTTGGTCGGCGGCAAGCGAGAGGGCGAGCGAGGCGGCCACGCCGTTGCTGTACAGGAGGATGGTGGACGGTGCGAGATGGCGGAGGTTGGTGAGGTAGAAGAAGGCGGCGGTGGTGTCTTCGAGCATGCGGTGCTGGGTAGGGTGAGGCCCGGAGCTTTGGCCGAAGCCGCGGTAATCAAAGGCGAAGACGTTTAGGCCGGCGTCGTGGAGGGCGGCGACTGTGCTGAGTTGGGCGGGGTCGGTGAGCGAGCCCTCGCCGCTGGGGAGGAAGAGGGCGGTGAGGCCGCGGGGGCGGCTGGAGGGAGCGGAGGGGAGCCAGAATCCGGTGAGCTGGGGGGAGCCGGAGCTATCTGGCGAGAAGCGGACGGGTTCGAGGGGGGTGCCCGCGATGGTGGGTGGGGGTGGGTTGCCGCGCGCGGGGTGGAGCGGCAGTTGCCATTGGCCCTGGAAGAAGAGGAGGCAGAAGGTGGCGTAGCCGCAGAGGAGGGCGAGGACGACGATGAGGGCTATGGTTTTGGCGAGCCAGACGGGGTCGACGTTGGGGAAGGCTGGGGAGGCGCCTGGGGGGTCGGGACGCCTGGCGCGAGATGCAGGGGATGGTGTCTGAGCGGGTCTGGGTTTCGGCGGCACGGGGGCGGAACTCTTTTGAATGTAGCACCGGGCGGAGGACGGACGGCATCAGAACGGGAGCTTGGTTCAGGGCGGGACGTATGCGGGAGGTTGGGTTTGAGTGGTTGGGTGCGGGTGTGCGGGGCGGAGGAGGCTCCTGGGGAGGGTGGGGTGATGGAGGCTGCTGCTGGGGGCGTCGAGGTGTGTCTGGCTCGGGTGGATGGCGAGCTGCGGGCGTTGGACAACCTGTGTCCGCATCGGTTGGGGCCGTTGGGTCAGGGATGGGTGGAGGGCTCGGCTGTGGTGTGTCCGTGGCACGCGTGGGCGTTTGACGTGTGTACGGGGGTGGCGGCGTACCCGGAGAAGGCGAGTGTGGCGGTGTACCCGGTGCGACTGGAGGGTGGGGCTGTGGAGGTGGAACTGCCCGGGTTGGAGCGGTTGGATGAAGTAGGAATCTAGCCGGGAACCCTCTTTATCTGGACTGAGGAAAAGTCTTCTTTGCGACTTGATTGCATCTCAGTAAGCTGAAACAGCATCGGCCTAAAAGAAGAAGGTTCGGTCGAGAGAGGGAGTTGCCTGAGATGAAGCTACGCACCGTATTGCTTGCCGCCATCGCGTTTGTTGTTCTGGTTGGATCCGTTGTTCCTGCCGAAGCTGCGCGTCACCATCGTCATCGTCACCATCACCACAAGCAAGGATAGTTTTGCCAGATGTCGCGGAGAAGGCCCGGCGCAAATGCCGGGCTTTTTCCTTTGTGCCCAAGGGCGGAGTTGGGTGAGGTGGACTGATAGAATCAGGTGACCGAGACCATAAAGCACTGGAGAGTGGGCGATGCAGGCAATGCTTGCGCTGGAGGATGGGCGCACGTTTCGCGGTAAGAGCTTTGGCGCGCCCACGATGGCAAAGGGCGAGGTCGTCTTCAATACGTCGCTGACGGGGTATCAGGAGATCTTTACCGATCCCTCGTATGCCGGGCAGATTGTGGTGCTGACGAATCCGCAGATTGGGAACTATGGGACGACGCCGTCGGATGCGGAGGCGAAGCGGCCGTACATCGAGGGTCTGGTGGTGCGGGAGTTTTCGCCCGTGAGTTCGAGTTGGCGATCGACGGAGGTGGCGGACGAGTACTTGGAGCGGAATGGGGTTCCAGTGATCTCGGAGGTGGATACGCGGGCGGTGGTGCGGCACCTGCGGTCGAACGGTGTGATGCGGGGAGTGATTGCGTCGGGCGAGGGACTCCGAGGAGAGGATCTGATCGCGCAGGCGCGGGCGTTGCCGAGTATGACGGGGGCGGACCTGGCGAGCGGTGTGAGTACAAAGGCGAGTTATGTGTGGGAGGGGTCTCCGGACGGGGACGCGGATGCAGGGCGCCGCGGCGGTGTTGAGCGTGGCGAGCGGATGCATGTGGTGGCGTACGACTTTGGGATCAAGGAGAACATCCTTCGGATGCTGGGGCGCGAGAACTGCCGGGTGACGGTGGTTCCGGCGAAGACCTCGGCGGCGGAGGTGCTGGCGATGCGGCCGGATGGGGTGTTTTTTTCAAATGGTCCTGGAGATCCGGAGCCGTTGGGGTATGCGGTTGAGACGATTCAGCAGATGCAAGGGAAGACGCCGATGTTTGGGATCTGCCTGGGGCACCAGCTGTTTGGTTTGGCGCTGGGAGGAAAGACGTACAAGCTGAAGTTCGGGCATCACGGCGGCAATCATCCGATCAAGCACTATGCCACCGACAAGGTGGAGATTACGGCGCAGAACCATAATTTTGCGGTCGATCCGGAGTCGCTGGCGGGCAAGGACGTCGAGGTGACGCATGTGAATTTGAACGACGGGACGGTGGCTGGTTTGAAGCATGCGTCGGACCCGATGTTTAGCGTGCAGTATCACCCGGAGGCGGGGCCGGGACCGCACGACTCGCATTATTTGTTTCGGGACTTTCGGCGGATGATGGAGGATTGGAAGCGGTGAGCGCCGTGTTCGCATCCAAAGCGACGATATTCCGGCGCGGGTTTGCTGTAGCAGCCGCAGCGATTGGACTTTTTCCGTCGTACATGGCCGGACAAGAGCAGAGGCCGAAGATTACGTCACCGATTCTTTGCGGGGAAGTAACTGACTTGGCTGGCTCTCCGATCGCGAAGGCGAATGTGGCGGCGATGTGGGCAGATTTCGGTACGAGCCTTACCACGGATCAGCTTGGGCGCTGGTCCTTCGGGGCAGGTACAGGCCCGCATTGGATGCAGGTTGAAGCTGATGGTTATGAGACGTTTATCTTCGACTATGTCGACGGAACTGATCGTAAGGACAAGGGTGCAAATAAGCCGGCCTTCATCGTTCGCCCCAGAAATAAAGGCTGCCCTGTTCCGATCTACGTTCGACTCGCTCCGAAAGGGTTGCAGGCCGGTTCGGTAAGCTTAAAAAGAACCTTGACACGTTCGAAGCCATGAGCAAATGGCGTCGGATTTAGGCGGAGCAAGGCACGTGAAATACACGAGAACCCGAACACCGAAGCGGATAAAGGCACTCTTCCTCGCACTGAACTGGTATCTCACGGACAAGTATGACATCGAGCATATGCAGGAGTACATCGAAGAGGCAGGTGACGGACCGCATTACTCGCATGAAGAGTTGATGGCATCTCTCGCGAGGGGATACGTAGACCGCTTCAACACCAAACGCCTGCGGAAGAAGCATGCCGATGACCTGTACTGGCTAGGGCGGTCCAAGCATATCGATTGGAAGAGGTTCCAAAAGTAGATGCCGCGTAGAAACGACATTGTGAAGGTGCTGGTGATTGGCTCGGGGCCGATTGTGATTGGGCAGTCGGCGGAGTTCGATTACTCGGGGACGCAGGCTTGCAAGGCCCTGAAGGCGGAGGGGTACGAGGTTGTGCTGGTGAACTCGAACCCGGCGTCGATTATGACGGATCCGGAGGTGGCGGATCGGACGTATATTGAGCCGCTGACGGCGGCGTATGTGGAAGAGATCCTGCGGGTGGAGTCGGAGATGATGGGAGAGACGCAGATCTCCTCTGGGAAGGACAGACAAAAGGACGGCGGGGTGTTTGCGGTGTTGCCGACGGTGGGTGGGCAGACGGCGCTGAATTTGGCGGTGGATCTGGCGGACTCGGGTGTGCTGGAGCGGTTTGGCGTGGAGCTGATTGGGGCGAAGCTCGAGGCGATCAAGAAGGCGGAGGACCGGCTCTTGTTCAAGGATGCGATGAATCGCATTGGGTTGGACATGCCGCAGTCGCAGCTGGTGACGAATGTGAGCGATGGTCTCGGGTTTGCGGCAAAGATCGGGTTTCCGGTGGTGATCCGGCCGTCGTTCACGCTGGGCGGGTCGGGGGGCGGGATTGCGTATAACCGCGAGGAGATGTCGGACACGCTCTCGCGCGGTCTGGATCTGTCGCCGGTGCACGAGTGCCTGATCGAGGAGAGTGTGCTGGGGTGGAAGGAGTATGAGCTGGAGGTCGTGCGGGATCTCAACGACAACGTGATTATTGTGTGTTCGATCGAGAACTTCGATCCGATGGGGGTGCATACGGGGGACTCGATTACGGTAGCTCCGGCGCAGACCTTATCGGATCGCGAGTACCAGACGATGCGGGATGCGGCGATCGCGGTGATTCGGGAGATTGGGGTCGAGACGGGTGGATCGAATGTGCAGTTTGCGGTGAATCCGCAGAACGGGCGCATGACGGTGATTGAGATGAATCCGCGGGTGTCGCGGTCTTCGGCGCTGGCGAGTAAAGCGACGGGCTTTCCGATTGCGAAGATTGCGGCGCGGCTGGCGGTGGGGTACACGCTGGACGAGATCCAGAACGACATTACGAAGGCGACGCCGGCGTGCTTTGAGCCGACGATCGACTATGTGGTGGTGAAGATTCCGAAGTGGCAGTTTGAGAAGTTTCCTGGGGCGGATGAGACCTTGGGGCCGCAGATGAAGTCGGTGGGCGAGGTGATGGCGATCGGTCGGACCTTCAAGGAGGCTTTGATGAAGGCGATCCGGTCGCTCGAGACGGGAAAGAAGGCGACGGCGAATGATATTGAGCCGCGGCGCTTGACGCAGCGCTTGGTGACGCCGCATCCGGAGCGGCTGCAGTATGTGCGGTATGCGTTTGAGCGCGGGATGACGGTGCGCGAGGTGGCGCGGATGACGTCGATGGATCCGTGGTTTTTGTATCAGGTGAAGCAGATCACGGACGAGATCGAGCGGATTGGCCGGGTAGCGATCGACAAGGTTACGGAGGAGGAGCTGCGAACGGCGAAGCGGATGGGCATCTCGGACGAACGGCTGGCGGCGGGATGGGGTTTGTCGGGCGCGGATGGGACGTCGGCGGTGCGGGCGGTGCGGCGGCAGCTTGGGGTGCGGCCGGTGTACAAGCTGGTGGACACGTGCGCGGCGGAGTTTGAGAGCTACACGCCCTACCTTTACAGCTGCTACGACGAGGAGGATGAGGCGGCTCCGACGGCGCGGCGGAAGGTTCTGATTTTGGGCAGCGGGCCGAACCGGATTGGGCAGGGAATAGAGTTCGATTACTGCTGCTGCCATGCGGCGTTTGCGCTGGGCGAGGACGGGTACGAGACGATCATGGTGAACTGCAATCCCGAGACGGTCTCGACGGATTACGACACCAGCGACCGGCTGTACTTTGAACCGTTGACGCTTGAGGATGTCTTGGCGGTGTACGAGCATGAGGCTTCTGGGGGAGCGGAGATCGGGGTCATTGTGCAGTTTGGCGGGCAGACTCCGCTGAATCTGTCGTTGCCATTGAAGCGCGCGGGGGTGCCTGTGATTGGGACGTCGCCCGAGTCGATCGATTTGGCGGAGGATCGGAAGCGGTTTGGCAAACTGATTGAGGAGTTGGGGATTCCGCAGCCCAACGGCGCGATGGCGACAAGCGTGGAAGAGGCGACGGCGGGGGCGGACCGGGTAGGGTATCCGGTGCTGGTGCGGCCGAGTTACGTGCTGGGCGGGCGAGCGATGGTGATCGCGTATGACCGGGACGCGGTGCTTGAGTATATGAGCACGGCGATCGAGTACTCGCAGGAGCGGCCGGTGCTGATCGACCACTTTCTGGAGGACGCGACCGAGGTGGATGTGGACGCGCTGTGTGACGGTGAGGAGGTGCTGATTGCCGGGATCATGCAGCATATTGAGGAGGCCGGGATTCACTCGGGCGATTCGTCGTGTGTGTTGCCGTCGGTGGACTTGACGGCGGAGGTGTTGGAGACGATACGGGCGTATACGCGACAGCTGGCGCTGGCGCTGGAGGTGCGGGGGCTCGTCAATATCCAATTTGCGATTCAGCGCGGCGTGGTTTTTGTGATTGAGGTGAATCCGCGGGCGTCGCGGACGGTTCCGTATGTGTCGAAGGCGACGGGGGTTCCGCTGGCGAAGATGGCGGCTCGGCTGATGACGGGGCGGACGCTGCGGGATCTGCTGCCACGGCAGATGGCGGAGGGCAAGGACCTCGATCTGGGGTCGCATTTCTATGTGAAGTCGCCGGTATTTCCGTGGGGCAAGTTTCCGGGCGTGGACCCGGTCTTGGGGCCGGAGATGCGGTCCACCGGCGAGGTGATGGGGATTGCGGACAACTTCGGCGAGGCGTTTGCGAAGGCGCAGATTGCGGCGGGGCAGGTGTTGCCGCTCCGTGGGACGGTGTTCCTGAGTGTGAACGACCATGACAAGCCGGGGGCGGTTGAGCTGGCGCGGCAGTTTGTCGAGATGGGTTTTCACCTGGTGGCGACGCATGGGACGGCGGAGGCTTTGGAAGCGGCGGGCCTGCAGCCGGAGCGTGTGTACAAGGTGAAGGAAGGCCGGCCGAATGTGGTGGATCTGATCAAGGGCGATCGCATTCAGATGATTGTGAATACGCCGCGCGGGCAGGACACATTTTTCGATGAGAAGGCGATCCGGCGGGCGGCGGTGCAGGCGCGGATTCCAACAATCACAACCCTGGCGGCGGCGCGGGCGGCGGCTGAGGGGATTGCGGCGTTGCAGGAAGGGACGCTGAATGTGGTGGCGCTGCAGACGCTGCATCGGGAGCGGATTGCGGCAGAGGCGCCGGAGGCGGAGAGCTACACGGGCTGACCTGTGAGGGTTAGACCTCGATGCCGAAGCGGGCGCCGACAGCGTAGCCGATCATGGACAAGGGTAGCCAGGAGCCGATGAGGAGGCCTTCGCCGCCCATCAGACCGCTGCCGTGGCTGATGTCGAAGAAGGTGCGCCAGAGCTTTTCGAGGGCGCCGCAGTGTTCGCAGAGACCGTTGCCGGTGGGCAGGTCGAGCACCCAGACGCAGACGACAGAGAAGAGGAGCAGGCCGGAGATCCAGACGTAGCGGGCGATGTCGTTGCCCTGGGCGCGGGCGATCAGGAATCCGATCAGGACCGGGACGAAGAAGGCGAGCGCGGTGCCGAGGAGCTTGGGGCTACTGGCGTCCGGGTCGGGGTGGGTGAAGGACATCGCGGCGACGACGGCGGCGAGGACGGCGGTGGCGAGCAGGGTGTGGGTGAAGAACCAGAAGGCCTCGCGCGCGAGTTCGCCGATGGTTTTGTCGTGGGAGGTATCGCGCGGTCGCATCATCGGTGGCCTGAGGTTCAGGGTATCGAGGAAGGACGCGTCTGGGCCGGCGAATTTCTACGGCTTTTAGGGGAGGAAAGCGCTCGGGCTCTTTAGAATGAGAAGCATGCTGCTGGATGGTTTGCACTTGCCTTTGACGACGCCGTTTTACCCGGATGGACGTCTGAATTTGCGGAAGCTGGAGCACAATGTTGAGCGGGCTGGGCGGACGCCGGCGAACGGTGTGGCGCTCGTGACCTCGGTGGGCGAGGCGGAGTTGCTGTCGGACGACGAGCTGGCGACGGTGCTGCGGACGTCGGCGCCGGCGTGTGCGGAGACAAAGGTGCTGCTGGCGGATGTGTCGCGGGACAGTGTGGTGGGGACGCTGGCCGTGGCGGAGGTTGCGGCGGAGATGCGGTATGACGCGGTGATGCTGCGGGTGCCGGGATTTCTTGGACGTGGGCGGGGGTGCGAGCGGGAGACGCGGACGTATTTTCAGGCGGTGGCGGACCGGTCGCCGCTGCCGGTGGTGCTGGTGAGTGGAGGGACGTTCGGGATGGGGTTGGGGTCCGGCGCAGCGATTGCGACTGATTTGGTGTGTGATCTGGCGGGGCATCCGCAGGTGATTGGGATGGTGGATGCGGAGGCGGGGCCGGATCGGGTGCGGCAGGTGCTGGAGGGGACGAGGGGGGTGTCGCGGAAGGTGACGGTGACCCCGGTGTTTGGGGCGGTGACGGCGCGGATGTTGCGGGCGAATGACGACGTAGCGGGGGCGGGAAGTTTTATCTCGGCGGCTAGTCTAGATGGGGGTGGGAATGGTGGGATTTCACTGGCGGTAGCACCGCCGAAGCCGGCACTTCGGACGCGCGAGAAGGTGGTTGGATTTCAGGTGTTGACGGGGCGGACGGAGGGTTTGGTGCTGGCGTTGGAGGCGGGCGCAGCGGGAGCGATGCCGCCGTTGGCCGCGGCTACGCCGCAAGGGTGCTACGAGGTGATGGCGGCGTGGAAGGATGGCGATCCGGAGCTGGCGCGGGAGAAGGCGGCGCGACTGGTGCGGGCGGCGGAGCGGATCGAGGGCGCGATGGGAGTTGCGGCGCTGAAGTATGCGTGCGACTTGAACGGGTACTTCGGGGGAAGGGTTCGGCTGCCGTTGCTCCAACTGACGGCACTGGAGCGGGAGGAGGTGGAGGACGTGATGCGGGGTTTGCGGAGTTGAGGGGCGCTCTGGCTCCGGGAGCCGCTCTAGCGGGATCTAGGGGAGACGCCTAATGCAAGGAGGCGGGAGCGGGCCTGGGTGGCTTCAGGGGAGTTGGGGAAGCGCTGGATGAGGGCGCGGAACTCGCGGGCGGCGGCGTCGGTTTGTTTGAGCTGTGTGAGGGCCTGGCCTTTGTGGAGGTGGGCGACGGGAACTTTGGGGTTGTCGGGGAACTGTTCGAGGACGCGGTCGTAGTTTTTGATGGCGGAGCCGTAGCGGGCGGCGCGGTAGTCGATCTCGCCCTGGTAGTAGAAGGCGTTGCCGGCGAGGGGGCTGTCGGGGTAGGAGCGGGTGATGTCGCCGAACTCGGAGGCGGCGAGGCCGTACTTGGCGCCCATGTAGTCGCCAAGGGCGGCTTTGTAGAGCTGGTCGGCGGGTTGCACACCCGCGGTGCCAGGGGCGAGCGGTGCGCTTGGGGCGCGGCCGGAGGTGGGGGCGATGTCGGGGAGGGCGGCGGAGGGTTTGCCGCGGCGGGAGGTGGGTCCGAGGGGAGAGGCGGCGGCCGGCGGTGCGTCGGAGGCTGGGGCGGAAGTGAGGGGGGCTGCGCCTGAGGGAGGAGAGTTTGCTGCGCCGGGCTGGAGGTTGGCGCCGGGTTGGAGGTTGGCGCCGATCGATTGCTGCTCCCTCTGGACGTCGGCGATGCCTTTTTCAAGGCGGCCGAGGCGGGCCTTGATCTCGTCGAGCGAGTCGTTCAGGGACTGGACCTGGCCGGAGACCTGATCGACCTTGCCGCCCTGTGCTTCGACCTGAGAGCCGAGCTGTTTCTGGATGGTTTCAACGGTGGCGGACATGCGGTTGACGGAGTCGGCGTTTTGCTGGACGAGGTCTTTGAGGACACCCATCCGCTCGTCGTTCGATTGCTGGAGGCGAGCGACTGCGTCCTGGAGTTGCTGGATCTGAGTCTGGAGCTGGACCATGTCGCGGCTGGCGGCCAGAGCCGGGAGGGAGACAAGGCAGAGCAGCAGAGCGGCGGCGTGAGAGAGTTTGCGCATGGAGAGACCCGCTTTCGCGATCAGGTTTCCGAGCGATGTCGGAGGAGAGATTGTTGGCCGCATAGAACAGCTGCATCGGCAGGGGAGGAACGGCCTCGAACGAGATTGCACTTTGCCTTCAGGCCGACCCAGCCGAGCGCGACGAGGGTGATCAGTTCAGGTTCGATGGGTTGCCTGTAGTCGGGCGAGCTGTGGGTGAAGTAGTACGGAATGGGGAAGACGAGCAGGATCACGAGATACAGGGTGAGCTCTGGCGTCCAAGTGAAGCGACGCAGCCACAAACCTCTACATGTGAGGGCAAGCATTGCGGCGCAGAAGAAGGTGGCAGGAACGTCGAAGGGTTCCTCCCGGCGGTAGGTTGGGTGGAGGCTCCAGAAGCCTGTCCAGAAGCGGAGCACGCGTCGTGCGGAAACGGCATAGAACCAGCGCGGATGAGCCCGGACGAAGGCCTCCGATCTGAGGCGGTCTGCTCTCATGAAGGCGGCTTCGCCCTCCTCCTGATATCTCTGCATTGCGGCTGTGTCGCTGGCCGGATGGGACGAAGGTGGATTGCTGTTTTGTGTTTCGCCATGATTTCCGGCTTCGAATTCGAGCCAGAAACCATCGCGGATCGGGATCAAGGCGTGGAAGACACGGAAGTTGCGGACGGTCCAAGGGGTAAGGACGAGGCAGAAGGCGAAGAAAGCGGCGAGGGCCCCAGTGATGACGGTGCGCTGCCGCCTACGGTGGCAGGCGATGGCGAGGAGGAGGAACAGCGGCACGAGTGTCATTACGGACGGATTGCACAGGCAGGTGAGGCCGCTGAGGGCGCCGAACGTAACCCAAAGGAGCTGCGAAGCTTTGTGCTGGAGGCGGAGGGCTAGCCAGAGACACCAGGCAAACAAGAAGCCGGTGAGGGCGTAGTCCCAGACACGGTGGGCGGAGAAATAGATGGAGAAGGGGTATGCTGCCCAGAGCCAACCGGCGCAGAGCGCAGTCCGACGATCGAAGACCCGGAGTGCCGTGAGGAAGATGGGGAGGCAGGTGACGGATGCTACGAGGCTGTTGAAGCCCAGAATGCAGAAAGCGGAGAGCGGCGTGTACAGGCCGCATAGGCGAAAGATGCCGGCGAGCAGGTACGGGTAGAGGGGCGGCGTGAGGGCTGTGGGGCCGGTCTGGGGGAGAAAGGGCGAGCTGAAACCCTGGTGGAGGGCGATGCTGCGGGCGACCCAGCCCATCTCCCAGCCGAACTGCTCGTGATCGATGGTGGGAGCGGCTACGCCGCGGAAGACAAGCATGACGACCGCGAGCCGCAGCGCCAGGGCGACGGCGATCATGGCCGCTACGGGGTGGGTGGACAGCGTCCGAGCCGTGAGAGCCCAGGGTCTGAGGCGGCCTGGGATTGGAGGAGAGAGCGCAATGCCCATACTGATTGAGGTCCTTGTGCGGCGAGGTATCAGGGTCGGGCTTTGAGGTTTAGCGGTCGAGGACGAACTGCGCACGCCGATTCAGCTGCCAGCAGCTTTCGGTGGATTCGGTGCAAAACTGTTTTTCTTTGCCGTAGGAGAGGACGCGGAGGCGGTTGGGTGCGACGCCGGCGGTGATAAGGGCGGAGCGGGCGGAGTTGGCGCGGTTTTCGCCGAGGGCGAGGTCGTACTCGGCCGATCCGCGCTCGTCGGAGTAACCGCCGATGACGACGCGGATCGCGGGGTGCGTGATGAGGTAGGAAGCGGCCTGCGAGATGGAGGCTTGGGCGTCAGGGCGGAGTTCGAAGCTGTCGTAGTCGAAGAAGGCGTCCTGAACGTTCTGATGGAAGGCCTGTTCGGAGCCCATGTCGCCGGCGCCGGAGCGGTTGGCGGATGCGTCGCCGGTGGGCGCGGTGGGGGTGACGGGGACGCGTACGGTAACGCGGACGTTGGCCTCGATAGTGCCGCCATCGCCTTTGGCGGTCAGGTGGAAGTTGGTGGAGTTCGAGGGCGAGACGGTCTGGGTGCCGTTGGCGTTGACCTCGCCGATGCCGTCGATGGTGACGTTGGTCGCGTTCTGGGTGCGCCAGTTGAGGACGACGGTCTGGCCGAGGTCGATCGCGAGCGGGTCGGCGGTGATGTTGGCGACCGGGGCGGGGGCGTTGGTGGCGTCAGCGGGACCGAGGCTAGCGGGATTCACCGTGTTTGACTTTTTGTGGCAGCCGGAAGTGGTGAAGAGGAGGGCTGCTCCGGCGAGGGCGACGCTAAAGGCCCGGGCGCGCGTGGCGGTGAGGAGGCTCATGGGTGTGTGGTCCGATCTGTGATGGTCTGGAAGGTGGGGTGTTCGGGGGTGCGAGGGGCCTGGGTTGGCGACTTTTGAGACGTTAGGTGAGGTCACTTCCAGCTCCAGTTGGGCATGTCGGCGCCGGAGCCGGTGAGGGGGTGGAGATCGGTGCCGTCGGCGAGCATGGTGAAGACGCGGCTGTGGTCGGACCGGCCGTCAGGGGAGCTGGCGAAGACGATGTGGCGGCCGTCAGGAGACCAGGAGGGGAAGTCGCAGCGGCCCTTGTCGTGGGTCAGCTGTATCCAGCGTTTAGTGGAGATTTCCATGACGTAGATGTCTTGGCCGCCGGGGGCTCCGGGGCCGTACTTGCGGTTCCAGGCGAAGGCGAGGAACTGGCCGTTGGGCGACCAGGAAGGCGAGGTGGCGTAGCCGCCGTCGGTCATGCGTTGGACGGAGGAGCCGTCGGTGTCCATGGTGTAGAGCTGGGGAAGGCCGGTGCGACCGCTGATCCAGGCGATCTGGGCGCCGGTGCGCGGGTTGAAGACGGGGGAGACGTCAGGGCCGCGGAAGGAGGTGACGCGGCGGGCGCCCCCGCCGTTGGCGTCGGCGATCCAGATTTCGGGGTCTCCGGTGCGGGAGGAGGAGAAGGCGATCTCGCGGCCGCTGGGGCTCCACGCGGGCGAGACATTGGTGCCGCCGGAGACGGGGAGGTTGACGACGCGGCCGAGCACGAGCGAGTACATCCGGACCTGGAAGCCGTCGTGGCCGAGGGACGAAAACGCGAGGCGGGTATTGTCAGGAGAGACGCGGGGAGAGAGCGAGACGGTGCCGAGCTGGGTGACGGCGTGCTGGTTGGCGCCGTCGTAGTCCATCTGCCAGATCTCTTTGCCGCCGGGGCCGGATTTGACGTAGAAGATTTTGGTTTCAGCGATGCCGGAGATGCCGCCGCCGAGACGGAGGATGATTTCGTCGGCGAAGCGGTGGGCGATCTGACGGGCGGAGTCTTCGCTGGCAGGTTCGGTGTATTGCTTGGCGAGCACCTGCGGGTACTGGGTGTTTTTGACGTCGAAGAGAAAGCCGGAGACGACGACGCGGTCGCCCTGAATACCGAGGTTGCCGAAGGCGGTCATGGCGGCGTTGACCGGCGGGCTGGACCACTGGCTGAGGCTGATCTCGGAGGGTGTGCCGGGGGTGGATTTGGGGAGCAGGCTTTTGGAGACGATGTCAAAGATGCCGGCCGCGTTGAGGTCGGCGAAGAGGGTGTTGTCGAAGGTTTGTTTGAGTGGACCGGCGTCGGGGGTGGCGGCTTTGAAGCTGCTGACGGCGATGCGGATGCGGTCGGCGCCTGACGAAGTTTCGGTTTTGAACCAGTCCTGTCCGAAAGCTGTGGGGGCGCTTGCGGAGACGACGAGGAGGAGGAGAGCGGGGAGCAGGGCGCGTGCGATTTTTGTCCAGCACGGAACTGGTTTTGGTTCGGTATTGAACATGCTTGTCTTCATGGTAGACGCAAAGGTGAGCCGAGCGGGGTGGGGCTACTGTTGGCGGTAATCAAAGGTGTACTCGACGGTGATGTGGTCTCCGGCGGGCAAGGGGCCGAAGCCTTCGACGCGTTGGAGGGCGCGAAGGGCGGAGGTGTCGAGGGTGGGGGAGCCGCTGCGGGTTTCGACGCGCGGGTTCGACGGAACGCCGTCGCGGTTGATGTCGAAGACGATGGTGACGTGCTTGCCTTCGGAGAGCCTGGGGTCGGCCTCCTGGGTGTACCAGTTCTGGGCGACGGTACGGTTGACGATGTTGACGTAGTAGGCAAAGCGGGCGCCAAAGGTGCGGTCTTCGACGGTGGCAGAGGCGGTTCCGTTTTTCAGTTGGAGCGTGCTCTGCGGGATGCGGATGCCGGCGGTTTCGCCGGTGGTGGCTTTGGCGGGTTGGGGCTTGACGGGCTGCGGGTGTTTGGGCGGATCGGGGGTGGGAGCTTCGGCGACCTTGGGTGGATGGAGCGGCTTGGGTTGCGGTTTGGTGGGGATGAGGATTTCGTGTGGGCGCGGGGGCGGCTCGGTTCGCTCCTTGGCCGGAGTGGGGGCGAGGCTGGGTCGGTCGGAGGTGAGAACGCCGGTATCGAAGGTCTTCTGGCGCGGAGGCAGCGGAAGGGAGGAGACGACGGTGGCCTGGATGGCTCCGGCGGTGGAGCTGTGCTCGCCCCAACGGTCGCCGTGCGGGCGGAGGAGGAGGCTGGAGGCCAGGACGGCGGCGATGGCGAGGCCGTGAAGAAGGACGGAGCCGGCGAGGTTGCCGCGGAGGTTGTTGGGGTTGGGGTGAGCGGAGCGGAGCCACGGGTTGGGGGCGGCGGGGGATGGGCTCAAGCGGGAGGTGGCGGACATGGCCGGGTTTACCGCTCGATGGGCCGGGTGACGATGCTGATGTTGGTGATGCCGGATTGTTTGACGGCGTCCATGACGGAGGCGAAGGCGCCAAAGGGGACCTGCTCGTCGGCGCGCAGATAGATAACGCGCTTGGCAGCGTCGTCTTTGGCGCCGGCGGAGCGGAGGAGGGCGGGGAGGTTGTTGATGTTGACGGGCTTGTCCTGGAGAAAGACGTTCTGGTTTTTGTCGATGGTGACGACGGTGCGCTCTTCGGTGAGCTGATTGACGGAGCGGGTGTGCGGGACGGCGACGTCGACGCCGGACTGGAGCACGGGCGCGGTGAGCATGAAGATGAGCAGGAGGACGAGGACGACGTCGACGAGCGGTGTGATGTTGATCTCGGCGAGCGCGGTCTGGGTGCGGGCGACGCCGCCGGTGCGCGAGGTGAAGGCCATGAGTTTAGAAGGTTCTCCGGCGCGGTTCTTCGGATTGAGTGGCGAAGTGGGTGGGGGCGTGAGTTGGGACGGGTGTGGAGACGGGCGCGGATGGAGCGAGCATGGCGGCGTTTTCGATGGCGTTGAGGAGTTCGCGGCCGAAGTCGTCCATGCGGGCGGCGAAGTCGCGGAGCTGGGCGGTGAGCTGGTTGTAGCCGACCACGGCGGGGATGGCGACGAGGAGACCGGCGGCGGTGGTGATGAGGGCTTCAGAGATGCCGGGGGCGACGGCGCGGAGGGTGGCGGCGCCGGCGGCGCCGAGGCCGTGGAAGGCGTCGATGATGCCCATGACGGTGCCGAAGAGGCCGATGAACGGGGCGATGGCGGCGATGGTGGCGAGCCAGGTCATGCGTTGTTCCATGGCGGTGAGGGCTTCGCTCGAGGCGGTTTGGGCGGCGCGTTCGAGGGCGAGGGGGTTGCGCGGGAGGCCGCGACCGGAGGTCTGGCGGTGATACTCGTCGTGGATCTCGGAGAAGACGGCGACCAGCGGGCTGGGCTTGAACTGATCGGCGACGGAGCTGATTTCGCTGAGGCGACCGGACTTGCGGAAGGCGCGGAGGAAGCGTACACCTTGGGCCTTGGCGCGGCGGAAGTAGCTCCATTTTGAGAGCATGATGGTCCAGGAGAAGATGCTGGCGGCGAGCAGGAGGATGAGGACGGCGGAGGCGACGGGGCCGCTGTTGTGGACCATCTCGCCCAGCGCGCTGGTGGTGGCTGGGGCTGCGGCGGCGGGCGAAGCGGTGGCGTCTTCCTGGAGCAGAAAAACAGCAAAGAGGAGGATCTGGGGCATAAGGCGTCTGGCCTGTAGTGTACTGCGGTGGGCCGGTGGTCTGGGGTTAAGGTGGATGGATGTTGGTCGACACGTACCGTGCCGGATGCCTCCCTTTTTGGGGCATCCTGAGAGGCGCCGTGAGTTTAGCCCGATGGGCTTTGTTATGCTCCGAGAAGGATCGTCCTTGAGGCCGAGATGCTGCTCGAACTGCGCGCGGAGAACTATACGGTGGTGGATCGCGCGACGGTTTTGTTTGGGCCGGGGCTGAACTTACTGACGGGGGAGACGGGGGCGGGAAAGTCGATTCTGATTGACGCGCTGGCGCTCTTGCTCGGGGGAAAGGCGTCGCCGGACGTGATCCGGCATGGGGCGGACCGGGCGGTGGTGGCGTGTGTGTTTGAGGGCACGGCGGGGACGGCGGCGATCTTGGAGGCGAACGGGATCGACAGTGAGCTGGACCAGGTTTTGTTGCGGCGCGAGATCACGCACACCAGCAAGGGGCGGGTGTTTGTGAACAACCAGCCGGCTACGGTGGGGGTGCTGCGGCTTTTGGGGCCGGAGCTGGCGCTGATCCACTCGCAGGGCGAGACGATGGGTGGGTTTGACCAGACGGAGCAGAGGCGGGTGCTGGACCGGTTTGGCGTTCTAGCGACCGACGGGGTGGAGGCTGCGTACGAGGCATGGCGGCGGACGGCGGAGCGTTTGCGGGAGATGGAGACGTCGGAGCAGGACCGGTTGCGGATGGCGGATCTGTGGAGATTTCAGAGTCGGGAGATTGAAGCTGCCGGGCTGACCGATGCCGAAGAAGACGTGCAGATGGAGGCGGAGAAGCGGGTCTTGGCGAATGCTGAGCGACTCTTGACAGCAGCGATGAGTGCGCACGATCTCCTGTATGAGTCGGAGTCTGCGGCGGAGTCCACGTTGGGAGCGGCGCTGAAGCATGTGGAGGAGCTGGCGCGGTTTGACCCACGGTTTGCCGAGCCGGCGCAGCAGCTCGCGGCGGCAAAGGCGGCGGTCGAGGATGTGGATGCGGAGGTGCGGCGTTTCTCGGAGACGGTGCAGGCGGCACCGGAGCGGTTGGAGGAGATTGAGGACCGGCTGGCGGCGCTCGATCGTTTGAAGCGCAAGTACGGATCGACCCTGGCGGAGGTGATGAGCTTTGGGGCGGAGGCGGCGGAGCGCTTGGCGGAGGTGGAGAACCGGGACGCTTTGCTGGCGGAATTGCGGGCAGAGCAGGCGGAGGTGGCGGGAGCGTACCGTGCTCGAGCGACGGAGTTGACGGAGGCGAGGGCAGCGGCGGCTGAGCGTCTGGAGAAGCGGGCTGAGGTGGAGATTAACGCCTTGGCGATGCATGTGGGGTTCGGTGTACGGGTGGTGCCGCGGGCGGACGAGGGACATTGGACGGCGCACGGTTGGGACGAGGTGGAGTATTTGATCGCGACCAACGTGGGTGAACCGTTGAAGCCGCTGACCGAGATTGCGTCCGGGGGCGAGATGTCGCGCGTGATGCTGGCGTTGAAGGTAACCGTGGAGCAAGGCGCCGGAGCGGAGGCGAAGGTGGCAGGGAAGCGGCGGTTGCCGGCTCCTGCCGGGGTCGCAGAGGCGGCAGCGTTGCGGACGCTGGTGTTTGACGAAATCGATATTGGGATTGGCGGGCGGGCGGCCGAAGCGGTGGGGCGCAAGCTGAAGGAGCTCTCTGGGACGCAGCAGGTTTTGTGTGTGACTCATCTGCCGCAGATTGCCGCGTTTGCGGATCAGCACTTCTTGATCGCCAAGACCGAGCGCGCGGGGCGGACGGAGACGGCGGTACACCGGATGGAGCCTGGGGAGCGGACGGAAGAGATCGCGCGCATGCTGAGTGGGGCGACGCTGACGGAGACCAGTCTGCGCCATGCCGAACACCTGATCGAGAGCACCTTTCGCATCTGATCCGGCACCTTTCGCATCACACATTTCAGAGGTAATTTCGATGGCAAACGAAGCTAAGAAGTGTGCGCATGCGAGTTGTTCCTGCACCGTCTCCGGGGATAAGAAGTATTGTTCGCAGATCTGTGAAGATTCGGCGGATGTGACGGAATTAGGGTGCGACTGTTCGCATCCAGGCTGCTCGCGCAACGGGATTTAGGCGCTGCTGTGTTCGGTTGGATGGGTGTATGAGATTGCTCCAGGGCCTCCTTTCGAGGCCTTGTAGCGATATACTGGGAGGTGTGACGATTACAGGTCTGAGTCTAGAAGTTCCGAGTCGCGTTCGAGAGGCGTCGGACATAAAGCAGGTGCTTCTTCTGAAGCCTCGCGGCTTTTGCGCGGGCGTGGTGCGTGCGATCGACATCGTGCAGATCGCTCTGGACACGTTTGGCGCACCGATCTATGTGCGTAAGGAGATCGTTCACAACAGCTATGTTGTAAATGATCTAGCGAAGAAGGGTGCGATCTTCGTCAACGAACTGAACGAGGTGCCCTCGGGCGCGCGCGTCATCTATTCGGCGCACGGTGTCTCGCCGGCGGTGCGCGAGCGGGCGAAGCAGCTTGGTCTCAAGGTGATTGATGCGACTTGTCCGCTGGTGACAAAGGTGCATGTGGAGGCGATCAAGTTTGCCCGGCAGGGGTATTCTCTGGTGCTCGTCGGCCATCGCGACCATGAAGAAGTGGAGGGAACACAGGGCGAGGCGCCTCTGGTGACACAGGTGGTGTCGACGGTGGAGGAGGTTGCGGCGCTGGAGGTGCCGGACCCGAACCGTGTGGCGTATCTGACCCAGACGACGTTGTCGCTCGATGAAGCGCGGTACATGATTGAGGCTTTGAAGAACAGGTTTCCAAGCATTGTCGGGCCGCATGCGCAGGACATCTGCTACGCGACGGAGAATCGTCAGACGGCGGTGAAGAATGTGGCGCACGGAGCCGACCTGGTGTTGGTGGTGGGGTCGAAAAACAGCTCGAACTCGAACCGCCTGGTTGAGGTTTCCGAGAATCTGGGGACGCGCTCGTACCTGATCGACAAGGCGGAGGACATCCGGCAGGAGTGGCTGGAAGGTGTGACCAAGGTGGCGGTGACGGCTGGCGCCTCGGCGCCGGAGGTTCTGGTGCAGGAGGTGGTGGCTGCGTTGAGCGCACGAGGCTTCGGCGAGGCGACCGAGGTTGAGGTGATGCCGGAGAATGTTCGGTTCGGTTTGCCGCCCGAGATTGTGCAGGCGATCGCGTCGGCCCCGACGGTTGTACGGTAGTGGGAGAGACAACGTCCGAGATGAGCTCCCAGCAAAACTCGAATGTGCGACGAGGGGCCACGCAGCCGCGGTTTGGCCGGCTGGACTTGGCAATGGATCGGGTCGCGGACGGCATTGCGCGGTCCAGGGACTGGCTGTTGCGGGAGCAGAACGAGGACGGCTACTGGTGCGGCGAGCTCGAAGCAGATGTGATGCTCGAGGCCGACTACATCTTTGTCCATACGCTCTTGGGGACGGGCGCTCCGGGCAGGATGAGCCGGGCGGTGAACGAGATCTTGCGGCACCAGAATGACGATGGCGGATGGAGCTTATATCCGGGCGGGCCGTCCAACGTTAGCTACGGCGTGAAGGCGTATCTTGCGCTGAAATTGATGGGCTGGTCGAAGGATCACCCGGTGATGGTGCGGGCGCGGGAGTGCGTCCTGGCGCTAGGTGGCGTGGTTGAGTGCAACACGTTCACGAAGATCTATCTGTGCGCGATGGGGCAGTACGACTACGACGCGGTGCCGGCAATTCCACCGGAGATCGTGCTGTTTCCGAACTGGTTTTACTTCAACATCTACGAGATCAGTTCGTGGTCGCGCGGCATCTTGGTGCCGTTGTCGATCATTTATGCGAAGAAGCCCTTTAAGAAGCTTCTTCCGGAGCAGGGGATTGACGAACTGTTTGTGGGTGGTCGGGCAAATGCGGACCTGCGGCTGCGCTGGGACCGAAAGCATCCGGTCAGCTGGCGAAACTTCTTCCTGTTCTGCGATCGTGTGGCGCACGTGGCGGAGCGGGTCCATATTCGGCCGCTGCGCAAGATGGCTCTGCGCCGGGCGGAGGCGTGGATGCTGGAGCGGTTTGAGAAGTCCGATGGACTGGGGGCGATCTATCCGGCGATGCTGAACTCGATTGTGGCCTTGCGGGTGCTTGGCCACTCGATCGACGATCCGCAGATGATTCGGGCGATGGATGAGTTTGAGAAGCTGGGCATAGATTGTCCGGAGGGTGAGCCCGGGTACCCGACGCCGACGTTTCGAATGCAGCCTTGCTTTCCTCCGGTGTGGGATACGGCGCAGGCGATGTATGTGCTGGGCGAGGCGGGTGTGCCGAAGGACGATCCGTCCTTGTTGAAGGCGGCGGACTGGATCTTGTCGAAGGAGGTTCGGCACAAGGGGGACTGGGCCGAGAAGGTGAAGGGGGTCGAACCGGGCGGGTGGTACTTCGAGTTCAACAACGAGTTCTATCCGGATATCGACGACACGGCGCAGGTACTGCTGGCGCTGAACTGTGTCGATAATCCTCGGGAACGGTATCAGCACGAGGTAGCGCAGCGAGCCCTGAACTGGATCTGGGCGATGCAGTGCAAGAACGGCGGTTGGGCTGCGTTTGACAAAGACAATACCAAGTCGATCTTTCAGTACATTCCGTTTGCCGACCATAACGCGATGCTGGATCCGCCGACGGTGGACATCACGGGCCGGATGCTCGAGATGCTGTCGCTCTATGGTTTTACGCGGTCGGACCGGCGCGTGGAGAAGGCGGTCCAGTTCATTCTGAAGGAGCAGGAGCCGGACGGCAGCTGGTTTGGCCGATGGGGCGTGAACTATCTGTACGGGACGTTTCTGGTGCTTCGCGGGCTGGAGGCGATGGGGATGTCGAATCTCGAACCCTCGATTCAGCAGGCGGCGGAGTGGGTGCGCATGGTGCAGAATGCCGATGGCGGATGGGGCGAGACGTGTGGAACGTATGACAATCCGGACCAGCGCGGCATTGGGCCGTCGACGCCATCGCAGACCGCATGGGCGCTGCTTGGTTTGCTGGCGGCAGGGGATACTCGATCGGACTCGGTGGCAAAGGGAGTTCGGTGGCTGGTGGAGCGGCAGCACGCGGATGGCAGCTGGGATGAGCTGATGCCGGGGCGGAATGGTGAGAGTTATTACACCGGAACTGGATTTCCGCGAGTCTTTTACCTTGGCTATCATCTGTATAAACAGTACTTTCCGTTGCTGGCGCTGACGACGTACAAGCGAGCGATGGAGCGGGAAGCCGCTAAGGACGAGACTGCGGCCTAAAGCTCCGAACAGGTTTTTGATTGCTGGAGGTTTTTACGTATGGCAGTACCCGTTTCGCAGGCATGGACTGTTGCCACCTATGTGTTGAAGCAGAAGCTTCGCGGGCGCAAGCGGTATCCGCTGGTGCTCATGCTGGAGCCGCTGTTTCGCTGCAATCTGGCGTGTGCAGGATGCGGCAAGATTCAGTATCCGGCGCACATTCTGAAGGCGGAGCTGAGCCCGGAGGAGTGCTTTCGCGCGGTGGAAGAGTGTGGGACGCCGATGGTGTCGATCCCGGGCGGCGAACCTCTGCTACATCCGCAGATGCCGGAGATTGTTGCGGGCCTGGTGGCGCGTAAGAAGTACGTCTACATGTGCACGAACGCGCTTTTGCTCAAGGAGAAGCTGCACCTCTTCAAGCCGAGCAAGTACCTGTCGTTCTCGGTGCATGTGGATGGGCAGCGAGAGCACCATGATCTTTCCGTGTGTCGCGAGGGCGGGTACGACATTGCAATGGAGGGTGTGCGAGCAGCGGTGGCGGCGGGATTTCGCGTAACGACGAACACGACACTGTTTGACGGGGCGGACCCGAACTCTGTGCGCGCGCACTTCGACGAACTGACGGCGGCGGGTGTGGAGAGCATGATGGTGTCCCCGGGGTACACGTACGACAAGGCGCCGGATCAGAACCATTTCTTGGGCAAGGCGAGGTCGCGGCGGATGTTTCGGGCGATCCTGTCGAATCGCAAAAAGGAGTGGCAGTTCAACACGCATCCACTGTTTGCCGAGTTCTTGATGGGGCATCAGAACTTTGAGTGCACGCCGTGGGGGATGCCGACGTTTTCGATCTTTGGCTGGCAGAAGCCGTGTTACCTGCTGCAGGACGGCTATGCCGACACGTTCGCTGAGCTGATGGAGGCCACCGAGTGGCAGAACTATGGCGCGAAAAGCGGCAATCCACGGTGCGCGAACTGCATGGTGCACTCGGGGCATGAGGCTTCGGCGGTGGATTATAACTTCAGCTCGCTGAAGGGATTTTTGATTACTGCGAAGAAGTATGTGTTCCCGTCCTTGTACCCGGATGAGGGAGCGCAGAAGCTGTTGAACGAGTGGCGGCCGGCGCAGCATGCACCTCTGGTTCAGATTGCGACGCCCTCGGCGAGCTCTGCATCCCACGTCGCGAGTGAGGAATCTACCCTGGTTTCGGGAGATTAAGCGCACATGCCAACCGAACAGCAGGAGCATTTGAAGATCGAGCAGCAGGCGGCGTTTGATCCCAACGATCTCGAGGTTGCCGCCGGTCGCGAACGCGAGGATCTACAGGGTTGGATCCCGACGCTGGCGAGCGATGCCGAGATTCGCGAGGCGCTCGAAAAGGCGTTCGACTATCGGGGCGATGTGACGTTGACCCGGCGCGACGGCACCGACGTGGAGGGGTATCTCTTTGACCGGCGCACGGGGCCCTCGCTTGAGACGTCAGTAGTTCGCATCATACCGACGGGAGCGAAGACGAAGGTCAGCGTCCTGTACTCGGAGGTCGGCAGGCTGGCGTTTACGGGACGGGATACGGCGGCAGGCAAGAGCTTCGAGGCGTGGATCAAAAGGTATTGGGAGAAGAAGGCCGCGGGCGAGAAGAACATTCAGATTGAGCCCGAGAAGTTGGACTGACCGGATGAGCCCCGTCGAGATCGAAGCGTGTGACTCCATCTACAGACGCAAGGGATGAAGGTTTTCATCACTGGGGCAACCGGGTTTGTTGGATCGCATGTTGCGCGGGCGTATGCGGCTCAGGGGGCGGATTTGCGTCTGCTGACGCGTCCATCGAGCGATCTCAGGGCGATCGAGGGATTGGCCGGCGCTGAATCGGTGCGGGGGGATCTTCGGAATGGAGCTGGCTTCAAGGCGGCGCTTCTGGGGTGTGATGCTCTGGTCCATGTTGCCGCGGATTATCGGCTCTGGGTGCCCGATGCGGCTGAGATGTTTCGGGCGAATGTTGATGGGACGCGGGACTTGCTGCGGGTCGCACGCGAGGCTGGGGTGGGGCGCGTGGTGTACACGTCTTCGGTGGCGACGATGGGGTTTCAGACCGATGGGACGATTGTGGACGAGGCGACGCCGGTGTCGCTCGCGGCCATGATCGGACCGTACAAGCGGTCGAAGTTCCTGGCGGAGCAGGTGGCGATTGAAGCGGCGCGTGCGGGGCAGCACGTGGTGCTGCTGAATCCGACGACGCCGATCGGGGCGGGTGACCGGAAGCCGACGCCGACGGGACGAATCGTTGTGGACTTTTTGAACCGGCGATTTCCGGCGTATGTGGATACCGGCTTGAACCTGGTGGATGTGGATGAGGTGGCGCGCATGCACCTTGTCGCGCTCGACCGGGGGACGCCGGGGGAGCGGTACATCCTAGGCGGCGAGAACCTGACGCTGAAGCAGATCCTGGACCGGATGTCGTCGATTACGGGGTTGCCGTCGCCGAAGCTGCGGGTTCCGCACACGGTGGCAATGCTGTTTGCGATGTTTGATGAGACGGTGACGGGGAGGTTGCGTGGGCGCGAGCCGCGGGCGACGGTGGAAGCGGTGCGGATGGGACGAAAGAAGATGTTTGCGAGTTCGGCGAAGGCGGAGCGGGATCTCGGATTTGCGGTCAAGCCTGTGTATCACGCCTTGCGCGAGGCGATCGAGTGGTTTCTAGCGCATGGGTACGCGCCGCCCTTAGACATGCCGCGGCGGAGCGAGCCGGTAGCTTGAGGGAAAACGTAGCGATGATCGGGGCACTTCCGCGGGAGATTGCCGGTTTGGTGCGGGGGTGGGATCGATTAGAGCGACCCGGCAAGGTGGTGCTGTACATCAGCGATCGCGGTGTGGTGGCGTGTGCCGGGATGGGGGCGGAGCGCGCCACGCTTGCGCTTGCGGCGGCGCTGGAGGTTCGGTCGATCGACCGGGTGGTGTCGGTGGGGCTGGCGGGTGCTTGCGATCCGGCTTTGCGGGCTGGAACGGTGATCCGCGCGGGTTTGGTGGTGGATACGAGGACAGGGGAGCGGATCGGCACGAGTGAGGATGGATGTGTGCTGGCCACATCGCCGAGCGTCGCCGGTGTAGCGGGGAAGAGGAGACTGCGCGAGGCGTATAGGGCGGACGCGGTGGATATGGAGGCTGCGGCGGTGGCGCGGGTCGCGATGGCCGGGGGGCGGGAGTTTCGGGCGATCAAGGCGATCTCCGATGAGGCGGAGTTTGCGTTGCCGGCGATGGATCGATGGGTGACGAGCGATGGGCAATTTCGCGAGCGGGCGTTTGCGCTCCACACTGCTTTGCGACCGGCAGGCTGGGGGACTTTGTGGCAGCTTGCGCGGAACAGCCGGCGAGCGCTGCTGGCGCTGACGGACGAGCTGAATCGCGAACTAGACTAGAACAGATGGGTTTCTGGAGCGGAAGAGATGGCAATGGAAGCGGCGGTTGAGGTCCGGCAGGGCGAGGAGATCGCGGTTCCGAGCACGATGCGCGCGGCGGTGTATCGCGGGGTCGACGACGTGCGCGTGGAGACGGTTGCTGTGCCGGAGATTGGGCCGGGAGAGGTTCTGGTGCGCATCCACACCTGCGGCATCTGCGGGACGGATCTGAAGAAGATCCATAGCGGGTCGCATGAGGCGCCGCGAGTGTTTGGGCACGAGATGGCGGGGACGATCGTGCGGGTGGGTGAGGGTGTGCGGAATTTTGCGGTGGCCGATCGTGTGATGGCGTTTCATCACACCCCGTGCCGCGAGTGCTATTTCTGTCGCAAAGAGACGTTTGCGCAGTGCGAGACCTACAAACGGGTAGGCACGACGGCGGGGGTGGGCGCGCCTGCGGGGGGTGGTTTTGCGGAGTACATCCGCGTGATGGACTGGATTGTGCGTGACGGCCTGGTGCGGATTCCGGACGATGTGCCGTTTGAACAAGCGGCATTTATCGAGCCGGTGAATACGTGTTACAAGGCCGTGCGGATGTTGGCGCTGGAGCCGGACGAGACGGTGCTGGTGATTGGGCAAGGGCCGATCGGGATACTGCTTGGCGCGTTGGCGAGGCGGACGGGAGCGACTGTTCTGACGTCGGATCTATTTCCGGAGCGGCGCCGGGTGGCGGCGCGGTTCGGTCTCGATCAGCCGGTGGAGGGCGATGTGGTCCGGGCTGCGAAGGCGTGGACGGAGGGCCGGGGCGCCGATGTGGCGATGGTGGCGGTAGGCAACGATGCTCTGATCCAGACGGCCATGGATGCGATCCGGCCGGGCGGCCGGGTGATGCTGTTTGCCAGCACGCAGCATGGCAGGGCGGCGTTTGATCCGGCGCAAGTTTGCATGGATGAGAAGACGTTGATGGGGTCGTACAGCGCGTCGGTGGCGATTCAGGAAGAGGGGGTTCGGCTGGTGTTTGGCGGGTACCGGAACGGTTTGGATCTGACGCAACTGATCTCGCACCGCTTTTCGCTTGAGCGGGCAGCCGAGGCAATCGATCTTGCGTCGCATCCGCAGCCTGGGTCGATGAAGATTGTGTTGCAGCCTTAGCCGAAGGTCTAGTCGCGGTGGCGTTTACGGACTTCGATGTTGAGACGTTTGATCTTTTGGTTGAGGGTGGAGAGCGGGACCTTGAAGAACTCGGCGGCTTCGGTCTGGTTCCAGTGACAGCGCTCGAGGCGGTCGGCAATGATGCGGCGCTCGATCTCTTCCATGATGTCAAAGAGGGAGGCGTCGGGGCGGTGTTCGAGACTGGCTGCTGAGTACGTGCTGCCGGTGAGTTGGGCGGGCAGGAGCTCGGGTGGAATGATGCGTGTGGTGGAGAGAACGACGCCGCGTTCCATGGCGTTTTCGAGTTCGCGGACGTTGCCGGGCCACTCATACTCCATGAGGACGCGGAGCGCCTCGGGCGAGAGGACGCGATCGCCGGTGCCGTTTTCTTCAGCGTAGAACTTCAGGAAGTGTGCGGCGAGCAGAGGGATGTCTTCGCGTCGGAGGCGGAGCGGCGGCAGATCGAGCGCGATGACGTTGAGGCGGTAGAAGAGATCTTCGCGAAAGCGGCCTTCGCGGACGGCGTTCTGAAGATTGACATTGGTGGCGGCGACGATGCGGACGTCGACCTGGATCTCGTGCGTGCCACCGAGTTGCATGAAGCGGCGGTCCTGGAGAACGCGCAGGATTTTGGCTTGCATGTCCATGGACATGGTGCCGATCTCGTCGAGAAAGAGGGTGCCGCCGTTGGCGACCTCGAAGAGGCCCTTTTTAGAGTTGACGGCGGAGGTGAAGGCTCCGCGAACGTGGCCGAAGAGGGTGGATTCGAGCAGCTCCGAGGGGACGGCGCCGGTGTTGACGGGGACGAACGGTTTGTCGCGGCGGGGGGAGTTAGCGTGGAGCGCTTTTGCCACGAGTTCCTTGCCGGTACCGCTTTCACCCTGGATGAGAACGGTCGATCGGCTGGGGGCGACTTGGGCGACGAGGTCGAAGAGTCGCAGCATCGGCTCGCTTTTGCCGACGATGTGCTCGAAGTTGTAGCGCATTTTGAGCGCGCGTTTGAGCTGGATGACCTCTTGTTCGGCCTTGTGGCGGCCGATAGCGGAGCGGATGTCGGCGAGCAGTTTCTCGTTATCCCAGGGCTTCTGGACGAAGTTTTCCGCGCCGGCGCGGATGGCGTCGACGACGTTGCCGACCGTGCCGAACGCCGTGATCATGATGACGGGAAGATGCGGTTGGGTCGCCTTGATGCGGGGGAGGAGATCGATGCCGCTTTCGCCGGGGAGGGCGAGATCGAGCAGGAGCAGGTCGTAGTCGTTGCGGGAGAGAAGATCGAGACCGGAGCTGCCTTCAAATGCGGTGAAGACTTGAAACCCCTCGAGTGTGAGAAGCATTTCGAGTGACTCGCGGATGGCCGCCTCGTCGTCGATGATGAGGATCTTCGGATCGTTTTGTGCCGCGGCCCCATTTGCGGAGATCTGGGGTAGAGCGACATCGAGCACGCCCGTGGTCTCACGCATGGACGGCCACCGTCTCGGCTGTAGCTTGGTCGTGGGAGGTTTCGGCGGGTGTTGGGATTGCGCGGCTCGCCGGAAGCTCCAGCACAAACGTTGTTCCTCTGCCCTCAGCTGTTTCCACGTGAATCTTTCCTCCGTGTTCCTGCATGATGCCGTAGCTGACGGCGAGGCCGAGACCTGTGCCTTTGTGACCGCCCTCTGCCGGCTTGGTTTTGGTGGTAAAGAAGGGGTCGTAGATGCGGTGCAGATGCTCGTGCTTGATGCCGTCGCCGGAGTCCTGGATCCGAACGACGACTTCGCCTGGGCGGTTGCAGGTGGTGACGGTTAGAAGTGCGTCCGGCTTGCGGAACATGGCGTCCTTGGCGTTCAGAAGGAGGTTGAGGAAAACCTGCTGCAGCTTGCCTTGGTTGCCGTGGACGGGTGCGAGATCGGGGTCGAGATCGAGAGAGAGGGCGACCTGTGCGGTGCGCAGTTGGTGATCGATGAGGTTCAGGGTCTCGCGAAGAACAGTGTTGAGATCGATGCTGCCGAACTCGGTTCCGGCGGTGCGGGAGAAGTTGAGCAGACCGTTGACGATCTCGGAGGCGCGAAAGCTCTGCTGAGTAATCTTGTCGAGCAAGGGGGTGAGCCGGCGGTCGCCGCTCATCTGTTTGCTGAGCATTTGGGTGTAGCTGGAGATGACGGCCAGGGGGGTGTTGACCTCGTGAGCGACCCCGGCGGCGAGCAGGCCGATCGAGGAGAGCTTTTCTGCCTGGGAGAGCTGTTCTTCGAGCCGGATGCGATCGGTGATGTCGTCGACGAGGATAATGCGGCCGACGGTGACTCCGTCGCGCGCGACTAGGGGAGCGATGGCGATGTTGGCGGATCGGAGCTCGCCTGAAGGAAGGGGCAGGCGGAACTTGTAGAGGGTGTGCGTCTCTTGATCGTTGCGGATCTGGCAGAAGCGATCGAGGAACTCGGCTGGAAGGAGGGAACTGAGGGGCTGGCCGAGGGCTTTTTCGCGCGTGACTCCGAACAGGTCCTCCATCTCCTGATTCCAGCTTTCGATGCGGTCGTGGAGATCGACGGCGAAGACGCCGACGTTGATGGATTCGACGATGTTTTCGTGGAACTCCTTGAGGCGTTCGAACTCGGACATCTTCTGTTCAAGACGGCGATAGAGCTGGGCGTTCTGGATGGCGATGGCGATGTACCCGGCCAGCGATTCGAGAACTTCGACGTCCTCGCTCGAGAGAAAGTCGCCGTGCTGCGTGCGACCGAGGCCGATGACGGCGACAGTGCGGGTTCCGCCGCCTTCGCGGGAGGCGACGCGGCAGGGCAGGTAGTAGTTGAGGTCGAGCTCGCGGGCAGACTGCTGCTGGTATTCCGGAAGGCGCAGGACCTGCTCCGGATTTTCGAGGAAGAGGTGGTTGTGGCTTTCAGGGCCGTCGAAGTCGAGGAAATCGAGATCCAGATGGAAGCTGCTGGCCGGATGGAGATCGCCGAGGCCGTGCGCGGCTGCGAGACGCATGGTGCTGGTCTTGCCGTCCGCCTGACCGTCGCAGAGAAAGACGGCGACGCGTGTGACGAGAAGCGTTTCGGGCAGGCGCTCGACGATGCTGTCGAGCAGAGCGCGGAGGTCGGTCTGTGCGTTGAGGCTGCGGCCGAAGTTGACCAGAGTCTCGCGGTAATCAAAGCGCTTCTGATCGAAGACTCGATCAACGCGGCTCTGGATGGCGCGTTTGAGCGGGTCAAAGACGAGGCCCGTGATGGTAACGGCGGCGATGAGGCCCCAAACGCGCAGATTGGGCAGACGTGTGTGGACCATCTCCGCTGTGATGGCGACCCCCGCGAAGTACATGCCGACGAGAGCAGCGGTTGCGAGAGTATAGGTGACACCGCGCTTGAAGATTAGGTCGACGTCCATGAGGCGATACCGGACGATGGCCCAACTGAACGTGAGCGGGAGAAAGACGAGCGACAGGCCGGCCACCTTGGTGAGCGTCCCCGGAACTGGGAGGTCGGCCATGTAGGGGATGGCGTAGAAGAGCGTAAACGGGGTGATCGCGAGAAGAGTTCCGCGGGTGAGCCACTTGAGTTGCTGGCGCTCAAGGCCGGCGACGGCGCGTCGATAGCGGAATCGAAAGACGATGGCCGCGACGACGTAGAACAGAGCGAGATAGCCGACGGCGATCTGGTCAAGCCGGTGGTGGAGCAGTTCGGTTGCTGATTCGAAGCGGATAGCAACGAACTGGAGAGCGACCAGGAGCGCTCCGGGCAGGTAGAGTGCAGCAGTTCCAGCCATCCGGAGGAAGCGGTCGCGCCGGCTGCGGAGCTTGCGTTCCGAGAAGCTCCAAGCGAAGTGGAGGAAGAGCGCGGGTTGAAGGGCGCCAGCGATCACATTTCCCCAGTAGATGATCTGATCGAAGGTGTCCAGTTGGCCCGTGTATTTGAACGAGTAGAGGACAAAGGAGACAAGGCAGAAGATGTAGAAATGCGTGGCTTTAGGTGCGGTCCAGCGGCGAAACAGGACGTAGATGCCGATCATCAGGTAGACCGCGGCGATCGAGCGAAGGCCTTGGTTAATGGAGCGATCCGTGGGTTCGAGGATGACGGGAATTTCGAGTCGGGCGGGCTGCCCGGTATGGGCTCCGGTCGCGACTGGACGAACGATCGAGTACATGCTGTGGGCCCAGATACCGCTGCGAAACATCTCGCGAATAAACGGGGCGAGCCGCGGCGTGGGCCGGTCGTTGATTGCGATCAGCAGATCTCCTGTACGCACGCCCGCACGTTCGGCAGGGGAACCGGCCGGCACACGCTCCGCCCGGATGCCGCCCGGGGCCTCCTGCCACCAGACGCCGTCAGTTGGGACGTCGTAGTCGCTTTCGAAGCGGAAGTTTGCTGCCGCCAGACCACAGGCCAGCAGAGTGACGAGGGCAAGGAAGATGGCCAGGACCCGGGTATGGGAGGCGTCTTTCACGTTGATCCGAGCACCCTGCCTTTCTTTCGCATCTTGTCCAATGCATTTAGCTTGCATCTTGGGGGCCAAACCGCGCCACGAGAAGGATATAAAGTTGATGCGGGGCCCTGATATGCCTTCAACTAGCGCAGTGAATCAGATCTGTTCCAGCTACAGAAAATCATATCTGCTTGCAGCTTTCAGAAGACCGATGAGGTTTTGTCCCAGATTGAACTTCGTTCTATAGGAACCAGGATCTTGCGGCTGAGGGAAGCACGGGTGGTTCCTCTCAGGCGATCTTTTGCTTGACCCCGCGTACCCCGTTGCTATGAACTGAGAGACATGGACTTTTCCGAGCGGCAGGGCGCCACCGCCCAAAGCCAACGATCGGGTACATGCGAAGCTCGACCTCAGAGGTCAACGACTCTCGTCGAGGAGGGCGCGGCCGACGTTCTCCGGCGTGATGCTGAGCACCTGCTTCCGGTATACGCCCGCTATCCTGTCGTGATGGAGCGGGGCGAAGGCGTGTTTCTGTTCGACGCGGATGGTCGGCGCTATCTCGACATGATGGCTGGGCTGGGTGTGAATGCTCTGGGTCACGCGCATCCCCGAATGCTCCGGGCGATGGTGGAGCAGGCGGGCCGGCTCATTCATCTCTCGCCGCAGTACAGCAATCCTCACCCGAGTCATTTGGCCGAGCGGCTGGCCGACCTTGCCGGGATGACGGGCGCGTTCTTCTCGACGGGCGGATCAGAGGCCGTCGAGGGTGCACTGAAGCTTGCGCGGTCGTTTGGGCGGCAGAACTTCTCGGCGCAGAAGCATGGGATTGTGGCTTTGAGCTCGTCGTATCACGGACGGACGTATGGCTCGCTCTCGGTCACGGGGCAGGAGAAGTACCGGGCAGACTTCGCTCCCGGTTTGCCTGGAGTGACGTTTGTGGAGCGAAATGATCTTGAGCAGCTTCGTCTGGCTGTGGACGAGTGGACGTGCGCGATCTTAATCGAGCCGCTCTTGGGCGAGGGTGGCGTGCATACATGCACGCCTGAGTTTCTCTCCGAAGCTCGTCAACTGGCCGATCAGCATGGAGCTGTGCTGATCTTTGATGAGATCCAAAGTGGTCTGGGGCGGACTGGGCAGTGGTTTGCGCTTGAGGCCTCCGGCGTTCGGCCGGACATCCTGATCCTGGGCAAGCCGCTGGGCGGCGGTCTGCCGTTGAGCGCGATCCTGGTGACGGACGAGCTCTTCCATACGTTTGGGCTGGCGAAGCATGGCAGCACGCTGGGAGGAAGTCCGCTGGCCTGCCGGCTTGGTTTGGAGTTTCTGGCGATCGTCGAGGAAGAAGGGCTTCTCGGGCAGGTGACGGAGACCGGGGCGCACCTGAGCCGGCGTCTGAGAGAGATCGTCGCCGAGTGCGAGACCGCGGTCGAGGCTCGCGGGCGAGGTCTGCTCCAAGGGCTGGAGCTGACGGTTCCAGCCAGGCCGGTGGTTGAGGCCGCGCTCGCACATGGAGTCCTGCTGAACTGCGTGCAGGGCAATGTGCTTCGGTTCTTACCGCCGCTGATTGTCTCGACAGACGATGTCGATCGCGCGTGCGATGTTCTCCTATCGGTTTTGCGCAAAACGGCGGGAGTGCCCGAGGAGCGTACCTCCTCCCGGTACCGATCGCTGGTTGTGGCGGAAATTTAGAGCGCACCTTGGGAGGAAGGGATACCCACCCCCCCCCGGGGGCTCGCTTTGGTGCAAAATACCCAGAATCAACAACTTACGGCCGACCTATGTCTGTAAAATATTCAAAATAAAGAGGTTAGTCCCAAATTCTTCGAAACAAATGACTTAGCTCTGTCCTTGGGTTATCTGGACGACTTTGTCCGAATGACTTTTGCCTTTCTGTTCCGGCGCGTGGAAACACTGGGTTTGCCTCTATCTCCATTTTATGAGGATAGGGGAGTAAGTACGCCACCATGTGAAGATTCCTCTTCACTCATGGCCGTGGGCGTGCGCATGAATGGAGACACCGGCCTTGGAACAGAAACGTACTTTTCCGGCCTTGTAACATCTCTGTAGTCTCCACGGGGTGGACGTACGGGTCCGATCTTTGTATTTGCGGGTTTGTGAGCAGACGTGCTGAGTAGTTCCAAGGCCGGCGTTGAGGACTCGTTTATCGAGGTGGACGGAGTTCCGGTTCACTACGTCCGGTGTGGGACTGGGCGGCCCCTTCTGCTGTTGCATGGACTTGTGGGGTCGACGCAGAACTGGCGGCGGAATATTGCGGCTCTGAGCAGCGGGGCGTCGGTGTACGCGATCGATCTGGCGAACATGGGCCGGTCAGGGCGGGTTGCGGGGCTGGATGCGGGTCTCGAGGCAACGGCGGACCGGGTGGCGGCGTGCATGGATCAGTTCGGCTTAGCCGAGGCGGACGTGGCAGGGCACTCGCATGGTGGCGCGGTAGCGATGATGCTGGCGGCGCGACATCCGGAAAAGGTGGGTAAGCTGATCCTGTTTGCGCCGGCGAATCCGTTTTGTCCTCTTGGCGAAGGGCTGCTGCGTTTTTACCGCACGTCCGCGGGCAGCGGCTTGGCCCGGGCGATTCCGTTTGTTCCGGACCGTTTGAAGGCGGTTGCTCTTCGCCGGATGTTTGGCGATCCCACGCGGGTTGCGGAGGGGACGCTTGAGGGGTACACGGAGGGGCTTGAGGTCCCGGGGACGATTACGCACGTGATGGCGGTCGTGCGGCGGTGGGTGCCGGATATGAGCGCGCTGCGGGCGGTTTTGCCGGAGCTGAAGACAAAGCCGGCGCTGTTGATCTGGGGGGATCGCGACCGCGCGGTGGGTCTAGCGTCGGCCGAGAAGTTGCAGCAGTATCTCTCGAATTCGAGCCTCGTCGTGTTGCCGAGTGTCGGGCATATCCCGTTTGAGGAGATGCCGGACGCGTGCAACCGGGCTGTGCTGGAGTGGCTGGCCGAGACGAGCTGAGGTCCGGTCTGAGCTCCGGGCTGGGCTGCGGCTCAAGGCGGTCTGTCTATGGCTCAGGGCTGTCTGCGGAGGGCAAAGGTTTCGCTAATCCAGAGTCTCATCTCGGATCGCATGTGGTCGAGCTTGGGTGCGGGCGAGCTGGAGATGCCTTGAAAGAAATGGTCGGCTCCGGGAACGAACACGAGGCGCGTGGGTGGGGGCATGGTTTCCGCGGCTCGGGTGAGATCGGCGGCGGGACTGAACTGGTCGTGGTCGCCGCTGAGGAGGAGTTTTGGTCCGGTGCAGGTCTGGAGGAACTCGTAGGTGTAGTCGCGACCGGCGGCGCGGACGGGAAGGCCGAGACCGATGCGGCCGACGACGCGGGGGTCTCCGCAGCAGGCGCGCAGGCCGACGTAGGAGCCGAAGGAGAAGCCTGCGAAGAGGATGGGCCGATGGAGGTGTCCGGCTGTCCAGGTGAGCGCGGCTCGGACGTCGTCCTGTTCCCCGTGACCTCCGTCGAAGAGGCCTTCGCTCAAGCCCACGCCGCGGAAGTTGAAGCGGACGACGGGCAGGCCAAAGGACAGAAAGGCCTTCATGGCGTGGTAAACGACCTTGGTGTGCATGGTTCCACCGGCGGGTGGGTAAGGGTGGCAGACCAGGGCGGCGAAGGGGGCGTCTGGCTGGCCGGTGTTGAGGAGAGCTTCGAGTTTGCCGGCGGGGCCGGAGAGGTCGTCGATGGTCTGGAGGTGCGATGGAGGTGCGGGGGACGGGGGCACGACTTCTAGTTTAGGTGTGGGTGCGGGTGTTTGGCGTGATTTGTGTGACGTATGCTGGGCGGATGGCGGCAGATTTGATTGACCCAGTCGCGCTGACTCGGGAACTCGTGAACATCGAGTCGACGACGTACCATGAGGGTCGCGTTGGCGCGTTTCTGCGGGATCTGCTGCGAGATCAGGGGTATGCGGTCGAGCAGATGCCGGTGGATCAGGCAGATCCGCGGACGACGCCCGGAGCTCCGGCGGGCGAAGCCGAGGCGCGCATCAATGTGTATGCGGCGCTGCCAGGGGGCACGCCGGATGTGGTGTTTTCGACCCATATGGACACGGTTCCGCCGTTTTTTCCTTGCACGGAAGATGCGGAGTTTTTGTATGGGCGGGGCGTGTGCGATGCGAAGGGAATCATTGCGGCGCAGATTGCGGCTGCGGAGCGGCTGCGGGGTGCTGGGGTCGGTGTGGGCTTGCTGTTTGTGGTGGGGGAGGAGCGTGATTCGGCAGGAGCCGCGGTGGCGAATTTACATTCGAAGGGGTCGCGATTTTTGATCAACGGAGAGCCGACCGACAATCGGCTGGCGCTCGCGAGCAAAGGAGCGCTGCGGCTGGAGCTTCGGGCGAAGGGGCGGATGGCGCATTCGGCGTATCCGGAGCTGGGGGAGTCGGCGATCGACAAGCTGGTGGGGGTGCTCCACGATTTGCTGGCCATGCCGCTTCCATTTGAGCCGAGCCTGGGGGCGGATGGGCACTCGACGCTGAACATTGGCTTGGTGAGTGGCGGGCGTGCGCCGAATGTGATTGCGGACGAGGCCGAGGCGCACCTGCTGATCCGGCTGGTGGGACCGTCGGAGGCGACCCGGGCGGAGATTGTGCGGGTGGTTGCGGGGCGGGCGGAGGTGAGATTTTCGCTGGACCTGCCGTTTGTGCGTATGCGAGCGGTAGATGGTTTTCAGACGATGATTGCGAAGTTTACGACGGATATACCCTCGCTCAATGCGTGGGGTGAGCCGTTTTTGCTAGGGCCGGGGTCCATCCATGTGGCGCATACGTTCGAGGAGCGGGTGAGGAAGACGGAGCTGCTGGAGGCGGTCGAGCTGTATTTAGACCTGGCCACGCAGCTGGTGAAGGAAGGATCCTGAGGCAGGGTTTCCGCGTATTGGCGCCGGCGAGGAGTTTCGGTCTGGTTTTCCACGGAAAGGACCCGAGACGATTTATGGCGGCGCACTAAAATAGGTGCATGGCCGCAGCCGAGTTTACGCACCTCCATCTCCATACGGATTACTCCCTTCTTGACGGCGCATGCGATGTGGACAGGCTGGCGGCGCACGTCGCGAAGCTGGGCCAGACGGCCGCCGCGATGACGGACCACGGAAATATGTATGGGGCGGTGCACTTCTTTGACGCGATGGCGAAGAAAGGGGTGAAGCCGATCCTGGGGTGCGAGCTCTACCTGTCGGAGACGGAGGATCACCGGGAGCTGGCGGGCGGGTACAACCACTTCTTGGTCTTGGCGGAGAACGAGTCTGGGTACCGGAATCTGATGCGGCTGACGTCGGAGGCGGCGCTGCACGGGTTCTACCGCAAGCCGCGGGTTTCGAAAGGCTTCCTGGCGAAGCATACGGAAGGTTTGATTGGATTTTCGGGGTGTCTTGCGGGTGAGCTGAACCAGCATCTGATGGCGGGCAAGTACGAGGAGGCGAAGCGGTCGGCGGGGGTCTTCGAGGACATGTTCGGCAAGGGGAGTTTTTTCCTGGAGATCCAGGATCATGGGCTCGATCCGGACAAGCGGGTGTGCGATCAGCTGTTTCAGATGGAGCGAGAGCTTGGGATTCCCCTGGTCGCGACGAACGATGCGCACTATGTCGCGGGCGACGACAGCCGAGCGCACGAGATCCTCCTGTGTGTGCAGACGGCTGGTTCGATGAACGATCCGAAGCGCTTCAAGTTCGATACGCAGGAGTTTTACATCAAGAGCGCGGACGAGATGCACCGTGCGTTTGCACATGCACCTGACGTTTGCACGCGGACGATGCAGTTTGTGGATCGATGCAATGTGCAGATGTCGAAGGTGAAGAATCCTTTTCCGGATTTTGCTGTTCCGGAAGGCGAGAGCCTGGAGAGCTACTTCGAGAAGGTGTGCCGTGCGGGGTTAGAGAAGCGGCTTGAGACTGCGGTGGCGCAGTTGCGGAGCCGGGGTCTTTTGAAGCGGTCGATTCCGGAGTATTACGCTCGGCTCGATCGTGAGATCGAGTGCATCAAGGCCATGAAGTTTCCGGGCTACTTCATGATTGTCTGGGACTTCATTCGGTATGCGCGCGAGCGGAGCATACCGGTGGGGCCGGGGCGCGGATCGGCGGCCGGGTCGCTGGTGGCATACGTGATGGAAATCACGGATGTCGATCCGTTGCAGAATGAGCTTTTGTTTGAACGCTTTTTGAATCCTGAGCGCGTCTCCATGCCGGATATCGATATTGACTTCTGCATGAACCGGCGTGGCGAGGTGATTGAATACGTCCGCCAGAAGTACGGTTCGGACCAGGTCGCGCAAATTATCACGTTCAACACGATGGCGGCGAAGGCGGCCATCAAAGATGTTGGGCGCGCGTTGGACATGCCGTATGGCGAGGTCGACCGGATCGCGAAGATGATCCCCGCCACGATTGGGATCACGATCGATCAGGCCTTGAAGGACTCGACTCCGCTTTCTAGCGCGTACGAGAGCGATGCGAAGATCCGCGAGTTGATCGACGCAGCCATGCGTCTCGAGGGTTTGGTTCGCGGAGCGGGTGTTCACGCTGCGGGAGTGGTGATTGCGCCGCAGCCGCTGACTGAACTTGTGCCGGTGACGCGCACAAAAGATGAAGCGATCGTTACGGCGTACGACATGAAGGCCGTCGAGAAGATGGGCCTGCTGAAGATGGACTTTCTCGGCCTGACGACGTTGACGGTGATCGACGATTGCATCAAGCTGATCCAGAAGAACCGGGGCGTGCTGATCGATATGACCGCAGTTCCGCTCGACGATGCGGAGGTGTTTGAGAAGGTGTTTCACCGCGCGCTGACGTCGGGCATATTTCAATTTGAGTCGGGCGGAATGCGTGATGTGCTTCGCCGGTACAAGCCGAATCGCGTTGAGGATCTGACCGCGCTGAACGCGCTGTACCGGCCTGGGCCGATGTCGATGATCGACGATTTTATCGAAAGAAAGTGGGGGCGTCGCGCGGTCGAGTATGACCTGCCCGAGATGGAGGCGATTCTGAAAGAAACGCTGGGCGTGATGGTGTATCAGGAGCAGGTGATGCAGATCGCTGCCGCGGTTGCGGGATACGCGTTGGGCGAGGCCGATCTCCTGCGACGGGCGATGGGCAAAAAGGATGCCGGTGAGATGGCCAAGCAGCGCGACCGCTTTATGTCGGGCGCCGCGGCGAATAAACATCCAAAGGAGATTGCCGGAAAGATCTTCGATCTGATGGCGCAGTTTGCAGGGTATGGCTTCAACAAGTCGCACTCGGCCGCGTATGCGTTGCTGGCGTATCACACGGCCTGGTTGAAGACGCACTATCCGGTGGAGTTTATGGCGGCGCTCTTGACCAGCGAGACGTCCAAGCCGGAGAACGTGGTGAAGTACATCTCCGAGTGCCGCGAGATTGGCATCTCGGTGTTGCCGCCGAACGTGCAGGTTTCCTTTGCGGACTTTACGCCCCTGGGCGAGGCGATCGGGTTTGGTCTGGCGGCGATCAAGAACGTCGGCCACAACGCGATCGAATCGATTCTTGCCGCGCGCGAGGGATCGGCGGCGGCGGACGGGGATGAGACTGCAAAGAAGGGAGGGGCCGGACCGTTTGCAAGCTTGTACGACTTTTGCGAGCGGGTCGATCTTCGGCTCCTAAACAAACGTGTGCTCGAGTCGCTGATCAAGGCCGGGGCGATGGACGAGTTTGGGCATCGCGCGCAGGTGAATCTGGCGCTTGACAAAGCGATGGAGCGTGCGCAGAGATCGCAGCGCGATGAAGCTGCGGGACAGCATGGGCTGTTTGGGATCTTTGATGAGGGACCGAGCAAGGTGCGGAACGAGGATGCGTTGCCGAAGCTGCCGGAGTGGGACGAGCATACGCGCCTGCAGAACGAGAAGGAGGTGCTGGGTTTCTTTGTCTCCGGCCATCCGCTGGATAAGTATCGCGAGAAGTTACGTAATCTAAAGGTGGTGGACACGTCAACAGCGTGTGAGATGAAGCCGGAGCCGCAAGTTTTCCGGCGCGGCGGCAACGAGCAAGGGCAGAACGAGATCGCGATTGCAGGTGTGATCACGGGTTTGAAGGTGGCGAAGTCGAAGCGGTCGGGCGAGATGTATGCGCAGGCATGTCTTGAAGACACGGTCGGCAAGATTGAGCTGATTGCGTTTCCGCAGAGTTACGCGCAGTTGGCCGAGCGGTTGAAGATCGACGTTCCGGTGCTGGTTCGCGGCGTGTTGCGAGGGGAGGAGGACTCTGCACCGAAGCTTGCGATCTCTTCGATTCAGGCGATCGAGGATATCAAGCTGAAGCTGCCGGAGGCGCTGCGCATCAAGGTTCCGCTGCACAACCCGGACGCGGCGCTGTTGAACAAGCTCCATGCCATCTTTGTTGCGGCCCCTGGAAAGGGCAAGTTGCTCTTGGATCTTGAGGAGCCGGGGGAGTTCTGCGCGGTGCTGGAGCCGCAGGATGTTCAGGTGGCGGCCGATCGCCTATTTATCGACAGGGTGGAGGATCTGGTGGGACGGGGCGGGGTCCGAGTGATTGAGTGAGGTCGGGCTTAAAACAGTAGACCTGGACATCGACGACCTCTACTTGAGAGAACTGTCATACTGCTGGATTGTCCCGCGGCTTATGTCGATCATTCCTTCAAGATGGGCCAGAGCGCGCCGCACAATCGGCTGCGCGGCTTTGATATCGTCCATGCTGACATTTCTTGGATCGAAGCCCTTCACCACAAACGAGTCCAGTTCCAAATACTCATCCAGCGTCTGTTGCTCCATCGTCTCGAACTGTGCCTGTTCCTTGTAGGCGGCGGAGAACCTCTCCACCTCGCCGTACTCCATGTAGTTCATAACCCCGGTAGAGCTTGCGGTTCGCCAGGCAGCATCCTGAAGCGGACCTTCGCTGAAGGAAAGATTCAGGCCTTCAGGGTTACCGGGGCGTCCTTGACTGCGTTCCTCTAGGAAATTTAGGACGCCCAGCATGCTCTTCTGTTCGTTCTGCATGATCTGCTGTGCCTTTACCAACTTTGCGCGATTGTCCTGAATCTCCTGTCGGATGGTCGCCTCTGCTTCTTTTCGCTGATGTCGGTGGTGAATTCCTTCGACACCCGCCTCGAGCAGGAGCGCGATAAACAAACCGACTGTAATGGTCAGCAGGTGAAGGAAGAAGTCGCGAAATCCGTGGATTCCGTGTTCCGGCGGATGAATGTCCAGCATCGCGTTTCCCTGGTCTCCGTACGTCTCGACAGAATAGCAGTGTGTGCTCAAACCGGAGTCGGGCGCCGAAGCTACCGTGTAAGCACGTTGCCATACAATAGAGGAGCTGAGTTAAACCAAGAGAATGGCAGATCAAGAGACTGGAAAGATAGGGACTGTGCAGGCCGTCGCCGCACCTGTTGCGCCGGAGGCGTGGCTCAAGACGGAGGCGGCTCGTCATCCGCAGCGACCGTATCCCATGGACTTTATCGACGGCATCTTCACCGACTGGAGCGAGATCCACGGCGACCGCGCCTTTGGCGACGATGCCGCGATCAGCTGTGGGATGGCGCGGTTTGACGGGCAGCCGGTGCTCGCGATCGGGAATTTGAAGGGGCGGACGTTGAAGGAGCGGGTGGCGCGGAAGTTTGGATCGCCCGATCCGGAGGGGTACCGCAAGGCTCTGCGGGCGATGAAGTTTGCGGAGAAGTTTGGCCATCCGATATTTACGTTTCTTGATCTGGCTGGGGCGAATCCGGGGATCGGCGCGGAGGAGCGTGGGCAGGGCGAGGCGATCGCGCGCAATCTCTTGGAGATGTCACGGCTGCGGGTGCCGACGATTGCGACGATTACGGGCGAGGGCGGCTCGGGCGGAGCGCTTGCGCTGGCGGTTGCCGACCGTGTGCTGATGCTCGAGAATGCTATCTACTCGGTGATTTCGCCGGAAGGATGCGCGTCCATCATGTGGAAGGACGCGAGCAAAAAGCAGCAGGCGGCGGCGGCGCTGAAGTATACGGCGGTCGACGTCCAGAAGCTGGGCTGCGTGGATGACGTAATCGCGGAACCGGCGGGCGGATCGCAGGCGGATGCGGCGGGTGCGATCGGCCTTGTGGCTGACCGGCTTCGTGCTCATCTTCGAGCGCTGCGGTCCTTTACGACCGAGCAGATGCTGGACCAGCGTTACCGGAAGTTTCGCAACATCGCGCAGTTCTACACGACGGCGATCCCTGCCTGACCCAGATGCCTCATGGAGTAGATATTTTGCCGGTGTCTGGACGACCAACTCCGCCTCCACCGCGACCCAGCAGGGCTGGGGACTTCTTTGTCTCAGTAGCTGCGATCTGCTGGTTTTTTCTGGCGAGCGATCTGGCGGCGCGCTCGGCGGCGGGCATCTCGCAGCGGCTCGACTCGCTCGCGCTCGGATCTGTGCTGAAGCCGCTGTTTCTCCTGTTTCTCCTGGCTGTTGGATACTCCGCTCTGGAACTCGCGTCGCGGCGGCAATCGTCGACGCGGACGCTGCTAGGCTTGCCGCGGCGCCCGACGTCCGCCCGGGAGTGGGCGACCGGTGCGGCGATCGGTTGGGCCGCTCTGCTCCTTGCTGTGTTGCCGGTGGCGATGTTCGGTGCGTTGCGGGTGCAGATGTGGACGGAGCCGCGGGCGTTTGTGTATCTAGCGGCGAATCTGCTAGGCGCAGCGCTTGGTGCGCTGGCTGTCGAGGTAGGGTTTCGGGGCTACGCCTTTCGGCGGCTGATCGAAGCGATCGGACCGACGGGAGCTTCGATCCTGCTTTCGCTGCTTTTTGGTCTGGTGTTCGGTCACGGCTCGGACGCTTCTCTTATCAGTGTCACAGTGCTCACGATCTTTGGGCTCTTGCTTTCGCGCGCCTGGCTGCGCACCTACGGGCTGTGGCTGGGATGGGGTCTTGGTTTTGGCTGGATTGCGGCGGCGGGGATTCTGTTTGGCCTCCCGGTTGGCGGGTCGACGGACCTTTCTTCGGTGGTGCAGACCGTAGCCGTGGGGGGCCGGGCGCTGACGGGCGGCCGGTTTGGTTTGGAGGCTGCCCCGTTTACGGCGGTGGTGCTTCTCTTCGCGGCGATTGCGCTGATCCGGCTGACCCGGGACTATAGCTGGAACTACACGCACCGGCCGATCGTTCCGGGTGGGTATCCGGTCGAGGTTCGGCCGCCGGCGGCCCACGCGGCGGTGGCTGCGGCGGAGGAGAGCAACCGTCCTGTGCCTCTGGTGCAGATCTTGCCGGCAACGCCCGAGGAGCGGTCGGCACCGCCGCCGCCGCCTCGCTGACGGCTTAATGCAGGGTGCGGTTTGGCGGCCGATCTTCTGCCGTCACGCCCAGAGAGGCCATCGGGCGGCTTTGCGACATGGAAACACAATCTCCATAGGCTGAAACTCCCACAAAAGAGGTGCTTGCCAACGTACCGGTGAGGAGCGCAGAATTCTCCTATCTGAGGTGCCCGACATGGCCGCTTACGCGCACAGATCGCTCTGTTTTGCCGCTGCTGTTGTATTGGTTTCGACCTCCGCGGCGCGAACCGCGACCAGTCAGGTGTTTGTTGTCGGGGAGAAGACGGCCACGGCGGGGGTGGATACGGGGTTTACACCGACCCGAGTCGATCTGCCGTCAGGGACGCTGTCGGAGCGCGGGCGCCGGGAGCTGATCCGCAACCTCGAGGCCGAGCAGGGGTTTGCTCATCGTGCGCTGCCTTTGGGCGCCGGTCTGACGCTGATCGCCAACGGGCATCTGACGCCGGGGGCCGAGCAGTACAAGCGCATGCTGTATGAGAAGGGGACGTCGGCGGGGCCGGGCGATCGCGTGATGGTGACCAACCTGACCATCAAGGCCGACCGTTTGATCCTGGACCTGAACGGTGGGCCGTATGCCAAGCACCGCTTCCTGAGTCATGTGTCGTTGAACGACAACCCGGTGGTGCAGCAGCCGGTTGAGCAGCCGACCGGGGCGCGGATCACGCTGGTGTTTGAGGGCAAGGTGCCCGAGATTTCGGCTCCCGAGGTGAAGGCGCTCCTCGAGCCGTTGGTCGACTTTGGGGTGAAGAGTTCGGAGCAGGCGTACGCCGACACCCTGCCGCAGAACCTGAAAGATGCCATTGCCGCCCACGATGTTTTGGTGGGGATGAACCACCGGATGGTGCTGGCGGCCCTGGGTGCTCCGGAGAGCAAGATGCGCGAGCGCGATGGGGTGGAGGGGAGTGGGACTCGCTACGAGGAGTGGATCTACGGGCATGTTCCGCAGACGGTTCGGTTTATTCGCTTTAAGGGGGACCGGGTAGCGCAGGTGGAGATTGCCGAGCTGGGCAAGCCGCTCGCTGTGCACGACAAGGACGAGATGGGCGCCTATACCACCCCGGTGGAGACCCGCGAAATTGTGATGGGCGATGTCCAGCAGGGGGTGGCGGAGGGGACGCATGCGGCGGGGGCGCCACCCTCGTTGCGGAAGCCGGGGGAGGCAGCGCCGCCGAGTGGATCGGGGCAGGTGCAGTTTCCGTCGGCCAAGCCGGCCCAGAGCGGGAGCGCCGGTGGAGCGAGTACGCCGTCGAACCTTGTGCGGGCCGTGCAGGTTGCGGGGCCGGTCGCGCCTTAGGCTCGTGGGTGTAAACTTGTCCTTGAGCGCATGTGCCGTTTCGCGGGAGTGAATGTTCTCTCGCGCGCAGGACGCAGCAAATTCAAGGGAGATGAGCGTTATGGCGAAGATTGCCAAGACCGGCGACCGCAAAAAGGTCATGGACACGAACAAGAGTACGGACTGCCCGAAGTGCTCGAAGACGACGCGCATTGTGAAGCGCGTGAAGGATCGGGAGCGCGGGGTTCCGGGCGGGGTGTATATCTCGTGCTCGGCTTGCGATTTCTTCGAGAAGCTTTAGTACAGATCTGACGGGTTTACGGACAGCGGCCAGAGGGTTTTTACCCTCTGGCCGCTGTTTTTTGCTGTGTGCTTACCGGACCGACTCTGAGCCGGTCCGGTTGGTGGTGGACCCTCCCCCTACCCCCTGCAATTCTGTGCAAAATCTTCAGAGCATTGGACTTAGGTCTGGATCTCGAGCGGTTGATCGGTATGGGGCGATCCACGTTCGGGGCTGAGAACAGGCGATGTGGGGCGCAGCATCCGGTTCGGTTTTGTCTCCTCCTTCTTATTGTAGGAGTTTGTGGGTGTAGGTGCGCCAAGCCGGGTTTTTACCCGATGACGCGGTACCCGAGCTGAAAGGGGTTGGCGGCCAGGCCCGCGATCAAGTACCAGCCGGTGGCGCCGATGTGAAGGGATGGCCCGTAGGTGTAGCCGAAGCCGGTGTCGAGGACGCCGGTTGCGGCGACCAGGCCGAGGCCGGTGGGGATGAGGTTGCCGCCGGCGGTCTGACCGGCTCCGAGCAGCGTCTGGGCGCGGGCGCACTGGTTCAGCAGGGAGATGGCGGTGGTGATGTCGGAGATGAGGACGGGGAGGGTGTCGCCTCCGCGAAGGGCGCGAGCGGCGAGCGCGGCGGCGGCGTGGGCGGTGCCTTCGAGCCAGACGGCGTGCGGGTCGGCGAACGTGGTGGTGAAGCTGGCGGTGTCGAAGACGAGGCCGTGGATGGTCTGGGTGCCGGTGAGGCTGGTGTGCGGCGAGCTGCTGGTGTCGGTGGCTTCGAGGTGCGCGAGCGCCCAGTCGATGGTGCCCCGGGTCTGGTTGTTGAGGGTGGCCATGTAGGACCAGGTCTGGCAATCCTCGGGAATGGGCGAGGGATTGATGGTGATCTGGTCGACGAGCGTTCCGGTGTAGAAGAACGGGCCGGCCGCGTTGAGGGTGGAGTTGACAAAGGTGAGGGCGTGAGCGGCGAGCGCCGACCAGGACATGCCGTTGGCTGTTGAACTGCCGCCGTCGGTTAGCCGGGCGAGCATGGTGAAGAAGGCGAAGGCGTCGATGTTGTGTTCGGTGGATTTGCCGTTGCCCGACGGTACGGACTGGTTGATGGAGTTGATGTTGGTTCCAAAGGAGAAGCCGCCCGCGCCGAGGGTGCTGTAGGTGTTGGTGACGATCCAGTTGGCGACGAGGAGGGCTCCGGTGAGGAAGTGGGCGTCGCCGGTGCGGGCGAAGAGTTGCGCGAGGGCCATGCCGGCCCAGCTCTGGTCGCCGGTGGTGCTGGTGTAGAAGTAGAAGGGCGCCGCGGCGGGCGTGATGTAGACGCCGTCAGGGTTGCGGGTGTTGACGAAGTAGGCCTGGGCGAAGCGACCGTCGGCGACGGGGAAGTTGTGGGCCTGGGCGTAGAGGAGGCCGTTGCCGAGGACCTGGGCGCGGCTGAGGTCGTCGGCGGTGCCGCGAGCGAGATAGGCGTGGATGCTGACAGCGTTGTCGTAGGTGAAGGCGGTGGCTCCGAGGGTCTGGTCGCTGTAGCTCTGGGTGAGGCGGACGGTGGCGCCGGTGGCATAGGCGTCCATCATGAGGTTTTGAAAGGTGAAGGCCTTTTCGAGCGAGGCGGGGAGAGTTGCGGCTCCGTTGGGCAGATGGGAGGGGACGGGCTGAGCATGTGCGGGCTCGGTCGTTAGCGCGGTGGGGACGGCGGCGGTGAGGGCGAAGGCGGAGCCGGCCTTGAAGAGGCTTCGGCGCGACAGGGACGATGAGGACATGAGGGAGGATCTCCTGGATCACGGTTGCGGTGTGACGGAGTTACTGTATGCCTTTGGCGGTTGGGGCGGCAAATTGGGGAAGCGTACGGGTTTGCAAGACGTTCGCCAGCCTAAACCCACCTGCAGATGTCACTTACTAGAGCGGTTTTCCTGTTGCTGTGAGTCGGATAGAGTGTGAGAGTTCCGTTTCATTGGGAAAGACGGCCATGAGACCTGTGTCTTCGCTATACACCTGCAGGGAAACCGCTCTAAAGATGGAAAGAGCTGGTCTAGAGCTCCTGCTATTCTGTTGCGGAACTTTGTGTGACGGGGCTCCCTGCATGTCTGTTTTTCGGTTAGAGGCATCGACCCTTGCTTTGCTGTTGTTGCTGGTTGTCTCCGGGTGTTCTAGCGGTTCTGCATCGAGCGGGACGACGCCTGTCTCCCCTCCCGCGCCGGTGGTGACTGATATCTATGTCGCGGGACAGACGTGGGACGGGACGGAATCGATTGCGGGCTTCTGGAAAAATGGGACCTTGACGCAGTTAGGTACGCCTAACTTGCTGTCAGATACATACGCGATTGCGGCCTCGGGAACGGACGTCTATGTTGCGGGGGAGCAGAGCGATGGAAAGCATTTCCGCGCCGTGGTGTGGAAGAACGGGATAGCGAGTGATCTGACGGACGGAAGCACGGATGCGACGGCGTATGGGATTGCGACTTCGGGAACGGACGTGTACGTTGCAGGGACGGAGATCGACCCGAAGACTGGTACTGGCGAGGCGAAGCTATGGAAGAACGGTGTCGATGTTAGTCCAGCTGCTAGCGGTTTTTCCTCCGCAGCCTATGCTGTAGTGGTCGTAAACGCCGACGTCTATGAAGTTGGGTACGTCTATGAGACGTTCCAGACAAGCTCTGGGTCTACCTCCAAAGGGGTGGCGGCGGTCTGGAAGAACGGAGTTCTTACTCTGCTCGGCAGTCCCAACACACCGTCGAGCGCACACGCGATTTCTATCTCGGGGAGCGATGTGTACGTGGCCGGTAGCGCGCTGATCGACGATCCGAGCGGACTTGGAAACGCGGTTTACTGGAAAAATGGGTCGATGGTGAAGCTCTCTGCGGGCCGCGGACTTGGCGCCTCGATCTTTGTCTCGGGGCAGGATGTGTATGTCGGCGGAGAGATCGGTGCCCATACAGCGATGTTGTGGAAGAACGGTGTCGGTACGGACCTCAGCGAAGGAAGTGCTCTGAGTGGTGTGAGTCAAATCACCGTGCAGGGAGGCAGCGTGTACGGGGCGGGGTTCACGGTCAGCGGTGCGGCTGTCTGGAAGGATGGCGTTCCGAGCTATCTGCCGGCACCGAGTGCTCAATATAACGCAGCCACGGGACTTGTTGTGATCCAATCGTTGATTGCCGATTCGAGTTCGTCGCACTGAGGCGGCGATTTTCGTTGTTGCTGTCAGGACGGTTAGTCGACGAAGCGGCGGGTTAGGCCGGTGTAGCTGTCGATGCGGCGGTCGCGGAGGAAGGGCCAGTGTTGGCGGGTGATTTCGACTTCGCGGGGGTCGAGGGTGGCGGTGAGGATTTCTTCGTCGGTGTGGGAGGCCTGGGCGAGGATGCGGCCGAACGGATCGCAAATGAAGGAACCGCCCCAGAATTCGAGGCCGGGGTTGGGGCCGACGGTGTAGTCGCCGGTCATGCCGACGACCTGGGTTGGGATGGGGGTTGGGATGGGGGTGGCGGTGGGGGGGACCTGGTTGAGGTGTTCGGTCGTGGCGCCGTCGGGGTGTTGGGTGCGGAGCAGGACGTCGCCGAACTCGTGGCCGACGCGGTTGACGGCGCAGACGAAGACTCCGTTTGCGATGGCGTGGGCTCGCTGGCTGATCTGCCAGGCGGAGTATTGCCGATCGCCGAACTCGGCTTTTTCGGCGGGGTGCCAGCCGATGGCGGTGGGGTAGAAGAGGATTTCGGCGCCGCGGAGTGCGGTTTCGCGGGCGGCTTCGGGGTACCACTGGTCCCAGCAGACGAGGGTGCCGATGGGACCGGCGCTGGTGAGGGGGGCGAGGTAGCCGAGGTCGCCGGGGGTGAAGTAGAACTTTTCGTAGAAGAGGGGGTCGTCGGGGATGTGCATCTTGCGGTAGACGGAGCGGATGCAATCGGGGGCGGCGGGGTCCATGTTGCCGTCGAGGGTGACGGCGGTGTTGTGGTAGAGGCCGGGGGCGCGGCGTTCGAAGAGGGAGGCGACGAGGACGATGCCGAGCTCGCGGCTGACGGCGGAGAGGGCGTGGGTGGAGGGGCCGGGGATGGGTTCGGCGAGCGAGAAGAGGGCGTGGTCTTCGCGCTGGCAGAAGTATTGGGCGCGGAAGAGCTCGGGGAGGCAGACGAGGTCGGCGCCGAGGTTGGCGGCTTCGCGGATGCGGCGGATGGCTTGGGTGAGGTTGAGGTCCGGGTCGGGGGACATGGACATCTGGATGAGGGCGACTTTGGTGGGCTTGGGTGTGGGTTTGGGGGGCATGGGAGTTTGTTGGATGTTTAGGCGCGAAGGCAGGGGAGATGAACGGACTTTGCGAAGCGGAGGATAGCTTTGTCGGAGGTGACTAGGGTCAGATGCTCGACGCGGGCGGAGGCGACGAGGATGCGGTCGGCGGGATCTTTGTGCATCGGGTGGGGCAGGCTGACGGATTCGATGGCGATCTTTGGGGATAACGGGAGGAGAGCGATGCCGGGCTTGGAGAGCGCGGCTGCGGTCCAACGGTCTACACCACCGTTGAGCTCGACGTGTGCGTCCTGTGCGAGCATGGCGAGCTCCCAGACCGAGATGACGGAGACGAAGAGCGCGTCTCGTTGAGCGGCTTCGTCGAGGGGGGCGAGGGCGGCGACGCGAAGCCGCTCGGGGGACACCTGGTAGCGGAACCAGATGTGAGTGTCGAGCAGGAAGCGGGGCGGTGCGCCGATCAGAGGCTCTGTTTTTTCTGTCCTGTCCACTCGTTGCTCAGGGTCCACTCCGGCAGGCGTGGGGAGACGATGTCGCCGAGTTCTCGCGCGGTGCCTGCCATGGAGCCGCGCAGGAGCGGCCGAGGGGTTTCGGGGAAGGGGATGATCTGGGCTACGGGAATGCCTCGTCTGAGAATGGTGATGGGAGTGCGCTTTTGTTCAACCGTATCGACGACTGCCGAGAGGGTGGCCTTTGCTTTTGCGAGCGAAAGGCTGGCGGTTGGAGAATCCTGTTTCGTGAGGCGGGCTGCGTGAGACATGGTCACCTCGATATGACTAAGTTTAGCATTCTTTTAGGAGGGTTGTAGTGGGACTTTAGCTGTACCTAAAGGCTGTGCACAGAGCGTCCGCGTTTCACGATGATTCGACCTGGGCCCTGAAGTACTTTGACCGTGGCTCGCAATCTGTTACGGTGAAGTCACAAAGCGGCTTGTTTGCTCGCTGGCCGCTTTGCTTATCCAAACATTCTCAGGTTTTGACGGTTTTCTTACAGAGAGCTGTATCTATATGACTGACTTTCGAGGAGCTTTTGATGAGAGAATTTCGCGATTTGGTTGAACTGTCGTATGCCGAGCTGGAGGATCTGAACCTCGCGGCCAAGGATCAGCGGAAGCGGCGCGTGCCGATGGAACAGCTGCAGGAGGAGCGGCTGAAGTACCTTTCGGACACGCCTGGGGTGAAGGCCGTGACGGTGCTGTTCAGCGATCTTGAGGGACGTCTGCACATGCTGGACTACGACGCGAAGTTTCTCCTGAAGAGCTATGACAACCTGACGTTTGATGGGTCTTCGATTCGTGGATTTACGGCGCAGAAGGAGAGCGATCTTCGGCTTGGGCTGGACTGGAGCGCGTTTTACTGGGTGCCGGCCGATGTGTTTGGGGCGGGCAAGGTGCTGGTCTTCGGCGAGGTGATCGACAAGAACGGAGGGACGTACTCGGCCGATATTCGCGGTGTTCTGAAGCAGTTTTCGCAGGAGCAGTTTGAGAAAAACGGGTACACGCTGAACGCGGCGAATGAGATTGAGGGATTCCTGTTTGAGGGTGTGGATGCGGAGCAGAATTTTCTGGAGACGGGGACGTTTGAGTTTGTGAACAAGGGTGGGTACTACCACTCGCTGCCTGGGGATCCGTTGCGCGAGTTCATCGATGTGGCGGCGGAGGTGCAGCGGGCGATGGGGTTTGAGAACGAGAAGGACCACCCGGAGGTGGCGCCGAGCCAGTTTGAGATCAACTACACGTATGGCGAGGTGGTGGCGGCGGCGGATCAGATTCAGCTGTACAAGCTGATCTGTCGGCAGGTGGCGACGCAGATGGGCATGACGGCGAGCTTCTTGCCGAAGCCTGTGGTCGGGGTGAACGGCAGCGGGATGCACACCAACATCTCGATCACAAAGGCTGGGAAGAATCTGTTCTGGGATCCGGCGGGGAACGAAAAAGTTTCCACGCAGGCATGGGAGTTTGTGGACCGCATTTTGACGCATGGCGACGAGCTTTGCCTGTTGCTGAATGCGAGCGTGAATGCGTATCGGCGGCTCGATCCGCACTTTGAGGCGCCGAACCAGATCAAGGCTTCGGCGACCGATCGCGGGTCGATGGTCAGGATTCCGATCGGCAATGAGAAGTCGGCGCGGGTGGAGGTGCGGTCGGTTGGACCGGACGCGAATCCTTACATGGTGCTGTATTCGATCTTTCGAACCGGCCTGGAGGGCGAGACGGCGAAGATCGAGAACCTCCGGCAGGCGCAGAGGTACCTGCCGGATAACGTGTACAAGGCGATCGACAGCTTTCGCGCGGCTCCCTGGACGACGCAGATGCTGGGCGAGGACGTGAAGGGACGGTACGCGGACCTGAAGGAGGCTTCGGCGGACCGATGCGCGAAGTTGCTGGGGACGATTGTGAAGGCTCCCGAGGTGCAGTTCCACCACGATGTGTATAACCAGATGCTTTGGGGGCAGTTTTAGGGCTGGGTGCCCTGGATCGTTGGGGGTGAGTTAGTGAAGTGAGGCAACAAGGGGGGCCGCGAAGTTTGCGGTCCCTGTACCTCGTTCGAGGTGTAGTGCAGGGTCTCTGGCGCGTGCTATAGTTCGGCGCATGAGACGGCTTGGGTGGGTTTGGGTCGGTGTGATTGCGGGGCTGGTAGGGCTGGGTGGGTGTGGGGGTGGGGCTCCGGCTGCGAGTGCGCCGCCTCCTGTGATGCCGAACAATTTGGCGGGGAACTGGTTGATTACGGGATCGCTGCCGCAGTTGAGTGCGTCGAGTGTAGCTGGTGTCGATCTAGCGATGACCTTTGATGTGAATGGGAGCAACGTGGTCGGCGTGGGTGTTGTAAGTCTTGCGTGCGCGAGCGGGGTAAGCTCGGGAAGGTTAAACGGAGTGGGCTCCGTGATCCTGGTATCGGGGCCTGTTGCAGCAGATGGGACGTTTACGTTAGAAAACCGGGCGCCTACATCTGGGACTTTGTTCGACGTGGATCTGTTTGTTCAAGGGACGGTGCCGAAGACGAGCCAGGGCGCGTGGAGCGGGAACTACACGATCGGGTCAACAGAAGTTGGCTGTCTGACGACAGTGTCAGGCTCGTTTACGGCGGCGCCGATTCAGGCTGTGACGGGGACGTATGCGGGCTCACTCACGCTCCCGCAGCTCGGGACAATGGGGACCTCGACGCAGACCCCGGTGACGGTTCAGATGACGTTGCAGCAGGGCGGGACGTTTGTCAGTCCGGCGACCGGAAACGGTGTGTACAGCAACACGACGCTGACCGGGAGTGTCCAGGTGACAGGGACGACCTGCTTCGCTTCGGGAAAGGTGAGCACGGCGTTTCCGAGCGTGGTGGAAGGCGATCTGGTGGAGGCGATTTTCACTATGGATGACGGATCGCAGATGGAAGTTACGGGGACAGTGGAAGATGTCCTCGCGTCGCGGATGTCGGTTCACTCGGTGCGTGGAAGCGGAGGAAAGTGCGGGCAGCTGGAAAGCTTTCCGGCTGCGGAGTTTGTGCGGCAGGGATAGGTGTCTTTCAGCGAATAGAGCCGCGATGGTAGGCTGGATCGACTTCTTAGGAATGAGGGTGTTGCGCGATGCAGGCGAGTTACAACGGGATCCGTGTCCCGGTGGATGGCTGGGAAATTGTGTATACCAGATGCTTTGGGGGCAGTTTTAGGGCGGGGTGTAAAGGTTGAGTTACGAGTTATGAGTTACGAGTTATGAGTTTCTGGGCGAGGGCGGCGGATGTTGGCCGTCCTTTCTGTGTATCGGCGATCTAAAGATGTAGATGGGCGCTCCGGAGTGCTATAGAGCGCTCATTTGCTGGCTTGTTAGGATTTCCCGCAGCAGAGTACGACATGAGGGAGACACGCCGTTGTCCAGTGAAATGGATGTGCACCTAGACCAACAGAGGAGAGAGGCGGCGCGCGTCCTTACGCTGCTGGCACAGGGCAGAAACCCCCAGACGTTAGAGGTGCTCGACAGCCAAGATGTGTGCAACGATGCGTCTATTGTGCGAGCACTCTTTGCTGCCGCTGAGGCATTGCGCATTCTTTCCCATAAGAAGAAACGGTCGGAGAAAAAGCACTCCGACCGGCAGGGAAGACCGCTCGAACCCGGGGCGGAGAGGCAAGGAAAAGTGTGGGACGAAGAGGAGGACCGTGAACTGAACAGAGCTTTTGACGAGCGGCTTGGCTTAGAGGCGATCGCTGTTCGACATGGTCGCACGTCTGGAGCGATCCTGGCCCGACTGGTGCGCCTTGATCGCATCTCTGACCAGGACGAAGGCCGGCGCTTGCTGCAGTGGCGTACCTCAGCGGCTAAAGCCGACTTTCTAGGGGAGGGCATGCGGCACGTCTGAAGGCGTGCCCTAAACGGGACCACGGCTGCGAAGTGCTCTCATAGAGAGACCGGCGATTGCCAGCGGTTTTAACGCGATGGTAGGCTGGATCGACTTCTTAGGAATGAGGGTATTGCGCGATGCAGGAGAGTTACAACGGGATCCGTGTGCCGGTGGATGGGCAGGCAATTGGGTATAGCGACGGGAAGTACACGGTGCCGGATACGCCGGTGATTCCGTTTATCGAGGGCGATGGGACGGGGCGGGATATCTGGCGGGCTTCGCAGCGGGTGTTTGATGCGGCGGTCGAGAAGGCGTATGGCGGCAAGCGCGCGGTGAAGTGGTTTGAGGTGCTGGCCGGGGAGAAGGCGTATCGGCAGACGGAGAACTGGCTGCCGGACGATACGGTGAAGGCGACGGTCGATTTCAGGGTGTCGATCAAGGGTCCGCTGACCACGCCTGTGGGGGGTGGGATCCGGAGCTTGAATGTGGCGTTGCGGCAGCTGATGGACTTGTATCAGTGTGTGCGGCCGGTGAAGTATTACGCGGGTGTGCCGAGTCCGGTGAAGTCGCCGGAGAAGCTGGATGTGGTGATCTTCCGGGAGAATACGGAGGATATCTATGCAGGGATTGAGTTTCGCGAGGGGACGCCCGAGGCGGCGAAGTTTATCTCGTTTGTGAATGACGAGATGCTGAAGGGCGGCAAGAAGAAGATCCGGCTTGACTCGGGCGTGGGTGTGAAGCCGATCTCGATTACGGGGTCGAAGCGATTGGTGCGGGCGGCGATCCGGTATGCGATCGAGCATGGTCGCAAGGTGGTCACGCTGGTGCACAAGGGCAACATTCAGAAGTTTACGGAGGGCGCGTTTCGCGAGTGGGGATATGAGGTAGCGACCGACGAGTTTCGCGCGGAGACGGTGACGGAGCGGGAGAGCTGGATCCTGGGCAATGTGGAGGAGAATCCGCAGATTACGCCGGAGGAGAATGCGCGGATGATCGAGCCGGGGATGGAGTTTGCTCCGGCGGAGTTTGGCGCGGGTGTGGTGAGCGAGGTGCGGTCCGTGATTGCGAGCATTGGGAAGACGCATGGGGACGGCCAGTGGAAGAAGAAGATCCTGGTGAACGATCGGATCGCGGACTCGATCTTTCAGCAGATTATTATTCGGCCGTCGGACTACAGCGTCTTGGCGACGACGAACCTGAACGGCGATTATATTTCGGACGCGGCGGCGGCGCAGGTCGGCGGCCTGGGGATTGCTCCGGGGGCGAATATTGGGGACGGGTATGCGGTGTTTGAGGCGACGCATGGGACGGCGCCGAAGTACGCGGACAAGGACGTGATCAATCCGGGGTCGGTGATGCTTTCGGGCGTGATGCTGTTTGACTTTATCGGTTGGCCGGAGGCGGCTCGGCTGATTGAGCGGTCGATGGAGCTGACGATCGGGCAGAAGTTTGTGACGTATGACTTTGAGCGGCAGATGCAAGGGGCGACCAAGGCGAAGACGAGCGAGTTTGCGTCCCGGATGATCGAGAACATGGGTTGACGGCGTGGCGGAGGTCGTGAGCGCGCCCTTGCGATGCGAAGCCGGACGGCAGTCTGAGCAGAGGCCGCATCCAGCGCACATTGGGCCTCTGATCTTAATGTTGGGGGACAGTGACGATCAGCGGACTCGTGTGCTGGAGACTGATCTCAGCGGCACTTAGCCCAAGGACAGAGACGGCGTATTTGCCAGGCGCGGTCCCTGCGGGTAGTTGACCGCTGCATGCCTGAAGCCCGAGGAGAAGCGATGCCACGCTGACGACGAAGAGAGGTTTCCGCATGCGCGAGGATCTCCGGCCTAGCGTCAGCAAACCGAGGCTAGGTAAGGCAAACGAGAAGAGAAAGCCGTTCCAACGCAGTGAAGGAATTGTAGGACGAGAGAAGAAGCTGACCTGGTTGCCGTACCGGTAGACGTCGCTCGTACTGAGTACGAGCGGGAGTTCGCGAGCGCCATTTGCAAGGGACACCGTGGACCCTTGTTCGAACCTGCATTGCGCGTGTTGTGGGAGATTGGCGCAACTCAGTGCAACGTCGCCGCCGAAGGCGCCGATCGGCGTTACTGTCACCCTGATTCGGGACCAATCCTCGGATGGAATCGATACTGCGTCCTGTGAAAGTGTGATCTGGAAGTCACGGTAGAGCCTAGCGTGATGGAGGTGAAGGCCGTTGCCGGATTTGGAGACACTGTGAGCGAGGTGATGGTTGGGTCACCGGTGATCACCTGAACAAGGATGGGAGAGCCGCCTTGTTCGAAGTTGAAATCGCCCGAATAGCTCGCTGTGATGGTGTGATTGCCTATCACGAGAAAAGAGGTCGAGAAGCTGGCGACAGCTCCGCTGTTGAGGGATGCCGTTCCTAAGACCGTCGCTCCGTTAAGGAACGTGACTGTTCCGGTCGGAACATTGCAGTTGCCGGTGAGCTGGGCGGCAAAGGTGATGGTTCCTCCACCAGATGTGGGGTTTGCCGAACTTGTAAGTGCGATCGGAGGATGGGGACGCAGCTCGTAAGCACCTATGTCGATCGTGTTGCAGACGGTCCGTGCCTTGTTATCGAGATCAGCGGACGGAAGGAGGGGTGCGTTGATGTCGCCCGCCGCAACCAGTGGCGATTGTGCCTGTTCGCGAAGATCGCCGTGAGCCGGGTCCCTCAGTAAAGGGTCCGAGCTGAGATTGTTCCGTCCGAGATGGCATCCTCCATCGATCCGCGGGCCTACATTCGCTATGTCGTTGTTGTGGATGTCGATGGGAGAGTTCTGGGCCTCGGGATCTCCACAGGAAAGGCCAGAGAAATTCGGTTCGCTCTGGGCAGGGGCATTGGATAAGTTGAAGAAGACGTTATTGGCAATGAGAGATGGTCCAAAACTCAGGGTAAGCGATTGTCCCCCGCCCACGATCGTGTTATTCACTTCCGTTAACCCGGTTAGAACGGGTAGGCCTGAAGGTGAGTAAGGGCCGCTGATATAGACCTGAGTTGCATCTGCACTGTTTCCGTACCTAGAAATATTCCCGTAGAACAGGTTATTCACAAGTGTGAGAGTTTTGATTGCTGAAGCTATCTGCTGGGCAAAACCGGGGTAAACCCGTGAGGTGTTGTTGCGTATCACGTTGCTCTCTAAGACCAGGCTATGGGCGGGAAAGTGGACGTTCGGGTTATCTGTAAACGCAACTACACCCGCGCCAAACCCCTCCGTAGACGATTGTTCCAGGAGAGCTACATTCTCCTGGATGATATTGTGCGAGAGCTTGACATCTCCCCCGGTATAGACAACGACGCCAGGACCGGTATTCGCGATGATGTCATTCGCCGAGATCGATGGACTGGCGTAGTTGTTTACCGATATACCGCACCTCTGATTAGCGGTCACGATGTTGTTTGTAACTGTTGGCGAGGCGTTGCTGATGGCGATACCACCGCACGAGTTAGGGTCGGCGTTCCCGCCATTCCGAACCGTGAAACCATTCAGAATGGCTTGCGGCGGCTCCATGGTGTCGAACGTGACGACAGCAGTGTTGCCCGAGCCTTCGAGGATAGTCGAGTTGGCATCGCTAAAGCTGGTCGCTCCGCTTGTGACGGTGATCGCTTTTCCTTTGAAATCGATGCAGCTTGTCATCGGACTTCTTTGCTGGCCGATACTTGACTAGGCAGAAGAGTCGTATGATGGGTTGCGGCTCGGATGAGCTGAGAGATAGTGGATCTCAGGGCGGAGGTTTGCGGATGGTGACGGGTGGGAATGCGACGGTGTTTATCACCGATATGAACGCGGCGATCGACTTCTACACGACGGTGCTGGGCATGACGGTGACGAGCCGGTTCGGGGGGCACTGGGCGACGGTGGAGGCGGGTGGATTTACGGTGGGCCTGCATCCGCATGAGGAAAAGCAGCCTGTACCGGGGACGCATGGGGCGATCGTGGTGGGGCTGAATGTGGAGGGGATTGAGGCGGCTCGGGAGAGGCTGCGCGAGGGTGGAGCGAAGGATGTGGGTGAGGTGGTGCGCGGAGATGGTGGGAGCTTTGTGCACTTCCATGATCTCGATGGGAACGCCTTGTACTTGTGGGAGATGCCGAAGAGTCAGTAGGCTGGATGGTGAGGAGAAACGATGCGCAACAAGGTGACAGTGGTGGGGGCGGGCAATGTAGGCGCGACGGCGGCGCACTGGATCGCGGCGAAGGAGCTGGCGGACGTGGTTCTGGTGGATGTGGCGGAGGGGATACCGCAGGGAAAGGCGCTCGATCTGTTGGAGGCGATGCCGATCGAGGGTTGCGATGTCGGGATCGTGGGGTCGAACGGGTACGCGGAGTCGGCCGGGTCGGATGTGGTGGTGATTACGGCGGGGATTCCGAGAAAGCCGGGGATGAGCCGGGACGACTTGCTGCAGACGAACTTCAAGATCATGTCGGACGTTGTGGCGAAGGTGGTGGCGGAGTCGCCGGAGACGATTTTGATTGTGGTGTCGAACCCGTTGGATGCGATGGCGCAGGCGGCGTTTCGGCAGGCGGGATTGCCGCGGGAGCGTGTGCTTGGGATGGCGGGTGTGCTGGATTCGGCGCGGTTTCGAACGTTTATCGCGGAGGAGTTGCAGGTGTCGGTCGAGAATGTGAGCGCGTTTGTGCTGGGTGGACATGGCGACACGATGGTTCCCTTGCCGCGCTACTCGACGGTGGCCGGGATCCCGATCACGGAGCTGATTGGGCCGGAGCGGATGGCCGCTCTGGTGCAGCGGACGCGCGATGGTGGGGCGGAGATTGTGAAGTATCTGAAGACGGGGTCGGCGTTTTATGCGCCATCGGCGGCGGCGGTCGAGATGGTGGAGGCGATCCTGAAGGACAAGAAGAAGATCCTGCCGTGCGCCGCGTACCTGACGGGGGAGTACGGGATCTCGGGCTTGTATGTCGGGGTTCCGTGCAAGCTGGGCCGGGCCGGGCTGGAGCAGATTATCGAGGTGAAGCTGACGGCGGAGGAGCGGGCGGCGCTGCAGCGGAGCGCGGACTCGGTGAAGGAGCTGTGCGAGGTGATTGGGGTTGCCTGAGGGCAGTTCCGCGGAGCCGGCGGTCGGTGGTCGGGAGAAGCTGAGGCTGGTGCAGGTGTTGCGGGCCGTGGCGGCGTTGATGGTGGTGGCGCACCACGCGACGATCTTGCTCGAAGAGCGCATGCGGGAGCCGAACAGCATATGGCTGGGAGGGACGGCGGGCGTCGATCTGTTCTTTGTGATCAGCGGATTTGTGATGATGCTGACGTCGGCGCGGCTCGGGCGGGGAGTGCGGGCGGGCCTGCGATTTTTCGGGCGGCGTCTGGAGCGTGTGGTGCCGCTCTACTGGATCGTGACGACGGTGAAGCTGGTGACGATGCTGATGATTCCGGCGCTGGCGATCCATGTCGTGGGGACGGCGTGGCATGTGGTGGCGTCGTACCTGTTTTTGCCGAGCCTGGGGCCGACGGGCACGATGGAGCCTCTGGTGGTGGTCGGTTGGACGCTCAATCTAGAGATGCTGTTTTATGTTCTGGTGGCGCTGGCGCTTCTGCTGCGGGCTCCGGTCGTCGCTGTGGTGGGGGCTGCGTTGGTCGCGCTGACCGCGATCTCGTTTGTCTCGGATCTGCCGTCGGCTCTGCTGCATACATGGGCGAGCCCGATTGTGCTGGAGTTTCTGTTTGGGATGCTGTTGGCGAAGGCGGCGCGGGCGGGGAGATTGCCGGGGCGGTGGGGAAGCGCTCTGCTGCTGGGAGCGGGGTGGTTGGTGTTGTTGGCGACGCCGTGGGCGATGGTTTCAGTGTGGCGAGCTCTGCTGTGGGGTGTGCCGGCGACTGCTGTGCTGGCCGGCGCGCTGGGGTTGGAGCAGACGCTCGGACCGCGCGCGCCGCGATGGGCGCTCGAGCTGGGCGACGCTTCGTATTCCGTCTATCTTTCGCATGGATTTGTCTTGCCTCTGGTGGGTCTGCTGCTGTTGCCGGCGAAGTTGCATGGTGTGATGTTGAGGTCGGCGGTCCTTGCGACGTCGTTGCTGTTGAGCGCGCTGGTGGGAGAGTTGGTCTACCGGGCGGTCGAGCTGCCGATCATGTTGCGGTTGGGGCGGTGGCGGTCGGTTCGGTCCGCTCGAGCGGTGGCGTAGGTTGGACGGCCGCGGGCGGGGTTCCGGCGATGGTTGGCGGTCCCGAGCGGAGTTGGGGCGAGTTGGCGCGAAGACGTTTTGCCTGGGTCTGTTTGCGGTGTATGTGCTGCTGATTGCCCTGCACCGGAATGTGCCGAGCCTGGGCGATTTCGGCGATCTGACGTACCAGGGCGTTCTGCTCGGGCGGCACATGCGTGGGTTGGCGGACCCGGCGCACGTGGTGAAGCGGTATCCGGTGCCGAATGGGGCGGTGACGGTCGGGATTGGGCTGCTGTCGGTGGTGCTCTCCTGGGCTCTGGCGGCGAAGGTGTGGCTGTGTGGGCAGCTTGCGTTGTCGTGGTGGGCGCTGTGGAGGTTTGACCGGGTGAGGCCGATCTCGGCGGCGATGTGGGTGATTGCGCCGGGGGCTTTGTTTTTGAACTTGAACCTGTTTTATGGGTTTCTGAACTTTGAGCTGGGGATCTGCTGCCTCGTGCTGCTCCTGGCGGAGCTTCTGGGCGGGGCTCGGCGGGCGTGGGTGTGTGGGGTTTTGCTGCTCCTGGGTTTCTTCTCGCACCTGATCGCGTTTGGGACGATGGCGTTGCTCCTGGTGGTGTATGCGGCCGAGCGCCGGCGGTGGCGGATGTTGTGGCAGCTGGTCGCGCCGGGTGTGGTGAGCGCATGGTATGTGGTGGGACGATTTTTGGTGGCGGGCAATGCGGACGGCGCGGCCGGGATGGTGAGCGCGGTGCGGTGGGGATCGGCAGCGTTCTGGGCGTTCAAGGTGAACTCGTTTTTGAAGTCGTTCGGATGGGTGAATCTGGGGACGAGGGCGGGGTCGGCGACGCTTGGGATGTTTGGCGGGGTTGGGTTTCTGGCTCTGTTTGCCGTGAATGCGGTGTTGTGCGGATGTCTGCTCCTGTGCGTGGCGCGGTCGGCGCGGGGCGGGGCTGGGCGGCGCTGGGCTGGGCGGGGCTGGGCTGCGCAGGGTGCCGTGCGGTTTGTGTTTGTGGGGGCGTTGGTGGCTCTGCCGGTGTATGTGCTGGCTCCGGGGGCGGCGCTGGGGATCTCAGATCCGGGGGCGCGGGTGTTGGAGGTGGCGGCGGCGGGGTGTCTGCTGGTGTGTGGGCGGTCGGGTCTGCTGCGGTTGGCGGCGGTGTGCTCGGGTGTGCTGGCGGTGGCGGCGGCCGTGATGTTTCTGTGGGCGGGGTATCGGGTGTCGCCGGTGCGGGCCGGGGCGTCGGGGCTGCCGCGGGCTGTGGTCGAGTTTGCCCATGTGCCGAACCACGACAAGGACGAGTACATGGAGGCGCTCGGGCGCGGGGATTACGGCTTGGCGGTGTTTCCCACGGGGCTGCTGTTGAATGGGCGGGATGCGCAACAGCCGTCATCGCGGGAGCAATGACGGCTGTTTCGGCGGGAGAATTCAGGGAACAAAGACGACTGACGGTCGAATGACAGAGTGGCTGAGGGAAGAGCGGTTCGCGCGTTTCTCGCGCGAATACCCCACCCTTCACGACGATGAGACTGTCGCGGAGGATGGGGCACCCAGTTCTGTGTCGAAACGCAGTGAAAGCGCGGATCCCTTCGGGAATGACAACCGGAAGGGCCGACAACCGGAAGGGTAACTTCCGATACCGATCGAGAGGATGCAACGGCTAGACGCGTTCGATCGTGACGGACTCTAGCGTGACGGGAGTTTTGGGGCGGTCGGAGCCGTCTTTGGGGAGCTTGGAGATTTTTTCCGCGACGTCGTAGCCTTCGACCACCTCGCCGAAGATGGTGTGTTTGCCGGTGAGCCAAGACGTGTCGGCGACGGTGATGAAGAATTGGGAGCCGTTGGTGTTCGGTCCTGAGTTGGCCATGGCGAGCTTGCCCTTGCCGTTGAAGCTGTGTTTTGAGCCTTTGGTCTCGTCGGCGAACTTGTATCCGGGGCCGCCCATGCCGGTGCCTTCGGGGTCGCCGCCCTGGATCATGAACTGCGGGATGATGCGATGGAAGACGGTGCCATCGTAGAGTTTGGCGCCCTTTTTCGAGCGGGAGTTCCACTCTTTGCTGCCTTCGGCGAGATCGATGAAGTTCTTGACGGTCTGGGGGGCGTCCTGTTCAAAGAGCTGGGCGACGATGGTGCCTTCGGAGGTCTTGAAGATGGCGTAGGTGCCGGGATTTCTGGGCATGGTTCGGGTTCTCTTTCGTGTTGTTGGGCTATTTGATCTCTCGTGTTGAGATGCGGATGGGCGCGAGTTTGATTGCTACTTGGACTGCGCGGGCGAGGTGGTGGCGGCGGGCTCGGGTGGGATGGGCCGGCCTTCGCGGACGACGGTGACGCGATTGATGACGACGGGTGTGAGGGGTTTGTCGTTGGGTCCGCGCTCGACGCGGGCGATGGAGCTGACGAGGAGGTCGGAGTGGGCGTCGCACTGGCCGAAGATGGTGTGGCGGCCGTTGAGATGCTCGGCCGGGCCGTCGGTGATGAAGAACTGGGAGCCGTTGGTGTTGGGGCCGGAGTTGGCCATCGCCAGGCGGCCAGGGCCGTCAAAGGTGAGCGTCGGGTCGATCTCGTCGGCGAAGAGGTAGCCGGGGTCGCCGGTGCCGTTGCCGACGCGGTCGCCGCCCTGGATCATGAACTCGGGGATGACGCGGTGAAATGCGGTGCCGTTGTAGAAGGGCTTGCCGTGCACTGTTTTGAGCGTGACGGGGTCGGTCCAGTCTTTGGTGCCTTCGGCGAGGCCGACGAAGTTGGCGACCGTGATCGGCGCTTGTTTGTCGTAGAGCTTGCATGTGAGCCGGCCCATGGAGGTGTCGAAGAGGACGGTGGGACCGGTGGGGACGACGGGCGCGTGCGCGTTGCTGGTGGTGCTGGGTGAATCGGGGAGGTCGGTTGTTTGGGCTGGTGTTTGGGTGGGCGTTTGGGTGGGTGTCTGGGCCGGCGGCGTCGTCGGCGTTTGTGCGAAGATCGGTGCGGCGAGGAGGGCGAGCAGGAGAGTGCGAAGGTGCATGCGGTGTGTGATGAGGGGCTCCGCTTCAAGATTAACCTAGGATTTGCGGCCGGGCAAAGGCGCAGACGACTCTTGCGCTGAGGGCGGAGGCGCTTGCGGGGCGGTTTTGCATCGGAGAAGAAGAAGAGGGTTAGAACATGGCAAAGTTTGCGCTGTATGGAGAGATGAAGGTGAGGCCGGGCAAGGAGGAGGAGGTCGAGGCGTTCTTGAAGCAGGCTGCGGGTATGGCGGCGGATGAGCCGGGGACCATCAGCTGGTACGCGATTCGCTAGGACAAGCCAGGGACGTACGGGATCTTCGACACGTTTGACGACGAAAAAGGGCGGGATGCGCATCTGAGCGGACCGATCGCGCAGGCGTTGATGTCGAAGGCGAGCGAGTATTTCACCGAGTCGCCGACGATCCGGAAGATCAGCTTGATCGCGGAGAAGCTGTAAGTCTCGGAGCGACTGCCGGACAACTGCATGCCGCGAAAGTCGATCTTATGCAGATGTGAGGTGAACGTATGAGCAGCAGCGATGGATCGTTGAATCTGAATTTGAATTCCACCAAGAGTGCCGTTGGGCCGTCGCACGAGGCGCTGGGGACCGGCACCGGCGATCCGACGGATGTGGCCAGGACGGACGAGAAGAAGTTGGATCGCGTGGCCGACGAGATGGCAAACCGGGCGTCAAAACGTATCCATGAGGGAGAGCAGCGGAATCCTGAAGATACGTTGTTCACCAAATAAGAATCAGCTTTACGAGCAACGAGAAAGCCCCGCTTGGTGCGGGGCTTTTTGCACTTCACTGGGTGGATTCAAAGCGCGGCGGCGGCGGCTTCGGCGACGGCCTGATCCTGTTTGCCGAGGCCTCCGGAGACGCCGACCGCCCCGACGACCTTGCCGTCCTGTTTGAGCGGGATGCCGCCGGCGAAGATCATGACCTTGCCGTCGTTGGAGGCGTGGATGCCGAAGAACTGGTCGCCGGACTGCGAATTTTCGCCGAGGTCTTTGGTGGTGATGTCGAAGGCGCGCGAGGTCCAGGCCTTCTTCTGCGCGATGTCGATCGATCCGCGCCAGGCGTTTTCCATTCGTTCGAAGGCGAGGAGGTTGCCGCCTTCGTCGACGACGGCGACACACATGGGCTGGCCGATCTCTTCGGCTTTCTTTTGGGCTGCGGCGATGACGCGGCGGGCGTCTGCGAGTTGAAGCATTTTGATTGTCTCTCCTGTTGCTGAAATGCGATTGCTGAGTATGCGGGCTTGGATGCGGTTGGGTGCGAGGCGGCGGCCGGCTTAGGCCCATGTGCGGGTTTAGGAGCGAGGGTTGCGAATCGGTGTGAGTGGGTCGGGTTCGGCGGCGGGGCTCTTCCAGCCGTAGGTTTCGTAGTGCCAGTGGGCCTTTCCGTCGGCGAGTTCGAGGACGGTGAAGCCTTCGGGGGTTCCCCAGCGCGAGCCGCGCCACCAGTTGCCGCAGACCGCGCCCGAGGTGATGTACGGGATGTCGCGCCAGAAGACGGTTTCGTTGATGTGGGTGTGGCCCTGGAGCACGGCGAGGATGTTGTGACCCTCAAAGATGGGGAGGACGTCGCTGGTGTTGTCCATCAGAAGGGCGTGGCCGGGGACGTGGAGGCCCGAGGGCAGGCCGGCGTACTGGGGCGCGGCGGAGACGAGCGGGACGTGGGTGGTGACGACGATGGGTGTGCCGACGGGTGTGCTCTTGAGGTCGGCGGCGAGCCATGTGAGCTGGGCCGGGTCGATGGCGGCTTCGAAGTCGCGTTCGGGGGTGATCTGAATCGAGTCGAGGATGATGAAGTGATAGCCGGCGCGATTGAAGGAGCGATAGGTCTTGGTTCCGAAGCGGTCTTCGAAGGCCTTTTTGCCGAAGAGCGGGTCGGAGGTCGAGATGCCGGAGCTGGGGTCGCGGCCGAAGACGTCGTGGTTGCCGAGGGTGTGCTGGACGGGGATGCCGTCGAGGGCGCGCTCGGTCTTCTGGTAGAGGTCGAGGAGCATGAGCGAGCGGTCGCGCGGGGCAGCGGCGAGGTCAAAGGCGTGGTCGCCGCCCTGGATGCAGAGGTCGGGCTGGAGCGACTTGATTTTGGCGAGAGCGAGCGCGGTGCCCTGGGCGGCGGAGAGCTCGGGCTCGGTGTGGGTGTCGGTGAAGAAGATGAGTTTGAGGCGGCCGGGTGTGCTTTTGACGGGTGTTTGGGCGTGAGCGGAAAGGGCGGAGGCGGCTAGGGTGGCGGCGGAGAGGGAGAGAAAGGTGCGGCGGTTGAGGAGGGGACTGTTGGCGCGGAGGGGCAGCGGCTGCATGAGGGAGATCGTACAGGGCTGCGATTACAAGAGAAAGACGTGTGCGGAGTAGACGCTATCGCCGACGTGCGGGAAGGGTCGGAAGGCTATGGTTTCTTCGGAGGTTTGGACGGTCCACTCGGAGGGGCTGGTGCGGCGGGCGGAGAGGAGTTGCGCGCGGGTGAGGGAGGGCATGGGGCAGAGGGGCATAAGAACTTGCGGGCCGTAGAGGAGGGAGACGATCTCGGGGTGAGGGGCGCCGCCGTCGGTGCGGAGGGGTTCGAGGCGGAGGCTCATGGGGAGATGGAGGTCAACCTGGTCGCCGGTGCGCCAGCGGCGGTTGAGGGTGGCGAAGCCTTGGGTGATGCGCAGGGGCTGAGGTTGGCCGTTGATGGTGATTGCGGGGGTCTGGGCGGAGTTTTGGGCCGGCGTTTGGGACCACTCGGGGATGCGGAGGTGGAGCGGGAACGTAGTCGGACGGGAGGCGGTGAGGTGGAGGCGGACGGTGTCTTGTTCGGGGTAGGTGGTTTGCTGCTCGAGTTGGAAGTGGTTGGTGTGGTCGGTCCAGCGCAGGGCGGAGGGGAGGTAGAGGTTGACCCAGACGGAGGTGGGTTCGTGGGGGGTGGCGGGGCCGAGGAGGTAGGCGTTGATGCCGTGGTCGGCGGCGAGCTGGGGGAGGGTGCCGGAGCAGCAGGGCCAGTGGTGCGGGGAGTCCACGCGACGGGCCGCGGCGCTGAAGTCGGCATTGTAGAAGGAGCGGCCGTCGCCTTGGAGCGGGCGGGCACCGAGGGCGGTATTGAGTAGGACGCGCTCCATGCTGTCGCCGAAGTGTCCGTCGCGGGTGGCCTGGAGGAGGTAGCGGGTGAGTTTGGTGTGGGCGTAGGCGCCGCAAGGCGTTTCGAAGCTGTTGTGGGAACGGGTGAGCGAGGTGTAGAGGCGGTTGGAGCCGGGAGCTTCGAGGAGCTCGTCCGGACCCCAACCGCCAGTGGCGAAGCTCTGGTCTTCGAGCATGCGGAAGCCGTTGATGGCGGCCTGGAGGTGTGGCTCGCTCCGTTCGACAAACCAGGCCTGCATGCTGGAGCAGAGGGCGTTGATGTGGCTGTAGGCGTGGAGGCCGCCGAGGACGTTTCGGTTCTGGGAAAGGGGGAGGAAGAAGCTGTCGAGGCGGTAGTCCCGGGCTAGCTGGAGGTAGGCCGGGCCGGCGCCGAGGTTGGAGGCGCGGTAGAGGTTTTCGGGGAGGATGTAGCTCTCGTCCCAGTGAAAGGAGATGTCGCGGTTGGGTCGCCAGGGGGCTTCGCGCTCGATGGCCCTGCCTGGAAGGCTGGGGAGCGCGGCTTCGCGGACCCGGTCGAGGGTGGGGAAGGCTTGAGGGTCGTCGAGGAGGGCGTGCGCGTCGACGAGGCCGCAGACGAGCTTGTCGAGGGTGTAGGCAGGGAAGCGGGTCTGGTCGAAGAAGGCGGGGGAGATGGCGAGGGCGAGTTGGGCGTGGAGGCTCTGGACGCGGGCGGCGAGGCGGGCGTCGTTCTGGGCGGCGGAGAGGCGGGCGAGGGCGGAGGTCCACTGACCGAAGGAGTGGCCGGGGGCGAAGCCGGCGTCGCCGTGGCGGTAGTCGTAGGTGGGGAGGTAGGTGTACCAGCCGCCGAGGTCGATGCCGGGGGCGGGTTGGCCGGCCATGGCTCGGAAGGGCTTGAGGAGGGAGTCGTCGGAGAGGCCGGCGAGGATGGTTTGGGCGTTGCGCTGCTGGGCGAGGTGGGGCTCGGAGAGCAGGGTGACTTGGGAGTAGAGCGGGGTGCGGAGGGGGCTCTGGGGGGTGAGGATTTGTTGCGCGCGGAGGTGGGTTGCGGCTGCGGCGCTGACCGAGAGGGAGAGGAAGCGGCGGCGGTCGAGATGGGGCACGGGGTGATGGTACAGGACTGAATTAGAGGTCGCGCAGGATGTCGTTCACCGACACACCTTTTGCTTCGCTAATCTGGCTCAGGATCGCACGGAAGAGGCAAGTCCTAAAGCTGACCGCCGCGGATCGGCACGCTATGATTCCTGGGCGAAGCTGTGACGAGCACTATATGACCTCCGGTTTGACGGTCTAGGGTGTAGCCCAGTTGCGTTCCAAATGCCGAATGAGTTTCATGCTCGAAACGTCTCGCGGTGTCTTCACGCGACCGACAGAACCTCTGCATGTACTAGCTGAAAGCGGCTGGGTTTGCTTTCGCCCTCGTAGAAGGCAGCGATTAGGTCCTGAACTTCGAGTTTGAGCTGGTCCCACGACTCGGCATCCGTGGCGATGCCGTTCTCACGGGCCTGAGCAACGTAACGGCCGTCTTCATCGATGGTGACATCAAAGATGAGTTCGTTCATGAAGAAAGGTTACGCCGCGAGGACGCGACCGATCAAGCTCGACCTTCTCCGTAACGCCCCGTACCCCCGCAAACATACGGTTCTTACCGGGTGAAGAAGTCTTTGACTTGCTGGATGAAGACGTCGCGGCCCATGTCGGAGATGGCCTCGGTGAGGGGGAGTTGTTTGGGGCAGGCCTGGACGCAGTTCTGGGCGAAGGAGCACTCCTGGACGCCGCCGTCGCCGGCCAGGGCGCGGAGACGATCTTCTTTGAGGACGGCGCCGGTGGGGTGGAGGTTGAAGAGCTTGGCCTGCGCGATGGTGGCCGCGCCGACGAAGTTGGTGACGTCGTTGAACTGCGGGCAGACCTCCATGCAGATGGTGCAGGAGATGCAGTTCGAGAGGGGGTAGAGCTGTTCCTGCAGCTGCGGGTGCTGGCGCGGGCCTTCGCCGAGGTCGTAGCTTCCGTCGACGGGGACCCAGGCCTTGACCTTTTTGAGGTTTTCAAAGAGGACCGAGCGGTCGACGGCGAGGTCGCGGACGACGGGGAACTTCGAGAGCGGGGCGAGGGTGATCGGCTGTTCGAGTTTGTCGACCAGGGCGGAGCAGGCCATGCGGGCGCGGCCGTTAATCAGCATGGCGCAGGAGCCGCAGATCTCTTCGAGGCAGTTGGCGTCGTAGGCGATGGGCGTGGTCGGTGTGCCGTCCGCGGTGACGGGGTCGCAGGCGATCTCGCCGAGGACGGAGGTAATGTTCATGTTGGGGCGGTAGGGGATCTCGAAGTGCTCGGTGCGGCTGGGGGCGTCGGGGGTCGCCTGGCGCTTGATCTGGATCTTGATGGTGCGTTGCGCGGTGCGAGCGGCGGCCTCGGACTGGGCGACGGGGGTGTGGGTGGAGGTGGGGGTCTGGACGGCGGTGGCCATGGTGCGTTCCTCGCGCGCTACGTGTTGGACTGAAGCAGTTGCTGGATGTGTTGGTCGAAGTCTTTGCGATCGAGCACGCCGGCATGCGCGATGGCAACGCGTCCCTGGCGATCGATGAGGAGGGTGAAGGGCATGCCAGTCATGCCGAATTGTTTGGTTAGAGCTTCGCTCCCTAGGACTGTGGGGTAGGACATTTGCTGTTTGACCCAGAAAGGTTTGACGGTGGTGAAGCCTCCGTCGTCCATGGAGATACCGAGGGTGATCAGGCCTTGCGCACGGTATTTCTGGTCGTAGCCAACGAAGTAGGGCAGCTCAAATTTGCAGCCGCCGCACCAGGTGGCCCAGAAGTTAAGGATGACTACTTTGCCCTTGGTGTTGGCGAGGGTGAAGGTCTTGCCGTTGCTATCGGTCAGCGTGAAACTGGGAACGGCCTTTCGCTGGGCAGGGGGTATGAGCGTGTCGGGGGAAGTTTGGGGATCGGTGGGCAGGGGATGTTCGGTTGTGGTCTGCGCAGCCAGCGGAAGGATGGCAAGGAGAGCGAACGCGACAACGTTTCTCCATGCGATGCCTGTTGAAAAAGTCATGTTGGTTGTTCGACTCATGGTTGGAAATCTCCTAAGCGGTGGCGGCGTAGTTGCGGGCGCGGGGTTGGATGTGGCTCATGTCGATCTCTTCTGGACCGCGTCTAGCGACGGCGCTTCCGGGTGTAGAGGAACATGTAGCCGAGAAAGCAGGCAAAGATGATCGCCAGACCGGTGTAGACGAGGTTGATGTGGTTGGAGAGGGGAATGGTGAACCAAGCGACGACGAGGGCCGGGAGGAGGTGGAGATGGGAGAGAGGAGACATCAGGTCTGGTTTTCCCTTCGTTTGCTGGGTCAGGCGGTGGCGGCGTAGTTGCGGGCGCGGGGTTGGATGTGGCTGATGTCGACCTCTTCCCAGGTGATGCTGGGGGCTCCGTCGACGAAGCTGGCTTTGGTGGTTTTGAGGAATTTTTCGTCGTTGCGGTCGGGGAAGTCGGGTTTGTAGTGGGCTCCGCGGCTCTCGTCGCGCAGGGCGGCGCCCTGGACGACGACGCGCGAGAGGTGGAGCATGTTGTCGAGCTGGCGGGCGAAGGCGAAGGAGGTGTTGGCCCACTGGCTCTTGTCCGACAGGTTGATGTTTTGGGCGCGGTGCTGGAGCTCGACGATCTTTGCGTCGGCTTCGGCGAGGCCGGCGTTGTAGCGGATGATGGTGGCGTGGCGGGTCATGGTGTCGCCGAGTTCGCGCCAGAGCTTGAAGGGGTTCTCGGTTCCGGAGCTGGTGAGGAGCTGGGAATTCTTCTCGTGCTGGCGCTGCAGTTCGCGAGCGTGGCCGCCGTCACCGGGCTGCGGGGCGAGCGAGCGGGCGTACTCGATGGCGCAAGGGCCGGCGACGAAGCCTCCGTAGATGCAGGAGAGCAGAGAGTTGGCGCCGAGGCGGTTGGCGCCGTGGATGGAGTAGTCGGCCTCGCCGGCGGCGAAGATGCCGGGGATGTTGGTCTGCTGGTGGATGTCGACCCAGAGGCCGCCCATGGTGTAGTGCATGCCGGGGAAGATCTTCATGGGGACTTCGCGGGGATCGTCGCCGACGAACTTTTCGTAGATCTCCAGTATGCCTTCGAGCTTGCGGTTCAGTGTGGCTTTGTCGATGTGGGTCAGGTCGAGGTAGACCATCGGCTGGCCGTCAATGCCGAGGTTTTCCCCGTAGACGATGCGATGGATGGCGCGCGTGGCGATGTCGCGCGGGACGAGGTTGCCGTACTTGGGGTACCACTCTTCGAGGAAGTAGAAGCGGTCGGCTTCGGGGATGGAGCGGGCGACGCGCTTGTCGTTGACGTCGCGCGGGACCCAGACGCGGCCGCCTTCGCCGCGGGCGGATTCGCTCATGAGGCGGAGCTTGTCTTCGCCGGGGATGGCGGTGGGGTGGACCTGGATGAACTCGCCGTTGGCGTAGCTGGCGCCTTGCTGGTAGAGGGCGGACTGGGCGGAGCCCGTACATACGACCGAATTCGTCGATTTCCCAAAGATCGCGCCGATGCCGCCGGTGCAGATGATCAACGCATCGGCGGGGAACGTCCGCAGCTCCATAGACCGGAGGTCCATGGCGCAGATGCCGCGCGCGGCGCCGTTCGCGTCGAGCACGGCGGAGAGGAACTCCCATCCCTCGTACTTGGTGACCTTGCCTTCGGACTCGTAGCGGCGGACCTGTTCGTCGAGGGCGTAGAGGAGTTGCTGGCCCGTTGTTGCGCCCGCGAAAGCTGTCCGGTGATAAAGGGTCCCTCCGAAGCGGCGGAAGTCCAACAGACCTTCGGGGGTGCGGTTGAAGGGGACGCCGTAGCGGTCGAGCAGGTCGATGATGGCGGGGCCCTGCGCGGTCATCTGCTTGACGGGGGTCTGGTTGGCGAGGAAGTCGCCGCCGTAGACGGTGTCGTCGAAGTGTTTGAGGACATCGTCGCCTTCGCCCTTGAGGTTTTTGGCGGCGTTGATGCCGCCCTGGGCGCAGACGGAGTGCGAGCGCTTGACGGGGACGATGGAGAAGAGATCGACCTTGCCGCCGGCCTCGGCGATCTTGATGACGGCGGAGAGGCCGGCTAGGCCTCCGCCTACGACGATGATTCGGGGGGTTGCTGCTGCTGCCATGAGTCGGTCCTAACTGTTGTTGCTCCGTTTGTACTGTAAATAGATCATTGTGAGAATCGCGGCTACGATGACTTCTTCCAAGATGAGAACGCTGAACTTGACATTTCCTTCACCTACTTCCCACAGCCAGCGGTAATCACTTCGAATGCCTAGCACACGTGCGTTGTAAGACGAACGAACCACGTAGGTGCACGGTACGACCAGGACAGGAGTAATCAGGGAAATACCACAAATGGCAATTGCCGAGCGACTCACGATCCGTATCGTGGATTTTCGCGCAGACCTCACAGGCTCTGAACGAAAGTAGCCTATAAACAGTATGAAGAGAGCCACCGCCGTGACTTCCGCAAAATGCAAAACTATGTAGCTGGGCAGCAGAGTGACTTCTTCAGATACAGGTATCGACTCCGGAGAACCTACTCGATCGAAGATGTCTCCGCTAGGAGCGGCCGTTGTTACCGTTTTGCGGAGTTGCCAGACCCAGCGCTGCCCAACGGTTGTCGGCACGTAAAGCATTGTGAAAACTAGGCTGACGACGTAGAGGGCGACCACCTTCTGGAGGAGAGATGCGCCTTTTGCCCGCCGAATCACTCCTTTGCGTGAGACTTCGCCAAAGGTGATAGTTTGTGGGCCGCTTTCCTTAGCGCCCTCGGACACCCGGGTCTGCGAAGCACGGAGACCGATCGATCCAGCGCCAACCAGCGCTATGCCGATAATCCCGATAAGCACATCGACGGGACCTGGATTAGTGCGACTGCGGAGATAGATAATTGAGCCCATTCCGAGACCCAGAAAGAGCGGCCAATGGCGATTGAGAAAACTCTGTCGATGTACGGTCATCGTGCCATTGTCGTCGTCAGTGACAATCATTTCTATTCCACTATCGGGAGGTTATTCCTGGCTGGATTGGGTTAATCGAATTTGGTGGCGCGCTTTGCGGGGCGGGCAAGGAGACCCCGGCGGGTTGGGCGGGCATGACGTTGTCGGGGGCGTTGGGGTACTTCCAGACGACGGCGTAGATGGAGATCAGGCCCATGAAGCAGAGAGCTGCGCCGCCCGCTGCGCAGACGTAGCCGAAGCGTCGGCGGGCGCGCTCGCCGGGGGTGATGCCCCACTTGGCGGCGAAGAGCCAGATTCCGTAGGCGAAGTGCCAGGTGGTGGCGACCATCGCGATGACGTAGATGGCGAGCATCCAGGGGTTCGAGAGCTCGACCTGGACTTTGTGGAAGGCGGCGCCGGGGTTTTCGGGGAGCGAGATGCCGGAGAAGCGTTGGCGCCAGACGTGCTGAATGATGTAGGCGAGGGCGATGACGCCGGTGATGCGCTGGGAGATGTACATCCAGTTGCCGGCCCAGGGGTAGAGGTTGACGTTGGAGCGGCCGCGGACGGTGATCCAGACGCCGTAGAGGGCGTGAAAGGCGAGCGGGAGGAAGATAAACGCCCACTCGAGGACGCGGACGAGCGGGAGGGCGTTGAGGAATTTGACTTGCTGGGCGTAGGCGAGGGGGCCGTTCCAGGTTTCGAAGTTCGAGACGATGTGTTCGACGAGAAAGGCGCCGATGGGGATGATGCCGGAGAGGGAGTGGAGGCGGCGCCAGAGGTAGGAGTGGCCTTCACCGGCGCGGAGGGGTTGGACACCGCGACGACGGCCGGGCTGGGATCCGGTTGGCCGGGCATTGTCCGGCGGGGCTACGGGGGCGGCTGCGGCCATCGGTGTGGGGCTCCTTCTTTACTCGGGTGCGGGGACGCCGGGGCGTGCTGCCGGGGCGTGTCGCTGAGGCTGTAAGCCTGGGGGAGGCCTAAGGAGCGGCGACTCTGATTATTTCGCCGGGGTTGGGGAGCGTCAAGGATTGTGAGGGGGGCGGTGCGGTTATCGGCGGGTTTGTGCGATGTTGTGATCAAGCGTCGGTATCGAGCGGTGGCCAAAAAAGTGTCGCGGCTCCGCAGATGAGACCAATGAGTCCTGGAAGTGCCATCATGGGTCCGGCAAGGATCTGCCAGCCGGGTTCGTAGGGTGTGCCGGGCCCGAGAAACGTTGCGATCCCGGTCCCCAGAAGTGCGCCTGAGAGCAATGTACATGTCCATCTTGCCCAGAGAGCTTCTCGAATGCGAAGACCTGAGACGATGCCGAGAGCTGACAGGGCGACGATGAGCAGCCCGGCTCCGGCGAGGCCAACTCGTTGTCGGGTGGAGATGCCCTGAGTTCGCAGGACGCCTTCCTCAAAGGAAAGCAGGCCGATGGGCACGAATAAAACCCCAAGGATGATTGGGGGCAGGCGCGCGACCACCAGGAAGAAGTTACGCATGCGGGAGCTTTGATGTCTGATCTGACAGCGTGGTAAGAAGGGCTCGGAGCGCTTGGCCGCGGTGGCTGAAGGCGAGTTTCTCGGCGGCGGGGAGTTCGGCCATGGTGAGGCCGAGGTCGGGGAGGAGGAAGACGGGGTCGTAGCCGAAGCCCGAGTTGCCGCGGGGGACGGCGAGGATTTCGCCCTCGACGACGCCTTCTCCGGTGGCGAGGAGATGGCCGTCCTGGGCGGCAGCGAGCACGCAGCGGTAGCGGGCGGTTCGGCTGCCGTCGCGGGTGGAGCCGAGGGCGTCGAGCAGGCAGAGGAGGTTGCGGGCGTCGGTCGGCATGGACTGGCGGGTGGTGAATTGCCGGTCTTGCGCGAAGCGGGCGGAGTGGACGCCGGGGGCTCCGCCGAGCGCGTCGACTTCGAGGCCGGAGTCGTCGGCGAGGACGATGTGGCCGGGGGCCTGCTGTGAGTAGAAGATGGCTTTCGAGATCGCGTTTTCGGCGAAGGTGAGGGCGACTTCGGGCGGGGCGGGGATGTGGGCGAGGCCGGGCAGGGGATCGAGGGTGACGCCGGGCGTGGTGGCGGCGGCGAAGTCGCGGAGCTTGCCGGGGTTCGAGGTGGCGATGTGGAGGTGCATGGTTTTCGCTGCTCTCGTTGTGCGTGGTTCGGCGTTCTGGTTAGTGGCTGGGGAGGGCTTCGGGGCGGAGGCGGCCGATGCGGCCGTGCGGTCCGACGACGAAGGGGAGAGACAGGGCGTTCCAGTCGCGGTCGGCGTCGGTCGGGTCGGCTGGGCCGGGTTTGAGAGCGCGCCAGTTGCGGCCGTCATCGGTGGAGATGTCGGTGCCGTTGGGGCCTACGGTGATCCAGGTTTTGTGAGTGGGGGAGTAGGCGACGGCGGAGCGGTAGCCGTGGGGTGGGGTTGTCGATCGATGCCAAGGACTCGGCAGCTTTGGTGGCGCACCCGTGAACCAGAGTGGCAAGATGGCGTTGGATTCTTTGAAGTACCATCCTGTCGATGCTGAGGAGTCTGGGCGTTTGTAGTCGCCTCCGACGATGACATCTCTACGGCCATTTGTGGCCAGTGAGAAGGCTCCCGATGAGTCCGTACGAGCAATTCTAGGGAGCGAGATCGCCCCGACGGATCGTCTTTGGAAGTGAAACTCCTTCGCACCGGGCGCTACTTGCGAGGGATCAAGCGGCATGGTGTCCTCGTGTGCGGATCCGAAGCCACAGAGGCGAGCTCCGGTGACCCCACCAGTCACGAACTCTCTGTGCGATAGATCGTTTACTATCAGGGCCGAGTTGCTGGCGGCGAAGACCGCTTCGTTCGCTTTCGTCGCGGGTATCTGCATGATTTGACGCTCCCAGTGCTCTCCGCAGTTAAAAGTCAGGAAGATGACGAATCGACCATCGACGGGATCTCCAAGGAGTGTTCCGAAGCAAGGATCGTGCGGAGGGTAATTGTTCTTCCTTTCCGTTAACCGATCAAACTGCAAGGCGTCCCAGAAGCCTTCCTTGTCGGGGTTAGTGAAGACGAGCTTCCAGCTCTTGCAGCCGTCGGTGGTCTTGTAGAGCCGCGAGAGGTCGCCTTTGCCGGACGACATCACGATGGCGGTTGTGGCGTCAAAGGCCTGGATGCCGCGGAAGTCGAGGTGTTCGGCGCTGGGGGGTGTGGGGCAGTGTTGCCAGGTGACGCCGTTGTCGGTGGTGCGGAGGACGGTGCCCGCGGTTCCGGACGCCCAGGCGATGCCGTTGCCGACAGAGTGGATGCCGCGGAGGTCGGCGGTGGCACCGGAGTTCTCGATCTGCCACTGGGCGTGGAGGTCGGAGGTGGGCACGGCCGCTGCGATGGCGGCGAGAACGAGCAGGAGCGGCAGGCGGTGCATGTGGGGAGTTTACTTGGAGCGGCATCTTACGGACGGATGGTTATCAGGTTAGAGGAGGCATGGGCGAGATGAAGGCGCATACGGAGTATCTGGAGATGAACACGGCCGAGCGGTACGAGATGGTGCACCTGACGCCGGCGGTCGAGGAGATTGTGCGGCGGAGCGGTGTGGAGGATGGCTTGTGTTTTGTGTCGCCGATGCATATCACGGCGGCGATCTATGTCAACGACAATGAGGACGGTCTGATCGAGGATATCGGGGTGTGGCTCGAGAAGCTGGCGCCGCGCTGGCCGGGGTACAAGCATCACGGGACCGGCGAGGACAACGCCGACGCGCACCTGAAGGCGCTGCTCCTGCACCACGAGACGACCCTGCCGGTGACTCGCGGGAAGCTGGATTTAGGACGATGGCAGAGGGTCTTCTATGCGGAGTTCGATGGGCAAAGAAAGAAGCGAGTGATTGTGAAGGTGCTGGGGGTGGGGAAGTGAGATTGGTTAGAACAGCGGTAGGTCGCTCCCACGCGCGCGCTTGCTCTCCTGCATCTGCGGGATCCTGTTTGTAGGCTCCATCGGACCATCAGGAGCGGAATGGAATCCCTGCGTGCAGGATCACGATTCCGATGGCTGCCCGGAGCCGGATCATCGGATTCGGCGATGGGAGGGACGTTCGCAAGCCTGCGCCATCACCTCACGCCGACCTATAGCGAAGCAGCTTAGTTTACTTCCGCTATTGCGACTCGTCGGGACGAATCAATAGGAATGTCCTCGCGGTGTTGCGGTAAGCGTAGATCCCTCTCGGAGTTAACTTACCTAAGAACGCTTCAGTTGCCAGCCCGCCTCGATCTGCTCGAGCGTTTTCCCCTTCGTTTCCGGGAGCAGCTTGTACACGAAAAACCATGCGGCTACGGTGATCAGAGCGTAGATCCAGAATGTGGCAGCGTGACCGACAGCGTCGACCAGCGTCAGGAAGGTGACGGCAACGACGAGGTTCATACCCCAGTTGGCGACCGTCGCGACACTCATCGCGGCGCCGCGCACGTCGAGAGGATAGATTTCAGAGATCAGCAGCCAGAAGATCGGGCCCAGGCCAAAGGCAAAGCAAGCCACATAAACCACGAGACTGCCGACAGCGATGTCGCCGATGTAAGCAGAGAACTGTTTGAAGTGAAAAGCCGCACCTAGCGCTAAGAGTCCGATGACCTGACCAACAAGTCCGGTCAGGAGCAAAGGTCGTCTTCCCACACGGTCGATGAGAAAGATAGCGGCCACGTGAGAAACCAGCATGACCGCGCCGAGACCTACGGCGGCAAGAATGGATGCGCCCGTGCTCTGAAATCCGGCAAATTTGAAGATGGTCGGCGCGTAGTAAATAACTGTATTAATTCCTGACAGTTGTTGAAACACCGCGAGACCGATGCCGATGGTAAGAGGGGTGCGCAACGCCGGCTGGAGCAGCTCGGTCTTCCAGGCATAGACAGGTTTACCGGTATTGCGCTGAAAGTCAGCAATCTCAGGAGCGATCTCACCGGGCGCGCGTAAGCGCATCAACGCATGGCGCGCTTCGTCCAGGCGTGACTTGCTGACGAGCCAGCGCGGGCTGTCCGGCAGAAACCACATCCCTGCCGTGAGGACGACTGCGGGGACTACGCCTAAACCAAACATCCACCGCCAGCTGCCGTTGCCGGTGAGTACATAGTCCGTCAGATACGCAGAAACAATGCCTGTCGTGATCGCGAGCATATTCACCGCGACGAGAGCGCCACGCACCCTGGCGGGAACCAGCTCGGCGATGTACATCGGGGTGATGAACGAAGCCAGACCGATCGCGATGCCGCTTACCACCCGGGCAGCAATCAGCCACGGAACGGTCGGCGCGAAGGCAGTGCCGAGCGAACTCGCAATAAAGACGACGCCCGCTACCATGATGAGGCTGCGACGACCCAGTCTGCCGGTAAGGGCCCCGCCCAGGGACGCACCCAGAATCGCGCCGACAAGGACGGCACTGACGACAATTTCTTCCATCAGGGAAGAGAGGCTGAACTGGCGGGTGATGAAAAGAATCGCCCCTGAGATGACGCCCGTGTCGTAGCCGAAGAGCAGTCCGCCGATGGCGGCGATCACGACAGCAAAATAAACGAATCCCTGAATGGGTTCGCTCTTGGGGGTGGAAACTGCCTTTGCCTTCGGCGCTGCTTGCATGTGGCACCGTGTGCCTGATCGCAGAAAGAGCCGCGCAGACTTCCACTGTCAGTATGTCACCTAACGAACGAACCGGCTGCACAGGGCTGGAGTGCGCGAAGAGATGAGGAACCGGTTAGGAAATGACATGCTTCGCTCCTGAATGAACCCTCCTGCGAGAGGGGCCGCGATTCGACAAAGACTGCTGCTTCAGTCCCGATAAACGCCCTTGTCGGCAGTTGAGCCTGTTCGGCCTCGAAGAGGTCCGTCCGGCCCGGATTGGTCAACACTGTGCGACATCAGGGACCAATCTAAAATCTGCGCTGATCAGGGCTTCGGATCGGCCTCAAAGACGACTCTGCCTGCACGAATCGCATAGAGAACGTGGGTGAACTTCCGTAGATCGCCGTCCGGGTCTTCTGTAAGCACTGTGAGATCCCCGTCATATCCCGTTCGCAACTGGCCCGCATGCGAATCCAAATGGAATTCTGCCGCTGGATTCACTGTGAGCGTGGAAAGTACGTCACGAAAGGTTAAGCCAGCCATCTGCAATTGGTGGTACTCCGCGCTAACGTCGTAATCGGTGAGGAAGCCGGTGTCGGTGCCGAACAGGAGCCTTCCCCCGGCATGATGAAACTGTGCAACGATGTCACGAATCTTGTCGATATGGCTGCTTCCGGAGAAAAGCTTCAACGTGGGAGTCATAGCCATGTGCCTGCTGACCATCTTCTTGACGAGCTCCGTATCCACGCCTGCAATCGTATCTGGAGCATGAGCCAGAACATCCACCCCGCTTTCGATTGCAACCTGCACCCCTTGCAAATCGGAAGGGTGAGCAAAGACAAGCTGCTGGTGGTCATGGCCCGCCTTTACTGCGGCTCTGGCAATCTCAAGCGGCATGTGGGTGACGTTGTTCGGGGTGAGATACGACCCTGTGAAAAGCTTCACCACGTCCGAGCCATGCTCCTGATTTGCGCGCACGGCCTGAGTCGCCGCAGCAGGGGAATCGGGTTGCGGGAGTTGCGCTCGCACCTCTTCCGGTAGGTCGTCGAGATAGAAGGGGATGCCGTGTGGCGGGTATAGTCCGAAGCCAGACGTGTAGATGTTTGGACCGGCAATCTCTCCACTCTGAATGCGGCGACGAAGCGCGACCGTGTTGCTGGGATCAGAGGCTACGTCAACGACCGTGGTAAACCCTGAGTGCGTCAACATTTCGCGCATGTCGCGAGTCAGTTCTTGGGGGGAACGACTCTCCGCACCTTCCCACTGAGGCCCGGTGAAGTGAACGTGGGTGTTCCAGAAACCGGCGAACACGACACAGCCGTTGCAAGGCAAAACCGTCGTTCCCGCAGGAATCGGAACGTGGGGGCCTAGATCTGCGATCTTGCCTCCGCGTACCAGGATCGTCGTGTGCAGACTGGGAGGTGTGTCCGGGGCTGTATAGACCTTGGCGTCACGGATGACTACACTCTGAGCCGCGATTGGGATGCACGGCAGAACAACGCACGGCAGCAGAAAAAGGAAAAGGCGCATATGGAATTGTAAGTACCAGAAGGAGGCCTAACCAATTGTTCGGGTGCAGGCCCATCCGCCAGAATAGGTACCGACAAAGACTTTTCACGTCACCTTACGCGCATTTCTCGGCTATTCGGAAGCAGTGACTAGCTGTGTTGACCTTAGATCATCCAGGTACGATTTCTCTACATTTGATGTGCCACTTCTTACAGCCCCAAGCCGCCATCGACCGCCAGCACCTGCCCTGTAATAAAGTGCGGTCCGGTCGCGAAGAATAATGCTGCCGCCGCCACATCGTCCGCCGTCCCGTTGCGCTTCATCGGCGTCTTTTCGGCGAAGCGCTCGTAGCCTTCGCCCACCTCGCCCTGCACAATCATCCCGGGAGCTATGCAGTTCACGCTGATCTCGGGCGCCCACGCCTTCGCCATCGTCTGCGAGAGCATGTGGAGCGCCGCCTTGGACGTGCAGTAGTGCGCATGCGTCGCCCATGGGTGGATGCCGCCGAGCGAACCGATATTGATGATCCGACCACCTCTCTCGCGCAGGGAGGGCAGCGCCGCCTGCGCCACCAGGAACGGCGCCCGCGTATTGGTCTGAAACATCTCGTCCCACTGCTCGGCCGTGATCTCTTCCATCGGCTCCGACGCAAACATCCCGGCATTGTTGACCAGGATGTCGATCCCGCCGAAGGTCGCCCTCACCTCGCCGACCGTCTCTCGAACCGAGGCCGGGTCGCGCAGATCGGCGCGGATCGCGATCGCGTCCACACTGAGTGCGCCCAGGAGTCTCACCGTCTCCTCGGCCTCAGATTGGGAGCCAAGGTACGTAATCGCGACATCGGCGCCCGCCCGCGCCAACTCGAGCGCAATCCCCCGACCGATGCGCTTCGCCGCGCCAGTCACGAGCACAGCCCGTCCCAACAGAGGCTTTTCGCTCGCCAGAAGCTGCGTTTGGTTCTCCGACATCCGCTAGATCTGCGGCGGTGCAGGCGCCGGTCGGTTCTGCTCCGACGCCGGAACCGGCGCCGACTTGGGTGTGGTCGCAGCGTCAGGCTTGCTCGCCTTGGCCTGCGGCTTCACTGGCTCCTGCACGCCAGGCTTGCGGTCCGACGCCTTGCCCGAGGTGTCCTCGTACGCCGAAACCTGAGCCTGCGGCCGAAGCATCGCCACCGGGATCTGCTTGGTCGGCGCATCCACGGCATACTCGCCCGCAAACGTCGCAAAACCGTTCGCGATCACCTGCACGGTCAGGTCGCTGCCTGTCGGAATCACGTCGATCGACGCCTTTCCCTCCGGGTCCGTCTTGACCTCCATGTTGCCTTCGTCCCGGCCGTCCTTCTTTGAGTGAAAGATCACCGCGGCGTTCATGATCGGCTTCCCGTTCGTCTTCTTCGTCACCAGAACTTCAATATGCGCGGTTTCAGGCGGCGTCTTGTACTTGCGCCCATGACGCACCGGCTCATCCTGCTGCGCCCAGGCAGGAGCAACGGAAACCACAGCACAAATCAGAGCAAAGAGAGCAACGGCAAACCGACGTCTGCGCATACCTTCATCTTACCCTGAGCCCGCGACCGGAGGGCACTCTTTCCGGCATCCTGCAATCCGGAAGTCACGGTACGGACGTGCGCCCATCATCCTGCGCAACGTTCACTCACATTTCACACAGCCGAGTTGACATGCTCGCCGCCGGTGGCCTATCTTAGCAGTCGGAGTGGTTGAGTGCTAACGGGCTCCACGAACTGCTTGGACCCGTCCCGTCGCTCAACCAGAGAAGCATCGTCAGAGCAGACCGCCGCTCTTTTCTTACAGTTTGCGACCGAAGCCACCAGGTTCGCCTGGAGCCCTGTCGCGTGTTCTGAAAGCAGACGCCCCCACCGGCGTCCATCATCATCAAGGAGACTCAAAGTATGGCAACAACATCGTTTACACCGCTCCATGACCGCATCCTGGTCCGTCGCGTCGAAGAGGGTGAGACGCTGCGCGGCGGCATCATCATCCCGGATTCCGCCAAGGAAAAGCCCCAGCAGGGCGAAGTCATCTCCGTCGGCAAAGGCAAGTCGAACGACGAAGGCAAGACCTTTCCGCTCGATGTCAAAGCCGGCGACAGCATCCTGTTCGGCAAGTACTCCGGCACTGAGATCAAGCTCGACGGCGAAGAGCTCCTGATCATGCGCGAAGAAGAAGTCCTCGGCGTCATCAAGAAGTAAGCACCTCCGTCCGAACGAAACAACGTAAATCGAACATCCAAATTTAGGAGCAGCAAATCATGGCAAAGCAAATCTTGCACGGAGAAGACTCCCGCCAGGCAATCCTGCGCGGCGTCAACATCCTCGCTGACGCAGTCAAGGTCACGCTCGGACCCAAGGGTCGCAACGTGGTCATCGAGAAGAAGTTCGGCTCGCCCACCATCACCAAGGACGGCGTCACCGTCGCCAAAGAGATCGAGCTCAAGGACGCGCTCGAAAACATGGGCGCGCAGATGGTTCGTGAGGTCGCCTCCAAGACCTCCGACGTCGCCGGCGACGGCACCACCACCGCCACCGTCCTCGCCCAGGCCATCTACCGCGAAGGCGTCAAGACCGTCGCCGCCGGCGCCAACCCGATGGCCCTGAAGCGCGGCATCGACAAGGCCGTCGAAGCCATCATCGGCAAGCGCAACGACCAGGGCGTCTCGATCGGCGGCGAGCTCTCCAAGCTCTCCAAGCCCGTCTCGGGCGACATGATCGCGCAGGTCGGCACCATCTCCGCGAACTCCGACGCGCAGATCGGCACCATCATCGCCGAAGCCATGAACAAGGTCGGCAAGGACGGCGTCATCACGGTCGAAGAGTCGCGCACCATGGAGACCCAGCTCGACGTCGTCGAGGGCATGCAGTTCGATCGCGGCTACCTTTCCCCCTACTTCGTTACCGACGCCGAGCGCATGGAAGTCGCGCTCGAAAACCCCTACATCCTCATCTACGAGAAGAAGATCTCGTCCATGAAGGACCTCCTCCCGTTGCTTGAGCAGATCGCCCGCACCGCGAAGCCGCTCGTCATCATCGCCGAAGACGTCGACGGTGAGGCGCTCGCCACGCTGGTCGTCAACAAGCTCCGCGGCACCCTCAACGTCGCCGCCGTCAAGGCCCCCGGCTTCGGCGATCGCCGCAAAGCCATGCTGCAGGACATCGCGATCCTCACCGGCGGCAAAGCCGTCACCGAAGACCTCGGCATCAAGCTCGAAGGTGTCAAGATCGAGGACCTCGGCACCGCCAAGCGCGTCACCATCGACAAGGACAACACCACCATCGTCGACGGCGGCGGGCAGGACGGAGAGATCGAGGGCCGCGTCAAGGAGATCCGCGCGCAGGTCGAAAAGACCACCTCGGACTATGACCGTGAGAAGCTCCAGGAGCGTCTCGCCAAGCTGGTCGGCGGCGTCGCCGTCATCAAGGTCGGCGCGGCTACCGAGACCGAGATGAAGGAAAAGAAGGCGCGCGTCGAGGATGCCATGCACGCCACCCGCGCAGCCGTCGAGGAAGGCATCGTCCCGGGCGGCGGAGTTGCCCTGGTTCGCTGCGCCGCGGCCGTCGACGCGCTCGTCAAGACGCTTGAAGGCGACGAAAAGATCGGCGCCAACATCATCCGTCGCGCGCTCGAAGAGCCGCTTCGCATGATCGTCTCGAACGCGGGCGAAGAAGGCGCCGTCGTCATCGGCAAGATCCACGAATCGAAGGAGCCCAACTTCGGCTACAACGCCGGAACCGGAGCCTACGAGGACCTGGTCGCCGCCGGTGTCATCGACCCCACCAAGGTCACCCGCACAGCGCTCCAGAACGCAGCGTCGATCGCCGGCCTCATGCTCACCACCGAAGCCATGATCTCCGAGATCCCGGAGAAAAAGGAAGCAGGCGGCGGCGGACACCAGCACGGTGGCGGCGGCATGGACGGCATGTACTAAACCACCACACCCTCACAAGCAGCAAAAAGGGCTCCGGAGCAATCCGGAGCCTTTTTCTATCGACAGGAGAAGCGTTTATTTCACCAGAACAGGCGTGTTGCCTTCGGCTGGGCTGACCACGGTGGCTTTGCCAAAGGCCGAGGGTTGATCCTTGGCGGGGATCTGCGCTTGCATCTTGGTGTCAGGAGCCGCTTTGGCGAGTTTCGCGTTGGCCGACTCGCTGCCGGCGATGGATTTGAAGATGGCTGGGGTGTCGGCCACCTTGAGACCGTAGAGGCTGATCCAGCTGCCGACGCCGTCGTTGCCGAGCGCGCCCGAGCCGGTCGAGTCGTTGTAGTAGTCGTCGACGATGCCGGGGGTGGGCGGCAGCATGCCGATTTGGAAGCGGTCCTGACCGAGGCTGTCGAGCGCCGCGCTGAACGCCTTCAGGTGGGTGATCTCGCGCGTCATCAGGAACTGGAGCGCGTCGAGGCTGCCGCGATCGTCGGTCAGGTGCATAAGGCGTTCGTAGGTGATCTTGGCCCGGGCCTCGGCGGCGATGTTGTTGCGCAGATCGACGTCCAGTTCGCCGCTGATTTTGAGGTAATCGGCGGTCCAGGGATTGCCGTTCGAATTATAGATGTTGACCCCGCCGCCGCCGGTGACCGCGAGCAGAGGATCCATCTCGGCGTTGTCGAGGGTCTTCTTCTGCGGGTTCAGGTGCATGCGGATCAGGGCGCCGACCACCTCAAGATGGCTGATCTCTTCGGTTCCAATGTCCATCAGGAGGTCTTTGCGTTCCGGATCGTCGCAGTTCCAGCCCTGGATGGTGTACTGCATGGCCGCGGCGAGCTCACCGTTGGCGCCGCCGAACTGCTCCAGAAGAAGGTTGCCGAAGCGGATATCGGGCGTGTCGACCCGAACATCGTACATAAGTTTTTTCACGTGATGGTACATAACGGAGATCTCCTTGTTTCAGACGGGTGGTTAGAGAGGGTTAGACGGCCTTTGTCGGCGGTCGCGTGCGCGTCTCGAGCGCTGATCCTGCTGATGATTCGGATGGCGGGAGGGGGAATGCGGATGTCCCGACGGGCGAAGTTCGGGGATCGGGATGGGGACAGGCTCCGGCCAGAGCGCTTGCACCCTAGGCCGTGACGGCGAGACTGCCGCCTCTGCTTGGAAGCGTCTACTCCGGAGCCTCCACAGGCTGATACCCGATGGGGATCTCGTCCGCTGCGTCCGGTTCGGCTTGGCCGCGGCTCAGGATGGCGAACGCAGTGCTGAGATCGGAGGTTGCAGGTTTTGCCCGGCGCTGAAGCCAATCTTCGTGCTCAAGATGCGCCAGCTTTTCGGCGACGGCGAGGTTGATAAACTGGTTGAGCGACACGCCTTCCTTCTCGGAGAATCAAGGACGATTCTCACATACGGATGGAATCACCCGTGGCATCACCGAGGTAGGGGAATGATTCAGGCCGTGACGGCGAGTTCTTCTTCCAGCTGCTGCTTTTCCGCGAGCGACGTGTAGTACCCGCCCTGCGCCAGGAGGTCTTCGTGGGTGCCGAGTTCGGCGATCCGGCCGTCGATCAGGACGGCGATCTGGTCGGCGTTGCGCGCGGTCGACAGGCGGTGGGAGATGAGGATGGTGGTGCGTCCGGCCATCACCTGGCGAAGATTCGCGAGGATCTGCTCTTCTGTGGCGGTGTCGACCGAGGCCAGGGCGTCGTCGAGGATCAGGATAGGCGGGTCGCGGAGCACGGCGCGGGCGATGGCCGAGCGCTGCTTCTGTCCGCCGGAGAGGGTGATGCCGCGTTCCCCGACGACGGTCAGGAAGCCGGCCGGAAAGTCCTCGATCTCGGCGGCGATGTGGGCGACGCGGGCGGCTTCCCGGACCTGGGCGGGGGTAGCGTCAGGGACACCGAGCGCGATGTTCTGCTCGACTGTCGAGGAGAAGAGAAACGTCTCCTGCGGGACGAAGCCGATGCTCGCGCGGAGAGTGGCGAGAGGGTAGGAACGGATGGGCTGGTGGTCGATGAGGAGCTCGGCGCCGGAATCCGAGGGTGCTTCGAAGAGGCGCGGAATCAGGTTCACGAGGGTGGATTTTCCCGAGCCGGTGGGGCCTACGATGGCGAGCGATGTGCCCGCCGGGATGTGGAGGTTGATGTCGCGCAGGACCGGTGTGGAGGGGATGTAGGAGAAGTTGAGGTGCCGGAACGTGATGTCGCCCTGGATGGGTGAGGCGGATGCGGCGGAGGCGATCAGTGCTGGATCGTCGGCGATCTCGGGCTTTTGCTGCAGGAGTTCGTCGATGCGGACTACCGACGCCGTGCCGCGCTGGAAGAGGTTGACGACCCAACCGATGGCGATCATGGGCCACGTGAGCTGGACCATGTAGACGTTGAACGCGGTGAACTGGCCGATGGTGATGCGGTGCCGGAGGACCTCGTGGCCGCCGACCAAGAGCGTGATCATGAGCGACAGGCCAAGGACGAATTCGAGGGTGGGCCAGAGCATGGCCATCAGGCGGACAAGGTGGAGCGAGCGCTCGATGTACTCGAGGTTGGCGAGTTCGAAGCGCTCGGCCTCGGCCTCTTCCTGGGCGAAGGCGCGGATGAGGCGGGCGCCCGAGAAGTTCTCCTGGGCGCGGGCCGAGATCTCCGAAAACATGGCCTGGATACGCTCAAAACGGGTGTGGATGCGGTTGCCGAAGTACTGGACGGCGACCGACGCGATGGGGAGCGGGACAAAGGCGAAAAAGGTGAGCCGCGGCGAGATGTGGAGCATAAACGGAAGCGCGGCGGCGGTGAAGACGATCGTGTTGGCCGAGTACATGATGGCCGGTCCGAGCAGCTGTCGGACGGCGTTGAGGTCGTTGGTGGTGCGGGCCATGATGTCGCCGGTGCGGTGGGTGTGGTAGAAGCTGGGCGACTGCCGCTCGAGGTTGCGGAAGAGGTCGTTGCGGAGATCGAACTCGATCTCGCGCGAGACGCCGATGATGACCTGGCGGGTGAGGTAGAGGAAGATGGCGGAGAGCACCGCGATGCCGAGCAGCCGAAGCGCGTGGTGGAGGACCTTGGTCTCGGTGAGGCCGTGGCGCATGTCCTCCACCGCGTGGCCGATCACAAACGGGATGAGGACCTTGATGGTGTTGTAGAGCAGAACGGCGACGCCGCCCCAGGCGAGAGATCGCCAGTAGTGGAGGAGGTAGGGGGCAAGCGGCTTGAGCTTTTTGAACATGAGGATGAGGGTGGCGGCGATGCGGCGACGTCTCTGCGGCGGAGGCTTGAGATCGGACGCGTGCCGGTGCTTATGGATTCGGAGTTGTTTTGGAACCTGGGTTGGGGACGGATTTGGGCTGTGCGGTGGAGTTGGGCGTGGTGCTCTGCGTGGGTGGAGGCGCGGTCGGATTTGTGGACGGATTCGTGGTCGGGTTCGCGGTCGGGTTCGAGGACGGCGAGGCAGAGCCGGAGGGTGGGTCGGCGGCGGGTTTCTGGGAGTCTGGATGGGGCGCCGCGGCGTCGGCGGGCGCGGCTTTGGGCGCGGGCTGGGTGTCCGAGAAGGAGAGGAGTTCGACGTCAAAGATCAGGTCGGCTTTGGGCGGGATGACGGGTGGCCGGCCCTGTTCGCCGTAGGCCAGCTGGTAGGGGATGTAGAGCCGGCGTTTGCCGCCGACGTGCATGCCGGTGAAGCCGGTGTCCCAGCCGGGGATGACCTGGTGCATGCCGTACGGAAACGAGATGGGATCCTTTCCAGGGTGGTCGTAAGAGGAGTCAAATTTGGTGCCGTCGGTGAGCCATCCTGTGTAGTTGACGGTGTACCACTTCCGCGGCTCGGCCAAAGGTCCGTTGCCGACGACGGTGTCGATGTAGCGCAGCGAGTAGAGGGTCTTGGGGACGCCGGCGACGTGCGGGACGTTGGGCGGATTGTCGGCTGGGTTCTCTGGCGCCGGCTTGGCTGCGGTAGCGGTGTGATGCGTCGCGGTGCGCCTGGGGGTGGTCGAGGTGGTTTGCGCGAGGGCGGCGGCGGTGAGGGTCGTGAGGAGGAGGAGGCCGGAGGCGGCGAGCTTGTTCATCGTGCTCTTAGTTTAGCGGCTTGAAGCGGGCTAGCGATGAGCTTCCGCACTCGCCAGACGCTCACGCATGTTCGCCAGTTCGCCCAGGACGGCCGCCCGGAACGTGAGCATGTCGCTGTGCATGGACCGTTGGAGCTCGTCCATGCGCCGATTGGTTGCGTCCGAAGCGGCTTCCACCCTGCTCAGCCTCGCATTGTTGTGGATCCACGAAAGTATGACGAGCAGACTTGGAAGGCCGATAGAAAGAGCTGGCTGCAGGTCATTCATGTCGGATCGGCGCCTCCGTCTGACCAAGATTACCAGACCCGATCTTACGTCGGCGTGCGGAGGAGCAGGTAGGTGCCGGCGATCGCGAAGAGGAGATCGGGCGACCAGGCGGCGAGCATGGCGGGAAGCGTGTTGACGTTGCCCATGGCCTGGAAGAGGCCGTCGACGACCCAGTATCCGATGGCGAGCGCGATGGCGGTCGCAATGCCGGCGAGCGATCCGCGTTTGCCCATCGAGACGGAGAACGGGACGGCGAGGATCGCCATCACGAGCGTGATGAGTGGGTAGGCGATCTTGCGGTTGAGCTGGACGCGGAGCCGCATGGTGTTGAAGCCGGACTGCGACAGGTCGGCGATATAGCGCGAAAGTTCGCCGTAGCTCATCTCTTGCGAGGGTCGATCTTCTTTTTTGAAATACGCGGGTTGTTCGCGGATCTCGGGGAAGGAAGAGTGGTTGAAGGTCTGAAAGGTCGAGATGGTTTCGCCCGAGAAGGTGCGTTGCCAGCCGTTCTCGAAGACCCACTGGTTGACCGCCGGGTCCCAGTGCGCGGAGCTGGCAAAGATGCGGCGCTTGAGGGCGAAGTTGCCGGGCGTGAACTCAAAGACGGTGAGGTTCGCGAAGAGGTCTTTGTCGGGGTCGAAGAACTGGTAGTAGAAGATGCGGCTGGGGTCTCCGGAGCGGCCCGTCTGTCCGGAGATCCACTTGCGATCGGGGCGCAAGAACGTCTGTGCGGGCTTGCCTTTGATGGTCGAGCGAAGCGCCTCCTGTCGGCGATTGGCGCCGGGGAGGTAGAACTCATCGAAGGCGAAGAGGCCGGCCGCCATGGCTGTGGTGAGCAGGAGAACAGGCACGACGACGCGGTAGAGGCTGACGCCGGTCGCCTTCATCGCCGTGAGCTCGGAGGTTCGGTTGAGCGCGCCAAAGGTGATGAGGACGGCGACGAGCGAACACAGCGGCGTCGTGTTGTAGAGGATGTACGGGAGGAGGTTGAGGAGGTAGTCGCCGACCGTGACGAGCGGTGTGCGGTTGCGGATGATGTCGCCGATGAGCTCAAAGAAGGTGAAGATGAGGAAGAGGGTCGAGAAGGTGAAGAGGACGAGGGCGAAGTTGGAAGTGAATTCGCGGAGGACGTAGTCGTCGAGCAAGAGCGGGAAGCGGGTGTGGGCGATGGAGCGGATGCGGCGCAAGGTGGTGGCGATGGTGGGGAGACGCGATCGGAAGTTGGTCGGGGCGCCGGCGTTTGGGCTGACGCCGCGGCCGGCGGAGAGGACGCCCCGCACACGATCCGCGATGGAGGTGAAGACGCTGAGGGCGACGCCTCCGCGCGAGAGCTGAAAGAGGAGGACGGTGCCGACGGCGGCGAAGAGGAGGTTCGCTCCCCACACGCCGAGAAAGGGCGAGAGCTTCCCGGTTTTACTGAACGCGACGCCGACCGATGAGAGGAGGTAGTAGCTGAAGACGAGGAGGATGGTGAGGACGAAGCCGGTCGATTTGCCGCCGCGGCGCGACGACAGGCCGAGCGGGACGCCGACGAGCATCAGAACAAAGCAGGCGAGCGGGTAGGAGAAGCGCTTGTTGAACTCGATGCGGTACTGGTCGGCGGTGCGGCGAGCGGCGAGTGTCGGTGTGGGGACGTTGCCCAGCTGCCAGAGCTCAGGGAGCGACATCGCGAGCAAGGGGGCGTCGGAGCGCGAGACGTGGGCGTCTTCGCCGGCGTTGGTCTGGATGGGGAAGTCGGTGGAGCTGAAGGTCGAGACGTTGTACTGGTTCGGGTCGCCGGCCGAGGTCTGGTGCTGGACGGCGGTGATGAGGTGGAGCCGGATCGTCTGCGCGTCGCCGGCCGTGGCGGAGCCGTTGACGACGACGGCGCTTTCGGCTGCCGTGACGCGAGGCGCCGCGGGGTCGGACAGATCGGCGAGGAAGACGTGGTGCCACAGGGCGGCGCCGGCGGTGGGGCGAATGTCCTGGACATAGAGGACGTAGTTTTTGAAGTCCTCGTAGAAGACCCGGGGCTGGACCTCAAAGGTGGCTTGCGAGCCCTTCAGCGAGCCTTCGAGAGCCAGCAGAGCTGCGGCAGCGCGCGGTGCAAGAAAGAGCGAGTTGACGAGCCCAAGCGAGACCGCCGCGACCGAGAGGATGGAGATGATGCCGACGAAGTTGATCGCGCCCATGCCGGCGGCGCGCATGGCCGTGATCTCGGAGTCGGCGGCGAGGCGCGACAGACCGAGCAGGATGCCCACCAGCAAGGCCATCGGTATGGTCACGGTGAGAAAGTTGGGGAGGAGATACGCAAAGATGCGCAAGATGTCGGCAAGCGACGCGGAGTTGCGGACCACCAGCTCGAGGATGCTGTTGAGCCGCGGCATAAAGAGGATAAACGTGAACAGCAAGCCGCCGAGCAGAGCGTGGTAGAGAACTTCGCCGAGGATGTATCGGGTGAGGATGCGCATGCGGCTGGCTAGTTTGAGTGTAGACGGTGCCTGGAAGAGGTGAGGTGTAGCTTCGGCGTCATCACGCTGGGTTGGCGATGAAGCGATAGCCGACGCCGCGTATCGTGACCAGGTGCTGCGGGTTGGCGGGGTCGTCTTCGATGTATCGTCGCAGGCGGACGATGAAGTTGTCGATTGCGCGCGTGTCGGTGTCTTCGTGGACGCGCCAGACCTGTTCGAGGAGGTCTTTGCGTGGGACGACCTGGCCTTCGTGGTCGGTGAGGTAACGGAGCAGGTCGGCTTCCATCAGCGTCAGTTGCGTCGTGCGGTTGGGCGCCACCAGTTCGAGCTCGTCGAAGCGGACCGTACGGTGATTGAAGGTGTACTCGGACGTTGGGTCGGGGATGGCGGGTGACGGCGGCGGCGTGCTGGTGTGCCAGGCCGCGCGGCGGAGGAGGCTCTTGAGCCGGGCGAGAAGGATGTTGAGGTCGAACGGCTTGGGCAGGTAGTCGTCCGCCCCGGCCTCGATGCCGAGCAGGACGTCCTCGGGGCGCGAGCGCGCGGTGAGCATGAGGATGGGGGTGTATCGTTTCGCGTCGCGCAGGGTGCGGGCGATGGTGAAGCCGTCGGCTCCGGGGAGCATGCAGTCGAGCAGAACGGCGGAGGGCGCGTCGGGGCCGTGCTCGGGCGCGGCAAGCAGGTGCGCCAGCGCAAGGTCGCCGTCGGCAAAGTGCTCCGTGCGGTAGCCCTCGGCCTGAAGATTAAAGAGCAGGCCCTGCGCGAGGTGCGCTTCATCTTCGACGAGCGTGATGAGAGGATCGGTCACAGATGCGGTGAGAGGAACTCGATGGTTGTCAGGTGATCGGCAAGCTTGAAATCGTAGTCCGCCGTAAGGATGACACTGTGCTGATGCTGCTCAGCAAGCAAGATCACGAACGCGTCGGCGTACGGGAGCTTGAGGGCGTTCTGCAGCATGGCCGCACGAACAGCATCGTGCGCCGAGACGGGCAATGCTCTGAAACCAAGTTTGACTAATCTGGAAAGGACTTCGGACACGGCTGGGGCGCCATGTCTCTTTCCGACTATCCTGGCTACTTCGCCCCACTGTACGGCCGAGATCACAATCTCGGCGTTTCCACCCGCACAGTCCTTCAGTATCTGCCGAACGCGATCAGATCCGGCTTCGCGATCCAAGTAGCGCACAACCGCACTTGAATCGAAGACAAAGGTCACCATTTTTCGTTGAAGCGGCGATCTTCTTCACGGCGGTCCCGTATCAGATCGTCAACCAAAGACGGGCCGCCGGCAAACATGCCGCACGTCTCTTCGATCAGACGTTCTATGTCGGCGGGGATCTTGCGCGGTAGATCGCTGACAGTGATGACGACGCGTGCGCCCGGCGCCAGGTCGTGCTCCGCCATGAAATCTGGGGCTAGGGCTAGACCCTCCGGGATGACCGTGGCGGTTGTTGTGGTGCTCATGCGGCTATTGTAGCGCTCAAGCGTCGCGTTTTTAGCAGCATAGCGACGCCCCGAGCCGAGTGCACGTCAGCCCCAGCACGCAGCAGAGCGCAAGCGTAATGGGAACGCAGATGCTCGGCGCAGCTTAGATAGAAGATGAGCGGCGGCGAGGAGGTTATAGGTTTGCTGCTTCATAAGTTGGTCCTTTCGGTGGACGTGGCGGCGCTAGCGAGGGGCAGCGCGAGGATGATGGTGGTTCCTTTGCCTGGCCCGGGGCTGTCGGCTGTGGCGTCGCCGCCGTGCTGGCGGGCGATCGTGCGGACGAGAAACAGCCCGAGACCGGTGCCCTTGATGCGCACCATGGAGCGCCCGGGAACGCGGTAAAAGCGCTTGAAGATCTGTTTCGCGTGCCCCGGCGGCAGGCCGATGCCGGTGTCGGTGATCTGGAGCGTGACCCGGGTTAGGTCTCGGAGCTCCAGGGTGCAGCGGATGTGGACGCCCTCCGGCGAGTACTTCACGGCGTTGTCGAGGACGTTGAGAACCGCCGTTCGGAGGTCCTCGGGGATGCCGAGCACCTGAAGCGGGACCGCGGGTGCGATCGAGGGAAGCAGAACGATGCTTTCGGGCGCGAGGTGGTGGCGCTGCCGCGTGATGGCGATCAGTTCGGCGAGCATGGGACGGAGGTCAATCAGCGTGCGGTTCTGCTGCCGCTGCCGCTGTCCGAGCTCGCCCGCCTTGAGGACCTGCTCGACCGTGGCCAGGAGGCGGTCGGAGTCGGCCAGCATGATGCGGTAAAACTCCTGGCGCTGAGCTTCGTCGATCGGGCGACGCTGCAAGGTCTCAAGGTAGAGCCGGATGGAGGCGATGGGCGTCTTCAGTTCGTGCGTGACCGCGTTGAGAAAGGAGTCCTGGCGCTCGTTGCGGCGGACCTCGCGGACGAGAAAGACGGTGTTGAGAACCACGCCGGTAAGCAGCGCGGCGAAGCAGATGATGCCGAGCACAAGCAGCGCGACGCGGCGCTCGTTGAGGATCATCCATCCGATGTTAAGGGTGACGGTGACGCCGGTGAGGACGGCGCCGAGCGTGATAAAAAGGGCAACGGCGCCGCGGCGGCGGGTGAGGTTCATGGCTTCATGCGGAGTATATCTGCAAGACGCTTCCCGGAGCTTGGGCCCTGATCGAGCGATCTACCGCGACGTGATTTTGACGACAGTGGCGCCGCACGTATGGACGCTCTGGCAGGCCTCGGGCTGAAGTGTCTTCGACAGGCAGACCTCGACGGCGGTGAGGTAGTTTTTGCCACAGCTGATGGCGACGCTGCCCGGCGGCAGGCCTGGGTTGGCGGAGGCAAAGTCGCTGATAATCGCGCTCGGTGTGAGGCTGGCGGGCTGGTGGGCGCCGCTGAAGTCGGCGGGAATGTGGAGGGCGTGAAAGGCCGTCCCGATCTCGCCGAAGTAGGCATCGGGGGCGAGACCGGAGCAGGTGCCGTGGGTGGACCACTCATGCTCGACGAGCGACGCGGTGGGAAGCAGGTTCGTGTACTGCCCCGGGTTCGCCGGGCCGGGCGCGGAGGAGCAGTTCTCAGGATAAGTGCCGTTGTTGTTCTGCGGCCAGAGACCGTGGACGACGAAGCCGGGGTGGGCCGGGCACTCGGGGCTGCCGGCGTGCGTGGCGCAGAACTCGGGCGACCACGAAAGCGTGAGGAGATAGAAGTCGAAGACCCCAGGCTGGGCGTTGGCTGCGGGCCGGGCGCGGCGAGATCGTCCGGAGCTTTCGGAGCTTTCGGATCGTCCGGAGCTTTCGGATTTCTCGGAGCTTCGACCCTCAGACTCGGGGTTCCGGGATTCGGAATTGCGGCTGGACTCGCGCGATGCGCCGAGGTCGGGTTCCGGATTGCTGGGCTGCTGCGCAACCGGGGGAGAGCTAGGTTGTGTGGCGGGCTGTCGGCTGTTGCATCCGTTGAGCATGGCGGCGAAGAGCATGCACAGCATCGGGCGAGCGATCTGTCTGGTTGTCATGGGTTTTGGCCGCGTTCCTTTTCAAATCGCGCGAAGAAGCTGGACGCCGCATAGTGGGGGCGTGCGGGGTCGTCCGCGACACGGCGGACGAGGTCGCCGAGGAACCCGTTGAACTGCGCCGCGGCTGCGTAATCGACGGGCTGCGAGAGATTGTCCTGCGTCGAGTGGTAGCGCTCGGCGAGCCATTGGCGCCACGCCTTGTACTCGGGCGAGTTCGGTGTCCAACCGAACTTCATCGCCAGGGCCGGGACGCCTGCCTGCACAAAGCTGTACTGGTCGGTGCGGATAAAGGAGTTGCGATCCGGCTCGGGATCCGGGGCAATCTCGATGTGGTGTCTGGCGCCGACAACGCGGGCGTCGTCCCCGAGCGTCGATTCGGCGAGTCCCTGGACGTGGAGCTTTTTGAGCGCGAACAGCGGCATAAACATGTCCATGTTGAGGTCGGCGACGATCTCCTTCTCGGGCACCGTGGGGTGGCCGGCAAAGTAGCGTGATCCGAGCAGGCCTTTCTCTTCCGCGGTAAAGACGAGAAACAGTATGGAGCGTTTGGGCCGGGGGACTGTTTGGCTGAAGTGCTTTGCGATCTCCAGCACCGAGGCGACGCCCGATGCGTCGTCCATGGCTCCGGCGTAGATGGTGCTGCCCTTGATCTCGGCGCCGACACCCAGGTGGTCGAGGTGCGCGGAGACGATGACGTACTCGCTTTTGAGGATGGGGTCGGAGCCCTCGAGCTTGGCGACAAGGTTGGGCGATGTGACGTGGGTGGTCTCGGAGGCGACGTTCGCGGTCAGGCTCTTGTCCAAAGCGAACCGGGGGAGCGGCTTGGCGGCGTCAGCCAGGGCGAGGAGTTCGGCAAAGGTGTGGCCGGTGCCGGCGAAGAGCTTTTCTGCCTGCGCTGGGTTGAAGGTTGCCGAGAACATGGTGCGGCGGTGATCGGCCAGTGCGGGATGACGGTCTGCGACGCGGGCATCCTCGGGAGTAGCAGAAAGGCGCATACCGGGCTGCGAGGCGCCGCTGGCGACGCGTTCCCAGCCGAAGTCCATCGACTTGGGCGTCGGGATCGAGATCGCCCCGACGACACCGGCGTCCTCCAACGCTTTCGCGAGCGAAGATGTGCGGGCAAAGGACTTCAGCGCGCCCGGCAGATCGGCGGGGCCGCCGTTGAGATAGACCACGATCTTTCCCTTCAGCGAGGCGGAGGGAAGTTCGGGCGAGTTGAAGTCGTCGTAGTTCGATTCGGGCAGATGCAGGCCGTAGCCGATAAAGACGAGCGGTGCGGAGATCGATCGGGGTTGCGAGCCGCGCGTTGCCAGGATGGCGTCCCGGCCGAGGACGAGGGGCGTCTCATGTCCGTTTGCGGAGAGAGCCATCGAGGACTTGTCGGCGAGAATGCGGGTGACGTCAAAAGCTACAGGCTGGTAGAAGCCGTCGACGCCGGCCGGCTGGAGACCGTCAGCTTTGAACTGCCCGACCACATACGCCGCTGCTCGCAGGTAGTCGTCGGTGCCGGTCAGGCGTCCGCGCATGCTGTCAGCCGCGAGGACCTTGACATGGGCCCACCACGCCTGACCCGCGGTCTGGTCGGCCGCGGTTTCGGGCATACCTTGAGCGACGGAGCTTGCCGCACAGCCCGCCACGATCGCGCAACCGAAGGCCCAGCGTTGAAGGTTCATGCGCATCCCTGCACTTGAGAATTTCTCCGACGATACCACGGACGTTGCGGGCCGCCATAAAGTGCAATGGTGTGGCGGCAACAGAGGGTGCTCTTACATCTGAGCCCAAAGGCTAGACCGTTCTGATTTCGGCGAGCAGATCAGGATGCCGCTCCAGGACCTTGAGGAGTTTGACCAAGGCCAGCGGCGGCTTCGTCTTTCCATTCTCGTAACGCGAGAAAGCATTGACGCCACCACCGAAGATCTCAGCGGCTTCTCGTTGATCGAGCGCCAGCTTTTTGCGAACGCTGGTGATGAACTCGGGGTCGACGATGGCCGCGTTCACCTGCTTGTTGAACTCCAGCATCCATGCGCTGACGCGGGCCGACTCCGTCCGATCCAAGGTGGCCTCGCCGCAGGCCGGGCAGAAATCACCTTTCACATCGGGGATCGTCGTAGTCTCGCCCTTATAGGTGTAGGGGATGTCACGCGTATCCTGCATCAGTTCCGCCTGAGCACACATGGAACATCTCATCTTCATAACTCCTTGAACGACACAATCAGGACATCGTCGATGACGGTCAACTTTAGATACACTTCACCGGCGCTTGTGACGGGGCGATAGACGTCCTGCCAAATCCTGTGATCCGCGTAGGTCGTCATGGACTTGTAGAAATCTCTCGCTGCCAGATCCAGGATCACGGCCACCATACCGTCGAAGTTCAGTCCCAGCGCCGCGCCGCCGGCCGGCGCCGAGAATGTGGAGCGAACTTTTTCCTCCTGGATCAGCTTTCTCACGATGAGAAGCGGATAGTGAGGTGTGCGCTTCTCCATCGACCTATACTAACCTAATTGGTTAGTATAGACGCAGGCATTTCTGGCATGACAAAGGCGCAGAGCGTGGGCTCTGCGCCTTGTGTTTGAGGCTGGTCGGAGCTTACAGGGCGCCGGCCGGTTTGGGGTTGCTCCGATCGAATTTGGCGATCTGGACCTTTTTGGCTAGGCCGACTTTTTCGAGCAGCCAGATGCCGTAGTAGTTGACGTCGAACTCGTACCACGCGAGGCCGTGGCGCGCCGAGACCGGATGGGCGTGGTGATTGTTGTGCCAGCCTTCGCCGCCGGTGAGGATGGCGACCCACCAGTTATTGCGGGAGTCGTCCTTGGTTTCAAACCGGCGCTTGCCCCACAGGTGCGTGGCGGAGTTGACCAGCCAGGTCGCGTGAAGGCCGACCGTGGTGCGGAGAAACGTTCCCCAGAGCGCCATGCCGATCGCGCCGACGACGCGGTGGCCGGGCGACAGAGCGGCGCCGATCGCCAGCTGGAGGACGCCCGTGGCGATGATCGGGAGGTAGTGGAACTTCGACAGCCAGACGTGGCCCTTGTCGCGCGTAAGGTCGGGGGCGTAGCGGCCCAGAAGAGCGGTTTCCGAGTGTAGGGCGCGGCCCGAGAGGATCCAGCCGGCGTGCGCCCACCAGGTGCCGTCGTGCGGCGTGTGCGGGTCGCCTTCGTGGTCGGAGTTTTGGTGATGCACGCGGTGCGTGGCGACCCAGAAGATCGGTCCGCCTTCAAGCGCCAGGCAGCCGCACGCGGTAACGAAATACTCGAGCCACTTCGGCGTCTTGTAACCCCGATGGGTCAAGAGCCGGTGGTACGCCATGCCGATGCCGACGTTGATGGCGAAGAAGTACATGATGACGAAGGCGGCGAGATTCTTCCACGAGAAGAAGAAGAGCGCGGCGATGGCGCCGACGTGAAACGCGCCCATGGCGATCGACGTAATCCAGTTGATGCGGCCCTCCTGGTGCTCGCGGCCCATGCGAAGATCCTGCTTCACGCGGCGGGCCTTTTCAGCAGCCAAGGCGCAGGCCGACATGGGCGACGTGACGGCGTCCTCGTAGCTCATCTGGTCTGATCTTTGCTGCACGAGTTTCTGTGCAGGTGTGAGAGTCTCATCAGGTGTCGTGTCGTCGGGCGATAGAACGGAGTTCGTCAGCGGAGTCATGGTCGGTTCAGGGGTCCTCGCTTGCTTCTGTTGTCAAACCTATCAGGGGCCGGGGGGCGGGGTTGTAAGAGTTTTGTAATGCTCTGTGACGCTGCGCGCTGTACCGTGAAGGGATGGTGAAACACAAGGCAGTTTGGGCGGTCGTCGCTGGTGTGTGTTTGAGTCTCCCGGCGCGGGAGGCGCGTGCCCAGGATGGTTCGCGTGACCTCGATCTGCCGACGAGCAAGGCCCTGCCGGCCCAGGTTCCGGGAGCTTCAGAGCGACTGAACAGCCTTCCGATGTCGATGGCCGCGAGCCCGGACGGACGGTACGTCGTGACGTTGAACGCGGGGTATGGGACGTTTGAATCGAGGTACATGCAGTCGCTCGCGGTGCTGGATACGCGGTCGGGCGCGGTCGCCGATTTCCCGGACGACCGGACGTCTCTCGAGGCCAAGCAGACGCTCTACTCCGGTCTGGCGTTTTCAGCCAATGGACGGCATGTGTACGCAAGCGTGGCGTCGCTCACCGATCCGCTGGGGACCAAGCCGGGCGACACCGGCAGCGGCGTGGTGGTGTATGGATTCGCCGACGGAAAGATCACGAAAGAGCGGGTGCTGAAGATCCCTCTGCAGCCGCTAGCGGGCAGCCGGAGGACGCTGCTGAAGCCTGGCTCGAATCGCGAAGGTGAGGGCGGCAAGCCGAGCGATCAGGGAATGCCGTATCCAGCGGCGATCGCGGTGACGCATGCGGTCTGGACCGGTAAGGGTAAATCAGAGGACGCGCTGCCCGAGGAACTGCTGGTCGCCGATAATCTGTCGGACGATGCTCTGCTGATCGACGTGGGGACCGGAGCGATCGTGACGCGGTTCGATCTGTCGGAGAACGATGCTGTGCCATCGACGTTTCCGGTGGCGGTGGCGGTGTCGCCCGATGGCCACCGTGGTTTTGTGGCTCTGTGGAATGCGAGCGAGGTGGTGGAGCTCGACTTAGCCCGTGGCGTGGTTGCGCGCAAGCTGCCGCTGCTGAAGCCTGCAGGGGCGACCGCGGCCGGGACGCATCCGTGTGCGCTGCTGCTCTCCCCCGATGGACGGACGTTGTACGTGGCGCTCTCGAACCGGGACGCGGTGGCGGCGGTCGATGTGGGCGCGGGGAGGTTCGCCGTGAAGGGCTACTTCGATACGCGGCTGCCCGGCCAGAGCTACTTTGGCGCGGAGCCCGAGGCCTTGGCCGTGAGCGCTGACGGGCGGCGGTTGTACGTGGCCGATGCGGCAACCGACGCGGTCGCTGTTCTCGACACCGCAAAGCTCACGCCGCGCTCGGCCAAGGCCGGCATGGTGGAGCCGATCGGGTTTGTGCCGACCGACTGGATGCCGATGAGCATGACGATGGCCGGATCCGGATCCGCGGCCAAGCTGTACGTCGCGACGGCCAAGGGCAAGGGAACGGGCCCGAACAACTTTCCGCAGAGGGTGGTCCCGGGAGCGAAACCCGCCCGCAAGCGCGACTTCACTTACATCGCGACGCTGCTCCACGGATCGCTCGCGACGCTCGATCCCGCGGCAATCGAACGGCAGCTTCCAGGGTTGACCGAGGTTGTGCTCCGATCGAACCGGATGAAGGCGGCGGCGGAAAAGCTGCCGTTTGCCGGTGGTGAGGGACGCATCAAGCACGTCATCTACATCATCAAGGAGAACCGGACGTACGACCAGATCTTTGGCGACCTGAAGCGAGACGGCAAGCAGGTCGGCAACGGCGACCCGAGCCTGACCATGTACGGCGAGGAGATTACGCCCAACCAGCACAAACTCGCGCTGCAGTTTGGCGTGCTCGATAACTTCTTCGACTCGGGTGAGGTGTCGGGCGACGGGCACGTCTGGTCCAACGCGGCCATCGGGACGGACTACCTGGAAAAGGCGTGGCAGCAAAGCTATCGCGGCGCCGAGCACACGTACGACTTCGAGGGCGTGGTCGCGCAGGGGTATCCGATCGAGCAGCATATTCCCGATGTCGACGAGCCTTGGAGCGGGTATCTGTGGGGCAACCTCGCGCGGCACGGCAGGTCGCTTTACCACTTCGGCGAGTTCATCTCGTCGACGTTTTGCAGCGGTCGGCGGACGAGTCCGCAGGAGGGTCCGGTGCTCGACGCCGGCGGCGGTTGTGCGCGGCCGGAGATCCGTCCCGGTGAGGCGATCCCCGCGCTGTGGGGCGGCGGCGTGAACCGTTGGCCGTGGGCGATCCCGATGCTGGCGCGCAACGTGGCCACGAAGCCGGAGCTGGTGGGGCACTTCGCCGAGGAGGCGCCGGACTTCAACCTGCGCATTCCCGACCAGATCCGGGCGGAGATCTTTCTCCGGCACCTCAAGGGTTGGGTGGCCGATCGCGCGGCGGGACACGATACGATGCCGAACTTCGTGATGCTGCGTATGGGCAACGATCACACGGCGGGAACGACGCCCGGCGGGCCGACGCCGAAGTCGTCGGTGGCCGACAACGATCTCGCGATCGGGCGCGCGGTCGAGGCGGTCTCGCACTCAGACTTCTGGGACGACACGGCCTTCTTCATCCTCGAGGACGACGCGCAGAACGGTGCCGACCATGTGGACGCGCATCGCAGTCTGGCGCTGGTCGTGAGCAAGTACGCTCCTCGATCCACGGATGTCTTTGTGGACAGCCGCTTCTACTCGACCGTCTCCGTGGTCCGGACGATGGAGACGCTGCTCGGCTTGCCGCCGATGAACAACAACGACGCGTTCAGCTCGTTGATGGCGCCAGAGTTTTCGGGGCCGGGCGATCAGGCCGCGTTTGCCGCGGATGGGCGGAATCGTGACAATGGTCTGATCTACACGGCCAACGCGAAGTCGGCGCCCGGGGCGAGCGAGTCGATGAAGATGGATTTCCGGCATGCGGATCGAGCGGACGCGCAGAAGCTGAACGTGATTCTGTGGCGGGATGCGATGGGCGATCAGGCCCTGCCTCCGGCGCTGACCGAAAAGCGAAAGCGGGTGAAAAAGGATGACGATGACTGAGGGAGCAGCGAGCAGGGAACAGGGAACAGGGAACAGCAGGCAAGGGACAGCGGCCAGGGAGCAGGGAGCAGGGAGCAGGGGCGGATTGGCGCCGTTTCGGCTGAAGCCCTGGTTCAGCGAGCGGGTGTGGGGTCGCACGGATCTTCGACCGTGGTACGGTGCGACGGGGACCGACAAGCCGGTCGGAGAGGCGTGGCTGACCGGACCGGAGAGTGTGGTCGACACAGGCGCGATGGCGGGCAGGACGCTGGCGGAGGTCGCGCGGGAGTTCGGGCCGGAGCTGCTCGGCGGCGGCCTGGGGACAGCTGCGGCCAGCGGCCTGGGCACAGCGGCGGCCGGCGGCCTGGGCAAATCGGAGGCCGCCGAGTTCCCGCTCCTGGTGAAGATCCTGTTTCCCTCCGACAAGCTCTCCGTGCAGGTGCATCCCGACGATGCGCAGGCGCAGGCGATGGGCGAGCGGCGCGGCAAGACGGAGTGCTGGTACGTGCTCGAGGCCGAGCCGGGCGCGTTGGTTGCCCTCGGGATGAAGCCCGAGGCGACGCCCGATCGGGTCCGGTCAGCGGTCGCGGACGGAACCCTCGAGAGCCTGATGACGATGCTTCCGGTCCGGGGCGGCGACATGGTGTTTGTCGATGCCGGAACCGTCCATGCGATCGGTCCGGGCGTGACTCTGCTCGAGACGCAGCAGACCTCGGACATCACGTTTCGCATGTTCGACTATGGCCGGCCGCGCGATCTGCACGTCGAGCAGGGTCTGTCCGTGATGCGGTCGGCGACGCGCGCCGGCAAGGTGCTCGCGCGCCCGATGGACGGTTGGACGCGCCTGATCGAGGAACAGTACTTCACCGTCGACCGCTTCGACCTTCAGGCCGGGGAGGTGGTGGCCGTTGCCATGCCGGGTCCGGGGTGCCTGGTGGGCCTGGACGGCCGCGCGAACGTCGTTTCGGATCAGGGACAGATCGCAATGGAGCGGGGCCAGGCCATCGTCGTTCCGGCTGGGGAAACCGTGACGGTGAAGTCCGAGGCAGGCGTCAGCTTCGCCCGCTGCGTAGCTCCGCCAAGTTAGGTCCGTCGTTCCGCCAAGTTAGGTCCGTCGCTCCGCCAAGTTAGGCGGCGCTCAAGCCTATCGGAGAAATACGCTCAGCTCGGACGCCGCGTTGCGCAGCAAGGGGAGAAACCGCGTCTGCATCTCGAGCACCGAGAGCCGTGGCGCGCTTCCGCTCAGGTTCAGCGTGGCAACCACTCTGCCGGAGGTCGTGAAGACAGGGACGGCGAGCGATCGGAGGCCGACCTCGAACTCCTGGTCGCACAGGGCGTAGCCGTTGCGGCGAACCGTTTTGAGGATCAACCGCAGGCGTTCCGCCGAGGTAACGGTGCGTGTGGTGTGCGGCGTAAGCACAGCGCGCGCGAGATACTGCTCCGTCTGCTCGGGCGGAAGAAACGCGAGCAGGATTCGCCCCATGCTGGTGCAGTACGCGGGCAGGCGGCTGCCGATGTGGAGGTCGACGGCCATCACGCGGTTGGCCGACGACCGCGCGATATAGACGATGTCGTCGCCGTCGAGCGTCGCGACCGAGAAGCTCTCCTGCGTCCCCGCGGACATGCGTTCGAGCACCGGCTGCGCCGCTGACGACAAGGTGTTCGAGCTTGTAAACGTGTGCGAAAGCGACAGCATGCGCGGCCGCAGGGCATACCGTGAACCGTCGTCCGTCCCGGCGAATCCGAGCTTCGAGAGCGTGTACAGGCAGCGGCGTACGGCCGCGCGCGAGAGCCCCGTGCGCACACTCACCTGCGATATGGTCATCACCGGATGTTGCTGGGTGAACGCCTGAACGACCAGGAGGCCGCGCGCCAGCGACGTCATGAAATTCGGGTCGCCGGCAAACCCATCGAGGCTGGCCGAAGGGCTCGGACGATGCGCGGCGTCGGTCGGCGCGGGTGTTCGAGAGAGAGGCGCCGAGGTGAGCTCGGGAGCGGGACGATTCGGCGGAGCCGTGGTTCCGGTCCCGTTCGCGACCTGGGGCGTGTTGGACGATACTCGCACACCCATAACGATAAACGAACTGGGTGGTCGAGGGCAATGCTGATGGGGAGCCGCGGCCGGAGACCTTCGAGCCCATCAAAATTTCCTCGGTCCGAGTATGTTCCCGCTACTCGGGGTAGGCGGCCGGGCAGCTCCGGTCAAATTTGCGGCGACCGCGCTCCCTGCTGAAACCGAGCGCATCAAAATAAGCGAGGAGCTAACCCATGGCGGCGACGATGACAGAAACGAAGATGGCAGCGACCACGACGGAGGCGAAGATGCTGGTGGACCAGGATGCCTGGAAGGCTCTGGCCGCGCACGCGAAAGAGATGCAGGATGTGACGCTTCGAGATCTGTTCGCGAAAGACCCGGGCCGGGCTGCACGCATGTCTGTCGAGGGCCCGGGGCTGTTTCTGGATTACTCAAAGAACCGCGTCACCGAGGAGACGATCTCGCTCTTGATCAAGCTGGCCAAAGCGTGCGGTTTGCGAGAGCGGACCGAAGCCATGTTTACCGGTGAAAAGATCAACGTCACGGAGAATCGCGCGGTCCTGCATGTGGCCCTGCGCGCGCCCAAGGACGAGAAGATTCTTGTCGATGGCCAGGACGTTGTGCCCGAGGTGCACGCCGTGCTCGAAAAGATGGCCGGGTTTGCGGACCGGGTGCGATCGGGCGAGTGGAAGGGAGCCACCGGAAAGCGGATTCGCAACGTGGTCAACATCGGCATCGGCGGGTCCGACCTGGGTCCGGTGATGGCGTATGAGGCGCTCCGGCAGTACAGCGATCGCAACCTGACATTTCGGTTCGTATCCAACGTCGACGGCACCGACTTTGCCGAGGCCGTCGTCGATCTCGAGGCGGACGAGACCATGTTTCTGGTCGCGTCGAAGACCTTTACGACGCTTGAGACGATGACCAACGCCCACTCGGCGCGAGCTTGGTTCCTCAGCAAACTTGGCGGGGATGAGTCGGCCATTGCAAAGCACTTTGTGGCCATCTCGACCAACGCGAAAGAGGTCGCGAAGTTCGGGATCGACACCGAAAATATGTTCGGCTTCTGGGACTGGGTCGGCGGCCGCTACTCGATGGATTCGGCCATTGGTCTGTCGACGATGGTCGCGATCGGACCGGAAAACTTCCGCGCCATGCTCGACGGCTTCCATGCGATGGACGTGCACTTCCGGACCACGCCGATCGAACAGAACCTCCCCGCTCTGATGGGCCTCCTGATCGTCTGGTACACCGACTTCTTCGACGCGCAGACCGTCGCGGTTCTGCCCTACGAGCAGTACCTGAAGCGATTTCCGGCGTACCTGCAGCAGCTGACGATGGAGTCGAACGGAAAACACGTGACGCTGGCCGGCAAGCAGGTGACGTATCAGACCGGTCCGGTCTTCTGGGGCGAGCCGGGCACCAACGGGCAGCACTCGTTCTATCAGCTGATCCACCAGGGGACGCGGCTCATTCCCTGCGACTTCATCGGCTTCTTCAAGACGCTGAATCCGTTGGGTCGGCACCACGACATCCTGATGGCGAACGTGTTTGCGCAGGCCGAGGCTCTGGCCTTTGGCAAGTCCGCCGAAGAGGTAAAGGCCGAGGGCGTGCCGGACGCGCTCGTGCCGCACAAGGTGTTTGAGGGCAACCGACCGTCCAACGTGATCCTGGCCGAGGTGCTGACGCCGCGGCTCCTGGGCTCGCTCGTGGCGCTCTACGAGCATGCGGTCTTTACCGAGGGCGTGATCTGGGGCATCGACTCGTTCGACCAGTGGGGCGTCGAGCTCGGCAAGGTCCTGGCGACGCGCATCCTCGGCGAGATCGAAAGCGACGACAATCTCGGGGGAAAGCACGACTCCTCGACCACCGCGCTGGTGGAGCGGTATCGGTCGAACAAGTCGCCGAGCACCTCCGATTAAGCCGCTAAATCTAGAGGCAGGCTAAACCGCAAATCTAGAGGCAGGCGAAAAGATCGGCCGGTTCGGGGCGCACACGGAAGTCGGCGTGCGCCTCGGCGAAGCCGATCGTGTTGTCACGGCGGAGAAGAAACGTGGCCGGCAGAGGAAGGCGCCAGTCGGCCTCCTCCGCGGTCGCGTAGCTGCGTCCGCCGTTGGCGTGCGGGATGTTGAGCAGGATGCTCTGGAAGTACGGCCGATCGCGTTCGGGAATGGTGTGCGCGACACCGAACCGCGCGGCGACGGCGGCTCCCGCGTCCGAAAGCAGGGGAAACCCGAGCGCGTGCTGCTCGGCCGTAAAGCTGTTCTGGCGCGGGGTCTGCGGTGAGATGGCGACCAGGTTGGCGCGGCGGCGGCGCAGCTCGGGGACAAGTTCGCGCCAGAGCTCGAGCTCGGTAACGCAGTACGGGCACCATCGGCCGCGAAAGAAGCTGACCACCAACGGTCCGAGCGCAAGCAGGTCGGACGAGCGGACGAGCTTGCCGGTGCGGCTGTCCGGCAGCGCAAACTCCGGAGCCGTGGCGCCAACCGGCAGAATCCGGTCTTCGATGCCCGTCAGAAAGAGCGTCGCAATGCTCGCTTCCGAGACGGCAAGGCGCTCGGGCTGCACCAGCTTGCGAGTATTCTGCGTGATCTGGTCGAGTTGATCCTGCAGCTTCGGCATGCGCTTCCCCTTCCCGCCTCTTTGTTTCGCGATGTTGCAGCGCCTTTCAACGCCGCGACCTAGCACCGGCATCGCGCAGTCGTGTTGGGCGGTGTCTCGACTGCGCCCACTGCTCGATCTCCGCTCTTAAAACTTCTCTTTGCAACGTCGAGGGAGTATGGTCGGAACCTACTTCGATAACGCGCAAGGCGGCTTGCGCAAACGAGTGTTCCTCTGAACATCTTCCCCCAAAGCATCTCGACCGGTTGCCCGCTTGCCTGGTCTGGATATCACCAGCCGCCGCCATGTTCCATGGAGAGTTTATGCCCTTTCAACGGAAATCTGTGTGTGCTGGGTCTGCTGAGACCCACCACAGCGACGCCCCGGCACTTCCGTCCGGCACCAAAAGCCAACGCAAGAGCCACCACCTGAAAGCTCTGGCCGCCGCCCTGTTCGCGACGTCGGCGATCGGAGCTTTGCCGGCCGGCGCGCAACTCAGCGCCCTGCACGCGAGTGGACGCAACATCGTCAACGCAAACAACACCGTGGTTCCCCTCCGCGGCGTCAACCTCGGTGGCCTGTTTGTGATCGAGCAGTGGATGGCCCCTCTGGACAGCGGCTACGCCCCAGGCAACGACACCTACGGCGTGATGGCGACGCTCGATAGCCGCTTCGGTGTCGCCACCGAGCAGAGCCTCATCAACACCTATCAGGACAGCTGGATCACCGACAGCGATTTCGACAACATTAAAAACGCCGGGTTCAACGTGGTTCGAGTTCCCGTATGGTGGGGGCAGTTCTACTCGCTGACCGACACATCCTCCGCGGGCTGGCGATCGGATGCGTTCCGCAAGTTGGATATGATCGTCAACTCCGCCGCGTCGCGCGGGATCTACGTCATCATCGACCTCCATGGCGCGGTCGGCGGCCAGAGCACGTCCGATTCCGTCGGCCGGCAAAACCAGAATCAATACTTCTACGACACCACGGGCGTGGATCAGGCGCAGACCGCGTTCATCTGGTGGAAGATCGCCGATCACTACAAGGGCAATACCACGATCGCGGGCTTCGACCTGCTCAACGAACCGGCCGGCAATACCAGCGTGAAGCCGGCTATACCTCCGCCCGATGCCTCGGTCATCGCGCAGTACAACAACCTCTACAGCACCGTGCGCGGTGTCGATCCCAACCGCATGATCATCATCGAGGGTACGTGGCGGAACTGGGACTGGGATATGCTGCCCAGCCCCTCCTCCCAGAACTGGACCAATGTCGTCTACTCCATGCACGCCTATGGTCCGAGCACCGACAACGGTGGGACGGCGGCCACTTCAGAAGCCGAAGCCGACAAGCAGGTCACCGACTTCAACAACCACTCGAGCTGGAATGTTCCAGACTACATCGGCGAATTTACGGCCTGGGACACCGGCGCCAGTGCATGGCAGTACATGGTCAACGACTTCAACAATGACGGGATGAGCTGGAGCATATGGACCTACAAGGCAACGGCCGGCGGAGCGTGGGGCTACTACAGCCTCAAGTCGAGCCCGCCCGTCCCGAACGTCTATACCGACTCCTCCGCGACCATTGCCAGCGATTGGCAGCAGTTCACCACCGCCAACGCCTTCGCCCTCAACAGCAAACTCGGCGGTGTCAACGGCGGCGGCGTCAACACCGGCTCCGGCAGCGGCGGCACCACGAGCTCGACCGTCAACACCAGCGCCTGGTACAACGTCGTCAATCAGCAGAGCGGCCAATGCCTGGATGCGGCGGGTTGGGGCACATCGAACGGCACCGTCGTGCAGCAGTATACGTGCGGCAGTCAGCAGACCAACCAGGAGTGGCAGTTCCAGTCCCAAGGCAGCAACACCTACAGCATCGTCAATCGCTTTGCTCCTTCGCAAACGGTGGATGTCGCCAATGTGGGCACCAGTAACGGCAGCCTCCTGCAGACATGGACCTACGGTGGCGGAACCAACCAGAAGTGGACTGTGACCGCGTCCGGCACCGGCTTCATCATCGTCGGCGTCGGCAGCGGGAAGTGCGTGGACGACCCAAACTCCACGAGCACCAAGGGAACACAGATGCAGATCTGGGGCTGCGACAACACACCCGCCCAGGTCTGGACCCTGAACGCCCAGCCGTAAACCTGTATCTGCGCCGCCGCTTCCGTCAAGGAGAAGATCTCTCACAGAAGCGTGGAGCCCTCGCCGTCCTCCTCTTGAGGCGGCGAGCGCTCCACCGAGGCGTGGATGCGGCGGCCCAGCCACCCTTACGGTTTTTTCCACGTGCGATCCGCTGCCGGGCGGGCCTATAATCATGCTGCTTTCCGCAAACGTCAGCCGCGATGTCAGCCCCTTGCGCTGGGTGAAGGAATACCAATGAACCTGATGAAATCTAGGACGCCAAGCAAGATAGAAACCGCAATGGCAGCTAAAACAGCGAAGCCAGCTAAGGGAGACGCGAGACCGGTGGCGGCTTTCGGCGCCCTTCTGTGTGGGATGGTGTGCCTCTTGCCCGCGGATCTCTCCGCCCAGGCTCAAGGGAAGCCGCAGGCTCAGGGGAAGGGAAGTGCCGCGGCCTCGCCGACAGATCCCGGCTCAGCCTCGAGCACGTCCGCGAAATCGGATGGCCAGGCGGATGTCGATGCTCTCGGAGCGGCGCTCGACCGAGCAGCCGGACCGGACGGGTCAAAGACATCTCCATCTGCAGCCGCGAGCTCCCCGACGACTCCGGCGGCGCTCCCTTCGCTCCCCAGGACGGCAAGCGACGGTGTGCGGATCGTGCGGCTCAGCCAGGTAAAAGGTGAGGTAAAGCTCGATCGCGGGACGGGGCACGGTCTCGAACCGGCGTTTACCAACCTCCCCATCGCGCGCGGGCAGCGCCTCCAGACCAAACTCGGCGTCGCCGAGGTCGAGTTCGAGGACAACAGCTCCGTGCGCCTCACGCCCGATACAGTAGTCGAGTTCCCCACCCTGAGCCGCAGCGCGACAGGCGCGACCACCTCCGGCGTGACGCTCCTGCACGGCATGATGTTTGCGAGCCTGGCCAACAGCAAGAACAACGACTTCTCAGTGACGCTGGGCAAGGCGACCATCCGGATGACGCCCGGAAGCCATATTCGCCTCGAAACCGGCTTGCCCGCCGCGGGTACAGCGCCGGCAAACGCGGCCAGGCTGACCGTGCTTGCGGGAAGTGTGCAGGTCGAGAACCCGTCCGGAACGGTCACGGTCGACAAGAAAAAGTCGCTCGCCTTTGACGCAACCGGCGGAACCCCACCGGTGTTGGCGAAGGCCGGCGATCCGACGGCGTACGACGATTGGGACAAGACGGCAGCCGATTACCACAAGAATGTGAGCCTCGCGGCCTTTGGCGGTGGCGGCGGTTCGGGCTACGCCTACGGTGTGAACGACCTCAGCTACTACGGCTCGTTTGTCGATCTGCCAGGGTGCGGTTCCATGTGGCGGCCGTACTTCGCGAGCGCCGCGTTCGACCCCTTCGCCAACGGCACATGGGCGTGGTATCCGGGCGCGGGCTACTCCTGGGTTTCGCCGTACCCATGGGGTTGGACGCCGTTTCACTCGGGCACCTGGAGCATGTGCGGTGGTGGCGCCGGCGGCGCCGGCATGTGGGGTTGGCAACCCGGCGGGCAGTGGCAGGGGTTGGCGAACGGCGGCGTCTATCCGACGCAGAATCAGATCCATCCAAAGCCGCCCGCCCCTCCCACCGTGGGCCGACCGACCTACCAGGTCGTCAACGTAAAGCCGCTCAGTGTCTCCACGGTCACCTCGGCGGGCAAGTTCGAGTTTCGCAACGATTCGGCGGGCCTGGGCGTTCCGCGTGATGGCTTTGGAAGGCTAAACAAGATCGCCGCGGACGTGCAGCAGCATGGAATAGTCTCCCGACCGGCGGCTTCCATGGCGATCTCGGCAGCTTCTCCCACACGGTCCACCGGAGCTCCGGCAGCCATGAACCGCAGTGCGGCGGGCACCGCTTTGGTCGCTCCGGTAAGCGCTCACGGAACAAGCTCCGCGGCAGGGAACGGATTGTCGAGGTCGGCCTCGGCTGGGTCGTCGGCAGGTCTGAGCGGCGGCGCTCCGTCGTCGATGTCCTCGGGTTCCATGGGCGGCGGGCGTACGTCCGGCGGCGGCGGCGGATCGAGCTCCGGTGGCGGAGCTTCGCATAAGTAAGCCGGGGGCCGGCACTCAAAGTTCGGGAGCCGGGCCGCTTTCTAGTCCTGGATAGAACCGTACCGGGCTTGTCTGATCCTCGCCCTGTGCCCGCCGCTTACAACGCCGTTTCGCCGCGTTCGTCGTTGCGGATCCGGATCGCTTCATCCACGCGCGAGATAAAGATCTTGCCGTCGCCGATCGAGCCGGTGCGGGCCGTCGCAAGGATGGCCTGAACAGCGCTGTCAAGCAAGCTGTCCGGGACGACGGTTTCGAGCTTGATCTTGGGCAGGAGATCGACCGAGTACTCGCGTCCCCGGTAAAACTCCGTGTGCCCCTTCTGCCGGCCGTGGCCGCGGGCTTCCGTGATCGTGATGCCCTCAACGCCGATCTCGACCAGGGCGTCCTTCACGGCGTCAAGTTTAGAGGGCTGGATGATCGCTTCTATCTTTTGCATAGAGATTCCTTTTTTAGATGCGTGCCAGGGCGAGTTCGAGGAACAGGCGCCGCTCTAGCTCGCGTAATCGTATCCTTCTTCGCCGTGTTGCGACACGTCCAGCCCCACGCGCTCGTCGGCTTCGGAGACCCGGAGGCCGATCACCTTATCGACCACAAACAGGATGACGAGGGTGCCGACGATCGAGAGGCTCCAGGCGATCAGGATGCCGACGATCTGGTTCAGCAGCTGGTGAGGATTGCCCTCCAGCAGGCCGGTGGGTTTGCCCGCGCCGAAGATCGGATTGATCGCCGAGCTCGCGAAGATGCCGGTGAGGATCGCGCCCAAGGTGCCGCCGGCGCCGTGGACGCCGAACGCGTCGAGCGAGTCGTCGTAGCCGAACGCGGCTTTGACCTTGACCACCATGAAGTAGCAGAACACACCGGCGAGCAGGCCGATGACGAGCGCGGACATGGGGGTGACAAAGCCGGCCGCGGGTGTGATCGCAACCAGGCCGGCGACCGCCCCCGAGATCGCGCCCAGGGCCGAAGGTTTGCCCTGCCGAATCCACTCGGCGGCGCCCCATCCGATGGCAGCCGCGGCGGCTCCAAAGTGCGTGGCGACAAACGCCGATGTGGCAAGCGTGCCCGAACCGAGCGCCGATCCCGCGTTGAAGCCGAACCATCCCACCCACAAAAGGCATGCGCCGATAAACGACAGGACGACCGAGTGCGGCGGCATCGCGACCTTGGGGTAGCCCAGGCGTTTGCCGAGATAAAGCGCGCACACCAGAGCGGAGACGCCCGAGGTGACGTGGACAACCGTTCCGCCCGCAAAATCCAGCGTCGGAAACCGGCCGCCGAGCGAAGCGTTGAGCAGACCGTGCTTGCCCCACACCATGTGCGCCATCGGGCTGTACACGCAGATCGCCCAAAGAATCATAAACACGAGCATGGCCGAGAACTTCATGCGCTCGGCAAACGCTCCGGTGATGAGCGCCGGCGTGATAATCGCGAACATCAGCTGGTAGACCATAAAGGTCTGCAACGGAATCGTCGCGGCGTAGTCCTTGTCCGGCGTGAGGCCGACGCCGTGGAGAAAGACGTTGTGCAGACCTCCCAGGAACGCGTTGCCGTCGCCAAACGCGAGCGAATACGTGACCAGCGCCCACAAGACCGTGATCACCGCCATCATGGCAAACGTCTGCATAAAGGTGCCGAGAACGTTTTTCTTGCGCACCAGGCCGCCGTAAAAGAGCGCGAGCCCAGGTCCGCTCATCATCAAGACAAGGGCGGAGGAGACCAGCATCCAGGCGTTGTCGCCTGCCGTCTGGGCAGCCGCGATCGAGGCGGCGTTGTCGGTGTTCTGCTTCTCAAGCGCGGCGATGCGGTCGGTGCTCGCCGTGCCCGGCATCTGCGCGCGAGCAGGCGCCGGGCCGAGGACAGACAAGCAGCTGCAAAGCGCGAGAAGAAGTGTGAAGACGAGCTTGGATGCCGAGAGACGCATAGGGTCAGACACCTGGTTTTGAGATAAACAACGACGTTGCAGGAACGGCACAGCGGCACATCGGACGCGTGGTCTTGCCGGTTAGCGGCAGATGCGATCGAAAGGATTGCAACCGCCGGTTGGGAAGTGTTGTGTTTGGCATACTGTTACAGGAGAGGCGCTCGGAAGCAAGGGCAAAATACACGGCGACCGAAATCGATAGGAAGAGGAGACTGACCTGTGGCAAAGGCAAAGTCGTATCGCTGGGACGAGGTGGAGCTGGAACATCTGAATCCGCTCCTGACGCGGCAGTTTGTCACGGGCGAGCAGGCGATGCTCGCGCGCATCGTCCTCCGCAAAGGCTGCGTGGTGCCCGAACACGCGCACCCGAATGAACAGATTTCGTTGATCCTCAGAGGTCGGCTGCGGTTCGTCCTCGCGGGCGAGGAGCGCGTCGTCGAGGCGGGTGGGATGCTCGTCATTCCAGGGGGTGTGGCACACTCGGCCGAGGCTCTCGAAGACACGGTCAATCTGGATGTGTTCGCGCCTCCACGACAGGACTGGATCGCCAAGGACGACGCGTACCTGCGGTAAGGTTGGGCCGCCGTCGATCCTGAGGTTCAAGATCGACGGCGGCAGGTTAGGTTCAGGGCAATCATCTTCAGATAGCCGCGATCAGAAGATGATCTTCGCCCCGAACTGCGTGTTGAACGGCTCGCCCGCCCCAATGCCCGGAGCTCCGTTGTAGCCGCCGATGGTGGTGTCGAGGGTGAAGTCGCCGCCGACAGCGAGATTGCCGCCCGCGGGGTTCACACTGCCGAAGCCCGGAGGCCCGTAGTTTACGCGGTTGAAGAGGTTGAACATCTCGGCGCGCAGCTGGATCGTGAGACGCTCGTGGATGCGGGTGTCCTTGAAGACCGACAAGTCGACGTCCGAGAAGCCGGGGCCGTAGTACGCATTGCGGTGGGATGTGCCGAAGCTGCCTGGGGCCGCGTTGGCGAAGGAGTTTGGATCGACCCAGTTGACGCCTGGAGCTCGGCCCAGGTAGCCGGTGCGGACAGGAGCGACCTGCACCGCGCGATCGTTGCCCTCACCGGTGCCGCTGATGTCGCCCGAAGCCGCGACCGAGAAGGGTTGGCCGCCGTGAAAGGACATCAGACTATTCACGATCCAACCGTTCGAGAGGAACCGCGGTCCATGGGACGAGCCGGGAACGTCATAGCTCAGAAACCCGATAAACGTGTTGCGCGTGTCGTAGTCGGAGTTTCCGTAGTCACCCTTGAAGTTGAAGCTGTCCTGCGGCAACGCTCCGCGGTAAGCCGTAACCTCGTCGAGGTTGTGGCTCCAGGTGTAGATCGCTGAGGCAGAGAGACGATGGAAGTTCTGCAGCCGTATCTGGGTCTGCAGAGAGTTGTAGTTCGATGTGCCGATGCTCTCAATCTGGTTGATGTTTCCGTATTGGGGGTAGGCGCCGTTGCGTGTGTAGGGGCGCGTCCCCTGCACCTGAGCGCCCGTCGGGTTAGCCTGCGGCGCCGCCTGGTTGATGTCGAGCAAGGCGAGCAGACGGCGGCCTTCACTGCCCACGTAGCCGATCTGCGCGATGACGTTGGGCGAAAGCGTCTGCTCCACATTGAAGGAGTAGTTCTGGTTGTAGGACGGTCGGAAGTTCCGGTCGATGGAGAAGATGCCACATACATTGACGCTGTTACACGAGGGTGTCGTTCCGCCAAAGATGTTCTGGCCCTGAACGATCTGGGTCTTGCCGCCGTTCGCGCTGATGCTGGCGACCGGGCTGGGTCCGACGGGATTGCCTTCGACGCCGTTCGGAGCCGAGTTGCCAGGGCGGTTGTCGAGGAAGGGATTCAGGTTGGGCGTGTCGAAGTACCAACCGTACGCCGCACGCAGAACGGTGGTGGGGGCGAGCTGGTAGCTCACGCCCAGGCGGGGGCTGACGCTCTTGAAATACCGTTCATAAAGAGAGCTGATCTGCGCGCCCTGGATCGCCAAGCCGGCGGTCGATGTGAGCTCCGGTCGGAAGACCGACAGGTTCTGCTTGCTGTCGTGGAGCGGACCCTCGTAGTCGTAGCGAACGCCGTAGTTGACGTTCAGCTTGGAGGAGACCTGCCAGGAATCGCCGGCGTTGAGATACCAGGTGTTGACGAAAACCTGACGCTCCGGGTCGCCGATGGTGATGGAGTTCGCCGTGGTCTGGCCGGCAAGGTAGGCGGCAAGAGAGTAACGATACGTATCGTACTGGTTGGGTGTGCCGCCGTCGGGGTAGACAGGATCGCCGGCCTTGCGAGTGATGCGGCTGGTATCGAAGGTGAAGGAGCCCGTGGCGTGACGATGATAGAACTCGTCCAGCTGTGCCTGCCGGTACTCGCCGCCAAACCGGAACTGGTGCTTGCCCTTCACCCAGGAGACCTGGTCGGTGATGTGGCCGGTGATGTCGTTGCGTCCCTCGGGCGGTGTTAGACCGACCTTGTCAAAGCCGCGGATAACGATGTTCGGCGCGTTGGTGAAGCTCGCACCGGTAATGAAACCGAGACCCTGAACGTTGAAGTTCGTATTGAAGTCGTCGAACACCTGATTGAAGTAGTTGACACCGGCCAGAACAGTGTTGGTGAGGTTCGAGTTGAGAACCCGGCTATAGACGATGGCGATATTCTGCACGTGGATCGGAGCGACTTCGTAGTAGGAGAGGAGCTGCGAACCGACCGGCGCAACCTGGTTGCCCTGACCGACAAACCAGTGAGCGGTCAGGCTGTCCTTGTCGGTGATGTGCCAGTCGATCTTGGCCAGGCCGTTCCAGCTATAGCCGTACTCGGGGTCGGTGGAGTGGTAGTTGTTGACCGCGCCCGTGGTGTCCTGGCCGAGGATGCTCGTGCCCCAAAGTGTGTTAAGCACCGTCTGCATGACCGGAAGAGCGGGGATGCCCTGGTTGGCAAGGATGGCCTTGGCCTGAGCCTGCCAGCCCACCGAGGGCTCCGTTGTTTTGCTGGATTGACCGATCACAAAGCGCTGGTGCTCAAAGGTCAGAAAGCCGAAGAGCTTGTCTTTAACAAACGGTCCGCCCACCGAGAAGCCCGTGTTGTAGTTGCGGATCTTCTGCTTGGGGCCGGGGTTGGTGTCGAAGGGATTTCTGGCGCCGAAGAGTTCGTTGCGGTTGAAGTAGTAAACCGATCCGTGGAGAGAATTTGTGCCGGAGCGAAGCGTGAGGTTGATGGTTCCGCCAGGGTTGCGTCCGCCCTCGGGGCCGGACTGCGTCTGCGCGGAAAACTGGTCGACCGCGTCGATCGGAAGGATGATGCCGGCGATACCGGAGACGCCGCCCTGGTTGACGGCCGGGACGTTGTGCCACAGGTCGTTGTTGTCGACGCCGTCGATCTGCCAGTTCAGCTGGTTGGCGCGCGTTCCGTTCAGCGATCCGAAGCCGTTGCCGGAGTATCCGGCGTACCCGGGAGTGAGCTGAAGCATCTGGGTGAAGTCGCGACCGTTGAGCGGGAGGTTCGCGACGGCTTTGGCGTCAAGCACCGTGGTCTGGGTCACGGTGGTGGTATCGAGCGCAATGGCTGCCGCGTCCACCTCGATCGTGGTGGCCGAACTCGAAACCGAAAGCTTGATCGGCAGCGTATAGATCTGGCCGGCCGAGACGTTGACATTGTCTATCTTTTGCGTGCCGAAGCCGGTGGCGGTCACGGTGATTGTGTATGTGCCGAGCGGCAGATCCTGAAACAGAAACTCGCCGGCCGAGGTCGCCACCGCGGAGAGATGGGCGTCGGTGCCGACGTTGACTGCCACGACCGTGGCTCCGGGAACCGTGGCTCCGGTCGCGTCCGTCACGGTGCCGTTGATGCCGCCGCGAAAAGTTTGCGCCAGAACCAGCGGAGAAACAAGCACGAGCAGGAGCGACAGGGCGAAAAGGAAGAGGTTGCGAGTACGTTGGGTCCGATGGTGCATTAAGCCTCCAAGAAAAGGTTGCAGGTGGGTGCTGGCGCTACGGATCTGGCAACACGGTTTTTTGCGATACGGGTCTACACCTGCTCGCGATGGTCGATCCGCGAGCGGCGTCAGAATCTTTGCAGAATCGGCAGAGCTACGCCTAGTTCGCAGGGATGAGATCGCTGCGAATGAGTTACTCCGAAACTTCAAGGCCGGTCCGCGATCAGAGCTCGATGGTCTGACGATCGGAGGATCTGAGGATCTATAGAACGGCGGTGAAAGGTTAGAGAACGGTGCTGAAGCCTTTTTGAGGTAAGAAGTAATGCCAAGTTATTTGAGGATTTATCAGAATGCAAGAAAAAAATGATTACACCCCGAGTTATCAGGGCAAAGATCTGGCCTTTGGAGCTAGTCTCGGGGAGCTCGTGAGAGGTTCCGTCCGGCGTTCGCGGAGGCGATCGTCTAGATCTCCGCAGGGATCCGGCGTGTGAGCAGGAGAAGCAACAGACAGATCGCCGCACACGGGATCGCGAGACCGGCCCGCAGCGATCCTGCCGAGGTCGAAAGCACGCCGGTCATCCAGGGGAGGACAGCCGACCCCACGCCTGCGAAGAAAAATACCCGCGTGCCGCGAAACTTCGGCAACACCAGCGCCAGCAAAAGCGGATACAGCGGTCCCAGACCGAAGCCCAGAATCGCCGCCAGCGCGACAAATGCCGCGGGTTGCCGCGTCAGCGTCAACAGGACAAGCGCGGCCGTGATGACGGCAACGTACGTGCGCAGGATGGGGAGCGCCGGCCATCGCGTCGCCGCCCGTGTGCTATGAAGCAGACGGCTGAACAGCAGCCCGGCCCAGAACGCCGATGTGGCCGTAACCGCCCCCGCAACGGTGTGGTCGGCGCGGCGAACATACGTTGTAAGCCATCCGCCGAGACATGCTTCCACGCCGACAATCAGGCCGGAGGTGAGGCATAGCAGCACGGGCAGAGGCCGTAGCCGGGATGTCGTCTCGGTGCTCGGGGCCGGTGTAGGCGTAGCCGCGATCCGCGATTCCACCAGGACGACCCAAAGGTCAAAGACGAGAAAGGTCAATGCAAGCGAGAAAAAAAGATACCGGATGTTCGAGGTCGAGAGCGCGTGCTCCGCCAGGGTCGGGCAGCTGAGAGCACCCACCGCCCAAACGAGGTTCAGCCGGTTGAGCTCGCGAGTGCGACGGCTGCCGGCGCGTTCGGAGCGAAGCAGGCTGATCGACGTCATCGTGATGCCCAGCCCGAGGCCGTAGCAGACCATGAGCGGAAACACGGAGATCCGGCCGGCATGGACCAGCGCCAGACACGCGACGGCCACCAGAGTGACGCCCCGCGCGATGGAACTCGCAGGTCTGCCGCGACTGAGCAGCGCCCCAAGCGCCGACCCAAACCAGGAGCAGAAGAGCAGAAGGCCGCCGCCGCGATCCGTCAGCGACCAGTGCGCGAGAAAGGCCGGAAGCGCCGATCCGAGCAGAGCGACGCCCACACCGGTGAGAGCGAAAAGAGCCGAAAGCAGAACCGCCGAGCTGGCCGTGAGAAGAGATGCAGGCTGAGCGGGGTGCGGTGCGTCGAGGCTCTCTTCGGAGGTGTTCACGGTCTGTCGGTCGGGCCAGGGTGCGTCTGGTTCAGGTTTAGGTCGAAGCTGCAATCTCGGTCTGCCGTGTCCCGTTTTGGCGAGTCCAGCTCCTACTTCGGAGGTACGCTGAGGCCGAGCGCATTCAGATACCCGGGGTTGACGGTCGCGTGGCTGAGCTCAATGTTGGTGAGAAGTTCGCTGAAAGCTTTGTCGATCAGATCCTGATCGGGCCGGGCGCGCAGGCGGTCTTCTGCGGCTGCGGTGCCGCGCGGAAGTTTGCCGAAGGCGACGATCTCACTCCAGCCCTCGGGCGCTTTGACCGTGACGAACGCGGACGTTTTGGTCAGTTTTTTGTACGGCCAAAAGGTCCATCCGATGTTGTCGGCTTCAAGCAAGGTGCGGAAGCTCTTGATCCACTCGTCCGTGTTTTCGCCCGATTCGCCGCACCAGAGAGGAACGTTGTACTTCGCTCCAAAGTCGACGAACTTCTGGACCGTCGCCTGCTCGGGCGGTGCCCAGTACGTGTGAAATGTGTAGGCGGTGTTTGGGTCGAAGGGCGGTCCGAACACCTCGAAGTTGGTGTCCCACTGCGCTCCGCCCAGAAAGAGGATGTGGTTCGGGTCGATGGGCCGAATCGCCGCGGTGATCTTCTTGTAGATGGGTTCGAGGTCGGAGTTGAACGGACGAAGCCGCGCGAAGTGCGGGATCGGTTCGTTCAGAAGGTCGTAGCCGAGGACGGTCCGATTGTCGCGATAGTGCCGGGCAAGGCGCTGCCACACCGCAACGAGGTGCGCCTGCGACTCGGGGCTGCGATAGAGCCAGGGGTACCCGGCGCTGTCGTCGATGTTGGCGCCGGTCTGGCCACCCGGGGCGGCGTGAAGATCGAGGATGACGTAGATGTCTTCCGCGCGGCACCACGCAACGAGCTGGTCGAGGAGGCGGAAACCTTCGGCGTCGTCCGTCTCAAAAAAGCTGTAGTGAAGCGGCACGCGGAGGGTGTTGCTGCCCGTCAGGTGAAGCAGGTGGATGTCGGCGGCGGTGACCCAACGCGCGCGGTACTGACGCCAGAAGTCGGCCGAACGCTCCGGCCCGAGAAGCTCAAGCGTCAGCGCTTCGACCTCGGATTTGGACTGCGGCCCGTTCTCAAACCCAAACATGTAGCCTTCGGTCACCATCCAGTTGCCGATCGAGGTGCCGCGCATATGGATAGGCCGACCGGCGGAATCGAGGATCTCGCGGCCCCGAATATGCGCAAAACCGGCCTGCGCAGAAGCCTGGGTGGAAGTCTGTCCGGCGGCCTGTGCGGCAGGGCCCGTGCTGCTGCTTTGCGCCCGCCCGCCAGACGACAAAGCAAGCAGAAGCAAGACAGTGACGAGCGAAGATCTTGAAGTCATCATAAGCATTCCTGCGAGTCAGAGCGGCTACGGTGTGACCGTAAAGGTAGTGTGGCCCGTGGCGGTCTCGTCGGTGCCGACCCAAAGGTCGAAAGTTCCGGGTTCGATCGCGCGCTGACGCGTCTGCGGGCTCCAGAACGCGAGCTCTTCCGTGTTGAGCGTCAGGCTGACCGTGCGCGTCTCCCCCGGCGCCAGCGACACCCGGCGGAAGCCTTTCAGTTCGCGAATCGGTCGAGAGGCCGAACCGGAGCGCTGATGCGTGTACATCTGCAGCACCTGGTCGCCCGCGACCTTGCCCGTGTTGCTGACGCTCACCGACACCTCCATCAACTGGCCGGCTTTGACGCTTGTGGCGCCCGCCTTCGGGTCGGAGACGGTGAACGTCGTGTAGCTCAGGCCGTAGCCGAACGGAAACAGCGGCAAGCTCGACTCGTCCCAGTACCGGTGCGCTGGGTCTTCGGGAATCTGCGTCAGGTTGCGGGCGTAGTTGATGGGAATCTGGCCGACCGAACGCGGCCACGCAAAGGGCAGTTTGCCCCCCGGAACCGAGTCGCCGAAGAGAAGGTCGACCGCTGCGTTGCCGCCCTCGGTACCGGGATACCAGAGCTCAAGGATTGCCGGCACATGGGTGGAGGCCCACGTAATGTTGAGCGGACGCCCGTTCATCAGAAGGAGGACGACAGGTTTGCCGGTCGCGACGGCAGCTTCAAGAAGCTCCTGCTGCCGGCCGGGAAGGCTGAGCGTCGCTCGGCTGGCGCGTTCACCGCTCATGCTCTGCTGCTCCCCAAGCACAAGGACGGCGACGTCCGATTGCCGAACCAGGTCGATGGCGTGCTGAAACTCCGCCTGGCGCTGGGCGTCGGTGGTCATGGTGGGGTGCGGGCTCTGAAACTGTTCGTCAAAGATCGTGCCGGAGCCGCGATCGATTTCGACCCCCTTGGTCGAGTTGATGGCGACACCTGAAGGAAATCGCCGCCGCATCGCTTCGAGGATGGTGACCGTATCGTCGTAGCGTCCCATCAGGCTCCACGAGCCCATCGTGTCGGCCTTCGAGTCGGCCAGCGGCCCGATCACGGCGATCGAAGAAAGATTCTTCCGCAACGGAAGCGTCTGCCCCTCGTTGCGGAGAAGCACGGCGGTGCGATCGGCGACCGCGCGCGCAGCGGACCTCTGCTCGGGCGTTACCAGTTGACTGTTCACCTTGGCGAGGTCGGCGTAAGGATGCTGAAACAGCCCGAGCTGGTACTTGATCCGCAAAATATCGCGGACGGCCTCGTCGATCGTCCCTTGCTGGACGGTTCCGTCGCGCAGCGCCTGCGGAAGTGTGTCGCGCATGTCGTGGCTGGTCATCTCCATGTCAACCCCGGCGTTGACGGCGCGAACGGCCGCGTCCTCCGGGCCCGAGGCAAAGCCGTGCGTGGTCAGGCTCTTGACCGACTCCCAGTCGGAGACCACAAATCCGCGAAATCCCCAGCGTTCCCGCAGAACGTCGTGCAGCAGCCATCGATTGCCGGTCGCCGGGACGTCGTTGATGTCGGTGTAGGCGCTCATCAGCGAGCCTGCGCCGGCCTTGATCGCCGCGTGAAAGGGCGGAAGATACACGTTCCAGAGCTGGTCGTCCGAGATGTCGGCCTGCTCGTAGTCGCGACCGCCGGACGCCGCACCGTAGCCCGCGAAGTGCTTGACGCAGGCGAGAATGTGTCCCGGTGCTCCAAGGTGATCGCCCTGAAACCCACGCACCTGTGCCTCGGCCATGCGCGCGCCCAGGTACGGATCCTCACCGGCGCCTTCCATCATGCGTCCCCAGCGCGGGTCGCGGGCAATATCGAGCATCGGCGCAAAGGTCCACTGGATGCCGAACGCCGAGGCCTCGCGGGCGGCCATCGACTGGGCCCGCTCGGCCTGCGACGGATCCCACGAAGCCGCCAGCGCGATCGGTACAGGGTAGATCGTGCGCAGGCCGTGGATGACATCGAAGCCGAAGATCAGCGGTATGTGCAACCGGCTCTGCTCAACGGCAATGTGCTGCAGTTCGGAGATGCGGGCCGGGTCCTTGACGAACAGAAACGATCCAACGTCGCCACGGCGGGCACGCTCGTCCGGAGACATGGTGTCGCCCGTGCTGTTGAGCGCGATCTGGGTCATCTGCCCCAGCTTTTCGCTCAGGGTCATCTTCGCGAGAAGATCGTCGACAAACGCCTCGGTCGCTCGGTCAGGCGACGCTGTGGCCTGGGGCGCGACAACCGCCGCCGGAGATAGCGGTGCGGCTTCAACCCTCGCTGGAAGCGCGATCTGGGCTGGAACTGTGAGTGCAAGAAGCACGGCGGCGGCGCGGCGCGAAACAGCAAGCGATGAGGTCAAGACGGCTCCATAAGATCCACAAAGAGGTTCAATTCCACACGGCTTCCAGTCGCGATTTCGATTGAGGCTGGTGTGCCGATGTGGCGTTTGCTGACGGCCAAGAGCCGGCAGAGAGAGTCGCCCAAGTTTAGGCAAACGTTTGTTCTCTGTCTACAAATACCGTCGCGGGTCGAAGGAGAGCGGCTTTTCAGCGGTCTGGATGTGACGCTAGGCATGACGCTGGCGCTCAGAGACGGCCTCTGAGCCGACCCATCAACTCGCCGCTCGAAGATCCATCTCCCTTCCGCTCTGACACCCACCCCGCCGCGCGATGCCGCTGAGAAGCGATTCAAAGCAGACCCCGTCCAGCTTCTCCGGAACATCCTTTTTCATGATCGAGATAATTTGGTCGAGATCCAGGCCCGGACGGTACGACCGATCCTCCGCCAGCGCACCGTAGATGTCCGCCACCGCGATGATCCGCGACTCGGGGCACAACTCGCTTCCCACCCGCCGGTCGGGATACCCGCTTCCATCGAGCTTCTCATGATGCTCCCCGGCGATCGTCGCCAGCTCGCGAAACGCCGAGATCCGCCCCAGGATCCGCCGCGTCTGCCCGGGATGCTCCCGTACACTGGCCCACTCCTCCGCCGACAGCTTCCCCGCCTTATCGAGGATCAGGTTGGAGACGCTCAGCTTGCCCACATCGTGCAAAAGCGCGGCGCGTCGCACCAGATCGAGCCGATCGCCTGAAAACCCCATCTCTTCCGCGATCAAAACAGCCGCTTCGGCCACACCGATCGAGTGCCGGTAAGTGAACGGCGACTTCGCGTCCACCACATCCGCAAACGCCTCGCAGATCGTGTCGATCTCCTCCGGCGCAAGCATCTTTCCAGACCAGGGCGCAAGCTCCACAGCCGCCCGCCGCAGGTCCTCCAGGTCTGTCTCGCCCGTGCACGTCGTCCATAGGCTCCCCTTTGCGTGCAGCGACTTCGCCAGCCGCACCAGATCCGGGTCAAACCAGTGGCCGCTCCGCTCCCCCAGCACATCGATCGCCTTCTCCGCGCCGTGCTCCGTCGCAAACACGTCCAGGTGCTGCGCCACCGCACATATCTGCGACAGTCGCGGGATCTGTCGCTTTTTGCGGTGCTCCGGATATCCCGATCCGTCCCAGTGCTCGTCCAGCGATCGAACCGCCTCCGCCGTCGCCATCGACATCCCCAGCTTGCGGACGATCCGGGCTCCCCGGTCGCAGCGCAAAAGGATCATCTCGGTGTTGTCCTTCTTCTGCGAAAGCGCCATCTGGCCGATGCGCACAATCTTCCCGCCCACACCGGCTCCCGGAAGCACCTGTTCCCAAAGCAGACGCAGCATGGAGGGTGTCGGTCCGCCCGTCCAGTCCACCCGCTTGATGCCGGCCTTCAGCGCCCGGTCATCGCCCCCGATAATCTGACAGATCCGCGCCGCGTTGCTGCTGCAACCAATATCTTTCAACAACAAGGCGTAGTACAGGCTGCATCGGTCCTCGTCCGACATCCCTGCCTCGTCCGCCAGACGCATCCCAAGCAGGCAGCATCGAAGAGCGTGGCCCGGCACCGCGCCTTCCGTAAGATCCAGAGCAAACGAGAGTGCCGACAGGATCTCCGACAATGAGATCGGCTGCCCTGTCACTTCGCGGTCGCGTTCCGATAAAGACTGATCGTGTCGCATATTCACTAGATCGGCCAGATCCGAGATTTCTTTATACAACTTCCGGGTCACACTGGGTACCTCTGCCGAATCGCGCACGCCCGACCCGGCCACCAACATCCCCGCTCAAACCCGCCACCCAAACCACCACCATGCCTCCCTACCCCAGCCGCTCGCGCAACCCAGGCGTCATCGCCTTCAACCTCGGTGAAAACTCCATCGAACTTGAGTTTCGTGACGGCTCGCGCTACCTCTACAACGCCGCCCGCCCCGGCCCAGAATCCGTCGCCACCATGCGGCAGCTCGCCCTCGCCGGCGCCGGCCTCACCACCTTCGTCAACCAGAACGTCCGCGATCGCTACGCCGCCAAACTCCCGCGAAATCCCCTCAGCTCTGAACCGACGCCGACCCAGCCTGCACCAACACCAGATCCGGCTCAATCCGCTCCCGAAACTCCACTCTGATCCGCTCCAGCTCCTGAAACTCCACCTTGAAAGGCAGACGCGACTCGTCGAATGCATCGACGAGGTTTGCATGCTCCAGCCCAGACAAGGCGGGCGGCCCAACCACCAGATCCAGATCCGAATACTGCTTCAAACGACGACCCGTCGCGCGCGATCCGTACGCCCAAACCGATCTCCCCGGAGCGCACCTGCTCAGGATCGCCCGCACAATCTTCCACTCGTGCGGCTCCATGCCCACTGGCAGCGCGGCCGCGATCTCCGGAACCTCGCTCATAAGCCAATTCTACCCACACCCAAAAAGTGGCATTCACCCCACGTACACGTCTCATCCAATAAGCTTTACCATCACATGGGCGCAAGTCACGCACGCACAGATCAGGGCGCCGGCGCGCACCCCACCCGCATACCACCCAAGAGGAGAAGAGTTGAGCGAAGGTCGCTGGGTTTTGTTGATCGCAAGTGAAGTCGGCGGAACCGACTCCGTCTCGGACCGTGCCATGGAACGCCTCGTCGAAGCCATCTCCGACGAGGGCTACGAGGTCGTCCGCACCTCCACCCCCGAAGACGGCACATCGCTCGTCACCTCCGACCCCTCCTACTCCGCCATCCTGCTCGACTGGGACCTCGAAGGCGATGAAAAATTCGACGAACGCGCCGCCCTCGACGTCATGCGCGCCGTCCGCCACCGCAACAAACGCGTCCCCATCTTCCTCATCGCCGACCGCACCCTCGTCTCCGAACTCCCCCTCGAGGTCGTCCGCCAGGTCCACGAGTACATCCACCTCTTCGGCGACACCCCCGCCTTTATCGCCAATCGCGTCGACTTCGCCGTCGAACGCTACCACGAGCAGCTCCTCCCGCCCTACTTCCGCGAACTCAAAAAATACACCGACCAGGGCGCCTACTCCTGGGACGCCCCCGGCCACATGGGCGGCGTCGCCTTCCTCAAACACCCCGTCGGCCAGGAGTTCCACCGCTTCTTCGGCGAAAATCTCCTCCGCTCCGACCTCGGCATCTCCACCGCCCCGCTCGGCTCCTGGCTCGACCACATCGGTCCTCCCGGCGAGTCCGAACGCAACGCCGCCCGCATCTTCGGCGCCGACTGGACCTTCTATGTCCTCGGCGGGTCCTCCAACTCCAACCAGATCATCGGCCACGGCCTCATCGCCCAGGACGACCTCGTCCTCGCCGACGCCAACTGCCACAAATCCATCTGCCACTCGCTCACCGTCACCGGCGCGCGCCCCGTCTACTTCAAACCCACACGCAACGGCTACGGCATGATCGGCCTCGTCCCGCTCAAACGCTTCTCACCCGAATCCGTCCAGGAACTCATCGCCCGATCGCCCTTCACCGCCGGCGCCACCTCCCCCATCCCCACCTACGCCGTCGTCACCAACTCCACCTACGACGGCCTCTGCTACAACGTCGATCAGGTCGTCGCCGAACTCGCCAAATCCGTCCCCCGCGTCCACTTCGACGAGGCCTGGTACGCCTACGCCAAGTTCCACCCCATCTACCGCCACCGCTACGCCATGGGCGTCCCCGACGACATGCCCGACCGGCCCGCCATCTTCTCGGTGCAGTCGACCCACAAAATGCTCGCCGCCTTCTCCATGGGCTCCATGATCCACGTCAAACTCTCCCCCCGAGCACCGCTCGACTTCGATCAGTTCAACGAAGCCTTCATGATGCACGGCACCACCTCCCCCTTCTACCCGCTCATCGCCAGCCTCGACGTCGCCGCCGCCATGATGGACGAGCCCGCGGGACCCACCCTCATGGACGAAACCATCCAGGACGCCATCTCCTTTCGCCAGGCCATGAGCTCCATCGCCCACCGCCTCCGCTCCGAAACCGAAAACGGCGACGGCTGGTTCTTCCGCATCTACCAGCCCGACTCCGTCACCGACCCCATCACCGGTGATCGCATCCTCTTCGAAGACGCCGAAGACGATCTCCTCATGAACAACCCCTCCTGCTGGACCCTCACCCCCGGCGAGGACTGGCACGGCTACCAGGATGACGACATCGCCGGCGACTACTCCATGCTCGACCCCGCCAAAGTCACCATCCTCACCCCCGGCGTCAACGCCCAGGGAGTGGTCACCGACTGGGGCATCCCCGCCGCCATCCTCACCGAATTCCTCGACGGCCGACGCGTCGAGATCGCCCGCACCGGCGACTACACCGTGCTCGTCCTCTTCTCGGTCGGGACTTCAAAGGGAAAGTGGGGTAGCCTGCTCGAGAATCTCTTCGAGTTCAAACGCCTCTACGACACCGACGCCCCCGTCGAAGAAGCCCTCCCCGACCTCGCCCGCAAATACCCCACCCGGTATCGCAACGTCACCCTCCGCGAACTCTCCGACCAGATGCACGCGGCGATGATCGAACTGGATCTGGCCGGCCTCGTCAACGCCGCCTGCGACGAGGACTTCGACCCCATCCTCACACCCGCCCAGACCTACCAGAAACTCCTCCGCAACCAGACCGAAAAACTCCGCTTCGCCGAGATGGCCGGCCGCATCGCCGCCGTCATGCTCGTCCCCTACCCCCCCGGCATCCCCATGTCCATGCCCGGCGAACGCCTAGGGTCGGCCGAAAGCCCAGTCATCAAACTCATCCTCGCCATGGAAGAGTTCGGCAAACGCTTCCCCGGCTTCGAACGCGAAGTCCACGGCATCGAAGTCGACGCCGAAGGAAACTACTGGATGCGCGGAGTCACCGAAGAAAACAAACCCAAACGCCGCCGCAAAGACAGCACTCGCCCCCCCAACTCCGCCCCACCCACCAAAAAAAGAGGCCTCCGCGCCACCCCCGTCCGCCGAGCCATCAGCTAAGAAACCGAGCCGTTGCCGTTGCCCTCGCCCTTCTAGTTGTCATTCCCGAAGGGAATCTGCTTCTGCCGTTGCCCTTGCTTCTCCGCCGTCAGCAAAGCCGCTTCGCTCGAGCACGCTCTTGCCCCGCATCCTCCCCGATTTGCTCAGATGAATTTGCTCCACTAAAGCATCCATCGTAAGCGTCGAGCAGGTCTCCAGCGGAACCCAGACCTGGCCTTCCGCAATCAATCTATCCACCCGGTCAAGCAGCGTATAGGAGGCGCGGAGAAATACCAGCACATACCGGATCCGGTCGCCAAACAAAGACCGGAGCTTTCGGAACACGACCGAACATGTAAGGGCGATGGCTCAGCGCACCGTGACGGGACCGTCCTCGTCCCGCGAGATCGTGACAAAGCGCCCACCTTTCTCCAAAACCTCCCGCGCCATCAGCCACTGATCCCGACCTCCAACGCAATCGATCACAACCTCGATCGACCGTGGCGCGAGCGCATCGGCGACTACCACCATCACGTGGGGTTGAAGACCTGGGCCGGCCAAGTACCTCCAGCCATGGACAGCGATGCACGGCTTAGGTGGTGGAGCTTAGAGCTACCTGAAAGAGAAATCTCCTCTTTGGAGGAGAAGTTGCTTCAGTTCGGCTGGCTGCTCAGGCCTAATGACTCCTTTGCGGATCCGTGGGGCATCGCTCTGCGGTTGCTCCCCAAAACATAAAGCGCAGTTGAGATAGCCAGTGTCAGGGTCGTGCAGTCAGGAATGATAAGTCCCATTCTCGGAAGCAATCTCGATTCTCGTCCCCTATCCCGCCCGGATCACGCCGAACCGGACTCAGCTGCCGACAAGGGCGTTTCACAGGACTTATGACATCACGGATGCCGCTGGAAGCTGCTGACTGCTTTTGTGTCCTCATGACCTGGAGCCCAGAGTGTATCCGTCCACGTCTGACCGTCTGGTGAGACCGTTTCGACTGCGTACTCTACTGGTCGTCCATCGATATACGCCGTGAATTCGAGGCGATTGGGAGCCGGCCGCCTCCAAGTGAAGGTTTCTCCTTCGTGATACGGCCCCGCTATCGATCTGGGTTCCATGTCAGCTTTGCCACGCAGGACTTAGCCACTTCGGGGAATGAACCACGTCATTGTTCCATCAGAACCCGTCCAAATCACCCAGCTTGGTTGCGGAGCTGAGCTCGCTGCAGGCTGCTGAGCACCGTTCACGCCTGAGCCAGTGGGGGCAGGCGCTAGCTTCCAGAGCCCCTGCAAAGAACCCCCCGGCGCTGTACGCAGGTAGGTCTCAGAAGACCGTCGCTCTTGTCCGTCCCATCCTAGCCGTTGAACCTTCCGGGTCAACGTCCGTCGGTCTGCCGGCGTTTATGAGGATCAGTGCGGCGCAGATGGCGATACTCGGTCATAAACAATGTGTATCGGCTTGGCCTCAGAAGGCGAGTCAGTATGCTCTTCTGTCATGCTGAGCCCGTCCGGAGAGAGTGTGCCCACGCTTTGCGCGACTAAGATACCTTGACGAAGGCTTCGTTCCAGGAATTTTGATGGTCCCAGAACCGTGTAGCAATTCGTTCGTCCTGGACCAAAGGCCATACAAGCTCCCTGCGGAGTGTTCGCCTCTTTCAACGAGAAGCTGATCTTGACTTCACCGTCCGTTGTCGCCAAGGTCATGCGATCTTCGTGGACTGAAATGCGCCAGGTCGTAGGTGCTTCTTTGGAATGCACTTTTCGCCATGTACCGGGAAAGCCAGCGCCGGGGGCAGATCGCATATAAGTGTCTATATCGGTTGGACGGGACCCGTCGGCAACAAGGCGCCAAGTCCTTATCTGGAGCTCAGTCCCCTTGGCGTTCAGATTGTAAGCAGCGCCAGAACGAGCAATACCGTGCGCTGGTTGCAGTGAGAAAAGGGATCTGCAGGACGCTCCGTGGCGACATCTAAGTCGAATCCGTTCCCCGCCGGATTCGATGAGGAAAAAGGAGCGGTCCGCCGCCGATTCTATGGAAATCGTAGCTGCCTCAAGCACGGAACTCTTGTCCGCGTTCTCTTTCCATAAACCGTTCCAGAGTGGGTTCATGGCAAGCTGCTGAGCGTATGCGTGGATCGAGAACCAGAGGAGAAGGTATGCTCGCACTCCTGCACCATACCACTGAGCGCTTTGCGAACAACAGATCGATTTTTCGGTAGGTCGGTACCGATATGTCGCATTCTCGGAAGCAATCTCGATTCTCGTCCCCCTGTTCCGCCCGAATCACCGGACCGCCCTCTCCGCCGCGCCCCACCGTGCGCACGCACTCCCCCGTACAAGCCTCGTCAGAAAGACAGTCGAGGCCATCTCAGCTCCCACCGCCCCATCCCGTATCCTCCTAACAGCGGAGCTTCCGCCCCTGAGGTAGGCCATGCCGACGCCCGAGGTCGTCCACACCAACACCGGCCCAAACACCGGCCCAAACACCGGTCCAGACCTCTACGCCGCCCGCATGCGCCAAGCCCGCGAAACCTTCAACCACCACGGCTCCGGCGCCGGCTTCGTCCACGCCCGCACCTCCGCCGTCGACGACCTCCTGCTCGACCTCTGGCGCCAGACCTCGATCGCCTTTCCCAACCTCAACCACGCCGCCCTCGTCGCCACCGGCGGCTACGGCCGCCAGGAGCTCTGCCCCTACTCCGACATCGACCTCCTCTTTCTCGTCGGCCCCCGCGCCTCCGAAAAAGACCTCAAAGATCCCATCCGCTCCCTCACCCAAACCCTCTGGGACGCCGGCCTGCGCGTCTCCCCCATCACCCGCCGCATCTCCGAGTGCGACCGCTTCCAGCCCGAAAACACCGAGTTCACCCTGTCCCTGCTCGATCAGCGATACCTCGCCGGCAACGCCGATCTCCATCGCGAACTCGCCGGAAAATCCCTCCCCAAGCTCCTCAAGGCCGACAGCAAAGCCATCCTCGGCCGCCTCCTCGAGATCACCCAAAACCGCCACGCCCGCTACGGCGACACCCTCTTCCACCTCGAACCCAACATCAAGGAGTGCCCCGGCGGCCTCCGCGACGCACAGATCTGCCACTGGATCGACACCCTCGATCGCATCTCGGCCGCACCCGCCCCCAAACCCGCAAAACAGGGCAGGGAAGACCTCGCCCGAACCTCCACCGCAACCTCCACCCCCCCGCCCAACCCCACCTTTGAAGACATCGAATTTCACGAGGCCGAAGAGTTCCTCCTCCAGCTCCGCTGCTTTCTCCACCTCCGCCACGAGCGCGACGACAACACCCTCGACTGGAAGGCCCAGGACGACGCCGCCCGGCAAAGCATCGGCCTCCTCAACTCCTCTTCCAACGCCGGCCCCGTCGACACCGCCTACTGGATGCGCGTCTACTTCCGCCACGCCCGCGTCGTCAGCCGGCGCGCCGCGCAGCGCCTCGACGAACTCACACCGCCCCCCACCAAACCCGTCCTCGGCAAACCCGCCCTCCTCACCTCCTGGCGACGCCGCCGGTCCGGGCAGGAGATCGACCTAACCTCCAATCTCCCCAGCCCCAACGGCTTCCGCATCCAGGCCGGCCGCATCTCGATCGATCCCCTCACGCCACCCAGCCCAAACTCCGGCCCAAACCCCGAACAAGACCCAGCGGAAGACCCCGAGATCGTCCTAAACCTCTTCGCCACCCTCGCCCAAACCGGCCCCGACCCCGGCCTCCAACTCGACCGCGGCGCCGAAACCCGCATCTCCGAAGCCCTCCCCGCCCTCTCCGCCCACATCGAGGACGGCCCCGCCCTCTGGCGCCACCTCCGCCTCATCCTCCTCGGCCGTCACGCCGGCCGCGCCCTCCGCCTCATGCACGCCATCGGCCTGCTCGACCTCCTCCTCCCCGAGTTCCACGGCATCGACGCCCTCGTCATCCGCGACAGCTACCACCGCTACACCGTCGACGAACACACCTTTGTCCTCATCGACACGCTCCACACCCTCGCCGATCCCGCACCCTCCCCAACCAGCCTGCAGACCGGCTCTCTCCCCGACTGGACCGCCCGCTTCCACCCTCTCCTCCACGATCTCCACCACCCCGACCTCCTCTACCTCGCCGCCCTCCTCCACGACACCGGCAAAGCCCGCCGCTCCGGAGACCACGCCCAGGAAAGCGTCCGCCTCACCGCACAGGTGCTCGCCCGCCTCCAGATGGACACCTACGAATCCGCCCTCGTCACCGACCTCATCGCCCACCACCTCGAAATGTCCGCCGCCCTCCGCCGCGACATCTTCGACGCCGAAACCGTCCAGACCTTTGCCGCCAAGGTCGGCACACCCGAAGCCCTCCGCATGCTCACCCTCTTCACCTACGCCGACCTCAACGCCGTCCACCCGGACGCCCTCACCCCATGGAAGGCCGAAAACCTCTGGCGCCTCTACATCGCAGCCGCCAACGCCCTCGACCGCTCCGTCGACGAGGAACGCGTCGGCTCCCGCGCCACCGACCTCATCGACCGCGTCGCCGCCACCCTCCCCACCGAGCGCGTCGCCATCGGCCGCTTCCTCGAAGGCTTCCCCGAGCGCTACGTCCGCACCCACTCCCCCGCCGAAGTTCAGACCCACTTCCTCATGAGCCAAAAGCTCACCACCGACCCCGTCCAACTCAGCTTCGATCCCGCGCCGCACCTCAGCCAACTCAACCTCGTCACCCGCGATCGACCGCTCCTCTTCGCCAACATCGCCGGCGTCCTCGCCGCCTGGGGCATGAACATCGTCTCCGCCGAAGCCTTCTCCAACCGCGTCGGCACCGTCGTCGACACCTTCCACTTCACCGACCCCTTCCGCACCCTCGAGATGAACCTCTCCGAGCACAAACGCTTCGTGGAGGCCATCCACGACGTCCTCCTCGGCACGGTCTCGCTCGACAAACTGCTCAGCGGCCGCAAACGCACACGCCGAGCCCCCACCAAGATCAACGTGGAGACCAGCATCACCTTCAACCAGACCGCGTCCACTCACTCCACCCTGCTCGAAGTCACCGCCCAGGACACCCCCGGCCTCCTCCACGCCCTGTCCCTCGCCCTCAGCAACCACGGCGCCAACATCGAAGTCGCCCTCATCGACACCGAAGGCGAAACCGCCATCGACGTCTTCTACCTAACCCAAGCCGGCGAAAAACTCGAAACCACCCAAACCGCCACGCTCCACGCCGCCCTCGTCGCCGCCATCCAAGCCAACGCCCACTAAACAAAGCTCACTGCTCATCCCTCATTACTCACTACTCATAACTCATCAATTAACCCTCGCCTGTCAGCTCCCCACCAACCACGGACGCAATTTATACTCAACCTATGCCGACGCCAACCGAGCCATCTGCCCCCAACACCAGCAACGGTCGACCCGTCTCACCGGAGAATCACGATCGCCGCTTCTTCGGCACGCTCGACTCGTTCGCCAAAAATCAAACCAAGGTCAGCGAGGTCAGCTGGGGCTACGACCAGCCCGAAGGCATCGTCCTCGCCTCCCTCGACGCGGCCATCAACTGGGTCCGCAAAAACTCCGTCTGGCCCATGACCTTTGGCCTCGCCTGCTGCGCCATCGAAATGATGTCCATGGGCGGATCGCGCTACGACATCGCCCGCTTCGGCGCTGAAGTCTTCCGCCCCTCGCCCCGGCAAAGCGACCTCATGATCATCGCCGGCCGCGTCTCGCAAAAGATGGCCCCCGTCATCCGCCGCCTCTACGAACAGATGCCCGAACCCAAATGGGTCATCTCCATGGGTGCCTGCGCCACCTCGGGCGGCGTCTTCAACAACTACGCCCTCCTCCAGGGCGTCAGCCAGATCATCCCGGTCGACATCTACGTCCCCGGCTGCCCGCCACGTCCGGAGCAGCTCCTGTACGCCATCACCCTGCTTCAGGAAAAAATCCAGCACGAACGCGGATCGGTTCGCAGAACCCTCAACCTCGGCTGATCCAGAACCCTCCGAGCGCAGACGTAAATGTCAGGCTAGGGGACCTCTGGCCAAGTCCCGCCTCGTTAAGAGCACGGCTTCAGACGTGCCGTAACCGCAAATCCATAGAACGCGGCTTTCGCCCCTGAGGTACGCTTTCGGCTAGCGCAGGCGAATCCCTCAGCGATTCCTCGCAGCCCTCTTCGCCGGCCTTTTCGGTACAAAAGTGCGCCTTTCGTTACTCGCGAGGTTCACCTTTTGCGGAACTTTGCCGATATACAGCTACATTGAGGTTCGAACGTTTGCAACTGTTTGCACGAAAGTCTCACTAAGTTCTGCAACTGCGCTAGACTTGAGCGAATCATAATCACTCGAACGAAGCGGTATATATGCAAGCTCGTGACTAAAATACCAGTTTCAATTTTTGGAGGAGTCGAATGGATCATCGCCCGAATCATCGTTTAGGCCGGCTTGTACTGGCTGCATGTGCAGTCAGTCTCGGCGCAGCCAGCCTGAGTGCACAGGACACGCCCAGCACATCAGCCCCCGCAGGGCAACCGCCATCCGCTCCCGCAGGGTCAACCCCCTCCGCTCCCATGGGCCCAAACCCGTCCCGCATCGATATCTTCACCGGATACTCCTACTTCGGCGCACACGGACAGGTAAAGCCCGCCGGCATCAACTACTCTTCAGTCGACTACGGCGCGGCCGGAAGCGCGGCCTTCTACTTCAATAAGTACGTCGGCGGCGAAGTCCTCATCACCGCCCATCCGGATGGCAACAACGACGGCATCTACACCGGTTCCGCCGGCCCCATCTTCCGCGCTCCCATGCAGAACTTCACCGTCTTCGCCCACGCCCTCGGCGGCGCCGCGCGCATCGGCGGCCCAAACAACTCAGGCGTCCCCTTCTACCACGAGCCCTATACCTGGGGACCGTCGGTCGCCGTCGGCGGCGGCATGGACTACGACCTGCCCTTCCTGAACAACCTGTTCTCCATACGCCTCTTTGAGGCAGACTACCGCTACATCCACGCCGACTTCGGTCCCGCCACCACCGTTCCCACCCCCGGTGTCCTCGGCGGCCGCACCAACCTCTCAGCAGCAGAGCTCTCCGCCGGCATCGTGACGCACTTCGGCCACATCATCCCGCCGCCGCCTGTCACCCTCTCCTGCGTCGCGTCGCCGACCACAGGCTACCCCGGTGACCCCATCACCATCACCGGCACCGCCCTCAACCTCAACCCCAAAAAGACCGCAAACTACACCTGGACCACCGACGCCGCCGGCGGAACCATCACCGGAACCTCCAACGTCGCCAACATCGACACCCACAGCGCGACCCCAGGCTCCTACAACGCCAAGGGTCACGTCTCGGAAGGCAACAAGCCCGGCCAGATGGCCGATTGCGCCGCCCCGTACACGGTCAAGCAGTTCGAACCGCCGACCATCTCCTGCTCGGCTAACCCCTCGACCGTCAACCCCGGCGACTCCTCCACCATCACCGCCCAAGGCGTCAGCCCACAGAACCGTCCTCTGACCTACAGCTATAGCTCAACCTCCGGCTCGGTCTCAGGCAACACCTCGACTGCTACCCTCACCACTGCCGGCGCGGCGCCAGGAACCATCACGGTCACCTGCAACGTCGTCGACGACAAGGGTCAGACAGCGTCCAGCACCAGCAGCGTAACGGTGAATGCACCGATAGCCGTCAAGGTCGTCGAAGCTCGCCAACTCTGCTCCCTCAACTTCGCCGTCGACAAGCGCCGTCCAGCCCGTGTCGATAACACAGACCGTGCGTGCCTCGACGACGTAGCGCTCGAATTGCAGCGTTCTACCGATGCGAAGCTTGCCATCGTCGGCAACACGACCTCCAGCGAGAAGAATGGAACCACCATCGCTGCGGAGCGCGCTGTCAACGCCAAGGCCTACCTCGTCGGAGAGAAGGGCATCGATGCCTCCCGCATCTCGCTCTACACCGGCAATCAGAGCGGTCCGGCAGTCACCGATACAGAAATCCTCCCCGGCGCCACCTTTGACACCACAAGCATCATTGTGGTCGATGAGGGAACCGTCCACGCTCAACCCCGCAACGCCCGCGCTGGTCGCTCCAAGCACGGTCGTCGCCACCACCACAGCAAAAAGGCAGCGCAGTAAACCGCGCCTCCTCACAGGGAGGAAAGGCTGACTGGATTCTTCCAGTCAGCCTTTCCTTTGCTCCATCCCCAAATCCACCCAATTCCACCCAGTCCAAAGGCAGCGTTGAAACCTAGATCCACAGTGACCTCCCCGCATCAGAACGGGATGCAGCGATCCCTCCGGTTCGCCCTTCTCGCCTCCCTGTTCCTGCTTCTCGGATCCGCCCTGCCCGCATCCGCGGCCGCCCCCTGGATCCCCTTCGGCCCCTTTGGCGGCGACGCCCGCTCCTTCGCCGTGGACCCCAAAGATCACGCACACATCTACCTCGGCACCGCCAACGGCTGGATCTACCAGTCCCACAACGGCGGCGAGCGATGGGAGCGTCTCGCGGAGATCGGCAAACGCGACGACCTCGTCCTCGACCACATCGTCGTCGATCGCGACAACCCAAAACGCCTCCTCGTCGGCGTCTGGGCGCTCGGCAGCGTCGACGGCGGCCTCTATCTCTCGACCGACGCCGGCCACACCTGGAAACCCGTCCCGGACCTCCAGGGCCAGTCCGTCCGCGCCCTCTCGTCCGCACCCTCCGATCCCAAAATCATCGTCGCCGGCACCGTCGAGGGCGTCTTCCGATCCACCGACAGCGGCGAGCACTGGAAGCTCATCAGCCCCGAAGCCTCGCCCACCATCCACGGCGTCGAGTCCGTCGCCATCGACCCCATCGACCCCGGCGTCATCTACGCCGGCACCTGGCACCTCCCCTGGAAGACCGGCGACAGCGGCGAACACTGGAACAACATCAAGGAAGGCATCATCGACGACTCCGACGTCTTCTCCATCATCGTCGACCCCAAAGACCCCTCGGTCGTCTACGCCAGCGCCTGCTCCGGCATCTACAAAAGCGACGACGCCGGCGACTTGTTCCACAAAATCCAGGGCATCCCCTCCACCGCCCGCCGCACCCGCGTCCTCGCCCAGGACCCGCAGCAGCTCAACGTCGTCTACGCCGGCACCACCGAAGGCCTCTTCCGCACCGAAGACTCCGGCAAATCGTGGACCCGCACCACCGGCCCCGAAGTCATCGTCAACGACGTCTACATCGACCCCGCCGACTCCAATCACATCCTCCTCGCCACCGATCGCGGCGGCGTCCTCGCCAGCCACGACGCCGGCACCACCTTTGCCCCCTCCAACGACGGCTTCGCCGCCCGCCAAATCACCGGCTACGTCGCCGACCCGGACAACAAAACCATCTACGTCTCCGTCGTCAACGACAAACAATGGGGAGGCGTCTTCCTCAGCGACAACGGCGGCCTCACATGGACGCAACAGAGCGCCGGCCTCGAAGGTCGCGACGTCTTCTCGCTCGGCCGCGCCCCCGACGGCACCGTCCTCGCCGGAACCAACCACGGCATCTTCCGCCTCTCCGACAGCACCTGGACCCGCGCCGACGTCGCCCTCCATCCCCCCCTCCAACCTCCCAACGTCACATCCCCGCCGGCAACGTCAGCCAAGCAAGCCTTCCCGACCAAACCGAAACCCCACACCGCCGCTCCTCCGCGCCCCGCCGCCAGGCCCGCCGCCCACTCCTCCCCCGCCCCAAACCCGCGCTCCGGTCACCGCGCCTCCGCACCCAAGCACACCCAAGCCACCGCCCTTCACAGCGTCCGACACACCGCCCGCTTCACCCTCGCCGCCCTCTTCCTCCGCACTCCCCAAACCTCCGGCGTCGCCGCCCCAAAACGCAAAAAGTCAGCACCGGAGACCAAACCCGCCGCGAAACACACTAAATCACCGCCCGCCGCCGCCCCGCCCGCCGCCGCCCCGAAGCACACATCCCCAAACCACCACATCGCCGCCGCCCCCCACCCAGCAAACCACGTCGGAAAACAAACCTCCCGAGGCGGCGAATCCCCCTCCGCCTCGCCGTCCTCCCACACCCCCGCCGGCCTCGCCGCCGCCTCCGCCAAACCAGCCTTCGACAGCAGCACCTTCACCATCGTCCCCCTCGGCCAAACCACCCTCGCCGCCACCTCCGAGGGCCTCCTCCAAAGCTCAGACTCCGGCCAGACCTGGACCCCCGTCCCTGGCGTCGACCGCCAACCCTTGCAATTCCTCGCCGCCAACGGCAACGTCGTCGTCGCCGGAACCCTCAAATCCCTCCTCCGCTCCACCGACTCCGGCCAAACCTGGACCAACGAAAACCTCCCCGACGGCCTCACCCAGATCACCGCCCTCGCCGTCGACAACACCGGCGCAACATGGGTCGGCGGTCGCGAAGGCATCTACAGCTCCACCGACGCCGGCCAACACTGGGAAGCCCCGAAAAACCTCTACCTCCGCGACATCAACAGCATCTACTTCGACGCCCCGAGCCGGCAACTCCTCATCACCGGCAACCGCTCCAGCAGCATCGCCTTCGCCCTCCACCTCCCGGACAACAAACTCACCTTCTGGGACACCGGTTGGAACCTCCGCTTCTTCCGCCCCGTCGCCGACCACTTCATCGGCGCCACCCTCTTCGATGGCATGGTCGTCCAGCCCCGCATGGTCGATTCCCCCGAAACCCCCGCGCACAAGTAACGCCCAAACCCGCCGTTCCAAGGCATAGAATCTTCTGTATGAGCACGACCCCGGCACATCGGACCAGCCTCACCTCCCCGCACGTCAGCTCCAGACACGCCTTCCAGACCGACGACCCGCGCCTCCTCCCCATCGCCGCCAAGGTCCAGGCCGGCGAGCGACTCTCCTTCGACGACGGCGTCAGCCTCTACCGCACCGGAGACATCCTCGCCGTCGGCTGGCTCGCCAACCTCGTCCGCGAGCGACTCCACGGCGACATCGCCTACTTCAACGTCAATCGCCACATCAACCCCACCAACGTCTGCGTCGCCTCCTGCCGCCTCTGCGCCTTTGGCCGCAAAAAAGGCGAGCCCGGTACCTACACCATGGCGCTCGAAGAGGCCTGGTCAACCGCCAGCTCCGGATACACCGAAGCCGTCACCGAGTTCCACATCGTCGGCGGCCTCCACCCCGACCTCCCGTTCGAGTACTTCGAAGACCTCGTCCGTGGCCTCAAACTCCGTTTCCCCCAAGTCCACGTCAAAGCCTTCACCATGGTCGAGGTGGCCTTTCTCGCCAAACGCGCCAAACTCACCATCCCCGAAACCCTCCTCCGCATCAAGGCCGCCGGCGTCGACTCGCTCCCCGGCGGAGGCGCCGAAATCTTCGCCGATCGCGTCCGCCACATCATCTGCGACCACAAAATCGACGGCTCCGAGTGGCTCTCCACCGCCCGCGAAGCCCACAAAATCGGCCTCCGCTCCAACGCCACCATGCTCTACGGACACATCGAAAACGACGAGGACCGCGTCGACCACCTGCTCAAACTCCGCTCCGTCCAGGACGAGACCGGCGGCTTCCAAACCTTTATCCCCCTCGCCTTCCACCCCGACCACACCGTTCTCGAGCACCTCCCCCGCACCACCGGCATGCTCGACATCAAACAGATCGCCGTCGGCCGCCTCCTTCTCGACAACTTCCCCCACATCAAGGCCTACTGGCAGATGATGACACCCAAAATCGCCCAGATCGCCCTCCGCTTCGGCGCCGACGACATCGACGGCACCGTCATCGAGGAAAAGATCTACCACGACGCCGGCGCCACCACACCCCAAGGCATGCGCCGCGCCGACCTCGTCCGCCTCATCACCGAAGCCGGCCGCATCCCCTTCGAGCGCGACACCCTCTACCGAGCCGTCACCCGCGCCGAAACAGAAGACACCTTCACCATCGCCGTCTAGTGTCCTAAACTCGAAGTTCGTTGCAAAAGCGCCAAAGGCGCGCAACATAACAGCCTGGGCCGCAAGGCCCAGGTTCAAGCACGTAGGAACACAAAGGGCTGAAAGCCCGACACATTGCAGGCGCTCAGGTCGTCCAAACGCTTTGTGGAAGCGCGCCGGTCCGCTGGCCAAAAGCAAGGAACTTTAGACTCAGGACACTAGATCGGCTGGAGATTCTCGCCGCTCCACTAGACCGCCACGCTATACTTCCCACGTGCCAGGGTCCCGCAACCCAGAGGTGCTCCATGCGAAGCCGCAGCCGTGTCCGTCTTCTCGTCTTGCTCACCGCGAGCCTCTACCTCAGCCGCCCCCAACCCCTACACGCGCAAGCGGACGGCGGTATGACCAGTACCGACGGTGGCGGCACAGGCGTGCTCGAAAGCATCTACGTCCCCAACCTCCCAAACGCTCCCTTCAGCCTGGCTCTCCGCACAGAGTGGGTGCACACCCTGCCCAACGGCGGCACCTTCACTCAGGTGAACGCGCGCCCCATCATGCGCGACAGCGCAGGCCGCATCTACCAGGAGCGCTGGCTCTTAACCCCCAAAGGCAGTGGTATTTCGTCGCAGATGACCACGATCCAGGTCGATGACCCCATCGCCCACGTCTTCTATCAATGTCGCGTGTACCAAAAGGTCTGCGAACTCTATCCCTCGTTTCTGGGCCTCGCGCACTACGACCCAACCCGGGTCAAATCCGGCCCACTCAGCAATGGCAAAGGCGCCTTTCTCCACGAGGACCTCGGAGCCCAGAGCTTTGCCGGCCTCCCTGTTCATACCTATCGCGACACCACCACCCTCGACGCCGGAACCCTCGGAAACGATATGCCCATGAGCACCGTGCGCGAGTTCCGCTACAGCCCCGAACTCGGCTTCAACCTCTACTCTGTCCTCGAAGCAGCCCAGATAGGTCGACAAATCTTCACCGTCGAAGCTCTCAGTACCACCGAGCCAGATCCCAAGTTCTTCCGACCTCCCGAAGGCTACAAACTCATCGACAAACGCAAACCGGCCAGCCCCACCCCCTAAATCGCCCCGCCACCTTCGCGAAGCACCCCTGCGTTGCCCTTGCCGTTGCCCCTGCCCTCGCCTTTGCTTGTTCCACCGCCGTCATCCTGAGCGAAGCGAAGGACCCCTGTAGTTGTCTTTGCCGACGCCCTTGCCGTTGCCCTTGCCCCTCTAGTTGTCATTCCCAGAGGGAATCTGCGTCTGCCCTTGCCGTTGCGTTTGCCCTTGCCCTTCTGGTTGTCATTCCCGAAGGGAATCTGCGTCTGCCCTTGCCGTTGCTTGTCCCACCGCCGTCATCCTGAGCGAAGCGAAGGACCCCCGTAATTGCCGTTGCCCTTGCCGTCGCCCTTCTAGCTCTCATTCCCGAGGCAATCTGCTCCTGCCCTTGCCTCTCCCCGCACCCGTATATCACCCCACCCAGAAAACATCTTCCCCACTTTCCCAGCGAAAGGGAAGCGATCTTCCCACCAGCCCCCACCGCAGAGCCAAACCGCGCCCCAAAGCGACAAATCCCACCCCAAAACCCCCAAAACTGTCCCGAACAGCAACACCCACTGTCCCAAAAATCAACCTGCAAAACTTTGCAGCTTTGGTCCTCCGCTTGCTACCTACCTATGCGTAAGCAACAAGGCTACACACCAGTCAAAACAGGAGCTCCACCGTGAAAATCAAATCTGCCGTCCTTGCCTCACTCGTCTGCCTCGCCTCCGCCTCGGCCTTCGCCACCACCGTCACCCCTGCCTCCACCCTCACCCTCGTCTCCACCTCCGGCGTCGCCTCGGCCGGCGATTACATCTACCCCTACAACTTCAGCGTCAACGGGTCCAGCACCCTCACCAGCCTCATGTGCCTCGACTACAACCGCACCATCACCCTCAGCGAAACCTGGAACGTCACCGCCTCCGCCATCCCCACCGATGCCTCAGAGACCGCCCTCAACTACCAGGCCGAAGCCATCATCTTCTCCAACGTCCAAAGCGGCGCAGCCTCCAACATCGACGCCCAGTTCGCCGCTTGGAGCCTCTTCGACCCCACCGACATCCAGGGCAAGGCCGGCTTCACCACCTCCGCCCAAGACCTCGCCAGCTCCTCCCTCGCCCTCGCCGCCAGCCAAACCCTCACCGCGTCCTTCTTCTCCCACTACCAACTCTACCTGCCCACCTCGGACACCACCGGCTGGACCAACGGCATCCCGCAGGAGTTCATCGGCGCCGCCCAGACGCCCGAACCCTCCAGCCTCATCCTCCTCGGCTCCGGCCTCCTCGGCGTCGCCGGCAGCCTCCGCCGCCGCCTGGTCCGCGCATAGCCCAAACGGGCGCGACCGGATCGCGCACCATCACCCATCGTGTCAAAGGGAGCAGCCTCAGCGGGCCGCTCCCTCTCCTTTTAACCCCCTCCGTCCCCCAACCTCGTCCCCTACTTGCGCACATAAATCCGGTACGCCGAAGGGATCTCCACCCCCTCCTCGGACCAGTTCCCATTCACATCCCCCGGCAGCGTCCGCGACCCCACCAACCGGTAATTCCGTCCCAGATACTCCACAAACTCCGGCCAGGTCCGCATCTTGTCAAAGCTGTTCGGCCCATAAAACCACTCGTTGCTGATCACCAGAACACGCGCCGGATGCGCCCTCTGACTCGCCCAAAACATCGCCCGATACCGCTCCACCACCGGCCCATCCACCGGCGAAAACCAAAGCAGATCCCCCGTAAACCCCGTATTCTGCACCAGCCCAAGATGGTACAGGGCGTTCATGCACCCATACACCAGGTCAAAGCACTGCACCTCCCGCTGCAGACTACCCACACCAAGGCCGCCCCCACCCATACCCCCGCCCAGCCCCCGCAGATCCCCCTCCAGCGACTCCGCAAAATCGTCACCCGCATAGATCGTCCGGATCTCCCGCGTGTACCGCGGCGCCACATACCCAATCGTCAGCACGACCGCCACCGCCCCGACCCACCGCCCCCATCCCGGCCCACCGCGCATCGCCGTCAGAAACTCCAAGCCCAGGAGCATCAGAAGAAACAGCACAAACGTGTACCGGTGATACTGAAATCCCTTGTGCTGCGCAAAATAAGAGAAAAAACCAAACATCATCCCCACCAGGAGCGCCCACCTCTCCCAGTTGCCCCATCCCCGCCGGTTCAAAATCGCCGCCACCACACCCATCGGCGCCAGCACCATCAAGCTTCGCGGCAAGCTGTTCCGCAGCATCGTCAACAGCGTCGGGTGCTTCAATCCCGCATACACCGGAACCACCGTCCGCAGCAGAAGGAGAAACGGCCCAACCCCGCCATTTCGCTCCAAAAACACCACCACAACCAGCGCCGGAACCGCAATCCCGCCCATCCCCCAACCGACATACCCCCACACCCGCTCGCCCCGCCGCCGCAACTCCACCGCCGCCATCCCCAGCAGCAGCAGCGCCAGCGGCCCCACCGTCGGCTTGATCGCACTCGCCATCCCCGCGCTCAGCCCAAACAAAAACATCATCGACGATCGCCTCCGCCGCAGCGCCAAAAACAAAAACGCATACCCCACCAGCAGCAGGATCGTCATCACCTCGTCCCGCTCCACCGCCATCCGCGGGCCCTCACTGCCGTGAAACAGGAGAAAAAACACGCCCGCGTACACCCCAGCCATCCAGTCGTACGGCCTCGCAATCAGCACCGCCGCCCACGTCATCACGCCCAAGAGCACAAACTCCCACACCCGCCAAAGCACGTCGCTCCCGCCAAACACCCGCATCGCCCACCCCTCCATCAGGTAAGCCCCCGGCATATTCAGGTCCGAAATCTCCGTGTACGGCCGCATCCCGTGGTCCATCAGGAAGTTCACATAATGCATAATCGGCCCGTCCCACACCAGCGGCCAGCGGAGCGACGTCACCACATACACCGCCGTCGCCGCCACAAGAACCAGCAGCAACACCATCCGCAGCCACTCCATCAACCGCCTTTCCATCCCCCACCGGTCCGGCAGCAACTTCGGCATCTCACCTCCTGCTCCCGATCATAGTGTTGCAGAACCGACCGCCCCACCGGAGCGATACTATAACCGAGACCGAAGCACCCCCAGAACAACGCCCCACCCAGAGGAGAGATCCACGTGAACATCGAAAGCGCCACCCACCGCCGCTGGAACCCCCTCACGCGCGACTGGGTCCTCGTCTCCCCGCACCGCACCGACCGCCCCTGGCAGGGCCAGACCGAAACCCCCGCCGTCCCCGCCACCCTCCAGTACGACCCCAACTGCTATCTCTGCCCGGGCAACCAGCGCGCCGGCGGCAACCAAACCCCCAAATACACCAGCACCTACGTCTTTGAAAACGACTTCGCCGCCCTCAAACCCGACGTCCCCTCGGACCTCCTAGACCTGTCCGACCAGGACGGCCTCCTCGTCGCCCAAGGCGAAAGCGGCACCTGCCGCGTCCTCTGCTTCTCCCCCCGCCACGACCTCACCCTCGCCAAAATGGACGTCCCCTCCATCCGCACCGTCGTCGACGCCTGGAGCGAGCAGGCCGATGAACTCTCCTCCCGCCCTGACATCGGCTACGTCCAGATCTTCGAGAACCGCGGAGCCATGATGGGCGCCTCCAACCCCCACCCGCACGGCCAGATCTGGGCCACCCACTCCCTCCCCGACGAGATCCTCCTCGAACTCGCCGGCCAGACGACCTACCAAGCCGAACACAGCGGCCAATGCCTCCTCTGCGCTTATCTCAACGTGGAACTCACAAAATCCGAGCGCGTCGTCGCCCAAAACGACCACTTCGTCGCCGTCGTCCCCTTCTGGGCCGTCTGGCCCTTTGAAACCCTCGTCCTCCCCCGCCAACACGCAGCCCGCCTCGCCGACCTAACCCCCAACCAGCGCGACGGCCTCGCCGGCATCCTCCAGGAAGTCACCTCCACCTACGACCAGGTCTTCTCCACACCCTTCCCCTACTCCATGGGCCTCCACCCCGCCCCCGCCGACGGCCAGCCCCACCCCGAGTGGCACTTCCACCTCCACTTCTACCCACCCCTCCTCCGCTCCGCCACCGTCCGCAAATTCATGGTCGGCTTCGAACTCCTCGGCTCCCCCCAACGCGACATCACCCCCGAAACCGCCGCCCAAACCCTCCGCGAAGCCGCCAAACGAAGACCTGCCGTACCCGCCGCCCCATCTCCTGTCTAGGCGACAAAAGTGAAGCGATGTGGCGCAACTCACCCCTCCCAACCCGTAAACTGAACGTAGCTCAAAAACGAGCGTTGGCCCGACGCAACCAGGCAACCAACCGGGTGCCCCATCCTCTCCGACAGCTTTATGGTCGGAAAGGGTGGGGTATTCGCGCGAACGCGCGAACCGCTTTTCTTCCACCACTCCGTATCTTGGTTTGGTTTTTTGCAGCCATCCGGAACCGAAGAATATGGGACCGTGTTAGATCTCCAAAACACACCGAGGTCCAGACCTAAGTCCAATGCCCTGAAGATTTTGCGACCAAACACACCAGGGGTGGGGGGGTATCTCCCCATCCAGGAGAAACCAACGTGCCCGAGCCCACACCCAACTTCACCCCCCGCGAAGCCGCCCGCATGCTCGGCATCAGCTACCCCACCATCAAGGCGTGGATCCTCTCCGGCAAACTCCCCACCCACCCCACCCCCGGAGGCCACCACCGCATCTCCGAAGATGCCCTCTCACCCTTCCGCGACGCCGAAGCGGCCACCGCCTCATCCCAGACCCGCGACCGCTTCCGCAAGGTCAGCGGTCGCAACCAACTCGTCGGCAAGGTCGTCAGCATCCGCATCGAAGGCCTCCTCGCCCAGGTCGTCCTCTCCCTCCCCGGCGGCGCCGAGATCACCTCCATCATCACCGCCGACGCCGCCCGCGAACTCAGCCTCAAAAAAGGCGACGAGGCCGCCGCCCTCGTCAAATCCACCGACGTCATGATCGAAAGGATCTAACCCGCAGACTCACAGACCATACAAATCAAATCGTGTAAAGTCAGAGGACACATCCCAGGCCCTGGTACTGTCCCTTTGCCCCCGATCCCGCTTCTCACCCGACATCTCCTGCTCCTCGCCCTCCTCTGCCTCTGCGCCCATGCCGCCTCGGCCCAGATCGCCGGAAGCCTCCGCGGCGAGGTCCTCGACCCCGCCAACCTCGGCCTCCAGGGCGCCCGGATCACCGTCACCGAGCAGAGCACCGGCGCCGCCCGCACCTCCACCATCACCTCGGCCGCAGGCGAGTTCCTCGAAGCCGACCTCCTCCCCGGCCGATACCAGATCGAGGTCACCGCCCCCGGCTTCACCCGCCTCCTCCGCCAGGACGTCACCGTCTCGACCGGCCTCACCACCAGCCTCAACCTCCACCTCACCCCCGGCGCCCCCAGCCAGACCGTCACCGTCTCCGCCGACGCACCGCTCCTCCAGGCCGCGGACAGCGACATCCAGACCTCCATCCCCCGCCCTGACGTCCTCGGCCTCCCGCTCAACGGCCGCAACTTCATCCAGCTCGCGACCCTCGCCCCCGGCGTCTCGCTCCCCCCCGGCACCCTCCTTCCAAGAATCAACGGCGGCCGCCCCCGCACCAACGAGTACCTTTTCGATGGAATCTCCGCCCTCCAGCCCGAACCCGGACAGGTCGCCTTCTTCCCCATCCTCGACGACATCGAGGAGTTCACCGTTGAGAGCAACAACGTCGGGGCCGAGTTCGGCCGCTTCAACGGCGGCGTCGTCAACCTCTCCACCCGCTCCGGCACAAACACCCTCCACGGCTCCCTCTACGACTTCTTCCGCAACGAAGCCCTCAACGCCCGCAACTACTTCGCCAGCCCCACCTCGCGCAAGCCCGAGTACCGCCGCAACCAGTTCGGCGCCACCCTCGGCGCCCCCATCCTTCACAACCGCCTCTTCTTCTCCGGCGGCTACCAAGGCCAGCAGCAGGCCATCGCGATCCCCCGCATCTCTACCGTCCCCACCCTCGCCCAGCGCCAAGGCATCTTCACCGGCACCGCCCACATCTTCGACCCCACCACCACCGTCTTCTCCGACGGCGCCTACACCCGCCATGAGTTCGCCAACGACGTCATCACCCGCACCTTCGACCCCGCCGCCGCCAGCCTCCTCGCCCGCATTCCGCTCCCCACCAGCACCGCCACCGCCAACAACTACACCCGCAGCGCCGGCGACCTCGACCACCAGAACCAATTCGACGCCCGCGTCGACGCCAACCTCCGCCACTCCGGCCGCATCTTCGCCCGCTACTCCTACTTCCACGAGGTCGAGCAGCCCGTCTCCCCCTTCCCCGAAGGCTCCGGCGCCATCACGGGCTCGGTCACCGGCACCGGCAACGTCGCCGGCCTCTCCCACGTCCTCGGCCAACAAGCCGTCCTCGGCGAGACCCACACCTTCGGCGCCCGTATGCTCAACGACGCCCGCCTCGGCTACACCCGCCGATCCAACAACATCCAGGGCGCCACCCTCCCCGGCCCCGCCTCCGCCACCCTCGGCATCCCCGGCATCCCCACCAGCGCCGCCTTCTCCGACGCCCTCCCGCTCTTCACCATCACCGGCGAGCAGCAGATCGGCTCCTCCGCCAGCGTCTTCTCCCAGTACCAGACCGGCGTCTGGGAGGCCGTCGACTCCTTCCAGATCACCACCGGCCGCCACGCCCTCAAGTTCGGCGGAGACCTCCGCTCCTACCAGCTCAATGCCATCGCCCCACCCAACCCTACAGGCGCCTTTAGCTTCACCACCACCGGCACCAACCAGCAAGGCCTCACCCTCTCCTCAACCGACAAGCGCACCAACGGCAACGCCCTCGCGTCCTTCCTCCTCGGACAAGTCGACACCTTCTCGATCGACCTCCAGAGCAGCGTCCTCCGCCCCCGCGACAACATCCAGGAGATCTTCGCCCAGGACGACTGGCGCCTCACACCGCAACTCACCCTCAACCTCGGCGCCCGCTACACCCTCAACCACCCCTCCACCGAGAAGAACAACCAGGGCGCCATCTTCAACCTCGCCACCCAGCAGCTCCAGTACCTCGGCGTCGCCGGCTTCCCTCGCTCCGCACGCGAGCTCCATTACGGCAACCTCGCCCCGCGCCTCGGCTTCACCTACCTCCTCACCCCCCGCACCGTCGTCCGCTCCGGCTTCGGCATCGTCTTCATCGACCAGTCCGGCATCACCACGCCCTTCACCACACCGCAGTTTCCCTTCATCCAGAACGTCCGGCAGGCCACCCAGGACAGCATCAACGCCGCCCTCACGCTCTCCTCCGGACCGACCGTCCAACCCATCCCACTCACCCCCGACGCCGGCCTCGGCCAAAGCGTCTACACCGCCAACCGTAACCTCGGCTCCGGCTACGTCGAGCAGTGGAACCTCGCCGTCCAACGCGAGCTCAAGCCCAACCTCTCCTTCGACATCGCCTACGTCGGCTCCCACATCGTCCACGTCGGCATCCCCGACGCCAACCTCAACCAGCTCCCCGTCTCAAGCCTTCCCGCCGAGTCCACCCCCGCCGGCCTCGCCGCCCTCAAAGCCCTTCAGGCCAAGGTCGCCAACCCCTTCTTCGGCCAGATCCCCGCCTCCTCCGCCATCGGCGGCCGTACCGTCGCCGCCGCGCAGCTGCTGAAACCCTTTCCCCGCTTCCAGAACGTCGCCTACTACCGCAACAACACCGGCACCACGAACTTCAACGCGATCGAGGCCAAGGTCGAGCAGCGCCTCTCGGGCGGCCTCTCGTTCCTGTTCAGCTACACCCACTCCAAGCTCATCGACGACGCCTCGTCCGTCTTCTCCTCCACCGTCTTCTCGTCACCCAGCTCCAACAGCCTCATCGCCGCCGACGTCAACCGGCCATACCTCGAACGCGACAGCTCCAACGGCGACGTCCCCAACGTCACCTCGCTGAGCGCGCTCTACCAGGTGCCCGCCGGCCGCGGCCATCGCTTCGCCTCCTCCGGCATCGCGTCAGTGCTCGCCGGCGGTTGGAACGTCAACGGCATCAGCTCGCTCCAGTCCGGCATGCCCGTCACCATCACGATGGCCACCAACGACTACAGCTTTGCCGGCATCGTCACCCGCCGCCCCGACCTCATCTCCCGACCATCGCTCTCCCCCAGCGCGCGCACACCGCAGATCTTCTTCAACACCGCGGCCTTTGCCGCGCCCATCGGCGTCCTCGGCACCGCCTCCCGCAACCCCGTGCGCGGCCCCGCCTACCGCGATCTCGACCTCGCCGCCATCAAGCACACACCGCTCTCGGAACGCACTGACCTAGAGTTCCGCGCCGAACTCTTCAACGTCACCAACACCCCGGCCTTCGCGCAACCCAACGGCAGCTTCGGCGCCACCGCCTTCGGCAGTATCACCTCCACCACGACCGACCCGCGTGTCGTGCAGTTCGCCCTCAGACTCAGCCGATAGAGCGCAAACCGCTCTCCCGCAGCCGCCAGAGTCTCTCCCTGTATTCCCACAGCTTCAAAGAAGCTTGGCAGAGACAAAGCAACGCTGCTAAGCTACAAACAATCTTATAGCGCTGTGACATGCAAGTCGTTGATCGAACGATATCTTCTCCCTCCACTAGGCTTCCGAGGATTGAAGAGCTCTCGGCGATTGTGCAGCGATCAGAATTCGCTTCCGGCAGAGATGCGCGATAGGAAAGGTCCGTGTAATGGTTGAAGCTGTCGTGCTCTGGAACGAGCCAAACAATCTTTCGCACTGGAACTTTCATCTCGACCCCAAGTGGGTCAGGTTCGCCGACATGGTCAAAGCCGCCGCCGTCAGCATTCGCGAGGCGAATCCCACGCTCCCCATCGTTCTCGGCGGCGTCTCCTCGGGCGACCCCGACTTCCTCCGCCTTATGCGCACCTACGGCCTCATGGAAGTCGTCGACGCCGTCGCCGTCCACGGATTCCCCCTCGACTGGAACCACTGGCAGATCGACGATTGGCCCGCCAAGATCGCCGAAGCCGCCCAAGTCTCAGGCCTTCCCGTCTGGGTAACCGAGGTCGGCGCCTCCTCGTTCGGCGCAGAAGAGGTCGCCGCCTTCGGCCTCGAACGCACCCTCGACCTCATCCGCGGCCGCGCCGACCGCATCCACTGGTACTCGCTCTTTGACCTCCCTCCCTCCTGGCCCGCCGAAACCCGCCACAAGGAAGCCGAAGGCTCCTCCTACTACCGCCACTACTACCTCGGCCTGCTCACCCACGAAGGCAGACCCAAACTCGCCGCCGAGAAGTTCCCCACCACCGGCGAAGTCGGTCTCTGCCAGTGGTTCCACTTCGAGGACCACCGCCTCGATGCCGCGGTCGAGTGGATGAAGGCTCACAAGGTCAAGTACCTCCGCACCGGCCTCAGCTGGGCCGATAGCTTCCGCCCCAACGCCGAGCGCTGGTTCGACCGCATGATGACGGCACTCGAACCCTTCGAGGTCGCCCTCACCCTCTGCTTCACCCCCGGTCACCTCGGCCTCGAAGACCATCACACCAGCCCACCTAAAGACGTCCAGACATTCGCCGACTTCTCCTCCTGGGCCGTCCACCGATACGCTCCGCAAACGGTGGCAACTCCCGATCGGGAGGTCGTCGCCGCCCTATGAGCAAGCAGATCCTCATCACCGGTGGCGCTGGCTTCGTCGGCTCGCACCTTGCCGATGGTCTCCTCGCCGCCGGCCACGAAGTCCGCGTCCTCGACGACCTCCACCCGCAGGTCCACCCGGACGGCAAACGCCCCGACTACCTCGCCCCCGAGGTCGAACTCCTCGTCGGCGACGTCCGCGATCCCAACCTCCTCCGCGACGCCCTGGACAAAGTCGACGTGATCTACCACTTCGCCGCCACCGTCGGCGTCGGCCAGTCCATGTACGAGATCAGCCGCTACATGAGCGTCAACACCCAGGGAACCGCCGAACTCCTCCAGGCGCTGCTCGACAACCGCCTCGCCCCCGAAAAGCTTATCGTCGCCTCCTCCATGTCCATCTACGGCGAGGGCCGCTACATCTGCACCAAATGCAGCCAGCCCGCCGCCCCGCCCGTCCGCCCCGTCCAGCAGCTCCGGGAAGGGAAGTGGGACGTCAGCTGCCCGCACTGCGCCGGCAAACTCCGCCCCATCCCCACCGACGAGTCCAAGCCCTCCGAAATCAACTCGGTGTACGCCCTCTCCAAGCGCGATCAGGAAGAGCTCTGCATGATCTACGGCCGCACCTACGGCCTGCCCGTCACCGCCCTCCGCTTCTTCAACATCTACGGCACCCGCCAGGCACTCTCGAACCCCTACACCGGTGTCGCCGCCATCTTCGCCGCACGCCTCATCAACGGCCAGGCGCCGCTCGTCTTCGAAGACGGCGAACAGATGCGCGACTTCGTCAGCGTCCACGACATCGTCCGCGCCAACCTCCTTGCCATGACGAGCCCGCGCCTCGGACGGCGAAGTCATCAACATCGGCTGCGGCCAGCCCATCACCATCCGCCAAGTCGCCGAGATCCTCTCCACCTCGCTCGGCGTCTCGGTGGAGCCAGTCATCACCGGCAAATACCGCGCCGGCGACATCCGCCACGCCTACGCCGACATCACCCGCGCCCGCAAGCTGCTCGGCTACGAGCCGCAAGTCACCCACGAAGCCGGCTTCCGCGAACTCGCCGGCTGGCTCCGCTCCCAAACCGCCGAAGACAAGGCCGACACCATGCTCCAGCAACTCAGCACCTACGGTCTGACCGCCTAAACTCAAGAGGACGAGGACAAACAAGCGAAATGCCAAGAGATCGCAGGGAGACTGGCCGCAACATCCTCATCACCGGCGGAGCTGGATTCATCGGCTCAAACCTCGCAGCCCGGCTCCTCCAGTCACCGGACACCCGCCTCACCCTCTTCGACAACCTCTCCCGCCGAGGCTCCGAGCACAACGTCCGCTGGCTCCAGACCCTCCCCGGCGCAGACCGCCTCACCGTCCATCGCGGAGACGTCCGCGACGCCGCACAAATAGCCGAAGCCGCCCGGCAGGCGGCCGAAATCTACCACCTCGCCGCACAGGTCGCCGTCACCACCTCCATCGACGCGCCCCGCGACGACTTCGAAACCAACGCGGTCGGCACCTTCAACGTCCTCGAAGCCGCCCGCCGCTCCGGCCACCAGCCCCTCGTCCTCTTCACCTCGACAAACAAGGTCTACGGCGGCCTCCACTCCGTCCCAGTCGAGTCCCACAGCACACGCTACCAGGCCTCCACACCCGGATTTCAGGGAGCCACCGAGGGGACACCCCTCGACTTCCACTCGCCCTACGGCTGCTCCAAAGGTGCCGCCGACCAGTACGTCCGCGACTACGCCCGCATCTACAACCTGCCCACCGTCGTCTTCCGCATGTCCTGCATCGCCGGCCCGCGTCAGTTCGGCAACGAGGACCAGGGCTGGGTCGCCCACTTCCTCTACTCCGTCCTCTCCGGCCGCCCCATCAACATCTACGGCAACGGCCTCCAGGTTCGCGATATCCTCCACGTCTCCGACCTCGTAGACGCCATGGAAGCCGCACGCGCCCACCTCCCGCGCACCGCAGGCGAGGTCTACAACGTAGGCGGCGGCCTCAGCCGTGCCTTCTCCATCCTCGAAATGCTCGCCGAAATCGAGAAAGAAACCGGCCTGCGCCACGGCTCCACCCACTCCGAGGTCCGCCCCGGCGACCAGCCGCTCTACATCTCCGATACCGCCAAGCTCACCGCCCACACGGGCTGGAAGCCCCAGCGCTCGGTCACCGAAATCCTCACCGGCATGCACGAGTTCTGGATCGCTAACCGCGACCGCATCGAGACCCCCGCCAAGCGCAAGTCCAGAACCCCCAACCTACACAACCCACTCTCCTCGCCCGAGCTCGTCGCCGAGGCCCTCGCATGAAGTTCGCCCTCGTCAACCCGCGATGGAGCTTCAGCGGCTCCACCTACTTCGGCTGCGCCGAACCCCACTTCCCGCTCGAACTCCTCTCCGCCCGCGAGTTCCTCCGCTCCGCCCACCAGGACGTCCTGCTGATCGACGCCTGGATGGAAGACCTCACCCCCGATCAGGTCCGCACCCGCCTCGACGCCTTCGGCGAAGACTTCCTCGTCATCCCCACCGCCCCGTCCTACCTGTTCTGGCGCTGCCCCCAGCCCGAACTCCGCGTCCCCAGCCAGTGGCTCAAAACCCTCAACCGCCCCTCCAAATCCGTCCTCATCGGACCTCACGGCTCCGTCACCCCCATCAGCACACTCTCGAAAACCGGCGCCGACATCGTCCTCCGCGGCGAACCCGACCAGACCCTCCCGCAGCTCGCCACCGCGCCCTGGGAGATGATCCCCGGCTGCGTTTGGCGCGACGCCCAAGACGTCCTCCACTCCACCCCCGGCCTCGGCGCCACCGACATGCGCCTCCTCGGTCCGCTCGACTACACCGACTACCCCGTCGAACGCCACACCCACCTCCACCACATCTTCCCCAACAACGGCGCCGACCACCTCCATCACGGCGCCGAGGTCGAGTTCGCCCGCGGCTGCCCCTACTCCTGCACCTTCTGCAACAAAACCCTCTTCCGCAACAAGTACCGCGAACGCCCCCTCGCCGCCGTCCTCACCGAAATCGACGCCCTCATCGCCCGCAGCGTCGACTACATCTACTTCATCGACGAGATCTTCGGCGTCGGCAAGCAGGTCCGCGATCTCCTCGAAGCCCTCGTCACCCGCCCCGTCTCGATCGGCTTCCAGAGCCGCATCGACCTCTGGGACGAGACCTCGCTCGACCTCCTCGCCCGCGCCGGCTGCGTCTCGTTCGAGTGCGGCGTCGAGTCCATCACCGACGTCGGCCGCGACGCAATGAACAAGAACTGCCGCATCTCGACCGACCGCATCGCCAGCCTCCTCGTCTACGCCAAACAGCGCATCCCGTGGGTTCAGGCCAATCTCATCAAGACCCCCGAAGACGATCCCGCGCTCGTCACCCAGTGGCAGACCGACCTCAAGCGCCAGGGCGTCTGGGTCTCCGAACCCGTCCCCATGTTCCCCTTCCCCGGCAGCCCCGAGTACGTCACCACCTTCGGCGCACAGCCCGACGAACAGGCCTGGGAACGCGCCCACGCCCACTACCTCGACATCTTCGCGGCCAAAGGATTCAGCGACATCCAGTCCGTCCAGCCCCTCTCGCTCGCCGATCTCGAATCCCGGAGCCTCTCGCAACAGCAGGACCTCGCATGCGCGTCCTACTAACCACCGACACCATCGGCGGCGTCTGGACCTTCACCCAAGAACTCACATCCAGCCTCCTCGACTGCGGCCACCATGTCGCCCTAGTCAGCTTCGGCCGCCACCCCTCCCCCACACAAGCGATCTGGGCCCGCACCCTACGCACCGCCTGGCCTGACAGCTTCTGCTTCCACACCTCCGACGCCCCCCTCGAGTGGATGGACGCCAACGCCGACGCCTACACCTCCGGCGCCAACCTCCTCCATCGCATTGCCGAAACCTTCCAGCCCGACATCCTCCACAGCAGCCAATTCTGCTGGGGCGCCCTCCCCCTCAACCTCCCCTGCATCATCACCGCCCACTCCGACGTCCTCAGCTGGGCCGACGCCTGCCGCTCCGAACCTCTCCCCAACTCCCCCTGGCTCCGCCAATACGTCCGCCTCGTCAACGCCGGCCTCGATCGCTGCACCGCCGTAGCCGCCCCAACCCGCTCCATGCTCCGAGCCCTCGCCCGCAACTTCCCCCTTCCCACCCGCGCCGTCGTCATCCCCAACGGCCGCCATCTCCCCGAACCCAAACCCGCCAGTCGCAAGCTCACCGCCATCTCCGTCGGCCGCCTCTGGGACGAAGCCAAAAACATCCGTCTCCTCGGCGAGATCACCCCACCCCTCCCCATCGCCATCGCCGGCGAAACTGAACTCACCCCCGACACCCCCGCCCCATCGCTCCCCAACATCACCAGCCTCGGCGTCCTCAGCCAGGAGCACCTTATCCACGCCCTCCGCGCCAGCAGCATCTACATCGCTCCCGCGCTCTACGAGCCCTTCGGCCTCGCCCCCCTCGAAGCCGCCCTCTGCGGCTGCGCCCTCGTCGTCAACGACATCCCAACCCTCCGCGAAGTCTGGGGCGACGCGGCCCTCTACTTCCACGGCCCGGCCGATCTGCAGTCCCTCCTCGAAGACCTCGTCCGCTCCCCCGCTCGCCTGGCCGCCGCGCAGCTCCGCGCCCGCGCCCGCGCCCGCACCTTCACCGCACGCCGCATGGCCGCAGCCTACGAAGACCTCTACTGCGACCTCCTCGCGCCCGCCACACCCGATCTCACGCACGCCGGCATCGCCCATGCCTGACCACCTCCGCATCGCCTACTTCGCCCACACCCTCCGCTCCGACTGGAATAACGGCAACGCCCACTTCCTCCGAGGCCTCATCCGCGCACTCATCGCCCAGGGCCACGAAGTCACCGTCTTCGAGCAGCCGCAAAACTGGTCCACCGAAAACCTCCTCAGCGAAGGCGAGCGCGGCGTCCAATCCCTCGCTCACTTCGACCAGACCTACCCCGAGATCCCCATCCAGCACTACACCCTCAACCCCAGCACCCTCGCCGACCACCTCCGCGACACCGACATCGTCATCGTCCACGAGTGGAACCCGCCCGAGCTCATCGACAACCTCTTCCATCTCCGCGACCAGATCCACTTCCGCACCCTCTTCCACGACACGCACCACCGCGCCAGCTCCACCCCCGAATCCATCAAACTCCTCCAGGTCTGGCGCTTCGACGGCGTCCTCGCCTTCGGTGCCGCCCTCCGCGCCATCTATCTCCAGCGCTTCGGCCTCGATCACGTCTGGACCCTCCACGAAGCCGCCGACACCACCATCTTCCGTCCGCCCGCCACCCCCGTCACCCCACCCGAACAAGAGGTCGTCTGGATCGGAAACTGGGGGGACGACGAGCGGGCCGCCGAAATCACCCAATTCCTCCTCGAGCCCGCCGCCCACCTCCGCACTCAAGCCCGCTTCACCATCCACGGCGTCCGCTACCCCGAACCCGCCGTCGCCGCCCTCAACCAGGCAGGCGTCCGCTTCGCCGGATACCTGCCCAACCTCCACGCCCCCGCCGCCTACAGCAGCTCCCGCGTCACCCTCCACATCCCGCGCCAGCACTACACCGGCGCCATGGCCGGCATCCCCACCATCCGCGTCTTCGAGGCCCTCGCCGCCGGCATCCCGCTCATCTCTGCCCCCTGGCACGACGTCGAAAACCTCTTCTCCGAAGGCGACTACCTCGTCGCACAAGACACCGCCGAGATGACCGCCCACATCGAGCACCTCCTCGCCCACCCAGCCGAGGCCCAGGCCCAGGCCGACCGCGGCCTCTCCACCGTCCTCGCCCACCACACCTGCTCCCACCGCGCCGAGCAACTCGCCGAGATCTGCCACGAGGTCCTCGCCCAATGAAGTTCTTCGTCTTCGGCTCCTCCCTCGTCTCCTCCTACTGGAACGGCGCCGCCACCTACTACCGAGGCATCTGGAAGTACCTCAGCCGCCGCGGCCACACCGTCACCTTCGCCGAACCCGACGCCTACGGCCGCCAGCAACATCGCGACGACGTCGACACCAGCTACGCCACCTCCATCGTCTACCGGCCCGGCGTCGACCTCGACCGCATGATCGCCCTCGCCCAAGAGGCCGACGTGGTCGTCAAACACTCCGGCATCGGCGTCGACGACACCGAGCTCGAACACCTCATCCTCACCTGCCAGCCCAAGTCCATCGTCCTCACCTGGGATGTCGATTCCCCCGCCACCCTCGCCCGCATGGACGCCGATCCCGCCGACCCCTACCGCGCCATCGTCCCTCAGCTCGACGCCCTCTTCACCTACGGTGGCGGCCCCATGGTGAAAGCAGGCTTCGCCCGCTACGGCGCTCGCTTCTACGCCTCCATCTACAACGGCCTCGACCCCGAAACCCACTTTCCCGTCCCGCCCGACCCAGACTTCGCCGCCGACCTCGTCTTCCTCGGCAACCGCCTCCCCGACCGCGAGACCCGCGTCGAAGAGCTCTTCCTCCGCGCCGCCGACCTCGCCCCCGAGATGACCTTTCTCCTCGGCGGCGAAGGCTGGCACAGCAAGCCCATGCCCCCCAACGTGCGCTACCTCGGCCATGTCCCCACCGCCGACCACAACCGCGTCAACAGCTCCGCCCGCATGGTCCTCAACATCAACCGCGCCTCCATGGCCAACTCCGGCTTCTCCCCACCCACCCGCGTCTTCGAGGCCGCCGGCGCCGCGGCCTGCCTCATCTGCGACCACTGGGCCGGCATCGACGACTGCTTCGAGCCCGACAAAGAAATCCTCGTCGCCCATACGGCCCAAGATGTCGTCCAAGCCCTCCGCACCCACGACGCCACCTCCGCCCGCGCCATCGGCCAGGCCTTCCTCGCCCGTGCTCTCCGCGACCACACCTACGCCGCCCGCGCCGCACAAGCCGAAGCCGCCCTAGCCGACCTCCACACCCGCAAACGCAGATCTCTCCCTCCCGCCGAAACCCTCCCCGCCACACCAACCACCTGAGCCGCCCATGAAGATCACCATCCTCGGGCTCACCATCACCTCCTCCTGGGGCAACGGCCACGCCACCACCTTTCGCTCGCTCTGCCGAGCCCTCCATGCCCTCGGCCATCAGATCTCCTTCATCGAGCGAGACGTCGAGTGGTACCGCTCCAACCGCGACCTCCCCAAACCTCCCTACGTCCAATCCCTCCTCTACGAAGACTGGCAGACCGACGGCGCGGACCTCGTCACCCGCGAATCCAAAGACGCCGACGTCCTCGTCATCGGCTCCTACTTTCCCGACGCCATCGCCGCCACAGCCCTCCTCCGCGACCTCGTCCACGCCCCCATCCTCTTCTACGACATCGACACCCCCATCACCCTCGCCCAACTCCGCGCCCACGGCCGCACCGACTACCTCCTCAGCTCCGACATCCCTCACTACGCCGCCTATATGAGCTTCACCGGCGGTCCCGCCCTCGACGAACTCCGCACCCGCTTCGGCTCACCCTACCCCGTCCCGCTCTTCTGCTCCGTCGACCCCACCCACCACGCTCGAACCGCGCCCTCACCCCAGTACACCGCCGACCTCTCCTACCTCGGCACCTACGCCCCCGACCGCCAGCCCGGCCTCATGCGCATGCTCGACGACCCCGCCCGCCGCCTGCCCAACCAGAGCTTCCTCGTCGCCGGCCCCATGTACCCGACCGACATCCCCTGGTCGCCCAACGTGCGCCAGCTCACCCATGTCAGCCCGCCCGACCACTCCACCTTCTACTCGAGCTCCCGCTTCACCCTCAACCTCACCCGCAGCGACATGACGGCCGCCGGCTTCTCCCCCTCCGTCCGCCTCTTCGAAGCCTCCGCCTGCTCTGCCACCATAATCTCCGACCCCTGGCCTGGCCTGGACACCTTCCTCACGCCCGGCAAGGAGATCCTCCTCGCCTCCACCGCCGAAGATGTCACCTCAATCCTCACCGGCCTCTCCGACCGCGAACGCCTCGACATCGGCAACCGCGCCCGCGACCGCATCCTCTCCACCCACACCGCCGCCCACCGAGCCCGCGAGTTCGAAGACATCATCCACCACATCACCGCTGCTTAGAACTTCGAAGAAGCGCCCTTGCTCTTCTAGTTGTCATTCCCGAAGGGAATCTGCTTCAGCCTTTGCCCTTGCCTTTCTGGTTGTCATTCCCGCAGGGAATCTGCTTTCCCCTACCCTCTGCATCTGCCATTCAGACGAAGTTGCATTCCTCCTTACTCATTTCTCGCCACTCATTACTCGCTACTCCAACCTTTGTCGTTGCCGTTGCTTGTCCTAAGCAGGTCCCCCAACCCCAATCCCCATCAACTCCGCCATCGACCCCACCAGCAAATCCGGCATCGACTCCCCCAGCACATCGCGCGAAAATACCCCCGTCGCCACCGCAATTACATCCAAGCCATTCTCCCGAGCCGCCCGGATATCCGACGGCGTATCCCCCACCACACACACCGCCGCACCCTCCCCGGCGATCGCCTGCGCCTTCCGGAGCGCACCGCCGATCATCGGCCCCCGGTACTCGTAGTCATCGCTGAATCCCCCAAAATCAAACCACGCCCGCAACCCACATCGATCGAGCTTCGCCCACCCAATCCGTTCCAGATTCCCCGTCGCCACGCCCAGCTTCGCCCCCCGGCCTTTCAGGTGCTCCAGCACCGCCCGCACACCCGGCAAAACATCGACACACATCTCCCCCCGCCGAGCCTCCACAAAGCTCGCGAGCGACTCCCGCATCTCCGGCAGTCGCCCCCGCCAAACCTCATCCTCCACCCCCGCCAGCTGCAATGCATCCCGCAAAATCCCTACATCCACATTCCCATGCGCCACCACGCCATCCAGATTCAACGGCCGCCCCGCCACACCCGATAGCACCTCGCAAAACCCAAAGTAGTGCACCGCATCCGTGCAGTTCAGGAGCGTCCCATCAATATCAAACAGGTAAGCGTCGTATGTATCCCAAGCCCTCATACCGACCCCATCCCAAACCGCTCCCGCAAAGCACCACCCACCCGCCCGATCAGCTCCGCCCACCCACCATCGCCCAACGCCCGAAAGATCCGCATCGTCGGATACCACGGCGAGTCCTCCCGCCCCATCATCCATCGCCAATCCGCCCTCCGCTGCAGCAACAGCCACACCGGCCGCCCCAAAGCTCCCGCCAAATGCGCCGCAAACGTATCCACCGTAATCACCAGATCCATGCCCTCCATCATCGCCGCCGTCTCCTCCGCCGCGCCCTCTCCCGCCACGCGCACAGGCCATCCCCGCGCCTCGCTCCACGACCTCCAAGGCCCGTTATCGGCCGCCGTCTGCAAGCTCCAGAACTCCACGCCCTCACACTCCAGCAGCCCCCGCAAGAGAGGGAAGGGAACCGATCGCGACGTGTCCCACACACTCGAAGCCCACACCAACCCCACACGCGGCACCCGTCGCGCCCCCAATCTCCGCTCCGCCTCCCCTCGCAGCACCTCCGGCAACCGAACATACGGCACCCCCGCCGGCAAGCTCTCCACCGTCGACCGAAACAGATACGGCAGCTCCGTCACCTCCACCTGCACATCCCACGCCGGCGCCACCACCGGAGCACCCGGCCCCCACGTCACCACCTCGCCCACACCCGCAAAGCACCGCACCAACCCCAAAATCTCTGGCGCCACCTCCACCACAACCTCCCTCGCCCGCCCTCGCAGCATCGGCAAGTACCGCAGGTTCTCGACCGCATCCCCAAAGCCATGCAGCGACCGCAGCATCACCCGCTTCCCATCGACCGCACTCCCATCCCAGAACCGGTGCACATCCCCCATCCCCCGCGCCCGGATCGCGTCACTCTCCCGCCACGCCCGCTCAAACTCCCCCAGCAGCATCCAGCACATCCACCGCCCCGCCGCGCACCGGTCCGCCACCGACTCCGGCCCGACCCGCTCCGCCTCATCGAACGCCGCAATCGCCCCCTCGACATCGCGCGCCGTCAGCCGATCCTCGCCCACCAGAACCAACTCCTCAGCACCCACCTGCCCCGCTCGATCCACCACCCGCGTCACGTCCGCCGCACCAACTCCGCCGCATCCCGAAACAACGCCGTCGGCGCAACCTGGCACAGGTACACCTCCTCCTCCGGTCGGCTCAAGATCTTGAACCCCGAGCTCCGCAGCATCGCCTCCGCACACGCCCGATTCGGAACCCACCAGTTCGAATCGTCCCCCGAATACCGCTCCTCGACAAAGTGCATCTTCGGATACTCGGGCCGATCAAACGCCGCCACATCATCGAAGTCGTAGTCCGGCTCTACCCGCATCAACTCGCGGCTCCCCCGCTGCATGCTCTGAAACAGCAACAAATCCTTGCACACATGCTCGCGAATCAGATCCAGCGCCAAGAGCGGATACCGCAGGTGATAAAACACCCCCATGTAAATCACGAGATCAAACTTCTCACCCAAGCTCGCCACATCCCACACCGGCATCTCGCGATATTCGATCTCCACGCCCTCCATCTCCGCCACAAACCGCGCCTGCCGCAGATACAACGGCTCAGAGTCGATCCCCACCACCCGGCTCGCACCCCGCCGCTTCATCTCAAGCGAATAAAACCCCGCATTGCACCCAATATCGAGCACCGTCTTTCCCGTCAGATCCGCCGGGATCGCATCCTTGAACCCAGCAAATTTCGTCGTCGGGTAGTCGCCCAAAAAGTGATCCGGCGCCGTCTCCACACCGCCAACTCGCATGTTATGAAACCACGGCCCCAGCGCCCGCACCCGCTCTCCCAAACCAGACCCCTGCTCCAGATCAGATGAGGGCGCCGCGCTCACATCTCCAATCACCATCAAACCTCCCGACACCAAATGTAACCGTGACCGGAACAATCTCCAGCCCGCGTCACGCACACTCGCCCGCCATCACTTCGCAAAGATCTGCCCCATATCCTGAAACGCCTTAAACTCCAGAGCATTGCCCGCCGGATCGAGAAAAAACATTGTCGCCTGCTCGCCCACCTCGCCCCGAAACCGCACATACGGCTCAATCACGAACTCCGTTCCCGCACCGCGCAGCCGCTCTGCCAACGCCTCCCACTGCCCCATCGTCAGCACCACGCCAAAGTGCGGCACCGGCACCGGATGCCCATCCACCTGGTTCGCATGCGCCGCCCGCCGCTCCATTCCCGGCTTCAGATGAGCGACAATCTGATGCCCAAACAGATCGAAATCAATCCACTGGTCCGAGCTCCGGCCCTCCGCACACCCGAGAACACCGCCGTAAAACCGGCGCGCCGCCGCTAAATCGTCAACCGGAAATGCCAGATGAAACGGTGTAATCGTCACGCTGTCTATGGAGCTCCCAATGTCCATCATAGCGCGCGGTAACCTCAGAGACCGCCACCCACTATCGCCTGCGAAACCACACAGGAAAAACAGAAACGCGAACCTACCCCCGCTTCACCGGCAGCATCACCACAAACTTCGTCGCTCCCGGCACGGAATTGAATCGGATCTTGCCACCAAACTGATCCATGATCCGATTGACAATATAGAGCCCCAGCCCCGTTCCCACCCCCACCGGCTTGGTCGTATAAAACGGCTCAAAGATCCGGCCTTGGATCTCCGTCGGAATCCCCGTGCCGTCGTCCGCGATCTCCACCCACAAGCGAGTTCCACCCACCGACTCGCCTTCGGGCGCAACATCCGACCAGGTCTTCACCCGTATCCGCCCACCCTGCCCCACCGCGTCGATCGCATTGTCCAGCAAATTCGTCCAAACCTGGGTCAGCCCCGAACCGTCACTCTCCACCCGTGGCAGGTCCTTAGCAAACATCTTCTCTACCACAACCTCCTTGTCCCGCAGCTTGTGCCCAAGCATCACAAGCGTCGCATGGATCCCTTCGTTTACATCGATCCTCCGCATCTGCCCCTTGCCCTCATACGCATACACCTTTACCGCGTGGACCAGAGTAGAAACGCGGCCAATGCTCTCTTCGATCGTTCCTGTCAGCTGCAGGCTCGACACCATCGCCTCCACCCAGCTCAGAGCATCCGCAAACAAATCCGTGCTCAGCTCCTCCCGCGCGCACTCGAGATCACTGATGACTATCCCGGCTGACACCAGCGCCGGCGCCAGCTTCCAGGAGTCCTCGATCCCTGCCTCGTCCATCCACGAGGCCAGCACCTCCTCCGCATCCGTCTGCTCCAGCGAATTCATCAGGAGCGTCCCCTTCGCTACAACCGCCCGCTCCTCAAGCGCCAGCAAACATCCCTTCTGATCCTTGCTCAACGGAGCCCGCGCAAACTTGATCGAAAGCGCATGCATCCCCTCCAGATTCGACCGCAACTGCGCCGCCGCCCGCTGTGCCGCCGTTCCTGGATTCTTAAGCTCGTGCATCAGGCCCGCCGCCATCGTCCCCAGCCCGGCCATCTTCTCCTGCTGCGCTGCCCGGGTCTGCAGTATCTGCACCCGCGATGTCCAGTCCCGCAAAATCGCCTGTCGAACCATAGGGCAGCTCTTCATCATGCTCCAGAATGCATCCTCGTTCAGCCGCAAAAGCCGGCTCCGCCCCCGCGATCGAATCCGTCCCTGCCACCTCGATCCACTCATCAAACCGAGATCTCCAAAGGTCGATCCACTCGACCGCGACGCTATCAACGTCTCTTTCCCATCCGCGGCAACCACAAAGAAGCTCACCTCGCCGAAGAGGATGATCCAGAAAAACGCCCACTCGCCCTCGTCCCCCAGCAGAGCCTCCCCATCTCCGAACTCAAGCACCTCCGCGCCGAACAGACAGCAAAGCTCATCGTCACTCAGTGACGCGAGCACCGGAACCCCATGAAGCTCATCCAAGAGCTTGCCGTCTATCCGTTCGAGCAACTCGCCCGTCATCACGTCACCCCGCTCATCACAGCGCCGCCAAGTATTGATGAACGAATTGAACCGCGATCGATCCTTCGCCCACCGCCGAGGCGCACCGCTTCACGGAGTTATAACGAACATCCCCCGCGACAAAAATCCCCGGAACACTCGTCTCCAGAAGGTATGGATCGCGATTCAACCTCCACGCGCCCGGAACCTTTTGCTTCAGATCCGGCCCCGAAAGTACGAATCCCCGGCTATCAACCGCTATCTCCTTCGGCAGCCAGTCCGTCTTTGGAGCCGCTCCAATAAACACAAATATCGACGTTATGCGACGCTTCTCCTCGCCCAGGGGCGTGCTCAGGGTCACACACTCCATGTGCTCGGCCCCATCCAGCGCCCTCACCTCTGTACCCGTCTCGACCACAATGTTGCCGGTCCCCTTGATCTGATCGATCAGGTACTTCGACATGCTCTTCTCGAGCGAAGGTCCTCGCACCAGCATGTGCACCTCCGACGCATGCCTCGAAAAATGCATCGCCGCCTGCCCCGCCGAGTTCGCTCCGCCGACGATATACACGGTCTCGTTCGTGCAGGAGAGCGCCTCCGTCTGCGCCGCGCCGTAGTACATCCCGGCCCCGCTAAACCGGCTCTCGCCAGGAATATCGAGCCGAACATAAGAAACTCCCGTGGCAATCACGCAAACATGGCACGTCACCTCGCGTCCATCGTTCATCTCAACGATGTGGTACTGCCGCTCGCTCCGGATGCACGTCACCTTCTGACTCAAGAACTCCGCGCCCAGCCGGTTCGCCTGCAAGAACGCGCGCTTTCCTAACTCCTCGCCGCTCAAACCGCTCGGAAATCCCAAATAATTCTCGATCCGGGAACTCGACCCCGCCTGCCCGCCCGGAGCCTCTGCCTCCACAATCAGCGTTCGCAAACCCTCCGAAGCCCCATACACCCCCGCCGCCAAACCCGCCGGCCCCGCCCCAATCACCACCAAATCGTAAAACTCCTGCTCCGCCTCGGTCCTGAGACCCACCTTGCTCGCCAACTCCGTCGGCGATGGCTGCACCAGAGCCGTTCCATCGCCAAACAGAACCACCGGCAACCGCGATCCGTCCAGACCCTTCTCGTGCAGCAAGCCCTCCACCTCCGGACTCCGCTCCGGATTCAGCCAGAGATACGGAATGCGGTTGCGCGAAAGAAAATCCCGCACCGCATGATCCGTTGCCAACCAGCGCATCCCAATCACCCGAATCCCTTCAAACGGCGGCGTGTACCCCTGCTTCCACGACTCCAGCAGATCGTCCAGGACCGGATACAACTTCTCCTCCGGAGGATCCCAAGGCTTGTTCAGGTAATAGTGGATCTTCGCCGAGTTGATCGCGCGAATCGCCGCCTCCGTATCCGCATACGCCGTCAAGAGCACGCGCTTCGCCTCGGGATACAGCACCATCGCCTGCTGCAGGAAATCAACCCCCGTCATCCCCGGCATACGCTGGTCCGACAAAAACAGCGCCACCGTCTCTTCGCGATCCCGCAGCTGCCGACAGATGTCCAGCGCCGCCGCGCCCGAAGCCGCGCGCACGATCCGGTACTCCCGCCCATAGTTCCGGCGCAAATCCTGAACTACCGCCTCTAAGACACTGAGATCGTCGTCCACCGCCAGCAAAGTCGGTTTCGCCATCAACTCTTTCTCGATGGGAGCCTCATCCAAAGCGCGCGCCCATCCGTTAACTCCTATTATTCGATTCAGCCAGAGTAGATCGAGGTGCACTAAATTGGTTGCCATGGAGGTCCGCAAAACATCTCACCAGCGGGAAGTGTCCGGTTTACGTACACTCCTCTTGAAAAACCATCCTCAGCCGATAAACACAACACGGGGCAATCACCCCCGGCAGGAGGAAAACACCGTATGACTCGACTTATTCTCGCCGACAATCAGGCCATCTTCCGGGCAGGCGCAGCGCGCGTCCTCGCCCTCGAAGACGACATCCGCATCGTCGCTCAGTGCGACGACGCCGCCAAACTCAACGCAGCCATCGACGCTAACCGCAGCTCCGTCATCCTCTTCGCCTCCGGCCTCAAGGTCGACGCCCAGCCCCTGCTCGAACGTGTGCAGACCGCCGGCAGCCGCGCCGTGCTGATCGCGGAAAACGCCGAAGAGGTCCCCGATCCCGTCGCCGCCATGCTCTTCGGCGTCATCCGCCGTCACATCGCCGGAACCGACCTCGTCGACTGCATCCGCCGCGTCGCTCGCGGTCACCGCTGCATGCACCACGCCAACGTCACCACGCTCCAGACCAACGACACCGTCGGTGCACGCGTGCGCGATCGCCTCACACCCAAGGAAATGCAAATCGTCGCCCTCATCGTCCAGGGCTGCAAAAACAAGGACATCGCCACCCAGCTCGGCACCAAAGAGCAGGTCATCAAAAACTACCTGCGCGGCATCTACGACAAAACCGGCGTCTCCGATCGCCTCGAACTCGCCCTCTTCACCATCCACCACAAGGTCCTCGCCGAAGCCGCCGCAAAAGTCGGAATCCTGATCCAGATGAAAAGCGCCTGACCGCCTGATCTGCCCTGACGATCTCGGGGCAATCAGGCGCTGTCCCCTCCCGCTTCGGCGCCGGTAAATCACCGGTCAGTGTACCGAGAGCGCCGTTTCTCCGAGAGGAAAACGCCTCTAGCCTAGACCAGCAGGAAAAACGGCTCTAGCCTAGACCAGCAAATCTGCAGTTGTCCTTGCCAGTTGACCGCCGTCATCCTGAGCAAAGCGAAGGACCCCTGTAGTTGCCGTTGTCCGTGCCGTTGCCCTTAGCTTTCTTGTTGTCATTCCCGAAGGGAATCTGCTGCTCCTTTGCTCTGTTGTCATTCCGAAGGGAATCTGCCGTTCCTTTGCTTTTGTAATTCCCAGACGAAATCTGCTGTTCCTTTCGTACAGCAAACGCTTGCGAGAACTTAGTCAGGCCTGGAGTTTCTGTTTCGGTGAGCAGGGCGAACCAGTGTCGGACCAGATTGAGCCAGAAAGCCGAGGTCGGGGTGAAGCGACCGTGGAAGCGCGGCCGCTTGGCCAGCCAGTCGCGAAGCAGCTTGGTTTTATGGGTGCCGTAGATGTCCAGAATCAGAGGAACGTCCAGAGCTTCGGGCACATTCTTCTCGATAATGTCGAGGAAGTTGCGAAAGTTCCCGGAGCGGTGGCGCTGCTGGCGAGGTAAAGGCCCACGATGTCGAGCGAATTCTAGACAAACAGCGGATCGCGGCTCAGCTTAAAAGGTGCCGACGCGATGCGGCGCGAGGACGCGCCAGATGCGGCTGGTGGATTGGCTGAGCCCGGCGGCCCTAGCCATGTCGCGGGTTGACCAGAGCGTGGCCGCTTCGGTCGAGCTTTTCAGCGTGCGGATCAGCACCTGCTCCACTTGCCGGTCGCACAGCTTGCGCGCCGTGCCCGGACGACGCTCATTGAACAAACCGTCGAGGCCACGACCCAGAAAGCGTTGCCGCCACTTGCGGACGGTGGCGCCAGCGAATAGTTCTGCTGGCGCGCAATCTCCTGTTGCTTAGACCCTCAGCGGCCAGCAGGACACTAGGCTGTATCGACATATTTGACGAGGTGTAGCCCGGAGCAGGCGAGGCTGACCGTAGCCTCGAGGCAGGGTCGCCGTTTGCAGTAGCGGGTCGGGAGTCTGCGGAACTGCTTGAGGCGGTTGAAGCAGCGTTCGATCCGGTTGCGCAGTTTATAAAGCAGGCGGTCGTGCGATCGTTGCACCTTGCGGCAGCGCCTGGACGGGATCACGGCCACCGCACCCAGACTGTGTATTTTGACAACGATGGCATCCGAGTCGTAACCCTTGTCGGCCAGTACGGCCTCGGCCTGGCGACCTTCCAGCAACGGCAACGCTCTGGGATATTCGGCTGCCTGACCCGCCGTCACGCGGAAGGCGATAGGGTCGCCCAGGCCGTTCGCCAGCAGGTGGATCCTGGTGCTCAGACCACCTCGGGAAGGCACCAGAGTCGGGTCTTCGGAGCCCCTTTTTTTGCGGCCTGTGACCGCCTTCTGGTGCGCTCGAACGATCGTGGAATCGAGCATCAAATAGGGGTTCTTCTATCCGCGACCAGGTCCGCGAAGAGTTTGTCCCACACCCCGCCCTCGGCCCAGCGCACAAACCGCTTATGCACACTCTTGTACTTGCCATAGCGCTCCGGCAGATCCGCCCAGCGCATGCCCGAGCGAACATCCCAAAGCACCGCGTTCACAAACCTACGGTTATCCTCGGCAGGTCGACCCACCGTTCCAGCCCGCCCAGGCAGAAGCGACTCCACGCGCCGCCACTGCGCCTCCGTCAACTCATATCGCGTAGGTGCCTAACGAAGGTCTGATAGTCCTAGTTCCGTAAGCGCAAAGCTTCAGCCGTGCCGTAAAAGTTCCTGGAATCAGTCGCGTTTTAACCCCGAAGGCAATCTGCCCTACAAACCCGGGCCGGATTCCTGCTCCTCCGCAACCGGTGTCCCCTCAGCAACCTTCTCCGCAATGCTCTTCGCCTGCGTGAAAAGCAAAAGGTAATCAGGGCCGCCCGCCTTGGAATCCGTTCCACTCATGTTGAATCCCCCGAAAGGGTGCGCCCCAACCATCGCACCCGTGCACTTCCGGTTCAGATACAGATTGCCGACGTGGAACTCGGCCGCCGCCTGGTCCAGCCGCTCCCGCGACCCCGCGTATACCGCCCCCGTCAACCCGTACTCCGTCCCATTCGCAATCCCGAGCGCCTCATCAAAGCTCCGCGACTTGATCACCGCCAGCACCGGTCCAAAAATCTCCTCCTGCGCGATCCGAGCCGTCGGCAAAACGTCCGCGATCACCGTCGGAGCAATGTAGTACCCGCCCTCGGCAGACCCCACCGGCTCTCCTCCCAACAACAGCCGCCCTTCCGTCTTTCCTACCTCGATATACTCCAGCACCCGCCGGTACGCCCGTTCACTGATCACCGGCCCGGCATAAAAATTCTCCGCCGGATCTCCCACCTCGATCCCCCGAACCCGCTCAGCAAGCCGGTCGCAGAACGCATCGTAGATCCGCTCATCCACAATCGCCCGCGAACACGCCGAGCACTTCTGGCCGTTGAAGCCGAACGCACTCACCGCAACTCCCTCGACGGCCGCGTCCAGATCGCAGTCGTCCGCCACCACAATCGCATCCTTACCCCCAAGTTCAAGAACGGTGCGCTTGATCCACCTCTGCCCCGGCCCCAACTTCGCCGCATGCTCGTGAATCGATACGCCCACCGCCTTCGACCCGGTAAATGCGATAAAGCGCGTCTGCGGATGTCTCACCAGAGCATCCCCAAAGTCCGGCCCATCTCCCGCACACAGATTCACCACACCGCCCGGCAGACCGGCCTCCTCAAGAATCGCGAAGAACACAGCCGCAATCGTCGGCGCATCGATCGACGGCTTCACCACCACCGTGTTCCCGCAGACGATCGCAGCCGACGTCATCCCAGCCATGATCGCCAGGGGAAAGTTCCACGGCGAGATCACCACCCCCACCCCGAGCGGCAGGTATCGCAGCCGGTTCTTCTCCCCCGGAAACTGGATCGGCGTCGTTGCCCGGTCAAGCCGCAAGGCCTCCCGCGCATAAAACTCCAGAAAATCAATCGTCTCCGCAACATCCGCATCCGCCTCGGCCCAGTTCTTCCCAACCTCGTACGTCAGCCAGGCACAGAGCTCGAACTTCCGCTCCCGGACAAGCCCAGAGCATCGCGTCAGCAACGCCGCACGCTCTGATGCAGAGGTCCGGCTCCACGAATCGAACGCCTCCCGCGCCGCCTCGATCGCAATCGGCGCATGCTCCTCAACCGCTCGCTGGTGAATCCCGATCACCTCCTCGGGTCTGGCGGGATTCACCGAAACAATCTTCTCCGCCGTCCACAGCCGCCGTCCCCCAATCGCGAGCGCATACTCCCTGCCCAGCTCTCCACGTACCTTCCGGAGAGCTGCTTCCATCGCTCGCCGATTCCCCGGCACGGAAAAATCAGTAAACGGCTCGTTCGCAAAATCGGGAGAAGGCTGGTCTGTGAAGATCTGAGTTTCAGAGAGCAAGGAGGTCGCCATAACAGCTCGATTCTAGCTCGATTATGGCGTTCCAGCAGACACCAGACCTCACACCCGATTTCCCCGACCGTGACAGAGACGCGCAGACCCTCCACTGACAGCGAAGTACCTCACACGTTTTCCGTCAGCTGCTCCGTCTGCTTCGACATCCGCGCGGTTCGGTCCAGCTTGTCCCAGTTGAACGGCTTTCCGTCGATAGCGCGCTTCAACGTCTTGAACAACACCACGGAAAATACCTGCCTGTACGTAAACCGCTGGATCCAGATATGAAAGAGGAGCCATACATCCCCCCGGCTCGCTGGATGTCTCTTCTCGAGCGCAAACGCAAGTGCGGACGCAGTAAAATCGATGATCAAAAACGCAAAGAAGAAGGTCAGCAACTTGTAAAGATTCGCCGTCGAAGCAGCCTCCGGGTGGAAGTGCCGATCCAGCGCATACTGGATAATTCCCACAACAAACATCAGATCGATAAACGGTGAAACAAGCGGCAACAAAATCTGGAAGATCAAGATATTCGGAAGCGCAAAAAGACCCATGGCCCGGTTCTTGACGATCGCTCCACGATGCTTGAAGACAGCCTGGAGGATGCCGAACGACCAGCGGAACCGCTGCCGCATCAGACCGTCCGCGTTGACCGGCGCCTCCGTAAAGGCAAGCGCCTGATCCTCATAGATCACCGCGTACCCCTGCTCCAGCAAATTCATCGTGAGGTCCGCATCCTCAGCCACCGTATTCGAGTGGTATCCATGCCCCGCCTGCACTGCCGCGGTTCGCCAAGCGCCGATCGCCCCCGGCACAACCATCACAACATCGAAAAGATCCAACGCCCGACGTTCAAAATTCTGACTCGTGATGTACTCCAACGCCTGCCAACGCGTCCAAAGATTCACGCGATTACCGACCTTCGCGTTGCCTGCAACCGCTCCGATCTTGGGATTGGCGAAATGCGGCACCAGACGCGCAATCGCATCACGCGCAATCACCGTGTCAGCATCGATCCCCAAGTAGATCTCTTCCTCGATATAGTTCAGAGCGAAGTTGAGAGCCTCGGCCTTGCCCGCGTTCGGCTTCGTCAAAACCATCAGTCGCCCCGATTCGAGCTCGGCAGGGTACGCCTCACGCGCAACGTCGTAGGTCCGGTCCTTGGAACCGTCGTCGATCACAATGATCCGAATGTTTTTGTAGCTGGACAACATGACCGACCGAATGGTCCGGACGATGACCTTCTCCTCGTTGTAGGCCGGAATCAGAACCGCCACCCTGGGCTCATACTCCGGCCCGGCGAAGTTCGGACGCTTGCGAAACCGGTCAATCACTGCACAAATTCCAATAATGATCAGACGCGCGCTCATCAACACGTCGCCGATAAAAAACACCGCAACCACGGAATGGTTGAAGAAAGCCCAGATGAAAAACGTGATCGAGTCCGCCCGAGCCTGCCATCGCTGGCGCGCCGTGAGCCCCGGCATCACCTGCGCTCGCGTTCGCCCCAAAAGCTGCGAAACCGGAACAATCTCGTACCCACGCGCGCGAAGAGACTGAATCAGTACGGGAAGCGCAGCCACGGTCGCCGACCGGTCTCCCCCACCATCATGCATCAGGATCACCGACCCGCGAGCCCACGGATGCGTCTGCATGTCGTCGATCTGCTGAAAAACACTGTCGGTTATCTCCTGCGGCGACTTTCGCGGATGCTCATCCCAATCATTGGTGTCAATCTTGTCGCCCACAATCAAATATCCGAGCCCCTGGATCCGATCGAGCGGAGCCGCCTGATCATTGGTGTCCGGCTCCTGGTCGATCGAGTAGGGAGGTCGGAAGTAAAGTGGCTGAACCCCCAGCTTTGACCCGAACAAACGCTCCGTAAGGTTCACCTGGACGTCCACTTGCCGATTAGAGATCTCGCTGATGTCCGGGTGTGTAAACGTGTGGTTCCCAATCTCGTGGCCCTCCCGGTACACCCGCTGCATCAGGCCGACATTGTTCTGAGCCAGCTCCCCAATCATCAGAAATGTCCCGTGAACGCCGTACCGCTTCAAGACGTCCAGCACCTTGGGTGTCCAGTCAGGATCAGGACCATCGTCAAACGTCAACGCCACCTTCTTCGGAACATACCCATACTGCTCCACGGTGTAAGACAGCGGATACGCTTGCATCGATTCGTCGGCAATCGTCCGAAACTGGTCGGGAACGGACTTGTCATCCTCCATCGTCACCACACGTCGGCCATTCTGTGGCCGCCGCGTAACACGAAGAATGTCTCCCTCCCCCTCCGTATCCACGTCGTAGCCCGGCTCAACCTCCGCCAGGTCCTTCACCGGATTCGCATGCAGAGGCGCGTCCCAGATCTTCCAAAGTGAGTTATCTTCCGACCCGAGCCGCCATAACGCAAACGTCTGCAATCCCAACTTCCGCGCCGCTCGCATCTCGTTCAGCACCGTCACAGCGTCTAAAAACCACACCTGATGGCGCACACGCGCATCCTCGTCGTCGTACGCAAAATGCGCATTCAGAGACTCCGGATCCAGCTCCAGCTGCGAATCCGAATCCGACGCCTCCTGCCACGCTTCCTGCGTCGAAAGATTTCTCGCCTGCAAGATCTTCTCGGGCGTCGGCACCCGGGGTTTGACGCGACGTCCCGACTTCGCCGGAACTCCCGGCGGCGGCAATGGCGTCGTCCAGTCATACCCATAGCTCCCGATCGAGCAGATGATCTTCTCCTTGGGCACCACCTTCAGCACATTGGTCAGATTCTCGACAAACCAGTCCTGAGCCGCGATCGGGCCTGGCCCGCTCCCCGTCTGGTGCTGGTCATAGTTCATCAAGAGCAGACCGTCCGAATGATCGGCTAGAAATCGTAGGTCGAAGTCGTCATCGGCCACCGGCGTGTTCACGTAAAGTCGCAGCTTGCGCGCGTGTAGATCCGCGTACAACGCAACTATCAGTGCATTGAACCCTGCCTGCGCATCGCTCGGAATCTCCTCGAGATCCATCGAAAGCCCATGATAATCGGGGTTCGCTGCAAGAAATCGATCGATCTGTCCAATAAAATTCGAGCGCGCCTCGGCGCTGTTCAAAAACTGACCGACCGACGGCAGAAACACCCCCTTGATCGGATCGTAGTTGTTGATCAGCGGAAACACTTCCGCATCCACCCTGGCCGTCGCTATGGTCCGCCGAACCTTTCCCTCGCGATCGACCTCGTGTACCCCCGCCCGGTCCACCACGGAATAAGCTCGGTTATCCACGGTGTACGAAGTAAGACTTCCATCCGGAGTCACCACATGGAGCCACTCCGGAAACAAAAGATCGATCTGCTTAATGTGCTCCTTCAGCGAGGAGTAGCTCGCCGGGTCGTCCTCCACGTAATAGGCCGCCCGCAAACCCTCATTCTGGTTCAGCACGACATCGGAGGGCTTCAAGTCCGTCTTCCGGTGAGCCGACCGATGCAACTTCTGCCCAGGCTTCAGGACCGGTCCCGGCTGATTCGCAAGCGTCCGATAATTCCGTTTTGGGGAATCGAGCAGAAGCTCCGGAAGCGGCTTCATCCGCAACAGGCCGACAACAAACACCGTCCCCAGAACCAGCCCAAGCAGGGCCATAGCGTCGAAGATGCGTCGGAGTCTCTTCCAGCGCTTGCGTTGCGGATCGTAAAAAACTTGCTGTGTCATCAGAAACGTCGTGTCTCGCGTGCCGGCAGAGCAGGCTCCATGGTAGGTCGCGTCCTCGGGCGAGTCAACGCGCGAGGTCCGTCCTCTCTCTTATCGGCAGTATCATCCGAAAACATGAGCAACTTTCGGTGGAAAAAGCACTTAAGTTTTATCCTCGTGCTCTCTGCCGGCCTCGCCCTCCGCCTGTGGTTCGTCAAACATGCTCCTCACGTCGAAGGCGACACCACGATCTACGGCAACATCGCCACAAATTTGCTTCGCTCCCACATCTATGGGTATTCAGAAACCGACGCGGGCGTCCAGCCAACACTCATCCGCCTGCCCGGCTACCCGCTCTTCCTGATGCTCTGTTTTCGCATCTTCGGCATCGCAAATTACACCTTCGTCATGCTGGTCCAGACCGCGTTCGACCTCGCGACCTGTGTTTTGCTCAGCAGATTCGCTCTCGCCCTCTTCGGTCAGCGCGCCGCCTCTGCCGCCCTGCTCGCCTCCGCGCTCTGTCCCTTCACCGCAAGCTACGTCGCCGTCCCCCTCACCGAAACCCTCACACTCTTCCTGATCACGCTCGCTCTCCTCAGTCTCTACCGCTGGCTTGTCTGCATGCGTCCCTTCGGCCCCTATCTGTGGTTGCTCTCGGCTGCCCTCGCCTATGCAGCACTCCTCCGTCCTGAACAGATCCTGCTCGCCGTTGCCATCCTCGGAACTCTGCTCTGGAAGTCCTTGCCCACTGGCCGCAAAGTACAGCACCGAACACACCAACTCCTGCCCATCCTCGCCGCCGGCCTTTGCACGCTCCTCCCGCTCGCTCCCTGGACCGTCCGCAACTGGCGCACATTCCACGTCTTCCAACCACTCGCGCCGCGGTCGGCCACCGATCCCGGTGAGCACATACCCACCGGCTTCCAGCACTGGTACCGCACCTGGGCAGTCGACTTCGCCTCCACCGAAGACGTCTACTGGAAGTACGAAGACACCTCCATCGACATCGCCGACCTGCCCCGTCGCGCCTTCGACTCGCCTGCCCAATACACCACCACCGCCAGCCTGCTCCGTGACTACAACCTCACCACCACAGACTCGCCAGAACTCAACCGGCGCTTTGAAGATCTCGCCCGCGACCGCAACCACACACATCCGCTTCGCTCGTTCCTCCTCCTTCCGGTCGCACGTCTCGCGAACATGCTCCTTCGTCCACGGACCGAACTCTCCCCGCTCCCCAGCGACTGGTGGAAACGGCGCGACCACCCACGGCAAAGCGCACTCGCCGCAAGCTACGCGGCGCTCAATCTCGTCTGGCTCGTCCCCGGCGCGATCGGCCTCTATCGCTGGGGCCGGGACTCGCGCGATCGCCCGAGCCGCACCTCACGCTTGGGAACGCCCGCAGCAACCACCGTCCTCCAATCCATGCTCGTCTTCGCCCTCCTCCGCTCCCTCCTTCTGCTCACGCTCGACAACTCCGAACCCCGCTACACACTCGAGTTCTTCCCCATCCTGACCCTGGGCATCGCCTCTCTCTTCGCCAGACCGCCCGCCGTCACAAACAAACCTACCGCTTCCCCGGAATAGCAAACCGGGCCAGATCCGCCTTGGTCAACTTCTCGTTGTATCGAATGTTCTTGTAAACCGCCGTCTGCCGATCCTCCGACGGCGTCACAAACTCCTGCTTGAGCGAGATCCCCCGAACAGGATCGACCCATATACTCACGTGACTAAACGTATTGCGGACGTTCGGATCCTTGGCCACAAGATCCAGCCGTGTTACCTGCACCATCTTCGCCCCGTCACTCAGCATCGAGGTGCCCCCATCCGTAATCGTCCAGGCTTTGCTTAGATCGCTTCCTCGTCCACCAAAGCCAAGCGTCAAAAAGCTCTCATACGCGGCCTGATTAGCTCCCGCCACAAACTCGCTCAAATGCTTCGATCCAGGCTCATAGATCCGCAGCCGCCCGTCGCGATACTCGAGCGTCCGCGCCTGCGGTGGCGCAATCACCGCCCCCATCTCGATCCCAGCGCCGTGCCGCAAAAAATAAATCTGCCCCGTCTGCGTCGTCGTCTGCTTCACCACGCGCTCATACAGATCCTTCGTGAAGTCAGCCTCCGCGGACTCAAACCTCCGGCTCGCAGCGTCCATCTGCTCCAGAACCGCATTCACGCCCCCACCCCCAGGCCCAGACCCAGACCCGCCACCCTGCGCCAGCGCACCTCCGCCCGCACCGCACAGCAGCAACAACACACACATCATCCAGGCGACCAAACTCCGCCTCCCCAAGCTCCGTCTCAAAAACCCTCCCCTATCCATCCCTACGCCTCTCAAACAACACGCCCTCAAAACGCCTCAATCGTCCCTCATACCCATTATCGGCAGATCCAGCCAAAACTTTAGCCGCTATTTCCAATATTCGACTTACCTAAGTACCCAAGCGTCATACGCAATCACCCGCCCCCGAGCGTCCCGAACCTCCTCATACCGCTCCAGCGTCACCTCGCCCGAGATCGGCTCCACCAGCCGCAAGATCGCCGCCCGCCGCTCCGCATCCGTCTTCGCGCCGCTCATATCCTCCGCCCGTACCTCGTACATAAACCGGCTGCTCCCACCCCGGCTCCCCGCCTCCCGCACCAGCACCTCGCTCGCCTGCAGAGCCACCGTCTCCACCGGCCGGTCCTTGAAGTCGATCAGTCGCGGCGACACAAACAAAAACACCAAAATCAGCGTCACCATCACGTCATAGTGAAAGCTCCCACGCGCATACGTCCAGAAAACATACCCTCGCAACAGCTTCATCATCGCCCCGCCGCCCGCCCGCGCCACATCTGGGGCCCGATCACCGTCTCGCCATCCATATACGGCGCCAACGCCTCCGGCACCCGCACCGTCCCATCCGCCTGCTGATAGTTCTCGAGCACCGCCAAGTACGTCCGCCCCACCGCCAATCCGCTCCCATTGATCGTATGGAGGAACTCACTCTTCTTGCCCGCACCTGGCTTATACCGGATATTCGCCCGCCGCGCCTGAAACGCCTCAAAGTTCGAACAGCTCGAGATCTCCCGATACATCCCCTGCCCCGGCAGCCAAACCTCCAGATCAAACGTCTTCGCCGAAGCAAATCCCATATCGCCCGTACACAGGAGCATCCGCCGGTACGGCAGCCCCAGCCGTTCGAGCACCGTCTCCGCATCCCGCGTCAGACGCTCGTGCTCCCGATCCGACTCCTCCGGCCGCACAAACTTCACCAGCTCCACCTTCTGAAACTGATGCTGCCGAATCAACCCCCGCACATCCTTCCCGTAACTCCCCGCCTCCGACCGGAAGCACGGCGAGTACGCGCACATCGAAATCGGCAGCTCCTCCCCGGCCAGCACCTCATCGCGAAACAAGTTCGTCACCGGCACCTCGGCCGTCGGAATCATCCAGTGATCGCTGTCCCGGTACTCCCCCGGCCCATACGGCCCAGCGTCATCGCAATGGAACAGGTCCTCGGCAAACTTCGGCAGCTGCCCCGTCCCAAACAGGCTCTTCGAGTTCACCATGTACGGCGGCAGCACCTCCGTATACCCGTGCTCCCGCGTGTGGAGGTCCAACATAAAATTCGCCAAGGCCCGCTCCAGCCGAGCCCCCTGCCCAAAATGAAACACAAACCGCGACCCCGAAACCTTTGCCGCCCGCTCAAAATCCACCACCCCGAGCCGCTCCCCGATCTCCCAGTGCGGCAAAGGCTTGAACCCCGCGCCCGGAAAATCCGGAGCAGGAGACCCCGGGGCAGGGAAGTCAGACCCCGGCCTACCCCCCCAAACCTTCTCCTCCCGATTCTCCGCCTCGCTTCGCCCAACCGGCACCTCCGGCCGCGGCAGGTTCGGAAGCGACGCCAGCACCCGCCGCAACTCGTCGTCCAGATCGCTCGCAGACCTCTCGTCGAGAGCAATCCTCTGCTTCAGCTCGCCAAGCTCTGCCAAATCAGCCCCTACATCCAGCCCGGCCTTCTTCCCCTGCCCGATCGCGGCAGACTTCGCGTTCCGCAACGCCTGCGCCTGTTCCACCCGGGTAATCGCCTCGCGTCGCCGCCCGTCCAGCTCCTGAAACCCCGCAAGCAGAGCGTCCGCGTCGGCGCCCCGACCTCGCAGCGCCGCCCGAACTTCCTCCAAACTCGCCCTCACAAACCCCAAGTCAAGCATCGCTCTGTATTCTAGCCGCCCAGACCCGCCGACCTCCCCTGCTCTCCCCCGACCCGCTAAACTGAAGCGAATGCCCGACCCGTCCAGCGCGCGCCCATCCAACTCAGCCAAATCCCCAGACATGCGCGTCTCGATCGCCGGTACCCCCCTCGCCTCACCCGTCATCGCCGCCAGCGGAACCTTCGGCTACGGCCTCGAGTTCGAAGAGATCCTCCGCTTCGACCGCATCGGCGCCTTCGTCACCAAAGGCCTCTCGCGCGAACCCATGGCCGGCAACCCCGCCCCTCGCATCGTCGAAACCTCCGCCGGCATGATCAACGCCATCGGCCTCCAGAACATCGGCGTCCAAGCCTTTATCGCCGACAAACTCCCCCACCTCCGCCGCATCCAGGGCCTCGTCACCATCGCCAACGTCTTCGGCTTCACCGTCGAGGATTGCGTCGAAGTCATCCACGCCCTCAACGACGCCGAAGGCATCTCCATGATCGAACTCAACGCCTCCTGCCCCAACACCCAACACGGCGGCATGGTCTTCGGCACCGACCCCGCTCAGCTCGCTGATCTCACCTCCCGCTGCAAATCCGCCTCCCGCCTTCCGCTCATGGTCAAGCTCTCCCCCAACGTCACCTCCATCGCCCTCATGGCGCGCGTCGCAGCCGAGGCCGGCGCCGACGCCCTCTCGCTCGTCAACACCTTTCTCTCCCTCGTCATCGACCCCGAAACCCGCCGCCCCCGCATCGCCAACACCACCGGCGGCCTCTCCGGCCCAGCCATCAAACCCATCGCCGTCCGCATGGTCCACGACGCCTCCCAAGCCGTCAAAATCCCCATCGTCGGCATGGGCGGCATCACCCGCGCCCCCGACGCCGTAGAATTCCTCCTCGCCGGAGCCACCGCCGTCCAAGTCGGCACCGCCTCCTACGCCGACCCGCGCGCCGTCGAAAACATCTCCACCGACCTAAAACGCTGGTGCTCCAACCACAACATCGCCCGCGTCTCCGACCTCACCGGCGCCGCCCTCCTCTAACCCGCAAACGTAAACGGATCAAAAGTCTTCACATCGAACTCCTTGAAGTCCGCGCCATTTCTCGTCGCCACCACGAGGTTATGCACCCTCGCCGTGGCAGCAATAAACGCATCCTCAAACAGGACTCTCGACCGTCCATGCACTAAGCGAGCCCACTCCCGGCACACCTCGGTGTCCAAAGGAAGCACCTCGAAATTAGCGATAAGATCCTCCAGCCACAGGTCGATCTCAGCTGCTTTCGCCACGTTCTGACGCCGGGTCAGTTCCACACCTACTTGAATTTCGCCAATCACAATGGCTGGCAAAAACATCTGACTCTGCCGCAAAGTCCTCACCCAGGCAGTCACCGCTCCATGCGGCCTTGACTTGCGCAACTCCGACACCACATTCGTATCAAACAGAAACATCAGTCGTTAGAACGTCACCGTTTTGCGATGCCGGTAACTTCCCCGCTTCGGAATCATCATGTCTTCGACGACCGGTGTCGGTTCCAGCAGGACCGCCTTTGCATCCCTTGCCTGCAGTCTGCGCCAATCAGCAATAGAAACCAACACAGCCTCTTCTTTGCCCGAGCGCGTCACAATCTGCGGACCCTCGCGCAGACTCGCGTCAAACAGTTCGCCGAACCTCTCCTCGGCGTCCTGTAAAGGCCAGGTCATCACTGCTCTCCCTCCTGCAATTCTAAACCGCCACGAAATCCTCCCCGGCAGCTTCACAAGCCCACGCACCCACCATCTTCCGCCTCGGCATAAACTACCCCAGTGACCCTCCCAGACCAAACCAAAGACCTCAAACCCATCCGCCGAGCCCTCCTCTCCGTCACCGATAAATCCGGCCTCGTCCCCTTCGCCCAGGCCCTCGCTGCCCACCGCGTCGAACTCGTCTCGACCGGCGGCACCGCCCGCACCCTCCGCGACGCCGGCCTCCCCGTACGCGACATCGCCGACCTTACCGGCTTCCCCGAAATGCTCGACGGCCGCGTCAAGACCCTCCACCCCAAGGTCCACGGCGGCATCCTCCACATCCGCGAAAATCCCGAACACGTCGCCGCCATCGAAACCCACGCGATCGAGCCCATCGACATGGTCGTCGTCAACCTCTACGCCTTCGAGGCCACCGCCGCCAAACCCGGAGTCGCCTTCCACGAACTCATCGAAAACATCGACATCGGCGGCCCCTCCATGCTCCGCTCCGCCGCAAAATCTTTTGAAGACGTAGCCGTCGTCACCGCACCCGCCGACTATCCGCGCATCACCGAAGAACTCGCGGCCAACCGCGGCCAACTCTCCCGAGCCACCCGCTGGCAACTCGCCAAAGGAGCCTTCAGCCTCACCGCCGCCTACGACGCCGCCATCAGCACCGCCCTCGAAGCCCTCCCCGACCCCTTCAGCCCAAACCCCGCCAGCCCCGACACCCGCACCACCCCGCTCCCACCAACCCTCCGCATCTCCGCCCCCCAAACCACCACGCTCCGCTACGGCGAAAACCCCCACCAACGCGCCGCCCTCTACACCGACAGCTCCGGCCAGGGCATCGCCAACGCCCGCCAACTCCAGGGCAAAGAGCTCTCCTTCAACAACCTCGTCGACCTCGACGCCTGCTGGGACCTCGTCAGCGACCTCAACTTAAACCAAGCCCCCACCGCCGCCGCCGTGGCGATCATCAAACACACCAACCCCTGCGGCGCCGCCACCGGCCTCACCGTCCTCGACGCCTACACCCGAGCCCTCGCCGCCGACCCCGTCTCCGCCTTCGGCGGTGTCATCGGCATCAACCAGACCGTCGACGCCGCCGCCGCTGACGAAATCGCCAAACTCTTCGTCGAAGCCATCGTCGCCCCCAGCTTCACCCCCGAAGCCCTCGCCCGCTTCAGCGCCAAAAAGAACCTCCGCCTCCTCGAAATCACCCCCGCCCACACCACCCGCAGCCTCAAACAGATCTCCGGCGGCTACCTCCTCCAGGACCCCGACCACCACACCCTCACCCCCGCCGATCTCACCTTCCCCACCGCCCGCCAACCCACCCCCGACGAACTCCGCGCGCTCCTCTTCGCCTGGGCCGTCGCAAAACACGTCAAATCGAACGCAATCGTCTACGCCCGCCTCGATCACGGCCACGGCCAGACCGTCGGCATCGGCGCCGGACAGATGTCGCGCGTCGACGCCGCCCGCTTCGGCGCCCAAAAAGCCGTCCTCCCGCTCGCCAGCACCGTAGCCGCCTCCGACGCCTTCTTCCCCTTCCCCGACGGCCTCGAAGTCGTCGCCCAGGCCGGCGCCACCGCCGTAATCCAGCCCGGAGGCTCCGTCCGCGACCCCGAAGTCATCGCCGCCGCCGATCGCCTCGGCATCACCATGGCCTTCACCGGCATCCGCCACTTCCGCCACGGATGACCCATTCCCGCCACACAGAGATCGCCCGCCAAACGCTATAATCACGCACGTCGCCAACCCGCTCCATACGCGGGAGCGCCTGCTGCATCCAAGCGCTGGCCGTAATCGTCTAAACATCGCCGGATCTTCGCTCTCGGTAACTGCTCCTTAGGACGTGCCATGACCCTGCTCCACCGCGCCTCCCGCGTCTTCTCCACTCGGCTGTCCTACGCCCTCTGCTCGGCAGCCCTCCTCGCCGGCGCGCACACACTCCTCGCCCAGAAATCCGCCACACCTCCGCCCGCGAAAGCCCCGGCCGCCCCCGACCGCGCCTCCTCCTACTACCACTACAGCCTCGCCCACCTCTACGAAAACATGGCCGTCAACGCCGGCCGCTCCGACTACGCCACCCAGGCCATCGAGCAATACAAACTCGCCCTCATCGACGATCCCAACTCCCGTCTGCTGCAAAACGGCCTCGCCGAACTCTACTTCAAGCTCGGCCGCATCCGCGAAGCCGTCACCGCCGCACAGGAGCAGATCCTCAAGAATCCCAACGATCTCTCCGCCCACACCCTCCTCGGCAAGGTCTACCTCCGCTCCCTCGGCGACATGCAAAACCAGCAGTCCAGCGAAATGCTCTCGCTCGCCATCGCCGAGTACGAAAAGCTCGTCCAACTCAAGCCCGACGACGTCGAAACCCACCTCCTCCTCGGCCAGCTCTACGGCCTCAACCACGACTCCGCCAAAGCCGAAGCGCAGTTCAAAGCTGCCCAGAAACTCGACTCCAACTCCGAAGAAGTCGTCCTCAACATGGCCCGACTCTACGGCGAGCAGGGCGACCTCCAGCGCAGCGTGGACACCCTCGCCGCCGTTCCCACCGACGACCGCACCGCCCGCATCGACCTCGCTCTCGGCGCCGCTCACGACCAGCTCAAACAATTCAAGGAAGCCGCCGCGGCCTACCGCGCAGCGCTCGATCTCGAACCCGAAAACCAGCTCGAAGTCCAGCGCGCCCTCGCCAACGCGCTCCTCAACGACGGTGAGATCGAACAAGCCCTCCCCATCTTCGAAAAAATCGTCGCCGCCGAGCCCCAGGACGCGCAGTCCCAGATCCATATCGCCGACATCGAACGTCGCCAAGGCCACTACGACCAGGCCCTCGCCACCCTCGAAAAAGCCAAGCCGCTCGCCCAGGACTCCCTCGAACTCAGCTACAACGAAGCCCTCATCTACGACTCGCTCGGACGCTTCAAAGACGCCACCGACCTCCTCACCAAACTCGTCGCCGACGCCACCCACCCGGACGGCAAATACTCCGACCAGGAGAAGTCCGTCCGCTATCTCCTGCTCGATCGCCTAGCCATCATCGACCGCGAGCAGGGCAAGACCGCCGACGCCATCGCCGCCTACAAGCAGGTCGGCCAGATGGGCGGAGAGTTCACCCTCCGCGGCTACCAGGGACAGGTCGACACCTATCGCGAAGCCCACCAGTGGAAAGACGCCACCGCCGTCGCCGCCGAAGCCGCCAAAGCCCTCCCCAAGGATCGCGGCGTCCAGCTGATGTACGCCGGCCAGCTCGCCGACACCGGCAAAGCCGACGAAGGCATCGCCCTCGCCAAATCACAGCTCACCGGCGGCCCCGAAGATCGCGAGATCGACATCGGCCTCGCCCAGATCTATCTCCGTCTCAAGCAGTACGACGAAGCCCGCGCGGAGGTCGATAAAGCCGCCGCCCTCACCCCCAAACCCGACGACCTCTGGCTGGTCTATTACCTCCGCGGCACCATCGCCGACCAGCAAAAACTCTACGACGAGGCCGAAGCCAACTTCCGCAAAGCCCTCACCATCGACCCGCAAAACGCCACCGTCCTCAACAACCTCGGATACATGTTCGCCGATCGCGGCGTCCGCCTCCCCGAAGCCATCACCCTCATCAAGAAAGCCGTCGACCTCGAGCCCCAGAACTACGCCTTCCTCGACTCCCTCGGCTGGGCCTACTTCAAATCCGGCCAGCTCGCCCTCGCCGAAGAAAACCTCCGCAAAGCCAACGAGCGCTCCAGCACCGACCCCACCGTCCACGACCACCTCGGCGAAGTCTACGAACGCAACGGCAAACTCAAACTAGCCGTCGCCCAGTGGGAGCGATCCATGACCGAGTACGCCCACTCCCTCCCCGCCGACGCCGACCCCGCCGACGTAGAAAAGGTCCAACACAAACTCCAAAACGCCCGCATCAAACTAGCCAAAGCCAGCCCCGCCCCCAGCCCCAACACCGCAAAAACCCCCAAATAGCCTCTAGACGAACTCTAACCTGTAAATCAGGCACCCGCCTCCGCGACAATCTCCCACGCGATCTACTTCCTTCGCCGCTGGAACTCGCCACACCATATGGCCTTCGCGGTTCCTGGCTCCGCATCGTCCACCGCTTCGACTACGTTCTGTATGTGGGGTTGCACGACTGGCCAGTTGTTGGCCGTCATGCACAATACTGCCAGCTTGCGCCCATTCATGATCTGCTGTGAAGGTATGTTCCGGTCTCCCGACAAGAAGACATCGAACCCGACTTCCTCAGCCGCCGATAGTAAGGCGCCGTTGCTCAATCGGTCCCAGCCGAGTTCCGCCGCCGTCCGGACCATGTGCTTTGTGAGGTATCGTCGGATCGGACGTGGAGTCGATTGATCGAACAGCACACGTTTCAAAGTTACCGCGCGTGTTCGCGGATGTGGGCGAAGATGGCCCGGATCGGTTCAATCGGCAGATCGTAATCAGCCGCCAATTCCTCTGGCGTCTGGCCCAGCTCGTAGCCGTTCTCGATGGTCTCCACCGGCACCCGCGAGTCGCCCACAGTCGGCGCTCCATGCACGTATCCAGCCCTGACCTTTACCTCCGGGCACTTCGTCCAGTCCACTGGAGCACCTCCGACCTAATAATTCGTTGAAATAACCCGTCTCGCTTAAGGGCACGGCTTCAGCCGTGCCGTAAACGCTTCATTTCCAATGTGACTTTAGCCGCTGAGGTACGGCTTTCGTCTTGCAGTCTTGTTTTTCAACAAGCTCCTAGAGAATACGCCTTCACATCGATCGCTTGGCAATCAGCCTACCGTCCCGCTAGAGCGTTTCTCCTGTAGGTGTATAGCGAGACCACAGGTGTCATGGCCGTTTTCCCCAATGTAAACGACACTGCCATACTTCATCCGGCTCACAGGAACAGGAGATCCGCGCTACGACGGGAAAGGTAATGCAAATTCGTCCATCCTAGCCGACTATTAGTAGTAATGAGTGTCGCGATCTTTACTCCAGCGCTAGGCTAGCCTTTGCGGCCACGTTTAAGCTACTACTCCGCTTGGGATAAGGCCGGAGCAGCCGTCAAGTGTCGTGTTCATCGCATAGCGATTCGTCCTCGCATGCGAGACGGGCTGCCTCCCGGCTTGCCATCAACGCTATAACTTCCCACAATGCGACTTCGCGTTATCAAGCAAATGACCCATGGGCAGACGACCTTTCCGATTGCGAGATTGCTCCACCAAGTCTAAGCGAATCGCTCAAACTATGAGTCAATAGCGGAACAGTGCAGGACATAACATCCCGCACGAACGACATCCGTACCGGACACCTCTCGATAACGCACTTTAGCTACATCACCCGGATATAAGCTGAAATCGGTCAAGTCCGCAGAAATCCTGTTTACACGCATTTGGCGGCTGAGGTCGTGCGGGTGAACAGCAGTACATAGATCAAGATTCAGCCGAACTTCACCGGTCACGTAGTCTCCCTCTCGACACCCTGGCGGAAGAGGAACTCCCAGAAGACCGCCAAATTCGGAGATCGCATTAATCCCAAAATCAAGAATGCAAGCCTCCTGATTGGGATCTTGCGATATGTAGATGACTTCGGCATTGACGCGGTAATAGTTGTCAGGGAGTGGAAGTGCGAGCTTAGTCTTTTCCACAGCCGGCATCAGCTCCACGTCCGACCAGAAGGTGACCGGCCAATCGAACACTTCGTCAACGTGGCGTTCTGGCTCACCGTCTTCGATGACCCATCGCAGAAGATGCAGATTCCACTCGAAGTCCATAGGTGCACCTGTTCTTTGAGTATCGCGAGCCTCACCACGATAGCAACGCTTCGTCTCGATGTTTGCTGGTAAGCGCGACAAACGCCGTTGGCGGAAGTTTAGTTTACGCTCAGCGCCCAGGGCACCAACTTACAAGTCTTGACGTCTGGGTGAAGCTACAGAAGAAGCACGCCGCCCTTCGTACTCTCGTAGCCGTAAAATCGCAACTAAACTAAACACAGATGTCCTCCGATCTCCACCTCTCAGCCGTCAGCTCCGGCCCCGGCGAACCCCTACTCGCGCGCGCCTACCCCGCCCCTCCGCGCTCCGCCCGCAACGCCTTCGAGCGCGACCGCGACCGCATCGTCGGCTCCCGCGCCTTTCGCCGTCTCGCCGGCAAAACTCAGGTCTTCACCTCCCGCGCCTCCGACCACTTCCGCTCCCGACTCACCCACACCATCGAGGTCGCCGGCATCGCCCGTGAAGTCGCCGCCCGCCTCGGACTCAACGAAACCCTCGCCGAAACACTCGCCCTCGTCCACGACATCGGCCACCCACCCTTCGGCCACGCCGGCGAGCGCGCCCTCGACAGCTGCCTCCAGCGCCACGGCCTCCGCTTCGACCACAACCTCCACGCCCTCCGCATCTGCGAGCACTTCGAGCAGCGCTACGCCGCCCACCGCGGCCTCAACCTCACCCTCGGCGTCCGCGAAGGCATCGTCAAACACTCCCGCGACTACACCCCCGCCGACCACCCCGAGCTCGCCCCCTACCTCCTCGACCAGAGCCCACCCCTCGAAGCCCAGATCATCGACCTCGCCGACGAGATCGCCTACCTCACCGCCGACCTCGACGACGGCGTCGAATCCGGCCTGCTCGATCTCGACCACATCCGCGCCAACGTCTCCATCCTCCGCCGCTCCTACGCCGCCGTCGAGCTCCAGCACCCCAACACCGAACAGAAGTACCTCTTCAACGAAGCCCTCCAGCTGATGCAAAACACCCTCACCGACGACCTCGTCTCCACCACCCTCGCGAACGCCGGTCAGATCGGCGCCACCTCCCTCGCCCAGATCCGCCGGCACCCCACCCGCCTCGCCTCCTTCTCCCCCGCCGTCCAGGCCGAACGCCTCGAAGAAAAACGCTACCTCCTCAACACCCTCTACTCCTGCTCCGCCCTCACCCTCGAGCACGACAAGGCCGAAGAGGTCGTCAAAGCCCTCTTCGATTTCTGGATCGAGAACCCCGACGAACTCCCCCCTGGCTACATCGACGAGATCGCCGCCGAAGGCCTCGCCCGCGTCGTCGCCGACTACATCGCCGGCATGACCGACCAGTTCATCCTCCTCCAGTACGCCCAGGTCAAACGCGCCGTCCGCCGCTGATCCAGCTCCGCGTTACCATAAAACCTCCATGCCCCCTCACCAGAAACGCGCCCTCGTCACCGGAGGCGCCGGCCTCATCGGCTCCCACATCGTCGACCTCCTCCTCCGCAACGGCTGGAAAGTCCGCATCCTCGACAACCTCGAACCCCAAACCCACAAAAACGGCAAACCCCGCTGGATCAATCCCCGAGCCGAGTTCCTTCAAGGCTTCGTTCAAGATCCAGCGACCGCCCTGGCCGCGCTCCAAGACATCGACGTCGTCTTCCACGAAGCAGCCTACGGCGGATACATGCCCGAAATGGCCAAGTACGTGCTCGTCAACAGCTTCGGCACCGCCCAGATGCTCGAACTCATCCGCGACCATAACCTCCCCATCCGGAAGTTCATCGTCGCCAGCTCGCAAGCCGTCTACTCCGAAGGCGCCGCCCTCTGCCCCACCCACGGCCCAGTCGTCCCCCTCATCCGCCCCGTCAGCCAGCTCCGCACCGGCGACTTCGCCGTCCACTGCCCCGTCCTCGTAGGCGCCGAACCCTGCGCCCTCCCCACCACCTCCATTCCCACCCCCGAGTCCACCCCCGGCGGCGGCGAAACCGTCTACGCCCTCACCAAAGTCGACCAGGAACGCCTCGTCCTCCTCTGGGGCAAACAAACCGGCATCCCCACCGTCGCCCTCCGCTACTCCTGCACCTACGGCCCCCGCCAGTCGCTCTTCAACCCCTACACCGGCGTCATCGCCATCTTCTCGACGCGCCTCCTCACCGGCCAGCCTCCCGTCATGTACGAGGACGGCCACCAGACCCGCGACCTCTGCTTCGTCGAAGACATCGCTCGCGCCAACCTCCTCGTCGCCGAATCCTCCGCCCTCGACGGCCTCCCCGTCAACGTCGGCTCCGGCCAGGCCACCTCCGTCCGCAACCTCGCCCAGATCATCGCCGCGAAACTCAACGTCCCGCTCCAACCCCTCGCCCGCGGTGAGTTCCGCCCCGGCGAAATCCGCTCCCTCATCTCCGACATCTCCCGCATCCAGACCATCGGCTACCAACCCTCCGTCACCATCGAACAAGGCATCAGCCGCTACATCGACTGGATCAAGACCCAAGGCCCCGTAGCCGACTACTTCGGCGCCGCCGAAGCCGGCCTCCGCGCCAAAGGCATCGTCCAAAGCGTCGCCCCCACCCCGCTCCCCACCCCTGCCCCCTGATCCAGCCCCCGGATCCAGCCCCCGCCCCCACCCCCCCGAAAAAGAACCCTCGCCTCCACCCCGCCCCGACCGCTACAGTAAGTCCCAGACATGAAGACCCCGCTCGCCCTCCTCCCCTCGCTCGCTCTCCTCAGCCTCGCCACCCTCGCCCCCGCCCAGCTCAAAGTCGCCATCACCAAACCCAAAGGCACCCAAACCGAGCGAGTCGTCCTCCCCGGCGAGACCGTCGAACTCTTCGGCCGCATCTCCGGCGGCTCCACCGACGCCGGCGCCTGGACCAAATCCGACTCCGGCGGCCAAACCAGCACGCTCACCCCCGATCCCTCCGGCGAGGTCCACGCCACCGTCCTCATGGGCCCCGCCTCCGCACCCTGCCCCTTCGCGAAATCCGCCCCCTTCACCCTCTCCGGTCCGGTCTTCACCACGGTCACCCTCACCTCCGCCGAAGACCCCACCAAAACCTCCACCCAAATCCTCTACAGCTGCACCCCCAGCATCCTCGCCGTCCACACCATCCCCAGCTACCGCACCCTCTACGCCAGCCAGCTCGCCGACACCTTCTCCTTCACCGAAGGCCTCGTCGACCAGAGCGGCAGCTGGACCATCGCCGCCCAACCCCCCGGCGGCGACGGCGCCCTCTCAGCCGACACCGGCAACCGCGACGTCGTCTTCCACGCCACCGTCCCCGGCCGCTACCGCATCCGCCGATCGAGCCCCAACCCGGCCGCCACCCCCGCCGAAACCGTCTACTTCGTCTCGGGCCACCCCTTGCCCTACCCCGTCACCAGCAACGGCACCGTCCCGGTCGACCCCTCCGTCGACCCCAGCCTCAAAGGCAAAACCTTCGACATCGGCCCCTCCCAACCCTTCAAATCCTTCGCCGCCGCCATGCACGCCGCCGGCAACACCCTCCCCTGTGGCTCCACCTTCCGCTTCATCAACGAAGACACCACCGGATCAAGCCCCACCACCCTCCACGAATTCATCTCCGTCAGCGAACACTGCCCACTCGATCAGCCCATCCGCTTTGTCGGCCAGGCAGACCGCGCCGGACACCTCCCCGTCCTCTCCGGCGATCACGCCACCACCCGCCCCAACATCCCCTTCGAGTACCTCTTCGACGCCGGCGCCGGCGCCGCCTTCCACACCTTCCTCCACGCACCCTCGTCCTTTCCCCACTACAGCGGACCGCAATCGCTCATCTTCGAAGGCATACGCGTCCAGGATGTCGACAAAGACCACACCTTCTGCCCTGCCGGCGCCGCCAAAGGTCCGCAAACCTGCGGCGTGCCCGAAAAAAATTGGGGCGAAGCTCCCGCCGGCGTCCACATCCAGAGCGGCGTCGCCATCTCCGTCAACGGCGTCGACATCGATGGCTCCGGCAACGGTCTCTTCGTCGGCTTCAACTCCGGCCAGGAAAATTGGAACTCCCTCTCCTCCGACCTCGCCTTCTTCGGCGATCGCGTCAGCAACGCCGGCATCGCGCACCGCAACCTCTACCACACCGCCTACCTCCAGGGCCGCTTCACCGTCGTCGACGGCCTCCATGTCGTCAGCTACCGTCCCGGAGCCGAGGGCGTCGCTGCCATCAAAACCCGCGGCTCCGGAATCATCATCACTGGCAGCCTCTTTGAAGGGCAGGGCGCCCGCATCAACGACCACGTCGAAGTCCAGGACGCCTGCAACTACATGGACCCCAACGGCATGTTCTACACCTCCGGCAACGCCCGCCCCACCGAGCCCTTCACCGGCGGCGACTTCGCCTCCGCCCTCTACACCTTTCACCACGACACCTGGATCTACGGCAACACCTACACCGTCGGCTCCGGCGGCGGCATGTTCCACTTCGCCTTCGACTCCGTCCCCAGCCTCTGCTCGCAATCCGGCGACTTCCACTTCTACAACAACACCCTCAACGTCAGATCCGCCGGCGCCTACCGCACCTACTTCTTCGATAGCGAGTTCCAGGGCAACAGCTCCGGCCGCATCGACCAGCCGCGCTATCACGTCGTCAACAACGTCTTCTTCAACCCCTCCGCCGTCTTCTACCTCAACGCCTCCACCGATCCAAAGTTCAACTTCGGCAAAAACCTGATGTTCCGCCAATGGGTCGGCAAGATGACCTGCCCCATTCCACCCAACGTCTTCGAGTACGGCTGCACCGACGACAGCGGTTGGACCACCAACCCCGGAGCCGACACCTACACCGGATCCTCGCTCGCGCACAACGTCACCGGAGCAAAAAAACTGATCGCCGCCGCCACCGCCGCGTCCGTCAACCCCCAAACCTACCGCGTCGTCGGCAACATCCCCGGAGACCCCCTCCCACCCGACCTGGCCGTCTTCCCCGTCCGCTTCCAGTTCTCCCCCGCCGACAACTACCAGAAACCCCGGTCCACCCCCGTCACCGCCACCACCGGCGGCCTAATCGGCAGCATCGACACCACCCACTAGCCCACCCTTCCCGGTGAACCGTAGCCTTTCTGGTTGTCGAACCCGAAGGGAACCTGCTTTGCCCTAGCCCTTGCCCTTCTGGTTGTCATTCCCGAAGGGAATCTGCTGTTGCCGTTGCCCTTCTAGTTGTCATTCCCGAAGGGAATCTGCTGTCGCCGTACAGCCAGTCATCTCGACCAAACCCGGGTGCCCCATCCTCCGCGACAGTCTCACCGTCGTGCAGGGTGGGGTATTCGCGCGGACACGCGCGAACCGCTCTCGCTCAGCCCCAGAACTTTGGTTATCTCGACCGAAGGCCGCAGGCCGAAGCGGAGAGACCTGCAGTGGCCTATCAACCAGAAAAAGGAAAGCTGTAACCGTGGCGCAATCCCTCGCTGCTCTCCTTACAATAGAAATAGGAGCAGTCACACAGACCCATGCGCAGCCAGGAACCTCAGATCTAAGTCATTTAGAAGTGATATTTTACCGGTCTATCACATAGCGAAACAGGGATCTTTCAGCATGGTACACATCGAGATCCAGATCTAAGTCTCTATTTTCCAATATTTTAGACCAAAAACGTTGGGGTGGGGGGGGGGTGGAGACCTACCTCCGCTCCCGCCGAAACACCAGCAGCGTCGCCCCAAACACGCCGCTCGCCGTCCCTCCCAGCAGCACAATCGCCCGCCGGTACGCTCGCTGCGTAGCCACCGGAGTCGCCGCCGTATTGTCCCGGCACTGCGCACACCCCTGGGCCCGACCAGACGCAGCCGCGCAAAGGAGTACCCCAGCCACGACCAAAGTCCGAAGCTTCACTGGAAAAACGCGAGCAGACCGAACAGAAACACCCACAGGATCCCCATCGAGTGCCAGTACCAGGCCGAGCAATCGACCATGATCTGCCGCGTCTCCATCTGACGCGACACCACCAGCCCGGTCAACGCCATCATCAACCCGCCAATCCCCAGGAACAGGTGGATGGCATGGGCGTAGGTAATCAGGTAAAAGAAGTGACTCGATGGATTGGAAGCGAAAAAGACATGCTGAACCGAGAGCTGCTTCCAGGCAATCGCCTGCCCCGCGAGGAACAGGAATCCCAGCAACACCGTCATCACCAACCACGGCATCGCCCGTCGAGAGGTCGGCCGCCCCAGCCCAAACCACTCTTCCATCACAAACTTCTCGTGAAACATCCGCCGCCGAGCGATCTCGATCGAGACCGACGATAGGAGAAGCACCGCGGTGTTCAACCACAGGATCGGCGGTATGGCCGTCGGCAGCCACTCATTGATGTACTGGTTGTACGCATCGATGTGCCCGCTCGCCTGCGTCACAAAGAACGTACTCACCAGCGCCACAAAGAACATCAGGTCGCCCGCCAGAGCGAAGAACAGAGCCAGACGGTACCGGCCCAGCTTCTCCCGCGGTCCGCGTCGACCCTGCGGCCGATTGTTCCAGTTCTCGTTGTCCCCGCCGCCCCCGGTCCGCTTATCCGTCGGCGGCCGCCTGCCGGAGCCGTTGTCGTGGTCCTCTAGGCGACGTTTTCGGTCGCGATCTACATCATTCGGCGTAAGGATAGCAGGCATAAAAGGGCCCCTTTGGCGTGCACGCTAGAGAGAGACTACTCCCGTTTTCCGATCGGCGCAGCCTCAAGCTCCCACTGTGAGAAGAATGCCTCGTCGGTGTACTGGCAAGGTGCGCGGAACACGCTGATCTTTCCATCGGATGAAGCTGGGGTCGATCTCGGTGCAAGACCCGGGTGCCACTCGAGCGTAGTCGCAGACCAAGGATTCGCCGGTGCCACCTCCCCGGATCGCCAGCTCCGCGCAAGGTTGTAGAGGAAGATTATCTGCGCTCCAACCAGGCACATCGCGCCATACGTGATGTGCGTGTTGATGTGCAGCGTCGGCGCAAGCAAGCTGTTGGCCGCTGCCGTGGGAAGCCCCGAAAGCTGCGCATACTGCCGCGGCTCACCCGCGAGCCCCGCCAAATGCATCGGCAGAAACGTCGCATACGCGGCCGTGATCGTAAGCCAGAAGTGCCACCGCCCGAGGCGCTCGTCCATAAGCCGCCCCCGCCCTCCACTCGCCAAGGTCAAGAGCGGAAACCAGTAGTACGTCGCCGCAAACAGTCCAAATACCCCCGCCATCCCCATGATCAGGTGAAAGTGACCCACCACAAAAAAGGTGTTGTGGAGATACTGGTCGAGAATCGGCTGCGCCAGAATAGGCCCCGACAGCCCACCCGTAACAAACAGCGACACAAAGCCAAGCGAAAACAACATCGCCGAGCTGTACTGAGGACGCGAGCGCCAGGTCGTCGCCAGCCACGAGAACACCTTGGCAGCCGCCGGTATCGCGATCGCCATGGTCGAGATCGAGAAGGCTGTCCCCGCGAAGGGGTTCAGGCCGGCGACAAACATGTGGTGTCCCCACACTAAAATCCCCAGTACACCAATCAGCAGCGTCGTCAGGATCATGATCCGGTAGCCAAACACCCGTCGCCGGCTGAAGTTCGCCAGCAGCATCGACGTCAGACCCATGCCAGGCAGAATGGCAATGTAGACCTCCGGATGTCCAAAGAACCAGAAGAGATGGAGCCAAAGGAGAGGAGAGCCGTTGCCAGGGTGGCCCGCCGCGTGGAATGTGCCGTTTACCAGATCCCCTGTCGGCACGAAGAACGAAGTACCGGCGTGCCGGTCGCAGAACAACAGCACGAGCGCAGCCAGGAGCACCGAGAACGCGAGCAGACTGAGCAGGGCGGCGGTGAACCACGCCCAGACCGTAAGCGGTAGCCGTGCCCACGTCATCCCATCGCAGCGAAGCCGTATGATCGTGACCAGGGTGTTGACGGAGGACATGAATGAGCCGACGGAGAAGAGACCGATCGAGACGAGCCACAGGTCCATGCCTAACGCCTGCCCAGGTCCGGCCGACGCCACAGCCGAGAGCGGTGGGTAGGCCGTCCACCCTGAGATCGGATTCCCTCCAGGCACAAAGGTGGAGGAGAGCAGAACTGCCAGGGAGAGAGCGGTTATCCAGAAGCTCAGTGCGTTTAGGAGAGGCAACGCCATCGTTCGGCTGCCGATCTGAGCGGGCAGGATCAGGTTTCCGAAGCCGCTCTGGGGCGCTGTCGTTAGGACAAAGAACAGCATCAGCGTTCCGTGGATCGTGACAAGTGCGAGATAGTCCTCGGGGAGGACTGGACCATGCAACGGAATGCTCCAATCGGGCCATGTGAGGTGAGCCCGCATCAGCAGGGACAATACCGTGCCGATGATGACAGCGACACCTGCGAGTAGCAAGTACTCGAGGCCGATCACGTGGTGGTCCGTGGTGAAGACACGCCGCATGACGGATAAGCCTGTAGTGTGCGGCTTCGAGACCTGTCCCTTCATGGGTTCACTCGCGCTTCAGGTGTGCTCGGCCTGAGCTGGGATGTGCTCCACGCGGCGTATGCTGCCGGCGAGAGGACGCGCATCTGGGCGTTCATGCGGTAGTGGCCAAGGCCGCATAGTTGCGTACAGAGGATTGCGTACGTGCCTGCAACCGTCGGTGTGAAGTGGATGTGCATCGGCTGTCCAGGAACGGCATTCTGCTTCACCCGCAGCTCCGGGACAGCAAAACCGTGGATGACGTCCTGGGCGCGCAGCGTGAGGTCGACTTCGCGACCTGCAGGGAGAACGAGCTCCGAGCGAACGAGGTCGTCCGCGCCGTGACCATCCGCGGGGTCAAGGCCAAGCGGGTTTCCTGCTCCGGCGTCGATAAGCGAGGGATCGAGCCGGCCGAAGGCCGCGTCTGGCCCTGGATATCGGAAGTACCACGCGAACTGCATCCCAGTCGCTTCCACCTGGAGCGCGGCCGGCGATGCTCCGGTATAGCGCGTCTCGGCCCAGAGGCGCTCTGCGCGCAGCGCCAAGGCGGCGAAGAGAACCGTTACACCGGCAAGCGGGATGTACTCGATGCATGCGCGGTGGTACTGGTCCGGTCTCGCTTCAGGCGCTCGACGGATAGCGAGACCTGTGAGCAGGATGGCGTGCGCGAGCGTCGCGAGAGCGAGCAGGATCCAGAGGTTGAGGAGCAGATGCTGATCGAGTGCAGTTCCGTGAGCACTGGCGTTTCCAGGCAGATGCCAGAACCGGGAAACCGGTTGGGCCAGAACGGCTCCGCCGACCGTGTTGGAGAGAGTCTCCACATAAGCAGGATAGCCGTTCGTTTCCAGCTCTGTCTTGGCTCCGTAAAGAGCGCAACATGGCTCGGGAGAGAGAGCTTTCAACCGTCAGTGCGTGGAGATGCACCTCCAACTCGGTGGCATGAGGTCTGTGTAGGGAACGGCTGGGTCTAGCCAACGATCCGGAGCGTAGACGCGCTTTGCGGGATCGGGGTTGAGCCAAGCTCCCCACCACGAAAATGTGCTGTTCGCGATGATGTGGTGCCGACAGGCAGACATCAGGCGAAGATCCTCGTGCGCGTTCAACTGATCGTTGTGCTCAACAAAGACCAAACGTTCGCTCTGTGGCAAGTTCTCGCGTGCATAGGCAATGTCATCGGAGAAGATAAAGAACGTCGGTTTCGCCACGTGCTCGTGCACCGCTTCGATACAGTTCTCGTAGTAACGGATCGGCAGAGCATCGCGACCGCCGTAGATCACGGTGTAGTCCCCGCGACGCATGTGGAGCGAAACCGCAGTCTCGCTCGCTTTGATCTGGTCCAGCAGGACAAGGTTTTCGGAGGAAGGCGCGTTCCGAAACCTCAGCTCCGACCGCAGCTGCTCCTCCACCGCTTCGGCGTAAGGATAGGCCTGAAAGAATCCTTCAAGGTACGCGACCTCCGTCCGATCCGATAGCGGAAGCGTCGGCACAAAGATCCGGTCCGTGAGATAGTCCTGCCGGAACACCTCCGTTCGCGTAACGGCTCGAGCCAAGGCCGCCACCGGGCGCTTGCTCGGGGCGGTGGAACACATCAACCGGTCGCGCGGCGTCCAATCTCGCACCTCGGCCTGGATCGAAAATCTCGAAAGCAAAAACGCCCTCGGCTGACCAAAGGAGACGGCAAGGTGGTCGGGTTCGCGGAGTACCGTAAGGCTCGCGTTGTAGTGCCGCGCAAGATAGAGACCCGCGGCGTACTGAAACAGCTGATTGCCCAGACCTTTCTTTTGCTTCATCAGAAGCTTCATGGATGTTCGTTCCTCGCACTTCCGCCGTCTTCTCGGATGAGATCAAGGAAGATCTGGTGGATGCGCGTGTCGGTTGAGAGCTCCGGGTGGAAGGTGGCGGCCAGGAGCTTGCCACTCTGGACGAGGACGGGGCTCCCGTCGCGCTCGGCTAGTGTCTGGACGCCGTCTCCGGTGCGGGTGATTCGGGGCGCGCGGATGAAGACCATCTCGAGCGGCGGACCGGGGAGGCTGGTCGGCGTGAGCAGGATGGTGGAGTCGATCTGTCGGCCGTAGCTGTTGCGCTCGACCGAGATGTCGAGCGCCCGGAAGGAGCGCTGGGTCGGATTCGAGACTTCGTCGGCGAGCAGGATCGAGCCTGCACAGGTTCCAAAGACCGGTTTCGTGTGAACGAAATCGTTAAGGAGGTCGAAGAAGCCGTCGCGCTCGAGGTGTTTCAGGAGTGTCGTTGACTCTCCTCCAGGAAGCACGAGACCGTCGAGGCCGTCGAGCTGCTCGGGCTTGCGGACGAGGACGGCTTCAGCGCCGAGCTCCCGGAGCATGCTGGCGTGCACGTCAAAGGCACCTTGAAGGGCCAGGACGCCGACTCTAAGCGGAGGCATGAAGTGATTTTACGTGCGAAGTAGCTGCGGCGAAACGTTGCTGTTGCTCGGTGGAGGGAAGTCGTTTTTACCAGCCCCGGTTCTGCATCATGTGTTCCTTGTCGAGGGTCGCGACGGCGAGGCCCTTCATTGCGCCGGTGCACTCGGCCGAGCATTCGGCGAGGACTTTGGGATCGTCGAAGTGGGTGGTGGCTCGGACGATGGCGCGGGCGCGGGTCTCGGCCTCGGCGGGCGGAGCGAAGTTGTAGCTGTCGGACATGAAGATTCCGGAGCCGACGAAGACGGTTTCGGCGCCGAGTTGGCGGACGAGTGCGGCGTCGGCCGGGGTGGCGATGCCGCCGGCGGAGAAGTTCGGGACTGGAAGCTTGCCGGATTTGGCGACCATGCGGACGAGCTCGAGCGGGGCTCGGAGGTCCTTGGCGGCGGCGTAGATCTCCGCTTCGTCGAGGACGGTGAGCGCGCGCATCTCGGAGACGATCTGGCGCATGTGCTTGACCGCGTGAATGACGTCTCCGGTGCCGGGCTCGCCTTTGGTGCGGATGAGGGCGGCGCCTTCGCCGATGCGGCGAAGAGCTTCGCCGAGGTCTTTGGCGCCGCAGACGAAGGGCGTGGTGAAGGCGTGCTTGTCGATGTGGTGACTCTCGTCGGCGGGCGTGAGGACTTCGGATTCGTCGATGAAGTCGACACCGAGCTCCTGGAGCACCTGGGCTTCGACGAAGTGGCCGATGCGTGCCTTGGCCATGACGGGGATGGAGGAGGCGCCCATGATCTCGCGGATGACGGCGACCGAGGCCATGCGGGCGACGCCGCCTTCGGCGCGGATCTGCGCGGGGACGCGTTCAAGGGCCATAACGGCGACGGCACCGGCGCGCTCGGCGATCTCGGCCTGGGCGGCGGTGGTGACGTCCATGATGACGCCGCCTTTGAGCATCTCGGCGAGACCGGTTTTGAGGCGCAGACCGGCCGAGCTGAAGTCGCCGTTGTCCCTGTGGCTGCCGTTTCCGTTCGAGGCGTGATCTCTCATGGTGTCTCCTGACGCTGGTACCTGTAGGATTCTGTCCGTGATTCTTGCTGACAGTTCAGCTTAGCAGTTCCTGGTGCAGGCCGCCGTACATACCCCCCCCCCCGGGGGATATGCATTGCTGTAAACTCTCTGTTTTGTTGAACTTAGGCCGGGTGGATCGACGTAAAATATTGAAAACACATACACTTACGCGCAAAATATCCAGAATCAACAACTTAGAGCGAATTAGGTAATGGTGTGAAGAACAAACGACCGCAAGAACAACAGCAGATTCCCTCTGGGAATGACAACTAGAAAGGCAAAGGTTCCTAGCGTTGTTTCAGCAAACGGATGACAACTCACCTGAAAGTTTTGACTTTGGCCGGAGTGAAACCGTCGTCTGGGCGGTTGTGCTTTCGGAGCTCTATCTCAATTGTACTAAGTTCAGCGAGAGAGCACGCCACCGCTGCGATGGAGTTACTGTCCGGGCGACGATATCTGATAGGGAAAGTGCACGTGGGTGTGAGGTTGGGGGAAGTCGCGGATGTCTCGGGTGAGAAGGAGGTAGTCCTGGACTTCGGCGGTGGCGAGGATGAGGGCGTCGGGGAGTTTGAGGCGGTGTTTTCGGCGGAGGAGGACGGCGCGCTCTGCTATGTCGTCTGTGATGGGGATGATGTTGAACCTGTTTTTGAGGAACGAACGAACCCGTGTTTCGTGTTCGGGCTGGACGCCGACCATCACCTCGATCCAGGTGATAAGGCTGATTGCCCGTTCGCGGAAGAGCCTGACCTCGCGGCCTGCCGCAGGAACGCCGTCGAAGTAGTCGATCAGGATGTTGCTGTCGAAGAGAGCTGCTAGTCGTCCCATTCGCTCCGGATCTTCCGCTGATATTCCAGACCATCCACGGGGTTTTCCGCCCATATACCGAAGCAGTCCACCTCTGGTTCAGGCCGGTGGGGCTCCAGGTAGGTGGAGATCGCACATCGGACCAGCTCGGCCCGGGAGACCTTTTGGGTTTTGCTGAGGTGGTTCAGGAGGTCGAGGTCGGCTTCGGGGATATCGACGAGTGTACGCATGAGAGCACCTCTGATATCGCGTTACTGGGCGATGATATCACTTACTTGAGGTGAGGACTGTTGGGTGTGGGATTTGGACGAGGTTGGCCGGCGCTGGAGAAGGCTCGGGTCGATGGCGAGGAAGAGGGCTTCGGCGTGGGCGAGCGGTGTGCCGTCGGGGGCGAGGAGGTCGGCGGTGTGGAAGAGTTTGCGGGGGCCTTCGCGCCGAAGGTGGCGGGCTGTGAGGGTGAGGGGGGTGTGGAGTGGGGCGGGGCGGAGGTAGTCGACGGACATGTGGCGGGTCATGGCGAGGAGGCCGAGGGGACGGTTGAGCTTGCTCATGGCTTCGTCGAGCAGGGTGGAGATGATGCCGCCGTGGATGTAGCCGGGCGGCCCCTGGTGGAGCTCGGTGAGTTGGACGGTGGCGGTGGCGGTGATCTCGTGTTCGTCGGGTGGAGGTGGGGTGTGGACGGTGAAGCGGAGGTGGAGGCCCTGCGGATTGGCGGCGCCGCAGCCGAAGCAGTGGGCGGCGAGTTCGTCGACGGTGAGGTGGTCGAGCTGTTTGGGGTGGTGGGACATGCAGGGGAGAGGATACGCTCTCTGGCCTGTGTGCGGGATGGGTGCGGACGCGTGCGGGGGTGGTATAGGCTGAGGTCGTGGAGAGCGTGGCGGGGCGAGAGGGTGCTGGATTGGAGGTGCGGGAGGGGGTCCTGTTGGGGCCGCTGACGACGTTTGGTGTGGGTGGGGCGGCGCGGTATTTTGCAGAGGTCTGGGGTGAGGCGGAGCTCGTCGAAGCGGTGAGTTGGGCGCGGGAGCGGGGGTTGCGGGTGCTGCCGTTTGGGGGTGGGAGCAATCTCCTGGTCGGGGATCGAGGGTTTGATGGGCTGGCCGTGCGGCTGGGGATTGGTGGGGAGATGGGGTTGCGGGAGGGTGCCGGGTGGGTGGAGTATGACGTACCTGCTGGGAGGGATTGGGACGGGTTTGTCTCAGAGGTGTGCCGGGCGGGGCTGAGCGGTGTGGAGTGCCTGGCGGGGATTCCGGGGATGACGGGAGGGACGCCGATCCAGAATGTGGGGGCGTATGGGCAGGAGGTGTCGGAGACGATTGTGTCGGTGCGGGCGTTCGATCTGCAGGTGGGCGAGTTTGTGGAGATGGGGGCGGCGGAGTGTGGATTTCAGTATCGCGGAAGTGTCTTCAATCGGGCGGAGCGGGGGCGGTATCTGGTGACGCGGGTGCGGTTTCGGTTCGATCGTGGGCGTGTGCCGGAGCTGGGGTACGCCGACCTACGACGGTGGTTTGGCGAGGGTGCGCGGCCGTCGCCGACCGAGGTGTCTGAGGCGGTGCGGGAGATCCGGGCGGGGAAGGGAATGGTGGTGAGGGCGGGGGATCCGGATTCGCGGAGCGCTGGGTCGTTTTTCAAGAATCCGGTGGTGGGCGGGGCGGTGCTGGAGAGGTTGGCGGGAGAGACAGGGGTGGGGGCGGTTCCGCATTGGCCGGGTGGCGAGGAGGGTATGGTGAAGCTGTCGGCGGCGTGGTTGGTGGAGCGGGCGGGATTTGGGAAGGGGTTCCGGATGGGCGGGGCGGGGGTCTCGACGCGGCACTCGTTGGCGCTGACGAACTGGAGCGGGCGGGCGACGGCGGCGGAGGTGTACGCGTTGCGGGACGCGATCCGAGCGGAGGTGGAGCGGAGGTTTGGGGTCTGGCTGGAGCAGGAGCCGGTCGAGGCGGAGAGTGTGGCGGTGCGGGTTTAGAGCGGGTTAGGGGTTGTTTGTGTGTTTGCGGTGAGGCTTTGGAGGAGGCGGGCTCGGTCGTGGGCGAGGACCTGTGCGCCGGGGCCCTGGGCGGTGATGCGGCCGTCGGTGAGGCGGAGGACTTCGGCGTCGAGGAGGAAGGGTTCGGAGACGTCGTGGGTGACGGACAGGACGGGGATGCTGAAGCGGCGGGCGAGGGTTGGGAGGTGGGTGAGGAGGTGGTTGCGGAGGTGGAGGTCGAGGCCGGCGAACGGCTCGTCGAGCAGGAGGAGCAGGGTGGGGGTGGTGATGGCGGAGAGGAGGGTCCGGGCGACCGAGACGCGTTGTTTTTCGCCGCCGCTGAGGTTTGCGGGCCGCTTGCCGAGGCTGGGGGTGAGCTGAAAGAGGTCGAGGATCTCGGGGAGGAGAGCTTCGGGGTCTTGCGGTGGGGTTCGGTGCGGGACTCCGTAGAGGAGGTTTTCGCGGACGGACAGGTGGGGAAAGAGGTGCGGGGTTTGGCCGGCGCTGCGGATGGGGCGAAGGTGGGGTGGGGGACAGAGGTGTCGGCGGGTGTCGACGAGGGTGTGGAGGTCTGGGCCGACCTCGATGTGGGTGTGGTCGGGCCGGAGGTGGCCGGCGAGGATGCGGAGGATGGTGCTTTTGCCGCTGCCGGACGGGCCGAAGAGGACGGTCCACGGGGCGGCGAGGGTGGCGTGGACGTCGAGGTTGAGGGCGCCTTGCTGGTGTTGGAGAGAGAGGCGGAGGTGCGGGCGGGGGTGGGCGTTTGGTCGGTCAGCCAAGGAGGGCGCCTGGGTCGGTGCGGCGCGACGGCCGGAGGGCGGGCTGGAGGTAGATGAGGAAGAGGGTGGCGGAGGAGGCGGCGAGCAAGAGGAGAGCGGTATGGTTTGCGGCGGTGTAGTTGCCGTCTTCGACGAGGTCGAAGAGGGAGATGGAGAGGGTGCGGGTGTGGCCGGGGATGTTGCCGCCGAGCATGAGGACGACGCCGAACTCGCCGACGGTGTGGGTAAAGGTGAGGAGGGCGGCGGTGAGCAGGGAGCGTTGGCTGAGCGGGAGGACGAGGGTGCGGAAGATGCGCCAGGGGCTGGCGCCTAGACTGGCGGCGGCTTCGGTGTAGCTCCTGTCGATGCTGGAGAAGCCGGCGACGAGGGGCTGGACCGCGAAGGGCAGGCTGTAGACGAGGGAGCCGGCGACCAGGCCGGCGAAGCTAAAGGCGAGGGTGTGGCCGAGGAGGCTCGTGAGAAGGCGGCCGGGTGCGGTGAGCGGGCCGAGGCTGACCAGGAGATAGAAGCCGAGGACGGTGGGTGGGAGGACGAGAGGGAGGGCGACGAGGGTTTGGACGAAGACTCGGGGGAGGCTGTTGCCGCTGGCCAGCCACCAGGCGATGGGGATCGCGAGGAGCAGAAGAAGGAGCGTGGTGGTTAGGGCGAGCTGGAGGGTGAGGACGAGGGCTTGCGGGTCCATGCTACGAGTCTAGACGGATCGATCTGTTGAGGCTCAGATTAGGTTTCAGTCAGTTTTGAGTCACTGCTTTCAGTGACGCTACCGGATGGGGCGGAGGCCGAACTCGGGGAGGTGCTCCTGGACGGGGCTGGAGAGGAGCCAGGCGAGGAAGGCTTGCGCTTCTGGGCGGCGGTCGGAGCGTTTGAGGACGACGGCGCACTGGCGGATTTCGGGGTAGACGGTGGGGGCCATGACGTAGGTGCCGATCTCCTTGTACTTGGAGGAGATGGCGAGGGTGAGTGAGACAAAGGCGAGCTGGGCGTTGCCGGAGACGGCGAACTGGCCGGCCTGGGCGACGTTTTCCGCGGTGACGATGTGGGGCTGGACGGTGTCGAGGAGTTTGAGTTGCTGGAGGGCGGCGACGGCGGCTCGGCCGTAGGGGGCGTGGGATGGGTCGGCGATGGCGACCGTGCGGACGCGAGGGTCGGTCAGACGTTCCATGCTGAGCGGCTGGAGGGGGGAGTCTTTGCGGGTGAAGAGGACGAGGGAGCCGCGGGCGTAGGGGATGGGGGCTCGATCTTCGGTGAGGCCAGCGGCGACGATGCGTTCGGGGAAGGTGAAGTCGGCGGCGAGGAAGAGGTCGACGGGGGCGCCGTTGAGGATTTGCGTGGTGAGGGTTCCGGAGGAGCCGTAGCTTATGACAAGTTTGACGCCGGTGGCTTGGCGGTAGAGCTCGGCGAGGGCGGGGAGGACGGGCTCGAGGTCGGCGGCAGCGGCGACACGGAGTTCTTTGCCTGCGGTGTGCTGTGCAGGTTTTTGGGCCAGGCTGTGCCGAGATGGGACGAAGAGGACCGCGAGTGCGAGCAGAGCAGCGGAAACGATTGGCCGCCTGAAGGGCATGCGGTAGGCTGGGAAGAGCGATGAGCGATCTGTCACATCAGCTTCGATGCACTGAGTGCAGGGCAGAGATTTCCGGGGAGGTTGCGCCGAGCGACTTCCGGTGCGTCTCCTGCGGCGGTTTGTTTGAGGTGAAGTATGCCTGGAGCGACGCCTCCGCGCAGGGGTCTGCCTTGCCGCCGAATGCGAGTGCGTTGCGATGGCTTTGGCAGGAGCGGAGGACGTCTTCGCTTGCGGCGGACCAGTCGGGGGTGTGGCGGTTTCGCGATCTTCTGCCGATCCTCAAGGACTCGGAGCATCCGGTGACGCTGCGCGAGGGAAATACGCCGTTGTACGACCTTCCCCGCGCGGCGGCGGACGCGGGTGTGGAGTGGTTGCTGGCCAAGCACCAGGGCATGAATCCGACGGGGTCGTTCAAAGACACGGGAATGACGGCGGCGATGTCGGTGGCGGTCGATCGCGGGTATGAGTGGGTGGCGTGCGCGTCGACGGGCAACACTTCAGCTTCGATGGCGGCGTATGCGGCGCGTGCGGGGTTGCGGTCGATTGTGCTGATTCCTGAGGGAAAGATTGCTTGGGGAAAGCTGTCGCAATCGATGGACTACGGTGCGATTACGCTGCAGTTGAAGACGGATTTCGATGGTTGTGTGCGGATCTTGTCGGAGCTGATCCAGAGGTTTCCGATTTATTTGTTGAACTCGGTGAATCCGTATCGACTGGAGGGGCAGAAGACGCCGGCCTTTGAGTTGATGGAGCAGATGGACTGGCAGGTTCCGGAGCACCTGCTTGTGCCGGGCGGAAACTTGGCGAACGGGGCGGCGCTGGGCAAGGGATTTCGGGAGTTGCTGCAGCTGGGGCTGATCGCGCGGATGCCGAAGATCAGCGTGGTGCAGGCGCATGGGGCCAACCCGCTGTTTCGGTCGATGCGGGACACGGGTGGGCGGGCTCTGGAGCCGGTGGTGGCGGATACGCGGGCGAGTGCGATCCGCATCGGGAATCCGGCTTCGTGGAGGAAGGCGGTGCGTGTGCTCCAGGCGACGGGCGGATGGTGCGAGGAGGCTACCGAGCAGGAGATTGCGTTGGCGAAGGCGCAGATCGGGGCGGAGGGGATCGGTTGCGAGCCGGCGAGCGCGGTGACGTTGGCAGGGCTGAAAAAGCTGGTGCGGCAGGGCAAGATCCTGCCCGAGGAGAGGGTGGTTCTGCTGCTGACGGGCCATACGTTGAAGGATCCGGAGTACACGATCAGCTATCACCGGAACGCCCTGCTGCGGAGCGAAGAAGCGGAGGAGGCGACGTTGGCGGAGCGCGGGATGCATCGGCTTTTGCAGAAGCCGCCGATCGTGCTAGAGCCGGTGCTGGATGCCGTTTTGCGAGCGATTGAGAGCCTGGTTGAGACGCCTGTGACGGCATGAGTCTGGCGGCGGCGGGCGGTGTGGGGCCGGTGCGGCTTCGGCTGCCGGCGACCTCGGCAAATCTGGGGCCGGGGTTCGATGCGGTGGGGCTGGCGATGGGTCTGTACCTGACGATCGAGGCCGAGCTGTCGACCTCGGGTCGGATGGAGATCTCGGCGACAGGGCGGGATGCCGCGGTGTGCGGGTCGGTGGCGGACAACCTGGTCCTGACGACGTACACGGAGGTGCTGGGCGGGTTGGGGCTGGCTGCGCCAGCGTTGCGGTTGCGGATTGAGAACGAGATTCCGCTGGGGATGGGGTGTGGGTCGAGCGCGGCGGCGCTGCTGGCTGGGGTGTTGCTGGCAGACCACTTTGGCGAGTTGGGTTGGACGGAGGTGCAGATTCTCGCCGAGGCGTGCACGCGGGAGGGGCATCCGGACAATGTTGCGGCGTGTTTTTTCGGTGGGATGACGGTGTCGATGCAGCGAGGGGAGAGGTCTGGGGTGGATGCGGCGACGTTTGGGCGGGCGTTGCCATGGCGGTTGATGTTGGCGCTGCCGCGCGTCGGGCTGGCGACGAGGGAGGCGCGTGCGGTGCTGCCGGACATGTATAGCCGGGCGGATGCGGTCGAAAATGTGCAGGCGACGGCGATGCTGGTGGCGGCGTTTGCGTTGGGTCGGGGCGATCTGTTGCGAGGGGCGATGCGGGATCGTTTGCACCAGCCGTATCGCGCGGAGCTGTGCCCCTTGCTGCCGGCGCTTGAGGGATTGGGAGCGGAGGCTGGTGTGTTGGGAGTTGCGTTGAGCGGAGCTGGGCCTGCGGTGTTGGTGGTGGTGGAGGAGACGGCGACGGTCGAGCGGGTAGAAGCGGCCGTGCGCGGGGCGGCGGGTGATCTGCTGGGGGAGGTCGTCTGGACGGGGATTGCTGGGGGGCATGAGGTTGAGGCGGGCGGATTTCAGCAGGTGGGGTGAAGTAACTTAGTCTGGAGTTGCACGAAGTTACCTAAGATCGCTTTGCTGCTTTGCGCGTTCGCCATAGTCTTGCGAAGTAGCCAGTTCTGGGGAGGGCTGCTACGCGCGCCCGTTGACCCCTCTATCAGGGGTCCGGGCGTTCGCTTTTTGCACGTTTGGGAAGGCAAGGCGGCTGGACTGAAACCTCCAGCGCTGGGCGGCATCTACTATAGCTGTGGGACGTTCCCTTGAACGATCAGAACGCGAGTGAAAAGAGGAAGAGACGATGGCTGGACAGTTTGTAACAGAGGTTAACGACGCGACGTTTGAGAAGGAAGTGTTGCAGTCGGAGACGCCGGTGCTGGTTGATTTCTGGGCAGCGTGGTGCGGTCCGTGCCGGGCGCTCGCGCCGGTGGTGGATGAGGTTGCGTCGGCCTATCAGGGCAAGTTGAAGGTGATGAAGATGGATGTCGATTCGAACAGCCAGACGCCGTCGCGGTATGGGATTCGCGGGATTCCGGCGCTGTTGCTCTTCAAGGGCGGCAAGGTTGCTGATCAGATTGTCGGCTTTGTGCCGAAAGATACGATCGACCGCAGCATCGTCAAGGTAATCGCCTGACATCTTTGCCGCGACCGCGTCCTAGCTAACAAGATGTGCCCAGGCTGCCAACCAGCGCCTGGGCATTTTTGTGTGTGGCGAGGTCAGATCTCGCCGTCCTCGCAGCGCTGCTAGACTTGATGGTGATGCTGGAGTGGGTGCTTTTTCGCGGGATTCTGGTGGCGTTTTTTATTCTGGCCAACAGCTTTTTTGTTGCGGCCGAGTTCGCCCTGGTGAGCGTTCGCGAGACGCGAATTGAGCAGCTGATCGCGCATGGCCGGACGGGTGCGCGGACCGTGTTGCAGTTGAAGCACAACATCGACGAGTTCCTGCCCGCGGTGCAGTTTGGGGTGACCTTGGCGGCGCTGGCGCTGGGCTGGCTGGGGGAGCCGGCGATCTCGGAGATGCTCGTGCGCGCGCTCCACGCCATGGGCGTGGCACGGACCGACACGCGCGTGATCGAGATTGCGTCGGTGGCTATGGCGTTTGTGGTGATTACATACTTTGAGGTGCTGCTGGGGGAGCTGGTGCCGAAGTCGCTGGCGTTGCAGCGGGCGGAGCGGATTGCCCTGGCGGTGGCGGGTCCGATGGACGTGTTTATTCGGATTACGCGGCCGGCGGTGCGGTTGATGAACGGTTCGGCGACGCTGGTTTTGCGGCTGTTTCGGGCGCCTTTGCGGGGCGAGGGCGCGGTGCACTCGCCCGAGGAGATGAAGCTGATCGCGACCTCCGCGCGCAAGATGGGTCTTTTGCCGGAGTTTCAGGAAGAGATGATTCACCGGGCGATTGAGCTGAACCATGTGGTGGTTCGCGAGATTATGACACCGCGAGGGAGGATCTTTTCCTTGCCGGCGGACATGCCGCTTGAGCGGGCGAGTGCGCGGATTGTGGAGGAGCAGCACTCGCGTGTGCCGGTGTACGACCCTGCCTTGGGGCCGGAGCACATTATCGGAATCCTTTATTCGAAGGACGTTTCGCGGCTGATGCACTTCAGGAGTACGTCGCTGGCGTTGGGCGGAAGTGGGGCGTCGGGGCTGACGGTTCGCCAGGTGATGCGCGAGGCGACTGTGGTGCCGGAGACAAAGCTGGCGGTCGAGCTGCTTCAGGAATTTCAGGATCGTCGCCGGCAGATGGCGATTGTGGTGGACGAGTTCGGGTCGACGGTGGGTCTGGTGACGGCGGAGGATGTTTTGGAGCAGGTGGTAGGCGAGCTGGACGATGAGTTTGATGTTCATGCGCGGCCGGCTCTGCCGAATCTTGCCGGCGTGATGGTCCTGGATGGATCGACGACCTTGCGTGACCTGACGACGCAGCTGCGGTGGAGTTTTCCACGGACGCCGGGGGTGGAGACGTTGGCTGGATTTCTCCTCGCCGAGCTGGGGCACTTGCCGGTGGAAGGGGAGACGCTGGAGATGGACGGCCGGCGGTATAGGGTGGCGGAGATGTCGGGGCGGCGGATCAGCCGGGTCCGGGTGGAGAACATCGCGCCTGCCGAGGAGGCGGTCGAGCCTGTGGCCGGGGAGGGACTGGCCTTGGCGGCGGCGCCGGGCGGACCAGCGCATCGGTGATGGGGCGGGGACGTGGAGGTCCGGTGGTGCGGGCGGTGCTGCGGGCGCTTTGGCGCGTTTTGCTGACGCTGCCTGTGCTTTGGTTTGTGGTTTCGGTGGTGTTTCTGCTGATCCATCTGGTTCCGGGCGACCCTGTGGTGCAGATGCTGGGCGAGGGGGCGACGGCGGCGGATGTCTCCGCGTTGCGGCATATGTATGGTCTGGACGCGCCGTTGCCGGTGCAGTACGGGCGGTATTGGAGCGGTGTGGCGCATGCCGATCTGGGCCAGTCGCTGCGCCTGCATGACTCTGTGGTGCGCCTGGTGCTGGGGCGTTACCCGTACACCGTGGCCTTGACGGGGGCGGCTATGGCCCTGGGAGTATTGTTTTCGCTGCCGGCGGGGGTGGCTTCGGCGGTGAGGCGGGGGAGGGCGACGGATCGATGGATCGGTGTGGTTTCCCTTGTGGGCCTGTCGTTTCCGAACTTTGCGCTGGGGCCGGTGCTGATCTTGCTGTTCTCGATCGAGCTGGGTTGGCTGCCGGTCTCGGGGGCGGGGGCGGCGACCGATCCGCCGTGGGTGTTTTTGCTGCATTTGGTGCTTCCGGCGGTGACGCTGGGCTTGTCCTTGGCGGCGGTGCTGACGCGGATGGTGCGGTCGGCGATGCTTGAAGAGATGTCGCAGGACTACATCCGGACCGCGCGGGCGAAGGGCTTGTCGGAGCGCCGTGTGCTGTACCGGCACGCCCTGCCGAATGCGCTCTTGCCGATCCTGACGGTGCTGGGCCTGCAGTTTGGGTCGCTTCTGGCCGGGGCGATTGTGACCGAGACGATCTTCAGCTGGCCAGGAATTGGCAGGCTGACGCTTTCGGCGATCCTGAATCGCGACTACGCCTTGGTGCAGGGGTGTCTCTTGGCCGTGGGTCTGACGTATGTGGGGGTGAACCTCGTGACCGATCTCTTGTACACGGTGGTGAACCCGCGGGTGCGGCGGGCGTAGGTGGGCTTCTGTGGTCTGCAACTAAGGTCGCAGAGGCTGGTGCGAGATTTGGGCGGACGCCGGGTCGCAGCATCTGGCATTCTGAGGCTGGCGGAGGTGAGATGGTGAGGCGGCTCTGGAGGCGAGTTTGGACAGAGGTGGTGAGGGGCTTGGCGGTGCTGATGCTGGCTGTGGCGGGAGGGCCGAGCTCGGTGGCGCAGAGTGGAAGTCCGTTTGCGCGCGGCGGCGCGACCGTGGCAGAGCCGACGACGCCCGCGGCCCAGCATTTTCTGGATCGGCGGAGCGGTGTCTCGTTTGACTTGCCGGCAGGTTGGCGGCTGGCGCGGCGGGATGGCGAGTTGAGCGATTTTTCTCTCGATGCCCGGTCGGCTCCGCGGAATGCGCAGCTGCGGGCGGCGGCGCAGATCGACTTCAATCCTTATCCGGCGTCGACGTTTTCGGGGGCGCTCTTGTACTTAAGCGTGGTTCCACAGGCTCTGGCCACGGTGTGCGGGCGGCAGGCCGCGTCGCTGGCGGGGAGCCCGATGCGGCCGGAGACGATCGGCGGCGTCCCGTTTCAGCACGGGTACGGGGAGCATGGGGCGATGTGCGTGGAAGCGCGCAATGACGTCTATACGGCGATGCATGAAGGAGCGTGCGTGCGGTTCGATCTGGTGGTGCATACGTTTTGTGAGGGATCGTCGCCGGGTGCGCGGGACCTGACGCCGGCGCAACTGCAGGCGGTGGAAGGGCGGCTGCGGAGCATTCTGGACACGGTTCGGTTTGAGGCGCCGGTTGGGTTGACGGGCCGGTAGATTCCCCTACAAGGGCTCGATGTGGGCGGAGAGGGCATCTCCGGCGACGTAGACGAGCGCGACCGTGGTAGGCAGGCGGAAGCGTTTCGGCCCGGCGCTGCCTGGGTTGAGGTAGAGGACGCCGTCGCGCCAATCGACCGAGGGCTGGTGCGAGTGGCCGCTGACGACCGCGGCGATCTCCGCTGCTTGCGGGTGCAGATCGAGATCGCGGACGGAGTGGACGAGGTAGAAGAGCTTGCCACCGAGCTCGACGGCATCGGTGGCGGGAAGCTCGGCGCAAGGGCCTGAGGTGTCGATGTTGCCGCGGATGGCGGTGACGGGCGCGATTTCGCGGAGGCGGTCGAGAATGCTCGGGTCGCCAACATCGCCGGCGTGGAGGATGTGTTCAGCCTCGGCGAGAGCGGCGAGGGCCTCGGGGCGAAGGAGGCCGTGGGTGTCCGAGATGACGCCGATCAGCATGGTGCGGAGGCCTCGTTCAGGCGATGCGGAGCGATTGGAGGGTGGCGTAGTTGATGCTTTGACTCGGGTCATGGCTGCGGTCAGGGTCGATGCGCAGATCGAGGACGCTGACGCCGTTGAGGTCGACGCTGTAGTGCTCGACCTCTTCGGTCGACCCGGCGGGGCTAAAGGTGAACTGCTGCCTGAGGATTTCGCGGAGGTTGTCCGGCGACGGGCCGGCGTAGAGCGCGAGCTCCTGGGTTCGCTCGGCGGCGCGGTCGACGATGTGGAGGTCGACTTGGCGTATCGTGTGGGGGGTGTCGAAGAGGATACGGACTCGTTGCGGGCCGGGGTTGGCCGCGCGCCAGCCGGTGGTGACTTCGAGCCCAAGGGCGTGCTCGATCGGGAAGAGCTCGTCCTCGGAGGTGACTTCGACGCGGGCGAGGTGTTCGAGGTCGAGCCAGGCGTGGTTCCGGGCGTTGGTGGGAGCTGTGGAGGCTGGTTCGGGGCCGAGGATCGATTTGCGCATGAGGTTGAGGTTTGGATGCTGGATCTGGTGTGCTGTCAGGGAGCGGAGGAGGAGCCGCGCATGCGTGGGTCGAGATAATCGCGGAGAGCATCGCCGAGGAAATTAAAGGAAAGGACGAGCAGCATAACGGCAAGTGCTGGAAACAAGAGGAGATGTGGGGAGTCGAAGAGGTGGGAGCGGGCGTCGTTGAGCATGGCTCCCCAGCTGGGAGCGGGGGGCGGCACACCGAGGCCGAGGAAGCTGAGGGTGGCTTCGGCGAGAACGGCTCCGGCCATGCCGATGGCAGCCTGGACGATGAGTGGCTGGACGATGTTGGGGAGGATATGTCGCGTGAGGAGGCGGAGATCGGAGCTGCCGAGGGCGCGGGCCGCATCGACGAACTCGCGTTCCTTGACGGCCATGACCTGGGCTCGGACCAGGCGGGCGTAGCCGACCCATGACGAGATGGCGAGGGCGACGATGACGTTGCCGAGACCCGGGCCGAGAAAAGCGACAAAGCTGATTGCGAGAAGGATGCCTGGAAGGGCGAGAAAGGCGTTGCTGACGTAGACGTTGAGGACGGTGTCGGCGAGGCCGCCGTAGAAGCCGGCGAGCGAACCGGCGACGACGCCGACGAAGACCGAGAGCGAGACGACGCAGACGGCGACCAGCAGCGAGATGCGAGCGCCAAAGAGGATGCGGGAGAGGATGTCGCGGCCGAGTTCGTCGGTGCCGAACCAGTGGTGGGCGCTGGGGGCGGCGAGGCGATGCGGGAGGTCGAGTTGGGCGGGGTCAGCGGGTGCGAGCAGAGGCGCGAAGACGGCAGAGATGGTGAAGAGAGCGAGCAGGAGGAGGCCAAGGGCGGCGAGCGGCTGGGACCGGATCTGCGTCCTAATCTGCGTCCGGACGGCACGGATCGAGAGGCGGCTCGGGCGCGGTGCGGGGCTCAGAGGGTCAGGCGAGGAGGTCACAAGAGTATTGTGCTTCAGGACGCTGGGTATGATGAGGAGGGCGCACGACGTTTCCTCCCCCGCGTGCGCGAGAGAGACCTGACCCCTGCGCATTCTGATCCATGGCCTGAACTTTTCGCCGGAGCTGACCGGCGTTGGGAAGTATACGGGCGAGATGGCGAGTTGGCTGGCGAGCCGCGGGCACGAGGTGCATGTGGTGACGGCGCCGCCCTACTACCCGGCGTGGAAGATCGGCGCGGGGTATGGAAGTCGCTACAGAACGGAGTATCCGACGCGGAATCTGACGGTGTTTCGCTGTCCTTTGTACGTGCCGGCGCGGCCGAAGGGATTGCGGCGGGTGTTGCATCTCTTGTCGTTTGCTGTGGCGAGTTTGCCGGTGATGCTCGGCCAGACAGGGTGGGAGCCGGACGTGGTGTTTACGGTGGAGCCGACGCTGTTTGGCGCGCCGGTGGCGCTATTTGCGGCGATGCTGGCTGGAGCTCCGGCGTGGCTGCATGTGCAGGATTTTGAGGTGGATGCTGCGTTTGATCTCGGTTTGCTGCCGGCGCATGGTCCCGTGCACGCCTTTGCGCTTGCGGTCGAGCGGAGGCTGTTGGGTGCGTTTGCGCGGGTGTCGACGATCTCGGCGAAGATGCTGGAGCGTGGGGCGGCGAAGGGCGTGGCGGCGGAGCGGTTGGTGCTGTTTCCGAACTGGGTGGACGTTGAGGCGATCCAGCCGGAGCCGACGGCGTGGGCGGAGAATGCATTTCGGCGCGAGCTGGGGCTGGCGGGAAAGATCGTTTTACTGTACTCGGGAAACATGGGCGCGAAGCAGGGATTGGAGATGTTGGTCGGACTGGCGGAGGAGCTGCAGACGGACGACCGAGTGCACCTCCTGCTGTGCGGAAATGGCAGCTTTCGGCCGGAGCTGGAATGGGCGATGAGGGGACGGACGAATGTGACGATGTTGCCCTTGCAGCCGCTCGACCGGCTATCTAGTTTGCTGAATGCGGCGGATGTACATCTGCTGCCGCAGCGCGCTGGAGCGGCGGATCTGGTGATGCCGTCGAAGCTGACAGGGATGCTGGCGAGTGGACGGCCGGTGGTGGTGACGGCCGATGCGGGGACCCAGGTGGCGGCGGTGGTCGGGGGTGGGGCCGATGAGGAGGCGCGCGGCCTGGTGGTGCCGACCGACAACTCTTTGGCATTTGCGGAGGCTGTTCGGCGGCTGGCGGGGGATGTGGAGTTGAGAGGGAGGCTCGGTGCGGCGGCTCGGCGGTATGCAGTTGAGTGGCTGGGCCGGGATGAGGTATTGCTCCGCGTTGAGAGCGATCTGGAGCAAACCTTTGGTAACGTGGTGACCTAATCTGAGACATCGGCCCGAGACGGCTCTGCAGTAGACTGAGGTCAACCGGAGCCGACCGGAAGGTCTAGAAGGGACGAGCTGCGGAAGATTACGAATCTGTTCGGGTCGCGATTGGCCGATGGGAGATGGTTCCGTTTTGAAGAGAGCGTTGATTACCGGAGTGACCGGACAAGATGGTGCCTACCTGGCGCAGTTTCTGCTTGCAAAAGGATACGAGGTGCACGGCATCAAGCGCCGGACTTCGCTGTTCAACACGGCGCGTATCGATAGCATTTACGAAGATCCGCATAATCCGGATCCGAAGTTCATCCTTCATTACGGCGACATGACGGACTCGTCGTCGCTGATCCACATTGTGCAGAAGGTGCAGCCGGACGAGATTTATAATTTGGCCGCGCAGTCGCACGTGCAAGTTTCGTTTGAGGAGCCGGAGTACACGGCGAACTCAGACGCGCTTGGCGTTTTGCGCCTCTTGGAGGCGATTCGGATTCTGGGTCTCGAGAAAAAGACGCGCTTCTACCAGGCGTCGACCTCCGAGCTGTATGGGCTGGTGCAGGAGATTCCGCAGAAGGAGACCACGCCGTTTTATCCGCGGTCGCCTTATGCCGTGGCGAAGATGTACGGGTACTGGATTGTGGTGAACTATCGCGAGGCGTACGGGATGTATGCCTGCAACGGAATTCTGTTCAATCATGAGAGCCCGCTGCGAGGAGAAACGTTTGTCACGCGGAAGATTACGCGCGGTCTGGCGCGGATCAAGGTGGGTCTGCAGACACAGCTGTTTTTGGGGAACCTCGACGCGAAGCGCGACTGGGGACATGCGCGCGACTACATCGAGATGCAGTGGCTGATGTTGCAGCAGGAGCGTCCGCAGGACTTTGTGATTGCAACCGGCGAGCAGTACAGTGTGCGCGACTTTGTTCAGCGCTGCGCCCGTTTGCTGGGACTGGAGCTGACATGGCGAGGCAGCGGCGTCGAAGAACAAGCGGTCGACTCGGAGGGCAGAATCGTGATCGCGGTGGACCCGCGATACTTCCGTCCAACTGAAGTGGAGACGTTGCTGGGTGATCCGTCGAAGGCGAAGCGGGAACTGGGGTGGGTGCCGCGGACGAGTTTTGACGAGTTAGTCCGAGAGATGGTCGAATCCGACCTGAAGAGCGCCGAACGCGACGCTCTTGTGCGCGAGCACGGGTTCGACGCATACAACGTGCGGGAGACCTGAGGGACTGTGAACACTGAATCCAAAGTCTTAGAAGCCGATTCGCAGGTCGAGTCATCCAGGGTCGGGTCGTCCGATGCAGCTGGGCCGGCGCTGGCGGGCGAGCCAATGCGCGTGCCGGAGCCTTACATGCGTCGAGATGCGCGGATCTATCTTGCGGGGCACCGCGGACTTGTCGGATCGGCGATCTCGCGTGAGTTCAATCGCCTGGGCTACCGAAGTTTGCTGACTCGCACGCATGCGGCGTTGGACTTGCGCGACCCGGTGGCGGTCGATCGTTTCTTTGCCGAGGCTCGCCCGGAGCATGTTGTTCTTGCGGCGGCGAAGGTAGGTGGGATCCTCGCGAATAACAACTTCCCCGCAGATTTTATCCGGGACAATCTGTCCATTCAGAACAACGTGATCGACGCTGCACGGAGAAACGGCACGGACCGTCTGCTGTTTCTTGGTTCGTCCTGTATCTACCCGAAGCTTGCGCCGCAGCCGATGCCGGAATCTTGCCTGCTGTCAGGGCCACTTGAACCCACCAACCGGCCTTACGCTCTGGCGAAGATCGCCGGCATCGAGATGTGCTGGAGTTATAACCGCCAGTACGGGACCAGGTATCTGGCGGCGATGCCGACAAACCTGTATGGCCCGGAGGATAACTTCGACCTCGAAACCTCCCACGTCTTGCCTGCATTGATTCGAAAGACGGCAGAGGCGATTCGGTCGGGAGCATCGGAGATCACGGTGTGGGGCACGGGAACCCCGCGCCGTGAGCTGCTCTACTCCGACGATCTGGCCCGAGCGTGCGTGCACCTGCTGAATCTGGACGCCGCAAAGTACGCTTCGCTGCTGGTCGAGGATGCTCCTCCACTCATCAACATTGGAACCGGCGAAGACATGCAGATCGGCGAGTTGGCTGCCACGGTGGCGCGCGTTCTAGGGTTTCGGGGCGAAATTGTCTTCGATCTGAGCAAGCCCGATGGGACTCCCCGTAAGTTGATGGACGTCACCCGGCTTCACTCGCTAGGTTGGCGCCATGCGGTCGGGATCGAGGAAGGGATCAGGCGTACCTGGGCTGCCGTGCAACACAAACTCAGCTAACGCCGTCTCTTTCAGTACTGCTCCCTTGTCTCTGGTAGTTCGTTCGTAGTTCCCAGCTGGCCCCCTCTGCTTTGGTAATCGGATATTTAGCGCGGGTGTACGCGCGACCGTTCCTGCCGTTGAGAGGAGTGCTGCTGACATGTCTCGATCTCTTGCCCATCTGTCGCGTCCCTCTGACCTCCGAGGATCCGAGAGAGCGAAAGTTGTACTAAACTTTCCCCCCGATCAGCCGATATATAGCGCAAGAGCAGCCTCTCCCAGGTGCTCCGCTGTACTTCAGTCGAGGTCGAGAAAAATCATGGCTCAGCGTAAGCCAGTTGTCCTTTCCATTGTTGTCCTTGCTCTGTGTCTCCTCGCGTCGTCCGCTCCAGCGGTGACGCGGGGAGCTGTTCTCCCCACGGTTGCCGAGCAGTTTCTGCTGCTGAAGGCCAATCAGGATCGTGCGACGCGGGGCTTGTCGCCACTCGAACGAGATCCCCTGCTGTCCGCTGCCGCCGCCGCCCATGCGGCTGAGATGGCGCGACACTCCGACATCTCTCACGGCTTTCCTGGGGAGCCGGACCTTTCTCAACGCGGAGCGAAGACCGGGCTTCGGTTTTCCCTGATCACTGAGAACGTCGCCGAGGCTTCTGACTCTGTGATCATCCATGATCTCTGGATGGCCTCGCCGGGCCATCGAGCCAACCTCCTGGATCCGATGGTGAACGTGGTTGGGATTGCAGTCATCGTCAGCGGCGGCCAGTTCTTTGCCGTCGAGGACTTTGCTACGACCGTGGATACCATGTCGCTCGACAAGCAAGAGCTGACAGTGGCGATGTTGCTGGCGGGGTCGGGCTTGAAAGTGGCTCAGGGAACGCCGAAATCGGATCTACTTCGGGTAGACGCTCGCCAGACGTGCAGCATGCCGACAGGATATGCGGGTGCCCGCCGTCCTTGGTATGTGCTGCGCTACACGGCATCGCGTCTCGATGATCTACCGTCGCTGCTCAAGAATCGGCTGAATTCCGGCAAGTATCACGAAGCAGTTGTCGGCGCGTGCGAGGCATCTGAGACTGGACCGTTTGCCTCGTACAACATCGCCGTCTTGCTGTACCCGTAAGGTTGGGGTCGTCTGTGCTGCAGACTTCCGCAAAAGGCTCGTGTACGCGGCAGGTTCAGGGGACGACGCCAGCGAGCGCTAACTCGTCCTGGTTTGCGGGCGCGGTTGGTTCCATTTCGAGCAGGTCGTTGAAGCGATTGAAGTAGTTGAACAGCCCGATCGCGGCCATAAGTTCTACGACCTCGCCTTCGGAGAAGAAGGTGCGTAGACGTGCGAAGTCTTCAGCCGTGTAGCCATGTGCGTTGAGCGTCATGACTTCGGCGAGGTGGATGGCGACGAGCTCTCGCTCGGTGAAGCCCCCCTCTGGGGCCGGATTCGCCATCCCGTTCAATTGGGCGTCTGTCCATCCCAGCTTGCGACAGATGGCAGTGTGCGAGGCAAGGCAGTACGGCGTACGGTTAAGCTGCGACGTCCTGACAATGACCAGTTCCTTGAGCGCCTTCGGCAAGGTGCCGGTATTGAGCACAGCTTCCATGTGGGCGATGATTGTCTCGAAGATTTCGGGCCGGTGCGCCATGGTGCGAAACATGTTGGGCACGTTTCCGCGATCGCGAAGATAGCGATCGTAGATGGCGATGGCGGCCTCTGGAACCTGATCACGAGAAAGGCGGGAGATGCGGGGTGTACTTGGCATCGAAGATCCTCGTGCACTAGCTTACAGACATGGGCACAATGTGCCGCTTTGATGCAATCTTTGCCACCCTTTATTGCTCTAAGTTGCTAATCAATTTGGCTCCTGAGGTAGGACTCGAACCTACAACCCTTCGGTTAACAGCCGAATGCTCTGCCATTGAGCTACTCAGGAGTGTCTGGGAAGACGCGGGAGGCACACACACGCTTCGCTCCCGTATTTATAGCAAATCAGCTGGAGCGGGTCAAAGCCAAAGTGCCGTCACGAGCTCCGGGCAACACGCGGTGCCCGCACCTCTTCAAAGCGAATGGCATGCCCGTAACAACCCTGCTTCAGTTACCTCCTGCATATAGACCGAATCGCAACTAGGTATTCCAGAGAATCCCGGAGGTCGTCTGCGAGTGGCTGCAGCTTTGGTCGGATCTTCCCCGTGTGCAACCTCCATTTGTTCGCCGGGAGATCAGCTCACTTAGAGCGGTTTCCCTGTTGCTGTGAGTCGGATAGAGTGTGGGGCGCCGTTTTCATCGGGGAAACCGCCATGAGACCTGCGTCTTCGCTATGCGCCTGCAGGAAACCGCTCTAGCGGGAACAGGAGTGTCCATGCGGTCATGTACATGGTGAATCATCCGACGGGGGGTGGCTCCCGGCTTGGTGATCGAGCTTCTATCGATCCGGTCCTTGCCACCGAGTGTTGGACTATCGATTGACGTCGCCGGATTTAAGGTCCACGTCTGACGTGAGTCAGGTACCCGTAGAAGGTGAGCGCACCAACGTGCCAGCGCAGCTCATTCGCTTAGTTGGGACCTTCATAGTCCAGCCGCGGAATCTCCACGAACAAGGCTCAGAGTTCTCAAATTCTCGGGATGGTCAACCATCTATGACGCTGACTAGGCGAAGAAAACATGGGCTGAGGTGGTGAATGTTGGAGCCGAGGCGTCGGCGCGTCGCGGGTGCGTCAGACCGGGGCGTCGAGGTCAGAGTGCTTCAGTGAAGTGGCTCGACCGGTGTCCGGTTTCGGACAACCAATGTCGCTTTCGGACACAGCCGCGGGTGGTACCTACGCTAAGTTGTTGAAATCCGTGTAGCGCGCCGTGGGCTCTGGATTGCTTCTTCTAAACGTAGATGGATATCTCAAGACCAGACATCCGAAAGCGAAAGATTCGCCGCAATGTTCTCATGGGCGCAATCGCGCTGGTCGTGATCTGCGCGGTCGGCATCTTCGTCTTGCGTCTCAAGCCGGCGATACCGACCGTCGACAGTGCCGTGTGGACCGATGTGGTGAAGCGTGGACCTCTGCTGCGGCAGGTGCGAGGTCCGGGAACACTTGTGCCACGCGAGGACCGCATCCGCCTTATCCCTGCCGAGACGGAGGCCACCGTGGTTCGCATCCGGGTTCTGCCGGGCGCCAAGGTCGAGCCGGATACGATCCTGATGGACTTGGTAGACCCTGCCGTGCAGGAGCAGATGCTGGACGCGCAACTCCAGCTGAAGGCAGCGAAAGCGGATTACCTGAACACCCGTGCCCGTCTTCAAAGTGACCTTATGAATCAGCGCGCCGGTGCGGCAACGGTCGGCGCGGATCAACGGCAGGCGCTGCTTCAGTCACAGACGGATAAGAGTCTCTACGACCTGGGCGTGATCAGCGGCCTGACCTACAGCGCCTCCAAGGGAAAGGCCGACGAACTGAACCAGCGCAACGACCTGGAACGACAGCGACTTGACCTGAATCAGAAGGCGATTCTGACGCAGCTTGCCGTGCAGGAGACGAAGGTGCAGCAGGCCCAAGCTCTGCTTGGGCTGAAGCAGAAGCAGCAGCAGGCGCTCAGCGTCCGTGCCGGGATCGCGGGTGTGCTGGTCGACCTGCCGCATCAGGTCGGGGAACACGTCGCTCCAGGAACCACGCTGGCTAAGGTGGTGCAACCGGACCAGCTGAAGGCGTCGCTCAAGATCGCCGAGACTCAGGCGCGCGACATTCAGATCGATCAACCGGCTGAGATCGACACGCACAACGGCGTGATACCGGGCAAGGTGGCACGCATCGATCCGGCCGTCCAGAACGGAACGGTGACGGTCGACGTCGATCTGCTGGGTGCGCTGCCGCAGGGCGCACGACCCGATCTTTCGGTGGATGGAACGATCGATCTCGACCGCATGACGGACGTCTTGTATGTGGGCCGACCGGCGTTCGGCAACGAGAACTCGACCATCAGCCTGTTCCGCGTCTCTCCCGACGGAAAGTCCGCGACGCGGGTTCCGGTCAAGGTGGGGCGGGCATCGGTCAACAGCATCCAGGTGCTCGCCGGTCTCGAACCAGGCCAAACAGTCATCCTCTCCGACATGTCGCGATGGGACTCCGCGGACCGCGTTCGGCTTCAGAACCAGTAACCGTTATCAGCAGGAAAGGATACCCCATGGCTGCCGGCTCCGAGCACTCGCCCGACCTGATCCACATCGAGAATCTCACCAAGGTCTTCTACACCGATGAGGTGGAGACGCACGCTCTCTCGGGCGTTCACCTTTCGATCGCGCGCGGTGAGTACGTCGCGATGTCGGGACCATCGGGGTGCGGAAAGTCGACGCTGTTATCGATCCTCGGTTTGCTCGACACGCCGACAGATGGGCAGTACACGCTGAACGGAAAGGAGGTGGCGAATTTGAACTTTTCCGATCGTTCGCGCATCCGCAACCAGGAGATTGGCTTTATCTTTCAGAGCTTCAATCTGATCGGGGACCTGACCGTCTATGAGAACGTCGATCTGCCGCTGAGCTACCGCTCGGGCATGCCCTCGTCTGAGCGAAAGGATCGGGTGCAACGGTCGCTTGAGCGCGTGAACATGGCTCATCGCATGCGGCACTATCCGGCGCAGCTCTCAGGGGGCCAGCAGCAGAGAGTGGCCGTGGCGCGCGCCTTGGCGGGTTCGCCGTCCATCCTGCTGGCGGATGAGCCGACCGGAAACCTCGATTCAAAGAACGGGGAAGCCGTGATGCGGCTGCTCGCGGAGCTGCACGACGAGGGCGCTACGATCTGCATGGTGACGCACGATCCGCGCTTTGCCGCGCATGCTGGGCGACAGGTCCATCTGTTCGACGGCAAGATCGTGGCGGAAGGCGAGTTGCTTCGTCTGCTGGCCGACCCTGAGCAGAACCCCTCCACAAGCTCCATGGGATCGGAGGCGCGCCTATGACGGCCTCCATCCGCCTCTCTCTCCGCAGCCTCTTCCGCTCGCCCGCCTTTACCCTTACCGTCGTCGCGACGCTCGGGATCGGAATCGGTCTGAATGCAGCGATCTTCACCGTGGTCGACTGTGTGCTGGTGCGACCGCTCGGCTACCGCGATGCTGATCGGATCGTCGCCCTGCGAACGCGTCTCCTCGACGAGAGCAGGTCCATTAACGCGATGGGCGGCTACGATTTCACCGATGTCGCGCGGGAGGTGAAAGGCCTCGAAGCCGAGGCGACCTACAAGAGTTGGTCGGACGGAATCGAGCTCGAGGGCACAGCGCTCTATCTCCCCGTGGCCAGGGTCAGCCCGAGCTTTGGCGCCGTCATGGGCGTTGAGCCCGTCGCGGGCCGACTCTTCCGTTCAGGTGATGCGACGGGAACCGAGGCGCTCGTAAGCTCGGCCTTCGCACGGGAGCACTTCGGATCTCCGGAAGCCGCAATCGGTCGATCGGTCCGGAGCGAGGGTGTACCGCGACCGATCGTCGGCGTTCTTCCGGACGGCTTCTCCTTTCCTGGAAAGTCGGCTGTCTGGATCGAAACGACGATGTCCCCAGCGTGGGCCGGACGTACCGCCTACAACCAAAGCGTTGTTGCCAAGCGCCGGGCGGGCGTAAGCGAGGCGCAGCTCAACGCGGAACTCGACACCTTCTCGCGCCAGCTGCAGAGCGCCTTTCCGGAAGATCGCCACAAGGCAATCGAGGCCGTCTCGCTCCAGGAGCAGATCGTCGGCAAGATCCGTCCCACGATCCGACTTCTGATGGGATCGGTGGCGGTCATCCTTCTGATCGTCTGCGCCAACATCACGCACCTGCAGCTGGTGCGGGCGACGCGTCAGATGCAATCGGTCACCATCCGGACCGCGCTCGGAGCGGGGCGAGGAACGCTCGCCGCACGCGCCCTGATCGAAGCAGCGCTGCTCGCTCTCGCGGGATCCGCGCTGGCCGTCCTGCTGGCTGTTCCCGCGCTCCAACTTCTGCTCCGCCTTGCCCCACCCGACATTCCCCGGCTTGCGGATGTGCACCTGAACCTCCACGTTCTGCTCTTCTCTTTCCTGGTCAGCCTTGCCTTGACCGCGCTCACTGCTGTCTTGCCCGTGTGGCGCTCCTGGCACGTCAACCCGGCGTTTGCGCTCAAGCAGGACGCGGCACGCGGAACGGAAGGCCGAAGCGCCCAGCGGCTCCGCAACGGCTTCGTCGTCGCCGAGGTAGCCCTTACCCTCACCCTCTCGATCTCCGCCATCCTGCTCGCCCGACAACTCATCGCGCAGTCGCGTGAGGACCTCGGCTTCGCTGCCGCGAGCTTGATCACGCTGGACAGCCATGCCATTGAGACCGCGCCGCCTCCACCGGATCTGCCGAAAGACAGCTCTCCCGCCCAGCAGGCGTCAGCAAAGCTGGCCGAGGACGCGGCAGGGAAGCGGCGTCTCGTTCATCTCGACGCCATCCTCGCGTCGGCAGCCGGGGTGCCCGGTGTCGACGCTGTAGCCGCCACCTCCGGCGCGCCCATGGGCTTCGGCGGATCAGGCGTCGGGTACGCGATCAAGGGACGTCAGGTCTTCCGCCCCGGCGTCGACAAGCTTCCCTATTCGGAAATCCGCTCTGTGACGCCCGGCCTCTTCTCCGCCATGGGCATACCGCTTCTGAGCGGTCGCACCCTCACACCGGGCGATCGCCTTGACACACCCATGGTGCTGCTCATCAACCGGGAGCTCGCACAGACGATGTTTCCCGGCCAGGATCCCATCGGCCAACAGATCCAGTGCGGCTACGATGACCCGGGAACGACGTGGTGGACGATTGTGGGCGTGGTCGGCAACATTCACGACAGCTCCCCGGCAGCGGCGCCCTTGCCGACCTTTTACGTTCCTCTGGCGCAGCATCCACGCGATGCGGACGATGTGCAGATTGTGGTGAGGACGCGGTCGGCCCAGAGTGCAATAGCCCAGAGCGCGATGGTCGAGACGCTTCGACGACGTCTCGAGCAGACCCATCCCGAGCTGGCCATCAAGGGCACGACCATGCGCGAGAATATCGGAGCTACGGAGCGGACTGAACACTTCCGCGCCCTGCTCTTCGGCAGCTTCGCCGGCGTCAGCGTCCTGTTAGCGGCCACCGGCATGTACGGTGTGACGGCGTACACGGTGGCGCAGCGCCGGTTCGAGTTCGGCTTGCGCATGGCGCTTGGAGCGAATCGTGCCCAGCTGCTCCGTCTTGTGCTGCGCAAGGCGATCTCGGTGGCTCTGGTCGGCATCGGCCTCGGCGTCGCCCTTTCGCTCGGGGTCAGCCGCGTGTTTGAGAGCGTCGTCGGCAAGCTCCCTGCCTTTGACGGCGCCGCCTATGTGATCGGTGCGCTCTCGGTCCTTCTCCTGGCTGTCCTCGCTACGCTTTTGCCGGCACGTCTCGCAGCCAACACCGATCCCATTCAAGCTCTTCGCAGCGAGTAGCAGCCACCAATCGGAGACACTTCCATGACATCGTTCCAGCAGGACATCCGCTACGCCATCCGCCAGCTTCGTCGCGCACCCGTCTTCACCCTTGCCGTCGTCCTCACCGTAGCGCTTGCCGTGGGCGCCACAGCTGCGATGTGCGGCATCCTGCGAGCTACGTTGCTGCACCCTCTGCCCTACCCTCATCCCGAACAGATCGTAGAGGCCGGTGACCAGAACCTCCGCGGCTTCAAGACTAACGGCCTGATGTCCGTGCTGCGCACCGAAGACCTCGCCCATCTCACGGTGGGCGGCCGGCCAGCCTTCACGAGCGTCGGTTTCTTCTACTCCGACGACACTTCCCTCACGACGGACGGTCAGACCTCGGTGCGTGTCCCTGCCACCGCGGTCTCCGGCACCTTCTTCCCGACGCTTGCGGCGCCGGCGCTGCTTGGCCGCACCCTGACCCCCGCTGACGATGTTCCCAACGGACCGCAGCTGCTCGTCCTCAGCTACCGCCTGTGGCAGACGACCTTTGCCGGCGACCCACACATCGTTGGCCGCACGGTAAAGCTCGGCGCCGATCAGGCCACCGTCGTGGGCGTGATGCCGCCGCACTTTGACCTGCCTGCCGGCACCGGTCTCTGGCATCCAGGCCACATCTTTCCCCGCTTCTTCGGCAACTATCGCGGCGACGGCAGCCGCTTTCTGCAGGTGATCGGCCGCGTCGATCCCAATGTCACCATCGCCTCACTCCGCGTCGCGGCGACACAGCTCGCCGGCCAGTTGGCGGCGGTCCATCCCGAGACGGACGGCGCATGGGGATTCACGGTGACCGATCTGCGCACCGGTCTCTTCGGCGAGTACAGGTCCGTCCTCTTCCTTCTCGCCGCCGCCGTCGCCCTCGTTTTGCTTGCGGCTGCCGTGAACATCGCCGGTCTGCAGATCTCGCGCAACGCCGCACGTCGCGGCGAGTTCGCCGTCCGCACCGCCCTCGGCATCACCCGTGGCCGACTCGCGCGCATGCTCGCCATCGAAGCTCTCACGCCCGTGCTCGCAGGTGGGCTCGTCGGCATCGGGCTTGCTGTCAGCGTTCTGCGCGTCGTTGTTTCGCGCCTTCCGTCAGGGCTGGTTCTTATCGACCGGCCGCACATCGATCTCCCTGTATTCGCGCTCTCCCTCGCCGTGGCGGTTGCGGTCGGCATGCTCACGGCAGCCGCTCCCATCCTGCAATACACAAGGGTCCGCCATGCCACTTCGGAGCGCACCGTCGTCGGCCGTACCCGCACCCTGAGCCGCGGCCTCTCCGCTCTGCAGATAGCGCTCGCGCTCGTCCTGCTCACGTTGTCCGCTGCCGTCCTGCTCAATCTGTACCGCCTCCTCACCGCCCCGCTCGGCTTCGATCTCAGCCGCGTCCAGACCTTCTCGGTCGACCTCCCCTGTGGCGCCGACCCCGCCAAATCGCACCGCCTCTATGCCCGGCTTGAAGACACCTTCAGCAACCTCTCGGGGATCGAGAGCGCCGGAGCCATCACCGCCTTGCCGCTCTCCTACTTCAGCCTCCGCAGTACCTTCGACATCGCCGGCCAGGCCCCCACGCCACACCACGACACCGTAGTCGCCGAGGGCCGCGACCTCACTCCCGGTTACCTCCATACGCTGCATGTTCCGCTGCTGCAAGGACGAAACTTCACGGAGCACGACGCCGAGGACAAAGCCCCACCCGTCCTGCTTATCAACCACGCCCTCGCCACGCGCTACTTCCCGGGCACGAACCCGGTGGGCAAGCACCTCGCCTCAACGGTGGGTGCAACCAACGATCAGTCGCTTATCGACGCCGGCGAGATCGTCGGCATCATCGGGGACGTCCACGGCACCGGCGGCGCCCTCGACGGCCCCGTCCAGCCCGAGGTCTACCGTCCCGAGCGCGGCGGCTGGCCCCACATGCAGTTCGCCCTTCGCTCCGCACCGCAGTCTCGGAGCCGCAACTCCGCCGAGGACGCCGTCCCCGACGCCGCCTTCCAGGCCCGCATCCGCCTCATCGTCACCGCTCTTGACGCGACGGCGTCCCCTGGACACTTCACCACGCTCCTGACCACACGCAACCGCGCCCTCACGGAGCCCCGCCTGAACGCCGCCCTGCTCAGCGCCTTTGCCGGCCTCGCGCTCCTGCTCGTTGTCATCGGCGTCTATAGCCTCGTCGCCTTCGACGTCGCGCAGCGTACCAGGGAACTCGGTCTCCGCATCGCTCTCGGTTCGAGCCGCTCCGGTGTGCTGCGGCTGCTGTTGTTTGAATCTGGCCGCGTCCTCGCGATCGGTCTGACGGTCGGCCTTCTCGGAAGCTGGTTCAGCTCCCACATACTCTCGGCGATCTTCTTCGGATCGCCCGCACAGGTGCCGTCGCTGCTCCTCCTGACGGCAGCCCTGGTTTCCGCCGCCGTCCTCATCGCAACGCTCGTTCCTGCGCGTCGAGCCGCCGCCATCGACCCCATGCAAGCCCTCAGAAGCGAGTAGGAGACCCCATGCTCATCTCCAACCTGCCGACGGATCTCCGCTACACCCTCAGACAGCTCCGCCGCGCCCCCGGCTTTACCGCTACGACGATCCTTACACTCGCTCTTGCCATCGGAACGACCACGGCGATGTACTCCATCGTTCGCAATGCTCTCTTGACGCCGCTCCCATATCCGCACTCTCAGGAGCTCGTCGGCCTCGGCTTCTCTCGCCCGGGCGAGTCCCCTAACTTGGTCCAGACAGGCGAGACGGCTGACTACCTCCGCACCCACGCAACCAGCTTCAGCAGCGTCGGCATCGCGGATCGTTCCGCTTTCAACCAGAACTTCTCGTCCAGCAACGGAGGTGCCGACACCCGCAGCTACACCGTTCGATCGTTGCGCGTCTCCTCCGGCTACCTCGCGACACTCGGTGTCCGCCCCCTGCTCGGCCACACCTTCACCTCCGCCGAGGACACCCTGGGCGCCTCCCCTAGCGCCGTCCTTAGCGAGAGCTTCTGGCGCGGCGCCCTGCATGCTCGCCCTGACATCGTAGGCTCCGTCATTCGCGTCAATGGGGATGCCTACACCGTCATCGGCGTCCTCTCATCGTGGGTCGGCACACGCGAACCGCCCGATCTGTGGTTTCCGCTCCACCTGACGCCGAGCGACAACGGATATGTGGGTCGCAATTATCAGATGATCGCGCGTCTCAAGCCTGGCGTCTCGCTCGCCCAAGCGTCCGCGGAACTGACCGCGCTCAACGAGGGTATCTTCCGCGAATTTCCCGCATACCTCAAGCGAGGCCGGGTCGGCGCACCCCGTCTGCGCGAGTCGGTTTGGCCCTTGCAGCAGGTCACCGTCAGTGAGGCGCGACCGAGCTTGCTCGCCTTCGCTGCCGCTGTCCTCGCGGTGCTCCTCATGGCGTGCCTCAATCTGACGGGCCTCAGCATGGCCCGCTCCGCCGGTCGCCGCTCCGAAATTCTCGTACGCTCTTCGCTCGGCGCGCCACGCACCCGGATCATCAGCCTGCTCTTTATGGAGAGCCTCGTTCTCGCGGTTGTGGGTGCTCTGCTCGGCCTTGCCTTCGCGGTTGCCTTCGCGCCTGTTCTCCTTGCGTATTCGCCCATCGATCTCCCGCAGGAGGGCAAGGGCGGCCTCGATCTGTCGCTGGCCGCATTCGCCATCGCCGTCGGTTGCGGAACAACACTCTTCTTCGGTCTGCTTCCCGCGCTCACCGCATTTCGGACCTCCACCGCCCCAAAGCTCGGCGCACGCACGGTAGGCGAGACCGCTTCGCAGCAGCGCGCCGGCAGGCTTCTGATCGTCGGGCAGGTCGCGCTCGCAACCGCCCTACTCTCCACCAGCGCCCTCTTCCTCGGCACATTTCTCAAGATGCGGTCGATTCCGTCCGGCGTCCGACCCGAACACCTATACGCTCTGCAGGTCAATCTAAAGGGCGAAGCCTACAACTCCAGCGCCCACACCCGGCAGTTCATCGCCGCTGTCGACGACCGCCTGCGCGCCCTCCCAGGGGTCGGGAACGTCGCCGCTGTCAACGGTCTCCCGCTCGATAGCGGCCTCAACAACCGCGGCTACCCTGCCGGTCGACCCGAGTTGGAGAGTTCGACTGAAACCCGGTTCGTCACCCCCGGATACTTCCAGACCGCGGGAATGGCCTTGCTTGCCGGCACAGACTTTTCCTCCCAAAACACGAGCGCCACTCCCGACGTGGTTGTCATAAACCAGCGCACAGCAAACCTTTGGTGGCCCAGCCAGTCACCGATCGGCCAGTACGTCACATACGGAGAAGACACTAGCTTACGCGTCATCGGGGTCGTTACGGACACCCACAACCGCCAACTCGCAGGCGACGCGGAAGCCACCTTTTACCAGCCGTACGCCCAAACTTCAGACCCAACGATTAAAGCCATCAACGCCTGGTTCCCCACCACCTTTGTGCTTCGCGTCGCGGAACCCGGCGGCTCGGCCCGCTCCGATCTAGCCGCCGCCGCAGCCGCTGCGATTGCCGGGGTCGATCCCGAGGTGCCGGTCAGCAAGTTTGCCCCCATGCAGACCTTTATCGACCACACCGTCGCCGCTCCTCGGTTCTTTTCCTGGTTCGCCGGCGGCTTCGCCATCTTCGCTCTCCTCCTCACCGTCATCGGCCTCTTCGGCCTTCTCTCGTATCAGGTCGCCTCGCGCACCCGCGAAATCGGCGTCCGCATGGCGCTTGGTGCGCGACGCTCGGAGGTGCTCACACTCTTCCTCCGCAAAGGCCTGGTCCTCACGGTCGTCGGCCTGCTTCTGGGAGCATGTGGCAGTCTCGCCTTGCGCAGCCTGCTTGCCCATTTCATCGCGAGTACCGCCGACGTCGATCCGGCCTCGCTCGGCCCAGTACTCGAAAGCCCGGCAACCTCCATCGCCCTCGCCGCCCTCGCCATGCTCCTCGCCGCCTTCGCCGCAGCCTTCATCCCCGCCCGCCGCGCTGCTTCGATCGAACCCACCGTCGCCCTCCGCGCCGAATAAGGAGCCCCCATGAACGCCGCCTTCCAAGACCTCCGCTTCGCCCTCCGCCAGCTCCGCCGAGCGCCCGGCTTCACGCTTATCGCCGTGCTTACCCTCGCCCTCGGCATCGGCGCAAACACCGCGATCTTCTCGCTCCTCGACCAGGCGCTGCTTCGTCCGCTTCCCGTCGTCGATCCGCAACAACTCGTCATCCTCGAAGGCACCGGCAAAGCCTGGCAGGGCCACACCAGCGGCCACGGCGGATCCCCTACTTTGCTTTTTTCTTATCCGATGTACCGCGATTTACGCGACAAGGCAACCTCGCTCTCGGGCGTCCTCGCCACGTCGACCTCTCGCGTTGGCATCCTTCGCCACGGCGAAGCCAGCGTTGAAGAGGCCGAGCTCGTGACGGGCAACTACTTCCAGCTCCTCGGCGTTCAGCCCGCCCTCGGCCGCCTCTTTACCGCATCCGACGACAGCGTCACCGCAACTACCCCGGCGGCTGTGCTCAGCTACGAATATTGGCGCGACCACCTGGGCGCCGATCGCGGGGTCCTCGGCGAAACCCTCGGCGTCAGTGGCCACTCCTTCAACGTCATCGGCGTCGCCGCACCCCGATTTCGCAGCGCCGTCTGGGGCCAGACGCCCGCACTCTTCGTCCCTATCTCCACCGTCTCGGAGATCGATCCCCACCAGACCGCCGACAACGCCCTCATCAACCACCAGGATCGCTGGCTCAATCTCATCGCCCGCCTCCGCAACGGCACTTCAACCACACAGGCCCAGGCTCAAGTCCTCCCGCTCTGGCACGCGCTCCGGGCGGAAGAACTGAAGGCTCTCGGACATCGCTCCCCCAGTTTCACCGACGACTTTCTCACCAACAGCCGCCTCCGTCTGCTCCCCGGCGCGCGCGGCCTCTCTAACAGCCGCGACCGACTCGAAACACCCCTCTACGTCGTCATGGGCATGGCCTTCCTCGTCCTGCTCATCGCGTCCACCAACGTCGCCAGCCTCCTTCTTGTCCGCTCCGCCGGGCGCGTTCGCGAGTTCTCTCTCCGCTATGCCCTCGGTGCTACCGCTCGCCGCGTCGTGGCGCAGCTCTTGCTGGAAGGCATCCTCATCGGCCTTATGGGTGCCATAGCTGGCGCGGCCCTCGCCACGCCTGCCATCCGTCTGCTCTCCCGGCAACTCACCGATGCGGGCGACCCGGCCCTTTTTCTCCTCGGTCTCAACACCCGCCTGCTCCTGTTTAGCTTCGTCCTCTCCCTCGTCGTCAGCGTCCTCTTCAGCCTCACGCCCGCCCTGCATCTGCTCAGGCCGGACCTCGTCGCCTCCCTCAAGCAACAAACCGGCACCGCCGGCGCAAAACACCTCACATTTCGCGGCGCCATCGTCTGCCTCCAGGTTGGTCTCAGCATACTTCTCCTCGTTGGCTCCGGCCTGCTCGTGCGCACCCTGCAAAACCTCCGCCACGTCGATGTCGGCTTCAACACCACGCATCTGCTCACCTTCAGCGTCGACCCAGGCCTCGCCGGAATCCCCAAAGACCGCGTTCTCCCGCTCGACCGGCAGATCCTCGACGCCCTCACCGCCCTCCCCGGCGTCCAATCCGTCGCCGGCACAGACAGCCCGGAGCTCGCCAACTCCGACAGTGGCACCAATGTCAGCGTCGAAGGCTACACCGCTCCGCCGGACGAAGATCTCGATATCGGCCGCATAGCCGTTACCGCCAACTACTTCAACACACTTCAGGAACCCATCGTCGCCGGCCGCTCCTTCACCGACACCGACGACCCGAACCACCCGCTCGTGGCCATCGTCAACCAGAGCTTTGCCCGTCATTACTTCGGCTCCGACACCGCTGCCATCGATCGCCACGTCGCTCGTGGCGCAGGCAACAAGATCGCCTGGATGCAGATCGTCGGTGTCAGCCGGGATGCCCGCCACGTCAGTCTGCGGGATGAAGTCAAAATGACCGACTTCACCCCCGTCCTCCAAACCCCGAAAACGAACGGCCTCACCTTCTATCTCCGCACCCGAAACGCACCAGCTTCCCTCATCACCGACTTACGCACCGCGATGCGTCGGCTGCACCCCGAACTTCCTCTCCAGTCGCTCCGCACGATGGACGATCAGATCGACGAGAACCTCAGAAACGAGCGCATCATCGGCCTTCTCGCTATGTCCTTCGGCCTTCTCGCCACCCTTCTGACGGGCGTCGGCCTCTACGGCGTCGTTGCCTTTACCACTGCTCAGCGCACCCGCGAGATCGGCGTGCGCATCGCGCTCGGCTCCCCTCGCCTTGCCATCGCCCGCATCGTGCTCGCCGACGCCCTCCGCCTCGTTACCCTGGGCATCGCGGTGGGGCTTCCGGTCGCCTTCTCGCTCGCCCGCCTCCTCCGATCGCAGATCTTCGGCGTCTCCCCCGGCGACCCCCTCACCCTCACCGTCGCCGTCCTCACCATCGCCCTCACGGCTGTCGCCGCCGCCCTCATCCCCGCGCGCCGCGCCGCAACGGTCAGCCCCACCGAAGCGCTCCGCACCGAGTAGTCAGACCCAGGACCCGACACCATGACACGCACTCTGCTCCCAAACCTCGCCCAGGATCTCCGCTTCGCCCTCCGCCAGCTGCGCCGATCGCCCGGCTTCACGGTCACGGCGATCCTCACGCTCGCGCTCGGCATCGGCTCGGTCACGGCCGTCTTCTCCGTCATTGATGCCGTGCTTCTCCGTCCCTTGCCTTTCGCTCATCAGAACCGCCTCGTCTTTCCCGACACCCACGCCCGCTCGGGCTACAGCCAGCCCTGGTCTTGGCTCAGCTACGTCGATACCCGGGCGCAGCTCAAAACCTTCGACGCCCTCGCCGGCTACAGCGATTTCAGCAAGCTGAGTCTCGAATCCCCTACCGGTCCTATCTCCCTCACCGCCGTCAAAGGCACCGATAACTTCTTCACCGTCTTCGGCGTCAAGCCCCTTCTTGGCCGCACCTTCGTAGCCGGCGAAGACCAGCCCGGCCGCGACAATGTCGCCGTTCTGAGCTACGAAGTCTGGCAGACAAACTTCAGCGGTCGCCCCGACGTCATTGGGCGACCCACACGCCTCGACGGCGTTCCCTCCGTCATCATCGGCGTCATGCCCGCCGGTTTCCGGTTTCCGCTCTCCGCCCGCAACGCCATCTACAAGCCGCTCAACCCCGAGGCCAAGTTGAAGGGCAGCCGCGGATCGCACTGGATGCGCACCGTCGGTCTGCTCAAGCCCGGCGTCACTCGCGCGCAGGCTCAGGCCGACCTCACCCGCGTCCTCAACGACCTCGGCCGCGCTTACCCCGACACCGACACTGGCCGCACTGTCCACATCATCCCCCTGCACGAGAGCGTTACCGGCGAGGCCGTGGGTCCGCTGCGTACTCTTCTGCTCGCTGTCTTCGCTCTGCTTGCCATAGCTTGTGTCAACGTCGCCGGCCTGCTGCTCGCGCGTGGCGTCAAACGGGAACGCGAGATGGCCCTTCGTGCTGCCGTAGGTGCAGGTCGCACCCGGCTACTCCGCCAAGTCGTCACCGAAGGCGTTGTACTCTCCGCTGCCAGTCTCGCGATCGGGATCGCCCTCAGCTGGGCATTGCTCGCGGCTATGCGCTCCTTCCTCATCGACGCCATCGACCGCGGAGCCGACGCTCACCTCAACCCCACTGTCCTTCTCTTCGCCGTGCTCGTCGCCGCATTCACCAGCGTCGCCGCCTCCCTTGCCCCCGCGCTTCGCCTCTCCGCCACCGACCCGAACCGCGCGCTTCGCGCCGGCGGCTCCGCCGGAGTATCCCGCGGACAGCACCGCCTACGCTCCAGCTTTGTCATCACCCAGGTCGCCCTCTCGCTCGTTCTGCTCGTCACCTCCGGCCTGTTGTTACGCAATCTTCGCGCACAACTTAACACGCCCCTCGGCTTCGAGCCCGCACGCATCCTTACCACCGCCATCCAGCTCTCGCCGGGCGAGTACGAACACCGCGACCCGCTCGCGACCTTCTATCGCCCGCTGCTCGAGCGCGTGCAGCACCTGCCTGGTGTCGAGGCCGCCGGCGTTATCAATATCCTGCCCATCCAGAACTGGGGTAGCAACTCCGATATCCATATCGCCGGCCAGCCCCCCAACCCGCCCAACCAGGAGATGCTCGCTGAAGTTCGCGTCGTTTCCGCCGGCTACTTCGACGCGATGGGCATAAAGCTTCTCCGCGGCCGCATGCTCTCTGCCGCCGAAGACACCCCGGACCTCAAGGTCGCCAATGTCGTCGTCAACCGGGCATTCCAAAAGAAGTTCCTAGCCAACGGCAGCGATCCCATCGGTGCACACACCGACGAGGGCGACAAAAACAATATCGTCGGTCTGGTCACCGACGTGCGCCAGAACCTTTCCGCGCCGCCCCTGGCCGAGCTGGACTGGATCATCGACGAGATCGACCCCAAGGACCGCCCAGCGTACCTCGGCAGCATGAGCCTGGTCATCCGCTCTGCGACCGACCCGAAAACCCTCACCTCGTCCCTTCGCGACGCCATGCACCAGGTCGATCCAACCGTCCCGTTCCACGCCCCCGAGACGATGACCGACATCGTCAGCGAGAGCCTCGTCTTCAAGCGCCTGGAGAACTGGCTTTTCGGCCTCTTCGCCGCCTTTGCCCTCACCGTTGCCGTGATCGGCCTTTACGGGCTCACCAGCCACGAGGTCGAACTCCGCACGCGCGACATCGGTGTCCGCATGGCTCTAGGGGCTACCCGCAGCCGCGTAGTACGTGGCATTCTCGTTAGGGTCGCCATCCTCATGCTGCTCGGCGTCGCCGCCGGTTGGGCCCTCACCCTCGCCCTCCGCCGTTTCCTCGCGTCGGTCGTCGAGCTCCGCCCCGCACATGACCTCCTCTTGCTCGCCGCCATCACCCTGTTCCTCACTCTCGCCGGCCTCATCGCCAGCCTACTTCCCGCGCGCCGGGCCGCCAGCCTCGACCCCATGCAGGCCCTCCGCACCGAATGAGGTCTTCTCCCGCCCACCTACGCCATCACCCACCCATCACTTCCGCCAGAGAGACCATGATCGAACTCCACAGCCTCGAACGCTCCTACAAGTCCGGCCACACCGAAACCTGGGTTCTCCGGCGCATCGACCTCACCATTCAGCCCGGCGAGTTTGTCACCGTCATGGGACCGTCCGGCGCGGGAAAATCATCCCTGCTCAACATCCTCGCCATGCTCGACGACCAATGGCGCGGCGAGTTCAACTTCGATGGGACCGCAGTCCAAACGCTGAATCGCAAACAGCGCGCCGACCTCGCTCGCAAACGCATCGGTATGGTCTTCCAGAGCTACCATCTGCTCGACGACCTCACCGTCGCTGAAAACATCGATCTGCCGCTCTCCTACAAAGACATCCCGCGCTCGGACCGCCAGGCGCTTGTGGCGGATACTTTGGACCGCTTCAACATCGTGGGCAAGAAAGATCTTTTTCCGTCACAGCTCTCCGGTGGTCAGCAGCAGCTCGTCGGCGTAGCCCGCGCCGTCATTCACAAGCCATCGCTTCTGCTCGCCGATGAACCGACCGGCAACCTCCACTCCGAGCAGGCGGCGGAGATCATGGAACTTTTTCGCAGCCTAAACGAGCAGGGAACCACGGTGATTCAGGTGACGCACTCCGAGGTGAACGCCAGGTACGGCTCGCGGACGATCGATCTGCGCGATGGCTGGCTTACGCGCGACACGGCACGCCCCGAGCTCAACGCGGCTTCCGGAAGACAGGCCTGAAGTATGACCGCGACCTCAAGACTCGTCTTCTCCGCCATCTCGCTTCTTTTGCTGCCTAGCCCGTTGCGCGCCCAGGACTCCGCCGCAACACCCGCGCCCGTCACCGCAACCATCGCATCGTCCAATACCCGTCGGACGCTGCGTCTCGACATCCCGCACTCCCATAATCCTTTCGACACCTATCGCGCGAGCAGGGTTCCCGAGCCGAACCTCGCCAACTCTCCGAAGATCGAGTCGCTGATCCACAATGGCGTCCTTGAGCTTTCCCTGCGGGACGCCATCGCGCTCGCGCTCGAAGACAATCTGGACCTCGCCATCGCACGCTACAACATCCCGATCGCCCGCGCCGATGTCTTGCGGACACAGGCGGGCGGCGTCTTCCGCGGCGTAAACACCGGTGTGGTTCAGAACACACCCGGTGGCGGAATCGGCGGCTTCGGCTCGGGCGCGACCGGTGCAGGCGCCGGTGGAACTACCGGCGGCGCGGGCGGCGCGGGCACCGGAGCTTCGGGCATTGTGCAATCGACGCTGGGCACAGGAACGGCGGTCGCCTCCTATGACCCTGCCATCACCGCCGAGGTCGATGTGCACCACTTCACAGAACCGCTCGCAAACACATCCATCTACGGCGTGCAGGTTCTGCACTCAAACACCATCACGGGCAACTTCGGTTTTACGCAGGCCTTTCCCACGGGCACTAGCCTTTCGGTGGTGCTCGACAACAACCGGGGGACTACCAACAGTCCTTTCACCTTTCTCAATCCCGAGCTCGATACGTACTATCGCGTTCTGTTCCAGCAACAGCTCCTGGCCGGGTTCGGACGCGGCCCAAACTTGCGCTACCTTCGCATCGCTCAGAACAATGAGAAGATCTCCGACGAGGCCTTCGAGCTGCAGGTCATCACCACCGTTACCCAGATCGCGAACATCTACTGGGATCTCGTCAGCGCCTACGAGGAGGAACAGGTGAAAAGCCGCTCCCTGGACTTCGCGAATCAAACGCTCTCTACCGCCCGCAAAGAGCTTGCGCTGCAGGCCATCCCCGCGCTTGAGGTCCTCAAAGACGAGGGCGAGGTCGCCAATCGCGAACAGGATCTGACGATCGCTCGATCGCAGCTCCAGTTCCAGCAGCTGCTGATCAAGAACGCTCTCACCAAAAACCTGGACGACCCCGTTCTTGAAAGCATGCCCGTTCGCCCCACCGATCTCAGCACCGTCTCAGGCGACACCCCCGCCGTGGCCTCCACACCAACCCAGGACATCATTCAGGAAGCCCTCAAGCAGCGCATCGAGCTGCGCGAGTCTGAAGTCGACCTCCAGAGTCGCGCCATCAGCCGGAAGGCGGCCAGCAACGCCCTCTTGCCGCAGCTCGCGCTGATCGGCTACTACGGCGGCACCGGCCTCGGCGGACCGGCAAACCCCGCCTCCACCACAACCTCCACAGCTCCGCTTGGATACGGCGGCTCTCTTAGCAACGCTTTCAACAACTCCGCCCCCGATTACTATGTCGGGCTCTCGCTCAATCTCCCCCTTCGCAACCGCATCGCCAAGTCGGACCAGTACCGTGCCGAACTCGAATCGCGCCAGGCCGAACTTCGGGCGCAGCAGCTCCGCAAGCAGATCCGCATCGAGGTTCGGAATGCGCAGTATTCGCTTGATCAAAGCCAGGCGCGCGTCGTGTCGGCCTTGAAGGCCCGCGATCTTGCGGCCACCACCTTTGACATCACCGGAAAGGAACAGGCCCTGGGCGCCGGTTCAGCCTTTCAGACGCTCACGGCCCAGCGCGACCTCGCAACTGCGGAGTCCGCCCTCGTCGCCGCGCGCACAGCAAACCGGAAGGCACGTATCGAACTCGACCGCGCCGTTGGCACCACCCTTGAGGCGAACTCCATTTCGGTAGAATCGGCACGTACGGGCGCCCAGGCCGCAGCCGGCTCGCTCCCCTGATTTTATCGCGCGTCTACCCATGCCTCCAGAGACTCTCTCCCAACCCGGCCGTTCCTCCACGCCCGGGGCGACCGCGGCGAGCAGGCGCCCACGTCTGCTCATCGGCGACGATCAGCCCCATATCCTCGATGCGCTTGAGATCCTGCTCAAGCACGAGGACTACCATCTTGAAACCGCGAGGACACCGGCGCTCGTGCTCGATTGCCTCCGGAGCGCGGAGTTCGATTGCGTCCTGATCGATCTCAACTACACACGCGACACAACCTCCGGTCGCGAGGGCCTCGATCTACTGGCCAGGATCCGCGACCACGACTCGCAGATCCCGGTCGTTCTTATGACTGCGTTTGCGAACATCGATCTTGCCGTCGAAGCCATGCGCCGCGGCGCCAACGACTTCGTCCAGAAGCCGTGGGATAACCCGCGCCTGCTCACGATCCTTCGCACACAGATCGATCTTAGCCGCGCACAGAAACGCTCCAGGTGGCTTGAAGCAGAGAACCGAATGCTGCGAGCCGAGGGCGCCCCTGACTTCATCGCGTCCGCGCCATCGATGCGGCCAGTCGTCGAACTCATGAGCCGCATCGGCCCATCCGACGCCAACATCCTCATCACCGGCGAACACGGCACCGGCAAGGAGGTCGTCGCCCAAACGCTTCACCGGCTCTCCGATCGCGCCCATCGCAACCTGGTGGCCGTAAACACCGGAGCGCTCTCTGAAGGAACGTTTGAAAGTGAGATCTTCGGCCACGTCAAGGGCGCGTTCACCGATGCCCGCGCCGACCGCATCGGTCGCTTCGAACTTGCCAGCGGCAGTACCCTCTTTCTCGACGAGATCGCCAACATCCCAACGCGCCAGCAGGCAAAGCTGCTCCGTGTTCTTGAAACCGGAGAGCTCGAGCGCGTCGGCTCCTCCACCACACGCAAGGTGGACGTACGTATGCTCTCGGCAACAAATACCGATCTTCGGGTTGCCGCAGCTGCCGGGCACTTCCGCGAAGACCTCCTCTTTCGTCTGAACACGGTCGAGATCCGGCTGCCGTCGCTGCGGGAACGTCGCGAAGATCTTCCCGCTCTCGCCGCGCACTTCCTCGCGCGCTACAGCAGCCGCTACCGCCGCTCGCTTGACGGCTTCGAGCCCTCCGCCCTGCAGGCGATGCTTGCTCACACCTGGCCGGGCAACGTCCGCGAACTCGACCACACCATGGAAAGAGCCGTCCTGATGGCCCGCGGCAATCGGATCGGTGTTTCGGACCTCGGCCTCAACCCACATCGCTCCGCGGCGCAGAGCCTCGACGATCTCAGCCTGGAAGCAGTCGAAACCATTCTCATCCGCAAAGCTCTGTCGAGATCGCAGGGGAATGTCAGTCACGCGGCCGAGGCTCTCGGCCTTAGTCGCGGAGCTCTCTATCGACGCATAGAAAAGTATGGCCTCTAGACCGTCGCCGCCGACCTCCGCTATAGCCACTCTCGAAACTGCGCCGCGGAAACATCGGATTCCCCTCGGAGCTTCCCGTCGCCGCCTCAGCTATGAGCGCAGGCTTCGCCTTTGGCTCGCCGTGCTTGCCCTACCTTCAGTGCTTCTGCTTGGCAGCGTTGCGTTTCAACGAACCGGCTCGATCGCTCTAACCATCGCTTCTGTTCTGGCCTTCGCTTGCATCTGGGCCATTGCCTCTGCTTATCTGTTCGACCAGCTCGTCCGTCCTCTGCAAACCCTCGCCAACGTCGTTGCCGCTCTCCGAGAAGACGACTTCTCCTTTCGCGCGCGCGGCGCAAAACGCGGTGATTCGCTCGGCGATCTTGCCCTCGAGATCAACTTTCTCGCGGGAACCCTGCAACACCAACGTCTCGGCGCACGCGATGCCCTCACCCTGGTCGAGCAAGTGATGACCTCCATGCAGTCCCCCGTGCTAGCCTTCAGTCCCACCGGCAATCTGCGTCTGCTCAACCAGGCGGCCGGGTTGGCGTTCGGCCTTCCCCGCCAATCTTCGATCGATCGATCTGCCGCCGATCTGGATCTAACGGCCCTTCTCGCGATCGGAGATGGGGAGGTTTATTCGCCCACCGCTCACGAGAACGCTACCCTCCTTCGTTCCACTCGGTGGTCGGTTCGGCGCACGTCCTTTCGCCTCCATGGCGTTCCCCATACACTTGTGGTGCTGTCCGACGTAGCTTCGGCTCTTCGCGAAGAGGAGCGGGTTGCCTGGCAGCGACTCATTCGGGTTCTCAGCCACGAGATCAACAACTCTCTTACACCGATCAAGTCGATTGCGGGCAGCCTGCGCAGCCGCCTGTCCATGCTTGAGCCGAATCTCAATTCCGAGTCGGCCGGCGACTTCGGCCGCGGACTCACGATCATCGAAGATCGCGCTGCATCGCTCAACCGCTTTCTTCAGGCCTACCAGCAACTCACTCGTCTTCCCGCCCCGCGGTTCAAACCGATCGTCTTGCAAGACCTCCTGGAGCAAGTCATCTCTTTGGAAACTCGCCTTGTCATCCGTCTCGAGCAGGGTCCGCCGTTGATGCTCGACGCGGATGCCGACCAACTGCAGCAGCTTCTCATCAATCTGCTTCGGAATGCCGTTGAAGCCGCACTCGGTCGAGACGCTCCTCACGACAAGCCGGAGGTCTCGCTCGGCTGGAACACTCTCTTTGATCAAGTTGTTCTCCACATCACCGATAACGGTCCAGGGCTCACCAACACGGCTAACCTATTCGTTCCTTTCTACACCACGAAACCTGAAGGAAGCGGGATCGGCCTGATTCTCGCGCAGCAGATCGCAACCGCACACAAGGGAACCGTTACGCTGGCAAACCGAGAAGATGCTCAGGGCTGCATGGCGGAGCTCCGGCTGCCGCTCCAACACACCTGAGCTTGTCATTGGTAGCGCTGTTGCATCTGCTGGCCTACACCCCTGACCGAGCGGCGAGACATCGATGTCGACCGGCCACGAAAGCTGGTGAAGTCTGTCGTGGTGGAATGAGGTGGTTAACGTGTAAACGGATTCTTTTCAGGCCCGGCTGAAAGTTTCGTTTGCATGGAAGTACAGCTGTCTATACAGTATGGGGAACTTCAAAGCATAAGCCACTCCGCGGAGCGATCGCCGGGCTCATTGGCCAGCGTTGGATCGTTCCGGGGAGCGTACAAAAGCTGGATCACGGGCCCGCAGAACACATTGTGTGAGGTGTACCGATGAACATACGCAGAGCTTTAACCAGCCTTCTCGGGTCCGTGGTGATTTGCTCCTCGCTCGCCGCGCAGGACGTCAGTTCCAAGATCGCGGGCGTGGTCCACGACCCATCCGGCGCCGTAGTGGCCGGTGCGCTGGTCACTGCCCGTGAGACCGCGCGAGGCGTGGATTACACCGCGAAAACCAACGCGGACGGCTTCTATTACTTGTCCCCGCTACCGATCGGGAACTACACCGTGAAGGTGGAAGGCCCGGGCTTTGCTACAACGCAACGCGCCGGCTTCGATCTCGCCATGGATCAGACGGCGCGCGTAGATATTGCGCTAAGCGTCGGCACGACCGCGCAGGTGGTGGAAGTAACGTCGGCTCCCCCCTTGCTGCAAACGGACCAGACCTTTCTCGGCACCGTGCTGGACGCTCACGCAAACGTGACCCTGCCGCTGGCGACGCGCAACTACAACCAGTTGACGCTGCTTTCGCCCGGCGCGGTCAGCCTGAACCCCGGCGCCTTCACGGGATCGCAGGCCAGCTTTCAGGTAGGCCGGCCCTACATTAATGGAAACCGCGAGCAGACCAATAACTACATTCTCGACGGCATGGATAATAACCAGATCGACAACAACGATGTGGCCTTCTCGCCCAGCGTCGATGCGATCGAAGAGTTCAATTTGATCTCGCAGAACGCCCCGGCCTCCTACGGGAATTACCTGGGCGGCATCATCAGCGTGACGATCAAATCCGGCACCAATCACGTTCATGGTGACATCTTCGAGTTCATTCGCAACGATGCTCTGAATGCGAACACCTGGGCCAACGGCCTGGCTAGAGGGACGTCGGGCGGCGTCGTCGGCCCAAAGCCAGTGCTGCGCTGGAACGAGTTTGGCGGCACCCTGGGCGGCCCCATTCTTAGAAACAAGCTCTTTTTGTTCGGCGACTATCAGGGCTCTCGCTATGACCAGCCCGCAACCTCCAACCTTTACACCGTCTTTACCACGGCGGAGCGCCGGGGCGACTTCTCTGCGCTTTGCACCGCCGGATTCAACGCCCAGGGCCTCTGCACCAACCCGGCACAGCAACTCTACAATCCGTTCTCCGCGTCCACGCCAGGCGGCCGAACGCCTTTCCTCAATAACCGCGTCAACGTGCCTTTCAGTCCAGCTGCCTCGAAGATTCTGAGCTCGCCGTTGTACCCCGGGCCTTTGAATGCAGATTTGACACAGAATCAAGTCAACATCACGCACTCGTACACGAACAGCGATCAGGGGGATGTGAAGCTGGACTTTGCCGCCAGCCAGAGGGATCACTTCTCGACGCGGTACTCGCAGCAGCACATCGTCAATCCGACCACCAGCAGCCAATTGCTGAACGGAAACTCCGAGAACCAGTTTCCTCTGTACAACGGCGTTCTGGATTATGCCCGCAACTTCAGCAGCTCGTTTCTTAATGACGCGCGCATCGGCGCCAGCTACTTTCCGGTGACCGAGGGCTACACCAACACCGCGGGACAGAACCTACCCGCCAACTTTGGCATTGCGGGTACGTCGCCCGACCAAACCTTTCTTCCACTGATGACCTTTCAGGGTGGCAACAGCAACGGACCCTCGATCGGCAACAACAACCTGATCTCGCAATTCCATGACACTGTGGTTGAGGCGGAAGACGCGGTCACGTTGATTCGCGGCAAGCACTCGCTCAATGTGGGTTTTGAGTATTTCGGCTATCGCACAAACGTTTTGTACGTCGGCAACTCCGGTCTTGCAGGCCAGTTCATCTTCGACGGCTCCTTTACCGGTAATCCGGCCGTGATCATCCGGTCTGCAAACGGGACGACCAGCTCGCCGGCCGGCATGGCCGAAGCTGATTTTCTCCTTGGCTTACCCGAGAACGTCGGTCTTGGATCGGGCAGCGGAAAGAGTCTGCGCAACAGCCTTTATTCCGGATTTGCCCAGGACAACTGGCACGTAAGCAACAATCTCACGCTCAATCTGGGGCTTCGCTATGAGGTCGTCACGCCGCGGGCGGAAGCGCACGATCAAGCCACCAACTACGGCCTGTACACCGGCACGGTCGAGATCGCCGGTGTGAACGGCGCGTCGAAGGCCCTGTACAACCAGTACAACGGCCCCACCAACTTCCAGCCGCGCTTCGGCTTCGCGTTTCAGCCGGAATCCGATCGGTCCATGGTGATCCGCGGCGCCTACGGCATCTCCAACTTCACGGAAAGCACGGGCACCGGCAACCTGCTGATCCAGAACCCGCCGTTCGCCATTCCGCGCAATGTGACCTATTCTGGCGCCACGCAGGCGCTTCCCACCACGACGCTGGACCAGGGCTTCTCAACCTTCCCGGCTGCAGGCTGTACCGTGGCTGCCGCGTTGGCGGCGTCGCCGAAGTGCTTCGCTGGAACGGGCATTCATGCCTTCGACCCGAACGGCACTCGCCCTGCCGTATCCCAGCAATACAACGTGACAGTCCAGCACCAGCTTGGCTCGGCCTCCACGTTTCAGGTGAGCTACGTGGGCCAAAAGACCGACCATCTGATGACCATCGCTCTGATCAATCAGCAGGTCCTGGGATCGAACGGCGTGCTCAGCCCAAGTCCGTACCTGAATCCAACGCTGCAGGCCGAGATCGGGCAGGCTCGCCTTACCGCCTCGACAGGCTACTCGAACTACAACTCCCTCCAGACAAGCTTTCAGCGTCGCTTGAGTCAGGGCCTGGAATTTCAAGCGAATTACACCTTCGCCAAATGCCTAGGGAACTCTTCCGGCTTTTTTGCGCAGTATGGTGACACCAACGCCGGTCTCACGCAGGCGGGCAACAATCACTTCTTTTTCCAAGACACCTATCATCCAGAGAGGGACTACGGCCGCTGCGATCAGAACGTGAAGCACTCCTTCAGCGGCTTCTTTACCTATGACCTGCCCTTTGGCCGCGGCCGCACGTTCGGCGCGCACCTGAACCGTGCGGCCGATCTAGCCTTTGGCGGATGGCAGGTAAACTCCATCCTGCAATTCCACACGGGGTTCCCGATCACCGCGCAAGGAGCTAATAATTCGGGGACGATCACGGGCTTCTCCCGTGCAGACTGCAGCGGTCCCCCGGTAGAAACACCCTACAAACGCTTTCCAAACGCAAGCTATCCCGGCTACCAATGGCTCGATCCGAGCTCCGTTTCCAACGCAACCGCCGGCACCTTCGGCAACTGCCAAGTAGGCAGCTTCACCGGACCGGGCCTGCAAGACGTGGACGCCAGCGTTGGGAAGAGCTTCACCACGTTCGAGCACCAGAGCTTGCAATTCCGTGCCGAAGCAATCAACGTCATCAACCACCCCATCCTCGTCGCCCCCAACTCTTTTGTGGGCACAACCTTTGGCTTGGTCAACAACGCGCAAGGCGAGAGAAACTTACAGTTTGGGCTGAAGTATCAGTTTTAGAATGCATAACCAGAAAGCGCAAGGGAGCCGCGTCGACAGCAGCAGCTCCCATGTGCTTTCTGGCGCAAAGCTACACATGCACCCGCCGACGCACCCGAGTTTCTAAAGCTGCTGCAGTCTCGATGCGCTCGATGATTATGGAACCAGCGCCTAGGTGATCAGCATCAGATACGAAAGGAGCGACCACCGCCATGCCTCTATCCTCGGATCGCACCATCGCCATCACGGCGGCTGCCGCAGCGCTTGCCACGCTCGTTCCGGTCGCCCTCTACCAGCTTCACGCGATCAAGGAGTTGCCCGACCCTCCCAGCGCGTGGTTCGACTCCGATCGCATCACCAGCTCGAAGAGCGCCTACCCGCTCGGCATTCCCGACAGCCTGCCGGGGCTCGGGAGTTACGTCGCAACGCTCACGCTCATCCTCACAGCGAACCGCTCGCCAGTGATCCGGAAACTGCTCCAAGGCAAACTCCTCGTAGACGGGGGCGTGGCCGGCTTCAACGTCATTCGGCAGATCGTCGCCTATCGCAAGCTCTGCTCCTGGTGCACGGGCACGGCGCTTGCAACAGCGGCGCTGGTCCGCGCTGGCCTGCGCTACGCAAGCAGCCTCGAAGACCGCGTCAGCTGACCCATGAGGGTTCGGGCATACTTTGCCTGCAACCCCGCGAGTGTCAGGATCCCATGGAGCCTCACGACCATATGGCCAATGCGACACATCTCGACCGGAAGTCCGGACCGGTTCCGCTGCTTCTGTTCGCTGTTGTGGTTAGCTTCTTACTTTGGGTCGTGTTTGTCGTGGGAGTGCCTCCGCAGGAAACTTTTCTCGGCGTGATCTGTGCGATCGCAACCACCGGGTTTACTTTCTCGATGTGGCGAGCGGAGCGGGATCATCTTGCCCTGACCGTCCGCGACATTCTTCAAGTCCGTTACGTACCCGGCCAGGTCGTGCAGGATGCGTTTCGGATTGTTGGCATGCTGTTCCGTGATCTAAGTGGCGGCGGCCGCGCGCAGTCGTTGTTTCGCGTGCATACCTTCGATGCTTCTCCTCCAGATCCGACGAAACTAGAACGGGAGGTCCTTCTCGTGCTCTACATGACGGCCAGCCCGAACTCGATCGTGCTCGGCGTTCAAGGCGAGCGTAACCTTTTGCTCATGCACCAACTCCTCGAAGAAGCTTTGCCGGTGATGGCGAGGAATCTTGGCGCGGGGGATCTTCGGTGAATGTCTGGTTGGTCGCCGGTATCGCCGTCTCCGCGGCTCTTCTTCCTTGCGCGGATATGTGCCTGCGCGGCTCACCCGAGCGTAGACTCGTCGGCTTTGAAATGGCGGGCTCGTTGCTAACGATCGCTCTTGTCCTGTTGACGGTTGGTTACGCGCGCAACGCGTACATCGATCTTCCGCTGACCATGGCGATCATGTCGTTTGGCGGCAGTCTGGTTTTCGCGCGTTTTCTTGAGAAGCACCTATGACCGCTCATCACGTTTCCATCATCTCCCTGCTCGCCATCGTGGTGGCACTCTGCTGGCTCGGCGCGGTCGGCATGTGGCGCATGCGCGAACCTCTGCAGGCGCTGCACTTCTTGTCGCTTCCGGCCTCGGTGGGGGTGGTCGTGCTCACCGTCGCTGTTTTCATCGAAAAGGGTTTCGGTCAGGTGTCGCTCAAGACAGCCCTGATCGCGGTCATACTGCTCGGCATCAACTCCGTCGTGAGCCACGCCACGGCGCGGGCCTTTCGCCTGCGCGATCTCGGCGCCGGTGAATCCACGGACCCGGATGCGCTCCGTTTCGAAGACTCGCGTTCTTCCCGGGTGCCCCGGTGATCTACTTCGGCTCTGCTCTACTTCTGCTCATCGCCGTGGCCGGGTTCGCGGTGGTGCGCACCCGCGACGTAACCCAGCAGATTCTCGCCCTGGGCTTCTACGGTCTGCTTACGGCGCTGATGTTTTTTGTCTTTCAGGCTCCGGACGTGGCGCTTTCGCAAATCACCGTCGGCGCGGTCGCGCTGCCCCTGATGCTGATGTTGGCCGTTTCCAGAATGCGCTTCCACGAGGCGGCGGGCGAGAAGGCCGAGGCAGCAAAATCCGAGGGCGACGGAGACGGGAGCAAGCCGCATGCCTGAGCGTCTGCGCGTTCGCATCTTCCTCGGCTTTGGCGCCCTCTTCTTCGGCCTGTACTGTTATGCCGCCACCGGTCTGCCACTCTGGGGCAGCTTTCACGGGTCATACGGCGAGTACGTCGAGCACATGTCCGTCTACCAACGCCACTGCACGGATACGGTCAACGCCATCAACTACGATTACCGCGGCTTCGATACGCTTGGCGAGGAGTTCATCCTTTTCTCCGCCGTCCTGGGCGTGATGCTTCTGCTGCGCCGGGACGAGCAGACCACCGCGGATGCTTCCGGAAAGGTCCCCGACCGCGCCGTACTCAGCACTACCGTTCGCGCCTTGGTACTCCCGATCGCGGGCTTCACCGTTATCTTCGGCCTCTATATCTCCTTGCACGGGCAACTCACCCCGGGCGGAGGCTTTCAGGGTGGCGTAATTCTCGCCGCCGCACCGTTGCTTGTGTACCTGAGCGAGAATATCGAAGCGTTCACGCGCATTACGTCGGCTCGGCTGGTCGAGATTGTGGAAGCGATCGGCGCCGGAGGCTACGCTGTGATCGGGTTGGTCCCGCTCGTCCTCGGCGCTTCTTTCCTCACCAACATCATTCCTCTGGGCACAACCGGCAATGTGTTCTCCTCGGGCACCATCGCACTTATCAGCGCCACGATCGGCGTTGAAGTCACGGCGGCATTTCTGCTCGTCATCTACACCTATCTGCAGGAGATCATCATGGGCGGGAGCCCGGAGAGCTGAGTATGTATCACGCATTCCACATGCTTCCGTATATCGTCGCGGGATGGCTCTTCTGCTGCGGGTTGTACGGTCTGGTCTCCAGCCGGCACCTGGTACATTCGGTCGTCTGCCTTGCCGTGCTGCAAAGCTCTACTTACATGCTGCTGCTGGCGATTGGCTACCGCACCGGCGCCACCGCGCCTGTGTTCGTCGGAATTTCCGTGGGCGCGCTGACCGTTGATCCCGTAGTGCAGGCGTTGATGCTCACCGATGTTGTGGTCGAGGCGGTGGTCGTGGCCTTGCTGCTCGCCATGGTCGTCAAAGCGCATGAGAAATCGGGCACCGTGGACCCCGCCGATCTGCGAACGATGCAGGGCTGATGGCGGCTCCGAGCGCACTGCCTCCGCTTCCCGTCGCAATCCCTTTGCTGGCCGCCGCGGCGATTGCGGGCACGCGCCAGTTTCTTTCGCGCGCCGGCGCCGACACGCTCAGCATTCTCGCCGCAGGGTGCAACCTCGTCGTATGCGCGCTTCTGCTGTCGCAGTCGCTCGAGAAAACGATTGTGTACTGGTTTGGCGGCTGGTACCCGCGCGGCCATCAAGTGATCGGTATTTGCTTTGTGATCGATCCGGCAGCCGCGGGCCTCGCGACGATCGCTTCGCTGCTCGCCTTCCTTGCGCTCCTTTTTTCCTGGCGTTTCGTGGATGCTGGAAACAACCACTATCACCCGCTCATGCTTGTCTTTCTTGCCGCTATGTGCGGCTTCTCGCTTACCGGCGACCTTTTCAACATGTTCGTTTTTTTTGAGCTGATGAGCACGGCGGCGTTTGCGCTCTGCGGTCTGAAATCGCAGGAGCCTGCGCCGCTCCAGGGTGCATTCAACTTCGCGATCACCAACACGATCGCCGCCTTTATGGTGCTGACCGGCATCGGTCTGCTGTACTCGATCACCGGCGCTCTCAACATGGCGCAGATAGGGGTGACGCTGGGCGGCCGGCACGATCCCATCGTCCTGTTCGCAGCCATGCTGCTCACCTGCGGATTCTTTATCAAGGCCGCAATTGTTCCTTTCCATTTCTGGCTGCCCGACGCGCACTCGGTCGCGCCGACCCCGGTTTGCGTGCTGTTTTCCGGGCTCATGGTCGAGCTCGGCCTATACGCCGTTGTTCGCCTGCACGTCGTCTTGTTCGGGAGCGTCTTTGCTTCGCACATCGGGCGGCTTCGCCTTATTCTGGTCGCGTTGGGACTGGGCACGGTGCTGTTGGGCGGCATCATGTGCTACGCCGAGCATCACCTAAAACGCCTGCTCGCATTTTCAACGATCTGCCATGCGGGGCTGATGCTGATAGCGTTTGCGTTGCGCTCACGCGTGGCTGTGGCTGCATTTCTGCTCTACTTGCTCGGGCATGCCTTGATCAAATCAAGTCTGTTCTTCTGTTCCGGCATTTTGCTGCATCGTTTGCGTACCATCTCAGAGCCGAAGCTGTTCGGCCGCGGCCGAGGGCTCTGGGGTACGGCACTGCTCTGGTTCCTGGGCGGTGCTGGGCTGGCCGGAGCACCTCCGTTTCTGACCATGTCCGGCGAGGCACTCGCTTCAGACGCCGCACGTCCCTTGGGCCTACATTGGTTGTTTGCGGCCTTTATCGTCGGCGGCCTGTTCACCGCCGCGGCTGTCTTCCGCTCTGGCATGCATATTTTCTTCGGCTGGGGCGACGCTCCCATTACGGACGAACCGGCCGAAGTGGACGAACTGCCCGAGACGCCCCCGGAGGATGCAAAGGTTTTTTGGTATCACTACGCGCCGACCACGATCTGCATCTTCGGAGCGATCGCTTTAACCTTTGTTCCTGTGCTGCGCACCGGTGTCTTGCTCGCCGGCAGTCGGCTGGCCGACGGCGCTGCTTATGCGGCGACCGTCTATACCGGCGTCACGGATCCCCCGACACCTGCTCCATGGCCGACGCATTGGCTCGCACAAGCGGCCCTGCACGGCGGCGTCGCCATTGGGCTTGCGTTGCTTCTCGCGCTTACTTCGGTGTTTCGCCTGCGCGTACCTCGCCCCCTTCGTCTTGGCGCCTATATCGAGGGCTCGCTTGCCCCCTTGCGCGCGCTGCAGAGCGGCCACTCCGGCGACTACGTTCTCTGGATCACCATCGGCGCCGGCACGATAGGGGCGGCGTTTATGTTCGCCTTACAGTGACAAATCACTTTAGATCGTGCAACCGTAGCCCATCTGTCCTACTGAATCAGTCCTCGTGAAGCGTGACGAGCGTAAGCTCTTCCTCTGGAGCCGGGCGGGAGCTTAGCCATATCCTAAAGTTACGAGCGCACACGTACGCACCGCACAACAGGAGGGCAGTGCAAATGGCGTTTCTCCGGGATCCAGCCGCCCATTGCTGTGCCTCTGCCACCGTGAGCACAAAGGCCGGCAAGAGAACAAAATACCCGACAAAGGCTAGAGGCAAAGCGTTCACAGAATGCCGGGCAGCTCCGGTGAACGGCGCGGTTCGCGTGTCGGCGAAGAAAAGCTCCGCCAGGAGAAGTGGGAGCCCGCAACCGAAGAGCAGCTGCACTCCCGCCTCCTTCACACCAGGCACTCCGCGTGGAGCACAGGCATCGAGCAGCACCATCGTGCAGACGATCCCGATCCAGGCAACACATACGGCCAGACGCCGGCCGCCACCCAACTCGTCCTCGCCTGGTGTCCCGCTGATTGCGCGGAAGATCCAGCTTCCACGGGTCGCGACCGGAGAGCGCATGGCCGTGTGCAAGCCGGCGACTGCCCAGAACGCAATCAGAGGAACGGCCATGCGCAACCCATCCTCCTGGAAGACGACCGCCACATGGGTCGCATCTATCCGGAGCGCCACCACACCTGAAACGACGAGCGCGGTCCCAAGCCCGACGTACATCGCGAGATAAAGATGCAGGCGTTCGGTGCGTAGCAGCGTCTGCGCAGCAAGATGACCTGTGGCCCTCATCCGAGGCCGAGGGAAGACGAAGCGGTGCAGTATGGATTGCAACCGACCCGAACCCGCTCTGTATTTGGTCAGCGGCGAGCCTTCCACAAGCTGCTGCACCCTGCGCCGATAGCCAAGCGGGTAGGTCACGACGGCAATCAGGACTCCCGCCACCGTGAAGAAAACACCCATCCTGGCCAAAGTATGGAAGACGGGTGGCGCGAGATTGCCCCACATGATGGTGTCGTAAACGCCCAAAAACCAGAATGTCGGAAGCCAACGAACGATTGCTGGGCCATCGCTGCCGCTTACCAGTTGCCCTAAGTAATGAGCCGTCAGGGGAAACAGAAATAAGATTGTCATCAGACCAGTGAGGAGACATACGCGCACCGCACCTCGGGCCACTTCCGCCAAACGCCCTCGTGGCAACCATAGGAGCATAGCTTGTAACGCAATCAACGCTGCACCGATGCAAAGGCCACTCATGGAGACCGCTGTGACCTGCGCAAGAAGCTGGCGAAAGAAACCGCATCGCTGGTCAGCAACTGCCGGCAGGAAGAGGCACCCAAGCCCACTTGTGCCGGCATGGACCAGCAGCAGAAAAAGGCTCACGGCGGCGATCCTACCCATGAGCAAGCGCCGGAGAGAGATCGGCAGCGTCGTCAACACCGACACGTCCAGCGCGTCCGGAAACAGCATCTCCCATTGGAAGATCACGGCACAGCCCATCACCACAAAGGCATACGTAACGAAAAAGAGATGGTCGCAGGCCTGCGATGTGAAGCTGCGTTCCTGCGGATGCGGCGGCAGACCGTGATAGGCGGGAAACAGGACGAGTGCGACGAGGACCCCAGGGAGCGCGATAGCATATGCCAGTTGGGTCACTCGCGCCGCCGCGTCCTCGCCGAAGACCTCGTTGTTGAGCAGACGGTCGTACAGGTGCCGCACCAGCACCGCAAAGTGCGATCGCTCCCGCTCCGTCTCGGGCTGCAACGCGAGCAGGGAAGCGACGGGCGGTCTGCTCCTCCCCGTTCGTGACCACCGCGCCCTAAGCATGGTTCTCTTCCATTGCAGAGACCAGATCCCTTGCAGTGGAGCGGGTATCGGTCTGCTGTACCAACTCCACAAAGACGCTCTCAAGGCTCGAGTGCTCCATCGTCCGCTTCAACTCCGCAGGTGCAGCGTTGGCAAGCACGCGTCCTTTTCCCAGCACCACCACGCGATCGCAGACCTGCTCCACCACTTCGAGCACGTGGGAGATGTAGAGAACACTGCGGCCCCGCGACTTCAATTCCAGCAGCAAATCCTTGAAGAGCCGCGCTGAGACCACGTCCAGTCCAGATAGCGGCTCGTCAAAGATCAAGAGCCTCGGATTATGCAGCAGAGCCGCGGCGATCAGGACACGCTGCTTCATTCCCTTCGAGTAGGCGGACACTTGAGAATGCCGCCACGACTCCAGACCAAGCAAAGCCAGGAGCTGGTTCGCTCGATGCGCAAGCGGACGCTCCTTGAGATCACGTAGCCTTCCGACTAGTTGCAGGTATTCGAGGCCGGAGAGGTGCAGATACACGTTCGCTTCTTCCGGCACATACCCAAGCACACGTCTGAAGCCTGCCATATCCCGGCGGATGTCGACGTCGTCGAACCGTACGCTGCCGGCGCTTGGCTCGAGCATGCCCGTGATGATCTTCACTGTTGTCGACTTACCTGAACCGTTTGGCCCGAGGTAGCCGACGACTTCGCCTGGCCCGACGGTGAAGCTCACATCGTCAACCGCGGGGATGCCGCGATACTTCTTCGACACGTGTCTGAGTTCCAGCATGTCACCACCACCTATGTAGTACACTCCATAATGTAACATGCTACATAGTCGTGATCACACCCCGTCTCTCCCACACCGCGGCTCTCATTCTCAAGACTGTGAGTCTGGGTCACTGCTTCGGCTTCGACGTCATGACCATCACGGGTCTGCCCAGCGGCACTGTCTACCCTGCGTTGCGTCGCCTGGAGCGAGACCAACTCGTGCATTCACGGTGGGAGTCTGAGAGTGACGCTGCGGCAGAGCAGCGGCCAGCCCGTAGGTATTACGAGATCACCGCGGCGGGAAAGGCCGCGGCCCTCGCAGCAACAGAACGGTATCCTCTCCTCGCTCGGCTCATCCCGGAGAGGCACGCATGAACCCGTCACTTCCGTCGCCGCTGCCTCGATGGGACCGCAAGCTCCTTCGCTTCGTTTGTCGGCTCGTTCCGTTCAGCCAGCGAGAGGAGTGGATGCGATCCTGGGCCGCCGAACTCTGGTGCTGCCACCACGCTCATCGTGGCGTTCGGACCAGAACCTTGTTCTTTGGCATCTTGCAGGACGCGCTTTGGCTTCGCGGTGAGCAGGTCCGGCGGGCGGTATCCGGCACAGCAGACCTTTGCCTGCTTGCGCTGTTAGTCCTGGTTGGTGTTTCTCTGTTGCCGGCGCTGAGCCACACCGGTTCATGGGCAGGTCTCGGCTTCTGGCTTATGCGGCAGGGACCGAGATTCAGTTGCGAGTCAGTCCTTATTGCGTTTGTCAGCCATGCGACTGCGCCCTTTCAGGTCGAAAGCGTCGCGACTCGCAAGCAGGTTTGGCTCAAAGCTCGTCTCTTCCACTGGGGAAAAACGTTTCTTGTGCTCGTACTTGCCTTCAACCTTGCTGCCGATCTTTCCTATCCCTTTCGCACGCTTGTGCCGCTAACATCCGAGTTTCTCCAGAGCATGTCGTTTGCACTCTTCGCTCTACTCGGCCTGCGCTGGAGCCTACAGGATGACGTAGCTCGTTGCAGGCAGTGTTTACGGACTCTTGCCGCACCGGAGCGTGTGGGTCGACCATCTCATAACTTCCTGGAATGGAATGGAACCGAACTGCTCTGCAGCCACGGGCATGGCTTGCTCAGCGTTCCCGAGCTTGAGACGAGCTGGTGCCGTGCAAGCGCGTGGGTGGCGCTTAGCCCCTCTTTATCAACTTCGGAGCGAATCAGCCATTAGCAGTAGCTCCTTTGCGCTTGCGGAATGCGGAAGTTACTGGATCTGCCGGACAAATCAGGACGACCTGTTGGACGCGGGTCATACTCGATATATGAGTACGGTCGAGTTCCCTCGCTCGCCCTTCCTGAGGCCGCAGCTTGTCGTTGGGATGTCGTTGCGCTGGGCGAGGTGATGCTGCGCCTCGACCCCGGTGAAGGGCGCAGACCTTCGTAGGAGCCCACAAAGAAAGCCTTGTCGCGACCGTTGTAGAGGTGAGGGACGACGATGGGGTCGTCGAGCACGCCGCCGAACTGGTTGAAGCGCAGGACCGGAGTGCGGACTCCTACAGCCGTCGTGGAGCGCTGCGTGTCGTATCTCCGGCACGCCTGGCGACCCGCGCTTCGTGGCTCAGGTCGACTCTGCTTCTTCCAGGCCTTCGTCGCTCGAACTTAGCAGCCTGTTCCAATGCGATCTCGACCGACCGCCTCGCTGTGGAGTTATGAGTCGAGCTTCAGCCGACAACCGGCTCACCATGCTCTTATAAGAGGCATGCCCGAACCGATCTTTCGCCTCCGGCACGTGGACGTTGCGCGCGGGCAGGCAACCGTTTTGCACGATATCTCGATATCGCTCGATTCCGGCGAGCACCTTGTCATTCTCGGGCCGAACGGGTGTGGCAAGTCGACCCTGCTGAAGACGTTGACTTGTGAGCTTTATCCGATTGCCAAGCCGGAGACAGAGGTCAGCATCTTTGGACAAAGCCGGTGGGACCTCGCGGACTTGAAGCGCCGTCTGGGCGTCGTCTCTGCCGATCTGCCTGGGAGACCGATGTTCCAGACGACCGGATTTGACGCTTTGCTGACCGGATTCTTCTCGTCCTCGACGTTGTGGCCCAATCTGTCTGTGACGGGGGAGATGCGGGATCGCGCCGAGGAGGTCCTGCGCCTGGTGGATCCCGAGCACGGGCTTCGCGGGCAGGGGCTGCGCGACAAGCTGGTGGGCGAGATGTCGGCCGGCGAGCAGCGTCGGATCATGATCGGTCGCGCTCTGGTTGGCGTCGATGCCGACAGCCTCCGGGGTGGTGTCGAAGTGCAACACCCCCATATGCTGTTGCTGGATGAGCCGTCCAACGCGCTCGACCTTGCAGCTCAGCGAGAGCTGCGTACGCTGCTGCGGCGCCTTGCGGGGCAGGGAATTACGATCATTCTGATCACGCATCACACGGCCGATATCATCCCGGAGATCGATCGGGTTCTCCTGATGCAGTCGGGGCGAATCGTGGCCGACGGGCCGAAGCGCGATCTGTTGACGGCCTTGCGGCTGTCCGATCTTTTTCAGACCGAGGTGCAAATCTCCGAGCGCGACGGCTTCTTCACGGCCTGGTAAGGGCGCGCACGCTAGCGTCGCGGGGTGACGGTTCCGGCCTGCAGCTTGACCAGTTGCGGCTGCGGGAACTTGGGTGGTCCGAGGACAGCGATGCGGGGAAGCGGCCCGCGCACCATGGCCACCTCGTCGCAAGCGTAAAGGCGCGGGCACGTTTGGCAGTCCTTGTAGATTTTGTCTGGCAGCGTTGTGCGATCGACGGTGCGGAAGTCGAAGTGCTCGAAGAACTCCGGGATGCGGGTAAACAGGCAGACGCACGCGACGCCCTGCGCCTCGGCCTCATGGAGTAGAGCGCGGAGAAGCGCACCGCCTGCCCCGTGGCCTTTGGCCTCGGGCTTGACGACGATCGACCGGATCTCGGACAGGTGCGGACCATAGAGTTGAAGCGCGCCACAGCCGAGAAAGGCGCCGCCCGCGTCTTCAACAACCAGGAAGTCGCGGACGTTTTCACAGATTTCGGCGTAGTTTCTGCGGAGGAGAGTTCCGTCGTGCGAGAGCGAGTTGACGAGCTCGAAGATGTTGACGGCGTCCTGCAGCCTGGCCTGGCGCACGACGGGTGCTTGCCTGGGTGGGGCCGGTCGGGCCACTGTCGGGATTACTCCTGGAAAGACGCTAGTCGACACCCATCGCCTCCATCTTTATATTTGCCAGGCCGAGCCGGGTGCGGTGCTCCTGGAGCGTAGTTTTGACGCGGTCACGCGCTGTGCCGCCGGGGACATCGTGGCAGTCGATCGTGCGAGCGAGCGAGATGGCAGCGAAGAAGTCCTCTGCAAACTCTGGAGACAGCTTCTGGAGGTCAGCCAGTGGCACATCATTTAGTTCGATGCCGCGATCGAGTCCGAGTCGCACCGCGTTGCCGACGATCTCATGCGCCGTTCGGAAGGCGACGCCTTTGTTGGAAAGGTACGTGGCGGCGGCCATCGCGTTGAGGTAGCCGTGGGTGGCGGCGTGCTCGAGGCGGGCGGTGCGGAAGCGGAGGGCGCGCGTGAAGTTGGGCAGCACGGAAAGGAGGCCGGCGAGCGTGTCGGCGATGTCGAAGGTCTGCTCCTGGCCCTCCTGGAGATCTTTGTTGTAGGCGAGCGGGAGACCTTTGATGAGGGTGCTGAGCGCGGTGGAGGCGCCGAGCAGCCGGGCGGCCTTTCCGCGGGCGAGCTCGGTCAGGTCGGGGTTCTTCTTTTGCGGCATGGCGGAGCTGCCGGTGGAGAAGGCCTCGGGGAGGTCGACGAAGTTGAACTCTTGGGTGCCGTAGAGGGTGATCTCTTCGGCGAAGCGGGAGATGTGAAGGCCGAGCGTGCTGGCGGCTTGAGCGAAGTCGAGGAGGAAGTCGCGGTCGGAGGTGGCGTCCATGCTGTTGGTTGTAGGGGCTATGAAGTGCAGTTCGCGCGCGGCGATGTTGCGGTCGAGCGCGAGGGTGGCGCCGGCGATGGCTCCTGACCCGAGAGGGCAGAAATTCATGCGGGTCCGGGCGTCAGCGAAGCGGGAAAGGTCGCGTTCGAGCATGCTGACATAGGCGAGCAGCCAGTGCGCGAGGAGGACCGGCTCAGCGCGCTGGAGGTGGGTGTAGCCGGGCATGACCGTCTCTGAGTGCACTTCGGCGAGGGTGAGGAGGGCGTCGATCCAGTCGTGGAGGCCTGCCGAGGTGAGGTCGATGGCGTCGCGAACGAAGAGGCGCATGTCGGTGGCGATCTGCTCGTTGCGAGAGCGGCCAGTGTGTAGCTTGAGGGCGAGGGCGCCGATTTCTTTGATGAGCTCGAGTTCGACGAAGTGGTGGATGTCTTCGGCTTGTGGGGCGGAGGCGACGATGGCGGCGGCGATCTGGTCTCTGCTCGACACCCTTTGCGGCTCCGGCGAGTCCACGCGGATGCGGTGGGCCCAGTTGAGGGCTCTATCGGCTACTCGGGTGAGGCCTTCGAGGGTTTGGTCGAGTTCTTCGGGGGTGAGGATGCCTGCGGAGCCGATGGTGCGGGCGTGGGCCTTGGAGGCGGCGACCTCGTGGGGGAGGAGGCGCCAGTCGAAGGGGAAGCTGCGCTGCCATTGCTCGAAGGTGTGGTTGAGGGGCTCGCGGAAGCGGCCTGACCACATTTTGTTGGGTTGTTGGGATTGAGACATTGCTATTCTTTCGTGCCGGACGGTTGAAGTTTGCGACCAGGTAGTTCGCTCAGTGCTAATGAGATTCTGCTGTTTCCGTTGTTGAAGGGGTACCACTTGAGTTGCGGATCCTTGATGTTTAGCTCACTGATGTCACAGGCGAAGGTTGGCGCGAACTCAAAGCCTCTGTCCTTCTGATCGCCGTCCCAGCGCGAGAATGTGGACATACTGATCAGCACCTGAGACGGCAGGTGAGAGACACGGAATCGCCATGGCCCAATGACTGCGGTGTTGTTCCCGGACTGCCAACTGTAGTGAAAGCCGACACCCTTGTATCGGCCCCAAGTCAGGTTCTCCGCCGCTTTCAGTGTGTCGGATGTCGCTAGTGAGCTTCGGCCGTCACTCCGATAGAAGGTCTCGACGGAGATGGTTCCGATCCATTCATCATCACGCGGTTTTGTCGCGGTGTCGTGTTCCACACTCGTCAGATGTATGGCTCCGATCTCATGGCCATGGCGGATTAGGAGGATAGCTCCAATCGGCATTGATATTGCGCGGTACCCGATGATGAAGGCGCGGGGATCAGTAGCGGGTTGGTGGTCTTGCGGGCAGCGAAACTGAGCCTTCGAGGAGGAAGACAGAAGCCCGAAAACAACAAGCACCGCCAAGGCACATTGGGACGAGCGCTGCAAGCTGCGCTGCCACTGCTCGAAGGTGCGGTTGAGGGGCTCGCGGAAGCGGCCTGACCACATTTTGTTGGGTTGATCGTTGGTGGACATCGTTCTCTTTCTTATTCGGTTATTCCGATTCGAGCTGTAGGGATTGGGCTTTGGACTTCTGTGCGAAGTTGTTCCAATAGGCTGCGCCGAACTCTTGGAATTCGTTAAGTGATAGTTCGCGTTCTCCAACGTGGAAGCGGAAGCGCTCGGCGTGGATCTTCACGGTGCGGTAGTTCGAGTTCGGGTAGCTCATGACGCCGAGTTCCAGAACTACGAGCGGTTGACCGTTGGTCAGTTCGGCATTCATGACCTCATAGTCTTCATCGGTTCCGATGTCCGCAACGAACGCGTTCCAATCCGTTGAGATTAGGCGTCCCTTTTCGTAGTCACTCAGTCGCTTTGCCTGGGCTTCTTCCCAGGGGGTCTCTCTCGCGGGCTCTATCGCGCCGAGCCAGGATTCAAAATCGAACGCTTCGGCGATGCGGACATGTTCGCCAATGATCCGGAAGCGAGTATCAGATGGAAGATTGTGAAACTCCCAGTGATAGGAAGAGTCCACGGCAATGGTGAGCGTGCGAGCCATCAGGTCTGATTCGAATGACACGAGGCTGCCATCGTGGAGGCATTCCCAGAGCGAAGTCGGTTCTGTGTTTTGAAGTGTGTTGGTCATGGCTCAGGACGGCCACCTCAGGGGCTAAAGCCCAGACACATTGATAGCGGTTGCGGCACGGCTGAAGCCGTGCCCTTACGGATCATGGTTGGCCCGGAGTCTTGTGGCGCTCCGGGCGGAATACAGGGATCTCTCCGCTCCGCTGCGCTCCGGTCGAGATGACGACTTGTGGGCGAGTGGAGAGCGAGAAGGGCAACGACTAATCCTTCGTGTTGCTGCTGTTGAGCTGGGGCATTTCTGTGCCGTGGCTTAGCGTTAAGAGGCCGGTTTGGGCGTAGGTTTGTAGTTTGGCTCGGGTGTCGGTGATGTCTAGGTTGCGTAGGGTGAGTTGGCCTATGCGGTCTCGGGGGCTGAAGGTGGATTCGGTTTTTTCCATGCTGAGGCGTTCGGGGGCGAAGGTCAGGTTGGGGCTGTCTGTGTTGAGGAGGGTGTAATCGTTGCCGCGGCGGAGTTCGAGGGTGACCTCGCCGGTGACGGGTTTGGCGACCCAGCGTTGGGCGGCTTCGCGGAGCATGATGGCTTGGGGATCGAACCAGCGTCCCCCGTAGAGGAGGCGGCCGAGTTTGCGGCCGTTGTCGCGGTACTGCTCGAGGGTGTCCTCGTTGTGGATGCCGGTGAGGAGGCGCTCGTAGGCGATGAAGAGCAGGGCGAGGCCGGGAGCCTCGTAGATGCCGCGGGACTTGGCTTCGATGATGCGGTTTTCGATCTGGTCGCTCATGCCGAGGCCGTGGCGGCCGCCGACTGTGTTGGCTTCGAGCATGAGGGCGACTAGGTCGTTGAAGGTGTGGCCGTTGAGGCTGACGGGGATGCCTTCTTCGAAGCGGACGGTCAATTCTTCGGGCTGGACGGCAGCGTCGTCGCGCCAGAAGGCGGCGCCCATGATGGGTTCGACGATCTTCATCGAGGTCGAGAGGTGTTCGAGGTCTTTGGCTTCGTGGGTTGCGCCGAGGAGGTTCGAATCGGTGGAGTAGGCCTTTTCCTGGGACATCTTATAGGCGAAGCCGGACGCTTGCAGGAAGGCGGACATCTCGGCGCGGCCGCCCAGCTCGTTGATGAAGGCCTGGTCGAGCCAGGGCTTGTAGATTTTGAGGTTGGGGTTGACGAGGAGGCCGTAGCGGTAGAAGCGCTCGATGTCGTTGCCCTTGTAGGTGGAGCCGTCGCCCCAGATGTCTACGCCGTCCTCCTTCATGGCGGTGACGAGCATGGTGCCGGTGACGGCTCGGCCGAGCGGCGTGGTGTTGAAGTATGTGACGCCGGCGGTGGAGATGTGGAAGGCGCCGGACTGGAGCGCGGCGATGCCTTCGTGGACGAGCTGAGAGCGGCAGTCGATAAGGCGGGCCTGCTCGGCGCCGTACTCGAGGGCCTTGCGCGGGATGGCGTCGTAGTCGGTCTCGTCGGGCTGGCCGAGGTTGGCGGTGTAGGCGTAGGGGATCGCGCCTTTTTGCTTCATCCAGTGGAGGGCGGCGGAGGTGTCGAGGCCGCCGGAGAAGGCGATGCCGACGCGCTGGTGGAGGGGTAGGGATTCGAGGATGGTGGACATTGTGTTGCTCCGGGCAAGACGCAAATTCTCTTCGGAATGACAACAAAGAGAGCTAAAGACTAGCGGCGGCGGTTGTTGAGTTTGTTGCGGCCGTTCGGAAGTCGCTTCGCTCCGCCGAGCAGCATGAGCAGGATCGCTTTTTGCGCGTGCATGCGGTTCTCTGCTTGATCGAAGACGACCGACTGGGGGCCGTCGAGAATGGCGTCCGTGACTTCGGCGTTGCGGTGCGCGGGAAGGCAGTGCATGAAGACGGCGTCGGGCCTCGCGTGGGCCATGAGCGCCTCGTTTACCTGATAGGGCTTGAAGATGGGCGCGCGCTTGGTTGCCTCGTGCTCGGCGCCCATGCTGGTGCAGACGTCGGTATAGACGGCGTCGGCGCCGGTGGCAGCCTTGACGGGGTCAGTGAGAAGGGTGACGCTGCCGCCGGTCTGCTCGGTGATTTCGATCGCTTTATGGACGATTTCGAGCTTCGGGCCGTAGCCCTTGGGTGAGGCGACGCGCATGTGCGCGCCCAGTTGTGCCGCGGCGAGCATAAGCGAGTGGCAGACGTTGTTGCCGTCGCCGACGTAGGCAAACTGCAGGCCCTCGGCCGATCCGAACCGCTCTTCGAGCGTGAAGAAGTCGGCGATCGCTTGGCAGGGGTGCTCCCAATCGGAGAGCGCGTTGACGACGGGCACTTTGGAGAAGCGGGCCATGTCGGTGATGGTGTCGTGGGCGTAGGTGCGCAGGACGATGACGTGCATCCAGCGATCGAGGTTGCGTGCCATGTCGGCCAGCGACTCGCGTTCGCCGAGCGGCGATTGGGTCTGATCGACGAAGACGGCGTTGCCGCCGAGGGTGTTGATGGCGGTCTCAAAGGTCAGACGCGTGCGCAGCGAGGCCTTCTCGAAGAACAGGACCATCTGCTTTGCGTCGAGCGCGTGCCGGAAGTCTTCGGGGTGCTCCTTGACCGTGTGCGCGAGCTCCATGATCGCGGCCATCTCCGCCACGGAGAGATCGCCGATCGAGCAGAGGTCGCGCCCGGATAGGCGCTTTGAGGTCTCGTCGAAGGAGGTGTTGGACTGGATGCCCAAGGCCGACGTATCGGGCCTGGGATGGAGCGGAACGGTCTTGCTGGGACTACTCATGGAACTCTCCTGAAGGGGCGGACAGATCTTGCTGCCGATCTGCGGATGCGGAGGCAAGCACCGGGACGGCCGACGCGAGGCCGGACCTGAGTACATCGTCGAGCGCCGCGATGGCAATGTCTACATGCCGGGGCTCGAGGAGGTACGGCGGAAGAAAGCGCAGGACGGTGTCGCTGGTGCGATTTAGGAGGATCCGGCGCTGCATCATGGCGGAGACGATGTGTTTTGCCAGCTCCGCGGAGCTGACTTCGACGCCCAGCATCAGGCCCAATCCACGGATTTCGACGATGTCGCTGTGCTGTGTGGCCAGCGACTCGATCTGCTTGCGGAAGTACGAGCCGACCTCGCGCACGTGCTGGAGTAGACCGTCGCGGCGGATGGTGTCGATTACGGCGATGGCGGCGGCGCACGCCAGGGGATTGCCGCCAAAGGTGGTGCCGTGCATGCCAGGGTGAAAGGCCGAGGCGACGTCGTCCGTGCACAGCATGGCGCCGATCGGCAGACCGCCGGCGAGCGGCTTGGCCACGGTGACGACGTCGGGCTGCATGCCGTAGTTCTGGTAGGCGAACCACTCGCCGGTCCGTCCAAGACCGCTCTGGATCTCGTCTGCGACGAGGAGCGTGCCGGTGGATGCGGAGAGCTCGCGGGCGAGGGCGAAGAACTCCGGCGAGACGGGGTGGATGCCGCCTTCGCCCTGCACTGGCTCGATCAGGATGGCGCAGATCTCGGAGGAGAACTTTGCTCGGAGATCGGTGAGATCGTTGAAGCGGACGAACTCGACGCCGGGCATCGTCGGCGCGAACGGCTCGCGATAGGCGAGCTTGTGGGTGGTTGCGACCGATCCCATGGTACGTCCGTGAAAGCTGTGCTCGAGCGCCAGGAACCGGGTTCCGATCCGGGCTCCCGCGGACCGGAGTTTGAGCGCGTGCGCACGCGCAATCTTGAGCGCGGCTTCCCAAGCTTCGGTGCCGCTGTTGGTGAAGAACACGCGATCGAGGCCGCTGATCTCGGTGAGCCGAAGTGCGAGCTCGGCGGTGTGTTCGTGAAAGAACAGATTGGAGGTGTGCAGGAGACGCCGGCTCTGGCGATCGATCGCGGCCACGAGCGCTGGGTGGCCGTATCCGAGTGCCGAGACACCGATGCCGCTGAGCAGATCGAGATACTCGTTGCCGTCGGCGTCGCGCAGATAGACACCCTCGCCGTCGACAAACAGGAGCGGATTGCGATCGTAGGTCTGCACCAGCAGCTTCTGTTCTGCCGCCTGGACTGATTCGAGTTTCATGCCACCATCACCTCTGTTCCATCGTTGACGCGAGACGAGCAAAGATCGGGCAAGAATCGCGCCGATTCGGCCGGCAAGATGCGCACGCGCTTCACACCGTGGTTCAGAGCGTCCTTGCAGGCTTTCAGTTTCGGCAGCATGCCTCCGGAGACGACGTTTTGCCGCTCGAGCGCAGGGATCTCGGCAAGCGTGAGCCATCGCAGGACGTTGCCGTCCGCGCCTTTGACGCCCGGGACGTCGGTCAGAAAGACCAGGGCGTCGGCGTGGGTGCAGACAGCGCAGGCAGAGGCCATCTCGTCGGCGTTGATGTTGTAGTATTCGCCATCAAAGCCCAGGGCGATCGAGGAGACTACCGGGACGGCGTTCATCGTCCAGATGGCATCGAGCCAGCGGGGATCGGTTGCGGCGATCTCGCCCACAAAGCCGAGATCGGGGTTGGTCTTCTTTTTGCGCGCGCGAAAGACGTGCCCGTCGCCGCCCGAGAGCCCGATCGCGGCCTGGCCGTGCGACCCGATGGCGGCCACCAACGATTTGTTTACGCGCCCGGCTAGCACCATCAGCGCGGCATCGCGCGTCTCTTCGTCCGTGACGCGCAGACCGGAGATGAACTGGCTCTCCTTGCCCATCTGCGCGAGCGTGCGTGTGAGTTGCGCGCCTCCACCATGGACCACGGCGACCTGATTGCCGTCGGCGACCAGGTCGGCGATGGCCTTTCCGCAGGCATGGAGCACGCGCTTGTCTTCGATGGTTGCGCCTCCGAGCTTGACGACAAACTTCACAGCAGGCCCTCCGTCTCTCCCCAGCCGCACATTAGGTTTAGATTCTGTACTGCCTGTCCCGCTGCACCTTTGAGGAGATTGTCCAGGCAAGAAACAAGGACGAGGCGCCTCCGGTCGGGTGCGAGCGCGAAGCCGAGATCGCAGAAGCTGGTCCGGACGACGTGCTGAATCTGCGGCAGATTGCCGGGCCGATGGACCCGCACCATCGGGCTTCTGCGGTAGAAGCCGCGCATCACTTCTTCGATGCGATTGGCGTCCCCCGGCTCCAGCAGCCTCAGGTAGATGGTCGATAAGATGCCGCGCGGGATGGGCAGGAGATGCGGCGTGAACTGGATCTCATCGTCCCGGAGGCCGAGTTGTTCCAAGAGTTCGCCGGTATGCCGGTGCCCAAAGACCGAGTAGGCCGATAGGTTGTCCGCCGCGTACATGAAGTGCGTTTTGGACGTGGCCGCTTTGCCGGCGCCTGAGACTCCGGACTTCGCGTCGCAGACGATGCCGTGATCGCGGTCGACCAAGCCGGACCGAAGCAGGGGAGCGAGCGCCAGGATGATCGAAGTGGCGTAACAGCCGGGGTTGGCGACCAGACGAGCTCCACGGATCTGGTCGCGATGAAGCTCCGGCGATCCGTAGACGGCCTCGGTCTGCATCTGCTCTGCCGCGGCGGGGTCTGCGTCGGTGAGATCGTACACCGCCTGATTCGTGCGGTCCTTGAGTCGCCACGCGCCGCTCAGGTCGACCACGCGGATGCCGCGCCGGATCGCCTCTGGAACCCAGAGGCGGGACTGCTCGTGCGGCGTGGCGAGAAGCAGAACATCGATCTCGCGATCGAGGAGCAGATCCCAGCCGAAGGGTAGGATCGCGTGAGGGTCTGACGCGGGTTCGGCCAGCTGCGGATGAAGATCCTCGAGCAGATCGACGCGGTCTTGTGCACCCTCTTCCCGACCGAGAAAGAGCGGTGCGCCGCCCCGGAGACGAGGATGCCGAAGCAGGAGCCGGGCGAGTTCGGCGCCGGCGTATCCGCTGACACCTGCGATCGCAATGCGGGTTGCGCGCCTCTCGTCCGGTGTGCCGGACGGGACTTCCTCAACGGCGATCTGGCCCCCAAACGTCAACCGATGTACTCCTCAATGCGCGCCTTAACCGCGCGGCTCAGCTTTTCATCCGGACAGATCAGAAGCACGGTATCGTCGCCTGCGATCGTCCCCACCACCTCTGGCCAGGCCTCATCGTCGATCGCGGCCGCCACGGGTTGCGCACTTCCCGTGGTTGTGATCAGCACAAGCAGGTTTGTGGCCTGACGGACCTCCATGCCGAAGCCCGCGAGGACATCGCGGAGGTCGGGGCTACCGTCCTCCTCATCGCCCCCTCCGTTGCCGCCGGGAAGCGAGTATCCCCCTGGTCCCTTGAGTAAACGAAGTTCGTGAATGTCGCGCGACAGGGTCGCCTGGGTGACGTGGAAACCCTTGCCCGCAAGCTTGCGCCGCAGACCGTCCTGGCTGGTGACGGAGCTTTCGACGAGAAGTTCACGAATCGCACTGTGCCGTCTCTGCTTCAAAAGGTCTACTTTCTTTACGACGTCGTGGACGTTTGCCGGATGCGTCCCGCCTTCGCACCAATGGCTGATTGCATAACTATACATCAGCGACGTATACTTATGCATTACCGTACGATGCAGACTTACCCCGAAATGTCTGTTCGAGCACCGCAATTCGTCAAATTCGCAGTTGTATAGTGAGCTATGGACAGGTCAGAAGCGTCTCTTCAGATCCTCCGGCACGGCTTGGAGGCCGTGTCATTCCAGCGCAGCGCCGCGCCACACCGGTCCTTTCCAGGCAGGTCGCTTTTGGACGCGCGCTTTGACCACGACTCCTGCGGCGTCGGGTTTGTTGCCTCGGTTGCGCCCGAGGCCGCTTCCCACGACATTCTCGAGAAGGCCCTGACGGCTCTCAGCCGATTGGCCCACCGCGGCGCCACGGCGTCCGACGGAAAGAGCAGCGACGGCGTGGGTGTGATGACGGCTGTGCCGCGCGATCTGCTTGCCCGGGCCACTGGTCTCGCGCTTGCGCCGGACGAGATGCTCGGCGTCGGTATGCTCTTTCTCCCCGAGGGAGAGGCGCGGGCCGAAGCTGTCCTCGAGCGATGCCTGGTTTCGCACGACCTCGCGATCCGTTGCTGGCGTGACGTTCCCGTGCAGCCGGAGTGTCTGGGCGAGATCGCCCGGTCGACGCTTCCGCGCATTCGTCAGGTGATGGTCGGCGACATGCTTGAGGACGGTCGAGCCACGCGCGAGCGGCGTCTCTATCTTGCGCGCAAGCAGTTTGAGCGACACCACGAAGAGGGCGAGGTCACGGGCTATCTATGTTCGCTCTCGACGCAGACGCTGGTCTACAAGGCGCTCTGTTCGGGTGCGTTGCTGCCGCAGTTCTACCCCGACCTTGCCGACCCGGCGTATGTGACGCCGTTTGCGGTCTTTCATCAGCGATACGCGACCAACACGTTGCCCACGTGGCACCGCGCACAGCCGGGTCGGACGATCGCGCACAACGGCGAGATCAATACAGTTTGGGGCAACCGGGCGCGGATGGCGGCGCGCGACTCCTCATTGCCAGTGGAGTGCAAGCCGATCTTTACCACGGGCGGCACGGATTCGACCAGCCTGGACGAGGCAGTCGATCTTCTCTCCAAAAACGGGCGCACCGTGTCCGAAGCTGTGCGAATGCTCTTGCCGCCCGCCATGACCGAGCACTCCACATCGCCGTTTCTTCGGTATCACATGGACATCACCGAGCCGTGGGACGGACCGGCGGCGATCTCATTTTCGGACGGCATCGTGGTTGGTGCGGCGCTCGATCGGAACGGTCTGCGGCCGTGCAGGTACGCCCTGACGCGTGGGGGCCTGGTGGTTGCCGGGTCTGAGGCCGGACTGGTCGATCTCGACCCGGAGGAGGTGACGCACAGCGGCCGCCTTGGCCCCGGACAGATGCTGGTTGTCGACCTCCCGGGCAGAAAGATCTACGAAGACGCTGCTCTATGGGAGGCGTTCGACCAGGGATCGACGTACGCTCGCCTGATTGAAGATGCGTCGCTGACATCCGGCCCTGTGCCAGCGCTCCCAGGGGCGGAGCTAAACGCCTTCCAGCGCGGTTTCGGGTACACCCGGGAAGACGTCAAGATGATCCTCGGGCCGATGGCGGCTGAAGGAAAGGATCCGGTGTGGTCGATGGGCGACGACACACCGCTTGCGTTTCTGGCGCGAGCTCCGCGACCTGTGTACGCCTATTTTCGGCAGAGGTTCGCGCAGGTGACCAACCCTGCCATCGACCCTCTGCGCGAGGCCTGTGTGGTCTCTCTGCATACGCGTCTGGGCCCGTGGCCGCACCTGCTAGATAAGGGCATTGCTTTGCCCGGGCTCTCGCTCCCTTCGCCATTTCTGTCGCTCGGGGAGATGCAAGTCCTTAGGGAAGGCCGACACTTCCACTCGGCAGAACTTCGAGTGGCTGCGGTCGACTGCGTTTTTCCGGCGGATCGAACCTTGCACGAGGGTCTGGACGCGATCTGCTCCATGGCGATCGAAGAGGTTCGGGATGGCGCTCGGATCCTCCTGCTTTCGGACCGTCTAGCAAGCCGGGCGAACCTGCCCATTCCCATGGCGATGGCGACTGGAGCGGTCCACCAGGCGCTGGTCGGCGCCGGCCTGCGCACGCTGACTGGGCTGGCGGTCGAAGCCGGGGATTGCCGCGACATCCATCACGCGGCTGTGCTGATCGGGTACGGCGCCGGGGCGGTCTGTCCATGGCTTGCGATCGAGACCGCACGGGCGCTCGGCTCGGGCGCGGACGCAACGGACGCCGACCTGCGCGAGCAGAAGATGCTGAAATCTCTCGACGCCGGCCTGGCGAAGGTGATGTCGAAGATGGGCATCTCGGTCGTCGACTCGTACCGCGGAGCGCATCTGTTCGACAGCCTCGGCCTCCACTCGAGCGTCGTCGACCTGTGCTTTCCGGGAACGCCCGCGCCGCTTTCGGGCATTGGCTTTGAGGAACTTGAACGACATCTGCGTCAGACCTGGGATGCTTCGGCGGCCGAGCCATCTACAACCACCGAACTTCCGGATTTCGGATGGGTGCGCTTCCGCAAATCCGATGTTTCGGAGCCGCACGCCTGGCAGCCGCCGACGGTCAAAGCTCTGCAATCGGTGGTCGGCACGGCGCGCAACGTTCCCCCGCCGGCCGATCCGTCGCAGCTCTTCGCGATCTACAGCCGCGATGCCGCCAACCGCGATGCGGCCGTGCTCAGGGATCTGCTCGAGATCCGGCCGGCTGGCCACGAGGTCGGGGTCGAGGAGGTCGAACCGGCGGCCGCGCTCTGCCGACGGTTTGTCGCGAGCGCGATGTCGCTCGGCTCGCTCAGTCCTGAGGCTCACCAGACGATCACCGCGGCGATGAACATACTCGGAGGCAGGTCGAACACAGGCGAAGGCGGCGAAGACGCCGACGTCTATCGAAACGCGCCGATGCCCGTTCGACCGGAGCCCGAGGGCTCACCCTTGGTCGCGGCTCGGGGCAGCAGCGCGGCCGTCCTCACGGCGCCGGTCGTCACAGCTCCCGCCGTCCACGTCTCTCTGAACAACAAGATCAAGCAGGTCGCCTCCGGCCGGTTTGGTGTTACGGCTGCCTACCTTGCGCACGCCGAAGAGATCGAGATCAAGGTCGCGCAGGGCGCCAAGCCCGGCGAGGGTGGACAGCTGCCTGGGCACAAGGTGAGCGGCCTGATTGCGCGCCTGCGTCATGCGCAGGAGGGGGTTTCCCTGATCTCCCCGCCCCCGCATCATGACATCTACTCGATCGAGGACCTCGCGCAACTGATCTACGACCTGAAGCGCGTCAGCCCGCGCGCGGCGATAGGCGTGAAGCTCGTCTCCGAGTCCGGCGTGGGCACGGTCGCGGCCGGTGTAGCCAAGGCGTACGCGGATTTTATCGTGATCGCGGGCAACTCCGGGGGCACGGGTGCGGCTGCTCTTTCGAGCATCAAGTACGCCGGCAATCCGTGGGAGCTCGGCCTGGCTGAAGCGCAGCAGGTGTTGATGCAGAACGGCATGCGGGGTCGGGTTCGGCTGCGGACCGACGGTGGCATCGCGACGGCGAAAGATGTTTTGATTGCGGCTCTGCTGGGCGCCGACGAGTTCGCCTTCGGGACCGCCGTGCTCGTCGTTCTGGGCTGCGATATGGCGCGGCAGTGTCACCTGAACACATGTCCGACCGGCATTGCCACGCAGAAGCCGGAGCTTCGCGCCAAGTTCCGCGGCAAGCCCGAACATGTGGTGCGGTTCTTCGAAGAACTCTCGCGCGATCTTCGGCATCTGTTGGCGAGGTACGGCTTGAGATCAATCGAAGAGGCGATCGGACGCTCTGATCTGTTGGAGCAGGTGCGGTTTGACGGCAATCTCGACCTTCAGCCCATGCTGGCGCGGGTTGGCGACGGTCCGACGAGTTGGAGCGGCATCCGCAACACGCAGCCGGCGCCCGAGCCGCCGCTGGACGAGGCCTGGGTCGAACCGGCCATCGAGGCGGTAGAGCGTGGCGAGCCTTACTTTGTCGAGGCCGACATTGCGAATCGCGACCGCGCGGTAGGATCACGTCTGGCCGGTGAACTGGCGCTTCGACGCGCGCAACGCGATCTCCACGCCGACATCACCTTTCACCTGACGGGAACGGCCGGCCAGTCGTTTGGGGCCTTCGCCGTCGCCGGGATGAAGCTGGTGCTCGACGGCTGGGCCAACGACTTTGTCGCCAAAGGCCTCTCCGGCGGAGAGATCGTCATCCGGCCTCGCGGCCTTGCGGCCCGCGACAGCGGCGAACACGTGATCCTCGGCAACGTCGCCCTCTACGGCGCAACGGGCGGCAGCCTCTTCGCTGCCGGACGCGCGGGCGAGCGCTTTGCCGTCCGGAACTCCGGCGCGCTGGCGGTCGTCGAAGGCGTGGGCGATCACGGCTGCGAATATATGACCGGCGGCACCGTCCTTGTGCTCGGCCGTGTGGGCGGCAACTTCGCCGCGGGTATGACCGGCGGAGACGCCTGGGTATACGACGCCGACGGCAGCTTCTGCCGGGACGTCCGGTACCACACGGACTTTGTCACAGCCCAAAGTTTCTCGGAAGCTGGAGCCGATGCTCAGACAAAGCTGCGTGAGATGGTTGCCCTGCACGTCCAAGAGTCCGGGAGCAGCCTCGGCCAGAGCATGCTGGCGGGCTGGCCCGCGCGGGCCGCAACCTTCGTCCACCTCACCCCCAAACCGCAGGCTTGAATTGCCCCGGGTTGGCAAAGCGGCAGATCTTTCTTTAGAGTTGCCGCACCGGATGCTTCCGGTCTGAGGCCGTACCTGCGACGCAAGCTGAAGTTCGACGAGGACGTGCCGGACACCGAAGCTCCGCCAACCAATGGCAACGGCGACAAGTACCAACGCATCCTCGATGCAGCCGTTGAGGTCATCGCGGAACGTGGCTACTTCCATTCGCCCGTGAGCGCCATCGCCGCGCGTGCCGGGGTCGCCGATGGAACCATCTATCTCTATTTTAAGAGCAAGGACGACATCCTTCGCACCGCGATTGACACCAACTTCGAGCGGTTCTATTGGCAGGTCTCCGAGGCGTTCGAGACGCTTCATGCGCCGCGTGCCCAGCTGGAGTACATCGCCCGGCTCCATCTAGAGAGTCACACAGTGAATCGGAGCATGGCCATCATCATGCAGACCGAGGTCCGGCAGAGCGCGCGCTTTATTCAGGAGTTCTCGCACCACCACCTCGTGAAGTACATTCAATTGGTACGCGAGGTCGTCCGCAGGGGCCAGCAAGAGGGCATCTTCCGGCATGACATTTCGGACGGCGTCGTCGCGCACTGTATGTTCGGCGCGATCGATGAACTGTTGAGCTCGGCCGTCTTTACGGGCCGCGTCTACGACGCAAAGACGACTGCGGCACAGGTAGTCGACGTGCTGATCAACGGGATCAGCAGCAGGGGCATCAGCAGCAAGGACATCGGCAACGCCGGCATCAACAGCGGAGCGGGGAGTGGAAGTGCGGGAGAACGCGATGTTTGATCTACGTACGCTCCGCGACGTGTTCGCGTTAGCGACAGGCCGCGGCAAGGCGACGGTGATGCTGGGCCAAACCGGGGGCCCGACCGACAGCTCAACGGGTGCAGGCGAGGGCCAGAATGGCAGCGCAGGCCAGAGCCAGACAGCTCAAGCGAAGTGGGTTCCCATCACCTCGGACCAGCTCTATGGCCGCGTTCGCGCACTCGCCGATGTGTTTCGCGGATGGGGTCTGGGCAAGGGTGATCGCGTCGCTCTGCTTTCGGAGAATCGCTGGGAGTGGCCTGTCACCGACTTTGCCACGCTTGCGATCGGCGGCGTCGACGTTCCTCTCTACACCACGCTTACGCCCGAGCAGATGGGCTATATGCTCCGCGACTCGGGTGCGCGGGTTCTGGTCGTCGCGTCGGGCGAACAGTATCAGAAGCTTGTGTCTGCGGGCGATCTTCCCGCGCTCGAGCACGTCATCGTGATGGACTCGGGAGACTCCGCGGGGGCAGAGGACTTCTCGAAGCTGATCTCGTCTGCTCCAGAGAAGGATATCCGCGACCAGGCCTTTGACGACGTCTTTCGCGCCGTAGAGCCGGGCGATCTGGCGACGATCATCTATACTTCCGGAACCACCGGCGAGCCGAAAGGTGTGCAGCTGACACACGGCAATCTTGCCAGCAATATCAACTTCTCGACGCGCGGCCTCGGCTTGGGCCCGGCCGACGTCTGCATCTCCTTTCTTCCGCTGTCGCACGTGACTGCTCGGCACGTGGACTATGCTCTGATGTGCCACGGCACGCAGTTGGCGTACTGTGCGCGTTTCGATCTTCTCCCCGAGGCGATGAAGGCCGTGCGGCCGACGGTCTTTGTCGGTGTTCCGCGCGTGTACGAAAAGATTCGCCACGCGGTCGAGGGCAAGGCCGGGGCGTCGCCGGTTCGTGCGCGTCTGCTGCGATGGGCGCTCCGGGCCGGTGCCGCCGAACGCGCACATACGCTCAAGGGCACTCGGCCGTCCGCGGTTGGGTGGCAGCTGGCCAATAAACTTGTCCTCTCAAAAATCCACGGCGCCTTTGGCGGTCGTGCCGCGGTATTTATCTCGGGGGGAGCACCGCTCGGCATGGATAGCGCCACCTGGTTTGCCGATGCCGGCATCCGGATCTTTGAGGGGTACGGTCTGACCGAAACCTCGCCCGTGATTAGCATCAATACGCCCGCCGAGCACCGAATCGGCACCGTCGGCAAGCCGCTTGAAAACATGCTCTGCCGCATCGCCGAGGATGGGGAGCTCGAAGTGCGCGGACCGGCAGTCTTTCCTGGGTACTGGAATAAACCGGAGGAGACGGCGGAGGTGTTTACCTCGGACGGCTGGTTCAAGACCGGCGACATCGGCCACCTGGATGCGGACGGATATCTTTCCATCACTGACCGCAAGAAGGAGCTGTTGAAGACCAGCGGCGGGAAGTTTATCGCTCCGCAGCCGATCGAGAACAAACTGAAGTCCAACTCCTTGGTCGCGCAGGCCGCTATGGTCGGCGACAAACATAAGTTCGCCTCCGTCCTGCTATCGCCGAACTTCGCGACGCTCGAAGGTTGGGCCGAGCATCGCGGCCTCGCAACGTCCGATCGCGCCAAACTCGTATCGAGCGCGGAGGTGATCACGCTCTACCAGGGCATCGTCGACGAGGTAAACAGTCGGCTTGCCAACTTTGAAAGCATCAAGCGTCTCTCCGTCGTCCCCGACGAGTGGAGCGTTGAAACCGGCGAGCTTACGCCCAGCATGAAGCTGAAACGACGCGTGGTCGAGGCGAAGTACGCCACGGAGATTGCTCGCTTTTACGCAGACGAGGCGACCTCGCGCGCATGACGCCATCGACGCGTACAGCGCCCGAAACAACGAACCAGGCTAGCTTTCTGCGTCCCGCCGCGAAGGCAAACGGCAAGTTTGTCAACCCCGTTCCGACCGAGCTCTTCGGTCTCTCGCTCGCTCTCAAAGTCCTTCTGATGTACCTACGCAACCGCGAGGAGCGTGTTCCGAAGACGTCGCTCGGACCCTTCCACACCAACCTGGCAACGTACAGCACAGCACCGTCGTCTGGCCTGCGCGTCACGTGGATGGGCCACACCTCCATGCTTCTGGAGATCGACGGCATCACGCTCCTGATCGACCCGGTGTGGGAGAAGCGCGCCTCTCCCGTTGAGTGGTTCGGCCCAAAGCGTTTCTTTCCCCCGCCACTCGCTCTCAGAGATCTACCGCGCTTGGACGCGGTTCTAGTCTCGCACGATCACTACGATCATCTTGGCGCACACACCATCCGGCATCTCGCGCAATCAGAGCAGGCCCGGGACGCTGCCTGGATCACGTCCCTGGAAGTTGACCGGATCCTTCGGCGAGAGGGTGTTCCGGCGAGCAAGATCATCGCCCTCAACTGGACCGAAACCTGCACGGTCGGCAATCACGACGGGACGCGATCTATCGAGATCACGGCACTGCCGGCGCGCCACTTCTCCGGACGCAGCCTGACGAATCGCTTCAGAACTCTCTGGTCGTCTTTCGTGCTCCGAGGCGCGCAGCATCGGGTCTACTTCGGCGCGGACTCCGGGTGGTGGGAGGGCTTCGGCGAGATTGGCGAGCAGCATGGGCCGTTTGACCTCACCCTGCTTGAGATCGGCGCCTTTCACCCGCTCTGGCACGAGATCCATCTTGGACCCGAAGGTGCGGCCCGAGCCTTCGAGGCGCTCGGAGCCGCCGGTCTCCTGATGCCTGTCCACTGGGGCTTGTTCGACCTCGCCCTCCACGGCTGGCGCGACCCCATCGCGCAGATGACGACGCTTGCCGACGAGCGATCGATCCGGCTCTGGTCGCCCACGCCCGGAGTTCCCACAGAGATCGTCGCCGGGGAAGAACTCCGATCCGACTGGTGGCGTCCGCAAGCGAAACCAAGTGCCGTATGATTTAAGAGACACACGAGGGACACCGGGAATGCGGATTGGGATGTTGACGGGCGGCGGCGACTGCCCTGGGTTGAACGCGGTCATTCGAGCCGTCGTACGCAAGGGCATCTTTCACCATGGCGATGAATTTGTGGGCTTCCTGGAGGGCTGGCGCGGCGTCCTCGACAACCTCTCCACGCCGCTGACCATCGAGTCCACCTCCGGCATTCTCGAGCGCGGGGGCACCATCCTTCGATCCTCGCGCACCAACGTCAAAAAGATCGAAGGCGGTTTGGATCGCTGTGTGGAGGTTCTAAAGCAGAACGGCATCGACGCTCTGATCGCCATGGGCGGCGATGACACCCAGTCCATCAGCGTCGCTTTGATTGAGAAGGGCGTTCCTTGCGTCGGCGTCCCCAAGACCATCGACAACGACCTCAGCGGCACCGACGTGTGCTTCGGTTTCGATACCGCCGTCATGATTGCCACAGAGGCGATCGGCCGCCTTCACTCGACTGCCGAGTCGCACAATCGCGTGATCGTGGTGGAGGTGATGGGCCGCGACGCGGGCTGGATCGCTGCCACCTCCGGCATTGCCGGCGGAGCGGATGTGATCCTCGTCCCCGAGCTGCCGATCGACATGGACGAGGTCTCTCGGCTGCTGAAGTATCGCCGCGACAACGGCAAGAAGTTCGGCATCGTCGTCGTCGCGGAGGGCGCAAAGCTTCCCGAGCAGGAGGGTCAGGTCGCCGTTGGCGATGCTGTGGACAGCTTCGGACACGTGCGCCTGAGCGGCATCGGCAATATTCTGGCCGAGGAGATCGAACGTCGCACCGGCTACGAGACGCGCAGCGTCAACCTTGGCCACACGCAGCGCGGCGGAACGCCCACAGCCTACGACCGTACGCTGGCCACCCGCTACGGCATCGCCGCGATCGATCTGGTCCACGAGGGACGCTTCGGACGTCTCGTGGTCCTTCGCGGAACCGAGATCACGGACATCCCGCTGGCAGAGGCGATTGCATCCACGCGGACGGTGAGCCAGAGCCTGCTCGATGTCATTAAGGGCCTCCAACCGTTACCAGCTCGTTGAGCTCCGGTCGATTCCGCTTGCTACGGCTCTGGAAAGCGGGTACAAAGAGGGTGCTGGCCGCCGGCGTTGCCCCCGGTCTGGCGGTCTGAGAGGCTCAAGATGGCTGGAGCAGTGCAGACGACGGCGCGCGAGGTCATGGATATTCGGCAGGCGTCCGAGTACCTCGGCATCAGCGGCGACACGCTCTATCGCTATGCCTCTGAAGGCTTTATTCCGGCATTCAAGCTGGGAAATCGATGGCGCTTTAAGAAATCGTTGCTGGACAGCTGGATGGATGAGAAGTCCGGCGTGAAGCTGCCCAGCGCGATTGCGGTGATGCCCCGAGAGAAGAAACCCGCCGCCCGCGCACGTTAGCTCAACGTTGATGAAACCGCCGGCCGCAGGGTAAGCACAGTCATCTCCGGCGGACAGTTCAGCCGAAACGGCAAACCGACCGTCCCTATCCCGCGATTGACATACAGCTGCATCCGATCGAACCGAAATAGCCCCTGGACATACTTTCGGCCCAGCGGCGGAAGCACCAGAGGTCCCGCAAACGGCAGCCGCACCTGCCCGCCGTGGGAGTGTCCGGAGAGCATCAGATCGACCAACGTCCCGCGCGGATGCTGGAGCACGCGATCCGCATAGTCGGGGGGATGTGCCATTAAAATCACTGGTGCGCCCGGACGCGCAGGCACGGCTAAATCGAGATTGGGCCGGCTGGTCCCCGGTTCATCCGTTCCGCAGATCCAGAGCCGGTCGCCCGCTCGCTCGATCGCCACATGCTGGTTCACCAACACGGGGATGCCGTTGCTTTCAAGCGCCGCCACCACCATCGGCGCACTCACGCTAACGTCGTGGTTGCCCAGGATGGCGAAGCGCAGCGGGCATGTGATCCCGGACAGGATCTCCGCGCACCGGTGGGCCGCGTGCCGCGCCGCCAGAAACGTGAGCGATCCCTTGGTGATGAAGTCCCCGGTCAGGAGAACGACGTCCGGAGCCATGGCGTTGGTGCGGCGGACGATGCGCTCGAGAAACGCCGGCTCAGTGAACTCATCCAGGTGAATGTCGCTGAGCTGCAGGATCCGCAGGCCGTCGAAGGCAGTGGGTAGATTGAGAATATCGATGGGCCGCGAGGTGACCTCGATCTCATGCCGCGCGATCTCTCCCGAGTAGAGCGCCAGGCCCGCGGCGGCCGCACCGGCCCCGACTAGAAATCGACGGCGCGTCACCGGGGCCGACACAGCATCGAGAGGCGGGGTTCGTACGGCGGTCATACACCATGATACCGGGCCGGATGCGGGCTGCACCAACCCGCTTGGGGAAGAGCGCTCCACACTTCAGTAAACTGGACGGCATGGCTAACGCGGCGAGAAGGAAAAGGGCATTCGCCGCGGCGGAGCTGGCGGGGGTGGACGCCCTGCTTCTGACCCATCCGCCCGACATACGATATCTCTCCGGCTTCACCGGGTCTTCTGCCGTTCTCGTCCTGGCGCGGCAAAGGTCGGTTCTGTTTACGGATGGCCGCTACACCACACAGGCGCGCGCCGAGAGCAGGGGGAGCCGTGTTGTCATCCCGAAACGCCCCGCTGTGCTGGAGGCGTGTGCTCACCTTGAGAAGATCGGCGCCAAGCGCTGCGGCTTCGACCCTGACCACACCACCGTCAGCGCCCTCGACCGCATGCGGAAGGCCGTGAGCCCGCCCTTGCGACGCTCGTTCTTCCAGCCCGCCTCCGCGATCGTGGCGAAGTTGCGCGAGCAGAAGGACACCGGCGAGATCGCCCGGATGCGTCTGGCCGCCGAGCTTGGGTGCCGGATCTTCGACACGTTGTTCGACCACATCGTTCCCGGCGCGACCGAAGCCGAGGTCGCCCTTGCCATCGAATCGGCCGCCCGGCGTTCTGGGGCCTCCGCCATGAGCTTTGAGACGATCGTCGCCGCCGGTCCGCGCAGTACACTTCCGCACGGTGTCGCTACCTCTGCTCGTCTGCCGCGGCGCGGGTTCGTGACGCTCGACTTCGGCGTCGTCCTCGACGGCTACTGCTCGGACATGACGCGCACCGTGCACCTGGGCCGGCCCTCGCCCGAGGAGCGCGCCGTGTATGATGCGGTGCTGGGCGCGCAACTCGCCGCCGTCCGCTGCGTGGCTCCTGGTGTCAGTGGAGCGGAGGTCGACGAGGCGGCTCGTGCTACTTTGCAGAGGGCAGGTTTTGGCAGATATTTCATGCACTCCACCGGCCACGGCGTCGGTCTGGAGATCCACGAGGGCCCCCGCCTGGCCGCCAAGGTCGAAGAAAAGCTACGCCCTGGCATGGTAATCACCATCGAACCTGGAGCGTATCTGCCCGGCCGCTTCGGTGTGCGCATCGAAGATATGGTGCTCGTCACAGAGCAGGGAAGCGAGATCATGACCTCCAGCACGAAAGCTCTGATCGAACTCTGACCCGAGCCGAGCGACCCCAGACAACACAGAACAGACAACAGGAAACGAGAGAATGGAACAGGATCAACTCGAAGAGCTCAAGGCCATCGTCGATCTGCTCAAGGCAAACGGCATCGCCGAGTTCGATATGGAGCGCGCGGATCTGAAGCTGCGCCTCAAGTTCGCAACCGCCGCACCTCCCGCAGCCAGTGCTTTGGATGTCGCTCAGTTGAGCCGCCTTCTGGAGGTGCGCTCTGCCGTGCCCGAGCAGATGCCGCTCGCCGAGGTCGCGCCCGTACACGCGGTGCTCTCACCGGCCGTTGCCGAGGTCGCGCTCCATCAGGTCAAGTCCCCTCTGGTCGGCACGTTTTACGAGTCGCCCTCGCCCGGCGCCGGGGCGTTCGTAAAGCCCGGCGACACAGTCGAGGTCGGTCAGGTGCTCTGCATCGTTGAGGCGATGAAGCTGATGAACGAGGTCGAAGCCGACATGGCCGGCGAGCTTGTTGAACGCATCGCGGAGAGCGGCCACCCCGTCGAGTACGGCCAGCCCCTGTTCAGCATCCGGCCCCGCTAAAGCATGCCCGCCACCAGACATCCGGGCACCCATCCCGAACCGCACCCCAGGAAAGGCACACCGCTCTGATGTTCGGTAAAGTCCTCATCGCCAACCGCGGCGAAATTGCCCTGCGCGTCATCTCCGCCTGCAAGGAGATGGGCATCCGCACAGTCGCGGTCTACAGCGAGGCCGATCGCAACTCGCTCCATGTTCGGTGGGCCGACGAGGCCATCTGCATCGGTCCGCCGCGCTCGGCCGACAGCTACCTCAACGTTCCCGCGGTCATCTCCGCCGCCGAGATCGCCGACGTTGACGCCATCCACCCCGGCTACGGCCTGCTTAGCGAAAGCGCCAACTTCGCCGAAGTCTGCCAGGCCTCGAACATTAAATTTATCGGCCCAACCCCCGAAGTGATCCGCTTGATGGGCGAAAAATCGACTGCCCGGCAGACCATGAAGAAGGCCAAGGTCCCCATCCTTCCCGGCTCGGACGGCGTGATCGAAACTGAAGGCGAGGCGATCGAGTGGGCGCGCGAGGTCGGCTACCCCGTCATCCTCAAAGCAGTCGCCGGTGGCGGTGGCCGCGGTATGCGCATCTGCCGCTCCGCTGAAGATCTTCCCGCGCTCTTCCAGCAGGCATCGACCGAGGCTGCCAACGCCTTCGGCAACGGCGACCTCTACATGGAGAAGTTCATCGAACGGCCGCGGCACATCGAGTTCCAGGTGCTCGCTGACGAGCACGGAAACGTGATGAGCCTTGGCGAACGCGAGTGTTCGATCCAGCGCCGGCACCAGAAGCTCATCGAAGAGGCGCCCAGCCTCGCCATCACACCCAAGGTGCGCGAAGAGCTCGGCAAAACTATCCGAAAATCGCTCGAGAACATCGGCTACTGGAACGCCGGCACCATCGAGTTTTTGATGGACGAGGATGGCAAGATCTACTTCATCGAGATGAACACCCGCATCCAAGTCGAGCATCCGGTGACCGAGATGGTCACCGGCGTCGATCTCGTAAAGGCGCAACTGCGCATCGCCGCCGGGGAAAAGCTCCCGTCCATCGTCCCCACGATCCCGCCCATCCGCGGCCACGCCATTGAGTGCCGCATCAACGCCGAACACCCCGAGAAGTTCACACCGTCAGCAGGCCGCATTACCGCGTTCAACTTACCTGGCGGCAACGGCGTCCGGGTCGACACGGCGCAGTATGCTGAAGGCGTCGTTCCGCCGTTCTACGACTCTCTGATTGCAAAGCTCATCTGCCACGGAGCCGACCGCGAAGAGGCCATGAACAAGATGCAACGCGCGCTCGAGATGTTTGTCGTCCAGGGCATCCACACCACGATTCCGCTGCACAAGAAGATCTTTGCCGACCCCGAGTTTCGTTCCGGGCAGTTCGACACCAAGTTCATGGAACGCTTTCTCGAGCGGCAAAAGGACGCCTAGACCTGAGCGATTCGCTGGCCAGCTCCGCTGATCCCCTTAGTCTTCCGCGGCTCTACGCCATTGTCGACCGGGATCTGATCGATGCACGCGGTCTTGCTTTCCTCGACACAGTCCGGCAACTCGCGGACTCCGGCGTCTCGCTCCTCCAACTCCGCGACAAGAACCCTGACAAAGCAGACGTCCTCAAATCGGCCGAGCAGGTGCGCGACACCCTCGCGCCGTACCGCTGCCGTCTGATCCTCAACGACCACGCCGACTTAGCCGCAAGCGTCGGGGCGGACGGCGTCCACCTAGGTCAGACCGACCTCGCCCCAGCTGGTGCCCGCGTGCTCCTCCCATCCGGGCTCATCGGCATCTCCACCCATTCCGACGAAGAGATCATCACAGCCGATGCTGGCCCTGCCGATTACATCGCCGTCGGCCCCATCTTCACCACCAACACCAAGCAAGACACCGCCCCGGTTGTCGGTCTCGATCTCCTCCGCCGCGCCCGCGCCCTCACCGCCAAACCCCTCGTTGCCATCGGTGGCATCACCCGCGCAAATGCACGGAGTGTCCTCGATGCCGGTGCCGATTCGGTCGCCGTCATCTCCGCTCTTCTGGTTCCCGGCGAGCGGGTCGACACCATTGTGCGCGACTTTCTCGACATTTTGCGATAGAACAGACGCACGTGAATAAACCATCCATCGCAGCAGGCGAGAGCTCCAGCACGCCGGAACTCGTCAAGGGCATGGGCCTCTTCTCGGCGACGGCCATCGTCATGGGATCGATGATCGGCTCCGGAATCTTCATTGTTTCGGCCGATATGTCGCGCTCGCTCGGCTCCCCCGCGCTTCTCATCCTCGCCTGGCTTGTCACGGCCGCGATGACCGTCATCGGCGCGCTCTCCTACGGCGAACTGGCTGCCATGATGCCGCGCGCCGGGGGCCAGTACGTCTATCTCCGCGAGTCGCTCGGTCCGCTCTGGGGCTTCCTCTACGGCTGGACACTCTTTCTCGTCATCCAGACGGGAACCATCGCCGCGGTCGGCGTGGCCTTCGGCAAATTCCTCGGCGTCTTCTTTCCGTCGGTCAGCTCGGGGCATTGGCTCTGGCACATCGGCCACGTACCGGCCTGGCAGGTTGGCCCGATGACGCTCGGCAACATGGATCTCGGCCTCAACACCGCCAACCTGTCCGCGATCGTCATCATCACGCTGCTCACCATCCTGAACACCTTCGGCGTTCGCATGGGCGCGGCCGTCCAGAACCTCTTCACCTCCGCCAAAGTGCTAGCGCTCGCCGCGGTCGTTCTGGTCGGCTTCGTGGCCAGCAACAGCACAGCGCTCGCGGCCAACTTCGGCACGGGCTGGCACAACTTCTTCGGCGGCGCCGGATGGAACGCGACCCACGCTATCCAGGTCGGCGTCGGCGGACCCACCGTCTACGTCGGCCTGCTCACCATCGTGGCTGCCGTCCAGGTCGGATCGCTCTTCTCGTCCGACGCATGGAACAACGTCACCTTTACCGCGGGCGAAATCACCGACCCGCGCCGGAATCTTCCACTCTCGCTCGCCATCGGCACCGGCGTCGTTCTCCTGCTGTACCTGCTCTGCAACGTCGTCTACCTCAGCGTGCTTCCGCTGGCCGGTTCGCCCGGTGGCGCCACCCTGGCCGAGCGCGGCATCCAGTACGCCTCGGAAGATCGTGTCGCTACCGCCGTGATGGAGCAGGCCTTCTCGGGCACGGGCGCCAAACTGATGGCGGCCGCCATCCTCATCTCCACCTTCGGCTGCGTCAACGGTATGCTGCTCGCCGGCGCCCGCGTCTACTACGCGATGAGCCGCGACGGTCTCTTCTTCCGCTCCGTCGGCCGGCTCAGCCCGCGCTCCGGAGCTCCGGTCAACTCGCTCTGGGTGCAGTGGGCCTGGACCTCTCTGCTCTGCCTCTCGGGCTCGTACGGGCAGCTGCTCGACTACGTCATCTTCGCCGTTCTCCTCTTCTACATCCTCACCATCGCCGGCCTGTTTGTGCTTCGACGCACGCAGCCCGATCGGCCTCGCCCCTATCGCGCCTTCGGCTACCCCGTCCTTCCCGCGCTCTACATCGTGATGGCGCTTTGGATCAGTGCAGTATTATTGCGTTACAAACCGCAATACACTTGGCCCGGGCTCATTCTTGTTCTGCTCGGAATTCCTGTTTATCTGCTCTGGAAGCGGAACGGTCCGTCGCCGGAGTTGTCTTGAGATACCTCTACCAACCTGCAGGAAGACAAGGGCCCGCATGACAGAATTGTTCGCGAAGAAGTCGATGGATTCGCTCCTCCACGAGGCGAAAGAACAAGGTTCAGACACCCTCGAGCGATCGCTCGGTCCGTTTGCGCTCACGGCTCTCGGCATCGGCGCGGTCATCGGCGCCGGCATCTTCGTCCTGAGCGGCCTGGGAGCGAAGACGGCCGGCCCCGCCTTGATGCTCGCCTTCGTCCTCTCCGGCCTCGGCTGCGCGTTCGCCGGTCTCTGCTATGCCGAGTTTGCCGCGATGATCCCTCTCGCTGGATCGGCCTATACCTACGCTTACGCGACGCTCGGCGAACTCATCGCCTGGATCATCGGTTGGGACCTCACGCTTGAGTACGCCATGGGCGCCAGCACCGTCTCCTCCGGCTGGTCCAACACCTTTGTCGAGTTCCTCGCCATCTTTCACCTGAAGTTCCCGCTCTGGCTCGCTTACGACCACTGGACGGGCTTGAAACGCGCATTCGATACCGTGGGTCGCCAAGCCGTGCACGCTGCACACCCCGACTTTGTCCCGGGGACCAAGGCCTTCAGCGACGCTTTGACATCGACCATCGCCAACCCCACACCGCAGCTGGCCGCCAGCGCCCACACCCTGCTCAACGCACCCATCCTCTTCGGTCACGAGATCGGCTTCAACCTCCCCGCCTTCCTCATCGCTCTCGTTATTACTACCGTTCTCGTCATCGGCATCAAGGAGTCCGCCCGCTTCAACAATGGCATCGTCATCGTCAAGGTTTCGGTCGTTCTGTTCGTCCTCGCCCTGGGATCGCACTACGTGAGCCGCGCCAACTGGGGAACCGACTGGCACACCTTTGCTCCCTTCGGTCTGGGCGGGATCGGCCTCGCAGCCGGTCTGGTCTTCTTCTCTTACATCGGCTTCGACGCCGTCTCGACCACCGCGCAGGAAGCAAAAAATCCGCAGCGCGATATGCCCATCGGCATCATCGCCTCACTCCTAATCTGCACCGTGCTCTACATCGGCGTCGCCGCCGTCCTGACCGGCATGATGTACTGGCCGGAAGTCAACGTCGAAGCTCCCATTGTCCGCGCCTTCCTAGATCGTAATCTCAACACCGCCGCCCACATCATCACCGTCGGCGCCCTGGCTGGTCTCACCAGCGTCATGCTCGTCATGCTGCTCGGTCAGAGCCGTGTGCTTTACGCGATGGCCAAGGACGGCTTGCTCCCCAGGAGCTTCTTTGGGGCCATCCACCCGCGCTTCCGAACTCCCTGGAAAGCCACCATCCTCGCCGGCCTGCTCGCGGCCATCGTCGGCTCGGTCACCCCCATCGAGGACATCGGGAAGATGGTGAACATCGGCACGCTCTTCGCCTTTGTCATCGTCTGTATCGCGATCATCCTCTTGCGCCGCAGCGACCCCAACCGACCTCGTCCCTTCCGTACTCCCCTGGTCCCTCTCGTCCCCATCCTAGGCATCCTGTTCAACGGATACATGATGGTCGAACTGGGGGCGGCAAACTGGATACGCCTATTTGTGTGGATGGCGATCGGCCTCGTCGTCTACTTCTCCTACAGCCGAAAACACAGCACGTTGCAGAAGAGCCTGGCGGCAGTTCACACCGAAACCCTGGGCACTTAAGCGCCAAAACGCCGGTTCGGATTCCTACCGCGACGTGACGGGAAGCGTTGCCACATCAACTGCTGTCGGATCGTCCCTGAGCCGAACAAAAAAGCTTCCGTTCGCCGGGCGCGGCATCTCGATCGCATCCTCAACATAGCCCTCGGGAACCGTCACAGCATCGGTAAATGCCGCATCCGCCGCGACCGCATTCAGCAAAAACAGGTTCGCTCCGGTCAGCGTGCACGGCTTCGCTGCATCCGCTCCGCACCGCACCGCCGTCAGCGATGGCACGCGGACCAGATTGCCCAGAGGAATCCAGTCCCCGGCCGTGCCGTCGTGAGCCACCATACGCAGCCGCAGCGGACCGAAGGCCGACGGTCCAAAGCTCTTTCGGAGATCGACCGCCAGAACGACTGTTCGCTTGTCCTCGAGCACCAGCGAACCGTCCCCCAGCGCGGCCGAGACGCTTTGTCCGCTGCCCGCATCTTCAACCTCCACATGGGCGTCCCTGGCAAACGGAACCGTAGACCGCAAGGACACCTTCAAATGCCCATCCAGCGGCAGGTCATCCTTGTTTCCCAGCCGGATCGTCGAGACAGGCGTCTGCTCGACAGTTCGGCTGAGGATGGACACCACAGGCCGCGTCGGCTGGACGAGCAACGGCAGGCTCAACACGCGTCCGTCGCCCAGGGTTACCTTGGCCGTGGCGCTCTCGCCCACCTTCAACTTCGGAGCAGCAGTACCCGCTGTGGCGGCCAGATAGAGGCTACCCAGGCCAGCCGCCGCGACAGATCCCGTCGGCGCTTGGTCACCGCTCTCCTCCGCAACAGGAGAAAAGCTCGTCCCGTCCAGATCGAGGCTGCGCACATCGCCGAGGTTCGCTCCCTGCAACAGAAGCCGCCGATCCCCTGCGTGAAACGTAACCGACTTCAGCTCTGCGGGTTTTGAGAATGCCTGTGCCGTGATTAAGTCGACCCGGGTTGTCCCGTACTGGTGCACGGCCAGCTCCAGCTTGCCGGGCCGGACAGGGCGCACGGTCACACTGACATCCAGCGGCTTTGTTTCTGCGGCCGGCTTCCACTCAGTCCTGTCTGCGTTCGGGGAAGTAACCGACTGGATGCATGCCGTCCCATCTCCCGTGAGGTTGAGATGGTTGTCGACCCCGGCGATCACCTGATCGTTATTGTCGCCTGCCGACTTGAGCTTCCAACCGCCGCCCGGCGCGATCTGCACTGGGAGCGTCGGCCCGGTGAAGTGGTCAAATCCCCAAAAGCCCTCAACGGTCGCGGTCGCATCCGTGGTGGCGGGCAGCTTTGCGCCTCCCGCAACGCCCGGGTCTGGACCTTTCGCGCCCTTACTCGAGTCGACAGGACCCTTCCCCGGCTCGAGCGCACTCTTTACGACCTCCGCTCCCGATCTTGCTTCGGCGCCCGCCGGCTTCGGCGCTCCCTCCGGCCCAGGGTCCGGCAAAACGCGCCGCGCCTCTTCCGCGGCCGGCACCAGACCACCCTGGTAGGCGTCCGCGCGCAACGGAATCTCGCTCCGCTCCGGTCTGCCGTTTACATGCAGCACCATGTCATGCGCCAGAGCGGTCGAAAACACCAGCGGCGCCCCATCCACGGGAAAGATCACGTCCGGCCGCAACAGACAGCTCACGTGCCCCGGGTTGGCCGGTCGCAGCGGCGGAAGCGTTGCCGCCTCCACCGCCGGCAGACCGATCACAATCACCGACTTCGGATTCAAAAACGAAGGCGGCGTGTTCAGGCGCAGATTCAGATTCTCCCGCTCCGGAAACGCGATTGCCGGAATGTACTGGTAGTGCGCCGTGTGCAGGCCACTCAGGAGCCGAACCACGTCCACCACAGCGCCCACATACGCGCTGTACGCCCCACCCCCGGCCAGCCGTGTGGAACTCGCCGCGTAGATCAGGTCCGTACTCGGACCCTCCGTCAGCGTCGAAACGATCGTCTGTCCGTGCCCGTCTTCGAGCAGACTCTGGTTGCCCGACTGCGTCAGGCACGTGTACTGCATATCCGCCGGTCGCTTGAAGCAGTCTTCATTAGGCCTCAGATTCAAGGTCCGAGCCAGCAATTGCGAGTGATCGAGCAGCGCCTTCGGATCGGAGGGCGGCACCTGCTTGATCGCCGCCAGGTACTTCTCAATCCGCGACTGCTCAAATCCCGCCTCGGCTAGATCTTGCGACGCTCGGACAAAGATTCCCGGCCGCCCGCGCACCGCCGACCGCAGCGTAGAGAAATCGCCGCCCGTCTCCGGCGCCAGAAATAGAAGCGCCTGCTGCGCCTCGGGCGGAACCGTTACCGTCACGCCTTCTTCCCGAACATGCCGGTCCCAGGTCTCAACTCGCCTGAACCAACTGTCCGGCGGAGGATTTGTAGTTCCACGGAGAAACACGACCACCAACAGGTAACGAACCGACTGGCTAGGCGGCAGATCTGGATGCAGCCACACCTGATCGCCGGGCTGCAGGTTCGGCACTGACGCGATCGGCAGCATCTTGCCACCGCGCGTCACGCGCACCTCCACCCGTGGACCGATCAGGTCAAATCGGGCGTCCGCTCTGAGCTTCGGTCCGATCGCACCCAGTACCCCAAGCAGAAACAGGAGAGCAAGGGAGACTTGACGGCGAAGCTGGCGGGCACAAAGAGCCATGTACCCATTCTAGTTGGAATCGTGCGCCTCAGCCGTTACACCGTTGGGTGAGAGCCTTTGCTGCCGATCTTGCCATCCATCGCCCCGCCACGCAACCGGCTCGAAACGTGGTCGCTCGCAATCTGCCCGTCCCGGATCGTCACCACCCGATGCGCATATTCAGCGATATCCGGCTCATGCGTTACAAGCACGATCGTATTGCCTTTGGCATGCAAGTCGTCAAACAGCGCCATGATCTCGTCGCCTGTCTTCGAGTCCAGGTTTCCCGTCGGCTCGTCCGCCAGGATGATGGACGGACGATTCACCAGAGCGCGCGCGATCGCGACCCTCTGCCGCTGGCCGCCGGAGAGCTCGTTCGGCTTGTGCATCATCCGGCTGCCGAGATTGACCGACTCGAGAACTTCCTTTGCCCGCGCAGTCCGCTCGGCCGCGGGCGTTCCGTTGTAGATCAGCGGAAGCTCGACGTTGTGCAGCGAGGTCGCCCGCGCCAGCAGGTTGAAGGTCTGAAAGACAAAGCCGATTTCCTTGTTGCGGATGCGCGCCAGCTGGTCGTCGTTCAGCTTGGAGACATCGTGACCGTTCAGCTCGTACCGGCCCTCGGTTGGCGAGTCCAGACACCCGATCAGGTTCATCAGCGTGGATTTGCCCGACCCGGACGGTCCCATGATCGCGACGTACTCGTTGTGCCGGATGCGGAGGTTCACGCCGCGCAGCGCATGCACCTCCTGGTCCCCCATAGAGTAGGTCTTCCACAGGTTCTCCGTCACAATCACGTCGCCCGTCGGAGCTTCCGCGCCGTCTATCCGCGCCGTGTCCACCTGTGTCTCGATCGCCATCTGCATCTCCGTTCGTCAACCCTCAACGATTCTACGTAAGCCGCACGAAACAGTTCCCCAGAGGTCGCAGACCCGATCTGGACCCGATCAGGTATTCGTCCCCGCGGCAGGCGCATCGGCCGTGTTGTCCCGCTTCACGGCGATCCCGCTTTTGAGCGTTCGCAGCACCTTGTACCGCCCCGTGACAATTTCTTCGCCCGGCTTCACGCCGCTCAGGACCTCGATATCCGTCGCTCCCGTGATGCCCGTCTTTACCGGCACAAACTCGGTCCGCAGCTTGCTTCCGTCCTTGCGCAGCAGATACACGCCCTGTACGGAGGCCGACTTCCCCTTCGCGCCCGTCGTCGCCGCCGCATCGCTGGAACTCGATCCGCCATGCTTGCCGGCGTCCTTTTCCATCTGCTGCTCCAGAGCGGGATCTCGTTCGACCAGCGCCTGAATTGGGATGATCACGGCATCCGCCTTGTGTGCGGTCGTGATCTTTGCCGTCGCCGACAGCCCCGGTCGCAGCTCCTCGGACGTCGGGTCCAGCGTTACGACCACCTTGAAATCCTTCGCTTCCTCGGTTCCCGTCGTGCTCTGGCTAGTCGCCACGCCCGTGGTCCGCAGCAGCGCCTGGTCCCCCACCTCGGTCACGTGCCCCCTGAAGACCTTTCCGGGTAGCGCATCCACCGTCACGTCGGCTGGCTGGTCAAGCCGCACGTTCACAATGTCTGTCTCGTCCACTTTCACCTCCGCCGTGATCACCGACATGTCGGCCAAGGTCATCAGGGTCGAGCCTTGCGCGTTCTGGATACCCAGCACCACCGTCTCACCCTCCCGCACCGGCACGTTCGTCACTAGACCCTCGAACGGCGCCCGGCTTACCGTCTTGTCGAGCGCATCGAAGTTCGACCGTTGACTCGCGACCGCCTGGTTCACCCGCGCGCGCTGGGAGGCTGTCTGCGCCTGCGCCTGCGCTGCCGAGGCCTCGCGCTGATCGAGCGTCGCCTTGGAAACATCGTAAGCTGCCTTTTTACTGTCAAAATCCTGCTTCGCGATCAGCTTGTCGTTGTAGAGCGCCCGTGCCCGCTCAAAGTCGAGGCGCTTCTGCTCAAGATCCGCATTGGCCTGCGCGACATTCGCCGCCGCCGTCTTTTCGGCCGCAGCGTACGAGTTCACATCCGTCCGCGTCGAGGCGATGGTCGCCTGCTGCGCCTGCACCGTCGCCGACGGCTGCACGCTTTCAACCGTCGCCAGAACGGCGCCGCGCTTCACCCGGTCGCCTTCCTTCACATTCAAATGCGTGATTCGGCCAAACGCCGTCGCGCCGATGTTCACGTACGTCTTCGGCTTGATCTGCCCCGTGCCGCTCACCACGGACACCAGATCTCCCTCAGTCACCTTGCCCGTCGCGACCTTTACCACGCTGGCCTGCCCGTGCAGAACGGTTGCCACCGCGATCCCTGCCAGCAGCAAAACCACCGCAACCAGGGCTACGATCTTCTTTGCGCTCATCCGATTCGCTCTTTCGTCCGAAACTCTGACTTTAGCCAGCTCGGCCTGATGATACCAGCCAGGCCTACGGCAACGGATACGCCAACCCTTGGTAACTTGTTCCCTGGCCCGCGCCGCTCTACAATGAAATTTCATCAAGAGGTCGCACAACTCAATGAAGGTCTCTGCTCGTCATATCTCGACCGCCGCCGTTCTCCCCTTAGTCTTTCTTCTTGCATTGCCTGTTGTGCGCGCGCAGCAGGGCTCCCCCAATACCACGCCCGATGGCGTCCTCAAGGCTCCAAGCACCGAAGAAAAGCCCGACCCGCTTAAGCGCCGCCTGAGCGACAACGAAAAACGGCAGCAGCAGAAGGAACTCAAGCGCGAGCTCAAGGGTGAGTACAAGCAGTGGGTCGACCAGGACGTTCGCTGGATCATCACCGACGAAGAGCTGAAGGCCTTCCGCCAGCTCTCGAACGACGAGGAGCGCGACCAGTTCATCGAAGCCTTCTGGCAGCGCCGCAATCCGAACCCCGACTCCCCCGAAAATGAGTTCCGCGAGCAGCACTACCAGCGCATCGCCTACGCCAACGAGCATTTCGCCGCCGGAAAGCCTGGGTGGCGCACCGACCGCGGCCACATCTACATCGCCTACGGTAAACCCGATTCGATCGACTCCCACCCCTCCGGCGGCAACTACGAGCGGCCCATTGAAGAGGGCGGCGGCAGCACCTCCACATTTCCGTTCGAGATCTGGCACTACCGCTACCTCGAAGGCATTGGAGACAACATCGACATCGAATTCGTCGACACGTGCATGTGCGGCGACTACCACATGACTGTCGACCGCTCGGAGAAGGACGCGCTCAAGTACGTTCCCGGCGCCGGCTCAACCATGTACGAGCAGACGGGACAGGCCAAAAAAGCGGACCGCTTTACCGGCGGCGGCATGGAGCAGCTCGGCACGGGTCCCATGTCCACCCAGAATCAGAGCAAGCAGTTCGACCGCCTCAACCGGTATGCCCTCCTGAGCGCGCCGCCCGTCATCAAGTTCAAGGATCTCGAGTCCTACATGGCCACGTCGAAGATCCTCACGGGGCCCCCTTTCCTGTTTGACGTCCGCACGGACTACGTCAAGGTCACCAATGACACCGTTCTGATGCCGATCACGCTGCAGATCCGCAACCGCGACATCACCTTCCAGAACAAGGACGGGGTCGCCATGGGTACGGTCAACATCCTCGCCCGCGTCTCGAACCTAAACCACAAGCCCGTCCAGACCTTTGAAGACACCGTTTCCATCCAGGTTCCCAGCGAACTTCTTGCCCGCAAGCAGAACGACATGAGCGTCTACTGGAAGTCGCTGCCGATGCGCCCAGGGCTCTACAAAATCGATATCGTCATCAAGGACGTCAACAACCCTGACCACGTCGGTACCTGGCGACGTTCGGTCAACCTCCCTAAGTACGACGACGATCGCCTCTCCGCGTCCTCGCTCATCCTCGCCGATCAGATGGAGCGCGTTCCGTCCAAAGACATCGGCGCCGGCAACTTCGTCATCGGCAACACTCACATCCGCCCTCGCGTCCCAAACGGCGGCGCTGTTCCCGTCACTTTTCACCGCGGCCAGAACCTGAACTTCTGGATGCAGGTCTACAATCTCGGCATCGACGAAAAAAGCAAGCAGAACGGCGCCACCATCTCCTACCAGATCCAGAACCTGTCCACCAACAAGCCAGTTCTCGAGACCGAGGAGCTCACCTCCAAGCTGAGCCCGAACGCCGACCAGATTACGCTTGAAAAAAGCATGCCCCTGGCCAGCCTCGAACCCGGCAAATACCAGGTCACCATCAAGATCAACGATGGCATCACGAAGCAGCAAATAGCCGAGTCGGCTCCGTTCGTAGTCGACTAGTTCCCAGCAAACCTCACGGAGACACGATCAAGCGGATGCGATCAGGCTATGAGTGGTCTCTTCTAACTCCTGGGCTCCCCAGAGCTGCTACCGCGCTCGGGGCCCAACTTCCGGACAAGCCACGGACGCACAGGTACACGACTGTGCCACTTTTCAAGCAAGTCTCCATCCCGAGCAGTGCGTTCACTCTCATCCCCATCGGCAAGCTTCGGCTCTCCCGTGCTGCCGCTCTGGTCGGCCTCGCCGCGTTTGCGGCCTCGGCCGTTGCACGCGCGCAAAACCTCGGCTCCGCACATCGCGACGGGCCATCCCGCGAGCATCGCATACTGGGCCAATCTTCAATCGTGACCGGCATCGTTCGTGACCCGCGCGGAGTTCCACTCATGGGTGCGCTCATCCAGTTGCTGGACGGCGCTTCGGCGGTTCGCGCCGGAGCCGTCACCGATCTCCACGGCCGCTACCTCGTCGCCAACCTGCTTCCGGGCCGGTATCAGGTCCGCGCCACAGCCACGCTCTCTGCCCCGGCTGTCCGCAAACTCCAGCTCCGCTCCGGCGCAGAGGCGATCGTCGACCTCACCGTCGGCACCCTCTTCGATTCAACTTCCTGGCTTCCCGCCGAACGCCGTCGCGCTGACGAGCCGGAAGACGACTGGAAGTGGACGCTGCGCTCTGCCGCTAACCGCCCCATCCTCCGCGATCTCGATCCCGGCCTCACCTCTCCCACTGAACATTCGTCCAGGTCCTCGATCAAAGTCCAGGCCGCTGTCGAACACGCTTCCGGTAAGTTCGCCCAGAGCGGCCGTCGAGACAGTCTTCTCGCAGATCTGCGGCACAGCGACACGACGCGGTCCGCCTTTCGCTCCGATACTGTCAGCTCTTCCAGTCACTCCGGCCAGCCCGCCTCCCAAGTCTTCGCGTTCGCCAACGAGCGCCGTCTCGGCCCGGCCGGGACGATGCGCATCAGCGCAACCCACACCTCGGCTTCGGGTCTGCTTGGACCGACCGGAAGGACCACCATCAACTCGCTCGAACTCTCCTCCGGCGAGCAGATCTCCGTCGGCGATCTAGCCGAGATCGAGGCCGGTTCCAAACTTGCCGTCCTTGCACAAGACGGCAGCTCCATAGTCCAGACCCTGCCCTTCCTTCGCATCCTCGCCCATCCCGCCGGAAGCTGGACCACCGGCTACAATCTTGCGACTGCCCACGATCTTCAGGAACTCTCCAACATCGTTCCCGCCGTCCCCGAACTTGCTTCAGCCTCTCGGATCCAGGGCCGTCTCCGTGTCGAACACGGCCTCCACCAGAGAGCGTCTGTCCGGCACACCACCCGCCGATCTCTGATCGAGGCGGCTTTCTATCACGACAACCTCGATCGGGTGACAATCTCGGGCGTCCAAAGCTCCGGAGCCGCTGTACTCAACGAGGGAGGCACCGCCATCCTCTCGCATCTTGCAACGAACGCGGGCGCTCTGCGCGTTGCCCCCCAAACATCGAGCCTTCTCTTCGACCTTGCTTCCGGCAGCTTTCGATTTCTCGCTACCGGCTACACCGTCAATGGATGGGATGTCGCCTGGACAGAGGACCTTTCCCCGGATCTCCGCATGACAATCGCCTACAGCTCCGGCGCGGCGCTCGGCCTTGTCTCCAGCAATGAGGTCGCCAGGGTGTCGGCTTCCGGAAGCCCAGCCTCTGGAAATCAAGACCGCCTGGCACGCACATCCGGACAGACAGCCACCATCGCGGTCAAAGCAAATCTTCGTGCGAGCGGAACCAAACTCCGGGCCGCTTATCGTTGGCAGCCCGAACGCCTTCTCACGTCGGTCGACCCCTACAGCCCCTCCGCTTCGGAGGCCTACCTCGGTATGCACGTCCGGCAGCCGATTCACGCCGCCTATCTCGGCACCCGCGAGGTAGAGATCTCAGCCGACGCCATCAACCTTCTAGCCCAAGGCTACCGCCCTGTACCCGCATCAACGCCCGCTCAGGCCTGCTTCCTTGCAAACGCACCCCGCACCCTCCAGGCGGGCCTCTCCTTCATCTTCTAAGCCTCAACGTTTTTGTCTCTCCCGAGGGCATCAAGACACGCGTAACCTCAGCGGCGGTTATCCGTTGCCGGCTCCGGATGAATCAGAAGGCGCCCGACCTCGGGCGAGGCGAGTTTGAACGCCGTCTCAAGAGCCGTAATCACGGCGTGCACCTCCGCCATTGGGACGTCGTCGGGCAGCGTGCAATGGCAGTTTACCTGGATGCGATTCGGTTCGCTGCGCGGCCCCGGCATGCGCGTGACGAGCACGTCGTGGATGTCGACGATCTCGGGAAAGTTTGCAGCAACGCGGCGAAGCCGGAGTTCCAGAAGCCGGTTGCGTTCAATCGAGGCGAGGTATTCGATCGTCCCCGGCTCGCTTTCGATGTGCGTCAGAATCGTTGCGATCTGCGGCACTTCGCGGCGGATCTCGCCCTCTAGCCGCGTTACCAGATCGTGCGCCGATCGCAGCGCCATTCGCTCGTCGACCTCGAGGTGCAACTCAGCGTGAAGCCCGGCCTCATGCTTATGTACGGCGACATCGTGGATGTTCAGGTTGGAGCGCGCGGCCACTGCGCGAATCTGGTCGTGAACGCTCTCTTGAACGGTCGCCGTCGGAACGGAGTGAACCACGACATCCGCCTCCGGGAGGTGCCGTTGGACTGTCTCGGTGGCGAGCTTTGTAATCTGCTCCGACCTTTGAAAAGTGACATTGCGCGGCATGGCCAGCGAAATATCGGCAAAGTAGCGCGAGCCGGACTGCCGGATGCGCAGTCGGTCGACCGAGATCACACCGTTGATGGCTCCTAAGTCGCGTACCAGCTCCTGCCGGTTGCGCCGGCGCTCGCCGGAGTCCGACGCGGGCGTGGCGTCGAGCAGGGCATCAATCGTCTGGCGGGCCAGACGATACGTAACGCGAAGGATGACGGCGGAGACCAGCAAAGAGGCGATCGGGTCGGCGTACTCGAGCGCGGGCACGTGCCAGTGTTCGCCGGCAACGGTGGCCAGAAGGCCCAGAAGAACGGCGAGCGAGGACCAGATGTCGGTCGAAAAGTGGACTGCGTCCGCCTCAAGGGCTTGCGATCGGTGCTCGCGCGCCGTGCGAAACAGTGCACGCGATCGGGAAAAGTCGACGGCTATTGACAGGAGCAGAACCAGGAACGGCCAGATGCTGAGGCGAAGGGCAAGGTGGGTATGAAACAGCAGCCGACGTACGGCCTCGGTCACGATCCAGACGCATGATCCCAACATGAGCACAGTTTCAGCAAAGGCCGACAGGCTCTCCACCTTGCCGTGTCCGTAGTTGTGAATCTCATCCGCGGGCTGGTCGGCGACGCCGATCGAGAACAGTGTAATGATGGCGGCGAGGAGGTCGATGCTGGAGTGCGCGCCCTCCGACAGCATGCCGAGTGAGCCCGTAAGCACGCCGGTGAGCAGCTTCAGAGCCGTTATAACAGCCGCGGAAAGCACCGAAAACAGCGCAGCCGAGCGCTTGGTGGCATGGGCCGTCTCACCTGGGCGTCTAGCCGCGGTCGTGCTCATAGAAGAGATGGTACAGCGAGGGAAAGACTTAGAGCGGATCTCCTGTTTCTGTGAGTCGGATAGAGTGTAGCGGTGCCGTTTTCATTGAGGAAAACGGCCATGACACCAGTGTTTTTGCTCTACACCTACAGGAGAACCGCTCGAGGGCAGCGGCGTTCGAGATAGACCTTAAGGACGTGTGCCGCGGTACAAACCCGCCGTCCCCAAGGTGTAGCCCGTCCATGAGCCGCCTGTGAAGCCGGCATCCGCGATCATCTGAAGCATCTCCGGCGGTCGAGGAAAGCGCTCGACAGAGGCAGGCAGATATCGGTAGGCTGATGGCTTCCCGGATATAAAACCGCCGAGATGGGGCAACACTCGCTTGAAGTAAAGCGAGTACCCGGCACCTACCAGACCAGACGGCTGGTTGCATTCGAGGATGCCGAACTCGCCGCCCGGCCGGAGCACGCGATGGATCTCCGCGAGACCGTCAGCATAGCTCGCAAGATTGCGGAAGCCAAAGGCAAAGGTCACCAGATCCGCAGACGCATCCGGAAAAGCAAGTGCCAGGGCATCGCCGACACGGAAGCTGGCGTTCGCGTGAGGGTACTTGGCGCGGGCGCGATCGAGCATCTCGGGCGCGAAATCCACACCGATCACTGGCGCAACGTCGTCCCCTGCCGGCCGATGCGCCAGGAGCGCAGCCGTGAGGTCGCCTGTACCGCAGCACAGGTCGAGTACCTGCGCATCCGGTCGCGCCAGCACGGGCGCAAATGCTCGCGCTGCTCGGCACCACCAGCTCCGGTCCAGGCCCATCGAAAGTAGGCGATTCGCCCGATCGTAGGTCGGGGCGATGTCGTTGAACATCTCCTGAACGTTGGCTGCGGCGGCGTCGGGCGTGGTTGTCCCTTCGGGCCGAGCTCCGGCGTTGGTCGCGGGCGTCATCCTGCTTGGCCCCCTATCTGCTGACGCATGAGAGCGAGCATGGAATGGGCGGCCTCCATCAGCTCGGCCTCCGACACATCGCGAACAATCTCCACCTCGCCAATCTTCTTTGGCAGCACGAAAGCGAGGCTGCCCGAGCGCTTCTTCTTGTCGCGGCCGGTAAGGCCTACCAGCTGCTCGGCTGTCGCATGGAAGCGGGGAAGTGCACCGAGACGAAATATGAGCTGCTCGATTCGGGCAGCATCCGCCGGCCTGAGCGAGCCACGACCAACCGCAAGTTGGATTGCGGCGATCATGCCCCAGCCCACGGCTTCTCCATGCAGCAGATGCTTGTACCCCGTTGCCGCTTCGATGGCATGGCCGAGCGTGTGGCCGAAGTTGAGCGTCATTCGCAGGCCCGCCTCGCGCTCGTCGGCCGCAACCACATCCGCCTTGACGCGCACACTCGCTGCGACAATCCGGGTAAGCACCTCGCGATCGAGCGACTCCGGTGCGGTGATCTTATCCATATGGCGCTCAAGGTCCGCAAACAACCGAGGGCTCGCAATCACTCCCGCCTTGACCGACTCCTGGAGGCCCGATCGAAGTTCCCGAGCGGGCAAGGTCGCGAGCAGATCGACATCGGTTAAAACCGCGAGCGGGTGATGAAAGCTGCCGATCAGATTTTTGCCGGAGCGGAGATTGACGCCGGTCTTTCCACCGATCGACGAATCGACCTGCGCCAGAAGCGTCGTCGGGATCTGAACGAAACGGATCCCGCGCATGTAGATGGCAGCGAGAAACCCAGTGACATCGCCTACCACGCCACCACCGAAGGCGAGAAGCAGGCTGTCGCGATCCGCCCCGGCAAGCGCCATCTGTTCGGCCAGCGCTTCCACTGTACGCATACGCTTGTGCCGTTCGCCGCTGGGCAGATAGAGCACGGCTGGCTGCGTTTCTTTAGGGAAGGAGCCGAGGAAGCGTTCGGACCAGAGTGTCCAAATCTCGGGCGAGGTCACAACAAAGATCCGCGAGATCGGGCCCGACAGAACCCGGCGTAGGCGCGAGGAGAGGTCGTCCATCAGACCTGAGCCGATCAGGATAGGGTAAGTCGCGCCGGGGGTGGAGAGGCGAATGAGCGGCACGTTGGATCTATCGTAGCGCAAGCCGATGCTCGCCTAGCGCGGTCGAAGCGGGTTCGTTGCGGCGTAAGTGACACGCGGCCTGCTCCGCCCTCTACCGCCCACCACCAAACACTTCCACTAGCTCCTGAGGAGCCACCACCTCCAGCTGCTCATACGTACAGCTCCGCGGAGCCTTGTCCACCCGCCACCGCCGGAACTGCGCCATGTGCCGGAACCGGTCGCCCTGCATGTGTTCGTACGCCACCTCGAGGACGAGCTCCGGCCTCAGGAGCTCCCACGACAGATCCTTGCCGGAGCTCCACCGGCTCTTCGCCCCTGGCATGCGGCTGCCCTCCGCGTTGGATCCGCCCCATGCTGCCCACGGATGGCCTTCGGTTGCCCCCACTCGATACGGCGCCAGAAACTCCACGAGCTCCCGCCGTTTTGGCATGGTGAAGCTCGCGCAGGTGCCCACATGCTGCAGCGTTCCCGCCGCATCAAAGAGCCCCAAGAGCAACGACCCTACCGCCGTGCCCTCGCCGTCCTTGTGCCACCGAAACCCCGCCACCACGCAGTCAGCATCCCGCTCATGCTTCACCTTCAGCATCACGCGCTTGTCCGGCTCGTAGATTCCGGCACGCTGCTTCGCCATCACGCCATCGAGCCCCGCGCCCTCAAACCGCTGAAACCAATCTTCCGCCACGGCACGATCTTGCGTCGCGGGCGTCAGGTGAACCTGCCCTATCGCGGCACTGAGGATCCGCTCCAACTCTGCCCGCCGATGCTCAAAGGCCACACCGCGCAGGTCCCGGTCGCCGACGCACAGCAGATCGAAGAACACCACAGCGGCCGGGGTCTGCTCCGCCAGCATGCGCACCCGCGAAGCTGCCGGATGCACCCGCAGTTGGAGGGCATCGAAGTTCAAACCACCGCTGTCGGCGATCACAACTTCTCCATCGAGCACACACTGCTCCGGCAGCTGCGCGCGCAGGACCGGGAGCAGCTCCGGAAAGTACCGGTTCAGCGGCTTCGCGTCCCGGCTCTGGATCAGCACCTCGTCCCCGTCGCGGAAGATCACGGCCCGAAACCCGTCCCACTTCGGCTCAAAGATCCACGCATCGCCCTCGGGCAACTCCGCGACACGCTTGGCAAGCATCGGCAACAACGGCGGCTGAAAGGGTAGGTTCACCCTCACAGTTTATACAGCAGCGTCCCTGGCAAACACGCGAAAACTCAACGCGGCAGAGTGCCGCTGATTGCCTGATCGAGCTCCACATGGTTGTCTTCAAGCAGCGTGCCGAGCGAGCGCCCCAGCTCGATCTGCGCCTTCTTCCAGTTGCTTCGCGCCGCAATCTCGGTGGACTGCGCCTGCGCCAGAAACGCCTCGTTCTGGATCACCAGCAGATTCGTGGATTGCCCAACCGCCAGCCGGTCTCGCTCTGCCTGTAACAACTGCTGCTGATAGTCGCGGCTCTCGGCCGCTGCACGATAGGCCGCGTCCGCCGTCTCGACCGCTACGATCGCGTTCTCGATCTCTTCGCGCGCCTGATTGCCCAGACGCTCGGTCCGGGCACGCGCCTGCCGAAGCTGCACCGCATCCCGCGCAGCATCGGAGGCTGCAATCCGGTTGCGAATCGGAAACGTCAGCTGCACGCCTCCTTGGTAGATAGTCGAGGTTCGCAGACCGCCTAGGGCGAGATTGCTCGGCACAGTTGGCAGACCCGTCCCAGGCGTACCTAAAGCGTCGTATCCCGCCTCTGAGCTCCCGCGTGTCTCCACGTTGCCGTACACATTCAGCTGCGGAAGCACCTGGTTCCGCGAAGCTTGGAGGCTTACCTGATTGGCTTGCAGCTGCAGTTCCGATTGCGCCAGATCCGGCCGCCGCCGCAAGCCCTGCTCGATCAACTCCGTCGCCGGCAACGGGGCCGCTGCGTCCGGCACCACGATCCGGTCCGTCGGCACAATTTCGGCAAACCCAACCGCAAACGCCGGCGCTCCCGTGCGGAGGATCTGGTTGCGTAGAATGATTTCTTGCTGCCGGTACAGGCCCTGTGCCTGCAAGAGGTCAAACCGGCTGCTTGTGACCAACGCCGCGGCCCTCGTCAGTTCGATCGGCGCCAGCGTACCTTCGACGACCTGGTCCGCATCATCCTGTCGCAGCTTCTCGGCCGCACGCAGCGCCTCCTGCTTCACCGCAACGTTCTCGCCCAGGCTCACCAGGTCGAAGTACAGCCGTGAAACTCCGTAGATGGTCTCTAGAACCTGCTGCTCAAAGAGGAGTCGTGAAACCTTCTGGTCGAGATTGGCAATGCGCAGATATCGACGGTTCACCGCCCGCCCACGCCCGCGCAAGAGCGGCTGGGTCAGAGTTACCGACGTGCTTGGCGCATAGAACGGGTCGAGCTCCGACTGTGTCGCGTAGATCACCTGCGAGTCGTTGTTTGCTGTCGCTGTCAGTTGCGCGCCTGTGCTGAACCCCTGCAGATACGCCAAGTTCGCCGCGACGAAGTTCAACGATCCGGGCGTAGTTGTCGTCCCACTCCCGTTGCCTCCGGCGCCCGTATCCGTGGTAGAGACCAGAGACACGGTGTTCGACCGCCGGAGATACCCCGCCGTAAGGATCAGGTTGGGATCAAACAGCGGCACCGCCGGTCCTAAGGCATAGCTAGATCCCGTCGTGTTCGCCGCAAGATTGGTCGTGAGCTGCGCGGTCGAGTTCAGTGCCGTCAGATCGGTCACTGCGGGCGTCGTCGGATTCGTATTCGTCGTCGCGGTGTTCAGGAGCGGACTTCCGGGCCCGCCCACGCCAGCGGGCGCCTCCTGCACTGTGTAGTCGATGCCGCGCAACAGGCCGCCGCCCTTTGCCCGCAGCACATCCGTGTCCGCCAGCAGCAGATTGTCGCGCTCCACCTCGACATCCAGATTGTTCTCGATCGCCAGCGCCAGGGCATCATGCAACGTCAGGTACAGCTTTCCGTCGCGCACCAGCACTCGCAGCCGACCACCACTTCCCGGAAACAGCGACGGAACTTTGGGCGATCGATACGGCCCGAAGAGACCGTGAAAGTTCGGCACGAGCCCTGTCGGCGTCGACCGTGCCGGACCGGCGGCGCTCTCTTCGCCAAGGTGCGTGTCAGGCCGCGGCACCGGGACAGTTACCGGCGCGATCGGCGGTACGTCAGGAGCCGCGGGCAAACGGTTGGTCGCCGCGGGCGCAGGGACAGATCCCGCTCCAGCCGCCCCCACCTGCCCTGTGCCCGGAAGAGGCGCTGCCGGGGCCTGTGACTTGGACATGACCGGCCACATCCCGATCACCACAGCAACACCGGCGTGCACGCCAGGCCTGATCAAACTTTGCAGCCTCCGGACCACCATACCTACCCCACCGAGCACGCGGCCCTCCACGCGCTCCGTCATGGTTTGCTGCCCCCACTTCCACTGCCGCCTCCGTTTGAGCTCTGGCCCTTCTGTCCACCGCTGCCGCTGCTCTCGCCGCCGCCCGATCCGCCGCCCGGCTTCCCGCCACTCTGTTTGGCTGCTTGCCCGGCCATATTGGCGTCGGTCACTGCCGGATTTGCGTACTGCGTCGATCCACCCGGAGGCGCGCTGGGCTTTGGAGAGCCCGCACCTCCGCCGCCCGCCGCCGTCGTGCTCTCCGCCAGGCGCGTCTCTACCCGCGCACCCTCGCGGACGTCATCCGTGATCGTCGCCGCGATTAGCTCTCCCTCGCGTAACCCACCTACAATCTCGACCGTCGGCCCGAGATCGCGACCCACGTCCACCGGCAGCAGATGCACAACCCCGTTCTCGACCACAGCCACAACATTGCGATCCTCCCGGACAGCTATCGCGTCGCCCGAGACCGTCAGCGGCGGCTGTCCGCCAAGCCCAGTGAACGTGACGACCGCGTACATCCCGGTGAGCAGCCGGCCGTCGCGATTATCCAGCTGCACCTCCGTCAGGAGCGTTCGTGTGTTCTGGTCGATCGACGCCGAGGTTCGCGTCACAATCCCATGGAAATCCGTGCGCGGGAACTCCTGAAAATGCACGGCAGCACTCTGTCCCGCTTTTACCGCATTCGCGTATCCCTCTGGCACCGAGACCAGGATCCGCAACCGTCCAACCTGCGCAATGCTGAACAACGGTCCGCCCGCCCCGCCGCCCGTGCTCGGCGTTGCAGCCGTCGGTCCGCTCCCGGTCGCGCCCCCCGTATTTGTGGACCCTGTTCCGCTTCCGACACTCTGGGCATCGGATCCGCTGGGTGCACTTCCGCCTGATCCCTGCGCCGAAATGAGTGCGCCCACATCCACGTTGCGCGCCGTCACCACGCCGTCAAACGGCGCTGTCACCCGCTCGTACCCCTGCAGCGCGAGGACCCGGCCAAGGTTCGCCCGGAACGCCTCGACATTGCGATCCGCAGCAGCGACGTTGGCCTGCGCCGCCCGAAAGTCCGCCTCGCGCTGATCGCCTTCCTGCCGGGCTATCACACCCTTGGTCACCAGAACGCGGTATCGCTCCACCGTGATCTGCGCCAGCGCCAGCTGCGTCTGCTGCTGGGCTCTCTGCGCCTCGGCTTGCCGTACCTGCTCGCGCGCCTGATCCACCTGCCGGTCAAGATCCGGCGCATCGATCACCGCCAGCAACTGCCCCTTGCGCACATGATCGCCAATATCGACGAGCCGCCGCTTCAGGTACCCTCCCGCGCGCGCGTACACAAACGCCTCGGTCAACGGCGTTGTCGTCCCCGGAACCACGAGCGTCGCTCCACTCGAGGCGCGGCGTACCTGGTTCACCTCGATCACCGGAACAGCGTTGCGCTCGGCATCCGCCTTCTCTCGATTCTCCTTGTCGCGACGGTGCCGCGGGAGGTACCCAGCAAAAAAAGCCACGAGAAAGATCACCACCACGGCGAGCACAAACAGGAGTAACACCCGGCGATTGACCGGCTTCTTCGGCTGCTCCGGCCCACGGTGCTTGTGCTTGCCGGTGCTGTTCGCGTCCTCAAACGAGCGCCCGATCTTCGCGTCGTCCATGCTGTTCGGGTCGGCGAAGCTGTCCCCCAGACGGCGTCCTTCGGCAACGTCCACGCCAGCGCCGCCCCGGCCATCCCTCAATCTGCTCCAATCATCCGGCATCATGCGTGCTGCTCCTCTGGCTGTGTTGTCTCGGTCCCATACTCCCGGTCGATCTCCTGATCAAAATCCGCAGGCGCGGACTTCTTCAGGAGCGAGTAGATGACCGGAACGATAAACAGCGTGCTCACCGTCGCCAGGAGCAGGCCGCCAATGACGGCGCGTCCGAGTGGTGCGTTCTGCTCTCCGCCCTCGCCAAAAGCCAGAGCCATTGGCAGCATGCCGATGATCATCGCCAGGGCCGTCATCAGCACCGGACGCAGCCGCGTGTAGCCGGCATTCAGCGCCGCCTCGACCCGGTCTTTGCCAGCGACACGTTCATCGTTCGCAAACACCACCATCAAGATGCTGTTCGCTGTGGCCACACCGATCGTCATAATCGCGCCCATCAGCGACGGCACGCTCCACGTCGTCTGTGTGACAAACAGCATCCACACGATGCCGCAGAATGCGCCCGGAATGGCCATCAGGATGATCACCGGATCGAGCCAGCTCTGGAAGTTCACCGCCATCAGCAGATACACCAGACCCAGCGCGAAGATGATGCCGACCCCCAGCCGCAAGAACGAGTCGTTCATCGTCTTCACCTCGCCTCGCAACTCAAGCGTGGTGCCGACCGGCAGGGTCTTCTCCGTGTCATCCATGATCTTGTGGATCTCGCGCGAAACTCCGCCCAGATCCCTCCGGTCCACATCCGCGTACACGTCAAACACCGGCTGGATGTTGTAGTGATCGATCACGATCGGCGACGCATCGCGGCGAAAGTTCACCAGGTTCCCTAGCAGCTGACTCGTGTTGCCCGAAGGCGAAGTCACCGGCGTCCGCGCCAGATCCGGGAGCGAGTTGATCCGGTAAGTCGGCGTTTGCACCACCACCTGGTAGTTGACGCCGTTCACCGGATTCAGCCACTCGTTCGGCGCGGTCTGCCCGGTGCCCGTCAGCGAAATCAACATGCTCTGCGCTACGTCCTGCTGGGTCAGCCCAATCTGCCGCGCTCGGCTCCTGTCCACGTTCACCTGCATCGTCGGGTAGGTCACCTGCTGGTGAAGGTGCACGTCAACCGCGCCCGGAATGGCGGCGATCCTCTTCATCAGCCCCTGCGCGATCGCATAATTATTCTTTCCGCGCCCCACCACCTGCAGATCGATTGGCGCGGGCAGACCGAAGTCCAAGATTTGATTGGTGATGTTTGCCGGCGTAAAGAAAAACGTGCCGTCCGGAAACTTCTCATGAAGATCCGCCCGCAGGAGGCGCATGTACTTCTCCGTCTCGCGCTTGCCCGGCTTCAACGCAATCAGGATCTCTCCGTCCGAATTCGAAATTGTCGAGCCGTTTGAAAATGCCAGATTGATGCCGCCGTTCGGCAGACCGATGTTGTCCAGGATCAGCTGGGTCTGATCGGCCGGAATCACCCGCCGGATCTCATGCTCGACCGCTGCAAAGTACACCTCCGAATCTTCAATACGCAGACCCTCCGGCGGACTCACATGCAGACGCATCTGCCCCGAATCCACATACGGAAAGAAGTCCTGCCCGATCAAAAACACCAGCGGCAAGGAGAGCAGCACAAACGCGCCAAACATCGCCAGCGTCAGCGCGGCATGATCGAGACACCACGCCAGGAGGTGCTTGTAGCGCAGCCGCATCCGTTCAAACTGGTGATCAAACTTGCGGTGCCAGCGCCAGATCCAGTTCTTCTTCGTCTCCTGCTCCATCGCGGTCTCGTCCTGGTACAAGGGCAGCTCGGCCGGAAGGAGGAAGTGCATCATAGTCGGCACCAAGGTCCGCGAAAGAAAGTAGGACGCCATCATCGCGAATGCCACCGCCATCGCCAAGGGCGTAAATAGATACTTCGCCGCGCCGGTCAAGAGCACCACCGGCACAAACACAATGCAGATCGACAACGTGGACACGAAAGCCGGCGCCGCCACCTGCTGTGCGCTATCTAAAATCGCCCGCACCAGAGGCTTCTTCTCCGCCATGTTGCGGTGCGTGTTCTCAATCTCCACCGTCGCGTCGTCTACTAGAATGCCAACCGCCAGGGCGAGACCGCCTAGTGTCATGACGTTGATCGTCTCCCCTAAAGCCGTCATGATCGCCAGCGACGTCGCAATCGACAGGGGAATCGACGTACAGACGATCAGCGTGCTTCGCCAACTGCCCAGAAACAGCAAGATCATCAGACCGGTCAGCAGCGCCGCGATGGATGCTTCGCGTACTACCTCAAAGATCGATTCGCGCACAAAGATCGATTGATCAAACAGCGGCGTAATCTTCAGGCTCGGTGGAAGCCCTGCCTTTACCCTCGGCAGAGCCGCGATCGTCTGCTTCACAATGTCCAGCGTCGACGTCTTTCCGTTCTTCAGCACGGTCAAAAGCGCCGATCGCTTTCCATCCTGCCGCACGATATTTGTCTGGACAGCGTACCCCTCCCGCACCTGCGCCACATCCTTGATGTAGACAATCGCTCCGTTGGCCGCGCGGATTGGCAAGTCGTTCAAGGCCGAAACCTGCGCCGGACTGCTGTTCATCCGCACCACAAACTCCCGGTCGCCCATCCGGGCCGTACCCGCCGGCAAGATCAGGTTCTGCTGGTTAATTGCCGTCGATACGTCTGTCGCCGAAAGATGCTTCGCATACAGAAGATTCGGGTCGGTATCGACCATGATCTGTCGCACCTTGCCGCCATACGGCAGCGGAACCGATGCCCCCTGCACGGTCGCCAGACGCGGTCGCACAAAGCTCAGCCCGAGGTCATACAGATCTTCCTCGCTCAGACCTTCGCCGCTCAGTGCCAGTTGCACGATCGGAACGCTCGACGCGTCATACTTCAGGATCGCCGGTGGAAACGTTCCAGGCGGAAGCGTTCGCAGGATCGTCTGCACGATGGCCGTGATCTGTGAGAGCGCCAGCTCCACCTTGACCGTCGGCTGAAAGTACACCCGGATCACCGAAACGCCCTGGTAGGACTCCGACTCCGAGTGCTCGATATCGTTGACCGTCGTCGTCAGCGCACGCTCGCAGACCGTAACAACCCGGCCCTCCATCTCATTTGGCGTCAGACCCGCGTAAGTCCAGACAATCGTCACCACCGGGATGTCGATGTACGGAAAGATATCTTTTGGAGCAACGGCCGCCGACCCCGCGCCCAGGAGCAATAAGAGTATCGACACCACCACAAACGTGTACGGGCGGCGAAGCGTCAGCCTAACAATCCACATAGGTTCCTAGAGAAGAGACGGCACAGACACGAGCAACCGTCCTAATGCCTGATCCGGATAGACGAGATCACACCCGGGAAAGCCGCGACCCAACAGCGTACAAGCTCGCTCTACATTGACCGCATCAAACGGGCGCGAGCCTGAGCTCTGCTCGACACAAACGGACGCAGATATCCTCAGACGAGAGCAGAACATGTACTCCCGTCCTAACCGCCCAGCCGCCTCTACGGCTTCGTCTGGCAGCGCGTCATGATCGCCAAGTGCAAACGCTCCGGGAACTCCGTCGACAACTCATACAGCTCGTTGTCCCGGTACACCTCGATCGTCTGCCGCGTCGTGTTCAACACTACCTCGCAGTGCGAGCACAACGCCGTATGAGCCCGTACCTCCGCCAACAGCTCAGGCTCGATCTGCCCATCGAAGTAGTCCGTCAACTGGCTCAAAAAATCCGTGCAGGTCATATCGACTGGCCCTCTGCTTTCTCCTGCCGAAAGTACCGGCTCAGACGTTCCCGCAACTGCAACCGCGCCCGCAACAGCCGCGACTTGACCGCTGGCACACTCAAACCAAGCGCTTGCGCCGTCTCTTCTGTTGACAGGTTCTCGATGTCCCGCAAGGTAAATACTGTCCGAAACCCCGGTGGCAAGCCCTGAATCGTACGTCGAAGGATATCGCTCAGCTCCGACTGTCCAAACATCTGCTCCGGATTCGGTCGCCACTCTGCAAAATCCCGCGGAATCGATCCCTCTTCCGTCTGCACGTCCTGGTCCATCGGCACCGTCTTGCTCGTCTTCCGCTTGCGGAGTCGCATCAGGCTCTCATTGACCGCAATCCGTACCAGCCACGTCGAGAATTTCGAGTTGCCTTGGAACTGATCCAGCTTCTCGTACGCTTTCAGGAACGCATCCTGCGTAATGTCCTCGGCGTCTTCCCGATTCTGGGTGATATGTTGCGCCACCCGGAAGATCTGCCGCTCGTACTGCCGTACCAATTGCTCAAATGCCGCCGTATCGCCCTTCTTCGCCCGCGCAACCAGAGCAACGTCAGGGTGAACCTCTTCCGGCACTGGTGTTTGGATGGCAGCCATAAGCAGACGGTTCGAATTCGCGCCCTCACAGCCTGCCCTAAAATAAGGATAGTAGCTGCCGAGCAGGATCAAAACACTCTCATCATACTAATTGTTCCAGCGACAGGGGCAAAACGCGCCCACGGCTCACCGCCGACCAGCGTACCTGCTCAGATTCCACCGGCACGGTACCCGTGCCGGCCTGTCCGAGGCCAGATAAAGTAGTTCTTGTGGCCACGTCGCACGCATTCGCACACCGCTGGACTCTTCAGGCAGGCATCCCATTCCTGATCCTGTCGCTCGCCCTGACCCTCTTTTTCCCGGGGTTTTTTGCCTCTTTGAGTCGACCCGCCGCCGTTCAAGCAGCCTCACGCTCGCCGGCAAAGCCTCGCGCACCGCACAGATCCGCGGCAGGGAAGCTCTCCAGTTCCAGAACCAACACCTCGGCCCACACCCGGACCACGCACACCTCGCCCCGCACAGGCCGCCGCTCCGCCCTGATGGCAAAAGGCGCATCTCCGTCCAGCCATCACGTCGTTAATCTCCGCCCCTCGCCTGAAAGCATCCGCCTTACGCGCGCCTTTACTGCCTCGGCCGACCTCCGGCCCATGGCCCAGCAGCTCGCCATCACACGTTCCCCCGAGGCCTACGCCGGCGTCCAGAGCTTCGCACGCAGCCACCCCGGTGAGGCAGCGAGCGCCGCCTGGCTCGCCATCGGCCACAGCTACTCGCTCGACCGCCGCTACGCAGACGCCTCGACCGCCTTTCACATGGCCGCGACCACCGGGGAAGCTCTCTCCGATTACGCCGACTACCTCGGCGCACAGGCCGACGTGCAGGCAGGCCACGGCGCCGACGCGTACCCCCTGCTCGACCACTTTGCCCAGCGACACTCGGACAGCATCTTTGCAGCCAGCGCGCCTGTGGCCCTCAGCAACGCCCATCTCCAACAGGGAGATGCCGCGGGCGCGCTCCGCATCCTCACGCCCCTTGCCGACACGCCCGAAGCGGCGCACGCCGACTTCCGCTACGCCCTCGGCCGAGCCTACGCCGGCACCGGCGACAACGCCCACGCGATTCAGACGTTTCGCGCCCTCTACCTCGACCTCCCCTTCTCCCCAGAGGCCGGCCAGGCCCGCCAGCAGCTGCAAAACTTAGGTGCGTCCCTCTCCGCCGCCGACCGCAAATCCCACGCGGACCAGCTCTTCAACGCCAAGCGTTTCGCCGAAGCGGGCGCCGAGTACCACAGCATCGAAGCCAACGACTCCGGTCTGTCCCAACCCGATCGCGACGCCCTCAAGATCTACGCTGCCGTTTGCGACCTCAAACTCAAACACCTGAGCCGGCGCGAGGCCGAACACCTGCCCGACACCACCGACGACTCCGCCGCGCTCAAGCTCTACATACTCGCCGAACTCTCCCGGTCCGAGGACAACCGCTCCGAGCACGACGCCATCATCGCCCAGATGGTTCAGCGCTTCCCGCACAGCCGATGGCTCGAAGAGGCCCTCTACTCCGGCGGAAACATGTACCTGCTCAAACACGACGCCGGCCAGACCACCTATCACTACCAGCTGCTGGTAAAACTCTTCCCCGAGTCCACCTATGCGCCCTCCGCCCACTGGCGCGCCGCCTGGATGAACTACCGCCTGCGCCACTACGACCTCGCCGCCCAGCTCATGGACGAGCAGATCGCGCGCTACCCGGCCGGAACTGAAGCCCCCAGCGCCCTCTACTGGCGCGCCCGCATCTTTGAGGACGAAGAAAAAAACCTCCCGCAGGCCGTCAACTACTACCGCTCGCTCTCCGCCAACTACGTCAACTTCTACTACGGCATGCTCGCCCGCGAGCGCCTCGCCGTCCTCTCAAACCAGCCCGAAGTCCCGCCCGCGCCCGTCCTCAGCTCCGTCCGCAAGCCCGTCATCCCGGAACTCATCGCCGCCCTCCCTGAGAACGAGCCCCACCTCATCAAGGCTCGCCTGCTCGCCAACGCCTCGCTCAACGAGTACATCCCCCCCGAGATCCAGGCCAGCCCAACCAGCTCCCAGTGGGGCACCCTCGCCCAGGCGGAGATCTACACCTCCTTCGGCGAACAAACCCGCGCTCTCCAGTCCATCAAACACTCCGGCATCTCCTTCTTCTCGATCCCCTTCGACCAGGTCCCCACCGTCTACTGGCGCCTCCTCTTTCCCTCGCCCTGGTGGACGGACATCGTCACAAACTCCAACCGCAACGGCCTCGACCCCAACCTCGTCGCCTCCCTTATCCGGCAGGAATCGGAGTTCAACCCAACCGTCGTCAGCCACGCCAACGCCTACGGCCTCATGCAGCTCCTTCCGTCGGTAGGCAAGTCTATGGCCAAAAAGCAGGGAATCAAAGGCTTCAACGCCAACCAGCTGCTCAACCCCACACTCAACATCCAGCTCGGCACCGCCAACCTCCGCGAAGTCCTCGACCGCTTCAACGGCCGCCCCGAGTACGCCCTCGCCGCGTACAACGCCGGCGACGTCCCCGTCCGCCAATGGATGTCCAACGGCGATTACAAGGATGTCCCCGAGTTCGTCGAGTCCATCCCCTACACCGAGACCCGCGAGTACGTCCAGGCCATCCTTCGCAACCGAGAGCTCTACCGCGCTCTCAACCGTCCTCACTAGCCCCCCCCGGCAAGCGCCGGCTGGGATACTCTTCTCAAGAAGCTGCCCACAACCTCCCCGCCCGGATGGTGAAATCGGCAGACACAGCGGACTTAAAATCCGCAGACCCTAACCGGTCGTGGGGGTTCAAGTCCCCCTCCGGGCACCAGACCATCTCGCTCATACCCGAAGCCTGCTCCTGTTTACTTAGCGGGAACCTCCCAGAAAGTGGTATACGCACACAGCTCCGTTTCTCCGATGATCAAACCGAAGGTACTGTGCCGTCATGGAGTCCATATTTGGCGAAGAAACGCAAGAATACAGGGCAAAAACGCAGATCGGTCCTCGGCGGAAAGTTCGCCTTCCCTGATCTGTAGACACGATCGAAAGACTTCCTTGACAAGGGTTGCTCGATTCCTGTTGAATCATGCCCGCAGTCAGAAAGTAAACTAGACAAACGTTTGTTTGACCAAGGGCCGAGTTGCAGAGCCGTAAATGACTCGGACCCAGGAGCGAGCTGCGTAGGAACCGGCATTCATTTTGGAGGCGTTGTGAAGAAATACGTTCTACTTCTTGTACTAGCGATTCTGGCGGCCGCAGGCCCGGCCAGTATCGCGCAGAACTCAAACTCCGGCTACATCACCGGCACGGTTACAGACGCACAGGGCGCTGTCATCCCAAGCGCTGCGGTGACAGTGACCAACATGGATACAGGCGTCTCGCGAACCCTGAAGACGACCTCAAGCGGTATCTACGATGCCCAGTCGGTCTTGGTCGGACGCTATCGGGTTATCTTCGCGTCTCCTGGCTTCGACACACTTGAGAAGAGCGGCGTGGACGTGACCTTGTCGGGCGTAACCGTCGACGCGCAACTCACTGTTGGCGCCGAGAAGCAGACCGTAGAGGTCAGCTCGGACGCTCCTCTGCTGCAGACGGAGAACTCGGAACAGTCCACCACGCTTGAAGCTCAAACTATCTCGCAGCTTCCCGACGTGGGGCAGGACTGGGCCAACTTCACAAAGATGATTCCCGGAGCAGTTGGCTCAGGCCAGGGCGTTGCCATCAACGGCACCCTGCCTTTTTACTCTAGCTTCCAGATGGATGGCGCGAACGTGCAGGGAGCGCACAGTGCGAACGTAACTACGGTCGTACTAGAAACGATTGCCGAAGTTCAGATCCAGACTTCGACATTTTCGGCGCAAACCGGAGCGGGCGGGGCGACCTTTAACCAGATCACAAAGGGCGGCACAAACGCATTCCATGGCGCACTGTATGAGTACGCCGAAAATACCTACTTCGACGCGAAAAATTACTTCAGCACAACGCAGCCGGTACTTCATTACAACAACTACGGTGGGTCTGTTGGCGGGCCGATCCGGAAGGACAAGCTGTTCTTCTATTTCAACGTCGACAAGATTGGCTCCAAGTCGCCCAGTCCCTACAACAACACATATCCCCTGGCGGATGCGCGGACGGGCGATTTTTCGGACAGGACGAAGTACCCCGCGATCTATGATCCCGCGACCTACAATCCCGCGACCGGTATGCGTCAGCAGATTTCGTGCAATGGCCGTCTGAACGTGATCTGCCCAAACCGGATTGATCCGGTGTCGGCCAAGGTTCAGGCGTTCTTCCCGACGCCGAACTTGACGACGGTACGGAACAATACTCAGGGGTCGCTCACCCAGTCGAGTCCCTTTACGCGGTACTTCGGACGTATCGACTATAACTTCACCCCCAGCAATCGGCTGACGTACACGACGGCGCAAGGCCAGAACGACATTTATTTTCCTGCCATCGCGTGTCCCCTGAATTGCCAGCAGGGGAACGAGGGCTATTACAACTTCCAGGTCACCGATGCCTGGACCATCAACTCGACCCTCGTCAACGAATTCCGTTTCGGCTTTTCACGTTATAACTCCACTTTTACGCCGTTTACCATTGGAAAGGGTTATCCCGCGCAGTTGGGAATCACTTACGCGCCTGCCAATTCATTCCCCGAGATCAACGTCAACGGTATGGACGGCATTGGACCCGGTACTTACGCCAGCTATATCCAGAACAGCTTCGATCCTTCCGATGTGGTTACGCTGATTCGCGGCAAACATGTTCTCCACTTTGGTGGCGAACTGCTGCGCAATCAGGACAACTCGACTCCCTGGGGTGCAGTAGACGCCGGCAATTATACTTTCCGGGGCGACTTCACGCAGCAGTACCCCAATGGAGCTCCTAAGCTGGCTGACGGCAGTACGCCCCCCTCCACTGGCTTTGGCTATGCCGACTTCCTGCTCGGCGATGTTTATTCTTATGGTGCACAGAACAAGTCGCGGGTAGGTCTGCGGCAGTGGCAGCCTCAGACATTTGTCCAGGATGACATCAAGCTGAAGCCGAACCTAACCATCAACGCGGGAGTCCGGTATCAGATCATGACGGGCTGGAACGAGATTCACAACCGCGTCGGTACGTTTGATCCGACCGTGCTCAACCCGGCTACCGGGACGGCTGGAGCGATCCGCTTCGGCGGGAACCTCGAAGCCAACGTGTACAGCATCGTTCTGCCTCGTGTCGGGTTCGCTTGGACGCCCACAAGGGGCGGAAAGACGGTGTTCCGCGGCGGCTATGGCATGGCCGCCTACGGTTGGAGTCTCGACACCTACGTCGGCAACGCAGAAGGCTTCGGCGCATTTAGCCAAAGCAGTGTCACTGCAGTCAACAGTATCACTCCTGTCTTTGTGATCTCGAACCCCAACCCACCCATCAATTACGTGACGGCGTCTCAATCTCCTTCCGGGTACAACGGCCAGGGAGTTCCGTATGTTCGCCACAACACGCCGGTTGCGCGAAACAACCAATGGAATTTCAGCATGGAGCAGCAGATACCGGGCAGCGTTGTGGTACAGCTGGCTTATGTAGGGAGCCATGCTTACAACATGTCTTTCCCTGCGGATGCCAACCAGGTACCGGCGAGCCGGCAACTTGCGGCGGCGACGACCACCGGCAATCAGAATGCATTTCGTCCATTCCCGCAGTTCACGTCGATTCAGGGGAATTCCTTCAACTCTTACTCTAACTACGACTCGCTACAGGTTTCGGCTACCAAACGGCTGAGCCACGGTCTCAGCTTCGACATCAACTACACTTGGGCGAAGCTGCTGGACGAGCAGGACTCCTCGGGATGGGGCAGCCGCGACGGCGGACAGGTCGTCCAGGATGCCTACAACCCGCGCGCGAACTACGCTCGATCCAACTTCGATGTGCGGCATGCATTCAAGGGCTATGCCTTGTACCAGTTGCCCTTCGGCAAGGGACGTATGTTCCTTAATAACAATACGCTGCTTGATCTTGTGCTCGGCGGATGGCAGGCTTCGACGGTCTTTGTTCTGGAAACAGGAACTCCGTTTACGCCGACTATCGGAGGTCCGAACCAGAGCGGTGCGCTCGCCGGAAACTGGTTCGCTAACCTGGTTGGAAATCCAAATCTGGCTCACAAGACTAACGCAGCATACTTCAACACGGCGGCGTTTACTACGCCTGCAGTCGGCACCTTTGGCAATGCAGGACGCAACTCGCTGCAAGGTCCGGGTCTGATCGGGACGGACGCGTCGGCGGCGAAGGCGTTCGCTCTCTCACCTCTTGGAGAGCGAGTCAGCCTGCAGTTGAAGATCGATGCGCAGAACGTCCTCAACCACCCCAACTTCTCTAACCCCGGTGGAAACATCGATGCGGGCCAGGGCGGCGGGATCATCAGTTCCACAACCAACAGCTATAACTCTACGAACAACCCCTTTGGACCGCGCGTCATGCAACTCGGTGCAAGGCTGTCGTTCTAAGAGGAAGCATGCGAAGCAGGTCGGTCGCCTAACTTCCTAACCCTCAACCCACGGGATGGCAGTCCACCGCCATCCCGTTTTCGTTTAAGATCAGACACGTGCACCACGGCATTAGAACTCCATCAGTTCGCTCATCTAGCCTCCTCCTCAGTGCTGCTCTGGCCGCTCTCCTCGTGCCTCCACGCTCCCTCATCTCCCAGGCGCCGAGGGTGCCCCAAGCTCACACTCAGCAAGCCCACCAACTCCTGACCGAAAAGAAGCCCGACCTTGCTATCCCCGAGTTCCGGGCTGTGCTCGCGGCAGATCCGACAAACCTGGACGCCCAGGCAAACCTCGGCGTCCTCCTTTTCTTCCGGGGCGACTACGCCGGCGCCGAGCCGTACCTCCACCAGGCCGTCGCTCAGCAACCCAACCTCAGCAAGATCCGCGCACTCCTCGGCCTCTCCGAGAAGTACCTCGGCCACCCCGCAGAGGCTCGCGCCGATCTCGAAATCGCCGTCCCGGAGCTTGCCGAACCTCCCATTCGCATCCAGGCCGGGCTTGCCCTCGTCGAGCTCGATGTCGCCGGCCAGGACCTCGACAAAGCCTCCGCCGTGCTAACGCTTCTGCGCCAAGTCGCTCCCACTGACCCCCGCGTTCTCTATGCCACCTATCGCATTGCGACCGACCAGGCCGGCGAGGCCCTCCTCTCCCTCTCGCTCGCCGCCCCTGAATCCGCGCAGATGCACCAGGCCATGGCCCACGAGCTTGAGCGCAACCTTGACCTTCCCGCTACCGTCGCGAACCTCAAAAAAGCCGCTGAACTCGACCCCAACCTCCCCGGCATTCATTCCGAGTACGCGGAGGCTCTGGCCGAATCGGACGATCCCAAACTCCGCGCTGCTGCCGAAGCCGAGTACAAGCTAGCCCTCGCGCACAACCCACACGACGCCCGCTCCGCCGCTGCTCTCGGCGATATTGCCACCGCCCGCGGCGACCTCCCCGGCGCCACGGTCTTCTACCAGCAAGCACTCGCGCTCGATCCGCACCTAGCGGAAGCGCAGATCGGCCTCGCTCACACCGACACCGAACGCGGAGACTTCGCCTCCGCCATCCCCATTCTCGAACAAGTCATTGCCGCCGACCCGACCAGTACCCTCGCGCACTTCCGTCTCAGCGCCGCGTACCGGAAGCTCGGCCGCACGGCCGATGCCAAACGCGAGCTCGACGCGTATCAGCGTCTGAAGCAGATCAAAGATCGGATGCGCCTCCTCTACAAGGAAATGCGTCAGCAATCGCCCGACCACACCCAATCCAGCGCCGACGCGAGTCCAAAGTAGAGATGCACTCCCTCGCTCGCCGCCTCGCCGTCTTCGCCCTGCTCGCGCTCCCCCACTTGGTTCACGCCCAAGCCAAGCCGTCGCTCCCTGGACCGCCCCCACAACTTGTCGACATCAGCGCACAAACTGGCATTCACTTTGAGCACCTCTCCAGCCCCGAGCAGAAGTACATCGTCGAATCCATGAGCGGCGGCGTCGCTCTGCTCGACTACGACGGCGACGGCTGGCTCGACATCTACTTCACCAACGCACCCTCGGTCTCCATGGCGCTCAGCGGCAAGTCCGCCCGCTCCGCCCTGTTTCACAACAATCACGACGGCACCTTCACCGACGTCTCCGACCGCGCCGGCGTCGCCACCCCGTGCTGGGCCATGGGCGTCGCCGTCGGTGACTACAACAACGACGGCCGCCCCGACCTCGCGGTCTCCTGCTTTGGCGGCGTCGTCCTCTATCGCAACAACGGCGATGGCACCTTCACCGATGTCACCAAATCGACCGGCCTCGATCGCGACCACGGCTGGGCCACCGGCGTGGTCTTCGGCGATTACGACAATGACGGCTTCGTCGACCTCTTCGTCCCGCACTACGTCGACTTCGACACCCACGACCTACCTACCTTCGGCTCCAAACAAACCTGCCTGTACAAGCAGATCGCCGTCCAGTGCGGCCCGCGCGGCCTCAAAGGCTCGCCGGACGCGCTCTACCACAACAATGGCGACGGCACCTTCAGCGACGTCTCCAAACAGGCCGGCGTCGATGATCCAAAGCACTTTTTTGGCCTCAGCGCAGTCTGGTCCGACTTCGACGGCGATGGCAAGCTGGACCTCTTCGTCGCCAACGACGGCGAACCCAACTTCCTATATCACAACCAAGGCGACGGTCACTTCAAGGATGTCGCCTACGATGCCGGCGTCGCCGTCTCCGAAGACGGAATCGAGCAGGCCAATATGGGAGTCGCTCTCGGTGACTCGCGCAACGAAGGCCGCTTCTCAGTGTTTGTCTCCCACTTCTCCGACGAGTACGCGACCCTCTACCGCAACGACGGCAAACTCAGCTTCACCGACACCTCTCACACCGCCGGGGTCGCCCGCGCCTCCGTCCCCTACGTCGGCTGGGGCAATGCCTTTCTCGACCTCAACAACTCTGGCTGGCAAGACCTCATCCTCGTCAACGGCCACGTCTACCCGCAGGTCGATCAGGTCGGCACCGGCGTCACCTACCGCGAGCCCAAACTCGTCTTCCGCAACCTCCACGACGGCACCTTCGAAGATGTCAGCCAGAGCTCCGGTGGCGCCATCAAAACGCCACAGGTTAGCCGCGGCCTCGCCGTCGGGGACCTCTTCAACACAGGCCGCCTAGACGTCGTGGTCGAAAACCTGGTCGGTGGCCCCATGATCCTCGAATCCCGCCCAGATCCGGCAAACCACTGGGTCAGCCTCGCGCTCACGGGCACGTCCGTCAACCGTCTCGCGCTCAACACCCGCGTCCGCGTCACCACCGGCGCACAGACCCAACTCGGCGAAGTCCGCTCGGGCGGCAGCTATCTCTCCCAGAGTGATCTTCGCCTCCACTTCGGCCTCGCTCGCGCCCTCACAATCGACCGCATCGAAATCCTCTGGCCCGACGGCACCACCCAACACTTTGACCACGTCGCTGGCGACCGCTTCTACACGCTCAAACAAGGCGGCACTCTCACCCCCGTCCCCTACACTCCCGTTCCCAACCTCACCCGCAAGTAACCGGCCCTAAGCGCTCGCCCGCACCCGGCCCACCCGCACCTGGCTGGTCGACTCCCGCACAATCAGTTCCGGCTCCACCTCCACCAGGGCCTCTGTATCCTCGCCCGCGAGCTTGCGCAACAGGAACTCCGCCGCGATACACCCCATCTTGTGCAGCGGCTGCCGGATCGTCGTCATACTCGGCACATGGTACGAGGCCGACTGAATATCGTCGTACCCGATCACCGACACGTCGTCCGGCACGCGCAGACCGCCGTCATGCAACGCCCGGATTACACCCATGGCCGAAACGTCGTTGAAGCACACCACCGCCGTAAACCGCCGTCCCTCGCCAAGAATTCGTTTGATCCCCGGGTACCCAATCTCCGGCGAGTGCGAATCCTGCTCCAGCCGGATCACCAGCTCCTCCCGCATCTCGAGGCCGAGCCGCCGCGCCACCTCGATCGTCGCCGCCCAGCGCGCCACCGTATCCGTCGAAAACGGCTGTCCGCGCATGTAGACAATCTCCCGATGACCCAGACCATGGAGATGGCCCAGCGCCAGCTCCGCCCCTAGACCGCTGTCGAGCACAATGTTCGATACCCCAGGCAGCTCCGTGTGCCCGCCCACCAGCACCGTCGGCAGATGACTCTCGGCATCCAGATGCGTGTCGATCGCGAGAATTCCTTCCACACCTCGCGATTGCAAGAGCTCAGGGTACGCCCGCAGAAGTTCTATCCGATGACGATGATGCACCGTGAAATAGAAGTAGCCCTCGCGCATCAGCAGCTCGCCCGCACCGCTGATCACCTGCGAGTGATACCCTTCACCCAGCTCCGGCAGCAAAATCCCGACCGTCTTGATCCTTTGCCCTTGCAGCTTTCGGGCAATCATGCTCGGGTGATAGTTGAACTTTCGCGCCGCCGCCCGCACACGCTCCCGAGTCGTGGACGGAATCGATCGATTCGGCACCTCATTCAGTACATACGAGATTGTCGACGGGCTGAGGTCCAGATACTCGGCCAGCAGCTTCAGGCTCGGTCGCTGTATCAGCGCGCCAGTTTCGGGCGATGCCGGGTTTTCCCGCGCCAGACTCGCCCCGGTGCCGCTCTGCTTTCCACTCTCGCCCGCATCTCGAGGTTCCGTCGCCATAGCTTGTCCCGAACCCTCCGTGGCGCCGAGCTCCGCTCCACATCCCAAACCTCTAGACGATCATCATCACGGCAACTGCGCCGGAGAGCAAGGGCTGCCTTCGAAGGCTGCGATTTTATCCCTCATGCGTGCCTGGGCGAGTCGGAGGGATCCGCCTTTCTTTCACCTTGACTGCCGGACTTCCAGCATAGATGCCCCAAGGTTCGAGGGACCGTGTGGCCACCGAACCCAACCCGAGCACGGCGCCCTCGCCCACGTTGATGCCCGGGCCGACCGAGGCGCGCGCGCAGATCCAGGCATAGGCGCCAATCTCCATCCGGTAGGCGAGGAGCGGGAAGCCGGGGTCGTCGTAGTCGTGCGTTGCTCCACAGATGTAGCCGTCCTGCGAGACGATAGCGTGGGAGCCGAAGCGGATAGGCGCCGGGTTGTAGATTTCCGCGCCGTCCGCGACGCCCACACTGTCGCCACAGACGAGGTTCCACGGCGCCCACACTCGGGATCGTGGGTAGAAGTGGCAGTTGGGACCAAGGGCCGCCCCGAAGATGCGGAGAAGAGCGCTTCGCCAGCTGTGCAGCGGCCGTGGCGACGTACGATAAAGGACGCCCCAGCACAGGTTCCAGAGAAGCCGGCGGGACCGTTCGCGGCGCGAGAAAGCTGGCCGCAGATACGGGTCGGCGGCGGTCTCCTCCGCAATGTGCTCCGCCGCGTTGTAGAAGACCTCTTTCGGCATCTTTGTCTCACGTGCGGGCCAGCAGTCAACTCTCTAGTCCGCGCTCACTGCAGCTTCCATGACATGCTGACCTTTGCGAGTGGGAGCGTCCTCAAACAAGCGGATGATCGTCTTTGCATTCTCACGCATGTCGTAGCGACTTCGGTAGCAAGCGCGTGCGCGCTCGCGCATCCGGAGACGGCCGTCCGGGGAAAGCGCGATCCATCGTTCAAGGAGGCGGAGCGTACCGGAGGGGGTGTCAGGCTCCATAAAGCCGGCGCCCTCCCCTGCGATCTCTTCCGCAATATTCACCTTGTCAGCGACCAGAACCGGAAGCGAACAGGCGAGAGCTTCGGCGACCGCGATGCCGAAGTTCTCCTGGTGCGAGGGTAGGATAAACGCCTCGGCCGCAAAAAAGGCGCCCCACTTGACATCGCCTTTCAGCATTCCAGGCCAGAGCACCCGATCGGCGATGCCGTGCTGCTGCGCAGTGGCCTGGAGGTCGGCGGTCCAGCCTTGCTGGTCGGGCCCCGCCATAACAAGCAGGAGATCGGGGTCTGCCTGCGCGGCTTTGGCAAAAGCGTCGATCAGCATATCGCAGCCCTTTTTGCGATGAATACGCCCTAGATAGAGCAAAAACCTCTCTCCTCGAGCTGCGGGTACGTGCTTGAAGAACGCCTCCTTCAGGGAAGCGGAATCCTCTACGGGTGGACCGCTAGCGCCGTACGGAACCACAAGGCCCCTCCATTGGTGGAGCCAGAAGCTCTGTTTTGCGAGTCGCTCCTCGCCTATCGAGGTAAAAAGCACGCGGTAGGCGCCACGCAAAATCCAGAACTCGACCAGAAGCCAATAGAACCACTTTTTTAGGTGCTTCAATGGGAAACGACGCTTGAAGTAGGGGTCGAGCATACCGTGCGTGAAGACGACGTAGGGCAGTCCGCGAAGCGCTCGCCAGGCCGCGTACCCGCAGTACTGCCACAGGCCGTTGACGACCACACCGTCAAAACGATGACGATTGTCACGCAGCCATCGGAGCAGCTTCGGGTTATACCCATAGACCGTGCGGGTCGGCCCAAGCGCGTGGATGGGGAAGTTGAAATCCTTGAGAAACGGCGCGTCGGGGTCGTCAAGCGTAACCACCTCGCCGGTGTAGCCGATAGGGCCGTAACTCAGCAGCACACGCACGGACTCTGTGGGTCCACCCGCTTCGGGGCTGATCGTCCCGATGATGTGGAGAATGCGCATGAGCCGGTCGGTGCTGCCGTTCCCGAGCATAGCAGTCGGAGTTACGTCGCACTCTGAAACTTTAGTACTCATACATGGCTACTTCCGGTGATTGTGTCCAAGGCAAGGCGGAGCGCCTGGACGTCTTCATGGAAGCTCCAGCTTTGGATGCGCCGGAGTGCACATCTGCCCATCTCGGTCCAGACTTCAGGCGATTGAAGCACATGGCCGAGCGTCCGGCTCAGCGCGTCGATGTCTCCGGCAGGGAAGACCGCGCCTTCGACGCCGTCGGTGATAAGGTCAGGCTGGCATCCGACCTCGTCCGAGACGATGACCGCTCGCCCAGCATTCATAACCTCGTTGACGATCAGGCCCCAGGGTTCATGACGCGAAGGTAGGACAAAGACGCTGGCAAGATCAAAGAAGCGCGGTAGCTCCGACTGATTTTTGAAGCCGCAAAAGCGGATGCCGGGGAGCCCGCTCTCTCTCGCAAGCGCTTCGAGACGGGCACGCTCCTCGCCGTCCCCGACGATCAAAAGGTAGGGAATCTTGTGGGAGGGCTGGGATCCGTCCTTGGAGACTAGCTGAGCGTAGGCCAGAACGAGGTCCTCGCAACGCTTGCGCGCCTGCAGCTTGGAGGCGAAGAGAATTACCGGGCGGCCGGCCTCCAATCCGAGCTCCTGCTGAAGATCGGAACGTCGCGCGCTAGCCTGCTCCGATCTCTGCTGAAAAAAAGCGTTGTCGACGGCGTAGGGCATCAGGAACTGCGGAACGGCGTCGCCGAGGTAGTGCTTCCAGTAAAGGGCGTTATGCGTTCCGATCGGCAGGACGGCATCGATCAGCTCCGCAAGCCCGGAGAAGAAGGCTCTCTTGGCGAGGAGCTTTGGGCCGTGGCGCGGACGGTCACCCAGCCAAGATTCGGCTCGGAGAAGTACAGGGATGCCTAGAGCTTTGGCCGCGATCATGGCATGCATGCTGTTGACCGTAGAGTAGCCGTGCACCCAGAGGGCATCGAAGGCTGGACCAGGTGTGCCGGCGGGGCCGCGCAGCCGATGGGCGATGCCACGGTTGAGCGGTGCAGCCACACCGGCGGTGCCATTGTCGCGGACGACTGGCAGGAACGTGTGCCGGTATCCATCGAGCAGCGGAATGTCCCACTTCACGTCCACGCCGAAACCCTCGTCCTGGTACCCGCGTACAGAAAAATCCGACCCAAAAAAGACGGTAAGGTCGATCCCGGGCTCCTGGGCGATGCGTCGCAAGAGGGGTGCCTGATACTGGATAGGGTGGCTCACCAGATAGGCAAGCCGAACCTTGTTGTTCATGATTGCCCTTGGTGCGAGCGGTCCTGAGCCGGCGATCCGTCCACCGGAGTATCACCGCCGATGTAAACAGAGTAGCTCACTGCCGGATGGTAAAAATCAACAGGGAGATAACACCGAGCAGCGTTCCGATACCCCCCACTTTGATGGCGGCCTTGAAAGAGCTGGTCGGAAGGAAGACGATGTCGTCGGCCTGAAGCACAGGGTCGGGCGCCTGGCCTTTAATGACCTTATCGAGGTCGACGTGGACAACCGTGCGATTCGTACCGATGGTCCGGATAAGCCGCAGGTCGCTCAATTTGCCCTGAAAACCGGGGCCGCCACCCAGGGCGGCGACCTGCATCAGCGTCAAGGGAGCGTTCTGCTGGATCGGGATAGCTCCCTGTGTCTGAAAGGCGCCGAGTACGTAAACGACACCGACGCGGGCGACGATGATGGTGTCGCCGGCAAAAACCGGTACGTCGGACCACGCGCTTCGGGCCGGGTCCGCTCCAAGATCGATGACGATCGGCTCGTCGATGCCCGGCCGGTTAATGGTGATGACATGGCTCGCCGTGGCGGGAAGGCCGCCCGAGGCAGCTATGACGTCGTACAGCCGCTTTGAGCCGAGAACCGGCACGACGCCGTGCACTTCACCGACAACGGTAACGATCTGGTTCGGTGAATCCGTAAGCTGTATGTTGACCTGCGGATCGCGGTACATGCCGGCGGCGATCAGGTCATCGGCGATCAGGCGCTCGGCCTGATGCAGAGTGAGCCCGGCAACGGGAACAATGCCAAGCAGCGGGACCTGAACAGAGCCGTCGAGGCTGATGCGCGTCGCCGGGGCAAAGTCAACCGTGCCGAAAAGATGAACGACGATCTGATCGCCGCGGCCAAGAATAATTTCGCGGGCGGCAGGGTAGAGGATCGCCGGATCTGTGGTGATCCTTTGGGGAAGGTTGACCGGAGAGTTGGCCCCAAGGGCCGGGCCGCTGAATTGTGCGTGAAGCAGGACCGGGGAAAGCAGAATAAAAAGGAGCAGGGCAAAGGAGAAAGTCGAGCAGGTCAGAACCTTCCGCGTCGGCCGAAGTCGGATGAGGACGTGTCCCGCCTGTCGAAATGCGTGCTGGCGTGGGCGCGTTCTCACTTCTTCCCCCCGGTTTCGCCCGCGTCGTCTTTGCCTTTGGCCTGTGGCGCCCAGCTGCCTGCATCCTCGCTCGAGTAGCCATAACCCGAGTAGCCGTAGTAGCCGTAGTACTCGGGTGAACTCAGATCGACCGCATTCAGAACCACACCGGTGATCGGTGCGCCCGACCGGACGAGAAGATCGCGCGCGCGCCGGACGACGTGGCGGCTCGATTTTCCGTGGCGGACAACCAGAACAACCGTGTCGGCGTTGCGCGCCAGGATGACGCCGTCGGTGACAGAGAGTATCGGAGGCGAGTCGATGACGACGTAGTCGTACACTTCGCCGCAGCGCACGAGCAATTTCTGCATCGCGTCTGAGCTCAGGATCTCGGTCGGGAACGGTGGCACGGGACCGCTGGGCAGAACGGAGAGATTCGGTACCTCAGGGACGACCTGCACCGTGTCCTCGAGCCTGGTCGCCCCGGTCAGGATAGTGGTGAGGCCAGTCTTTCCCGTGATTCCGAAGCGATGGTGGACATTGGGACGACGGAGGTCGGCGTCGATGATCAGCACCTTGGAATCACCCTGCGCCAGGACGCAGGCTAGATTGGTTGAGGCTGTCGTCTTGCCTTCGGACGGCGTCGCGCTGGTGAACAGGATGTACTTGGGCGGATGATCGGTGGTCGAGAGCAGAAGGGAAGTGCGCAAGGAACGAAAGGACTCGGTGAACTGCGATTTGGGTTGAGTCAGGACGTTGATATTGCGCTGCGCTGTCGTGAGATGCGCGGCCTGCTCGGCCGATGTGCGACGTGATCGCGGGATGATGGCCAGCGACGGAAGTTCGGTGATGGACTCGATCTCGGCGACCGAGCGCAGGCCGGTGTCGAGGCTCTCGAGGAGAAAGGCGACGACGACGCCACCAAGCAGGCTAAACACCAGAGTGGAAAGAATAATGCTGGACTGCGACTTGAGCATAGGGCTGGCGGGAAGCAGCGCCTGGTCGACGATGTCGATTTCGAGCGACTCAAGGCCGGCTTGCACACCGGCGGTTCGGAGCCTTTGCAGCAGACCCTCGTAGAGAGTGCGATTGGACTCAAATTCGCGCTGCCGAAGGGTGTACTCGACGAGGTCGTCTCGCAGCTTGTACGCGTCAGACTTCTGTGCTTCAAGCGCGGCCGTAGTCTGGTCTTCATTCGCCCGCGAGACCACGTAATTCTGCTTGGCCTGAATCAGAAGCCGGTTTTGCTCTGCCGTGATCTCCCGGTCAAGTTCGTCGATCTGCGCCCTAGCGGCCTTCGACTGGGGATGGTTGGGACCGAGCGTCGACTCGAGCTGCGCAAAGCTCGCCTTGGCAACCGCGACCTGAGCTCGAAGCTGGTTCAGTTCGCTGGGCGCGGTTCCGGGCGTCGTCTCAATTGAGCCCTCCATCGTGTCCGGATCCATTCCCGACAGCACGCGATATCGCGCCTCGGCGACAATTCTCGCCAGCTTGGCCTGGCCCTGTGCGCGGGAAAGGTCTTCAAGCGAGTTCGAGATCTGGTTGTGATTCGGATCAAAGCCCAAAACACCCAGCCGCCGCTGGAGATCCATCACCTGTTCCTGCGAGCTTTCAACCTGCTGCTTCAGGTCATCAAGCTGCCCTTGCAGCCAGTTCGAGACGCGCCGGGTGGAGTCATAGCGCGTCTGAAAGCTGCGCTGAATAAAGGCCGAAATGACAGTATTGACGATCTCGGTCGCAAGCTTTGGGTAAAGGCCGCTGTAGCCGATGCGAATGATGTCGGTCTTCGGTACCAACTGGACAGAGAGACTGCTCTGAAGATGGCGAATGGTGCTCTGCCGGACCAGAGGATCGTCGATCTGGAGATGCGGCCGCTGAACCTTGTCCTCCCAAAAATCGGGGTTGTTCGCAAGATCCATCTGTTTCGCCACGGTCAACATCAGCGAGTCGCTGGTGAGGATCGCGATCTCGGTGAGCATCTTGTTGATCGTATCGCTTTCGAGACCGGTCGCGGCGCTGACGCGGAACTCGTTTGACGATCCGGCACGTACCTCAATACGGCCGTAAGCCTCGTACAACTTCGGCTGCGAGACGGCCTTGTAGATGCCGTACGCGAGGCCCAGAATAGCTGCGATGATCAGCACCCACCGACGCTTTCTGAGCGTGATCAGAGCCTCGGACAAGGTCGTGTCGGAGGCGGCCGCATTGAGCCCGGTGGCCCCCAAATCCGAAGCGCCCGCGCGAGGCCTGAGCGGGACTTTCTCTGCAGCCATTCCCCTTAGTCTAAACGACCCGGGCCGGCGAAGCGAGCAACTTACGCGCCTAACCCCCCATCTCCGTTACACTTTCGTGTGGTTCTAATTTACCGAAAGTCGTCTATGCTCGATGGAGGAGATCGCCAACTACGCCATGAGCAAGAACATTCAAATCGCCGTCGTCGGGTCCGGGTACGTCGGTCTGGTGGCTGCCGTCTGCTTCGCCGAGATGGGCCACGACGTAATCTGCGTCGATAATGACGAGCGCAAAGTCTCTGCCCTGCAAGGCGGAGACACCCTGATTCACGAGAACTACCTTCCCGAACTTCTGGAGCGCTACCGCAACACCAAGGTCCGGTTTATGACCGATCTCGCCGAAGCCACCCGCGAGTGTGAGGCGATCTTTATCGCCGTCGGAACGCCGCAATCCGAGACCGGAGACGCTGACCTCTCGTATGTGGAGGCAGTGGCGCACGAGATCGCTCGATCCATCACCTCCTATAAGGTCATCGTCGAAAAGAGCACGGTTCCGGTCTACACAAATGAGTGGATTCGTCGTGCAATCGAACGCAACGGTGTTGCCCGCGACCTCTTCGATGTGGTCTCCAATCCCGAGTTCTTGCGGGAAGGAACGGCTGTGGCCGACTTCCTCCACCCGGACCGCATCGTCGTTGGCGCAAACAGCGAGCGCGCAGCCAAGGTGCTGGCCGAAATCTACGCTCCCATCACCTCCGGCGACTACTACAAGCGGCCGAACTTCATCCCCGGGATGTGCTCGGACGATGCTCCGCCGCCGCTGCTGAACACCTCCACCAAGAGCGCGGAGATCATTAAGCACGCCTCAAACGCATTCCTTGCGCTCAAGATTTCATTCATCAACGCTGTCTCAAATCTCTGTGAGGCGACCGACGCCAACGTCGAGCAGGTGGCGCGCGGCATCGGCCTCGACAGCCGCATCGGTCCCAAGTTCCTGCGACCCGGAATCGGCTACGGTGGATCCTGTTTCCCAAAAGACGTTGCAGCGTTTCGATCGGTCGCCGATGGCCTCGGCATCGACTTCAACCTCCTCTGCGAGGTGGAGCGAATCAATATACAGCAGAAAAAGCGTTTTCTCTCCAAGGTCCGATCGGCGCTCTGGACGTTGCGAGGCAAGCGTCTGGCTGTGCTCGGTCTGGCCTTCAAGGGCGAGACAGACGATATTCGCGAGTCGCCCGCGATCGAACTGATCCGCATGTTTCTCGCCGAGGGCTGCTCGGTGGTGGCTTACGACCCGGCCGCGATGGATCGCACACAGGAGGTGCTGCCTGCAAGTCGCAACCTCACCTATGCCACAGACGCCTACGCGGCGGCAGATGACGCCGATGCTCTGCTGATCCTCACCGACTGGGCCGAGTTCGCGGCTTTGGACCTCCATCGCATGAACCAGACCTTGCGGTACCCGATCGTGATCGATGGGCGCAATCTCTACGATCCGCAGATGATGGCAGACAACGGATTCACCTATCTAAGCGTCGGTCGGCCAACGTCGCACCCAGTGCGTGATGCGACGGCGGCAGTCTCTGTGCACGCCTGACGCGGCGGGCACAGCTTTCCAACGACGTCCGCGGACCTTCAGATCGGGCAAAAAATCCAGTCTGTCCAAAAGCAGCACGCCAAGAGCAGAATTAAGCATCAAGCGCAGCACGGCAGGCCCGGAGGCTGCGCGCACAGGAGCGCACCATGCCGTCGTCTGATCCCATCCTTGTCACCGGCGCGGCCGGATTTCTCGGCTCGCACCTGTGCGATCGTCTGCTAGCGGACGGTCACTCGGTCGTTGGTGTTGACGATCTCTCGACCGGAAATACTAGCAATCTCGATCACCTCCGCGAGGAGGGGCGGTTTCGTTTTATCGAGCAGGACATCATCAAGCCCTTCGACGTTGGAGCCGTTAGCTATGTCTTCAACTTCGCTTCGCCGGCGAGCCCTGTCGACTACAGCCGCCTGGGCGTGGAGACACTTCTTGTCGGCTCGGCTGGGACGATCAACACGCTTGAACTCGCCCGTAAGTACAACGCCGGATATCTCCATGCTTCGACGTCCGAGTGCTACGGCGATCCGGAGGTTCATCCACAGGTCGAGACGTACTGGGGAAATGTCAACCCGATCGGTCCGCGGTCGGTCTACGACGAGGCGAAACGCTTCTCAGAGGCGGCTGTCATGGCCTATCACCGGTACTACAACGTCGATACGCATCTGGTGCGGATCTTCAACACGTACGGTCCACGGCTGCAGCCAAACGATGGCAGAGTCATCTCGAACCTCGTCCTTCAGGCCCTGCGTGGCGAACCTCTGACCATCTATGGCGATGGCTCGCAGACGCGATCCTTCTGCTACGTTTCGGACCTGATCGACGGCATCGTGCGGCTATCAAGATCGGCGGAACACACGCCGGTGAACATCGGCAACCCAGACGAGTTCACCATCCTGGAGTGCGCCCGCGAAGTCGTCGCAGTCACTGGATCGAAGTCGGAGATCACCTTTCGACCGCTGCCGCAGGACGATCCGACGCGCCGCCGGCCCGATATCACCAAAGCCCGCACGCTGTTTGGGTGGGAGCCGAAGATCAAGCTGCGCGAGGGCTTGGAAAATTCCCTGAGCTACTTCCAGGCTTGCATCAGCAAAGGCCTGTAGCCGAAACAACGGAACCGCCACCGGCGACGGAACTGTCAAAATGGCAGACGTCTCGTTTTGTTAGCTACCGTGTATCGACGTTCTTCACTTCTGCTAATTGCCTTCCAGCCGTGCCTTTCTAGATTTGTAGAATGCACTTGATGAACATCCGGTCTGTTCCACTCTTCCGTTATCTGGTCAGGTGTACGGTTTGGGCGCTGGGCTTGCTTTCAATCTGCAGCAACGCCCAGCACAAGCCATCACCGCTTCCGGCGCAGGACTCAAGCTTTCAAAACCCTGTGCTTTGGGAAGACCTCGCGGATCTCGACATTATTCGTGTCGGCGACACTTACTACTACTCCGCATCGAACATGCATTACTCGCCCGGTGCCCCCATCCTGAGTTCACGGGATCTTGTGCATTGGAAGTACATCGGTCACTCCATTCCTGTGCTCGACTTCTCCCCTGCGTACGATATGCAGGGTGGCCGCGCTTATGTGAAAGGGTCCTGGGCCTCATTCCTTGGGTTCCGAAAGAGCAATCAGACCTTCTACTGGGGCGGCTGCATCGAGTTTTCGAAGACACACATCTACACTGCCGCAAGTGCGCAAGGGCCCTGGAAGAAATTCGCGGTGCTCGATCAGTGCTACTACGACGCGGGACTGCTGATTGACGACGACGACACGATGTACGTCGCTTACGGCAACACGAAGCTGAATGTTGCGCAGCTTTCGCCCGATGGCAGCCGTCAGATCAAGACGCAAGAGGTCTTTCAGACGCCTCCGGAGGTTGGAGTGCTGGAAGGTTCGCGTTTTTACAAGATCAATGGAAGCTACTATATCTTCGCCACACGCCCTCCGGATGGCGAGTACGTGTTGCGCTCTACTTCGGGCCCTTTTGGTCCGTACACCATGCACAAACTTCTTCGTGACATTGGCGGTCCGATTCCGGAAGGAGGTGTGCCGCATCAGGGTGGAATTGTGCAGACGAAAGCCGGGGATTGGTACTACATGGCCTTTCAGGACGCGTATCCGGGGGGCCGCGTTCCGGTTCTTGCGCCGCTCAAGTGGGACACGGACGGTTGGCCATACCTGGTGTTATTGGAAGATCGCTGGGCCGCTACTTATCCTCTGCCGAACATACCCGGTGCTTCCGAAGAAATAGTGTCTTTGACCGGGACGGATACTTTCAAAGAGAAGCAACTTGGACCTGAGTGGGAGTGGAACCACAACCCGGACAATAGCAGATGGTCCATGCGCAAGGGGCTGCGGCTTGAGACGGCAACCGTAACCGAAGATCTCTATTCTGCGCGAAATACTTTGACTCATCGCATCCTCGGTCCAAGCTCGGCAGCGACGATTCTCCTGAATGTTTCCGAGATGAAGGACGGCGACCGGGCCGGTCTGGCGATGCTTCGTGACTCTTCCGCCTGGGTAGGCGTCAGTCGAGAAGGCGCCGGCTTGCGCCTTGTGATGAAAAGTGGGCTCAGCATGGACGGGCGCTGGAACACGACCAGCACGGGACAGGAGATCGCGAGCGTTCCTCTCCGGGCACGCAAGGTATGGTTGCGTGCGACCGCAGATGTGCATCCTGGCAAGGGTCGAACAGCCGGCTTCTCGTACAGTCTTAACGGCAAGACCTTCACTGCGCTCGGCACGCCATTTGTCCTCAACACCGCCTGGCAATTCTTTATGGGCTATCGTTTCGGGATCTTCAACTATGCGACCAAAGACCTGGGCGGCTCGGTTACGGTCCGATCGTTTAGTCTTGCAACGCCCTGAAGGGATGGCATCACCCCACGAAAGCTTGAGCATAGGTCCCGGAGACGCGCTTTCTGGGAGTTGCTTGATGACTAAGTCTTGCTGCGGACTGGGCTACCGAAGACAACTAAACCGAACCAGGCGGCTAGGAGCGCGTAGACCAGAGCAGCGGCGATCACACCTGATCTTCGAGTTCCCGCTGCAAGCGCTTTGACTAGAGCCATCGTCACGATGAGGAAATGGAGGAAGTTCCCCATCGCGACCGGTCGGCTGTATATGCCGCCGATCAGACTGTCTTTTGCCATCCAATTTAAGAGAGCAAAGCCCATGTACAAGGCGCCAGCTGCCTGCAATATCAGCACTGTCTCCGGGTGATAGCTGCTGCCGGAGATCGACAAGAGTTCTTGTGGAGCAAACGTCAGAGCGATGCCAGCAAGCAGCATGGCTGAAGCACTTGCCCCCATCAGCAGTTTTGTGTGCATGCCGTAATCGTAAACGGTCCACTTACCGGATGCGCCTTAGTTAGTCAGGTCGAAGAGGTAGGAGAGCGAGCTGTAGGGGTGTGGGGGGGTGGCGACGGTCGGGGGCTCCTGACGCGCCTGTGAGGACGAGAGCCTATGTGGCGGGATGCAGATGCTGCGGCGGGTGCGAGGTGAGGATTCTGGGTCGGTGAAGCTTCTAAGGGAAGAGGTTTGGATCGAGGATGGATGCAAGGAGTTTGTCGAGGGTTTCGCGGGGAGTGAGGTCGGCGGTCGAGAGGGTGAGGCGGGCGAGGCGGCGGTAGAAGATGTGGCGTTGGTCGAAGCGACTGCGAGCGGCGGCGGGGTCGGCGAGGTTGGGACGATCGATGCCCTGGAGAACGCAGCGATCAAAGAGAGTAGAGAAAGGGGCGTCGAGGAAGACGACGAGGTTCCCGGGGGTTTGTTCGAGCAGCAGGCGGTTGGTGAGGCTTTCCAGGGCCCCGCCGCCAAGGGCAAGGACGTTGGGCGAGGACCGGAGAGCGGAGGCGAGCGCGGTTGATTCGAGGCGGCGGAAGCGGGTTTCACCGTGAGCTTCGAAGATCTCGGGGATGGAGGCTCCGGCACGAGCTTCGATCGCGGTGTCGAGATCGAGAAAGCTCCAACCGAGGTGATCGGCGAGGAGACGACCGAGGGTAGATTTGCCCGCGCCCATGAAGCCGGTGAGGACGACGCGGCGAAGGGCAGGTGGAGGTGTGGTGAGGTCTATGGTTGCGGGAGAGGAGGTCTGATCTTGGAGGGAGGTCATCTCTGTGGTCTCAGGCTTGAAGGGTTTTTCGGGAGTGTGTGGGACAAAGAGAGAGCCGCGACCTTTGGGGTCGCGGCTCAGGAGGTTTGGAGTCTCTCGTGTGTTAGAGAGGCACGCTCGCCCGCCTGGCCGCTGGTGGCCACCAGTAACCGTAGGTAAATCGGGCGGAGATGCGAGCTGTGTTCATCCTGGAAGCGAGAGTACAACGGCGTGTGAGGTTTTACAAGCGAATTCTTGCGGGGCGGGATCCGTGTGGCCGGGCTTACAGGATGGATATGGGCGAGCTACTCGAGATCGTCTCCGGGTTCGGAGCCGGAGGCGGCGAGGCGAAGTTTGCTTTGGATACTGTTCCAGACCGCGTCGCTGGGCTCTTCGACGGGCCGAAGCAGATCGCGTGCGGCGTCGGCGATGTATTCGAGATCGCGGACGAGCGCCGCACAGTCGGGATTCGCGGCGAGGAAGCGTGCGTACTTCGGGTCGTCGCTGATGCGGCCGGTGCCGGCCGCGAAGAACTCGGGGAGGTGTTCTTCGAAGTCTGCGCGCGTCATGGTGTTGGGGTCGAAGACGGAGCCTGGGTCGCTCATACGGTGGCGACCTCTTTCAGCAGATGTGCGGCGACGTCGGCGTGCTCGGGCTGGCGCAAAAGCTCGCGAAGTTTGAGACGGGCTTTGTGGAGCTGCGATTTGCTGTTGCCGGTGGAGCACTCGAGCATGGTGGCGATCTCGTTGTGCTCAAAACCCTCGACATCGTGGAGGACGAAGACCATGCGATATCCAGGGGGAAGGGAGGTGACGGCGCGCTCCAGGGCGACGCGATCGACGGAGCCGGCGAGCTGTGGGTCGCGCGATCCGAAGTCCCGCTTTGGCGCGTCTTCCTCGGACGGGTTGATGGTCTCCTCAAGCGATACCAGGTTGAGGCCTTTCTTCCGGAGGTGCATCAGGACGAGGTTGACGGTAAGTCGGTGCAACCAGGTGGAGAACGCAGATTCGCCGCGGAAGGAGCCGATCTTGCGGAAGAGGTGCAGAAAGGCTTCCTGGGTCATGTCTTCGGCCTCGGAGACGTTTCCGAGCATGCGGAGACAAAGCGTGTAGACGCGGCGTTTATGCAGGGCGTAGAGCTTGGAAAATGCTTCCGCGTCGCCCGCTTTCGCGCTTTCAATGGCTTCTGCTTCGCCGATGATGGGTGGATTTCGCTTGAACAGACCGGGAGTGGACTTTGTTTGTGTCATAGGTTTCAGAACCTTCGCGTTCCTATGGCGGATCTAGAGAGCTTGCGCCCATAACGTACGTCCGCTTTCACCCAGATTATCGCAAGTGCGGCGCTTCGGTCTTTTGATCTCACGGCTTCAGGGTACGATAGTGCGCTCTCATTGGATTCTTCTGTACCTAGGAGGTCGCTGGGCTTGGCTGTCCAGGCGGAATTATGTGCCGATGTAGCGGGCGTAAAGGGAGCGGGCCAGGACGGGGTCGGTGGTGCCTTGAATGATGGCTCGGCCATCGGCGAAGAGGCTCAGGGTGTGGGGTCCGCGACGAAATCGCAGGAGAAGGCTGTTCGCGCGGAGATCGCTAATCTCAGGGAGGGTGGAGAGGCGGCGGTGCATGGCGGCGAGATCGAGGGGCCGGTGATGTTCGTGGATCTGGACGGAGTTGCGGCCGCACAGGGTGATGTGCGGCCGACCGGCGCCGTTGAGGTGATCGAACTGCCGGTCATGGCAGACAGTGCAGAGAGAATCGGGCGTGCCGGTCGAGATTTCGGAGCGACGGAAGGGGCTCCCGTCGAGGTCTGGCCAGAGGTCGAATGAGAGCAGACTTCGGCGCATCCGGTGAGGCTGACCGGTGAGAAATTTGAGAGCTTCGGTGACCTGGATGGAGGCGGCGAGGTGGACGGCCGTGGCGAGGATGCCCGCTGTGTCGCAAGTTTCGACCGGTCCGGTTGGCGGTTTTGGGAAGACGCAGGCAAGGCAGGCACTGGGTGCGAATCTTGGGCTAAAGTTTTCGCCGGAGTTGCCGATAAGAGAAATGAGGTCTGTTTGGTGCGGCTCTGGATGCGTGTGTAGATACGTTTCTGGATCCGTCTTTGGGGATCGCGGAAGGATGTTCATGGTTGCCGCGTACGCTCCGATGGCGGCGGCGTAGATCCAGGGTTTGCCTTGCTGGACGGCGTAGTCGTTCAGTAGAAAGCGAGTTTCGAAGTTGTCGGTGCCGTCGAGGATGAGGCTGACGGGCTGAAGGAGGTTGTGGATATTCGCTGGGGTGAGGTCGGCGACGTGCGCCTGGACTGTGATAGCGGAGTTGAACAGCCGGATCTTGCGACGGGCGGCTTCGGCCTTGGGCAGGGCCTCGGCTGCATCGGCCTCGTCGAAGAGCGACTGCCGCTGAAGATTGGAGGTTTCAACGAAGTCGCGATCGATCAGATGGAGCGTTCCGACCCCCGCGCGCGCAAGAAGCCCGGCGGCCGCGGCTCCGGTGGCGCCGCAGCCCACGATAGCGACGTGTGCCTCGGCAAGCAGTTTCTGGCCAGTCTGGCCGATGGGAGGGAAGAGGATCTGTCGGGAGTAGCGGTCGTTGAGGTCGTTGGGGTAGTCGCCCTTGCCTTGTGCCGGCGCGGCCGGTACAGAAGGCGGGCGATCTCCCGGAATGGACCTAGAGGCTGCCTGGAAACGGGCCGGGTTAGCCCAAATTGGGCTGGGTGTTACGCGTTGGGATCCTGCGGTGCGCTGGGGCATGGTGACCTTAGTAGTATAGAGACTGCGGTTGCTCTGGCAGAATGTGGCCGGCTTGCCCTTTTGAGGCAGTGCCTGCAAACATCTTCCGGAACTGTTCGTCCGTATGGAGAGCAGGCGATGCGTGTAGTTATGTATGTCCGGGGCAGAGGACGCCGGCCCTGGCTGAGAAGACAAGAGGTGGGATGTTGAGTGTTAGGCTTCGATCCGGGCACGTCCGGCCTGGGCTGATCCGGTCAGAGCTCGGAAGGCATGGGCATTGCGCTCGGAGCGCCGGCTCAAGATGGGCGCGGCACGTCCTCTCCCTTTCCCTCTTCGTGGCGATGCTTTGGTGTGGGTCGTGGTCTAAGGCAGCGGGGCTGGAGGCGCAGACGCCGCCATCACCGACGCAGTCTACGCCGGCGCCTTCGCCGAGCACGGGCGGCGTGAACCCGGGGCTAGGGGGAGCGGTTCCGCAGGCGTCTCAGACGGTGGCGCCGAACGCAGCCGGGGCAGCAGCGAATGAGACGTCGGCGCCGTTAAAGATCGGTCCGCCGCTGCCGAATTCGATCTTTCAGTGGAAGGGTTTGCCGGTCGAAAGCATCCGGTTCGAGGGGGTCAGATTTGACGACACATCCGCACTCCCGAAGGAGCTTGCGCAGAAGTCTGGACAGCCGCTCGACCCGGACAAGGTCCGCGAGAGCACTCGCCGTCTGTTCAGCAGTGGACGGTACCGTGACATCGCGGTGCGGGGCGTTCGAACAGCCGGAGGTGTAACCCTGATCTTCACCGGCAGCCCGCAGTTTTACGTTGGGCGGGTTGCGATCGTGGGCGTCAAAAGCGAGCGTCTGAGTTCGCTCCTTGAGTACGCGACGAAGCTCGATCCAGGAACGTCGTTCAGCGACCCTATGGTTCCGGCGGGAACGAAGGGCATAGTGCAATCGTTGGCGCAGAATGGCTTTTATGAACCGAAAGTGGCCGCGAGTACAACGCGGGATGACGTAGGCCACCAGGTGAACGTGACGTACACAGTGAACATTGGACTTCAGGCGCGGGTGGGTGCGGTGACGATTACAGGAACCGATCCGGGGCTCACCGAGAAAGATTTCCGCAAGAAAGGGAAGCTCAAGCTGAAATCCAAAGTAACGCGGGAGACAACGAGCACAGCGCTCGATAACCTTCGGGCGGTGTACCAGAAGCAGGATCGATTGGAAGGCACAATCACGCTTGAGAAGCAGGTGTATGACGCCTCGACGGACCGGTTGAACTACACCTTTCGAGCGAATCAAGGGCCCAAGGTGAAGGTGCTGATTGAGGGGATCAAGGTATCCAAGAGTCGCCTGAAACTTCTGGTGCCGGTCTTTGAGGAAGGCGCGGTCGACAACGATCTGTTGAACGAAGGCAAGACCCACATTCAAGATTTCGTCGAGCAGCAGGGCTACTTCGACGCCGAGGTGGACTATCACGTGATCGGGGAGGACACGCCGGAGGAGCGGGTAGTCTACACAGTCGATCGAAAGATGCGACACAAGGTGATTGCGGTCGATTTCAAGGGAAACAAGTACCTGTCGGACAGCATTCTTCGCGAGCATGTACAGGTACAGAAGGCCGATGCTTACATTCGCAACGGGCGGTACAGCACGGCTCTGGTGAGGCAGGATGTGAGTTCGATCGAGGCGATCTATCGAGCGAACGGGTTTAGCGCGGTGAAGGTGACCGCAGGGACCAAGGACGTGGACGATAAGCCGAATGGAAAGCCGTTGAAGGAAGCCGCCATCAGCGTTACTTACACGATCGACCAAGGTCCGCAGCAGAAGTTCGGTGCGGTGAAAATCGAGGGCGTGGATGCGTCGCGTCGCGCCGTCCTTGCTGGGTTAATCAACGCGCAGACGGGCCAGCCGTACTCGCTGATCACACTTTCAGGCGACCGGGACGCGGTTCTTGGGTATTACGTGAGCCACGGTTTCGATCAGGCCAAGGTGGAGATCAAGCAGGATAAGGAGACGACCGATCCGACGCGTACGGACGTTGCGCTCGATGTTACGGAAGGTCAGCAGGTGACAATTCACCATGTTCTTGAATCGGGCTTAGGCACGACTAAGCAGAAGGTTGTAAATCAGCAAGTTCTGGTGCATGCTGGTGACCCTTTGGACCAGAGCGCGCTTCTGGAGACGCAGCGCAATCTGTACAATCTCGCGCTCTTCAACGAGGTGGTTGCGGCTGTGCAGAATCCGACGGGGGATGCGCCTGAAAAGAACGTTCTGCTGCAACTGACGGAGGCCAGACGGTGGGACGTGACTTACGGCTTTGGGTTTGAGGCGGAGACTGGAATTCCCCAGCGGGGGCAGATCTCGGAGGCATCGGCAATCCTGCTCGGCATCACGCCTTCCGAGACGTCTCAGTATTCGCAGAACGGAAAGGCGGGGGTGAGTCCGAGAGTTTCGGTGGACGTGTCGCGCATCAATTTTCGCGGAACGCAGCAGTCGCTCACGTTTCACGGGACATACGGCTTGCTGGAAGAGGTGGCGACGGCCAGCTTCAACAACCCAAATCTTCTCGGAAGTCCGAAGTTGACGGCGATTATCACCGGCGGTTATACGAATGTGCAGAACATCAGTACCTTTGCCGCGTCGACCTTGCAGGCCGACTTCCGGGTCACCCAGAAGGTGAAGCGGGCGGACACCTTTATCTACGATTTTCAGTACCGTCGCGTAAAGGTGGATCCGAACAGTCTGCAGATTTCAGCAAACCTGATTCCACTGTTGAGTCAACCGGTCCGCGTCGGCGGTCCTGGCATAACGTGGTTTCACGATACCCGCTCTCCGAGTCCGCTCGATGCAGTAAAGGGATCCTACACGTCGATGCAGGAGTTTTATGCCGATCCGCGGGTTGGATCTCAGACCAACTTCAATCGGTTTGACGGGACAAACTCGACGTACTACCAGTTTGGCAAAGGTGATCACAAGTACGTCTTTGCGCGCAATCTCCGGATCGGCTTCGAGAATGTCTTTGGACCAAATCCGAACGCAAACCCGACCAATGACGTGATTGCCGGGAACCCGTGCGCCGGCGTGCTTCTGAACACAAACCCGAGTTGTACAGCCGTGCCGCTACCGGAGCGGTTGTATGCAGGTGGGGCCACGTCGCTTCGCGGCTTCTCGATCAATGGAGCGGGGCCGCGCGATCTGCAGACCGGCTATCCTGTGGGCGGGACGGCCGTGGTGGTGAACACCTTTGAGCTGAGAATGCCGCCGCCGACCCTACCTGTAGTCGGAACAAGTGTGAGCTTTGTGTTATTTCACGACATGGGAAACGTGTTTCAGAACGGAAGAAAGCTGTTTCCGAGTATTGGCCGGTTTCACCAGCCGAACTCGGAGACCTGCCGGGACGTTTCCAGTCCGGCGGTGGTTGCCTCACACGTAGGTACGTGCGACTTCAACTACTTTTCGCACGATATCGGTGTAGGTGTACGCTACAGCACGCCTGTGGGCCCGATTCGTGGCGACTTCAGTTACAACCTCAACCCACCCATCTACCCCGTGATCTACGACTTCAACGGCAGCGTGCCGCATGTCGGGCAGGCCGGTCACTTCAACTTCTTCTTCAGCATTGGACAGAGTTTCTAGATGAGACGACCAGACCAAAACGGGCTTGTGCGGGCGATGTTGGCTGGCTTCGCATTTCTGCTGGCCGCCAGATCTCTGCCGGCCCAGGCCGGTCCGGGAGTGGGTTCGGGGGCGGCGACGCTTCCAGGCCCAGGCACAACTCCGACTGCGAGCTCTGGGCAGGGTTCTGAGTCGGGACAGGGCGTGATGCTTGACCGATTGGTTGCAGTGGTGAATTCAGATGCGGTGCTTGAGAGCGATATCAACGAGGAGCGGCGATTCGCGGCATTTCAGCCGCCAGCCTCTGGGACTTCGAACGAAGGCTTTTCGCGGGAGCGCGCAGTCGAGCGGCTGATCAACCGCGACCTCATTCTCGAGCAGGCCAGGCTTCAGCCGCAGCCTCCGATCACGGACGAAGAGGTGGACCAGCAGCTGGCGCAGTTGCGAAAGGACAGCCCGAAGTGCCGCGCCTACCACTGCGAGACCGACGCCGGGTGGGCCAAATTTGTCGCCGACCAGGGCTTCACGATGGAGGAGCTGCGGGCACGCTGGCGGCAACGCATGGAAGCTCTGCGGTTTATTGAGATTCGATTTCGCAGCGGGATTCAGATCTCGACCGCAGAGATCCAGGATTACTACGACAAGACGCTGTTGCCGGAGTACGCGCGGCAGAAGGTGCGGCCTGCCAAGCTGTCCGATGTTTCCGACCAGATTCGGGAGGTGCTGTTACAGCAGCAGGTGAGCAATCTGCTGGGCGACTGGTTGAAGAGCCTTCGCGCGCAGGGATCGGTGCGCGTGATTCAGCCGGACGGGGCGGTGACTCAGTGATCGGAGGCCGGGAGCACGTGCCGGAGACGCCCGCGAGCCCAGCGGAGCAAGCAAGTGTGCCGAAGTCGCGCCGCGGTGGCCGGTTTGTGCGCGCTTTGCTGTGGACCGCGGGCGGTTTGCTGCTGCTCCTTGCCCTCCTCGTGATCGGTGTCACCTGGTATACCCGGACGCGTGATTTTCAGCAGCGGGTCGGCAAGGAAGTTGTTTCGGTTCTGGAGAACTCGACCGGCGGCAAGGTTGATCTGGGCGGCCTTCGATTCGATCTGTGGCACCTCGCAATCGAGGTAGACGGTCTGGTGATTCATGGGCTTGAGGGGCCCGGCGAGGCTCCTTACCTTTCAGTCCAGCGCGTTCTAATTCGGCTCAGGATCAACACATTTATCTCCCACACGATCGGGCAAGGGGCGCAGTCGCATATCGGTCTGAACTTTCTCCGAGCCGAACAGCCTGAGGTGCACCTGATTATCACCAAGGACGGGAAGACGAATCAGCCGGTGCCGAAGCACCCGAGTACGAGCAAGACGCCGATCCAGGACACGCTGCTCGATCTCCAGGCAAAGGTTGTGGAGCTGGTAAACGGTGTGGCTCTGGTGAACGACCGGGCAATCCCGTTTGACGTTGCGGCGCGAGATCTCCAGGCGCGCGTGAACTATCTTGCTTCCGTGGACCGGTACGGCGCTGTGATCGACCTCAACGATCTGCGGACGCGTATGGCAGCCGAGCCGGAAGCGCAATCGAAGATGCACCTGGAGGCGCAGCTGGGGCGGGATCTCGCGGAGATCAAGAAGCTGGACGTGCACTCGGGGGCGGCCTCGGATCTGCATGCGTCGGCGTCGCTGAAGCACTTCGCCAACCCGGAGTGGGAGGGGGCGGTCGACGGTTCGCTTGAGCTGAAGCAGATTTCGGTGCTGGGGGGTGTTTCGGGCCTGAACGCGGGAGCTTTGGAACTGCACGTAAAAGGGCACAACTGTTACACGCCCCCGACCGAGGCGCAGAAGCAGCCGGGATTCTCCCAGCAGCGCCACCCGGCCAACGCAGCGGCCCTGAACACGAAGGTGCTTCCGCCTGACCCGGACTGCCAAGCTGGATATCTCGTAGTGGGGGATTTGAAGCTGCACAACGCCGGATACGCGGACCAGAATGTGCGTGTGCATGATATCAACGGGAAAGCTCAGCTGCACGTCACGCCGACAGAGCTCCTCCTTACGGCGCTGACGGGGTATCTGCCTGGGGGTGGAAGCGCGGCGGGCGACCTGCGGATCTCGAACTGGCTGGGGGAGGTGCCGACAAACACAGCTGAGAAGTCCCCGACGACGGTGGCCGCCGCGAAGACAGCGAATACGACCGCTGTGGGTGTCGGGGCGAAGCCGCCGGTGAACTCGGTCGCGATCTCTCCGGTTCAGCGAGCGCGCGCCATTCTGAAGGTGACCACGAACCGCATTCCGCTGCGAACCATCATGGACATCGCGGCGCCGAAGGGGTATGGCGACCTGGGTTTCGATACGGCGATCTCGGGTCCGGTCACGGCCGAGTGGGGCGGACCTGCCAGTGAGATCGTCGATACCGTCGATGTCGACGCAAATCTCCATCTGGCGCCGACGGGGGTTCGACGGCCGGGCGCTCGATCAAACGTGCCGGTACGTGGGGAGCTGATTGCCCACTTCATCGGCAAGACGCAGGTCGTGAAGCTGCAGCGTGTGCGTCTGGAGACGTTGGCGTCCACGCTGGAAGCGAGCGGGGTTCTGGGCATAAACAAGGGAGATCCTCTGACCGACCTGCGATTAAATGCGCAGGTGCGGGACCTGGGCGAGTACGACCAGATGCTCGAGACGCTGGGATTCGCGGCAAACGGGAAAAAGGGCTCCGCGGCGCTCCCTGTTGTGCTGCATGGATCCGTCGGTTTTGATGGTACGGCTCGGGGAGCGTTGCGGGCGCTTGACATCAAGGGCCATGTGCAGGCGAACGATCTCCAGGTGCGGTTAGGCACAGAGGCCGACGTGCACATCGATTCGGTGGTGGCGGACGCCGAGTACACGCCGGCCGGACTTGCGGTCGCGAGTTCGACCGTCAAGCGCGGGACGGCGGTGCTGAACGTGTCAGGAGCGTTCAAGCCGCGGCGTGTGGTTTCGCGCGGAGGCGCGGTCAGCTCGGTGTGGGACGACGGGACCAGCGTGGACGCAAAGGTACAGCTGGCCGGAGCGCAGGTTGCGGACGTGCTTGAGATCGCCGGACAGAAGGGCAAGTACGATATCTCCGGCACGATGGATGTGAACGTGCAAGCGAGCGGGACTTTGAAGGACCTGTCCGGAACGGGGCAGGTTTCGCTCGCAAATGGAGTGGCCTACGGGGAGCCGTATGAGAGTGCAGTTGTACAGGCGACGATCGCCGGGAAGCAGATCGAGGCAAAGAGCGTCGTCTTGCGGCTGCATGGGATGCAGATCACCGGAAACGGGGCGTACAACTTAGCGACCGAACGCGTACGCGCTCACATCCAGGGCAACAATCTCCAGCTCTCGAAGTTCGCCCTTGTGCAGAAAGAGAACCTGAATGCGGATGCTGTGCTGAGCGTAGTTGCGGACGCCGACGGAACACTCAGCGAGCCCGGCCTGAAAGCGCATCTCGGTCTAACGAAGATCGAGATGGATGGACAGGGCCTGGGGCAGATGACGGCCGACCTCCACAGCGAAGGTAAGACAGTGTTTTACAACGCGATTTCGACGCTCGTCGGGGCATCGATCGACGCTGTGGGGCAGACCTCGCTCACGGGCAACCTGGAAACCCAGGCGAAGCTTACGCTGCGTGGGTTGGATGTGGCAAAGGTGCTGCCCATCGTCTCGCCGACGAACACGATCAAGGCGACGTCTGCGATTGCGGGCGTCGTGACGGTGAGCGGGCCTCTGAAGACGCCCACCGGGCTGAGTGGAACGGCCGTACTCGATCCGGTGAGCGTGACGGTGCAGGGAGTCGACCTCAAAGCGGAGCAGCCGTTGCGGGTCAGTCTGCGCAATGGTGTGGCGACGCTCGATCAAGTGCGTATCACGGCGCCGGATACGAATCTGAGCGCGGGTGGTACAGCGCAGGTGTTTGGCGTCACGGATCCAAAGGGCGGTGCTCTGAACATCCGATCGAACGGAAGCATCAACACCTCGCTGCTGCACACTTTCGACCGGGACCTGATATCGAAGGGCAAGGTGGAGTTCCAGGTGACTGCCGGCGGCCGGTTGAAGGCTCCAGCGCTTGCCGGAAACGTTCGTTTTGAAGGCGTGGACCTGGCAATGAACGGCATCCCCAACGGTCTGACAGACCTCCAGGGCACACTGGTCTTCAACGAGGACCGGCTGGTGGTGCAACAGCTGACGGCGACGACGGGCGGCGGCTTGGTCAAGGTGGGCGGTTTTCTGACGTATCGCAACGGGTTCTACGCTGATTTGACTGCTACCGGGAAGGCGAACCGCCTGCGGTACAACGGCCTGAGCGCGACGGTAGATACGAATCTAGCGCTGCGAGGGGGGCTCAACAATTTGTTGCTGAGCGGAAACGTCGTGCTGACGCGTTTCGGCGTTGGCCCGGACGTCGATTTTGCCGCATTCGCTGGGTCGGGAGGTGTGAGTGCGCCGCCCAATCCGAGCTCGTTTACGAACAACGTCCAACTCGACATCCACATAGCGAGCTCGCCGCAGCTGGATTTCCAGAACTCTTACGCGAAGCTGGCGGGGATGGTGGACCTAACGGTGCGAGGAACGCTTGCGACGCCAACGGTGCTTGGGCGCATCCAGATCACCGACGGAAGTGCCACATTTGCCGGAACCAAGTACCAGGTGCAGCGCGGCAGCATCTACTTCTCAAATCCGGTGCGCATCGACCCTTTGATCGATCTGGATGTGACGACGCGGGTCGAGAACTACGACATTACGATCAGTTTGCACGGCACGCCTACGAGCCTGAAGCCGACCTACCGGTCGGAGCCGCCGCTGAGCGAGGCCGATGTGTTCAACCTGCTCGCCCTCGGACGCACGCAGGAGGAAGCGCAGCTGTACCAGGAACAGCAGGTGCAGGCCGGCACGGATCCGACCACGAGCGCCCTTCTGGGCGGCGCTCTTAACGCGACGGTCAGCAGCCGGGTTTCAAAGTTGTTCGGCGGCGGCAGTGTGAAGATCGACCCGGCCTTCGTCGGCACCTTGGGGAACTCGTCGGCACGTATCACGGTACAGCAGCAGCTATCGCGTCAGCTGGCGGTGACCTTTGCGACCAACGTCAACTCTTCGGCCCAGCAGCTGATCCAGTTGACGTACGCCGTCAGCGAGAACCAGTCGATCGTGGCCACGCGCGACGAAACGGGCGTTTTCAGCATCGTCTACAAGCTGCGAAAGCGGTATCGCTGAGCAGTTCTCCTGTGGGTGTATAAGCAAGCCAAGTCTGACTGCGCCATCTTTCCCTAGAAACTGGCATTCCGGAACTTTGTCCTAAGCTACAGCAACAGGAGATCTGCTCTAGGAGCCCGGCGCAAGGTCATTGCATCCAATACAACTGAAGTCTGCTGACGGAAGTAATTGGCTGAATGCCACGTCGAAGCAGGCTTAGGGAGATTGCGATGGCTACTGATAAGGGACTTGGAAAAGGACGTGAGATGGTCGCGAGGACACTAGTTCTCGCCGCAGGCTTGTACTTCGGTGCGGTCCTTGGCGTCGGAACGAGCTTTGCACAGGCGACATCCAGCGCGGTTGGGACAGGACAGAACGACCAGCAGGTGCAGGCGGAGGTATTGAAGGCGCTCGACAAGAAGCAGTTCAAGAATGTGAAGGCCGACGTCAATCAGGGTGTCGTCACGTTGACGGGAACGGTCGATCTCTACAGTCAAAAGGAGGATGCTGACCGCAAGGTTCGCCACCGCAAAAACGTGAAAGGTGTGCAGGATCAGATTGAAGTGGCTGGACCGCAGGTCGAGGACACGACCCTACGCAACAAGCTGGCAGAGCAGCTGGCCTACTATCGCGTCGGCTACGGCACGACCGCGTTCAATGCCCTAACGATTGGTGTTGAAAACGGCGTGGTGACCTTGGGCGGCGTAGCCTACGGACCGACGGACAAGGCCGCGGCTGTTAGCCTGGTGGAGAATACGCCGGGAGTGCGCGATGTGATCGACGATATCGAGGTCGCGCCGACTTCGCCGTTCGATGACCAGATTCGCCTGGCCGAGGCGCGCGCGATCTACGGTGCACCGCAGCTGAACAAGTATGCCCTCGATCCGGCTAAGCCGATCCGGATTACCGTGATCAATGGCAACGTGACGCTTTCGGGTGTCGTGGACAGCCAGGCGGATAAAGATGTCGCCGGCATCCGTGCAAACGGCGTTCCCAATGTCTTCAAGGTCACCAACAATCTTCAGGTAGCTGGACAATCCAGCCAGAGCAGAGGGAGATAGTGCTGGGGGAGAGATCTCTCTTGAGCTTGAGATAGCTTCACTGATTCCGCTGTGAAGGGCGGACTGGATCCCCATCTGCGGGGAGGTTGGTTTGGCGATCTCGCACTCAGCACGCGCCCCTATGAAGACCCTTTGGAAGAGCACTGCTAATACGCTCGAAATGATCAAGTGGGAGCACTCGATCTTCGCTCTGCCGTTTGCGTTGACAGGTGCCGTGCTGGCGGCGCACGGGTGGCCGCCAGTGCGTGTGCTGGGATGGATTGTGGTGTGTATGGTGGCTGCACGATCGGCGGCAATGGCGTTCAATCGCTTGGTCGATGCGGAGATTGACGCCGCGAACCCGCGTACGGCGATGAGAGCACTTCCTGCAGGGTTAATCAGCAGGAGATTTGTCCTCGGCTTTACCGTTGTCGCATGTTTGGTGTTTCTGGCCGGAGCCGCCATGCTGAACCGGCTCACGCTCGTGCTTGCGCCCTTGGCCTTGCTTGTGGTGCTCGCGTACAGCTACATGAAGCGGCTGACCCGCTGGTCACACCTGGTGCTGGGCCTGGCGCTGGGCATAGCTCCGTCGGCGGCGTGGATTGCGGTGCGCGGAACTCTGGACCCGCGGATCGTTGTGCTCACGCTGGCTGTGTTGCTCTGGGTGGGCGGCTTCGATGTCCTGTATGCATGTCAGGATTATGCGCACGACCGGTCCGCGGGTTTGCGCAGTGTTCCCCAGGCCTTCGGTCTCGAGAGAGCTTTCCTCTTCGCGCGCGCGATGCATGTGGGCATGCTCGGACTTCTACTTTGGCTCTCCTTTCTCTTTCATCTGGGGCCTATTTCACTGCTGGGCATCGCCCTGGTAGGGGCTCTGCTTTGGTATGAGCACAGCATCGTTGCGCCCGACGATCTCGGGCGAATGAACGCTGCATTTTTTACCCTGAACGGAGTTATTTCGGTGCTTTTCTTTGCATTTGTAGCGACGGATGTGCTTCTTCACCCATAAAAGAAGAGCCCACCTTTCTGGGGTGGGCTCTGTAACGTCTGTGCTACCGGGCGATCGCTAGCAATCTAGCGATCGCCTTTGAGTTCGTCGAGCTTGTTGGAGATCTTGTTTTTCGCGTTGTCCGCATCGGTGGTGACCTTGTTGCGCATCGACTCGCCGTTGCTTGAGGTGTTCTGATTCAGACTCGTCGACCGTGTGTCGGCGTTGTCGCGGGCGTTGTTCGTCATGCTGGAGGCGGTGTCTTTGACGTTGCCCCAGGTCTCCTTCGTGTCGCCTTTCACTTGGTCCGCGGCGCCGGAGTTGGCCAGCTTTTCATTACCTACTGTATTTCCGACCGCCTCTTTTACCTTGCCTGCGGCCTGATCAAACTTTCCGGAAACTGTGCTTTCGTTCATAACGTGCTCCTGTTTCGTACGTCTGTTGCTTGGTTGTGCTCCGATAAATGCGATGTCAAAAGCGCTCGCTAGAGAGGCTTACGGCGATCTAGAGCGCTCGTCGTCCTGACAGCAGGTTGAAGATCAAAACGATAATAGCCAACACAAGCAGGACGTAAATCCATCCCCCAAACGTGTGACTGCTGACCAGACCGACTAGCCATAGTACAAAGAGAATGATTGTGATGGTCCAGAGCATTCCGATCTCCTATGAGCGACAGTATGAAAGCCGCTCGCGTTAGTTGATGCCCACAAGGGCTTCGTGTGGTATGAAGCTGGGCGTACGGGCTGGGTTGTCTTGATTTGTCTTGCCGGCGCGAAATCTGAACTTCGTAGCGACGGATTACACTCGTGCCTGTCGGGGGTCTGTCTGGTCTGCGGACCGGTTTGCGAGGTCTTATTCGGTTAGCGATTCAAGGAGAACGCGGTTCCAACAGCCATATGGCGGCCCTCGAGCTCTTTCCCGAGGGCGAAATTGTGCCGTGCGCAATCTCGGGCGAGGTCTTCCGGCAGGTGGTCGAGGCCGAGGTGAACAGTGCAGTTCTGCCGATTGAAAACAGCCTCCATGGGTCGGTTGCTGAGCACTACGATCTGCTGCTGGCACAGCCGGTGCGGATCGTCGGCGAGAGCCTCATGCGCATTAAGCACAATCTGATCGTCGCGCCGGGTGCGCGCGCTTCGGAACTGCGGCGGGTCTTGTCGCATCCGGTGGCGCTCGCGCAATGCAGAGCGTTTCTGGCGCGGCGCCCGGAGCTCGATGTGGTGCCGTTCTACGACACCGCCGGCAGCGTCAAGTATCTGATGAGCGAGCGTCAGACCGACACCGCGGCGATCGCGCCGGAGCTGGCCGCGCAGGTGTACGGGGCGAAGATCTTGGAGCGCGGCATCGAGGATCACGCCGAGAACTACACGCGGTTTCACGTGCTCAAGCGGGAGGGCGAAGCCGGGTTGCCAGGGTTGGGTGGATCGGCGATCAACGGCGAGGCTGAGGCCGCTGCCAACAAGCTGAGTCTGGCCTTCTCGATCGACCATCGGCCGGGGACGCTGGTGCGCGCGCTGAGTTTGCTCGCCCGGCATGGTCTCAATTTGACGAAAATCGAGTCGCGACCCGTGCCGGGCAAGCCCTGGCAGTATGTATTTTTCGTGGATATGCGGTTCCCCGATGCGGGGATCGCGGACAGGGCCATCGAAGAGCTTAGCGGCGAGTGTGCATTTGTGAAGGAGCTTGGGCGGTATCAGGCTGCGGGAGATCGGCCAGGGACGAGACCGGCCGAGCCGTGACGGTGTCTCAGGCAAGCACGCCCGTCTGCCCTCCCGCGCTTCTGCTCTCTCCTTGCCAGATGACCTTTGCGGCAAGCGTGATGAGAGCGACCCAGAAGAGGTCGGCGCCGAGGAGGTGCAGGAGCTGTAGCCAGACTGGGGCGAGCAGAAGGACGTCCGCGATGCCGAGGACGAATTGCATGGCCAGGAGGAGGGCGATGGTGCGAACCAGCTTTGTCGCCGTGCCTCTTTGCCCGGCGCGACGGACAAGCCAGAGGACAAATATCGCCGCAAACACGGCGCTGACCGGGTGCACCCAGCGGACGCGGATGAGCCATGGCGATCCGGTGGCGAAGTCGGCGGCTACGGCCGAGCGCAGCGAGGCGGAAGGGAAGAGCGTGTCGCCGAGGGCGGCCAGGCTGCCGCTGACGCCGACGACCATAGTCGAGAGCAGGCCGGCCGCGGCCCAGACTGCAGCGGAGCGATCGATCGGAGACTCGCGCCGGTGCTGTCCAGTCGCGAGCAAGTAGGCGGTCAGGGTAAGCGCCCCGAGAAGAAGCAGGGTATTGCTGAGATGGACGCTGAGCATCACGACGCGGCCGATACTCTGGTTGGTGGTGACGTAGCCGAGCTTGACGAGCAGCGCGCCAAGGAGGGCCTCGTTGACGAGAAGGATTACGGAGGCAGCCGCAGCGAGTCTAGCCGCCGATTCTTTGGTGGTGGCGCGCCAGGTCCAGACGGCCAGCGCGGCGATCGCCAGAATAGAGAAGGTCACCATCTGCCGGTGGGTGAACTCGATCAGGGTGTGGAGGCCGGGCGAGACGGGAATGACGACGCCGTTGCAGAGCGGCCAGTGGTTCCCGCAGCCGGCGCCCGAACCGGTGGCGCGGACGAGCGCGCCCCAGACGATGACGAGGATGTTGTACCCGACAACGGCCCAACTGTAGCGCGCGGCAAACGTGCGGGAGCGCGACCATCCGGTCTGGTGTGAGTCGGCCAGGGCTCCCGTTGCTGTCGCCATCAGAAACATTCTACGAGCTTGTTGGGCGAGGATGTGCTGCGGGCGCAGAGCGGCGAGGCCGAGATCGATGTACGCTCCTCCTTATGCGTATCGCATCGCTCCAGCCTTCGGTCACGCTGACGCTCGACGCTCTTGGCCGTCTTGACTGCTTGTGCGCAATGACGCGGTACTGTTTGGAGGCGCTGCCGGCGCTTCGTGAGCGCGGCCTGCCGGTGCTCCATGACTCGTGGACGGCGTCAGCGGCGGAGATACAGGCGGCCAAGCCTGACCTTGTGGTGGCGAGTGTGCCGTATCGGATGGAGTCGCTGGCGGCCATCTTGAAGTCTGGCGTGCCAGTGCTGGCGCTGGCTCCGCACACGCTGGCGGATGTGTTCAACGATATCCGGCTGCTGGGTTCGGTGACTGAGGCGACGACAAGCGCCGAGATGTGCATAGCCTCGTTTCAGGCGTCCGTGACGGGTACCCGGACGTACACTCAGACGGCGACGACGCGGCCTCTGGTGTACTGCGAGGAGTGGGGAAAGCCGCTGATCCGGTCACAGGTGTGGGTGGCCGAGCTGGTGGAGGCGGCGAACGGACAATTTCTGGGGACGCCGGGCGCGCACACCACTGCGGAGGAGGTTGCGGCGGCGGACCCTGACGTGCTCGTGTTCGCCTGGTGCGGCGCAGGGGATCGGGTTCCGCTTGAGCGGGTGGTGGCGCAACGAAGGTGGGAGACGCTGCGGGCGGTGCGGAGCCGCCGCGTGTTTTGCATCCCGGATCAGTATCTGAATACGCCTGCGCCGACGCTGTTGAAGGGTCTCGAGTGCCTGGCGGCCGTCGTGCATCCGAAGCTGTACCCGCCGCACCCAGAGGTGATCGGGCTCCCGTAGCTTCGATTGCGGTCAGGGCCGCGCTAGGGTGGGCGTATGTTCGCGCTAGCATGGGGCCTATGTTCGAGATCCGAGCGATCACCGACGCGTCCAGTGCTTCGGACAGAGCTGCCGCGCAAGAAGTCTTTCGCGCTTACGCCCGCTTTCTTCGGGAGGTCAGGTGCGAGGGCTTCCACTTCGGGCGCTTCGAGGAGGAGGTTGCCGCCTTGCCCGAGCCGTACACGGGAGCGGGCGGCGAGGTGCTGGTGGCGTTTGGGCAGGCGGGGTTCGGGACGCCGCTGGGCGCAATCGCTTACCGGCAGCTTCTGGGTACGGGCGAGGGCACTGGCAAGCGCGCTGGCAAAGCCCAGACCTGTGAGATCAAGCGCCTGTTTGTCGGCGAGGCGGGCCGGGGCCAGGGTCTGGGCAAGCTCTTGCTGACGGAGGTACTCGGCCGAGCTCGCGCCCGCGGCTACAGCCTTGCGATGCTGGACACCGATCCGTCGAGCATGCAATCGGCCGAGCGGCTGTATCGCAAGCTTGGATTTCGAGAAACGCGTACGTGGCCCGTGCCCAACACATCGGCGAGTCATGTGATGTATTTTCGCCGGGAGCTCGTCTGAGGGGTCCGGATCGGCCTGCCTAGCTCGGCCCAGATCTGGACTGGAAGACCAAATCTGCGCTGGACGATGAGTGTATCCGATTGACCCGGCCGTACCCGCGCCCGTACACTCCCTAGAGGCGGCGAAGAGATCCGCGGCCGGACATCTGGCTATCTCTGTTGCCCCCTCGTTCAATGGTAGGACAGTCGGCTCTGAACCGATCAATCGGGGTTCGAATCCCTGGGGGGCAACCAATCGCGCGCGCTTGGGTGGCGAACGTTGCGATGAGAGCTGTCCTCCTCAAGGCGCAGAGCGACAAGACAGAACGGCTCTAAGAGGTTGGCGAGAAGCGTGCCCAGGCGCGACCTCGGCGGAAAACCTCGCGCCCACACTGCTATGCTTACCGTCTGACCCGCACATCCAAGCACAGGAGTCTTCACGAAATGATCAGCATGCAGGGCAAGGTGGCCGTCGTCTTCGGCCTCGCCAACAAGCGCTCCATCGCCTACGCGATCGCGCAGAAGCTCGCCGAAGCCGGCGCTACCCTCGTGCTCAGCTACCAGTCCGAGCGGCTAAAGAAAGAAGCCGAAGATCTGCTTCAATCCCTCGGCCAGATCGAAACCGGCCGCGCCTTCCAGTGCGATGTCTCAAGCGACGAGCAGATCGACAGTGTCTTTGGGCAGATCAAAGACGCCTTCGGCCGCGTCGACACCCTCGTGCACTCCGTCGCCTTTTCGCCCGCGGACGGCGTCAGCGGAGACTTCTACAAGACCAGCCGAGAGAGCTTCCGCATCGCGCACGATATCAGTGTCTACTCTCTGATCGCCCTCGCCCGCGGCGCCGCACCCCTGATGCAGCCGGGCTCCTCCATCCTCACCCTCACCTACTACGGCTCGACCAAAACCTTCCCCAACTACAACGTGATGGGTGTCGCCAAGGCCGCGCTCGAGGCCACCGTGCGCTATCTCGCGGCCTCGCTCGGACCGAAAGGAATTCGCGTCAACGCCATCTCCGCCGGTCCCATCAAAACGCTCGCCGCCCGCGGTATCGGCGACTTCTCGAAGATCCTCGACGCCGTCACCGAGCGCGCCCCACTCCACCGCAACGTCGAGCAGAACGAGGTCGGCAACACGGCCCTCTTCCTCGCCTCGCCTCTCGCCAGCGGCATCACCGGCGAGATCACCTTTGTCGACTGCGGCTTCAACATCACCGGGATCTAATTCGTGCTACAACTTACGTGTCCGAGGAGTTCCAAGCATGCCCATTCACGACCTTCTTCTTCCCGAGTTCGACGTCGAGGCACGGAGAAGCCGCGCAACCCTCGATCGCGTCCCGGAAGACAGCCTTAGCTATAAACCCCACGATAAGTCGATGGCGTTAGGCCACCTCGCCGCCCACATGGCACAGATTCCTCAACTCGGCTCAGCCATCCTTGGTGCGCGCGAGCTCGATTTCAGCGGTGTCGTCCCTTACGCGATGACCACGCGCGATCACCTGCTCAACACCTTTGACACGAACACCGCCAACCTACGCGCTCAGCTGGCAGAGGCCGGCGACGACCTGCTGCACGAGAACTGGAAGCTGACCCTGAGAGATCACGTTCTCTTCGCCGGCTCGCGCTACGACGCTTTGCGCAACGTCTGTTTCAATCACCTCATCCACCATCGCGCACAGCTTGGCGTCTATTTACGCCTCAGAGATCTACCCGTTCCCAGCATCTACGGTCCTTCCGCAGACGAGAACTAAGCCAGAAATCGCAGACCAGGTTTGAAAGGGGACCCACCATGACCACCGCCCAAATCCTCCTCCAGGACTTCGACACCGAGATCTCCAACACTCGACGCACCCTCGACCGCGTCCCCGACGACAAGCCCGACTTCAAGTGCCACGACAAGTCCATGCCGCTCGGAAAGCTCGCCATGCACTGCGCCACCATGCCTCTGTTCGGCAGCTACATCATGGAAGACGACGGCATGGACATGGCCGCGCCCAAGCACCCCCACGTCCCGCTCGTCTTTGAGTCGCGCCAAGCCTGCCTGCGCCAGTTCGACGAGAACGCAGCCAAATGTCGCGCCGCCATCGCCTCCGCTTCGGACGAAGCTTTAGCGCAGCCCTGGCCGTTTCGCTTCGGCGAGCAAATCATCCTGAACAAACCGCGCTCGCACACGTTTCGCCAGATGTGCTTCAACCACCTCATCCACCACACCGCGCAACTGGGCGTGTATCTCCGGCTAAACGACATCCCCGTGCCCGCGCTCTACGGACCCTCGGCCGACGAGCAGTGGTCGGCCAGCTAATTCCTGCTGAAACTACGGCCGGCGAAAGATCACCCCGCCCTTCATCACAAACCGCACCTGCGTCGTCGCCGAGATGTCCGCGACCGGATCCCCATCGACCGCGATCACATCCGCAAAGTACCCCGGCTTCAGCTCCCCAATCTCACCGGCCCAACCTAACAGCTTCGCTCCATTCAGCAGATCAGACCGCAACACATCGGCCACCGGCATGCCGCTTTCGGCCATCAACACCAGCTCGCGCGCCTGCGTTCCATGCGGAAACGGACCCACGTCGCTGCCCACCGCAAACGGCACACCCGCCGCCATCTGCCGCTTGAACTCGCGCACGTGCAGCTTCTGCAGCTCCTCGTCCACACGTCGCCGCGCCGGTGTCGCCGCATCTTGCGCAAAGTACTCCATGATCGTAAAGGTCGGCACGGCGAAGATGCCCTTCTGCTTCATGGCCGCCATGGTCGCATCGCTCAGCACATAGGCGTGGTCCACGCTCGCCACGCCCGCGGCGACGGCGTACCCTGTTCCGGGCTCGCCCGTGGCATGCACCGCCACCCCGTGCCCTGGAGCACCACCCGAGATGCGGCGCGCCTCGCGGACAGCGGCGGTGAGTTCCTCAATCGTGTACTGGTACGGTGTGACGAAGCGCCCGCTCAACAGACGCTCGGTCTCCGTCTGTGCGGTGCTCTCGTCACCGCCCTCCGCGAAGCTGTCCTTTCCAGTCTCGTAGATCTTGGTGAAGTCCGCGCCCTCCTTTCGCTGGGTCCGGATCACGCGCACCAGCTCTGCAGCGTCATCGGCATAGTCCGCGTTGGAGAGCACGTGCTGCGCCGGGTTGAACCCAATCGCATCCTCGTGCCCGCCGGACAGATCGATCGCATTGCCCGAAACCCGCAGCCGCGGACCGGGGATCATGCCCCCGTCGATGGCGTCGCGCACCGCCGAATCCGCCGATCCGGCGCCCTCGGTGCCCATGTCGCGCTCAGCCGTAAAGCCTGCGTTCAGGTCGTCGCGCGCCGCCACCGCCGCCATCAGGGTCCGCTGCGGAACACTCTCCTCCACCGTCTGCAAACCCTCGTTGCCAGGATGCAGGAACAGGTGCACATGCGCGTCGATCAGACCTGGCATCAGGGTCCGGTCGCCCAGGTCAAGCACCTGCGCCCCCGCCGGCCGGGTCACATGCGATCCCGCCTCGGCAATCCGGTCGCCCACCACCAGCACCTCGCCCGGCGAGACCGTTCGCCCCGCACTCACGTCCAGCAACCGCGCCGCACGCAGAACGACTGCCTGCTTCGGCTCGGCCAGCTGCGCGCTAGCAAAGACGCTGAGTGCTCCCACAACCGCAACAAGAGCCGCCCGAATGCCTAAAGAGAAACGTTTCATCGTCTCAGCAGCATACCGCGCCAGAGGCCCAAGATCGCATCAAAACAACGCAAAGCCTTGAGGAGACGATCCGATGAAAGCGACGTGGAAGCCGCACGACGAGAGCGGAAAGCTAGATAGCAAAGATCGCAACAGCCTCCCCGATACCGTCTTCGCCTTTCCCAAGGAACGCAAAGAGCCGCTCACCGATGCTGGGCACGTCCGCAACGCGATCGCCCGCTTCGACCAGACCGCCGGCGTCTCAGACGAGGAGCGCGAACAGGCCTTCGCCAACATCCAAGCCGCCGCCAAACACTACGGCGTCGAGCTAACCGAGACCCGCTGGCAGGACCTCGGTAAAAAGCCTCACACCCCAAACCCGGCCCACAAGAAGTAAAGGCTGGAAAAGCTGGGTGCCCCATCCTCTCGCGAACCGAAAGGGTGGGGTTCCTCTTCCAAGGCCAAATCGCGAGCCCGGCCCCAGAACCCTACCCAGCCTTCTCCGTCAGCTCCGCCCACCGCGCGTACAGCTCGTCGGTAGCCTCCTGCGCGAGCTCCATCTCGGCCAGCGCCGCCGTCAACGCCGTCGCATCCGTCACGACATCGGGCGCCTCCAGCCGCTCCCGCGCCGCCTGCAAACGCTCCTCCGCGGCCTCGACGCGCTCCTCAATCCCGGCAAACTCGCGCGCTTCGAGGTACGAGAGCTTCTTCTTCCCACCCGCGCCATTGCTCGAAGTACCGTTTCCCGTTCCGACCGACCTGCCCGAAGCTCCCGGCGCGATCGGCTCCTCCACCTTGATGCCGCGCCACTGCTCCCACTGCGAATAGTCCGCAAACGTCTCCGCACGCCCCTTTCCATCGAGCCCGAGCACAACCGTCGACACCCGATCCAACATGTAACGGTCATGGGTCACTAAGACCAAAGCGCCGGTATATTCGAGCAGACTCTCCTCGAGGATCTCAAGCGTCTGAATGTCGAGATCGTTGGTCGGCTCATCGAGCAGGAGCACATCGGCCGGCTCCAGCATCAGCTTTGCGATCAAGACGCGCGCTCGCTCGCCGCCGCTCAACCGCTCCACAGGCTGGTTCAGCTGTTCGCTGGTGAACAAAAACTTGGTCGCGTAGCTGGCCACATGCACCACTCGACCCTGGTACACCACCGAGTCCGAGTCGGGCGCCAGCGCTCGCCGGAGCGTCACGCCCTCGTCCATCTCGCGCATCTGGCTGAAATAGACGATGCGCAGCGAACCTGCGCGCTTAATGAGGCCCGAGGTCGGCTGCAACTCGCCCGTGAGGAGCCGCAGCAACGTCGTCTTTCCGCTTCCATTCGGCCCCACCAAACCGACCCGCACGCCATTTGTAACCAAAAAGGATAGGTTTTCGAGAATCCGCCGACCCCCTAGCTCGACTGATACATCCTCAAACTCGACCAGTCGCCGCGTCTGCCGATCGGTCCCGGAAAACTCGATCCCCGCGCTGGAGGTCTGCTGCCGCGCGTTCACCTCTTTGAGTTGCCCGATCAACTCATGCGCGTTGTCGATGCGCGCCTTTGCCTTGGTCGCTCGCGCCTTCGGCCCCCGCCGGAGCCACTCGATCTCCGTCTTCACCCGGTTCTTGAGCGCGTCTTGCAGCTTGGTCTGCGCCTCAAGATACTGCTCGCGACCCTCCAAAAACTTCGAGTAACTTCCCTTCACCCGCAGGAGGCCGTCGGCATACACCCGGCTCAGCTCCACAATCTCGGTCGCGACATTCTCAAGAAAATATCGATCATGGCTCACAATCACGCTCGCAAAGGTCGCCGATTTCAGCAAACCTTCCAGCCACACAATTCCCGCCAGATCGAGGTGATTCGTAGGTTCGTCGAGCAGCAGAACATCCGGCTCGGACACCACCGCCTCGGCGATCGCCAGCCGCTTGCGCCAGCCTCCGCTCAGGCTCGCCGCCTCGTCCGTCAGCCGCGGAAACCCAACCCGCCCGGCGGTCTCCTGCAGACGTCCCTCACGCTCGGCCTCGGGCGTCCCGGCCCGTTCAAGCGCCGCGGCCAAGACGTCGCGCACGGTCACCCCTGAGGCAAAGTTCGACTCCTGCAGGATGTACCCAACGCGCGCCCGCTTGCGCACCGCGACCTCACCCGTATCGGGCTCCTGCTCGCCCGCCAAGACGGCGAGCAGCGTCGACTTGCCCGCTCCATTCGGCCCAATCAGGCCAATGCGGTCACCCTCCGAAACCGGAAACGAGATCCCCTCAAACAGCGGCACAGCCCCAAATCGCTTCGAAACCCCCTGCGCATTCAAAATCGGCGGCATACCTCCAGTCTACCGTCTCTTCGCCGGCGCTCTGTCCCATTCGCCCCGTCTACGATACTGTCAAGAACGCACAGGTCGAAGCACCTGCGCCGCTGGCAGAACGAACAGCCCTTGGTGAAAGAGGCACCCACATGAACCGAAGATCGTTCCTCGGCAAGTCCCTCGCTCTGACCGGCGGCGCCATGCTCTCGCAGCCTCCGGCCTTCGGAGGGCTCAGCCCCGCGCCGGCATCTTCACAGCTCACCACCCCCGCGCCACAAATTTCGACGGGCGAGTTCCCAAAGGACTTCCTCTGGGGCACAGCAACCGCCGCCTATCAGGTCGAAGGCGCCTGGAACGAGGACGAGAAAGGCGAGTCCATCTGGGATCGCTTCTCGCACACCTCGGGCCGGATCAGAGGCGCCGCCACGGCAGACGTTGCCTGCGATCACTACCACCGCTTCCGCGAGGACATCGCCATCGTCCGGCAGCTCAACCTCAAGAGCTACCGCTTCTCGATCTCCTGGCCGCGCATTCAGCCCAACGGAACCGGCCCCGCAAACACGAAAGGCCTCGACCATTACAGCCGGCTCCTCGACACGCTGCTCGAGGCCGGCATCCGCCCCTTTTGCACCATGTACCACTGGGATCTGCCGCAGGCGCTCGAGGACCGGGGCGGCTGGCCCAACCGTGATCTCGCCAGCTTCTTCGCCGACTACGCCACGATTCTCGGCAAACACCTCGGCGATCGCATCGCCGTCTGGGCGCCGTTCAACATGCCTTGGACCTTCGCCTACCTCGGCTACGGAGCCGGTGTCTTCCCTCCGCAAAAGTCCGACCCCCGCCTCTTCTTGCGCGCCGCGCACACCCTCAGCCTGGCGCAGTCCGAAGCTCTCCGAGCCCTCAAAGCCGCCTCTCCCAAGGCCACCGTCGGCAGCGCCTACGGCATGGCGCCCGCCTACCCCAAGTCCGGGAGCGACGCCGACCGTGCCGCCACGGCCCGCTACCACGCCATGAACAACGTCTTCTTCCTCCACGCCGCCATGTACGGTGAATACCCGCAGGCATTCGTCGGCGATCCTCCCCTGGCCGAGATGGGCTACCGCTCCGGCGACGACAAGATCATGAAGGCGCCACTCGACTGGGTCGGCTTCCACTACTACACGCGCCGCATCGTCTCCGATGTCAGCGGCGGCGGGAAAGCCGGAGGCGCACAGTTCGGCACCGAAACCGAGCTCGACGGCGGCGGCTCCGGCAGCCGCGACAACCTCACCCGCTTTCACGCCGAGATGCCCACCGAGGGGCCGCTCACCGACGCCGGCCTCGAGGTCTACCCGCCCGGCATCTACGACCTCGTGATGCAAATCTCCCGCGAGTACAACCACCCTATCATCGAGATCACCGAAAGCGGCTGCAGCTACCTCGACGCGCCCTACGCAAAGCTGGGCGGCCGAGTGCCGGACCAGCGCCGGATCGACTTCTTCCGCCTCTACCTCGCCGAGCTCCATCGAGCCATCCGGGACGGTGCCCGCGTCCGCTCCTACCACGCCTGGACCCTGCTCGATAACTTCGAGTGGGCCGACGGCTACAGCCAGCGCTACGGCCTCACCTACGTCGACTTCCGCGACGGACGCCGCACAGTCAAAGATTCCGGCCTCTGGTACGGCCGCGTCGCCGCCGCCAATCGCCTAGTCTAGGGACTTTACATCATCGAGAGGCGCGGCTGCACCCCCGCCGCGCAGTTTGACTCATCAGCCTTGCTGCAGCTGTTCAGGAGCCATCAATCCAGATCAAACTCCCGCAGCGGCCGCTCCGTCACCGGGCTCTCCTTCGCCTTCTTCATTGCCTCGGCAAACTTCTTCGCCAGGACATCCTCGGCGTTCTTCTGCGCGGCCATGCTCTGCGCAAAAATAGACTCGCGCCGGGCATCCTGCTCGCGCAGCGCCTGCGTCGCCTGATCAAAGTCCTCAAACGTCTTCTTGCGCGGCGCCGCCGTGTGCGCAAGCACCGCCCGCGTCACCGGGTCGACTGTCAGCATCGCCCCGCAATCCGGACACATCACCTCAAACGGCGCATCCTCTAAGCCCATAGCCCTACCCTCACAGAACAATTCTAAAGTGCGCCTGTCGCGTGGGCCCCGGACATCCCAGCGGCCCGCTAGAGCCGAACTACCACATGCCCCGGACACTGGTTCGCCGCCTCGCCGACCAGACGCTCCACCAGACCCTCGCCGTACCGCGCAATAAACCAGACCCCCGCCAGCAGGCGCTCCTGCGGATGCCCGTCCGGAAACACATGGGACGTGATCATCTCGGCCTGTCGCTCAAGACTGGCTTCCTTCTCCAGCTCGAAGTTCGCCGCCATCCGCCGAAGCCGGTTCATCTGATAGCGCATCTTGCTCGCGCTCACGCCCGCCGCGCGCCCCAGTGACGCGTCCATCGCGGTCATGTACTCGGTCAAGGCGGTCAGCTCAGCGTCCATCGCGTTGCCCACCGCCGCGAGCTTGCGCTTGCCGGCGATCGGCATCGCCCGCGCTCCGAGGCGTTGCGCCAGCTGCCTCGCCGAGGTCATCGCGTCCGGCAGCTGCACCTCGTGCCGAGCCATCAACGTCGCCACCGCTGGTTCCAGCAGCGTCGCGCTCAGCCGCGGCAGCACCGGCGTCACGCGCCCCAGGATCGCCTCATATAACACAGCACTTTGCGCAAAATACGCAATCTCCGCCGGCCCGCCCACATACGCCGCCGTCGGAAGAATCGTGTCCTGAAACACCGCCCGAAGCAGGGCGTTCGGACTCAGACGCTCGGGCGTCCGCTCCAGAATCCCGAGCAGATCCGCGGTCGAGAAGAGCTCGCGCCCCGCCTTCCACGACTTCTCGTCCCCGCCCGCCCCCACTGGAGGCCCGACCCGCTTTAGAGCCTGCCGCGCCCCACTCGCCTCGTCTGTCAAAAACAGCAGCGACGCCCCCGGCACCACCAGCACCTGCGCGTGGTACCCCGCTGCCTCCAGAGCCTCGCCGCGATGGAGCAGGGCGGTCTCCAGCTCCGCCGCATGCTCGATCGCATACCGCAGCGTTGGTGCGCCCATTGCGTGGAATTCACGCCCGGACGCATCGAGCACAATCAACCCCTGCTCCGCGAACATGTGCGCCATCAGCTTCGCGAACGCCGAGCCCAGCGTCTCGCCGGGCGCATAGCATTGCCGCAGAAAATCGCACTCCGGTGCACCGTCCAGAAGATCGCTCGCACGGTCGAGCACGGCATCCATCTCCGGCCCGAGCACGACGCCACCGACCGGCACGGGTGCTGCGGGCGCGAACTCCGCGCGCAAGGTCTCCACCCCCGTCCGGCCGAGCAGAGCGACCTGGTTTACCTCCGCGAGATCGTGATCCTCGGTCGCCAGCCAGAAGACCGGAACATGCTCCACACCGGTCATTCGTGTGGCCTCGCGCGCCCGAGAGACCGCCGTAGCCGCCTTCAAAATGGTCAACAGCGGTCCGCCCAGCAAGCCGACCTGCTGTCCGGTCACCAGTGCGCGTGCCCCCTGTCGGAGCTTTTCGATGTTGGCGAGCGCGGCTTCTCCAGCATTCCATTCCCGGTTCTGCGCCGCGAGCGCATCCGCCAGCCGATCGCGGTCCGCACCGCCCGTCTCCGAGCAACCGAGCCACTTGCCAGCAAACGGCTCGCACCCGTACCAAGTCCGCACCGGCGCATCCGCAGCGCTCTCCGCCATCCCGAGGTAGTCGCGATAGAGCGGTGACACGTGCGGCAGGACGGTGATCGGAAAACACTCGGTGCTCATGGTCTACCTCCACTTCAAGGGCGCACGCTCCAGGGTTGACCGCGTACGCTTCAGGCCGGGCCCATGGCAATGATTCCACCCGCAATTCGGGCTAGGTCCGTTTCAGACTTGCTCTCCGTCTCTATGGAGGACGCCTCGCGTTCGATGCGCCAGAAAACAGCACCGTTGCAGGATGATACCGTACCGAGATGCCTCCCAAGCGAAAGCAGACCGCGTCTGGCGATCCTGTCGAAACCGTTTCTCCCGCAGCCGACAAAACGCCGCCCACCTCCGCCGCTGAACCAGCCACCTCGGCCGATCGGCCCGTCCCGTCCTCAGCCGAGCGACCACGCAAGCCGAACCTAAAGAAGTCCGCCGAGCTCCTCTCTTCCAAACTCGCCTACCAGGGCAAGGTCTTTTCCGTGTTCACTGACACCGTGATCGAGCCCGGCAGCTCCGAGCCCAACACCCGCGACGTCATCCGCCACAACGGCTCTATCGTCATCCTCGCGATCGACGAAAGCGCCAGCCCCGACGACCCGGACGTCATCCTGATTCGGCAGTACCGCCACGCCGCCGGCCAGTTCCTCCTCGAGCTCCCCGCCGGCCGCATCGAACCCGACGAAGCCCCGCTCGCCGCCGCCAAACGCGAGATGATCGAAGAGACCGGATTTCGCGCGCGCCAATGGACGCTGCTTACCAAATACTTCGCCAGCCCCGGCTTTCTCGGCGAATGGATGATGATCTATCTCGCCCGCGACATCCAGCCCGGCGAAGCAAAGCCCGAGGCCGACGAACACATCGAACTCGTACGCACACCGCTCTCTGAAGCCATGCAACTCGTCGGAAACAACAAGATCCACGACGGCAAAACGCTCATCGGACTTTCGCTGCTGAGCGCCCGGAAGCAGGCTGGCCGCCTCTAAAAGAAGCAGACACCCATGGACAACATCACGATCGCCCGCCTGCTCGACGAAACCGCCGCCCTGCTCGAGATCGACGGCCAGGACCTCTTTCGTGTTCGCTCCTATCGCCGCGCCGCCGAAGCCGTCGAGCAGCAGACCACGCAGGTCGCTACCCTCGTCGCTCCCGACGCCGACCCCAAAGCTCTCCTCGCCATCGCCGGCATCGGCAAGGGCATGGCCGCCAACATCCGCGATCTCGTCGCGACCGGCACGATGCCGTTGCGCTCCGAACTTCTGCAGAAGTACCGCCCCACCATGCTCGAACTCCTCCGCCTCCCCGGCATGGGCCCGAAGACCGTCGCTCTCCTCTGGTCCGCGCTCGAAATCGGCGACATCGACCAGCTCGAAGCCGCCGCCAAAGCCGGCCACCTCCTCAAGCTGCCTCGCATGGGCGAAAAGTTCACGGCCAAGCTCCTGAAGGGCATCGAAGATCACCGCAAAAACTCGTCGCGCTTCCGCATCGACCACGCCCAGGAGTTCGCCAACCGCATCTCCGCCCTCATCTACGAGTTCCCCGGCATCGACGAGATCACCCCCGCCGGTTCGCTCCGCCGCGGCCGCGAAACCGTCGGCGACCTCGACCTGCTCGCCACCGGCCCCGCCTGCGAGCCCGACGTGGTCGCCGCCGCCGTCGAACACGTCGCATCCCTCCCCTTAATCGACAAGCTCCTCGCGCGCGGACAGAACAAAGTCACCTTTACCCTGCGCAACAACCTCCAGGTCGACGTCCGCTTGCTCCCGCGCCGGTCGTACGGCGCCGCTCTCCAGTACTTCACCGGCTCCAAAATGCACAACGTCGCGCTCCGCCAACGCGCCATCAAACGCGGCCTCACGCTCAGCGAATACGCCCTGCTCCGGCTCGAAGACAACACCATCGTCGCCGCTCGGACCGAAGCCGACATCTACAACGCGCTCGACCTCGACTACATCCCGCCCGAGCTTCGCGAAAACTCGGGTGAACTCGAGGCCGCCGCCGGCCACACGCTCCCAGAGCTCATCACGCTGGCCGACATCCGCGGCGACCTCCACATGCACACGCTCGAGACCGACGGCGTCAACTCCATCCGCGAGATGGCCGAAGCCGCCCTCAGCCGCGGCCTCCGCTACATCGCCATCACCGACCACTCCAAATACCTCACGATGACCAACGGCATGGACGACCGCCGCGCGCTCGAACACGTCAGCCGCATCCGCGCCGTCGACGCCGAACTCCAGCAGGAACACCCCGGTCAAATCCGCGTGCTCGCGGGCATCGAGGTCGACATCCTCGCCGACGGCACGCTCGACCTCGACGACAGCACCCTCGCGCAGATGGACATCGTCGTCGCCAGCGTTCACTCGCGCTTCGACCAGCCTATCGACGAGATGACCGACCGCGTCCTGCGCGCGCTCGAAAACCCCTACCTCCGCATCCTCGGCCACCCCACCGGCCGCAAGCTGCTTCGCCGCGACCCCTTCGCCATTCACATCGACACCATCCTCAAGCGCGCCTCCGAGCTCGGCGTCGCCGTCGAACACAACGCCAGCCCCGCGCGCGCCGATCTCAACGACCTCCACCTGCGCCTGGCCAAACAACACGGCTGCAAGATCACCGTCAACACCGACGCCCACGCCATCGACGAGCTGGACAAGATGCGCTTCGGCATCACCCAGCTCCGTCGCGCCTGGCTCGGCGCCCCCGACGTCGTCAACACCGAACCGGACGCAGAGGCGCTGCTGAGGGTGCTCCGCCCCACACCCTAGTCTAGCCAGACCCTCCCTCAGCCGTGGTACCGTCATAAGTTGTACTTATGCCCAAATAAGGAATATCCAAGGAAGAGCCGCCATGTTTGGTCTTTTTGGACTTACCGAAGAACAGGAACAACTCCGCCGCGAGGTCCGCACCTTTGCCGAGCGCGAAATCAGCCCGCACGTCAGCGAATGGGACGAAAAGAGCGAGTTCCCGCACAGCATCGTCAAAAAGCTCGGCGCCATGGGCCTGCTCGGCGTCATCTTCCCGGAGTCGCTTGGCGGCGCCGGCATGGGCTACGTCGAGTACGTCCTCGCCATCGAAGAACTCTCGCGCGTCGACGGATCGGTCGGCATCATCGTCGCCTCGCACAACTCGCTGTGCACCAACCACATCATGATCGCCGGTTCGGACGAGCAGCGCCGCCGCTGGATCCCGAAGCTCGCGTCCGGCGCATGGCTGGGCGCGTGGGGGCTCACCGAGCCCGGGTCCGGATCGGACGCCGGCGGCATGCGCACCACGGCCGTTCGCCAGGGCGACACATGGATCCTCAACGGCTCGAAGAACTTCATCACCAACGGCACCTACGCCGACTGCGCTCTTGTGCTCGCCGTCACCGACCGCGACCGGGGCACGCGCGGCGGCATCTCCGGCTTCCTGGTCGAGAAGGGAACACCCGGCTTCCGGCCTGGAAAAAAAGAAAACAAGCTGGGCCTGCGCGCCTCCGACACCGCCGAGCTGATCTTCGAGAACTGCGTGCTTCCCGCCGACAACCTCGTCGGACGCGAAGGCGAAGGCTTCAAGGACGCCATGCGCGTGCTCGACGGCGGCCGCATCTCGATCGCCGCCCTCGCCCTCGGCATGGCCCGCGGAGCGCTCGACGCGTCCATCCGCTACAGCTCCGATCGCCGCCAGTTCGGCAAGGCCATCAACGAGTTCCAGGCGATCCAGTTCAAGCTCGCCGACATGGCCACCCAACTCGACGCCGCCTGGCTGCTGACCATGCGCGCGGCCCGGATGAAGGACGCCGGACAAAAGGTCACGCTCGAAAGCAGCATGGCCAAGCTCTACAGCAGCGAGGCCGCGTGCCGCATCTGCGACGAAGCCGTCCAGATCCACGGCGGCTACGGCTTCATCAAGGACTACCCCGCCGAAAAGTTCTACCGCGACGTCAAGCTCTGCACCATCGGCGAAGGCACCAGCGAGATCCAGCGCATGGTTATCGCGCGCGAACTCCTCGGACGCTCGCCGTCGCGCGGCTAGCCCGCACCCCGGTCTGCCTCGCGCGCCTTAAGGCCAAACTGCCCCACCGCCCCACCCTGAATTCTGTCATGCTGGTCAGAGAGGCGCAGCAGCACCATGGACAGACAGAGCCTGCTCAGGCCGCACATGTTGCGCGAGATCGACGAGCAGCCCGACACGCTTGCCGGCACGCTCGCGCACTACGCGGTCGCCGGTCGCTTCCGCCCCGAAACAACCGACGCTGCACGCCACTGGCTCAATGACGCCCGCGAGCTCGTCATCGCGGCCAGCGGATCCTCACGCCACGCCGGCCTCGCCGCCGAACTGATGATCGAGGACAGCTCCGGCCTCCACGTCGACGTTGAGTACGCGAGCGAGTACGCCTACCGCTCGCCGAACCGCCTGCGCAACGCCTCCCTGATCGTCATCTCGCAGTCCGGCGGCACCGCCGACACCCTGCTCGCGCTGCGGCAGGCAACGGAACGCGGCCGCCCCACGCTGGCCATCACTAACGTCCCCGATTCGCCAATGGCCACTCTCGCCGACCTCTCGCTCCCCACCCTCGCCGGCCTCGAACAGGCGATCCCCGCCACCAAAAGCTTCACCGCCCAGCTCCTCGTCCTCTGGCTACTCTCCCTGCTATCAGCTGAAGCTCGCGGCGAAGCCGACCCCGCCCGGACCGAGGCCTGTCTTGCCCGCGCAGCAGAACTCCCGGCTCTGATCGCCGCTCAACTCGGCCCCTGGCACGATGCGGTCGAGCGAGCCGCAGCGCGCTACCAGGACGCCGCTAGCTTCCTCTTTCTTGGCCGTGGCCTCCACTACCCCATCGCGCGGGAAGGCGCCCTCAAGCTCAAGGAGACCGCCTACATCCACGCGGAAGGCTACCCCGCCGGCGAACTCAAACACGGCCCAAACGCGCTCGTCAGCCCGTCCGTCCCTCTTGTGGTTCTGGCGACGGTCGACCGGGACGATCCCGGCTCGGTCGAACGGTACGAGAAGTCCGTCCAGCTCTTGCGCGACATGCGCTCCCAGGGCGCCGAGATCCTCGCCGTCGCGAACACCGGGGACAGCATGGTCGGCAGCCTCGCCAACGTCACAATTAAGGTCGCGCCGACCACGGATCCTCTGCTCGCCCTGTCGGAAGTCATTCCGCTCCAGATCTTCGCCTACCGGATGGCAACGCTGCGCGGCATCGATGTCGACCACCCACGCAATCTGGTCAAATCCGTCGTCACGGAGTAGAAAGCAGGACGTTTCCTGGGGATAATTTTCCTCGGAAGCAAACGGATCTACCCTTTTGCACTCACAGCCGGCCCCGGACTTATCCCCCAAAGGTGCTATTCGCGGCGCCGTTGAGTGCTATACCAACCGGCGTCCACCCGGAGCAATATCTTCTCTAGAGAGACGGCCTAAGCCGCCCCACACAAGAAGGAGCTCCTCCTATGATGCATGACCTTGTTCTAGCCTCGGTTTTTCTCGCCATGATCATCGCCCCCGCTTTCCTCGCCATGCGTTCCGAACGCGAAGAGAAAGACGTCCTCTAGTCCCGTCCACGCATCTCGCGGATCGCACGCGAAGAGGGCCGCTCTCCGGAGATGGAGAGCGGCCCTTTGATCTTTGACCTCTTGGTCTTTCAAGATTCTGTTTTTGATCTGATCTTCTGTTGCCGAAGGCAGAACTACCCTCGCATTGCCATCTGCTCCACCACAATCTGCGTGAGGTCCGGCTTTTTTAGACCGTGCTCCCGCTCGTTGAACTCGTCCACCTTGGACGACCAGTTCATCGAGCAGAACTTCGGCCCGCACATCGAGCAGAACGCCGCTTCCTTGTAGTAGTCGTCCGGCAGGGTTTCATCGTGCATCCCGCGCGCCGTCTCCGGGTCGAGCGACAGGGCAAACTGCTTGTCCCAGTCAAACGTGTACCGCGCATGGCTGATCGCATCGTCGCGATCCCGCGCGCCCGGACGGTGTCGCGCAATGTCGGCCGCATGCGCCGCGATCTTGTACGCGATAATCCCGTCCTTCACATCCTTCTCGTTCGGCAGCCCCAAGTGCTCCTTCGGCGTCACGTAGCACAGCATCGCCGCCCCGTGCCATCCGATCATCGCGGCGCCGATCGCCGACGTAATGTGATCGTACCCCGGCGCGATGTCGGTCACGAGCGGTCCCAAAACGTAGAACGGAGCTCCATCGCACAGCTCGACCTCCATGTCGACCTGCTCTTTGATCTTGTCCATCGGAACGTGGCCGGGACCCTCGATCATCACCTGTACATCCGACTCCCACGCCTTACGCGTCAGCTCACCCAACGTCTTCAGCTCGGCAAACTGCGCTTCGTCCGACGCGTCCGCCACCGATCCTGGCCGCAGACCATCGCCCAGCGAGTAGCTGACGTCGTACTTCGCCATCAGCTTCGTGATCCGGTCGAAGTTCTCATACAAGAAATTCTGCTTGTGATGCGCGGTCATCCATTGGGCGAGGATCGCGCCGCCCCGGCTCACAATTCCAGTGATCCGCTTCGACACCATCGGAACGTACTGGATCAGAACGCCGGCGTGGATCGTGAAATAGTCGACGCCCTGCTCGGCCTGCTCTTCGATGACTTCGAGATACAGGTCGATGTTCAGGTCCTCCACGCGCTTCACCCGCGAGAGCGCCTCGTACAACGGCACCGTCCCGATCGGCACAGGGCTATGCCGAAGGATCGCCTCGCGAATCATCGGAATGTCGCCGCCGGTCGATAGATCCATCACCGTATCGGCGCCGTAATGCACCGCCGTATGTAGCTTTCGCAGCTCCTCGTCGACATCCGACACCAGCGCGGAATTGCCGATGTTGGCGTTGATCTTGCACAAGCTCCCGACGCCGATCGCCATCGGTTCAAGCTCCGGGTGATTGATATTCGCCGGGATGATCATGGTCCCGCGCGCGATCTCGGACCGGACCAGCTCCGGGGAAATCTTCTCCTTCGCCGCCACAAAGGCCATCTCTTCGGTGATCAGGCCCTGCCGCGCGAAGTGCATCTGGCTCATGTTGGTGTCGCCCGTCTCCCGCGCGCGATCCTTGCGGCGGACGATCCACTCCGCGCGTCCGGTCGGCACGCGGTATCCGTTCGCCGCCGCGCGTGCAACGTCTATCTTCCCCTGGCCATCCCCCATTACCGACCCGACTTCCTGCATCCGCACACCTCGCTCTCGTCAAGCTCGGACCGAGCCTGAATATCGCCAAAGTATACCCCGCTTGGGACATTGGAGGTTTGAAGTGCCCGGCGGAAAGCGAGAGTGCCTTGTTCGTGAAGCAGCAAAACCGCTTTAGCTGATCGTCAAAGGTGCGTTGATCCCACGCAAGGTGTAGGGATCGCATAGCGCAGCAAAGAGGTCCTCGCCATTTCGATGGCACAACAAAATCCAGCAAGTAACTTACCGACGTGCTGAGCCGCGCGCAGATTTAACCGTCCATAGCAATCCACGCGTCGCGCAACCGCGTACAAGGGAAACGTTAGGCCAGATCGACTTTTGCGGAAATTCATAAAGTCAGCCCTGAAGCTGATGGCAACCGCACCTCCACCAACGCCCCTGTTTCACAGCACAGATGCTCGCTTGTACTACCTTTCGCCTGGGCCAACCCCGTCCCACTTCCATCCAGGAAAAGGCGTCTATGAAACCACTCCGATTTCTCTCCCATGCGCTTGCCGTTGCCTTGTTTGCCGGCGCTACCGGGTCGCTCGCCCACGCCGACACCGCAACCTACACCGGAACCCTCTCGACCGACGACCAGGTGAACTTCTTCTCCGTCGTCAGCACCTCCACCCAGAGCTACAGCTTCTTCACGACGTCCTACGGCGGCGGCAACAACCTCAACGGATCCCGAACCCCCTCGGGCGGCTTCGTCCCCGTGCTCACCCTCTTTGACGGCACCGGCGCTCCAATCGGCTCCGACGGCGGCTCCGGCATGTGCCGCGGATCGGCCGTCGCCGACGGAACCACCGGCCTCTGCAACGACGCACTCCTCCAAGAATCGCTCGGCCCGGGCAGCTACACCCTCGCCCTCTCGGAGTTCCCGAACGTCGCCATCGGCAACCTCGGCACACCGTTCCTCTTCGCGGGTTATACCACCGGCTCGTTCTGCGGCAGCTCCGGCGAGTTCCTTGAGACCGATCTCGCGCCGTGCGTTCAGCGCGACGCAAACTTCGCCGTCGACGTTACCACCGGCGCGCTTCCTGCACCCATTCCCGAACCACCCACCTGGCTCCTCGTCCTGCCTGCCGCCGCCGGAATCGTCGTTCTCGGCAAACGTCAGCTCGCCTAGGGTCCAGAACGCACACGCACACACATCCCTCGCCCGGCCAGACGATGCGCCGGCCGGGCCAACCCGTCCTGAGCAAAACTGCCTGAGAGAACCCTCTCAGCGAAGATCTGGAGCAACGAAAATGTCGAAGAGCCTCATTCCTGAACTCGTAGATGCCTCCCCGAACCGCCGGTCCTTTCTCAAAAAAATCGGCATGGCCACCGCCGCTGTCGGTGCACTTTCGGTCGCTACACCGCACTCCGCGGAAGCCGAAACCGCAACCGAAGACGCCGTGCTCAACTTTGCCCTCAACCTCGAGTACCTCGAAGCCGAGTTCTACACCTACGCCATCAACGGAACCTCCATCACGGCCTACGGCATCGGCATTAACGGCGTAGCCAACCCCGGCAATCCGGCCGCAGGCGGCACCACCACCGGCGGAAACATGGTCACCTTCTCCAACAACCTCGTCTTCTCGCAGGCGATCGCCACCCAGATCGCCTCCGACGAGCGCGCTCACGTCAAACTCCTCCGCTCGGCGCTCGGCCCGCTAGCCATCGCCAAGCCCAACCTCAACCTGAACGCGCTTGGCTTCGGCTTCGGATCGCAGAACGAGTTCCTCAAACTCGCGCGCATCTTCGAGGACATCGGCGTCACCGCCTACGCAGGTGCGGCAGGCCTGCTCACCACACCCGCCATCATCACCTACGCCGCGCAGATCCTGGCTGTTGAAGCCGAGCATGTCTCGAGCATCCGCACTCAGATCGCTCGGCTCAACATCCCCACAGCACCTCCGCTCGATGGCGTCGACATCCTACCGCCGCCCTCGGGATCGCAGCTCACCTACCTCTCCGTCAACCCGGCCACTGGCCTACCGTCCCTCCGCACCCCCGGCCAGGTCCTCTTCCTCGCCTTCGGTATGCAGGCCGGCGTCAGCCGCGGAGGCTTCTTCCCCACCGGCGTCAACGGCGCACTGACGACCAGCACCGCCAGCGCGTAGAAGCAGCCTGAAATCTTTGCAGGGCAGATCAGATGTGGCAGACCAGACGGCGCGAAACCGCTCGGGTCTGCCACCTTTTTTCGTGCCGTAGACGCTCTGCTTGCCCTGCGTCTCCCAACGAATCGGCGAACTCCTTCATTTTTCACAACCTCTGGGCCATTCGCTTAGGCGAGTCAACCCACGCGTACCGACTGCATCTAATTGCAGCAGGAACAATAAGTGTAGGGAGCCGTAAGATCAGGCAAGGTCAGCGCGCTCTCTCGACCACAGCTCACAAGTCCATGCCGGCCACCAATTTGACGGCAGCCATGCCAAAAACCTCAGTGATCGAAAGGAACCAGAGCCATGAAATTCTTTTCCGCAAATATCGAAGACCTCCGCACCCTCTATACCACCGACCTCCAGAAGGCTCTCGACATGGAGCGGCAGATCTGTAAGGCGCTTCCGGACATGATGGAGAAGAGCTCGGACGCGCAGCTCACCAACGCGCTTCGGACCCATCTCCGCGAGACTGAAGGGCACGCCTCCAAGGTGGAGAACCTCCTCCAGCAGGCTAACGGCAACGCCGACACCATCACCTGCAAGGCGCTCGTCGGCCTCGTCACCGAAGCTCAGGACTCGATCAAGGACGCCGCCGACGCGAATATCCGCGACGTCACCATTATCGCGTGCGCCCAACAGGTTGAGCACCACGAGATGGCCGTGTACGGCACGCTGCGTACCTGGGCCAACATCCTCGGCCGCCACAACGACGCTGTTGTGCTCGAAACGATCCTCAACGAAGAGAAGCACGCGAACTCGCTCTTGAACGAGATCGCCGAAACCGCCAACCTGCAGGCCGTCTAGTCCGGCATGGGGGACAAACACGTCCTCCAGATAGTCAACTCCGAAGCCCGCGGGTCAGGCCGAAATAGGTCAGGCCGAGCGGGCTTTCGGTCGTTCTACAGCAATGCGCTCAGGAGCTGCCTCTCTCGTCATCGGCTACTGCCGTTCCCCTTTGGCTATTCAGGGCCCCGGGGATCTGCTCGCGTGACCGCTCTACATAAAAGTGCTGCAGGATCGCGCCGGTAGGGCATCTGCAGGATCAGAAGCTCCTTGGGCTCCACCGAACGCACCGGCTTTTCCTCCATTGTCGCGCCCTGCTTGGCCAGATAGGGTTGTCTCAGGCCCGACCGCTTCGGTCATCCTATCTGCCCGGCCCGACCTCCTTCCCGGTCCTCACCGAAACTCCTCCCGCACAACTTCTCCGGAAGCTTGAGAGCCAATCCGGGAATATACTCAGTAAGTACGAGTTACCCACAATACCTTGTACATCGATCTTGACAGACGCTACATGCGGCGGTACCTTTGCCACTGCTGAGAGCACTTTCTGGAGCACGCCAATCCCGAAAGCAACCTCAATAGCGCCACCGAAGGACCACCTACGAACCGCCCCAGGAACCCAGATCCGCTCCGGACAAAAGTGCACGACAGGCCCGCATAGAGCGCCACCACGGCCCGGAAGTCCCACCACCAACCGCATTTGAGAGATCCGCGGGTACCGAGACTGCAACCCCTCGCTGCCCAAAGATCCCGACCCGCGCAGCCTGACTGCCGCACTGCATAACGCACAGAACCAAGTACAGGAGCAACCTCATCCATGGCAACCCAGACCGGCATCCAGACCAGCATCCAGACCGCACCCAAGCCCGCCGCCTCCACCCCGAACCGGACCTCCGGCAGCTCCGGCCTCCGCTTCGCGCGGCACTTCACCCGCGAAGGCATCTCGCCCTACGACGAGATCACATGGGAGCGTCGCGACGCCGTCATCCAGGACTGGAAGGGCAAGCTTATCTTTGAGCAGAAGGGGGTCGAGGTCCCGGCCGACTGGTCCATGACCGCCACCAACATCGTTGCCTCCAAATATCTCCACGGCCTCAACGGCACCGACGAGCGCGAGGACGGCGTGCGCGCCCTCGTCACCCGCGTGGCCGAATCGATCCGCGATTGGGGCATCCGCGCCGGCTACTTCGCCACCCCCGAAGACGCCGAAACCTTCCACGCCGAGCTCGTCCACCTCCTACTCAACCAGAAGGTCGCCTTCAACTCGCCGGTCTGGTTCAACGTCGGGTGCGACCGCCTGGAGCCGAACTCCGACGCGCAGAACTGGCATTGGAACGCCGCGGCCGGCAAGGTCGAGTTCTCGGTCACCGGCTACTCCAAACCCCAGTGCTCCGCCTGCTTTATCAACTCCGTCCAGGATTCGCTCGACTCCATCCTCACCCTCGCCAAGACCGAAGGCATGCTCTTCAAGTGGGGCTCAGGCGCGGGCTCGAACCTCTCGGCGATCCGCGGCTCCATGGAAACCCTGTCGGGCGGCGGCACCGCCTCCGGCCCCCTCAGCTTCATGCGCGGCTTCGACGCCTTCGCCGGCGTCATCAAGTCCGGCGGCAAGACCCGCCGGGCGGCAAAAATGGTCGTCCTCAACATCGACCACCCGGACATCGAAGATTTCATCCAGTGCAAGGTCAAAGAAGAAAAGAAGGCCTGGCATCTGGTCCAGGCAGGCTACGACGGCTCCGGTCCCGACTCCGAAGCCTACTCGTCCATCTTCTTCCAAAACGCCAACAACTCCGTCCGCGTCACCGACGAGTTCATGCACGCCGTCGAGCAGGATCGACCGTTCTCCACCCGCGCCGTCAAGACCCGCCAGCCCGTCAAGGAGTACCGCGCCCGTGACCTCATGCACCAGATCGCCGAAGCCACCTGGCAGTGCGGCGACCCCGGCATGCAGTACGACACCACCATCAACCGCTGGCACACCTCGAAAAACACCGCCCGCATCAACGCCTCCAACCCCTGCTCGGAGTACATGTTCCTCGACGACTCCGCCTGCAACCTCGCCAGCTTCAACCTCCTCAAATTCGTCGACGCCCGCGGCAAATTCGACATCGCCGCCTACCGTCACGCCATCGCCGTAGTGACAACAGCGATGGAGATCATCGTCGACTCGGCCGGCTACCCGACCGAGATGATCGCCAAAAACTCGCACGACTACCGCCCGCTGGGTCTCGGCTACGCCAACCTCGGCGCGCTCCTGATGGCCTTCGGCCTGCCGTACGACTCGGACGCCGGCCGCGACTTCGCCGCCTCCCTCACGGCCATCCTCTGCGGCGACGCCTACTGGCAGTCCGCCCGTATCGCCGAAACCTGCGCCCCGCTCGGCGCCGCCACCCCCATCACCCAGCAAGCCCAAGCGACCGGCGGAGCCTGCCCCGGCTTCTACGTCAACCGCGAACCCTTCCTCGATGTCATCCGCATGCACCGCGCCGAAGTCAACAAAATCGGCGCTAGCTCACAGAAGAAGCCGGGTGCCCCATCCTCTCCGTCAGCCTCATCGACGGAAAGGGTGGGGTCGAGCCCTCGCGGCTCCGAATCAAAAGAACCCTTCGCCGTCCCCCAACTCCCCGATCTCATCGCCGCCTCCAAACACTCCTGGGACGGCGCCCTCGCTCACGGCGAACGCCACGGCTACCGCAACTCCCAAGTCACCGTCCTCGCCCCCACCGGCACCATCGGCTTCATGATGGACTGCGACACCACCGGCATCGAGCCCGATCTCGCCCTCGTCAAATACAAAAAACTCGTGGGCGGCGGCATGATCAAAATCGTCAACTCCACAGTTCCCTCCGCGCTCATCAAGCTCGGCTACACCAGCTCCGAGATGAACGCCATCGTCTCCTACATCGACGCCACCGGCACCATCGAGGGCGCACCGCACCTCCAGCCCGAGCACCTCGCCGTCTTCGACTGCTCCTTCAAGCCCAGCAAAGGGACCCGCACCATCCACTACATGGGCCACATCAAAATGATGGCCGCCACCCAGCCCTTCCTCTCCGGAGCCATCTCTAAAACCGTCAACCTCCCGCAGGACTGCACCGTCGACGACATCTCGGACGCCTACCTCGAGGCCTGGCGCCAAGGCATCAAAGCCGTCGCCATCTACCGCGACAACTCCAAAGGCACCCAGCCGCTCAACGTCAGCGCCCAAACCGACGACAAGGCAGCCACCAAACCGGGTGGCCCATCCTCTCCGTCGGCCGTATCGCCGGAAAGGGTGGGTTCCCAAGCTCCCATAGCCGCCGGCACCCTCGAAATCCAGGAGACCATCGCCGCCGAAAAACTCGCCGCCGCCGACCCCAGCGCCCCACACACCGCCCCCACCCAGGCCGAACTCGATCTCGCCCGCCTCGCAACCGACCACCACCTCCTGCTCGAAACCCAGATCTCCCGCATCTCCGAGCTCGAACAGCAGATCCACTCCATCCAGGCCGCCGCTAGGGAAAACGCCGACAGCTTCGACGCCCAGGAACCCCCGCGCGCCGTCCGCCACCGCCTCCCCGCCGAACGCGCCTCCATGACCCACAAATTCTCGATCGCCGGCCACGAAGGCTACATCACCGTCGGCCTCTACCCCAACGGCTGCCCCGGCGAAATCTTCATCCGCATGGCCAAGGAAGGCTCCACCGTCTCCGGCCTCATGGACTCCTTCGCCACCGCCATCTCGCTCGCCCTCCAGCACGGCGTCCCCTTGCGCGTCCTCGCCGACAAGTTCGCCCACACCCGCTTTGAACCCTCCGGTTGGACCGGCAACGACCAGATCGGCTACGCCAAATCCATCATGGACTACCTCTTCCGATGGATGCAGCTCCGCTTCCTCTCCGGCCACCAGTTCGACCTCTTCGCCAACCTCTCCCCCAACGCCCAGAACCCCGGCCTAAACCCCGGCCAAACCGCCGCCGCCTCCAGCCCGCAACGCCAACTCTCCATCCCCGCCACCGGCCCCGACGCCCGCGTGCTCCCCAACATCCCCGCCCCCCTCACCAAACACACCGGATCCACAAACTCGGTCATCCCGAGCGCAGCCGAGGGACCTGCATCTGCCCCCGCCCAATCTCGAGGCACAGCTCTCACCCCCGAACCCCCCACCATGCTCCCCGAGTTCGACCAACCCGAATACGCCGACCGAACCCCACCCAAGTCCGGCATAGCTCCCGACCTAGCCGCCCGCTCCGGCCTCAACACCCCCGGCGCATCAACGATAGAAGATCGTGGTGTCTACCACACCGCCGAAGCCATGCGAGGCATCATCAACATGGGCGACGCACCCTCCTGCGCCACCTGCGGAGCCATCATGACCCGCAACGGCTCCTGCTACCGCTGCAACGAATGCGGAAGCACGAGTGGCTGCAGCTAACGAGGTCCCATGTCCGCTAGATTCGTCGCTATATCAAGACAATTGAGAACACGAAAATCCGAAGAGACGGAAAAGGATAAGCAGTTCTGCAAGGCCGAGAGTGATGAAGCATACAAAACGATTCTTAAGAATCAAGAGGAATACGACAAGCAGTTACTTACTTTGTCGACCGGCTTACTCGCGGTAGTGATTGCATTCCTGAAGGACGTTGTCCACCTAGACTCTTCGGTTTATCTGATTTTCCTTTATCTCGGTCTACTCTGCCTAGGCTGGACAATCTGCTGTGTGATTTCATCTTTTCAAGTGAGTATCCGAGCTTTAGAATCCGTGCGCGACTATTTCAAGAAGCGCTACGAGGGAAATACCGATTACCCCTTTCCCGAGTACCTTATCAAACGGGTCAGAACGATCAATATCGTAGGTGGCATTTCTTTTATTGCCGGAGTAGCCCTAATTATATTTTTCATCATCACTAACCTAGTTCATCAATCGAGACCAAAGGATCAAACTATGAAACCCACGAGCTTACAAGAAGGCGCACCGATCAAAACACCTTTGCACAGTGGCGATGGTCAGAGAGGATCAACGCTGAAACTTCCTATTCAGCCCCCTACTAAAAACACTTCTATAAAACCAATTTCACAGCAGCCTCCAAAGGTACAAAGAGGCGTATAGCGAGACTTACCTTACCGTGTGCGGGTGCCCCATTCATCGCAGCCCTACCGCGATGAGTGGGCGATTGCGCAACGTGCGACGCTCCAGACACCTTCGCTTCGAGTCGTCCTCCCCTTAAGCACCAAGAAGCCTTGCTTAAGGGCACGGCTTCAGCTGTGCCAACCCCATCCCCCAAAGAAGAGGGGGGCTTTAGCCCCTGAGGTCCGCTCTCTCCCCCAAACGACCTATTCCACACCCCAACCACCAGACATAAACTCGCCACACCATGGCGATCCCGACCCGATCCGCCCGTCCAGGCACCTTCTTCGTCACTACCAGCACCCACGCGCGTCGCCGCCTCTTCCAAGTCTCCGCTAACGCCGACCTCCTCCTCGAAACCCTCCAGCACTACCGCGTCCAGCGTCTCTACAAACTGCACGCCTTCGTCGTCATGCCGGACCACCTTCACCTCCTGCTCACTCCACAGACCATCACCCTTGAACGATCGATGCAGCTGATCAAAGGCGGCTTCTCCCACCGCCTTACCTCGCGCCTTCCCGTTTGGCAGCGAGGCTTCACCGACCACCGCATCCGCGATCGCACCGACTTCGAGACCCGCCGCACCTACATCCACCAGAACCCTGTCCGCGCGGTCCTAGTCACCGCCGCCGAACTCTACCCGTACTCCTCCGAGTGGACCTCAGGGGCTAAAGCCCCTTTTCGTAACACCGAGTTCGGCACGGCTCAAGCCGTGCCCTTAAGCACAGCAGCAGCCTCTCCAAAGCTCAACCACCTGTAAAACTCAGACCCTTGTTGAAGCCAACAGGCCGCACCTCAGACGAGACGCCGCCGCACAACTCCCAGCAGCCCCACTATCCCCGTCCCCAGCAGAGAGAGCGTTCCCGGCTCCGGAACCACCTCCGTGATCGTGATACTTCCATCCGAATCGTCCGCCGCTAGAGAGCGCGCAAGCGTCTCGGTCCTCTCGGTCGTCTCCGCCACGTAGATCGGGAATGTGCCCACCGTAAACGGCGTCATCACCTGACACCAGAGCTCATAACCGCCGTCGGGCGCAAAGGCAGAGTAGGTGTAAATACTCGGATCGTACCCCTCCGCGCCAGTCAGCGTCGCCGGCGAGAAGCCGCCAATGCTGCCGCTCACATAGTTCAGAGTCGTCCCTGGAAGCGAGTCGGAAGTATAGAAAAGCTCAGCCGGCAGCTGCACGGGAGGATTCGGCTCGGGAAAAGTGAACGGCTCCCCGGTGATCCTGAAATCAAAGAGGTACGTATCGGCATGAGCGGCAGTACCGAACATGGCGAAAAACGTCAGCAGCGCAATCCCAGGGAGTAATCGACGCATAGAAACCTCGTAGGTGACGACCTTGAAGGGTGTCCATCATCTCACGGTCGCGTCGCCCGGTCTACATCGCCTGCCATTCCGCCATTCGATCACCTTCGAGCAAGCCGGACGGGGCAAAAACTTCTCCGGAGGGAGCCTAAACCAGGCCCGGCCCGCTCAAACCTGATTGTTGCGGACTTCAAGCGACGTTGGCGACGTGTCTCGGCGGAGGTGGAGCCCCTTGGTGAGCGGGGCCGGGTCGTCGGCCGGCGCTGGAAGGATGAACTGGTTCACCAGAGCCGCGAGGAACTGCGTCGGCGCCGGAGCGATGCCGGCAAATCGCGCCGCCAGCCACGCCTGCGGTGTGATCGTGATCTCGGCCGACCCACGGCGTACCGCCCCGTAGATCCGGTCCGCCGCATGGCTCGCCGTGGTCGCCACGCCCGGCGTCACCGACCCCAGCGTAAACCACTTGAACTCCTCCCTGGCCTGCCCCGTAAACATCGCCTCGACAAACGACCCCGTCCGCATCAGACCCGGGCACACCGTCGTCACGCGCACACCCTTATGCCGCAACTCCGCATGCAAACCCTCGGACAATCCAGTCAGCGCAAACTTGCTGGCAACATAAGGCAGCAAGTGCGGAACCGCCACCTTCCCGCCAATCGAGCTGATGTTGACGATCGAGCTCGGAATGCCCCGCTCCCGAAACCGCGCCAGCATGTGCGGCATCGCTGCCTGAATCGTATACAGCGCAGCGTAGAAGTTGATGTCCATCGCTCGCTGAAACGCCTCGATCGGCTGGTTCTCGACCGGCCCGACCTCGATGATGCCCGCATCGTTCACCAGCACGTCGATCGCCCCAAACCGCCCGATCGCGAGATCCACCAGGTCCTTGCAATTCGCCTCAGCAGTTAGATCGCCCGGTACCAGCAGCACGTCGTCGGCCGACCGCACGCATCCGCGCTCGACCAGCAGCTGTCGCGCGCTTTCCAGCTGATCCGCGTGTCGCGCCGCCAAGACCAGTCGAGCGCCCCCGCGCCCGAAGCGCTCCGCGATCGCGAGACCGAGACCGCGCGAGCCGCCGGTGACCACGACAACCGGCCTGCTCTGAACGGAGGTCTTTCGAGGCAAAAAGGCGTAGGCGGCCGCCGCAGCAGCGATGCCGGAGACGATCTGGGTGGCGTAGAGGGCGCGACTGGCTCTGGTCATAGTCTTCTCTTCGATGCCATGGACGGAGGAGGTAGGATGCCCGCGATGGGAGGGCCGATGATGAGATCGCAGATCGGTTGTCCGAACTTCGACGGGATCGCTTCTCGGCTCGGACGCTCGGTCTCTCGACGGCGGGCGAGGGGACGGGCTAGACTTTAGACGAGTCACGCACGGGCGTGACAAAGGGAAGAGCACCATGGCCACAAAGCGCAAAGGCAGGGGAGCGTACATGATCTCGGCAGTGGCTGAGATGTACGAGATCCATCCGCAGACTTTGCGGTTGTATGAACGCGAAGGTCTGTTGCGGCCCTCCCGCAGCGAAGGCAACACGCGGCTGTATACGGACGAGGATCTGGAGCGGCTGGAGTTCATCCTGAACCTGGCGCGAGATCTCGGGGTCAATATCGCGGGGATTGCCATCGTTCTGCAGATGCGCGAGCGCATGGAGGAGATGAACCGGCAGATGCAGGGCTTTGTGGACTACGTCCGCACCGAGATGCTGTCGCGGATGCAGCAGGCATCGCAGCAGCCCGGCACCGGCCTGGTGCCGCTTCGACGGCCGGTGGTGATGCCGCCGGTGAAGTCCGCCACCAAGAAGAAGTAGGCTCGATGGGCGTGCTTTCGCGAGCTCTGTTCTGGACGGCCGTAACCGGCACGCTTACGTCGTCGATCTACACCGGTCTGGTTGTTGTCGGCGCCGTGCGTTTTGGTCGACAGAAGCGAGAGGAAGACGCCGCGCCAGGGACGTTTCTACCACCGATCAGCGTTCTGAAGCCGCTCCATGGCAGGGAGCCTGATCTGGACCTGAACCTCCGAACGTTCTTCGTCCAGGACTATCCGTCGTTCGAGATTCTCTTCTGTGCGCGACATGCAACCGACGCCGGCCTGCAACTAGCCCAGGGCGTTGCGGCAGAGTTCCCGGCGGTCTCGACCCGGTTCCTGACGTGTGGCGAACCGAAGTTCCCGAATGCCAAGATGTGGTCCTTTCAGGCGCTCGCGGAGGCGGCCCAGAACGATGTTTTCATCACCAGCGATGCAGACGCTCGGGTGGCGCCTGACTACCTCCTGCGGTGTGTTCAGGCGCTGGCCGATGACCGCACGGAGTTGGCCTCCTGCCTCTACATCGGCCAAACCACGGGCGGCTTCGCGGCTCAGCTGGACGCGGTGGGAAAGAGCGTCGAGATGTCCGGCGGCATCCTTGTCGCGAACCTCTTTGAGGGAACCCGGTTTGCGCTTGGCGTCACGATGATTCTCCGTCGTCGCGCCTTCCTGGAGGCCGGCGGCTACGAGGAACTCGGAGCGTTCTATGCGGAGGACTTCGTGCTCGGAAGCCGCCTGGCCGAGCGAGGGTTCGGCGTACGTCTGTCGAACCACGTAATCCGGCTCATGGTCCTGCCCCAGGGTCTGCGGGCGTCCTTTCGCGACCAGCTACGCTGGATGAGAAGCACGCGGCGATCTCGTCCGGCCGGTCACCTGGGAACGGGGCTGACCTTTGCAATGCCGTTCGGTGTTCTTGGACTTCTCGTCAGCCTCGCGCGTGGACAATTCGGATCCGGTCTGCTCTGGCTGGGTGCAGCCGTCATCAATCGATGGATCATGGCATGGGTGGTTCTGCGGGCGCTCGGCGACAAACATGCCGGTAAGCCCGTGTTGATCTACCCGCTCCGCGATCTTCTTGGATCGGTGGTCTGGGTCAGCAGCTATCTGGGGAGTGACACGCACCAGCACGGTGGCAACTATGCGATCGATCCGGAGGGGCGCTACCGCGGCCGCGGTCATGCTCAGCACACCAATCCTGTCGCCGTCGAGTCAATCGGAACTTAGGGTTCATTGGAAAGAATAACCTTGCCACCTGCCTGCGCGATTGGGTGCACCTCGCCGAACCGCAGGAGGTCTTCGCTTCGAGCTCGGGCGTTGGGCGTCAGGAGAAACAGCCGGCGTTGGCTCGCCCATTGCTGGTGAAGCGTCTGCGCGGTCTCAAAGATGGGTGGAGCATCCGGCCAGAAGCTGCCGTACCACGGTCCATTCACGCGGCCATCGACGAGGTGGACCGGCTGGCGGCAGTAGAAGAGCAGCGTCGATCCGTCGGTGAGTTCGCCGTCGATCAGGATCAGATCGTCTGGTCGAGGATGCAGCGTTTGCTCGCGCACAATTGCGTTTGCGAGCGCCTTCGAGCCCAGCTTGGGATAGAAGCGTGCGAGACCTCCGTGGATCGCGAGCAGAAGCACGGTGGCCGATGCCGCAAGAGTGAGATTGGCAGCGTGGGTGCGGGACGAGCGGCGGAGCCACCAGGACGCCGGTCCGATGCCGAGCATCCCCACCGCGAAGACGGCAAGAGATCCGCGAAAGAGACCCATCGCCCGTTGTGTGAGGTCGAACATGTGCCCGAGCGAGAGGTTGTAGCCACTGCGGTTGTTTGCGAGCAGATCTGTGACATCGGTCTGGGCGTCGACATCACCCGCGGCGATGGCGAGATAGATCGCAACGGCGGCGCACGCGATCGTGAGCGGAAGCAGGAAGTACGTGTACGAGCGGAGTATCGCGGCGCGTTCTGGTTCGCGTTCTGGTTCGCGACCGGCCCCGTCCGCGGAGGCCAAATAGCCGCCGATCACGAGAGCGAGGGCGGGCAGCGCAGGGAGGGAGTAGTACTCCTGGCGCGCCGAAAAGGAGAAGAAGCCGAGGACGACCGATGTCCAGAGGAGGCATGTCAGCGCAGCCTCGCGTTGCCGGGAGGATGTCGTCAATGGAGATCGAAGCTGCCGGATCTGTCCGAGTACGGCAGACGGCAGAAACGCGACCCAGGGAAAAATCCAGAGTGCCGCGAGCGCCCAGAAGACCAGCAGGGGGACCTGGCCGTAGTCGTGCGGGATGCGGCGCGACAGAAATCGAGCGATGTGTTCGTTGTAGAGGTAAAACCAGGCCCAGCCGCCGTGAGACGGAAGACCGAGGCCAGGAGGAAGTGAGATTGCCGGATTTCGGACGGCAACCAGGATGTGCCACGGCGCGGCGAGGAGCAGAAAAATGAGGATGGTAGCGCCTGGATACAGACGAGGCAGCAGATGAAGCTGCCGCGAGAACGCCAGGTAGAGAACGACGAAGCCAAGCGGCAGGACAAGACCGATCAGACCCTTGGTGAGGACGTTTGCTGCCAGGACCGCGGCGAATCCGGCCATCGGGAGCAGCGGGCTCGCGGAGCTCCAAAATGCTAGTCCGGTCTCCGACCGAGGTCCGCAGAGCCGGGCTCGTTCGAGGCCGATCAAAAACAGATGTACGCCGAGCACCATCCAAAGCGTAAGCAGGATGTCCGGGATGAAGAAGCGCGTGTAGAGATACGGACCGATCGCCGTTCCCAGGGCCAGGGCGGCGTAGAAGGCGCCTCTGTCCGGATTGTCCGGATTGTCCAGATTTCCGGCGGGCGAGGTCCGCGCGAACAAGCGCAGACCCAGCGCGTAGGTCGCCAGCAACAGCGCGAGCGTCGCCAACGCCAGCGGAAGTCGGGCGGCCCAGTCGTATTGTCCGAAGATGCGCATCGACCCGGCAGCGGCCCAATACATCAGCGGTGGCTTGTCGAAGAAGCGGATGCCGTCGACCACAGGCGTCACGAAGTCGTGGCGTGCGAGCATCTCGCGCGCGACCTCGATGTATATCGAGTCCACGTCGTCCAGAAGGCCTGGGCTCCACAGACCGCCGATGTGGAGAACCGCCCACAGGAGGCAGATCAGACCGACGGAAGATCCTCTCCACCCGTGCGACCTGGGGGGCTGGTGGGTGCGTGAGGCGGCCCGGTCGGTCATCTGCTCTGTGCGGCGGTCCTGAGATGGCAGGACAGACCCCGTTCGTGCGTTCATGGATATCTTAGTGGCCGTCCGCTGCCGGAGAAGCGCTGCCAGCGTTCAAAGGATGGTTGGTAAAGAGCGCCTTGCCGGAGGTCTCCTGAACCAGAATCCGGCGCGACGGTGGAAGAAGGCGGTCCAGACGGGCGCGATCTTCCGCAGGAACGAAGAGCAGGACAGACCTCTGCTCTCCCCATTGCCAGAGCAGGTCCGCGTCGGTCAGAAAGATAGGAGGTGCATCCGGAAACGTCGATCCGAAGAGCATGGATGAGGATCGACCGTTGACGAGAAGGACAGTTCGGCCAAGATAGAAGGGAATAGAGGAGCCAAAGGATTGGTCGCCGAAGAGGATCACTTCGTCGTCGCCGGAGACGGCATGCGTGCGCTCAAGTGTCTCGATGGTGGTGGCGAAGCCCTTGCTCGAGAGCATCGGGCCGAAGCGTACCAGCGCAATGTGGGCGGCGACAAGAAAGACCGCTGAGGTGAAGGCGAGCGTGAGCGTCGAAGCGAAGTGCCGGCGTTGCTGACGAAAGAGCCAGGCCGCCGCTGGGCCGACAAGAAAGGCGATCGCGGCGAGTGCGGAGGGGAGTCGGAGCGCGGCAAAGGACGGTCCGGTAAGGTCGAAAAAGTGCGACATCGACAGGGTGTAGTTGCCGACGGCTCGCCGGGCGAGGAGATCTCCAATGTCGGGAACAAACGGCAGATGGCGCGAGACCCACAGGCCGGAGAGGAGGGCGATCGCGATCGCGACCCCGAGCGCGGTAAAGGTGACGTGTGCGCCCGTGATGCATCGCCGCGCTGTGGTGTCGGTGGCAAACGTCTGTTCGGCGCGCACAAGAGCAGCACAGGTGCCGAGCAGGATTGGCAAGTAAGCCGGAAAGGTGTAGTACTCCTGGTTGGTCGACATGGAAAAGAACAAGAGGATCAGAGCTGTGGACAGGAGGAGAAGAAGGCTCGTGCGCGCATCGGCGGACATCCATCGGGAGGGCGAGATCTGTTGCGCCGGGAGGCCGCCCGGGGAGCGCTGTTTGAATCGCCGGTAGGCCGCAAGCAGAGGTAGGGGGAAGAAGAGCGACCAGGGAAAGAGCCAGACGAGGTGGAGGCTCCAGAAGAGCCCGGCGGGGAGCTTGTTGTAGTCCTTTGGCAGGCGACGTCCGAGAAATCGCAGGAAGTGTTCGTTGACGAAGTAGAACCAGAAGAAGCCATGTCCGCCGGCGCCGCCCGTGTTGCGCAGTCCGGCGAGGATGTGCCAGGGAGCGGCGATGGCGAACAAAACAAAGATGCCTGAGATGGGCCGCAGCGAGCGCCAACGTCGCCAATCGCCGGTGATGAGGAGAAAGCTGAGACTTGCGCCGCCGAAGAACACCAGAGCGACCAGACCTTTGGTGAGCACGGCCAGGGCAAGTGCGATCCACATGGCAAAGGGGTGCAGGAGGCTGCGACGCGGAAAGAAGCTGGGACGTTCTTTGGAATTCGAATCGGGGTCGGGATCAGGATCTGGGTCAGTGTCCGGATCAGTGTCTGGGGCGTAGATGTTGGCGTGCTGGGCCGGCGGCAACCCGTGTGTGAGCGAGAGATCTTCGCCCGGGTCCAGGCTCTGGAGAAAGCAGTAGAGAGCTATCCCGAGAAACAGCGAGAGCAAGACCTCGGGGATGAAGATGCGGGTGAACAGAAAGACTCCCGCCGAGGTGAGCACGGCGACTCCGGTGTAAAACGCAGTCTGACGGCCAAACGACTTCGACCCCCAGCGAAAGCCGAGCAGAGCGAGCAGGAGCACGGCAACCGCTTGCGGAAGATGCGCGGCAAAGGTGTTAAAGCCGAAGATCCGGAAACAGGCCGCCACGAGCCAATACGGCAGAGGCGCCTTTTCAAGGTAGCGAATGCCGTTCACATGCAGCGTGACCCAGTCGCCGGTAAGCGCCATCGATCGCGCGGCGTTGCTATGAGTCGCGTCCGCGTCGTCCAGCAGAGGTGGAGCAAAGATCGAGGCAAAAAAGATTCCGAGCCAGAGAGCTCCGAGCACGAGGATGCAAGTGAGGGGGCGAGGTCCCAGGGACATCCGCCGGGTGCGGATGGGCGTGAGCTCGGAAGCTGAATCCCTCAACGGAGAGAGGACGGGAACGGTTTCGGGCATGGGGCGAGTCGCAGGTTCAGAATACCCGGCCTCTGGCTGCGGTGGGGAGCGCGGCTCTGACCTGGCGATCTGGGCGGAGCTACTTCTTTGCAGGCTTTCGGCGCGTGCTCTTGGTGGAAGTGGTGTACAGAGCGCGCACCATGCGGGGGTCGAGCAGCCATTGCAGGGTGGCTGGACCGCGGCTGAGGCTGAGGCGAGCAAGCGAACCCTTGCGCAACCGGATCTGCGCGGAGGTCGCGCTCGCGACGGGGACCAGCAGAGTCCCGAGAAAGGCGGTCAGGTTCGGGTTATGTCCGATCACCAGCAGGTTTTCGACATGCGCATTCTCGCGGAGAAGCCGGTGAAAGTCGACGAGCGTGGCGGTCGGGGCGAGCGCGTTGGTGACCTGAATGCGATTCTCGTAGCCGGTTTCGGTGCCGATGAACGCAGCCGTTTGCAGGCAGCGTTTGAGCGGGCTGGAAAGAATAAGGTCGAACTGAATGTTGATGGCATTCAGGATGTGGGCGAGATGGAGGCAGTGCCGCTTTCCGTCCTTGTCGAGAGGCCGGCGAACGTCGAGCAGGGGGTTGATCCGGCGCTCGCCTGCGCTGGGGTGCCGAAGCATAAATAAATTCATAGTCTATTAACATTCTACAGCGAGGGCAGAGGTGGGGCGGCTTGCGCGCGGGCGTTTCTCCTTTCCGTCTCAAAATCGAGGACGAGGCAGGTTTGCCAACGGCGGGAGAAGGCCTGGTCGGTGGGGTACTGGCCGAGGCACGCGGGGGTCTCGGCGACGGTGTGCTCGGTGCCGAGGTGCCTCCGAAGGAGCTCGTGGTATAGGTCGTCGCGGACGAAGAGGCGTTGGCCCTGCACGGCGACGATCGAATAGCCCTGGAGGAGGTCGGAGGTGTAGATGTGTGTCACGTCAGCCCATACGGTGTGGATCTCGACCACCTCCGGGCGCTCGCGGCGGAAGAACTCAGGGAAGTGGCTGTAGCCGAAGTGGGCCAGATACGGACTGGTAAGCAGCGCGGAATCAAGGATGCGAAGGTGTTGGCAGCATAGGCCGGCGCCGCCGACATCGGGAATCATGGCGGAGAGTTCGGGGAGTCCGAGATCAGTGCGGATCTGGTCGGAGGCCAGACCTTCGCGGCCGTAGCGGGCGATCGGAACCCCGTCGCCGTGGAGCATGAGCTTGCCGGCGAAGACGATCCAGACGAGGAGCTGGAGGGCGCCCGCGGCGAGAAAGGCTCTCTGGGCCTGGGCGGAGGAGCTCGCCAGGCGACGGAAGAGCAGGAGCAGCGTAAGGATGAGCGCGGGAAGGAACGACTCGATCATGCGTCCGTTATGCCCGAGGTTGTGGCCGAAGAGCAGGCCAAAGAGGATTGCGGCGACAGAGAGGGTAAGAAGGATCGGCGGGATGGAGGTGCTGGGTGCGGGGCCGTCCGCGGTTTGGGGGAGAGCTCTGCCCGTGTCGGAGGAGCGTCGGCTCTGGAGCTTCTGGACGAGCAGGTACGCGAGCACGGCGAGGGGAGCGAAAAGAACGATCAGGATCTCTGCCGTAGCCTTGGCGCGGTTCAGGAGGAAGTCGGCGACCGTGGGCGCTGGGCGGTACGGCTCCCACAGCTTCGCGTAGACGGTGTTCGGCATCCAGAGGCCGAAGGTGTGGTGTCGCCAGAGCTCGATGATGCCGAAGAGCAGGGCTGCGACGAGCGAGAAGATGGCCAGGACGGCGACGGTTGGGACGGGGATAACCGTGTCTGGATGCTTGCGCGGGAGAGAGCGGGTGAGGAGAGCTCCGAGCACAAGCGCGGCCAGCATGTAAGGCGACTCAAAGCGCGTCGCAAGCAGGACGGCGGTGGTGATGGAGCCGAGAGCGAGCAATCGCGCGGGCCTGACGTCCGATGTGAAGAGGTCGAGGAGCACGAGCAGAGCCAGCACGGAGAGGTTCATCTCCATGCCGTTGTAGGTCTCGTGGAAGGGCGTGATGGTGAAGGCGAACAGGCTGACGGCAAAGGCGGCCTGCCACGTCGAGTTCAGGAACCGCTTTGCCACTCGAAAGAAGACCACGAGCGAAGCTCCGAAGCAGAGGGCCGCGAGCAGCTTCATCCAGACGAGGAGGACGTCCGGGTTGGACGAGAGGAAGTGAGCGGGAGCGAGCAGGACAAACCAGCTGAGGGACGAGAAGCCTTCGACCTGTGGCGAGGCGGGCGTGAGGGCGATGCGGCCGGTGGCGGCCCAGGTCTGCGAGAAGGCGGCGGTGATGGCGCCGTCGTCCCAGCTCCAATGGAGCTTGAGGATGGTGGCGAAGAGGCAGACGATCGGGACAAAGGCGGCGGCGAGCAGGAGCGCTCGGGTGGAGGGAAAAGTGCGAGCTGTGGTCGAGCCTGGGAAGGAATGAGTTTGCCGCTGAGCTCTGTCCGTTGGCTGAGCTCTGTCCGTTGTAGGTGTCAATGGTTTCCTGGGTTTCTGGTTTTGGAGTTACCGAGACTGAGGAGGAAAATTCTGTTTCCCTACGGAATGTTGCTCGGGAGGCAGGTCCGGTGGGAGGGCGGGCAGGATGGTCGGGGAGTGCGGCATGGGCATGAGAGGGTCAATGTCGTAGACAGGCTCAATCGGGGCGAACTCGTCGTTCGGATCTTCTCTGCGAGGAATGGGAGTTGGCATGGTTCTGATGTTGCACTCTCCCCGGCGGTTTGGGAAGGGTCTGTCTTGCTTCCAGAGTTCGGAGGTAATGAGGCCGGCAAACGAGGTGTGGAGGCGCACGGGCAGGTAGCTGGCGGAGCGGAGATTGGCGGCGTGGTCTGGCAGACGCGTGACATCGAGGCCGGTGAGGATGCCAAAGGCAAGATAAAGGGATCGGACCAGCACCTGTGCGGCGATGCGTGCGGGCCCCCGGCGGGGCGGAATGTGGAAGTCGGAGAGCAGCCAGAGAGCGCCAGGCGCAAGGTGCGGGGCGAGCTCGGCGACGAGGCGGCGGAGGTCGAGTTCGGAGAGGCAGTCGAGAAAGAAGTGGGTGACGACGAGGTCGAAAGCTGGGAGAGTGCGGCGGCGTTGGTGCAGGTAGCTGAGCGCGTCGGTGCAGTGGAGGTGGAGGCGCGGGTAGGCGACAGGGGCAGAGCGCTGGCAGCGACGGTCCAGCAAATGAAGCATGCGCGGGCTGAGGTCGACAGCGTCCGCGCGGACCAGGTTGGGGGCGTGCTGGAGCAGTTGCGCAAGGAAGCGGCCGTCACCGTCGCCAAGCACGAGGACGCGCCGGGTCTCGAGGACATCTGGGAGGAAGTGAAGGCGAGCACGGCTAAGGGCAGCCCCGAAGCTAAGCCGCTCGAGCAGATGATAAGGGCGGGCGATGAGGTCGAAGTCGGGCAGCATGTTTTAGCTTCTAGCTAACAGCTAACAGCTAGCGTAGAAGAAGAAAGAGGGCGGGTGTGAGAAGAGCCAGGTCGGCGGCGGTGCGGAGCGGCGTGGGAGCGAGGCCGTGTTTGAAGCGATCAAGGAGAAGGAGAAGCAGGGCGCTGAGACTAATCGCGAGGGGAAGCTCACTATGCTGGCTGAGGGCTGTGGCAAGGCTCGCGATGGCGAGGAGGGTGCCCAGGGTGGAGAGCGGGAGGCGGGTGCGAGGGAGGTGTTCCCAGGCGTGGATCAGGAGGCAGTTGAGCGTGCAGACGGCGGCGAAGAGGAGGGCCGAAGAGAGGAGCGGGCGGACGAGCTCGGGGCGCTGGGCGACCGCGGGGATGACGGCAGCCGCGGCGAAGCTGAGGCCGACCACGAGCTCTTTCGGAAGCGGGACGTGCAGTCCCTGCGCGGCGCCGGTGTGGAGGAGGAGGAAGTAGAGGCTGAGGACGGCGGCGAGGAGAAGATCGAGACGGAGTTCGGCCGTCGGAAGGCGGGGAACGAGCCCGGCTAGGAGGACGGAGGCAAGGACGAGGGCGCGGCGGAAGCCCCGGCGGTGGGTGTGGTGGAAGCGGTGGCGGGGTTCGAGAGGGTGGCCGGGTCTGGCTGCGGCGCCGGGGGGGCGGGCGTCGAGCAGACGATCAGCCGCGTAGAGAATCCAGACCGCAAGGAAGAGGGGAAAAAGGGTGCGGAGGCGCGCCGGGATGCCGAAAGATCGGGCAAACAGGGCGGTCCAGAGCACGGCGACGGTGGGCGCGTCCAGCGAAAGGAGGTGCCAGTGGACGAGGGCGGAGCGCAGATGGCGTATGGTGGTGCCCGCCCTGGGGCGAGGTCCGGTCTCGAGGCTCGGTTGCACGACGGCGGCGAGGCGCGGCAGTGAGGGCGCGGGCGTCGCGGTTGGAGGTCGAGATGAGAAGAGGGACTGGGGCATCATGCTCTCTGGAAAGGATGCCGCCCGGCGGATGTGCGGCTTGGCAAGGGTACGGCCGGCTGGAAGGGGCGAGGACGAGATCGTGAAAGGCAGGCGGGAGGGTATGCTCTTTAGGAGCAGATCGCCGGAACGGATCGCTGGAAAGAAGAGACGTATGCTCCCTTTTGCTGCGGAAACCAGAGTGCCGAACGAATCAGAAGTGTCGCTGGGGCATGGAGGCACTGTCGGGCGCTTGCTCCAGATGCGCTTGCTGGAGCGGTTTCGGGCGGTGCGCGGGGCGACGCTGGGGTTTTGCGGTCCGCTCTCGGCCGAGGACATGATGGTGCAGAGCTCGGCCGAGACGAGTCCGGCGAAGTGGCACCTGGCGCATACAAGCTGGTTCTTCGAGACGTTTGTCCTCCTGGAGTTTCGCCCGGGGTACGAGCCGTTTCGGCCGGAGTTCAAATGGCTGTTCAACAGCTACTACAACGGTGTCGGGGAGATGCCGGAGAAGCGTCTGCGCGCGTCGTTCTCGCGGCCCGGGCTGGACGAGGTCTTGGCGTACCGGGCGCATGTGGATCGCGAGATTGGGGCGCTTCTGGCAGGCGGTCCGGTGTCCATCGAGGCGGTGCGGCGGATCACTCTGGGGCTCGAGCATGAGCAGCAGCACATGGAGCTCTTGCTGACGGATGTGAAGCATGCATTCTGGACCAATCCGCTGCATCCGGCCTACCGGGAGTCGGTCTCGGAAATGGACGCTGCGGTGGAGCCGGAGCCAGTGGATTGGGTGGAGTTCGCGCCGGGGCTGGTGGAGGTGGGGGTTTCGCCGGCGGCCGAGAGTGCGGAAGAGTTTGCGTTTGACAATGAGACCCCGCGGCATCGGGTGTACCTCCAGCCGTTCGGGTTGGCGAACCGCCCCGTCACGTGTGCGGAGTATCTCCGGTTCATGGAGGCCGACGGGTACCGTCGGCCGGAGCTCTGGTTGTCCGAGGGTTGGACGACGATGCGCTCGGAGATCTGGGAGGCGCCACTTTACTGGCGGCGATGCTCAGATGGCGGATGGGAGGTGTTTACGCTCGGCGGGTTCCGGCCGATGGAGGAGATGCGTGCGACGCCGGTGTGCCACGTCAGCTTCTTTGAGGCGGACGCGTTTGCGCGGTGGTCAGGGTGTCGGCTGCCGACGGAGTTTGAGTGGGAGTTTGCGGCGGTTCTGGACGCGAGTGCGGCGGGTGGAAATTTCCTGGAGTCGGGCGTTCTGCATCCGGTGGCGGCGGGCGCGGAGCCCAGATTGCGGCAGATGTTCGGCGAAGTTTGGGAGTGGACCTCGAGTCCCTACACGGGCTATCCGGGATACAGGCCGCTGCCGGGCGCTTTGGGCGAGTACAACGGCAAATTCATGTCGTCGCAAGTGGTGCTGCGCGGTGGTTCGTGTGCCACGCCAAGGGAGCATATCCGGGCGACGTATCGGAACTTCTTCGGGCCGGCGACGCGGTGGCAATATTCCGGGCTGCGCCTGGCGCGGGACGGGGACGGGCAGTGACCCTGGTGAGCGAAAACGCGCGCCGGGGCGGGGCGGTTCTCGATGCGGTGACAGAGGCGGTCGCGAACGAGGCCTGGACGGGATTGTCGCGGGTGCCGCCGGAGCTCGCGCCGTGGCTGTTCTACGACGAGCGCGGGTCAGAGCTATTTGAGGAGATCACGCGCCTGCCGGAGTACTACCTGACCCGAACCGAGCGCGGGATCCTGGAGGAGCATGGAGCGGCGATGGTCGCAGCCGCAGCCGGGGATGGCCGGCTGTCTGTGGTGGAGCTAGGAGCGGGGACGGCGGCCAAGACCGGGCTGCTCCTGCAGGCGTTGGCCGAGCGGCAGGGACGCGTCCTGTACCAGCCGGTGGATGTTTCGGCGTCGGCCTTAGCCGAGGCGGCACGGCGTCTGAAGCCGGGGATCCCCGGGTTGGAAGTGCGCCCGCAGGTGGCCGACTACACGCGAGAGCCGCTCGCGTTGGTGCGGGACGGAAGCGAGCCGGGGCAGCCAGGGTCGGACGCCCGCCTCCTGGCCCTGTATATCGGATCCAGCATAGGGAACTTCGCGCCGCACGAGGCTGTAGGTGTGCTCGGGCGGCTGCGCGGCCAGATGCGGGCAGGCGACCGACTGCTGCTAGGGACCGACCTTGCGCCGGGTCCGGCGAAGCCGGTGGAGCGATTAGTGGCCGCGTACGACGACAAGGCGGGGGTGACGGCAGCGTTCAATCAGAACGTCTTGGTGCGGCTGAACCGGGAGTTGGGGACCGATTTCGATGTCAGAGCGTTTCGCCATCGGGCAATCTGGAACGCGGCCGAGTCGCGGATCGAAATGCATCTCGAGGCAGTCTCGGAGCAGGTGGTGCGGTTGCCCGGAACTTCGGCCGGGCCGGGCTTCGCCTTGCATCTGCGCGCCGGGAGGACGATTCACACCGAAAACAGTTACAAATTCACGGAAGCGTCGGTCACAGATCTGCTGGAGCGATCGGGATTTCGCACGGAACAGGGCTGGAGCGATCGAGAGGGTCTATTTCTCCTGACCCTGGCTGGGGCGGTGTGATGTGGTCGGTGGCCGGCGAACTTGGAGGTCGGCTCGTGCTTCATCACAGGGCGCGATCGTCCATGTGGTCTCCCTCGCGGCATCCGGTGTACTATCCAGTCACTAACCTTCTCTGGCAGTCGGGCCCTGTTCTTTTCCGAGGTGAAGCATGCGCCGACAGTATCCACTCCTCTTCCTCATAGGCTTTTTATCTCTAACCTTCCCGGGCGTCGCGCAGAGCCGTCGCGAGGATGAGGTTCAGATCCGTGCGATCGTGCAAAGCGAAGAAGATGCATGGAATCGCGGCGATGCCGAGGGATTTGGAGCCCACTACGCCGAGGACGGCAGCTTCACCAACGTGATCGGGCAGCAGCTGTATGGGCGGAAGGCTTTCATCGCGCAGCATGCAGGCATCTTCAGCACGATCTATAAGGGAAGCCACAACTCCTTTGCCGCGTCTAGGATTACATTCCTGCGGCCGGATGTGGCTTTAGTTGAGATAGACGGAGCATTGAGCGGCGCGAATCGCCTTCCACCCGGCTTGAAAGCGGACAACGATGGAGTGATGCACGTCAAGCTGCAGGAGGTCATGACCAAGGAGAAGGGCGTCTGGTGGATAGCGGCATTTCACAACGTCGCCGTGTATCCGCTGCCAGCAGGCGGACCACCGGATCGGTAGAGTTGCTGCTCAGACGCCGTTCTGATCGTCGCTTAGCATTTGTGATGCGACGCTCAGGTCGCGAACATAGGGGCGATGGCGATCAACTCTGCCCGGGCTCGGGGCGCTCGTAATCGCCGCTTTTGCCGCCGGATTTCCGCAGGAGGTGGATCTCGCGAATCTGGATGGATTTGTCGAGGGCTTTGGTCATGTCATAGACGGTGAGGGCGGCGACCGTGGCGGCCACCATGGCTTCCATCTCGACGCCCGTGCCGGCGGTGGTGGCCGCGGTGGCCTCGATACGGACGCCTTCAGGGCTGATCCCGGCGGTGACATCGACGAAGCTTAAAGGGAGCGGGTGACACATCGGGATAAGGTCGGCGGTACGTTTGGCGGCCTGGATGCCGGCAAAGCGGGCGACTTCGAGCGGGTTTCCTTTGGGGTTCGCGGGGAGAGCGGCGAGGACGGCTGGGGAGAGTTCCACGAAGGCGCAGGCGACGGCTTCGCGGCGGGTCGGGGGTTTGCCGCTGACATCGACCATGTGGGCCTCCCCGGAGCTGTCGTAGTGGGAGAGTTTTCCGCTCACCGGTCGCCTGAACGGAGACGCCAGCCGCTTGCGACTACGCCCATCGCAGAGACGGCGATTTGAAACCAGACTCCGAAGGCGCCCAGATGGCCGGGAGCGTAGGCAAGCTCGTGGAGACCGAGGAGGAGGATGGCGATCCAGCCGCAGAGTTCGAGGCCAGGGTGACGCCGCGTGCGCCGAATGGGTTTGCTGCCAGCCATGAGCAACATCCTACCGCAGAAGGATGGTGACGACATCGCCGGCGTGAAACGGGCCTTGGTCGGCGGGGAAGACGGCGTAGCAGTTGGCGCGGGCGTTGGCGGCGAGGTCGCCGGAGCCTTGCCATGGCACGAGGCGGACTTCGGGACGGGTGAGGCTGGGTGTGAGCTGGGCGGGGAGGAAGCGGGTGAGGTCCGGGCGGGCCGCGACGGCTTCGGTGAGGGTGGCCTGCGCGAAGTTGGGGCCCGGCCAGGGCGCGCCGGAGAGCGCGCCGAGGAGTGGCCGGACAAAGGTGTGAAAGGTGACCTCTGTGGAGACGGGGTTGCCGGGGAGGCCGAAGAAGGTTTGGCTGGAGGTGTTCGTGGACGACGCCGGAAGATGGCCGAAGACGACAGGTTTGCCGGGCTGCATCTGGACGCCGGTGAAGACGAACTCGGCCCCGAGCTCGGCGAGAACCTGTTCAACGAGGTCGTATTTGCCCACGGAGACGCCGCCCGAGAGGAGGAGGAGGTTGGCGGAAGTGCGGGCCGGGGCGATCCGGGCGTGCAGGTCGGCGGTGGTGTCGCGGGCGATGGGAAGCTGGACGGGGGTGCCGCCGGCGGCCGTGACGAGCGCGGCGAGAGCATAGCTGTTGGAGTTGCGGATCTGGTGAGGGCCGGGGGTTTCGTCGAGCGCGACGAGTTCGTCGCCGGTCGCGAGGATGGCGACCTTGGGGCGGCGGAAGACGTGGAGTGTGGCGGCTCCGCAGCTGGCGGCGAGGGCGATCTCGGCGGGCGTGATGCGGGTTCCGGGGGCGAGCAGAGTCTGGCCGGCGTGGGCTTCGGCGGCCTGGGGGACGATGTTCTGGGCGGGCCTGGGGGCGTCGCCGGGCCGGAGGCGAAGTTGGCCGTTCGTAGCAGTGACGTGTTCGACCATGACAACGGTGTCAGCGCCGAGGGGGACCGGGGCGCCAGTCATGATTTCGATGGCGGTGCCGCGGGCAAGGGGCGTGCCGGAGTAGATGCCGCCGGCCCGGATCTGGCCGGTGATGAGGAGAAAATTTTCTGGGTTCTTTAGATGAAGAAGGTCGCCCGAGTGGAGCGCGAAGCCGTCGCGCGTGGAGCGGTCGAAGGGGGGCTGGTCGCGGTCGGCGAGCAGAGGTGTCCCCAGGACCCGGCCGAAGGAGTCGAGCAGTGGGACAGGTTCGGTTGCGGGTGCGGGGAGGTTGCGGGCGTAGTCGCGAACAGCTCCGAGCGCCGCGTCAAAGGTGAGGTTGGGCATCGGCTTCTGTTCTGAAAGAAGGCGGTTGGGGCAAGAGAAAGGCCCCGGGCTTGATCTAAGCCTCGGGGCCTCTGTTTTGCCGGGCGGAGTTACTTCTTGCCGGCGCGGTAGGTGGATTTGACCGGAGCTCCGATGCCGGTCAGGATGGCTCGGACCTCGTCCGCGCGGGCGCCGCTGGGTTGGAGTTCGAGGTATTTCTGGTAGGCCTCGACGCATCCTGGAGGTGCGGTGATCTTGTTGGTTTTGGGGTCGACCGAGGCCTTGGGGATCAGCGCCTGGCCCTTGATGTAGTAGGCGTCGGCGCGATTGGGATCGGCGGCGATCGCCTTGTCGGCGGCTACCGCGGCGTCGTCGGTCTTGCCGGCGTTGTAGAGCACGGCCGCCTCGTTGAACATGTACATGCCGGCCTTGGCGGGCTCGGCCTTGGCGGCGCTGTCGTAGGCGTCGGAGGCGCCCTTGACGTCGCCGGAGCGGGCGAGCGCCTGGCCCATCTGGTTGTAGGCGGCGCCGGCGGTCTCAGGATTGGGCTTCTTGCTGGCGGCGTTCAGGTCGACAGCTTTTTTGTAAGAGGCTGCTGCCTCGGAGTACTTCTTGGCCGCGTCAGGGTCGCTTGGCTTGCCGGCGGCTTTGGCAGCTTTGGCGGCGACATCGGCGGACCCGAGCTGTGCGTCGCCGAGCGTGACCCAGAGGATGGCCTCGTCGGGCTTCTGGGTCGTCGCCTGCTGCATGGCGGTCATGGCTGCGTCGTAGTTGCCGGCCTTGTTGTCGGCGCGCGCCTGCGTCAGCAAAGTGTTCAGGTTGGCGATTGTTTTGTTACCCGCCATGATTTCAGCGTTTTTCTTTTTGAACTCTTCGAGCTGTTTGCGCTCTTCCGGGCTCATCTTGCTGATGTACTCGGGGCGCGACATGTCGAAATCCTCGGGCTTGTCGTCGCCGGCTTTCACGTCGACTTTTTCGATGTAGTCGAGGCTTTTGCCTTCGGGGGAGAAGACGATCGCGATGTAGCTTCCCGGGGCGATGTTGTCGCCGGTGTAGGCGCCGTTGGCGTCGAGCGGAAAGGTGTACTGGTATTTGCGGCTTTTTTCGTCGCCGGTGCGGTCGGTCGTCAGCCGGATCTCGCCCTTGGTGACGGGCATGCCGGCGGCGTTGAGGACCTTGCCGTGGATCTTCGCGGTGGGAGCCTGGGACTGGGCTGGGACGGGATGGAGAGCGATAACGGCGGCCAGGACGGCGGCGCCGAGGATGTTGAAAGTTTTCATACGGAAACCTCGCATTCGATTTTTCTCTCCCCGTGTGAGCCCACGTCTCGGGCACGACTTCGACATCTTCTCATCTCCGGCTAACGATTGTCTGTTTTCACCGGCCATCGGGATCGGAGAGTTGTTCTTTAGTCAGCTATTGCCTCTGCGTACGGGATGGGATCAGCGACGCCCGCATCGCGGAAGGCTCGCAGCCGAAGAGCGCAGCTTTCGCACACGCCGCAGGCTTTGAGCTCGCCGGAATAGCATGACCAACTTACATCCAAGGGCGCGCCGAGTTCAACTCCGAGCTCCACGATTTCTTTTTTTCGGAGGTGGATCAGCGGGGTTTCGACCTGGATGTCGCCGTCGCGGGTGCCGAGGCGGATGAGTTGGTTGAAGGCTTCGTAGTAGGCGGGCCGGCAGTCGGGGTAGCCGGAGCTGTCCTGCTCGACCGCGCCGATAAAGATCCGGTTGGCGCCGAGCACCTCGGCCCAGGAGACGGCGGCTGCGAGGAAGTGCGCGTTGCGAAATGGGACGTAGGTGACGGGGACGTCGGCGCCGGAGCGGCTGGACTGGATCTCGGGCGCCCCCTCGGGCTCGGCGTGAGGGACCGCGATTGTGGGGTCGGTGAGTGCGGAGCCGCCGATCTCCCGGAAGAGGTCGAGGCGAAGGGCAAGAAGCTGTTGGGCGCCGATCCGCTGACTGACAGCGGTGGCGGCCTCGAGCTCGCGGGCCTCGGTGCGCTGGCCGTAGCTGAAGTGAAGGGCGAAGACGTCGGTCTCGCGAGCGGCGAGAGCGGCGCAAACGGCGGAGTCCATGCCCCCGGAGAGGCAGACGACCGAGCGGGGGCGAGATCTCATTGCCAAGACCTTTACTCTTCGCCCTTGAACTCGTCGTCCGCAACCAGGTCTTCGTCGGCGGGACCGAGGGCTTCGCGCGCGGCGGCCTCGTCGCCGGAACGAACCTGGAGCCGGGCGCGAAACGAGAGCGACAGGAGCTGGTTGGCGTGTTCGCCCTGCAGGAACACAGGGATGCCCATCGATTCGAGCATGCCTTTGGCCATCTGCGCGCGCATCGGGTCCATGTACTTGGCGATCGTGATCAGATCGCCGGTCTCGCCAGGCTGGTCGAGCGAAACGGCGGACGTAAGGGCTTCGGTGTTCTTCAGGTCTTCGGGCATGAGCGGGGCGTACCTTTCAGGCGTGACGGCGAGGTGGGGTCGGGCTTACTTCATTTCGATGCTTTGGAGGTGAAATGTGATGGTGCCCCAGAACAGGCGAGCCTGGATCTGGACGGGGATGTGGCGGGCGTCGTCGGTGTACCAGATCCAGATGTTGCCGCGGTTGCGGACGACGCCTTCGGCCGCCGTGGGCTGGACGCGGACGGTCTGAAAGGTGCCGGCGGGCGTTTTGATCTCTTCCTTGCCCTCGACCTTCATGGTGACGGTGACGGTGCGCATGGCGTCGGCGAGCGGAAATGCGAACTTCTGGCCGACCGTGAGCGGCTGGGTCGCGGCGTAGAAGATGGCGGAAAGCGAGTCGGTGACGCACGCGGGGACGTTGGCGCTCTGGGACTTCTGGGTCCCTTTGACGAGGTTGCGCTCGGTCAGGTTCTGTTTGCCGTGCGTGTAGTCGAAGGTGAGGTCGCCCGAGACTTTGCGGCGGCCCTCGGTGATCTGCTTCGAGAAGCCGTGCGAGCATCCGGTGCGGTTGTCGAACGACGACTGGAAGCGGTCCGTGACGGGAAAGAGCATCGTGACGTTGCCGACGGTGTCCGCGGTGGCGGTCACCTTTTCGTCAGAGCCTTGCTGCTCGATGTGGAAGACGGCTTTGCCGGCGGTGAAGACGCGCCAATCGACGGTGTAGGTGAGCGTCTCGCGCGCGGGAAAGCTGAAGTTCTGCGGCGGCGGTTGCAGCGTGGGAATAACGACAGGCTGCGCCGGGGGTTTGGGGCCGAGCAGCTGGCCGTGCATCGGGGCCGTGAAGAAGCAAGTCAAAAGGGCACAACGAGAGACTAGAAGAGCAAACCGAGACGACGTGCGGTGTGGCAGAGGAGAGCTCGCAATCAGAGCGATGTATCGCTTGTTTTATCGGTGCGCTGGCAAGAACAGCCGCAAGAGGAGAGCGGCGTAGATGGCGACGGCGCCGATAAGAGAATTGTACTCGCGGTGCTTGCGGTAGAGGCTGGGGGAGAAGCGGCCGGCGGGGCTGGAGGCAGGGGCGGGCCAAACTCTAGGAAAGAAGCGCGGGACCGTGCGGCTGTAGAGGTCGAAGGCGGGGAAGCGGTCGCGGAGAAAGGTCTCCTCGGAGCGGATGGTGGGGATGTAGATGAGCGCGAACAGGGCGACCAGCAGAGCGGGGAGGATCCATCCGCGGGCTGCGAGCGCGAAGCCAAGGGCGGCGACAGCGGATCCGAGGTAGAGCGGGTTGCGGGTGTAGCTGTACGGTCCGGAGGTGGCGAGTTCGGCGTTCTTCTGGACGTATCCGGAGCTGTAGGCGCGCAGCGCGAGGCCCGGCACGACGAGCAGGAGGCTCAGGGCGAGGCTCCGGGGCGAGGGATGGGCGAGCACGAGGAAGACGGCGGCGAAGACAAAGCCGAGCGGAACGCGGATACGCCGGGCGATCTGTTGCCAGCGGTTCGGTGTGGTCACGCGGGGGCTCCGGTTTGGGGGGTGGTTTGAGGGCTGGATTCGGCGCTCGATTCCGCGCTGGTTTCCGCGCTGGTTTCCTTCAGGAGGCTGAGGACGGCTCCGAGGACCTCCTCGACCGTGAGTTGGCGGAGGCCGGGGTCGGTGGGGGCGTTGCGCCCGTGACTGGTGACGCTGCCGGGGTGCCGCAGGACGCGGGACGGAGTGTTCCAGGGGCCGGTTCGATCGGGGTCGGTCGGGCCGTAGAGGCCGACCACAGGCCGACCGAGCGCGGCCGCGAGGTGGAGCGGGCCAGTGTCTCCGGCAAGGACGAGCGAGGCGCGGCGGGTCAGGGCGATGAGCTGGGCAACCGAACTTGGGACCAAGGTCGCGTGGCCTTGGCTGGCGCCGATGACCACGTCGGCGTCGCGGTTGCCGAGCGTCTCGTTGACCAACACCCGGTACCCCAGCCGGCCGAGGTGGGCGGCAACGACGCCGAAGCGTTCGGCCGGCCACTCCTTGGCACGCCAGCCGGCAGTGGGGGCCAGCAAGATGAAAGGACGGGCGATCCGGTCGGCCCAGAGCTCGGCCGTTGGGTCCGCCGGGAGGGTAATCGGGGCGGGCTGGAGCAACTCGCCGATCGCCCCGCCGAGGATCTCGCAGGCCTGGTCGACGACGTGCAATGCGTTCGTCGGGATGCGGGTGCGGTAGAGGTATTTTGCAGGACCCTCGCGCGGGTCTACCGGTCCGACGAAGTTCTTTGCATCTGCCATCCGGCCGATCGCGGCAGACTTCAGAGATCCCTGCAGGTCGACGGCGAGGTCGAACCGCTCTCCTCGCAGTTCGAGCCGGGTAGAGCGTATGTCGCTGAGAGTGCTGAGGGAGAAAGGATGTTCGCGCCAGAGGCGGGTTGGGACCTGATACCACCTGTCAATGAGCGGCATGCGCTCACTGCGGCCCACGCTAAACAGGTGTTCGTCGAAGTCCGCAGAGGTCTGGAAGAGCTCGCACCAGCGGGGCTCGACGGCCCACCCGATGTGCCAGTCGGGGTGGCGCTCCCGAAGCGCCGCGACAGCCGGGAGCGCGTGGAGGATGTCGCCCATGGCGCCGATGCGGACGATCAGGATGCGTTGAGAGTCGGGCAAAGCGCTATGTTCTCATGCCGGGCTCTGGTCACGGGCGCGGTGGAGACCCAGCCGGTCGATTAGCTTGCCGAGTGCGCTCTCGGCGTCGAGAAGATCGAGACGAAGTTCAGGCGCTTGGATCGGCCCAACGGTCTCGAGGATGCGGCGCATGGCCGGGGTTAACTTAACGAGGTCTTTCTCGGTCGTGACGAAGCCGTCTGCGCCCGACCGCTGGGCACGGGCAAGCAGGCGCTGGCAGTCGCGAGGGGTGTAGCGGTGGTGGTCGCGGAAGTGGACGGTCTGCACTGGCCGGACGCTGGCGCCCCGGAGCATCCGGCTAAAGTTTTCCGGGCGAGCAATGCCGCAGAAGACGAGCGGGCGCGTGGGCGGCCCGGAGGTGGAGAAGCAAAGATCGCGCCGGATGGTCCAGAGGTCAGGACCATGGGAAAGGGCTTGGCGGATAGGGGTCAGTTGGTCTGGACCGACGTCGTCCTCGCGAAGGACAACGATGTCAGCGCAGCGGAGGGCCGAAATCGGTTCACGGAGATTGCCTGCCGGGAGGAGCTTGTCGCGAAGATCTTCGGAGGTGAGGAGGACCACATCGAGGTCGCGGTGGAGCGCCAGATGCTGGAAGCCGTCGTCGAGGAGAAACAGCGTTTGAGCGGTGAGGGGGAGCTCGGCGAGGGCGAGCTTCGCCGCCTGAAAGCGGTCGCGGCCGACGTAGACGGGCGCTCCGGTCCGCTGGGCAAGAAGAAGCGGTTCGTCTCCGAAGCGGAGCGGATCGCCATTTGGATCGACGCGCTCGACAGCCTTGGAGCGGCGACCGTACCCACGCGTGAGCACGATCGGTGCGAAGCCATGTTCGCGCAGAAGGCGGGTGAGCAGCAGGGTGAAGGGGGTCTTGCCGGCGCCACCGGCGGAGAGGCTGCCGATGCTGAGGACAGGGGCGGGCAGGCAGTGCCCGAGGTGCGGATTGCCCTCGGCGCGGCGGCGTTTGTGGCGGACGATAGCGCCGTAAAGGGGGACGAGGGGGTGGAGGAAGATCCGGCGCAGGCTTGAGACAATCATCGGGGAGCGGCGGCCTTCGGGTTCGGCCGAGCGAGCAGATAGAGGAGGGCTCGGACGGTCTTCTCGGTGGCTCCGGCCTGCTGGTCGAAGACGGTCTGGGCGCGTTCGCCGAGGTTGTGGGCGGCCACGGGATCAGAGAGCAAGCGAAAGAGCGCGCTCTCAAGCTCGGCGGGGTTTTGGACGACTGCAAGGCCGCCGGAGCTCTGAAGCGTTTGGACGATCTCCCGGAAGTTCTCAAACGACGGACCCATCAGGACAGGAACGGCGAAGCGGGCGGGTTCGAGGGGGTTGTGGCCGCCCGCTGAGACGAGGCTGCCCCCGACAAAGGCGACCGTACCGAGAGCGTAGACATCGGCGAGGTCGCCCAGGGTGTCGAGCAGGAGGATGGCGCCGGACGTGAGCGCGGGTGCGGCGGCGTTGAGCTCGGAGGCGCGACGGAGGTGGGCCCTGGGGACGAGGCCCGCAACTTCCTCGAAGCGCTGGGGGTGGCGCGGTGCGACGATCAAAATCAGCGGTGCGGCGATGCTGGCCGTCAGGCGGGGCCAGAGGTCCAGCAGAATCTCTTCTTCGCCTCTGAGCGTGCTTCCGGCGACAACGACGCGCGTGGCGGAAGCCGGGTCTGCGCTGGCCGGAAGCAAATTTTCGAGGAGGCCGACGAGCCGGTTCGCCGATCTGCTGGGTGCGAGGTCGTACTTGAGATTGCCGGTTGTCTGGACGCGCTCGCGAGGGGCTCCGATCCGGACGAGGCGGGCGGCGTCTTCGGGGCTTTGGGCGAGAAACACGCTGACGTGGCCGAGGAGCGGTCGCCACAGGCGCCGCAGACGGAGATAGCGGGGAAGCGAGCGGTCGGAGATGCGGGCATTGACGACGGCGACCGGAATTCGGGCGCGCGCGCACTCGACAAGAAGCCGCGGCCAGAGTTCCGACTCGACCAGGAGGAGGAGCTCGGGCCGGAGGAGGCGGAGGTAGCGGCGGACGATGGTGCGGAGGTCGAGCGGAAAGAAGAATACCGGGGAGCGGGGAAGGCGCTGCCGGGCCATCGCCTGGCCGGTCGCGGTCGTTGTGGAGACGGCGACGACCGCGCCAGGGAGAGCCTGTTCAAGTGCCCGGATAATCGGCACCGAGGCGAGGACCTCGCCGACGCTGACAGCATGCAGCCAGAGGACGCGCTGGCCCGCCGTGGCGTCGCGCAGGTTGCGAGGCACGATGCCAAGACGTGCGGAGAGACCAGCGCGGTGACGTCGGCTGCGCAGCATCTGCCATGCCCAAAACGGGGCGCCGAGGACGAGAACGCCAGTGAAGACGGCGCTGTAAAGGCCCATCAAGGCTCGGCTGGTGCGCGTTGGTGCAGGTTTCAGCGGCTGGCTCCCGACAAGTTTGTGTCCTAACCTGTGCTACGGGCGATGATAATCAAGGAGCGGAGAGAGCAGCGACTCTCTTCCGCGGGTTTGAGGCGTCTTTCTTCTTGACATGGCTCTTTTTCGAAGTTTTGGGAGTTGGAAGGCTGGTCGGAGGATGTCCTCCTGTGCCGCGGGAGGGACGCTGTGTCTGCTCCTCGCCGCGGCGCCGAGCGGTTGGGCGGCGAAGAAGCTTGCGCCCCCAGCCAAGCCGGCCACCCAGTACGCCGCGTCTGACACCCATCCCAACGAGCATGTGACGATTGCGGCGGACCCGTGTCTCGACCCCAAGGCGTGCGATTTCTTTCGGCTGCCGTACGTGCAGCACGGGTTTATTCCGGTGCGGGTGGTGGTGACCAATGACTCGGACCGCGCATTGTCGCTGGACGATGTGCGGATTCAGTTCATCTCGGAAAACCACGACGTCCTGCCCGCGGCCACGCCCGAAGATCTGAATCGGCGGCTGTTTACGACGCGGTCGGCGATGGGGACAAAGATCCCGATGACCCCGATCACCATCCACCATGCGCCGGTGGATAAAAAGATCACCGAGGACGACACCGACTTCGGGTTCCCAGGGACGGTCGTGAATGCGCACAGCACCTTATCAGGGTATCTGTTCTACGACGTGCGCGAGCTCGATGATCCCGCGCTCCGGCACGCGGAGCTGTACCTGAAGAACATCAAGACGATGGACGGCAAGAGCGAGCTGTTTGCGTTCTCGATCCCGTTTGACAAGTGGCTGGCAGCGCAGACGAAGCCGGCGCCCGCGGTAGGGCAGAAGTCGACGACGACCCGGGATGCTCCCGATACAGTGCCTCCGCCGCGTTAGATCGTATCTCCCTCGGAGCGACCGTCCGGGAGGCGTATGTTCCTCGGCTAGACTGTTGCTTGTATGCAGAACGAACCGCTTCAGATCCGGCTGGCCAATGCAAAGGATGTGCCGACGATTCTTGAGTTCATTCGTCAGCTTGCGATCTACGAGCGAGAGCCGGAGGCTGTTCTGGCGACCGCCACGGATCTCTATCGGGACGGGTTTGGGCCTGTTCCGCGATTTCACGTTTTTCTGGCCGAGTGGGAAGGCAAGCCCGCTGGGTTTGCGCTGTACTTTTACAATTATTCGACCTGGCAGGGCCACCACGGAATCCATCTGGAGGATCTCTTTGTCGAGCCGGCGTTTCGCGCCAAGGGGATTGGCCGTGCGTTGCTGGCAAAGGTGGCAGGCGTCGCGGTCGTCGAGGGCTGCCCCTGGATGGAGTGGAATGTGCTCGATTGGAACGATCTGGCCATCGAGTTCTACCACTCGCTCGGCGGCCAAATCAGCTCGGACTGGCGCATCATGCGGATGACGGGGCAGGGGCTGTGTGCGTTGTCGGCGCGGTGTGACTGACAGGCGGCCGCCTCGCCCCTGGAGACCCGCGACCTGCGCCAGGCGGGGTCGCGCACTCCGCTAAGCTAAAGACACCATGAAGAAAATGAAGAAGATTAAGGTGATCGGCGGCGGCCTGGCCGGGCCCGAGGCGGCGTTACAGGCGGCCCGGTTTGGCTGCGACGTGGAGCTGTGGGAGATGCGGCCGCAACGCCTGACCGAGGCGCACCAGACATCGGATTTCGCGGAGCTGGTGTGCTCAAACTCATTGAAGTCGGAGTCGGAGAACTCGGCGCCCTGGCTGTTGAAGCAGGAGATGCGCCGGGCAGGGTGCTGCCTGCTCGAGGAGGCCGATCGGTCGGCGGTTCCGGCGGGGCATGCCCTGGCCGTCGACAGGTTGGAGTTTTCGCGGCGGGTGCGCGAGCGCATCGAGCGGGAAACCCAGATCCGCGTGGTGCGCGAGGAGGTCCAGACCATCGACGAGCACGACCCTGACACCATCACGATCTTGGCGAGCGGGCCCCTGACCTCGCCCGCGCTGGCAAAGGAGTTGCAACGGCTCACCGGCACCGATCACCTGGCGTTCTATGACTCGATCTCGCCCATCGTGGATGCGTCGACCATCGACATGACGCGGGTGTACATGGCCGCGCGCTGGGACAAGGGAACGGCGGACTACATCAACTGCCCGTTCACAAAAGTGGAGTACGAGCGCTTTCTCGATGCCCTCACAGGGGCGGAGCAGATCGAGCAGAAGACTTGGGAGCATCTGCCCGCGGACGGTCGGCCGGAGCATCTCGCGGGGGCCGATGAAGCCGGCGGCGCAGCTGTGGCGGTGGCGCCGGCTGCTGTCGCTGCGCTGGCGGCCCCGGAGAAGCTGCAGTACTTCGAGGGTTGTCTGCCGATCGAGGAGACCGCCCGACGCGGTCGCGATACCTTGCGGTTTGGGCCGATGAAGCCGGCGGGGCTCACCGACCCGAAGACAGGCCGGTGGCCCTACGCCGTGGTGCAGCTGCGCCAGGAGAACCTGCGCGCGGACTCGTACAACCTCGTCGGCTTTCAGAATCACCTGAAGTTCGGCGAGCAGGCGCGCGTCCTGCGGTTGATCCCAGGCTTGGAGCAGGCCACCTTTCTGCGGTACGGGCAGATTCACCGCAACACCTACATCCATGCGCCCTCGTTGCTGTCCGAGACCCTGCATCTGCGCTCCAACCCGTCGGTCATGATTGCCGGCCAGATCTCGGGCGTGGAGGGATATACCGAGTCGATCGCGAGCGGAATGCTCGCCGGGCGGTATGCGGCGGAGCTGGCGCGCGGCGAGGCCCCCGAGCCGGCCCCGCGAGCGTCCGCCAACGGGTCGCTCACCCACTACATCACCCACGCGGAGCTCAAGCGATTTCAGCCGGCCAACATCACCTTCGATCTCTTGCCGCCGCTCGAGGAAGATGTGCGAAGGCAGGTGCGGGACAAAAAGGAGCGTCACCGAATGCAGTGCGATCGAGCGCTGGACGCCTGGGACCGCTGGCTCAAAAGCTCGCGTTTGGACGCGCCGGCGAGAAGTTGACGTGGAGCGCTCTAGCCGTTTGTTTAGCAAACATCCGCGCTCAAGACTAAGGAAACAACCGCTCCACGCGCCATCCAACCGAGGCCCGCTCAAACAGAAACCGGTCGTGCAAACGGTCGGGGCCGTCCGCCCAGAACTCGACCCGTTCCGGCCACAGGCAGTATCCCTTCCACGACTCTGGCCGCGGCACCTCGCCCGGGAACTCCCGATCCATCGCCCGCACCCTCTCTTCAAGCATCTCCCGGCTCGCCAACGGTCGGCTCTGCTCAGAGACCGCCGCACCGATCTGACTGCGCCGCGATCGGCTGTGAAAATAAACATCCGTCTCGGCGTCCGGGAGCTCGGAGACCGGACCCTGAAGACGCACCTGCCGTCGCAGGCTCTTCCAGTGAAAGCACATCGAGGCGCGAGGATTCTCCGCGATCTGCCGGCCCTTTTCGCTCTCCGCATTGGTGAAAAATCGAAATCCGCGCTCGTCCATGCCCTTCATCAGAACCATGCGCACGCTGCTCTCACCCCCAGGCGTAGAGGTCGCAAGCGCCACCGCGTTCGGATCGTTCGGCTCGCTCTCCACCGCCTCGCCGAACCACGCGCGAAACACGTCCATCGGATCCCGGCTCGCCATGTTCTCCGTCGCGTTGTTCCCCGCCGCGTTGTTGTCGGTCGCGTTGTTGTCGGTCGCGTTCATCACTCCGGTCAGATGCCAGTCGATCTGGATGTATCTTCCGCGACTTGACCGCTCCAATGCCCAACCCCGGACCTTCGACGACATCAACAAACGTCTGGTTTCGGAGAGACCGTCCGTCTCTTCCGGAAGAAGTCTGTCCCATCCCGGCAACTGCTATAGCCCGGCAAAAAGATCGGAGCTCAGCCGCGCCGCCTGCAACTCGGGCGCGGCCGCCAGCGTGTAAAACTCCTCCGCTCCGTACGTCTCAAACAGATCGCGCGTCTCTTCCATCAACGGTGCCTGGGATCGATGCTGCCGAAAAGCCTCCTGCTTCAGATGTCGGACGTCCTCGATATCGAGCGTCACGGTCCAGGGGCAGGGAAGCGGCGGCTGCCGGCCCGGAAGAAAAAAGTTCGTTGAAAGGTAAAAAAGCCGGCGCGGCTGAAACGCCGGACCCGCTTCGGGATAGCGCTTCGCCCGACCGGACCAGTGATACGCCGCTGTCGTCAGCATCGACACCATCATGTGATCAGGATGCGTATTCAGACCGCCCTCCGGTCCAAAGGTGACCACCACGTCCGGCTGAAAGCGCCGCATACGCTCGACCAGGCACCCGGCAACCTCGGGGAAGTTGACGTGCTCCATCTGCCCATCCTGGAACTCGAGCAGCTCCTCCTCCGTGACGCCGAGCACACCACACGACGCGCGAAACTCATCCCCCCGCATCGCGCCAAGCGCCGCTCCAGAGCTGGCGTCCCCCCGATGCGTCGCGGCCTGGCCATCCGTCAGGCAGACCACGTACGTCTCGACCCCGCGCTGGCCGGCAAGCGCCAAAGCTCCGCCGAATCCAAAGCACTCGTCGTCCGGGTGCGCAACCACGCACATCAGCTTCAGTCCCACAGCCCCGCCGCCTCCATGTCCTCGTCCTCAAACAGCAGATCGGCCGAGATCGTGTCCTCGATCGCCGCCTCCGCCAAGTCGATGTCCGCAACCCCTGTTGCAGCCGCCGCCACGGGCGCAAAGCTCCGCCGATGCAGCATCGTCGGCCCATGCGTGCGCAACGCCCGGCGGTGCTCCGGCGTGGCATAACCCTTGTGCGACGCTAGGCCGTACTCGGGGTGAACGCCGTCGAGCGCACGCATCAGACCATCGCGATGGACCTTGGCGACGATCGAGGCAGCCGCGATCGAAAGACTCAGGCTATCGCCATAGAAGAGCTTCGTCTGCGCGCACCCATGGTCAACCCGCATCGCATCGATCAGCAGATGATCGGGCGCGACCGTCAGGCTCGTCACCGCGTCGAGCATCGCCTTTCGGGTGGCCTGGTAGATGTTGATCCGGTCGATCGTGGCAGCGTCCACCTCGGCCACGCTGATCGAGATCGCAACCCGTCGAATCCGCCGATCAAGACGTTCGCGCACCTCGCGCGGCAGTTGTTTCGAGTCCTTCAGACCCGCCCGCGCCAGCGTCTGCATGCGTGGCGGATGCGGCGGAAGTATCACCGCAGCCGCAACCACCGGTCCAAAGAGCGCCCCGCGGCCGACCTCGTCCACACCGGCGATCGATCGAAATCCACGGTAACGCAGAGCCTGCTCGGGAGCGTCCGAGCACACCAGTTGCCGCAGCATCTGCTGCTTGGCCGTCGCCTTCGCAATCGCCGTGGTGTGGCGATCCGCGAGGCTCAACTTGTCTGCTGCCCCGATCATCTGCGGCCCTGAAAAACTCTACGAAGCGCGCTCAACCTCGCGCAGACGAGCCGCCTTGCCACGCAGGCCGCGAAGATAAAACAGCTTCGACCGGCGCACCTGGTACGAGCGAATCTTCTCGACCTTGTCGATCACCTTTGAGTTGTACGGAAAAATGCGCTCGACCCCCTGGCCAAAGCTCATCTTGCGAACCGTAAAGGTGCCCTCCGGCCCCTTGCGCGAGGCAATCACCATGCCCTCAAACGCCTGCAAACGCTCTTTTTCGCCTTCCTTAATCTTCACTTGAACGCGAACAGTGTCGCCAGGGGCAAACTCGGGAAGATCGGTGCGCTGCAGCTTGTTGGCCAGCTTCTGCATGATGGGATGAATCGACATAAAGATCTCAGTTCCTAACAATTGATTTCAACATCTAAGTCTACACGAGCATGTGGGCAGAATGCGTAGCCTCGCCTCCAGATGTTCCTGCGCAAACTCCAGCCTACCCCAGCTAAACCTCGCCTCCAAGCTCCCCAAGCTCCCCGAGCTCCCGAAGCTCGCGCCGGTCGTCATCCGAAAGCTCCGCCCCGAGCAGCAGGTCGGGCCGGTTCCTGAGCGTCTTCGCCAGTGCCATCCGGCGACGCCATCGCCGCACCGCGTCATGGCTGCCGCCAAGCAGCGCGTCCGGAACAGACATGCCGCGGAACTCCGCGGGCCGCGTGTAGTGCGGGTAATCGAGCAGACCGCCGGCCCCATGCGTCGATCGCGGAACCGCGCCCGGCAGGTGGTCGTGCTTCTCGTCCCCATCGCCAAAGCTCTCAAATCGCGCAGAGTCCGGATTGCCCAGAACGCCGGGCAAGAGGCGCACCACAGCGTCCACGATCACGGCCGCGGCCAGCTCTCCGCCCGACAAAACATAGTCGCCGATCGAAAGTTCGCGGTCGCACAGGGCCTCGTTCACCCGCTCGTCCACCCCCTCGTACCGTCCACACAGCAGAGCAACCCGCCGGAGGCCGGCCAGCTCGCGCGCAACCGCCTGGGTAAACGGCCGGCCTTGCGCGGAGAGCAGCACCACCGACTCTCCCGAGCTTTGGCGGTCGGGCTTCGCGGACATCCCGAGCGAACTCACAGCCCGAAACAAAGGTTCAGGCTTCAACACCATGCCCTCCCCTCCACCAAAAGGCCGGTCGTCCACCGTGCGGTGCCGGTCGTCCGTAAAGCTGCGAAGATCGTGCGTCTGGAGCGTGACAAGGCCGCCGTCGCGCGCACGCTTGAGCACGCCGTGATCAAACGGTCCGTCGAAAAAGCCAGGAAAGATCGTGACGAGGTCGAAGCGCATAGAGGGTTGGCGAGGCGGAACGGAAGCATAGGAGCCGAAGCCGGCTTATCTAACGTTGGCCCTTTCTAGAACTGCGACAGTGCGGCCAGAAGTTACGGGTTCACGTCGACCAGACCTTCAGGAAGCCGCATGTCAATCCGTTTCGCTCGGAGGTCGACCCCGACGAGCAGGTCCTTCGCGAACGGCACCAGCATATCGTCTCCGCGCCTTCCATCCCCCGAGATCGGATCCGCCCCCGCAGCCTCCATCCGTCCGACCACCAGCAGAGGTATTCCTTCGGCGAGCCGGCGTCGGCCATCGGCCGTGACCGGAAACTGCACGTCCCGCACAACACCGATGGGGAGGTCGCGATCGTACACCGTGCATCCGACAAGATCGCTGATGTACACCTCGTCTCCGGCCACCGGAACACGATCCTCGATCGGCACCAGAACCTCGTATCCCGACCAGAGCGCCGCCTCGTCGATGGTGGACGCAACCGAGATCTGAAGAACAATGCGGCCCTGGTTCTTTCCGGTCGGCAGCCAAAAGGAGAGCACCTCGCCCCGGACAGCCTCTTCGCGGCCCCCAGCAAAGCCCGGCAGCGCGAGAAACACCTCTCGTCCCTCGCGAAAGCGCTCCGGAAAGTCGGTCAACAGGTCAGCAAGGATCTCACCATGCCGCCCCTGCGGACGAATCAGGCGAGCCAGCGCAACCCACTCCGTCGGCGTTGCAGAGGACATCGGTTCCCTCAGAGCGTGCATCAGAACACCGACCTAGGTGTCCCCCTCCGGCCCCGCCGCTCCGGGCACAGCCACCGCAGGCTTCAAACCTTCGCCTTCCACAATATCGAGCGAAAACCTTCGCTGCAACTTCATGCTCGCCGCGCTCAGGATCGTCCGCAAAGAGCGCGCCGTCCGCCCCTGCCTGCCGATCACCTTGCCGACATCACCCTCCGCAACCCGCAGCCGAAGCAGAGTTCCCCCGTCGTCCTCGATCGGTTCCACGGAGACCATCTCCGGCTGATCGACCAGCGACCGAGCGATCTCGGCCACCAGCTCAACCAAATTGACAACAGGACCCTTTGACGCCAGTGACCCGGCTTCGACCATAAAGCTCACACCTCCTGGAGATCACGATGCTCCGCTCAGAGCTCCCTTTCGTCTCGTCTCTTCTAGGCGAGATCTGCCAGGAGGCACTCAAATCAGCGGAACATTCGGATGCTGGGTCTGGCCCAGGACAGCATCGTCCCGGGAAGCCCAAGTGACCTCCTCAAGAGGCGGGAGACCCGCGTCCCTGAAGGGATCACTGTCACCTGAGTTTACGTGAGGGGAGGTACGTCTGTGCTAGACGAAATGCGGCGGAGACCGATCCATCGGAACCCAGATGCGCTATCGAAAGTCTCGACAGGCGGTGACTTAGGGGTTGACGGGAACTTCAGTCGGCGCCGCCGGCATCGCGGCCAGCAGCTTGCCCACACGCTCCGAGAGCTGGGCGCCGTTGCCCGTCCAATAGCTGATCCGGTCGCGCTTCAGGTTCACCTGCGCCGGGTTGGTGCGCGGGTTATACGTCCCCACAACTTCGACCGACCGCCCATTGCGCGCGCGGTCCTTCTCAATCACAACAACACGGTAGTGCGGCTGCTTGCGCGCTCCAACACGCGCCAAACGAATCATCAACACGGGCAAAACCTCTCAGAGATCCTATAAAGTAGCTGGTCGGGGAAGATGCAAACAAAAGCGTCAAACCAGACGTTGCGCCGGCGTCAGAGAACAGGGCAAAAACCCGCTCGCTCAACATCCGCCGGTTACACAGACCAACACCTAAGTATGCGGGAACTAAACCGTTTCCGCAACGCCGGCACACTCCGCCGGCCGGACCGGAAACAAAAACGACAGCACATCGCCCAATCGCCGGGCCCACGCAGCCTCGTCATGCACGGCGCCCGCAACGCGCTCGTACCGGAGATCGACCCCCTCGGTCCATCCGCGCTCTTCCAACAAATCGGCCAGCATGTCGGCATCGTGGAGGTGGCGCGCGCCCTCGGCCGTTCCCATATCCATCCAGATCTTGACCTCCGGCCGGGGCTCGGCATGGGTCACCAGACGCAGGATATTTCCGCCGTTCCACCAGATCGAAGGCGACATCACGGCAAGCTTGCCGAACTCCCCCGGATACCAGAAACCCAGCGCCAGCGAGATCAGGCCGCCGAGCGAAGATCCCCCAACACCCGTGTGCTCCGGTCCAGGGAGCGTCCGAAAGATCCCGTCAATCGCCGGTTTCAGCTCTTCCACTAGAACTCGGCCGTACGCCGGTCCTAAACCTCCGCCCAACCGCGGGTCCCGCGTCGGCGTGTACTCCGCCATCCGACCCATGCCGGCGTTCGCGACCGCCACCAGAATCACCGGTTCTATCGCCGCCTCGGCCGTCAGCCGGTCCGCCGTCGTGTGCGCCTGCCACGTGCAATTCGTTACATACGACGTGCGTCCGTCAAACACATTCTGCCCATCGTGGAGGTACATCACCGGATACCGTCGGCTCGGGTTCTCCTCGTACCCAGGCGGAAGATACACCAAGACCGGCCGATCGCCCGCCAGAACGTCCGAATGAAAGCTGTAAACACGGTACCTTGGATTGAGGAGAAGATCGTCCCCGATAACCTCCGGCCGCGGGACCCGCGTGAGCCGCATCTCTCGCCCAAACGCGCCGTTGTTTGCAACGTGGCCCGCAACGTCCGTCGCGCCGCCGGGGTTTTCTGCTGTCAAGTCCAAAGTGAAGCTCGCCCTCCGGTACGGTAGGATGTCGAAACATCGGCAAAGGGGAGGCTCATGAAGCGCGAATACTGCCGTTGGTACTCAGCGTCGCTCGGGCGCGACATGGAGCTTCTGGTCTTCGGTCACACCGGCCTGCCCGCCGTCGTCTTTCCCACCTCCTGCGGTCGCTTCTTCGAGTTCGAAGAGCGCGGCATGGTCGAAGCCGTCCGCGGCAAGATCGAGCACGGCCATCTCCAGCTCTTCTGCGTGGACTCGGTCGACAGTGAAAGCTGGTACAACCGCGACGTCCCACCGCGCTGGCGCATCGCTCGACACGTCCAGTACGAGGCCTACATCCTCCACGAGGTGCTCGCGCTCCAACAGCAATGGAACCCCAACCCGGCACGTGTGGCCATCGGCTGCTCGCTCGGCGGATACCACGCCGCCAACATCGCCCTTCGCCACCCGGACCTCTTCACCGGCTTCCTTTCCATGTCCGGCATCTTCGACATGTCGCGCTTTCTGGACGGCTACTACGACGAGGACTGCTACTTCCACACCCCGCCGCACTTCCTCCCCAACCTCCACGACCCCGGGCGCCTCGACCAGTACCGCCGCGGAGCCTACATCCTCGCCACCGGCGTCCACGACCAGTGCTGGGACCAGAACGAACACATGGCCCGCGTCCTCAGCGATCGAGGCATCCCGGTCCGCCTCGACGTCTGGGGCGACAACGCGCGGCACGACTGGCCCTGGTGGCAGCGCATGTTAGACGTCTACCTCTAAGGAACCTCTGATGAAGTCCCGCTTTGTTTAAGGGCACGGCTTAAGCCGTGCCGTAACCGCGGCAGATGCAACACGGCTTTAGCCGCTGAGGTGCGCTTTCGCCAACGTAGCCACTAAATCAGAGTTCCTCTAACAAAAAAGGCTCACCCCCGACAGCCCAACCTCGCATCTGAAACCACAGGCGGTAAGCACTTTGGGGGAGCCCCGTCCGCGGCGCCACACGGTCCCCAAAGCTTCGGCGCCAGACCAGAGAAGGCAAAGAAAGAGAGAGCGATGAAGAAGATCGGCGTGTTGTTCGGCGTGGAGAACACCTTTCCCGGAGCCCTGGTCGCAAAGATCAACTCCATGCAGATCCCCGACGTCACGGCCGAATTCGCGCAGCTCGGCGCGGTCGAGATGGCCGTCCCGTCCGGGTACGCCGTCCTCGTCGATCGCATCTCGCACGACCTGCCGTTCTACCGCTCGTACCTGAAAAACGCCGCGCTCAACGGGACCGCGGTGATCAACAATCCGTTCTGGTGGTCGGCCGACGACAAGTTCTTCAACTACTGCCTGGCCGCCAAACTGGGCATCGCCGTCCCCAAAACCGCGCTGCTTCCGCACAAACAGTTCCCGCGCCAGATCAACTCGGAGTCCCTCCGCAACCTCGAGTACCCGCTCAACTGGGACGCCGTCTTCGCATACGTCGGATTTCCCGCCTTCCTCAAACCGCACGACGGCGGCGGCTGGCGCGACGTCTTCCACGTCCACTCGCCAGCCGAGTTCTTCTCCGCCTACGACCAGTCGCGCGATCTCTGCATGACCCTGCAGGCCGCCGTCCGTTTCGACGAGTACTTCCGCTGCTACGTCGTCGGCCAGAGCGAGGTCCGCATCATGCCCTACGACCCGCGCCGGCCGCATGAGTTCCGCTACGTCCAGGACCCGCCCATCTACGCGCCCAGCCTGCTCGAACGCGTCGAAAAGGACGCCCTCACCCTCTGCCGGGCCCTGGGCTACGATCTCAACACCGTCGAATTCGCGGTCGAAGACGGCGTCCCTTACGCCATCGACTTCATGAACCCGGCGCCCGACGCGGACCTCCACTCGGTCGGCGAAGCAAACTTCGACTGGATCGTCGATGCGGTCGCGCGTCTCGCCGTGAAAAAAGCTCAGACCGCCGGAACCGAGCCCCTCCCCCTCACCTGGTCAAGCTTTCTCACCGACAGCATCCAGCCCACCGAGCCCAAGCCGAGCCCAGACACCGCACCTACGGCAGCTCCCAAGAGACGCTCCGCCGCCAAAAAGTCCGCCAGCAAAACCGCCACAAAAGCCTCCTAGTCGCCTCGCCGCCCGAGCCCTCGCCGCTCCGCCCGCGGCCCCAACCTCGCCGTTGCCGTCGCCCTTCTGGTTGTCATTCCCGAAGGGAATCTGCTGTTGCCCCTGCCCCAGCCCCCATACGCCCCCGCCCCAGCCATACCGCCCACACCCCCAGGCTTTCCAGCCCGCAAAAACACCCCCGCAGAATTCTCGTTGACGACGGCGGAAGGACCGTGCATCATTTGGTTCATCTCGACCCAATGTGGCAGCGCTGCTGTTCTCGCCCCCCTGAGCTAAACTGTTGCGCCGCCAGACCGCTCCCCGCCGGTTCCCTCGCCGGCGAAGATCCTAACGGCACGGCAACCAAGCTCCTCCCAACGGAGCGCAATGAGACCAGGAGGTCTCGTCATGACGGGCAAAGTCAAAGCTCTCCTTCCACTTCTCTTCGCCGCTGCTTCGATCACCGCGTACGCCGAACAGCTCATCCCCGCAGGATCTCTCGTCCAGTGCACCGTCTCCGAGCCAAAGCTGTCCTCCAAGACCGCCGAAATCGGCGACCCCGTCCTCTGCCGCGTCTCCCACGTCGAGCTCTACGGCCGATCCGTCTTCCCCTACGGCTCCTACCTCGTCGGCCGCTTCGAAGACTACAAGGACCCCGGCCACCTCGTCGGCAAAGGCTGGATGGAGCTCAAGTTCGACCGCATGGTCATCCCTCCGGACGGCGTCCTCCCGATCGCCGCCAAGGTCGTCAACGTCCCCGGCTATCCGGTCGACAAAGAAGGTCGCATTCACGGCAAAGGTCACCCCATCCGCGACATCGTCGAGTGGTCCATCCCCCTGCTCTGGCCCATCGATCTCCTGAATCTCCCGCGTCGCGGCCCACGTCCGACCCTCAAAGCCGAGACCCGCCTCACCATCAAGATCATGGATGACTTCGGCGTTCCGCAGCCGCAGATGGCGCAAGCACAGTTCGGGCCCGCTCCGGCCCAACGCGATCAGTACGGCTTCGCCCAGCGCTCCCAGCAATATCAGAACTACACCCCCCAGGCCTACGCTCCCCAGGCCTACACCCCCCAGGCCTACACCCCCCAGGCCTATGCCCCCCAGCCGCCAACCCCACCCCAGCCTGAGCAGATCTACTACCCCGCCCCCATGCAGCCCGCTACAATTCAGCGAACCCCCGTCCTCACCGCTCTAATCACCCGCGACGGCTCCGAGATGTTTGCCACGCAGTACTGGCTCGAAGCCGGCAACCGCGTCCGATACATCGCCACCAACGGAGCTCCAGTCGTGATCCCGATGGCGCAGCTCGATCTCGCCACAACCGTCGAGATCAACCGCCGGCACGGCATCAACTTCCTCATGGAGAACGCCAGCTACTAAAAGCTGTTTTCGCAAGGGTAAATCGCTGTTGTCATCTCGACCGGAACAGACGGTCTTATCGCCTGCGCAGCAGACAGACCTGCAATCGGTCTAGTCGCTTCGTTCTCCTCAACCATTCGCGGCTCCCATCAAGGGAGCCGCACTTGCATCCCCCATCGCCTCTCAAGGTATGCTCTGTGTCTTACCAGAAACCGTCACAGAGGAGCGACACTCCATGCGGCCCACCTTTACCCTCGGCATCGAAGAGGAGTACCAGACCATCGATCCGGAGACCCGCGATCTCCGCTCCCACGTCGCCACCGAGATGCTCGCGCGCGGCAAAATCCGCCTCGAAGAGCGCGTCAAGGCCGAACTCCACCAGTCCGTCATCGAGGTCGGCACACGCATCTGCCGCGACATCAAGGAAGCCACCGAAGATCTCTTCGACCTCCGCCGCAATATGATCCGCCTCGCCGAAGAAAACGGCCTCGTCCTCGTCGCCGGAGCCACCCACCCCTTCGCCGACTGGCGCGTCCAGGAGATCTACCCCGACCCCCGATACGCTCAGGTCGTCGAGGATCTCCAGCTCGTCGCTCGCGCAAACCTCATCTTCGGCCTCCACGTCCACGTCGGCATCGAGGATAAGGAAGCCGCCATCCGCGTCATGAACTCCATGCGCTACTTCCTCCCGCACATCCTTGCGCTCTCCACCAACTCGCCCTTCTGGCAGGGCATGGCGACCGGCTACAAAAGCTACCGCGCAAAGATCTTCGAGAACTTCCCCCGCACCAATCTTCCCGACACGTTTAATAGCTACTCCGAGTTCGAAAACTACGTCAATCTCCTCATCAAAACCAACTGCATCGACAACGCAAAGAAAATCTGGTGGGACATCCGACCGCACCCCTACTTCGACACCATCGAGGTGCGCGTCTGCGATATCCCCATGCGCGCGCACGAGACCATCGCCATCGCCGCCCTCATCCAGGCCACCGCCTGCAAGCTCTGGCACCTTCACTCCCGCAACGTCGACTACCGCGCCTACTCTCGCGCGCTCCTGATGGAAAATAAATTCCGCGCCGTCCGCTACGGCCTCGACGGCAAAATGATCGACTTCGGCAAACAGGAAGAGGTTCCCGCGCGAGATCTCATCCTCGAATACCTCCAGTTTGTCGACGATGTGCTCGACGAACTCAACAGCCGCGACGAGATCGGCTACATCCGCACCATGCTCGAACAAGGCTCGGGCGCCGATCGCCAGATCCGCGTCTTCGCCGAGACCGGCGACCTCAAGCGCGTGGTCGATTACATGGTCAGCGAAACCAGGGCAGGCCTCTAACCTCGACTCTCGCGCTTGTCACAAGCCTCGTCTCGCTTAAGGGCACAGCTTCAGCCGGGCCGTGAGGACGCTCTCTTCGCATTGCGGCTTTAGCCGCTGAGGTACCGCTCTCGCCCATCGTCCTTGTTCTTCTGCAATTTCTAGGCCGTCCCCTCCCGTCTTCCTCACCCATCCGTCCACAGGCTCTGCCCCGACAGAGCGCATCTGACTCTTGCTGACAGGGAAACGACAGGTAAACTCTCTAGAGATGACCACCTCTGACATCCCGCGCAGGGCACGCTCGACGGCCACCCCGACCGCACCACCCGCCACCAGTCTGCTCTCCATTCCATTCCCGGAGACGTTCCGGCCCGGCGCCCACAACGCGGTCGTCACCTGCCTCAAAGTCCAGCCTGACGAAAAGGTCACGCTGATCGCCGACCGGAGCTGCCTCGAGATCGCCGCCTCGCTCGCCGACGAGCTCCAGAGCTCCGGCTGCACCTGGAACGGCTTCGTCCTCGAAGATCTCACACCGCGCCCGTACACTGCCATGCCCGCACGTATCCTCGCCGACATGGAAACCTCGCAGGTGTCCATCTTCGCCGTCAACGTGCAGCCCAACGAACTCGGCGGCCGCATGCAGATGACCGACATCGTGAACCGCCGGCGCATGCGCCACGCCCACATGGTCAACATCTCCGCCGATGTGATGACCCAAGGCATGTGCGCCGACTTCAACCTCATCGACCGCCTCAGCCAGGCCGTGCTCGACAAGGCCCGCAAAGCCACCTACATCCGCGCCACCACCGCCGCCGGCACCGACATCCACGCCCTCCTCTCGCCCGAGTACCGCTGGTTCAAGACCTCCGGCATCATCTCCGCCGAAAAATGGGGCAACCTCCCCGGCGGCGAGTGCTTCACCGCGCCCCTCGATGTCAACGGTGTCTTTGTCGTCGACGGCGTCGTCGGCGATTTCCTGTGCACGCGCTACGGCATCCTTCAGAAAACGCCGCTCACCATCCACATCGAAGAAAATCGCATCACCAAAGTCCTCTCCGACAACAAGGACCTCGAACGCGACTTCTGGGCCTACACCCACACCGACGAAAACTCGGATCGCGTCGGCGAGTTCGCCATCGGCACCAACATCGGCGTCAAACGCGTCATCGGCAACATCCTCCAGGATGAAAAATTCCCCGGAGTCCACATCGCCTTCGGCGACCCGTACGGCGCCCACACCGGAGCCCGCTGGAAGTCGTCCACACACATCGACGTCGTCGGCCTCGGCTTCAACATATGGCTGGGCGATGCAGGGGGCGAAGAACAGATCATGCGCGACGGAACCTTCCTCATCGACCCGTAACTTCCACATCGCCGCTAGCTCTAACTTCAAGCTCTAGCCCCACTCGCCGCCCCATGCTCCAGCCCTTCCGCGATAGCTTCAACGCCAGCTTCACACCCGCCGCCTACGCCGACCTGCGCTCCAGCCTCAATGCGCAAACCGGCACCGAAATCCAGTTCCGCATCTGCGAAACCCCCTGCTTCTTCCCGCCCGATCTGCTCGACCGCATGGTAGACGCCGGTCGCGATCTCACGCTCTCCCTGCTCGGCAACCCGGCTTACATGCAGGCCTCCAACCGCTCCATCCCAGAGCTCTACCGCGTCCCAAACGAGAGCCGCCGGCCCCACTTCATGACCGTCGACTTCGGCTTCGTCCACACCCCAGACGGACACCTCGACTTCAAACTCGTCGAGCTCCAGGCATTTCCGTCCATCTTCGGCTTCCAAACGCTCCTCGCCCCTGAATACATGCGCGCGTTCAGCCTCGACCCAAGCCTCCGCTGGATCTTCGGCGGCCACACCGAAACCAGCTACTGGGATCTGCTCCGGGACGTCATCGTCGGCCGGCACGACCCCGAGAACGTGGTCCTGCTCGAAGTCACGCCCGAACAGCAGAAAACCCTTCCCGACTTCCGCGTCTACGAGCAAAAGCTCGGCATCGCGACAGTCGACATCGCGGAGGTCCAGAAGCGCGGCAACCGGCTCTTCTATACCCACAATGGCAAAGAACGGCCGATCCATCGCATCTTCAACCGCGCCATCGTCGACGAGATCGAACGCAAATCCATCACCCCAGGGTTTAGCTTCCGCGACGACCTCGACGTCGAGTGGGCCGGGCACCCGAACTGGTACTTCCGCCTCAGCAAATTCTCGCTCCCCTACCTCACCCACCCCACCGTCCCCAAGGCGGTCTTTCTCGACGCCTGGTTCGACGGGGACGGCCGGCACAACCTCCCTTCCGCCCGCTCCGAGATCCTCCTCAAACCCCTCTTCTCCTTCGCCGGCAAAGGCATCCAGTTCGCCCCCACCGACGCCGACCTCGCCGCGATCCCGCCCCCCGACCGACCCCTCTACCTCCTCCAGGAACGCGTCCACTTCGTCCCCGTCATCGCGACGCCGGCAGGCCCCACCCAGGCCGAGGTCCGCATCATGTACGTTTGGCCGGACGGCGACAGGGCAGAGCTCACACCCATGACCAGCCTCGTTCGCCTCGGCCGCGGCCTCATGATGGGCGTCGACCACAACCGCGAGCAGAGTTGGGTCGGCGGTTCGGCCGCCCTGTTTCCGGCAAAGTAGTGTCCCGTTTCGAAACAGACAAACTAACGTAACCATGGCCGATTCTTTTCCAGACGAATATCGCCCAGGGTGAGATAAACTCCACCATGTCGGACCCGGGCTCGATGTCTCCTCTCCTCAGAGCTTTTCCTCATCGTTCCCCGGGGCTGCTGAAAGGAGCAAACGCTTGGGCCTCCCCAACTTGCCGGCCGACGACAATCCACTGCGTACGGCAGTCCGGTTTCCCATGAAGCTGCCCGTGCGGCTCGAAACCGAAGACGGACACTTCGACGCGGTAACAGAGAATATCTCCGCAAACGGCATCCTCCTTATCGGTCCAACGCTCCCTGCCGTTGACAGCAAAATCGAGTTCACCATCAACATGCCGTCCGCCGTCATGGGCTCGGAGACAGACGTCACCATCCACTGTTCCGGACGGGTCGTACGGCATCAACAGCAAGGTCGCGAGCAGAAGGCCGCCGCCGTGATCGACGAGTACTTTCTCAAGGCCTGACCATGACCGTAATCAACTTTGATCCCAGTCAAAAATCCGAGGATTCTCCCGAAGAGATCGTCGCTCCCGGCATCCGCGTCATCCTCGCGGACTCCCAGGCGATCTACCGCGTCGGCATGAAAAAAGTCTTCGCGCTCGAGGACGACATCCGCGTCGTCGCTCAAGTCGAGACGCTGCCCAACCTCCACGCCGCTCTTGAACGCTACCCGACCGACGTCGTCGTGCTTGAAGGCCAACTCCTCGCCGGATCGGTCGATGGCGTCCCCGATCTCGTCCAGAAGGCGCCCAGCGCGAAGCTCATCGTCCAGGTCACCGAGACCGATGAAGCCCATACCGTCGAGCTCTATCGTCGGGGTGTCCGCGGCGTCGTCCCGCGCTCCATCTCGCCCGACCTCCTGGTCAAATGCGTTCGCAAGATCGCCGACGGCGAGACCTGGATCGACAACCAGTCCGTCTCCTGGGTCATCGAAGCCTATCGCGCGCACGCCGCCAGCCTCACCAACCCGCGCACCCAGCCCAAACTCTCAAAAAAAGAGCTCGCCATCATCTCCTGCATCACCCGCGGCATGCGCAACAAGGAGATCGCCTACCAGATCGGCACCACCGAACAGGTCATCAAAAACTACCTGCGGAAGGTCTACGACAAGCTCGGCGTCTCCGATCGCCTGGAACTCGCGCTCTACTGCCTCCATCACGAACTCCTCAAGCAGTACACACAGGACCCCGAAACGGACCGCGTCCCCGTGCGAGAGGCACAGCAGCCGCTCACCGCAAAGATGTAACCGGCTCACGGCGCATTGACGGCAAGTCTCAGTCGAGCTCGTCATCTCTGCGCTCGAGCTCGTCGCGGCCGCGTATCTCGTCCTCGCCCCGCACCGCGTCTCCGATCAGCAACATCACCGGCGCCGGTCCAGCCGCCTCGTCCCCCATCGTACCTACCCTCGCGAACCGCACCTGCTCCTCCGCCGTCGACACCCGCGAGACCGCCGCCACCGGCGTGTCCGCCGGCATTCCACTCTGCACCAGACGGTCGCACAGCGCGCGCAACCGCCGCCCGGGCATGTACACCGCCAGCGTCGCATCCAGGGGCAATGGACCCTCCCAAACCTCTGCCCTCTCCCGCCCAGCCGCGTGGTGCGCCGTCAAAAGCACCAGCTTCGACGCGCTCCCACGGTCGGTCAGCGGCACACGGAGGCTCGCCGCCGCCGCAAACGCCGCCGAGATCCCCGGCACCACCTCAAACGGCACACCAGCCGCCCGCAGCGCAGCCATCTCCTCCCCCGCTCTCCCAAACACCAGAGGATCGCCGGACTTCAGCCGCACCACGGCCCGCCCAGCACGCGCCCCCGCCACCATCAGCTCCCCGATCTCCGCCTGCGAGATCCGTGCCTGCCCGCATCGCTTCGTCACCGATCGGACCTCCGCGCGAGGTCCAGCCAGCGCCAGCACCTCGGGCGAGACCAGGCCGTCCGCCAGCACCAACGTCGCCGTTTGCAGCAGATCAAACGCCCTTCGCGTCAACAAGTCAGGGTCGCCCGGCCCAGCCCCCACCAGGTAGACCCTCCCTGCCTCGGCAGGTCGCGCGCTCACCTGGCAGAGTCCGCGAGATCCCGATCGCCTGCCAAAGCCTCTATCGGCTTTTTCGGATTCAGCCGAGCATGGTGCCGCGCCATCGCCCGCGCCGGGCAGCCATCGTACGCGCACACATCGCGGCTCGCGAGCTGATGCAACAACTCCTTGCGCTCCTCGTTGAGCGGCTCCATCTGAAGCACCTCGCGCCGCAAATTCCCGAGCTCCGTCAGCCAATCGCCCACATCCGGCGGCAATAAGGCGTTGATCTCCTTTCGCAGCCGTTGCGCCAGCGCCGGCGACTGCCCAGCCGTCGAGATCGCAATCTGCAGATCCCCCCGCCGCACCACGGAAGGGAAGTAGAAGTCGCAGAACGGCGGGTCATCCACCGCATTGCACAAGACCCCCGATGCCTCCGCCTCGGCAAACACCGCGCGGTTCACGGCCGCATCATCGGTCGCCGCGACCACCAGGAAACTCCCGGCAAGGTCGCCCGGGGCGTACGCCCTCCGGTGCCACACAACCTCTCCGTTCGCGGCCATCTCGGCGATGCTCTCGCGCGCCGCCGGTGCAATCACCGTCACCTGCGCGTCCGCCGCATGAAGCGACGCGATCTTCGACTCCGCCAGATGCCCGCCGCCGACCACCACGGCCGGCCGCCCCGTCAGCTTCAGGAAGATGGGAAAGAGCGACATCGTCCCCCCGCCTACGCGTCCACGGCGTGCGCGCCGCCGCCCGGTGCCGGATCGCGCGTGTCAGGCGCCGGCAGCTCACTCACACTGGTCCCATTCAGCTGCGCCCGCAGCACCTCGATCTCCGTTCGCCCGAAGTAGCTCCGCAGATCCTCACCCGGCGCTCGTCCGCGCAGATACCCCCGCAACAACCGCTCGATCGCCGCCGGAACATCCTCCGCCGCGGCCCTGTATCCCGTCGGTCGCGCCGCCCGCGCATACCGCCCCACAGCTCCGCCAACACAAAAAAAGAACGCGTCCACCAGAGCTCCACCCTGCTTGATCTTCTTGCCCTCCAGCCCAATATCGGCAATCCAGTGCTGCCCGCAGGAGTTCGTGCACCCCGTCACATGCAGCTTGATCTGCTGGTCAAATCCAGGCAGCCGATCCTCCATCTCCGACACCAGCCACTTCGCAAAACCTTTGGTCTCCGTGATCGCTAGCTTGCAGAACTCCGTCCCCGTGCACGCAATCGCCCCGCGCCAGAACGGGTTCGCCTCGACATGAAGATCCATGCGCCCAAGCTCCTCCACCAGCGCCCCCACGCGCTCATTCGGAATATTGACCAGCAAAATGTTCTGCATGATCGTCGTCCGCAGCTCGCCCGCGCCGCCCGCGCCATACTCATCCGCCAGGTCCGCCAGCCGCTCTAACTGATCGCCCGACATCCGCCCTCGCAGCACCGACGCCCCCACAGCCGACAGCCCCGGCTCGCTCTGCGGCGTCACACCGATGTGGTCGCGATACACGTCGTCCGGAATCGTCGCTTCAGCCGCCGGCGCCGGATCCAACGCATAGCCGAGCCTTGCGTTCAGCGCCGCCAAAAAGCTCTCCGCCGTCCACCCATGCCGCATAAACAAGTACTTCAGCCGCGCCCGCGTTCGGTTCTCACGCAGCTCCGTCTGCTCGCGAAAGATCTCCGCCGTCGCAATCGCAACCGCCAACGCCTGATCCTGCCTGACAAACGCCGGGATCCGCACCGCCATATGCGGCTCCGCCGAAAGCCCGCCTCCCACCCGCAACGTGTACCCGACCTCGCGCGCGCCGCCCGCCACCTCCCGCGTCACCGCCGTCAACCCAACATCATTGATCTCCGGGTACGAACACCACAGCGGACACCCGCTCGCCGTCACCTTGAACTTGCGCGGCAGATTGTAGAAATCCGGGTTCCCCGTCAGCGCCCGCGCAATCTCCCGCGCCAGCGGACTCGCATCCAGCAACTCGTGCCCATCCAGCCCGGCCAGCGGACATCCGGTCACATTGCGCACCACATCCCCGCAGGCGCCCTTCGGCGAAAGCCCGATCTCCGTCAACGCATCGACAATCTCGACCAACGACTCGATCGTCAGCCAGTGCATCTGAATGTTTTGCCGCGTCGTGATGTCCGCCAGGTTACGCCCGTGCGTCCGCGCCAGCCGCGCAATCACCCGCATCTGGTGCGCCGTCACAATGCCGTTCGGCAACCCGATCCGCATCATGAAATACTCGGTCGCCTTGCCCTCCCCACCCACACCGCCCGTCGCGCCCACACCATCGCCCTGCGTGTAGATGCCCCACCACTTAAAATAAAGCCCGGCCCACTCCGGCAGCACCGATCCGCGGCCACCTCGCGCAAACGCCCGCACCTCGTCCCAGGCGTCCCACGGATTCTTCTCGAGCTTCAGCCGCTCCGAGCGCTGCGCCTTCGATTCTTTCGCCGGCTTCGCGCCAGGCAAGTCAAGAACATCTGCCATCAGCAATTCCAATGCGTTGGTTTATAGAAACAGGGGGAGAAGGCTCAGTGTGCTTGCCCATAACAAGAGCCCAGAGAGCACCGGCAAGATCACGTGCGCGCCACTCCTGAGCCTACGTCGCCCCAGAAACACAGTCAAGGCCGGCGCAGACACCAAGCTACAGCTTGTAAGCCTTCCGAACCAGGTTCACCGTAAGGTCCACAATCACCTCTGCCGCCTCCACCTCATCCATCCTGCCCTCCGCGACCAGCCGCGCGAGAAACGCCGCATCCACCCGCCGCGCCACGTCGTGCCGAGCCGGAATCGAAAGAAACGCCCGCGTATCGTCGTTGAATCCCACCGTGTTGTAGAACCCCGCCGTCTCCGTCGCTTGCTCGCGAAACCGCATCATGCCTTCGGGCGAATCGTGAAACCACCACGGCGGCCCCAGCCGCAGGGCAGGGTAGTGCCCGGCCAGCGGCGCCAGCTCGCGCGAGTAGCTCGTCTCATCCAGCGTAAACACAATCAGCGTCAACCCAGGCTCATTGCCGTACTTCGAGAGCAGCGGACGCAGAGCCCGCACATACTCGGTCGCCGCCGGAATATCCACGCCCCGATCCCGCCCAAACCTCCGATACACCACATCGTTGTGGTTCCGCACCGACCCTGGATGCAGCTGCATCGTCATACCGTCCTCAAGACTCATGCCCGCCATCTCGGTCAACATCTGCGCCTGAAACAGCCCGGCATCCTGCGCCGAAAACGTTCCCGCATAAATACGCTCATACAGCCGCTCCGCCTCCCCCGCCTCCAGATCCGCCGTCATCGCCGTCAAGTGTCCGTGATCGGTCGCCGTCGCTCCATTCGCCTGAAAGAAAGCCCGTCGCGCTCGCAGGGCATTCAGGTATCCCTTGTAGGTCGAGACATCCTCGCCCGCAAGCTCGCCCAGCCGATCAAGATTCCCCCGAAACCCGGCATACTCTGCGTCGATCACCGCATCCGGCCGAAACGTCGGCAGCACCCGGCCGCCCCACCCAGACTCCCGAATCGCCCGGTGATGCCGCAAGTCGTCGAGAGGCGAATCCGTCGTCGCCAGCACCTCCAGCCCGAACTCGTCGTAGAGCGCGCGCGGCCGAAATCGCGGCGTCAAAAGAGCTTCCGCGATCACGTCGTAGTACAGGTCCGCATTCGCCGCCGACAACCGATCGTCGATCCCGAAGATCTCTGAAAATGTCGTGTCCAGCCAAAGCCGCGTCGGCGTCCCGCGAAACAAAAAATAGTTCTCCGCAAAGATCCGCCAGACCTCGCGCGGGTCCGGCACTTGGACCGGTGCTCCGGCACTCGCACCCTGCTCCGGAATGCCAAGCCGATCGAGCGGGATGCCCTGCGAATACAGCATCCGGTAGACGTAATGATCCGGCTGGATCAGCAATGCCGCCGGATTCGGAAACGGGTCGTCGGTTGCAAACCACGCCGGGTCCGTATGCCCATGCGGCGAAAGGATCGGCAGCCCCCGCACCGACTCATACAGCCGTGCCGCTACGGCGCGAGCACGAGGCTCGGAAGAAAAGAGACGAAGGTCGTCCAGCATGGGCGTCAGCACACTCCAGAAGCGTAAGAAGCCAGACTAAAGCCAGACCCCCAGGAAGCAAAAACAGGAAAAGGCGCCCCACACGGGACGCCTCTTCTCGAAACGATCGCTCAGCCACAGACCTACGGAATGTAATACCGCATCCCGCCGTAGATCATGTTGTTCGACGCCTTCGGATCAAACGGCGTCGCCGTCGGCGTGTTGTAGGTTCCGCTGCCCAGACCCGTCCACGAAGCACGGCTCAGGTAGTTGTAGTTGAACTGATACTGCAGACGTCCGTACCGCGGGCTGTTGACCACGCGATACGTAAATCCGATCATGCCCTCCTGAATGTAGCGCGTCGGCGATCCGCAGTTCGCCGTCGCCGGCGATCCAGCGACACCGGTCGAGCCCAGCGTCGCCGAGGTCGCAACGTACGTGTTGCAACCCGTGTCGACAATGTTGTTCGGACCATAGCCCTCCGGCAAACCATTCGCATTGCGATACACCGTCCGCTGCGCATACTCCGCGCCGTAGTAGGCATACGCATCGAGCTTCTTCGTCGGATGGCCTTCGAGCGAGAACAGACCGTGGTAGTTCCGGACCGGCTCCAGCGTTCCATCCGGGTGAACCGTGATGTCCGCCAGCTGCGACGACCCGTACCGTCCCGTGCCGTCGCCGAACATACCCGACAACCCAAGATCGAGATACTTCGTCGCCGTCCGCACACTCCCAAACGCGCCGCCGCCCACCTTCGTGTCGTTATAAGCCTTCCCCGTGTACGTCGTCACCGTGCCGACCGTCGTCGATGGCGTCAGCGGGTACACCCGATCGCGGAAAAACCGCGCCAGACCGCCAACCTCAACGTGAGTGTGCGGAAAATCCATCGCGGCTTTGAACATCACATCCGGAGCCACGCTGTTCGCATAATTTCCGGCAACGTTATACAAACCACCCGCCGTCCCAGGTCCGCCAAAGAAGAAGTTCGTCGGCCCGCCCGACGCCGTAAAGCTCTGGTACTGCGAGTTTTCCAGCGAAGCCGCCAGCGTCACAGCGCTTCCAAAGAACGGATTGCCCAGCCTCTGCTGCAGCCGCAACGCCGGCTGACGAGCCCAGTTGAAGCCGACCATGTACTGCGGATCGATCGTGTTCGGCAGCTTCTCCGTCCGGTTCTCCGTCCCCTTGCCGTTCTCGGTCACCAGCGACCACATCTGCCCGCCGACCACCGCGAACCCGCTCTTGGTCTCGCCCTTGCCCCAGATCTGCCGCTGCCGCAACGTGTAGCTGTTCGACTGGTTCGCATTGGACGTAGCGCCCGCGCTCAAGAAGTCCGTCTCAAAGTAACCCGAAAGCTTGTACGCCCCGGCATTTCCCTCGATCAGAGCGCCCAGACGGCTCTGCCGGCCGGAAAAGTTGAACTCGCTGATATGACCTTCGTTCGACCCCGGAAACGGTGTCGCGTTGAAAGGCGTATTGAGGCCGGAGTTGATCGAATGCTGCCGATACACCGACTCCAAAGCGAAAAACGCCACCGGCGTAATCGTCACGCCCTTGTAGTGAAGGGTCGTCGGCGACTCGATCTTCTCGTTCAGGTCGCGCTTGGTGTCCGAGATGCTCTGCGCCAGGCCACTGTTCGCCAACTTCAGATCGCTCACATCGCTCGAAAGCGTCTGCACACTCGAGGAGTTCTGCTGAATCAGCGTCTGCAGACTCTGCGCCTGCGAGGCCGCCGCCGCTGCCTCCGAGTTGGCCGTCTGCGCCTGCACGCTCGCCGCCGCCAACGCCGCGTCCTTGTCCACATTCTGCTGCCGCAACGCGTCAATCTGCGCCTGCTGCACCATCATCAGCTCCCGCAACTCGCGGATCTGCCGCTCAGTCCCACTCTCAGCAGAGACGCGGGCCTTGCGCGCAGATCCACGCTTGCCGGTCGACCGCCTCTTCGATCCCTTCGATCCTGATCCTCTGGTTGTGGAAGTCGACTTCGGAGGGACCTCCTTCGTGACCACCGTCGTCTTCGTCGTCGTCGGGTCCGGCTTGGTGGTAGTTGTCGTCGTGCTCAGTTGCGCCCGGACCGAAATGGTCGACATCACCATAATCGCCGCCAAGGTCGCTTGCAGTTGCTTCGTCATGAATCCTCTCAGAATTAACTCTTCCAGCTTGCTTTCAGCACAGGGCAGCACGGGGGAGATAAAGGGCCCTCCCATACGTTCTCTACGCTCTCTGCTCTTTCCTCTTATCGTCACAGATGTGTGTGAACGAGAGGAGAATTCCGACCCGCGCCCGGTACTTTAGTGGGTGCGAACCTCTCTGGGTTCCTCGCCAGAGCTCCGCCGACGCCCGCATCTCTCCTTCCCGCCGACCTTCATTTACCCTCGATTCACATGCGCCCGCACGCTCTCCTGCTCGCCCTTCCTGGTTTCCTCGCCGTCGCCGCCCCCCCCGCCTCCGCCCAGGCCCCCTCTGCCCTCCCCGCCCAGCCCCCCAAGCTCATCCCAATGCCCCGCGAGTTCCACGCCGGCCCATCCACCTCGCTCTCCGCCGGCCTCCGCGTCCTCTGCGCCGCCCCATGCTCCTCCGAAGACCAGTTCGCCGCCGACGATCTCCAGTCCGCGGCCACCGAACGCGGCGTCCCCACCTCCACCTCAGCCTCCACCACCACCATCGAACTCGCCCGCCTCGGCAGCCGCCCGCTCCCCCCTGGCCTCACCTTCGACGACGCCATGAAATCCGAGGGCTACATCCTCTTTCCCTCCGGCAACGGCGGCGGCCTCACGGTCCTCGCCGCCACCGCGGAGGGCATCTTCTACGGCGCCCAAACCGCCAAACAACTCATTCGCTCCCGCCCCGGCGCCGCCGCCCCCGAGCTCTCGACCGCCACCGTCCGCGACTGGCCCGCCATGCGCTTCCGCGGGCAGGACGACGACCTCTCCCGCGGCCCCATCGTCACCCTCGACTACCAGAAAAAATTCGTCCGGACCCTCGCCAGCTACAAAATCAACCTCTACTCCCCCTACTTCGAACACACCTTCCGCTACACCGGCAACTCGCTCCCAGCCCCGCCGGACGGCGCCATGACCCCCGCCGACGCCCGCGCCCTCGTCAGCTTCGCCCGCCAATACCACGTCACCGTCGTCCCCGAGCAGGAAAGCTTCGGCCACCTGCACCACAACCTCACATGGGAGCTCTACCAGCCGCTCGCCGAAACCCCTCACGGCGACGTCCTCGCCCCCGTCCAACCCGGCTCCCTCACCCTCATCGAACATTGGTTCGCCGAGCTCGCCCAGCTCTTCCCCGGCCCCTTCCTCCACATCGGCGCCGACGAAACCGTCGACCTCGGCCTCGGCCAGACCAAACCCGACGTCGACACGCGCGGCCTCGGCGCCGTCTACCTCGACTTCCTCCAGAAAATCACCACCGCCCTCCATCCCCTCGGCCGCAAACTCCTCTTCTGGGGCGACATCGCCATGGACGTCCCCGACCTCGTCAAAGCCATGCCCGAAAGCTTCAAGCGCGAAACCGTCGCCGTCGCCTGGGAGTACAACCCGCAGCCCAAGGGCTACGACCGCTGGCTCCTCCCCTTCACCCGCGGCGGCTTCGAAACCTGGGTCGCTCCCGGCGTCAATAACTGGTCGCGCGTCTACCCCAACTTCAACATGGGTCTGCACAACATCCAGGGCTTCGTCCGCGACGGCCAGCGCCTCGGCTCCACCGGCATGCTCAACACAATATGGAACGACGACGGCGAAGGCCTCATCGACCAGGACTGGTACGGCGTCCTCTTCGGCGCCGCCGCAGGCTGGCAAAAGGGCGAGAGCTCCATCCCCCAGTTCGAGGCCGGCTACGGTGAAGTCTTCCACGGCGACGCCACCGGCAAGCTCAGCCAGGCCCAGATCGAACTCATGGCCGCCCACAGCCTCCTCCACGACCAGGCCAAAACCGGCGACGGCTCCGACGGCCTCTTCTGGATCGACCCCTGGTCGAAAGACGGTCTCGCCGTAGCCACCAAGATCCGCCCCTTCAACCACGATCTCCGCCTCCACGCCGAACGCGCCCTCACCCTCATCGCCGAGGCCCGCGCCGCCGCCCCCAGCACATCTCCGCCCACACCCTCCGCCAAGCCAACCTACGACCCCGCCAACGCCTATCCCTCCACCCCCACCAGCCTCCGCGAGCGCGACGCCATCGACGCCATGGAACTCGGCGCCCGCCGCCTCGACTTCATCGGCCTCAAATTCCAGCTCGCCGACGAGATCAGCCAGGTCTACGATCGCGCCTACGCCGGTCAGCGAGCCACCGACCACAAATCCCGCAACGAGGTCAGCCGCGAACTCTCCGAGATCAACGGCATCAACGGCAAACTCGCCGACATCAAAGACACCTACTCGCTCCTCCGCGATCTCTACGCCCAAGCCTGGCTGCGCTCCAACCGCCCCTACGGCCTCCGCCCCGTCCTCGAGCACTACGACTACACCATCGGCATCTGGCTCGCACGCTCCGAAAAACTCCGCTCCGCCCAGCGACAATTCTCGTCCGACGCCCACACCCTCCCAACCGCCGCCGATCTCGGCATCCCACCACCGCCAGCCGGCCCACGCTAGGCTGTATCGACATACTGACGTCTGCTACTTGCCTCTGCTCTAGCCCTTCTGGTTGTCATTCCCGAAGGGAATCTGCTTCTGCCTTGCCGTTGCCAGTTTCCACGCCGTCATCCTGAGCGAAGCGAAGCACCCCTGTAGTTGCCCTTGCCCTTGCCTTTCTAGTCGTCATTCCCGAAGGGAATCCGTTTCTGCCCTAGCCCGCCCAGAGCAGCCACCGGCGAACCCAGCCGCCGCCTATGGTACTTTGCTCCTCATGGCACACAGTGGACGATTCAGCTTAGGCGTGCGCGTCCTCGCCGTCCTCGCGGCCCATCCGGACCGCATGCAAACCTCCAGCAGCATCGCCGAAGATCTGGGCGCCAGCGCCGTCATGGTCCGGCGAACCTTTCTTCTCCTCCAAAAAGCCGGCCTGATCGCTCAGCGCAAAGGCCCCAGCGGCGGTGCACGCCTCCTCCGCCTCCCCAAAGAGATCGGCCTCGGAGACATCTTTGCCGCCACCTCCGCCACCGACTGGATCACCATCGGCCAAGCCAAAAGCCCCGCCCTCGATCAACTCCTCAAGCGCACCCGCAAGGACGCCATCGCAACCATGAACGAGACCACCCTCGCCCAGGTCCTCAAGCGCCTGCCGAAAGACGCGTCAGTGTAGTAGGGGGAGATCCCATGCGCTTCGGAGCCGTCTTCTACCTCAGATCTGCCGCCGTGCTCACCTTCCTCCACGGCCTCGGCCACACCATCGGCGGCGTCTTCGGCGCACCCGCACCCGGCGCTCAGGCCGCCACCGTCAACCTCATGAAGCTCAACCGCTTCGACGCCATGGGCGTGTCCCGCACCTACTGGGACTTCCACCTCGGCTACGGCCTCTTCGTCAGCGTCAGCTTTCTGCTCCAGGCCGTGCTCTTCTGGCAGCTCAGCTCGCTCATCAACACGAACCCACGCGCCACCCGCCCTATCCTCGCCACCTTTGCCGTAGGCTACCTCCTCTTCGCCGCGCTCGCCTGGCAATACTTCTTCCCCGCCGCTGTAATCTTCGAGGTCGTCATCGCCGGCTGCCTCTTCGCCGCCTTCTTCGTGTCACGACCCGCGCGTCCGGCTTAGAGCGCCTCTGATCAAGTCCCGCATTGTTAAGGGCACGGCTTCAGCCGTGCCGTAACCGCAATCCATAGAACGCGGCTTTAGCCGCTGAGGTACGCTTTCGGCCAGCGCAGGCTCTAGAATCAGAGGGTTCCCTCTAGACTAGAGCGCCTCCACATCCGGCGTCGCCTCTTTCGGAGGTCGCATCAGCGGAAACAGGATCACATCCCGAATCGACCGCGACCCCGTCAAAATCATCGTCAGACGATCGATCCCGATCCCCTCGCCCGCCGTCGGCGGCAACCCATACCCGAGCGCCCGCACATAGTCCTCATCCATCGCATGAGCCTCATCGTCCCCACGGTCACGCTCAGCCAACTGCTGCTCAAACCGCGTGCGCTGCTCAACCGGATCATTCAACTCCGAAAACGCATTCCCCACCTCAAACCCACCAATATAAAACTCAAACCGCTCCACCCAATCCGGCTCCCCCGGCTTCTGCTTCGACAAAGGCGAGACCGCAAGAGGGAAGTCGTAAATGATCGTCGGCTGGACGAGGTGGGGCTCGCTATAAATTTCGAAGACGGCCGCGATTGCCTTTCCGATTGGTACCCCTGAAGTGAGTTCGCGATATACCCCGTTCAGAGTCTTGAAGCGTCGCCGATACGTGTCGGCTCGCAGCGAAAGTTCATGGATCGACTCCGGAGGCGCGCAATCCTCATCAATGTGCCCTTCGAGCTCCCGCACCCGCTGTTCTATGCGCTGAGCTTCCTCCAATTCGTCGTTCATGTTTGCTACAACCAGATCGAATAATGCCTGCCAGTCCACGAACACCTGTGCACTGGCATTTGGGCACCAGCGGAGAACAGCTTCTCGCATGGAAAGCTTGGTCCACTTCCCCAAATCAATCTCCACCCCATTAAACCGCGCCACCGTAGTCCCATTCACTTCCAGAGCTACCCGAGTTACTAACTCCTCCGTCAGCTCCATCAACTCCTCATAGTTCGAGTAAGCCTGATAAAACTCCAGCATCGTGAACTCAGGATTATGCTGCGTACTTACACCTTCATTCCGAAAATTACGATTAATCTCATACACCCGATCCATCCCGCCCACCACCAGCCGCTTCAAGTACAGCTCCGGCGCAATCCGCAGCGACAAGTCAAGATCGAGCGCATTATGGTGCGTCTTGAACGGTCGCGCCGCCGCTCCACCCGCGACCGTATGCATCATCGGAGTCTCCACCTCCAGATACCCGCGCTCATCGAAGAACCGCCGAATCGCCCGCAAGATCGCCGCCCGCTTCACAAACACCTCACGCACATTGCGCGGAGCATCCATATGCTGCGCATCCGCCGGAGCCGTCTCAGTCACCGCCCCCGAACCTGGTCCAGTCCCAGGCTCCACCGCCGCCTGCTCCGCCGACAACTCCACCTTCTCGAGCGTCCCCGAGTTCACAATCAGGTCCACATACCTCTGCCGATACCGCAGCTCCACATCCTCCAGGCCGTGATACTTGTCCGGCAGCGCCAGCATCGCCTTCGCCAAAAACGTCAGCTCCTCGACATGCACCGACAACTCGCCCGTCCGCGTCCGAAACAAATACCCCGCGACACCCACGTGATCGCCCAGATCGAGCAGCTTGTACAACGCAAATCCACGCTCGCCCACATCGTCCTTGCGCACATAAATCTGCAGCCTCTGCCCCCCCTGTTGCAGCTGCGCAAACCCCGCCTTGCCCTGAGCCCGGATCGCCATCAGCCGCCCGGCAACCCGCACCTCGATCGGCGACCCGGCAGCCTTCGCCACATCAAACGTCGCCGCTCCGATCGGGTCATACTCGGCCCTGATCTCCGGCACTGTGTGCGTCGTCCGGTAGCTGTTCGGATACGTCGCCGCCGCCTCCGACAGCCCAGCCTCCGCTCCCAGCGCGGCAATCGCCTTCAACTTCTCGCGCCGCAAAGCGTATAAGTTCTCCTCAAACTCCGACTCAAACAAAGCCAACCTCATCCCCTAAATCGATCCATGCGATCGCGCTCGTCCGCGATGTATAGACTACCGCGAGCGAGCGTCCGCCCATCACGCCGCCCCACCCCAGACAACGTCAGACCAGACATGCTTTAATGGACCGCAGTGGCCGACACCGACAAAAAGAAAAACCCCGCCCTCAGCGACCTCGTCACCGCCGAGTCCATGATCCAGCTCGCCATCGCTCTCCCCGCCGGCTGCCTCATCGGTTGGCTGCTCGGCGCCTGGCTCGACCACCACTTCCACCAGAACTGGATCGGCGTGGTCGGCATCCTGCTCGGCGCCGTCGCCGGCTTCCTCCAGATGTTCACCACCGCCGCGCGCTTCCTCAAGCGCGACTAGAGCGCGACGCACACATCGCCCTCCGCACAGCCCCCACAAACTCGATGAACGCCCCCGCCAGCATCACCGACAACTTCACCGACGCAGACTTCCGCGCCACCATGCTCCGCACCCTGCGTCTGCTCTTCGTCGTCACCCTCGTCGCCCTGCCCCTGCTCTGGTGGAAAGCCGGCTGGCCCAGCGCCGCGCTCCTGGCCATCGGCGCCCTCATCTCCGGCTCCGGCCTCTACGAGTGGCTGCGCCTCATGACCGCCGTCATGGCGCGCATGGACGCCGGCGCAACCCCCCGACCCATCGGCATGGTCCTCGCCGGTTTCTTCCTCCGCCTTGCACTCACCGTGGTGCTGCTCTATGGTAGCCTTAAGTTTCTGCACGGATCCGTCTTTGCGCTCGCTCTCGGGCTCGGTCTCGGCGTCTTCGCGCTCTCCTTCGAAGGCCTCAGACTTATGAAGCTCTGGACCGTATAAGCCCTCGGTTCAGTCGTCACGTTTCACAACACCATCTTCAGACACCAAAAAGCCATGCCACCCCAACTCCTCTTTACCCGCATCCTGAACGACCACCTCGCCGCGCCCACCACGGCGATGCTCCACGCCCTGCACATCCATCCCGCCTACCCCCAAGCGCCCATCACCAACGCCTTCACGATGGAGCTCTTCGTCTTCTTCCTGCTCCTCCTCTACTTCATCGTCGTCCGCGTCTCGCTCAGCGTCGAAACGCCCGGAGCCGTGCAGCACATCGCCGAAAGAACCCGCGAGTTCGTCCACGAGCAGAGTGAGCAGATCATCGGGCACGGCTTCGAGCGCTTCACCGGATACCTCACCGCACTCTTCCTCTTCATCCTGCTCTGCAACCTGCTCGGCCTTATCCCTGGCCTCGAATCGCCGACCGCCAACGTCGTCGTCCCGCTCGGCTTCGCTCTGGTCACCTTCTTCTACTACCACTACAACGGCATCCGCGCCAACGGCTGGGCCTACATCAAACAGTTCCTCGGCCCCGTCTGGTGGCTCTACCCGCTCCTGTTTCCGATCGAGATCATCAGCCACTGCTCGCGCGTCCTTTCGCTCACCGTCCGTCTCTACGCCAACATGTTCGCGGGCGATCTCCTCACGCTGGCCTTCTTCTCGCTCGTGCCCATCGGCATCCCTCTGCTCTTCCTCGGGCTCCACCTCGGCGTCGCCGTCATCCAGGCCTACGTCTTCTTCCTCCTGGGCGCCATCTACCTCTCCATGGCCGTCACGCACGACCACTAATGGTTCCGAGCCTGAAACTCCAGCCCGAGCCAGGACGCAACCTCCAAGTTTTGCCCCAGGGTCTCAACTCCCGCCCCAGGGTACGTACCATCGCCGTTTCAGCGTGAGGGGGCCAGCTCGGTGAGCCTCAACCACCCACTGGCGGCGTCATCCTGGGAGAGTAGGAGTCGGTCCAAAATGAAGCTGATGAAGACGCTGCAGTACCTCTTTATGTCCCTCGCCGCCATGCTCCTCGCAACCCCGGCCTTCGCCCAGGCTGCCGGCGACGCCCAGCGAACCCAGTGGGTGCCCCTCGCCGCCGGTCTCGGCATGGCCCTGGCCTCCGGTCTCTGCGGCCTCGGTCAGGGACGAGCCACCGCCTCGGCCACCGAAGCCCTCGCCCGCAACCCCGGCGCACGCCCCGGAATCTTCATCTTCCTCATCCTCGGCCTCGCCTTTATCGAGTCCCTGGCGCTCTTCACCTTCGTCATCATCTTCCTCAAGGTGCAGTAAGCCTCTCTCCCGCATCTCGTCGCAGAGCAGCAAAAAAGGCCTCCGTCCGCGGAGGCCTTTCTCGTGTCCCCTAAAGCAAACGAGGTATTGGCATAGAAGGCATCTGCTCTTTTGTTGTCATTCCCGAAGGGAATCTGCGGTTGCCGTTGCCGTTGCTTGTTCACCGCTGTCATCCTGAGCGAAGCGAAGGTCCCCTGTAGTTGCAGTTGCCCTTGCCGTAACTCTTGCCCTTCTGGTTGTCATTCCCGAAGGAATCTGCGTCTAGACCGATCCCCAGCACCGCCCTACCGTACCTCCAGATGCGCATCCCCCCGGCACATCTCCGGATGCGCCGCACACTCCGTTCGCACCGTCTCCAGCCGATTCGTCATGCTCGCATACTGCGCCAGCCACAGCGTCGGCCCCGGCAGAATCCCCAGCAACAAGGTCGCCACAGCCGCCAGCGCCAGGCCGATCCCCGCCGGTACACCGCCCGACCGCCCCGCAAACGCTCGCGCATCTTCCGCCACCGGTCGCGCATACAGCGCCGCCAGCAGACGCAGGTAGTAGAAGCACGCCACGCCCGAGTTCAACAGACCGATCACCGCCAGCCACACATGCCCCGCATGGAGCGCCGCCGTAAACACATAAAACTTCCCAAAAAATCCGCCTGTAAACGGAATCCCGATCAGCGACAGGAGAAAAAACGCCAGGAGCCCCGCCAGCAACGGCCGCTTCAGCGCCAGGCCCGTGTAGTCAGCAATCGTCCGCGTCCCCTCGTCGTACCCCGAAATCTGCGTCAACACCGCAAACGCACCCACATTCATCGCCGCATACGCCGCCGTGTAGAAGCACGCCGCCGCGATCCCATCCCCCGGAAACGCCGTAAACGCCACCAGCAAATACCCCGCGTGCGCGATCGACGAATACGCCAGCATCCGCTTCACATCGCTCTGGGCAAGCGCGCCAAGGTTGCCGATCGTCATCGACAAGACAGCCAGGATCCAGATCAGCGCCGACCAGCGCGGCTCAAACATCGGAAATCCAGAAAACAAAATGCGCAGCAACACCGCAAACGCCGCCGCCTTGGGCGCGGTCGACATCAGACCCACCACCGGCGCCGGCGCGCCCTGATACACATCCGGCGTCCACACATGAAACGGCGCGGCCGACACCTTGAAACCCATGCCGATCAGAATCATCGCCACCGCCATCAACGCCAGCCGCGGAGTCCCAGTCGCGGCCAGCCCCGCCGCGATCGCAGGTATGCTGGTCGACCCCGTCGCTCCATACGCAAGCGCCACGCCGTACAGAAAAAACGCCGTCGCAAACGATCCCAGGAGAAAATACTTGATCGACGACTCCGTACCCGTCGCCTGCCCCTTGCGAAACCCACACAAAATATACGTCGCAATCGACGAAATCTCGAGCCCGATAAACACCACCAGCAACTCGGTCGCACAGGTCATCAACATCATCCCGACCGCCGCAAACAAAAGCAGGGCAAAGTACTCGCCCGCATGCGAAGCGATCGGAGCCCCCGCAACCCCCGTCCGTCCCGTCGCCCGATTGCCCTCAAAGTAGTTCATCGACGTCAAGAGCGTCACCAGGACAACCCCGGCGATCACAAGATGAAAAAACACCGAAAACGCATCCGCCTGCACCGTCCCCGAAAAGGCCCGCGTCGTCCCAAAATCCAGCTGATACCACGAAGCAAACCCTGACAAGACCACACCGGCGATCGCCAGCCAGCCCAGCGGTCGGCGCGACCGGCCCACCGGCAACACCGGCTCGAGCAGCATGATCGCCGTGCCAAACAACGTCAGGACGATCTCAGGCAAAAGTGCAAGCAGGCTAGGCGACATCATTTGTGAGCTCCCTCATGCGGCGCGCTCAGCAGGCTCGCGGCAACAGCAGCATCCGTGCTGGTCCGAGGCGCACCGGCGCCGGCCTGCAGATTCCGGTCAAACGTCACGCCATGCGGAAATCGCACCGCCAACCCAACCCCGACCGGATCGATCGCGCGCATCCAGATCGGCGAAAACAGGCCCATCAGGAGAAACATCGCCACCACCGGCCACAGCGCCAGATGCTCGCGCCCCGAAAGGTCGCCGACCTCCATCTCTCCACCGCGCACCTCGCCCGCCCTCCGTCCCCGCTCGCCCAGAAACACCCTCTGAATCAACGTCAACATATACGCCGCGCTCAGGATCACGCCCGTCGTCCCCACCACGGTCCACAGCACATGATGTCCAAGCCCAGTCTGCATCGCTCCGGCAAGAATCAAAAACTCGCCTACAAATCCGTTCAGCATCGGCAGGCCCGCAACCGACAGCGCCGTCACGACAAACATCGTCACCACCCACGGCAGCTTCGCCGCCAGACCGCCGTACTCGCGCATATCGTACGTCCCATATCGCTCATACAAGAGCCCCAAAAGCATAAAAAACGCCGCCCCCGACAAACTCTCCGACACGATCTGAAAGATGCCCCCATCCAGCCCCGAAATCGTAAACGTAAACAGGCCCAAAACAATAAAGCTCAGCGCCGACAAAGTCGAGTACGCCGCCAGCCGCTTCAGGTCGTTCTGCACCAGCGCAATCAGCGCCCCATACACGATCCCAATCCCGCCCAAAGCAATCAACAACGGCGCAATCCGGTGCATCTGCTCCGGAAAGATCCCAAACGAAAACCGCACAATCGAATACAGTCCCAGCTTTCCGACCAGCACCATCACCGCCGCCGTCGGCGCCTCGGCGATCGCATCCGACATCCATCCATGCAGCGGAAACACCGGCACCTTCACCGCAAACGCCACAAGAAACGCCAGCGAACACAGCCACAACGCGCCCGAGCTCGTCGAAATCGTGTGCGCCGCCGCCATCCCCTCAATCACTGGCACATCAAACGTCCCCGTCCGCGCATACACCCACAACACGCCCACCAGCAAAATCGCCGACGGTATGAAGTTGTACAGAAAATACTTGATCGCGGCCCGCCGACGATTGTCCGTCCGTCCAAAGGTCGCAATCAAAATCGTCATCGGAACCAGCGCCAGCTCCCAGAACGCATAGTAGAGAAACAGGTCCAGCGCAACAAACACCCCCAGCATCGCCACCTGCTGCAGGAGAAACAACACGTAAAACAACTTCCGCCGGCCGCTCACTGCATTCCACGAAATCAACACCCCCAGTGGCGCCAGAAATCCCGTCAACACCACCAGCCACAGCGAAAGCCCATCCACGCCCAGGTGATACCGGATCGCCGGCGACGCAATCCAAAGGAGGTTCTGCTCAAACTGAAACGCTGTCCGACCAACTCCGATCGGCGCCAAGCCGTAACCGAAGTGCGCCGGCAAGTGCAGCGTGCACACAAACGTCGCAAGCGTCACAACGAGCGCCCCCCACTGCATCGTCTTTCCGCGATCCGGCAAGAACGCCAGGACAATCGCGCCGACGAGCGGAACGGCGAGGATAAGGGTCAGGATGGTGTGATCTAGATTCATCGTTTTCTTTGCTTGCCTTGCAGTGTCTCGGTCGTGCCGTTAGAAGAAGAACTCAGTAAAACCACAGAGCTCGGCCAAAGATCATCACAGCCAGAACCGCGGCCGCTCCCAACGCAAGCCAGCCGGCATACGATCGAATATTCCCCGACTGCACCCGCCGCACCAGCCCGCCCAAACCGCGCGTTCCCGCCGCCGCCCCCGTCCCCGCGCCGTTCACCAACCCGCGGTCAAACACGCCGTACAGCAATATCCGCGTCGCCATCATCAGCGGCGTTAGAAGCACAGCGTCATACACCTCATCGATGTAAAACTTGTTCTCAACCAGGCGGTACGGGGCAGGGAAGCGCCGCGCCAGAGCCGCCGCCGTCCCCGGCTTGCGAACGTAAAACAGATACGCCACACCGAAACCCGCAAACGCCGTCAAGAGCGACACCACGGCCAGACCACGCTCCAACCCGTGCGAAACCTGGTCAGCATTCAGCACATTCGGCGCCTCGCGCCGAGAGGCAAACACCGGATCAAGAAAATGCTCAAAGTGATTCGATCCGCCAAGCGCCTGCGGCACCCCAATCCACCCACCCGCAAGCGAAAGAAAGGCCAGGATCACCAGCGGCCCAAGCATGATCCACGGCGACTCATGCACACCATGATGCTGAGCAACCTGTCCCTCATCATGCTCATCGGCCCCCAGCCGCGCGTCTGAATGCAGCTGCGCATCCGCGTGCGGCTGGCCCAACTGCCGCTCATCAAACCGCTCCGCCCCGAAAAACGTCTTCAACCACAGCCGAAACATATAAAACGAAGTAATTCCAGCCGTAATCAAACCCACCAGCCAAAGCACCTTGCCCAGCCCCGGATTGCTCTGCCAGGTGAACGTCCGATACAGGATCTCGTCTTTCGAGAAAAATCCCGCCCACGGCCAAATCCCCGCAATCGCAAACACACCCATCGTCATCGTCCAGAACGTCACCGGAATGCGTCGCCGGAGACCGCCCATCAACCGCATATCCTGCTCGCCCGAAAGCGCATGAATCACCGACCCCGCCGCCAAAAACAAAAGCGCCTTGAAGAACGCATGCGTCAGCAGATGAAACACCCCGGCCGAGTACGCCGCCACACCGCAGGCCAGAAACATATACCCCAGCTGCGAGATCGTCGAGTACGCCAACACCCGCTTGATGTCCTGCTGCACCGTCCCGATCACCGCCGCAAACACGGCCGTCGCCGCACCCACAATCGCAACCACCCCCAACGCATACGGCGACCGGTCAAACAACGCATGGCACCGCGCCACCAGGTACACCCCCGCCGTCACCATCGTCGCCGCATGGATCAGCGCCGAAACCGGCGTCGGTCCTTCCATCGCGTCCGGCAGCCAAATATATAGCGGAATCTGCGCCGACTTGCCCGCTGCCCCAACCACCAGCAACAACGCGATCGCCGTCAAAAATCCGCCATGCCACTCCGGATGCCGCGCAATCGACGCAAACACCTGCCCAAAGTCGAGCGACCCAAAGTGCGCAATCAACAAGAACATCGCCAGCAGAAACCCAAAGTCGCCCACCCGGTTCACAACAAACGCCTTCCGCCCCGCCCTCGCCGCCGCCGGCTTCCTGAAATAGAAGCCGATCAACAAGTACGACGCCAGACCGACGCCCTCCCACCCCACAAACAACAGCAAAAAGCTCGATGCCAGCACCAGCACCAGCATAAAAAACATAAACAGATTCAGGTACGCAAAAAAACGCCAGTACCCCTGCTCATGCGCCATATACCCAACCGAATACACATGAATCAGAAATCCGACACCCGTCACCACCGCCAGCATAATCAAGGTAAGGTGATCGACCGCCAGTGAAAAATTCACCTGAAATCCGCTGATCGCGATCCAAGGCCGGCCCACACTCTCGACCATCCCAGCCCCGCCCGAAAGCATCGTCGACCAGAGCCAAGCCACCAAAATCGCCGGAATCGCCGTAAACAGAAGCGCAATCGCCGAAACAGCCGAGCGTGACAGCCTCCGCCCAACAGTTCCATTCAACAGGAACCCGGCAAAAGGAAAGATCGGAATGGCCCACAAAAAAGAAGTCGGCATCTATCGGGTCCCGGTACGTTGCATCGTAAAAATCAAACAGGTCCTCACAGCTTCATCAAGTTGATCTGGTCGACGTTGAGCGTCTGCCGCGTTCGGAAGATGGCGATAATAATGGCCAGGCCAACCGCGGCCTCGGCCGCCGCCACCACCATCACGAAAAATACAAAGATCTGCCCCTGCACCTGATGCCACATATGCGCAAACGCCACAAACGAGAGATTCACCGCATTCAACATCAACTCAATCGACATAAACACCGAGATGATGTTGCGCTTGATCAAAAACGCGGCCACACCCGTCGAAAACAGGATCGCGGCAAGAATCAGGTACCACGCAATGGGAACGGCGTTCGTCATCGCTCGGCTTAAGGCTCCTTCCGTGCAAGCACAACGGCTCCAAGAATCGCCACCAAAATCAAAATCGACGTCACCTCAAACGGCAGGAGCAGCCGCGTAAACAAAACAGTCGAGATCTCCGTAATATTCGAAACCGCGCCCGTCAGATACTCGCCCAGCCGCGCCACACCCAAGGCCCGGCCCTCCGACAAAAACACAAACGAGAGCAGGCAAAAGATCGCCGCCGCCCCCGGAAATCCGGCCAAGTACGCCGCCCGGCTCCCCGTCGTGCGCTCCTCCTCGCCCGCATTCAAAAGCATAATCACAAACACAAACAACACCATCACCGCGCCCGAGTACACAATCACCTGCGCCGCCGCCAAAAACTCCGCGCCCAGCGACCAATACAACACAGCCAGCGAAAGCATCACCACCACCAACGACAGGGCGCTGTTGATCGGATGTCTCTGCAACAACAGATTGAGCGCTCCGAGGACCGCAAGCGCACCGAAGATGACAAACAAAGCAAGTTGCATGATGGGTTTGCTGCGTCTCCTTCAGAACAGACAAGCAAAACTCAGGGATCGGATAAGCCGCGAACCGCCGGTGGCGTTGGTGTGCCCTGATTGTAATCGAGCAAAGCCCTAACCGGAGGCACCATCTGCCCTGGCCGATCTAGAACCGGTGATCGTAAAGCGCCAGGGCCAAGGACGTGACCACAATATTTGCCATCGCCACCGGCAAGAGAAACTTCCATCCAAAGCTCATCAGCTGGTCATACCGAAACCGCGGAACCGTCGCCCGGATCCAGATATACAGAAAAATAAACGCGAAAACCTTCAGGACAAACCACAAGATCGGCAAAATCGCCTGCAAGAGCGCCGGCCCGAACGCCGGTATCAAATGCCCAAACGGACTCGACGCTCCACCAAAAAACAACAGCGTCGCAACGCACGAGACCGTCAGCATATTCGCGTACTCGGCCATGAAAAACATCGCAAACTTCATCGACGAATACTCAGTGTGATACCCGGCCGTCAGCTCGCTCTCCGCCTCCGGCAAGTCGAACGGAGCGCGGTTCGTCTCCGCATACGCGGCCAAAAGGTAAATAACAAACGCCACAATCTGAAACCCGCCAAACACATTCCACGACAGCATCCCATGCGCGTTCTGGCTCGCCACAATGTCCCGCAAACGCAACGACCCCGCCCGCATCACCACGCCCACCAGCGACAAACCCAGCGCCAGCTCGTACGAAATCATCTGCGAAGTCGCGCGCAACGACCCCAGGAGAGCGTACTTGTTGTTCGAACTCCACCCCGAAAGCGCAATCCCATACACGCCGATCGACGTAATCCCCAAGATCACCAGCAAGCCGATGTTGATGTCCGAAATGTCGAACAGATCAACACCCTTCACCTCGAAGATCGGTCCAAACGGCACCACCGAAATCGAAATCAGAGCGCACGCAAGCGCAATCAACGGCGCCGCAATAAACAACGGACGCTCCGCCGCCAAGGGCGTCAGATCCTCCTTCATGAACAGCTTGATCCCGTCCGCCAACGGCTGCAGCAAACCAAACGGCCCCGTCCGCGACGGCCCCCACCGATTCTGCATCCGGCCCAGCACCTTCCGCTCCAAAAGGACGGTATACGCGACAGCCGTCAGCGTAATCACCAACACAACCGCGATCTTCGCGATCGTGATAAGAAAAAAGGTAAGCAATGTAGGGTGTTGGATCATAGGGTTTCAATCTAGCTCTTAGCTCTTAGCTCTTAGCTCTTAGCTCTTAGCTCTTAGCTCTTAGCTTCTAGCTCTTAGCTCCTGCCGTCCTTGCGCCGCACTCAAATCAAGCCTTCAGCTAGAGGCTAACAGCTAAAAGCTAAAAGCTCGCCCCTCCTCGCACCTCGTCAGTCCGCCGCCTGGTTCAACTCCGCCTCCGTCCGGCTCTGAAAGCTCTGAATGTCATTCAGCATCGGCGAGTAGCGCCCCAAGGTCCCCGACGTAAACAGCGAGTCGTTCGCCGGCAGCACCAGATCCCGCCGAGCAGCCGGCTGAATCCCGACCAAACTCGCCGCAGGCTGCAAGTGCTGGTCGTTGCCGCTCAACATCTGCAAACGCAACATGTCGTACCCCGGCACCACCCGCTGGATCTCATCGGTGATCGCAAACGGATCAAACGGACTCAGCCGCGGCTCCAGGTTGTTCGCCGTCAGCCACACCGCATGCCGGTCCGCCTCCCCCGACTGCGCCCCGCGCGTCTGCCCCATATCCGCCCGCACACCCGTGCCGAACGGCACCAGCGCCCGCACATCCGCGCCCATCTTGTCGGCAATCCGCACGGTCATCTCAAAATCCGTGCGCACCCCCGCGCGATCCCCCGCCTTCGACACCTTCTGCAGGTCGCCGTACGAGTTCGTCACCGTCCCCGACTTCTCATACAAGTTCGCCGCCGGTAAAATCACATCCGCCAACGCCGCCGTCTCCGTCAAAAACATCTCCTGAACCACAACAAACGTCCCTCGCAACGCCGCCGGATCCACCCCGAAGCGCCCCACCGGATTCGCCCCGACCACATACAAGGCCGAAATCTCCCCACGCCCCGCGGCGTCAAACATCTCCAGCATGTCCATCCCCATCTCAGGGCTGGCGACGTACCCTGGCAGCCGATCCGGCAGCAACCCCATATCGGCCGCCCCGCGCGAGTTCACATACCCCGCCAGGAGCGCCAGCTTGGCATTGGCCAACGACAACCCAAACTCAACCATTCGCTTCAACTCCGCGCCGTGGATCTCCGACCCAATCAAGATCAGCAAACTCTCCTCGGCACGCAACGCCTCACGAAACGCCTCCAGCTTCTCGCGATCCTCCCCCGCCCCCGCACCCGCGCCCTCATCCCCCGCCAAGTAGCTCGCGAGCGCACCGTACCCGAACGGAGGTACACGGAGGAACGCCTTCGCCTGCCGCCTCAGCTTGATCTCCTCCGAGTTCGCCACATACAAGCGAGCCCGGTTTAGCCGCACATCCGACCGCAGATTCCACGCCGTCAACGGATTCTGATTCGACGGATCGCCCCCCACCAGCAACACCGCCGGCGATACCTGGTTGTCGCGCTGCGACGCCGCCCGATCGCCGTGCCCCGCCATCGCCTCCGCAAACCCCGCATAATCGGCCGTCCGGTGATGGTCGATATTGTTCGTCCGGAGCACCGTCCGGGCAAACTTCTGCAGCAAGTACGCCTCTTCATTCGTCGTCCGGTTCGACCCGATCACGCCGATCGATCGCCCGCCCCGTGTATCCCGCAGCTCACGAAACCGCCTCCCCACATGGTCAAGCGCCACCTCCCACGAGACCCGCTTGTGCGTCCCATCCGGCTGCCGCACCATCGGCTCCGTAATCCGGTCCTCGTTGTTCGCGAAATCAAACGCGTACCGTCCCTTGTTGCACAAAAAATCCCCGTTCATCCCGGACTTGTCGCGATTGTCGCCGCGCACAATCTCGCTTCCCTGGGCCGTCGATCGCACGCCCAGCGTCACCTTGCAACCATCGCCGCAGTGCGTGCAGACCGTCGCAACGTGATTCATCTCCCAGGGCCGCGTCTTGTACCGGTACGTCCCCGAAGTCAACGCGCCCACCGGACACGCGTCGATACACATACCGCACTGCTCGCAATCCACATGCGCCAAGGCGTCCGAGCTCTCCGACGGCGGCACATTCGGCGCAATCACCGACGCCGCGCCACGGTTCTGAATTCCCAGCGCAAACACATCCATCCCCTCGCCGCACATGCGCACGCACCGGTAGCAAAGAATGCATCGCGGGCGATCGAAAAACACCACGGGCGACCACCTCTGCTCCTCGCGATGGTTCTTCGGCTCAGCATAAAACGAGTCCGCCGCCCCATATTTGAACGTCATGTCCTGCAACTCGCACTCGCCCCCCGCGTCGCACACCGGACAGTCCAGCGGATGATTGCCCAGCAAGAGCTGCAACGTCGCCTTGCGCGCCTGAGCAATCTCCGGCGTCTCGCTCAGAATCACCATGCCCTCCGCCACCGGCGTCGTACACGCCGTCTGCAGCTTGGGCATCTTCTCAATCTTCACCACACACATCCGGCAAGCCGCCTGCAGGCTCAGCCCGGGGTAGTAGCAAAACGCCGGAATCTCAATCCCCGCACTCTTGCACGCCTCAATCAAAAGCGTCCCCGCAGGTGCGGTAATCTGGCGTCCATCAACAGTAAAATTCACATCTGGCATAGGATCCTTATGCGTAGTGGCTGCGGCTAAAAGGGAGAGTCTACCACCATCCACTCAAGTGTAATTGCACCCGACTGCACGCCGATCGTCATTCCGGGAATCTCAGTCATCTCAGGAAAGGGAAGGTCTTCACCGGAGATTGCCAGTTCACGCAAGTGCGCAGCAGCGGCCAATCGGAATAGCGTACGCGCCTCCTCACGAGAAACCGAAAACGCAATACATCCTTGAATATCGGGCGCGAACACGCCGAAGCTTCCGGGCCCGGACTCAATTACAGTCAAGAATGTCTGGTTCTTCAATCTCGGCTACTCCAAAGATAAAATTGCAAGTTAGCTTCGGGATGTCGCAGTCCTCATCACCCGCAAAGGTTAGCAACCCATCCTTGACTGGATGGCGCATATGGCGGATTAATAAAGAGAGATCAACGTTGGACGGCGATGTCATTGTTTGAACCCTGCAGGCGAACCATCGCGAACCACGCACGAGATGCTTACAAGAGAGGAATCACTTCTCTCTGGCTGGTCAGACATCTCGTGTAATTGGTCGATCGGTATCCAGATGGTCTTAGCGTCTGAGCCGCGTCTCATGACGGCGATCTTTCCCACGGCGTTGCGGGCCTGCTCCGTTTCAATGACAGGAACCATTCGTACGGTTCCATCCGGGGCGAAGAAGTCAATGTTCAAGTCATCTTCTCTGGTCTTGTGTTGCGCCACCTCATGGATCGCAAAATCAGTCTGATCTTCATACAACGGGAAAGTTGTTCTAAACACAGGCGCCTTCGACAGTTCTTCTAGAATTGAAGAGTCAGTGCTCGACGCTAGTCCACGCCAACAGTCACGAGCCTGTCTGAGCCAACTCGCATCTACCCTGGTCTTATTTTGGTTCGTATGTCTCACCGACTGCAACGCGAATGCAGCCGCAAAGCCGATCACTATAAGAGCGAAGTTTTTGAGAATGCGGATCGCTTTCGACGTGTACTGATGCACCATGCTTGCCTAAACACCTTTCTGCTTATCAGAATGGGTCTGCTTCACTCACATCGCAGAACCAAGTGTGCTGTGATGTGCCGCCCGCATGTGCTGCCAATTCGGCGAACTTGCAAGCACTAGGACCGTCCAGCTGATAAAACGTCTTAATTGAAGATGGTCGTTCAATCACAAATCCGCCGCTCAGGTCGATTCCGTTTTGACAATTCGGTCTGTCCTCGAACGTGATTGACACAGCCCTCCTTGCAACATCCTTGACGTCAATATCGCTAAGGTTCGAGTACTTAGGAAATAGCACCCGAAACTCCCCTGGTTTCACAAGTAACGAACTTACCTCTGCATCAGTGTGTCTAGCTAATCAGAGCCAACAGCTTCGAGCGGCCGTTATCCAAGTCTTATCGAGCTTCAAGGACTCTGTATGTTCCTGTGCTACCCGCACTGAGTAGCCCATCGCGAAGAAGATAAAGGATAGGGCCATTCCGGCTAACACGGCGACTCTTAGCCTCAGTGCCCAGCCCCTACCAACATCTGCTCCGTAATCAACGGAACCCCAACCCGACGCCCCTCGATATACTCCTCAAACTCCCTCCGAAACTTCTTTACAAACGCAATCGTCGGCATCGCCGCCGCATCCCCCAACGGGCAAAACGTCCGGCCCATCATGTTCTCGGCCAGGTACTGCACATTGTCGACATCCTTCTTCGACCCGCCGCCCTGGTACACCCGCGTCAGCGTCTTCTTGATCCAGTCCGTCCCCTCCCTGCACGGAATGCACCAACCGCAGCTTTCGTGCTGGTAAAACTTGATCACCCGCAGGGCAAACTCGACCATCGACACCGTCTCGTCCAGCACCACAATCCCGCCCGACCCCAGCATCGTCCCCGCCTTCGCCATCTGGTCGAAGTCCAGGCCCACATCAATCTCCTCCGGCAGCAGCACCGGGCAGCTCGACCCGCCCGGAACCACCGCCTTCAGCGCCCGTCCACCCTTCACCCCGCCCGCCACCTCGTAGATCGCGCGCTTCATGTTGTACCCCATCGGCAGCTCATACACCCCCGGCCGCTCCACATGCCCCGAGATCCCGAACAGCCGCGTCCCGCCGTTCCGCTCCGACCCCAACTTCGCGTACGCCTCGCCTCCCATCAGCAAAATATGCGGCGCACTCGCAATCGTCTCCGCGTTGTTGATCACCGTCGGCCCACCATACAGGCCCACCACAGCAGGGAAGGGAGGCTTGATCCGCGGAATCCCGCGCTTGCCCTCAAGCGACTCCATCAACGCCGATTCCTCGCCCACCTCGTACGCCCCCGCGCCGGTCTGCGTCACAATGTCGAAGTCCACACCCTCGCGGCCAAAGATGTTCTTCCCCAGGAACCCCTTCGCATACGCGTCCGCAACCGCCTTCTCCATAATCTTCAGGAGATACCTGTACTCGCCGCGAAGATAGATAAACCCCACCTTCGCCCCGATCGCCAGACCCGCGATCATCGTCCCCTCAATCACCGCATGCGGATCATGCAAAAAAATCACGTGGTCCTTGCACGTCCCCGGCTCACTCTCGTCGCCGTTCACCAACACATACTTCGGCTTCTCCGACTGCTTCGGAACAAAGCTCCACTTCATCCCGGTCGGAAACCCGGCGCCGCCCCGCCCGCGCAGCCCCGACGCCTTCATCGTGTCGATAATCCACCCGGGCATCTTCTCCGGGCCCTGCTCGAGCGCCATCTGCACAGCCTTGTAGCCGTCCAGCTCCACGTACCGGTCGATCTCGGCCGCACCCTGGCCAAACCGCCGCTTCAAAACAATCACTTCCTCCGGATGAGACACATCGGTCGGCATCGCTTACTTCACATCCTTTCCCGTGCCCGCGCGGTACTCGGCCAAAATCGCGTCCACCTTTGCCGGCGTCAGGTCCTCGTAAAACTCATAGTTGATCTGGATCGCCGGAGCCCAGCAGCACGCTCCAATGCACTCCACCTCCTCGAGCGAAAACAAACCGTCCCGCGTCACCTCTTTGTGCCCAATCCCCAGCTTCAGCTTGCAGTGGTCCAAAATCTCGTACCCGCCCCGCAGCATGCAGCTGATATTCGTGCACACCTGGACGTTATACTTGCCCGCCGGCTCGGTCCGCAGCATCGAGTAGTAACTCAACACATTCCGAACATCCAGCTCCGCAATCCCAATCCGCTCCGCTATCTCCCGCACCACCGCGTCCGACACATACCCCACCTCATCCTGCGCATACAAAAGCATCGGCACCAGGGCCGACCGCTTCAGCGGATAGATCGTCACCAGGTGGTCAAACCGCGCCGCCATCTCCGGCGAAAAAATCGTATTGGCAACTGTGCTCATGCCGCTCCTCTAATCCCTACCTAATCACGACCTGCCTCGACCAGAGCGCAAACAGTCTCATCGTCTTGCACGAGATGGACAGATCCCTGAATCTCGCTTTCGTCCTGCTGCACCCTACTTCTGCGATTCCAGCTTTGCCATGCGCTCGTGCAACGGAACCATGTAACTCATCAGCGACACAAGGTCCTTGTGATGGTCGTTCCGGATGGCCGCCAACTCCGATCGAACCGATTCCAGATTGCGATCGATCCGATCAATATGACGGTTCATCTCAGCACGATTGGCCAACCAGGTGAGAATGAAGACCATGATAGGCAAGCCGATACTCAGATAAAGCTGCGTGTTGTTCACGGTCCACGCTCCTCAGTCCAAAAATTCTCACTGCGAACCCGACATCAACTCCCGCGCCAGACGCTCGGCAGCCATATCCATCTCCTCCATACTACCGCCGATCCAAACCGTCCCGTCCTCCTCAAACCCAAAGCTTTCGACCGCATCCTCACTCGTCCGCATCGCCGTGTGCGTAAACAGAAGCCACCGACTCCCCACCCGCACCAAGATCTCCTCCGCCCCCACCTCCACCACCGCATGCTGCGCCGAATTCAACCCGTGCGCCCCCGTATACGACCGAAGCAGGGAAGCCCAAGACGTCCAAAGCTCTGCTCTCACTCCTTCACTGATCAACCAAGGCCCCCCGCGGCGACCAAATTCTGCGCCGTGATCCAACGGCCTTCGTCGCTGCAGAGAAAAACCACAATATCGGCGATGTCCTCCGGCTGCCCGATCCGGGCCAGCGGCGTCTGGCCAATAAAACTCTCACGCATCTCTGACGAAAGCTGAGCCTTTAGACGATCGGTCTCGACGATTCCCAGAGATACGCTATTCACCGTAATCCCCCGGCCTCCCAACTCTGCCGCCCACACCCGCGTAAACGCCTCAATCGCACCTTTCGTCCCGGCGTAAACGGCTCGGCCCGGCGTCGTCATACGAGAGGCCACACTCGAGATGTTTACGATCCGCCCTCCATCGCGAAGCAATCTCAAAGCCTCTTGCGACGTAAAGAACAAGCCTCGCGTATTCAGATTGAAGATGCGGTCATACTCGTCCAGATCGACCGATCCCAACGGCTCCGGCTTGGTTGAGGCGGTTCCTGCATTGTTTACCAGGATGTCGATCTCTGGCGCGTGCGCCGAGACCTCAGCAAAAAATGCCCGGATGTCCTCGACTCTGCTTACGTCTGCCTGAACCGCAAAGGCCTTACCGCCGCCTGCCTCAATCCGCTTCACAACATCTCCGGACGACGCCGCGTCGCTCTGATAGTTGATGAAGACCGTGGCCCCCTCCCGCGCGAGACCAAGCGCAATGGCGCGCCCTATGCCTCTGCCCGCCCCCGTCACCACCGCGACGTTGTTTCTAAGTCTCATTGAGAGATAGCCTTTGCCGTAGTTATCATCTACCGATCCATCCGCCATCAAAACCGGTAACCGTAGTGTATGGAAACAAGATCCACCGGCTCGCCACCCGCACCAAAATGTCCTACGGCCACCTCCGCCACTGCACGATAGACCGAGTCGATCCATGCGCCCACGTATACGACCGAAGCAGGGAAGCCCAAGACGTCCAAAGCTCGGTATGGACTCGACTATCCAGCCTCATCAATCGTCAAGGCCGCAAGCAACCTTCACGATGGTCGTGACGAATTGTTCTTGCGACAGGATAGGGGGATTGAACGTCGGATTCGTATTTTGAAACTGGTAGGCGGGCGCATCAAGGGTTCTACGGACAGAAACCTTGTTGCGAGCCATTGTGGTCTTGTTTCTCTGATCCGGGATGATTTCTAGTGCTCCGCTGCCGAACCTGATGGTGAGCGTTACTGCTCCCCCGATCTTAAACGCTAGGCTTGAAGGGCTTTCCTCGAGTGTTAGTCCGATTTCAGAGTCGGAGTTGAGTCCTTCTACAGCCTGCTTGATGGAGGTCACTAGCGAACTTCTATTGTCGAGATCCAGTTTTTCGCGTCGCTGATCAGCCAGAGGTTGTGCATTCCGATCCTCGATAGCCTTTGCGAACTTTTCGGCGATCTGCTTTCCTATTTCTTTAGACATGAGTCCATTGCCGCACAGGTTCGTTCACCGATCAATCTCCCCCAGCACAATATCAATACTCCCAATCACCGCCACCACATCCGCCAGCTGCCGCCCCTTGCACATCGTCTCCAGCGCCTGCAACGTCGCATAACTCGGGTTCCGCATATGCACCCGGTAAGGCTTCGCCGTCCCGTCTGACACCACGTAGTACCCCATCTCGCCCCGCGGACTCTCGATCGCCTGAAACACCTCGCCCGCCGGCACCGCAAACCCCTCCGTCACAATCTTGAAGTGATGGATCATCGACTCCATCTCCGTCTTCATCTTCTCCCGCCCAGGAAGTATAATCTTCGGCGCATCCGCCACAATCGCCCCCCCCGGCATCCCGTCCAACGCCTGCTGGCAGATCTTCACCGACTCCCGCATCTCCTCCATCCGCACCGTGTACCGCGCCCACACATCCCCGCGGTCCGACACGGGCACCTTGAACTGAAACTTCTCGTAGCTCGTGTACGGCATATCCCGCCGCAGATCCCAGTCGATGCCCGAAGCCCGCATCGGCGGCCCCGTCACACCCAGCGCCACCGCATCCGCCGCCGACAAGTACCCCACATCCTTTAGCCGCCCCATCCAGATCGGATTGCCGGTCAGCATGTTCTCGTACTCATCGATCCGCCCCGGCATCCGGGTGATAAAGGTCTGCACCATCCGGAAAAAATCGAGCGGCGGCTCGAGCGCCAGGCCACCGATCCGGAAGTACGAACTCATCATCCTCTGGCCCGAAACATTCTCATAGATCCGCGAAACATCCTCGCGCTCCCGCCAGCAGTACAAAAACATCGTCAACGCGCCCAGGTCGAGCGCATGCGTCGCCAGCCACACCAGGTGCGACGAAATCCGCGTCAGCTCATTCAGCAACACCCGCATCCACTGCGCACGCTCCGGAATCTCCAGCCCCAAAAGTTTCTCGACCGCCAGGCAGTAGCACAGGTTGTTCGACATCGGCGACAAGTAGTCGATCCGGTCGGTCAGCGGCACCACCTGCTGGTAAAACTTCGCCTCACACGTCTTCTCAATCCCCGTGTGCAGATACCCAATATCCGGAGCGCACGAGACCACCACCTCGCCGTCAATCTCCAGCACCAACCGCAACACACCGTGCGTCGACGGGTGCTGCGGACCCATGTTCAAGACCATCGTCTGATCCGAAACCGGATCCGAGCCATGCTCCTCGCCCCTCGACGCGTCTAGGACGTCCTCCACATCCGGAATCAACTCGGTGCCAGGCGGCGGTGCAAACGTAGCCATCAGCGATATCCCTCCACGGGGTAGTCCTTGCGCAACGGGTGGCCCTCCCAGTCGATCGGCATCATGATCCGCGTCAACCGGGGGTGTCCACTGAAAGAAACGCCAAACAAGTCAAAGATCTCGCGCTCGTAAAAGTTCGCCGAAGGCCAAACACCCGTGATCGAATCGATCGCCGGATTCCCACCATCCACCCGCGCCACCAACCGTACCCGCTCTTTCCTTGCGTGCGAAAGCATGTGATACACGATCTGAAACCGCGGCTCCGTCGGCAGCCAATCCACCGCGGTCACGTCCTCTAGGAAGTTGTACCCCGCCGCCTGCACCGCCCGCGCCGCCGCCACAATGCTCCCAGGCGCCACCGTCAACGTCAGCTCGCCGCAGTCAAACTTCGCGTCCGTCGCCATCTCCCCGATCGCCCGCACCGCCGCGTTCTCCCCATGCGCCGCAAACACCGCTTCCTTCCCAAACAAGCCCGCGCTCATCGCAATCACAGATCTCCCTTGTCGCTCGCCCAGTTCAAGACGCCCTTCTTCCACACATAAAACAGCCCCACCGCCACAAACCCGAGATACACCAGCATCTCCCAAAACCCAAACATCCGCGAACCCGTAAGCCCCGGCAAACGCCGAAAGATCACCGCCCACGGCAGCATAAACACCGCCTCCACGTCGAACAGGATAAACAGCATCGCCACCATATAGAACCGCACGGAAAATCGACCGCGCGCATCCCCCACCGGGTCCATCCCGCACTCGTACGCCCCCGCTTTCGTCCGCGAGTTCTTGTGCTTGCCAATCAAAAACGACGCCCCAACCATAAACCCGGCCAGCCCCAACGCCGCCACGATCTGCAACACCAGCGGCAAGTAATTCCAGACATAAGGATAAGTTTGCATCGTCACCTCCGAGACTATGAGCGGGGGAACAGAGTGTCAATTACCCCCACGCACGATCCCAGCACGAAAGTACCGTGAGTTTCGCTCCGTCAAACCCACGCCTCCGCTTTCCATCCCTCAGCCTCCCTCCCCAATCCTCAGAGCAGAGATCCGTACCACCTCAGAATCCCCGGCCCAAACACTCCCGCCACCAGACCACCCGCTCCCAGAAAACTCCCAAACGGCAGCCGCGTGCCCGCCCCCGCCCGCCCCCGCGCCAGAAGATACACCGCATACACCGCCCCAAACATCACCCCAACAAACATCGCCAGCATCGCCGGCCAAAACCCCAAAAACGCCCCAATCATCGCCAGCATTTTCACATCCCCGAGCCCCAGGCCCTCCCGCCCCCGCAACGCCCGATACACCCACCGCACCACCAGCAACACCATCGCCGCCCCCACCACCGCCCCCAACCGCCCAAAGATCAGGTGCTCCGGCCCCGTCAAGAACATCGTCCCCTTCGCCATCGTGCTCCCCGGACTCGACATCCGCAGGCTATGCCGCGGATTCAAGTGAATATCCCCCTCGCCCGGCCCCAAGAAAATCGCCTCCGTACACACCAAAAACATCCCCGCCGCAATCCCCGGCAACGTCAAAGTATCCGGCAAAATCTGGTGGCGCCAATCGATGACGATAAGCCCAATCAACAAAAATCCAAGAACCTCCACCTCCATCACCCGCAACAACACCAAAGGCTCCAGCAAGAGAGCAGGGAAGCTTCCGAAAAACCCAAGCCAATCCCCCGCCAACCTCTGAAGCACCACCACCGCCCACACCCCAGCCGCCACCTCTACCGCCAGGTACCGCCACGAGATCCCCGCTCTGCAATCCCGGCACCGCCCCCCGAGCACGGCCCAACTCACCACCGGCACATTGTCATACCACCGCACCGGATGCCCACACCGCATGCACCGCGACCGCGGCCGAACCACGCTCTCGCCCAGCGGCATCCGGCTGATACAAACATTCAAAAAGCTGCCCACCAGCAGTCCCAGGCCAAACACCAGACCAAACGCCGGGATCTCATAAAACAACAGCCGGAGAAACATAAACCCGAGTATAAGGTTGCGCCCCCCGAACCCGACTCAGCCCCGACTCAGCCCCCAATCCGCCCGCCCCCACCCTCAAAAATCCACATGCATCCGCACCGACTCCACAAACACCGGCCCACGATCCTGGTTATACCCCGGATGCTCCAGGAACTGGCCGTCCAACGCGTAGTACAGTCCCTTCCATACATGGAGGTTGTAGTAGCCCTCCACAATATCCTCGCGCGCATAGTTCAAACGACCATCGCCCAGCAAAAATCCCAGCCCCCCCAAAGCCAAATACTTCTGGTGATCCCGCTTGATCGCATTCGACACAAACACCAGCCCCAGCTTGTCCAGCGGACGCCCCCACGCCCGCCCAAAGTAGTCCCCACCCACCTCCACCGTCTGGTCCACCTCCGTGTACGCAAACGACTCGTGCTGCCCCTCATTCCATCCAAATCGCGCAAACGCCCGGAAATCCGACGTAATCTCCTGCTCCACATTCACCCCCACACCATACTTCACCGCGCCAAACTTCGCCGATGCGGTGATCTCCGGCCTCGCCCCCACACCCGCCAGAAACGTCTCATTCGCCGCCCGGTACAGCCCCATATGCGCGTGGTTCACATACCCCAGCAGACGAACCGCCCCATGCCTCCCCTGCTCCACATTCGGGCTCGCGATCAGCGGCGCATCCTCGCCTCTGCTGGGTGCATACCGCCTTAAGAAACTCAACGGCCCCCGCCGCAGCTCCAGCTCCACATTCTGCCCACTCGCCCGGCGCAGGTCATAGTCCAAATCAATCCCGTTCGCCACCGTCGGCATCAACGCAACTAAATACCTCGCCGAAAACAGCCGGTCGTCGTACTCGCCCGTGGCCCCAATCGTGTACCCGCGCGTATCCGCCGCATAGTCAAAGGCCCCATTGTTGTCCACCGTCCAGTTCATAAACTGCAGGTGGCTATCCGTCCCAATCGAGTTGATATCCAAAAAATCCGGAACACTCAACTTTCCGATCCGGAACTCCAGCCGCCGCTCCGGAACCTCATCGGCCATCGAAAACGTCGTCCGGCTGCCCTCAATCAGCTTCTTCGACAGCCCAACAATCTGGTGAATCTGATACCTCGCCAGATACGGCGCCGACCCCAGATTCGGGTTGCGCACCACATCCAAATTCGTAAACCCCGCCAGACCCAGAGCCTCCGATAACCCACGCCCGCCCGCCGACTCCACATCCACAATCACATCCGTGCTGCTCTCCGGATCCTTGCGCAACTGATACCCCAGATACACCGTCCCGATCAACGAAGTCTTGTACTCGCCGCGCCCAATAAAGCTGTTCGTCCCCTCGTAAGGCGAATGAAACGGCCCGTCCCCCTGCAAAATTATGTTCGCCTGCCCCGCGACAAAGTACCGCGCGTTCGCCGGATGCCGAAACATCGTCGGCGCATCTGACTCCGCCGGCGCCGGCGACTCAATCTGTGAGGGAGAAGGCGCCGCCGTCGGTACCGAAGATCGCTGCGCAAACCCGACCCGCACCAGACAACACACCACCAGCAAACAAACAAACCGCACATCGCCGGAAACCGAAGTCAGAGCAACCTCTCAGAGCAAGACATAACCTCCTATCCTAAACCGCACAGATTTCTCCTCCATGACCGCAGCTCATCCCTATCCCCGGCCCTGTCCTCTGTCCTCTGCTCTTGCTCTCTGCCCCCTGCTCCCCGCTCCCTGATCCCTGATCCCTGCGCCCCGCTCCCTGATCCCTGCTCCCTGCTCCCTGTCCCCTGTCCCCTGTTCCCTGTTCCCTGTCCCCTGCGCCCCGCTCCCTGTCCCCTGTTCCCTGTCCCCTGTTCCCTGTCCCCTGATCCCTGTCCCCTGATCCCTGTCCCCTGATCCCTGATCCCTGTTCCCTGTCCTCTGTCCCCTGTCCCCTGTCCCCTGATCCCTGACCCCTGCTCCCTGCTCCCTGTCCCCTGTCCCCTGTCCCCTGTCCCCTGATCCCTGATCCCTGATCCCTGTTCCCCGTCCATCCCCCATCCGTCCCCTTGACGCAGCCGTTCCACACCGTTTATCTTTTTCTTACACGGGAAAGGAGGTTGGTCCAGCCTATGAAATCTGAATGTAATAGTTGTGGCTTCAATGTACGTGAGGTGACTGAGGCTTAGGGCATTCTGCTCTAGACCTGGTGGTTTTTAGTCCGCTCCAGCAACTCCCACCGAGGCCCATCCAAAGAAAAGGATGCCCTCAAGTCAATCTCAACAGATCACCGCCAGACGGCTCGCCTCCTCAACAGAGTGCGAGCCGTTTGCGTCTGCCGTCGGCTCCCACCAAACCCAGATCCAGACCTAACCCCCCAAAAGGACGACCCATGAACCCTCTCGTCATCGCCGGCAAAGCCTTCCAATCCCGTCTCATCGTCGGCACCGGAAAATATAAGGACGGCCCCGAAACCCAGGCCGCCATCGAAGCCTCCGGCGCCGAAATGGTCACCGTCGCCGTCCGCCGCGTCAACCTCGACCGCACCTCCGAGTCCCTGCTCGACTTCATCGACCCCCGCCGCTACTTCCTCCTTCCCAACACCGCCGGCTGCTACACCGCGGACGAAGCCATTCGCGCCGCCCGCCTCGGCCGCGAAGTCGGCCTCTCCGACTGGGTCAAAATCGAGGTCATCGGCGACCAGGCAACCCTCTACCCCGACATCCAGGCCACCCTCGAAGCCACTCGCGTCCTGGTAAAGGAAGGCTTTACAGTTCTCCCGTATACCTCTGACGACATTGTGTTTGCACACCGCCTCATCGACGCCGGTGCAGCCGCCGTCATGCCCCTCGGCGCACCCATCGGCTCCGGCCTCGGCCTCCAAAACACGGCCAACCTCCAGATCCTCCGCGAAAAAATCACCGAAGTCCCCCTCATCGTCGATGCCGGCGTCGGCACCGCCTCCGACGCCAGCGTAGCCATGGAACTCGGCTTCGACGCCGTCCTCATGAACACCGCCATCGCCGCAGCCAAAGACCCACTCCTCATGGCCGAAGCCATGCAGCACGCCGTCCTCGCCGGCCGCCAAGCCTACCTCGCCGGTCGCATGCCCCGCAAACTCTACGCCACCGCCAGCTCCCCACTCGAAGGCATCTCCCGCTAAACACCCCAACCCCACTCCCCAACCATCGTTTAGACTCAACCTCATGCGCGTCTTCGGAGTCGACTGCGGAACCGAGTTCACCGGCTACGGCGTCGTCAGCTCCGACGAACAGGCCCGCACCCCTCGCCTCCATCACCGCGCCCACGGCGCCATCCGCCTCGGCAAAAAACTCACCACCCCCGACCGCCTCCTCCAGATCTACACCGAACTCACCGCCCTCTTCGACCTCCACCAGCCCGAAGTCGTCGCCATCGAAGATGTCTTCTTCGCCGCAAACGCCAAGTCCGCCCTCAAGCTCGGCCAGGTCCGCGGCGTGGCCCTCCTCGCCGCCGCCACCTGCGGCCTCCCCGTCGCCGAGTACGCCCCGCTCTCCATCAAAAGCGCCGTCGTCGGCTACGGCCTCGCCCAAAAAGAGCAGGTCCAGTTCATGGTCACACGCCTCCTCGCGCTCGACCGCCCCCCAGACTCCCCAGACGCCGCCGACGCCCTCGCTATCGCCATCTGCCACATTCACACCGCCCAGACCCTCCTCATCCAGACCGCCGGCGCAGCCCCACCCCAGCGCCTCCCAAAGCCGTCCCTCCCTCCCATAACCCTCCGCGGTGCAGCCCTTTGAAGACCACCGCCTTGACGCCCGCCGCCCACATCGCCTCGCTCGGTCTCCTTCTGCTCTCCGCTTCTGCCGGCGCCCAAACCTCCGCCCAGACCCCCGCCCAAACCCCCGCCCCCTCGCCCACCCCCCTCGCCCCCGCGCTCATCCGCTTCCAGTTCGACCGCCCCGGCCTCCCCACACCGCGCTTCCGCATGGAAATCCGCGAAGACGGCCAAGGAACCTACCACGCCGAGCCCGCCCCGCCATCCAACCCCACCGGTACCCGAGTCTCCCTCGAACCACCCACCAAAATCGTCGACCAGACCTTTCAAATCTCCCCCACCCTCGCAGCAAAGATCTATCGCCAAGCACAAGCTGCCCGCCAATTCCGCATCGCCTGCGCCTCCCGCGCGAAAAACGTCGCCGACACCGGATCCAAGACACTCACCTTCGAGGGCCCCGAAGGAACCTCCGCCTGCACCTATAACTACACAGAAAAGAAAGAGATCGCCGCCCTCACCGACATCTTCCTGGCCATCGGCGCCACCCTCGACGAAGGCCGCCGCATCGAGTTCATGCACCGCTACGATCGCCTCGGCCTCGACGCCGAAGTCGGTCAGTTCGAGCACACCGTCGCCGACGGCCGAGCGCTCGGTCTCTCCGCCATCGCACCGATCCTTCAGGCCCTCGTCGACGACGGCGAACTCATGCAGCGCGTCCGCCAACGAGCAGCCCGCCTGCTCGAAGAAGCCAAACTCCCCAGCCCCAACGCCTCCCTCCGCTAACCCCAGCATCCATCCGCTCGATCCCGCGTCCAAAGAGGTGTAGCATGGCCGCGCACACCGTCGAGCCCCGCATGCAAACGCATCCATCCCGCCTCCACCGACCTCAGCCCAGCCTCGCCCTGGCCTTCGCCGCCCTTCTCGCGCTCGCCGCCACCGACCGCGCCTCCTCCCAAACCTCCACCCAGACCCCACCCGCCCCATCCAGCCAGACCCCACGCCGAGCCGCCCGCCTCAGCTTCCTCCAGGGCAGCGTCCTCGTCTCCCAGATCGACAATACCTTCACCACCGAAGCGCAGCTCAACCAGCCCATCTTCGCCGGCAGCCGCCTCTCCACCGGCGACACCGGCGAAGCCGAGATCGAGTTCGAGGACGGCAGCGTCGTCCGCCTCGCGCCCAGCACCACCGTCAGCCTCGCCCGCCTCAGCTCCGACGGCCAAACCTCCGACACCACCATCGCCGTCCTCCACGGACTCCTCTACGCCGAACTCCGCGCCGGCGCCGGATACCTCTACCAGGTCACCGCCGGCGCCGACCAGATCACGCCGCTCACCAACACCACCCTCCGCATCCAGATCGACGGCCCCCTCCCCCTGATCGCCTCTCTCGACGGCACCGTCCGCATCGAGCGCGCCACCGCCGCCGCCGGATCGGCCGGATCGCATCTCGACCTCCGCGCCGGCCAATCCCTCCAGGACGACCCAGCCGACCCCACCCACTACCTGCTCGCCGATTCCGTCGACCCCAACTCCTGGGACACCTGGAACGAGGCCCGCGACCAGGCCGCCGCCGACGCCGCCGGCAAACAGACCGCCGCCCGCGACAGCTTCGCCGGAGCCCAGGGCTACGGCTGGTCCGACCTCGACCAAAACGGCAGCTGGTACGACGTCCCCGGCCAGGGCCCCATCTGGCAGCCCGACATCGCCACCTCCCCCAACTTCGACCCCTACGGCTCCGGCAGCTGGATCGCCTCCAACCTTGCTTCTAACGGCGGTTATGACCGCGGCGCCTACATCTTCGCCTCCAACTACACCTGGGGCTGGACCCCCTATCGCTGCGGCACATGGAGCTTCTGGAACACCTTCGGCTGGGGCTGGGTCCCCGACACCAACTGCGGCCTGCTCGGCTTCGGCGCCACCCCGGGCCTCTTCCCCGGATTCGGTCACGGCGGCGCCATCCTCCTCTACCCCATCAGCATCCACCACGGTCCCCCCGGATACCGTCCCATCCCCCCACCCCACCGCCCGCATCCGATCGTCGCCGTCCATCCCATCCACCAGCCCCCCGTCTCCCCATCCCGCGCTCCCTCCCACAGCTTCCTCACCCTCACCGGCGAGACCATCCTGCCCCTCCCCCCCGTCGCCACCAACTACACCTTTCGCGGCGCAAGCGCCCTCGGAGCCCCACTCCGGCGCGACTTCCCCATCGACCAGATCACCCGCCGACCCGTCCTCGGCATCGCCCCCTCCACCCTCTCTTCCGCTCCCGCCGCCCCCGCAATCCCCACCACCCCCACATCCATCGCCATCAACCCAGCCTGGAGATCCGTCCCCGCCCGACCCAGCACCCCCATCCCCATCGCCCTCCGCCCGTCAGTCGTCCCAAACCCCGTCTACTCCAACGGAGCTTTCACCCGCTACCCCGCCCAGGGCACCCCCCGCCCCATCGCCCCCAACTCCTACCCCAGCTCCTACCACCCCACCACCCCCACCTACGCCCCCCGCCCCATCATTCCCGCCGCCCCCATCCGCACCGCCCCACCCCCACCCCGTCCCACCTCTCACCGTTAGCGCCTGGAAAACCGGCTCCGACCGGCCCTACCTACCATGAGGCTTCGTTGCACGAAAGCGCCATCCAAAGGGTCCCCACAGAAGGATAGGACCCGCTAGAGCGGTGTCAACAGCGCCTAATTCACGGAGTTGCTGCAAGTACTTCTTCGCATGCCGTATGTCGAAGATGAGGACCTGACCACCAGGCCGGAGCACTCGCCAGGCTTCTGAAACAGCCTTGCGCCTCCCGTCCAGGTCGCCAATATTGTGAAGAGCCGTCATCGAGGTCACAACGTCAAAACTCGCATCAGGGTACGGCAGAGAGCGGGCGTCTCCCGTTTCGATCACAAGGCGATCGCCCACCCCGGCTGCAACAGCATTGGCACGGATCGCGTCTGGGCTGTTGCCGCTCAGGTCTTCCGCCTGCCAGATATCGACACCGTAGACCTTGCCGAAAGGAACACGATGCGCCGCCGCAATCGCAACCAGACCGCGTCCACAGCCAACATCGAGAACCGCCTCGTCCCCACACCAATGCCTCTGGTTCAGCAAGGAACGCATCACCTTCTTCTTAATCCACAAACTCGAAAGGAGCATCCAGGCGCATCCTGCTAGCATGCTGGCCCCGGCCGGCCAAATGCCACGAGCAATCGATGCGCCAGGTACATGGTTCGGGACAAATGCACAGGCTAAACAGACGACACCCAACAAACCAAGGGTACGTACCGCTCCGGGTGCATCGATGCCGTAAGACTCACGAGCTGACATAATGTGCTTCATTATGCCTGGGTTTTCAACGATGGACGAAGTGGGCCGGCACATCAACAACACATGGTTCACCTGGATTGGCGGCACCCAACCGGGCAGTGTGTTCTACTACCGCATTCAAAGTCCGGTCGTCTTGATTGAGTTCGACCACCAGAGGCCGGCGACCCTGGAGACCTTTGCGGCTGATCCCGACAAGCCGACACGACAGCACATCCACACCGTGGTACGAACGCCCAACGGAAACGACTTTGGGAAGGATCTGTTACGGCAGCACTACCTGGCGCACCCTCACCGCCCGTTACGTGCCGAGTAAGGCGGGATCCCTACCGTGCTTCCCATCGCTGGGCTCTGGTCGACATAACAGGGTTGTGGGAAAAAAAGGTTCGCGCGTCATCCCAGCCTTTGCGACGGTGAAGCTGCCGGAGAGGATGGGGCACACGGGTGCTTCGGCGGCGGGCATGATTGGTGGAAGAGAGGTTCCCGGGTTCGTTGTCGAGTTGACATGGGTTTGTGCTCCGAGATGACAGGGTCTTGTTTAGGAGGGAACCTCGGTTGGGGTGGGCGCGTACTTCCCCACTGTGGAGGCTCTTGTGGCGGCGGCTCAGACGACGGTGGTTCGGCCGGTGGATGCGGGGTTGCGGTCGGCGGTGCGGCTGGCGCTCCTGTTTTCCCTCCTGAAGCTGCTGTTGCAGGTGGCGGGCAATGTGTGGCAAGCGCATCTGGGGTGGGGGTACTTTCGCGACGAGTTTTACTACGTTGCGTGCGGTCGCCGGCTGGCCTGGGGGTATGTGGATCATGGGCCGGTGGTGGCGGTGCAGGCGCGGCTGGCGGAGGCGGTCTTTGGGCGGTCGCTGGCCGGGCTGCGGATGTTTGCGGCCTTGGCGGGGGCGACGCGGGTGTTTCTGACCGGGGTGTTGGCATGGGCAATGGGCGGGCGGCGGGCGGCGCAGGGGCTGGCGATGATCGGTGTGCTGGTCGTGCCGAACTATCTCGCGATCGACGGTTTCTTGTCGATGAACTCGTTTGAGTCGATCTTCTGGATGGGGTGTTTGCTGTGTTTGATCGGGATGGAGCGGCGGCTCGAGCGTGGCGAGCCGGAGCGTCAGGCGATGGCGGGCCTATGGGTGCTGTTTGGGGTTTTGGCTGGGGTGGGGCTGTTGAACAAGCCTTCGATGACGTTCTTTCTGGTGGCTCTGCTGCTGGGGCTGTTGATGACGCCGGCGCGGCGGCTGCTCGGGAGCCGGTGGGCGCTGGTGGGGGTGGGGCTGATGGTGCTAATCGCGCTGCCGAATCTGCTATGGCAGGTCTCCAATCATTGGCCGACGCTTGAGTTTCTGGAGAATGGGCGCAGAAAGGGAAAGAACGTCGAACTGGGGCCGCTCGCGTTCTGGGCCGCGCAGGTGCGCGAAATGCATCCGTTAGACGTGCTGGTGTGGTGTGCGGGGCTCTGGTCGCTGTTGTTTGGATCGCAAGCGCGGCGATGGCGTTGGGTGGGGCTGACGTTTGTAGTGTTTATGGTTGGGATGATGGGGCTCCACGCAAAGGATTATTACTGCACGCCGGTGTATCCGGTCTTGTTTGCCGCGGGTGGCATTGCGTGGGAGCGGCGGTTCCGGCGGCGGCGCGATCCGGACCGGGTGTTTGCGTTTCCGGTGCTCGAGGGCGCGCTGGTGGTTTCGGGCCTGCTCATCCTGCCCATGGCGATTCCGGTGCTGCGGCCGGACGCTTGGCTGCGGTATACGGAGGCGATGCACCTTCGCGGCACTTCGAGCCATAACGAGAGGGCGGCAACCAGCGGTCTGCCGCAGTTTTATGCGGACCGGTTTGGCTGGGATGAGTACCTCGGCCTGGTGGAGCGGGCGTATGCGTCACTGTCGCCGGAGGAGCGGGGGCGGGTAACGTTTTACGCCGACAACTATGGGGAGGCGGGGGCGATCGAGTTCTTTGCGCGACAGAAAGGGCTGCGGTTCGCGCCGGTCATCTCGGGTCATAACGCGTACTGGATGTGGGGGACGCATGGCAAGCCGATGGATCCGGTGATTGCAATCTCGGGTGGGACGCCGGAGGAGTTGGCAGAGGAGTACGCGTCGGTGACGGTGGTGGGGCGAATGGATCATCCGCTGGCGATGCCGCATGAGCATAAGTATGTGTATCTGCTGCGGGGGCGGAAGGTCCCGTTTGTTTGGCGGGAGAAGAAGGATTTGATTTAGGGGATAGGCGTGAATACAGAGGCATGAGTAATGAGGAAAGCAGATTCCCTTCGGGAGTGACAACAGGAAGGGCTAGGGCCGAGCTAAGCGTGGCAGCGGGTGTCTCCGCTCTGGTTGAGATGACAGGTCTTGTTAGCTGCCTTTCTGGATGAGTTGTGTGTAGAGTGCGGCGTATTGTTGGGCGGGTTCGGTCCAGGAGAAGTCCTGGAGCATGCCGCGGCGCTGGAGGGCGGTCCAGGCTTCGGGGTCGCGGTAGACGCCGAGGGCGCGGCGGAGGGCATCGACGAGGTCGGGGGCGGTTTGGGCCTGGAACTTGAAGCCGGTGCCAGTGTTGGGGGCGTCGTCGACGGTGTCGTCGAGGCCGCCGGTGGCGTGGACGACGGGGACGGTGCCGTAGCGGAGGCTGTACATCTGGTTGAGGCCGCAGGGTTCATAGCGGGAGGGCATGAGAAAGATGTCGGCGCCGGCTTCGATTTTGTGGGCCATGACGTTGCTGAAGCGGTCGAGGACGCGAATCTGTTTGGGGTATTCGCGCGTCCAGCGGTCGAGAAGGCGCTCGTAGAAGGGCTCGCCGGTGCCGAGGATGATCAGGAGCATGTCTTCCTGCATGAGATCGGGGAGGGCTTCGGCGAGGAGGTCGAAGCCTTTCTGGGTGGCGAGGCGGGAGATCATGCCGACGACGGCGGTGGTGGGCTGCACGGGTTCGAAGCCGCAGCCGTGGAGGAGGTCGCGGCGGCACTCGCGTTTGCCGCGGAGGTCTTCGGCGGTGTAATGGGCGGCGATGTGCGGGTCGGTGGCGGTGTTCCACTCGTCGTAGTCGGCGCCGTTCAGGATGCCGGAGAGGTCGGCGCGGCGGGCTTGGAGGACGGTTTCGAGGCCGTGGCCGAACTCGGGGGTCTGGATCTCCTCCGCGTACTTGTGGCTGACGGTGGTGAGGGCGTCGGCGAGGCTGATGCCGCCCTGGAGAAGGTTAACCTGGCCATAGAACTCAAGGCGGTTGGGGACGTAGGTTTCGGGTGGGAGGAGGAGGGTCTGGACGGCCGACGCGGGGAAGATGCCCTGGTAGCCAGCGTTGTGAATCGTGAGGAGGGAAGGGATGCGGCGGAGACGGGGGTCGCTGCTGTAGGTCGAGCGAAGGAGGATGGGGACGAGGGCGGTCTGCCAGTCGTGGGCGTGGAAGAGGTCGGGGACGCCGAGGAGTTTGCTGGCTTCGAGGGTGGCGCGGCTGAGAAGGCCGAAGCGCTCGGCGTTGTCAGGGTAGTCGCCGCCGGTCGGTGGGCCGTAGATGCCTTCGCGGTCGAAGAGGTCGGGGCAGTCGACGAAGTAGGTCTGTACGCCGGCGTCGGGGGTGGCTGCGGTTGGGGCGGGTTGGAAGCCGCCGTCGAGGATCCGGGCGAAGCGGTTGGAGGTGGGGAACGGGATGGTCAGGCTGGGGAGGAGGACGGGCGGTTTGGGAGCGAGTTTGGCGACCTGGCGATAATACGGGAGATAGATCGAGATGCGGTGGCGGAGGTGGGCGAGGGCGCGGGGGAGGGCGTCGAGGACGTTGCCGAGGCCTCCGGTTTGGGCCCAGGGAGCGCACTCGGAGGCGGTGAAGACGATATTCATGCGAGGCCTCGCTTTAGGTTTGGAGGGTTTGGGCGTCTGTATTAGCTTAGCGGCAGACGCGGGTTGGCGGCGTGGCGGGTGTGGGATGGGACGGAAGGGCAAGCCGAAGCTCGGGCAGAATTTCTTGGTGGACGACGGTGCGCGGTTGGCGATCGTCGATGCTTTGGGGGATGTGCGCGGTCGCACGGTGATCGAGATCGGGCCAGGGCATGGAGCCTTGACGGAGTTGCTGGCGGAGCGGGCGGGTCGGCTGTTGGCGATCGAGGTGGACCGGGCGCTAGCGGCGGAGTTAAGGTTTCGGTTCAGGAATCGGCCGCATGTTGAAGTCGTGGAAGAGGATGTGCTTCGGACGGATTTGCAGGCGATGGTTGGGGAGGGCGGGATGGCGGATGTTGTCGGAAATTTGCCCTACTATATTACGTCCGAGATTCTGTTGCGGCTGTTCCGGGCGAGTACAGGGGGTGGGTTGGCGCGCGCGGTGCTGATGATGCAGAGGGAGGTGGCGGAGCGGGTGGCAGCGAGGCCGGGTGGTCGGGCGTACGGTCTGCTGTCGGCGACGGCGGCGATGTATGGCGAGGTGGAAGAGCTGTTTACCTTGCCGCCGGGGACGTTCGAGCCGCCGCCTGAGGTCTACTCGACGGTGGTCCGGATGGAGTTTCGGTCGAGGTTCGGGGAGCTGGGGGTGGATCCGGCGGGGTTTGAGCGGTACTTGCGGGGCTGTTTTGGGCAGAAGCGGAAGACTTTGGCCAATAACCTGCGCGCTGCGGGGTATGGGGCGGAGGAGATCCGGTCGGCGTGGCCGCAAGGTTTGCCGGAGCAGGTGCGGGCGGAAGCTGTGCCGTTAGAGACCGCGGCGGCAATGTTTCGGGCGCTGCGAGGGACGCCGATGGCAGGTTTGAGGGTCTAGAGAACGAGCGAGTGCTCGTTGGGTCACTCCATCAAATCGCAGAGATCGGGCGCTAAGGCGTCCGTTCGCGTAAACCGAAAGTGCCTCCGGTCGCCCATCTCTCAAATATCCGAGAATGCGACCGCGCGTTACCCAGGATCGACCAGGCGAAAAGGGATCAGGGAAGAAGGATGAGTTTTCCCCGCGCCCGCTGGCCTTCGCTGACGGAGAGAGCCTCCCTCCACTCGTCAAGAGCGAACGTGCGGGCAATCGGAATGGAGAACTTGCCTTGTGCAGCAAGGCCCGCAAATTCCTGCAGAGCGTCATATCGTATGCGCATGCCGGGTTCCTCTAGATTTGCGCGAACCCCCAATGTCTTTGCAGCCGCAAAGTCGCTGATCGTCATCACCCGCTTTGGGTCACCGGCTATCTGAACGAGCGTGGGCAGAGCACCACTTACCGGCGCGGTGTCGAGGATCAGGTCCGGCGACTTGTCCAGCAGCGCCGAAACTCTGTCCGGCAAGCCATCGCCATAGGCAGTTACGACGGCGCCGAGAGCGCGCAACTGATCCGCGAAGGTGGCGCCGGCAGTTGCAATCACGCTTGCTCCGCGCAGCAACGAGATCTGAACCGCTGCGAACCCCACTGTAGTCCCCGCACCGTTGATCAATACCGTCTTTCCGGCTTCTACGCCGAGGCAATCCAGGCTGCCGTAGGCAATCGCGACTGCCATCGGCAGAGCCGCAGCATGAGGCGCGTCCAGCCCATTCGGAACATGCGTCCAGTGCTGCAAGATGGCGTAATCGGAAGCTCCGGCGCTGTTGGTGTCCGCGAAATCGACCGGACCGAACACAAGCTGACCGGCCTCTACGTCGGTTATCTCCTCGCCGACAGCATCGACGGTTCCGGCTGCCTCCAAACCGATTCCACGTGGAAGGCTTCCGGCAAACAGACCCCGGCACAGGGCCCAGTCGGCCGGGTTCAGGCCACACGCCTGGACCTTTATGCGAACGCGCTGGCTTGCAGGCCCTGGCAGCGTCGCCTCTTCCAATCGCAACACCTCGTTCGGTTCACCGTAACTCTGAAATCGAACAGTTCTTGTTTGGACGCTGGCAGTGGTTGGCATTTTGCTCTCCTTTCGAAACCGCAATGGGCCTGTATAGAGAAGTTAGGCCCTCGATCTTGGACGATCAATGCGTACGTGATGAGGATTATCTTTCCTCCATCCGGAGCAAGTGGCGCAATCTCTCAGCAGACTCCATACAATTAAGGGAGAGGTACAAACTGAGCAAAACGCGAGACAGCAGCCTGAGTCGAGGAGCTAAGTGCGGTGAATCGAATATTTTGCGAGTAAAGACAGATCGAAATTGGGACTTTTCCCATCACCGGAACCTCAGGTCCAGACCTAAATCGTTTGAACAGAAGATTTTAGGTGAATTTGACGAGGGTTGGGGTGTATCTTCCAACCCTCGGTAATACCGAAGCTGGTACTCTCGGGCGAGCCGTGCCATCGATCTCCGGGCCCTTCGGGCATCTATACAGGAGAATGAGGAAGGTCAGCCGCGGCGGCCCGATGCCGACAGGGATCGGGCAAAGATCCGGCAGGGAAGGGAGCAGCAGACCATGGATTGGACGCCTGGCGGCCTCAGTGAAGACATCGAAGACCGGCGCAGCTCCTCGGGCGGTGGAGGCGGCGGCTTCGGTGGAGGCGGCGGCCTAGGTCTGGCCGGCATCGTCGTCCTTGGTCTCGTCAGCCTGGTCACCGGTCGCAATTTCATCGGAGCCTACCTCTCCGGCAACGGTGAGAACTCGGCGCCCACGGCCACCGCGCCCCGCACCCCCGGCAGCTCCACCACCGCCTCGCCCGACGACGACCGCGACGCCCAGCTCGTCTCCTTTGTCCTCACCGACGCCCAAAAAACCTGGACCCAAATCTTCGCTCAGTCCGGCAAACAGTACCGACACGCCAAGCTCGTGCTCTATCGCGGCTCCACCTACTCCGGCTGCGGAACAGCTCAGGCCACCACCGGACCCTTCTACTGCCCCGCCGACGAAAAAATCTACATCGACCTCGGCTTCTGGGACGACCTCAAACGCTTCGGCGGAGACACCGGCGAGTTCGCCCAGGCCTACGTCATCGCCCACGAACTCGGCCACCACGTCCAAAAGCTCCTCGGCACCGAAGGCAAGGTCAGTCAGCTCGAACAACAGGAGCCCGGTCAACGCAACCACCTCTCCGTCGACCTCGAACTCCAGGCCGACTGCTACGCCGGCATCTGGGCCCATTCCACCGAACAGCGCCACATGGTCCAAGACTCCGACATCGACGGCGCCCTCAAAGCCGCGGCCGCCGTCGGCGACGACCACCTCCAGCGCATGAGCGGACGAGCCGTCAGCCCCGAATCCTTCACCCACGGCTCCTCCGCCCAGCGCACCACATGGTTCCGACGAGGCCTCGACCAGGGAAGCGTCCCAGCCTGCAACACGTTCGGCGGCGACGGCCAGTAAACAGCACCTACTGGAGAATGGGCAAAGTCTGCTCAGCCTTGGCGGCGCCGTCGCGATCGGGGGCAAAGTGCTCCCGAATCCGGGCCGCCGTCGCCACACTCACCACCGCCGTCAGCGCGTCCGCACTCGCCGCCTTCACTCCGCGCACACTGCCAAAGTGCTGCACCAAACGCTGCCGTGTCCTGGGGCCCACCCCCGGTATCTCCAGCAACTCACTCTCCCGATCCCGCATCTCCCTCCGCTTCCGGTGATACGTCACGGCAAACCGGTGGCTCTCGTCACGAATCTTTTGCACCAGATGCAGCACCGGCGACCGCCGATCCAGCACCACCGGATCGTCCTCCTGCCCATGCACGTAGATCACCTCTTCGCGCTTGGCGATCGACGCGAGCGGCTGCGACGTCGCCCCAACCTCCTGGAGCGCCGCATACGCCGCGTGCAATTGTCCCAGCCCACCATCGATCAGCACCAGCGACGGAAACGGCTTCTCCTCCTCCATCAGGCGCTTGTACCGGCGATGGATGATCTCGCGCATGCTGGCAAAGTCGTCCACCCCCGTCACCGTCTTCACCTGAAACTTCCGGTACTCCCCCTTCTTCATGGCGCCGTCCTCCCACACCACCATCGAAGCCACCGTCTCCGCCCCCTGGATGTGCGAGATGTCGAAGCACTCGATCCGGCGCGGCGGCTCAGGCAAGGTCAGCGCGTCCTGCAGCGCCTCCTGGATCGCCTTCATCCCAGGCTGCAGCACCCGAAACCGCTGGTCGTACGACTGCTTGGCATTCTGGCAGACCAGGTCCACCAGCGACCGCTTCTCGCCACGCTGCGGCGCCAGGATCTCCACCCGTCGCCCCGTCCGCTCGGAAAGCACCTCCGCCAGCACCCCCCGGTCCGGAAAGTCGACCGGCACCAGCACCGACCGCGGCACATAGCTCTGGTCGAGATACAGCTGCTTCAAGAGGGCCGAGAAGAACACCGCCGGACTCCATGCGCCACCCAGCTCGGTCGCCGACCCATGCTGCACCGGTGCACCCACCTCCGCGCACGCCTGCTCAGCCACCTCCGGTGCCGGCACCCCCGGGTCGGGCTCCATCCGCGCCACCGCCTCAGCATCGTCACAATCGGCTGCAGTTTTCTCGAAAGAAGTTGTGTTTTGCGGTTCACTCTCGTTCAAAGAATCCTGCAAGAACTCCGGCAGATCTTCCCAGAAGAAGTCGCGCCGATCGACGATCTTGCCAGCCCGCATGTGGAACAGGTTCACCGCCAGCATCTCCTTCTCGTAGTGGAACCCGAACACATCCGCATCTTCGTTGTCCGTCGTCGCGATCCTCTGTTTGTCCTGCATCTGGTGCACGGTCACAATCTGGTCGCGCAGCCGGGCCGCCATCTCAAACTGCATATTCTCGGCGGCAGTCTCCATCCTCCGCGTCAGCGACTGCTCCAGTTCGTTTGGTTTGCCGTCCAGGAAAAGCTGCACATCGCGAATGGTCTCCCGATAAACCTCACGTGAGGTCAGACCCTCGACGCAGGGCCCCAGACATCGCTTGATGTAGAACTGCAGGCACGCGCGCGGGTGATAGCGCGCCAGATCCACCTTGCAGCTCGGGATCAGAAAGCTCCGGTGGATCAGGTCCACCAGGCGGTGAGCAAGGTTGCCGGGAAAGTACGGTCCAAAGTACTGCCCGCCGTCCTTGCGCAGCTTGCGCGTGACGAAGACCTTGGGGTACCGGTCCCCCATCGTCAGTTTTATATACGGGTACGTCTTATCGTCGCGCAAGAGGATGTTGAAGCGCGGCTTCTTCTGTTTGATCAGGTTATTTTCGAGCGCCAGTGCCTCGTGCTCGTTATCCACCGTAATGTATTCAATGTCGACCGCCTCGCGCATCAGAGATCCGGTCTTTTGGTTCATCTGTGAAGCTTCTAAAAAGTAGGACCGTACGCGCGACCGCAGGTTCTTCGCCTTGCCGACGTAGATCACTTCTCCCTCAGCGTTCTTATACAGGTAGCAGCCGGGTTTAGCAGGGATGGTCCGAATTTTGCCGAGGAGGTCCATGGGAAAGCTCTGTTTCTCATTTTATTTGCTTTTGCTTCTCCCCGTTCTGGCGCTTAAACAGGGCAAAATGCACGCACAAACTTCGCGCATGCATTTGCGCAGAGACATCCAACCGCTTTCATCCGTCGCGTTATGAGTGATTTAGCTTGAACCAAGTTTGGCACGTGAATTGCAGCAGCAGTCGTGGGACCATGGAGCTTGCATCCGCTTGCATCCCCGAGATGCGGATGTTCACTTGCAATCGTCAAAATCGGCCCGACAGAGGATCGATCAGGAGAAGTTACTCAGATGAAGTCATCCACAATGCTATTCCGAGCGTTTGTTCAGAGCTCAGCCACTCCGCTATTTGCGACCGCTCTTGCTGTGTTCGCCGCCGCCGGCTGCTCTTCCAAGAACTACGTTCGCTCCCAAACAGCGCCGATCATCCAGCAAACCAACGATCTCGATACAAAGACGGCCGCGGATCATCGCACCATCGTCGATACCGATGAGCGCGCCCAGCGCGGCATCAACGGCGCCATGACCGCCGCCAACACGGCGGATCAGCACGCCGGTGCCGCCGGCCAGTCCGCCGACGCTGCAAACCATTCCGCGCAGGAGGCCTACAATCGCGTAGATACGCTGGCCGGCGTGGTCGCAAACCTCGATAACTACAAGCCGCTCGCGGACGTCAACGTGACATTTGCTTTCGATAAAGCCGTCCTCACCGCCGAGGACAAACGGCAGCTGGACCAGTTCGCCGCCCAGCTGACCAGCGCACGCGGCTACATCCTCCAACTCACCGGCGGTACCGATTCCGTCGGCGACGCACAGTACAACTACCAACTCAGCCAACGACGCGCAGACGCCGTCGCCAACTATCTCCAGACGAAGTACAACATCCCGCCGCACAAGTTCTATCTCGTTGGCATCGGCAAGGATCAGCAGGTCGCCACCGACAAAACGGCCGCGGGCCGTGCACGCAATCGACGGGTCGAGATCAAGCTCCTCAGCAACATGGGATCGGCTAGCTCAGCTCCCACAACTGCGCCGAGCGGTCAATAAAACCTCAATCCGCTTCCGAGATAGGCGCTGCTCACACGAGCGCCTTTTCTCTGCTCTAATCCCGAATCCGCCAATATACAAATCCCATAAGCCCTGCCGCCAGCAGCACCCAAGCGAACTGGTACCAGTAGAAAAACGGAAATCCCAACCAGACCGGCACCGTCCGCGCATACAGACCAGGGAACAGCAAACCGAAGTAGGGCAGGGTCAGCAGCCACCAGCTGCGGCTGCGTCGACTTCTCCTCCGGCCCGGTGTTTCCTCCATCTGTTCGCTCACGTCTTACAGCATATGCCGACATCGCCTCTAAGCAAACCAGAGCAAATCTCCGAGTTGCTGACGGTTGGCAAGCAGGAGAGCGCAGCCGGCTTTGGGGTACATTGAAAGGCATGGGACCTCTTCCGCCCACAGCCCAAAGCTCACGAGAGTCGACAGAAACGAGCGAGGCTCCCGAGACTTCACCCGCCGACGCTGGCCCCACAGCGAATTCTGAGGCCGCCGCGCTTGCGAATTCCAGCCTGGACCCGCTCTCCAAAGCAATCGCGATCATGGCGCTGCTTCGCTCCCCACAAGGCTGCCCATGGGATCGCGAGCAGACCTTCGATAGCATCAAACCGCACACGCTCGAAGAAACGTACGAGGTCTTCGACGCCATCGAGCGACGTCATTGGCCTGACCTCAAGGATGAGCTCGGCGACCTCTTGCTCCAGGTTCTCTTCTACGCGCAGATGGCCCAGGAAGCAGGTCACTTCAGCCTGGAGGATGTCGCCGAAAACCTGAATAACAAACTGATTCGCCGCCATCCGCACATCTTCGCGGGTGCAGAGGCCGCCGATAGCAGCGCCGTCGTCCGAAACTGGAATCAGATCAAACAGGCCGAAAGAGATGGCTCTCCATCGGCCGCTGCTGGTCTGCTCGATACAGTCCCGCGTTCCATGCCGGCTCTGCTCGAAGCTGCCAAGCTCGGCTCACGCGCGGCCAAGGTCGGCTTCGATTGGCCTGACCTAAAGGGTCTTCTCAGTAAGCTTCGCGAGGAGATCTTAGAGATCGAGCAGGAACTTGGCGGATCCGACGAGCAGGCACTCGAGGAAGAACTCGGCGACCTACTCTTTACGTCCGTCAATCTCGCGCGTCATCTCCGGATCGATTCGGAATCGGCGCTTCGACGCGCCAACGCCAAATTTCGCGAGCGCTTTCAGTCCATGGAACAAGCAGCAGGCGGTACTTCCGCCCTTTCCAGCCTGACCCCTGCTCACCTCGAGAACCTCTGGACTGACGCGAAGCAGAGAGAAGCCGCACAAAAACTCGCCAGGGGCAAGGCAGAGAAGTGACTTTAGATCATCTGGACGTCCTCCCCGTGACGTCCCTCAAGCATCTACAACAGTGCGTCGACCTCCAGATCGCGGTCTGGGGATACAGCGATGGAGATGTGATCCCGCGACGAATCTTCGTCGTCGCCAACCGTATCGGTGGACAGGTGATTGGTGCGTTCGATCACGGCGCCCTTGTCGGCTTTGTTATGTCTCTCCCCGGCTGCCGCGACGGCACTCCATATCTGCACTCACACATGCTTGCCGTCAGCCCGGAGTACCGCAACGCGGGTCTCGGACGCACCTTGAAGCTCGCCCAGCGAGAAGACGCTCTCGGGCGCGGGTACCGGCTGATTGAGTGGACCTTCGACCCTCTCGAAATCAAAAATGCGTACTTGAATCTAGCACGCCTCGGCGCCATCTGCAGGAGGTATGAGGCCAACTTCTACGGACCTTCCACTTCGCCCTTGCAAGGCGGCCTGCCGACCGACAGGTTAGTCGCAGAGTGGTGGCTCCAGTCGGAGCATGTCTCCGCAAAGCTTCAAGCCCGTCCAGGTGGCGCACATCCGCATCGTGACACTCTCACCCAAGCCACGGTGGCGGAGCGCATCCTCGTTCCTGCCGCCGTCAGCCAATGGAAGCAGAACGGTGCAGAGCGCGATCACGCACTCCGTCTACAGCAAACAAATCGGCTTGCATTCCAAACCGCCTTCAGGAGTGGTCTCGCGGCAATCGGCTTGAGACGCGACGAGCAGGGCAACGGGTCTTATCTGCTTGGACCGTGGGACCAAGCGCCGGACCAAGTATAAAAGCAGAGGCGCGAACATATGTTCAAAATCGACTCGGTCCATCTACGCGAAATCAACCTTCCGCTGGCGCATCCCTTTGAGACCAGCTTTGGCCGTACGACCGATCGCCGCATCCTTCTCGTCGAGATCCATTCGGACGGCCTCTCGGCCTGGGGGGAGTGCGTCGCCGGCGAACATCCCTACTTCTCCGATGAGAGTGTCGATACAGCCTGGCCCATCCTTCAAACCGAACTGATTCCACGGCTCTTGGGTGTAGAGATTGAGAGTGGAGGCACCGTTCCCAATCTCTTCAAGCAGGTTCGAGGACACCGCATGGCCAAAGCAGCCCTCGAAAACGCAGTTTGGGACCTCGTCTCACAACGCCAGGGTGTCTCGCTCTTCGCCCTGCTTGGAGGCACCCGCGAAACCATCCCGTGCGGCGTCTCCATCGGCATTCAACCCTCGCCCACACATCTGATCGACAAGATTGCCGCCGAGCTCGATGCCGGCTATCAACGCATCAAGCTGAAATGCAAACCCGGTTGGGACACATCCATCTTCACCGCCATACGCGACCGCTGGCCCGACATTCTCCTTTCCTGCGACGCGAACTCGGCCTACCGCATGCGCGACTTCGATCACATCGCCGACTGGGATCGCTTCCACCTGCTCATGATCGAGCAACCGCTCTGGTCAGATGACTTCTACTTCCACAGCATGCTGCAGAAGCGCATCGAGACTTCCATCTGCCTCGACGAATCCATCCGCAATCGCCGCGATGCCCTCGCCGCGATCGATGTTGGCTCGTGTCGCATACTCAACATCAAAGTCGGCCGCGTCGGCGGCTTCTCTGAAGCCATCGCCATCCACAACGTCGCTGCGGAACGAGGCATCCCGGTGTGGTGCGGCGGCATGCTTGAAACCGGCATCGGACGCGCCCACAACATCGCCCTCGCGTCTCTGCCGAACTTCTCTCTCCCAGGAGACATCTCCGCCTCCAGCCGGTACTTCGCCCAGGATATTATCCATCCCGCCGTCACGGTCAGCCGCTTGGGCGAGATCACCGTTCCAACATCTCCAGGCTGCGGCTTCCTCGTCGACCGCGACCGCATCGACGCACTCACCGTACGCCAAGTGTCCCTGCATTCCCACGCGCGCGTGCCTGCTTAGAACGAGCCCAGCGTTCAGTGCTGGGGCAGAGGCGTAGCCAGCAGCGTCCGAATCGCGTCCGCGCTGCTCATCGGCCCGGGAAGCACTCGAAATCCAGAGGCGTCGACGACCGCATGAACGTCGAGGGTACGCACCAGGAGCGCCCGCACTTTGGCCTCCTCCGTGAAATGTGTGAAAATCCACCGATCGCCTCCCACCTCGGTCTGCTCCAGCATCACCCGACCACCGGGGTAGATGTGCGCAATCATCCCCCATCCAAAGTTCACACCCTGAAAGACCTGACCCTCCATGCGCAGCAACTCATGGCTTTTCGCGTCGATCCACAACCGTCCTTTCAATCCCGTCAAAGCCTCTGCCATCGTGCTCGGAGCCTTCCACTCCGGGTTCGGCTTATAGTCCAGCACAATCTGTTTCCTCGCAGAGGCGCCATTCCACTTCGGCTGCCCGGCAGCGTAGGTGTAAATCATCGCTTCCGGCAGCAATCGGATCATCTCAACGGCCAGCTTCTTGCCTTGGGCATCGTTCCTGAGGTGCTTTGCAAGCTCTGCCGGGGAAGCTAACTCTTCCTCCAGACGTTCCCGCTCATTCGCATCCTGCTGTGGCGACAGAGGTCGGCCATCCCGCAAGATCTGCCGCGCTACCGGGCCGTCCCTGGTCTCAATCACATCGCGGACCGTGTCACCCTTTGCATCCACGATATGCGTGGTGTACCTGAGGTAAGAACCTTCGTGCTGGATGGCGCGAATTTCGTTCGCGGCAAGGTCTGTAATCCAGGCGCGCGGCGGTCCAACTGCGCCTTCTCCTGCCGGTTCCGATCGCCCCGTGTTGGCCTGGGCAAAGGAAGTTAGCGGAAGCAGCCCGCTTACAAGACATGCACTCACTGCCACCCCAAGCTGGGGAGGACGCCATCTCCTCATAGACAAACGTAACCTGTCACGTAACCTCCCAAACCGTGCCACCACTCTTATCTGCTGTTATCGTTAGCGGATCGTGCAGGCGCAAAACCGTTTGACAATTGGTATGACGCGCGAGCGCCCTTTCTCGTCACAGTTTGCCTCACAGCAACAACCTTGCGTATAGTTCGGGCAAGAGCGGTCCCTCATCTGCTCTATCGACAATAGCTAAAATCAGGAGCAAGCGTCTTTTATGAAGCCATCCGAAGGAGCAACCGTCATCGGTCAGTCGATCGTCATTCATGGAGAACTGTCCGGTAGCGAAGATCTTTTTCTCGACGGAACCATCGATGGAACTCTCCGATTTCCCGGAAACCGCCTCACCGTCGGTCCAAACGCCCGCGTTCTTGCTGAAATTCATGCACAGGAGATCATCATCTTCGGACATGTCACCGGGAACGTGCATGCGTCGGGTCGCGTCGACCTGCGTCAATCTGCAAGTCTGATCGGCGACATCTCTGCTTCCCGCCTGTCCATCGAGGAGAACGCTACGATACGCGGACGCGCCGACCTCACCGGAGATGCCGTTCCTTCGTCCAGTAACTCGACCGCAGTGCAGACGCAGGTCACACCTTCGACGACCGCATCGCTGGCATAGACGTTCGCTGAGGAGAAATTGGCGGTGATGCGCAGTCTATTCGGCAGCAAGGAGAAAAGCGGCTCAGAGCGCGGAGCAGAGCGCGTACCTCGCTACTCCAGTGGATGGAAGGAACTCCTGAAGCACTTAGGCTCCGAGGAATCCTTGCGCATTCTCGATATCGGTCCAACTTCTTCAACCAATATAAACTTCATCACCGGCCTAGGTCACAGCATTTACATGGCGAACCTGGTGGACGAGGCTTCTAAGCCTGAGTGGGTCACCCCAGAGCCGGGCCAAGCGCCGACCTTTGATGTCAGCCGCTTCCTGGCCGCAAACCTAAATTTCTCCGGTCGCATGTTCGACGTCGTGATCTTCTGGGATACCGCCGACTATCTCCCCACGCCGCTCCTGGGGCCGCTCTTCGACCGGTTGTACGAGGTCATGCAACCCGGTGGACACCTGCTCGCGTTCTTTCATGCCAAACCATCAGGGTCGGCAACTCCTCTGGATCGCGCCTTCGTGCGGTACCATCTCACCGCCAGCGACTTAATCGAAATGCAACCGGCAGGGAAGTTCCCACTAGTGAACACCTACAACAATCGCCAGATTGAAACCCTGCTCAAACGCTTCCGTACCTTTCGCTTCTTTCTTGCAAAAGACAACTTGCGCGAGGTAATCGCCACACGCTAGCCCAGCACAGACATCAGGCGTGGACTCTGTAAGCTCCGCGAATCTAAGTCTTCTGCGCGGTCTTTCTACGCTCCGCCCAACGCCGCTTCATTGCTTCGGCAATGCGTTTCCGGCCTTCAGGGCTCAGCTTTCGAGTCTTGAGAGGAACTGTGGCAGCTGTGGACTCTGCGGCTTTTCCATTCTTACTTCCCTTAGGCCGGCCACGTGCAACGTGCTTTGCTCCATCGTTGCCGGCAAGCAATTCACGAGCCTGCTGCAGCTTTCGTATCTGGCTATCGATCTCCGCGAGAATGCGAGTGACTTCCAATTTGTTTATCTCCCCGTTTTCCTAATCTTAAGTGTTCTGATCTACCCACAGTCAGAGCGTCTGATACCCACATAACCATACAGAGTTTTGCCTGCTGTTGCAAAAAGCTCTTGATCAGGTAAATGCGTAGTAACAGTGCTTACTGCTGCGCCTGAGTGAAACCCAAAAGACAGCCATCTCAACCCGCCGTAGTTACAGCGGCTCCGTGGCCACTCAAAGAAAAGGTCTGACACGTGCCTGCCTAGAAAACCTCGACGTCAAACCTCTGGTGCACATATATCTCGGTCCTGCAGCTAGGCGTTATTGTTTTCACAGCAAAATGCTAAGCTTAATTGCGATGCGTCTCCTCCCTGCTCGGCTTTGGGCCTTTGCAATTCTCTCCGGCCTACTGCAGCTTCTGCCCTTTCCCTTTGCTGGTCCCGTTCCCATCTGGCGAACCGAGTTCTGCTGGTTCGCTCTCGCACCTCTCCTTTTTGCTCTCCTATCTCCGAAGCATGACGGAACTCCGCTCAGCGTGAGACAGGGTGCCGCTTTAGGCTATCTCTGCGGCTTCGTCTGGTATCTCGGAAACTGTTACTGGATCTATCAGACAATGTACCTCTACGGCGCGTTGCCACGTCCTGTCGCAGCCGGGATCCTTGTCTTATTCTGCCTTTACCTCGGCCTCTACCACGCGCTTTTCGCGAGCTTAGTCGTGCTTGTCAAACACTCTCGACTAGCTCGGCAGGGAGCCCTCCTGCTTGCACCCTTTCTTTGGGTGGCGGTCGAGTTAGCCCGGGCCCGGATCACCGGTCTGCCCTGGGACCTTCTCGGCACTGCACAAGTCGACAATCCTCTACTTACACGGCTCGCTCCGTTCACCGGCGCCTATGGGCTCTCGTTTGTTGTCGCAGCGGTGAATATTCTCTGGCTTCTGGGTATAAGCGGCCCAAAGCGACGTCACATGCGTGCGTCACTTACTGTGGCTGGCATCGCCATCGTAATCGTAATGTCATTTATCACTCTCCACGTCAGACTGCACGCCGAACAATCAGGGCCTCACGAACCAGACACCGCCATCCTGCTTCAGCAGAACTTGGAAGTAGGAGCAGCAAACACCGGTCCTCAGGAAAGTGCGCGGCAGCTTCTGAGAGATTTCTCGCGTCAGAGCCTCCATCCGTCTAACTCTATCTTGCTAGGTATCCCGGAGCTTCACGGCACCTCTCAGGTTATCCTCGGATCCTCTACCGGCCCCGGCCCGGCCAACCTCATAGTCTGGCCCGAGTCACCCGCGCCCTTCGAAGAACAGGACCCCGTCTTCCAACAGGCGTTAAGCTCCCTCGCAAAAGAAGCCGCAACTCCTATCATCGTCGGCAACACTGCCTTCGAACCCTCGACAGACACTAGCGTCCCAACTCGCAAAGCTCCTAGAAATCGTGCCTCCTTCATTACATCCGACGGCGCCTTCGCCGGGCATTACGACAAAATGCATCTAGTTCCTTTCGGCGAATACACTCCCTTCAAACGTCTATTCTTCTTTGCCGGAAGCCTTCTACAAGAAGTTGGGATCTTTGAGCCGGGGCAAACACGATTTATCTTCTATACCGGTGAACACCGCATAGGTGTCTTTATCTGCTACGAATCCATCTTCGCCGATGAAATTCGGCAGCTCTCCCGAGGCGGCGCAGAGGTCTTAGTCAATATCTCCAACGATGGATGGTACGGCAACACCAGCGCTCCCTGGCAGCACCTCAACATGGTCCGTATGCGGGCTATCGAGAACCACCGCTGGATCCTCCGTTCCACCAACACCGGAATTACCGCCGCAATCGATCCCTCCGGTCGAGTCGTTGCTTCTGCTCCGCGCCACATCCGCACCGCCCTCCACGTTCGCTTCAACTACGAGCACGACATCACCTTCTATGCCCTGCATGGGGATCTCTTCGCATACACGTGCGCTCTCGTCACTACCCTGGCCGTGCTGCTCAGCATCGTCGATCTCGGAAAAAGCACCCACACCCATCGTTGGCGGTCCAGACCTCTCCCCACCAATGCTCTAAACTAGACGGATGTTGACCGACCTTGAATACACCTACTCCCCGGTTCGCGACAAGGTTCGCGACCTGCGGGAGTATCTTTGACGCACCCCGCCTCCATCGCGAACTAGCCGCCATCGAAACCAGGATCGCCGACCCTACCGTCTGGGCCGATGCGTCCCGTTCCCAGCCACTCATGCGTGAGCGCAAACGTCTCGAGACGCTGCTCGCCGACGACGCCGAACTCGCTCGACGGTCCGACGATATCGAAGCCTACTTCGAGTTAGCGCGAGAAGGCGAAGCTGTCGAATCTGACCTGACCCGCGAGATCCCGGCGCTCGTCAGCTTCGCCGAAAAGCTCGAGTCCAAGACCATGCTCTCCGGCGAGAACGACCCACTCAACGCCATCGTCGTCGTTCACCCCGGGGCGGGCGGCACCGAATCGCAGGACTGGGCGGAGATGCTCATGCGCATGTACCTCCGTTGGGCGGAGCGCGAGGGCTTCAAGGTCGATCTCAACGAAATCCAGGACGGGGACGAGGCGGGCATCAAATCCGCCACCTTCACCATCTCTGGCGATTTCGCCTTTGGCCTCCTCTCCGGCGAGACCGGAGTCCATCGCCTAGTTCGCATTTCGCCCTTCGACCAAGCCAAGCGCCGCCATACCTCTTTCGCCAGCGTCTTCGTCTCACCCGAGATCGATGACACGATCAATATCGACATCAAGCCCGACGACCTGCGCATCGACACCTACCGCTCCGGAGGCAAGGGTGGTCAGCACGTCAACACCACCGACTCCGCCGTTCGCATCACTCACCTTCCCACCGGCCTCGTCGCCGGCTGCCAGAACGAGCGCTCGCAGCACAAAAACAAAGATCGCGCCATGAAGCTGCTCCGTTCGCGCCTCTACGAGTACGAGCTCGACAAAAAGAAAGCGATCACCAAGAAGCTCGAAGACTCCAAGCTGGACATCGGCTTTGGCTCCCAGATCCGCTCCTATGTCCTCCAGCCGTATCGCATGGCAAAAGATGTTCGGACGCGCGTCGAAGTAGGCGACGTAGACCGCGTCCTCGACGGCGATCTAGCTCCCTTCATCCGAGGCTATCTTCGCGCGCGCCGCGAAGGCAATCTCGTCTCCTCCGCTGAACCCGACGAGCTCTGAAACGACTGACCTGTTTCTGCAATTCGATAAGTAAACCGTATCGCTCACACCATCGCGCTGAGATGATCCTCCTCCGTCGTCCGCTTAAAGTATGGCACTGATCCCGACCAGAAAGGACCCACATGAACGAGCCCGAAGTCATCCGCTCCATGCTCGGTGATCCCCTGACCACCCCCCGCACAATCGCAGTCATCGGACTCTCCGACCGCCCAGACCGCCCCAGCCACTACGTCTCTGCCTACATGCAGCAGCATGGCTACAAGATCCTCCCCGTCAACCCAGCCTTGGATCAGGTCCTCGGCGAACCGGCCTACGCCTCGATCTCCGCGCTTCCGTTCAAGCCGGACTTCGTCAACGTCTTCCGCTCCGGAGGCTTTCTCCCCGCCATCGTCGGCGAGATGCTCGAACTCGGCCTCACCGACCTGTGGGTGCAGCAGGGAATCTTAAACCACGAGGCCGCCCGCCGCGCGGAAACCGGCGGCATCCGGGTCGTCATGGACCGCTGCGTCATGGTCGAACATCGCCGGGCCAGCTCTAAATAATCCTCCCCGGAAGTACACCCAACACTGCGGCCTACAATCTATTGAGATGACCCGCCGTCCCCTGAAGCTTTTACTCGCCCTCAGTTGCGTACTCCCTCTTCAACCGTACGTCTACGCTCAACTTCAGGCGGTTGGCGACGGCGGCCCCGGTCCGGTCAAAGCGCAACACCTCACCGCGGAACTCACCTCACTCGCGCCGTCAATCGCGCCCGGAGGAACCCTCGACGTCGGCCTCGTTCTTACGCTCGAAGATAAGTGGCATGTCTACTGGATCAACGCTGGTGACGCCGGAGAACCACCTCGCATCACGTGGACGCTGCCCCGTGGCCTCACCGCCGGCCCCATGCAATTCCCGATCCCGACACGCCTTCCCAACGGTCCCCTGATGGACTTCGGCTACGAAAACTCAGTCGCTTTTCCCGTCGAGCTCACCGCGGCGAAGACACTGAAAACAGGCAAAGTTCACCTCGATGCGCAGGTCTCCTACCTCGTCTGCGCGTCGGTCTGCGTTCCTGGCAAAGTCCATCTCGGCCTCGATCTAAACGTCGATCCACATGCTCCAGAGAACCCTGAACACGTCGGTGCGTTAGGTCAGGCCCTCGACCAGCTTCCCACCGACCTCGAACCACGCATGCACCTCACCGTCAACGGCGGCAAACATGAATTCGTCTTGACCCTCCACACCGGTGACGAAGAGACCGACGCCGAGTTCTATCCCTTCGACCAGGATCAGATCGTCAACGCCGGCGACCAGACCTCAGAACCCATTCCCGGCGGCATTCGCCTCCGTGTGCCCCGTGATCCGGATCTCAAGACGCTGCCCAAAGAACTCCACGGCCTGATCCGACTCTCGGACTCCCAAGCCTACGACGTCACGGCCCCCGTCATCCCCGGCGATCTGCCCTCCTCAAACACCAACGCCCAGCCATCCGCTGCCACCAGCCTTACCGCAGGGACCGCAATCGGCCTCGCTCTCCTCGGTGGCATCCTCCTCAACCTCATGCCGTGCGTCTTTCCGGTGCTCTTCCTCAAGGGACTCGCGCTCGTTCAATCGTCATCGGGGGAACGCGCCCGCCTGCGCGCGCATGGCCTCGTCTACACCCTCGGCATCCTCGTCTCCTTCTGGATCATCGTCGCCGTCCTCCTCACCGTCCGTTCCACCTCCAACCAGATCGGCTGGGGATTCCAGCTTCAATCTCCGACCTTCCTCGCCGTCCTCGCCCTCGGTCTCTTCTTCTTCTCCCTTTCGCTCGCCGGCCAGTTCGACCTCGGCCTCTCAATCACCAACGCCGGCGACAGCCTCACCCGGAAACAGGGCTACACCGGCTCGTTCTTTACCGGAGTTCTCGCCACTGTCGTCGCCACCCCCTGCACCGCCCCTCTGATGGGCGCCGCCATCGGCTTCGCCCTCGCCCAGCCCGCCGCGATCACTTTCGCCGTCTTCACCGCGCTCGGCCTCGGCCTCGCTCTTCCATACCTCCTGCTCAGCTTCCAGCCCGCCTGGACCCGCCTCCTTCCTCGCCCCGGCGCTTGGATGGAAACCCTCAAGCAGATCACGGCAGTCCCACTCTTCCTCACCGTCATCTGGCTCACCTGGGTCTACGGCCGCCTCTTCCTCGCCTCTGCCACGGCCGCCGATGCCACCGCAATCACCGCGGCCACCCCCGGCACTGCGATCGATCACGTCGCCAAGCTCATGCTGGGCTTTCTTCTCGTCGCTGTCGCCGGCTGGGTCCTCGGCAAGTGGCCCGCCCGCTCCGGCTCAACCCTCGCCGCCATCCTGCTCGGCGCATCCGCCCTCGGCCTCACGATCTATCAGCCCACAGACACAAAGCTCGCCTGGCAACCCTTCTCCGAGAGGACCCTCACCGCAGCCCGCGCCGCCGGCCACCCCGTCTTCATCGACTTTACCGCTGCCTGGTGCCTCTCCTGCCAGGTCAACGAGCGCCTCGTCCTTCGCTCCGCCGAAGTCCAGCGCCAGTTCGCCGCCGGCCAAGTCACGCTGCTCAAAGCCGACTGGACCCAGTACGACCCCGCCATCACGCAACAGCTCGCCGCGGTCGGCCGATCCGGCGTCCCCACCTACGTTCTCTACCCAGCCCGCGCCAGCAGCAAAGCCGACGTACTTCCCGAACTCCTCACCAAGCCCATCGTCCTTGAAGCTCTTCACCGCGATCTAAAGGAAAACGCCGCTAGACCTTGAACCCCGCCTTCGCCGCACCCTCCTCCACCTGCTCCCGAGACAGCGTCGCAATCGGCTGGGAGATCGACCAGCTATGCCCAAACGGATCGTTGAGCTGACCCCACCGGTCGCCCCAGAACTGGTCCTTCAATGGCATTCCGACCTTCGCTCCTGCCGCCACCGCGCGCTCCCAATCTGCATCCACATCCGTGCTGATCAGGCACAGCATCACGCTGGTTCCGCCCATCGCCTCGGGCGTGTTCGGTTTCCTGTTCATCTCCTGGGCGAAGTCGTCGGCCAGCATGAACAGGTTGCCGTTGACGCTCATCTGCGCATTCATGATCTTGGTCGACCCTGGCATATGGTGCCGCGACTGCTCCTCGGCGCCAAACGCCTTTTTGTAGAACTCGATCGCAGCAGCTCCGTCGGAGACGGTCAGGTAGGGAATCAGCGCAGGTTTTGGTGTCATCGGAAGACCTCGTAGACGTGGATTGGGACGCACCCGCAAACTACCATGCATCTACTCATGATTGCCATCATTATTTCCCGACCGGATGCGCGCAATCTCCTCCATCCGTGCCTTCAATCCACGCTCCCGGCCCTCCTCGGTCGGCATGTAATATCGTCGCCCCGCGAGCGACGTCGGCAGACACTCCATGTCCGCCACCCGACCCTCCACATCATGCGCGTACTTGTACTCCTTGCCGTAGTTCAAGCTCTTCATCAGCTTCGTCGGTGCATTCCGCAGATGTAATGGCACAGGCTCCGCTGCGGTGCGCTCGATGTCCGCCTGCACCGCTCCGTACGCCTTGTAGACTGCATTCGACTTCGGCGCCAGCGCCAGATACACCACAGCCTGAGCCAACGCCAGGTCACCCTCCGGCTGACCTAAAAAGTGCATGGCATCCCGAGCGCTAAGGCACAGATTCAACGCCTCGGGAGCCGCCAGCCCAATGTCCTCGACCGCCATCCGAACCACGCGCCGCGCCACATACATCGGATCCTCACCCGCCTCCAACATCCGTCCCAGCCAGTAGAGCGCCGCGTCCGCGTCCGAGTTGCGCACGCTCTTGTGCAGCGCCGAGATTACGTCATAGTGCTGCTCGCCCCGCTTGTCATACAACAGCACCCGCCGCTGCAGCGCCTCGGCAGCTACCTCTTCCGTGATCCGCGGACTCTCATCCGCTCGATCCACAACCAGCTTCGCCGCCACTTCCAAGGCATTCAACGCATTTCGCGCATCGCCGCTCGCAAAGGCAGCGATCGTCCCCAGCGCCGCCGGATCCGCCGATACCCCCGTCTCTCCCAGCCCGCGCTCACGGTCCCCGAGCGCCCGCTCCAGCAAACCAACCACCTCCATCTCCGTCAACGCCACCAGCGTGTACACGCGACAACGCGACAACAGCGCCGCATTGATCTCAAACGAAGGATTCTCGGTCGTCGCCCCGATCAGACGGATCGTCCCCCGCTCCACATACGGCAGAAACGCGTCCTGCTGCGCCTTGTTGAAGCGATGGATCTCATCCACAAACAGGATCGTTCGCGACCCAAACTGCGCTGCCTTCTCCGCCTCCACCATCACCTGCTTGATCTCCTTGATCCCGCTCATCACGGCGGAAAACTCGATAAAGCTCGCCTCCGTCACACGCGCGATGATCTTCGCCAAAGTCGTCTTCCCCACCCCCGGCGGCCCCCAAAAGATCATGCTCCCCGCATCATCTCGCTCGATCGCCAGCCAGAGCGGTTTGCCCTTTCCCAGAAGTTGTCCCTGCCCCACAAACTCGCCCATCGTCCGCGGACGCATCCGTTCCGCCAACGGCGCCCGTCGCTCCGGGCCTCTAGAACCCACCACCGGCGCAACATCGAAAAGACTCAATCTCGCACCCCCACCCGCAGCCGTTGCCGCATCGCCTCATACAGCATCACCGACCCCGCCACACCGGCATTCAAACTCTCCACCGTGCCCACACACGGCACTGTCACGCGCTCATCGGCAACGGCCAACCACTCCTCGCCCAGCCCCGCACCTTCGTTGCCCACCAGCATCGCTACACCTCGCGTCATGTCCACCTGGCCGATCTCCGTCACAACCTCCGATCCAACTCCTTCCCCAACCGCCGCCAACACGCGCACGCGCCGCTCTTTCCACGCGCTGACTGCATCGACGCCGGCCAGCACAACCGGTACCCGAAACACGCTTCCCACACTCGCCCGCACCGCCTTTCCATTCCACGGGCTTACCGTCCCCGGCGTCGTTACCATTCCACTGGCGCCAAACGCCTCGGCCGACCGCAGGAGCGTTCCAAGATTGCCCGGATCCTGCAGTCCCACCGCCACGACGATCAGAGGAACCCCTGCCAACACCCGCTCCATCTCCCATACCGGAGGCACCACCAGAGCCGCGACTCCCTGCGGCGTACGCGTCTCCATCACACCCGCAAAGACCTCCTCCGACAAGTGCACCACCTCCACACCGCGCGGCACAAACTCCGGTATCGCCCACCCCTCTCGAACAAACACTGTCTTCAAGACAACTCCGCTGCGCACCGCCTCCTCAAGCAGGTGCTCGCCTTCAATCCCGACCAAGCCGCCGCTCAGGCGCCCGAGCCCCGCGAATGCCCCACGAAGCTGCTTTACCCGCGCATTTGCCCGGCTCGTCACGACCTCTGGCCTGGAAACCCGAGTCTTTTCCGGCATCGCCCAATCCTACGCCGGGCAGATCCGACCCGCACTCCCCGGCTCAGTTGCCAAACCCGGAGACCCGCCGTGCTACCCTGCAGTTTCATAGTGCGGGTGGTTCGCCCCCGCATCTCACGCCGCCTCCAGGAGCTCCCAACGTTGCAGGCTGAAACTCTTCGCATTCACCCCGACGAGCCCGAAACCAATCTCGTCGATCACGTCGTCCGCGCCCTTAGCGCCGGACAGGTCGTCGCGCTTCCTACCGACACCTTCTACGGCCTCGCTGTCGACCCCGTAAACCTCCGTGCAGTCGATCGGATCTACGAACTTAAGACCCGCGCCCGCAACAAGCCCCTCTCGCTCTTGCTCGCCGAAACCTCCCAAGCCTACGAGCTCTCCCCTACGCTCGACGGAGCCTTCGACCGCCTCGCAGAACGCTTCTGGCCCGGCCCCCTCACCATCATCGTTCGCGCCGGCGCCAAGCTTCCCCTTCGCGTCACCGCCAACACAGGCAACGTCGCCATCCGCGTTCCCGAAGCCACCATCGCCCGCGCCGTCGTCACACGCCTCGGTCTCCCCATCACCGCCACCTCGGCCAACCTCGCCGGCCTTCCCGAGTGCACCTACGCCAACTGCGTCCGTGACCAGCTCGGTTCCTCCATCCCACTGATCGTCGACGGCGGACCGACCGCCCGCTCCGTCCCAACCACCATAGTCGACCTCTCCGCCGGCGGCAGCGACTGGCTCATCCTCCGCGAGGGAGCCATCCCGACTCACGAGATCGCCCTCGCACTTCAGCTCTAAGTGTCGATCTTCTGTCTTCACAAACCGTCCCGCACCTCCGCCCAGCACGCCCGGCTTCCAAACGGCGTTCCCCCATCGCGCTAAACTCTACTTTTATCTCGATTAGAAACCTGTACGAGCATGTCTGCGGCCCTTAAATCCCGGAGCCCGAAGCGAAGTCCCTCCCAGAGAAATCGAGGTCCGCTTCGCACCCTCCTCACGCTCGTGTTTGCCGCCGCTCTGCTTTGGTCCGCCTACGTCTACCTTCAGATTGCCTCCGTTGCGCGCCACGACGAAGCCGTCCCTGCCGACGCTATCGCCGTCTTCGGTGCAGCCGAGTACGCCGGTCGGCCCTCTCCCGTCTTCCACGCCCGCCTCGATCACGCTATCGCACTCTATCGCCGAGGCATCGCTCCCGTCGTCATCACGCTAGGCGGCGGGTCCGATCGCGACCTCGGACTCACAGAGGGAGGCGTCGGCCGGGACTACCTCCTTGCCCGAGGCATCCCACTCACAGACATCCTCGCCGAGACGCGGTCCACAGACACGGAAGAACAAGTGCACCGGCTCGCCGCCATCGCTCGCGACCACGGCATGCACCGCGTCGTCGTCGTCTCCGACGGAACCCACCTCTTCCGCATCCGCGAACTCTGTCGTGCCGCCGGCCTCGCCGTCTACACGTCCCCCAGACCGGCCCTCGGCCGCATCTCAAACCTCGATCTCTTCTCGCGCTACGCTCACGAGATTCTTTCGTACACGTCGCTCAAACTCGGCTTGGAAGGCTCCGCCCTGGAGCAGTGGATCGAAGGCCGGCCCGATTCATAGCAACCTAACGATCCGATCGTGTCGTGTACCGCGAGTCGCCGGGCCTCGGGACTTGATCTCTCCCATCCGTCGCGCCAAGCAAATACCCCACCCTGATTTACAATCAGGCCTTGAGCCGAGTCAACGTTTCGATCGCCGCGGGAGCAGTTTTGTATCGAGCAAGCGCAACACCGGAAGACAGCAACATAAGAGAGCGACGCCCAAAACCCTGCAGTCTTAGAGGTCCAGCCGTGGGACAGAGACGAGAGGCAGAACCCCAGGTCTCGTCTCAGATGCCAACACCGCTTCGATCGACCCTCATGCTGTCTCTCGCCACCGCCATGGCCGTGCTCGCCGCCGGCTGCGGAGCCAGCTACCGTCCGGTCGTCACCGCCATCAATCCCGTTGGACCGGCAGCCCAGCCTACAAAGTACGCCGTCGCCGTCTCCCAACCCAGCCCCACCGCGAATGGCCTCATCACGATCGTCGACTTCTCCGGAGACACGATCCTCGTCAACGCCAACCTGGGCGTAGCTCCGTACTACCTCGCGGTCGCAGCCGGTGGGGGAGACGGCTACACCCTGAACGGGGACGGTACCTTCAACCACTTCAGCATCGCGACCACCCTGCAGACGTACGAGGTTCAAACCACCACTCTGCTCCCCAGCACCCCGGCAAGCAATCGCCCAAGCAGCATCTTCCCCCAGGCGAGCTACATCTATGTCACCGAACCGGGCCGAAGCTCTGTCGGCCAGTTCGCACTTACCACATTAAGCCTCCGGCAGGAGCTACCCATCCAGCCAGGAACCAACTCCAATTACATCGTCGGCACGAGTAACTCTGCCCGCGCATACATCGTGAACAGCAGCACATCCGGCGGCAACGGACAGGTCACACCGCTCGAAACCGGTACAGGCACCCTCGACACACCCATCCCGGTCGGCGTCAACCCAGTCTACGGAGTGATGACCGCCGACACCCGCCGCGCCTTCATCCTGAACAAGGGCGACAACACCGTATCGGTCCTCAACTCGCAGGCCAACACCCTGGACAGCTCCACGCTTGTGCCTCGAGGCGTCATCCCGGTTGGCGTCTCGCCGGTTTGGGCGGACTTCGCCCCAAGCCGCACCGAGCTCGTCGTCGCCAATGCCGGCAACGGGACAACGCGGGGATCAGTCAGCATCATCAGCATTCCACTGTGCTCCTCCTACGCTCTGTCGAGCAATCCGAACTGCGACCCCAACAACCCAGTCGACGCCTATAATGCGACCGATGGCTCCGGCTTCGGGCAGATCCTCGCCAACGTTCCTGTCGGCCTCAATCCGCAGGTCGTCTCCGTACTCCAGGACGGCACGCGTGCCTACGTCGCCAACTTCGGAGACACGGTGCCCTGCGCCCCCGCCCTGGCGGCGCTCTCCCCTGCAATCCCCATCAGGCACGGTTGCGGCACGGTGTCGGTCGTCGATCTAACCACCAACACCGTAACAGCCACAATCCCGGTCGCTGGACATCCGAACTTCGTCGTCACAACGCAAGGGACGCCCACCGGCAAGGTCTATGTCACCTCCGCCGAAACCAGCCTGATGACCATCATCCGAACGGACCTCGATCAAGTCTCGACGTACGTCGACCTCCAAGGCTCGGGTGTGCAGGTTCGAGTGACGGCACCCTAGCTCGCCTTCTTCTGCCCTCGCCCTTACCCTCGCCTTCGCCTCTCCAGTTGTCATTCCCGAAGGGAATCTGCTTCCGCCCTTGCAGTTGCTTGTGCCTTTCCCTTGCCCGTCTAGATCTGACCAGCCCCGCTGACGGTCGAAGACTGGCCCTAACTTCCTGCCATCACGATCGGCATGGTCGGTGTCGCCGATCCGCCTTCATTCTCCACCGTGATTCCGAACGCCTTCGCCGGTACGCCCTTCGGCAGTGGCGGCAACACGACCGTCGCGAACCCATGCTCATCCGGGCGGAACAGGCCCGCCGCCACCGGAGCTCGACCGTCGGCCGGAATGATCCACAGCTCGTACGTCTTCTCAGGCGGTAGCGGCTCCATATTGCTCGCCGTGAAGAACAGGGTTCCCGTCCGCGCGGCGTAGGTAGCCTTGCCCTCCGGAATCGGTGTCGTGTGCGGCTTTGTGATCGAAACCCGAACGGCCGTGGGATCGTTCATCAGATCAAGCACCTCACGCGCCGACGCTGCTTCGACCGACAGGCGCGCCACCTGCCCACGATCCGCAACGACCGTCTGCCGCAGGGCATCGCGTTGCTGAAACAGGTTTACCGTCGCAACCGCCAACCCAGCCGCAACCGCCCATCCGATCCAGGGAAGCACGCGTCCCATCCCACCGCGGCGCACCGGCTCCTCCTCCTCGTCGTCGATCCTTCGGACAGGTCGCAGATCGTCGTCTGCTCCCACAGCCCCGATAGGCTCGGCTGAGCGCACACCCGAGCTCGCGACCCCATACTCCTGCGACCGATTGATCGCCTGAACCTTCTTCTCGCGAGCAATCTGCTTGATCAGCCGCTCCCGCGCCAACGCGGGCGGTGAGTGCATCTCCGAGCTCAACGCATACACCGCAAGATCGCCCTCGACCTCGCCCAGCTCGCGACGGAGCTCCGGGGAGCGCTCAAGCCGCGACCGCAGGGGTGCCGCATCTTCTTCCGAGAGAAGCTGCATGGCATACAGGGCAAGATCGTCCTTGTCGTAATCGAAGTTGTCGCTCATGCCTTGAATGCCTTTCTCAGCGTCAACAAGGCGCTGCGGATGCGTGTCTTTACCGTGCCTAATGGCTCGCCCGTCATCTCCGAAATCTCGGAGTGCGTGAGACCGTCGAAGAAGGCCATCTCAAGCGTTTTTCGCTGCTCGGTCGGCAGACCGTGGATCGCCACCCGGGCCTTCTCCATCATTCCGTTCCGCTCCGCCTCAACCGCCAGGTTGTAGTTCGAGGGCAGAATCATCTCGTCCACCGAGTCGGTGGGTCGTCGGCGCCGAAGTGTATCGATCGAACGATTCCGGCTCACCACCGCCAGCCAGCCGCCAAGGCTGCCTCGCGTGGAGATGAAACCGTTCGGATTGCGCCAGACCTGCATGAAGATCTCCTGCAACACGTCTTCGGCAGAGGCAGGGTCCCGCAAAACACGGAGCGCGACCGAGTACACGACTCTCGAGTACCGGTCGAACAGCGTGCTCATCGCCTGTTCGTCGCCGTGCTGCACTTGCAGCAACAGCGCCGCATCGTCCATCGACGATAGCGACTGCGCGTTCCCCTCTCTGTCTCTGTACATGCCAACGCACCCGGATCTAGAGCAGATTTACATCAAACAGCAAGTGACTCGCACGAAAGTAATACCACGAAAGTACAAGGGCTCCGCACTTAGGGCAACCCTAAGGACGAAATCTGTCCCTGATAACCGGGGACGGAGCCGAGATCGACAGACACTCAACAGACACACACTCTACAGGAAATCGCGGGCGGTGTGCCTGCCCCGCTTGTTTCCGTCCGGTAGTCTTCGGTGAGAGCAGTCTGCCGGACCTTATGCCAAAGTCCAAAAGCAAGTTGCGGCTCGACAAGCTTCTGGTCGACCGGGGGGACGCCCTTTCGCGCGAACGAGCGCAGGCGCTGATCCTCGCCGGGCGCGTTCTGGTGGAGGAGCAGAAGGTTGAGAAGCCCGGCATTCCGGTCGAGGAGGATGCCGTTATCCGTGTGCTCGGAGCGGATCTCCGGTACGTCAGCCGGGGAGGTCTGAAGCTCGAGCACGCGCTCCGGCACTGGAGCATCGATGTGTCGGGCCGGGCCTGTGTGGACGTTGGCGCGTCCACCGGTGGCTTCACCGACTGCCTCTTGCAGCATGGCGCGAGCTCCGTTCTGGCGGTCGACACGGGCTACGGGCAGATCGCCGAGAAGCTGCGGCAGGACAGCCGAGTCCGGCTCCTGGAGCGGACCAACGCCCGCCTGCTCGGGCGGTCGGAGCTGCTCGTCTCAGGTACGCCGGCGCCGACATTTCTGGCGATGGATGTTTCGTTTATCTCGGCCACCCTCGTCTTGCCGGCGGTGCTCGGGGCGATGGTAGGGGGGGCGGCTCAGACCTGGCAGGGACGGTCTGTGATCCTGGTCAAGCCGCAGTTTGAGGCCGGGCGCGAGAACGTCGGCAAGGGCGGCATTGTGCGCGATCCGGAGGCGCACGCGCTCGCGGTCAGGCGGGTGAGGGGCGCCGTGGAGGAGTTGGGCGGCGCCAACATCAGCGTGATCGAATCGCCGATCCTGGGGATGGAGGGCAACCGGGAGTTCCTGCTCTCGGCGGACTTTGGAGACGGCTGAGTGTGCCCCCCTACCCGCATCGTTTTTAGCGCAAAATACCCAATCCATTGCACTTAGGTCTGGATCTCCGATCCACAAAGATCCAAAAATCTACGAAAACCTCTACGTGCTCTCGCTAAAATATTAGATCTAGACAACTTAGCACTGAAATCCTGGCCTAGATCGCTCTCTTCCTGGACTTTGTCTTTCTCTTTTAATTGTAGAGATTTCGCCAAGCAGGTGCGCCACATTGCCGAGCCGGTATGCGACATTGGCGCTCGCAAGAAACATGGCTCGAGCTGCTTCCGCTCTGCCGGTACACTAGGGTTTCCATGCACCTTGCCGCCATCATCTCCAAGCCGCAGAAGCCCGAGCTAGCCGTCGTTCTCCCAGAGCTGATCGCCTGGCTGAAGCAGCGCGAGTACGGCTGTGTTCTTGACCCGGACAGCGCGGTGTACGTGGGCGGGGGTGACGCAGTTCCACGCGAGCTCCTGCCGCAGCGAGAGCCGAACCTGGTGATTGTGCTGGGCGGTGACGGGACGCTCTTGGCCGCGGCGCGAGCGTTTGCCCGAACGACGACGCCGATCCTTTCGGTCAATCTTGGGTCGCTCGGCTTCCTGACGGAGATCCCGATGTCCGATCTCTACGGGACGCTTGAGGCGTGGTGCGAGAACACGGCGTCGATCGACTGCCGCGAGATGATGGCGGCGGAGCTGAACCGCGACGGCGTGACGCTGCAGACCTGGGACGCGGTGAACGACATCGTCGTGGCCAAGGGAACGATCGCGCGCATGGCCGACTTTCGGGTGGAGATCGACTCGCAGCTGGTGGCGACCTTTCGCGCGGACGGCGTGATCGTCTCGACGCCGACAGGATCGACGGCCTACACGCTCGCGGCCGGCGGACCGATCGTGATGCCGTCCGTGTCGGCGACGGTGGTGACACCGATCTGCCCCCACCTGCTGACGCTGCGGCCGATCGTTGTGCCCTCGCGCTCCACCGTCTCGGTGCACATCGTCGGCGTTCCAAACGAGACTTACCTGACGGTCGACGGGCAGGAGGCAGTGAGCGTGCAGGTGGGCGACCATATCCACTGCCGGCGGTCGGAGTTCAGCGTGCGGCTGCTGCGGCACCAGCCGAATGGGTTATTTAGCGTGTTGCGGCAGAAGCTGAAGTGGGGCGAACGGTAGGGGTCTGGAGGCCTATGCACAGAGAACATATCTTGCACCGATAGCCCTTGTGGTGCACACTGGGCCAATGAGGGCAAATGTGAATCTGGATAACGATGTCTATGCCTTCGCTTCGACCTATGCGAGCGCGAAGGGCATTCCGCTCGGAGCAGCGATCAGCGAGCTTTTGCGGCGAGCGGAACAAGCGCCGGAGCTGCCGTCCGCCTCCCTGACAACGACCGGGCGTGGATTGTTGGTGAAGGCAAGAGGTGGCCGTGTGGTCACACCTAGCATGGTCAGGGAGCTCTCAGAGGATGATTCGCCCTACAGCGAGCGCTACTCCCGATAGCCCATGACCGGGAAACAAGTGACGATAAGCGCGTTTCTCGGTACTCATTCCTTGCGACTTCCGAGTAGCCCGTGATCCGCGAGGGATGTCAGGCACGGAATTGCAGATCGCTTCTGCTATGCCGATATCGTGCTACCTATACGCATAGTATCCAGAAGTGCGTTTACCTGTAAGTGAAGTTGTTCATCCGCTACCGCTCTTCTGAGAGGGATAATGAGTGTAGCCGTCAAACTTTTTGACTTGGTTGTGGCGGAGGACAAGCTGCATCCGGTTTTCGCGCGTGTCCGCACGTCTGACACTTCGATTGCCGCCCGAAGAATGTTAGAGAACGTGTTCGAAACCTTCCAGGATCCCGACGGCAACTTTGTTGAGCAGTTTCAGACGACCGGCTTCGATGCTCGCGTTTTCGAGCTTTACCTGCACGCTTTCTTCAGCCGGTCCGGATACACTCTCGACCGGAGCTTTCCAAGTCCTGACTTCCTTTTGGAATTGCAAGGAATGCGGGCAGCAGTGGAAGCGACGACCGTCAATCCGTCAATCTCTGGAGTGATTGCCAAATACGGCAAAAAAATTGAGAAACTGGACGAGACGGAGTTGCTCGAATACAGGCGGGAGGAATTACCGGTCCGCTTTGGCGGCGCTCTCTACTCCAAACTACATAAAGCCTACTGGGAGAAGCCGCAATGCGCTGGCTTACCTTTTGTGATTGCAGTGCAAGCGTTTCACGATGAAGGCTCGTTAAAGTTCTCAGATACGGCCTTGGTTGAGTATGCATATGGCATCCGGCAGTCGCCGAGTTGGAGCCCTGATGGAGACCTCCTCATTGCAAACGCGAAGGTAAAGTTCCATTCGGTGGGGAAGAAGACGATCCCATCCGGCTTCTTCGACCAACCCGGCGCGGAACACGTCAGTGCGCTGTTGTTTTCCAACAGCGGCACGCATGCGAAGTTTTCGCGCATGGGCTATCAAAGTGGCTTTGGGACAGACGTGCTGAAGATCCAGAGGTTTGGCCGTTCGGCTGATCACTCTCCGGATGCAATGGACAGTGTATTGTTTCAGTACGATATGGACGACCCACCTCTTGTGGAACCATGGGGCCAGGGTCTCGCAGTAGTCCACAACCCCAAGGCCAACATTCCACTACCGGACCGCTTCTTCGTCGACGCCACGGAGCATCATCTCCGGAATGGAAACGTGATGACGTCGACCGGGGGGTGGCACCCGTTCAATTCGCAGACGCTTGTGACGCACGTTGGGGAACTTAAAAGCCTTCCGAACGCTCAGCTTCTTCTTGGACATGGACCAAGGGCGATCAGAGCCATGCACAAGGATCAGTTCTGGTCGTTTGCTCCACAAATCGAGCTTGATGGCGAGCAAGATGGTTGGTACTCCGACGAGTTCCAGGCGTTTCTGGGGCTGATCCTCAAGCGCGAAACCGGCTGGAAAGCGGTAGTGCTTGCGCGGGATTACCACTTCAGGTTCTTTCCGATTGCTAAACTTACGGGCGTTGCGTCCCGAGTAGCCGCAGTAGACGCCGTGCAGCATAAATTGCTGCAGTTTCTTCGAAGTCCACGGCGGTTGTTTGATGAAGCAGTTGGATGATGCTGGGTCTCTCCACTTCGCTTCGGTCGAGATGACAAAGTTTTAGATAGCGCTCCGGTCGAGAGGACTGATCTATGGGGGCTATTTGCCGAAGCGGACCATGGGCGCTCCGATGGGGTGGCAGAAGACTTTGCCGTGGTTGAGGGCGATGCGGCGGCCTGCCATGCCGGCCATCTCGGGGTCGTGGGTGACCATGACGATGGTGTGGCCCTGGGCGTGGAGGTCGCGGAGGAGGTTGGCGACGATGGCCTGGTTGGCGGCGTCGAGGTTGCCGGTGGGTTCGTCGGCGAGGAGGACGGGGGGGTGGTTGATGAGGGCGCGGGCGATGCAGACGCGCTGCTGTTCGCCGCCGGAGAGCTCGCTGGGGACGTGGTTGAGGCGGGATCCGAGGCCGACGCGGATGAGGGCGGCGCGGGCTTCGGACTCGTCGGTCATGGAGTGGAAGTATTGCGCCAGCATGACGTTTTCAAGCGCCGACAGGTAGGGGATCAGGTGGAACTGCTGGAAGATGAAGCCGATTTTTTCGGAGCGGAAGCGGTCGAGCTCCTTGGGGGTGAATTTGGAGACGTCGACGCCGTCGATGCGGAGTTCGCCGGAGGTGGGGCGGTCGAGGCAGCCGAGGAGGTTGACGAGGGTGGATTTGCCGGAGCCGGAGGGGCCGGTGATGGCGACCCACTCGCCGGCGACGATGGAGAAGGTGGCCTCGTCGAGGGCGCGGACGGTGCCGGCGCGGCCGTTGTATTCGCGGGTGACGCGATCGAGCGCGAGGACGGCGCAGATGTCGCGGGTGGTGCGGCCGAGACGGTCGCCGCCGAGGCGCTCCCAGCTGAGTTCGGGGGGGGGTTGGGGTGTCTGGGCTGGCTGGGCTTCGGGCAGAGCTGGGGCCTGGCGGAGTTTGGTGGCTTCGGGCATGAGCTTTAGATTCCTCTACTCGCCTTTAAGCAGCGCGGCGGGTTGGAGGGTGCGCAGGACGCGGGCGGGCAGGAGCGCGGCGCACGCGGCGATAGAGGCGTTGAGCAGAAGGACGAGAGGGAGGACGCTGAGGCGCGGGGCCGTGCCGGTGCTGAAGTTGACTTCGCTGATGAGGGCGGCGATGCCTGAGCCGACGATCCAACCGGCGACGACGCCGAGGAGGGCGAGCGAGAGCACTTCGAGGAGAAAGAGGCCGACGAGCTGCGCTTCGGAGCCGCCGAGGGCTTTCATGAGGGCGAAGTCGCGGCGGCGTTCGAGGACAGAGGCGGAGAGGGTGGCGAGCACGCTGACGCCGACGGTGGCGACGATGAGGATGACGGCGCCGAGCATGAGCGCGCGGGTGCGATCGACGATGCGGGATTCGGCTTCGACCAGCTGGCGCACGGGCTGGACGGTGACGCCAGGGGGGACGTTGCGGCGGAGGTCTTCGAGGACGGTGTTGATGTGAGGGGAGTTGCCGGGGACCTGGACCTCGATGACGGTGGGCTGGAGGCCGGTCCAGGCGGTAAAGGCGGGGAGGGGGACGTAGATGCGGCTCTCTTCGTCGCCGCCGGTGTGGAGCCGGCCGACGCCTTGGAAGGTCGCGGGTTTGCCGGCGTAGAGGAGCTTGACGAGGTGTTCGTCGGCGATGAAGTTGGCGGCCTTGGCGCCGAGCAGGGCCTGGTCCGGGCCGGTGGGCCAGAGGTCGACCTTCCAGAAGCTGTCGAGGCGGCGGGTAGCGGCGAAGTCGGTGCCGACGACGACGGCGGGGGTGCCGCGGTCGGTGGTGGCGACGGCAAAGCTGGAGGGAGCGGCGACGGCGTCGGGGCCGGCGGCGCGACGGACGAGCGAGAGGGTCTCGGGAGGCAGCGGCTGGTTGGGCGCGGCGGTGACGAGGATGTTTGCGCCAAAGGAGCGGAACTCGCGGTGGAGCTTTGCTTCGAGGCTGCTGTAGAGCGTCAAGAGGGCGGTGGCGAGGGCGGCCGAGACGGTGAGGGCGACGACGGCGGAGACGGATCGGGCGCGACGGTAGCCGAGCGATCGGCGGAGGAGGGCGAGCGGGCCGAGGCTGGACTTGAGGCTGGGCTTGGGGCTGGGCTTGGGGCTGGGCATGAGGGGCTAGGCGTCCGCGCGCAGGACGGAGGTGGGTTCGAGCTGGAGCGCGGACCGGATGGCGGGCATGCTTCCGGCGACGGCGACCAAGAAGGCGAGGGCGAGGACGATGGGGAGGAGGACGGGGTTGAGGAACGGGATGCGGGCGCTGGCGGCATCGGCGAAGATGCGGGCGCCGAGCCAGGCGGCGAGCGCGCTTCCAAGGACGTAGCCGAGCGCACCGGCGGCGATGGCCAGGAGCCCGGTTTCGGCGAGGAAGAGTGCTGCGATGGCGGATTTGCTGGCTCCAAGCGAGCGCATGAGGCCGATCTCGACGCGGCGCTCGAGGATGGCGGTCGCCATCGCGGCCGAGACGGCGAAGCCGGCGGCGAGCAAGGCGGCGGCGGAGATAAGCCACATCAGGCCGGAGATGCGATCGAGGATGTTGCCCTCCGTCTGCTCGACCTTGCGGACCTGCTCGGCGTTCGCGCCGGGGATGGCCTCGCGGATCTGGTAGGCGATCGAGTTGGCGTACGGCCGGCAGGACCAGAGTTCGAGCTGTTTGCCGGAGAGCTTGGTGGGGTCCTGGCGGGCGAAGGCGTCTTCGGGGCGGGTGCGGGCGGAGACTTCGACGCGGGAGACAGCATCGGGGGTCTGGTTGAGGTCTTGGGCGGCGGCGAGGGGGAGGAGGAGTTCGTTGTCGGTTTGGTCGCCGGCGGAGACGATGCCGGTGATGGTGAGAGTCTTGGGATGGACCGTGCGTTGCTGCATGGCTCTCGGTCGGTCGGATGAGTCGGGCATGGCTACGGCGAGTGTTTGACCGGGGGTTAGATGGAGCTTCTTCGCCAGTTCGCTGCCGGCGACGGCTTGGTCGGAAGAGGTGGGCCAGCTGCCTGCGAGGCTCCAGGACGGATGAAGCGATGGGGCTCCCGTCTCCAGACCGCTAAGGTCGTGACCGAACCAGAGCCCGCGGGCGTCGACGCGGAGAGTACGGTCGTTTGCTTCCGCAAACGATACCCCACCCTTTACGCGGTGAGACTGCGTAGAGGATGGGGCACCCGGGTTTGTGGCGCTGCCAAAGTTAGATACGACCGTGAGGGTGAGGGGGAGCTCCGGGCTGACCCCGGTGATGTTGTTGGCCCAGAAGATCGTGCGCAGCTTGGCCAGGTCCGACTCGTGGAGGTACGCATTGCCGGTGGCGGGGTGGATGTCTGTGCCGCCGAGGTTGACGGCGAGCGACTCGGCCTGGGGGGTGATGACGATGTTGGCGCCGTACGCGGCGAGTTCGGCGTGGATGCGGTCGCCGATGGTGGTGGCGAGCGCGAGCATGGCGGTGACGGCGGTGGTGCCGAGCAGGATGGCGGCCCCGGCGAGGAGTTTGCGGCGGCGTTGGCGGCGAAAGGACTCGAGGAGGAGGCGGAAGAACATGTCAGGCGGCCTCGGCCTGTGGGGTTTGATGGACTCCTAGAGTCTCTGTGAGGCCACGATCCCACCCTTTCCGGCGATAGGACTGCCGGAGAGGATGGGGCACCCGAGTTTGTGGCGATGTCTGCGGCTGGGCGGGCACGGTCAGCGCTCGAAGATGGGCGCGAGCGCCTGGAGGTCGGCGGCCTGGACGACGAGCATGCCGCCAGCCTGCGTCGATTTGAGCGGAATGGGGTTGCAGCCGCCGGTCTGGCCCATCGATTGCGGCACAAGAGGCGACGCGCACATCTTGCAGGTGATGCCCTCGGAGCCGATGTAGAAGCCGACCGGGCCGCAGATCTGGCAGGCGTCGGCGACGGAGACGATGTTGCCGTCGGGCTTCTTGAAGAGCAGGAAACGGATCTCGGCGGTGCCGCCCTTGCCGTCGTCGACGTGAACGCCGAAGCGGTGGAGCTTGCTGTCGTTGATCTCGGCCAGGGGCACGGTGGCCTGGCTGCCGACGAGCGTGACGGGTGTGGCGGCGCTGAGTTCGGTCGAGCTTTTGGCGTAGATGAACTCGGCCGTGGAGAGGAAGATGAAGACAAAGGAGGCGCCGACGACGGCGCTCATCCAGAGCTTTTCGCGGCGGCGGCTCCACTCGGCTTTGCGGCGTTCGGCGGGCGTGGCGGCGGGGTTGGGGGGGACCGGCGCGGCGCGGCGGCGGGACTCCAGCAGGACCATGAGGCCGGCGAGCGCGAGCATGGTGACGAAGAAGAAGAGGTCGTTGCGAACGATGGGGCCGATCAGGCGCATCTCGGCCGCGCTCGATGGCAGGACGCCGTTTTCGCTCAGCTCGTGCAGGCCGCTGACCAACAGCTGAAACGTGACGAAGTAGAGGATGACGGTGGTGACTCGGAAGAAGCGCTGGAGGTTGATGCGGACGCTGCCGCGGATAAACATGACGCCGAAGATCACGCTGACGGCGATGCCGAGGAGCGTTCCGGTGAAGCTGAGAAGCTCGGTCGAGTTGAGGGTTACGGCGGAGAGGATGAGGACGGTCTCGACGCCTTCGCGGAGGACCAGGAGAAAGACAAAGAAGAAGAGGCCGAGCTTGGAGACGTTCGCGTTGGAGATGCCGTCCGAGACGTTTTGCGCGCCGCCGGTGTAGCGGGCGATCCTGGCTTCAATGTCGCCCTTCATCGAGCGGGCGGTGCGGTGCATAAACCAGATCATGCTGATGACGAAGCCGGCCGCGGCGAGCATCACCCAGCCTTCGATCACGTCGGAGTTGAAGTTGAGCTTGGCGACGACCACGGCGACGAGCACGCTGGCGGCGATCGCCGATCCGAGCGCGAGAAAGACCGTGCGCTTGAGCTCCGCGCGGCCGATCTTGGTGAGGTACGCGAAGACGATGCCGACGATCAGCGAAGCTTCGACGCCTTCCCGCAAGGTAATGATAAATGCTTGTAACATAAGCGTTTGCTGTCTCCGGAGAGGCCTTGCGGGAGGTCTTGTGCGAGATCTTCGGGATGTCCGAAGCGCGGGGTCAGGGTCCCGTGCCGCGACTTTAAGTGTAATTCGGACTAGATTGGTCGTCAATTAAGATGGGAGTCTGTCGGGGGATCTCGCGGCCTTATACTTGCACTGTGAGCAAGACCTTCTATATCGAGACGTTTGGCTGCCAGATGAACGCCCATGACTCCGAAAAGGTGATCGGCACGCTGGAGCAGCAGGGCTATGCGCGCGTTGAGGACGAGGCTGCGGCCGGCCTGATTGTGTACAACACCTGCTCCATCCGCGACAAGGCGGAGCAGAAGGTCTTTCATCGGCTGAACGAGTACAAGCGGCTGCAGGGGGAAGGCAAGCGGTTTGCCGTGATCGGCTGCGTGGCGCAGCAGGAGGGCGAGCGGATCTTCGAGAAGGCGCCGTATGTATCGATCGTCTCGGGGTCGTCGAGTTACCGAAACTTGCCGGAGATGCTGGGGCGGTTGGAGAAGGGCGAGTCGCGGATCACCGGGCTCGATGACCGAGAGACGGACGAGGCGTTCGAGACGGAGTTTGTCGCGCGGACCAATCCGCATCGCGGGTACATCACGATCATCGAGGGTTGCGACAAGTTTTGCGCCTACTGCGTCGTTCCGTATACGCGCGGAAAGGAGCGAAGCCGCACGTCGGACTCGGTGATCGAGGAGGCTCGACGCATTGCCGATGCTGGGTTCACGGAGATTCAACTGTTAGGGCAGAACGTTAACTCTTACTTGGATCCTACTCATAAGCGAACGTTTGCGGAGTTGCTGGCCGCAGTGGGCGAAGTCCCGGGAATCCGCCGGGTTCGCTTTACGACCTCCCATCCACGCGACTTCACGCCCGACATCGTAGCGGCGATCGATGCGGTTCCAAGCCTGTGCGATCACGTTCATCTGCCGGTGCAGTCTGGGTCGACGGCGGTGTTGAAGGCGATGAATCGCGAGTACAGCCGCGAGTGGTATCTCGAACGGATCAGCTGGATCAAGGCGGCGCGGCGCGAGATCTCGATGACCTCCGACATTATTGTTGGGTTTCCGGGCGAGACGGAGCAGGATCTGGAGGACACGGCGACGCTGCTCGAAGATGTGCAGTACGACGCGATCTTCGCCTTCAAGTATTCGCCGCGGCCGAACACGCCGGCTTTGGGCATGGTCGATTCAATCCCGGAGGAGGAGAAGGCGCGGCGGCTTCAGGTTCTGCTCGAACGGCAGCGCGAGATCCAGAAGCGTACCTATAAGAGGCATTTAGGCGAAGAGATCGAAGTGATGGTTGAAGGGCACAACCGACCTCGCGGACAGGTGATCGGACGAAGTTCGCAGAATAAGACGGTGAACTTCACCACGAACTCGCCCATCTTGCCGGCCACGGGTAGTTACTCCCACGTGCGGGTGACGGAGGCTTTTCCGAACAGTCTTTTAGGAGTAGCGGTTTAGGATCGACCTATCGATTTGCTGAACGTGCGGTTCTTGGAAGCGTGGGAGGTCAGGCATGAGTGAGGCGACGGGTCTGGTGAAGGTGGGGCCGAAAGAGGTGCTGGAGGTGGAGGTGCAGATTCGCGGGTTGATGCTGGACCCGGTGTCAAACGCGCCGATTCTGGTGCTCAAGGACGTGGCGAGCGATACGGTGCTGCCCATCTGGGTGGGAATGTTTGAGGCAAACGCGATCGCGTTGGAGCTGGAAAAGACCGCGACGCCTCGGCCCATGACGCACGATCTCTTGCAGAATGTCGCTCGCGGTCTGCACGCCGAAGTCACCAAAGTTGTGGTGTCGGAGCTGCGCGAGGACACGTTTTACGCGGTCATCTGGATGGTCCAGGCGGGCGAGACGGTAGCCGTCGACGCGCGGCCATCGGATGCGATTGCGCTTGCTCTCCGGTGGGATTGCCCGATCTACGTCAGCCGCGAGGTGCTGGAGCGATCGCGTCTGCAGGCGGTCGGGAACCAGGCTCCGAATGCGGAAGAGATGCGGCGGTGGCTTGAGAATCTGAATGACGACGAGATGGGCCGCTACAAGATGTAAGGGCAGGGATGCCGTAGGCGTGCGGACGTTGAGCCGGCGCTCCCATGCGCGCCAGTCGAATTCGTTGGCTCAGAAGGACACAAGGCGTCGCAGCCAGTCTAACTCGGTGCCCTGTTCCCAGCCGATGCCGGGGATCTGGTCGGGCCATCTCGTAGCGAGCAACCGCGCGCGCAGATCTCGGAGCACATCGTCCGGGACGTGAATCTGAAATGGCTTCACGATGACACCTCGCTCTTCGCCAGGTACGGTGACCAGCCGGACGCGCGAGAGAAACTTGTTTGCCTGCCATCCTCTACGGTTTTGGCGGATCTTTGGCGTGCTCAGCGCACGAAAGGATCGCGTCAGTGCTGCTCCGGTTCCGCTCCAAGATAGAGATCGAGCGGAGAATGTACTGTTCCTGAATGAAAATCAACCGATGTCTGAGCTCGATCAGGCACAGCGGAGTTGGTATAGCTGCTCTGGAATTGGGATGCGCTAATCCAAAACTGACCAGACGACGGAAGGGAAAGAGTGTAGGAACCGAACCGGTCAGACCGTGTAAACGGCACAGGTCCCGAGTTTCCCCTGTTCAGATTGATAGCAGTGACTGAGGCGAAGGCAGCCGGTCTACCCTGCCTGGTGTAGATGTGTCCATGCAGCACATTTGGCGGAAACAGCGCATCCCCAGCAGGCGCCTGGAATGCGAGAGCTAGCGGTACAAGGGCAGTCAGCAGCCGGAGCACCTAGTCACCTCGGGGCAGAAGCATACGCTACCCTTGATCCTACTGTTGGACGTTCTGGTGTGAGGACTCGGCTTTTAGACCCAACCGCAGAGATTTGCGACTTGTTCGGCCCAGGAGTCTTCGGTTGGGAGGTCGGGGGGCGTCACTGCGAGGTGCCGGCCGGAGCGGGTGGACTCGATGGCTCGGCTGAGCGCGGCGACGAGGTCGGCTTCTTCGCCGGTGAAGACGGTGGCCCAGGGTGTGTCGAGCAGGATGTCGGAGACGCCGGAGTCGCGGTGGAGGAGGACGGGGATGCCGCGGCTGAGCGCCTCGATCGCGGGGATGCCGTAGCCCTGGACCGCGGGCATCAGGAACAGGTGGGCCCCGTCGTAGAGGCGCTCGAGCTCCCCGTCCGAGACAAAGCCGAGGAGGTGGATGCGGTCCGTGAGGCAGAGATGGGCGACGAGCGCCTGAAGATCCGCGATCTGTGAGCCGCTGCCGGCCACGTCGAAGTGCCAGTCGATCTCGGACGAGAGCGGAACGGGTCTGGACTCGAGCGTGGCCAGACCCCGGATGAGCCAATCGATCCGTTTGTTGGGCTCGATGCGAGAGACGGAGAGCATGCGCAGGCTGCTCACGACGGGGCGAAGGCGAAAGCTGTTTGGTGTCGCGAGGCCGCCCATGCGGGCGATCTCTGCGCGGACGCCGAAGACGCGGCGAGTCTCGGCCTGGAGGTAGCTGCTGGTGACGATGGTCCGGCCGCCCGATCGCAGACCGTGGCCGATGGCGTGATCGGAGACGCGGCGGGCCATGCGTTTCGGGAAGGTGGACTCGGCGTGCGCGTCCGAGAAGAGGCTGGGGGTGTCGTGCATGAGCGTGTGAAAGCCACGGACGCCGGCCAGGCTGCCGTGCAAGGCGGGCTGGTAGCCGGACATGAGCGGCTTGGGGCTGTCGGCCGAGCGGGCGGCGAAGTGGCGGCGCAGCGCACTGATCTTTGGGACGGCGCGCATCTCAGGGCGAAGCTCGACGACGGTGACGGGATGAGAGGCAAAGCTTGGGAGGCCGATGTGGTCCTGGTAGGTGAGGATGTGGTTGGGCAGACTGTGCGCGGAGAGCCAGCGCGAGAGGGCGAGGACGGATCGCTCGGCGCCGCCCATGGCGACGATCTCGGTGAGGAGGATGGGGCGGGAGTGAGGCGGCGGTGTGGGCACGGGAGTGGTTGCGCGTCTAGGATAACGCCCGACGAACTCGCCGCGGGGCCGGATCGGCGGATAGATTTGACACGGTAGGCTATAGTGACGAGACGGGTTCGCGTGGACCGGAGCATGGCCGCGAGGGAGCGCGCACGAGGAAACTATGCTCCAGGCTGTCTCCGGAACTGAACTTCAGATTGCACCTCTCCTCGCAGAAACAACCTCCTTTTCACCGCTTGGAAGCGACCTCAAGGTCCTAATGGTTTGGCCCCGATTTCCGCCGTCTTTCTGGGGGTTTGAGGGCGTTCTGTCGATGCTTCCGGAGAAAGCCATGACGCCTCCGCTGGGGCTGATCACGGTGGCTGCGCTGTGTCCGAAATCGTGGACGATTCGGCTGATCGACCACAACTTTGAAGAGGTTCGCGAAGAGGATCTCGAATGGGCGGACCTGGTGATGATCAGCGCGATGCACGCGCAGCGCAAGGATGCCCTCGGCGTTTTGGCGACGGCGCGCGCGCTTGGACGACGAACGTTTGTCGGCGGTCCATGGGCGAGCACGGAGCCCGAGGTGGTGCTCGAACATGCCGATCACGTGCTCGTCGGCGAGGCGGAAGAGGCGTTTGCCGCCATTGCGCTCGCGCTCGAGCAAGGGCGCGCCGAGCGGCTGTATCGCGTTACCGACAAGCCCGATATGACCGGGAGCCCGCTGCCGCGATTTGATCTTTTGAAGTTACATATGTACACGTCGATGCCGGTGCAGTTCTCGCGCGGGTGTCCGTTTCAGTGCGAGTTCTGCGACATCATCACGATCTACGGACGCAAGCCGAGGGCGAAGACGTCGCCTCAGTTGATCGCCGAGCTCGATCAGCTGCGCGAGCTTGGTTGGCGAAATGAAGTGTTTATCGTCGACGACAACTTCATCGGCAACCATCACAAGGCGCTCGCGCTCTCGAAGGATCTGGCGGCGTGGCAGGTCGAGCACGACCATCCATTTTCGTTCTATACCGAAGCTTCGATCGATCTGGCCGACAAGACCGAGCTCCTGTCGACGATGGTCGACGCGAACTTTATGTACGTGTTTATCGGCATCGAGACGCCGTCGTCCGAGGCGTTGAAGCAATCGCGCAAGCTCCAAAACCTGCGCAGCGACAATGTGAAACAGGTCCGCGTGATTCAGGAGGCGGGCCTGTGGGTGCTGGCCGGATTCATCGTCGGCTTCGACTCCGATGACGAGACGATCTTTGATCGACAGCGCGAGTTTATCGAACTGACGACGATCACATGGGCGATGGCCGGCGTGCTCCAGGCGCCGCCGACCACGGCCCTCTTTGACCGTATGAAGCGCGAAGGCCGGCTGATCGAGAACAGCGATGCGATCACCAACTTCAGTCCGCCGAACTTTGAGACGGTGCTTCCGTTTCCGGTGCTGCTGCGCGGTCTCGGGACGCTCTTGTCGGACCTGTACGAGGCGAAGCCGTTCTTCAAGCGCGCGCTGCGATCGCTCGAGGTCTGGCGGCCGCGCGCATCGCAGGTGCCGCCCGAGCTTCCGCTTCTCTACAACCTCCGCGTGCTGTTTGCGTCGATGTGGCAGCAGGGCGTGCGATCGCCGTACAAGCGCGAATACTGGAAGTTTTTATACGAAATTGTGCGCCGATACGCGCGTACGCCAGCCAAGCTGTGGCTTGGCTTCAACATCATGTTGTCGGCGAACCACTTCCTGATCTACTCGCGCGAGGTCGCAGAGCAGCTGGAAGCGGAGTGCCGGTCGATCGAGGCGCGCGAGGCAATCTCTCCACGGCGCGGTGGCTACTCTGGCTCAGCTGCGGCGAAGCTTGCGGCGCGGGCTTAGATTGTCGGCTCATCCATAGATCGTCGGTCTACTCCATAGATCGTCCGGTTTGATCAGCGCTGGGCCAGGTCTTCGAGGTGCGTGAAGAACTCTGGGAACGAGATCCGGGCGGCCTCGGCGCCGTGGATCTCGGTGTCGGAACTCGCGCGGAGGGCGGCGATCGAGAAGGCCATGGCGATGCGATGGTCTGAGCCTGAGTCGATCGCCGCGCCGTGCAGAGTTTGGCGGCCCGGGATGTCGAGGCCGTCAGGATACTCGGTAAATTCGGCGCCCATGGCCGCGAGATTGCGGGCGACGAGCTCGATGCGGTCGGACTCCTTGACGCGAAGCTCCCCGGCGTCGCGGATACGCAGGCCGGTCGCGGTGTAAGGTGCGATGGCGGCGAGCACGGGCAGCTCGTCGATCAGCTGCGCGGCGAGGCTGCCGGCAATCTCGAACGGTCCGGAGATGCGGCGCGGATGCGGGTCGGCCGTGACCTGGACTGTGCCGATCAGTTCTCCGTGAAGATCCTCGACGTTGAGGACTTTGATCTTCGCTCCGAGGGCGGCGACGACGTCCAGCAGAGCGGCGCGCGTCGGGTTCATGCCGATCGAATCGAGGACGAGGTTTGCGTCGGGGAAGAGCAGGGATGCGGCGAGAAAGAAGGCGGCCGAGGATAGGTCGCCGGGAACGGTGGCCTCGATCGCGTGGAGCTGCTGCCCGCCCGCGATCCGGAGAGCTTCGGTCCCGTCGGCCGCCGACCCGGAGCGCGTCAGGGTTGCGCCAAACGCGCGCAGGGCGTGCTCGGTGTGGTCGCGCGTGCGGATGGCTTCGGACAGGACAGTCGTGCTCTTCGCCTGCAGGCCGGCGAAGAGGACGGCTGTCTTCACCTGCGCGGAGGCGATCGGCGTGGAAAATTGAATGGCCGTCAGCGGGCGTCCACGCAGGATGATGGGGGCGTGGCCGTCTGTGAGATCGATGTGGGCGCCCATGGCGGCGAGCGGCTTGCGGATGCGCTCCATGGGCCGGGAGGTCAGGCTCTCGTCGCCGACCAGCGTGAAACTGTGCGGGTGCGGCGCGATGAGGCCGGCGAGCATGCGCATGGTCGACCCGGAGTTGCCGCAGTCGAGCGGCTGCGTGGGCTGCTGGAAGCTGCCGCCCACGCCGGTGATCTCGACGGTGCGGGCGTCCACTTGCGAGACCTTGGCGCCGAGGGCAGACATGCAGCTGAGCGACGAGTGCGGATCGGCGCCGGTCGAAAAGTTGGCCAGGCGCGAGGTGCCATGCGCGAGGCCGGCGAGCATGGCGTACCTGTGCGAGATGGACTTATCGCCCGGAAGCGTGAGCGAGCCCTGAAGGTTGCGGGCGGGGCGAATAATCTGGGTCGACATTTTCTTTCTATCGTAGCGCGAGGGCGGAGGCAGAGGACATCTGGGATGCTCTTTCCGGGTCAGGAAGGGTATACCCCCCACCCTCCCCGGGTTTTGTTGCAAAATCTTCTATCCAGGAAGTTTATGTCTGGATCGAGGTGCGTTTCTGAGGATGTCGCGGGCGGCCTCGGTTGAGGGCGAGCCGATGTTATGGCCTGTTTGGAGCGGCAGGTTTGTCAAGCCTTTGCCCGGCGTTGAAGCTCAAGTGGGCAGGCCGAGCGAGGGCAGGCCGGCGATGATTTTCTCGGTCTCAAGCGAGACGGTGATGACCTGGCCGATGAGGCGAAGGATGTACTTGGGGTCGTCTTCTCGGTTGGGTCGTTGGTGATGCCGGAGCGGGTGTCGGTGGTGATGCGGTACTGGTCGATCACCCAGTCGAAGGCGGAGCGGTTGCCGAGGCGGTAGTTGAAGGTGGCAGGTGGGATGCCGCGAAGGGTGAGGAAGTCGTTGTACGTAAGCGAGGTTTTGTCTTTGGAGAGCTTCATGCGGGTGATGCGGAAGGAGACGGGATTGGTGGGGTGCTCGATGTGCCCCAGCGGGTACTCGGGCTGCTTTTCGTAGTCGATGTGAAGTTCCATCAGGCGCTTGCCGGCCCGGGCGAAGGCGTGGAAATCGGGTGGGAAGGGGATGCGGGGGAGCTCGCGCTTGAGGTTGGCGGCGTAGCGGGTGTGTAGTCAGCGTTGAGAGTCCTATAGACTGCCGCCAAACCGTTGTGTGTACTGACGCGACACACGACTGAGGAGCGCGGAATACTCCAGCAGCGTTTCCTGCTCGTTTATCCAGAAAAACGGAAAGGGAGCAGAATTGGTTGCCGCGAATCTGAGGAGCAAAAACTCGTCAAAGTCAGGCCTTGCTTGTTCAAGTATTCTCCGAATCGCCTCGGGTGCTTCTTGGGCTGGGTGCTTGGCTCTGGCAGTGCCATCGGTAGGGAACAGGCGGTCTCCTTCGATGGAAGTGTAAGACGCGGCATGATTCACTCCAACGACGGCGACACAGATCGGGTTGCCGCTCTTCTTGAATTCTTCTACTTGCCTCCTAAGATCACTTATAACGCGATCGATCTGCTTAATCATCGACTTGGCAAGTACCTTTCCCTCAACTCCAATTTCTATCGAGCTAAGTGGTCCTCGTCCTACTTGAAATCCCTCAGCAGACATCGCGACGGCTACTGGCACAAGTTCGCCAAAAGCTCCATCGCCTCTTCTACTGAGGACTCCAACTCGCTTATTGGAAGTACTAAGCACACGTGTACGCTCATCGATCCTGCTTACTAGGGAAGCCGACCTGTTTAGCCTCCGAAGGTCTTCGTAAAAGTATCTAAGTACCTTGTCACCTTGTGAGGAATCTCGATGGTTGTAGAGCCGTCCTTCGAAGAGAGCCCGAAACTGAGTTAGTAGTGAATAATCTGGTGGAGTCATCTAATCGCGTCTGCCAGCACTATATCTATATCGAATGGCGCGCTGAATGGGCGCGAGACTTGTGCCTTGAGGAGACGTTCCGTCGCTAGCGCGAGATATTTGGGCTCTACTTCACTAGCAATGCTGTTGCGCCCTGAATTCATTGCAGCGATGCTCGTCGTACCAGTCCCCGCGAATGGGTCAAGAACGGTATCTCCCACGAACGAAAACAGACGAATTAGGCGTTCGGCTAATTCTACGGGGTATGGTGCCGGGTGCCCCCTCCGGGTCGATTCTCCCTTGATGTCGGTCCATGAGGTCCTTAACCATTGCTGCATCTGTGTCTTTGTCAGCACGGAAAGTGCGCGTTGCATCGGCGTCGGGGACCGGTAAGAGCCACCTTTTCGAAGAAATAGGATGTACTCGAAATCGTTCTTAACGATTGCGCCAGGCTGATAAGGCTTTCCATAAAAGCCAGCACCGTTGCCCTCAGCTTCCGTTGCGCCGTTGCTGATTTTTTGCCAAAGAATTGGCGTGAGGCAATCCAAGTCGAATTTCCGGGTACGGGTCATAATGTCTGCGTGCAGTGGCATGACCCGATGCCGGCCTCCCTGCTTCCTCGGGATACACACATCGCCGACGACGCAACACACACGTCCACCGGGTACCAGTACCCTTGCGCATTCCTTCCAAACCTTATCCAACTCACAGAGAAACTGTTCGTAATCAGCGATGGCTCCCATTTGGCTTGCATGGGGCACATATTCCTTAAGGGTCCAGTATGGCGGAGAGGTGACCACGAGATGGACGCTGTCGTTCGATATCCAAGATAAGTCACGAGCATCTCCGGGTCTGAGGCAGTGAATAGTCTTCACATATTCGGAGGGCCAGCGGCTTTTTTGGAAGAAATCAAAAACTTGCTGAAGCTTTGCGACGGACCCCGCTTCGTTGTCCACAGTCTCATAGGCAAGAGCACTAATCAGAGCTTCATCTTCGATCATGCACGAATTGTATTAGAGACGAGGACGCTAGAAAATCTCGTTTGGCTGTGGGGCTGGAGAAAGGATGTTGGTGAGGTCTTCGTCGGCGTGGCCCGGGCTTCCCGGGCGGCCTTAGAGTACGCGGAGGATTACTAGGGTTTCGTCGTCGAAGTGGTCGGTGCCGGATTGGAAGCGGGCCAGGGCGTCCATGATGGTTTCGATGGCGGAGTTGGAGGAGCTGGTGGCGGCGGGATCGTTCTGGAGGAGGGTGCAGAGGCGTTCTTCGCCGAACATTTCGCCGGTGGCGTTTTCGGCGTCGAGGATGCCGTCGGAGAAGAAGACGATGAGGTCGCCGGTGCGGGTGGACAGGGTGAACTCTTCGTAGGTGACGTCGGGGAAGAGGCCGAGTGGGAAGCCGACGGCTTTGATGGTGCGGACGCTGACCTCGCCGGTGGACGCGCGCGAGACGAACATCGGCTGCACGGAGCCGGCGTTTGCGACCTGGAGGGTGCGGTTGCTGTCGTCCCACAGGGCGATGAGCATGGTGACGTACTGGGCGTCGAGTTTGCGCTCTTGCAGCTGGTCGTTGAGCGCGGTGAGGAGGGCGGCGGGGGAGAGCTGCCGCGGCGCGAGCGAACGGAGGATGCCCGAGACCAGAGCTGCGTAGAGGGCGGCGGGGGCGGCCTTGCCGGAGACGTCGCCGAGCGCGATGGCGATGCGGGAGCCGGCGGCTTCGGTGCCGGCGCTGCCATCCCGGCCGGCGCTGCTGTCGCGGTTCCCGGCGCTCGCATCGCGGCCTGCGCCGGTGTCGCGGCCGTAGTCGAGGAAGTCGTAGACGTCGCCGCCGATGGCGCGTGCGGCGTGGAAGCGGGCGGAGATTTCGGCGTTTTCGGGGCGTGGCGGGCTGGGCGGCAGGAGCCGCAGCTGGACCTCGCGCGCCATCTCGAGGTCGCGTTCCATGCGCTGTTCTTCGTCGTGGATGCGCTGGTAGAGGCTGGCGTTGGCGATCGAGATGGCGACTTGCGCGGCCAGGGTGGAGAGCGTGCGCTGGTGGTCGTCGTTGTAGTAGTTGAGGCGGGTGTGTTCAAGGTCGAGAACGCCGATGACCTTGCCCTTGTAGATGAGCGGGACGGCGAGTTCGGAGCGGGTTTCGGGGTTCTCGGCGACGTAGCGCGGGTCTCGGCGAACATCGGTGGCGAGGACCGGCGTGCGTTCGGCCGCGGCGGTGCCGATCAGGCCCTCGTTGAGACGGACGGTGCGACGGCGCGTGATGGGTTCGCCGTAGCGGGAGGAGAAGCGATGTTCGAGCTGCTCGGAGCGGTCGTTCCAGAGCAGGATGGTGAACATGTGGAAGTCGATGACGCGTTTCAGGAGGCGACCGATGCTTTCGAGCAGGTCGTCGAGATCGAGGATGGAGGTGATCTCGCGCGAGATGTCGTTGAGCACGGCGAGGGTTTGGGCCTGGCGCGAGACGCGGGTGTAGAGGCGCGCGTTTTCGATGGCGATGGCGACGCGGGAGGCGACGTCTTCGAGCACGCGCTGGTGCTCGGCGGTGAAGAAGGCGGGCGACTCGGACTGGATGTCGATGACGCCGATGACTTTGTTTTTTACGATGAGCGGGACGGCGAGCTCGGAGAGGACCTCGGTGTTGGCGTTGATGTAGGGCTCAAAGAGGTGGACGTCTTCGATCAGGATGGATCGGCGCTCGCGAGCGGCGGTGCCGGTGACGCCGCGGCCGAGCTTGATGCGCAGGCGTTCGGTCTCGGGGTTGTGGCCGGTCTGAAAGCGCATCCAGAGCTCGTTGGTGCGGTCGTTGAGCAGCAGGATGGCGAAGATGCGGTAGTCGATGACGGCGCGGACGAGGTCGGCGACGCGGTGCATGAGCGCCTGGAGGTCAAGCGTGGTGTTGAGCGCGTCGGCGAGGCGGTGGAGGAAGTCGACCTGGAGCGGCTCGGTGCGGGGGTTGGCGGGGACGGGAGGGGATGTGGGGGTGGGTGGGTAGTCGCCTTCGAACTCGTGGGTGGCCTGTTCGCCGAGGCTGAGCGGGGCTGCGGGGACGGGTGCCGCGCCTGTCAGCGGTGGGGCAGCTCCGATCGGCTTGGGGAGGGACGAGGGCATCGCGCGGATGCGTTTGATGGTACCGCTTCCGGCGGCGTTTCGCCCCAGCCGGAAGAGCGGGGGACACCTACTCGGGCGGGTGGCGCTTCTCCGGCGGAGCGTAGTTGGCCGACAGCATCTCCGGGCTGATCTCGATGCCTGAGCTCTGCCGGATGATTTGCGCGATGTCGGCGTCGCTTCGGCCGGAGTTGCGCAGAGCTTCGATCTCGTCTGAGATCATGCCGACGAAGGCGGGGGCAGGGAACTGCTCCGGCGGGAGGTCAGCAGCGGAGCGAAGCGCGGCCTGAGCACGGAGGATCTGATCGAGAGGGTAGCTGGGCATGGGAGTGGACCTCAGTAGCCGGTGGTGGAGGTTTGGATGACGGTCTGTCCCGCGAGTTCTTGGACGATGCGAACGCTGGCGCTGGCGCCGATGCGGGAGGCTCCGGCGCGCAGCATGGAGGTGGCGTCGGCGAGGGACCGGATGCCGCCCGAGGCCTTTACGCCGGCGCGGCTGCCGGCCTGTTCGCGAAGGAGGCTGATGTCGTCCGCGGTGGCGCCGCCGGTCGAGAATCCGGTCGAGGTCTTCAGGAAGTCGGCGCCTGCCGAGAGCGCGAGATCGGCGGCGCGGAGCTTCTCTTCAAAGCTGAGCAGAGCGGTTTCGAGGATGACTTTGACGATCGCTCCCGAGCCGTGGGCAAGTTCGACCACGCCGCGGATGTCTTCGCGGACGGCGTCGAAGTCGGCGGGCATGCCGGACTTGAGCAGGCCGATGTTGAGGACCATGTCGAGATCGTGTGCGCCTAGCTTGAGCACGCGGACGGCCTCGTCGCGCTTGGATGCGGGGAGCGACGCGCCCAAGGGGAAGCCGAGGACGACGCCCACCGGGACGCCGGTTCCGCGAAGAGCTTCAGCGACGGTCGAGACCCAGGTCGGGTTCACCATGGCGCACGCAAAACGGTGTTCGGCGGCTTCGTGCGCGAGTTGGAGAACCTGGAGGCGGGTGGCTTCGGGTTTGAGCAGCGTGTGGTCCAAAACGGCCGCAAGCGCTGCCGGCGAGGACATGGCCTCCGCGGCGAATGCGGTTGCGTCAAAGCTCTGGGTGGGTGCGGGTCGGGCGAGAGAGGTCGCGCTCATGTGTTCTGGAAGCTCCTTATTTCTGGCGGCTCGGTGCCTTTGGGGAGGGCCGCTTCTGCCGGGTTCGTTCTATCACAGACCGATTGCGATTGGCTGATGCGTCGGCGCGGCCTTTTGCGACGCGCTGTGCGCCAGGGCCAGATCGTCGCGGAGAAAGGTGTAGAGCTGTTCGCGCGAGGTCTCGTCGCGCGCGCGCAGGACGGCCGAGGGATGGATGGTCGCGATGACCTGGTCGGCGTAAGGAGTGGAGAGGACCTTGCCGTGATCGCGCATGAGGGCAAACGTGCCGCCGAGCAGCGACTTCGACGCGGATGCGCCCAGGCACAGGATGACCCGCGGACGGACGGCGTCGATCTCGGCCAGAAGCCACGGCCGGCAGGCGGAGATCTCGGCCATGCGCGGGTTCTGGTGCAGCCGAAGCTTGCCGCGCTGGACGAATTTGAAGTGTTTGACGGCGTTGGTGACGTAGATCTCGCGCCGATCGATCTTGAGCTCGGCCATCGCCTGGTCGAGGATGCGGCCGGCCGGACCGACAAACGGCAGCCCTTGCCGATCTTCCTGGTCGCCGGGCTGTTCGCCGACGAGCATAAGGGTGGCGGGGTGGTCTGGACCGAGGTCGGCCGGTCCCTCGCCGGGCACGGCCTGGGTCGCGTGGAGGTAGAGATCGCAGCCCCGGCAGCCGTTCATCGCGGCGCTCAGGACGGGGAGGGTGTGCTCGGGCGGGACGAAGGGGGCGGCGGTCGGCTTGTCGGCTTGGGTCTGGACCATGGTTCCTACACGGAGGGCAGCTTGCGTGATGAGATGCGGAAGAACGGTGACCTCGGGGAGGTCCTTCCAGTAGCGCACCGGCATCTCCGACCGCATCGCGGACGGGTTGAGACGGGCGGGGTTGAAGATGCTCGAATAGTACGATCGCCAGAGTGTCTCGAGCTCGTCCTCGGCCGGCGCGGCTTCGCGGGGTAGACCCTCAAACCAGTGCAGCTGTTTCGTCGCCGGGTCCCATGCGACCGACTGGTCCGGCGTCAGGATCGTCCACTGCATGGAGGGGAAGCGCTCGGCAAAGAACGGCGCGGCGAGCGGGAGGATGCGGTGGTCCGGTTGATACCAGGCGATGAAGTGTTCCTGGATTGCGCTTGGATTGAGGCTCGCTTCACCTGCGGCTGCGCTCGCGGGTGCGTCGGAAATGAGCGGCTCCGGGTGCGGCGTGAAGGGATTGGCCACGTCCATCGGGTCCGGCTCGACCTTGCGAAAGCGCAGAAAGGCGTGCATCTTGTGGAGGTCGCGGCGCACCTGGGATTCAAAGGTGCGCATGTGGCCGATGTCGGTGTCGATCTCTATCCGCAGCAGGTCCCGGTTGGCCTGCAGGCGAAACAGGATGCGGTAGAGGAGGTTCCAGCGGTCGGGCGAGCGATGCGCCGCGGCGATCTCGGCCATGTTGAGAAAGGCTTTCGGAACGTGCGGGTTCAGGACCGGCGTGCCTGTGGGCGCGTCGTCCGCGTCGAGAGCGAGCGTGAGCGTGGTGGGAACGGTCGCGTCCTCAAGGTCGATCTCCTCGGGCAGGTATCCCATCTGCAGGGCGATGCGGGCGTGGGTGCGCCAGTCGGGGAAGTCGGGTTGGATGAGGATGTGCTTCATGGGGGTATGATCTGCTGAACTTAGAACACTAGGCGTAAATGATGCGAGAGTCTCTGTTAACAAAATGCATAGCTGCCAAGAAGGAGTCAAGATCCATCGAATTCAAAGCGCAATTTGTTCCGACGAATTCTCGAGATGCTGTCGAGCTACTAAAAGACATTGTGGCCATCGCGAACTCAGGTGGAGGTGCAATTGCGATCGGGCTGGACAACGTTGGCAAACCTTTAGGGACGGACGTAAGCGCCGCCATCTTTCACGACCACGCCAGATACTGCGATCTAGTCAAGAGGTACACACGGCAAGACTTCACCGCTTTTAAAGTGGTGGAAGCGGAAAAGAGGGAGCAAAGATTGCTGTTTTCCTTATCGACGGTGTAGTTTCGCCTATCGTGTTCGAGCAGCCTGGAACCTATCCGATCGAAGGAAACAAACAGAAGACAGCTTTCCCGCAAGGTGCTGTTTACGTGCGACACGGTGCTAAAAGCGAACCCGCAACTACTGACGATCTTAGGCGATTTATTGACTTGCGGCTGGAGTCTATGCGCAAAGAGTGGTCAACCAATTTGAGAAAAGTGGTGAATGCTCCCATTGGTGCCGAAGTTATCCTGGAGATGGGCTCAGTGATCACTGCTGCGGCCGAGCCGATCACCAACATGAGGTTATCCAACGATCCAAATGCCGCGAATGCAATTGCTGTAAGTCGTGACATGACCCACCCACACCGTCAGAAAGAAGTACTGGAAGCATTGAAAAACCGAGTAACTGTGGATAGGAAGATCAATGGGCACGAATTTTTAGCTATCCGAAAAGTACACAGTGTTGATGAGGACCCCCCGCTACTATTACAAACCGAACTTTGGTTCCCCGCAGTATAGCGATATGTTCATCGAGTGGATCTGCGATCGACTATCTAAAGACCCCGATTTTGCAGGTAAGGCGCGAGCCACTTACAAAGGTCACAACCAGCTAAATCTTAACGGGAGTTAGAGAGCGCCGGTGAGGGCGCTGATGGGGGCGAAGAGGTCGAGTTGGGCGGTGGGGTCTGGGGTGGAGAGACGAGATGGGCTGAGGATGGCGGCCGAGGGCAGGTGGTCGTCGGCCACCAGGTACGGCAGCGAACTCTTCACGCGAACGTTGAGCTTGCGCAGGTCGTCGAGCCCGAGGCGGTGGTACTTGCGGATGCGCAGGATGCGGTCGACGTTTTTGTAGCCGATGCCGGGGATGCGCAGGAGAGCCTCGCGGGGGGCCGTGTTGACGTCGACGGGAAAGAACTCGGGGTGGGTGCGGGCCCAGGTTGACTTGGGGTCCTCGGTGAGGGAGAGGTCAGGGTTGGTGTCGGACGTGAGCTCCGACGCCTGGAAACCGTAAAAGCGCATCAGCCAGTCGGACTGGTAGAGCCGGTGTTCGCGCACCAGCGGCGCGGCCTTGAGGGGCAGCCGCGTGTCCGCCTCCGGGTATGGGCTAAAGCCGGTGTAGTAGACGCGGCGCAGCTTGTACTGACCATAGAGGTGCGTGGCCGTGGACAGGATCTCGCGGTCGGTTGAGGGCGTCGCGCCGACGATCATCTGCGTCGACTGGCCGGCGGCGGCAAACTTCGGCGCCTGCAAGGTCGGCGCGAGGCGAGACTTCGCGTGGTCTTCCTCGGACTCCGCCGCGCGCGTCGCAATCTGCGCCATCGTCGTCTCAATCACTTTGGACTTCTTCTCGGGGGCGAGTTGCACGAGGTCGCGATCGGTCGGCAGTTCGATGTTGGCCGAGAGCCGGTCGGCAAACAAGCCCGCCTCCGCAACCAGTTCCTCCGAGCAGCCGGGAATGGTTTTTAGGTGGATGTAGCCGCCGAATTTGTGCACTTGGCGCAGGGTCTTGGCGACGGTCACCAGCTGCTCCATCGTATAGTCCGGCGACTGGATGATGCCGGACGAGAGAAACAGGCCCTCGATGTAGTTGCGCTTGTAGAAGTCCAGCGTCAGGTTGACGACCTCCTCCGGCGTGAATCGAGCGCGCCGAATGTCGGACGAGACGCGGTTCACGCAGAAGACGCAATCGTAGGTGCAGAAGTTCGTCAGAAGGATCTTGAGCAACGAGACGCAGCGGCCGTCGGGCGTGTACGAGTGGCAGATTCCCTCGCCGTCCGACGACCCGATCCCGCCCGGCGCAGCCGCCCGCTTTGCGCCCGAGGACGCGCACGAAGCGTCATACTTGGCGGCGTCGGCGAGGATTTCAAGCTTCTGCTGGACGTTCATCATAGGGTGGATACGGGCATCCGGCGGGCCTGTCAATTGGATGCGCACAGGCCGGTTCGGCTCTGTTCAGTTTACGCAACCGACCGAGATCCGGTGATCCGTTTCCGCTCTGGAGCGAGCCATTTTCACCCCCATGAACATCCAATCCCCATGGACGGAAAGATCTCACAGTTGCGATTGTCAGTGCTCGACCAGGCGCCGGTTTCGGAGGGTTCGACAGCGGCCGAGGCGTTGGGGCGATCGATCGATCTGGCGCGGCATGTGGAGGCGCTCGGCTTCCACCGCTTCTGGATGAGCGAGCACCACGCGATCGAGACGCTGGCCTGCACGGCGCCCGAGATCATGCTCGCGAGGATCGGCGCCGAGACCAACCGCATCCGGCTCGGATCGGGGGGCGTCATGCTGCCGCACTACGCCGCGCTCAAGGTGGCGGAGCAGTTCAAGACGCTGGCGGCGCTGTATCCGGGCCGGATCGATCTTGGGATTGGGCGGGCGCCGGGTGGCGGACCGAATGAGAGCCTGGCCTTGCGTCGCGAGCGGCGGGTGCAGCCGGCGGACGACTTTGCGGACCAGATCAGCGAACTGCTGGCGTTTCTGGGCGACGGCTTCCCGGCGCAGCATCCTTTTGGGCGCATTCGGGTGGTTCCGGAGGGCCTGGGCGGACCGGATGTCTGGCTTCTGGGGTCGAGCCCATGGAGCGCGGCCGCTGCTGCCGAGTTCGGTCTGCCGTATGCGTTTGCGCATTTTTTCAGTGCTCTGGGGACGCGGGCGGCGATTGGGACCTACATGCGCGATTTCGTCGCCAGCGATCGCCGGGGCGAGCCTGAAGCCATGGCCGCTGTGGGTGTGGTGTGCGCGGAGACGGAGGAAGAGGCGCGGTATCTCCATGCGAGTGTGCGGCTGTTGCAGAGGCAGATTCGGATGGGGGATCGGAGCCCTGTGTCGGCTCCCGAGGAGGCTCTGCGGAGGCTGCGGGCGACTGGAGGGGATGTGGTTGGGCCCGGCGAGGATGGGGAGTGGCCGCGCTATTTTGTCGGCACTCCGGAGCAGGTGCGCGCGGGTCTGGAGCGGATGGCCGGGCAGCTTGGCATTGGGGAGTTGCTGGTGAATACGATTGTCTGGGATCACGGGGCGAGGCTGAGGAGCTACGAGTTGCTGGCGGCGGCGTTCGGGATGGGAAGCGGGGCGGCAAGCGGTGCTCTCGAGCGGCGGGCTGCTTTGGTCTAGGAAGGCTTTGGCTGGCCGAAAGCGTACCTCGGCGGCTGCCGTGCTTTTAACAAACGGGAGTCGATCGGAGTCTGGGCTTAACTTTTCGTCAGTTGGTCGCGTTGCTTGTACAGGAAGCGTTGGCGCCAGGTGAGGGTGAAGCCGAACCAGACCAAGACGACGCTGGGAGCGAGGGCGTGCCGTTGGTCATGGCGTGTGTACAGGCCGCCGAGGAGAGCGCCCGAGAGAAAGCAGGCGAAGATGGTGAAGGACACGATCGCCTGTCCGCGATTCTTTTCTCGATCTCGTCCCATAAGCCAGAAGAGGATGGCGGAGGTGCCGTTCCGGAGGTTGCCGGTGGTCATTGCATCATTGAAGGTCCACGGTCCGAGGGCGCCGAAGCTGGTGTTTTGCAGTGCCGCGCAGAAGGCGATGAGTGGAACAAGCCATTGGCTGGAGAGGTTTGCGCCCAGGAGCGCGAGCGAGAACAGGACCGTGCCTTCCAGGCCCTGGCAGATCAAGGTTGCGCGGAAGGTGTGTTTTTTGGTCTGTACACCGAGGAGCCTGGCTGCTGCTGTGCCCAGCACAAAGGCGCCGATGGGCGGGAGATAGTGGACGGCGCGCGCCCAATCCCCGCCCGAGGCATAGACCCCAAAGAGGACGACGTTTCCCGACTCCGCGGTGGAGAAGACGTGGTTGTGCGTGAGGTAGGTGTAGGCGTCCAGAGATCCGCCGACGAGAGCGAAGACGCAGCCGATGACGAGCAGACCGGCGACGGAGCGGATCGATGGCGTGCCGGTTTCGGATTTCTGCTGATCCGGACGTTGGGGAGCTATGGCAGCCTGTGGCTTCAAGGGGGTATCGGTCGGCATGTTCACCTTGATTTCCGGACTTGAGCGTCTGCGCAAATCTGTCCTAGGTACGGAAGAATGCACGGAACTCGGCGAGGACGGCCTCGGGTTGTTCCTCTTGCAGGAAGTGGCCGCAATGCAGATACTGCGCCGTCACTAAGTTATCGGCTTGACTGCGCCACGCCTGGGTTACGTCCCAAAGCTCACTCACGGCGCTTTCGGTCCCTGACATGGTCAACACGGGACATTTGATGTTCTGCCCGCGATTTTCCGACTCTCTGTCCTGGTCAAGATCGATGCCGGCCGCGGCCCGATAATCCTCGCAGATCGCGCGGATCGTACTTTTGCAACAGTAACAGCGCATATATTCGCCGACCGCGTCCGGCGTAAGCGCTCCCGGCGTCTTACAGGTAGCTTTAAGGTTATCGCGCAGGAAGTAGGCGGGATCGAGGCCGATCAAGTATTCCGGCATGGGCGCGGGCTGAACGAACAAAAACCACCAATAATACTTGGTGGCAAAGAGCTGATTTGTGCCGGTGTACATGGTCAAGGTTGGCGCAATTCCAAGTAGAGCGACCTTTTCAACGAGGTCGGGGTAATCCTGGCACAATCTGGCGGCGACTCGACCTCCGCGGTCGTGGCCGGCGACCATGAATTTTGTATGTCCGAGCTGCTGCATGACCTCGACCTGATCTTTTGCCATGGTGCGAAAGGAGTAATTTTCGCTTCTTGGACCGCCGGGAGGTTTGCTTGAATCGCCGTATCCGCGAAGATCCACGAGGACAATGGAGTATTCCTCGGCCAGTTGAGTAGCGATTTTGTGCCACGTTACATGCGTCTCCGGATCTCCGTGGATTAGCAGCAGCGGCTGGCCTTTGCCTTTGGTCAGGACGCAAATGGTCGCTCCGGATGTCTTGAGATATTGGGTTTTGAACCCTGGGAACAGCTTCTGGCTGAGAGCTTCGGAAGGAGGAGCCGGGAGTTCCGGCAAGTCGGAGCACGGCCTGGGGCTGGGCTGCGTACTCGGGAACATCTTTTCGAGATTGAGCGGTGTGGCCGGCAGTGGTTTAGTCTGTGCGCGCGCCGCGCCGGGATCGGCCAATGTAGCTATTCCTGCGCTCAGACCTGCAAGCGAAAAAACTCTCCGATTCATCGAACCTCCATAGCCGGGGTGCGCTCAGCTTGAAGCCTTGGATGTGAGGAGGGTTCGCGTCGGTGCAAATTTTTACGTCGACCCTTTCGGGTCGTGGGCGCCATCAAGACGGCCGAAGAACAAGTACGTGGAGAAGATTGCGTCCGGCCTCCCATGGCGGCCCGGCGTGGAGCAGCAACTCTCGCGTAGATCAGTGGGCGGCGGCGGCATCGGGGAAGAGGCGGATGTCGCGGACGTTTCGGTAGGCTTCGGCGTAGTCCATGCCGTAGCCGATGACGAAGTGGTTGGGGATGCGGAAGGCGACGTAGTCCGCCTCGATCGGGACTAGGCGGCGGTCGGGCTTGTCGAGGCAGGTTGCGATCTTGAGCGATGCGGGTTTGTGCTGGAGCATGAGGCCGCGCAGGTAGCTCATCGTCAGGCCGGTGTCGAGGATGTCTTCGACCAGGATGACGTGCTTGCCCTCGATCGGGTTGTCGATGTCCTTGATGAGCTTGACGGCTCCCGAGGAGACGCGGGCGCGGCCGTAGGAGGAGACCGCGACGAAGTCAAAGGTGGCATCGATCTCGATCGCGCGCGCGAGATCGGACAGAAAGATTGCGGCGCCTTTGAGGACGCCGATCAGAACCACGGATTTGTTGGCGTAGCTGGCGGTGATCTCGCGGCCAAGCTCGGCGACGCGCGCCGCGATCTGATCGGTCGAGAGCAGGACCTCCATGCCGGTGGCAGGAGGGAAGACAGGTGCGCTGGTGGGCATAGGGGCAGGGTAAACGACTAAAGTTTTCGTGGGAAGCGCCGATATACTTCTTAGGGAAGGCGAGGCGCATGGTTCCGTTTCTCAACATCGGCCCGATCCATCTGGGCACGTTTGGGCTCCTGCTGTGGCTGGCGGCCGTGGTCGCCACTCTTGTGCTCCATCGAAACTTCCTTCGGAACGGTGTCGCCGGGGACGCGCTCGGCGTTGTGGCTCTGGTGGTGATCGCCGGCATCGTGGGGGCGAAGCTGTGGCACGAGGCGCAGGACCTCCCGGAGCTGCGCGCGTCCATGCGGCAGATCGGCCTTCCTGGATGGCACGATCCGTGGCGTGTGCTGCTCGGCTTTTTGCACTGGTTTCAAGCGGGATTTGCCTGGTATGGAGGGCTGCTCGCAGGCGTAGCAACCTTGATGTGGCAAGGGCGGAACGCTCGATTTCACAGCCCGCTTGAGGGTGCCCTGGGGCAGCGCGTCGGGGCCTGGCGGATGCTCGACCTGGCGGCTCCGGCAGCGGCGATCGGCTACGGGATAGGCCGGCTCGGCTGCCTTACCAGCGGCGACGGCGACTACGGCATCAACACCACGCTGCCTTGGGGCGTGCACATGCGACCCGACGCCCTTGTGCCGCCCAATCCCCCTGACGCCCTGGTGCAGCCGACGCCGGTCTATGAATTGCTGTTCGCGCTCCTGCTGTTCTGGATCCTGTGGCGGCTCGGTCGACGCTTCCTGCCGGTCGGCATGCTGACCGGAATCTACCTGGTCCTCAGCGGCGCCGGGCGCTTTCTGGTCGAGTTTGTCCGCATCAACCCAAAGCTCTACTGGGGCCTGAGCAACGCGCAGATCGCCGCGCTCGGAAGCATTGTGGTGGGCTCGGCCGTGATCGCGGCCGCTCGGCTGAAGCACGTACAGTGGGCGCCGGCGCTGGCCGGGATAGGTTCGGACTCGACCGTGGTCTAAGTCGTGCGGTGTACCCAGTTTGCAGCGGCACAGTCTTCCGTAGCCACTTCGACCACTGCATGGATACAATAGCGACTATGTAGCAATCTCCGCTGCGTGAGTGTTCTCCAAAGAGGTGTTATGGCGACGAGTGCACAAAAGACTAGCGAAGCAAACCTGACTGCGGACGAGGCAGCCCTTGAAATGGTTCGTTTGATCGAAGGGCACTTTGATGAGCTCGGTTTGAGTGAAGCTGAGCGAGATGAGCGCTATGCAAGTGCACAGAGGCGCATCGATGCTTTCAATGCTGAGACCTCCACATCTGCAGCATAACCTTGTAGTTCGGATGCTCTGGGCCAACCTGCCAGTCCTTCTCAAGAATGGCTCGGAACTGTTCTTCTGTCTGTGCTTTGAGTAGCTCTCTCATGCGGGCGACCTTTTCCTTCTCGCGTTGAATGACCATAGCCTTCCGCAGTCGGTCCGCCGTTCGGCTGTACTCGTCCATCTTGCAATACCTCTAGTTAGCTATACTTCCATCGGCGTTAGCAGCGCAATTCCGCGTCCATTAAACTTCGCTATGAGCTCAACTCTCATCGTCAACAAACGAAACGTCGATCAGAGCCGCTTCAGATACGCCTTCGCCTCTTCGAGCTCTGGGAACAGTCGCTCCTCGGCCTGAAACTCTCGCGAGTGCACGCATCGGCGACCGGCCTTTACCCGGACCGGGTGCTTCAGGTGCAGCATCTCGTGGTAGAGCAGGTACTCGATCGCGCATCGCGGTGTGTCCGGCCGGTCAAACACCTGGCTGACGACGATCGTGTTGTGCGCGGCGTCGTAGTGGCCGAGCGCGCGGCGCGCCTGGTGCGCGGACCACGTCAGCGTCGGCCGGCCCAGCAGACCGAAGAAGAATCGCGTGTTCAGCGACTCAAAGACCTCGTCGAGATCCCACCGATGCCCTTGCGCCGAAACAATGCGTTTGCGCCCGCGGGTCTGGCGAATGTGCGCCGCCTGTCGCAGGACCGCCTCGGACGAGACGTGCCGGCGGTACCGGTCGGCGTACGTGGGCGCGATGGGCTTGCGGTAGAGCTTGGCGAGCAGGATGTGCGCGATCGCGTGGTGAACGCTCGCCGGTGCGTGCTCCAGCAGATCCGACAGACGGACGTGGAGCTTGCCTTCGCGCAGCCGAATCGTCGTGTTCAAGGAGGTGAAGCGGCGAAACCGGATGTCGAGCGGAGGGACTGGAGCTCGCGGACGGAGCTCGCGGTACTGCTCTTCAAAGATATCGATCAGCGGGGGAGGCACACTCTGTTCAGGTTAACACGCTCTAGCGCGGCGTCTCAGCCGGCCGGTTCGCGCCCGGATTTTCGCGGTCCCGTTCGGCCTTTGCCGCCTCCGGGTGCGCCGCGAAGAAGGTCTTCTGGTCTTCGACCAGCCGCGTCGCCTCCTCGCGCACATCCCGGACCGACTCAAGCGCCAGCTTGCGCGCGACCGCATACCGGTCGTTGTCCGGCGGTGTCTTGAGCGCGGTGTTCCAGCGATCGACCGCCTCGAGCAGCTTGGGCAACTGCTTGCGGAGGTCGCGATGCCGCGGCCCATAGTCGTCCAGGTTGTCGTTCAGCTCGTCCGCGATGGCGGTGAACTGCTCGAGGAGATCGTGCAGGTCTTCCTCCCGGCCCGGTCGTCGAGGCTTGGCTACCAGATCGGTGATCCGCTTCGTCCGTGTGTCCAAGAGCTTGATAAACACCAGGATCCGGTCGGACGGCGTGTACGCCGACTCGCGCAGCTGCTCCACCTCGGCGTCCGACAGGCTCTCCTCCCCGCGCCCCTGCGCATAGGCCCGATGCCCAGGGCAGAACAGGAGGGCCGGAGCGAGAGAGAGCAGCAAGAGAGCGGAGACGAGCAGGCGGCGGCGCATGAGTCTCGATCCCTGCTCCTTAGTGGGCAAAGACGTGCATCAGGATCTCGTCATGCACCTGGTTGAGCTGCTTCAGCGTCGACTGGAGTACGGCGCGATCCTCGCTCGATGCCTGATGGAGGTACTCGCTCAGCCGATAGGTCGTGTGGTGCATCAGCAGCTCGGCGTTTTTCAGGCGCTTTGAATCGTTTGCCAGGCCGATGTGGATCAGCTGCGCGTAGTGTTCCGTGCGCTTCAGCATGGCGCTGGCGCGCTCCACCTCGCCGTCGCGCATCTGCTTGCCGGCGATCTCGGTCATGGTGTGGACAAGCTCGGCGTACAGGAAGCACTGCTCGCGCGGCTGGGCCTGCTGGGCGCGCAACTCAAGCTGCGCCAGCGTCCCCTCGTCCGGCAAGATCTCGTCGCGGTTCCCGGCGTGGAGCGAGGTTGTAAAGAGAAGAAGAAAGAGGGGAATGAGGGCGAGGGAGGTCTTGCGGAGAACAGAGCAGCGAAGCAGGGAAGCCATATTGCACCTCGAGATTCTTCTATCTCGTGTGAGCGAGGGCGAGGAGGCGGTGGCGGGCCTCAGACTCCTCGTCGGGAAACTTTCCGTTCGCCACCAGGAGGAACTGCCGGTACAGGTTGGTCGCTTCTTTCGTATGGTGCAGCCGGTCGTGCGCGGTCGCCGCCAGGAACAGCGAGGAAGGCGACTGTGGCAGGACTGTAGCACGCACGGACAGCGCTTGCAATACCACCTCGGGATGCGCGTCCTGTGAGGCAGCAAAGGCTAGATGACTGGCGGCATCGGCGCGGCTCGCCGGCGTGGGGAACAGTTCCGGATGGGCCAGCGCGCGGACGAGGATCGCCTCGGCTTCCGGAAAGCGGCGAAGATGAATCAGAGCGTCCGCGACCTCGTCCAGGAGCACGGGATCGTCGGGCGACTGCGCGCTCAGATCGGCCAGAACGGGCTCGGCCGCGGCATAGTCGCCAGTCGCGGAGAGCAGGTGCGCGTAAATCCGACGGAGATCCCTGTCGTCCGGGTGCGCCGCCTGAACCGGACGGAGCCGATCGAGCGCCTCGCCTGGCTTGTTCTCCTGGAGCGCAACCGAGGCGAACTGGGCCAGGAGCACAGGGTCGTCAGGGTGGTTGGCCAGAGCGGATTTCAGGAGACTCTCGGCGTCGGCCGGCTTGCCCTGCCGGAGCAAGAGACGTGCGAGCGCAGACGTCGCGGACGGGTCGCCCGGCGTCGCTGCCAGCAACCGGCGATAGGCCGCCTCGGCCGCGGCCGGGTCGTCCGCCTGCTCGGCCAGGGCGGCCGCGAGCAAGGTGTCGTCCGGGGTCTCGGGGGAGAGCTTCAGGGCCTGAAGCAGGGCGTCGCGCGCCTCGACCGGGTTCAGCGAGAGGTCGACGCGAGCCAGCGCCCGAAACGCCCGCGCCTTCAAGGCAGGGTCCGGGGCTCGCAGCGTCGTCGCCGCGACCAGCTCCATGCGCGCGGCCTCCGGGTGGTTGTTGCGGGCCAGCAACAGGCCCAGCGCAAGATGCGGCTCAAAGTAGGCCGGATCGGCCGCGATCGAACGCCGGTAGCTCTGCTCGGCTGCGGCGATCTGGGTGGGATTGGAGCTGCTGAGCGCATCCTCGGCGCTCGCCAGATCAAACAGGACGCGAGCGTCGGTCGGATTGTCAGCCGCCAGCGGGACCAGGAGCTTGAGCGCGAGAGGGAAGTCCCCGCGACCAAGCGCCTTGGCCGCTTCCGCGCGGCGCGGGTCCTCGGCCGGCTGTACGGTCTGAGACGCGGCCGTTTGCGAGCTTGAGCTCGACGACGACGAACCCGGCTGAGGACTCTGGGGCCCGGAACTCTGCGACCCGGAACTCTGCGACCCGGAACTCTGCGACCCGGAACTCTGCGACCAGAGCGCCGCGCCCGGCAGAAACAGCATCGCCATGGCCACGAGCCCTGTCGCACGCCGTTGCAGAATCACGCCGAGATCGCCGCTTCGCCGGCCCGCGCCTCCGTCCGCGCCGCAGCCGACGGTAGCTTCAACACCGGGCCGAGCCAGTGGCCCGTGTGCGACCGAGGATCTGCCGCGATCTCCTCCGGCGTGCCCACCGCGACGACCTCGCCGCCGCCCGATCCACCCTCCGGCCCCATGTCGATCACCCAGTCGGCGGACTTGATCACGTCCAGATTGTGCTCGATCACAAGCAGCGATCCACCGCCTTCAATCAGCTTGCGAAACGCGGCGAGCAGCTTCGCGACATCGTCGAAGTGCAACCCCGTCGTCGGCTCGTCGAGGATGTAGAGCGTCCGCGATCGCGCCTTGGCCGCGGCCTCATTGCTGCTCGTCCGGTTGGAGATCGACCGCGCCGTCGCCAGGTGCGACGCCAGTTTGACGCGCTGCGCCTCGCCGCCGGAGAGCGTCGTCGCGGACTGCCCGAGACGCACATACGAAAGCCCGACCTCGTCGAGCACATACAGTTTATCGACGATCTTCGGATGCCCGGCAAAGTAGACCAGAGCCTCCTTCACCGTCATATTCAGGACGTCAAAGATATTTTTGCCCTTGTACTTCACGTCCAGGATCGTGGATTTGTAACGCGTTCCGTTGCATTCTTCGCAGGGCAGCTCGATGTCGGCGAGGAACTGCATCTCGACCGTCACGGTGCCGTCGCCCTCGCACACATCGCAACGTCCGCCGGGGACGTTGAACGAAAACATCCCGGCGGTGTAGCCCTTGCGCTTGGCGTCGGGCTGCGCCGCAAACAGCGCGCGGATATCGTCAAACGCCTTGATATAGGTGACTGGATTCGATCGCGGCGTGCGGCCGATCGGCGACTGATCGACCAGGATGACCTCATTCAGGTGTTGCGTTCCCGAGAGTTCGCGAAACGTGTGCGCCGGCAGCGTGGCACTCGACGCGCCCTCTTCCGCGCCCAGCGCCCGCGTCAACGCGGGGTAGAGCACCTGATGCACCAGCGTCGATTTGCCCGAGCCCGAGACGCCCGAGACGCAACACAGTAGATTCAAAGGCACGTCCAGATCGACCCCGCGCAGGTTGTGGATGCGCGCTCCGGTTAGTCGCAAATGTTCTCGTCCGGGCTCTCGCCGTACCGAGGGAACAGGGATATAGTTGCGCCCCGAAAGGTACCGGCCGGTGATCGAATTGGGGTTGGCCGTGACCTCCTCGACCGTTCCAGAGGCCAGCAGATGTCCGCCAAGTTCGCCCGCTCCAGGACCGAGATCGAGCAGGTGATCGGCCGATCGGATCACGTCCGGATCATGCTCGACGACCAAGATCGTGTTGCCGAGATCGCGCAGCTCGTGCATGATGCGGATCAGCTTGGCCGTGTCGCGCGTGTGGAGGCCGATCGAAGGCTCATCGAGCACATACAGCGCCCCGACCAGGCGGCTGCCGAGCGACGTGGCGAGCTGAACTCGCTGCGATTCGCCGCCCGAGAGGGTGGACGACAGACGGTCGAGTGTCAGGTAGTCGAGGCCAACCTCATGAAGGAACCGGATGCGCTGCCGAACCTCCTCGAGGATCTTTCCGGCGATCTCGGTCTGTGCCGGCGAGAGCTCGAGATGGTCGAAGAAGTCCGATGCCGCTGTGATTGTCAGCGACGAAGCCTCGCAGATATTTTTGCCGTTCAGGAGCACCGCGCGAGCCTCGGCGCGCAGACGCTGGCCGCGACAGTCCGGGCACGTGGCATAGCCGCGATACTTCGACAAAAACACGCGAACATGCAGCTTGTACTTCTTTCCGTCCAGATCCGCAAAGAAGCCGCGAACCCCTGGAAACGCCCCCGATCCTTCCTCGATCAGGCGCTGCTGCGCTTCGGGGAGGTCGTACCACGGCACGTCTGTCGGGATGCCGGACAGCTTGGCAAAGCGCTTCAACTCGCCGTGCATCGGACGGTACTTGCCGCCAGCCCACGGACTGATCGCGTCGCCGTCGATCGACTTCGACTTGTCAGGAATGATCAGGTCCGGGTCGAAGTCGATCGTGTTGCCGAAGCCCTGGCAACGCGGGCACGCGCCAAACGGATTGTTGAACGAGAACAGCCGCGGCTCGGGCTCGCGATACGCGCGATGGCACGTGGAGCACTCAAACGCCGACGAGAACCGCAGACGCTCCGGCGGTGCGCCCTCCTCGCGCGAGAGCGTGTGAAACTGCACCTCGCCGGCCTCGCGGTACCCCGTCTCGATCGCATCCACCAGGCGCGATCTGACCTCCGGCGAGAGGGCCAGACGGTCGATCAGGATGTAGATCGGCCGCGCAAAATCAAGCTCCAGGAGCGACTCCGGCGTCGAAAACTCAACGATCTGCCCCGGAGCACCGTCCGGCGCCGGCTGGTACAGGCGGTTGTAGCCGCGCCTCCGCAACTCCGTCAGACGCTCCTTCAAAGTGTCGGTGAGGTTGAAGACAGGAGGTGGGGCAGCTTCGGCGATCTTTGCGGACCTCTTCGACGCCTTCGAAATCTTCGGAGCCTTCGCCGGCGCAGGCGCCTCCGAGCTCTCGGCCGATGCCGGCTGCAGCGGCTCAAATCGGACCTCGCGGCGCTCGATCGGAAACAACGCATACACGCGCGTTCCCTCGGGCAGCCGCAGGAGAGCGTCTACAATTTCATCCACCGTGTCCCGCCGAACGACGCCGCCGCAGTGCAGACACGTCACCGTGCCGCAGCGCGCGTACAACAGCCGCAAGTAGTCGTAGATCTCCGTCGCCGTCGCCACGGTCGATCGCGGGTTGCGCGTCTGATTTTTCTGCTTTATCGCGATCGCCGGCGCCAGGCCGTCCATGTGGTCAACGTCCGGCTTTTCGATGCGCTCCAGGAACTGCCGAGCGTACGCCGAGAGGCTCTCGACGTAGCGCCGCTGCCCCTCGGCATACACGGTGTCAAAGGCCAGCGAGCTCTTGCCCGAGCCCGACACGCCCGACACAACGGTCAGAGCGTTGTGCGGAATGTCCACATCGATCGACTTCAGATTGTGCGTACGCGCGCCGCGAATGGTGATCTGGTCGATCGATGGGGGCGCCGGAATCGTATGCGGGGACGTCGCTTCGGCTTCAGTGGTTTGGTCAAGCATGGCCACTGTCTATTGTCGGATAGATGTGGCCAGGTTGGCGAATCAGAGGTGCTTTGTCATAAGTCATCAGGTTCTTTGTTGGGAACCGTGCAGGACGCGCAACACGACGACCCGATCTGCGCGCACGGTGTAGAGCACCGTCCATCTTTCAAAAGGTGACTTGACCGGAAACTGCCTAAGCTTCATAAGACGAGGGGACGAGCCGCTGCATACGGTACCAGCGAACGGGAACTGCTGGAGCATGGTGGCCGTCTCTCGAACGGCATAGAGGAACTGATCCGCGCCACGCGTGCACTCGAGTCGACGCTTAGGCGCTTCCATCTTCTGTCAATCTCGCGCAGTGCGGCAGGTGAAAAGAGGCCAGCTGGGATCAAGAAGCGAGCTTTGCCTCACGATGGAGTTGCAGGCGAAACTCTTCCCACGCGTCGGAAGTCATCTCAATGGGCTCACCGGAATCTATTCCTTCAAGCACGAGCCGCTCCAGCTCTGCACGTGCCTCTTCCATCTTGCCCTCCCGGATCAGAACATCGAGCGCGTACCCCGGATCGTCTGGGTCGACGGGCAGCTCAATCTGACCATCCTCAGAGTAGGTGATGCGCGAAGGTGTGGCAGCCATGGGCGTGATCCCCTGTGATTAGGATGCCCCCGGCGATTCCACTTTGCAAGCTAGAAATCGCTCGTCTCCCTGCCGGCTGCGGAACCGACGTTCGCTCGCAAACTTCTGCTCTCCCGGTCACGGTCGGGCTTCAAACACCAGATTGAACGGTGTCTCCGTCGCGCGGCGAAACCGCGAAAACCCACCCGCCTCGACCACGTCCTTGATGCGCCCCTCGCCCGCCTGCGCCCCCAGCGCTAGGCCCACCTCCTGCGACTTCGAAGCCGGAACGCACAGCATCGTCGACGCCGAATAAAAGACGCGCCCAACCGGGTTGTGATTCCGCTCCGCCGCGTCCTCGGCGTACGGTTCGACGATCATCCACGTCCCGTCCGCGGCCAGGGTCGACCGCACATGCGCGGCCGCGCCCACCGGATCGCCGAGGTCGTGAAGGCAGTCAAACACGGCGGCAAAGTCGTAGTCGCTGCCCGGATAATCCTTGGCCGAGGCAGTCTCGAAGTGGACGCGCTCCCCCAGCCCAGCGTCGGCCGCGGCCTTTTTCGCCAGATCGATCGACCCCTGATGGTAGTCGAAGCCGAAGATCTCCGAGTTCGGGTACGCCTTTGCCATCAGGAGCGTCGACGAGCCCAGACCGCATCCGATGTCCGCCACCTTGGCGCCGCGTTTCAGCTTGGCTTCGACGCCGTCGAGCGCCGGAATCCAGGTCGTCGTCAGGTTGGCGATGTAGCCCGGACGGAAGAACCGATTGGTCCCGTGAAAGAGATCGTGATGGTGCTCGTGCCAGCCCACACCGGCGCCGGTGCGAAAGGCGTTCTCGATCATGCCGGCGTCGTTGAAGCACGCGGAGACAATCTGAAACAGACCTGGAAGAAACGCCGGGCTGTTCTCAACCGCCAGGGCAAGCGCCTGCTCGGGCGGCAGCGTGTACGTCTTCGCGCCCGCGTCGTAGTTGACGTATCCACTGGCGGCGTTCGCGTTCAGCCACTCCTCGACGTAACGCGCGTGGGTTCCGGTCCGGCTGGCGAGCTCGTCCGGGGTGACCGGCAGAGAGTCGCCCATCGCCTTGTACAGGCCCAAACGGTCGCCGATCACGATCAGCACCGCATGGAGCGACGCGCCCATGTCGCCGACCGCGCGACCCATAAAAGCCTGAAGTTTCTCCATGTCGAGCGGAGGTGGAGCGGAGTTTAACGGAGCGGCGGCAATTCCCATGGTTGGCCTTCTCTCTGGAGTAGATTTCGGGGTCCCGAGTGCGTGGCCTGGGGTGCGAGAAGCTCTGCTGCAGATGACCTAGAAGATCGCCCGGCTGGATGTTTCTACCACAAAGATTGTGAGGGCTGCGCTGGAAACGTTTCTTTGGACGCGCGCAATCCGGAGCGAACTAACCTTCTCGCTCGACCGCGGCACGCCCCTGCGGTCGGAAGATCTCCAGAATCAACAGGCACGCACCCGTCACAATCGCCGAGTCGGCCACGTTGAAGTCGGGCCAGTGATAGTGGACGATGTGCACCTCGAGAAAGTCGATCACGTACCCGTAACGGACGCGGTCGTGGAGGTTGCCGATGGCGCCGCCGAGGATCAACGCGAGAGCGACGCCGGTCACCGAGAGCGCCCGGCCCGCACGCAACAGCATGGCCAGCACGATCCCGATCGCCAAGACCGAAAACCCGATCAGGCCCCAGCGCACATGCTCAGGCGAGGTCGAGTCCGAGAAAAAGGAGAACGCCGCGCCCGTGTTGAGCTCGTGCGAGATGGCAAACACGCGCGGGATCACGACGTGGTGGCGGCCGGTCGGCAGGTGCGCCGAGATATAGCGCTTGGTCAGGCGATCGAGCACGACGATGACGGCCGAGAGCAGAAGCAGGTAGGGGCGTGCGTCGGGGTGTCTTCGGGGCGAAGGGACAGACCGAGCTGTCGCGGCGGCTGGCGTGAGCACAGGGGAGGCGGCCTCGGGTCTGAGCGGTGCAGGCATCAGGTCCGAACCTCACCGGCGGCCGTCTCTGAGGGTGCAGCGTAAGCCGGGTACCCAATCACGTCGAGCGCTTCGGCGCAGCGCAGGCAGACACTTGGATAGTTCACATCCTCCCCGACATCCGGAACATAGCGCCAGCACCGTTCGCACTTCGGTGTGATCGAGCCCGCAAACGGAAGAACTTGAGGAACCCACAGGAAGTTGTCCGTCGGTTCATTGATTTCTCGCACTTCAGCCTTGGATACCCCCAAGAACTCGGCTAAGTAAGGTTCGTATCTCGATAGCACCTCGAAGCTTTCTCGCGAGACCCTTACGTTCACCCAGATCACGACCGAGGCATCGAGAGCCTTGCCAATGGTCTTCTTGCTACGTTCATTCTCGAGGTCGATCAACACGCTTAGTCTGTACATGAGCAGTGTTTTGAAGTCTTGCAGGAGCTGCTCCAGGTTGCCCGGCACAATCTCCGCCAGATCCGGAAACGATGCCAGGTGCACGCTCGCCTCGCGCCCCTCCACCTCGGGCAGCAGCCCCCATACCTCATCCGCCGTAAACGAGAGGATCGGCGCCACCAGCCGCGTCAGCGCCTCCGCGATCCTCCACAGGGCCGTCTGCGCCGATCGCCGGCCCGCCGAATCCGGCGCAAACGTGTACAGGCGGTCCTTGATCACGTTCAGATACAGCGCCGACAAGTCCGTGTTTGTGAACTCGTTCAAGGCGTGGTACGCCCGGTGAAACTCAAAGGTGTCGTAGGCGCGCCGAACCTTTGCGTCGAGCTCCGCGGTGCGCGCCAGGATGTACTGGTCTAGAGGTTCGAGCTGCGCAAAGTCACGCACAGCATCGCGCGCCGGCACGAAGTCATACAAATTGCCGAGCAGAAAACGAAACGTATTGCGCAGCTTGCGGTAGTTCTCGCTCACGCGATTCATCAGGTTCTCGCTCGCGGCCACATCCTCGCGGAAGTCGACCGACGCGACCCACAGACGGATCACCTCGGCGCCCAGCCGCTTCGCCACATCGACCGGATCGACCCCATTGCCGAGCGACTTCGAGAACGCCCGGCCCTGCTCATCGAGCGTCCAACCGGACGTCGCCACGCGCTTGTACGGCGCATGCCCGCGCACCGCCACCGACGTCAGCAGCGACGAGTGAAACCACCCGCGATGCTGATCGCCGCCCTCGGTGTACAGGTCGGCCGGCACCTGGTTCGGCGGCCGGCACAGCTCCGGGTCCGCGTCCAGCACCGCGTGCCACGAGGCGCCCGACTCAAACCACACATCCAGGATGTCCATCTCCTTGCGAAAATCGTCCCGCGCGCCGCACTTCGCGCACGTCGTCTCGGCTGGCAACAGCTCCGCCGCCGCGAGCCGGTACCAGAGATCGACGCCCTCCGCCCGCACGCGCTCCACGATGCCGCGATTCACCGCCCGGTTCTTGAGCGGCGTGTGGCAGCGTTCGCACAGAAACACCGCGATCGGAACACCCCAGATCCGCTGCCGCGAGATGCACCAATCCGGCCGCGTCGCAATCATGTTCGAGATGCGCTCTTCGCCCCACCCCGGGTCCCACGTCACCTCCGCGATCTCGTCGAGCGCCCGCTGCCGGAACGTCGTCGGCGCGCCGTCCGGGTCGCCCGGGTTGTCCATCGGCGTCTCCATCGAGATAAACCACTGCTCGGTCGCGCGAAAGATCACCGGCCTGTGGCACCGCCAGCAGTGCGGGTACGAGTGATGGATCTCCGCGCGCCCCATCAGAGCGCCGCGGCTCGCGAGCAAGTCGATGATGACCGGATTCGCCTTGAAGATCTCGAGACCGTCATACTCCGGCAGACCGTTGCGCAGACGCCCGGCCGCGTCGACATCGCAGAGCTGCGACAGGCCGTAGCGCGTGCCCGTCAGGAAGTCGTCGGCTCCATGCGACGGCGCCGTGTGGACCGCGCCCGTGCCCTGCTCCGTCGTGACGTAATCCGCGTTCACGCCGAGGATCATGCGATCGAGAAACGGATGCTGAAACGTGCTCCTGTCCAACCGCGACCCAGGGAAGCGCGCGATCTCGACCGCCTCCGGAAGATCGCAAGCCGCGCGCGTCTGCTCGGCCAGAGCCGCCGCAACGATATACACATTGCCGTCCGTGTTCCTGAGCGCCACATACTCCAGCTCCGGGTGAAACGCCACCGCGAGCGACGCCGGCAAGGTCCACGGCGTGGTCGTCCAAATAATCGTCCACACGTCCTTGACCTCCGAGCCGCGGGCGCCACCCGCCAGCGCCGGATCGATCGCCCCCGGATCGCTCGTCAGACGGTACCGCACATACACCGACGGCGAGGTGTGCATGGCATACTCCACCTCGGCCTCGGCCAGCGCCGTGTGGTCGTGGATGCACCAGTACACCGGCTTCAGGCCCTTGTACACGAAGCCCTGCTCAAAGAAGTCGTAGAACAGCTCCAGCACCGCTGCCTCGTACTTCGGCGACATCGTCAGGTACGGTTCGTTCCACTGCCCGAAGACGCCGATGCGCTCAAACTGCGACCTCTGCAGACTGACATACTTCTCCGCGTACGCCCGGCAGGCCGACCGCACCGCCAGCGGATCCATCTCCAGCTTCTTTCGCCCCAGCTGCTCGTCCACCTTGATCTCGATGGGCAGGCCGTGGCAGTCCCACCCCGGAACGTACGGCGCGTCAAAGCCCGCCATCGTCTTGGTCTTCACGACGAAGTCCTTGATGCACTTGTTCAGCGCGTGGCCCAGGTGGATCGGCCCGTTCGCGTACGGCGGACCGTCGTGGAGGATGTACTTCGGACGATTCTCGCCTGCGCACTTCGCCCGGATCTGGCCGTACAGATCCTCGGCCTGCCACTGCCCTAAGCGCGCCGGCTCGTTCAACGGGAGGTTCGCCTTCATCGGAAAGCTTGTCTCCGGCAGGTTCAGCGTGGATTTCAGCGGCTTCGGCGCCTTCCTATCTGGCTCCGGGCGCGCGGGTTGGGGGTCGGGTGCTTCCGGCATCGATCTCCTCTGATTTTGAGCTCGCGGGACAGCCGCAAAGTCCCGCAAACCTCTATTGTACCGGCGCGTCACCTGCTGAAGTACGCGCCTCGCGAGACCTCCTGCCCGTCAGCAACGTCCAATCAGAATCGGGAACCGTCCGAGAGAAATCTCAAGGGAATCAAGCGTGCGTCTGGGAGCGAAAGGCAGAGCCAGGGAGAAGTTAGTAGAATATAAGACAGGTCAGGAGTGACGCGTTCTGCCAGGCAAACCGGCGCAAGACCGGCGACGTACCCAGAGGCAGAAGTTGTTTCAGAGATTGCGGTGATCTTGCGTTGATCTTAGGTGTGAGCAAGCGAAGGCCAGGGCGCCTTCGCTGCAGAACTGGGCGAGCAGAGCTATGGCATTGACGATGTTTCCACCTCCGGAGACAGAATCCAGAGGTTCCACAGAGACCGGGCAGGACGTGCCGCGGTTGCGCGGCGGAGACGCTCCACGGTGGTCCGAGATCAAGGAGGAGGGCGTCTTCGCCTCCATGGTCTCGAGCTTTCGCGACGTCTTTTTTCCGGCCAAACTTCCGCCGCTGGTGCTCGAATCGAAGCCCATCCCGGTGGTCGACCGGATGGCCGTCAAGCGCGACCCGACCTCGACCGCGATCTCGGCCATTATTCACGCCGTCCTCATCGGCCTGATCGCGTGGCTCCTGTACAAGGGCGTCAAGATGGCCGCGCCGCAGGTGACGCACGTCGTCACGCCGATCGATCTTCCGGTCGCTCCCCCCAAAGCCCCACCGAAGGCGCAGTCGATGGGCGGCGGCGGCGGTCAGAAGGGCCCCACACCGGTCACCAAGGGCACACCGCCGAAGTTCGCGGAGCACCAGATCGTTCCGCCTAAGGCGCCGCCCATCCAGGAACCCAAGATCCAGATCCAGCCGACGATCGAGGTCCAGAAAGATGTCAAGATGGCGTCCAGCATCCCGCAGATCGGCGTCCCCAACTCGCCGATCGTCGGCATGTCGATGGGCAACGGAAGCGGAACCGGCCTCGGCTCCGGTCACGGCTCAGGCCTCGGTCCAGGCTCGGGCGGAAACACCGGCGGCGGCCCCCGGCGCATCGGCGGCGGCGTCTCGGCCCCCGTTCTGATCTACTCGGTCGAACCCGAGTTCTCCGAAGAAGCCCGTAAAGCCAAGGTCGCCGGCAACGTCCTCGTCAACCTCTGGGTCGACCAGAACGGCAACCCCAGCCACGTCCGCGTCCTGCGCGGCGTCGGCATGGGCCTCGACCAGAAGGCCATGGAAGCCGTCCGTCAGTACAAATTCAAGCCCGCCATGGAGAACGGCAAACCCGTGCTCGTCGAACTCAACGTCGAGGTCAACTTCCAGATCTTCTAAGGGCAGGGAACAGTTGACAGGGAACAGGGAACAGGGAACAGTTGACAGGGAACAGCGGGCAGGGCAGGGCAGGGAACAGCTGGCAGGGCGGGGGACAGGGAACAGCTGGCAGGCAGGGAGCAGCTGGCAGGGCGGGGGACAGGAAACAGCTGGCAGGGAAAAGGAACTCAGAACCTCTGATCTGGCCTGTTCCTAATCCCTTTGCTGACCCTGTCCGCTGTTGCCTGTTCCTTGTTCCCTGACTACTGTTCCCTGATCCCTGTTCCCTGCCTTTCTGTTCCCTGCCTTTCTGTTCCCTGCCTTCTGTCCCCTGATCCCTGCCTTTTCACCGCCCCACCAGCACCGGCTGCCCAATCTCCGCAAACGTCAGGTGCTCCGCCGGGCTACCGGTCCGCGCCTTCCAGTCCAGAAACAGCTTCCCATAGCTGTCCGTCAGACCTGCCGCGGCGTCCACACCCAGTCGCCCGAGCGTCCCATCGATCCACTCGACCGGACCTTCGAGCTCGGCCCACGTCCCGATCGGCGTCTCGTCCAGGACCAGATGCGCGGCCGCCGTTCCCGGTCCCGAAACGCCCGCCACGTCCGTCCACACCGTCCGAAACTTCTCATACACAAACACCGGACCGTACCCCAGCTCGCGAAAGATCGCCGCCAGCGCCTCGCCCTCGGCCACCGTCGTCTCCGTCTCGATGCGCGTCTTGTACCGCGTCGCATCGGCCGTCGTCGCCGCGCCGCCGTCCGCCTCGGGCATCCGCTTGTGCGTCAGCGTGCACACATCACCATACTGCCGGATGCGCAACACCTGGTGCCGCGCCCGCAGATCCCGCCCCGGCGTATCGAACAAAGTGTTCATCTCAAACGTTCGCGGCGACTCCAAAGCAAACCCCAGCCCCGGCAGCCGGGCCCCAAACGCCACCGGGTCGGACACCGGAATCTTCAGCTCAATCTCAGCACTCTGCATGGCTTGGAGTATACGGCGGCCCACCCGAGCGCCTCTCCACAGGCTTCGCGTCCGCCCGCCTGCCGCTTAGGATGAGAACCAGATGTCCGAGCCGTCCGAAATGTCCGAACCGTCCCGAAGCATCACCGACCGGCTTCCCGCCGCCGAGCCCTCCGCCATCGCGCGCGCGGCCGATCTCCTCCGCTCGGGCGGCATCGTCGCCTTTCCCACCGAAACCGTCTACGGCCTCGGTGCCGACGCCTTCAACCAAACCGCGCTCGCCCGGATCTTCGCCGCCAAGGATCGCCCCACCTGGGACCCGCTCATCGTCCACGTCGGCAACCTCGCCCAACTCGACGCCGTTGCCGACCTCTCCGACACCCCGGCCGCCAGGCGCGCCCGCCGGCTCATCGCCGCGTTCTGGCCCGGCCCGCTCACCTTGCTTCTGCCGCGCCAGCTCGCCATCTCCGACCGCGTCACCGCCGGTCGACCTCTCGTCGGCGTCCGCATGCCCGCCCACCCGGTCGCCCTCGCCCTCCTTGCCGCCGCCCGGGTCCCTATCGCCGCGCCCAGCGCCAACCGCTTCGGCCACATCAGCCCAACCACCGCCGCGCACGTGCTCCAGGACCTCGACGGCCGCATCGACGCCGTCCTCGACGCCGGCCCAACCACCGTCGGCCTCGAATCCACCGTCCTCGACGTCTCCGTCTCGCCCATGCTCCTCCTCCGCCCCGGAGCCGTCACTCTCAACCAAATCCAGGCCGTCGCCGGCCCCGCCGACGTCTACACGCCCCCGCCCGACACGCACCGGCCCGACACGCCCCGGCCCGACACATCGTCAACCACCCCCAAAGGCCTGCCATCCCCCGGCTTCGGCCTGCGCCACTACGCCCCCCGCGCACGCCTCCTCCTGGTCGACGATCCAACCTCCTGGTCGACTACCCTCCGCAACCTCGCCGATCCCGCAACCTCGCTCGCCGTCATGCTCCCGGACGGCTGGGAGCCCGCGTCCGCCGCGCACATCTTCCGCTGGGGACCCTGGGACAACCCCGAGATCCTCGCCCGCCGCCTCTACGCCGGCCTCCGCACCCTCGACGACCTCGGCGCCGCCACCATCGTCTGCCCCGTCCCGCACGCCGAGAGCTTCGGCGGGGCCATCCGCGACAGACTCACCAAAGCCGCCCGGCCAAAGTAGCGCGCCTGCTCAGAGCCGACCCTCAAGCCCGCTCGCGAAGCGAACCCTCAAGCCCAGTCGCAAACGCATCCAGCGACAGATTTCGCAGGAGATTCCGCCGCAAACCGCTCCAAACCTGATCCAAACCACGCGACGCCGACTCGATCCACCCAAACGCCAGGCTCTGCGCCAGCCGGTCCAACTCCGGCCGCAGATCCGTGTTGCGCAACAGCTCCGGCGTGCCCGCCAGGAGCAGGAGCAAGTCCTCGAGCAGCAACGAAAACGCCCGCAGGAGCGCCGTCGTCTTCGCCTGCCCATCAGCCCCCGCGCGATACCCCTCCGTCATGCGAAACAGCGCACTGTGGTCGGCGTCGGCACCGTTCGTGGCGGCGGCATTGCGCAACAGAAGGAGGGCATCGGCGCGCGCCGCCGTGTAGCTTGGCAAGTCAAACGCGATCGCCCGTCCCGCGGCCCCTTGCGCCAGACGAGCGATCAAGCCCCGCTCCGCCGGCCCGAGCTCCGGCCGCCGGTCCGCCAGCAGACCCTCCATCTCCTCGACCGGCAAAGCATGGAGCCGCACCGTCGCGCAGCGCGATCGGATGGTCGGCAACAGCTCCGCCGGATTCTCCGCCAGGATAAGGATGTGCACACCTCCTGGCGGCTCCTCCAGCACCTTTAGGAGCGAGTTCGCCGCCTCCTTCATCAAGTTCGCACTCGTCAAAATGAAGATCTTTCGCGGCGCCTCGCTCGGCAAGTACTGCGCTCTCTGGATCAACGTCCGCACCTGCCCCAGCTTGATCAACAGCTGCGGCGGATCGGGCGGCACAATCAGCACATCCGGGTGCGGCTGCACCAGGATGCGCGTGTCCTTCTTGTCGGCCTCGCGCATCTCCTCGCGCGCCGCCACGGCCGCGGCCACCGCGGCTTCGAGATCGGCCGCCCCCGCGATCCGCAGGCAGTTCCGGCACGCCCCGCAAAACCCGGCCAGCGACTGCCCGTTTGACCACAGATCGCGCGGCTGACGATCGCACTCCACCGCCATCGCCAGCATCAGCGCCAACGTGTACTTGCCCGCACCCGACGGTCCCGCCAGGATCAGCGAGTGCGGCAGGCGGCCCGCGGCAATCGCTGTGCGCATCTGCTCGACAGCCGAGGCATTGCCCAGAAAATCATTGAAACTCGCCGGCAAAACCGGAGCCAGAACCGCCAAAGAACCTCCACCTCTCTCGCCGCGAGCCGCACATACGCAACGGTCTCTTCAAGAATACCGGGACCGCGTCCACCCCGCGGCGGCTCTCACAAATCCGCACACACACACACACACTCGCAGCGTTCCCAGTCCAGGCATCCTAGAAGGGTCGGAGGCGATCGCGCCCATGGAGTTTCACTGCGTTCGGATGGGATCGGGGCGGCCGCTCCTGCTCTTGCACGGCCTGGGCGGCAGCTGGCGTTCCTGGTGCACCATCCTCCCGCTTCTGCGCCCACACCGGGACGTCATTGCGATCGATCTGCCGGGCTTCGGCGACACGCCTCCGCTCGGTCGGCAGACCTCCATCCCGTCGCTCGCCGACGCCGTAACCGAATTCCTCGGAGCTCAGGGACTTTTCGGCGTCGATGTCGTCGGCAGCTCCATGGGCGGCCGCCTCGCGCTTGAACTCGCCCGCCGCGGCGTCACCGGAGCCACCGTCGCGCTCGCCCCCGGCGGCTTCTGGAGCGGCTGGGAACGGCTCTACTTCCACCGGACCGTCTGGACCAGCGTCCGTCTCGTCCGCCAGCTCGGTCGCACCATGCCCCGCAGCTTCGCCGCCCTCTGCCACACCTCCGTCGGCCGAACCCTGCTCTGCTCGCAGCTCTCCGCCCGGCCCTGGGCCATCGACGGATCGGCCGTCCAGGACGAGATGGAAAGCTACCTGCGCGCCCGCTGCTTCGACGAACTTCTCACCTCGCTCGTCGCCCTGCCGGAGCAGGAAGGAGCCCCCGCGGGCACTCTACTGAAGCCGCTGACCATCGTCTGGGGACGACAGGATCGCGTCTGCCTCCCAGCCCAGGCCAGCCGGGCGACCCACCTGTTTCCCGACGCTCATCTCCATTGGCTGGACCACTGCGGCCATCTACCGCAATGGGACCAGCCCAGAGCCACCGCGGATCTCATCCTAGAAGGAACCTAGTAGCTTCGCGGGGATTGTATTCGGGATATTGCCTGCGCCGAGTTACTCACTTACGCAAATAAGAACTCCTTTGTCCGTAACTCCTTCACGGTATCGCGCAGCTTAGCCGCCTTCTCAAACTCAAACTTCTTCGCGGCCTCGCGCATGTCCGTCTCCAGCTTGCCGATGTACACATCCAGTTCGGCCTGCGAGACAAAGTCCGGCATCCCCTCCGTCTCATCCGTCAGGTCGGCATAGTCGGCCTTCAGAATCCCCGCCAGACCCATCTCGAGCGGTCGATTGATCGCCTGCGGCGTCAGGCCGTGCTCCTCGTTGTAAGCCACCTGCACCTCGCGCCGACGGTCCGTCTCGTTGATGGCCCGCCGCATGGAATCGGTCATCGTATCCGCGTACAGGATGGCCCGCCCTTCCAGGTGCCGCGCCGCCCGTCCGATCGTCTGGATCAGCGATCCCTGCGACCGCAAAAAACCCTCTTTGTCGGCATCAAGGATCGCCACCAGCGAAACCTCCGGTAAATCGAGACCTTCCCGAAGTAAGTTGATTCCGATCAGGACGTCATACTCTCCCTTACGCAGGTCGCGAAGTAACTTGATCCGCTCCAGGGTCTCTATCTCCGAGTGCATGTATCGGCAGCGCACACCTACCTCCGTGTAGTAGTTCGCCAGGTCCTCGGCCATTCGCTTGGTCAACGTAGTTACAAGCACCCGCTCGTCGCGATCCACTCGGTCCCGTATCTCCGCCAGTAAGTCGTCGATCTGACCTTTGATCGGCCGAATCTCCACCTGTGGATCGATCAGACCGGTCGGCCGAATAATCTGCTCCACCACAACACCCGCGGCTTTGGTCAGTTCATACGGTCCCGGCGTGGCGGAGACGTAGATAATTTGCCCCGTCCGGCCCTCAAACTCCTCAAACTTCAACGGCCGGTTATCCATCGCACTCGGCAGACGAAACCCATAATCCACCAGATTCTGCTTGCGCGACCGATCTCCATGCCACATGCCATGAAGCTGCGGAACAGTTACATGCGACTCATCGATAAATAAGAGATAGTCCCGCGGAAAGTAATCCAGCAAAGTAGGTGGAGGCTCGCCGGGAAGTCGTCCAGAAAAGTGTCGGCTGTAATTCTCGATGCCGTGACAGTACCCGACCGACTTGATCATCTCTAAATCAAATCGAGTCCGCTGGTGAATTCGTTGCGACTCCACCAGGCGACCTTCTTTTTCTAACTGCGCCTCCCAATCGAATAACTCCGCTAGGATAGATTCACTCGCCGCCTTCTTCCTCTCCGGCTGTACCACATAGTGTGACTTCGGATAGATCGGCAGACGAGAGTACTTCTGCCGCACCGTGCCGAAGAGTGGATCGATCTGCGCCAGGCTATCGATCTCGTCGCCAAACAACTCGATCCGAAAGGCGTTCTCGTCGTACGTCGGGTAGACCTCGATAATATCGCCGCGCACACGAAACGTCCCGCGCCGAAAATCAACGTCATTCCGCTCATACAGGATCTCGACCAGCCGCTTGGTGATGTCTTCGCGACGAATCTTCTGGCCCTTTTCGAGCAGCAGGAGCATCCCGTAGTAAGCCTCCGGCGACCCCAGACCATAGATGCACGAAACTGACGAAACAATAATCGCGTCGCGCCGCTCAAACAACGATCGCGTCGCCGACAGCCGTAGCTTATCTAGCTCCTCGTTGATCGTAGCTTCCTTCTCGATAAATAAGTCGCCCGCCGGAATATAAGCCTCGGGCTGGTAATAATCGTAGTAAGAGACAAAGTATTCAACGGCATTATTCGGAAAGAATTGCTTGAATTCATGGTACAGCTGGGCCGCCAGCGTCTTGTTATGCGCCAGGATCAGCGCCGGTCGGTTCGACTCCGCGATCACCGACGCCATCGTAAACGTCTTTCCCGAGCCGGTTACGCCGAGCAGCACCTGGTCCTTCTCGCCCGCGGCCAGGCCGCCAACTAACTCTCCGATCGCTCGCGGCTGATCGCCCTGCGGTTTGTACGTCGTCGTCAGCTGAAAATCCATACTCTTCAGAATAAACCGCTGTGTCTCGAACCCGCTGCGTGCATCTGACTTGGCAGGTTCGGTGAGGAGAAAGACACGATGAGCGCAGGTGTGGAGCTTTGGCTGGTGCGACACGGAGAGACGGAATGGAGCCTGAGCGGGGCACACACAGGCCGGACCGACATCCCGCTGACCGAGCGCGGACGCGAGCTAGCCACCGGCCTGCGCGACTACCTCGCCGGCGTAACCTTTGCCGCCGTCTTCACCAGCCCGATGCGGCGTGCTCGCGAGACCGCGGACCTGGCCGGCTACGGGGACGTGGCCAAGATTGACGAGGGCCTGCGCGAGTGGGACTATGGCGTCTACGAGGGCAAGACGACCAAGGAGATCCGCGAGTCCGAGCCCGGTTGGAACGTCTGGGTGAACGAGATCCGCGGCGGCGAAACCGCCGAACAGGTCGGCGCACGGGCGGACGGCGTCATCGAGCGAGCCCTCGCCGCAGCCGGCAACAGCGCAGGCGACACCTCATCCAGGGTCGCCCTCTTCGCCCACGCGCACATCCTCCGCATCCTCGCGGCGCGCTGGGTCGGCCTGGGCGCGCGCTCCGGCCAGATCTTCGCCCTGGGCACGGGCAGCGTCAGCGTCCTCGGCTGGGAGCGCGAAACCCGCGTCGTCAAGCACTGGAACCAGGAGCCGGAGGAAGGCCGCAAGTAGCCGCAAGCCATCCGGTCTCAGCGCCCCGCGATCTTCCGTCCCGGTCGCTGCGCCTCGTAGATCCCGCTGCTGCCGGACGTCAGATAGCTCGTCATGCAGGCGATCGCCGCAAACACGCCGGCCTCCGGTCCAAACAGCTCCAGCCCCAGCAAAATCGACGCCACAGGCGTGTTCGCGGCGCCCGCAAACACCGCCACGAAACCCATCGCAGCGAGCAGCGAACGTGGCAGAGGAACGACGTCTGACAGAGCATTTCCGAGCGTCGCACCGATAAAAAACAACGGCGTCACCTCACCCCCCTTGAACCCGGAGGCGAGCGTAAGCACCGTAAATCCGAACTTCCCCAGGAAGTCGTACGTCCGCACCGGTCCGGCAAACGCGGCCAGCGTGGTCCCGATCCCCAGACCGATGTACCGCGTCGTCCCCGCCGCCCAAACACCCAGCGCGATCAAAATGCCGCCAACAAACGGCCGCAGAGGAGGGAAGGGAATCAGCCGTCGAAACATCCGCGAAAGCACATGCGCCGATCGCGCAAACAGCATCGCCGTCATCCCAAACGCCACGCCCGCCACCGCCGCAAACAGGAGATTCCGGGCGTTCGCCGGCGTCGCGAGACCCTCCGCGCTCACGCGAAAAACATCATGCTGAATGCCCCACGCGCGCGTCGTCAGGTCCGCCGTAAACGCCGCGACAAAGCACGGAAACAGAGCCTCGTACGACACCGTCCCGATGGTCAGCACCTCGAGACCAAACACCGCGCCCGCGAGCGGCGTCCCAAACACCGAACCGAACCCGGCCGAGATGCCCGCCGTCAACAAGATGCGGCGGTCCGCCCCTGAGAGCGCCAGCGCGGGAAACGGCCGAAGCACGCGCGTGATCTGGTCGGCCAGCGATGCCCCGGTCTGGAGCGCTGTCCCCTCGCGCCCCGCCGACCCGCCAAACAGGTGCGTCATAAACGTCCCCAGCAAAATCAGCGGCGTCATCCGCGCCGGAATCGTGCTGCGTGGGTCCGCAGCCTCGGTATGCACCTCCTCGAGGATGAGGTTGTTTCCCCGCTCCACCGACCGTCCAAAATAGTGGTAAATCAGACCAACCGCCAGCCCGGCTAACGGCAACAGGGCGATCAGCCACAGGTGCGCCTCCCGTGTTCGCGTGGCCACGTCGAGCGACCAGATCAGAAACGCCGAAGCACATCCGGCCAGCACGCCCGCCACAACCGAGAGCACGGCCCAGCGAAGGTCAAAGCGCAACGCCGCCCGCGCCGCTGCCAGGAAGCCCGAGGCAAACCGCAGCCGGCCCGGTCGACCTGGCTCCGAAGGGTCTGGCCCCGAATCGTCCGGCCCCGGACCCTCCGTCTCTGGATCACCCGGGTCGGAATGTCCTGTGTCCGGCGATAAAAACGATGTGTCGGTGCCGGACATGGTGCTCCTATAACCACGAAATTAGGAGTCATCAGCGCGGCCACCGATCTCGCTCAGCCGGGCGGTTGTAAGGCGGAACCCCATCGCCGCAAACAATCTCTCGCCAGACTAGCAGGAGCCAGACGATCTCCAAAGCTCCGGCTCCGACCCCAGGCCTCAGCTCCGGCTTACTCCAACTCCGCCCGCGTCCGCCTGGCAAACCCCCAAAAGCCCCAGCGCATCTTGGACGGCAGCACGCCATTGTGAAAGGATGGCCCCTGCTCCGCACACAGGAGATCCATGGCCCGTCTCGCCGCCTCATCAAAGCTCGCTCTGCTCCTCTTCGCTCTCTCGCTGGGCCTCATCTCGGCCGCGCCCTCAGTTGCCCAGACCCCCGCGCCACAAAACCCCGACCCGCCCGCGCCCACACTCCTCGTCGCTGTCGATCAGCGCCCCGCCCAAAGCCTCGACGGCGACTGGCACATCATCGCCGACCCCTACCTCGCCGGCCTCTTCAGCTTTCACAACGCCCTGAATCCAAACGGCTTCTTCAAGGACGAAGAGTGGCAGCAAGGCGACAATCGCCTGGTCGAGTACAGCTTCCGCCGCAGCCCCACCATCAAAGTCCCCGGCGACTGGAACACGCAAAAAGAGTTCCTGCGCCTCTACGAAGGCGGCCTCTGGTACGAGCGCCACTTCCCGTTTCAACCCGCCGCCGGCCAGCGCGCCTTCCTCCACATCGGGGCCGCCAACTACCGCGCCCGAGCCTTCGTCAACGGCCAATATCTCTGCCAACACGAGGGCGGCTTCACGCCCTTCGACTGCGAGATGACCGCCGCCGTCAAACGCGGAGACAACAGCGTCGTCATCTTTGTCGACGACACCCGCATCCCTGACGGCGTCCCCACCCTCAAAACCGACTGGTACAACTACGGCGGCCTCACCCGCGACGTCTCCGTCGTCACCGTCCCCCAGAGCTTCATCGACGACTTCGACCTCCACCTCGATCGCCCCACCCGCTCCACCATCGAGGGCTACGTACACGTCGCCGACGCCGCGCCCGGCACACCCGTCTCCGTCAGCATCCCCGAACTCAAGCTGCACACCTCCGGAGCCACAGACGCCCTCGGCCGCGTCTCCATCTCACTCCCGACGCAAAAACTCTCGCTCTGGTCGCCCGAAAACCCCAAGCTCTACCACGTGGTTCTCCACTCCGGCACCGACACCCTCACCGACGAGATCGGCTTCCGCACCATCGAAACCTCCGGCTCGCGCATCCTGCTCAACGGCAAGCCCATCGTCCTCCACGGCATCTGCATCCACGCCGAAGCCCCCTTCCGCACCGGCCGCGTCAACACCGACACCGACGTCAGCACAATCTTCGGTTGGGTGAAAGATCTCGGCGCCAACTACGTCCGTCTCGCGCACTACCCGCACGACCAGCGCATGACCCGCGCCGCCGACCGCCTCGGCATCCTCGTCTGGTCCGAGGTCCCCGTCTACTGGGCCGAACAGTTCGACAACGAAGCCGTCTTCCAAAAGTCTCAGCAGCAGATCCACGAGATGATCCGGCGCGACCGCGACAAAGCCTCCGTCATCCTCTGGTCGATCGCCAACGAGACCCCCAACACCCCAGCCCGAACCGCCTTCCTCACCCGCTCCGCCAACTTCGTGCACCAGCAAGACCCCACCCGCCTCGTCACCGCCGCGCTCCTCGTCCACGGCGAAGGCGACACCAAATACATCGACGACCCGCTCGGCAAAGCGCTCGACGTCATCGGCTTCAACGAGTACATCGGCTGGTACGAACGCACGCCCCAGGACGCCGACAAGATCACCTGGGTCATCAGCTACGACAAACCGCTCATCGTCAGCGAATTCGGCGCCGACGCCCGCGCCGGCCTCCACGGCAAACCCACCGAACGCTGGACCGAGGAGTACCAGGCCAGCGTCTTCCAGCACCAGATCGGCATGCTCAACAAAATCCCGCAGCTCCGCGGCACCACGCCCTGGATCCTCATGGACTTCCGCTCGCCCACCCGCCAACTCCCCGGCGCCCAGGACGGCTTCAACCGCAAAGGCCTCATCTCCGACCAGGGACAAAAGAAAGCAGCCTTCACGGTCCTGCAAAAAGCCTATCGCGATAACGCCCTAGGCCACGCCGAGTAGCCTCCGCGGACGCTTCCGCTATGCTGACATCTCGGTCCTAAACGCTTGGCGCGCGATCTCCTCTTACAGACCTGCTTAGAAACTCACCACCTCTGATCCGTATGCATACCGTGACAATCTTTCGCGTAATCCTCCTGTCCTTAATCACCTGTCTGCCTCTCTGCGCACAGCCGGTCTCACGCACATCAGAGGAGAGAGCACTCAGCGCTGCAACCCAGGCGCTTTGCCATACTCAAGTTGCAATGCTCGGCGAGAGCGCAACCCATGGAGACGGTCACACGCTCGCCTTCAAGGTAGAGCTGGTCGAACGTCTCATAGACCAATGCGGGTTTGACACTGTGTTCTTCGAGGCAAGCCACGATGAGTTCATTCACCTGAACCAGCGGCTTCGATCAGGGCAAACTGTAGCCTCGGAAGACTTGCTCTCCGCCGTAGGTGGCGTCTGGGAGTTTTATCGCGAGTTTCAACCACTCGCGCCCTTTCTGCTCACGCGCGCACAAAGTGGACGCGTCGTCCTCGGCGGTCTTGACGACCAGCTTGGGCAGTTCGGGCAGAACTATGCCAACGTCGAGATGATCGCTGAACTTACCCATCTCCTTCCTCAACCCAATCGACAGATCTGCGGCACGGCTCTGCACAAGCGCGTCTACTCCGACTATTCGGAAGCGGCGCCGTACTCTAAGCTGGATCGCTCCGAGATAGAAACCTGCCTCTCACAGATACAAGCGGCCTCTATTGCGGATAAGTCCACTAGAGGCGAAGACAAGCAAGATCGGCTGGAGATGATCTCTGCTGCGCAGCGATGGATCAGTCGGGATTTCAGCTCTGACGCCGAGAACATGGTCAATCGTGATCGCTCCATGTTTCAGAACTTCGAATGGCTGCAAAGCGGCCTTCCGACGCGATCCAAAATAATCGTCTGGGCGGCAACGGTCCACATAGCAAAGCAAGGAGACCCTACCTGGAGCGATGGCACTGGGACGAACTTCGGTTCTTTCGTTCATCAGAAGTACGGCGACCACGCCTACTCACTGGGATTCTCCGCTCTTAGCGGTTCGTACCGACAGGGAAAGGGAAACATTCCAGTAATTCCCCCGGCGCCCCCGGATTCGGTTGAGAGACGCGCTCTCGAAGGGAGTAATGTTGGTGCCAGCTACGTCGGAGCACCGCAACTTGCGGCGATGGGCACACTTTCAGGAGCATTTTTTAGACATTCCTATCAGACACTTCCCTGGTCGAACTTCCTCGACGGCGTCGTTGTCTTTCGAGCGGAGCATCCACCTAGCGACACGAGAGACAAATAGCACCGCCCGCGTTACCCATCCTATAACTTCCTGACGCACTTAGGGAAGTTACTCCCGAAAGTTCTAACTTGCTCACTGACATACGTGCCAAAGTCTAGTACCTTGAAGCTCCACGCAAAGTCGGAACAGTAGCCCTTTTGCAAAGAGGTACCATGTCTTTCGCGAAGCGTCTGGAAGATCAACATATCCCCGTTCGTTTGGACGCCCCTGCGGTGTTCGGGATCGCCACAGCGATCGCTCTCCTCCATATCTTCACGAACAATCGCTTTTGGATTTGATCGTGACGAGCTCCAATTTCTCAGTGATGCACGGCACTTGGACTGGGGATTTGTCTCGTATCCGCCGGTGACACCGTTCCTGGAGCACGTGAGCCTCAAGCTCTTCGGCATGTCGATGGTTGGTCTGCGCCTCTTTTCCGTCATTGCACAATCGGCGGTGCTTGTGCTCACCGGTTTGATGACACAGCAGTTCGGGGGCAAACGTTTGGCAAAAATCGGTCCACCTCTCGGCCTCCCTGTTCCCATCAGCATGACAAACTCGGCGTGGCTGCGAGGCTACCCTCAGCTGCCGCCGTCAACCCTTATAGTGATCGGATTCTCCCGCGAATATGCTGAAAATGCCTTTACAGGTTGTCGGCTGGCCGGTCATAATGGCAATGCTGCAACTCTCAAAAACGAGGAAAGTCAGCACCATCCTGACATATTCGTGTGTGATGGACCGAAACAGCCGTGGCCTACATTCTGGAAGACACATCAGACGTTCGGATAAGTCCTCCGTCTTACGCGCAGCTAAGATCGAACTAGCTGAGTAAGCGCGTCAAATCAGAATCAGTAAACAATTATTGGAAATACACCAAACATTCGACGCACATTCTGGTGCAAATACATTTAGCCGGTAAGTCGTCCTACTTTGCGAATGCACATTGGCAGTAGCACCCACAGTAATTCCCCTAAAACCAACCTACTGCTCCTGGTAGTTCCGCATCAACCCACCATCCACAACATAGGTTGACCCTGTAACATAACTGGCTTCATCCGATGCGAGAAAAGCCGCCAGGCCCGCTACCTCGCCCACGTCTCCCATCCGACCCAGCGGTATGTTCTTCAGCAACCCCGCCATCTGCTCCTGGTTCTGCATCATCTTGGCGTTGATCGGCGTCGCTATCGCACCAGGGGCAATGTTGTTGATCGTGATGTTCAACGGCGCTAACTCCACCGCTAGATTGCGCATCATCATCCGCATTCCACCCTTGCTGATGCAGTAGGTTGTAAATCCAGGAAATGCCATATCTTCGTGCACCGAACTGATGTTCACGATACGCCCCGGCTTTCCACTCTTCTCGAGCCTCCGCACAAACGCCTGCGTCAGAAAAAACGCTCCGCGAAGGTTGACATGCAGCACTTGGTCGTAGTCGGCCTCGGTCACCTCCGTGAACGGCGCCTTTTTCTCCATCCCCGCGTTGTTGACCAGAATATCGAGTCCGCCAAAGGCCTCATAGGCAGCGTTCACCAGCTTGTCGATATCAGCCATCTGCGTAACGTCGCCCTGCACGGTGATCGCTTCTCCCCCGGCCTGCTTTACCAGCGCAAGCGTGTCGTCGGCTCCGTCGCTCTCGCCGACGTAGTCGATCACTACCTTCGCGCCTTCCCGGGCGAAGCGCTCCGCAATGCCTTGACCGATCCCGGAGCCGGCTCCGGTGATCAAGGCGACCTTACCTGCAAGTAGGGGCATGAAAGACCTCGTTTGCGTTGTGAACAGGTGTCGCGAAGGTTCCGAAAAGCAGGGTCGCGCCGTCGCAAGTCGCAGTCCCTCAGACGCCACGGAGTCCGCAAAGGTTTGCGCCCCAGGATCGAAAGATTGCCGTCACATGTCCCTGCTCCGATAATCGAAAATAAGGCATCCTAGAAGAACACGAGAAGGGACCGAACATGGCACAAGCTATTGATCTAGAAGTCGTAAAAACAGCGCTCGAAAAGCTGGTCGACGTCTTGCGAGACAGCCAGAAGGGCTTCGCTGAGCTCGAAGCCAATCTCAAAGATCCGGCCGCGCGCAGATTCTTCCTTGAAGAAACCCAGCAGCGAGCAAACTTCGCCGCCGAGGTCGAGAACGAACTTCACCGCCTCGGCGTCAAAGACGTGCACCAGAGCGGCATGCTCTCGGGCGCGGTGCACCGTACGTGGGGCGAGCTCAAAGCCAAGCTGGGCGGCGGCGATCACGCCCTGCTTGCTACCGCGGAGCAGGGCGAAGACGTCGCCAAAAAGTCCTACGAGGAGATCCTCAAGCTCGATCTGCCGGGAGACATTCGCGATCTGCTCTCACGGCAGCAGGCCCGCGTGCTCGAATCCCACGACAAGGTAAAGGCTCTGCGCGACAGCACCGCCTAGCCCAGCATCCTTCCCAAAGAGAGACCCGCAACCTCGATGTCTGCCAAACCGATCGTCCTCACTATCCTTGACGGCTGGGGGTACCGCCCCGAAACCGCCGGCAACGCCATCGCGCTCGCCCGCAAGCCCGTCTACGATGCGCTCTTGCGCGACTACCCGAACACGCTGCTCCGTGCGAGCGATCGCTACGTCGGCCTCCCTGACGGACAGATGGGCAACTCCGAGGTAGGCCACCTCAACATTGGCGCCGGTCGCGTCGTCCGCATGGACATGACCCGCATCGACGCCGCTATTGCCGACGGGACCTTCTTCTCCGACCCGACCCTCCTCGCTGCCATGCACATCGCCGCCGGTGGGAACCGCGCGCTCCACCTCTTCGGCCTGCTCTCGGACGGCGGCGTCCACTCGCACCAGAGACACCTCTACGCGCTTCTCCAGATGGCCGCGCGCCAGGGTCTCAAGCGCGTCTTCGTCCACGCCTTTACCGACGGCCGCGACACCATGCCGACCAGCGGCGCCGGCTACATCGAAGCCCTCGAGGCCCAGATCGCAACCATCGGCGTCGGCAAGATCGCGAGCGTCTCCGGCCGATACTTCGCCATGGATCGCGACCTGCGCTGGGAAAAAGAGCGTCAGGCCTTCGATGCCATGGTCACCGGCGCGCCCGAAGGCGGCACCTACGCCAATCCCGTCGAACGGGTCAAGGACCTCTACAACAACGGCATCACCGACGAGTTCGTCCCTCCTTTCTCAGTCGTCGACGCAGGCGGAGCCCTGGTTGGCCCAATCCGCGACAACGACGTCTGCATCTCGTACAACTACCGCGCCGACCGCGTCCGTCAGATCACCCGCGTCCTCGCGCGCAATTCGGACGTCCCCGGCGGCCTCACCTCCGAGAACGGCTACGATCTTCCCAAGTCAGCCGAGCTCGAAACCGAGATCCCGCGCGGCCTCGCGCCTGACAATATCCACTACGTCACCATGACGGAGTACGACCAAAAATTCCGTCTGCCCATCGTCATTCCGCCCGAAAGCATGGAAAACCTCCTTGCCAACCTCCTCGCGAAAGCCAAACTGCGCAACCTCCGCGTCGCCGAGACCGAGAAGTACGCTCACGTCACCTACTTCTTCAACGGCGGCATCGAAGCGGCGTTTCCCGGCGAAGAGCGCGTCGTCATCCCCTCGCAAAAGGTCAAAACCTACGATCTCGCGCCCGAAATGTCCGCCGCCGGCATCGCCGACGCGGTCGTCAAGGCAATCGATGAAGGCACATTTGACGTCATCATCGTCAACTTTGCCAACGCCGACATGGTCGCCCACTCGGGCAAGTTAGAGCCGACGATCCGAGCGGTCGAAGTGGTCGACACGCAGTTAGGACGGATCTACAACGCCGTCCGCCAACACGGTGGATCGCTCCTCGTCACGGCCGATCACGGCAACGCCGAACTCCTGATCGATCCCGCAACCGGAGGTCCGCATACCGCGCACACCACCAACCCGGTCCCATTCATTCTGGTCTCCGACCAGATAGGGAAGGGGACCAGGCTGCGTTCCGGTGGAAGCCTGCGCGACATCTCCCCAACCATCCTCGATCTGCTCCATCTCGAGAAACCCAGCGATATGACCGGCGAAAGCCTCATCGCGCGCTAGAACACCCTCACGCGCTCAGCGCACCATCATCACCTCCATCAGCCTGTCTGCCACCAACTCGGCTGGAACGAGGTACACGCCCGCTTCGATCCGTGCGCGCAAGGAGGCGATCTTTGCACCGCGGGAGGCGTCGTCCATCGGCTCCAGCCCGCATCTCGAGCAACTCTCGTCTGCCGGTGACGCCAGGGAATCGCCGTCGCGGGACAATTCACGCTCGCGCGCCGATCTCTTCCCCGCTAAATCGCCGCCAAACCAACTCCCGTTCCGAGGTCCACGGACCATAGAATCATCCCTCTCCCCCGGTTATCGGCAGCGATCGCGGATACTTTAGCGGTTTCTCAAACTTTCCTGTGGAAAACTTTCGCCGGCATCTATCGCACCACGCTCTGAAACAGCGGCGACGTCAAAAGACTCGCAAACTGACTATCCGACGACGAATAATCCACCGACAACGTCCCCGAGTTCGAGTCGATCGACGTCTGCTCCAGAGCCGACTTTTCCAGCGGCGTCCCGGACGTCTTCTTCAGCAGCACCACGCCCTTCATCAGCGTCGCCGCCGTCGCCGCCGTCATCGTGTCCGACATCACCACCGATAGATTGAACTTCACGCCGTTCTGGAAATCGAGCGTATACCGCGAACTCCGCATCCGGTTCCGCACCGTGTCATAATCGGCCAGCCCCGACGCCTCGCCAAGCACGCCCTTCATCATCGTCTGCGTGCCCTTCTGGTCGAGCAAACTCCACACCGCGCGTTGGTCAACCGCCGCCATCTCGTTCATCATGTCGCCGTTTGACAGCAGATCCGGCGCCAAACCGTCGCGCGCGTCCAAGGCCGCCTTTACCGCCTCGCGATCGCCAAACACCATCGTGGTCTGGTTCAGAAACACCACACTCATCCCCGCCGAACCCATCGGATACACGCTGTTGTTGCGAATCATCAGCGGCTTGGTCTTCGTTTTGGCGAAGTTCTGCAGGATCTCGCGCGTGTGAAACTGCCCCTGCGCGATCCCCACCGTGCGCGTCCCCTCGCCACCCGGCACCCGAAACGCTGCAAACGCCAGCGTGTCGGCGTCCCGATCCACCTTTAGACCGGAGCTCTTCAGCGCCGTCTCCAGCCGCTTCAGGTCCGGCGGCAGCGTCCGATCCTTCAAACTCATCGCCACCGGCGAGTTCTGCATCGCGCGGTAATCCACCACAATCAGCTGCTGAACATCGTGCGGCACCGCCGCCTTGCCGTCGCTCGAAAGCTGAGCGGCAGATCCAGGCAGCGAGGCCAAGCCAAGCGAAAAGAGAGCAACATACATCGGAAACGTGCGCAAAGGAAACTCCGTCAGAGCGGCAACAAGATACTGCCGCAACCGATCCATTCTTTCGTAAATACACCGCAACAGGCAACCTGTGCTATGGCTTTGACGGGGGATAGACACGAAAGTCGCGCATCTGGACATCCAAACCCAGGTTCGAGGCCAGCTAAATTCTCAGGTATAAGGCCATCCAAACCGCAGATCAAGGCCAGCCGATCGGCCGCTCCAGTTTGCGCTCAATCACCTTCTGCTCCGGGCTAAAGCTCGGGATCTCCGCGATCCAGCGCTCCCCGGCATCAAACGCCGCCTCCGGCATCAGACCGATCAGCTCCGCCTCGGCGATCCTCACGCCCTTTCGTTTCGCCAGCCGCTCGAGCGTCCCAAAGACCTCCGGCATCGGCGTCACCCGAAAATCCGTGATATTCATGCTGATCTGCGGCCTACCGTCGGCCACCACACCGATCGCCTTCACCCCCTGCATCCCACCGGAGGACGCTCGAATCTCGCGCGCAATCGCTCGCGCCGTCGCGATGTCACCCGACCCGAGATACACGTTGTACGCGATCAAAAACGACCGCGCCCCCACCGCGCTCGCGCCCGCGCTCAGATGCAGCTCCGGTCCGCCAACATCCGGCCGCCGACTGCTGTCCCGCGTCGCCAGCTCCCGCAATCCCTCAAATTGGCCACGCCGCACATCCTCCAGCTGCACCCGGTCGGGCCGCGTCGCCGCCGCTCCGTAAAAGTAGACCGGAACTCCGAACCTGCGCCAGATCTGCATTCCCGCCTGCCTCGCCAACGTCGCGCAATCGGCCAGCGAAATCCCGGACACCGGCACAAACGGAATCACGTCCGCCGCCCCGATCCGCGGATGCACGCCCACCTGCCCGCGCAGATCGACCAGCTCAGACGCTCGTCCGGCCCCGCGCACCGCCGCCTCCGCCACCGCCGCCGGCGGCCCTGCAATCGTCACCACCGAGCGGTTGTGATCGCGATCAAGCGACCAGTCCAGCAGCCGAACGCCCTCGACCTCCATCGACCGCACCACCGACGCGACCTTTCCCTCGTCCATGCCCTCCGAAAAATTCGGAACACACTCAACGATCGCGTCCGGCGCCGCGGGCACGGCCTTATCCGCCGCGGAAGCTAGCCCTTCTACCCTCATCGCCCGCCTACTTCCACCAGCTGTACCCGAGCGAAAATTGCACGCTCGCATTCACCCCAGGGTTCCGATCGCCCAGCGACGCCGACGAGATGTGCACCGCGTTCGCGCCCAAATCGATCGACCTCCGCGCGCTCACAAAGTAGTGCAAACCAACTCCGCCCTGCGGCGTGAAATTCCACACACTCGTGTCGCTGCTCGGACCGCTGTTCACCACATCCTGCTCCGTCGACCCAAACGCCGGATACTTATGGTTCGTCCACAAGAGGCCGCCCGCGCCCTGCACCCACGGCGTCACCCGCCGCGTCCCTGCAAAGTTCCAGCGCAGGATAATCGGCGTCAGCGTCACCCCGGAAAACGTCCCGCCCACCGTGTACGGCGCCGAACAGACCGTGCTCGTCCCCGGCCCCGCCGCAAAGCTGCACTTTACGCGCTCGAACCGCGGCGTATACGACTGCCAGAACGGAAACAGCTCCGCCGCATACTCAAACTCGCCTCGCAGCATGCCCCGTCCATGCTCTCCGGTCAGCACCTTGCCCGCATGAACGCCCGCCATCAGAAACTTGAAGTCGTCCCTCTGATCCGTAACCCCAACGCCGCCCTGAACGATCGCCCCCACCTCCACTGGCCGACTCACCCCCGACGCCTTCTCCCCACCCGGTAGACCCTGCGCTCCGAGCCCAACCGAGCCCGCCAGCAACAGCACACCTAATATCAGCTTCAAACTCCGGCAACCTCTCCGCAATCCGTTCAAAATACCGTTCCCTCAAAAATTGCATGTTTGCGCGATACAATCCAACCGCGATACGCGCCAGCTAGAGCCCAATCTGGACGACATGTATTGGATGCAGACTGAGACTAAGCGCTGGATGCGCACCATGTGTCTCCGGAGTGAAAAATTGTCTTTGGAAAATTAACTTTTGTGCTCACCCCGATCAAGAGGATCCAAGAGGATCCAAGAGGTGCCCCGATGAAAGCAGCATGGTACGAGCAGAATGGACCTGCGCGCGACGTTTTGCACGTCGGCGAGCTCGACAAACCAGTGGCAGAGCCGGGCACCGTGCTGGTTCGGGTGCACGCAACGAGCGTCAACCCTTCCGACACGAAATCCCGAGCGGGCCGACCGCTTCTGCCGGGAAATCTCCGTCAGATCCCGCACCAGGACGGCGCCGGCATCATCGAGCAAGTAGGCTCCGGGATCGATCCCTCCCGCGTCGGCGAGCGCGTCTGGATCTACGAAGCTCTCATCTCCGGCAAGGCTGGATGCGCGGCAGAGTACGTCTCTGTGCCCGCTCCGAACGCGGTCAGGCTCCCGGACACCATCTCTTTCGAGACCGGCGCCTGCCTCGGCGTGCCTGCCCTCACCGCCCACCGTTGCATCTTCGCCGACGGCCCGGTAACCGGACAAACCGTTCTCGTGACGGGCGGAGCCGGTGCCGTCGGCGTCCACGCCATCCAGTTCGCGAAGTCTGGCGGAGCCAGGGTCTTCACCACCGTCAGTCGAGAAGAACAGGCCGTCGTCGCCCGAGCCGCCGGCGCGGACGCCGTCTTCAACCGACACGACGAGACCTGGGTCACACGCATTCAGCAAGCCGCCGGGAGCCCCGGCGATCCAGGCAGCTCCGGAACGTCAGGAAATCCCGGAACTCCAGCCGTCGACCGCATCGTCGATGTGGCCTTCGGAGCCAACCTCCCGGCGACGCTCCAGCTCCTCAAGCCAAACGGCATCGTCGCCACCTACGCCTCCGACGCAGAGCCCGAACCCGTCCTTCCGTTCTGGCCGCTCGTCTTTCTGGACGCAACCATCCGGTTCGTCCTGGTCTACAAGATGACCCGCGAAGCTCATCAGCAAGCCATCGCCGCGACCACAAAGGGTCTAGAAGAAGGCTGGCTGAAGACCACCGTAGCCGTGCGATTTCCACTCAGTCAGATCGCGCAGGCGCACGAAGCCTCTGAATCCGGCACGCACATTGGAAAAGTGGTGGTTCTGATCGACTGATAAGCACAGTCCCGCTTCAGCCCGCGACCTCAGCCATGTCCATATCGAAGTTCGAATAGACATTCTGCGCGTCGTCCAGATCCTCCAGCGTCTCCAGCAACCGGATCATCGCGTTCGCCTGCGTCCCTTCGAGCTTCTGGTACGTCGACGCGATCATCGTCACCTCGGCGACCTCCGTCGGGATCTTCGCCGCCTTCAACGCCTCGCGCACCGCCTCAAAGTCCTTCGGATCGGTCGTAATCTCCCACGTGTCGCCGTCCTCCGCCAGGTCCTCAGCGCCCGCGTCCAGCACAATCTCCGTCAGCCGGTCCTCATTCACACCCGCCTTCGGCACCACAAGCAGACCCTTCTTCTGAAACAGGTACCCGACCGATCCGCTCTCGCCCAGGTTGCCGCTGTTCTTTGAAAACGCATGCCGGATCTCCGACACAGCACGATTTTTGTTGTCCGTCAGCACCTCGACGATGATCGCCACGCCGCCCGGACCATACCCCTCGTACGTGATCTCCTCATAGTTCACGCCCTCCAGCTCGCCCGTGCCCCGCTGGATCGCCCGCTTGATATTGTCCGCCGGCATGTTCTCCGCCTTGGCCGCCGCAACCGCGCCGCGCAGCCGCGGATTGCCGTCCGGATCGCCGCCGCCTTGCTTCGCCGCGATCGTGATCTCTTTGATCAGCCGGGTAAAGATCTTGCCGCGCTTGGCGTCGAGCGCGCCCTTCTTATGCTTGATGGTGGCCCATTTTGAGTGGCCGGACATGCTGCGGTACCTCTCCCAACAAAATTTGCCGGCGAACCCAGGCCCAAGAGCCCCGTCGCGACCAGAGGAGTTTAGCACGCACACCCAGCCTCTTTCGAGCCGGCATCCACCCGCGCCTACCCTCAGCCCACCTACCCCACAATCTCCGTCGCCAAGAGATCCTCCATCGTCTCCCGCCGCCGGATCAGCCGCGCCCGCCCACCCTCGACCAGCACCTCCGCCGGCCGCCCCCGCGAGTTGTAGTTCGACGCCAAGCTCATCCCGTACGCGCCCGCGTCCAGCACCGCGACCAGATCGCCCGCACCCACCTCCGGCATCTCGCGATCGCGCGCAAAAAAATCCCCCGACTCGCACACCGGTCCCACCACATCGGCCGTCATCCGCGCCCCGCCCGCGCCCGGCTCCCGCACCGGCACAATCTCGTGGTGCGCCCCGTACAACGCCGGCCGGATCAGGTCGTTCATGCCCGCATCCGTGATCGCAAACAGCTTCGTCCCATTCCGCTTCACCTCGAGCACGCGCGAAAGGAGCGCCCCCGCCTGCGCGACCAGAAATCTCCCCGGCTCCAGCAACAGATGCACGTCCTCGACCCCGGCCAGCGCCGCCTCGACCGCCGCCGCATACCGCCCCACGTCCGCCGCCGGATCAAACAGCTCCGCGCCCCCGGACTCGAGCCCGAGCTTGTACTCGACACCCAGACCACCGCCGACATCCACATACCGGATCGCGTGCCCATCCGATCGCAGCTCCCGCAGGAGTTCCACGACCCGCTCCGCCGCCGCCCCAAACGGAGCCACCGACCGGATCTGGGACCCGATATGGACGCTCACCCCGGCAGCCTCGATCCACGGCGACCGCGCCGCCATCCGGTACAGCTCCCGCGCCCGCCCGATCTCGATCCCAAACTTATGCTCCCGCAACCCGGTCGAGATGTACGGATGCGTCTCCGCAAATACATCCGGATTCACCCGGAGCGCAAACCGCGCCCGCACACCGAGCTCCTCCGCCCGTCCGGCCAGCCGACCGATCTCCCCCTCGCTCTCGACGTTGAACAGCAAGATCCCCGCCCGCAGCGCCGCGTCGAGCTCCCACTCCTGCTTGCCCACCCCCGAAAACACCACGCGCCGGAGCGCCTCGGCACACGCCCGCCGCACCCGCTCCAGCTCCCCGCCTGACACAATGTCGAACCCCGCCCCAGCCTCGCCCAGCAACCGCAGGATCGCCAAGGACGAGTTCGCCTTTACCGCATAACACACCGTGTGCGCACGCCCGGCAAACGCCTCCGCAAACATCCCGTACCGCTCGCGGATCTGCCCCGCGGAGTAGACATACAACGGCGTCCCAAACTCCTCCGCCAGCTCCCCGAGCCGGACCCCGTCGGCACACATCGCCCCGCCCTCATACAACCACGGCCGCGCCCCGCGCTCGCTCAACCCCTACATCCTCCCCGAAGGCAGCACGTTTGGCGCCTCCGGAATGATGACCCACGCAATCGCATACAGGATCGGCACCAGGACCACCGCAAACAGGATCGCTACCACCACCGTCACGATCCGCACCAACGTCACATCCCAACCGTAGTACATCGCAACGCCCGAGCAGACCCCCGCAATCATCCGCGGATGCCGCGGCCGCACCAGCCGACCGTCATACGCCCGCCCTCCGCCCACCGGCGGCGCCTGCCCGACGTACGGAAACGCGCTCGCCGGAGGCGGTGGAGCACCCCATGCGCCTTCCATCGGCTGCACCGGCTCATACCCGCTCGACGGGGCCGCCGCCCCCGGCACAATCGCCGCCCCACACGCCGGGCAGAACCGGCTCCCCACACCTACCTGCTGACCACACTTCACACACTGCATCGTCGCTCTCCTCCTGGCCTCTACGCTCAACCTGATACGTTCCCGCCGCCCTCGCCGTTCCCCTCGCCTCCCCCATCAGCCTACCTCCCGCTGTACGGAGTCTTCATATACCGCCGCGCCGCGTCCGCCTGCGACTGGTCCCCACCCCCCGCGCTCGCCATCTGATACTGCCGCAGGGCGTTCCCCCGGTCGTGGAGCAGATCAAACATCTCCCCCGCATTCAGCTCTGCCCGCTTTCGCAGCCACTCCGAGCACTTCGGCTGGTCCGCCGCCTCCATGTAGTGCTGCGCCGCCCCCCGAAAATCGCCCTGCCCCCGCTCCGTGTCCGCCAGCCCAAACCACGCCATCTGCAGCCGCGGATCCGTGTAGTACCCCGGCCGCCGGGCGTCCGCCAGCACCGCCCGGTACGCCGCGATCGCTCCCGGACCGTCGCCCTTGTCCTTGGTCAGGTTCGCCTCCTCCAAACGAAACAAGTAGTCCCGCGGAAACTCCGTCGCCAGACCGTGCTCCACCGCCAGCGCCTCCGCGTATCGCCCATCATGCCGCAGAAACAGGCTCAGCGCCGTTCGCGACTCCACATTGTTCACCACACCGTGCGCCGCGCACTCCCGCAGGAGCTCCAACCCCTTCTCCTTGTTGCCGCCTACCCCCGCGATCCCCACCATCAGTCGCACCATCCGCGGCAAACTCGCCACCGCAAACTGCTGAATCCCCACCGCCATCTTCGCGTCCGCATACTCCGGATCGAGCTTCAACACCTGCTCGGAGTCGTTGCGCGACGCCAGACCCTGCCGCGCCGCCGCCACAAACGAGTGATCGACCAGCGTGATAAATGCCGCATGCATCCCGCGCGCATACCCCCGCGCAAACCAAGCATTCTTGTCCGCCGGGTTCGCCTTGATCTCCTCGTCCGCCTCCGCGATCGCCCGGTTGGTCAGCTCCTCGATCCGCTCCCGCGTGGCGGCGGGCACATCGACCGTCCGCTTTGAACTCAAAAAACTGTCATGGGCGTAGTACGTGGTGTCCAGCAAATCCTGGTGATACAGCTCACGAAGGATCAGCACCATCAACACGTAGTCGGTCGCCAGAGGATCTCGCGGATTCGCCCGCTCGATCGCCTCAAATCGACCAAGCGCACCGTCATAGTCCAAATTATAGAAATGCTCATGCGCATCCCGCACCGCCGGTGTTAGATTGATGGCGTCCGTATGCGCCGCCGCCGGCCCCTGCGCCCACACCCCGGTCAAAAGGAGACACACGCCCAGCCAAACCTGCAGCCCCAGAAAGCCAACTCGAAGCAGCCTCGAAGAGGTCCCCGGCGGGATCAGAAAGGAAAGCACAAGGCCCCCGCCGCGCACCGCCTGCTTCTCCCCTAACCCCGTCTGCATCCGCCTCGCAATCCCCACGCCGGGCCCGTCTCTCCCCAAGCCCCGTCTCTGCCGAAAGAAGAAAAGAAGTCCCGTACATCCACTATAAACCTGCACGGACCCACCCCGCCGCTCCCTCCCCCGGCCACCCAGCTTCCCCGAAATCCTCACCTCCGGCCTGACCCTCACGCCTCCTCCCGCCGTCTCCCCCCAGTGCGGTGCGCATGAACACCCTCACCCGTGTCGACCTTCTCCGCCTCGTCCTCCAGCAGGCGCGACAGAACGGCTTCCACTTCCGCCGCTGGTACATCCACCGGCTCGGCCTCCCTTGGACCACCACCGACGCCGCCATCGACCACCTCAGCCGCGAACGCCGCTACTACGCCCTCCTCTTCTCGCACGACTTCGCCCAAAGCTTCTGGCGCCCCGGTGGGGACCTCGCCCTCGAGATGCCCGCCCAAACCTTTGTCCGCCGCCGCCCTGACGGCACCTCTACCTCCGTCCAACGTCAGCCCTACCTCCGCCGCCGCACCCAGACCAACGCCTGGAAGTACCACCTCCAGCAGATGAGCCTCGCCGAAGATCCCCTCCGCTACCTCCGCCGATTTATCCGCGTCCAGGAAGACCTCGCCCCCGACCCCTCCCACCTCAAAGTCGTCTCTCGACCGGAGCGCGACCTCCGCTTCATCATCGACGAGGAAGACCTCCTCCCCGACGACGACGACTAAAACACGTCAACTCGCCGCGATCGTCCGCCGGATCTGCCGCACATGATGCAACCCATGCCAGAGGTGAAACCGCCGCCACTCCTCCGGCGTCAACGGCCCCAGGATCGGGTGCGTCACCGACCGGACGTGCTCTCCAAATGCCGTCTCCGCCGCGCGTAAAAGCTCCTCCATCGCCCCGATCCGCACCCGCGCCTCCGCCCCTAGAGCCTCGCCCCCGACACTCCCCTCCACCCGCGGCACAACCGTCTCCGGAGCCTTGCGCCCCGTCGGAAAGTACCCCACCGTCAACACCACCAACCGTCCCAAACTCTGCCCAAAACTCGGCCGCGCCCTCGTCGCCGACCCCTTCGCCAGCCGCGCCGCGAAGTTCCGCTCCGTCTCCGCGTACGTCAGCAAAAGATGCTCGGCAATCTCATGCACACTCCACTTGCCCGCCCCCCGCCGCCGCGCCATCGACGTCTCGTCCAACCCCGCCAGCGCCCCCACCAACGCACCCTCCAGCCGATCGAGACTTCCACCCATCGACCTCACCTTTTCGCCGGTCTACCGACCTTTGCCAGACTCACTTACCCGCAATCGCCTTCCGCGCCGCCTTCTCATGCTGCCCATCCGGATCGAGCTTCAAGTACGCATCAAACTCCGCCACCGCCTCTTCCCGCCGCCGCATCTTTTCGAGCACCCCCGCCAGGACAAAGTGCGTCTCCGCATCCGCCGGCTGCATCTTTACCGCATCCTTTGCGCGCAGGTACGCCGCCTGCAAGTTGCCGGTCTGCTGATAAAACTTCGCGACCGTCATGTCCTCCGTCGCCCGATCCTCATCGCTCTGAATCCGCTCCGGTTTGGGCAGCTTGCGCCGCGTCGCCCGCGTACTCCCCTCGCTCCCCACATCGTCGAGCCCCGGCCCACCCGCCGCCGCGCCTGAACCATCCGGCCCACTCGAACTCGAACTGCTGCTGCCGCTCCCACCCGAATCCGTCCCAGGCGCCGATCCAGCCCCCGAACCCGAACCACTCTCCCCCGGATAAGGAAACGCCCCCGCGGCCCCCGTCTTCTCACCACCCGCACCCGGAGCCGCGGGCGCATCCGGCACACCCGCCTTAGCCGGAGCGTCCGGCGCCACAGTCCCCGAGCTCTCCCCCGCACTCTCGCCCGCACCCTCCCCCGCACCCTCTCCCGGATACGGAAACCGCTGCGCCGCACCCGCCTCCACACCGCCAGAGTCAACCTTGGGCGCCCCCGCCCCAACCTTCCCCGCACCGTCCTTCCCAGCCGCCGCGCAACTCCCATCCACCTTCCCATCCGTCCCCACACACGGCCTCGCAGCCGGAGCCGCCTGCCCCCATCCAAACGTCCCCGGCCAGACAAACGTCGCCCCCAGAACTAAAACCAGACCTCCAAACCGGCCCTGATCCCTCGTCACCATCGCCCTCCCAGTCTACCGCCCAACCCCTCACCTCCCCATTGGACGAACCCGCCCACACATCCGACAACTCCCATCCCCCAAACCACCCAGACCCCGACCCGCCTCTGATACACTCGCGCCCATCCCCCACCGCCATGCTCGCACACCTCATCATCCGCTCCTCCGCCATCCACGCCGCCGGCTGCTACACCACGCGCCCCATCCGGAAAGGCGCCCGGGTCTGCGAGTACAACGGCCCCCGCCTCTCCAAAGCCGAAGCCGACCTCCGCTACCAGGACCGCATCGTCACCTACCTCTTCTCCTTTGGCGCCGAGGGCTCCGTCATCGACGGCTTCGGCGCCGCCATGTTCATCAACCACTCCTGCGCACCCAACTGCGAAACCCTCGAAGAGGACGAACGGATCTTCATCCTCGCCCTCCGGGACATCCTCCCCGGCGAAGAACTCACCTACGAGTACCACCTCCACGACTCCGACTCCACCGACGGCACATGCCACTGCGGAGCCCCCCAATGCCGCGGAACCATGTTCTCCGAAGCCGAAGTAAAACGCCGAGCCCGTCGCGAAGCCCGAGCCGCCAAAGCAACCCAACAGAAACCCAAACGCTAGCCCCTCACCGACCCAACCAAGAGTGCTCCGCCAACGGCCGAACACTCGGGAATAACTCACCACAACGGCGTTTATAGAGACTAATCCGATGAGGTGCCAACTGCAGCCGGTTACTTGGAGAGGTCTACGCTGCATATTCCACCATCGGAACACTTGGTGACAGGATCAAAGGTGGATCTGGTGGTGTCTAACCATGAAATGACGAAGGGTTCGAGCTATGCCACTAGTGGGGTTTGTTTCTTGGCTCTGCTTGCTCCAGGGTCACAGGCAAGCCGAGACACGCAGGTTGGAACCAAGGTGCAACTCGGTGTGACCTGTTCCGGTGGGGATAACGCGAGAGAACTACTTGTCCGTTATTTAGCGCCAGGGGAGATTTGGCTCAACGATCACCCTTTTGACGAAATTGGCTTTCGCGCGAGGATCTCGGAGATCATGGCGTTTATGGAGGTAAAGCGAGTGTGGATTGCGGCTGATGCGCGGTTGTCCTACGGTGAAGTATTTGCTCTGATCGAAAACCTCCAGCAGGATACTCCAGACCTCACCATAGGAATTGCCACCAGATCGCAGACTGGGCCTATAGACCCCACGGGAAACGAAAGAGGTCATTCTCACACCCTCATGCCGATGGCCCCTTGCTTTGCGGCACGGTCTACTGCTCGGCCCTAATTCAGTATCCGTCGATCTCCGGATTAGTAATGACAAGTCGTAATAGCGGAGGCGATCCACTGCTCCCCACCTACATCTCCTCCCGGATCACGTACAGTACGGAGATCGCCTCTCGCATGTCTCCGCTCGTTGCGGACAGATGTCCTACGCACAGATCACCGCACCTACCTACCGCGTACACTAGACCCGCGTCTCTAGAACGGAGCCCAAAATGACGAATCTCAACTGGTCGGGATGCCCCGAAGTGGAAGCCGTTCCCGGAAAACTAAGCGGCGCATGGGTCCTCCGCAACACCCGCATGCCCGTCTCCGCCATCCTCGAGAACGCCCAGGCCGGAGCAACCATCGACAACCTCCTGGAGTGGTACGACGGCCTCGACCGCAAACAGATCCAGGCTGTACTGGAGTTCGCGGCTCAGGCACAGCCAACCCCAGATCTGCTCCATCTCTAAGTGCGCGTACTCTTGGACCAGGGAACGCCCGTCCCAATCCGCGAGTACCTCCTTGAACACACAGTCCGCACGGCAACCCAACAGGGCTGGGATCAGCTTAAGAATGGGAACATGCAATATCAGCAGAACCTCATCGGTCGGCACATAGCCATCGTCGTCATCGCCCTTCAGCAATGGCCACGACTCCAGCCTCAGGTCCACCGTGTCGTCGAAGCCGTCGAAGCCGCCCATCCAGGCAGCTTCACCGAGCTCGAATTCCCACCTTCGTAGCTCCGCATCAAGCCTGATCCCCAACCTCAGCCCGCGTACAATCAGACCTGCGCCTCCCGTCATGCCCTACCAGGTCCTAGCCCGCAAGTACCGCCCCCAGCGCTTCCAGGACGTCGCCGGACAGGACCACGTCACCGTCACCCTCATGAACGCCCTCACCCAGGGCCGCATCGCCCACGGGTACATCTTCTCCGGCCACCGCGGCATCGGCAAAACCACCGTCGCCCGCATCCTCGCGATGGCCCTCAACTGCCGCACCGAAATTGGGACCGACCGCCGCCCCACCGCGGAACCCTGCGAAACCTGCGAGTCCTGCACCGAAATCCGCGCCGGCAACGCCGTCGACGTCATCGAAATCGACGCCGCCACCAATCGCGGCATCGACGAGATCCGCGAACTCCGCGACGCCGCCCGATACCGCCCCGCACGCGATAAATACAAGATCTACATCCTCGACGAAGCCCACCAGATCACCGACGCCGCCTTCAACGCACTCCTCAAAACCCTCGAAGAACCACCCGAACACATCGTCTTCATGATGGCCACCACACAGCCTGAAGACATCCCCCAAACCGTCCGATCGCGCTGCCAGCACTTCTCCTTTCACGCCGTCAAGATGCTCGACATCCTCGCCGAACTCCGCGGCATCGCCGAGCACGAAAACGTCGACGCCGACGAGTCCTCGCTCGCCCTCCTCGCCGAAGCCGGCGACGGATCGATGCGCGACGCCCTCTCCATCATGGACCAGGCCATCGCCTCGGCCACCATCGAAGACGGCCGCCCACGCCTCGACCCCAGCCAGATCCGCGAACTCATGGGCGCCGTCCCCAACACCACCCTCGAACGCATCTTCGAGGCCGTCGACGGAAACCGCTCCGCCGAAGTCATGGCCGTCGCCAACGATCTCATGGACGCCGGCAACAGCCCAGCGCAGCTCGCCCGCCAGTGCCTCCGCTACCTCCGCAACTGCCTCATGGCGAAGATCAGCAACCTCACCCCCGAAGGCCTCACACCCGGCGGCAGCCCCCCCGATCTCCTCCAAATCTCCCCCGACGAACAGCGCCGCGCCGCCCGCACCGCCCACCTCTTCACCGAAGAAGAACTCACCCGCTTTCTCCAGGTCATGCTCCGCACCTTTGACGAACTCGGCTACCGCCAGGAGCAGCGCTTCCACTTCGAGCTCGGCCTCCTGAAACTCGTCCACCTCCGCCGCCTCCTCCCCATCGAAGAGATCCTCAGCCGCCTCCCCGCACCGGTGCCAGCCGGCAACCCAGCCCTCACGCGACCCACAGCGGCAGCCCCCACGCTCGCGAACCCGAGCCGCGCCGAACTTCCCGCTGCCACCTCCGCATCCTCCACCCGACCATCTTCCACCATCCCCGCAGCCGCGCCAGCCAAGCCCGCCTTCTCGCCCTTTCAAGCCGACGCGAGCCGCAAACGTTTCGAAGCACCCGCACCCGCACCCCCAAAGCCCGCCCCAGCCCCGGCCGCCAAACCCGTCGCCGAAGTCCCTCGTCTCGAAACAGCACCCAAGCCGCCCGCACCTCCACCCGCTCCCGCCCCCAGCCTCGGCGACCTCTCCACCCAATCCACCGCGCCAGCCCTAACCGCCGAAGACCTCCAGGCCCGTGTCGTCGAAGCCCTCCAGGCCGCCCCCTCCCAAAGCTCCGCCGCCGACGCCCTCGCCGACAGCACATGGACCATCGCCGGCCCCGACCTTCGCGTCGAGACCACCCTGTCCAAGATGATGCTCCCCATGGTCATCAACCCCGACGCCGATCGCATCGCCCGCCAGACCCTGCGCGAAGCCGGCGCCGCTCACCTCCGCCTCGATCTCCTTCCCGGCCGCGCCGCCACCACCTCCGCCGCTCCCAAAAAACCCCGCTCCCCCCGTTCCGGCACCGCCCAATCCAAGGCCGAAGAGCATCCCATCGTCCAGCAAGCCCAGCGCCTCTTCCACGCCGAGATCCGCAAAGTCATCGACCTCAGCACCAACGAATAAACCCGAACCCAAACCCAGACCAGAAACGGACCCACCCACCATGGACTTCAACGACCTCAGCAAGATGATGGAACAAGCCCAGCAGATGCAGGGGCAGATGGAACAGAAACTCTCCTCCACCATCGTCGAAGCCCAAACCGGCGGAGGCGTTGTCACCGTCCGCATGAACGGCAAAAAAGAGGTCCTCCGCCTCAAGATCCAACCCACCGCCATCGGTTCGACCGGCCAGGACCTCGAACTGCTCGAAGACCTCATCACCGCCGCCGTCAACGAGGCCGGCCGCCGCGCCGACGTTGCCATGCAAACCAACGTCCAAAGCATGATGGGCGGCATCGACCTCCCCGGCCTGGCGGGCCTCGCCGACGGAGGCGAGGAGACCGATTGAGCCGCTTCGCCGAGCCCATGACCCGGCTCATCGACGAACTCAAAAAACTCCCGGGCATCGGCACAAAATCCGCCCAGCGCCTCGCCTTTCACGTCCTCCGCTCCTCCGACGCCGACGCCCAGGCCCTCGCCCAGGCCATCACCGACCTCCGCCAGCGCCTCACCCTCTGCTCGGTCTGCAACAACATCACCGACGTCGACCCCTGCCTCTTCTGCACCAACCCCGCCCGCGATCACCGCCTCGTCTGCGTCGTCGAAGACCCGACGAACATCAGCACCATTGAAAAAACCCGCTCCTGGAACGGCGTCTACCACGTCCTCCACGGCACCCTCTCGCCCGTCAACGGCGTCGGCCCCGAACACCTCCGCATCCCCAACCTCCTCACCCGCCTCCCCGCGCTCGACGAACTCATCCTCGCCACCTCCCCCACCACCGAAGGCGAAGCCACCGCCGCCTACCTCGCCGCCGAGATCCGCCGCCTCCGCAAAGACCCCACCACCGCCCCGCCTCTCAACCCCAACCTCCGCGTCACCCGCATCGCCACCGGAGTCCCCGCCGGCTCCGACATCGAGTACGCCGACGAGATCACCATGACCCGCTCGCTAGAAGGCCGCCGCGAAGTCTAACCCAGAGCCCGCCCCGCCCAAGCACCGGGTGCCCCATCCTCTCGCAGTCTCATCGCGAAAGGGTGGGGTATCGTTTGCGGCAGCAAACGACCACCACCGCTCCGCCACTCCCCTATACTCAAAAAAAGCAATGCCCGAAACCCTCCGCTTCCTCTGGAATGCAACCCGAGGCCACCGCCTCCAGCCCTGGAAGAGCCCCTACCTCCGCTGGCGCCTCGAAACCTACACCGGCAAAAAAGCCGAAACCCTCCATCTCGGGGACTTCACCCATCTCCTCTGGACCGAAAAACGCCAGCTCCTCCGCTTCAGCCGATGGCTCCGCGAGATGCGCGCCTTGAGCCGCCCCAAACCTCGCCAGTAAGCACGCACACACCAGGGCAGGGAACCAAACCACGAACACCCAACCAAGGAGCCCCACCCCTCACATCATGGGAACCCAGATCCAGCTCACCGCCGCCGACTCGCACCAGCTCAGCGCCTACCTCGCCGAGCCCACCCAAAGCCCCGTCGGCGCCGTCGTCCTCCTCCAGGAGATCTTCGGCGTCAACCCGCACATCCGCTCCGTCGCCGACCGCTACGCCGCCCAAGGCTTCCTCACGGTCGCCCCAGCCCTCTTCGACCGCATCGAGCGGGACGTCGAACTCACGTACGAAGGCGAAGACATGCAGCGCGCCGTCGGCTACATGCAGCAGCTCAAGCCCGAAACCGCCCTCCTCGACATCGCCGCCGCCTACGCCCGAGCCAAACAGACCCACGAGGGCGTCGCCGTCGTCGGCTTCTGCTTCGGCGGCCTCATGAGCTGGATCTCCGCCACCCAGGGCGACGAGGTCAGCATGCGCCCCGACTGCGCCGTCTGCTTCTACCCAGGAGGCATCGGCAAATACGCCGCCGCACGCCCCACCTGCCCCGTCATGATCCACTTCGGCCTCGACGACACCCACATCGGCCCCGACCAAGTCGAAGCCGTCCGCCTCGCGGACCACCCCGAAGTCCAAATCTTCACCTACACCGGCGCACAGCACGGCTTCCACTGCGACGCCCGCGCCTCCTTCAACCCCGAAGCCGCCTCGCTCGCCAACCAGCGAACCCTCGAATTCCTCCGGAGCAACCTCGCCTAGCGCCCCAGACATTGCCCCTCACCCCACCAAATGCTATCCTTCCGTATATAAGAAGACCGCTAAATTAGAGAAGATCAAGAGGCAAAGAACGCAGTGCTGGCAACCGCAAGAAAATCAGACATTATCGAGAAATTCCGCACGCACGAGTCGGACACCGGATCCCCCGAGGTCCAGATCGCCATCCTCAGCGAACGCATCGGCGAACTTACGCAACACTTCAAAGAGCACAAAAAAGATCATGGCTCCCGCCGCGGTCTCCTTATGCTCGTCTCCAAGCGCCGCCGCCTGCTCGACTACCTCAAAAGCTTCGACGCCGACCGCTACCGCGAAGTCATCGGCAAACTCGGCATCCGCAAATAAGAAGGTCCTCCCACCTCCCCCGGCGTCCCAACACGCCCTCAGCGATCCCGAAGAGCGATCCCAAAGAGCGATCCCAGATGGAGCCGACCTGTCCCGCGTCTCGGCGCTCCAGCAAGTGGCATCCCCGATCTCTCGGCGGATGCCACACATAGAGCTCAGCCCCCGGCGATCCTGATCCCAACCCCCCCCCTCAATACGCGCACAATCAAGAGAAGAGAAAACCATGATGGAAGACGTAACCGTAAACCTCGCAGGCGGCAAACAGATCCGCTTTGAAACCGGTCGCATGGCCAAGCAGGCCTCCGGCGCCGCCCTCACCTCCTCCGGCGACAACGTCATCCTCGCCACCGCCGTCGCCTCGCCGGACCCCAAGGAAGGCATCGACTTCTTCCCCCTCACCGTCGAATACCGCGAATTCACCTACGCCGGCGGACGTATCCCCGGCGGCTTCATCAAGCGCGAAGGTCGACCCTCCGAAAAGGAAGTCCTCACCTCCCGCCAGATCGATCGCCCCATCCGTCCGCTCTTCCCCGAAACCTTTCGCAACGAGACCCAGGTCGTCGCCTTTGTCTACTCCGCCGACAAGGAAAACGACCCGGACGTCCTCGGCATCAACGGCGCCTCCTGCGCCCTCGCCCTCTCGGACATTCCCTTCAACGGTCCGGTGGGCGCCGTGCGCATCGGCCTCGTCGACGGGCAGTTCATCGTCAACCCGACCTACACCGAACGCTCCGCCTCCAAGCTCAACATCATGGTCGTCGGCACCAAACACGGCATCGTCATGGTCGAGTCCGGCGCGAAAGAATGCTCCGAAGATGACGTCGTCGGCGCCATCGAGTTCGCCCACGAACAGATCAAAAACATCTGCTCCGCCATTGAAGACCTCGCTCGCCGCGCCGGCAAGCTGAAGCGCTTCCCCGGAACCGCCGAAGTCGACCAGCAATACCTCGCCCACCTCCGGGATAAAGTCGGCTACCGTCTGATCGACGCCCTCGACACCCAAAAACACCCCAAGTTCGACAGCTACGCCCTCGTCAAAACCATCAAGGACGAGCTCAAGTCGCAGCTCCCCGCCGACGACCCCGGGGCCCCCAAGAAACTCTCCAAATACTTCGAACTCCTCCGCGAAAACATCTTCCGCGAGCAGGTCCTCAAAGACCGTATCCGCCCCGATCACCGCGCGTTCGACCAGATACGTCAAGTAACGGTTGAAGTCGGCGTCCTCCCCCGCGTTCACGGCTCCGCCCTCTTCACCCGCGGCGAAACCCAGGCCCTCGTCTCTGCCACCCTCGGCACCACCGACGACGCCCAGCGCCTCGAATCCTACGAGGGCGAACAAAAACGCCGCTTCATGCTCCACTACAACTTCCCGCCCTTCTCGGTCGGCGAAGTCGGCCGCATGACCGGCGTCGGCCGCCGCGAGATCGGCCACGGAGCCCTCGCCTACCGAGCCCTTGAAGCCGTCCTCCCCTCCGAAGAAGAATCCCCCTACACCCTCCGCGTCGTCTCCGACATCCTGGAGTCCAATGGATCGTCGTCGATGGCCACCGTCTGCGGCGCCTCGCTCGCCCTCATGCAAGCCGGCATCCCCCTCAAAGGCTCCGTCGCCGGCGTCGCCATGGGCCTCGTCAAGGAAGACGAAAACTACGCCATCCTCACCGACATCGCCGGCGCCGAAGACCACTACGGCGACATGGACTTCAAGGTCGCGGGCACCCGCCAGGGGATCACCGCGCTCCAGATGGATATCAAGATCATGGGCATTACCCCCCAGATCATGCGCGAAGCCCTCGAGCAAGCCCGCCGCGGCCGCCTTCAGCTCCTCGACACTATGGACGCCACAATCTCGGGCGCCCGCTCCGAGAAATCCCAGTTCGCCCCCCGCATCCACACCCTCCAGATCCCCACCGACAAGATCCGCGACCTCATCGGACCCGGCGGAAAGGTCATCCGCGGCATCATCGACGCCACGGGCGTCAAGATCGACGTCGACGACACCGGCCGCGTGAACGTCGCCTCCTCCGACGCCGACGGTCTGGCGCGCGCCATCCAGATGATCTCCGACCTCACCGCCGTCCCCGAAGTCGGCAAAACCTATCTCGGCAAGGTCGTCCGCATCGCCGAGTTCGGCGCCTTTGTCGAAATCTTCCCCGGCACCGACGGCCTCCTCCACGTCTCCGAGATCGCCGAACACCGCGTCAAAGAGGTCAAAGACGAACTCCGCGAAGGCGATCAGATCCTCGTCAAGGTCCTCGCCATCGAAGGCAACCGCATCAAGCTCTCGCGCAAAGCCGTCCTCCGCGAACAGCGCGCCAAACTCGGCCTCCCGGAACCCGGCCAGCCTGAACCATCCGGTCAATCCGAATCAGGGAGCCGCTCCAGCAACGGCGCCCGCACCGCGGATCCCATCGCCGCAGCCGCCGACCCAAACTCCGCCCCAGACCTCGACATCTCCGGCGAGTTCGACGACGAAGACGAAATCAACGACGGCTCCTTCAACTCCGATTCCGACTCCGATTCCGACCTCGACCCCGACACCGAGCCCAACTTCAACCGCGCCGACCCACCGGTCCCCGTCGCCGCCGGCAGCCCCCGCCAGCCCGGCACGAACCCCGGCCCCGGCGGCTCCAACCCAGGCGGTCAACGCCGCCCCGGTGCCGGAGGCAGCCGCCGCCGCCGAGGTGGACGCCGCCCCGGTGGCCCCGGTGGCAACTCCGGCCCACGCCCCTCAGGTGGTGGCGGCGGCGGAAACCAGTAGATCTCACGGCAACCCACTCCAAACAAGCGCGGCTGCAGACCCCTCAAACAAGGTCTGCAGCCGCGCTTCGTTAACCCATCTCCCCCTCACCGGCCGCTAAAGGCCACCACCCCCCTGGCAAAGATCGTCCACCGCCGAAGCCGGCGCCAGCGTGATCGAAAATAAGATCACGTTTCTGTTATTCGGCAACGTGATACTCGTGATCCGCTTAGCCGACGACAGCTTCAACGTGTAGAGATACATATTCAACGGTCCACCCCCTGGCGTCCCGTTGCTTCCGTTGCGATACGCCATCTTCACGGCAATCGACTCGTTCGGATTCTCGGCAGGCGAGAACCAGTCGCTGAAACCCTGCTTGTAGATATTCGACGTTCCATCCGCATACTGCACACGAAATATCTGAGCCGTCTGGTTTCCCTGCACCCCCACTCCCAGCATCTTCAGCTCCGCATACGCGCCGGCGGGAAGCGAGATGGTCTGCCCAGCGGCGTACACCATATTCGGTACATTGCCCGGGGCCAGGTGAAACCGTGACGGTCCAACCGCGATCTCTTCCCCTGCCGCTCCCAGGTCGTTCAGCACGTTCGCTGAAAACGCGTATCCACCTCCGTCCGCCCCGCCATCTGACGGAATCGTCGTTCCGTCAGTGGTGATCCCGATGAGGTTGTACAAACCGCTGAGGTCGGCCTCCGCGCCCAGCGGGAGACCGGACAACGTTGCCGCCAACACCACAACATTGCGATTCCGCGGCAGCGTCATGCTCCTCACCTGCTTCGTGCTGTCGAGCAGAAGCGTGTAGCCGTAGACATTGAACTGACGATTGTCAGCCGCGCCCGTGCTGGTGTTGCGGTACGGCATGGCGACCGCTTCCTGCTCGTCCACATTCACCGACGGATTGAACCAGTCGCTAAAGCTCGCCGTCAGCGCCGCGGTCGAGCCATCCATGTAGGTGACGGTGATCGCCTGGTTGCTCTGGTTGCCCTGGATGCCGGTCCCCAGCAACTGCAGCGTCTGATACTTGCCCTGCGGCAGGGCAATCGTCTGCCCCGTCCCGTACACCGCGTCCGAGACATCCGCGCCACCCAGGTGAAAGCGGATCCCGTTCAGCACGCGGCCACTCGTCAGCACCTGCCCGGAAAGAGCCGTTCCCCCGCCGTCCAGACCGCCATCGGTAAAGGCCGTGCCGTCCGTCCGGATCGCCGTCAGGTTATAGCTGCTTCCCAGATCCACCTCATCGCCCAGACCGCACTCGCCAAGTCCCGCGCTGATCGCTACCGGGATCGATCCAGCCCTGTGAACCGTCGTGCCGGACGCGCCCGAGACCACGATCGGAGATCCACTCGTAGTCGGAGCCGTCACGCCAGCCGCCAGCGTCAGCGTGCTCGTACTCGCGGTCAAGAAGGGAGCAAAGCTCGCTCGGACCAGCGGCGGAACCCCCTGAACCGAAAGCGAAACGTTGCTCCCAAACCCATTCGTCCCACCCACCTGCACCCTCGTGCTCGTGCTCGCACCCTGGTTCAGGTAGAGCTTCGAAGCCGTCGTGCTCAGGCTAAAATCGGGCAACAAAAGCTGCACATACGCGGTGTGCAGAAGACCCCCGCTGGTCGTGCCGGTCACCGCAACCACCAGCGTGCCGCCAGGGGTCGCCAACGTCGTTCCGATGTTCAGCGTCGCCTGCCCGCCCACCGTCAGCGTCGATCGGTCCAGCGTGGCGGTCACTCCCGCGGGTGCCTGCACAATCGAGACCGCAAGATTCACCGCACTGGCAAACCCGTTGCTCCCGGCCAGCGTGATCGTCGAGGTCGCCGAAGCTCCGGCCACCAAGTCAAACGCCGCCGGAGACGCGACGATCGCAAAGTCGGGCAGCACATTCAGGACCGGATTCTGCGCATCCGCCAAAGCCGCCACAAACGCATCCACCGCCGATCCCTGACTCGCCGTATTCACCGCGTCAAACGGCCCCGTCCACACCTGCCCAAACGCATTGTTCGCATTGCGTGAGGTGTACCAGATGCTCTCCGCATTGGTCAGCGAAAAGTCCGCATACTGCTGCTGCGGAGACACCGCTGTCAGAGCCATCAGGTTGCGCAAAAACACACCCTTGAACTGCGGGCCGTCCGTGCCGAGGTTCGGCTCATTCGGGTCATGCAGCACACCCCGGCTATCCGTCATATGGCTGATCGCGGACTGGGCAATCGTATTCGCCGTGGCCAAAAGTGCCGGCGCCGGCCGCGCCTGATTCAGTTCCACCAAACCGCCCAGAACCACGCCCTGGTTGTACGTCCACACCGTCTGCCCGTTGTTCGTGCACGCCGGCGTATTCAGACCGTCGTTGATCAAATTCTGGCCGTTGATCAGCCCTGACCCCCGGAACCAGGTCCACTCCTGGTTGGCCCACGAGAGATACCCCGCCCGGTCGCTCCCCGCCGTCCGATTCGCCAGGTGCGCCGCCACCGAAAGAAACAGTTCGTTCGCAATCGCGTTCTTGTAAGCCCGATCCTTGCTCCACCAGATGCCGCCGCCACAGGTAGAGTCCCAGCCGCCCGTCATGTCGCTGAAGATCGACATCGCCGTCAGGAGGTACTGCTGGTTCTTGGTCACATCGTAGGCCGCAATCCACGCCAGCGCCCACCAACCTTCGTCATCATAAAAATTATTCAGAAAACCGGCGTTCTGGTTGGGAGCCAGACGAAACGTGTTCGCAAACACGCCGTTATAAGTGGTCGTCTGCGTCAAGAGCGCGTAATCGGCCAGCGTCGTCAGCTCGTTCGCCGACGGCCACCAATTCGTCCCCTGGTAGAGCCCAGTCGACGGCGTATACAAGTTCTGCATCTCGTCGACCCCGGCCTGCGTCTGCTGCGCAAGCGTCGGTTGCGCCGGGACCTGCGCGTTTGCCAGAAGAGAAACTGGGCCGGCCATCAACAACATCCCTGCTAAAACAGATCCGGCGAGAACATGACGCATCGCGGCCTCCTAAGAAAGTTCGGGAAAGGTGCGGGATACGTCCGAGGAACATCCAGAACCCCGCCATTTTCTCGGGGCCCAAGTTAGACCTCTCCCGCCTCGCTGTCAAACTGCAACTTCTAGAGCTGTTTTCGTATAGCTATAGCTGTGTCATCTCGACCGGAGCAGACAGTTCTATCGTCTGCGCAGTGGAGACACCTGCAGTTTGCAACCGCAGGAACTATACCTGCGTGAAAACCGCCATAAGACAGCGCCAGCACCCGATCCGTCCCGACTGTCGTACGCTCTGAGCATGGTGCAGCAAGGCTTTCCCGCGACGCGCGCTGTTGAGGTTACCTCGCTTGGCTTGCAGGCATTTCAAGTTGCCTTCCTGTGGATTCATGACTGGATCCCGCTCGGTCCACTCAACGACGTCGCCGCGGTCCATAGTCAAAATCCCAAGCGCCGCCTGATCGCGGTGACACTGCTCCAGAGCATCCCATGGACGCTCGGCCTGCTCTTCTGCCTCGCGTTCACGGGCCGCAGCTACCCCGGCTGGATCTACAACTGGCTCCTGATCTCGTACAGCGTTCTTCTCCTCGGCCAGATTTTCGCGTGGTGGATACCGTACCTCATCCGTCCAGATCCACAACGATCCGCTCGGTACCGCATCATGTTCGGCAAAACCCATTCCTTTCTTCCATCGCACAACGGAATGGTTCCAAACACTGCTCACATCCTGCTTCACCTGGCAACGGCCGGAACTCTGATCTGTCTCCTCGTAAACTGATCTCCGCCGCACCGCCAGCTCTAACTCACTACTTCTTTCGCCTCGCTTAGCAACCGCCGATGTAGCAAAACAGAAGTAAACGCCATAAGTACCGGAACAAGAGCTACCGCCAGGTACAGATTCCACATGCCTGTGCCCCAGTGGACGTTCGCGAAAATGGAATCCACAAAAAACCGAGCAGTGTAGTAAGCCATGGCGAGGACGACCGACCATGTCAGAAAAGCGCTGCGCCGATTCACGTCCCACACCTGAAACAAACACAGGGCAAGGATGCCAAGGATCAGAACAGTGCGAGCGTAAGGCAGCCACCATAGGAAGCAAGTCGCAAACGACCCCAGGACAGCAGCTTTAACGGCAAGCTTCGTAAGCTCACTCCGATATCCAAACCGCACGAAAGAAAACACGGCCTCGCCCCAGAGCAGTACGCTGACTCCTGCACAGTCGGTCGCGAGATAGAGGGCCTGCCCCGTGACAGAATGACCGACCCTCCTGTGAGACAGAGCCAATGCCCACGGCCAGAACGCCAAGAAGACCCCAGCCACAACCGCCGCCACCGTCGCCACCGGCGTCCGCCACGAAAACACCACGCACAACCACACCACCGAAGCCCAGAACCGAACCGATCCAGCCCACGTAAGAGCGCCCCGACCCGCACCAGCACGACCCTCGAGCAGATCCCCAACCATCTCCGCCGCCCGCTCCGCGCCCACCAGCCTCCGCAACATCCACTCCGCCGCCCTCGCCTTATCCATGTCCCTCTCCCAGTAGATCCAACCCTGCCAGCAAACTCCGAAACGCCCTCTGCGCCGCCGCCAACCGGCTCCGTCCAGCCTTGGTCACCGTGTAAAAACGCTTTGCCCGCCCACCCCGCTCCGGCGTCGGCTCCCCCGCCCGACCCACCACCAAACCCTTCCCCTCCAGCCGCTCGAGCGTCGTATACAGCGCCCCCGGCGAGACCCCGCGCCGCGCGCACACCTCAATCTCCGACCGTATGCTCACCCCATACGCCGCATTCCCCAGACGCAGGATCGCCAGGAGAACCACCTGCTCAAACTCACCCAGAGCCGCATCCTTCTCCGCCATGCCCACAATGTAGTACATATCAGGCCCAATATCAAGCCAGACGTCAACCTCAGAGACAAACCACCCTCTAACCCCAAACCGCCCCACCCCGCCCCAACCACCCTCCCCGACTCACCTCTGACACCTTTCCCCACACCCCGCCGCCAGATACACTGACCAGACAATGGCCGCCTCCATGTACATCGTGGTCGAAGGCGACGACCCCGGCTTCGACATCTTCGTCAACGGCCGCGCCCTCGCCCGCCACGAAGACTCCCTCGAAAAACTCGCCCTCTCCCTCGGGATCCGCCCCCTCATCGAGTTCTTCTCCGCCGACGAAAACTCCATGGCCCTCCTCATCGAAGAAGGCGCCGGCAACCAGGACCTCCTCCGCCGTCTCCCGCCACCGCAGTGGTACACCGGCGCCGAAGGCCTCCAGACCGTCCAGGCCCTCGTCGCCGCCCTCGAACACGCCCCCCACCAACTCGGCTCCGAAGGCCCCAAAGTCCTCTCCGAACTCACCGAATACGCCCGTGTCCTCCAAAAAGCCGAAGCCCACAACGTCCGCTGGCACCTAGCCGTAAGCTGGCGCTAACGCTAATTACCTGGCATTATCAAACACTCAGTACGCCTCGCCCTGCCTCACTGTCTCAAGGTTCTCCGCCTTCCATCGCATCGCCTCGAGGATCCGCGTCCGTCCACTCGGGTGATCGAAGAAGATGAACTCTTCAACCGGCCCCGGCTCCATTTTGCGATACTGCCCCAGCTTCAGCATCGCTTCCGCAAAGCCGTCCGGCTGTCGCGACGCGTTCAGGCCGTACATGTCCGCTTCGACTTCCTGCGATCGCGTCATCGTATTGGTGATCGGCGTCGCCAGCAGCAGGAGCACGGTCATCGCCATAACAGCCGCGGGAAACAGCGCCAAATCCGCAATCCCGCGCGTCCCCCAGCGCTCTCCCCGCCGCCGCTGCATACTCTCCAGCCACCATCGCAGCAGGCTGAAGATGACAAAGACGAGAACAGCAGATTCCACCAGAAAGTTGAGGACATGATGCAGCACATAATGCCCCATCTCGTGACCGGTCACGGCTTCAATCTCCGGCAGGCTGGACGTGTTCAATAAGTTGTCGTTCAGCGTAATCCTCGCCGTCCCGAACAACCCACTCACATTCGCGCTCACGTTGGTCGTCTGCTTGGAAGCGTTGTTCTCCATCAGCTTGTCCACCGGAATCCCATTCGCGTGGGCCATCTTCAGCACCGGCACCGTCACCGCGGCGTTCTGCACCGGCTGATAGGTATTGAACAGCGGCGCCAGGTAAACCGGCGCGATCAGCGCTTCCATCGCCAAAAAGACAATCAGCACAGCCGTCGCCCACATCTGCCACGTCCGCGGAGCTCGCCGCACCACCCAGTACAGCACCGCTACCAGGAGTCCGCCAAACACCACGTTCACCGCGAGCGCCACCAGCGTATCCCGCATCCATCCCGCAAAGGCCTGGTGCGACTGCTGGTAGATGTGCTCCCGATAGAACCCCTCAAAGATCGTCAGCGGCAGACCAAGCACAAACGTCACCAGGCTGAATTCCGCAAAGTAAATGCACGCATGGATCCATCGCAAACGCGTCACCCGCTCTGCCAAATCGCGCATCTTTACCGAAAGTCGCGTAAAAAGCAGAAGCAAGAGCACAGCGATCGAATACACCGCGTCCCAGAGAGTCAGCCAGTATTTCCCCTCGAAATACTTGTCCGAAGCCGCCTTCTTGTCCCGAGGTATCTCATCGAGGTACGCCCGCGTCGCCCGCTCGACATCCAGGTGTCCGCTGCTGTCAAACCGCGCGCCCACAGGAACGGGCGCCATGGCCGTCAAGCTGTTCGCCGGCGCCTGAGCCGCGCAAGGTCCAGCCCCAGACACCGCGAAAAGCGCACAGAACACAAGCATCACCGGCAACCTGTCGCCGGCCAAACGTCGCCACAGCCTCAAAATCCGCATAGGCAGACTCTACATGGGCCGGCCGCCCACGGTCCGCGTCTGAGACATCGGCTCAGACAAGGCACCGTCCGAGTTACCAGCTCACCGCGCACCCGTCCGACCACCGGACATCGCCAAACCCGCACCCCGCTCCGCCACCCCTGGCAGCGTCACCGGCAGCCTTCCATGGATCGCAGTCTCCCCAAACATCGCGCGCACCATCGCCCGCTCTGAAGTAGACACCGAACTGAACCCGCACACATACGTCCGAATCGACGGAAAATTCAGAATCAAGTACGGACTGCCCATCGCCAGCACCGCCGTCCGGTCCCCTGCACCGTCCAGAATCCTCTGCAGAACACCCGCCCCGGTCGTTGCGTCCAGGCTCGTCTGCGATCCGGCCTGCCCCGGCTGCGGCACCGTGTACACCGCCGCGATCACGCGTTCAAACCGCGAGAGCATCGCCGCAATCGCATCGGCCTCCAACGGTGCGCTCCGCCGGTCCACATACACCACCGTCGCTCGCGGCGCCCGCGCTCGCACCTGCTGCTCCAGCTCCCGGCCATCGTCGCCATGCGGATCGCTCACAAACAGCACCACCAGCGTCGACCGTCCATCCCCCCGCCCCAACGGCAGCATGTGGTTGTCGTCGCGCACCAGCGTGATCGCAGCCTCCGCCACCTCCTCTGCCAACGCATAACTCGACGGCTTGCCGAAGTTCTCCTGTATCCGGTCCACGTCGACCGCCGCGCCCCCCGGCAAGTCCAAACCGGCCTTCGCCTTCAGCAGAAGTATGCGCCGCACACTCGCATCAATCTGCCCGCGCGAGATCTCCCCCGACCTCACCGCCTGCAACAAACCGTTATACGTCCCATCAAGATCGGACGGCAGTTCCAGGAAATCCTGCCCCGCCTTCACCGCATCCACCGCCGCCCGCCCAGCAGCACTGCCCCCGCCCACCGGATACAGCTTCGTCAGCCCCTGCATCTCCATCGCATCCGACACAATCACACCCCGAAATCCCATCTGCTCGCGCAGCAGGCCCGTCACCACCTTCCGTGACGTCGTCGCAATCTTGTTCGGATCGGGCTCAATCGCCGGAAACGCCACATGCGCAATCATCACCGCGTCCGACCCCGCCGCAATCCCAGCCCGAAACGGCGCCAGCTCTACCGTACTCAAGCGGTCCATCGAGGCGTTCACGCGCGAAACCTGCAGGTGCGAGTCCGTATCCGTATCGCCGTGCCCAGGGAAGTGCTTCAGCGTCGTCAACATCCCACCGGCGTGCGATCCCTTGATGTACGCCGTCACCATCGCCGACACCTCCGCCGGGTCTTCGCCAAACGAGCGCGTGTTGATGATCGGGTTCTTCGGATTGATCTGAACATCGGCAATCGGAAAAAAGTTCCACGCAATGCCCAACGCGCGCGACTCCTCGGCCAGGATCCGCCCCCACCGTTCGACATACTCAGGATTGTGAGCCGCACCAAACGCCATCGGGTGAGGGAAGTACTCTACCGCACTCATCCGCATCGACGGACCGCGCTCAAAATCCACCGAAAAAATCAACGGCGCCTTGCCCCGCGACGCGTTCTGCAACCGCCGCGCCGTCATCGCCGCCTCATACGGCTGCGTGCGAATCAGCAAAGGTCCGTCCACATCCACCGTCAAATGCACGGCGCCCAGATGATACTTCGCAATGTCGCTCACCAGCTTCTGAAACACAGGATCGTCGGCGTTATAAAAGCCCATAACGCCGCGAACCTCAATCATCTGCCCGATCTCCTCCTCGATCGTCATCGACCGCAACACACGCTCCGCCCAAAGCTCCTGCGCCCGCGTAACCGCCCCAATCGGTTCAGGCTTCGGAGCGGAGACAACCTGCCCCATCAACGGCAAACAGCCCAAGAGCGCACCCAGACCAAGGTAAGAAAAATAAAGCATACCAACGACTCTAAACCGACCACCCCAAATCTCCGCCAAGCGTTCCGATCTGTTAAGGGCACGGCTTCAGCCATGCCGTAACCGCACTCCATAGAACACGGCTTTAGCCGCTGAGGCACGCTTTCGGCCGGCGCAGGCTCTAATCAGAGGTTCCCCACAGATGAATGCCGCAGTTCTAGTAGCGCTTATTTGATTTCAGGAACCTTTTTCTCACTGCAGACGTAAGCGATTGCAGCCCCAACTCTTGCACCTTGCCTACCGCGACGATCGGATGAACTTCGCAGCATTCACCTTCAACCATTTAGAAAGAGGAACCCATGAGGCCGTTCCGTTTTGCATTAGAAAGTATTCTGCTATTCGCATGTGTTGCGGCCTACGGGCAGTCTCCTGATACCAGGCCTGCTGTGAGTTCCGACCCAGCGGCGAGCTTAACCATGATGAAAACACTTGCCGGTACGTGGCAGGGGTCCGTAACAACCGACAATCCGGCATGGGCGACAGACAAACCTTTACCGCTTTCTATTCGCGTCGCTTCTCACGGAAACGCATTGATTCATGAATTGAACACTGGTGGACCAGAGGTCACGGTTTTCTTCGTGGAAGCTGACCACCTGGCGCTGGTGCACTACTGCGACTTTGGCAACCGGCCTCACATGATCGCCCGGCCTACCAAGGACGGCAAAACGATTGAGTTCGACCTCTCAGAGTCCCCGGGCAGCGAGCAGGTCGGGCACGTGAGCCATGCAGTGTTTACCATCCTCGACCCCGACCATCATGTCGAAGACTGGACCTTCTTGCCGACAGGTCAAAAGCCTGTTCACGCGCACATCGTGTTCAAGCGGGTTCAGGCCGGACCAGCGCAGGTGTCCCGATGAACTTCCATCCAAAATCGCCCCGACTGGAAGCGCGGATTACAGGCGTTCTCTACCTTTTCAACGCGCTTACCGGTATCGCTGCGATGATTCTGATCAGCCGCAAGCTCGAAAGCACAGGCGATGCGATGAACCTTGTCGCCTCCGTGCTCTACACCGCAGTCACCCTGCTGCTGTGGCATTTGCTTCGGCCCGTCAGCTCTTGGACGTCGGCGGTTGCGGCCGTGGTGAGCTTGTTGGGATGCTGGCTGCCCCTCTCGCGTTATGAGACCGCGTATCCGCCACTGCACATCACCAGTTTTGCCTTCTTCGGCATCTACTGCCTTCTTATCGGCTACCTGATTGTTCGTTCGCGGTTCATGCCGAAGTTCGTAGGCGTGCTCATGGCGTGCGCGGGCGTTTGCTGGCTGACCACCCTCTTGCCTAACCTGACTCACCTACTCGCACCACTTCCAATGGCCGTCGGGCTGCTTGGGGAGGGGACACTGATCCTCTATCTAATCTCGTTTGGCCTAAACGAGAAGAGATGGCAAGAACAGGCTCACGGTACTGTCGCGAGATGATCTCCAGCGCAGCATCGAGCGCAGCGTCTCGTCCACGCAGCGCCGGCCTCCAGCCCCCCAAAAGAACTCTCACCACCAACCCCCCACCACCAACCGCGAAACAACAAACGAGCGCGGTGATCAGAAAAACATCGCCAACTAACAGCCGACACGCGTCGTCAATCCCGACCCAATCCCGGCCAACGCCGCAAAGCTCCTGAGCAGCCACGAAAGCAACACCCGCCGAAGATCCACCGGAAACCAGAAGCCGAACCACATAGCTTCCGCTAATGCGACATCTCAGGACTGGTCTTCTCAAATCACATTCAGCTATGGCAGGTAGAGTGCCTTGTTGCCCTCTCGCACTCTCACACATTCACAGTCCTACCCTGATAGGGTTGGGAAATGTTCCCAAAGCACCAATCTCTTGTGACTGTGATCTTCGCTCTCTCCACCGTAACGCCGGCCTGCCTTGCAGCGGAACCGGGCGAAGGTTTTCACGTTCTTCGTTACGAGCTGGAGTTGACGCCAAGCTTGCAAACTAAGACGGTAGCCGGAACTGAGAGCATCACGTTCAGTAGCCTGGACAACAATTTGAAAACTGTCGCCTTCTCGGGCAATGCTCTGACGATTGACAGCGCCACCCTTGACGGAAAAAGCGTTCAGGTTTCGACTGCCGATCATTCTGTCATGTTGACCCTCCCGAATGCGATGCCCAAAGGGAAGACGAGCATTCTGCGAATCGTGTACCACGGAACGCCGCAACAGGGCGTGACGTTCACACCGACATCGGTTGTGACCAGCTACGCCGCTTGCGACTGGATGATCTGTTCAGAGGACACACCGGGAGATAAATCTATCTTCGACCTTCGCCTCCACGTCCCCGCTGGGATGACTTCCATCGCCTCCGGCAAGCAGCTCGGCAGATCCAGGGGGGAGGATGGAAGCGAGATTCACCACTGGCAAACTGCCACACCATACTCCACCTACCTGTACGACTTTGCCTTCGGTAACTTTACCTCTACGAGCAGCTGGCAGGACGGTTCGGAGCTGGTCTACATGAGCGATGTCGCAAATGTTGCCGAGTTGCAGACCGCATTCGAGGCGACAGGGCCTATGGTCAGGTTCTTATCGGAGAAAGCCGGGATGGGACTCCCCGCAAAAAGCTATACGCAGCTTCTGGTCGCCGGGGATGAAGCGCAGGAAGCGGCTACGTACGCCATCATCGGAAAGAACGATATCGACCCAAAGGACGATTGGGCCATCATTCATGAACTCGCTCATCAGTGGTGGGGAAATTCCATCACATGCGCCACTTGGAATGATTTCTGGCTAAACGAGGGGTTCGCAACCTTCATGACTGCTGCCTGGAAGCAGCACCAGCATGGGAAAGCAGGATACGACCAGGAAATGAACGTCGCACGCACCCGGTACGATGCAGTCAAGGCAAGAGGTCTCGATAAACCGCTCGCCTTCCCAGGTCAGTACAAAGGGCAGCGCGTCATCCAGTACAGCAAGGGTGCTCTCTTTCTCGATTATCTTCGCACCCTGCTTGGCGACGACGTGTTCTGGATTGGTATTCGCGCCTATACGCAGGAGCACGCCGCCGGTGTGGTTACAAGCGTTGACTTCGAGCACGCCATGGAAAAATCCAGTGGCAAAGATCTATCGAGAGTCTTCACTGAATGGGTGTTTGGCAGTGATTCGGCAGGTGCCCCTGCTATAAAGAGCAACTAGCTCCACGGCCCAAAGGCTGTTCTGGCTATCTGCAGAATAGGTCCTGGGAAACGCGGTTCCCGCCACTACACCCATAATCTAGTCGCCCACATCGGAGCAGCTCCCACCCGAAAACCAGCTCCAGCCCCAGCCCCCCAAAAGACCTCTCACCACCACCCCCGCCAACCACCTACCCCAAAGCCAGCCGCCGGTGAAACAAATCCAGCACCATCCCATACATCCGCGCGGCCAGCTCCGGATCGTACCGCGGCCCCTCATCCCGCAAAAACGCATGCGCCCCATTCACCTCCACCCAGCTCATCCGAGTCCCCACCTCGTTCATCCGCTCCAGCACCCGCATCCGACCCTCCGTCGGTACATGCGGATCCTGCCGCCCCCACACCATCAACATCTCCCCCCGAACATCCCCCGCCCGCGCCAACGAGTCGTCCCCATGCCCCAGCGACCCCTTATGCAGATCGGTCGCATAGAAACACGCCGTCGCCCGCACCTCCGGCTGCATCGCCGCCCGAAACGCCAGGTGCCCACCCAGACAGATCCCCATCGCCCCGATCCGCCCATTCGCATCCGCCCGGCCCTTCAGATACCCGAGCACCGCCCGGCAATCCGCGTCGTACGCCTCCACCGTCTTCCTGTACTTCCACTCATTCCCACGATCCGACCCCGCCTGGTCATACGCCAGCACCGTCCCCGCCGCCTCAAACTCGTGATACACCTCCGGCATCGCCACGGCATATCCGTGCCCGGCCAGCATCGCCGCCGTCCGCCGAATCGGCGCCGTCACCTGAAAGATCTCCGAATAAAACACCACCCCCGGGTACCGCCCCTCCGCCGCCGGTCGCACCACATGCACCCGCATCGGCCCGCTCGGCGTCCTCACCTCCGCCGGATCTTCCGTCACCACAACCATCCGCGCTCCTCCTAGCATCGCCCGCCACCTCTACCGGCAAGCCCACCCAGCATACGCGCGCCACGCCAACGGACGTCCCGTTCCGCCCGCCCTCACAGGTATCCTTGCCTCAAACCCCGATGCCCCTCAACCCCCCACACACCAGGACACAGCCGCCCATCCTCACCCCCGCCCGCATCTCCACCGCCCTCGCCACCCTCCTCGCCGCCCTCGTCCTCCTCCCCCTGCTCGGCCACCGCATCCTCGCCGAGTGGGACGAAGGCATCTACGCCGACGTCAGCCGCGAGATGCTCCACGCCCACAGCTGGATCACACCCCTCTGGAACGGCGAGCCCTGGCTCGAAAAACCGCCCCTCCTCTTCTGGATCACCGCCCTCTCCTACAAACTCTTCGGCCTCACCGAGTTCGCCGCCCGCCTCCCCTCCAGCCTCAGCGGCATCGCCCTCGTCGCCCTCCTCCACCGCTGGCTCCACCCCCGCGAAGGCCCGCTCGCCGCCTGGATCTCCACCCTCATCCTCCTCTCCACCTTCGGCTTCCTCCACCTCTGCCGAGTCGGCGAAACCGACGTCCTCCTCTCCCTCTCCACCACCCTCGCCCTCATCGGCCTCACCGCCCTCGACACCGCCAACCACCCGCCCCAAGCCCAAACCCAAACGCCAAGCCAGACCCAAACCCGCCGCCCCCAAACCGAACCCTGGATGCTCTTCTTCCTCGGCTTCAGCCTCGCCACCCTCACCAAAGGCGCCGCCGCCATCGTCCTCCCGCTCACCGCCATCCTCGTCGCCGCCCTCCACCGCTGGCCCCGATCCCGCTTCGGCCGACCCTTCAACCTCGGCCTCGCCCTCTTCGCCGCCCTCGTCCTCCCCTGGCACCTCCTCATGCTCCACCGCTTCGGCCCCACCTTCCTCCACGAGTACCTCGGCTTCCACGTCCTCGCCCGCGCCACCCGCCTCATCATCACCGACCACCCCACCCACCCCTGGTACTACATCGGCGTCCTCCTCGTCTCCGCCGCCCCCTGGGTCGTCCTCTATCCCTTCGCCCTCGCCGAAGCCCTCCGCAAACCCAACCCGCTAGGCTCCACACCCAAGCGCGGAGCTCAGATCCAGCCCCAGCCCCAGTCCCAGTCCCAGTCCCAGCCCTCAACCCAGACCAACCTCCAGACCTGGGCCATCTTCGCCCTCACCGTCCTCGTCTTCTTCTCCCTCGCCCAGACCCGCCTGCCTCACTACATCGCCCCGGCCTACCCCGCCCTCACCCTCATCACCGCCGTCTGGCTCGCTCGCCGCCTGCACCCTCTCCTTAGTCAGGACGCCCCCAATCTCCGCCGAAACCGCATCCTCATCCCCGCAGCCGCCACCCTCATCTGCCTCCTCGCCATCGCCCTCACCAGCCGAGGCCGCAGCCACCTCCGCACCCCCACCGTCGTCAACGGCACGCCCCTCGCCCAGGACAAAGACGCCGTCCTCCTCGTCAGGGAAGTCGCCCCCCTCTACCGCACCCCCAACAACCCTCTACTCCTGTGGCGAGCCGGCCCCATCCAGTCCATCGCCGCCACCATCTTCTACGCCCGCCGCCCCGTCCAGCAGGTCGTCCTCGACCCCACCCACCCCACCCAAACCTCTTCCCAGACCCGCGACAAATACTTCTACAACCCCCAACCCCTCACCTCCGCCGTCCGCCCCAACCCCTCCCTCATCGTCCTCGACAAGAGCCTCGTCCCCCTCATCCCCCTGCAGTACCGCTACTACCCCCTCCAAACCCGAGGCTCCGTCCAGATCGGCCTAATCCTCCTCGCCCCAGTCGCCTAGCCGTCCTCCCTGTCGTCGCACTTGCCTCTCTGGTTGTCATTCCCGAAGGGAATCTGCTTCTGCCGTTGCACTTGCCTTTCTGGTTGTCATTCCCGAAGGGAATCTGCTTCTGCCGTTGCACTTGCCTCCCTTGTTCACCCAAAGCAACGTCCATCACACCAAACCCACGCCCAGAGGCAGCCGCTCCCCCACAATCCGCTCAATCTCCCCGCCGATCACCTCCACCGACCCACCTGACCGCAACGTCACCACCCGCTCCATCTCCCGCTCGGCGATCCGCTCGTACGCCGCATGGATCCGCCCGTAAAATTCCGCGCCCTCCCGTTCAAACCGGTTCTCATCCACCCCCGTCGCCAACCGGCCATTCCTCCGCCGCGCCCTCCGCAACGACACCTCGAGCGCCGGCAACAACAAGATCGTCAGGTCCGGCCGCACACCCCCGCACACCGCCCGATCCAGCGCCAGAACCGCCTCCGACCCAAGCTCCCGTCCACCCCCCTGGTACGCCTCCGTCGAATCCGTATACCGGTCGCACAACACAATCGACCCCCCGGCCAGCGCCGGCTGAATCACCTCCAAAATCGCCTGCGCCCGATCCGCAAACATCAACGCCAGCTCCGCCCTCGGCGCAATCCGACCCAGGCTCAGCTCCGTCCGCGAGTCCAGCACTACCTCCCGAATCCGGTCCCCCAAAGCCGTCCCGCCCGGCTGCCGCAACCGCACCACCCGCCTACCCGACCGCTCCAGAGCATCCCCCAAACGCCCCATCTGCGTCGTCTTCCCCGACCCGTCCAGCCCCTCAAACGTGAGAAAAAATCCAGAAGCCATGCCCAAATGGTATCCCGCCCTCGAGTTGGCGCAATCCTTCCAGGAAATCGCTAAAATCAAAATAGCTGCATTTGCAACCACTGTTAGGAAGCAAACGGCCAACAAAGGTTTGGAGGTGACAATCGCGTCGTGGGAGTAAGTGTGTTTCAGACCGGACAGACTATAAGATAGCGAGCTTCGGATCGAGCGGATGACAGAACTGTATCGCAAACACAAGGCTGGCACTCACTGGTTCGAACCTGTCCTCGGAAGCAATGCCAGGTACGTGGATGGGTTCGATCTCCAGGCAAGACCCAATAAAGGTACAGACCTAACCCCAATCAATCTAAGATTTTGCGAGCATTCATAGGGGGTGGGGGGGGGTACCCGCTCAACGCCGAAAGTCCGGCGTCCAAGCCACCCCACCCGGCGCAATCACCACGTCCAAACCACCCTCGGCGCCCTCCCGCACCACCGGCCCCACCGCCGTATGCTCCCGTCGCCCCCCGTCCACATACGTCAGCTTCATCGCACCGGTGCCCAGCACCTTGAACCGATACCGAAACTCAGCCCCATCCGCCAGACCCTGCGTCCCAAAGCTCGCGCTCGGATAATCCACCTCCAGCAGGCTCAGCGTCCCGCCCGTCCGGTTCACCACCCGCGCCTGCACCCACCTCGAGTGGCATCCCACCAACCCCAGAAGCACCAGGGGCAGGAGAGCAACCGCGAAGCGCCGGGCAAACCACATCCCTCCACCCTACCAGCATCACCCCCCAAACCCGACCCCAAAAACCCGGACCCCAGACCGGCCCCGACCCACCTAGTGCGTCTGAACCGGAGCCTCCTCCAGCACCCGCGCCGTCAACACCACACCCCCACGACCATCATGCAGCGTCAAGGGAAACGCCAACACACTCCACGTCAGCTCCCCCGCCCGGCGCTCGCGCATCAACCCCAAACGCGTCCGGTCAATATACGTCTCTCGGCTCTGCGGAACGCTCAGCAAGACATCCCTCCAGTCCCGCATCCCGTCCGGCGTCTCCTCAAACACACACCGCCCCGCAAACCACTCCCGCGGCCTCCCCAGATACTCCGCCGCCGCCTGGTTGCAGTAAATCCACACCCCCCGCCCATCGAAAATCTGCACCAGGGCATCCTCCCCAATCGCCCGGGCAATCCGCGCATAGAAAAAATCCCGAGCATCCACCACCCCCAGAGCTCCACGACGCTCCGCCCCAAACGAGTTCAACGCCCCCAGCAAATCCGGAACCGAGCTATTCCCCTTCAGCAGGTGGAGGTCCTCCGCTCCCGCAAAACACCGGTCCAGCGTCGACGAAAGGATAATAATCGGAATGTGCGGCCGCCGCCGCCGCAGCAAGGTCGCAATCTCCGTCCCAAACTGCCCCCCACCCAGGTGATAGTCCAGCACCGCAATGTCAATCCGGTCCAGGAGCTCCGCCGCCTCCTCAATCGTCCCTGACGGAAAACACTCGTACCCGTTCTGCTCCAGAATCGTGCATCGCAGCTGCAAGTTCGCGGGGTCGTCGTCCAGCAACAAAACACGCACAGCGCCTGCCGGGGCCGCCGCACTCAATGCATCCATTCGAGGCTCGAAACTCTGGGGTGGATTCGTCATGGTCTTCCTGTTCCAAGCGCGATCTTACCCCCGCGTAACCGACCGAAGGTATTACTTTTGTGCGCCTTTTAGGTTACGCACCAAATCGGGAAGCCGATTGAAGACCGCAACACTCCGCAACCACCGCCGGTTCGCGATCGCCGGATACCCACTCACCATCGCGCCCGCCGCGACATCGCTCGGAATCCCACTCTGCGCCGTCGCCACCACGTCATCGCCCACCATGCAATGCCCGGCAACCCCCACCTGCCCCGCCAAGATCACCCGGTCGCCCACCTCGGTCGACCCCGCCAGACCCACCTGCGCGCACAAGAGCGTATCCGCCCCCACCCTCGACCCATGCCCCACCTGCACCAGATTGTCTACCTTGGACCCCGCCCCCACCCGCGTCTCCCCCACCGACGCCCGGTCCACGCACGCGTTCGCCTGCACCTCCACACCGTCCTCCAGCACCGCCGGCCCGGACTGCCGGATCTTGTGCCACATCCCGCCCGCCGGCCGACCAGCCTCGCGCGCATACCCAAATCCATCCCCGCCGATCACCGCCCCATTCCCGAGCGTCACCTCATCCCCCAGCCGGCACCCCTCCCGCACCACCGCATGCGCATGCGCAAAAAACCCCCGCCCCACCCGCGCCCCCGGGTAGATCACCACATGCGGCAGCAACACCGCTCCGTCCCCAATTTCGACGTCGTCCATCACCACCACGTACGCCCCCACATGCGCCCCCGCCCCCAACCGCGCCGACCCCGACACAACCGCAGTGGGGTGAACCCCCGCAGCATAGACCGGAGACGGATGGAAGATCTCAATGGCCCGCGCAAACGCCAGGTACGGATCCGCCGTTCGCAGCGTCGCCGTCGGGAGCTCCCCAAACTCCGGCGTCACCAGGATCGCCCCCGCTCCCGTCGTGCGCGCCATCCCGGCGTACCGCGGATTCGCCACAAACGTCAGATCGCCCCCACTCGCCGCCTCGATCCCCGCCACACCCGAGATCCGCAGCTCCGGATCCCCACGGAGCTCAGCCCCGAGCCGCCGCGCCAGATCCCCGAGAGAGATCCCCACCAGAGCCGCCCCGTCCATCTCCCTCGAACTCATCGCATCCCCCACTAACCCCTGCTGTTGCCGAAACATTCACGCTAATCCTAATCCTCTAGTTCAACTCAGTCTGGCCCGACACAAGCCCCCCAAACAAATCTTCCTGAACCCCACCCTCAGCCCCCGTCGATGCACCCTTTCGACGCGAAGGCGCCGTCACCACCGCCAGGCATTGGAACCCGGAGAGCGCCGACCGCGGAACATACAACCGCCGCGTGTTCGATCGCGTATCGGGCGGCGTCACCTGCAGACCCGCGTCCGCCTGCATCCCCTCCAGCAGCGAAAGATCCGGCGCCGCCATCCCTTCCAGCACATCGCCCCCCTGAAACGTCAGCCGCACCCAAAGCCCCTCCGTGCGCGGCCGAGCCAAGAAACTTCTCCGCATCAACCGCTCCGGATTCACCCCATCCGACGTATTGAAATCACGAACATACGCAATGTGCTTCACCTCCGCGAGCGGCAACGGCATCAGTTTCCCGCTCAAATCCAGCAAGTCCACCACAAGTCCGGAAGACGCGTGCCGTTCCGCAAACCCCCGCGCTCCACCCTCCCCCGCCCCCCGCTCGCCCGCCCCAGACCGCACAAAGTCACTCCCCGGAAGGTACCCCCAGAGCACGTCCCCAAGGAACCGCCGCACAATCACCTTCTTGGGAGATCCCGCCATCGCGCCTCATCGATCGTGAACACGCCGCGTCACCAGTCCACTTGAAATCGTGCTCCAGGCACCCCTACGGGAGCTCCCAATATGGTAGAATGCCCTTTTGCAATGACCTTGAGGGCCAGCGTAAATGCAACAAACTAAAGCAATTTAGGGCCAGTCTTAAACACCAGAAGAACGCCCCGAAGAACGTACCAGACAACCGCCCCGGCAAACCGCCCCAAGGGAGTGCCCCAGCAAAAACTATGGCCGATTATATCTACCTGCTCGAAACCCGGCTCTCCAAACCGCAACGCGACGCCCTCCAAGCCGTCCGCGACGCCGCCCGCGCGCGCACGCTCACCCTCTTTCTCGTCGGCGGCGCCGTCCGCGACCTCATCAGCGGCGCCCCCGTCCGCGACCTCGACATCGCCATCCAGGGCAACGCACTCGACCTCCTCAAAGACATCCAAGCCACAGGCGCCGTCATCACCGGCAAACTCGACCTCGCCCAGGCCTTCTTCGCCACCTTCCCCGGCGGCGTCCGCATGGAGGTCGGAAGCACGCTCTCCGTCACCTACCCCCGTCCAGGCAAACCCGAGGTCCAGCCCGCACCCATCCTCGACGACCTCCGCCGCCGCGACTTCACCGCCAACAGCATGGCGCTGTCCCTGAACGAGGGCTCCTTCGGCCTGCTCATGGACCCGCTCAACGGCGTCGCCGACATCGAAAACCGCGACCTCCGCCTCGTCAGCAACTACGGCTTCATCGAAGATCCCGTCCGCATGATCCGCGCCGCGCGCCTCATGGCCCGCCTCGGCTGGCGCATGGACGAAAAAACCGAGGCCCGCTACCAGACCGGCAGGGAAGAGAACTACATCGCCGCGCTCAGCAACTTCCATCGCGGCTACGAAACCGAGGAACTCCTCTACGAAGAGGACCCCCTGCGCGTCATGCGCCGGCTCGAAGAGGAAGGCTGGCTCAAACACCTCGCACCCGCGCTTTCGGTCAGCAAGGCCAACCTCGCCGAACTCGACAAGCTTCGCGAAATCCAGATCCAGCTTCAGACCCAGGGCGTCCACACTGACGGCGCCGCCGCCTTCTTCCCGCTCCTCACCGCCAAACTCTCCGAAACCGAGCTGTCCAGTCTCAAAAAGAGCTTCGCCCGCTCCGGCTTCGTGGCACAGATCGAGAACCTGGACGCCGCGGCCAAACGCTTCGTCGCGGAACTCACCTCCAAAGCCGCCGCGCTTCCCTCCCAAGCCTACAAAATGATCGTCGGCGCCGACCCCGAGACGGTCCTCTGGGCCGCCTATATCTCCAAAAGCGTCGCCTTCCAAGCCAAACTCAAAAGCTTCTACACCGACTGGCCCGCCGCCCGCCAGAAGATCCCCTACACCCTCATGCTAGAAATGAGGATTACCCCGGAAACCCCTCGATACGCAGAACTTATCGAACAGCTCTTCTTCGAACTCATGGACGGGCGACTACAAACCCCTGAAGAGATCAAAGCCTTTCTCGAGCCGTTCTCCCCCCCAGCGCCGCCTCCCACCGTCCACCTCCGGCGTCAACGCGCCGCCAAAAAAGGCGCAAAATCCGCAAAAGGTCGGAAAAAGTCCGCCTCCGATTCCGATTCTGATTCCGCGTCCGAGGACATGGACGAAGAGGACAGTCCTCCCGCCGTCGCCGCCGACGACGACGACGAGGAGGAAGACGCCGATCAGGACGAACTTACACCCGATCCGATCCCCAGTACCCAAACCTCCGCGCTCAGTCCAGACTTCACCAGAGAGCCAGCAGCCGACCTCGACCTAGACGAACAAGACGAACAAGACAACCCAGACGACCTCGACGAGACAGCCGAAAAGAGCAGTCCCACCGACCCAGATCCCCTCCCGCCCGCACCCACCCCCAACCCTCCCGCCGCGGCAGAGCAAACACCGCCCGAGCTCCCAAACTCCGAGACACCCGCCGCCGCACCCAAATCCGGCCCAAAGCAAAAGATCGCCGCAAAGTCCGTTCCGCCCCGCCAAGTTCCGCTGACCCCAGCGCCTCCCCAACCAACACCTTCCCAAAAGGAAGAGCCCAAACCGGTCAAGCCGAAAGCACCCGAGGCAGCAGCGAAGCCCACTTCCTCCAAGATCGCCCTCTCCGCCCCGGCGAAGCGGCCCGGCCCGACCCCGGTCCCCGCAAAATCCGTCAAACCGATACCCAATCTCCCCCGACGCTCCCAACCAGCGACGAAAGCAGCTCCCCCACCCCGCTCAAACGCACCTCAAAAAGCACCGGCAAAGCCCGCGAAGTCTGCTCCTCAAAAATCCGCGCCCACAAAAGCAGCGCCGGCAAAATCACCCGCAAAGCCGACCGCCAAACCCCAGACCAAGTCCAAGACCGCCGCAAATCTCAAAGCATCGGCCAAACCCACCTCTCCCGCGAAACCCACCGCAACCTCCGCCAAAGGGTCTCAAGCCAAAGGATCCCAGGCCAAATCACCCCAACTCAAAGCACCCAAGGCCAGCCCTAAAAAACCCCGATAAGCCGCGATGGAGCCGTCCCGGCCGCGCCCGCAGCCCAGAAGTTCCGCCAAATTCCAGACGCCCCCTCGCGCCCCTAACCCCGGCCCAAAAAAACCTTGGTACCCAAGAGCAGCACCTCCACGCGCGTTCCTTCCTTGACGATCGTTGTTCGGCGTAGGCAGACTTCAGAGCAGTTCTCTCTGACGTGAGGAAGCGAGCCCAGGCTGATTGCGCCAGTTTCCTCCAGGAAAGCCGGCATTCCGCAACTTTGCCCTAAGCCGCCTCATCAGAGGAATTGCTTTACCAAGAAAGTAGGTCGCACATCATGACGCCCGCCTCCCCGGCTGCTTCCCTCGCTCCCCACTTCGCTGCCTCGCCCCACTTCGACCGACCCGCCTACCTGATGTGCCCCCCGGTGTGGTACGACGTCGACTACGTCATCAACCCGTGGATGGCCGGCAACCTCCATCGCCCCTCCCGCGACCGCGCCTTCACCCAGTGGCGAGCCCTCTTCCAGGCCCTCCGCGAGGTCGCCGACGTCCGCGTCCTCCAGGCCCGTCCAGGCTCCCCCGACATGGTCTTCGTCGCCCACGCTGCACTCGTCCACCACGGCGTCGCCGCCATCGCCAGCTTCGCCCACCGAGAGCGTCAGGCCGAGGAGCAACACCTCCGCGCATGGTTCCAGGAGGCCGGCTTCCTGGTCTGGGAGACACCCCGCCAGACCTCCTTCGAAGGCGAAGGCGACGCGCTCTTCGACACCTCCGGCAACCACCTCTGGGCAGCCCACGGCGTCCGCACCTGCCAGCACTGCCATCGCCACGTAGCCGCCGCCTGGCACACCCCCGTCACCTCCCTCCACCTCGTCGACCCCCGCTTCTTTCACCTCGACATCTGCTTCGCCCCTCTCGCCGGCGGATACCTGCTCTACTACCCCGCCGCCTTTGACACCGCATCCCAGGAAAAAATCGAAGCCGCTTACGCCCGGAGCCACCGGATCGCCGTAACCGAGTCCGAGGCCACCCACTTCGCTTGCAGCGTCATCAACACCGGTTCGCACATCATCATGACGACCGGCTTGCCGCAACTCCGATCCCGCCTCCACAGCCTCGGCTTCACCACCTCCGAAGTCGACCTCAGCGAGTTCCACCGCGGCGGAGGCTCCGCCAAATCCCTGGCTCTCCGCCTCAGCGACCTAAGCACCACAACCGAGCCCCAGCCCTAGACTAGTTGGCATTCTCGAAGGGAATCAGGCGTTTTATAGTTCCCAACTCAACTTACGCGGAAGTGGTCGGGAACGCCTGCTCAACAGCTTCTCTGAAGCTAGCCATTGAGGTTGTTGAGGCATAAACGGCATCGATCTGAACCGGTCCTCGAGGCTTGGTAGTTAGTCCCGTACCTGCTTTTCTTTCACGCCGATCAATCCAGACAGATGTGAGCCCTTGGCGCTTAGCCGGTGCGTGATCGTGATGCAGGCTTTGCGCCACATGTAACGCGCGGTCTCGTGAGATTCCGAAACCGGTTCTCCTGTAGGTGTATACCGAGATTACAGGTCTCATGGCCATTATCCTCCGCGCCCCGGCTTGCCCGAATGCCTCTAGCATTTCTGGGTATGTTCAGCTCGTGGCGCTCTGACCAATTTGCCACGATTGAGGTCAGGCCTGTAATCCCAGTCGATGAAGGTGCCGTTAGCAAAAAGGTGAAGCGCGCGATCATGACGGAATCGATCACATTGCCTCCTAGAGCAACGGAGGTGTTGGCCGTAGAGGGCATCTGCTCTTCTGTTGTCATCCCAGAGGGGAATCTGCTGTTTTGTTCTTGGCGTCGTTGTTCTTCACACCATCACCTAATCCGCTTTAGGGAAGCTCTAATTTATTCCTGTTCGCCTTCGGGCTTCTTGCCTAACAATTGGAGGCAAGGCGGTGCGGTGATGAAGCAGCTTTCTGACATTGGGCGATGGCGGCGGGTCTTGAGAAGCACGCGAAGCGTACGCGGCGGGCGGAGTTTCGTATCCGCAAAGCAACGCGGTGGCGCGCGGTGGTGTGAGTTGGTGGCGGCGATCGATCCGTCGTATCCGCGCAGCGATGGCCGGGGCCGGCCGCCGGTGGGATTTGGAGCACATGCTGCGGATGTATCTTTTTGCAGCAGGTGGTCCAACGGGTCCGATCCAGGCGTGGAAGAAGCACTGTAAGAGGGCCTGAGCATGCGTCATTTCGGCGGCATCGACCTTGGCTCGGAGCCGGTGCCGGACGAGACCACGGTATGCAAGTTCCGCGATCTGCTGGAACCGCACGGGCTTCCACCCCGGGGCTGGGCGCGAAGCGGTTTGAGCGCGTGAACCGTTACCGGTCCCGGGCAGAGGCTGAAGGGTCGGCACGGCTACGATCGTGGATGCGACGCAGATCGGAGCGCCCAGCTCGACCAAGAACAAAGAAGGCAAGCGCGACCCGGGGTCCCCGGCGACGGGTCTTCGTCGCTGGGGTGGGGTCCGGGGTCCCCGGCGACGGGTCTTCGTCGCTGGGGTGGGGTCCGGGGTCCCCGACGACGGGTCTTCGTCGCTGGGGTCGGGTCCGGGGTCCCCGGCGATGGGTCTTCGTCGCTGGGGTGGGGTCCGGAGATGCACCCGTTACGCAAGGGCAACAGTGGCATTTCGGCATAAAACGCACATCGGCGTGGGTGCCGAGACCAAGCTGGTGCACACGGTCATCTCGACCGCGGGCGGTGATGGCCGAGCGCGCGCCGCGAGCCAAAGACCGCATCTGCCGGCGACGGCGCAGCAAGCTGCACGTCCGGCCCGAACAGCGCGAGCGCAACCGCATCCACTCCAAAACCCGCTCGCGGGTGAGCATGTCTTCGGCGTGCTGATGCTGCGCCGCGGCTGGCTGCCCAAGAACCTCCACCGGCTCCAGGTCAGCTTCGCGCTGATCGACCTGCTCACCGCGATCAAACGCCTGGTCCTGCTAACGGCGGGGCGTGCCTGAAAACCACCGGTTGAGTGTCCAAACCAGTGTTCAAACCACCCGCAACACTCAGCCGCAGCCGAAAGTAGCCTAAAGAACCCTCAGTCAGCAAACGCAAAAACAGGGTTTAAATCAGACCTTCCCTAGCGGTTTCTCTGTTGTTGCTAGAGCGGTTTCCTGCAGGTAGATACCGCAGACACCGGTTGCATGGCCGTCTTCCCCAACGAAAACGACTCACATCAACAGGAGAACCCTCTCGACGTGTCGCTTCGATGGCGAGTATACGGCAAAGTCTAAAAGACTGCTGCACGGTGCGCTTCGAGATCTCGTTGGCTTCGACCGCTCTGCGGATGCTCCAGTGCGTCGCGCGCGCATTCGGCTCTCGAACGTACGCGCAACAACGAGGCCACCTTCTCGCCCGCCACTCAGCGAGGCCAGCACGTCGAAGCTCCTTCCCCGAAGCCGGGTTGCACTGAAGCGCGATCTACCCCTGTACCGCCGCTCGTTCCCTCGAGCCCTCAACCGCCAGCAGCCCGACCACACCCAGGCCCAGAACCACAACCAGACCTTCGATTCGCGTCGACCAAGCATGCCGGCCATCAAAATCAGTTCGCACTACGGAGTCTCGGGGCAGGGAAGTGATGTCTCCGCCGGCCAGCAGGCGGTCCCGCTCCATCGGCCCGATCACTCCGATGTCTGACACCGCCGTCAGCACCATCATGCCCAACACCAAACCCCACCGCGCTGCCACGAGCCGCCGTTCCCGCCCGCTCCGGACAGCCAATTGGAATCCCTGCAACAGCAGAAGTACCGCTCCACACCCCAAACCGATCCGATGAAGCACCGCCAGGGCAGAGCGCACCACACCACCCGCAAGATGCGCGCTCGGGAGCGTCCGGAACGCCACTGGAGCAAGTACCGCCCCAAAGAAGATCTCGCCGCCTAGCCACACAATCAGCGACAAGAGCACAAATGCGCGAACGGCCGTGCCTCCGAAGTCGAGCTTCATCCCCCGTCCACCCGCACTGGACGGTGCCGCATCGCACTGATCCGCAGCCTAAACAAACTCCCGCCCAATCAGCCGCCTGACCCGCTCCGCAATCGGCGGATGCGTCGAAAACAGGCTTCCAAACCCACCCCCGCCCAGCAACGGAGCCACAATAAACATGTGCGCCGTCGATGGCGACGCGTTCATCGGTACCCGCTTCGAGTAGCTCTCGAGCTTCTGCAACGCACGCGCCAATGCATACGGATTGCCCGTCGCGCGTGCCGCTGTCGCATCCGCCTCAAACTCGCGCGATCGCGACACGGCCATCTGAATCATCATCGCCGCAACCGGCGCGAGCACGATCATCAGAAGCGCTTCCATCCCGCCACCGCCGCGCTCCCGCCGCCCGCCGCCGCCGTATCCGCCGAACATCGAAGCAAAATACCCCATACGCGCAATCATCGTGATCGCTCCGGCCAAGGTCGACGCAATCGAAGCCGTCAGGATATCGCGGTTCTTGACGTGACTAAGTTCATGCGCCAGCACACCCTCGAGCTCCTCATCATCAAGCAGCTTGAGGATCCCATGCGTCACCGCAACCGAGGCATGCGCCGGATCTCGCCCTGTCGCAAACGCATTCGGGCTTTCGGTCGGAAGCACATACACACCCGGCATCGGCAAACCTTGTTTCGCCGTCAGCCGCTCCAAAGCCGCAAACGCTCGCGGCAGATCCTCACGTCTCGCGATCTGCGCTCGGTACATCCGCAACGCCAGCTTGTCCGAGTAAAAGTAACTGAAAAAATTAAACCCGACCGAGATCAGAAGCGCCGTCAACATGCCATTGCGGCCGCCCAGTCGATCTCCCATCAGCACCAGAAATACCGTCAACGCTACCAGGAGCAACGTCGACTTCAAAGTGTTCATCTCGCCTCTCCAAACCTCTGCTCTCTCAACTAATTAGACGTCCCAACCGCCGGTTCGATGCGGCCGAGCGCCCGCCGGAGCACCACCTCCAGAGCCCGCTTCACCTCCGCATACTCCGTCTCTCCCAGTCGCCCCTGCAGCCTCTCCGTCTCGACTGCAAACAGTTCCTCCTTCAACGCCGCCAGGAGCGCACCCTGCCCAGGTCCATGAAAGTGCACGGACCCAACCCCGGCCTGACCCGCGGTCGCTCCGGCGCCTCCGTGACTCACCCCAGCCCCATCCAGCAGGACCCCTCCCGCCGCCCCAGCAGATCCAGATCCACGCGTCAGCATTACGCCGGCACCGGCCGCCAACACCAGCCCCAAACCCCCGATAATCCACCACTTGTACTTTGCCCAGGGATCGTGAGTTCCCTCCGGATCGATCGGCGTCCCTAGACCCCCGCCCGGCCGCGTATCCGTCGCCGCGCTCCCGGTCGCCCCGGCCTGCTCTCCGCCCGCCCCCTGACCCTGATCTCCACCGCCGCCCGTCCCGCCCTGAACCGTGTCCCGTGGCAGCTGCCCCGTTCCGCTCAGCGTGAACCCCAGCGGCTGCGACGGCGAAACCCCGCGCGCCACAAACGTTTGTGCATTCACCTCGTCACTCACCGGAGCATACGGCGCCCCCGCCTGCGCCTTGAACGTCATGCTCTTTGGCATCATCACAGCCACTGTGTCTGTCGCCAGCACCGGCTTCGGCGACATCGTCAGACCGCCGTTGTACTGCAGGTGATACGTCACCTGAAATCGTGTCTCTCCCGGCCGGATCGGAAATATAAACGCATAGTGGTTCGCGTCTCCCAGCGGCACCGGCGCAGCCTGCACCGGCATCCCCCCCGGACCCAGCGCCGCCGATCCCTCCACCACCGCCCCCGCCGGCAGATAAAACTCAAACGGACGCTCGCTGAACTGCGTTCGCGGCGGATCCGAATCGTTCTTTACAAAAAAATTCTCCACCACCCGCAAGCTCTTTCCACCCTCATCGGTCTGCAGCCGCATCACATCCGCCTCGCCGACAACCCCTTCCACCTTCGCCGCCGCGTTATAAACCTCCAGATCGAGCGTCGTCGTCCCCGGCGGCGCCGGCTTGAAGTAATTCGCTTTGTCATGCGTCACCCGCACCAGATGCACGCCCGGGTCCGGCACCTCCAGCTTGTACCGCCCGCGCCCGTCCGACTTCGTCCGCGTCGACTCCTGCATCCCCTGCGCCAGCCGGATCAGAACCACGTCGTCCCCAGCCGATGCCTTGCCCGTCGTCTTGTTCGTCACCACGCCCGAGATCGTCTCCGCCCCCGCAACCGCCAGGCGCACACCTCCCAGCAGCCCAAACAGCAGCAACACCCAAAGCAAACTCCTCGACCTCAACCGAATCTCCCTCACACCTAACCCTATCGTCCGTTTCCGGAAAAACTTTAGCCTAAACTTCAAATCATTCCTCAAAAGTACCCAAAGCAACCCAGCCTCACACCAGACCGCGCGACTCCAGCGCCTCCATCTCCCCCACCACCCCCGCCGCCTCATCCTCCAAACCGCGCCGTTGCTCCAGGTAATCCCGCTCCGGATACTTGCCCGCCAGATACTCAAAATTCAAATCCCGCAAGTTGTCATAGATCACATCCCGCCGCTCCCGCAAGTACTCGACCCGCGTCTTATCGCGCCCCAGCACCAAGCCGCGCACCGGCCAAAACATATATACGAAGCACCCCAAAGTCAGCGCCGCCGCCGCCACGATCCCCATCAATACTCCGTATCCCGGCGAATCCGCTCCCGCAGAGCCTCCGTACCGTCATCCGGCATCACACCGTCGCCAAACGTCCCACCCACCGTCACCTCACGCCCGCCGGTCCGCCGATGCCACACCTTCACCAGAACCACCGTCCCCAACGTCGCCAGGACAAACACCACCATCGGAGCAATCCACGCCACCGTGTCAAACCCACCACGCATCGGCGCCGCCAGAATGATGGCCCCGTACTTCGCCACAAACCAGTTCATCACCGCAGTATCCGAACCACCCGAACCGCCCCCGGTCCCAGCTCCCGTCAGCTGAGCGCGAAGCTCGCCAATCATCCGGTCCGAATCCGGACACCCCACGTGATTGCACTCCAGCAAGATCTGCCCACACCCGCACGCGCACATCATCTTGTGCCCGATCCGGTTGAACCGCGTTCCCGTATTGTCCGATCCAGACCCGTCTGCGCCCAGCATCACGAGCCCCAGAACACACACGGCCACGCCCTGCCCCAGACGCGCCCATCTCCGGCGCGCCGGCAGCCCGCTAAGCATGACGCACCTCAGCCGGCGACACAGCTCCCACCACCGGCGCCACCGCCGCCGCCCGCTCTCGCACCACCGATCGCGTCAGCCGCGGCAGCAACGCCACCAGCGTCCCCAACACCACAATCCCCACGCCAATCCAGATCCAGTTAATCAGCGGATTCAGGAACACCTTAATGATCGGCCGGTCCGTCTCCGGATTCTTACCCTCGTAGATCACATACAGGTCGCTCCCCAGCGTCGAATGGTTCGCCACCACCGTCGCATTCGTCTGGCTCGCCTGATAAAACCGCTTCTCCGGAGCCATCTGCGCCACCTTCCGGCCGCCCTTGTACACGTCCAGGAGCGCATACTCCGTGTCAAACGTCGGGTTCGAGTCCTGCGTAAAACTCTGGCACACCAGGCGGTACGGCCCCATCTTCATCTCCGAGCCGAACCCCATCTCCTGCTCGTGCGACTGGTTGAACGCACCGCCCGCAATCCCGATAAACATCACCACAATCCCGAAGTGCACCAGGTATCCGCCATACCTCCGCGTATTCTTCCGCACCAGCAGCAGCATCGACCCCAGCAAATTCTTCCCCGTCTGCGACCGCACCACCGCCGCGCCCCGCAGGAACTCCGACGAGATCGCCGTAATCACCCCCGCCCCCAGCGAAAACGCCACCAACGAGAACGCCGTCGCCTGCATGTCGTCACCGTCGGCCCACGGCCGAACCCCCGCCAGCATCAACCCCACCGCCGTCACACCCACCGCAATCCCCGGCAGGATAAAGTTCCGCCGGATCGACCGCAACGAAGTCGAGCGCCACGCCAGCAGCGGCCCAATCCCCGTCAAAAACAGCAAGGACAACCCGATCGGCAGATTTACCCGGTTATAGAACGGCGCCCCCACCGTCACCTTCGACCCCTGTACGTACTCGCTCAGGATCGGAAACAGCGTCCCCCAAAGCACCGTAAAACACGCCGCCAGCAACACCAGATTGTTGAACAGAAAGCTCGACTCCCGGCTCACCAGGCTCTCCAGCCGGTTCTCGGACTTCAGGTGATCCCGCTGCCGGATAAACGTAAACAGGCACACCGCCATCACCACCACCAGAAACCCGTAAAACCACCCGCCGATCGAGCTCTGCGCAAACGCATGTACCGAACTCACAATCCCCGACCGCGTCAGCAGCGTCCCCAAAATGGTCAGCATAAACGTCGAGAAGATGAGCCAGACGTTCCAGCTCTTCATCATCCCGCGCTTCTCCTGCATCATCACCGAGTGCAAAAACGCCGTCCCCGTCAGCCACGGCATCAGGCTCGCATTCTCGACCGGATCCCATCCCCAGTACCCGCCCCACCCCAACACCGCGTACGCCCAGTGCATCCCCAGGCAGATCCCGCAGGTCAAAAACAGCCACGTCACCATCGTCCACCGGCGCGTAATGTGGATCCACTTCTCCCCTGGATACCGCATCATCAACGCGCCCAGGGCAAACGCAAACGGCACCGCAAATCCCACATACCCCAGGTACAGCATCGGCGGATGAATCACCATCTCCGGATATTGCAGCAACGGATTCAAGCCATCTCCATCCGTCGCCAACGGCCCTGGCTGCAGGGCAAACGGGGGCGCCGCAAAGTTCAGTAGTAACAAGAAAAACACCTGCACCCCAGCCAGAATCGTCGACGCATACGCGCTCAGCCGGATGTCCACCTTGTGCCGCACCCGCAGGACAAACCCATACGCCGCCAGGAGCGACGCCCACAAGAGCAGCGACCCCTCCTGCCCTGACCACAACGCCGAAAACTTGTACGCCGGGTGCAAACTGCGGTTCGTATGGTGAAGGATGTACGCCACCGAATAGTCATTCGTAAACGAAGCCCACACCAGGGCAAACGCCGCGCAACCCACCGCCACAAAGCTCGCTATGCCCGCCCGCCGCGCCGTCTCCCCCAGGCGCCCCGCCAGGGGATCCGGAGCCGGCTCAACCCGACCTCCCCCAACCCCGACAACCGCCCTCTGCCGCCACAACGCCAGTGCGCCCGCGCCCAGCGTGTACACGCTCAGCATCAGCGCCAGGAGCAACGAGAAACTGCCAAACTCAGGCATGGGATGGGTGGGCATAACTACCTCACCTCATTCTCTCAAGCCCGCTCTCCAACCGCAATCAATCGGGCCGCTTATCGCCCCCCTAACAGCCGCTCCACATCCCGCAACAGCTTGTCCGGCGGCAGCGGCTTCAGCCGAAACGTCACGTGGAGCCCCTGATACTCCATCTCCGCCTCCTCCAAACCGCTGATCACCAGCACCGGCACCGTCGCATCCGTCGTCCGCAGCTCGCGGACAAACTCCGCCCCCGTCATCCCCGGCATAATATGGTCCGTAATCACCAAACCAATCTCGCCCGGATACTCGCTCCCGCGCATCTGCTCCAACGCCCGCTCCGGATGCAGCACCGCAATACAGAAGTATCCCGCCCGCTTCAGGATCGTCTGCCGCGTCGCCGCCTGCACCGCATTGTCATCCACCAGCAAAACCGTTCCCGCCATCGCCCTGTCCGGTCCTATCGCCGCCCGCCTTCACTCATAACTCATCACTCACTACTGTTTAACGCACACCCTCCACCTTCGGATGCGAGACATACCTCTCGCGTCACCCCCGCCACCCGATCTCCTCCATAGACTCCCCCCTCCCAAACCGTTTAGAGTGAAGCACCAAGGGCCCGCTCGGACGCCAGAAGCCACCCCCCGACCGCCAAAAAGGACACCCCAACACCCCATGAATCTCTCCCTCATTGACTGGCTCATCATGCTGGTCTACTTCAGCTTCGTCCTTGGCATCGGCTTCGCCCTCAAGCGCTACATGCGCACCTCCAACGACTTCTTCCTCGCTGGCCGATCCATCCCCGCCTGGGTCTGCGGCCTCGCCTTCATCTCCGCCAACCTCGGCGCGCAAGAGGTCATCGGCATGGCCGCCTCCGGTGCGAAATACGGCATCATCACATCCCAGTTCTATTGGATCGGCGCCATCCCCGCCATGGTCTTCGTCGGCATCTTCATGATGCCCTTCTACTACGGCTCCAAAGCCCGCTCCGTCCCCGAGTTCCTCCGCCTCCGCTTTGACGAAAAAACCCGCGCCATCAACGCCTTCTCCTTCGCCCTCATGACCGTCTTCTCCTCCGGCATCTCCATGTACGCCATGGCCCTGCTCATCCAGACCCTCGGCCTCTTCCACAACGTCCTTCCCGATGCCTGGATCTTTCACGTCTCCATCATCCTGTCCGCCGTCATCGTCCTCGGCTACATCTTCCTCGGCGGCCTCACCTCCGCCATCTACAACGAAGTCCTCCAGTTCTTTCTCATCGTCGCCGGCTTCGCCCCCCTCGTCTGGATCGGCCTCCGCAACGTCGGCGGCTGGCAGGGCATCAAGCAAACCCTCCCCATCTCCATGGTCCACTCCTGGCGCGGCATGGCCCACTCCAACACCAACCCCCTCGGCGTCGAATGGTTCGGCCTCGTCATGGGCCTCGGCTTCGTCCTCTCCTTCGGCTACTGGTGCACAGACTTCCTCGTCATCCAGCGAGCCATGGCCGCCGACTCCGAAGTCTCCGCCCGCCGCGTCCCCCTCATCGCCGCCATCCCCAAAATGTTCTTCCCCTTCCTCGTCATCCTCCCCGGCCTCATCGCCGTCTCCGTCACCAGCCGCATGGCCACCAACCCGAACGCCCCCACCTCCATCCCGGGTGCCCCATCCTCTCCGACAGCCCTATCGTCGGAAAGGGTGGGTTCTTCCACTGTCGCCGACCAAGAACTCCCACCCCAACGCCTCCCCTCCAAAACCGACGCAGGACACCCCGCCGAAGACAACCACCCGCACGGCCTCATCCCCGTCAAAACCAACCCCATCACCGGCGCCGCAGTCCTCAACGCCGACGGCTCAGCCGCCTATAACTACGACCTCGCCATCCCCGTCATGCTCCTCCACTACTTCCCAACCGGCATCCTTGGGTTAGGCCTCACCGCCCTCCTGGCAAGCTTTATGTCCGGCATGGCCGGCAACGTCACCGCCTTCAACACCGTCTGGACCTACGACATCTACCAGGCTTACATCAACAAACGCGCCACCGACGCCCACTATCTCTGGATGGGCCGCGTCTCCACCGTCGGCGGAATCCTCCTCTCCATCGCCGCCGCCTACGCCGTCACCAGCTTCAACAACATCATGGACGCCCTCCAACTCGTCTTCTCCATCGTCAACGCACCCCTCTTCGCCACCTTTCTCCTCGGCATGTTCTGGAAACGCACCACCGGCCACGCCGCCTTCTCCGGCCTCCTCGCCGGAACCGCCGGAGCCCTCCTCCACCACGGCCTCACCCTCCCCGCCGACGCCGTCCCCGGCCTCCACGGCGGCTGGATCGCCGTCCTCCACCGCTACCCCTCCGACATGGCCCAAAACTTCTGGACCGCCATCTTCGCCTTTTCCATCAACTTCGTCGTCACCGTCGCCGTCTCGCTCGTCACCCAGCCCCGCCCCGAACCCGAACTCGTCGGCCTCGTCTACTCCCTCACCCCCAAACCCGTCGACACCGATCTCTCCTGGTACCAAAAACCCGCCACCCTCGCCATCGCCGTCCTCGTCATCCTCGTCGCCCTCAACCTGGTCTTCGCCTAACCCACCAATCTCCAAAGCGCCACAAACCCGGGTGCCCCATCCTCTCCGACAGCTCTACCGTCGGAAAGGGTGGGGTATTCGCACGAACGCGCGAACCGCTCTTCCCACCCACTCCCCCCCCCACCACACCGCAAATTCCCCTTCCCACACCGACCCCCTTGCCTTACCCTTGGCAACACACCATGACCACGCCGCCGCCGCCACCTCCCAACCTCCCGCCCATCTACCCTTACTCCCCCAACTACCCCGCGCCGTACCCCGTCTACGGCAATCCCCTCCGCGACCTCGCCGGACACGTCCGCATCCTCGGCATCCTCTTTTGCGTCTACGGCGGTCTCGCTCTCCTATCGATCGGCTTCGCCTCTCTGTTCTTCGGCTACTTCCTCCTCCACCCCGGCTCAGACGCCGCCCCCACCACCGTCACCGCCGCCGCGCACATCCTCTCCATCCAGACCGGCCTCCATCCCAACCTCCTCCTAGCCCAATTGCCTCCCGGCTTCGACCTCCACACCATCCCCTTCCTCTCCGGCATCCTCACCTTCGCCCTGGTTATCTGCCTTCTCTCCATCGCTCTTCCCATCGTCGCCGGCTACGGCCTGCTTACACGCAAACCCTGGGGCCGAACCCTCGCCCTCGTCAACGCCTGGCTCATCGTCCTCTCCTTTCCCTTCGGCACCGCCCTCGGCATCTACACCCTCATCGTCTTCCTCAAGGGCGGATCCCGCGACCTCTACGCCCAACTCGCCGCCCAAGCCCAAAACCTCACCCCCAACAACCTTCCTTACCGGTAGCGCGTACCTCTCACGAACGAAACAGCCGGAGGAGCAGCCATGCGTAGGATTACTTCACATGCGCTTCCGCTATCCTGGGTGCTCCCTCTTATCGCCCTGATCGTCTCTTCACTCTTCGTCTTCTCTGCTTTGCCAAGGATGTTTGAAACGCGCCAATCCCTTTTAGACAAGTCGGCAAATATCGATAAGCTACCTCTTGACCCCGCAGTCGTTGCCGAACTGGTCCGACAATCGGAAAGGGACCGGCACCGCACCTTACCTGACCCTCTGCAAATCTCCGCGTTCCTCAACATGCCGGCACTACTTGTCGAAATCCTCGTCAGCTTGCCAACTACTTGGCCAGATAGCTGGTATCCAATGTTGCCGTTTCCTTTTGGAGATCTGTTCTTCTGGCGGGCGATCAGCTGGCCCATCTACGCGTTGCCGCTCTGGTCCCTTGCTGGTCGAGCTCTTGATGCCTTAAGACGCGGTGAGCACTCGCCGTCGCGACCTATCACTCTGTTCGAAGTTATCTTGATGGGGGCTATCGGTGCCTTAAGTGCGGTGTGTGGGATGGGTATATCCCTCACCGAAGATCCAGAAGGATTGCACGCTGGCTTACGCTGGCTCTGGCTGCCCGGCTTACTCTGGCTGAGTCTCGGCATCCTTCCAGCAATTGCACGTAGACGACAAAGAAAGATTTCCGGATAGCCGTGTCACGATAGCGTAGTAAAGATCACACTTCCAGTCGTGCCACAATTAGGCAGTCGCCGAAAGCCTTCTGCTCTGCTACCTGCGGGAGCAAAGGCGAAGCCGTAGCAACACAACACCCGCATCTAATCCTCACAAGGACCCCACCCATGGGACTCGACATCCGCATCCCCCTCGGACTCATCTTCCTCATCATCGGCGGCATCATGGCTGTCTTCGGCCTCTTCACCCACGGCTCCAGCCTCTACAGCAAATCCCTCGGCGTCGACCTCAACCTCACCTGGGGAGCCCTCATGTTCCTCTTCGGCCTTGCCATGTTCTTCCTCGGCCGACGCAAAAAGTGGCAGGACGACCCCGTCACCCCACGCCCCTGGGAGCGCGAATCCCCCACCACACCCCGTCATTGACACCGTCCTCCAACTTAGCTAATATAACTAAGCACACAGGTGACTCCAATGATCTCAGCCACCATCTTCGAAGCGAAAACCAACCTCTCCAGGCTCGTCCGCCAGGCCCAGGAGGGCGAAGAAGTCGTCATCACCTCCGGCCGCACCAAAAAGCCGATCGCCCGCCTGCAGGCAATCGAGCCGACGAGGCACCAACGACTTGGCGTCAATCGCGATCCCAACTTCGTCCTCGGCGACACCTTCTGGGAGCCGCTTCCCGAAGAAGAACTCCGCCTCTGGGAAGGCGACAGTGAGTGAAGCTCCTGCTCGACACCCACACTCTCCTCTGGGCAACCAGCTCCCCCGAATCCCTGAGCACGGCAGCAGCCTCTCTGATCGACGACGAAGCGAACGACATCCTCATCTCCGCAGCTTCAGCGTGGGAGATCGCCACCAAGGTCCGGCTGCGAAAGCTGCCTGAAGCCCTTCGGCTGGAACGAAATTTTCTCCCCTTGCTCGATCGCGCCGGCTACACCCTCCTTCCCATCTCCGTCGAAGACGCGCTCCGCGGGGGCCGTCTCCCCGGACCGCACCGCGATCCATTCGACCGCATCCTCGCCGCGCAAGCTCTCACCCTCAACATCCCCATCCTCAGCCTCGACCCCCAACTCGATCTCTTCGGCATCCACCGCATCTGGTAAAACACACCCACGACCTAAACCTGCCATGGAAGCCTTAGACCGCGTCACCCAGCAACCGGCGCCATGGACGGAAAAGCATGCGTCCGAGGCATGCGCGTCACCGTTGGCATGATCGTCGGCCAGATCGCCTCCGGTCAGAGCAGTTCACAATCCCCACACCCCCGCAAGCGATAATCAATAGGCATGAAGCGCCGCACCATCGAGCACTACGAAATTCTTCGCAAAATCGGCGCCGGCGGCTCCGGCGTGGTCTACCTCGCCACCGACACCCTCCTCCAGCGACCCGTCGTCCTCAAAATCCTCAAACGCGGAGCCCTCACCGCCGAACAAATGCGCCACACTCAGCTCCGCGAAGCCCGCCTCGCCTCCGCCATCGACCACCCCAACGTCTGCGCCATCTACGACGTCGGCGAAACCTCCGACACCCGCGACCCCCACTCCGACGAAGCCTACATCGTCATGCAGTACATCCCCGGCAAATCCCTCGATAAACTCATCCTCGAAGGCCCCGCCTCCCTCCAACTCGTCCTCTCCGTCGGCATCCAGATCGCCGACGGCCTCGCCGCCGCACACGCCCTCGGCATCTTTCACCGCGACCTCAAACCCGCCAACGTCATGCTCACCGAAGGCGGCCTCGTCAAAATCCTCGACTTCGGCCTCGCCCGCCGACTCTCCCCCGCCGAAGTCGACTTCGATCCCTCGCACCCCGGATACGCCCGCGACATCCCCGCCACCTACACCGCACGCGGCGGAACCGTCGCCTACATGGCCCCAGAACAGTTCGTCACCGGCCAGTCCTCCGTCCAGTCCGACATCTTCGCCCTCGGCCTCATCCTCTACGAACTCAGCTCCGGCCGACACCCCTTCCACCGACCCGATACCCCCGACTTCCAGTCCATCCGCGCCATCCAGTACGCCGACCCGCCCCCCTTGCGCGAAATCAACCCCACGCTCCCCGTCGAACTCGAATCCGTCATCCTCCGCTGCCTCGAAAAACAGCCCTCCGCCCGCTTCTCCTCCGCCGCCGACATCCGCGAAGCCCTCCGCATGATCATGCGCACCATGCAGCTCGACGCCGTCGGCATCCCCGGCGAGGCCATCTCCTCCCGCATCTCCTCCCAACGCCTCCTCCCGCTCGACCCCCACGAAGACGAAAAACGCTCCGCCGGCCTCCTCTCCATGCTCGCCGAACGCTTCCGCGAACCCGCCGCCAACCCCGGCTCCGGCAAACAAAACACCCTCGTCGTCCTCCCCTTCCAGAACTTCGGCCCTGCCGACGCCGCACCCCTCTACGGCTACGCTCTCGCCGACGCCATCGCCGCCCGCCTCGCGCGCATGCCCACCCTCGTCGTCCGACCCTCCTCCTCCCTCGTCACCCTCGTCGCCCAGCAGCTCGACCCGCTCTCCATCGGCCGCAAACTCCTCGTCCAATACGTCCTCGCCGGCAACTTCCTCCGCTCCGACGCCGGCTTCGACCTCAACTGGCAGCTCCTCGACGTCCCCGCCCAATCCGTCCGCGCCGGCGGCTCCATCAACGTCGCCAGCTTCGACCTCGTCGCCATCCAAACCGAAATCTCCAACGAAGTCTTCTCCACCCTCCAAGGCGCCGGAACCCTCCAAAGCTCCCCCGACACCCCTCGCAACGCCACCCAGCCCCCGCCCCCCTCCCTCACCAACCTCCAGTCCGAAAAATACCTCCAGGCCCGCGCCGTCCTCTCCTCCTTTATGTCCCGCACCGGCTCCCGCGACGACCTCGACCGCGCCCGCACCCTCTTCCAGTCCGTCATCGAGCAGCACGAAAACTTCGCCGCCGGTTGGTCCGGCCTAGGCATCACCCACCTCCAGTACGCCCGCCACGGCCTCGGCGGACAAATGCACGTCCTTGAAGCCCGCCGAGCCTTCGAGCGAGCCCTCCAGCTCGACCCCGGATCCGTCGAAGCCAACCTATACCGCGTCTACATGCTCCTCTCCCGCGGCGAAAAAGAGTCCGCCCGCCACGGCATCGAACACCTACTCCAAACCGCCGGCAACGACTGGAACGTCCACCTCGTCGCCGGCACCACCCTCCGCACCGACGGCATGTACGAGGAGGCCCTCGACCAGTTCAACATCTCCCTCCGCATGAACCCAGCCGACGCACCCATCCTCTACAACCACCGAGCCCGCGTCTTCCAATACCAGAACCAGCTCGAACTCGCCGCCGACGAGATCGAAAAAGGCCTCACCCTCGAACCCCGCCAACCCCTCCTCCGAACCTCCCTCGGCTACCAGCAAATGCGCTCCGGAGACCTCCTCGGAGCCATCTCCACCCTCGAAAAAGTCACCCGCGACGACCCCTCCCTACGCATCGTCTACCCCACCATCGCCCTCTGCTACGCCCAGCTCGGCAACCGCGTCAAAGCTTCCTCCTTTATCGTCGACGAGACCCTCTCCGCCGCCGAAGCCGACTCCGAAATGGCCTACCGCCTGGCCACCTACTTCGCCGTCGAAGGCGACGAGAGCGAAGCCCTCCACTGGCTCCGCCGAGCCATCTACCTCGGCAACGAAAACTACCCCTGGTTCTCCATCAACCCAGCCTGGAAAAAACTCTCCGGACACTCCGACTTCGAACGCATCCTCGAAGACCTAAAAAAAAGCTACCGCCGCAACCAAAAAAACTGGCGCCGCCTCCTAGCCCAAATCTCCGACTAACCCATACCAGTCCTAACGCCTAATTCCTAACTCATTCCTCCTAACTCATAAAATTTTAGCCGGGTGCCCCATCCTCTCGCAACGCGAAAGGGTGGGGTATTCGCGCCCCAAGGCGCGAACCGCTCTTCCTACAAGCTCTACCTTTGCTGATCGAAAATACCATCAAGATCGCGCCCGCCATACACCACGCGCTCAATCCTCACCAGATCGCCCACAACCTTGAACAGGATCGCGTAACGTCCCACAAGAGCCATCCGCGCACCCTCACCAATCTCCGGCCTGAGCTGAAACAGCAACGGTCTCTGCCCAATCTCGCGGAACTTTGCCCGGATCTCCCACGCCCGGCAAAACCGGCGCCAGAAGACAGTGCACAACACACAGCACCGAAGTCCAGATGCCCAATCGGTCCGCCCACTCCCGAGCGCCGGCGTGTGTTGGTTGACTCGCGACCATAGACCTCGGGCATAAACGCCCGCATATCCGCCCCGAGCCGAACCCCAAAAAGACGCTCATCCCACCCCCGGTCTACACTCACATCTGACATCCGGCACCCGACGACCCGACCAAAAACAAACACACCGCCACACCCAAGTCAGGATTCCTTCATGATCCCCAAGATCGTCCCCGCCCTCCTCCTAGCCGCCTTCACCCTCCCCGCCATCGGCCAAAACTCCACCCAAAACTCAGCCCAGGTCTACCTCACCAACCCCGACCGCTCCGCGCTCCTCGCCCCCCAAACCCCCATCCCCCTCACCACCACCAGCCGCGGCTCCGCCCAGACCATCACCGTCGACCCCACCCAAACCTTTCAGACCATGGACGGCTTCGGCTTCGCCCTCACCGGCGGCAGCGCCCAGCTCCTCACCCGCATGAGCCCCGATAAGCGCCTCGCCCTCCTCCACGAACTCTTCTCGACCGACAGCCCAGCGAGCATCGGCGTCAGCTACCTCCGCCTCTCCATCGGCGCCTCCGACATGAACGACCACGTCTTCTCCTACGACGACCTCCCGCCCGGTCCCACCCAAGCCCAAGCCCAAGCCCAGCCCCACACCCACAACCACGCACCGCTCCCCACCGACCCCAACCTCACCCACTTCTCGCTCGGCCCCGACCGCACCGACGTCATCCCCGTCCTCAAACAGATCCTGCAGATCAACCCCAAAATCAAAATCCTCGGCTCCCCCTGGTCCGCACCCCTCTGGATGAAAACCAACGGCGGAGCCCAGGGCGGCGTCCTCAAACCCGAGTTCTTCCCCAGCTACGCCAACTACTTCGTCAAGTACATCCAGGCCATGCAGGCCGAAGGCATCACCATCGACGCCATCACTGTCCAGAACGAGCCGCTCAACGAAAAAAACACCCCCAGCATGCTCATGCTCGACTCCGAACAGGACGTCTTCATCAAGGAAAATCTCGGCCCCGCCTTCCAAAAAGCCGGCCTCCAAACCAAAATCATCCTCTACGACCACAACCTCGACCACCCCCTCTACCCCCTCTCCATCCTCCGCGACCCCGCCGCCGCAAAGTTCGTCGCCGGCACCGGCTTCCACCTCTACGGCGGCACCGTCGACGCCATGACCGAAGTCCACAACGCCTTCCCCAACAAAAACATCTACTTCACCGAACAATCCGTCACGGAACGCACACCCGGCTCCACCCTCAACCTCAGCCGCCCCGTCGCCTACGTCATCGTCGGCGTCAGCCGCAACTGGAGCAAAAACATCCTGCTCTGGAACCTCGCCGCCGACCCGCAGAACGGCCCCCACACCGACAACGGCGGTTGCACCGGATGCGTCGGAGCCCTCACCATCGACGGCGACGACGTCACCCGCCAGGTCGCCTTCTACACCCTCGCTCACGCCTCAAAATTCGTCCCCCCCGGATCGGTCCGCATCGGCTCGAACACCCTTGACGCGCTCCCCAACGTCGCCTTCCGCACACCCACAGGCAAGTCCGTCCTCATCGTCTCGAACCCTACCCCCAACCCGCAAACCTTCACCGTCCAGACCGGGACCCAAAGCAGCGCCCAAACCTTCCCCGCCACCCTCCCCCCAGGCGCCGTCGCCACCTACACCTGGAGCCCCTCCAGATAACCCGAAACCTACCGCTCCGGCCCGCCCCCGAACTCCATCGGCTCCATCAAACTAAACACCATCTCCGTCTGGGCCGGCAGCGTCGCCTGCCGGTCCTCCTTCAGCCACACAATCGTCCCCACCCCCGCTCCAATCCCCGCCCCCACCGCAGCCCCCACACCGCCCCCCACCAACGCACCCGCAACCGCCGCCGTTCCCGTCACGCCGCCCACCACCGCCAACGTCTCCTTGCCGTGCTCCCTCCGCTTGATCGTCCCCTCGCTGTTCACCCGGTTCTGCGATCCGCCCTCATCCGCGTCGATCAGCTGCGCCCGCACGCTGTACCGCGTTCCGTCCGGCAACACCACCGACTTCGGCTCCAAATGCAGCACCGCCGCACCCGAAATCCGCTTGCCCCCATGCACCTGCGTCACCCGACCCTCCATCACCGAACCCACCGGCAACACCACCCGACCCCGGTTCTCCACCGCCGACGTCAACTCCGCCGTCCACTTCGAGCCCACGGACGTCGTCGCCGTCGATAGCCCCTCCCGAATCCGCGCCCGCAACAACGTCCCCTCCCGCAACTCGCCCGGAACCTCCTCGACCGACATCACAATCTGTCCATCCGGATCCGCCGCCGGCGCCGCCGCCCCACTCCCACCCGACTGGCGATACGGCACATACGCCCCATACACCGCCGCACCCGTCTCAGACCTCGCCCGCAGCGGCGCCGCGGCGGAAGGCTTCTCCGCCGGAGACACCCGCACCGTCACCGTCTCATCCGGCTGCGCCTCGATCACCACCGGCTCCGGATGCGAAACCCCCGTCGTCATCGTCGACGAACTCTGCGCCCCAGCCACACCCACCACACCCATCAGCACCACCGACAACCCCTGAACTCGCTTCATCGCCTCACCTCACAAATCCAGCCTACCGGACCCAAGCCGCCCTCACCCCACCAATCCATCCCCGGAACCGCCCCCGTCAATAAGCGCCTCCCAACGCACACGCCCCCACTCATCCACTCGTCACTCATGACTCATTCCTCATGACTCAAAGCTCATCAACTCCCCCACCCACAACCCCCTGCTAAAATCCCCAAAAGTGAATCCCAACCCCAACCTCCTCCAAACCATCCTCACCACCCGCGGCCACCCCACCCCCGTCGACCGCCGCCCCCAACTCAACGACCGCCTCACCCACCGCATCACACCCCGATCCCCCACCGACACCAGGACACCCATGACCGAGATCCTCAGCATCACCGCCCGCGAAATCCTCGACTCCCGAGGCAATCCCACCGTCGAGGCCGACGTCACCCTGTCCGGCGGAGCCATCGGTCGAGCCGCCGTCCCCTCCGGAGCCTCCACCGGCGAACACGAAGCCGTCGAACTCCGCGACAACGACAAGGCCCACTACCTCGGCAAAGGCGTCCTCAAAGCCGTCGAAAACGTCGAAACCATCCTCGCCCCCGAACTCGCCGGCATGGACGCCTCCAACCAACGACTCCTCGACAGCACCATGATCCAGATCGACGGCACCGACAACAAATCCTCCATCGGCGCCAACGCCATCCTCGCCGTCTCGATGGCCGCCGCCCGAGCCTCCGCCAACGCCCTCAAAATCCCCCTCTACCGCTACCTCGGCGGCGTCAACGCATGCATCCTCCCCACACCCATGATGAACATCCTCAACGGCGGCGCACACGCCGACTCCAACGTCGACTTCCAGGAGTTCATGGTCATGCCCGTCGGCGCCGAAACCTTCTCGGACGCCCTCCGCTGGGGAACCGAAGTCTTCCATACCCTCAAAGGTGTCCTCAAGAAAAAGGGCTACGCCACCTCGGTCGGCGACGAAGGCGGCTTCGCACCCTCGCTCAAGTCGAACTCCGAAGCCATCGACCTCATCCTTGAAGCCATCACCCTCGCAGGCTATAAGCCAGGCGAAGACATCGCCATCGCCCTCGACCCAGCCGCCAGCGAGTTCTACAACAAAGAAACCGGCAAGTACGTCTTCAAGAAATCCGATAAGTCCGAAAAAACCTCCGAAGAAATGTCGGCCTTCTGGGAGTCCTGGGTCAACCAATATCCCATCATCTCGCTCGAAGACGGCCTGGCCGAAGACGACTGGACCGGATGGCAACACCTCACCGAGTTACTCGGTCGTAAGATCCAGTTAGTCGGCGACGACTTATTCGTAACCAACACCGAACGCCTCCAAGAGGGAATTACTAAGAAGGTCGGTAACTCCATCCTGATTAAAGTCAACCAGATCGGTACCGTCTCCGAAACCCTCGAAGCCATCCAGCTAGCCCGCCGCCACGGCTACACGTCCATCATCTCCCACCGCTCCGGAGAAACCGAAGACACCTTCATCGCCGACCTCGCAGTCGCCACCAACGCCGGCCAAATCAAAACCGGCTCCGCCTCCCGCACCGACCGCATCGCCAAATACAACCAACTCCTCCGCATAGAAGAACAACTAGGCCAATCCGCCGAATTCCTAGGCCTATCCAGCGTCAACTACAACGGCTAAGTAGCTTCAAGCATTTCGAGCAAGTCCTATGAACACCCGAACCCACAACATGCTGATGGCGGCTCGTTCGCTGCTGGAGAGCTCAGGCCCAGAACTCACCGGTGCAGCAGACGCCTTAACTGTTGCGAAGAAAGTTCTGAACGTTCAAGACACGGTCGAGCTCGTCTTGGCAGCATTGTGCATTGAAGCAGGAAGCTCAAACAAGCTAGATCACAACCTTACTTTCCATGATCTAGTTGGTTTTATTGTTAAAAATTACGGAGCTGACGATGATGACGAGGCTAGGAATCAAAAGCGCGAATGCCTAAACTCCCTCAATCACGCGCGAGTAAGATTTAAACATCACGGCGATCTTCTTGATGCTACGACGACCTATCCGCTTGTGGCGCAAGCCATACAGGTAACCAGCGATCTATGTTTCAGGGCCGTTGGAATCTCACTTCAAGAGGTCGATGCTATCGCGGCAATTGCCCACGTGGAAATAGCTCAATATCTGAGAGACGCGGACGAGGCTATGACACGGCACGAGTACCGCGCGGCACTCGAGAGCACAGCTCGCGCCGTAACGGCCGCATTTTGGGAGTACAACGTACCGCCAACCCAGCCAGGCGCCCCAGACGCAGAGCTCGCACTTCTGCTATCCGGCCGCGGAGTCGACCCTGCGAGTTTCCTCGCGATGAGGCGCTTCCTTCCAACCCTTTACAGTCCAACTGACGAAGAACCAAAGTTTGATACTCGCAAGTACGGCCATGAGGTGAACTGGACACCTGAAAACACACGTTTCTGCTGGAACACCGCACTGACCTTAGCGCTAAGACTTCAGCACGCGTTACCAATTCCAGACGCGATCGACTTCTACTCTGTGTACGAGGATGTAGTTACCGTGAAGGCAACAAAGACGGTATGCGAAAGATTCACCATGTTTGGAATCTTGGATTCTCAGCCTGCCGAAATGTTCAGTGTCCGTGATGGCGAAGTCTTTACCGGGCACGCGGTAGGGTTCTGGACGAAACGAGGTTTAGGTGAAGAACAGTTCTCAATCCCCTACGTCGACGCAAGTTGGATAAAACTGACTCTACACAACCTCGCTGAGGGCGGCTTACCTTATCTAGATGAACTCTGGTTCAAGGCTAGTGATGTAGAAGTTAGCTACCGCGAACATCCAAACACGGTTTTGATGAAGAAGTACCTGTCAGAGCAAATGGGAATCTAGGCCTCACCCAGAGATCGAACCCCCGCTAAGCCCGTCAAGCGCCCGCATCACAGCCTCCCGAAGCGGCGGCAGATCGTACTTCACAGTCGCCCAAACCACCTCATCATCGACACGGTGATATCCGTGCCTAAGAATGTTCCCCATACCCATGTACCCCTTCCAATCGGGCCCAGGACACAGCACCTCAGCGTCATCGCCCAGCCGGTACGCAGCCTCTGTAATGATCTGCAGCTGACGTTCTACCGCGGACTTGGTCTTCCGATCATCGCGGTAGCTCTCCAGATCTACATCCGCTAGAAACGAATCGATCAGGTCGATGCTGCTCACAATATCCCGGAAATGCGTCTCCGCATCCCTAAAAGGCAACGACCGCCTCCCGCAAAGCTCGCCCGCGAACAGGTCCCGTCATCCATTCTTCCGACGACACCTCCACCTTATTCCCAAGCAACTCACCGAGCCGGCTTTCAAGACGAGCCACCGTAACCAGCGTCACTTGCTTGGACCGATCGAAATCGGCAAGCAGGTCAACATCCGATTCCGCGTTCGCCTCGTCACGAGCCACCGAACCAAACACGCGCAGGTGCACCAACCCGGCCGCCTGAAGCTCGGGTGCATGCTGACGAAGAATCTCCAAAACGCGCTGCCGTTGCACGCCGTCTCTCCCGTACTCATCCTCGCGCCGCCGCCGCCTCTTTGCAAGCACTAACCAGTCCCAAAAACCCGACCTCCCCCAAAACCGATAGAATCAAAAAGCGTCCAACATCCATACACGCCAACATCACGGAGATCGTTTGAACCCCAAGTCCTCGCACCGCGCACGTCACCTCGCCACCGCCGCCGCCGCCCTCACCCTCCTCTCCGCGGCCAGCCTCGCCCAAACCACCTCGCCCAGCGCCACACCCCGCCCCGCCCCCCAAACCCTCACCCCCCGACCCGGCACCGCCGCCGCCCCCATCGGCAACCCCAACGACCCACCACCCCCCGCCCACCCCGCCACCCCCGCCCAGATCCGCGAATACCTCACCCTCACCAACGCCACCGACAACGCCCACCGCGCCCTCGACCAGATCCTCCAAACCTCCCACCAGCGCGCCGCCTCCTTTATCCCCGCCACCTTCTGGGACGAGCTCAAACACAACCTCGACTCCATCGACGTCGTCACCGCCTTCACCCCCGCCTACCAGCGCTACTTCTCTGAAGAAGACATGACCGCCGCCATCGCCTTCTACAAAACCCCCGTCGGCCACCGCATCATCGTCGACCAGCCCCTCGCCGCCCAGGCCGCCGGCGACGTCCTCCGCCGCGAATCCAACCGCGTCGGCCAGGAAACCTTCGACAAACACAAGTCCGAAATCGAAGCCGCCCAGCGCGCCGCCCAACCCGCACCCACCCTCTCCTCCCCCGGCCAAACCACAGCCCCCTCGAACACCCCCGCCGGAACACCTCCACCCACCCTCAACTCCACCCCAAACACCCCCAAATAAGCTGCAACTCCGGCACGTCCAGCGCAAAGCTGGGTATATGGAGTCAGAGCGCGGGCGGTATCCTCATCGGTCACTCCTTCACCGAGCGGCCGGATCTCCTCGCGGCCGCGGTCGATGCCGTGCCCACTTCTGACATGCCGCGTCCAAGAGACCGGGCCAAACGGGCCAGGGAATGTCCCAGAGTTCGGCTCGGTGAAGACGGAGGGGCGTTTCTTCTCAGGAAGGCGGCCTTCGGTATGATCTTCGCAAGAGCGGGAGGCGGCGCGTGGGTGTGAGTCGGCGGAGCTTTTTGGTGCGGGCTGGTATGGTGAGCTTAGGCGCAGGAACTCTGCCCCGGCAGATGCTGGCTGCCTAGGGTGCGAGTGCGGCCGCCCGTGATTTAGTTGGCCACGATTCAGTCGACCCTGATTCAGTCCATGATTCAGTCGACCGGGAGCGGATGCGATCCGTTGCAGCTTTTACGGCAGAGACGCTGAGCACGGACCAACCCATGGCCTTTGGCGCGGACATCGTGAGCACAGCTTCTGGCGAGCGACTGATGCGCGCGGTGAATCGCGTGGGCCCCGACCACGATCCCAGCGCCCATGCCGAAACTCTGACGATTCGACTGGCGTGCGCGAAGCTCGGCTCGGGGTCGCTGAAGGGGTACACGCTCTATACGACCTGCGAGCCGTGTGCGATGTGCATGGCATGCGCTCTCTGGTCGGGCCTGGACCGCCTGGTCTTTGGGGCGACCATCGCCGATGCGGGCCGGTTTGTCTCGCAAATCACGATCCCGGCGAAAGAGGTGGCGCGCCGGACGGACCTCCACTGCTTGGTGGATGGGCCTGTAGAGCGTGAGCTCTGTGTGAGACTCTTCACCGATCCGCGGATGCAAAAGGCATTTGCGATGTGGAAGCAGCGGTAGAAGAGGGCGGGGCAGCGTAGACAGTTTGACCGTTGACGACCGTCCGGAGGACCTCCGTGTGGAGCAGTTGTTGGGGGCTAGCGGTCGTGGGGTCGCCGCTGAGGACGACCAGGTCGGCCAGGTAGCCCGGTTCGAGGCGGCCTTTGCTCTTTTCGCGGAACTCGGCGAAGGCGGAGCCCTGAGTGTAGGCGTAGATGGCTTCGGCGATCGAGATCTTCTGCTCGGGGTGGAAGGTTTGGGTGCCGGCTTCGTTCCGGCGAGTGGTGGCCGCGTAGAGACCGCGGAACGGGTTGATGGATTCGACCGGGACGTCGGTGCCGAAGGCGAGGGGGATGCCGCGGTCGAGCATGGATCGCCAGGCGTACGCGTACGGGGAGCGTGTGGGGCCGAGGCGGCTCCCCGCCCAGTTCATGTCGGTGAGGAGGTGCGACGGCTGCATGGAGGCGATGATGCCGAGCTGCGCGAAGCGGTCGAAGTCTTGCGGAAGCAGGACCTGAGCGTGCTCGATGCGATAGCGGCGGGCGGGTGAAGCTTTGGCCGCTGCAAAGGCGTCGAGGGCGACAGTGTTGGCCTGGTCGCCGATGGCGTGGAAGCCGAGCTGAAAGCCGGCGGCACAGCGTGCGGCGCTGAGGGCGTTGAGCTTGGCCGGGTCGTAGCGGAGAAGGCCGGAGTTGCTGGGGTCGTCCGTGTACGGCGCCGCGAGTGCCGCGGTACGCGAGCCTAACGAGCCGTCCATGAAGCCTTTGAGCATCGTGAGGTGCAGCAGTGCGTCGTCGGCGGGCTGCGAGCGGCGGCGCTCGACCAGGGTGGCGAGAGGGAGGTTGAAGTCGATCCACTCGGCGAAGCGGAGGTGGAGCTCGCCAGACCTTTCGAGCGATTGGAGCACAACGAAGTCGTCCCAGTCGGAGAAGTCCTGGACCGAGGTCACGCCGTGGCTGAGGGCGTCGGCGATGGCGGCAAGCAGGGCTTGGCGGCGCTGGGCGGAGGTGGGTGGCGGCACTTTGGCCGTGAGCAGGATGGTGGCGGGGGTTTCACGGAGGATGCCGGTAGGGTTGCCGGCCCCGTCGCGGTCGATCTTGCCGCCAGGCGGGTCGAGGGTCGCGCGGGTGATGTCCGCCGCGGCGAGGGCGGCGGAGTTGGCTACCAGAATGTGGCCGTCGGTGCGGAAGAAAAAGGCGGGGTGGTCGCCGGTGATGAGGTCGAGGTCAGCGCGGGTCGGGAGGGTTTTGGAGGCCCAAAGGGTGTGGTCCCACCCGGCGCCCTCGATCCAGGTGGAGCTGGGGTGCGCGGCGACGAAGGTTTGGACCCGCGCTTGCATCTCGGATAGCGAGCGGGTCCCGTCGAGGTTGACCGTGAGGATCTGCTGAGCGCCGGCCCCGGCCATGTGGGTGTGGGCATCGTTGAAGCCCGGCATGGCGAAGTGGCCGTGGAGGTCGATGACGACGGTATTGGGGGTTCTGAGCTTAAGAATGTCAGGGTCAGGGCCCACGGCGAGGACCGTGCCGGAAGTCGAGATGGCGAGGGCGGAGACGCGGCCCGGGGTGGGGTCTGGGTCGCCGGTGCGGAGGTGGGCTCCGGTGAGGATGTTGCCATGTATATAGATGGTGGCAGTTTCGCGCCCTTGGGCGAGAGCCTGGAAGCAAAGGCCGGCTGCGAGGAGCACGACGAGAGGTTTGCGGAGCACGGGTTGCAGTCTACCAAGCTCGGTGGAACAGAGGCGGATCGCGCTCTGGAAAGGAATCGCGAAAGGGCGTTTAGCGAGCTTCGGCCATCAGCTGGGCAGTGTCGAGCAGCGTGAGCAGAATCCGGCGGAGGGCAGTCTCGCGGCCGGTCGGGTCGTACCATTCGGCGAGCGTGTGGATGCCGCCGGCGGTGCCACCGGTGCCGAGCGCGAGGGCGGGGATGTGCAGCGAGAGCGGGAGGTTAGCGTCGGTCGAGCCGATGCGGGGTTCGGTGCGCAGGTTGAGGTGGCGGTCGACGGCGCGAAGCGTCTGGTGGAGCGGCGCGTCGTCAGGGAGGGACGCGGCGGGGCGGTCGCCGATCGTTTCGATGGTGATCTGGGCCGGAGGCCGGGTGGAATTCTGCCGGTTGAGGTCGCGGACGGTGGTTTCGAGTGAGGCGCGGAGATCGCTGGCCGAGGTCTGGAGCTGGGCGGGGTGGGTGGAGCGTAGGTCGAGCAGGACGTTGGCCGATTCGGGGATGGAGTTGATGGAGGTGCCGCCCGAGATGAGGCCGGCGTTGAGCGTGGTGCGGGGTTGCGAGGGTAGGTCCAGCGTGGCGAGGTCGGCGAGGGCTCGGCTGAGGAGAAGGATGGGATTGGGAACGCCGTGGTCGGTCCAGGAGTGGCCGCCCGGGCCGGTGACCGTCACCGACAGGCGGAGGGAGCCGAGGGCGCGGGTGACAGCCGTGGCCGTGCCGCTGCCTTCGAGCACGAGCGCGGCGGCGATGCGGTTGTGGAACGGTGGACGAGTGAAGATGTGGCGCATGCCGCGGAGGTCGCCTTCGCCCTCTTCGCCGACATTGGCAGCAAACAGGATAGGTACGGCTGGGGAGATCCCGGCGAACTGAAGGCTCGCCGCGAGGCCGAGCAGAGCGGAGAGGCCGGCCGCGTTGTCGCACGCGCCGGGGGCGAGGATGCGCGCGCCGGCGAGGCTGGGTTCCGTAGGTGTGCCGGCGGGAAAGACGGTGTCGAGGTGGGCGGAGAGGAGCAGGTAGGGCTGGCCGGGTGCGGAGGACGCGGAGGGCAGGCAGGCGAGCGCGTTGCCTTCCTCGTCAGTGTGGACGTCGGCCAGCGAGAGCTCGCGGAAGCGGTCGAGGAACCAGTTGGCGCGCGCGGCTTCGCCGAAGGGTGGCGCGGGGATCCGAACGATGTCGAGCAGCCACTGCTGGATCTGCGGCTGATGGAGGTGCAGCCAGTAAAAGGCGCGGTGGACCGGGGTAAGGGCGGCGAGGGCGCTGATGCGGCGCTGGGCGGAGCTCGAGTCGTGCGGTTGAGGAAGCGTGGAGGTCAATATTGGACCTCGACGAGAAAGAGGCCGCGGGCGGGCGCGGTGGGACCGGCGGCGGAGCGGTTCTTGGCGGCGAGCAGGGCGGGGATCTCCTCGGGGTCGAGCCGCCCCGCGCCGGCTTCGACAAAGGTGCCGACGAGGTTGCGGACCATGTGGTGGAGGAAACCGGATCCGGTGATCCGATAGGTGAGGAGATCGTGGGCAGGACCTGCGGTCCAGAGGGAGTGGGTGACCGTTCGGCAGTTGGTGGGTGGGTTCGACGTGTAGTCCGGGAGCGGGTCGGCGGGCTGGTGCGGCGTGGGGGTCGGCCCCGCGGCGGCGAAGGTGGTGAAGTCGTGCAGACCGAGGATGTGGCCGGCCCCGCGGTTGAGGAGGTCGAGGCAGAGGCGCAGTGGGCAGTCCCAGACGAAGGGGGCAAGCATGGGGGAGCAGATCTGTTCGGGAGCTGGGCTTGCGTCGTCGTCGTCCATATCTTTAGAGAGCGGTTGCCGGAGGTAGATGCGGTATTCGTAGGTTTTGGAGCGGGCGCTGTGCCGGGCGTGGAAGGGCGGATCGACCGTGGAGGCCGAGAGGACGCGGATGCTCGCGGGGAGGGTGCGGTTGAGCGCGCGATGGAGGTTGGCGGCGGGGATCGGTGCGAGCAAAGCGAACGAGGCGACCTGCGCAAGCGCGTGGACCCCGGCGTCGGTGCGCCCGGAGCCTTGCGGGAGGACAGCTTCGCCGGTGATCCGATAGAGCGCGCCGGCCAGCGTGCCCTGAATGGTAAGGAGGCCGGGCTGGATCTGCCATCCGTGAAACCCGGTTCCGTCGTACGCGAGCGTGAGCTTCCAGAGCGCCATAGGGTGCTGCTTTGGACGGTAACACGCGCCTGTTTTCGCGAGAGCTCCCCGAGCGCCGTTGTTATACTTCAGCGAGCAACGGGCCAAGGTGAAGAGAGAGGCTGATTCGGGATGACATTGCCGTCCCCTTTCGGGAACTGTACGCGGAGGGAATGCGTAGGTGCTCTGTGTCACTCAAGTTTTGCTCAGCTTTGCCGATAGATCGTTTGAGAGTCGTAGCTGGGGCGTTTAGAGATGAGATCAGGTTGGCGTGCTGAAGTGGATTAGTCTCGGCAGAGGCTGCGATCTTTGCTGCGGCAAGAGCCTGGATAGGTGTGTTGGAGCCCGGGAGCAGGAATGAAGTTGAGGAATGTACTGTGAGATCAAGGGATTTGCAGGCTGCGGCGAGTGTCGCGCTTTTGCTTTTAGGTGTGACGACGCAGCAAGCGAGCGCACAGACGACCACCACCAATGGAGGCTCGGGGCAGACGACGACAGGGACAGCTCCAGGTGGCGCCAATAACGGAGCGGCGACTCCGGGGACGACCTCGACCGGGCAGACTCTGCCGCCAGGGACGACCGCCCCGGGGCAGACGCCTCCCGGAACAACGGTGCCGGGATCGGGTACGCCCGGGTCCGTATCTGGCGCGACCGGATCTGGACCGACGGGGTCAGGAACTCTGACGCCCGCCCTCGGAGGTGGCCAGACGACGGCGAATCCGGCGCAGGTGGGACCGACGCAGACGAGTCCGACAACGCCCAGCCCGGCGCAGGCAGTGGCGAATGACACGACGGGGCAGCCCGGCCTGCCGCAGGCCCCGCAGCCGAAGCTGACCGAACCGTTGTACCTCCGGGATACAAACAAGGACTACGCGAAGCCGAAGAAATATTTCCAGTTTTCGGATCCTCTGGCGCCGTATACGGCCACAAACGTGCCCTTGCCTAGGCTGACCAACACGCAGCGTGTGAACGCGTTGCTGCAGGATGGCAAAATCAACTTGAGTCTGGCGGATGCGGTTGCGCTGGCGCTCGAAAACAACTACGACATTGCGATCGCGCGCATCAATCTCGACATCGCCGACACGGACATTCTGCGGACGCGATCCGGGCAGCTGCCTCGCGGCGTTTCGACCGGTCTGATCACGGGAACCATCGGCGGGTCGACGTCGACGATCACGGGCGGCGGTGGGCCGGGTGGTACAACGGTTGGTTCGGGTGGCGGTGGTACGGGAACGGCGGGCATCGTTTCAAGCACCAGCGGCGGCGGACCTCAGCCCTACAACTTCGACCCGGTGCTTACCGGCAATCTGCAGTACGAGGCGGCAAACGCGCAGCAAACGACGACCTTTATCACCGGCACGAACTCCCTCGGCCAGGACACGAGTACCTACAACTTCGGCTACGTGCAGGGCTTCATCACAGGAACACAGCTGTCGGTGACGTTCAACAACACGCGACAGACTACAAACAGCCAGAGATCGACGTACAGCCCGTTGCTGCAGTCGACGTGGCGAGCGCAAGCCACCCAGCATTTGCTGCAAGGGTTTGGCCCGGGGATCAATGGCCGCTTCATCCTGCAAGCGAAGAACGACCGGAGGATCACGGACTCCTCGTTCCGGCAGCAGGTGATCTACACCGTCAGTCAGGTGGAGACGATCTACTGGGGCCTGGTGAGTGCGTATGAGAACGAGCAGGCGAAGGAGCGTGCGCTTGCGCAATCGACCCAGCTCGCGGCCGACAATCGGAAGCAGCTCGAGATCGGAACGCTCGCGCCGCTCGACGTGGTGAACTCCGATGCTACGGTGGCGAGCGACAAGCAGGCGCTGATTGCGGCGCAGTCGACGCTCGAGTATCAGCAGCTGATTATCAAGCAGGCGATCGCGCGCAATCTCAACGATCCGCAGCTGGCAAATGCTCCAGTGATCCCGACCGATCGTGTGGATCTGAGCCGCGTGCCGGAGGAGGATATGTCGGTCGAGGATCTGGTGAAAGAGGCGTACACCGACAGTCCATCGATCGAACAGCAAGTGATCAGTCTCAAGAACAACGAGATCACGATCCGCGGTGAGAAGAACGGTCTGCTGCCGGTCATCGATGGATATGCGTTCTACGGTGGGAGCGCGGTCGGCGGCGCGCAGAACCCGAATGAGAACTGCAGCACCAGCGCCACAGGTCCGGTTGTGCCGTGCACGGGAACCAATGCGGCGCCGTCGGTCGGATACAACACAGTGTTCGGGCACCTGTTCAACAACAGTTCGCCGGATAAAGGCGTGGGCGTGAATATCACGATCCCGATCCGGAACCGCGCCGCGCAGGCGGACCAGGCGCGATCGCAGATGGAGTACCGGCAAAACCAGATGCTGCTGCAGCAGCTTTATATCCGGACGCGAATCAATGTGATCAACGCCCAGTATGCGTTGACGAACGACCGTGCTTCAGTGCAGTCGGCGCAGGCCGCGCAGCAGTTTGCGGCGCAGAGTCTGGACGCCGAGCAGAAGAAGTACCGTCTCGGCGCGTCGACGACGGCCAATGTGTTGCAGCAGGAGCGCAACCTGGCCGGGGCGGAAAATAACTTGATCTCGGCGACGGCGGCGTATGCTCTGGACCGCGTGTCGTTGAATCAGATTCTCGCGAATACGCTGGACCGCTACGGCATCAGCCTGGTCGATACGGCGGAGGGTGTGGTCAAGCAGACGCCGCGGATTCCCGGGCTGACCGCGCCCAAGCCACCACAACCGCCGAAGCCGATCTCGGCGAACCCCGCCCCGTTGCAGTAGATCGGGCTTTGTAAGTGCGACAGAGCCCCTGACCTCGGTCGGGGGCTCTGTCTTGCCTGGATTTGGCGCGGGCGTGCCTCCGGAGACGACGTCTCCAGAGCGTAAACTGAGAGGCACAATGAGCACATTGGAGAGCAGGGAAGTGGGCGCTGAGAACGGCCTCTCGGCGGCTCGATCGGCGTACTTGCGGTCGGCTCGACATCAACCCGTCCGGTGGCGGGAGTGGGGCGAGGCGGCATTTGCGGAGGCGCAACGCGAGGACAAGCCGATCCTTCTCGATATCGGCGCGGTGTGGTGTCACTGGTGTCATGTGATGGATCGCGAGTCGTACGAAGACGCGTCGACGGCCAGCATCATCAATGAGCATTTTGTCCCGGTAAAGGTCGACCGCGATGAGCGGCCGGATGTGGACACGCGCTACCAATCGGCGGTGGCAGCCATCAGTGGACAGGGCGGGTGGCCCCTGACAGCATTCCTGACGCCGGATGGCCGGCCGTTCTTCGGCGGGACGTACTTTCCTCCCGAGGACCGGCACGGGCGGCCGAGCTTGCGCCGGGTCTTGTTGACGATGGCCGAGGCCTTCGAGCAGAGGCGCGACGAGGTGGACGAATCGGCCGCCAGCGTCATGGAGGCGATCGAGCAGAACGAGACATTTTCGGGCCGACGGGAAGGTCTGGATGGCGAGGCTGGACCGGATCTGGTCAGAAAGCTGGTCAGGTCGGCTTTAGAGCAGTTCGACCCGAGGTCAGGAGGCTTCGGATCCCAGCCGAAGTTTCCGCACTCGGGCGCGATCGATCTTCTGCTGGACACGGCGTCGCGAGGCGGTGCGCTCGCCGAGAGCGCTGGAGCGGCCGCCAGATTCACGCTCGAAAAGATGGCCAGCGGCGGCATCTACGACCATCTCGCGGGCGGCTTTCATCGCTATTCGGTCGATGAGCGTTGGGTCGTTCCGCACTTCGAAAAGATGCTCTACGACAACAGCGAACTCCTAAAAAACTACGTCCATGCCTTTGCGACGTTTGGTGATCCGGAGTTTGCGCGGGTCGCCCGGGAGATCGTGGCGTGGATGAATACGTCGCTGAGCGACCGCGAACGCGGCGGCTTCTATGCCTCGCAGGACGCCGACGTCTCCCTCGACGACGACGGGGATTACTGGACGTGGACGCGGGCCGAGGCGGCTCGGGTGCTGACAGCCGACGAGATGGCGGTCGCCGCGCCGTACTTCGACATCGGCGAGGTGGGCGACATGCACCACAACCCGGCGAAGAATGTGCTGCATGTCCCGGAGTCGATGGAGCGCGTCGCCAGGGCGGCCGGGGTGACGCCGGAGGTGGCCGAAGATCGGCTCCGGGCGGCGAAGCGCAAGTTGTACGCCGAGCGGCTCCGGCGGCCCACACCGTACGTCGATCGGACGATCTATGTGGGGTGGAACGGCATGTGCATCTCGGCGTACATCGAGGCCGGGCGGGTGCTCGTCAAGCCGGAGCTGACGCAGTTTGCTCTCAAGTCGCTCGATCGGGCACTCGGAACGGCGTGGGACGAGAGTCGCGGGCTCGGCCATGTGGTCGCGTATGGCGTGGAGGTGGACGGCGCGGCGGAGCGGGTGACCGGCGTGCTTGAGGACTATGCGTTCTTGGGCCACGCTGCGCTCGACGCATGGGAAGCTACCGGGGAGATCCGGTACTTACGTTCGGCGGAGCGGCTGGCCCAGGCCATGATCCAGCGCTTTCTGGATCGGAAGAATGGAGGTTTCTTCGACACGGAGGCCCCGCGCCCAGGCGAGGTGCGCATGGGAGCATTGGCCGCGCGTCGCAAGCCGGTGCAGGATTCACCGACGCCGGCAGGGAACTCGGCTGCTGCGGCCTTGCTGCTGCGGCTCGAGAGCTCCAGCGGGCGCGAGGAGTACCGTCAGATCGCGCGCGAGACGCTCGAAACCTTTGCGGGCGTGGTGGAGCACTTCGGCCTGTACGCGGCCAGCTTTGGGCTCGCGCTTTTGCGCCTGACCGACCCGCCCGTGCAGATTTCCATCCTGGGCGAGGGCCCCGAGGCAGAGCGCATGACGACGTTGGCCACGGCGCCGTACCTGGTCACCAAAAGCGTAGTCCGCCTCCGGCGAGAGCAGATCGCCGAGCTGCCGCCGGCGCTAGCTGAGACCCTACCCCACGTCTCGATCCCGAAGGATGGCGCCACGGCAGTAGTATGCCGAGGCAGCGTCTGCCATCCGCCCGTCTCGTCGGCCGAGGAACTTGCGCGGCTTTGCCGTTCGGCCTAGGGCGGAATGCAGGTTCTTTGTTGCAGCGGAACAATTAGCCTCCGGTGGGCAATTTACGCATATCTTTCAATCTCAAACAGGAGACACAATGGACAGATCTACCCAGACCTCCCGTGCGGTGATGAGGACTCCGACCGCGTTTCTGCCCCTGGCGATGTCGGCAGTTGCCCTGGCCTTGGTGCTTGGCTATGTTCTGCGATATGGCGGTGGTCCTGTGCAGGATGAGGGGCCGTGGCGCATCTCTGGCAGCTGCTCATGGGGTTGCAAGCGCCGGTGATCGCTATCTTCGCCATCCGCTGGCTGCCGCGCGCTCCTCGTCGCGCAATCTACGTGCTCGCCCAGCAGGCTGGAGCCGCGCTCCTGTCGGTTGCGGCTGTGTTTTTGTTTCGTCTGGGGTAGCGGAAAAGGTAAAAACGCATGATCGTCGTGACAGGTGCAACCGGGCAGTTGGGCCGGCAAGTGGTACAAGGTCTTCTAGAGAAGCTCGCGAGTTCTCAGATCGCCGTGAGCGTTCGTGATCCGGCGAAGGCCGCCGACTTCAAGCAGCGTGGCGTCCGTGTATGCCAGGGCAACTTTGCGGACCCGTCCGGCTTGGCAGAGGCGTTTGACGGGGCGGAGCAGGTCCTGATCGTTTCGGTCAACAACATCGAGGAGGGCGTCCCTCAGCACCGCAACGCAATCCAGGCGGCGAAAGACGCCGGCGCCAAACGCATTCTTTACACCAGCCATCAGGCAGCCAGTCCGTCGTCCGCGTTTGTCCCGGCCAGAGCCAATCATGCAGCGACGGAAGCTCTGCTTCAATCGTCGGGCGTTCCGTATGTCTCGCTGCGCAACGGCTTCTACGCGGAGTCGGCGCTGTTCCAGATGAGCGGCCTCAAGCAAACAGGCAAGATCGTCGTTCCCAAAGATGGTCCAGTCTCCTGGACCGCCCGTGCCGACCTTGCACAGGCGGCCGTGGCGGCCCTAACCGAGCCAGGCCTGTTCGACGGGATCTCGCCGCCACTGACGAGCTCCGAGACCCTGGACTTCGCGGACATCGCAAGCTTAAGCTCGGAGATTCTAGGCCGTGACATAGTGCGCGAGACGGTCAGCGATGACGACTATCGGGCGTCCCTGATCGCGCACGGTCTTCCCGAAAAGATGGCAGCCATGTTTTTGACCCTTTACACAGCGGCGCGAGCTCGCGAGTTCGCCGTCGTCGATCCAACCCTGGAGCGTGTACTCGGCCGCAAACCCACGCCCATGCGGGACGTCCTCGACGAATTCCTAGCCAAACCAGAGATTAAATCACCGTAAGCGCAGTGGGCGACGTCCTCAGCGTTTCGCCGCCTCCGGATGGGTTCACGCATCGCCCAGCTCTGGCGGTCCCGCGGCCGCCCACTCTAACGCCTAGAAGCATCGTGATACGATACTTCTAGCGTGAAACTTGCATCCACGGCGAACGAACTCACTGAGATCCAGATGCTAGCCAAATTTCGTTGTGAGATCAGGGCCTTTTTGCAGTTCAGTGAGCATGCCGCCTTGGCAGTTGGTCTGCAGCCGCAACAGCATCAACTCCTGTTGCAGATTGCCGGAGCACCGGACGGCACGGTTGTGACCATATCGCATATCTCCGAGGTGATGGGGCTTCGGCACAACAGTGTTGTCGAACTCAGCAAGCGGTGTGAAGCAGCGGGACTCGTACAGAGGTCGGCCGACGCGGCGGATCGCAGGTGTGTGGTTCTGGAACTCACAAAGCAGGGGCAAAGCGCGCTACGTCAGCTTTCAAATGTCCACGCTCAGCAACTGCGCGAGTCAGCCCCAAGGCTGATCCAGGCACTCACCGGTATACAGCGTTCAAAGAACACAGCCGGTCCTCGATCGAAACGTCGCTTAGGTGAAGGAAGATAGACGTGAAGTCAGATTCATCGGTTCTGAGGGATTTTACGATTGATAGCAGGGTCTGGCTCCTGTCCGCCGTCTCGATCGGCATCGGTGTCTGCGCAATGTTGCTGGCTGTCCTGCTGTTGCGCTGCATCGCGTTATCAACGAACCTCTTTTACTACCACCGTTTCAGTGTGGCCCCCGTGTCTCCTGCGGGAAGTTCTCTGGGGCTTTGGATGGTCGTCGTTCCAGTGATTGGCGGCCTGATCGTCGGCTTGATGGCGCGGTTTGGATCGGACAAGATCCGTGGGCACGGCATCCCCGAGGCGATCGAGGCGATCCTGCTCCATCGTGCCAAGGTGGATCCAAAAATTGCGGTCTTGAAGCCAATTTCGGCAGCAATTGCGATTGGATCTGGGGGTCCGTTTGGAGCGGAGGGCCCTATCATTATGACGGGCGGCGCTCTAGGATCGATCGTCGGGCAGTGGATGCGTGTCACCGATGCCGAGAGGACGACGCTGCTCGTCGCCGGGGCGGCGGCGGGTATGTCGGCGGTGTTCGCTACGCCGGTGGCGGCAATTCTTCTGGGGGTCGAACTTCTGTTGTTTGAATGGAGGCCTCGAAGTCTGGTGCCTGTGGCGATCGCAAGCGGTACAGCGGGGCTTTTGCGGGTGTACTGGCTTGGGCCTGGTCCGCTGTTTGCAATGCCGGCTCTGGAGGGAACTGCGACCGTTCCCTATGTAGTCGGCGCTTCGATCCTCGGGGCTGTCATGGGTCTTGTCGCGGCAGCGATGAGCCGCATGATGTATGCCTTTGAAGACATGTTTGAGCGCTTGTCTCTGCACTGGATGTGGTGGCCGGCGATCGGCGGCGTCGGTATTGGGGTGGGTGGCCTGTTTTTCCCGCGAGGTCTCGGCGTTGGCTATGACAACATAGCGGAACTGCTGCAAGGCAGTGCACCGATGGGATTGGTCGCAGGAATTCTGCTTGCAAAGTCTCTGATGTGGGCTTTCTCGGGGTCACTACACCAAACGTCCAAAATAGTACGCTAGGCATTTTCAACTCCTGGGCAGTGTTAAGGCGCAGAAGGATTCTGAAGGAAGCTCACAGCCTGATTCTCGTCGGCTTCCGACATCATGCCTTCCTTCATCCAGATCACATGGCCGGTTGAATCTGTAATAACCGTAGTCGGCGTCCTGGTGGCACCGAGAGTGCGCGCAAACTCTGTAGAGACGAACAGCGCCGTATCTGGCGACGACGAAGCCGGCAATTCTGCGACGTTCGGGACAAGCGAGACAACATCACACCTCTTTGCTAAAGCATTGAACTTCAATCGAAGCCATACGGGGTTTTCCTTTTCACAGAAACTGCACGTCTTGGCTGTGTAGTGGATCACCCGGCAGGTGGGATGTTCGGAATCAAGCCGCTTTCCTTGCAAGTTGATGAGGCTGTTCACCTGCACGGGCTGTGAATCGGCCCGCTGGGCCGGCCGGGAGAGAACAAACAGAACGGCAAGACCGGCACAGTCTAGAAAGAGCAGGGTCAGTGTGAGCGTCAGCCAGAATCGTTGTGTTCTCATCGCATTTTCTTCCCAAGCAGAGCTCTTGCGCCTTCCTGCGTTTCTGGTGCTGCTACCGATTCCCTCACGATCATGGAGGGATTCACCATAAGGACGTGGTGATTCTGCGCGGCTTGCGCAACCGCAAAAGCAGGGATGTATTGAAGGCGATCAAGGACAACAACTCCGTTGGCCGAATCGGACTGTTCGCCCTCGCTCAATGGACAGGGCTGATCCAGGCAGACGATCACCGGGAAACCATGGACATCGGTGGAGATGGCACTGCTCCAGAGTGCGCGCAGCCGGCTGAGATCTTTGCTTGTGGAGGGGATGACAATAAAGCTGCTGGGTCTGGACGATAGGTGCCTTCCAATGTAAACGGGTGCTCCGGCTCTGTATCCGTCTAGCGATCGCAGATGTAAAAAGACGACCGGATTTGAGCTCACCTCTTGATTGAGCACAAATCTCGTGTAACAGCGAAAGGCAATGACTGCGAGCGCGATGAGGAGAACAGAGACGCGCAACAAATCGGTGCTGCTGGGAGCCAGAGAACGGCTTTCTGTTCCCTGGCCCACATGCTGAACTGTTTCGTTCATTCGTGTCCCCGGGAGTAATGGTTAATTATTCAGAGGTGGGCTACTGGGCGCAAACGGTGTCGCTCTCGTGATACAAAGTGCCGTTGATGTACACATCGCAACCGCAGGAAGAGCCTCCAAACGGCTGACCGGTACAAGTCCCATAGTTTCCTGCGCAAGAACGCCCCGAAACGCATGAATAAGCCTTTGCTTTGGGCACAGCAAAGACGCATGTCGCCGCGAGTACAGCGGCAATCGACGAGTTGAGCAAGGTACGACGGTACTTTTGAGGGGAGTTCATGATGTTCTCCTATTCCGGTTAGGGTTGAGTATCGCGCGTGCTGGCGAACACAGCAGGATACGAGGAGGTCGCCGCCCGCGCGGCGGATGTCATTGGGATACGCCTTCTCACATTGTGTCGTCAAATGCCTGGCGTTTCATGTCTGGCTATGCTCCAATCCGAAGACCGGAGTAGACTTGTGACGCTCTCTCATGAGCATCGTCGGCCCATGGCAGATATTTTAGGTTCATTCATAAGGTGGCTCGCTGCCATGCTCGCAGTCCCGCTCACAGCATCTTTTCTTCTGGGCCAGTCAGCAAACGTCGTTAGCCCGATCCGTCCCCTTCAAACAGAGCTGATTGCTCCACTGGACATTACTCATGTTCATGTTGGATCGCCGGTGCTTGTACGAGTCGATCTGCAGTGGGCGGAGACAAGCTGCATTCTGAAAGCGGGCAGCATTGTGCAGGGGCACGTCGTCGAGATTGTGAAGCGATCCAAGGGCGTTAAAGATTCTGCAATGCAGGTCAGTTTCGAGGCGGCCGACTGCGAAGCGCATCACGAAGCTCACTTTCCGTTCACTCTTGTTGCGCTTATCGGACCCGCTGGAGGGAGTGTGGGAACGGGTCAATCTGGAGTGAGTGAGGCACCGCCTTTAGCCGATGCGATCGGGAATGCGATTGGGGGGCCGGGTGGAATCCGAAGTGCGCGTTCCGCATCGGCGATCAACTCGACCTTTGCCATTCCTCCCCGGAATCTACCCACTCAGATCTTGCCAGGCCATGTAATCGACATCCGGAAGACTGTTCTAAGCGTGGGGGTAGGAGCTGGCGGCGCAACCATAGTTACGGCATTGGGACATGATCTTCGACTGGAACAGGGAACGAGTCTGATCCTCACCCATACCGTCCCCAGCACTTCGGGAAAGGATACCGCTAAGCTCGGTTCTCCGGTGAAAAATGGATTCAGCATCTCCGGCACTGGCGGAGGAGGAAGTGAACTTGTCAGTACCGGGACCGGCAAAGTCAGCGGGTCGGCTGCGGCACCGGCGGCGCTTGCGATCCCGGAGGTGCCTGATGAGTCGGACGTCTGCTCGGGTACATGCAATGTGGTCGGCGGTAGCAAGCAGGAATCCGAGGTGATCGACAGTTCGGTCGTCGCAAGTCTTGGCCTTAAGCGGTTGGGGTATTCTCCCCGCGAAAACCGTGAGATGAGCGATTTTGATAATGAATCGACGCTGACTTTTCTCGACGCCTTCAATCTCCTCTGCACCTTCGATCCCCATCGCCTGCGAGAGCGGGCTGGTCTAGACGAAGAGGCGGTGCGGATTATCAGAGCGGTTCTTATCGATCCGAAGACTCATACGATCAGGCGGGTAATGGAATGGCGAGTCCGAGGCGACGGACAGTATCTCTGGCGTCTTTCTCAAGGGCGCGTGCTTGTTCACATGGGCCATGAGCTCAAGCTTTTCAACGCTGAGCTGAAGCCCCTCCGTTCGATCCGGGTTGATGGGCCGGTGGCTTGGGTTGCTTCGTCCCCCTCCGGCGACCATATTGCTGTTGGAACAGTTAGAGAACGATACTCGGCAGCGGTGCATCAAGATCTGGAGGCGGTCCTCTCTTCAGAACCAGAGGAAGATGTTGATGTCCGGGTCTTTGATAAAGACTTTGCCGTTGTCCTCACGGCAGAGCAATCCTCCAAAATGCCTAGCCCCGTTCTGTCAGAATCGGGCGAACTCCGTCTGCATGGCGACGGGCATACGCATTGGAAGGTCACAGAGTACCGTTGGGACAGAACAGAACAGACAATCGCATCCATAAAGTCTGCTTGCCGGCCCTTACTGTCGACACCAGAGCGTGACCTGATCTTTGCCGTCGGCTGCACCACAAGCGGCGGAAGGTGGTTTCGAATGCTTCGCAGGGATGGACACCCTTTGCTGAAAGGGGAGTCTCCCTCAGATGAGATACAGCAGTCAGCTCAAGGAGCCATCGACGGAGCTTTTGCGGTGCGCATCGTAAAAACGGTTCGCGCGATGAATTACGGCCAGCCATTCAAGAAGTCTGACCTCGTTCAACAAAAAGTTTCAATCTATCGAAGCTCCGATGGTAAGGGTCTCGCGTCTGTAAATACGACCGATTTCGCTTTATCGCAGATGGCATTTGCGCTTTCCCCGTCCGGCGACCAGTTGGCCCTGGTAGGAAGCAATTCGATCGCCTTCTATGCGGTCAATCTCCCCCACAATTGAAGTGCCTTAAGTTCGATCGGGACCTTGTTCAAGCGATTTTAATGTCGTTGCGCAAACGAACGTTTACGCAACGATCTGCGAACAGCTCCAAACCCAAGCAATTCGAATTGCAAAAAGGTATTGCAGTGATAAAGTCATTGGCGATACCTTTTCGCAACCATGCTCATCGGCTACGCACGCGTTTCGACCAACGATCAGGACACGACGGCGCAGGCGTCTGCCTTGAAGACAGCAGGCTGCGAGAGAATCTTTCGTGAGAAGGCTACCGGGGGTCGTTGGAACCGCCCCGAGCTCCAGCGACTGCTCGATCATCTCCGTACAGGAGACGTGCTCGTCGTCTGGAAGCTGGATCGGCTATCCCGATCTTTGAGGGATGTCCTCACGATTATGGAGCGGATACAAGAAGCGAAGGCGGGATTCCGCAGCCTCACAGAGGCGATCGACACTACAACACCGGCAGGCCGAATGATGATGCAGATGGTTGGCTCGTTCGCAGAATTCGAGCGGGCCATGCTTCGAGAGCGAACGCGGGCGGGGCTGGAGTCGGCCCGGGGTGAGGGCCGGGTTGGTGGGCGGCGTCCAAAGCTGCTCCCTCAGCAACAGACTGAGGTCCTCAAGATGGTCAGACAGGGCAAGAAGACTGCGGCGGATGCAGCTCGACTCTTCAATGTCCATCCCGCAACGATTGGTCGGCTGCTTGCACGTAAGAGCGGCGATGCAGTTGCCAGCAAGAGGTAGGCCACTCGTATGGCGCTGCGTGAACTTCTCTCATCCTTGCAGCGTGACGCTCTTGAAGCGATCCCTCTGGACCGTGCCGGTCTGATCGCACATTACGTCCTGAGCGATCAGGATCTTAGCCTCATCCGGCGTCGCCGAGGAGCTCAGAATCGCTTGGGTCTTGCCGTACAGTTGGCACTCCTCCGGTATCCGGGACGCGCGCTCCTGCCTGATGAGACCCCGCCCGCGGAACTTCTTACCTTCCTGGCACGTCAACTCGGGCTTTCTGCAGGTGCATGGACAAGCTATGCAGAGCGCGATGAAACTCGCAGGGAACATCTCGCTGAGTTGCAGCTTCACTATGGGTGGCGCTCCTTCGGCATCGGACACTATCGCTCGCTTGCGACCTGGCTGATACCGACCGCTCTGCAAACCAATCGCGGTGTTGTCCTTGTCAAGGCTGGGATCGACGAACTGCGGCGGCGATCCGTCGTTGTCCCGCGACTAGCGGTGCTGGAGCGGTTGTGTGCCGAGGTCATTGTGCGTTCCGAGCGCCAGATGTTTGAGACTCTCACAACAGGCTTGGGTGACAGCCAGCGTCATGAACTCGATACCCTCTTGAAACTCCGGGGCAGTAGCAAGGTAAGCACGTTCACATGGCTGCGCTCGCCTGCAGGCGCACCCACTGCGCAGAACATCCTGCTCCACATCGAGCGGCTACAACACATTCGCAATCTCGAACTGCGCTCCGAACTCGGCCAGCTCATCCATCAAAACCGTCTCTTACAGCTCGCTCGCGAGGGCGCGGCGACGACCTCTCAGCACCTTGCCCGCTTCGACGATCCCCGCCGGTACGGAACTCTGGTCGCGGTCCTGCTCGAAGCAAGTTCCACGCTAACCGACGAAATCCTCGATCTTCATGATCGGTTCGTCGGCTCCATCTTCAACAAAGCCCGGCGTAGGCGCGACGAAGCGTTTCAGTCTTCAGGCAGGGCCATCAATGAAAAGGTGCGGCTTTACGCACGCATCGGACAAGCACTTTTGACGGCCAAAGAAGACGGGGCCGATCCGTTCGCTGCCATCGAGAAGATTGTCTCCTGGGTTGATTTCGCGCGGACGGTCTCGGAAGCGGAACAGTTGGCGCAGCCCGAAGACTTCGATTTCCTCGGCCTCATCTCAAACGGCTTCCCGCAAATGCGCCGTTACACGCCGGCCATGCTCGACATCTTTGAGTTCCGCGCGGCTCCCGCAGCTCGGCCGCTGCTGGAGGTAGTCGACATCCTGCGTGCCATGAATCGGGACAAGAGCCGCTCCGTTCCTCAAAACGCGCCTTTGGAGTGGATCAACCAGCGCTGGCGCCCTTATGTGGTCACGGATGATGGAATAGACCGCCGTTTCTATGAACTGTGTGCGCTGACGGAGTTGAAGAACCGTCTCCGTTCAGGCGATGTCTGGGTGACGGGCAGCCGTCAATTTAAAGACTTCGACGCGTACCTGCTTGAGCCGTCGCGCTTCACTGAACTGCGGGCGCAACAGAGCCTGTCACTGCCGGTCGAGCAAGAGGGTGACGCTTATGTGGCGGGAAGGGTCGCGTTACTCAAACAGTCTCTCGATGAAGTGGACGGCATGGCCGCGCGCGGCGAACTGCCCGACGCGGCGGTCAGCGAGAGCGGGCTGAAGATAACGCCTCTCACCAACGCTGTGCCCGAAGAAGCGAGTGTGCTGATGCGCCGAGCATACGCTTTGCTTCCGCACATCAAGATCACCGACCTGCTCCTGGAGGTTGATCGATGGACAGGGTTCAGCAAGTACTTCACTCATCTGAAGACGGGCGAGCCGGCAAAAGATCAGATCTTGCTGCTCACCGCGATACTCGCGGACGGCATTAATCTCGGCATCTCCAAGATGGCCGAAGCCTGTCCCGGCACGACAGCGCGTAAGCTCGATTGGCTTGCATCGCTGCACATCCGGGATGAGGCGTACACGAAGGCTCTCGCCGAACTGGTCAACCATCACCATCGCCACCCCTTCTCGGAGCACTGGGGCGAGGGTTCCACGTCATCCTCCGATGGACAGCGCTTCCGCGCCAGTGGGCGCGGAGAACAGTCCGGGCAGGTGAACCTGCGCTATGGGAACGAACCGGGTGTCCTCTTCTACACCCACATCTCCGACCAGTACACGCCCTTCTATACCAAGGTGATCGCCGCGAATGCCCGTGATGCGACGCATGTTCTCGACGGCCTGCTCTACCATGAGTCCGAGCTGCGGATCGAGGAGCATTACACCGACACCGCTGGCTTCACCGATCACGTCTTTGCACTCTGCCATCTATTGGGCTTTCGTTTCGCGCCGCGCATCCGCGATCTAGCCGACAAGCGGCTTTACGTGCCGGGCAAAGAGCGCGACCACCCAACGCTCGCTCCGCTGATCGGCGGCAAGCTCAATCTGAAGCTGGTCCGAACGCAATGGGACGAAATCTTGCGATTGGCTGCGTCCATCCGCCACGGCACAGTCACGGCGTCCCTCATCATCCGCAAGCTCGCCAGCTACCCGCGCCAGAACAGCCTTCATACCGCGCTGCGCGAAGTCGGCCGCCTTGAGCGCTCGCTCTTCATGCTGGAGTGGATGAAAGACCCTGACCTGCGCAGGCGTGTCCAGGTTGGCCTCAACAAGGGCGAAGCAAGAAACGCTCTCGCCCGTGCCGTCTTCTTCAACCGCCAAGGCGACCTGCGCGATCGCTCCTTCGAGAACCAGCGTTATCGCGCAAGCGGGCTCAATCTGATCGTCGCGGCCATCATTCTCTGGAACACGGTCTATCTGGAACGCGCTGTCGCCGCTCTGCGAGAACATGGGATCGTCATCGAGGACGAAGCTCTGGCCCACCTCTCCCCTATCGGCTGGGAACACATCAACCTGACCGGTGACTACACCTGGCAGGCTACAGGACGGCTCCGGAAGGGCTCCTTCAGGCCGCTACGACCCTTCGCAGCTTCGAACGAGATGGCCTAAAGTCCTTAGCGTACGATTTTTGACGTTTGGTGTAGTGACCCCTTCTCCCTCGGTTCGGGCACATCGGGCGGTGTGTTGGCGCCCCTACTGATGATCGGTGGTGCTGTGGGCGCACTAGCTGGACACATGGCGCATTCCTCCGTTCAGGTCCAAGCCTTCTGGGCATTGATCGGTATGGGATCGATGCTTGCAGGATCGCTTGGTGTTCCTCTCACGGCCATTCTGTTCAGTTTGGAGCTGACACACTGCTTGCCTGCTCTGCTTCCGCTCACGATGGCCTGCATCGCGGCGTATGTCGTCGCCGCGCTGATAATGCCTCGGTCCATTCTGACTGAGAAGCTGAGCCGGCGCGGTTTCCATCTGACGCGCGAGTACGGCGTCGATCCCCTTGAACTCGTCCTCGTTCGCGACGTGATGTCTCCCATCCCGACTGGCGGGTGGATGTCACCGCTGCCGCCTGTGTATGCGTATGCGGATGAAACAACCCGTGGAGCAGCTGAGATCATGGCAGTAGAAGGTCTGGAGAGCCTGCCGATCGCTGACCGAAAGACACGGCAAGTCTGCGGAAGTCTCTCCCTCAAAGATCTGCTGCGCGGGAGAGTTCGATCCTTGGAGCGCGAAAGTGAGCGGCTCCGGCTGTTCGGGTATGTTCCGCCAGAGAAGGGCGGTCACAACTGAGAGGGAGATGCCTCGGCACTTAGAAGTGCTGACGCAGGTCGGCAAACGTCGTGAGTTCGAGCAGGATTTGCCCCACGGGTGGCCGGTTGACGATCTCGTGTTCTAGAACCCAGGTGAAGTCGTGCGGGAGGAAGACGGCGTTGCAGCCGGCCGCAAGTGCCGGGTTGACGTCCGACTTCGGACTGTTGCCGATCATCCATGTCGACCGAGGCTCGCAGAGGTGTTTTGCGAGCACAGCGCGGTAGGCGTCCGCGTGCTTCTCGTGGAGGACCTCGACGGCGTCGAAGTGCGGGCCGAGGCCGGAGCGATCGAGTTTGGCGGTCTGTTCCTCCGTGTCACCCTTGGTGACCAGGATCAGTCGGTGGCGGGAAGCGAGGTCGGCCAGGGTCTCGGCGACGCCCGGGAGAAGTTCGATCTCCTGGTCGGCGATCGATTGGGCGAAGCTGACGATGCGAGCATGGCGCTCAGGGGTGATGGGCGCGGTTGAGAGCTGTTCGAAGCAGGTAATCAGCGAGCGCCGAAAGGTGTTGACGCCGTAGCCGTGCTGCGCCGTGGTCAGGCGCTCTACAGCGTTGAGGTGCTCGCGAACCTCTTCGGGCGTGTGCACACTGTGGTCGAGGTAGGAGATAAAGGCGGCGATCGCCTGCTCGAAGTAGATGTTGTTCTCCCACAGCGTGTCGTCGGCGTCAATCAGCAGGGTCTGGTTCGTTTGCGGTGAAGTGTGTTCCGGGACGTTCATCACGGCTCAGTATAGATTCAAAGCGCGAGCCGGAGGGTGCGGCAGTTTGCGCCGGGCCGGAGCTTTCTGCAACTTGCGAGGGAGGGCTTCGCTCGCAGTGGCTCAGTAAGCTTGAGGGACTTCTGTGCCGCCGCAGGGACGGGATCAGGCGTCGTGGCGCGCGCTGTCCGCCCCTGGACCGCAGGCGGCGAAGGGCATACGGCTTATGGTTCCGCAGACAGGGCAGAGGGTCGGGCCGTACGAGATTCTCGAGACGTTAGGCGCCGGTGGAATGGGGCTGGTCTTTCGGGCGTGGGACGGTCGCCTGCACCGCGAGGTGGCGCTTAAGCTGCTGCGGTATGAGTCCGAAACACCGCGGATGCGGGAACGATTCTTGCTGGAGGCCCGGGCGGCGTCGGCGCTCAACCACCCTCATATCTGCACGGTCTTCGACATGGGAGAGCAGGACGGCGAGCCGTATCTGGTCATGGAACTGCTCCAAGGTCTGACGTTGAAGGCGAAGATGGCCGCCGAGGTGCTAACGGCGGAAGAGATCGTCCGGTACGGGATGGAAGTGGCGGATGCCTTGGCGGCGGCGCACGCAAAGGGCATCATTCACCGAGACGTGAAGCCCGCTAACGTCTTTCTCATCAACATGGCCCGTGGAGTTCCTCAAGCAAAGGTTCTGGATTTCGGTTTGGCCAAGGTGGTCAGCCAGGCATCCGAGAACGGACGTCTGTCGCGGAGGATCGATCTAACCAGCGAGGGATCTACGGTAGGAACGCTGGCGTACATGTCTCCGGAGCAGGCGTTGGGCGAGCCGCTGGACGTGCGGTCGGACCTGTTTTCGCTCGGTGTCGTCATGTACGAGATGGCCACACGGAGGGTGCCGTTTCGAGGCACGACCAGTGCGCTCATCTATGTACAGCTGCTCCATCATGCACCACAGCCGATGGGGCGGTGGAACGACGCGATCCCGCGGGAGCTTGAGCAGATCGTCATGCGGTTGCTTCGCAAAGGTCGGCGCGAGCGGTTTCAGACTGCGGCGGAGCTTCGGGATGCCCTGCGGAAGCTGGCCGAGCGGCGCGACGGGGACTGGCTCAAGAAGTTTCCGCGCGCGCAGGTTCCGCTGGTCGAAGCGATGGATCCAGTGGTGCGAGGCAAAGGTCCGGGGTCCGGAGTTCGCGCCGCTCGGGTTCAGGTGGCCGCGAAGCAAGGGTCGGGCCTGCGAGGGGTCGCGCTTGCAACGGACCCGCAGCCCGGGGCGCAGCGGGGCGAACCCGGGGTCACTTCGGCGGAAGTGGAGGGATCTGAGCCCTCGGACGAATCAGATTACATCCGGCCGCAGAGGCTGCCGAAGCCGGAGAGCGGATCCCGGGAAAGCGCGTTCAACACGGGGGAGAGCGGGGTGGCGACGCTGACGCCCTCGGGGGTGCGGCGGAGTTCAGGACAGATCGCCGTCGCTGCCAGGGTCGAGACGCGGAGCTCAGAATCAACGCCCGCAGCTGGGGCGCGGATCGATGTCGCGGCGCGGGCACGCTCAGGACCGGAGCGTCGGCTGGTCGAGGCCGGTCCAGTGGCACAGCTCGATCGGAGTTTGGAGGGGCTACCGCTTCGGGATCTACGGCAAACCGAGCCTGAGCCGGCCCTCGCTTCCGAACAGGAGAACCGGCGGCGCAGTCTCGTCGAAGCTCCAAGGTTCAGGCCGGTTCGGCGACAATCGTCGGCTCAGGAGTGGTGGTGGATGGCCCTGGTCGGTGGTGGCATCGCTCTCATGCTGGCGCTTTTGCTGACGCGTGGAGAGGGTGCGCGCCGAGTCGATCTGCGCCCCACGGACGAGGTCCTCCTGACCGTGATTCAGAACAAGACGGGCGATCCGGCGATGGACGACGTGGTCGAGCGTGCGCTGGAGATCGGCCTCGAGGACTCACCGCGGATCCTGTTGCGCGGAGAGCAGGCGTACGCAGCGGAGATGCGTGCGCTGCGACCGCAGCGCCAAGATGGAGGCGTCGCCGTCACCCCGCGACGTGTGGCGCAAAGCTTGGGAGCAAAAATGTATGTGTTTGGAGAGGTCGGGCGCACCTCGCGGGGATGGATCATAACAATTGATGTTCTGGATGCAGGATCGAACGATAAACTACTCTCAATTCAAGAGTTGACGAAGGGACAAGGAGACGTCGCCGCGGCTGCGACGCGGCTGGCGGTACGGCTTCGCGAGGAGCTGGGCGAGAGCTTGGGCAACGGGAGTGGGCCCGACGCGACCTCTTCGTCCAACGTGCGCTTGCCGGCGTTGCAGGCGTTTGCGGAAGGGGAGAAGGATCGAGAGGAGGGCGGCACGGCAGAGGCGTTGCGCGCGTACAGCCGGGCGGCGGCCGAGGACCCTGGGTTTGCGCTCGCATCGATGCGGCGGGCGTGGTTGTTGGCCGAGAACTTCTCGGAGGTCGACGCAGCACAAGCGGCAACGGCGGCCCAACTCGCCGGAGCACGCGCCGGGGCCCGCGTGCAGCTCTTGACGGAGGCGTATGCAGAGATGCTCGCCGATGAGGACGACCGGCGCGCGCTCGAGACGATCCGGCGTCTGCTCGCGATCTATCCGAAGGATCGCGATGCCCTGATTGCGCAGGCTCGGGCCATGCGGCTCAGTGGTCACCTGACCGAGGCGTTGCTCTCCGCCGAGCAGGCCCGGGCCAGGGAGCCCCTCGATTGGGAGAGCTACGACGAAGCGGAAAAGGCGCTGATCGGACTCGGCCGCCCCGACGAGGCGCAACGGATGGAGGCGCAGGCCGAGCGCGCCGGAGTTCGACCGGGGCGGAACGGCGCGATCGCCACGGCGCTGCTTTCGGCCGAAAACTCGGAGCCGGTGAGAGCGGCCGGATCAGCTCCGAGCGCGGAAAAGAATACCAGTGAGAGTGCCGGGGCGCGGGCGTTCTTGTCCGCCTCGCGAGCTTTGGATGCGGCGCTACGAAGCAACTGCGATTTAAGCAGGGAACTAGGAGATGCGCCGATCGACGGAGAAGTGCGGGGAAATGAGGCGCGCTTCCGGGCAGGGCTGGCGAGTGCGCTCTGCGGCGATCAGGTCCCAGCCGCGGACGCGCTGGCCCGTCTGACCAAGGTGGCCCAGCGGCACTCTCGGACGGCGGAGATCTCCGTCCCAATGCTGCGCGCCGGGATCGCGCTGGCTGGACACGACGCAACGGGTGCCTTGGCCGCCCTATCCGAGATCCCGGACCGCGACCGGCCGCCGCTCGCGACGTACCTTCGCGGCCTCGCGCACCGTGCCGAACATCAGGAAGCATTGGCGGACGCAGACTTCCGGCGAGCGGCGGAGGGTCAGGGAAGGGCGCTGCTCCTGCACGAGACTCTGCCTCGTCAGGTACGATGACCTCTAGGCATCCTCAAGCGAGTGCCATGAATGGCTTTGTCGGGCGAGAAGATCGTTCGCGGCTTGCGGCCCGTTCGAGCCGGCCGCGTAGTTCGGGAAGCCGTCCTGAGGCGGTTGGGCCCAGGCGTCCAGCAGCGGCTGCACCATTCGCCAGCCTTCTTCGACAAATTCGGCGCGCTGAAACAGCGTCTGATTGCCGGCCATGACATCATGCAGCAGTCGCTCGTAGCCCTTGCCGTGATTGCCAAAGGGACCGGCAGGGAAGTTGAAGATCATGGCGCCCTGCTCGACCACCGTGTCCAGCCCCGGCTTCTTGGCGCCGAACAGCAGCTCGATGCTCTGCTTGGGCTGCAAATTGAACAGAAGACGGTTCGGCGGCTGATTCGGCTGACCGTCTTGAGGAAAGAGGCTCGCGGGCGGCCGACGGAAGGTGACGACCACCTCCGTGGTTGCCTTCGAGAGCCGCTTTCCGGTGCGGAGGTAGAAGGGAACTCCGGACCACCGCCAATTGTCGATCTCAACCTCCATCGCAACGTAGGTTTCGGTGTTGGAGTTGGCGTCGATCCCCGGTTCCTGCCGGTAGCCCGGAACGGCTGTTCCGTCCATGGTTCCGGGGCCATACTGACCGCGAACGGCGTACTTGGCGACGTCTTCCGGCTTCAGCTTCCGAACAGATTGCAGCAGTTCAATCTGCTTGTTACGCATATATTCGGCTTCAAAGGAGACCGGAGGTTCCATGGCAACCAGCGACAGCACCTGCGCCAAGTGATTGGGCACCATGTCGCGAAGCGCGCCGGATTTTTCGTAGTAGGCGGAACGTCCCTCGAGCCCAACCGTCTCGGCCGCGGTGATCTGTACGTGGTCAATCATGGACCGGTTCCACAGCGGCTCGATGATGGCGTTCGAGAACCGGAACACCGTCATATCCTGCACCGTGTCCTTGCCGGCGAAGTGGTCAATGCGGTAGATCTGGTCTTCGCGCAGGCTCGACTGCAGGTCTTTGTTGAGCGCGACCGCAGAGGCAAGATCATTGCCAAAGGGCTTTTCAATCACGAGCCGACGCCAGGGTCCGCCGTCCTCTTTCAGCAGGTCCTGGTCCGAGAGCAGAGATGCAATGGTGGCGATAAACGTCGGCGCGACCGCAAGATAGAAGAGCCGGTTCCCGCCCGTCTGAACCTCTTTCTCGATAGCCTCGATCGTCGACTTCACCTGCTTGAACGACGCGGGTTCCTCAAAGTTGCCCTGCTGATAGCGGGCCCGCGAGGTCAGCCACGAGACCACCCCCGGGTCGGCATCCTGCCCCCAGAACTGCTTCAGCGTATCCGCGATGTGGTCCTTGAACTTCGCATCGTCCCACGCTTCCATCGCCACGCCCAACAGCACAAACGTGTCAGGAAGCACCTTCGCCGCAACCAGGTTGTAGATCGACGGAAGCAGGAGCCGCCGCGTAAGATCGCCGGTCGCTCCGAAGATTGTCATCAACGCGCCGGGAAGGTGATTGTCCAGGGTTTGCTGCGTTTCGTCTGCCATCGGGATCGTTCTCTCCGTTCAAGTGTCAGCCAGCGAGGTGCGTCTCTATTGTGGCAGGAATCGGCGCTAGCTGTTGCAGCAGAGGCCCTGTTCGGGAGCCTCCGGGCGAGTACCAGGCCCTTGCACTTTGGTTGTCATTCCCGAAGGGAACCTGCTTCTGCCCTTGTCTGTGCCTTTGCCGTTGTCAGTTTTACCGCCGTGATCCTGAGCGAAGCGAAGGACCCCTGTAGCCGCTCTTGCCCTTGCCGTCGCCAAATTGGTGGCGCCACTCTCGCCGAAATAGCTCTCGGCTGGTCCGACCGGAAACAGATTGGGTCACACCTCGATCCCCGCGGTGTGACCCATCTCAGCGACTACCCCTACTGGATCGAAATCCAGTTGAAGTTGCCGACAGGGTTGTAAAAGCCGCCGCTGTCCATAACAAGCTGCAGAGTATGGAGGCCGGCAGGCAGATTGACGTTGGGGACGTCGAGAGTCTGCCATGTCTGCCAGCCGCCGGTGTCGGGGACGGAGAGGTACGGTGTGATATGTTCTCCGTCGAGAGCAAGGTGAAAGACACCGCCACCGACGCCGCTTGCCACGCGGACCTGAACCGTGTAAGCACGCGCGCTGGGGATCTGGACGGTGTAGTTGAGCCAATCGCCAGGAAGAGTATTGCCCACGTCGTAACCGCCGCCGGTGTCATACGAGTTCTCGAGGGCAACCGTTTCGCCGGGGCGATAGTTGCCGCCGCCGTTGCCAGTGGCGCCGTTCCAGTAGCCCACCGACTTGCCACCCGCGTCGAAGTCTTCCGCTTGAATCAGTCCCGGAATTGCGTGCGGCGTTCCGCCAAACGGTGTGCTGGGCGCCGGTCTCTGGACGGAGAACCAGTTGAAGTTGCCCATGCCGCCGGTCGGCCCGTTGCCGTCCATCGTCACCTGCATCACGTGCTTGCCAGGCGAGAGCCGGAAGCTCGGCGAAACCATCGTTTCGTACGTCTGAAAGCCGTTCGTCTGCGGGACAAACATGGTGCCGGTGGCGCTCTGGCGGTCAAACGAGACGTGAAAGTAGCCGCCGGGCCCGGGCGAGGCGACGCGCGCCCCGAGGTTGAAGATGCCACTCTGGGTTACGTTGACGGTGTAGCGCAGGTACTCACCTTCTTTGGTGTAGCCCACGTCATAGCCGCCGCCCGTATCCCCCGCGTTTTCAACGCCAACGCTGGTGCCGGGACGGTATGTCGGAGCGCTTCCGTAGTCTCTCGGATCCAGGTTGAAGTACCCAACGTAGTTGCCGCCGTTGTCGAAGTTCTCAGCCTGGACCAAACCGGGAAGCGTCCAGGGCGTTCCTCCGAAGGGAGTTTCCTGGCCCCCGACGATGAAGTTAACCGTAGTGCTGGCGGTCGCATTGCCCTGCCGACCGATGACGGTGACAGGATAGGTGCCGCTGCTCGCGTTCGAGAAAGTCTCAATCGGAAGCACGTAGTCGTTCGAGAAGGGAAGTTGGAAGATGCCGCCGAAGCTCCCCGGCGGAAGACCCTGAACGCTGAGGCTCACCGGAGCGGTATCGCCGCCGTACCGGTTCACGTCCACCTGGAAGAAGGTCGCAGAGCCGGGAGCGACCGTCTGGGACAGTGGGCCGGCTGTCACGTCAAACGTCCGTCCAGTGTATCCGGGCCAGAAAAACGTCGCGACGGCGCCGGAGGGAAGCGCGTAGCTCACCGTCTGGCCCTTCCAGTTCAGGCTGAACTGGCTCGGTGTGCTCGCTCCGTTGAACACCAGGACGGCAATCGAGCCGTCAGGGTTCTTGAAGGCCACGTCCTCCACATTGCCCGAGCCGAAGCTGTTCGAATCGATCCGGTAGGCGCCGGCCTGGACGTACTTCGCCAGGTGCCCCAACACGTAATACTCAACGTTGCGCGTGACCGTCGCCGGCGTGGTGCTCGTGTCGATCGTAACGACGCCGCGGCAGTTGGAGCAGCCGTGTTCGACCGTCGGCCCGCCGTTCTGGTCAAGCGCCATGTTCCAGAAGACGACCGTCTTGCCCCAGTTGCGGAGCACGTTGATAACCTGCCCTTCAATATCGTTCGGCAAATTCTGGCCGAAGTAAGGATACTGCGACGTGCCCGTGCACTCGGTAAAGTAGATCGGAATACCGCCGGCCAGGTCGTGCACCGCGTTCTGGGCGTCGGCGACGTTTCCTCCATAGCAGTGAAACGAGACACCGGCGAGATACTGCCGCACCGCAGGGTCCTCGGCCAGAATCTCCGGGTACTTGGGGTTATCCCAGTTGTTCTCGTACCCCAGGATGCCGGGGGTCGCATCGAGCGGATTTCCGTTCTGGTGACTGAAGTTCCAGCCGTGGTTCTGCGCCCCCATCTGGCGCAGCGACGGCCCGAGGTACTGCGCGATAAAGGTGCCTTCATCGTGTGGGTTCATGAACATGGACGGATACCCGCCAGTCTCGTTCAGCGGCTCGTTCTGCGGCGCAACATAGTTGATCGGGACGCCGTTGGCCTCGTAGGCCTGGATGAATTTCGTGAAGTACCGAGCCAGCGCCGGGAAGCTGGCAGGGTTCAGCGTGCCCCCGTTCAGGGTGTCGGTCGACTTCATCCACGCCGGCGGCGACCATGGCAGCGCAAACACCTTGATGCTCGGGTTCACGGCCAGCGCGGCCCGCAGGGTGGGCAAGATGTAGGCCTGGTCGTGCGCGATCGAAAACTGGGCCATCGTCGGGTCGGTCGCCCCGGCGGGCAGATCGTCGTACGTATAGCTGCTCAGGGCGAGGTCGGTCGCGCCCATCGGCTGCCGCAGAAAGCTGAGGTGAATACCGCTCGGGCTGAACAGGTCGTTCATCAGAGCCGTGCGCTGGTCGGCGGTCAGCTTGTTCTGAACCAGATACGCGCTCGAATCGGTAAAGCTCGCGCCCACGCCTTCAATCTGCTGATATTCAAGCGTGTCGTTGATCGTGATGGCGTTCTGGCTGGCAGTGCCCGCCGTAAATGTGAGCGGCGCCTGCGGCGCCAGAAGCGCGCTCTGGTCAGGGTTGGTCTGGACCACAGAAACAGTCTGCCCAAAGGCAGAGGCAGCAAACATCAGAGGGAGAAGAGGGAGAAGAACATTTCCAAGACGCAGGTTTACCTTGGGGGTTGCTGAGAGGATACGTGTCATTGGGCGTCAGGCGTCCTTCGAAACGGGATTGGGAGCAGAAGCACATATGTACTCCACCGCGGATACGGTCGTCAATCGCGAGTCTCAGGGCACGGCTGAACCTAGTCGCCAACTATACATAATACCTGTTATCAGACATAAAGTATCCGGGCTGCCGCAGCCCAGAACCCCAAGTACAACCTCTATATAGTCAGGTCCGCCGCAGCACCCGACGCCCCGACCCGCGCTCCGCGGCGGAGCATCCCAGCCGAGACCAGCGTTATCACAAGGCCGACCGGCAATGGCTCAATAAAGGTGTACGCCATGTTGACGAGAGGGTTCTGGTACATCCGCTGCGAGCGCTCCACGGCAGCGACCTTCGCGGCGGTGGTCGCGGGGTCAAGTCCGGAGATCTCCACCTTGTGGATCTGCGCGGCGAAGTAGCTGTCCATAAAGTGCGGCATAAAGTTGAAGTAGACGACCTCCCACATCGCGACGTAGCAGACCGTGGCGATCAGCGCGATCAGAATGCCGCAGGCGAAGCCGCGGCCAAAGGAGATCTGGCCGGCCAGGACGTTGTCGCGGTAGCTGCGAATACCAAAGTAGATCAGCAGAAACGACGCCACCATCATCGTGTAGCCGAGCGCCATGCTGTGGCCGGAGCCGGTCTTGTCGGCCAGAACGAGCGATCCGCCCATCAGCACGGAGATCATCACGCCGGAGATCAGGCCAAACGTAAGGACGACTTTCTTCATGGCAGGCTCCCGTGTTGCAAGTTGAGGTTGACGTCACAATGCCGTGAAACCGCGCCAGTTGTCGTCATACTTTCGGGTGATTTTGCAGGATCGGATCGAAATCGTGCGTTCGGGTGACGCGATTACGGCAAAAGACCCAGTTCCCTGCCGCGCTGGACGGCCTGGATGCGCCGGCAAGCTCCCAGCTTGTCAAACGCCCGCGCACAATGGGTCTTCACGGTGTTCTCTGAAACAAAAAGCTCGGTGGCAATCTCGCGGTTGCTGAAGCCGCGAGCAACCAGCGTGAGAACTTGGAGCTCGCGTGCCGTGATGCCGACCGTCTGCTGCTGCGCCGCGTTGGGAGCAAAGGATCCGGCAGCCTCCGCCGAGACCAGCACCTCTCTTACCACGACCGTCTCCCGTACCGTCTCTCGACCGCGCGTGATCCGGAAACCCAGCCAGATCCCGAACGCCGCAAACAGCACGGCAACGAGCCCCCCGTAGATCTCAACGGAATACTCCAGGACGACGAATCGGTATTCGGTGTACTGGAGCGTGGCGATCAGCACTCCGCCGACAACACCGAAGATCAGGACGTGTCGCTTCACTTGGGGCTAGGGGAAAAGTATACGTCCAGTGCCCCTCTTTCATCCCGCAGCAAACCATCCTGTTGGGCTGCCGCGACAACCCGTACCTTCTCCTGATAGTGCGCACTCCGATCTGCCTCATTCACCGCAGGTCCGCTGGCCAGGCCCTTCCCACAGCTGGATGCTCTTCTGCGATGCCCTTAAGAACAGACTTCAGAAAGCCTGGGAAAACAGCTTCTACCTCCCGCAATCGCAGAGACATCAGCAAGCTAGTTCCGTGCCTCTCCGTGGCCGTCAAGCCCGCTTTGCGCAGCTGAGCGTAGTGGTAGCTGAGTCGGGTTTTCGATCCAAGATCCCCGAAACCCGTGCACAGGGTCGGCTGCACTGAGAGCCTGTATACGATCTCGCGGCGGGTCCGGTCACTCAGGGCGTCCAGCAGCAGCGCCATCGAAAGATCGCCAGGTTCGTCAGGGACGCAGGGACCGGTCATCAGTCCATCGTATGCCACCAGCTCCATGTTCCATCAATGTTCAAGTTATTTTGAACCATGACTTCACATCATGTCATCTAGCTCACCAAGGAGTTTTTATGACGACGATTCGTTTTTCCACTTGGGTCCCCTCCCTTTCAAGACGCGGGTTTCGGGCCCAAACGCAAGCGCTGCTCCGAAAAGCCGCTGTGATCGGTTTGGCATTCGGCCCTGTACCTCTGCTGACCGCGACGGCGCAAAGTTCAAATGCTTCATTAACCAAGAGCCAGGCCGGGTACTATCGATCGATGATCGGGGATGTGGAGGTTTTCTCCTTGTCCGACGGGACGATCCCACTTTCGGCATTTGACTTTCTAACCAACACAACCCATGCCAACATCGATACGCTGCTTGCTGCCGACGATGTGACCAACCCGGTCAATGTTCCCGTCAACGGATATCTCGTGCATCTCGGGAATCATGTCATTCTGATCGATGCAGGGGCCGGAGCGCTTTACGGTCCAAAGCTGGGCAAGCTCGAAGCCAGCCTCGCCAAAGTCGGGTACCGGCCGGAGCAGATCACCGATGTGGTCTTGACGCACATCCATCCGGATCATACGGGCGGCCTGATTAATGGTCAGACAAGGGTCTTTCCGAATGCAATCGTGCATCTCGACAAGCGCGAGCTGGAATATTGGTTCAGCAAAGCGAATGCGGAGAGTGCACCGCAAGGCCAGAAAGGCTTCTTTGGGCAAGCTGCCCAGACCGTCAAGCCTTATATGGACGCAGGGCAGGTAAAAACGTTCGATGGTGCGACGGAGTTGTTTCCCGGCTTCCGCTCCGTTCCCGCCCCCGGCCATACGCCGGGGCATACTTTCTACACTTTGGAGAGCAAAGGCAACACGCTGATGTTCTGGGGAGATATCCTTCACGAAGAAGATGTGCAATTTCCCGATCCGAGTGTGACGACGGTTTTCGATGTCAACTCCGCCGAGGCAATGCAAACGCGTAAAGCCAGCTTTGCGGATGCCGCCAGCCATCGCTATCTTGTCGCCCCGGACCACATCAACTTCCCAGGCATCGGTCACGTCCGTGCGGAAGGGGACCACTACCGCTGGTTGCCTGTGCCCTACATCAATGATGCGGTCACGGCGAATCCTCCGCAGAAGTAAGAATCGACGCGAGTGAGGCCCCCGGCCCGCTACGGACGGGCCGGGGGTTCTTTGCCAAGGTCGAAGAGGGCTCACGTCCAGTGTCCCCTCTTTCCAGCCTCTACCGACACCCCGCAAGTTGTTTCGCGGCTGTCACGACGCAAGCGCGCCGTTGCGCCTGTTCCTGCGAGTCATTCCCATCGGCGCCCGTCAGCATGCGTGCGAGCTGCGGCACGGCAAGCCACCAGGCAGCCAGACCGATCAGCAAAAAAACCAGCTTCGCAGCCTCGATGTCATCCCGCACCAAACCATCCTGTTGTGCCGCCGCGACGACCCGTACCTTCTCCTGATAACGCGCACTCCGATCTGCCTCATTCACCGCAGGTCCGCTGGCCAGGCCCTCCCACAACAGCAGCCGAACCAGTTCAGGATGCGCCGCATGGTAATCAAAGGTGCGGCCCGCAAACTCCCCAATATCGCGAACGCCCGCCTCGTCCAGCTCCACGGCCGCCGAAAGCTTCGCGAGTTCCTCGGTAAGAACCTCGGTAAAAAGTGACCGTTTATCCCCGAAATATTTGTAGAGCCGTTCCTTGTTGACGCCGGCGCTCTCAGCAATGCGATCCATCGTCGTCCCATCCGGACCATGCTCGGCAAACTCCGCAAAAGCCGCCGCCCTCAGCTTTCGCTGGGTCTCCTGTGTGTTCCACGCCATGGAGCGATCCTATGCTCTCCAACGTTGCAGTTGGGGCCGCATTCACGTATATTCAGCACAACCAACTACATCGTTGTAGTTGGTACTCGAGCGCAACGACCGCCGAAGCACGGCAGCTCCAGGGAGAGTCTATGGTTCGACAGGTGGGTGTCGTAGGTTTAGGCGCGATGGGAAAACCCATCGCCAAGAATCTTCTCAAGGCTGGATTCCAAACAACGGTTTGGAACCGCTCGCCACAGCCTGTCGATGATCTGCGATCCAGTGGCGCGGTTGCCGCAGGCGACGTGGGCCAGGTCTTCAACTGTGGCATCGTCCTTTCGACTCTGTTCGATGACGCGGCCGTGCGGAACGTACTTCTAGACAGTGACGTTCTCGCGTCTGCTCCAGCCGGAACGATTCATGTCTGCATGTCGACGATCTCCTCCGCTCTGGCCGAAGATCTCATTCAGGAACATCGGCGCCACGGCCTCGGTTACGTCGGTGCTCCCATGTTTGGCCGGCCGGATATCGCTGCCGCCGCGAAGCTCAACATCGTCACCGCGGCCCCGCCCGACCTCCTTCAGCAGGTCGAACCGGTTCTGAGCGTCCTCGGCAAGACGTGGCGCGTTGGGGACGACCCTCGTATCGCTCACATAGCCAAGATCGCCGGAAACTTCATGATCGGATGTGCGATCGAGACAATGGCGGAGAGTGCCGCGCTCATCTCCCTCAACGGCGGCGATCCGGGCCTGTTTCTGACGATGCTGGGTGAGACCCTCTTCAACTCCTCTATCTATCGCTCCTATGGCGCCGCCGTCGCCAGCGGCAAATCCCCGGGAGCACCTTCCGGCCTGCGGTTGCCCCTCAAGGATGTCGGTCTCACGTTAGGCGAGGCACAGGCCCTCGGAACCCGCACACCCTTCGCAACGTTGCTCGGCGAGCAGCTCCACCTGGCCGAGCGGGAAAACCTTGGCCGCGAAGACTGGTCCGTGGCGCTGGCATCTGTTGCACGCCTTCAGAATCGGTAGCAGTTCCCGCAAGGGTGCGGGACCACCGTACCTGCTACGCCGCAAAGTCACCCGAGCTCTCGACCCCACGCTCGAGCTCTCGACCGCCGCTCTGGACCCGCGCCCGGATCTCTGAGGAACAATACGCACCACGGCACGATCTCTGACCTCTGACCTCCGGTAAAGTGACACGGGTGAAGCCCCGCACCCTCGCCTACCTCCTCCTGCTCGCCGTCGCCGCCCTCTGGGGCGCCACCTTCACCCTCGTCAAAGACGCCCTCGCCGACTGCTCCCCGCTCCTCTTCAACCTCCTCCGCATGAGCCTCGCCACCCTCGCGCTCCTGCTCGTCAACCGCCGCCGACTCCGCCATCTCCCCCGCTCCACCTCCATCGCCGGCGCCCTCGTCGGCCTCTCTCTCGCCGCCGGATATCAGTTCCAAACCGTCGGCCTCGCGCTCACCACACCCACCAAATCCGCCTTCATCACCGGCCTCGTCGTCGTCCTCGTCCCCTGCCTCACCGCCATCCCGCCCCTCCGCCCCGCTGGCACACCCGCCCCCGGCATCTCAGCCGCCGTCGGAGCCGTCCTCGCCTTCACCGGCCTCTTTCTCCTCTCAACCCCGCCGGGAACCACCCTCCACACCGTCCTCGGCACCGTCAGCCGAGGCGACCTGCTCACCCTCCTCTGCGCCTTCAGCTTCTCCGCCCACCTCCTCACCCTCGCCCGCACCTCCTCAACCATCCCCGCCAGTACGCTCGCCACCCTTCAGATCGCCACCGCCACCCTCGTCATGGCCGCAACCCTCCCTCTCGGCGGCCGCCCGGACCTGCACGTCACACCGCGCCTCCTCGTCGCCCTTGCCGTCACCGGCCTCCTCGCCACAGCCGCCGCCTTCACCGTCCAGAGCTGGGCGCAACAACACCTCCCTCCCAGCCACACCGCCCTCCTCCTCACCCTCGAGCCCGTCTTCGCCCTCCTCACCTCTACCCTCCTTCTGGGCGAACGCACCTCCCACCGCACCCTCGCCGGAGACGCCCTCATCCTCGCCGGCATCTTCTCCGCGGAGCTCGGCCCACGCCCCCCATCCCCCATCCCAGCCTGATCTTCTCGACCACCGTGGCGCATCCACCCCCACCCGTCCTCTATACTTAAAGACAGCAGAAGAAGTATCGGGTCGAGCCACAAGCCCACTCCCTCTGCGCAACTTCAACCAGCAAAATTCGGATCCCAGCCAGCTCCCAAGCAAGGGAGGTATAGGCATAGAGGGCATCTGCTGTTTTGTTGTCATTCCCGAAGGGAATCTGCGGTTGTTCTCGCGGTTGTTTGTTCTTCGCACCATCACCTGATCCGCTCCAGTACCATCGAACAGTACGTTCGGCCTTAGAAAAAACCCTAGAGATCCAGACCTAAGTCTCATGCTCTGAAGATTTTGCGCAATAACGACGGGGGTGTGGGGAGGGGTACGGTATCTCCGCTTCGCCTCGCGACATCCCCCGCCATCAAACGGCGCTTGCGGCTCCCCGAAAAGCTCGGTCTGCGCAGGCAACCCAAGCACCGATCCACGCTCATCTCTGATACTTTCAAAGCATCTCAGACGTCTAACGATTCGAAGCCAAGGAAACCGAGGCAGGGGTTGCCCTTCACCACGTAAACTGATGTCGACACATCTCAGGCAGCCCTCAGCCGGCGACCAGCGCCACGCACCTAAATGAGGTCACACGTTCCCATGGAAACATCGCCCACGTCCCCCCGTCTCCTCGACAGGATCCGCACTCACCGCCTCACCACCACCTTCGCCCTCCTCACCACCCTCTCGGTCGGCATCCTCACCGGCTCCGTCCTGACCCACGGCGTCAGCGGCAAGGAGCAGGCCGGCGGCGCCGACTCATCGAGCGCCCGGCCCCTCGTCATCCCCGCCCCCGTCAACCTCTCCAACGGCTTCTCCCAGATCGCCAAACAGGTCGGCCCCGCAGTCGTCAACATCAACGTCGAGACCCTGCCCAAGCAATCCGCCAACCACACCCGCCCCGGCAGCCGCCGCGCAAACCCCCACGGCGGCAACGACCAGCAGGGCAACATGCAGGACTTCTTCAACCGCTTCTTCGGCGGGCAGGGTGGCCCCGGCGGCGATGAAGACGGCGAAGGCCCAGAAGGCGGGGAGCGCCGGGCACTCGGTTCCGGTTTCATCGTCGACTCCCGCGGCTACATCATCACCAACAATCACGTGGTCGACAAGGCTGACAAAATCTACGTCAAGCTCTCCACCGACCCCGAAAACCCGCAGGACCGCGGCCGTCCCGCCAAGCTCATCGGTGTGGATAAAGACACCGACATCGCCGTCATCAAGATCGACACCAACGAGCAACTTCCCGTAGCCAAGCTCGGCAACTCCGATAGCGCGCAGGTCGGCGATTGGGTGCTCGCGATCGGTGAACCCTTCGGCCTCTCAAAGACTGTCTCCGCGGGCATCGTCTCAGCCAAGAACCGGTCCATCGATGAGGGCCCCGGCCCCGGCGGCGTCGCCCAGAACCAGTTCCAGCGCTTCATCCAGACAGACGCCGCGATCAACCCGGGCAACTCCGGCGGTCCCCTCGTCGACATGGCCGGCCAGGTCATCGGCATGAACACTGCCATCTACACCCAGTCCATGGGATCCCAGGGGGTCGGCTTCGCCATGCCGTCCAACACCATCGCCAGCGTCTACAACATGCTCATCGGCCCCGAACATAAGGTAGTTCGCGGCTCCATCGGCATCAGCTTCCAGGGCGCGATGGCCCCTGCTGTAGGCCGGGAATACGGCTTTGCCAATGGAGGCGTCATGGTCTCCCAAGTCACACCCAGCGGCGGTGCGGCGAAGGCCGGCATTCAGCCCGGTGACGTGATCAACTCCATCGACGGCCGCAGCATCAAGGATGGGGACGACCTGGTTCAGGACATCTCAGCTCGCCGCGTAGGTTCGTCCGTCAAGCTCGGCTACGTTCGCGGTGGCAAGGAAAATACCGCCAGCGTCACCATCGGCGACCGAGCCAAGACCTACTCTGACCTGAGCAGCAATGACAACGACGACAGCGCTTCTCCGCAGGAAAGCGACGCCGGCCAAAGCAAGTTCGGCATCACCGTCTCTGTAATCCCGCCGCAACTCGCTGGCAAGATGGGCAGCAAGTCCGGAGTTGTTGTCACCTCCGTTGCACCCGGATCGTTCGCCGACGAAATCAACCTCCGGAAAGGCGAGGTCATCACCGAAATAAATAAACGCCCCGTCACCGATGAGGCGAGCTTCCGCGGCATCGTCTCCAGCCTCAAGTCGGGTCAGGATGTGGTATTCGTCGTTCACTCCCCTGACGGGAAGGGCGCCACGTATCTCGGTGGAACCCTGCCGTAGCACGCCATTCCTATCCCCAACCTAGGGGGCGCACGCCAAACCGCGTGCGCCCTCATCCTTGAACAAAAGTGTTATATCTTAAGGCAACCCTAGCAGTTGCAAACAGTGCACCGACCCACTACTCTACCCCACGGAAGAACAATCTCCGTTCTGGAAAACTCAAGGCTCATCTCGAGGTGTTCGTCGATGCGTTTCGGTCGCCTTCTTGAAGGCTCTGCTCTCCTCTTGTTCTCACTTCCCTTCACACTTTCCTTCACACGTTCCAGCCTGGCTATGACCCATGCGCACCGCGGCCCCACCTCGCAAAGGTTCCTCAGCAAGAAGGTCTCCCGATCTGCCCCCCGCCCCGCCTCCCAACGTTCAATCGATGACACCCGCGCCACACAGATCCAAACGGCTCTGATCGGAGCCGGTTACCTCTCCGGTGAGCCCACGGGACACTGGGATACCAGTACCGAAGCCGCTATGGAGAAGTACCAGGCCGCGAACGGCTGGCAAACCAAGCTCATCCCTGACTCTCGCGCCATCATCAAGCTAGGCCTCGGCCCAAGCTCTGAAAACTCACCGAACAGCCTCTCTTCGAACGGGCCAGAACCCGACAGCAACACCCGGCCTTCGTGGCCGCAGCAGTAATTGCACCGATAGACCCCGCAGCCGCAAATTCACAAAGCTCGGTGCGACATGACGCGTCTCAGCATTAGCAAAAGGATGAGGCCCTCCGTCTAGCGCCTGCCTTGCCCCCCTTCTTAGAATCAGGCCGGTTTTTTGCACCAAGCGCCTCCAAAGCCGACCGGAGCCGAACGACCGCGGACGTGTGCATCTGAGAAACTCTGGATTCCACAACCCCAATCGTCTGCCCAATCTCCTTCATTGTCAGCTCTTCGAAGTAGTAAAGCGTGAGAATCAGCCGCTCCCGCTCTGGAAGTTCCTCGATCGCCTCCGTAAGATGTTGCCGGAGTTCACCTTTGAGACAGCAGAAAAGCGGATCCTCTTGAGGTGGACCTGCGACATATGCGATCTCTTCCTCCCCAGTATCTTCCCCCCACTCGGTATGCAAACTGCCGATGTCCAGCCCACTCAGTTCACCCAACAAGCGCTGGTAATCGCCAAGCTGTAGATTTAGCTCAGCCGACACCTCGTCGTCTGAAGGAGCCCGCCCTAGACGTTGTGCCAGCACACGGACAGCATCCTGTATGGTCCGGCTCTTCTTTCGGAGGTCCCGCGGACTCCAATCTGTCTGTCGTAAGAAGTCGAGAATAGCGCCTTGAATCCGGAAGTGAGCGTAGCTTCGGAATTGCACCTGCTTTGTCGACTCAAACTTGGAGCAAGCATCAATCAATCCAAGCACACCGGCTGACGTCAGGTCCTCTAAATCTACTGACTTGGGCAGACGCTCGGCGATACGCCGTGCGATGTACCGAACCATAGGCATATTCTCAAGAATGACAGCTTCGTGACCGGCGCACATTGATTCACTGGGTAGCCGCTGATCGACCGCCATTGAGGTGCTCTTCGGTTCGCCGTTTAGAACCTGTTTGGAAAGCATCGTCTTCGGGAATTCTTTGGTGATTTCAAGTTGCGACGTAGTCTGAGTGTTCATGCGTCCCCCAAGGTGATTTGCTTATGCCGGCCCCTTCGTGCAACCTAGACACCCTCAGTAATGCAAGAACATTTCCATTTCGCTTCGTCTTCGGCGGATGTTCGTCTCGTGTTCGCCTAGTAAGACTGGCCAAGTGATACATTGCAGGTCGGTTACGTCATCGAGATGCTTCCCCTTCTGCCTATATAAAAAGGCGAAGATTGATAGAAAGGAAAACAAACAACGGACGAAGAATTCAGGTTTATTAAAAGGGGTTAACGTTGGCTGTAACAGTCCTGTGCAATGTAAGCCTGAGTAGTGTTATCTAGGTCGCTTGTTCTCGCGAGAAGTTAGGATCGCAACACTTTGGCGAACTCCGCACCATATTCCTAAATAGAAGATTTGAAGACGCTAACACTGAGCCCATAACTCGGTGTCTGCACCGGAACTTGCATGTTCTCGGTCTCGTAGACGAAAAGCTGTGTGCATGCTTTCGAATGCCGAATGACGCTGTTTAGACCCCGCCGTATCAACCGATCTCCCAAGGGAGATCATGCTTATACGACCGAGTTAAACAATCGCTCGATTCACCGGCGCAGCAGTCTAGCTGTACTGCGCGATATGGCTTGTCTTTGGTTCGGTGTTTCTACCACGACACTTGTCTCAAGTTGGTGGATAGCGCTGACAACATCCATCGGCAAGCTGCATCCCAGGGTGCTTTTAGGTTCAGCGATTGCCGGCCTTGCTCATAAATGTTTAAGCATGCGGGATCTGAAGCAAAGACTTGCATCGCCGACCTACTTTTCAAGCACTATCGTAGATTAGATATCCAGCCCCACGCCGTGTCTCGAGACCGCGGTATGGATCTGTGCCATGGGGCGACAACTTTTTTCGGAGATGGCTAACATACACGTCCACGATGTTGGTCGGCCATTCGGGTGCTAACTGGAAGACGTGTTGCAAAATCTGGCCTCGGGTGCAACATTGGCCGGATCGTTGCACGAGAAACTCCAGAAGAGCAAATTCAGTGGTGGTCAGATCCAAAGTGCAACCAGCTCGTGTTACTCGTCGCCCAAGGCGATCTATCGTTAGATCGCCGAAGCTCAGCATCGCTTCTACCATGCCCGTTCTAGGTCGCAGAAGAGCTCGGCAGCGCGCTACTAATTCCTTACACCGAAGTGGTTTGGTCATGCAATCGTCCGCGCCCAAATCTAGGCAGCGTGCTCGTTCCTGCCCGTCCTCATGGGCGATGAGGGTTAAAATCATTGTGTTTGGGTATAAAACTCGCATTCTCTTAAGAGAGTTGGCCCCAGCGTCGTCGCCCAACATAACCGAGGCAAGCAGTAGTAGATCCGGGGACTGATATGCGGGATGGGTTGCTATCGCGTCACCGTTCGTGAACAACATCACGTCATGCCCGTCGGAGCACAACACGCGTTGCAAGAACCGACCGACGGCATCATCCTCTTCGAGTATCGCTATACGCATCACGCAAGAGTCCTATAGGCCAGTCACGGCTGCGTATGTTCCGGTTAGCCGCAGCAACCTGCAGATCTTCTATCGGCACATCCACTTGGTTTGTTCAGAGACCACCGAAGATTGCGCGTGGAACCGCCTCTACATGTTCCGTGCGATCTCGATTGCACGCGTCTGCATCTATTTGGTTATTTTCGATTCGCTTTTTATTCGCTAGACTGAGGCATGGCAATCACGCGACGACAAAAGGAAGTGATCGACTTCCTCTCTTCCTTCACTCAGAAAAACGGGTATTCGCCCTCTTACGAAGAGATTGCCCTTGGCCTGGGTCTCAATTCGTTAGCGACAGTTCACAAGCACGTCGCTAACCTCCAAAGCAAGGGACTGCTACAACGTGCACACAACCGAAGCCGATCGATAGATGTGTTGCCTAGTCGGACTGGCAAGAAGGGGGCCGACCGGGTGCCTCTCATGGGCCGGATCGCCGCGGGAATGCCGGTCGAGGCGGTTGAGACCTCTGAGAGCATCTGCTTGGGGGACGTCATCGGCAACCGCGAGGTGTTTGCCCTTGAGGTCCGAGGAGACTCCATGCGGGACGAGCACATTGTCAGTGGCGACTATGTCCTGGTGGAACGGACGCGCACGGCGCGGGAGGGTGAGATCATTGTGGCTCTTGTGGACGGTTCGGAGGCTACCTTGAAGCGGTTTTACCGGGAGGGCAGCATGATTCGTTTGCAGCCCTCGAATGCGGAGATGGCTCCGATATACGCACTGGCGGCGAATGTGGCCATTCAGGGGAAGGTTTTGGGGCTACTGCGTAGGTACAGCTGAGTTCGGCTTGAGTCTTGTAGTAGAGACACGGAACTCTTCTCGGATGGCTTGCGTAGAAGAATTTCACAAGATCTCTTGCGAATTTTTCTGAGGAGTTTGAACCGTGGCAACACAGCGTGGGAAGCGGAACTGGTGGCTCTGGGGTGGGGTGGTGGGGCTAGTCGCGGTGGTGGTGCTGGGCGTCGGCCTGGTTGCCCGCGGGTCTTCGGCCAAGCTGGAGGCATCGCAGCTGGCGAAGGCGGAGCGGGGGGACATTGCGCGGTCGGTGGTGGCCACCGGTAAGGTGCAGCCCATCACCAAGGTCGAGGCGAAGTCCAAGGCCTCCGGGATTGTGACCAAGCTGTATGTGGACATCAACGCCCATGTTCGGCAGGGGCAGGTGCTGGCGCAGCTGGACCAGCAGGAGATCCTGGACCAGGTGGCGGCCCAGAAGGCGACGCTAGCCGCGGCGGAGGCGAATGCGCGGGCGGCCGGGGCGGCGATCGACTACGACCGGGTGAGCGCGCAGGCGCCGGATCTGCCTATGTATAAGCACACGTTTGAGCGGGCGCAGCAGATGTCGTCGGCGGGGGTGGTGTCCCAGCAGGCGCTGGACGATGCCCAGCAGAAGTACCTGGCGGCGGCCAACACCAGGGACAAGGCCGTGTCTCAGATCACGGTGGACACGTCCAAGCAGCGGCAGGCGCAGGCGCAGGTGGCTCAGGCGCAGGCCTCGCTACGGCAGTTGGAGGAGCAGCTGTCGTATACGACGATCACGTCGCCGATGGACGGGGTGATCCTGTCGCGGGATGTGGAGTTGGGGGATGCGGTGTCGTCGATCCTGGTGATGGGGTCGACGGCGACGCTGGTGATGACGATCGGCGATGTCCAGCAGGTGTATGTGCAGGGCAAGGTGGATGAGTCGGATATTGGCAAGGTGTACCTGGGGCAGCCGGCGCGGATCAAGGTGGAGTCGTTCCGGGACAAGACGTTTCTGGGCAAGGTGACCAAGATTGCGCCGCTCGGGGTGGAGAAGGACAACGTGACGACGTTTGAGGTGCGGGTCTCGATCGACAATCCAGGCGGTGAGTTGAAGGCCAATATGACGGCCAACGCGGAGATCTTGCTGGAGGAGCACAAGAACGTGCTGACGGTTCCTGAGCAGGCTGTGATGTATGACAAGGACCGAAAGGCGTCGGTTGAGATTCCGGATGCCAAGGACAAGAGCGGGCGGAAGAAGGTCCCGGTCACGGTTGGGCTCTCGAACGGTACGCGGACGGAGATCCTGGCGGGTTTGAATCCTGGTGCGACGGTGGTGCTGCAGCAGTGATGGGGCGAAGGCAGAAGCAGGGCTAGGCAAGATGAAGGATTTCTAATCTGAACGAGGAGTGGAGATGAGTTTGCGATCGTTGGTGGTGGTGTCGGCGGCTTTGGTTGTGAGCACGTCGGCTTTTGCGGCCGAGGCTACGTTTGAGCGGACCTTGGGTGTGAATGGGGTGGCCAATGTTACGGCGCAGACGGGGTCGGGGACGATTCGGATCCATGCGGGGGATGACCGGTCGATTCATATTGTTGGGCATGTCCGGTCGAGCAATGGGTGGAGCGTGAACGGTCATGGAACGGACGCGGACAAGGTGAAGCAGATCGCGGCCAATCCGCCGATTGCGCAGGCGGGGAACGATGTGACGGTGGGGGAGCGGCACAGCTCGGACCTTTACCGGAATATTTCGATTGACTATGACATGTCGGTTCCTCGGGGGACGCGGCTGACGTTGGGGAGCGGGTCGGGGGACATTGAGGTGCAGGAGGTTGGGGCGAACCTGAAGGCGAGCACGGGGTCGGGGTCGATCCGGGCGCGGGGTGTGCAGGGGCCGGCGAATCTGGACTCGGGGTCAGGCGATATCGAGTTTGAGCAGACGGCTCCAGGGGATGTTCGGGTGCAGACGGGCTCGGGATCGATCCGGTTGCACGATCTCGCGGGCGGTCTGCGGGCTGGGACGGGTTCGGGCGACATTGAGGCTTCGGGGAAGATTACGGCGGACTCGAAGCTGGAGACTGGGTCGGGGTCGATCCGTTTGAACCTGGGCCCGCAGGCGCGGTTCAACCTGGACGCGAGCACGGGATCGGGAACGATTCGGACGGCGCAGCCGATTGCGATGCAGGGTGAGATCAACAAGCACCACGTGACGGGGCCAGTGAATGGCGGCGGGCCGACGCTGCGGGCGAGTACGGGGTCGGGGGATATTGAGATTCGGTAGATGGATGTCGTCCGTTTCGGCGTTCGGGGTGGTTGGCGCGAGGGTTTGGCGGGGCTTCCCTTCCCTTTTCTGCTCTTCGGTAGCGGTGGCTTGGAGGTTGGGGAGGATGAACGGGGTGTGTGCTGGGTTGGGTTCGGGGCTGGGGCTCAATGGTTGATTGTATTGGCCGAGGAGTTCGGCTTCGGTGCCGGGGCGTTCCCTTTCTAGGCTGTCCATGAGCATGCGGGCGAGGGAGAAGGGGGGTTCGGAGGTGGGTGTGCTGACTTCGATTTGGGGGGCGAGGGCGCCGAGGGTGGGGTGTTGGACGACCTCTTCGACGGGGCTGGGGGTGGCGGCGCCGGGGGTTTGGCGGGGGAGGTTGAGGCTGGCGATCTGGAGGCCGTAGAGGAGGAGGCCGGCGCGTTTGGGGTCGATGGTGTTGCTGGCGATGCGGCGGAGGACTTCGCCGATGGAGATCTGGATGGAGGCGCGGTCTTCGGGGTTGGGGAGGGTGAAGGTGGTTTGGCGGGGGCGGCGGCCGCTGGGGTTGGCGGCGGGCGGGCGGGTGGTGTGGTGGAAGTAGCAGAACTCTTCGCCGCGGAGGGACGGGCTGCCGCATTGGCGGCCGTCGGCGTGGATGTGGCGGCAGCGGAAGCGTTTGTTGGGTTCGGACATGGTGGTGGGGGCTCCCGGGTTGATTTGGTCCTAAAATCTTCGATCCAGGCGGGTTAGGTCTGGACCTTGGTCTGTTTTTGGTCTGTGCTTAACGAGCGAAAGCCCGGCTTGGGGGCCGGGCTTTTTTGCTCTATCTATATAGTAGCGAGTTTGGCGAGTGATTGCGCCACGGGTTGGGGTGGATTTTTTGGGTGGTGGGGGGCGATCCTGCTTGGCCACGATGGGAGGTCGGGGGAGGTGGTTCGCGCGTGGTCGCGCGAATACCCCACCCTTCCCACCCCACCAGCGAAGCTGGCGGGGACCCCGACCCTTTCGCTTCGCGAGAGGATGGGGCACCCAGCTTAGGCATGATTCGCGGGGGGTTGCGGGTCCATGTAAGGTTACGGTTGAATGTGTGACGGTGGTAACGGTACGGGGCGGCCGTACGGAGTTGGATCTCGTCTTTGGGATGGGGATCCTTATGATTGGCGAGCTGTTCTAACCAAGAGAGGACTGCCCCTATGACGTCCAGCACGCGGTTTCTGAGCGAAGCATGCTTTGGTTCTTCTGTGGCCGCTCTTGTCTTGGCGGTGGGCTCGGTGGGGTATGCGGCCGAGATCAATGGGGCGGTGGCGGCGAAGTTGCGGGCGGACTATGCGGTGGCTCGTGTTGGCGTGAACGGGTTCAAGTTTGACTACAACCATATTGTTCAGCCCGGGACTGTGCTGAGGGTGCGGATTCCGGGGATCTATGCGGACCCGGCGAATACGCCGCAGGCGATTATCAACACGGTGATTGTGAACGGGGAGGCTCAGCAGCAGAGGGGTTTGCTGTCGGCGATGAGCAATACGACGCAGGGTCACACCTTTGAGAAGGACGAGCAGGTGTATGTGACGAAGATTGACCTCCGGCAGGACGGTGTTCATTTTGAGTTACTTACGGCGGGGACGTCGATGCCGCGGTATCGGGCGGAGGTGAAGTTCATGATTCCGAATCTGGCGGCCATGGACGCGGCCGGGGTGGAGCAGGTGATTGGGAGGGCTCTGGCTGGGGGTGCTGGGGGTGGGGGTGGTGGTGCGGATGGCGCTGGGGTGGAGCAGGCTGGTGGGTCTGGCGTTGGGGCTGGGGCTGGGGCGGCCGCTGGGGCTGGGTCTGGGTTGCGGTCTGGGCCGTCGCGGCCGGGGGTGGCCGCGATCTCGGGGGCGCAGGAGGCGAGGATAAAGGCGCAGGTGGAGCATGCTCCGGCGGCTTTGAGCAAAGAGGTGGCGGAGGCGGAGGATACGCTGCGGGGCTTTCTTGCGACGGAGTCTTGCATTAACGATTACGTTGGAAGGAGTCAAATCCAGGCTTATCTCGGCCCCCACGGGGACATCAATGCCGTCTCTCCGCCTTTCTTTGCTATGCGCTTTCATGACAAGGGCACGTGTGTCGATTTGACGCGGATTCAGGGATGGGCTCCTTTGAGTTTGAACGCGTTTGAGTTTCAGGTGGTGTATACGGCGGCGGACAGTGGAGAGAGCACGGTGCGGCGGCACGTGGCGCAACGCGAGCCGGACGGGACTTGGCTGATGAACCGGTAGGCGGGAGGGGGCAGGGTGGCTTGGGATGGTGGACCTCGGTTTGGGAAGCGGCCTAGCGGATGGGTTCGACTCGGGCTTCTACGTCGATGTGGCGGGTGCTGCCCTGGATGTCGATGGCTCCGAGGTTGAGGGGTTTGCCGGCTGTGAGGAGGGATGTGCCTTCGATGGTGGCCTGGCGGAGGACGGGGTCGCGGTCGAGGGAGGATTTTTCGTCGGCGACGCTGGTTTGTTCGACTTTGGTGTGGAGTCGGATGCCGTTGGGGATCTCGTCGACGGTGGCCTGGAAGTTCATGCCGATGTCGAGGTAGGTGATCTGGCTGTTTTGGGTGGATTTGTCGGCGTTGTAGGAGCCGGTGAGGACGGGGACTCGGCTGCCTTGTTTGAGGTCGGTGCGTTGGCCGGAGGCGACGATCATGGTGTAGCTCTGGGAGCCGGTGCGTTTGCCGTCGTCGGAGGTGTTGATGGTGTAGGTGAGGCGATAGATTTTGCCGGGGCGGTCGAGCTCGGTGAGGAGGCGGTGGGCGAGTTGGAGCTGCTCGGGTGGGGCGGCGATGACGATGGCGTTTTGGGAGGGGACGAGATAGATGCGGACGCTGGGGTCGAGCATGTTGCGGAGGGCGGTGGTGACTTCGTTTCCCGCGAACCCCTGGGTGGCGCTGGTGAGGTAGAAGGTTTGGATGGTGAAGGTGGAGGGGTCAGGGTGGGAGAATTTCCGGGAGTCGGAGGGGGTTTGGGCTGGGGTGGTTGGGGCTGCGGTGGTTTGGGCGTGGAGGGGTAGGGTGAGAGCGGCGGTGAGGGCGAGGGTGAGGGATTTCATAGGGTGTCTCCGGTCTGGGTGGTGGGGGTGGTGGGGCGTGGGGTCTGGTCTAGGTTGGGGAGGGGTGGTGGGGGTTTGAAGAAGGTCTGGAACTCGGCTTCGTCGGCGGCTTGTTGCCGGGCGCGGATTTCGGGGTTCAGGAGGGCGAGCTGGTCGGGGTCGCGGGTTTGGGCGAGCTGGAGGAGGAGTTTTTCCTGGTCGGTGAGGGGGAGGGGTGGGGGTGGGACGTTGGTGGAGACGGTGGTTGCGGTGGTGTAGACGGGGGGCGGATCGTTGCTACAGGAGCGGCGGGGTTGGGATTGGATGACGGGGTTGGGGGTGGTGGGGGTGAGGGAGGGTTGCGGAGTTGTGGTGGGGGCGGTGGGGTGGTGGGTCGTCCAGCTGAGAGTGAGGAGGGCGGTGGCGAGAAGGGCGGCGGCGGCGGCCGGGATGCGCCGGGTGGATCGGGACGGACGGGTTTGTGCGGCGGGATGGAGGCGGTGGCGGAGGGTGTGGAGGCGTCGGCGGAGGGTTTGGGGGCGGGCTGGGTCGTGCCTCCGGTGCTCCTCGAGGGTTTGGAGGATGCGTTGCTCGAGGTTGGGGGGTGGGGTGGGGTTGGCGAGGGCGTGGAGGATCTGGTCGGGGTGGAGGTTGGGGCGGGGATCTGGGTTTGGGTCTTGATGGGAGTTGGGGCGGGGGTTGGGGGTCGGGGTGGTGGTCATTGGGGGCCTCCTGAGGTGGGGCGACGGGGGTTGGGGCGGGCGTGGACGCGGGTTTCGAGACGGGTTTGGAGACGGGTTCGGGCGCGGTGGAGGAGGGCTCGGACGGCGGATGGGGAGCGGCCGAGGACGAGGGCGATTTCGGGGGTGGTGAGGTCGTCGACGGCGGCGAGGAGGAGGGCGTGGCGCTCGGGCGGGGGGAGGCGGTCGAGTTCGGCGAGGACGGTGTGGATGTGTTGGGACTGGGCGAGGGCGAGGTCGGCGGGGAGGTTGCGGCTGGGGAGGGTTTGGGCGAAGTCTGGGGTGATCTGGTCGGGCCGGATGCGGCGGCGGCGGTCGAGGGCGAGGCGCCAGGCGATGCGGACGAGCCAGGGGCGGAGGTCGCGGATGGAGGGGAGGGTGTCTTGGTGTTTGAGGACGCGGAGAAAGGTGTCCTGGACGACGTCTTCGGCGTCGGTGGGGGTGTGGAGGACGGAGTGAGCGACGCGGAAGAGGAGGCCGGCGTGGGTGTGGACGAGGTGGGTGAGGTCGGGGGTGGTTTGGGGGGGCGGGGGTGCTGGGTGGTCTGGGGGGGCGGATATCAGGGTGCACACCTCGACCGTCGGCATGGAGCGGGTTTCCTCTCTCTATTGGGACAGACGGGTGAGGTTGGTTTGTGCTCGGGGAAATTTTGGGGAGCGGGGTGGGGCAGCGGGAAAGGCGAGGACGACTGAAGATTCCCTCTGGGAATGATAAGAAGAGAGGCAAGGATAGGAGAGGCAACGGCAAGGGCAACTACAGGGGCAAAGGCAACTACAGGGGTCCTTCGCTTCGCTCAGGATGACGGCGGTGAAACAGGCAACGGCAAGGGCAACGGCAGAAGCAGATTCCCTGCGGGAATGACAACTAGAAAGGCAAGGGCAACAGCAGAAGCAGATTCCCTTCGGGAATGACAACTAGAAAGGCAACTGCAACGGCAACGGCAACGGCAAGGGCAGAAGCAGATTCCCTTCGGGAATGACAACTAGAAAGGCAACGGCAACGGCAGAAGCAGATTCCCTTCGGGAAGGACAACTAGAGGGGCAACGGCAACGGCAAGGGCAACGGCAGAAGCAGATTCCCTTCGGGAATGACAACCAGAAAGGCAACGGCAACGGCAAGGGCAAGGGCAGAAGCAGATTCCCTTCGGGAATGACAACAAGAAAAGCGAGGGCAAAAGGCAAGGGCAACTGCAACTACAGGGGTCCTTCGCTTCGCTCAGGATGACGGCGGTGAAACAGGCAACGGCAAGGGCAGAAGCAGATTCCCTTCGGGAATGACAGCAAGAAGGGCAAGGGCAAAAGGCAAGGGCAAAGGCAACTACAGGGGTTCTTCGCTTCGCTCAGGATGACGGCGGTGGAACAGGCAACGGCAATTGCAGAAGCAGATTCCCTGCGGGAATGACAACCAGAAAAGCGAGGGCAAAAGGCAAGGGCAACTGCACCTACAGGGGTCCTTCGCCTCGCTCAGGACGACGGCGGTGGAACAGGTAACGGCAGCGGCAGACGCGGATTCCCTTCGGAATGACAACCAACGAAGGGCAAGGGCAACAGCAGAAGCAGATTCCCTTCGGGAATGACAACCAAGAAAGGCAGGGGCAGAAGCAGGTTCGCTTCGGGAATCACAACTAGAAAGGCAAGGACGACAACAAGAAAGGCAGGAGGCGAAGGATGGATTTTTGGGATTCGGTATAGTTGCTTCGGAGCGGGATGAGGGTTGCGGTGCGCGATGGCGCGGACGACTCCCGGTGACATGCGGGCGGTTGTTCCTGGCGATGCGGGCGGTGCTCGAGGAGGGTTTGGATGAACAAGATCTGGCCGGATGCGTATGCGGCTCTTGCTGGGGTTGTTTGGGATGGGATGACGCTGGCGATCGGCGGATTTGGTTTGTGTGGGATTCCGGAGGCTTTGATTGGGGCGGTCGGGGAGCATGGGGTTTCGGGGTTGACGGTGGCGAGCAACAATGCCGGGGTGGATGGTGTGGGTCTGGGGACGTTGTTGGAGAGGCGCCGGATCCGCAAGATGATTTCGAGCTATGTGGGGGAGAATGCGGAGTTTGAGCGGCAGTATCTGGCGGGGGAGCTGGAGGTGGAGTTTTGTCCGCAGGGGACGTTGGCGGAGCGGATGCGGGCGGGGGGTGCGGGGATTCCGGGGTTTTATACGAAGACGGGTGTGGGAACGATGGTGGCCGAGGGCAAGGAGCAACGGGAGTTTGACGGAGAGATGTATCTTTTGGAGCGTGGGATCCGGGCCGATGTGGGGTTGGTGAAGGCGTGGAAGGCGGACACGCACGGCAATCTGGTGTACCGGTTGACGGCGCGGAACTTCAATCCTGGAGCGGCGATGTGTGGGAGGTTGACGGTGGCGGAGGCTGAGGTGCTGGTGGAGGCGGGCGAACTTGGGCCGGACGAGATCCATACGCCGGGGATCTTTGTCCAGCGTGTGGTGCGGACGCCGGTGGTGAATCGCCGGATTGAGCGGATTACGACGAGGGAGGTGTAGATGTGCGCATGGACGCGTCGGGAGATGGCGGAGCGTGCCGCGCTCGAGCTGCGGGACGGCTTTTATGTGAATTTGGGGATCGGCATACCGACGCTGGTGTCGAACTATATTCCCGGTGGGATGTCGGTGACGCTGCAGTCGGAGAATGGGTTGTTGGGGATTGGGCCGTACCCGCTGGCAGGGGAGGTGGACGCGGATCTGATCAACGCGGGCAAGGAGACGGTGACGTACTTGCCTGGGGCGTCGGCGTTTTCGAGTTCTGACTCGTTTGCGATGATCCGGGGCGGGCATGTTGATCTGGCGATTTTGGGGGCGATGCAGGTGTCGGAGACGGGGGATCTGGCGAACTGGCTGATTCCGGGGAAGCGGGTGAAGGGGATGGGAGGGGCGATGGATCTGGTTTCTGGGGTTCGGCGGGTGGTGGTGTTGATGGAGCATACGGCTCCGGGTGGAGCGGCGAAGCTGTTGCGGAGGTGCACGCTGCCGCTTACGGGAGAGGCGGTGGTGGACCGGGTGATTACGGAGATGTGTGTTCTGGATATCGATGCTGGCGGTTTGGGCGCTGGGGGGTTCCGGTTGGTGGAGCTGGCTCCGGGTGTGGGGTTGGAGGAGGTTAGACGAGCGACCGGGGCGACGGTGCGATGGGCGGGGGTGGCGGCGTGAAATTTGTTGTTTTTAAAGAAGAGGGTGTGAGGAGGCTGGGGGCTTTGGCTGGGGACGTGCTGTTTGCTGAGGATGGGGCTGAGGATTCCTATGGGGCGGCTGACTTGGCTTCGCTGCTTGGGGCGGGGATGGAGGCGATGCGGGAGAGGCATGGACGGATCTTGGCTGGGCGGGAGGTGGATGCGGCGGCGGTGGAGTATTTGCCGCCGATTCCTGCTCCGGGGAAGATTTTGTGTGTTGGTTTGAACTATCGGGAGCATGCTCGGGAGCGCGGGGCGGAGCCGTTGGCTTACCCGGCGTTTTTTGCGCGTTTCCGATCGAGCCTGGTGGGGCATCGCGGACCGATTGTGCGGCCGGCGGTGTCGGAGGCGCTCGATTATGAGGGCGAGCTGGTGGCGGTGGTGGGCAAGCCGGGGAGGAATATTCCGAAGGAACGTGCGCTCGAGCATGTGGCGGGGTACTCGATCTTCAATGACGCGTCGGTTCGGGATTATCAGTACAAGTCGCCGCAGTGGACGATTGGGAAGAACTTTGATGGGACGGGCGGGTGTGGGCCGGTGTTTGTGACGGCGGACGAGCTGCCGGCGGGGGCGAAGGGGCTTCGGCTGGAGACGCGGCTGAACGGAGCGGTGATGCAGAGCGCGTCGACGGCGGACATGATGTTCGATGTGGCGACGCTGGTGTCTTTGGTGAGCGATGCGATGCGGCTGGAGCCAGGGGACCTGATTGTGACGGGCACGCCGAGCGGGGTGGGGTTTGCGCGGGATCCGAAGGTGTTTTTGAAGCCGGGGGATGTGTGTGAGGTGGAGATTGAGGGGATTGGGGTTTTGCTGAATCCGGTGGTTCAGCAGGGGGTCGCGTCGGATCTGGGGTGAGGGTGGAGAGGCTGTCGGGCGGTGGTTGCCGTCTAACGAGATGGTGAGGCAGTTTCCGCGTTTGCGACGGTGCGTCTGGGGGTCGGCTCTCCTGTGGGGGAGCGGGTTTGCGGCTGCTCTGGGGGTGGGGGCTGTGGGGCAGATGAGCCCGGGGGGTCAGGCGGGGGTTGCGGCTGGGGCGGAGCTGCGCGGGCGGACGTGGGATGCGGTGTCGGGGCTGCCGCTCGCTCGGGTGCTGGTTCAGACGGATGGTGGGGCTGTCTTGTCGGATCATGATGGTGGATTTGTGCTGCCGGTGGAGGGGGCGGGGCCGGTTCGGTTGCGGGTGAAGAAGCCAGGGTACAGTGTTGGGCCGGAGCAGACGGAGGGCGATGCGGTGTTTTTGCCGGCGGGGGCGACGGCGGCGGACGTGCGTCTGTTTCCGGAGGCGATGGTGAGTGGGGTGGTGTCTGATCCGGAGGGACAGCCGGTCGGGAGGGTGGTGGTGCACGTGTATCGGAGCGAGTTTGATGAGCGCGGGCATAGCTGGGTGGGGGCTGGGCAGAGCCAGACGGACGCGCATGGGGAGTTTCGGATCGAAGTTCCGGCGGGGACGTATGTGGTGGGAACGGAGTACATGCCGAGGGTTGGAGGACGGCAGGAAGGGCTTTTGCCTGTGGTGTTTCCGGCCGGAAGTTCAGGAAACGGATTAGGGTCTTTCCGGCTTGGGAGCGGACAGGAACAGAGGGTTGATCTCCATCCTGCGATGCGCGGGACGTTTGTGCAGAAGCTGACGGTGGAGGGGATGCCGGCGGGGTTTTTCCCGGAGCTTACGGCCTCCTTGGCGAACGGAACGGCGTTTGCCGTGCGTATGCGGCCGACGCCGGATGGGGGTGTGTTTTCGGTCGATCTGCCGGCGGGGAGCTATGTGTTGCGGAGCGAATCGCGGGGGCGGGACGGTGCGGCGACGGCGGAGGCGAGGTTGACGGTGCCGAGCGATGACCTGTCGCCGGTGCCGCTGCGGTTTGTGAGTTCGGCGCGGATCCCGGTGGAGGTGTCGGTCGATCCGGCGGCGGCTCGAGGAGTGGAGACGGGAGGTGTGGTGACGGGGAACGTGACGGCACAGCAGCTGAACCTGACGCTTTGGCGGGTGGACGGAGGTTTACCGGCGGGCGGCGGCGGTGGGTGGCGTGGAGGTGGCGACGGGGAGGTGCGGTTGACGGATGGGGGCGGGGGTGGGGGCGTGTTTGCGGCTGCGCCGGGGGTGTATCGGCTGCGTTCCGGATCGGGGGGCGCGGGGTATGCCGAGTCGGCGACGATGGGGGGATCGGACCTGATGTCGCACGAGTTGACGGTGGGGGTGGGAGGGGCGGCGAGTGCACCGATTCGGGTGGTTGTGGGGCGGAGTATGGGGCTGGTTCGGGGCCAGATTCGGTCGGCGGCGATGATGACCAATGTGCCAGTGTACTTGATTGCGAGTGAGCCGAGTCTGCATCCGGTGACGGTCTTGGCGAGTTCGGTTGACGGGAGTTTTGCCTCTTCGCTGCCGCCGGGGAGTTACCGTGCCGTGGCGTTTGAGCATCGGCATTCGCTGGATCTGGAGAGTGGGGCGGTGCTTGATTCGCTGAAGGGGCGGGTGGGGAGCTTTACTGTGGTGGCGGGGGAGACGGCGACGGTGGATTTGACGCCGGTGCTGGATGCGGAGGTGCATCCGTGAGGGGTTTGCGGGGGGTGTGGGTGCTGTTGGTGGTGGGGTTGGTCTGGTGCGGGGGTGTGGCGGCGGCTTCGGGTCTGGGTCTGGGTCTGGCTGCGGCTGTGGCTCCGGCTGTAGCTGCGGGGCCGTTCACGATTTCGGGTGTGGTGACCAACAGCGTGAATGGGGAGCCAGTTCCCTTCGCTCACTTGTCTTTGGGGCCGGCGAATACGCGGGTTGCGCGTGCGGGGCGGCGGCTTCGGGGGGAGGCCGGTTTGGGGGTGGATCTTGGGGTGGATGCGGATCGGCATGGGCGGTTTGAGCTGGTGGCTCCTGGACCGGGGAGCTGGCAGATGACGGCGGAGGCGCGGGGATTTCGGGCGCAGAGTTATGAGCAGCATGAGAATTATTCGTCGTCGGTTGTGCTTTCAGCGACGATGCCTTCGATCCGTTTGAACTTTCGTCTGGTTCCGGATGCGGAGGTGAGCGGATTTGCGGTGGACGAGGCTGGGGAGGCGGTTCGGGCGGCGCAGGTGACGTTGGTGGGGGCACCGACTCCCGATTCGGGAGGGACGGAGGTGCAGGCTCAGGTGCGATCGGCGACGACCACGGACGACCGGGGTCATTTTGAGCTGGCGTCGGTTGGCCCGGGGAGCTACCGGATGTGTGTGCTGGCGCAGCCCTGGTATGCGTCGGCGGCGGCGGGGAACCCTGCGAGCTCGGGGAGCGGGAATCCGGCGCTGGATGTGGTATTTCCGCCAACGTGGTTTCCTGGCGTGTCGGATCAGGGGTCCGCGGAGACTTTGAACCTGCGGCCTGGGGAGGTTCGGCAGGTGAGCTTTCGGCTGTTGCCGGTCCCGGCGTCGCATCTCCGGCTGGTGTCGGCGGCGCCGGAGACCGGGGGCGAGGGGAGACGGCTTGGGGGGATGCCGCCGGTGCAAGTGCAGCCCGTGAGCGCTGAGCTCGGGATGCAGACGTCCTCGGTGGGGCCGGATGGACAAGTGGAGATGAGTGGCTTCGGTCCGGGTCTCTATATGGTGCGGAGTCAGCAGCCGGACGGCACCGAGAGCGTACGGTACCTGCGGGTGACGGAGGGCGGGAACAGCAGGGTGGACCTTTCCGGGGGGACGGCGGCGGCGGAGGTCCGGATCAAGTTTGAGGGGGGAAGCGCGGGGCAGGGGCTGGACGTCAGTCTCCTTGATCCGGTGACGGGGGACGTATTTCGGAGCAACTCGGGTCGGGGCGGTGGTGGGATGGGGCGACGGGCTCGGGGTGGAACTGTGGCGGCGCAGCCGGGAGCGGGGAGGGCGGAGACGGAGCTTCAGGCGCCGCCGGGCGAGTACAACCTCGTTCTCTCAGGGGCGCGGGAGACGGTTTTGACCGGGATCTCGGTGGGGGCGGGAGCTGTGCAGGCGAGCCGCCGGGTGAGGGTGGGGGCGGGGACGAACCTGCTGACGGTGCATGTTGCGGAGGGTCGGGGACTGTTGAGCGGGGGTGTGAGCGCTGGCGGAAAGGCGGCGGTGGGTGCGATGGTGTTGCTGGTGCCGACCAGCTTCGGGGAACGCGGATCGATTGCGACGGTGGGGCGGGACCAATCGAACACGGATGGGAGCTTTGAGATCGAGGACATTGTGCCGGGGCAGTACATCTTGCTGGCGATCGATCACGGATGGGAGGTTAACTGGCGTGATCCGAGGACGTTGCAGCGGTATTTGCTGGGCGGCGTGCCGATCCTGGTGCGTGGATCGGGCCAGATGCGGCAGGATCTTGTCGCGATGGTGCCGTAGGGCGTTTTCTGGGAATGTGGTGCGGGTTGGGAGTTCGGTGTGGGCCTTTGGTGGGTTCGGGTTTGCGGTGTCTGTGATAGATTCAACACGGTAGGTAGAGCCGCGGAGAGATGGCCGAGTGGCTGAAGGCGCACGCTTGGAAAGCGTGTATACCGCAAGGTATCCAGGGTTCGAATCCCTGTCTCTCCGCCATTGATTTGCGCTGGGGTGCACTTGGATGTTGGGGGGGGTTCGGCGCTTGGCTGAGCTGGATCTAAGGAACCCCTGATTTAGGGGCTGCGCCGGCCGAAAGCGTACCTCAGCGGCTAAAGCCGCATTGCAGCGGTTGCGGTTACGGCACGGCTGAAGCCGTGCCCTTAACAGTGCGGGATTTGCTCTAGGGCTGTGGGGATCTGGATCGACGATGCGAGTGGTTCAGACCGTTTTTGGGGTTTTTCACCACTTTGAGCTGGCGCGGCAGATGCGGGATCGCGGACATCTGGAGCGGGTCTACTCGACTTGGCCGTGGATGCGGTTGAAGCGCGAGGGTTTGGGCCGGGAGTTGGTGGAGACGTTTCCGTGGATCCACACGCCTGAAATGTTAATGCAACGGTTTGGCATTCACAACGTATGGGCTTTAGATCAGGTGAGTTACGCGAATGCGCTGATGTTTGACGCGTGGACGTGGAGGCAGCTGCGCAAGCGACCGAGGCCGGATGTTCTGATCGGCATCTCGGGGTCGAGCTTGCGCGCGGGAGGTTGGGTGCAGGCGGAGGGCGGGCGTTTCGTTTGCGATCGGGGGTCGTCGCATCAGCGGTTTCAGGAAGAGATTGTTTCGGACGAGTATCGGCGATGGGGGGTGGCGCGGGCGGTGACGGACCCGCGGGATATTGCGCGGGAAGAAGAGATCTACGCGATGGCGGATGCGATCACGGTGCCGTCGAGCTTTGCGGCGCGGTCGTTTGCTGCGATGGGGGTCGCTCCGGAGCGGGTTCATGTGATTCCGTACGGTGTGCGGCTGGAGCGGTTTCGCAAGGTCGGGGAGGCGCCGGAGGGTCGGTTTGAGGTGCTGTTTGCGGGATCGGTGAGTTTGCGCAAGGGCGTTCCGTATCTGTTGGAGGCGTTTGAGCGGCTGCGGCACTCGCGGAAACGGCTGCGGTTGGCGGGGTCGATGCATCCTGATATTAGGGGCGTGCTCGGACGTTTGCCGACGGTGGATGTGGAGTTTCTCGGGCCGGTTTCGCAGGAGCGACTGGCGGAGCTGATGAGCGAGAGTCACGTGATGGTGCTGCCAAGTATCGAGGAGGGGCTGGCGCTGGTGCAGGGGCAGGCGATGGCGTGCGGGTGTCCGGTGATTGGGTCGACGAACACGGGTGCGGAGGATCTGTTTACGGACGGGGTGGAGGGGTATATTGTGCCGATCCGGGATGTCGGGGCGTTGACCGAGAGGATGGAACGGCTGGCGTCTGATCCGGAGCTGCAGGGGCGGATGAGTGCGGCCGCTTTGGAGCGCGTGCGGAGCCTTGGTGGGTGGGAGGATTATGGCGCGAAGTGGGAGCGGCTGCTCGTTTCTTTGACGACGTGAGGGGGGGGGACGGATGTGAGTTCAGGTGGGTCTGGAGGGTCGGGCGCCACCACAGACGCGTTTGGAGCCTCCACCTACGAATCTGGAGCCTCCACCGACGAAGTGGACGATTTCGAAGCGGTCGCCTTCGTTGATGCAAGTTGTGGGCCAGATGGCGCGGGGGACGATGTTTCCGTTCTGTTCGACGGCGACGCGATCGCCTGCGAGGCCGAGGCTGGCGATGAAGTGCGCGAGCTTGGGAGTTTCGCCGCCGAGATCGCCGAGGGAGAGGGTTTGCGGCTGGCCATTCAGGGTGATGGTCATAAGAGTTTCAGGGTAGCAGGCGAGCGTGGGTGTGCTGGAGTTTTGGCGGTTTGAGGTGTGGGCGGTGTGGCGGACGGGGCGGGCAAACTAAAGGCACGTTACGAGCGGAAAATAGTTTCTGTCGAGGGCTAAAGTTTTCCTTTGTTTCGCCGATAACACCTCTGTCTGGAGGTTTTCCCAATGTCGACCGCATCTCTGCCTTCCGCATCTCTTTCTGCCGGCTTCGCTTTTCCGACCAAACCGAGCCTGGTGCCGTTTGAACTCGCTCGTGCGAGACCCAAAGCTTCGAGCGTGGTCCGTCGGCGTCCTGACCGGGTGCAGGGCCTGGCGCTCGAACGCATCGGCCATGCTATCGAGTACCTCGTCGATGCTCGGATGTTTACAGGCGACGACTTCACGCAGGCCGCGGACGCCGAAGCGGTGCAGATTTTGTCCTGTCTCAGCCGCGCCGTATTTGCCGAGTGCACCGAAATCGTCCCGGTCCGAAACAGGCTACGAAACTGGCTCGGGCAGTTTGCTGTCGGTGTTTAGCGAAGATAGATACAGGTTTCGCCGAGGAAGAGGAGGGCACGTGGTTTATCTCGATGTGGCGGAACGAAGTTGCCAGAGGTGGTTGAGCGGACCTCTTCCCTGCCCCAGGGGTTCCGCGGCGCGGAGCGCTCCGGTGACGTATGCCTTGGCAGCTTGGGCGGCTTTTTCTGGAGGGAGGCCGAGGACCAGGTGGCTGAGGAGGGCGCTCGAGAGGGCGCAACCGGTGCCGTGGGTGGATCGGGTGAGGACGCGTTCGCCGGAGATCCAAAGCGGCTGACGTTTGGAGGCGAGGAGGAGGAGGTCGTCGGGGGGGTCGAGGTCGCCGCCGGTGACGAGGACGTGCAGAGTGCGGCCACTGAATTGCTGGAGTCTGGTTGCGGCCGCGGGGATTTGGTCGCGGTCTGGAACGGGTTCACCGAGGAGGGTGGCCAGCTCCTCGCGGTTCGGTGTGATGACGGTTACGTGTGGAAGCAGGTGTTTGCGGAGGTGTGGGAGGGCGTCGGGCGAGAGGAGGTCGCGGCCGGAGCTGGAGCGGAGCACGGGGTCGAGAACGACGGGAAGAGATGGATGGGCGGTGCGGAGCTGGGCGAGGAACTCGGCGACCGCGGTGACGATCTCGGCGTTGCCCAGCATGCCGATCTTGACGCCGGCGATGGGGAGGTCACGATCGAGGGCGCTGAGGGTTTGGCGGACGGAGTCGGCGGGGATGGGCGTTGTGCTGTAGACGCTGACGGTGTTTTGGACGGTATGGGCCGTGATACAGGACGTGCCGAAGAGGCCGTGGGCCGCGAAGACGAGGAGGTCCGCCGTGATGCCGGCGCCGGAGGAGGGGTCGTAGCCGGCGATGGTGAGGACGGTTTGCATGGGGCGGTTGGCTCCGGTTCTGGGGGTTTGTCGGCCGGCTACGAACTTTTGGCCTGCTACGATCCTTCAGGATAGGCCATGATCGATGTATTTTGCCGGGCGAGGTTTGGGAGGGGATGGGGGAATCTTTGTTGAGGGGGGGAGGGCGGATGGAAGCGGCAGAGCGGATGGAAGCGGCAGAGCGGCTGGTGGTTGCGCTTGATTTCGCTTCCGTGGAGGAGGCGCTGGCGATGGTGGATCTGCTGGAAGGGCGGTGCCGCTGGTTTAAGGTGGGGATGGAGCTTTTTTATGGGGCGGCGGGGCCCGGTGTGGTGGAGGAGCTCTGCCGGAGGGGATTTTCGGTGTTTTTGGACTTGAAGCTGCTCGACATACCGAATACGGTGGCGGGCGCGGTTCGGTCATTGGCGAGTACGGGGGCTTCGCTGCTGACCGTGCATGCGAGTGGTGGGCAGGCGATGCTGGAGGCGGCGGCGGGGGCGGCAGCGAATCTGCGGGAGGCGCCGAAGCTCTTGGGAGTAACCGTGCTGACGAGTATGGAGGAGGGGCAGATGCGGGGCGTGGGGGTGGCGGGATCGCCGGCTGAGCAGGTGCTTCGTCTGGGCAGGCTGGCGTCGGGGGCGGGACTGGGGGGCCTGGTGTGTTCGGCGGAGGAGACGCGGATGCTGCGGTCGGAGCTTGGCGAGTGGCCGATGCTGGTTGTGCCTGGGATCCGTGCGGCCGAGGGGGAGCGCGGGGACCAGAGACGGGTGGCGACGGCGCGGGAGGCGATCGGGGGAGGCGCGTCGATGCTGGTGGTGGGGCGACCGATTACCAGGGCGGCTGACCCGGCTGGGGCGGCGGAGTTGATTTTAGGGGAGATGGCGGCGGCCATGCTCGAAAGGGATTAGCGCTGTATCCACATATAGCTGCAGTCTGATCCAGGTGCACGCGAGTGCGGTCGAGGAGCGAAAGGCCTCGATGGTGCGGCAGTATCGTGTGCTGAAGCGGCGGAACTGTTTGAGGCGGTTGAAGCAGCGTTCGATCTGGTTGCGCTGCTTGTACAGTTGGCGATCATAGCTGCGTGGCTGCTTCCAGTGCCGACGCGGCGGGATCACCGCAACCGCGCCCAGACTCTCGACCTTGGCGACGATCTCGGCCGAGTCGTAGCCCTTGCCGGCGATCACGGCTTCGGCCTGTTGGCCCTCCAGCAGGCTGATCGCCGGGCCATATTCGGCGGCCTGCCCAGGCGTGATGCGGAAGGCTACGGGCAACCCATTCTCATCCGTCAGCAGATGGATTTTGGTGCCTAATCCACCTCGGGAACGCCCCAGAGCCGGGTCTTCGGAGCCCCCTTTTTGCGGCCCGCCGCCGCTTGCTGGTGGGCCCGCACGATGGTCGAGTCGATCCTCAGGTACTGGTTCTTCTTGTCCCCGACCAGGTCGGCAAAGATCCGCTCCCACACCCCGGCCCGCGCCCAGCGCATAAAGCGCGTATGCACGCTTTTGCCCTTGCCATAACGCTCCGGCAGGTCATGCCAGCGGGCGCCGGAGCGCAACACCCACAACACCCCGTTGACGAACTGGCGGTTATCGGCAGCCGTCCGCCCCACATGCTCTACTCGACCCGGCAGCGTGTCCTTGATCCGCTCCCACTGCACTTCGCTCAACTCATATCGACTCGCCACAACCCAGGTCCAACAAACTTCGGCGCGGCAGCAAAGACTATATGTGGATACCGCCTAGGGCGCGTTACGGCAGGGATTTTCTTCGGGAGGGACGTTTGGAAGGGCGAATGCAAGCAAGGGCAACCGCAACGGCAGTTAAAGGTGTCCTTCGCTTTCGCTCAGGATAGTGGCGGTGAAACGAGCAAAGCAGCGGCAACAGCAACGGCGAGGACAGGGGTGGAAGCAGATTCGCTTCGGGAATCACGACTGGAAAGGCAGGACAAGGAAGAACAAATTCCCTTCGGGAAGGGCAACTAGGGTGGATCGACCTTATTCCCTTTTGCAGGTGCAGCAGTTTCGTTGCAGAAGGTGGATGGGTGCTGGTCAGTATGAGTTGACGGAGGTGCAGTGGCGGCGGATCGAGTCGCTTCTGCCAGGGCGGGCGGGCACGGTAGGCTGTCCCGCGGAGATAACCGGCGGTTCGTGCATGGTGTGTTGTGGGTGCTGCGTTCGGGCATGCGCGGGCTGGACATGCCGGAGCGCTATGGCGAGTACAAGAGCGTGGACAAGCGGTTCACGCGCTGGGCCGCGACGGGCGTGTGGGATCGGATGTTCCAAAGACCTTCTGAAGGATGGCGAGAACCGTTATGGGATGATCGACTCCGGCGTGGCGAGGGCGCGCCGGCAAGCCGCTTCGGCCCGAAAAGAGGGGCTTCGGAGACCGCTCTGGGGCGGAGTCGAGGAGGTGTGACGGCCAAGATCCACCTGCCGGCCAACGAACTCGGCCTGCCGCTGGCCTCTCATTTCACGGGCGGCCAGACGCACGGCTGCCCCAAGCCCTCCTGCTGTTGGGCGATCGGCAGACAGAGGCCGCGATCGCCGACAAGGGCCGCGATACCGACCCTATGCTGAACCATCGGCGACAGGACAACATCGCTGCGGTCACGCTTCGCTCGGATGCCGACGGTGAAACAAGCAAGGGCGCAGGGCAACAGCAAAGGCTTGGGGAAGGAAGAAGCAGATTTGTTCCGGAAGTGACGACTAGAGCGGATTTCCTGCGGGTGGATAGCGGAGACACAGGTCTCACAGGCCGTTTTTCCGGGGAAAATGGCACTTCCAAACGCTATCCGACCGACAGCAACAGGGAACCGCTCTGGAAGGGCGATTGCAACAGCAAGGGCAAAGACGACGGCAGCTACGGGGGTTGCGTAAACGTTCGTTTGCACAACACCCGCTGAGAAGCGTCTCGGGGAGTGTGTTGGCGATTGTGCACTCAGTGATCGCCATTTTGATGGCATATTACCGAAGAAACAGTTTCTCTAATGAATGCGCCTCCCTGGGCTCTTGAGTCTCAGACTCTTGCCGATCCGCCAAGCTCACGTGACGCTTTCAGATAATTGGGGCTATGGACGCAAATTGCGAAAGAAGGCCCGAATATCTCCTGCGAGCATTTGCGGCTCCTCGGCCGCAGCAAAATGGCCACCTCGAGGCATGATGGTCCATCGCTGGACGTTGAAGCCGCGCTTGATCCCTTCACGTGGAGGTGTGCTGATCTCTTTCGGAAAACATGCAACAGCGCAGGGTGTCCTTATGAAATCGTTGGGCGAAAAGTGTAGCGGACATTTTCGCCCTTCAGCGTACATTCGGAACGAAGAGGAGATCGTCTCTGTCATCCAGTAGAGGGTTACGTTGGTCAGCAGTTCATCCCGGGAAAAGCGGCTGTAAAGATCGCCGTTACAGTCGGACCAGTCACGAAACTTCTCGAGAATGCATGCCGCTAATCCGGAAGGCGAATCGTTCAATGCGTACGCCGGAGTCTGAGGCCTTGTCCCTTGAAGGTGCGCGTAGGCGCCATTCTCGTCGTACCACTGGGCTGTCTCTGTTGAGAAACGAAGTTCAGCTTCTGTCAGCGCAGGGCCTGTGGCAGTAGAGGGCCGATACGATCCTGGAATGTAGTTGAGGTGGAGGCCTGTAAGATGTTCGCTGTGCTGAAGTCCCAAGGCTGTGCTCACGCCAGCTCCGATGTCGCCGCCCTGAGCCGCAAAGCGGTCATATCCCAACGCTTTCATCAACTCGACCCAGATGTCAGCAACTCTAAACACGTTCATACCTTCTACGCGAGGTCGATCAGAAAAACCAAATCCTGGAAGAGAAGGAACGGCGACATCGAAGGAATCCGCGGGATCAAAGCCGTAGGCTGCGGGATCCGTGAGAAGGGGAATGATCGCGAGCATCTCTGTAAAGGAACCCGGCCACCCGTGGGTCAAAACAAGGGGCATGGGATTCGGTCCCTTTCCTTTCACGTGCAAGAAGTGAACGTTTCCGCAGGGCCCAAGAAAGCGATAATGGTTGAAGGCCGACATCCGATGAATCTGCGCCTTCCAGTCGAATCTGTCGCTCCAATATAGACAGAGATCAGCAAGGAACTTCCGATCCAGCCCGTAGGTGGAGTTGGGACTGGACAGCTCGTCTGGCCATCGGGTCCGTTGAAGGCGGCTACGAAGGTCTTCGCAAGAGGAAGCCGAGAATGGAATAGTGAAGTGCTCGATTGTATTCAGGACCTTCTCCGTCAAGCCGGTCTTAGACTTCGCAGATCCTTTCTTAGCATAACGGGAGCCGACCACAGCGGCTGTCTCGGCCGTCTCCCTTTGGAGTTTCGTAACCACCGCCTGCAAGTTAGGTTTTCGGTCATTTCGTGAGTAGTTATTGATATCAGGCCGAGGTATTCATTGAACCTCGCCCGGGGTGTTCGGTGAACAATCGCGGATGTCTGAGACGTGGACCCTCGCGTTAGAGCGGTTTTCCTGTGGCTGTGAGTCGGATAGAGTGTGAAAGTGCCGTTTTATCGGGGAAAACGGCGGTGACACCTGTGTCTTCGGTATACACCTGCAGGAAAACCGCTCTTCCGCGCGGGAGATAGTGGCTGAGGTCGGCAAGGAGTCGCGCTTGCGGACGCGGAGATGGATCTCCATCATGGTTCTGTGCGGCGACATCACCGGAGCGAGATGGGTATAGCAGCAGATCACACCCGCTCCGCCAACTTCAGAGGCAAGATGGAAAGCCCGTCAAGGAACAGCATGGAGGGCATCGAATTTGGTTTCCTTGGCGGTAAGGGATCAACTGCCCGCGAGTAGATCGTCTAGAGGATCAAATGCTCCCGAGTAGATCGTTGATCTTCATCGGCAGCGATGTAAGTCGTTTGCCGGTGGCGTGGTAGATCGCGTTCGACACCGCCGCGGCTGTTCCGATCACACCGATCTCTCCCATGCCTTTGATCCCGAGGGGATGGCCGCGGCGGTCGTCTTCCTCGATCAGGATGACTTCGATTCCGCCGGTATCTGCGTTGACCGGAACCAGGGCCTCGCCGAGGTTGCCGTTCATCCAGATGCCGTTGCGCGGGTCAATCGAGCTTTCTTCCATCAGAGCCTGGCCGAGACCCCACACCATGCTGCCCATCAATTGGCTGCGAACGAGCATAGGATTCAGGGCGCGTCCACCGGCGAACGCGCCAACCAGTCGCTCGACCTTAAGGTGCATTGTGTCCGGATCGATGAGCACTTTGACGAACTGAGCGCCAAAGACGGAGCGACCGTACTTGTGAGGGAGTGACGGAAGCTGAGGCGGCCGGCCCGTAATGGCTTCCTCTTCGATCGGCTCAGTGAGGCGACTGGCCGCGGCTGTCACTGACTCTTTCGTTCCGTCCTGAGCTACGATGAACTCCCCTATTATGGCGAGGTGATCGTTGTGTTGGCCGCACAAAGGGGAGGCGGAATCGTTCACTACTTTTTTGAAAAGCGCCTTCGATACCTGGATGGCAGCTTCCGCGATCGCCGCTCCGTTCGTGAGCGCTCCCATGGATCCGACGGCCATGGAGCCGTAGGGCAAGCGGGTATCTCCCCATTCGAGATGCACGGCGGCGAGCGGCAGACCGAGGTGCTCGGCTGCCACTTGGGTCATAGCCGTGAGCATTCCCTGTCCAATCTCATGGACGGCGCTTTTTACGACGGCTTTGCCGGTCGGGTAGAGGGTGATGCTGGCGACGGCCGGAAGCATGCGTGTCGGGTAGATGGATGTGGCCATCCCGAAGCCCACGAGATTTCGGCCTTCCCGCATGGATCGGACACGTGGGTCTCGCGCAGACCAGCCGATGCGTTCAGCTGCCGCCTGATAGCACTGCTTGAGCGATTTGCTGGACCACTCGTGGCCGGTGTCCGGTTCCACGTCCGCATGGTTGCGCAGCCTTATTTCGAGCGGGTCGATGCCGGACTTTTCCGCGAGCATGTCGATCGCGATCTCCATGGCGAACTGTCCCAGGCTGGCTCCTGGACCACGCATCCAACCGGGCGCGCCGGTGTCCAGCCGGGCGGTTTGCGTGTTTACCCAGATGTTTTTGCAGGCGTAGACCTTTGTCGTGTTTTCACTGGCCGGCTCGATGAACGTGCCCCCGGCCCCTTGCGCTATTTGGACGTCCTGAAGGATGGCTTCGAGGTTGCCGTTGACGTCGGCGCTGAGGCGCAACCTTTGTTGAGACTGACCGCGGAAAGGCATCATGGAGAAGGTCTGTTCGCGGGACAGCACCAGCTTTACCGGACGGCCGACGACCTTTGCCGCCATGGGCGCCAGAAGGGTATGGATGTTGGCTTGCTTGCTTCCAAAAGCGCCTCCGGCCAGGGGCGTGATCACGCGAACCTTGTTGTCGAACTCCAGGCCGCCGATGACCTGGCCGACGATGCGGGGCAGTCGTTCCTTGAGGCCGAAGCCGAAGGCTTCCCCCAGAATGACAGCGTCTCCGTAACAGAATTGCGAGGGCATGCGGATCGTCAGACCGCCGTCGTCTTCCCAGGTCGCGACGATGGCTCCGGGCTCCATCGCGTTGTGATGATGCGGCGAGGTATCGACTGTGATGTCCACGCGATGCGTTGATCGGTCGTAGACCTTTTCGGGGTCGCCGATCTCGACCTTTCCCTTTTCCATGGCTCCGACTTGTTTTGCATCGTTTAGTCGATCCTGACCCTGCCCCAGGGTGAACGCAGCCTTGGGCTCAGGCTCGCTGTAACGAACCGTGACGAGGAGCGCGGCGTTTCGGGCATGCTCGAGCGAATCCGCGACAACCAGCGCGATGCACTGGCCGCCGTAGTGCAGCTTGTTGTCCTGCAGGGGAAGGATGTCGCCGATCTCCGTGCCGTTCAGGGACAACACTTTTTTGAGACGAGGCGCGTTCTCGTGCGTCAACACCGCGTGCACCCCCTCGCCGGCGAGTGCGGCCTGTGTGTCGATGGACAGCACGGACCCAGTCGCCTGGGTGCTGGTGACCGCATAGGCCACGTCGATGTCGCGCTCTAAGCGGTCGCTGTAAAAGTCGCCGGCATAGATTGCCTTGCCCGTCACCTTGTCACGACCTTCGATACGGCGTGGCGCATCCTTGTAGGCGGCGAAGTCGACAACCCCTGTACGCTCAGATGTATTCATGACGGCTTGCTCCTATGCGATACGCTTGTCGGTCTGCGATTGTGGCGTGCCGTTGGCCGCCTGATGGCAGGCGCGGACGATGGCTCGCCGTGCCAGCGGAATCTTGAAGTCGTTTCCGCCGTGTCCGGCCGCGCCCTCGATCAGGGCATCGGCGAAGTGAAGAAACGCCTCGTCGGAAGGCTGCTTTGCCTTCAGCAGCGCCTCGGCTGCAACGATGCGCCACGGCTTGGCCGCGACACCTCCAAGCGCCACACGGGCTTCTTGAATCAGACCGTTTTCCATGCGCATCACCACGGCGACAGAGACCAGCGCAAAGGCGTACGACTGACGATCCCTGATCTTCAGGTAGGTGTAGTGTTCGGCAAAGCCTCCGGCGGGCAGATCGATTGAAGTGACCAGATCGCCAGGCTCAAGCGTGTTGTCGCGCCATGGTTCATCCCCGGGCAGCCGATGGTAGTCGCCGAATGGAATCGCTCGCGCCCCGTCTCTTCCGGTAACTTGCACCTGAGCGTCCAGCACAGCGAGAGCGACGCACATATCCGACGGATGGGTCGCGATGCAGGCCGGGCTCGCTCCCAGGATGGCGTTCACTCGATTGACCCCGTCCATGGCGCCGCAGCCGGAGCCGGGATCGCGTTTGTTGCACGGCGTGGCCACGTTGTAGAAGTAGTAGCAGCGCGTCCGCTGGTTGAGATTGCCGCCGTTGGTGGCAGCGTTTCGAAGCTGTGCGCTTGCACCTGCAAGGATGGCGCTGGACACGATGGGGTAGCGCCGCGTCACGCGAGGGTCGTAGGCGGTATCCGCGTTCGTGACCAAAGCCCCAAGGCGCAAGCCTCCGCCATCGAGCTCGGTGATTTCGGTGAGGGGCAAAGCGTTGATGTCGACCAATGTGGGCGGACGTTCGACATCGTACTTCATGAGGTCGACGAGATTGGTTCCACCGGCGATGTAGGACATCGGAGCGGCCGTGCCTTGCGAGACGGCGTCGGCAACCGTGCTTGTACGAACGAAGGCAAAGTGCCTCATCGGCCTGCCTCCTTTGGTAGCTCCGTCATGATCGCGTCGGTGATGTTGCCATAGGCGGCGCACCGGCAGAGGTTGCCGCTCATGAGTTCTTGAACCTCTTCGCGCGTGCGGGCGTGGCCCTCGTTGAGGAGACCGATGGCGGAGCAGATCTGGCCGGGCGTGCAGTAGCCGCACTGGTACGCATCGTGCTCGAGGAAGGCGACCTGCAGGGGATGGAGATTGTCCCCGTCGGCTAGTCCCTCGATGGTCGTGATCTCGGCGCCGTCGACCAGAACGGCCAGGGTAAGGCAGCTGTTGCGTCGCTTGCCATCGATCAGGACCGTGCATGCGCCGCACTGACCGTGATCGCAACCTTTTTTGGTTCCGGTCAGAAAGAGTTGTTCGCGAAGCAGATCGAGGAGGGTAATCCAGGGTTCCACCGCGACAGTGAACGGCGCCTTGTTGATCGTCAGGCTAAGGTTGAGCTTCTCCGATGTTGCGGGCTCGTCCGTCATCGCATTCCTTTCCGTTGCCTGATTAGAAGGTACGCACCGGGCCGACAGGCTCAGGGCTAAATGGACTCGATCAACTTTGGAAACAGTTTGCGGGCGTTTCCGTGCATTACGTCTTCGCGCAGATGGCCCGCGAGCAGAGCGGTTTGGTCGAGCTTGCCGGTTACATCGGTGCAGAGTGCCAGCGCGGTGTAAGGCCAATCGCTCCCGTACATGATGTGGTGTGGATCGGCGATCTGGAGCAGAGCGCTCAGGAGCTCCGGCAGAGGAGCGCCGGCCAGGTCGTAGTACAGCTTCCGCAGCTCGCCGTGCAGGTTGGGCGATTTATGCGGGGAGTTTGCCTCGAAGAAGGGCATTTGCAGGTCCACGCGGCTGGCCAGCACAGAGAGTGCAGCGCCGGCGTGAGGGACGATGACACGGATGTTGGGGTAGCGAAGCGTGACGCCCGAGAGGATCATGTTGGTGATGGTTCGTGTGGTCTCGAACATGAACTCCAGCATCGGCTCGGGATAGCCGAGCGTGAGCGAGTTACAACCTCCGCACTTCGGCGAAGTGGGATGGACAAACAGGACAGCTTTTCTGTCGTCCAGCGCCTTGTAGAAGGGTTCGAGCCTCGCATCGCCGAGATACATGCCCTGCTGATTCGACTCGATGACCACACCGTCGGCTCCCTGCTCGTCGAGCGCGGCAGAGGCCTCGGCGATGGCGGCCTGCACGTTGGGCAAGGAAGTGGACGCAAACCAGCCGAACCGGGAGGGGTGAGCCCGCTGCAGGCGCGCTGCCTCCGCGTTGGTTTTGAGCGCCAGGTTGTGCGCTGCCTGCTCGTCGCCGAAGTACACTCCGGGCGTGGAGATGGAAATGACGGCCGCGGCAATTGCTAACCCGTCCATCATCTGAAGCGCGATCTCTTCGCTCCATTCAGGAATGGCCGGCATGCCGTCCGGATGACTCAAACCGGCGGATCTTAGGGCGTCGGAGTAGAAGCCTGGGAGGAAATGGGCGTGGACATCGATACGCGGGATAGGCATTTAACGATCTCCGTGGCTGACAGCGAATTGTGCTCGGTTTAGCGTAGTTTCGCCCATAGGCCGAGACCGACGAGAGCGGGACCGCCGAACACGCCGGCGGCCACGGGAAGCTCTTCGGCAACGGTGTACCCGGCCTTTTTGACGCCCAGGTACATGTTGAGTCCCGATCCAAGCAGCCATAAGGGCACAAAGACAGCGGCTCCCTTGGCCATGCCATGCCTGTCGCCAGACCCGCGGCCCACGAGCACGCAAAGGGCAAGCAGCCCGAATCCAGCACCTACTACTTTCACGGTATGCATGGTTATTTCTCCTTCGATTCGGTCCCAATCGCGGTGCAGTGGATCGGTTATGACGGGCTGATCGTTACGGTCAGCAGATCGCCCAAACCGACGCGATGGAGCAGTTCCTCGCGAACGCGGTCCAGAACGGGGTTGACGACCATCGATCCATCGTTGGTGGCGTCGACCGGCACGCGGAACGGACGTTTGCCGCGGGGAGCATTGACGATGGCGACCATCGCATCCGCGACCATCGATATGTCGGCATCTTCGGGAACGATGGAGGCGAACGCCTTTTTGACCTGCTCGCCAAAGCCTTCAAACGGCCCGGTCTCGTAGAGCGCGGCCCTTTCTTTATCGTCTGGCGCGGATGCCCCGGCGAAGTGGTTGCTACCTTTGGTGAAAGCACCAGGAACGACGATGCTGGTTTCGATACCCCAGCGCGTCAGTTCCTTTGCATATGCCACGGCGAGGGCATCCAGACCCGCTTTCGCGGCAAAGTAAGGACCGAGGAAGGGAGGCGTTCCGCCGGCGGCGCTGCTGCTGGAGTTCCAGATCAACAGGCCGCTGCGCTGCTTGCGCATGATGGGCAGGGCCGCCCGGTTCACGCGTTGTGTGCCGACCACGTTGAGGTTGTATTCGGAGGCAATCTGCTCGGGCGTGTAGGCCTCCAGCGGGCCAAAGGTCATGTGGCCCGCGTTGTGGATGACCACGTCCAGCCGTCCCTGCTCGGAGACGACGGTTTCGATCGCTTTGTCAGCCGAGGGTTGGGATAAGACGTCGAGTTCAGTGGTCAGCAGATCCACGTGATTGTCTTTGGCGAACTTGGCGAACTCAGCGACCTTTGCCGCGCCTTTGCCGCCGGTGTCGCGCATGGTCGCGTAAACGATGTGGCCGGCTTTCGCCAGAGCTTTCGCGGCGAGCTCGCCCATACCGCTTGATGAACCTGTAATCAGAATGACTTGTTTCATGGCAGATCTTCTCCGTCCAGTGTGTTGGGGATCGTTTTTTAAGCAAAGCCGCCGTTGACGCGGAGGATCTGTCCGTTGATCCAGCCGGCGTCTTTGCTGACCAGAAACGAGACCACGCCTTCAATGTCCTGAACTTCGCCGATGCGACCGAGCGGCACCATTTTCGCCATACTCTCCATCTGTTCTTTGCTCTTTCCTTTGAGAAACAACTCGGTCGCGACCGGCCCCGGAGAGACGGCATTGACGGTGATTTTGCGGGAACCGAGTTCGTTGGCGAGAACTCGCGTCAAGCCCTCCACGCCTTCCTTGGAGGCGATGTACGCGCCGTAGCCGGGAAAGCTTTTCGCGACAACGCTGCTGGAAAACATGACGATCCGGCCACCGTCGGCGATGTGATTTGCCGCCTCGCTCATGACAATGAAACTGCCGCGCAGGTTGGTCGCGATCACCCGGTCGAAGCTTTCGATGTCGCCCTTGGCGATGGGCGCCAGAGGCATGATGCCGGCGGCGTTGACCAGGGCCGTGACATCTCCGAAGGTTTCTTTGGCTTTTACAAAGAGCTGCTTTACGTCCTCGGGATTGAGATATCGGCCATTGCCGCAAGCGCCTGTCCGCCCGCTTGTTTGATCTGCGCAGCGGCCTCGTCGGCCTTTTCCGAGCGCCCCGAATAGTGGACCACGACCGAAAATCCGTCCGCGCCTAACCGCCTTGCGATCGCTCCTCCGATGCCACCAGAAGCTCCCGTTACGATAGCTACCTTGTTCATGCGTTTCACCCCTGACCCTTCTCTTGATGATCGGATGGTGAGCACTGCAAAAGACACCATGCATTATTTGCAAGGTGACTGTGCTTGGAATGCAACTAGGTAGAGCCGATCCGGGCCTTCCGGTCTACCTCTTCGTTTTTTGGAGGAGCGCAGCATTCGCGCGCAGCCCAGCGCCCGGGCTTGCGTCAGCCTGGAGTCGTGCCATCAGAGATGCGAGACGCGACATCGCGCCTCCTTAGCGGCGCGGGACCGTTTAGAGCTTTGCGGGGACGGGTGGGGAGGGCGGGTCGGTGCGGTTGGCGGCGGGGTCGGTGTGGACGATTTCGAGGCGGACGGGCGCGACGCCGGCGTGGAGCATGTTGATTTGTTCGGCGGCGGCGGTGGAGAGGTCGATGACGCCCTTGGGGGAGAGGATGCCGCGATCGTTGATGCGGACGACGACCGATTGCCGGTTGCGGAGGTTGATGACGCGGACGAGGGTGCCGAAGGGGAGGGTTGGGTGGCAGGCGGTGAGGGCTTGTGGGTCGAAGATTTCGCCGCTGGCGGTGTGGTGGCCTTTGAGCACGTCTCCGTACCAGGTGGCGATGCCGGAGAAGAGGTTGCGGCGTTTGGGATGGATGGCGAGGGATTTGGCGAGGGCGCCGGGAGCGGGGATGGCTCGAAGGGGGGCGGGGATGGGCGCCAGGGGGGAGAGGGGGGCGTGCGCGGCGACGGCAAGGGCGAGGAGGGTGGAGCAGGAGAGGAGGAGGAGGAGAGAGGATCGGATTGGGTTGGCGGAGTAAGAGGAGTTGACGGAATTAGAGAGGGAAGATCGCAACAGCACCTCGCGTTTCTTGAAGCAATAGGACCTCTAAAAGGATACCTTTACCGGCACAAATAGAGCAAGTTGCGAGTAGATCGCCCGTGTAGAAGGCGCAGGTTTGGAGATGAGGTACTCCCCCTGATTCCGGCCGGAGATCCCTGCTTGCGCGCGGGTGCGGGGCGTGGTGAGGTTAGGTTATTTCGGACGACTTTTTTGGGACGGGCTTTTGGGACGACGCTTCTCCTGATGCTCTGGAAGGGGCATTTTCTTTCTATGCTGCTGAGCACACCTGTATTTTTTGCATTTTTCCTTGTGGTTTGTTTGCTGTTCTGGGCGGCGCGAGGGCGGCGGCGTCTGCAGCAGGGGATTTTGCTGGCCTCGAATCTTTTCTTTCTGTTGAAGTTTGGGCCGGTGTATCTCCTTTTGTCCTTGGCGGCCACGGCGGATTTCTTTTTGGCATGGGGGATGAAGGGGGTGGAGGGGAGGCGGCGGCTCTCTCTGGTTGGCGCGAGCTTGCTGCTGAATCTGGGTTTGCTGTTTGCGCTGAAGCTGATGCCGGTGGTGGCGGGCGATCGGATGGCGTGGTTGTTTCCGCTGAGTTTGTCGTTTTATTGCTTTCAGTCGTTGAGTTACACGATTGATGTGTACCGGGGCGATGCCGAGCCGACGACGGACGGGTTGGCGTACCTGTCGATGGCACTGTTTTTTCCGTCGATGTTGGCTGGGCCGATTCCACGGACGGCGAAGCTGCTGCGAGCGGTGGTGAAGCCGTTCCGGTTGACGGATGGGATGGCGGGGCGGGCGTTGTTGCTGATTGCGACGGGCCTGGTGAAGAAGCTGTTGATTGCGGACTATCTGGCGGACAACCTGGTGAATCGGGTGTTTGATACGCCGACGTTGTATAGCGGGCTAGAGAATCTGGTGGGTGTGTATGGGTATGCTTTGCAGCTGTTTTTCGATTTTTCGGGGTATACGGATCTTGCGATGGGGGTCGCGCTTCTGCTGGGGTTTGAGTTGCCGGAGAACTTCCGGCGGCCGTACCTGGCGGTGAACTTGCAGGATTTCTGGAAGCGGTGGCATATCAGTTTTTCGTCGTGGCTGACGGATTACTGTTTTGAATCGCTGCCGAAGAGCCGGAGGTTTGCTCCGTTGACGTATGGGTATGCGTTTGTTCTGACGTTTTTGCTGGGTGGGTTGTGGCACGGGTTGAGCTGGAATTTTTTGATCTGGGGTGCTCTGCATGGGTGTGGGTTGTGGGTGTTCTGGATGTATGTGGTGTGGCGGAAGAGGCGGGGTGCGGTGTCGCGGGAAGGGTCACTCGCGGGGCGGGTTGCTGGGGGGTTCCTGACGTTTCAGTATGTGTGCCTGACGTGGGTGTTTTTCCGGGCGGCGGATGTTGCGGGGGCGTGGGCGGTGCTGCGGCAGATTGGGACGGGGACGTGGTCGGCGGGGAACGTTTCGGCGCCGGTGTTGGGTGTGATGGCGCTGGCGGTGGTGGGACATTCGTTGCCACCGAGGGTGTTTGGGGAGTCGGAGCGGTGGGCGGAGCGGCTTCCGTTTTGGGCTCAGGGATGTGCTTTGGCGGGTGTGGTGTTGGTGATCCAGACGTTGGCAGGGCAGGGTTCGGCGCCCTTTGTATATGGGAATTTCTGACGTGAGCGGGGGAGGTGGGCATGGAGTCGGGAAGACGCCGGGGGCGACGGGATTTCCGTGGAAGACGGTGCTGGCGGTGGTTTGTCTGATGGTTGTGCTCTTGGGGTGGAGGCGATGGAAGAACCATGCGGCGGGGCTTGATCCGGCGATCTTTCGCGAGGCGGCGGTGTTTCATGTTCCGCGGCGGCCGGAGAGGGAGGGGCCGCTGAACGGGATTCAGGCGAGTGCGGGGCAGGGCGTTGGATGTGGGGAGATGCGGGTCTCTCCGCTCGGGCCTTCGGCCTCTGGTCGAGATGACGGCGGTTGTGGCGGGGGTGGGGTGAAGGGGCCGGTGCAGGGGCAGGTTGGGGCTGGGGCTGGGATTGGGGCTGGGGCTGGGGCGGGTCGGCCGACGGTGGAGGTGCGGGCGACGTCGCCGGTGCTGGAGGATGGGCGGGGGGCGCTTGATGCGTTTTATGCGGCCTTGTGGGTTTTGGAGCAAGGGGAGCGGCCAGAGGTGGTGACGGTGCTGCACTATGGCGATTCGCCGACGACGGCGGACCTGATTACCGGGGATGTGCGGGCGATGCTGCAGAGGAGATTTGGGGATGCGGGGCATGGGTTCAACCTCGTGGGGAAGCCGTGGGCGTGGTACGGGCACAGGGATGTGGAGATCGCGGACCATGGGTGGAAGGCGGCGACGGGTGTGGGGTCGATGCGGGAGGGCGTGTATGGTTTGGGCGGCGCGACCTTGACGGGAGGGGTGGATGCGCGGAGCACGTTCAGGCTGAAGGACGCGTCGCAGACGGCGGTGGAGGTGGAGTACCTGAGCCGGCCGGGTGGTGGGAGTTTTCGGGTGCTGGCGGACGATGCGGTGCTGGGGACGGTGCTGACCGAGGCGGCGGTGGAGGCGCCGGAGAGCCGGGTGTTTGCTCTGCCACGGGGGACGAAGGCGGTGAGTGTGGTGGTGGCGGCGGGCGAGGTAAAGATGTTTGGGGTAGATTTTCGGAAGGGCGACCGGGGTGTGGTGTATGACAGCCTGGGGCTGAATGGGGCGTCGACGACGGTGCTTTCGCGGACGATGTCGCCGGGGGTGTGGGCGGCGGAGCTGAAGCATGCGCGGCCGAGCCTGGTGGTGATCAACTACGGGACGAATGAGAGCAGCTTTCCGACTTTTGTGGAGAAGGGGTATGAGGCCGAGCTGCGCGGGGCGGTGGGGCGGGTGCGGGCGGCGCTGCCTGGGGTGCCGATCCTGATTATGAGTCCGATGGATCGCGGGGAGAGGGGCGGCTTGAACGAGATCCACACGATGTCGACGATTCCGGAGATTGTGCGGATTCAGAGAAGGGTGGCGGAGGAGACGGGGTGCGCGTTTTTCGATACGTTTGACGCGATGGGCGGGTCGGGGACGTTTGCGCGGTGGTATGCGGCGAAGCCTCGTTTGGTGACGGCGGACCTGATCCATCCGACGCCGGCGGGGGCGTATGCGGTGGCGGAGTTGCTGATTCGGAGTTTGTCTCTGGGCTACGATCAGTGGAAGGCGGCGCACGGTTTGGTCGCGGGAGCGAGGCCGGTCCCCGGTCCGAGGTGAGGCGGGAGATGTAGGTGCGGGAACTACCGGTCGGGGAGCGGGGGCGTCCAACTCTGTGGATCATCGATGAGGAAGAGTTTGCGGGGAAAGCTTGGATGGGAAGGGCGCGGGGCTGTGTTCCCGGTGCTGATTGTGTTGCTTCTGGTGGGTGTTGCGGGGGCGGGGGCGCCTGTGCGGCGAGGGGGCGCGCGCTTCCCTTCTCCGCGGGCTGGGACGCGGGTTGGGGCGCGGTCTGGAAGCAGGCTGGGCGGAGGTGGTTCGCGAGCGGGTGGGCGGGTGGGTGGGCGGGTTTCTGGACGGGTGGCTGGGCGGGCGGCGGCGTCGGGGCGGGGTTTGCGGGGCGGTGCGGCCCGGGGTCGGATGGCGTCGCGGCGGGTCGATCCGGTATCGCGGCTGGAGACGGTGAGTGTGCTGGCGACGACGATTTCGCGGGGAGGTTCGGCGCTGGAGTTTCCGGCGGCGCTCGGAAGCTTCTATGCGGCGCTGAGCCGGCACGAGGCTGAACCTGACGAGGACACGGTGCGGGTGGTGCAGTTTGGCGATTCGCATACGGCGGCGGACATGTTTACGGGCGAGGCACGGAGGGTGTTTCAGCGAGAGTTTGGCGATGGGGGGGTTGGGTACACGTATGCGGGGCATCCGTTTGCGGGGTACCGGATCTTTGGATCGCAGAGGTCGCAGACGTCGGGATGGAGTACGGAGGGGACGCACTTTCAGGCGCTGGGGGACGGCTTGCTGGGGATGGGTGGGGTGAGTGTGTCGACGTCGCGTGCGGGCGAGTCTGTGAGTCTCGATGCGCCGTGCACGACGATGGAGGTGCAGTATATGAAGCAGCCAGGGGGTGGGACTGCTGAGTTCAGTGAGGATGGGAGGCGGGTGGAGACGATCCGGACGGATGCGACGGAGACGTCCGCGGGGACGTTTCGGTACACGTGTGGGGGAGCGGATGGCGGGGCGAAGACGGTGCATCACTATGTGCTGACGACGGGGTCGGAGGGGCCGGTGCGTTTGTTTGGGACGGTGGCGCTCGGGCCGGGGGTGACGTGGGAGTCGATCGGGATCAACGGTGCGGAGGCTCCGCTGATGCTGCGATGGAATCAGAGTTTGTTTTCGGAGTATCTCCGGGAAAGCGCGCCGGCGCTGATTGCCTTGGCGTATGGGACTAACGAAGCGGCGTCGGCGCGCTGGGATGAGGAGAGCTATGCGGCGACGTTTGGTCGGCTGATCGACCGTCTTCATGCGGTGTCGCCGGCGTCGTCGATCCTGGTGCTGGGGCCGACGGATCGGGCGACGGCGAGCCATCGGGCGTGGCGGCCGTTTGCGGGGACGGACCGGATTTTAGACGCGCAGAGGGAGGTTTGCCGGACGCATGGGTGCGCGTTCTGGGACGGTCGCAAGCGCATGGGCGGGTACGGCGTGATGGGGCGATGGGTGTATGCGGGGTGGGCGCAGCCGGACCATACGCATTTGACGGGCGAGGGGTATCGTGCGCTGGCGGATGCTCTGATGTCGGATCTGCTGGCGGGCTACGATGGGTATAAAGAGCAAAGGGGAAAGGCCGGGGCCACAGCAGATTCCCTTCGGGAATGACAACTAGAAAAGCAAGGAAAGGAATAGAGAGCGATGGAGAAGCGACCGGGGATTTTGAAGGTGTTGCATGCGGTGGCGGGGGACGGTGTGAATCCGGAGCCGGATGAGAGCCTGTTTGGGTCGGGTCTGTTGGATTCGTTTGCGTTGCCGGACTTTGTGAGTGGGTTAGAGGCGGAGTTTCTGGTCACGATTCCGGACTCGGACTTGTCGGCGCGGAAGTTCGATTCGATCGAGAAGGTGGAGCGCTATCTTGAAGGCAAAGGGAAGTAGGGATGGCGTTTTTGCGCGGGTTTGGGTCGTACGTTCCGGAGCGGGTGGTGGGCAACGAGGAGTTGGCGCCGATGTTGGGGGTCGATCCGGCGTGGATTCTGGAGGTTTCCGGGATCCGGGAGCGGAGGTATGCGGGCGCGGAGGAGCGGGTGGCGGATCTGGCGGTGAAGGCGGCCGAGGACTGCTTGCGGAAGTCGGGGGTTCGAGCGGCTGAGTTGGGGATGCTGGTGGTGGCGAGCGGGTCGGCGGAGCGGTTTGCGCCGGGGCCGGCGGGGGTGGTGGCGGCGCGCCTGGGGATGGGGACGGCGCCGGCGATGGACGTTGCGGTGCCGAGTGCGGGGTCGTTGATCGGGATGGTGATGGCGATGCGGTTTGCGCCGGGGGTGGGTCGGGTTCTGCTGGTGGCGAGCGAGATTATGTCGCGGCGGGTGCGGCTGACGCCGGAGGGAAAGAATACGGCGATTCTGTTTGGCGACGGCGCGGGGGCGTGCCTGGTGGACGACGCCGAAGGTTTCCTGCGGCTGGCGGATGCGCTGATTTACACGGACGGGAGCGCGGCGGAGATCCTGTATATGGGGGGCGATGATCTGCTGCACATGGATGGAGGCGCGGTGATTCTCCATGCGTCGCGCAAGATTCCGCGGGCAGTGAACGAGCTGCTGGGACGGAATGAGATGGCGGCGGGGAGCGTGGGGACGTTTGTGATGCATCAGGCGAATCTGCATTTGATTGAGCGGGTGGCGGCTGGGGTGAAGGTTGGGACGGAGCGGTTCTTTGTGAATATCGAGCGGTACGGGAACACGTCGTCGGCTTCGCTGCTGCTGGCGGCGGATGCGTGGAGGCTGGAGCGGGGCGAGGCGGCGGGGCGCGAGCCGGTGGTGTTTGCGGCGTTTGGGGCGGGTTTGAACTGGGGAGCGCTGTTGGGGATGCCGGTTTAGGTGGGTTGAAAAACTAGTGAGTAATGAGTTGTGAGTTGCGAGTAATGAGTTGGCAGGGGCGGGTTAGAGGGGCTCTGGGGGGACGGGGGTTAGGGTGAAGGTGATGGTTTGGGAGCCTAGGCGGGGGTGGGTGGCGGTGAGTGTGACGGCGCCGGGTTGGGCTTGAGACTGTTCTTGGGCGCGGATCCAGATGGCTCCGGTGCCGCCGATGAGGGCGAAGGGGTTGTCGCCGATGAGGTCGGCGGGGCCGGTGAGGGTGAAGTGGATGGGGTCGTTGCTGTAGGTGCGGAGGGCGTCGAACTGGTCGGTGACGCGGAGGACGACGCGGGTGGTGTCGCTGCCGTCGGCGAGGAGGTGGGTGTCGTCGGGGAGGAGGGTGAATTTCCGGTCGACGCCATCGCCGGAGAAGCTCTTGGAGATGACCTGTTTGCCCTGGAGGAAGCCGTCGATGCGGAGGTCGCCCCAGGGGAGGCGCTGGCCGCTGCTGTTGGGTTGGTCCAAGTCGAGGACGAAGGGTGGGTAAGTGAGGTGCGGGAAGTCCGCGCGGTTGGGGTCGAGTTCGGTGAAGATCTGCCACTCGGCCTGGGGAGCGGCGGAGTTGGCCGTGTTGAGTGGGCGGACGAAGATTTTGAGGTGGTCGCAGTTGGAGCAGACGACGGCTTTGGTGAAGCCGACGGACTCGTCCGAGTGGGCCCAGTGGAAGGCGGGTTCGAGGACGATCTCTTCCGATAGGTCGCATTGCGATTTGTAGAAGCCGGCGGCGGGTTTGTTTTCGCGGAAGATGTCGGTGACGCCGTGGTAGCAGATGCGGTCGCCGGCGCCGAAGTTTGCGTGGGTGTTGTAGTCGAAGGCGCACCAACCGATGCCGCCGGCGTACTGCGGGTCGGAGGCTAGCTGGTTGTGGATGCGGGCGTGGCGGAGGGTGTGTTCGCGCTGTCGCTCGTCGTCGTCGGTGGTTTTGGTGGGGTAGGTGTGGCCGACGAACTCGGTGTTGAGGTAGCGGGGGTGGTTGGGTTTTTTGAGGGGAAAGCCGAAGTCGTTCATGGTGAAGACGTCTTCGAGGAACTCGGATTCCTGGAAGTAGCGGATGCCGCCGGTCTGGCGGGTGATGTCGAGGGCGTGCGCGAGGGCGTTGGTGCGGGTGTAGAAGTTGTGGTTGTCGCGCGACTCGTTGATGCGGACGCCCCAGAGGAGGACCGAGGGGTGGTTCCAGTCGCGGGTGATCATGCGGCGGACGTTGTCGACGGCGATGTCCTGCCAGGGGAGCGGGCCGATGTGCTGCCAGCCGGGGATCTCTTCGAGGACGAGGAGGCCTGTTTCGTCGCAGGCGTCGAGGAAGTGGCGGGATTGGGGGTAGTGGGAGGTGCGGACGATGTTGCAGTGGAGGCCGTGGCGGAGGATCTTGGCGTCTTGGCGCTGGGGGCGGGCGGGCATGGCCTGGCCGACGAAGGGAAAGGTCTGGTGGCGATCGAGGCCGCGGAGCTTGACGACTTTGCCGTTGAGCTCGAAGCCCCCATCGGTGAAGTTGGCTTCGCGGAAGCCGATGCGACGGGTGAGTTCGTCGATGGGATGGCCGTCTTCGAGCAGGGTGACGCGGACGGTGTAGAGGTTGGGGTGGTCGAGGTCCCAGAGGTGGATGTCTTTGAGGCCGGAGAGGGAGAGGGTGTGGGTGGGTTTGGTGGGGAGCGCGTTGGGGTGGGTGAGGGGGAGGGCGCCCTGGGCCTGGCCGGCGTCGGCGGGGTTGAGTTGCGGGGTGGGGGCGGGGGTGGGGAGTTTGCTGGTTGCGGTGGCGAGGGGGGTGGTGGTGGGGATGGGTTCGACGGACGGGCGGGGTGCGCTGGAGAAGGTTGTGGTGGGCGCGGCTGCGAAGAGTTCGGCCCGGAGTTCGAGTTTGCCGGGTTTGTGGGACGTGGTGGCGGGGACTGTCGGGGTATCGAGGAAGACGTCGACTTCGAGGCGGGGGTTGGTGAGGACGTCCAGGGTGCGGGCGTGGATGTTTTCGAGCGAGGTGTGGGGGACGATGCGGAGCTGGACTTCGCGGTAGATGCCGCCAAAGGTGAGGTAGTCGATCTCGTTGCCGAAGGGCGGGATGTCGGCGCGTTCAGTGGAGTCGAGGTGGACGACGAGGACGTTTTCGCTGCTGGGCCGGAGGTGGGGCGTGAGTTCAAAGGAGAAGGGGGTGAAGCCGCCTTTGTACTCGCCGAGGCGGTGGCCGTTGATGAAGACGGTGGAGGCGGTCATGGCGCCTTCGAAGTCGACGAAGACGCGTTTGCCTTCCGCGACGGCGGCGGGCAGACGGAAGCGGCGGCGGTATGTGGAGACGAACTCGTACTGGCGGTCGTCGAAGTTGTGCCAGGGGAGGGGGACGTTGGTGTGCGGGAGGATGACGGGGGTGAAACTCGAGTCGTCGAAGCTGGGGGATTCGCTGCCGGCGACGAGGGAGGGGTGAAAGCGCCAGTTGCGGTTGATGGGGAGGACGGTGCGGCCGGGGGCGGTCCGGGTGCTGTTTTGGGCGAGCGCGGCGGGGGCGGGAGCGGCGGCCGCGACGGCGGCGGCGAGGAGGGTGCCGGAGGTCTTCAGGAAGTCGCGTCGGTGCATGTGAGGTGGGCCTGGTCCTTGTGTGTCTCTTCTGGGTTAGACGGCGGAGGTTGGGCGGGGGCAGAGATGTTGATGGGCAAGATGGCGTCGGGGACGGAGGAAGGCGCTTCTTGACAGGCGTACCTACTAGACGACAGAATCCCGTCTGTGTCCAGCCGGGCACATCCCAGCGACGGGGACGGGCGCTCCCGGTCTTGCGGCGGTAAGAACGGAGTGGCGGGGATGGGGTACGTGCTGGCGCTGGATCAGGGGACGAGCAGTTCGCGGGCGGTGATTGTTGACGGTGCGGGGGCGATTGTTGCGGTGGCGCGGAGGGAGTTGCCGCAGATTTATCCGCGACCGGGGTGGGTGGAGCAGGATCCGGAGACGATCTGGTCGACGCAGATTTCGGCGATCCGGGCGGTGCTGGAGGGGACAGGGCTGACGCCCGAGGATCTCCGCGCGATGGGGATTACGAATCAGCGCGAGACGACGGTGGTGTGGGATCGGCGGACGGGGGAGCCGATCGGCAATGCGATTGTGTGGCAGGACCGGCGGACGGCGGAGTTTTGCGAGGGCTTACAGGCGGCGGGGCACGACGAGATTTTTCAGACCCGTACGGGGTTGATCCTGGATGCGTATTTTTCGGGGTCGAAGATCCGTTGGCTGCTGGACCATGTGCCGGGGGCTCGAGCGGCGGCGGAGGCGGGGCGGCTCGCGTTTGGGACGGTGGACTCGTGGTTGATCTGGAAGCTGACGGATGGAAAGCGGCATGTGACGGACGTGACGAATGCGTCGCGGTCGTTGCTGTTCAATCTGCGGACCCTGGATTGGGATGACGAGTTGCTGGAGTTGATGGGGGTTCCGAGGAGCATGATGCCGGAGGTGATTTCGTCGAGCGGCGAGCTGATCCCGATGGACGGTTTGTTTGCGGGTGTGAGTGTGGCGGGGGTGGCGGGGGATCAGCAGGCGGCGCTGTTTGGGCAGATGTGTTTGCGTCCGGGGATGGTGAAGAACACGTATGGGACGGGGTGTTTCATGCTGATGCAGACGGGGGTGGAGCCGATTGTGTCGCGGCACCGGCTCCTGACGACGGTGGCGTGGAGGATTGGGGAACGGACGGAGTATGCGCTCGAGGGGAGCGTGTTTATTGGCGGTGCGGCGGTGCAGTGGCTGCGCGATGGTTTGGGGATAGTTGGGTCGGTGGCGGAGATTGAGCCGCTGGCGCGGTCGGTTGAGGATACGGGCGGAGTGTTTTTTGTGCCGGCGCTGTCAGGGTTGGGGGCGCCGTTCTGGGATCCGCACGCGCGCGGGTTGATTGTCGGTTTGACGCGAGGGACGACGCGGGCGCACCTGGCGCGGGCGGCGCTTGAGGGGATTGCGCTGCAGGTGACGGATATCTTGACGGCGATGCAGGCGGACGCGGGGATGGCGTTGCCGGAGCTGCGAGTGGATGGCGGGGCGTCGGAGAACGATTTGCTGATGCAGATGCAGGCGGATGTGCTGGGGGTGTCGGTGGTGCGGTCGGGGACGCCGGAGTCGTCGGTGCTGGGGGCGGCGTTCTTGGCGGGATTGGGGACGGGTTTTTGGGGGAGCCGCGAGGAGTTGGAGGGGATGTGGAGGGCGGGGCGGCGGTTTGAGCCGGAGATTTCGGCGCCGGTGCGGGATTGGCGGCGGCTTCGCTGGAAGGATGCTGTCGGGCGGTCGCGGGGGTGGGATCGGCCGGGGGCGGCGGCGGTGGGGGAGACGCGGATCGTTCCGGTGTAGTTCCCGATGCCAGCATAACTGGAGGTCTCTCTCGCTGAGCAGACTGATAAGAGTGTCTGCTTCGGTCGAGAGGACACAGCTACATAGCTATGCGAGAACCGCTCCGGGAGCCCTCGCGAAGAACCAAGTCTCGCTTACCGGCGTTTGTTGAGACTCGCCAGCGATACCGTAATGTCTGGCTCGAACTCTCCGGCATCGGTTTGAATTCTTATGACGAAAGTCCTCGACCTTCCAGAAAGCCTGATGACAGCGGGCATGTCGAACTCGGCCACAACTTGATTTACGTCCAAGACCTCGTGTGCGGGTTTTAGGCATTCAGGCCCACTCGCGCTACAAAGGCTGACATGTCTCGAATTGCGCTGGCCGGGCCCGATATTTGGATATGGGAAGCCACTTACACGCAATCGATTGAGGTGGAGTTCGCTGGAGAGTGGGTCCTTGCCCCCTGACCCATGGGCATACGAGGTCAGATCAGCCACTGCATACGCAACGCGCTGCTCCGGAGTTGTTACGAATGCTTGGATATCGCCGCCTTTGCCAGTTCGGATGTAAGTGCCCAACTTAAGCGGAATATCCGTCTTTCTACCGAGTGCCTCAGCTTGAGCGATTTGCTGGGGAGTGAGGACCGCCTGCGCGTGTAGACCATTGGGCTGAACGCTCATGAACATCGTGCACATGCCTGCAATGAAGATGCCTTTTGCTTGCCTGAATTGTTTTTTCATTCCCGCCTGACCCATTAGATACGCTCCACTCGCTGGTAGAAGTGAGTCTACTTTCCATCTGCGGCAGAGCTCCGCGTCATTCCCGAAGAGTCCCGTTTGGGCAACTCGGGTTGCGTATCGAGCGGCGACTGAAGGGACGTGAGGTGATTTTAGGCGCCGACGAAGCGGATGAGGGTGACGGCTAGTCTAGATCCCCAGGAGATCTGCTCGGCGCTTCCTTTCCTGTTGCCCCCATGCTACAAACGTGCATGGACAAGACCGTTCGCAGATACACCGATTTCGGCGAAATGAAGGCGGACGAGTACCGCTATTGGCAGAGCCGTCCGGTGCATGAGCGGATAGATGCGGTCGAGGAATTAGTGCAGACCGCTTATGCCCTCAAAGGGTGGAAGTTGGAGCCGGATGTACCAAGATCACAGAGACCTTTTATCCGCCTTCCATGCCCATGGAGTTAGATACCTGATCGTAGGAGGCTTTGCGGTGATCTTTCACGCGCAGCCCCGATTTACGAAGGACATGGACCTTTTCATCAGCGCAGACCCGGAGAACGCGAGATCGACTTTTGCGGCGCTCGCGAGTTTTGGAGCGGCGCTAGAGGGAATGCGCCCGGAAGACTTCGCTGACCGCAGCAGCTTCTTTCGATTTGGAGTTGACCCGCACGGCTTTGATGTTTTGCCGAGCATTCCCGGGGTCGACTTTGATGCCGCATGGGAGAAGCGCGTGGAAGGCGTGGTTGATCCACAGAGCGGCCTCAAGGCGTTCTTTATTTCGAGCGAGGACCTTATAGCCGCAAAGCTCGCTGCGGGAAGACCGCAAGACTTCGCGGACGTGGACGCCATTCGCAAGGCGGGACAAACAGGCAGCGCGCCCTCGCACACCAACATCACGAAGCCGAACGGAGCTAACTAGCGATCGGGGTTAGCGGTCGGGGGTTTTGCTTGCACCGGTGGTGGATGCGGGGCCGTTGACGGTGTCTTGGGTGGCGGCGTATCCGCGTTCGCGCATCCAGGCGATGAGGAGGTCGGGCCAGACCTTGAGATCGGGGAAGCCGGGGGCTAGGCCGACGCCGTGCGGGCCGTGCTGGAAAAGGTGCATTTCGACGGGGACGCCGGCGGCCCGGAGCGCGGAGAAGAACATGACGCTGTTTGCGGCGGGGACGAGATCGTCGTCGGCGGTGGCGAAGAGAAAGGTGGGGGGTGTCTGCCGGGTGACCTGGGTTTGGGCGGAGAGGAGATGGAGGAGGCGTGGGTCGGGGTGTTCGCCGAGGAGGAAGCGGCGGGAGCCAGGGTGGGTGGCGGGACCTTCGAGGGTGATGACGGGGTAGGCGAGGATGAGGAAGTCGGGGCGGGAGCTTTGGCGGTCGATGGGGTCGGGGGCGTCGGGCTTGCCCGGGTCGAAGTGGGTTCCGGCGGTGGCGGTGAGGTGGCCGCCGGCGGAGAATCCCCACATGCCGATGTGGTCCGGTTTGAGGCCGAGGTCGGTGGCTTTGGAACGGACGAGGCGGAGGGCGCGTTGGGCGTCGCCGAGTTCGATGGGGTGGTGGTATCGGGGGCCGAGACGGTAACGGAGGACGAAGCCTGCGACGCCGCGGGCGTTGAGCCAGCGGGCTACGTCGGTGCCTTCCTTGTCGAAGGCGAGGCCTGCGTAGCCTCCGCCTGGGGCGATGAGGACGCCGGTGTGGGTCGGGTTGGAGGCGGGGAGGAAGACGGTGAGGGTGGGGGTGTCTTCGGGGGTATCGCCGAGGGCTCCGGGGGCGCGGCCGTTCCAGAGGGGGACGGGTTTGGGCGAGGGGGCGACGTCGTGTGGGGGATCGGCGGATTTGGTTTGGGCGAGTGCAAGGGGTGCAGTGGCGAGGAGTGCTGTGGTGACGATCCAAAGCCTGATCCAACGTGTTGGCATATGTGCGATCGCTCCCCGGAGGTGCCTGGATTGGGTTTCCGGATATCGTACGTCGTTTCCCGAGGTCTGTGCTGTCCCGGTCTGTGCTGTCCCGGTCTGTGCTGTCCCGATCTGTGCTGTTGGGGGACGTAACGTGACGATCGGGTAAAGATCTGACCCGGCACAGAGGAATCGCATAGACGCCTTTGCCGCCGATCTGTAACAATCCTTGCACGAAGGGACTGGGCGGACCTAGATGGTCTGGCCGGATGCCCTGAAAAAAGCCCCAAGTTTGGAGCAATCTCTCCCCGAGAGAAAACGGAGCCTTAATGAGTACAGTGAAGATTGGAAACAAGCTGGTGGGCGATGGCCAGCCCTGCTACGTGATCGCCGAGATCGGCATTAACCACAATGGGGATGTTGACCTGGCGAAGCGCCTGATCAGCGTTGCGGTGGCGGCTGGATGCGATGCCGTGAAGTTCCAGAAGCGCACGGTGGACATCGTGTACACGGCCAAGGAGCTGGCGACGCCGCGCGAGAACCCGTTTGGCTCGACCAACGGCGACCTGAAGAATGGCCTGGAGTTTGAGCAGGAGGACTACTCCGAGATCGACGCTTTTTGCCGGTCTTTGAAGATTCCGTGGTTTGTTTCGCCGTGGGATGAGAATGCGGTGGATTTCATGGAGCAGTTTGAGACGCCGGTTTACAAGATTGCTTCGGCGTCGTTGACCGACGACAACCTGCTTCGGCATGTACGTTCGACGGGCAAGCCGGTGGTGGCGTCGACCGGCATGAGCACGTATGACGAGATCGATCATGCGGTGGAGGTCCTGGGCAAGGACAATCTTGTCCTGATGCATACGACGAGTACGTATCCGGCGAAGTACGAGCAGCTGAATCTGCGCTCGATACCGACGATGGCGGAGAGGTACGGCGTTCCGATCGGGTACTCGGGGCATGAGACGGGGATTCCGACGTCGGTGGCCGCGGCGGTGCTGGGGGCATGCATGATTGAGCGGCACATCACGATGGATCGGGCGATGTGGGGTTCGGATCAGTCGGCGTCGCTGGAGCCGAACGGGATCTCGCGGCTGGTGCGGGATATCCGGTTGTGCGAGCAGTCGATGGGTGACGGGATCAAACGCGTGTATGACGAAGAGGTTCCGGTGATGAAGAAGCTGCGGCGGGTTGGAGCGGCGGTTTAGAGCTTTGGCGGCGTTTTATGCGTGTCTGAAGCCTCACGTTGCCTCCGGGCTCGTGAGGCTTTCGTCTGTGTGAGCGATACACTTTGATGTATGGCTCTTGATAGCAAGACTCTCTTGTCGCTGCAAGCGATCGCCTTTGATGTGGATGGCGTGTTGACGGATGGAACGCTGACGTGGAGCCCGACGGGCGAGGAGTTCAAGACGTTTCACTTTACGGACGTGATGGCGATCTCGCTGGCTCGGAGGTTGGGGCTGAAGTTGGCTTTGATCTCGGGCGAGTCGGCGCCGCAGGTGGATTTGTACGCGACGAAGTTGCATATTCCGCATGTGGTGAAGGGCTGCCGCGACAAGGCGACGGCGTTGCGGGAGTTCTCAGAGAAGTTTGTGGTGCCGATGGAGCGGATCTGCTTTTTTGGCGATGATGTGAACGATCTGTTTGCGATGGAGATTGCAGGTTTGTGTGCGTGTCCTGCGAATGCGGCGACCGAGGTTGTGCGGCATGTGGCGGGGGCGAATGGGTTTGTTTCGACTCGGGCCGGTGGGCAGGGCGCGGTGCGGCAGTTTGTTGATCTGCTTCTGCAGCATGGAAATCTGCGGGGGCGGGATGTGTTTCAGCTGCGGCCTCCGGCGGAGTGAGTGGTTTCGGAGCGGTTTTCTTTAGGCGAGGTCTGACTGGGCTCGTGAGTGATGAGTCATGAGTTGCGAGTCATAAGGACAGCCGATCAGGCTGTGCAAAGGGGAGGAGCAGATTCCCTTCGGGAATGACAACCAGAAAAGCAGGGGCAAGGGCAACAGCAAGGGCAACGGCAACTACAGGGGTCCTTCGCTTCAGTGGCTTTGGAGGGGTTTGGAGATGGATTCCAGGCTTTTGCCGGCGGCTTCTATGCCGATGAAGAACTCGCAGACGGCGGCGGCCAGCATGAGGACGGCGCCGATGGCGTAGCCGATGCCGACCAGCGGTTTTGAGCCGGTGTTGATGAGGATGCCGAAGAGGAGAGGTGCGCCGACGCCGCCGAGCAGGGTTCCGAGGGCGTAGAAGATGGCGATGGCGAAGGCGCGGATTTCGAGCGGGAAGATTTCGCTGACGGTGAGGTAGGAGGCGGAGGCGGCGGCGGAAGCGACGAAGAAGATGCAGGAGAAGCAGATGTTGAGGCTCTTGTCGGTGAGCATGCCGTGGGCGAAGGGGTAGATGACGGCGGCGAGGGCCAGGCCGGCGATGCCGTAGGTGGCGGTGATCATGGGTTTGCGGCCGATGCGGTCGAAGAGTGGACCGAGGAGGAGGGGGCCGAGGAAGCTGGCGATGGCCAAGGGGAGCAGGTGCAGAGGGAGGTGTTTGTCTGGGACGCCGAAGAACTTCTTCACGATGAGGCCGTAGGAGAAGAAGATGGCGTTGAAGAAGAAGGATTGGCCGACCATGAGGGCGAGGGCGAGGAAGGATCGCCGGCGGTTGTCGCCGAGCATGTTGCGGAAGATGTCGGACCAGGGGGTGTGGTCGCGGGGGGTGATCTTTAGTTTTTCGCCTTCCGGTTCGGGGAGATTGCCTTTCTGTTTTTGGACGCGGTCTTCGATGCCTTTGACGACCTTGTCGGCTTCCTCTTCCCTGCCCCGGAGCATGAGCCAGCGGGGGCTTTCGGGGACGCGGAGGCGGAGCAGGAAGACGCCTCCGCCGAGCAGGGCTCCGATGGCAAAGGCGACGCGCCAGCCGACGTTTGGGGCGATGCCACGGCCGCTGAGGAGATAGAGCGAGGCGAGCGAGCCGGCGACGGCGCCGAGCCAGAAGGTGCCGTTGATGATGAGGTCGACGGTGCCGCGGACGCGACCGGGGATGAGTTCGTCGACGGCGGAGTTGATGGCGGCGTACTCACCGCCGATGCCTAGGCCGGTGATGAAGCGGAAGACGGCGAAGGAGGCGAAGTTCCAGGAGAGGGCGGAGAGGAGGGTGGCGACGGAGTAGGTGGCGAGGGTGACGAGGAAGAGCTTTTTGCGGCCGAGGCGGTCTGTGAGGTAGCCGAAGAGGATGGCCCCGGTGACGGCTCCGGCGAGGTAGGTGGTGGCGCCGGCGGTGACTTGGGGGTCGGTGAGGCCGAGGCCGGATTTGTCTTCGAGGATACCGGCGAGGGATCCGGCGAGGGTGACCTGGAGGCCGTCGAGGAGCCAGGAGGTGCCGAGGGCGGTGACGATGAGCCACTGCCAGTTGGACCAGGGGAGGCGGTCGAGGCGGGCGGGGACGTCGGTTTCGATGGCGCCGCCGGGTGCGGTCTGGCTGGGCGCGGTGAGTGGAAGCGAGGATGTGGCTGACATGAGCGACGTCTCTTTTCAGGCGGAGGTGTTGGGTCGCTTGCGGTGAAGACGGGTGACGCTTTCGGGATGGCTTGGCGCTGTTTGGGCGCCTGTCTGGGCGCTGGTCTGGACGCTGTGGTTTCTGTTCAGCTAGGACTTGTCGAGGTTGGGGGCTAGACGGTGGCGTGTTCGTGCTCCGGCTCGGTTTGCTCGGCGGGCGCGTTTGGTTGTTCGGCTTTGAAGATGCTGATGCCGCCGTTGCGTTCGAGGATGGCGTAGTCGACCTCTCTGAGGGAGCGGAGGCCTTTGGTGCGGGCGGCGGCCATGACGTCTTCGGGGGCGAGCTTCATGCCGTGGAGCGTTTCGTCCTGCCATTCGCCGTGCTTGACGAGGACGAGCGGCGTGCCGTCGACCAGGGTGCCGAAGCGGGGGTAGCGCACCTTGAGCGCTGAGACGACGCGGTGGAGCAGGCCGACGACCATGACGGCGCAGGTGCAGTTGGTGACGGAGCGGTCGTCGCCGACGGTGGACAGGATGATGACGCCGCCCATGAGGAAGACGATGACGAACTCAAACATGGTCATCTGGGCACCGGGACGACGGGTAAGGACGCGGACGGTGAGGAGGAGGAAGAAGTATCCGGCGATGGCGTGGAGGATGGTGTTCATGGGGCCTCATCGGTTGGTGAGAGGACAGGGGTTTAGGGATCAGGGATCAGGGAACAGGGAACAGGGGTCAGGGATCAGGGAACAGGGGTCAGGGGTCAGGGGACAGGGAACAGGGGTCAGGAAACAGGGAACAGGGGTCAGGGGTCAGGGAACAGGGGTCAGGGAACAGGGGTCAGGGGTCAGGGATCAGGGGATAGGGATCAGGGTCAGGGATCAGGGTTAGGGGTCAGGGGACGGAGGCGGGGCGGGTTAGGGGACGACGGCGACTCGGGCGGAGACGAATTGTTTTCCGGGGACCTGGACGAGGAAGCTGTGGACGCCGGGGAAGGTGGGCTCAAAGGCGATGTCGACGGCGGCGGGTGTGCTGGTGGCGGGAAAGGTATAGGTGATGCCGCCGTTGCCGATGGTGGACGAGAGGGGTTGGGGGATGATGCGTTGGGCGCCGAGATCCTTGACGACGGATTCGGTGAGGAAGAGCTGGATTTTGCCGTCCTGGATGGCCTCGGGGCCGAAGCGGATGCTCATGATGGAGGGTGTGCTGGCGCGTTCGATGCGTTCGTACTTGACGTTGAGGGTGCCGTCGGGGGTGTGCCGTTCGGCGTGAGCGAGGACGCCGCGGCCGAAGGCGCCGAGGACATCGAGGACGATGATGACGGCGAAGATGGACCAGGCGATGCGCTCAAAGCGCCACCAGCGTCGCTGGAATTCGAGGTCTTCGCCGACGGCGACGGCGTTGTCGACTTTGCTGATGGTGTCTTCGACGGGCTTGGAGAAGGGGATGTGCTGCATGGGTGTGATCTCTCCGAGAGGTGTGGGCGTGCGCTGGGTCAGGTCTGGATCAATCTGGACCGCTCTGGGTTGGCTTCCTTTGGGGGTTAGCTTTCTCTGGGGACGACGCTGATTTCGCCGTTGCGTTCAAGGACGGCGGTGTCGATTTGATCGAGGGTTTTGAGGCTTTGGTCGCGCGCCATGGCCATGACGTCGTCGTCCTGAATGCGCATTCGGAGCATGGTGTCCGTACGCCACTGGCCGGCTTGGAGGAGCGTGAGCGGTGTGCCGTCGAGCATGCGGGCGAGGCGGGGGGAGCGGTCTCGGGCGATCGCCAGGACGTAGTGCGTCAAGGCGATGGTGATGATCTGGCAGAATGCGTTGGTGATGGAGACTTCGCGGCCGACCATGCCGGTGAGCGTGAGGCCGCCGAGGAAGAAGATGAGGACGAACTCAAACGGGGTGATCTGTTTGCCGGGGCGGCGGCCCGCGATGCGGACGATAAAGATCAGGAACAGATAGCCGAAGATGGCCCGGAGTACGGTGGCGGCTGCCATTGCGGAGATCCTCGCTCGTACAGAGAGTGGGTCGGACGCGCTGACCGCTTTTGCTCCTTAAGACTGCGAAGGGCGGAATTTGGTTTCACTGTGGAGGCCGTTAATTTGACGGCCTCCCACGGTGTAGGTGTGGAGCTATCCCTTAGCTCGGACGATGCCGCCTTTGGGGATTTCGCCGACGGATTCGGTTGGTTTGAGATCGGTGTTTGCGAGGGATTCGGTGTGGGTGGGGGTGGCTTGGGCGGCGCCTGCGTCGATGGGTTTGTCTGGGGATTCGCTGAAGCTGGCGGCGAAGTCGGGTGGAGGCGCGCCTTGGGACATGGGTGCGGCGCCTCCGTTAAAGGTTTGAGTGGTTTCCGGCATGAGATTGCTCCTTGAGTGTTTTGGTTGAGAGAGGGTCTTCGATTTCTGATCTGTGCCTGTGTTGGTTGCAATCTGATCTAGGGCGGATTTGCTAACCGACGATGGCGTAGCGGCCTTCGATGTCGACCGGCGTTCCTGTCTGGTTGGTGATGGTGATCCAGTAGGTGACAAAGGCGGCGGAGGCTCGCTGGACGGCGACCGACCAGGTGACTTCGGAGCCGGCGGCGCTGACGGTATCGGGGACGACGGTCCAGATGATGTGCTGGGCGGCGGGCCAGTTGAAGGTGAACCATTTCTGGGTCTGGTTGGCTTGGAGGGTTCCACGGAACTGAATTCCAGTTGTCATTGTCTTTTCCTTTTGGCCTCGGTTTAGGAGGTCCACTTTCCTAGAACTTCGTAGCGGCCCTCGAAGGTGACGGGGACGTTGGTTTGGTTGGAGACGGTGAGCCAGTGCGTGACGTAGGCGCCCGCGGTGCGTTGGGCGGCTGCGGACACGCTGATCTGTGCACCGGCGGCGCTGATGGAGGTGGGCATGACGGTCCAGTGGGTCTGCCACCAGGCGGGCCAGTTGAAGGTGAACCAGCGGCCGGAGCTGTTGGCAGGGACGGTGCCGGTGAACTGGACGCCGGTGAAGGGGAAGTTGGTGGCGGGGTAGTCGAAGACCTTGCAGGCCTTGTCGGATTGGGACCAGTAGGACTGGACCTTGACGCCGTTGACTTGACCGTCGGTGCCCTGGCAGACGTCGCCGATCTCGCACCAACCGCCGCCGCCGCCGCAGGTGCCGGCGGTGCCTGTGACCGCTGTGCCTTCAGGGTCGGTGCAGGACTCGACGAGTTCGTGCGAGAGGATGGTTGTGATGTAGTCGAGGGTGCCGTTGTTCATGACCCAGGCGAAGTGCACGCGGCGGTTGCTCGCGTCGGTGTAGTAGGTGTGCTCGCCGATGGATCCGCCGCCCACGTGGTTGATGCCTTTGGGGACGAAGACACAGTAGAGGGTCTGGTTGTCGCGATCGAGGTCCGGGATGGTTTTGGCGGAGATGAGGCCTTTGATGAGACTGGCGACATCGGCGTCGGTGAAGTTCTGGTTTGGGCTCGAGGCGGTGACGGTGGTCGAGCCGAGGAGGTATCCCTGGCCGATGCCGCGGTACTGGGCGATGCCGGTCATGTATCCGCCGGTGAGGATGCGGTTGGCGGCGTTGGTGACTTGGGCGGAGGTGGGTGTGGGCGGCGGGTTGGAGTTCCAGGCGCTGCCCCAGTAGATGAGTTGCACGCGGACGAATTGGATTACTGCGCCGCCGTTGTCGGTGAAGTTTGCTGCCATGACGAAAAAGCCCTCCGTGAGATGGAGCGGCTGTTGGGACCGATACGCGGGTCCTCGACAGTCCGGGCCCGGGTACAGCCGAGGGGAGCGTCCTTCCTGGTCGGAGACCGGTTGGGGAGGACGCCACTTTCGGCATTCAAGAGTAGTGTGCGATGGGCGGGGGAATCGTTTCAGGCTGGGTGAGTGTGGTTCGGTGTGGGTGGAGGGGTGAGGAGAGGTGGACGGTGCCCCTCCCCCCGGATGTGATTTGGTCCTAAAATCTTCGATTCAGGCGGGTTAGGTCTGGATCGGGGTGTGGGTTTGATCTGGGTTCGGGTCTGGTTTTGATCTGAGTTCAGGTCTGGTAAACGCATGAAAGCCCGGCTGGTTGGCCGGGCTTTCTTGTGCTCTCTTTGTTAATTGTAGCTGGGTTGGTGAGGAGTTACGCCAGTTCGGGTAATCTCGTTCTCTTTAGGCAATCCTGTCACTTACGATGTCGTCATTTACAAACAGAATTGCGGGAGTAGAGACGCTACCAGGTTCTTTCGGCAACAACGGTTCCTTCGCCCTGACTTGCCCTGCGCAGTGCTCACGCACAACGGAGACCCAACTCTCGTACCAATACCAACTGCCTTCGACAAAACTCCCGTATCCCTTTCTTGGGTCCCTCGCGTTCTGCTGCTTCCAGAACTCCGTGTGTTGATGCATGCTGAATCCCTGAAAGCCCTCATCTTTCATCTGTTGAAGGATGCTGCCGGGCTTGTACTTCTTCTTTTCCGTTTCCTTTAGGATGACTTTGTTGATCTCGGCCTCGGTGTCCGACCCGGCAGCCACAAACTCCACCACCTGGTCGGCAGCGGTTCTGCTCTGGGTTGTCTTTTTTACGAAAGCGACCCGGTACGAGTAGCGGGGATCATCAAACTCCTCTTGAGTCATGTTCGACTCGAATTGGGATACAGAGGATCGAATGTGCGGCGGCAGATCGGTCTGCTTCATCAACTCCTTCGCGGTTCCCTCATCTATTCTCGATAATTGGATGCTAAAAGCCTGCTCGCTCTCCAAGGCGTATCTCGTGCCAAACAAGTTCTTTATAGATGAGTTGAAGTTGAGTGCTGAAGCCATGAACTTAGCGCTGAATTGGTCGTCGATCTTGGTCGTCATCTGGTGCTCGATTTCATGCCGAATTCTAACCAGGAACATTAGATTGGAAATTACAGATTTGTCGATTGGACATTCGGGTGCCTCTAAGCACTGCTCCAAGCTCCAATGGCGTAGTGCGCCGAATCGGGTTCTCAGGAACTTGCGTTTACCGATCTTAGGATTAAGCTGTCGATACTCGATCCCGAGTTTCCGGTAATAAGCGTGCATCAGGTAAGTCCAAGCTATAACGGTTGTAACAATGAAGAGCTCGGATTTAAATTCGATTAGAGGATTGTTGTAGATCTGCACGGCTGTGAGCATAGCTTCCCGTGCCTTCTTCACTAATTCGTTTGCAACAGAACCGAACCGCCTTGTCCGCTGGGCCATGTTGCAACGGTTCTAGTGCAAGTCGCAGATGGGCTGTGCGGTACTCGCGGTCATATGGCGAGGACGGGTTCGCGCGTTTCCGCACGAATACCCCACCCTTTCGCTTCGCGAGAGGATGGGGCACCCGGCTCTTGGGGTCCTTTGGTGAGGTGGTAGGGTGACGGGCCTGGGCTACTCGGCGGGCGCTGGGGCGGTGGTGGGGCCGTCGGTCTCGCCGGGGTGGATCTGGTCGGGGGCGCGGAGTTTGACGCCTTTGGTGTTGGATTTGAGCTTCAGGCGGGCCAACTGTTTGGTGCCTGGGACGTTGAGGGTGGCGACGTAGGTGGAGAGGAGGGAGCTCTGGAAGTCGCGCAGGAACGGTTGGAGCGAGATGGGGTTTCCGGTGCCCTGGAGGTAGGCCTCGCCGCCGGTCTCCTGGGCGACTTTTGAGAGGTAGCTTTGGCCGGAGAAGCTGGCTGCGCCGCCGCGGATGCCGGCGTCGCCGTAGTAGATGGAGTAGACGGGGGTTCCGGCGCGCTGGGCGTCGCGGATGGCGGTGTCGACGTAGGGGCTGTCCTGGTTGAGGGGCGAGACGCTGCCGTTGTAGGGGTCGACGCCGTTGGTGATCATGAGGACGAAGCGGGATTTGCTGGATCTGGCGGCGGGGATGGAGGTTTGGGCGGCGAGGTCGGCGTTGTCCGAGGCTTCGCGATCGGCGGTGGGCCAGTGTTTGACGAACTCGGAGAGGGAGAAGTAGGGGCTGGCGGCGATGCCGGGGGTGGCGAGCGAGAGGCGGAGGGCTTCCGCGGCGCGGGCGTGGTCGGTGGTGAAGTTTTGGGCGGGGACGACGCGACCGTTTTGCATGTAGCCGACGAAGACCGCGGTGCTGGGCGGGAGGCCGAGGAGGAATTTGCGGAGGTCGTCGAGGTTGCGGGCGAAGGAGGTGCGGAGGCCGTCGTCGAGCAGGAGGGCGACCTCTGTAGAGGCGGGCTGGACGGGGGTGAGGGAGAGGATTTCGGCGGGGCGGTCGTTGACCTCGGCGCGGATGTCGGCGGGGGTGAGGTGGACGGCGGATTTCGAGCTGGCGGCGATGAGGACGCTGGTGGTGGTCGGGCCTTCGGTTTGGGCGTGGAGGGCGCCGGCGAGGGTGAGGAGAACGGTTGCGGCGAGGAGGTTGCGCGTCATCGGTTTATTCCTTTTGTTGTTTGTCTGTTAGACGCGGGAGGGGAGGGGGTGGATGCGGTTTGGGGTGGGGAGTGAGGGAGAGCGGTTCGCGCGTGGTCGCGCGAATACCCCACCCTTTCGCGATACGGCTGCGAGAGGATGGGGGACCCAGGTTTGTGGTCACCCGGGTTTGTGGGGACCCGGGTCTTGGTTACTCGCCGCCTAGACGGAGTTTGAGGCCGGTGCGGAAGGTGAAGGGGAGGCCGGGGTAGCCGATGGGGCCGATGTGCTGGTTGTTGAGGAGGTTGTCGAGTTCGGCGAAGACGGTGATGTGGCGGGTGGCGGTGTAGGTGGCGTCCGCGTCGAGTTTGAGGTAGCCGAAGTCGAGGTCGCGGTTGGGGAGGAGTAGGCTGTTGCCTTCGGCGGGGTCGGCGTAGGCGAGAAAGGTGGAGTCGTCGGAGCGGCTGGCGCCTGCGCCTCGGAGGGCGGCGGTCCACTTTTGGCCGGTGTACTGGGCGGAGAAGAAGGCGGTGTGTGGAGGGCGGCGGAAGACGCGACTGCCGACAAAGGGCGAGTACGCGGCGATGGGGATGCTGGGGAGGTTGGGATTGGTGGGGGCGTAGCCGCCGAGGGCCGCAGCGGCGTCGCCTGAGAAGGATTGTTCGACGCGGGTGAGGAGGTAGGTGTAGCCGGCGCGGACGAAGATGCGGCGGGCGGGCTGGTACTGGAGTTCGGACTCGATGCCCTCCGCGCGGAAGGCTTGGGAGTTGAGTTCGGCGCCGTAGAAGAACTTCTTGTAGGCGACGTCGGGGGCGAAGCCGAAGTAGGTCTGGAGGTCGCCGGAGCCAATGTACTCCAATTGGTGGGAGAACTGGTTGTGGAAGTAGCCGGCTTTGAGGATGAGTTTGTCGCCGATGAGGCTTTGGTCGACGCCGAGGTCGAGGGTTCGGGAGCGCTCGGGGCCGAGGGGCTCGACGTGGTAGCGGAGGACGTCGGCGGTGTCGCCGAGGGCGAGCAGGGTGCGGTAGAGGGAGGAGAACTCGGTGGCGAGGTTGGGCTCCTGGACGCCGGTGGCGAGGTTGATGCGGAACTTGGTGCCGTGGAGGAGGCGGCGTGCGTCGGGTCGGATGGGGATCCAGGCGAGGCCGAGGCGGGGTGTGCCGGCGATGCCGTAGAGGTGGTTTTTCTGGACCGATCCGCCGACGGAGAGGAAGACGCGGTTTTTGAGGTCGGCGCCGAGCTGGAGGTTGAACTGGTAGTTGGGGCGCTGGATCTGCTCGGACTCGCCGTACGCCGGGAGGTTGAAGGAGCCGCGTTCGTTGTCGTAGCGGAAGCCGAAGAGGGCGGTGAGGTGTTGGCGGGTGGTGAGGTCGGACTGGAAGTAAAGTTGGTCGCGGTTGGAGTCCTGGTCGCGTCCGGCGCCGCCGTAGAGGACGGCCTGGCCGGTGGCGGTGGAGCCGTTGGCGCCGCGGATGGTGGTGAGGTTGCCGAAGTAGCCGGAGTAGGTTTGGCCGGGGTTGAAGGGGTCGGGGAAGGTGAGGAAGTTGCCCTGGTCGCCGAAGTAGGCGGCCTGCTCGCGTTTGCGGGCGATGCCGTAGCGGACGAGGTTGTGCCAGCCGGCGGCGGTGGTGTTTTCGACGGTGAGGCCGCCGTAGATGTCCTGGTCGGAGAGTTTGCCGATCTGGACCAGGTGGTAGAAGTCGTAGGCGTTGGGGAGGCCTTGGGCGGAATCCTGGTTGCGGAGGGTGAGGCGGAGTTGGGTGCTGGAGGTGAGATTGAAGCCGAGGTTGGCGGCGGCGGTGGTGACGTGGAAGCGGTCGTCCGGGAGGGCGTTTGAGGAGTCGAAGCGCGAAAAGGCGAGGAGGTAGTCGGCGCGGTTATGGGTGCCGGAGAGGGTGGCTTCGTTGCGCCAGGTGTGGAGGTTGCCGGCGTCGCCGGAGTAGGTGAGGACCGGTTTGATGGAGGTTCCGCGGGGTGTGGAGAGGCTGACGACGGAGGAGACCGAATCCGAGCCGAAGAGGGCGGAGTTGGGGCCGCGGTAGAGCTCGATGGCGGCGCCGGGGCTGGGTTCGCGCCAAGGGGCGGCGAGGCCGGTGGAGGAGACGGTGCCGAAGTCGAAGGTGCCGCCGATGTCTTCGGCGGGGATGCCGTCCGAGAGGATTTTGTTGGCATCGGAGTTGCCGCCGCGGACGAAGAGCGAAGTGACGCCGCCGTACTGGCCGGTCTGGACGACGGCGACGCCGGGGGATTGGCGGAGATCGTCGACGATGCCGACGCGGGTGACGAGACTGTCGCGGGGGATGAGGGTGACGGGGGCGGTGAGCTGGGCGAGCGGTGTGGGTGTGCCGTCTTCGAGGACGGAGACTTCGGTGCGGATCTCTCCGGGCGAGAGGACGACGGTTTGGAGGACGATGTCGGTGCGACCGCCGAAGAAGCTGACGCCGATGTTGGGGGCGAAGGTGGAGGCGGAGGTGAAGAGGGTGAAGCGGCCGGAGGTTCCGGAGCGGATCTCAAACGTGCCGTCGGGGTTGGAGATGGCCGAGGCGGTGGAGGATTTGCCTTGGACGAGCTGGATATGGGCTCCGGGGACGGCGGCGCCGAGCTGATCGGTGACGGTGCCGCGGACGACGACGGCATGGAGCGCGGATGGAAGCAGGAGGAGCGCGGAGGAGAGGAGAGTTGAGATGAGTGATGGGCGGGAGTGCAGGCGCGGGGCGCGTGCGAGCGTTGCGGCCAGGATTTGGCCAGAGATAAGACGCATGGGTGTTGGATCCTCCGTTCCCCCCTCGGGAACGTGGCTGAGTTACGCCTGGGACCGGTCTCCTGACTGTCGCGATGCAGACTGGCTTTTGGTGAGGGCCTCTTCCCTTCCCGGCGCGGTATTGCGTGCCAGTGGGAGGAGCGTGGGCCGGACTTCACACGCCTGTCTCTGGCCGGTGGGGGCTGGAGGGCGGCGTGTGCGCGATTCACAGTTGCGGGGCAGTGGCGGAGTTTCACCGCGCTTCCCGAACATCTCCGGGCGGTACTGGGTGGTGGAGAGTGGTGCAGATCGCCGGGTGCGGGGCGGACTGCGCTTCTTGGGAGAGTTTCAGGGTAGCAGAAGAGGACGGCGTGAATTGAGCAATGGGCCGGGGGTGCTTCGCTTGGCGAAGGGATGACGGCGTGGAATAGGGGACAGGCAACGGCAGAAGCGGATTCCCTTGCGGGATGACAACGAGAGAGGCGAGAGCAAAGGGAGGGGCTTCGCTTTGGTTAGGACGGGCCGCGCAAATAAACCTAATGCAGGGTACGTTTCGGTTCGGTCGTTTGATTGAACTCCGCGGCGGTGATTTGCTGGTCGTGGCCGGGGTGACGGGGGTCGTACCGGCCAAAGAAGCCCGGCGCCCAGACCGTTTCGTCGTTGAAGAAGACCGCGTCGATCTGCATTTGCTCTTTGGTGTAGGTTTCGATCGGATGTTTTTCGGCTAGCAGAGGCTTCCAGACATCGATATCCCGGCCGAGCGGAAGCTGCATCGTTTCTCCAGGTGCGGCGCGGGTTCCCGATCTCCTGTTTTTTCCGAGACCTGATTGCAGGCTTACGCCTTCGGGTCCATGCTCCAGTTCGTCGCCGTTGCGGGGATTCCGCACACCGGGGGGATGGGTGCCGAAGTGCATGGAGTTGCGAACGATTTCGTTTCCCTCTCCGCTCTCGGGAAACGAGATTGTGAACCACACGCCGACGATCACTTTTTTGGAGGCGTTGGTAAGCTCCCCTAGCGCACGTCCCATCCACACTGGATAATCCACGGTTGCCGGCTGATTGGGTTCCAGGTGGTACATACCTACACGGAACCGCACCTGGACGGGATCCTCTGGACGGGATCCTCTGGGCGCGATCCTTCTGTCGTGATGGTCACGGTTGTTTTCGTGTCTTCGGCCCGGGTGTATGTCGCGGGAAGAAGGAGTGTGAACGTCCAGAGAAGGAATCTAAGTCGCGTTGCCGGAATGGCTGACATACTCCTCGTCCTCTCGGTCGTCTGGCGGTTAGGGTAGCAGAAGGAGTTTGCCGGTGGTTTTGCGGGATTCAAGGTCGCGGTGGGCCTCCGCTGCGTCGGCGAGGGGGTAGGTGTGTTCGATGCGGAGCTTGAGCGAGCCCTGGGCGACGCGGTTGAAGACCTCGGTGGCGCGGGCTTCGAGGTCGGCGCGGGTGGAGACATAGTTCTTGAGGGTGGGGCGGGTGATGTAGAGCGAGCCCAGGGTGGAGAGGCGGATGAGGTCGAAGGGCGGGACGGCGCCGGACGCTCCGCCGAAGAGGACGAGGGTGCCGCGGGGTTGGAGCGACGTGAGCGAGCCTTCAAAGGTGGATCTGCCGACGGAATCGTAGACGACGGGGAGGCCCTTGCCGCCGGTGAGGTGTTTGACCTGGGCGGCGAAGTCGGTTTGGGTGTAGAGGATGGTTTCGTCGGCGCCGGCTTGGCGGGAGAGCTCGGCCTTTTCGGGGGTGGAGACGGTGGTGAAGACTTGGGCGCCGAGGGCTTTGGCCATCTGGGTGAGGAGGAGTCCGGTGCCGCCGGCTCCGGCGTGGATGAGGACGGTGTCGTGCGGCTGGATGGGGTACGCGGAGTGCGCGAGGTAGTGGGCGGTCATCCCCTGGAGGAGGGCGGCGGCGGCTTGTTGGGCGGAGAGGGCGTCGGGGATGGGAACGAGGCGGTCGACGGGGGCGGTCGCGAGCTCGGCGTAGGTGCCGGGGATGCCGGCCCACGCGACGCGGTCTCCGGGGCGAAGCGTGGGGGCGGGGGTGCCGGCGATGGTGGGGCCGAGCGAGACGATGGCGCCGGCGGCTTCCTGGCCGAGGGTGTAGGGGAGAGGTGCGGGGTAGCGGCCTTCGCGGAGGTAGGTGTCGATGAAGTTGACGCCGGAGGCTTCGATGCGGAGGAGGGCTTCGCCGGGGCCGGGGATGGGGTCGGGGAGGTGTTGGAGGGTGAGGGCTTCGGGGCCGCCGGTGTGGAGGATCTGGATGGCTCGCATGCTGGGGTTGGATGCGGGGGTGTGGCTTTTCGTGGGACTGTTCCGAGATGTGTTTGTGAGGATTGAGGCGGTGGAATCCTCATTCTTGGGCGACTTCCTGTAACTGAACCGGAAAGTAAGAGTGCCATTAGAACGAGAGATTGCACCGATGTGGCGAGTGGTGCAAGATACGAGTATGAGGGCAAATGTGAATTTGGACACTGATGTATATACCTTCGCCTCGACGTATGCGAGTGCAAAGGGTATTCCGCTGGGTGCGGCGATCAGCGAACTTCTGCGACGGGCGGAACAGGCGGCGGAACCTCCGTCGGCGCTCTTGACAGAAAGCCGGCTCGGCTTGTTGATCAGGGCGAAACAGGACGGCGAGAAAGTCGTCACGCCTGAGCTGGTCAAGGAGCTTTCCGAGGACGACTTTGCCTAGGTCGACGGTATACCTGCTGGACGTGAACGTGATGCTGGCGCTCCTGGACGAGCGCCATGCTCATCACGGGGCAGCGGAAGTTTGGTTTGCTCGGCCCGGACTGCGATGGTCGGTATGCCCGTTTACGGAAGCTGGCGTATTGCGATTCTTCACGCGTCCGAAGACCGGCGGTCTCAGCATGGAACAGGCGACGGCCATGCTGGAGAGACTTAGGCGGAGGCCTGGGTACAAGTTTCAGCCGATCTCCGCGGAGTGGGGGGCGCTAACGGCACCATTTCGGAAGCGGATCCATGGACACAATCAGGTGACCGATGCCTACCTGCTCGGCCTTGCGGTGCGGGAAGGGCTGGTGCTCACCACGTTTGATCGAGCGCTCCGGCATCTGGCTGGGGAGTACGAGCGACATGTTCTTGTTCTGGACGCACAGTGAGTGGCGGCCAGAAGGGCGCCGGTGTGGAGGATCTGGATGGCTCGCATGTTGGGGTTGGATGCGGGGGGGTGGTGGTGTTGGTTAATCGGTGGTGGCGGGGTGGTGTCGGTGCGCAAGTGGTACTTCGTTCGATTCTAACGATAGTCCTGCTTAGGATTTCGTGGGATTGCTTGCGGAGATTGCGACTTCTCGTTAGAGACGTAGCGAAGCGGCAGGCGTGCTGCAGGCTTAAGAGCGGATCGCCTTACGGGCGAGCCGGCGGGATCGCTTCTTTTCTGCCTCGATCTGGATCTGATGAGCGCCCACGATCGAGGGCAGCAAGCCCGGGTAGCGGGCCTCGATTTCCGCGCAGCGTGAGGCGTTGCGCATCTCGACGCCGTGGCGTTCTCCGTGGATCAGTCCGGCCTCGCGGAGAATGCGAAGGTGTTGCGAGAGCGTGGACTTGGGAATGGGAGCGTCAAGCACGCTGACCAGCATGGTACAGTTCCTCGGGCACTGTTGGGCAACGATCTCCGCGAAGAGTGCGACTCGCACGGGATCAGCCAGCGCATGGAGGATGGCCGCGAGTGGAACATCTTCGATCGCGGGATGGATGAGCGGTTTCATGGGCGCTGAAACTCCTATGGTAGATGCGTTCAGGTGTGTGCAATCCCAGAGACTGGCAATTGTTCATACTTTCCGAACTAATGCATCATCCGACATGTTCCTCGCATCTGTTGATTCAGGCCAGCGAAGAACACCACATTGCGACGCTGCCAAGGAGAGCTGATGGGAAAGCTGGATGGCAAGGTTGCGGTAATCACGGCAGGAACGAGCGGTATGGCATTGGCGACCGCGAAGCTGTTTGTCAAAGAAGGGGCGTACGTTTTTATCACGGGCCGCCGTCAAGACGTTCTGGATAAAGCAGTGAAGGAGATTGGGCGCAACGTCTCGGGTGTGCAGGGCGATGCTTCAAAGCTAGACGATCTTGATCGCCTGTTCGAGACGGTGAAGCGCGAAAGGGGCTCGATCGACGTCCTCTTTGCAAGTGCGGGCCGTGGTGAATTTGCGTCGATTGACCAGGTGACGGAGCAGCACTTCGATGACACGTTTGACCTAAATGTGCGCGGTACTCTGTTTACGGTGCAAAAGGCGCTGAAGTTGTTCAACAACGGCGGCTCCATCATTCTGAACGGCTCCACCGCGGGTGTAAGGGGCTTCCCAGCCTTTGGTGTGTATGCTGCGAGCAAAGCAGCTGTACGTTCCTTTGCACGCACCTGGGTCAACGATCTGAAGGACCGGAATATTCGCGTGAACGTGATCAGTCCTGGCCCTATCGACACACCGGCTCTTGACCCGCTCGGGGAAGCAGCGAAGAAGCAGTTCGCCACGATGATTCCGCGTGGGGAGATCGGCAGGCCTGAGGAGATTGCGACCGCAGCGTTGTTTCTGGCTTCGAGTGACTCCAGCTTCGTCAATGGTGTGGACTTGTACGTGGATGGTGGCTTTGTGGCGATTTAACCTACGTTCTGCCGAGCAGCGGGGCTGAGTCCTTTGTGGCGAGCCCGTTTGCTTTCGGTCGCCGGCTGCAACTTGCTCTGATGGGTTGTGGAGCGACAAACGCTTTGCGGAGGTTTGAGCTTGAAGCGTTTCGGGCGAGTGCTGCCCACGCCCGATTACCGGCTACGAGGGTGAGGGCTTCGGGGCCGCCGGTGTGGAGGATTTGGATGGCTCGCGTGTTGGGGTTGGGTGCGGGGGTGGGGGTGGAGGGATGTTAGTTTAGATTTTTGGATCTGAGATGATTGACGAGAAGTCCGACTTGTTAGGACTGTTTCTGAATTTTCAGGCTTTTAGAGTTGAAGAAAATGAGCACAGATACGATCCATACAGCTCTGATGGACGTCGCTGACGAAGGAGATGATGTTATCGCTTTGGGTGATGGCCTATCTCTAGTCCGTCCAGACGATCAGTTGCTCTCGCAGCGCTGGGATTGGGCTCAGGGGAAGGGGGAGATGGACGAAGAGGCTACTGCAAGCCGATACCTGGTCTGCGAGTACGAGCAGTACATCCCAGGAGAAGATTGCTTTCAGCGCCTCGAACGAGGTGCTAATCGCTTCTACACCGGTGTGATGGCCTTCCAGGTCATAAAACCGATCCGCACGCTCGGCTTTGTGTATAGGCACCAGGGGATTGAGCGGCGCCCACCTATGCAACCCGGTCGGTGGGCGATGACCAACGAGTTTAGTGCAGCAATGCTCGCGCAAGTGCCCGCTATGATCGAGCGGATCCAACCGGTGATGGACGGAAGCAATGTGGAGCAAAAAAACGCACTCACGTTGCTTCAACTGGGTCTTGAGCACTTTCATCCTTACATCGCGGGGCTGTTATGGGTGACTGGTCTTGAAGCAATATTCGATAGTGGTGGCCGCGAAGAGTTTAAGAAAAAGCTTTGCGACTGTCTTGGACCGCAGGCATTGGCATTTCCGAACTGGCATTCGAATACGGACGCTCCGGCGTTCACGGTCGAAGAGCTATCAATCGATCTATACACGCTGAGAAACAAGCTTGCGCACGGAGCAGATCTCCTCTCGGCAGTGAACGACAAGAAGTTCCCTGTGGACTTCGGGAAACCGGTTGGCACCACACAATTTGGCGAAACTGTAAATTACGCGCTTCTCTTGAGCGAAGCTGCGTGCTACTTACTGTGTCAAGTTTTGCAGGCGATCCTTTGATCGAAGGCGTACGGGACGGTTTCCGGTAAACCCCTTCGTCGTGAAGAACGACGGAAGGTGCTTCTACAGGGGTGGTTCAATCTGTCAGGTGAGAAGGTTACTTGGCTCCGTGGGTGGTTAGAATGGGGTATGCCGACGACAGAGGATGCGCTTCCGATTGCGATTTATTATGAGCAGCCGCACTGGTTTAAGCCCTTGTTTGCGGAGTTGGACCGGCGGGGGACGGCTTATGTGACGTTGAATGCGGTGGAGCATAGCTATGGTCCGGAGGATCGGCCGGAGCTTGAGTTTGCGGTGGTGCTGAACAAGATGAGTCCGTCGGCCTGGAACCGGGGGCATGGGGATCAGATTTTTTACACGATGGGGTTTTTGGAGCATCTCGACGCGCGTGGGGTGCGGGTGATCAATGGGGTGCGGGCGTATCGGAGTGAGCTGTCGAAGGCGGCGCAGCTGGTGATGCTGGATGGCTTGGGGCTGCCGTATCCGCGGGCGCGGGTGATCCATCGGCCGGAGCAGGCTGTCGCGGCGGCCGAGGGTCTGCGGTGGCCGGTGGTGGTGAAGCCGAATATTGGCGGGAGCGGAGCGGGGGTGAAGCGGTTCGATCGGCCGGAGGATCTAGCCGAGGCGGCGCGGTCTGGGGATCGATCGGGGGACGGTCTGATGCTGGGAATGGATACGACGGGGTTGGTGCAGGAGTTTGTGCCTGCGAGAGGAGCATATATCGTTCGGGTCGAGGTTCTGAACGGAAATTATTTGTACGCGATTAAGATACATATTACGGGCGAGACGTTTGACCTGTGTCCGGCCGATATCTGCCGAACGCCGATGGGCGTGGAGCTGGACCGGGCGGCGTGTGCGCTGGATGCGGTGAAGAGCGGGTTGACGGTGGAGCGGTTTGATCCGGAGCCGGAGGTGATTGCGGAGGTGGAGCGCATGATGGAGGCGGCGGGGATCGAGCTGGGCGGGGTGGAGTATATGGTGGACGACCGCGATGGGCAGAGGGTGTACTACGACATCAATGCGCTTTCGAACTTTGTCGCGGATGGCGAGAAGGTGGTGGGGTTCGATCCGTTTGCGCGGCTGGCGGATTGGCTGGAGCGGGAGGCGGCGGAGGCGAACGCGGCTAGGCGGGTGCGGAGCACGATCAGTGTGGGTCTCGAAGTGGAGGCGCGCTGATGCGTTATGGGTTCTGGCTGCCGGTGTTTGGCGGGTGGCTGCGCAATGTGGAGGATGAGGGGATGGCGGCGACGTGGGAGTATGCGCGCGACCTGGCGATGCGGGCGGAGCAGATTGGGTTCGATCTGACGCTGATCGCGGAGCTGAACCTGAACGACATCAAGGGCGTGGAGGCGGATTCGCTCGATGCTTGGTCGACTGCGGCGGCCTTGGCGGCGGTGACCCGGCGGCTGGAGCTGATGGTGGCGGTGCGGCCGACGTTTCACTCGCCTGCGCTGCTGGCGAAGCAGGCGGCGTCGATCGATCGGATCTCGGGCGGGCGGCTGACGTTGAATGTGGTTTCGAGCTGGTGGAAGGATGAGGCGACCAAGTACGGCGTGCACTTTGACGAGCACGATGACCGGTATGCGCGGACGAGCGAGTGGATCGATGTGGTGAGTGGGTGCTGGGCGGAGCAGGGGTTCTCGTACAAGGGCAAGATCTACGAGGTACGCGAGAATGTGTTGAGTCCGAAGCCGGTGCGACAGCCGCGACCGACGATGTATGCGGGTGGTGAGTCGGAGACGGCGAAGAACTTGATTGCGGCGAAGTGCGATGCGTACCTGATGCACGGCGATGCGCCCGAGGCGGTGGGGGCGAAGATTGCCGAGATGCGGTCGCGGCGTGATCGGCTGGGGCTTGGGCCGATGACGTTTGGGGTGAGCGGGTATGCGGTGGTGCGGGACACGGAGGCCGAGGCGTTGCGCGAGGTGGAGCGGATTACGGATGTGCGGCAGACGGCGCGGGGGTATGCGAACTATCAGCAGTGGGTGACGGGGTCGAAGCTGGGGACGGAGATCTCGTTGCGGGATTATTCGGTGTCGAATCGCGGGCTGCGGAGCGGGTTTGTGGGGACGCCGGAGCAGGTCAGGGAAAGGCTGGAGGCGTTTGCGGCGGTCGGGGTGGATCTGGTGTTGCTGCAGATGAGTCCGCAGAGGGAGGAGATGGAGCGGTTTGGGCGGCAGGTGATTGGGGCGGTTTAGGGGGCGGCGGGTGAGTTTGGGACTTATGCTGGGTGGATGATTCTGCGGGTTGTTTTGTTGGTGTGGGCGCTTACGGGCAGCTTGTTGGCGGGGCAGGATCCGGCGTGGACGGAGCCGTTTCCGCCGTATCGGGTGGTGGGGAATGTGTACTACGTGGGCAGCCGGGATCTGGCTTCGTACCTCGTTATAACGCCGGAGGGGAACGTGCTGATCAACAGCAGCTTGAAGAGTTCGGTGCCGCTGATTCGGCGGAGTGTGGAGCAGCTTGGGTTTGGGTTTGCGGATACGCGGGTGCTGCTGATCAGCCATGCGCACTCGGATCATGCGGCGGGGAGCGCGGAGATCAAGCGGCTGACGGGCGCGAAGTACATGGTGATGGACGGGGATGTTTCGGTGGTCGAGACGGGTGGAAGGGCGGATTTTGCGTATGGGCGGGCGGTGCCGACGTATGAGCCGGCGAAGGTGGATCGGGTGTTGCATGATGGCGACGAGGTGCGGCTGGGCGGGACGGTGCTGGTGGCGCATAAGACGGCCGGGCACACGCGAGGGTGTACGACGTGGACGCTACGGGTGCCCGATGGCGGGCGGATGGTCGACGTGGTGATTGTGGGAAGTCCGAATGTGAACCCGGGGTACAAGCTGGTGGGGAACCGGGCGTATCCGGGGATTGCGGAGGATTATGCGGCGACGTTTCGGACGTTGCGACGGCTGCCGTGCGACGTGTTTTTAGGAGCGCATGGGAGCTACTTCGGGATGGTGGAGAAGGTCGGGCGGATGCGGGCGGGTGGGGGGAATCCGTTTGTCGATTCGGCGGGGTATCGGGCGTATGTGGCGGAGCGGGAGGCGGCGTTTCGGCGGGAGTTGGGGCGGCAGGAAGGGGCTCCGCGCGCAACGACAAAGGTCGTGCGCTAGATGCCGAAATCTGAGCGCCGCCAACTTCCGCCGTCGACATTTCAACTACTTATCTGGCCTGCGCTAGCCCTGCAATCACTGCCGCAAATTTCTCGAGTATCTGGTTCCAGCCCTCTACCTGCCCGCTTTCTTTTGCCTTCTCCATGGCTTCATTGCCGATAAACGTAAGTTTCGTCTGGCCGTTTCCCAAGTCCTCGAAGAGAACTATGTCGTGCGCGTCGTCGATGGTCTCGTGTTCGATCCCATAGTCGGCGGCCTCAACCTTGTTTCCCTCGGAGTCAGAGAAGTACATCGACAAGACGACCTTTTCGTGCAGAACAATCTCGTGGTACTCACCACCCGTCCAGAGTTCCTGCCCGTCCGGCGTTCTCATGCAGAAGAGATATTTTCCTCCCACGCGAAAATCCATCTTGCAAACGGGCGCCGTGAAACCCTCTGGCCCCCACCACTGCATCACGTACTTCGGGTCTGTCCACGCCTTCCAGACCAGTTCGCGCGGGGCATCGAAAACTCTTGTAACGACCATCCGCTCTGTCTCGTTAACTGTGTTTTTTGTCATCTCTGACCTCCGTTTTCATTTGGTTTACAACCACATCCAGCTTGCTGAAGCTCTCTTCCCAGAATCGGCGATAGCTCATCGCCCAGTCGCTGACCGTCTTGATGGCCTCTGGCCGAAGCGTGCACACACTCTCCCGTCCACGCTTGGTCTTGACGACAATCCGCGCCCGCACCAGGTAGGCGATATGTTTTGAAATCATCTGCTGCGAGAGTGCAAACGGTTCCATCAATCCATGCACCGAGGCAGGCCCGTGGGAGAGTTGTTGGATCATCGCTCGACGGGTTGGATCAGACAGAGCCGCAAATGTTGTACCCAACTTATCCACAACCAGACGGTAGTGGATAGGTTGTCTCCGTGTCAAGTGTGAAGTTCCCGATGTCTGCGTGCTGTTCTCTGAGTGGGGCTTGCCGTGCGGTGCGTTTCCGGGCGCGGAGCGGGAGCTAGTACGGAATGTTGAGAAGGTTGGGCGGATGCGGATCGATTTGCTTCAGCGAAAGCGTCTCGATTCATCTTGTTCAGCGCAAAAGCTGGCTGCCTTCACGTCTAAACTATTTTCTGTAAGGAGTGTCAATCATGCTCCGTTTCGTCCTATTCACCTTGTTCGTCGGATCCGCGGTCGCGCAGACGCCCAAAGAGTTGCTGCGGCATGTGGCAGCGCACTATTCATCGGCGCAGACGTATCAAGTGAAAGGCACGGCATCTGCGCTGCTGCCCGGTACGTCGTGGCAGATTGTTTACCACTTCGAGGCTCAGGGCATGCAGCCGACGTTTCTACCGCTGCACAGCAGCAGCGGGGCGATGAAGGATCTAGAAAAGCTTGATAAACCGTCGCATGTCCGTGTCGACCCGAATGCCACTGATCCGTATCCTGAGGAGCGGATGCGTCAGGAAGCGTTCGGGACGTATCACACGTTGTTGAGTCGGTTAATCGATGCGAAAGATGCCGGTACGGAGACGATTTTGTATCACGGTATTCCTCACCAGTGTGAAATAGTCGATGCCACGTATGGCGCATCGCCAGAGTATCGTCCCAATTCGGTGACTCAGCATCGACGCTTTTGGGTTGATTCAGCTGCGCTTACGGTGCTGCGAGAGCAGCGATCCTTCAGCGGCAAGGACTGGACGGCCGATATTGCGGAGGTATGGTTCGACAAGCCCGTTTCTGCCGAGACGCTGGCGGTGCTGAATAAAATGGACAATCGTCCAAAGGATCGGCCGGAGTGGGTCGGCCGAAAGCTACCGGCCCTAACGGTGCACGATCTTTCCGGCAAGGAGATCCGGCTTGCCGATGTGAGGCGCCCCGTACTACTGGACTTCTGGGGCAGCTATTGTCCACCGTGTAAGGGTGCGACGCTGCACGCGCAGGAGCTGGCGCAGCAGTACAAAGGAGCGGGCCTAACTGTGATCACTTTCACGGAAGACAGTGCCGCTGACGCAAGGCTATGGGCCGCTCACAACGGTGTGCACCTGGCGATTGTGCTAGATCCGAAGCAAGAAGTATTTCGCGCCTTCGATATAGAAGGTATTCCTGTGGAGATCCTCGCAGGCGGCGATGGGAAGATCATTCACTACTGGACAGACTACGGCGGTCCGGAGTCCATGGATACAGACGTTAAAGAAGCGTTCATCTCGGCTTCTCGGCAGTAATCTCTAGGACGCTTTTCGCTTCGTTGGTACCGACAAGTCGCATTAGCGGAAGTTTAGGGTGCGTTGCAGCTGGAAGGCAGTCGTTTCAAGTTGCGCAACGAAGAAGAGCAACGACGAGGGCAAATGCAGAAGCAGATTCCCTTCGGGAATGACAACCAGAGGGGCTTACTGGAGCACGCACTCTGCTTAATGGAGCATGCTTTCTTCGCTGGAGCGGAGGCGGAGGACTCGGTCGACGGCGTAGGGGGCTCGGTGGTTGGCGGTGTGGAAGTGTCGGACCTGGAGTTCGCCGAGGAGGCCGATGCCGAGCATCTGGATGCCGGCGAGGATGAGGATGCCGGCGATGACGAAGATGGGTCCGTGCTCGTCGGCGACGGCGCGGTGGGTGAGGAGTTTGTGGACCAGGAGCCAGAGCGCTAGGGCGCTGCCGGAGAGCATGCCGATGAGGCCGACCGAACCGAAGAAGTGGAGCGGGCGCGTCATGTATTTGAGGAGAAAGCGGATGGTGAGGAGGTCGAAGAAGACGCGAAATGTGCGGGACAGGCCGTAGTGACTTTTGCCGGCGGTGCGGGCGGGGTTCGAGATGGGGATCTCGCAGATGGAGGCGCCGTACCAGGAGGCGAGGGCGGGGATGAAGCGGTGCATTTCGCCGTAGAGCGGGATGTTTTGGATGACTTCGCGGCGGTAGGCCTTGAAGGTGGTGCCGAAGTCGTGGATGGGGACGCCGGAGAGGGTGGCCATGAGCTTGTTGGCGGCGCGTGACGGGATGCGGCGGAAGAGGAGGTTGTCGCCGCGCTCGGAGCGCCAACCGCTGACGACGTCGTAGCCTTCTTCGAGTTTGGCGAGGAAGTTGGGGATCTCGTTGGGGTCGTGCTGGAGGTCGCCGTCCATGGCGAGGATGAACTCGCCCTGCGCGTGGTCGAAGCCGGCGGCGAGGGCGGAGGTCTGACCGAAGTTGCGGCGGAGTTTGATGACCAGGACGCGCGAATCGACGGCGGCGATCTCTTCGAGGAGGCGGTAGGTGCGGTCGCGGGAGCCGTCGTCGACGAAGACGAGTTCAAACGTCTCGCGCGCGTCGGCGAGCACGGCTTCCATGACGGCTTTCAGGCGGTCGTAGAGGGCGGTGACGTTTTCCTCTTCGTTATGAAACGGGACGACGACGGAGAACTTCGGCACGGGTCTCATCATACTCCTTTACGCTGGGGATTTTGGCTTCTGGATTGCTCGGGGCTGGCCAGGGGCGGGCTTCTGGATGGGAGTGGTTTGGGGTCATCGGCCGGGCTGGCGAGTGGATGGCCGGGGTCCGGCTGGGGGAGCTTGCGGCGAGGGTGGCGGGCGCTGAGCAGAGCGGTGTCTGGACGGCGCGCGGATGATAGATTCAGCCCTAGGGAAAAGAGCTCCTTAAAAGGGACAGAGTTTATGTTGAAGCGCGTTCTGATCGGTCTCGCGATGCTGGTCGTGGCCGTCTTTGCGTATGTCGGTTGGAACAGCTATGACGCTGGCCGGCTGCGTCGGGACGGGGAGGTGGTTCAGACCGACGGGCGATCCGTGGCGGGGGCGGCGCCCGATGCGGCGGGGAGGCGAACGGGTGCGGGTGCGAAGGTCGGGTCGGTCGGAAGTGGGAGTGGGGGTGGGGCGAACGGGGAGGGCGGCGGTAAAGTGCGGGGTTCGGAGGGTGATGGGAGCTTGTCGGCGGGGCCGGGAGCGGGGAGCCCGGGGGTGACGCCGCCGGCGACGGATTCGATCGCGCCGGAACCGCCGAACGGCATGCTTTTTGGCGGATCGGGCCACTTTCAGCTGTATCGGCAGGGCGACCTGACGTGGCGGCTGGACACGGAGACGGGCGCGACCTGCATCATTTTTGCGACCGAGGAGCAGTGGCGCAAGCCGAGGGTGTTTCGGGCGGGGTGTCGTAAGCAGTAACGGCAAGTTACTCTCCGATTTGCATGCTTTACGTTACTTCCGCGTAGTTCTTCTTTGGCTTATTGCTGGTGCTCTGCCACTTTCCTGCCGATGATACTTATGCGCCTGTGCTCAGCTGATCTGGCCGATGTGGCTGATGTGGGCCGTGTGTCTTAGGTTATCTGCGCACGTTGAGATCTGCGCACGTTGAGAATGCCGGGATGAAGGGACTGATCTGGATGATGAAGTGGAAGCTCTTGCTCGTGGGTTTTCTGGCTTTGGCAGTGGGGGGTCCGCAGACGTGGGCTCTCGGCCCCGACGCTGTGTCGCAGCAGTTCACGATTTCGGACAAGACCCGGATTCCTGGAGCGACTTTGAAGCCGGGATCGTACTCCATTCAGGTTGTCGACCATCTTTCCGATCGCCTGATTGTGCGGGTTGAAGGCAACGGCGGGAGCACACATTCGACGTTTTTGGGACTTCCGAACAGCTCGCTGGGCAAGCCCGCGGTGCCTGGCCCGATTACGTGGGGCAATGCGGCTCAGGGTACGTCGTACCTCCGCGGCTGGTATTTTCCGAACAGTGCGTCGGCGATTGAGTTTGTTTATCCCAAGGGCGAGGCGGTTGCGATCGCGAAGTCAAACCAGGCCAAGGTTCCGGCCATCGATCCGGCTTCAGAGGGCAAGGTCGCCGACAGGGATCTCTCCAAGGACGACATGGAGGTGGTGACACTTTGGCTGTTGTCCTCGACAGAGGTGGGGCCGAACGACAGCACGCCGGCGATCAAGGCGGAGCGCTATCAGCAGGTGGCGTCGGCTCAGACACCTGAGCCGCTGCCGGCGCGCTCGCAGCGCAGCTCTGCCGCGTCTACCTCGTCTGCGCCCAGTTCTTCTGCGCCCAGTTCTTCTGCGGGCAGCTCGGATGGCTCGCAGCAAGCTGTGGCGAGCACGCCTCGGACAGTGCACCGCAAGCCCGTGATCGCGCAGCTGCCGCATACGGCCAGTTCTCTTCCGTTGCTTTTCATGTTGGCTGCGTTCCTGTTGGCGGCGGCGGCTGGGATGCGAGCGTACCGGTGGAGACGCGGTCTGTAGGCGAGCTCGATGCCGTCTCTGCCGTCCCGAACGTCGAGCTTAGCCGCCCGGATCGAGCATTTCTTCTGGGCGGCTGGGGTCGTTTTAGGGCTGTTTCTTCTTCTATTGGGAGCTAGGGTTCAGTCGGCTGAGGCTCGTGCGCGGCAGATCCACGGTGAGGCCTCGGCAGGTTCTGCCTCTCCGGCGCAGGCTGGTTCTGTTCCAGTTGCAAGCAGACATGAGAAGCAGGACGTCATCGGGCGGCTCGAGATCCCGCAGATCTCGCTGTCGGTTCCGGTTCTGGCGAGCTATGACCCGGACAGTCTGCTGCGTGGTGTTGGACACATTGAAGGCACGGCCATGCCGGGTGGGCTGGGGACGCTGGGACTCGCGGGTCATCGCGACACGTTTTTTCGGCCGCTGCGCCGGGTCGCCCCAAAGATGGAAGTCCGGATCACGGACAAGACGGGCGTTTATCACTATGAGGTCGATACGACCGAGGTGGTAACACCGGATCAGGTCGAGGTGCTGTCCATCCGCGATCGACCGGAGATGACGCTGATTACGTGCTATCCGTTTGACTACGTCGGCGCGGCGCCCAAACGCTTTATTGTGCATGCCCATCTGATCTCGGTCGCTCCGGACGCGAGCTCATCCGGAGCGGAGTAGACGTCGCCTTTGCTGATTCCAGAAGCGGTGGGTCCCCGGTTGTGAAAAAGCGTCTCGCGAAGGCCGGATGCTTCCCTTCTCCGACGTGGGTTACTGCCGACGAAGGTTCTGCCAAAGATACTTCCTTGTTCACGGAAACTGGATAGCATAGGTCTTACACTTAGACCTGTTTTCCCAACCCTGTTCCACTCCCTGCCACAGAAGTCGTATGCCACCTAACACTGTCAGGTCAGGCGTGAGGTGCGTGCTTTGGAGCAATATTGACTCTACGGCATGGACTATACCTGTGCCTTGTCTCACCCCAAGCTTGACCCTTGCCGTTGCTTGAAGAATTTGGAGTACGTCCGAACGATGAAGCGCAATGTTGTCACAATTTCACTCGCGGCCCTGGTTCTGACAGGGCTTGCGGCCGTCGCGACCCGTATGGTCGCACAGTCGGATCTTCGGGTCACGTACGGGAACAACGGTGTCCAGCAACTGTCGTACAAGGGTGTCACACTCGAGGACCTGAGCGCCTTTTCGAGCGACAGCTTCCACATCTGGCACATGAAAGCGACGGATCTGCAGGGCAACGTCCTGTCGGCGCCGCAGTATGGGTGGGGTGAGTCGAATAGCGGCCGCAGCTGGAATGGCGCGACCCACACGTGGACCTATAACTTTCTGTGGGGCTCGATCAGCCTGCAGTACGTGCAGAATGGCGATTCGCTCGACATGATCGTGACGCAAACGAACGCCGCCGGTTCGGGCATCATCTTTGATGGTGCATCAATTTACCCGCTCGCGCTTCACTTCCCTTCTCTGCCGAGTGGATTCAACGATCCGAGCTACTCGCAGCTTGCGTACAACACGATTGCCCCGAGCGTGACGTTGGCGGACTTCGGGCAGGGTGAAGTGGCGGCTGTGGTTCCGGACGCGACGAAGCCGCTCTACAGCGGGTTCCAGCCAACCGGGGCTCCGACGGCCTACACCGCGCTCATCAGCGGGACGACGCCGGACAACTTGGCGACGTTTCTGCCGCACAACGATCGGCCGGTGCAGCCGGGGCAGACGGATAGTTTCACGGTTTCGCTTCGGTTCGCACCTTCGGGGACCGCGACCGCCGCCCTGGCGGCCGATGCCTACACGAACTGGGCCCGGACCTGGCCGATGACACTGCAGTGGAGCGATCACCGCATCATCGGAACGGCGTATCTGGCCAGTTCACCGCAGGGCAACATCAACCAGCCCGGCGGCTTTCCCAACAACCCTCGACGGTACTTCAATGACAGCAATCCGTCCGACTTCGACGTTCGCACGCCGGCTGGCCTGGCGAGCTTCCAGGCGAAGGTGCTGCAGCAGGCGGCGAGCAATGTGCAGAATCTTCAGCGGTTGAACGCACAAGGTGCGATCACCTGGGATATTGAGGGGGAACAGTATCCGCAGTCGACCAGCTATGTCTGCTCTCCGGATGAAATCGCGCAGGTCGCGCCGGAGATGGAGTCGGTGATCGCGAACCCGGTCTCGCCCTACGCCGGGATGAAGCTCGATGATGCTTACTTCAAGATCATGCATGACGCGGGATTCCGTGTCGGCGTCTGCATCCGGCCGCAGCACTTCACGCTGAACACGGACGGTACGGCGAGCCAGGTCTCGTTGCCGGATGCGGCTGTCCCTGCCGAACTGATCCGCAAGATGCGGTTTGCGCACGATCGCTGGGGCGCGACGCTCTTCTATGTCGATTCGACGGTAGAGCCGAATGGGGCGACGCTCGATCCGAGCATCTTTCAGCAGGTTGCGGCAGCGCTGCCCGACTCGCTGATTATTCCGGAGGAGAGCACGCCCAAGTACTACGCGTACACGGCACCGTTCAAGAGCTTTCTGTTTCACGGCGATTTGGGCACGGATCCGACCGTCTATGCCTACTATCCCAATGCGTTCAGCGCCAACCTGATCAATGATGTCGATGCCGGTCGGCTGGCGGCCGCACGTCCTCAGCTGACGTCCGCGGTCCGTCACGGCGACATCCTGATGGTGCATGCCGATTACTGGCAGGCCAATAACGACACAGTGGTGCAGATCTACCAGGATGCCGGCGTGACTTCGCCTGCGCCGTCGCCGTCGCCGGCACCGGCGCCTGCGCCTCCGACGCCTGCGCCTCCGACGCCGACGCCTGCACCGCCCACGCCCACGCCCCCGGCTCCCACGCCGGCGCCGCCCACCGCGAACCCTGGACCTGTGTCCATCCTCAGTCCCTCGGCGCAGGGGACGATCTCCGGCACAATCTCGGTGACAGCGGCGATCAATGTGTCTCTGGACGCGGCGGGCTCGTACCTGATGGTGGACGGCAACGAGATTGGGACTGGCCGCGTGACGGGGCAGCCTTGGGTCTACGCGCTGAATACGCAAACGCTTGCCGATGGTGCGCATACGCTGCAACTTTGGGCGCATTCGACGGCGAATCAGACGCTGCTCTCGGCGTCGGTTCCGGTGGTCGTGAGCAATGGAACAAATGGGACACCTGTCGGAACGCCGACGCCGGCTCCGCCCACGCCGGTGAGCAGTTCGCCCGTCAGCCTGACCTATCCCGGCGCTGGGCAAGCCTTGTCAGGTCTGGTCAGCGTGGTCGCGACGATCACGCAGCCCCTGGACGCAGCTGGATCTTATCTGATGGTGGATGGGGCCGAGTATGGCTGGCAGCGGGTGGGCAGCGCACCGTATGTCTATCAGCTGGATACGTCGGCGCTTTCGTCGGGCCTGCATACCCTGCAGGTGTGGGCGCACAGCATCGGAAACGATACCCTGCTCTCAAACATTGTTTCTGTCACGGTCAGTCATTGAGGTCGGGCGCGCTGACGGACGACGGTTTTTGGGGTTTGGCGCCAATTCGGTTCAGGCACGCGGGAGAGGGCCGACAAGATCGGGTTCTACTTCAAGTGAGTCGGATTGAGATCTGACCGTGCCGGCGGCAGGCAGACCGTTTAGACGGTTGGCGAGTGCGGCCTGCATCGCAAGCGCGCGTGCCTGCCAGGTACCGGCGTGGCTGGCCTGCCAACGCGCGTGGGCGTGCCCATCGTTGAAGTCAACCTGTTTCAGAGAGCGGAGGGCGTCCGAGATCTCTGGCGCTGTGTCCACCAGTTCGAGGAGAGGCCGCTTGTGCAGGAGTTCTTCAAAGCCACGGGTTGCAAGCATGGGTCGGCAGGCGGCGAGATGCTCGTAGAAACGCGTTGAGCTTCCGGAGTAGGTCGGTTCTCTGCGCATGTACGGCAGGATTGCGACATCAAAGGAGCGGGCGTAGGCGGCGAGGCGGCCGTAGGGTTTAGGGCCGGTGAAGTGGGCCGAGGTGTGTCTCAGGACAGCTTCGCGGGCGCGACGCTGGGCCGGGTCTTCGATGGGCATGGAGGTCGGGCCGACGAAGACCCACGTGAACTCCGGTGTGCTCTCGACGGCTTGTTGGAGCAGAACCCAGTCCATGTTGGAGGCGAGGTTTCCGATTACGCCGGCGACCGGTCGCGGGAGGTGTTCGAGATCTTCGGGCAGAGGCGCCGTTGGCAGATCGGGACGGGAGAGGATATTGGCCGCGCGGGTTGCGTTTGGAAGGACATGGATCTTCAGAGGATCGCAACTTGCCTTGTCTGTGAGATAGGACGCGAGCCGCTGCGAGTTGGGGCAGACCAGCGTCGCCGCTCGGCAGAGGCGGGTGTCGAGAGCATGCACAAGAGCGGCATCGGCTCCGCCATAGGCCGCGATGAGATCGGTGAGGTGGTAGATGACCGGACCGGGCCAGAGTTCGGCGACCGGAGCGTAGTAAGGCGTCGTGCAGATGAGCGGGCCTGGGTTGGCGGCAGAGGTGTGGCGGAGCATACGGCGGACCTGCGAGGGACCGAGGCGGATGATGTTGGAGATCCAGGGCCGCGCGTAGCCACGTTGGAGGGGGAATCGGCGAACCCGTAGCGGCGGGTCGGTGACGTCGGCGTCCATCTCCGACAGCTGCCAGGGTGCGTACGACATCCTCGGCTCCCACGCGAGGGTGGGAACGCTCTCCGAGAGGGCGGAACCGAACTCACGATCGAGGACGTCGGAGACTTGGAGGAGCTGCCACATACTTATCTTTAACTCCGGAGACCTCGCCTCTAGATGAGAGGTCATGGCTTTTTGGTGCGTGGACAGCTTTGTGATTTTGACAGCAGCGATGCAATACGGCAGGGACTGACTGCGAGTGGGACGGTGTCTGACGAACCGAAGTTGCCGAACGAGCGTCGGTTAGGCCGCTCCTGAGATGATTCGCGAAGCCGCGCCCGCGTGCGCCGGTTCGACTGCCTGGATCTGCTTGGATTTGATGCCCTCCTGGAGGAGGTGGAGCACGGACATCATGAGGAGCGGCGTGCTGCTTTCGACGACGCGGGTGAGGCTGAGGTGGCCTCTTCTTCCGAGCGAAAGTGTCATGTGCCAGGTGGGCTCGCCGGCGAATCCGTCGGGAACACTCTCAAAGGTCTTCCCGTTGAGGTGCATTTCGATCGTGGCGAACGTCAGGTCGGCACACGCGGTCTGGACGATTGCCCAGCAGTCCCGGACGGTCTCGGCGGTCGCCAGCGAACGCCGGAGTTCGGCGAGATAGATCTCTTCCTGAAGGACGCGACGGACGGTTTTTTGAGAGAAGATCTTGCGGGCGGCGCTGAACTCGACGTATCCGAGCGCCTTGATTCCGACCCAGGAGAGCGAGCAGAAGACGATGATGGTGAGACCGCGGAACTCGCGGCTTCCGATGCTTTGGAGCAGCGAGAGAAGCGCGGCCACGCCGCAGACCGCGTAGAGGATAAGAGCGGCATCTCGCGGTTTGAAACCGAGCGCCAGAACACGGTGATGGATGTGTCCGCGATCGGCCTGAAAGATGGGCTGGCTGCGGAGAAAGCGCCGACCGATGGAGAGGCTGACATCGAGCAGAGGGAGCGCAAAGGCCATCAGGGGCGCGGCCATTCCCAGCAGGGTGGCGGATTTCTGGCTCCAGATGAGGCCGAAGCAGCCCAGCATGAAACCGATGGTGAGGCTTCCGCAGTCGCCGAGAAAGATGGAGGCGGGCGCGAAGTTGTAGCGGAGAAACGCAAGCAGGCAGCCGACCAGAGGAACGGTTGCCATGGCGAGGCCGAAGTTTCCCTGGAGCACGGCGGCGAGCAGCGTGGTTACCGTGGCAAAGAGGCCGACACCGGAGGCGAGACCGTCCATGCCATCGATGAGATTGAAGGCGTTGGTACATCCGACCAGCCAGAAGAGCGAGAGGGGGATGGTGATCCAGGGCGAGACGGGCACGCCGTGAAACAGCGTGATGCGGGCGCCGAGGGAGACGGCTAAGACGGCGGCGGCGCCTTGCCCGGCGAGTTTTTGCCAGGGTTTCAGGCCGCGGAGATCGTCGACCAGGCCGGTGACAAAGATCAGACCGGCCGAGGGGAGGAGCGACCAGAGCAGATGGGAGTGCTGGATGGAGATGCGGGCCGACTGCGGCGCGAGGAGGAGCATGAGAGCGAGCGCGCCGGCGTAGGAGAGAGCGATCGGGATGCCGCCGATACGCGGGATCGGGCGTCCGTGGAACTTGCGCTCGGTGTCAGGCCGATCGACGATGTTCCAGTGGAGAAACCTGTCCCGGCAGAGGGGTGTCGCGATGAAGCAGAGCAGAAACGCGATCAAACCGAGAGCTACGATTGCAAGCATAACCAACGACCTCTTTGTGTGCCGATCCGTGTGAGTTTATGTACGTACAAGGACATCAGGGCCGGGGCTACTTGTTTTCTTTGCAATTCTCGTGCCGGACGCGGGGGGAACTTCCGTTTCCGCGCCGAGAAGTTGGCAGATGCGACCCACACCAAGGTGGAGGTCGTAGTGCCTGAGCAGGGTTTCGCGGGCGCTCGCGCCCGCCCGGGCGACCTCTTCGGGATGGTCGGCGAGGTACTGCAAGAGGCCGACCAGAGATCCGACGTCGCCACAGGAGATGTGCCAACCGCAGCGAAAGCGTTTCACGATGTGTGCGGGTGTCGCGTTTTCTGGACCGATGAAAAGGATGGGTTTGCCCGCCGCGAGCAGGCCGTAGACCTTGCTTGGCACGACAGATCCGCAGCAGATCTCGCGTTGGGTTACAAGACCGATGTCGCCGGCCGCCAGGCTTTCGCTGAGCGAGGCACGCTGCGCATACGGGCGCATCTCGACTGACCGGATCTCGCGCGTCTGGCAGAAGTCTTCGAGTTCCTTTCGACGGCCGCCGCTGCCGACGAAGAGGAAGCGGAAACGGTCGTCTCCCGAGAGCGCTTCGATGGCGCCGGTAACGGTACCAAGATCATGGGCGAGACCCAAATTCCCGGAGTAGAGGAGAACTAGTTTTCCGTCCGCTGTGGAGCGTGAGATGGGACGGATGGCGTTGCCGTCGGCCCAGTTTTCCGCGACAGAGATCCTTCCGGCGGGGATGCCGCGACCGATCAGGCGCTCGCGCATACAGTTGCCGAGGCTGATGACGCCGTCGGAGCGGCGGCGGGAAAAGTCGGCGAGGATGCCGGTGAGACGATCCAGGAGGCCGCCGGCCCGGAAGTATTCGAGATCGACGGCGACGTCAGGGTACACGTCCATCTCCCAGATGAAGTGACGTGAGCCACGCACAGCTTTGAGGATCGTGCCGAGCAGAGAAAGGAGCGGCGGCGTGGTGAGCGTGAGGACAAGGTCGGGCCGCGGGACGGTGAGGCCGCGAACGGTGGCGGAGACGTAGAAGGAGAGGTAGGAGAGGACGCGGCCCAAACGTCCGCGCACAAACGGGAGCGCCTTGACGCGATAGACCGAGACGTCGGGAGGAGCTTCCCCGAGCGCCGACGGAGCGTACCCGCCGTCGGCTGCGATGGCGAAGACCTGGTGTCCGCGATCGCTGAGACCGCGCGCGAGATCGGTGAGCAGCTGGCTGGTCGCCGAGGGATCGGGCCAGAAGAACTGGTTGAGGAGGAGAATCTTCACCGCGTCACCTCGCCGACCGGGATGGGAGACGGAATGGTGGCCGGAGTTGCGGTGGCTGATCGGACCTCGCGGCGCCGGGCGAATACGGCGGGGTTGCCGGCATGGATCTCAAAGGCTGGGATGTCGCGCGTGACGACGCTTCCGGCGGCGGCGATGGCGCCTTCGCCAAGGACCACGCCTGGGGTGAGGATGGACCGGGCTCCGACCCAGGCGCCGTCGTTGACCTGGATGGGCGAGACGACGAGGCCGAAGCGCGGATCCTTCCAATCGTGGTTGCCGGTGCAGAGATACGCTCCCTGGGAGACGCAGACGTTGGCGCCCAAGCGAACTGTGGTGAGGCAGTCGATCCACGACCCCTCGCCGATCCAGGTGTGGTCGCCGACGACCAGGTGCCAGGGGTACTTGACGTTGACCTCCTGTTTGATGACCACGCCCGAGCCGATTCGTGCGCCAAACGCCCGCAGGAGCCGGACGCGCAGGCCGGAGGAGGGGAGAACGGAGCTGCGAAGGAGAGGAAGCCCGAGGAAGAACCAGGCCGCCTGCCAGAGGCGCGAGCGCCCGGGGTGGTACCAGGAGTTGTCGTACCGGCTCAGGTCGATGCTGCTCATCGCGCGCTCCAAGAGCAAAAGCTTCCGGGTGTGGTGCCGTTCAGGACTGCGTCGTACAGGTCGCTCATCTGGGCGCCTACCGCCTCCCAGCTGTACCGATCTTTCACCAGGGCACGTCCGCGTCTTCCCATGGAGCGAGCCCGTTCAACCGGGCCGGTGAGCCACTCTTCTATAGCTGACGTAAGAGAGTCGACTTCGGATTGGATCTCCCATCCGGTGTTGAATTCCCGGACCTCGGGCAGATTGCATTGCGTGGAAACGATGACGGGCAGGCCCATGCCCATGGCCTCGAGGGTAGAGACGCTGAGACCCTCCGAGTACGACGGGAGAACAAACGCTTCGGCGGCGCGGAAGGCGCTCCACTTCTGCCGACCCTCGAGCATGCCGGTGAAGTAGACGCGGTCCGCGATGTTGCTCGCCGCGATCTTCTGCTCGATAGCCGACCGAGTCCCTTCAAAGTCCGGTCCGGCGAGCACCAGATGGGCGTCCGGAAATCTCCGGGCGAGCCGGGACCAGCTATTGACCAGGAGATCCAGACCTTTTTTGAAGTGAATACGGCCCAGAAACAGGAGCAGACGCTTGTCGCGCAACTCCGGAAAGCTCCTGAAGAAGGGCTCGGTGGAGACCTCGGCTGGATCGGGGACATCGACGCCATTGGGGATGATGGCGATCGGCGCGCGGAGACCGAAGCTCCGGTAGTCCTCGGCCTCGGCCAGGGTGAGTGCATGGAGCCAAGCTGCGCCGTCGAGGTTGCGGCGCTCAAAGAGCGTGGCGTAGATCTGTTTTTTCAGCCGCTTGTTGCGGAGCGCCCAGGGCTCGAGCATGCCGTGGGCCGAGACGATGTAGGGCTTGCGCCAGCGTTGCGCGGCCTGGGCGCCGGCCATCGTGCTCTGTTCCCACAGGCCGTGGAGATGGACGCCGTCCGCGTTCTGCACCGTGCGGTTGAAGGCTCGACGCAGATCAGGGTCGAGGAGCCACCGCTGACGGCTGATCGGCCAGAGATTGCGGACGTGCGCGTCTGGTCTGGGATCTTGTGGCGCGGGATGTTCGTCCGGGAGGCAAAAGGCTTCGAGATCGACCCCCGATCGGCCGGTCGCCTCGACGGCGGCGGCGAGGTCGGGGACAACGGCGCTCAGGCCTCCGAACCTGGGGTCAAGGTGAGAGACCACCGAGATCCAGCGAGCGCGCCTCCCCAGCACGACGGGCGGGGATGGGGCGAGGGCGGAGGTGGGATGGGCCTGGGTAGGTGGCATCTTTGGGGAGGTCCGGAAGCTCTAATCCGTCGCCGTCATACGACATGGTTGACGAGAGTATGCGTCTGTGTTTAAGCTACCAAGCTCTTGATGATGGGTCGATTGAGAAATCTAGAAAGTTACCTAAGATCATTGGGCCACTTCTCGATCGTGAGCGCGATGCAACTTTCGTTGCGCGGATTTTGAGGAAATGCAACTCCTGGCGGCGGTGAAGAGGTGGCGAGAGGCCGAAGACAGACCGTTTGGGGTGGATCTCTGGGCCCGGATTGTTCTGTGCGAATGGGTTTTTTCCGTGTGACCAGGGTTGTTCAGAGCGACCGGGGGTTGTTCAGTGCGACCAGGGGTTGTTTCCCGGAGCAGGGTTTGTTTATGAGGCGCGGGCGATGCGCGCGACTTCGGCCCCGAAGTTTTCTGGCGAGTAGGTCTGGACGTGCTGTTGTGCGCGATGGCCCATGGCTCTGATCTGCTCCGGGCTGTGTTGGCTCATCTGGGTGAGGCATCGGGCCAGCGCCCCCGGATCTGCGGGATCGGCGGGATCAAAGGTCAGACCGGTCTCGCCTGGGAGGATGAGATCTTCGGCGCAACCGCAGCGGCGGGAGACGATGGCCGGGAGACCCGCGGCCATGGCTTCGTTGACGACGAGGCCCCACGGCTCGCGGGTGCTCGGGAGCACAAAGCACGTAGCCGCACCGTAGAGGTCTGGGAGTTCGGACGATGTCTTGTGGCCGGCGAAATGGATGCTTTGGTTATAGGCCGAAGCTGCGGCGAGGCGGCGCAGATCGGCGGCTTCGGGGCCGTCGCCCACCAGCGTGAGGCCCCATGTGCCGCCGCGGGCGCGGAACTCAAGATAACTTCCCAGCAGGCCGACGACGTTCTTCTCGGGGGCGAGCCGACCGACGTAGAGAAAGGTTGGCGCGGGATCTTGTCTGTCGAGATGAGGATCTTGTCTGTCGTGAGGATCTTCTCTTCTGAGCAGATCTGCTTCTCTTTGATCGCGCATCGCGCGGGTGCGGAGACCCAGGCCGCGGTTGTCGACCACGTCATAGAAGCGCGCGATGCGGGATGGGGGAAAGCCGAGATCCTCGAGGTAGCGCCTGTGCATCGCTCCGCCGGTGATGGCCCAGTCGAACAGAGATCGGATGAGAGCGCCCTTGATCTGTTCCTTCCAGCCGACGCGCACGTGGTCGTCGCGGGTGCTCTCGGTCATGAGGACGCTTTTGCTGCCGGAGAGCTTGGCCCAGAGAGCGGCCGCCAATCCAGGGAGGGTGTAGTACCCGGGGACAAGGACGACCAGAGGGTCGAGCCGGGACAGCTCACGCCAGAGTGCGATGGCGAGGCGAAGCTGTCCCGCCTCTTTCCAGCTGCTCCCGGGCATCAGGGTCGTGATCGGCAGGTCGGTGGGGAGGTCTTCGCGAAACTTGAGGCCGGCATGGACGCCGATGCCTCCGACGAGCTCGATGCCGACGACCTCGCCCCGGAGATCGGGGTTCTCGACCAGGCCGCGAAATCGGGCGACATGGTAGGCGTACCAGTCGATCCAGATGACGGCGACGCGGCACGGCCCGGAGATCCTCTCCGGCGGCTCGACACCGGGGGGAACTGCCGCCGGGGCACCGAGGTCGAGCCTGTGCTCCTGAGCGAGGCTAGACACCGTGGTACCTCCGGTCGAGCACCAGGGTTTGCGCCCCTGGATGAACCGAGAGAGCGGGCCGGGGCCGACGCTTGGGCACCCGGAGCGCCCATCGCCACACCATCCAACAGGGGGCCGAGAGAAGGATCGCGCGGAAGATGACGGCCTCCATCGTTTGCATGACGAGATAGATCGACAGGGCCGAAAGAATGGCGTACTGGCACGCCCAGGCGCGGCTGCCGGTGACTGCCTTTCGCCATACATAGCCGTACGTCCAACCGAGGGCTGCCATGGCGGGGACGGCCAGCCACCACATCTCGACCCACAGATCCGCGATGATGCCTGGGGCCGAGCCGACCGCTCCGACCCAACCGAGGGCATCGCCGAAGCCTTCTCCCGTGCCGGCGTTGTTGAGCAGCTCAGGAACGCCGAAGTCCTCGTACTTGGTGGGCCAGATCGCGCTGGGGATGGGGCGTACCAGAACTTCGGCGAGATACCGTCGCATCCAGAAGTAGTGGTCGCGCCGCTCCGCTGCCAGGACCGAGCCTGTGCCGTAGATGAACTCGTTGCCGGTATCGGGTTTTTCGATCACGTTGCTGACGTCGGTCTTTACGTCGAAGTCCGATCCGAGATAGATGTTGCCGCGATTGGTGACTAAGAACAGGACCAGCCAACCGAGACCCAGACCCAAGGCGGCGGTGGCGAGAACGGGCGGACGCTCGGCGCGGTTGAGGTACCATCCCATGGCGACGATGACGACGATGGCAAAGGTTGGTCCGCGGCGCGCCATCAAGAGCGCCTGAGCGAGCCAGGGAAGGCCGAAGACGGCCATCAGAAAGAGGCTGGGAAGCCGGCGAGCACCGGAGGCAAGCGCCGAAACCGCCAAAAGGACGCCGACCAAGAGCAGAAGATTGCCGTCGCGGATGTACCCGCTATCGTCCCAACCGCCACTGTAGGAGGCGCTGAAGGCCTGCACAAAACCGCCGACGTTGATGATGGTGATCGACCAACAGATGAGGCCGAGGAGACCGAGGAGAGCGCTTCCGGCGAGCAGGCGATGGCAGCTCGACGGGGAGAGCGCATGGATCGGATCGCTCGGGCGGCGCTTTACGCGCACACCGGCGGCGAGGCAGCTGAGCACAAAGGCAAGGACGCCGAGGACGTTGAGACGCTGGACGTGGAGGAGCTGGTCGCCGTCGAAGAAGCGCGCCAGACCGTCCGAAGCGAGCAGGCGCGACGGCATCCAGCTATAGAGGAAGGCCAGCATGGGGCCGATAAAGACGAGCGGGTGAAAGACGTCGCGGCTGCCGTCGAGTGCACAGACGACGGCAAAGGCGGCGATGCCGGCGACGGCCCAGAGGAGAAGCTCAAAGTACACGAGCGTCGGCCTCCATGTCCGTCCGGCGCATGCCCTTGCCGGTGGGTTCGCGGGGAACGGCTGGGCCAGGAGCCGGGATAGGGGATCTCGGGTCTGCTTGCAGATTGGCTTGTGGGTTGCCTTGCTGGACCGCTCGGACGACGCCGGCGCGAAAGCGTTGCCAGGTAAATTGTTCGGCGCGCAGCCGTGCCGCACGTCGCATGGACGTGAGTTCGGATCGATGCGAGAGAGCCCAGCGGATGCGGTCGGCCAGGAGATCTGGACGGCGGGGATCGACGATGAAACCCTGGACGCCGTCTTCGATCAGGTCCGGAGCGGCTGTCCGGGTTGTGCTCAGGATAGGCAGGCCCGAGCTGAGCGATTCCAGAAGAACCTGGCCAAAGCCTTCGGCGACCGAAGGAAAGATAAACAGGTCCGCGTCGCGGTAGGCCTCGACCAGATCGCCGGCGCTGACCGAGGGTCGGACTCGGACGCGATCGCCGCAGTCGCGAAACAGCTCCAGACCGTCGACCACGCGTCCGCAGACCGTGAGATGGACGTCCTTGTCACCGAGCAGACGCATCGTCTCGAGGAGGTATTTGATGCCCTTCCGCTGGTTGATCCTGCCGACAAACAAGAGCCGCAGCGGCGTTTGGGGGGTCGGTGGGCGGTGATATGCGGGTCCCGGCGAGAAGCGGTCGAGGTCGACGCCGTAAGGTATGACCTCTATGCTCTCAGGGTCGGCCCCGTTCTCGATGAGGGTCTGCCGGGTAAAGGTGGACGCGACCAGGAAGCGTTTGGCGAGGCGCGTCTCGTCGACCAGGCGGCGAAAGTCTGCTTCGGGCAGGGCGAGCTCCCACTCGGCCTTGAGCGAGGCGGCGCAATCCGGATGGTCGCGCAGCTCGTCGGTGAGGATACGGCGCATGCTCGCCGGGTGAGGATGAAGCTGGAAGAGGGTGCCTGCGCCGTTGTACTCATGGAACGCGTCGTATCCGTAGTAGGAGTAGCTGAGCAGACCGGCCGAGGTTTGGTTGGCGAGCCGGCCTGCTGTCCGGCCCAGCACACGATCGGAGATCCGCATGGCCCGGCGGCGAACAGAAGCCGGAACTCCGGGCAGCTTCTCGAGCAAGAGCGAGAGGAGACCGGTCGCGGCGCACAGTTGGACGATCCGCGCAGGGAGATCGGGGCTGTTTCGCTGCTGGAGCAGCGTACGGAGCGACGTCGGCATGCGATCGCTGAGTTTCTGCGCCCAGGCGCGCTCGGCCGGCCAGTAGAGGTCGGTTACCAAGCGCTCCAGCATGCCTGCATCCGAGAGCGCACGAGCGACCTGGTACGCGTCCCGAGCTCCGCTTTGAACGACTACCAACTTCTGCTCACCCGTGCCGAGCTTGGGCAGATCCGGCGGCAGCGTCGGTCGGGGTATCTGGATGTGTGAGGCGACCGGCATGGTTGAGAGACGTATCTCCTGGTTAGGACCTTTCTTTAGCTTCCTGACTGGCCGAACTTTCGCTTCCTGACTGGCTAACAAAATGCTTCGTGGTTCCCTTCTGCTCTTCTCTGAGTGTCTTCTCATCTCCGTCGTCCTGGTCGTTGCACGCAAACGGTAGTTGCACGTATACGGCCAAGCCTTGGGGCCCACTCGTTTTTTCTGTAGAGAGATTCCTTTTGCTTGTCTGTGACCCAAGCGCGGCCTCTATAAGATCTCGTCAAAGCACTGTTTCAACTGCTGGGCGGAGCTCTGCCAGGTGTACTTCTGGGCCACCTCGCGACCTTTCTCCCCGAGTTGCGCCCGCGCGCGAGGATCGGTGAGGAGGTCGCCCAGCGCTCGGACGTGCGCTTCGGGATCTCCCGGCGAGACCAGAGTGGCAGCTCCGGCTGAGATTTCGGGCAAGGAAGATGCATCGCTCGCGACAACGGGGGTTCCGCAAGCCATCGCCTCGATCACGGGGAGACCGAAGCCTTCGTAACGTGACGGAAACCAAACGGCAGTTGCTGCCGCGTAGAGAGCGTGAAGTTCGGCATCTTCGACAAATCCAAGGAGGCGGACCTTGGCGCCGAGCGCTTTCGCACGTTCGGCGTAAGCGGGATGGGAGTGATTGACGATGGCGACCGGCACGCCAGGGAAGCTTCGGAGAAGCTGCGGTAGAGCCTCGAGAATGAGGTCGGCGTTTTTGCGAAAGTGGAGACCTCCGGGGACAAGGATGAACGGCGTCTCATGGAGCTCTACGCGCTCGAGATACTCGGTGCCAGAGGGCGGAACTGCCCGAAAGAAGTGAGGCGACACGGCATTCGGAACGACGCGCAGGCGGTCCTTGATAGCGGGGAAAAAGTGCGCCAGCCGCTCTGCCGAGAAGTTCGAAACGGTGTGGAACAGGTCGGCTCTCTTCTCCAGCCGACCGAAGAGCATCCTCCACTTGAGCCTTTGGGTCCAGAACGCACGATCGCGGGCGTGTGCGCCGGCCTCGAAGTAAGCGGCATCGTGCGCTGTTACGACCAGGCGTGCGGACCGGGTCGGGACGTAGGACTCGGCGGTGCAGAAGACGATCTGCGCCTCGGGCCAGAAGGTCTCGGCTGGAGGGCGGTCAAGGGCAAACCAGAGCGCCTGCTGTCGGGAGGTGTCCTGAGCAAACGTGGCGTAATCGAAGCTTGTCCATGGTCGGCCGACGATGGGCAGAACACGATCTTTGTCGCGGGCGTCGGCCAAGATGCGCAGCTGGACGTCCTTTCGGAGCGCAAGATGCTCGGTCAGCTGGCGCGCGACTCGACCAGCGCCGGTCGATGCGTGGATGTTGCGCAAGTGAACGTAAGCGAGCACGTTAACCGTCTGGCTGCTGTGTTCGGGAGGCTCCCCAGACCTCTGGGTGTTGGAGTCAGCCAGGTGCGCGTCTGCCTCTTTCCGAGAGCCGAGTCGAGGTTCAGAGGTCTGCTTTTCTGAAAATTGGGCCAGACCGGCGTTCATACCGTCTGCCTCCCGTGCGAGCCAAAGATTCCAGAGATCCTCGCCTGAAAGGCTCTGCTCAGCCTTTGCAGCGTCCCCCGGTCCGGCAGCCACCCGTGACGCTTGCCGAGGGTCACGAGCGCCCATAGCGCCACCGTCCAGATCAGCAGCATGAGAGCTGAGACCGACAGGAGCAGGTCGGGACGGCGGGTACGAACCGCTGCCAGGACGGAGAGGAGAACCGCGGTTCCCGTGGTGAGCAGGAAGGTCCATGTCACACCTGCCGGCACGTGACCGCCGCGGGAGAGTGCGAGAAGCACCAGGGAGGCTGATAGGACGTGCGCGGCGAGGTAGATGGCCATGCCCTCGGCTGCGCTGCCGCCGTGCAGCAGGAAGACCGTCGCGGCGAGAGCAACCGAGATCGCCCATGCCGTGTTGATCAGGCCGGTCGTCCTGATCGACAGGATGGTGAGCCTGGCCGCCGTGGGCGAGTTGCCCATATGAACGACTGCGATCGCAAGTGCGAACGCGGTAGTCACGGCGGCGCCTCCGTACGGTCGACCGTAGAGCAGCGTCAGCCCCCACGGAACGACCAGGATGCCGGCGCCGGCAAGCAGCAGCGAAAGAAAGCTCGCGATGTAGGTACACATGGCCATGACGTGCCCGGGTGTCGCTGCCTCGGCGCCTTCGCGCTCTGCCATGACGGAGTAGCTGCTCTCGGTGAGCAGGCCTGGAACGAGCCCGACCATGTTGCGGAGCTGGCTCGCGATCGAAAAGAACCCCATCTGCACGAGCGTGGTGTCGGAGCGCGCGACCAAGGACGCCAACCACCAGCCTGCCAGGTTGGCGCCGACCAGACTGGCAAGTTGCACCATGCCAAAGGTCCAGACCTCCCGAAGCATGGGGCCGATCGGCAAGCGCCCTCTAATAGCGATGTCCCGGGCTCCGTAGGGGTCCGCTTGTGTGGTGAGGGGCTCCCGGAGATCTTCGCTCCCGTCTCTGAGACCGAGGGGACGGGCGAGGAGCATGCAGACAAGCACCGCGCCGGTGGTGATCGCACCCTGGGACATGATCATGCGGACCGGGCTGTGATGGGCGGCGCTCGACGGAAGAAGCACAACCATGCCTGCGCCGACCAGAACGGAGAGGAGAATCAGCGCGCGGAGACGGCGTTGCCCGACAAAGAATCCGCGGGCACACTCGAGCAAGATCATGCCCGCGGCTGAAAACGCAGCCCATCGCAGAAGGCCGGTCAGACTGGATTTGCCGAGCAGATGTGCGATGGGCCCGGCTCCGAGCCAGAGAGCGGCAGCAGCAGCGGCGGCGGAGACGGTTGAAACGATCAGGAGCACGCGGGCCAGTGTCCCGTACCCCGGTCCACCGCGTGGATACTTGCCCGAAAATCTGGCCGCGGTCGCCCCAATTCCGCCAGCGGCATAGGTCGAGATGTTGTTGGCTGTTGTGATCGCGAGGGAGTATGCGCCAAAGGTAGAGGCTCCTCCCAACCGCGCCGCTAGGATATTTGCCAGAAAGCCGAATCCGCGCTCGACCAGAATTCCCGCCCCGAGCGCCGATGTGCCGGTGACCAGATGCTTTGTCACGTGTCGGGGAACGCCGGGGCGGAGGTCGTCCGCTCGGGAACGGGGCGAGCCGACCGAGCCGGCGGAGTCGACCGAGCCGATCTCCGCATCCAGAGGAAGTTTCAAGGTCTCTGCGGGGGTCGAACCGGCGGGCGTTCCCGCCGGAGTCTCCGGTAAAAGATCGGGCTCGAGATCGGGCCCGGCCGAAGAGTTCTTTGGGAGAACGGCGGAGTTCATGGCTAAACCGCCGTCTCCTCATGCTCTTCCGATGTTTGATCCTGCTTCTGGCGCACGCTTCCGGCGGTTGCTGTTGATTCGCTCGGCTCGACCTCGATGTCGCGTTCCTCTGCTTGACGCTTGTAACGGTAGTAGGAGGAGTAATAGCTTCCGCGACCTTCTTTGACCGGGTCGAAGTCGTTCAGAATGGTCCCAATCAGACGGACTCCGTCGTGCTCAAAGAGGTACCGCGCGGTTGTGGCCTGATCCCGATTGGTGACCCGTGCGCGAAAGACCAGAATGACTCCATCCGCGTGCCCGGCCAGGATACGTGCGTCGGCCATGTGAAGCATGGGCGGCGTATCGATGAGAATGATGTCGAACTCGCGCGAAAGCCGGTCGATCAGGGTAGTCAGCTCCGGCGCGTGGAGCAGTTCAACGACCTCCTCGCGTCCGTTGCCGCAGGGAACAATGGAGAGGTTAGGGATGTTGGTACGGGTCAAGAAAGTTTCAAGCGGAGCTTTGCTGACATCGATTTCGCCGCGCAGGATATCGCGCAGACCGGCATGGTTCTTGATGCCAAGCGCCCGATGGAGACCGGGTTTGCGCAAATCGCCGTCGACCAGGACGACACGGCGCTTGGATTGGCTCAGGGCGACTCCCAGGTTTGAGACCACGGTCGTCTTTCCCTCGCTGGCGTTGGGGCTCGATACAACATACGTCTTTGCCCGGTCGCTCGCACCGCTTGCGAGCAGGATCGAGTAGGTTGCGCTCCGGTAAGCCTCTGCGACGACGGAGAAGTTGTCCTTCCAATGCGCGATGCTGGCCGGCTGGTCGCCATCCCCCGATCCGATCTCTCCGCCGGCGAGAGATCGATCTCCGAGGAGCGCGAGCGAGCCGGAGAGCGACGCGCCGAGAGCGGGGCGGCGTTCGGACCGTGACGATGGAATCACGCCCAGCTCCTGAACATGGAGGTGACGCTCCACGTCGCCCGGCGATCGGAAGACCTCCGATGTGCGCTCCTTGAAGAAGACGAATCCCAGACCAAAGAGCGAACCGAAGAGCACACCCAAGCCTGCTGAGCTGCCTCGCCGGGGGGAGACGGGAACCTTTGGAGCGCGGGCAGCGTCGACCACTCGCGTGGTCGTCATCTGCATCGCCGATGCGAAACCGGCTTCCTTGGCGCGTTGCAGAAGCGTCTGGTAGAGGTTCTGTTCGCTTTCCACCTCCTTCCGAAGCAGGTTGACCTGGCTGGTACGGCCGAGTTCGGTCGAAACGTTTCTCTCTTCCGAGTGGTAGGCCGAGGAGAGGAGAGCCTCGCGATGCCGGGCCGAATCGTACTCATTCTGCATCCGGCTCATCATGGTCGCGCGCTCTCGAGCCAGGTTTGCTTCCACCTCGCGGATCTCGCTGCGGAGGTGAATGACCTTGGGGTTTTCCTCCGTAAGCGGCGGCACCAGTTCCGCGACGCGACCGCGAAGTTCGGCGAGTTTTGCCTGCTGCTCGCGATACGCGGGACTGTCGAGTACATTTGGGAGCGAATCGGAGGCGGCCGAGGACGCGATCATCGACTGGGCCTCCTTGGCCATGCGATCCGCCTGGGCCTTCAGGAGCTCGGACTGCATCTGGCGCAGTCGGTCTTCAGAGACGCTGGTGTTCTCCTGGCTGAGAACCAGGCCATTTCCACCGGTAGCGTCGACGAGTTTGCGCTGCGATTCTTCGGCCTTTTGCCGCACGTCCGCGAGCTGCCGGGTCAGCCACTCACTGGTTTTCTGCGCCTCCGCGGTTCGCGTCTCGAGGTCTTCTTCCTGAAATTCGCTGGTCAAAGTGTTGCAGAACTTTGCGGAAATGTCCGCGTTCCAGGAGTCGCACGTGACCTCGACGAGACGCGTCATGCCGAGTGGCTTCACCTTTACGCCCTTTGCGGCGTTGTAGACAAGTGCCTGATAACTGAGCTTGTCCGTAGGGATATGGAGCGCCATCTTGATGCGGGAGAGAAGGTCGTCGCGATCGATGGAAGCCGGATGAGGTTCGGCTTCGAGCTTGCGCACGGTACGCTCGATAAGGGCGTCGCTCTGGAGGAGCTTGATCTGGGTCTGGACGTAGGAGTCTGAGTTATCCGCGCTCTGGCCTGTGGCCGAGACGGCGCGCATATTCATGAAGTCGCCGTTGATGTTCTGGATGTCGAGCGAGGTCCGCGCGCGGTAGACGGGAAGCGTGTCAAACGTAAGAAGAAGCGCAAGGAGGCCGCCGGCAAGGGCAAACAGAAGCAGCACCCACCGCCGTCGGAGGAGGATCCGGAGGTACTCAAGGAGGAGGTTCTCCTCAGGGCCGACCTCCGGCGAGCGCTGCGCCGGGATGGGCTGGAAGTGTCTCGGGTCGATCTCTGCCGTGTTGTCGCGCCCCCCGTACACCGGCAGACGTACTGGCGATCCGAAGCTGCGTCCGTTCAAGGGGTTGTCCTCCATTGTGTATCACCTGGTCCTGGGAGAGTGGCAACTAGAGTGCTGCGGATTGCCGTTTAGCTTTATGGCACGTTTTTGCTCGAAAACACCGACCGTTTACCGAGCGTAGATGGCGACGCCTGTTGCCACTTGCAGAGCTGCCTCCGCGGCACGGCGGCCGGTCGATTTCGCGGAACTGTTCGGAACAAAGAGAACGTCGTTGGCATGGAGTTGCACGTCAGGGGCCTTTCCATCAAAGATCTTCTGGATGTCGACCGGAATCTGGTCAACCTTGCCGGCTTCCCCGCCCGGGCCGGGGACGGGTCGCATGATGCGAGCTTTGCGGGGGGCTGCGTCACGGTCGAGACCCTGGGCGAGCGAGACTGCCTGCACCAGCGACATTGCTTGCTCGTGCGAGGTCAAAGGATAGCCCCCGGAACGTTTGACGTTGCCGACGACGTAGATGATTTCGGCCTTTGGCACGGAGAGCACATCGTTGGGCTGAACGAGGATGTTTTCCGACGGGTTTCTTCCGCCGATGAGCCTTTGGAGAGGGAGGTGCGCCGTGCTGTACTGCCCGGTTGGGTCCGTGGTTGCCCCGGGCAGCGGAAGCGTTCCCCAGCGTACCTCTCGTGTCAGGATCAGATCGGATCCGGCATCTTCGCGGAGACCGCCGGCCATTGAGATGACCTCGATCAGGCGCTTTGGTCCCTGCAGCTGATGCACTCCCGGCGTGTTTACCTCGCCGATAACGGAGACCGGACGGCTTTGGTCGTCAGTGAGATTGACCGAGATCTGCGGCGATGTGATGTAGCGTCGAAGCTTGGTGGCCAACTCCTGCTTGAACTGCTCGATGGTCATGCCGCTTACGTTGATACGGCCGGCGAGGGGAAGATCAAGAAAGCCGTTTGGGTCGATGCGGAGCGGCTTGTCGGAGATCTCGTCCATATCCTGAACGTGGAGGACGATCTGATCGCCCGGTCCGAGAATATAGTCCGGACTTGCATCTAGGGGGCGAACCAGAGGCGGACGCACAGAGTTGGGGCCAGAACCACCACTGGGGACAGAAGCGCCCGAGCTAGGGACAGAACCGCCGTTTCCGGAGTTCTGGGCGGAGGCGCACACCGCCCCTAGCAGAAAAAGAACGATCGCAACGGCAGACATCCATGCAGCAGATCTGGACACAGACCTGGACACAGACCTGGACACAGATCTGGACACAGATCTGGACACAGACCTGGACACAGATCTGGGCACAGACCTGGGCACAGCAGACATGAATACAGGTGACCTGGGGTGGGAGTTGGTCATAGTAGGAGGTACGGCAAGCGATCTGGTTTGGATGCGACTCATGGTGTGCTCAGGGCCGGGATCGTTTCCCGGTCTGTTTGAGTAAAGTTGCAATTTGCTGGCCAAAGCTTCTGGAGCACGGACAATCCCCTGCTTCTATCTCTGGTTATCGGCAGATCTAACTTTGACTCTAAGACTGTCCTGTTCTTGCACACTCTCGGTGACGCAGTTGTTCATCTGGGGGGCACTGTGTACCGCGTCAGATGCAAGCAGATCCTCCTTTGGGTAAAGATTTTCCCTCTCAATGTGCGCTTGTAACCCTAGTTCTGTTGATGCTTGCGTTGTAGTGACCGCGGGAGCTTGCCCATTAGTTACGTCCGGGAGCTTTCCGCTGAGCGGAAGTAATGCGCCGAGAGACCAGGCTCGGAGTTGAGACAGGTCCAGGGAAGCAGAGGAGCGTGCCAGAGGAACTGGATGAGAACTGGATTAGCTTTTTTAGGAGGTCGATCGGTCTGAGTTGGTAGCGTTACCGGGGCTCGAACCCGGACTCTTCGCCTTGAGAGGGCGACGTGTTAACCAGTTACACCATAACGCCACATCGGAGTGCACAGCCGCTCGGGCTGGTGGAGCGGACCAGACCAGACCTGTCCGAAACCAGATCAGATATTAGAAGACTATATCAGTCAGCCCTGGAGGACGTACACTTCTGTGCCGCTGGGAAGACGAGGGCGGCTCCGGACCGTCTAACCTCCCGTGCTTATTCGAAAACTGCGATTCACTCTGCCCCGAAAGGGCGGAATTAAGCTGTCCGCTGCTGTGCGACCTCTGGCCCTGTTGCTCCTTCTCTCGACGGTGTGGGCGGCCCGAGCTCAGACGAACTCTCCGGGTGCGGGAAAGGCGGATTCCAACAAACCGGCCGGGCAGACCGCCACACTTTCGGTGGACGCTCGCCTGGTCAATCTTCCGGTGGTGGTTCGCGACAAAAAGGGAGCTCTGATCCAGAACCTGACCAGGGCGGACTTCAGCCTGCTTGTGGATGAGAAGCCGCAGGCCATCCGGTACTTCGATCGCGACACCGACCTCCCTCTGTCGCTTGGTCTGCTGGTCGACACGAGCCTGTCGCAGCGCAACGTCCTCGACGAGGAGCGCACGGCGAGCTCGGCGTTTCTGGATACGATGTTGACCGCGCCGGCGGGTCGAGCGCCGGATCAGGCGTTTGTGATCCAGTTCAGCCGCGGTACGGAGCTTCTGCAGGATCTTACGCCGTCGCGTCCAAAGCTTCAGGCGGCGCTCCAGGAGCTGGACACGCCGAGCCCGCGTCTGGCGCAGACGACCGACTCCGACCCAGATCAAACCTCGGACACAACCCGCGAGAGCGATCGACAGGGACGGCCGGGCGGCGGAGCTCGTCACGGTGGCGGAACGACGCTGTACGACGCCTTGTTCTTGAGCGCGGATGAATTGATGAGCAAGCAGCACGGCCGCAAGGCGCTGATCCTCTTGTCGGACGGCGTGGACAACGGGTCCAGGGAGTCGCTGACGCGCTCGATCGAGGCCGCACAGCGCGCCGACACCATCGTTTACGCGATCTACTTTAAAGGGGAAGAGGGGCAGCACTACGCCGGCAACCGCGGCGGTGGTGGCGGGTACCCGGGTGGCGGCGGCGGAGGAGGAAGCCGTGGCGGGATCGGCTTTCCTGGAGGTGGCGGCGGGTATACCGGCGGGGGACGGAGCGGGGGTGGTGGCGGTGGAGCTCCGCGTGGCGGCGGCGGAGGGCAAGAGAGCCGGGTCGACGGCAAAAAGATCCTCGAGCAGATTGCCGGCGAAACCGGCGGGCGGGTCTTCGAGGTGACAAAGAAGCAGCCGGTGGACAGTATCTATAAACAGATAGCCGAGGAGCTGCGGTCGCAGTACCGTCTGGGGTATACGCCGGACACGAGCGCCGCAGCCGAAGGATATCATCGCGTCGAAGTGACGGTGCCTAAGGAGAAGAACCTCTACATCCAGACGCGGGACGGCTACTACACGGGCCAGTAGGGAGGTTTGAGGAGCGTGGCTTCTTTGACCGAAAGGCCGCCTCGGAGACCTACAGACCGAGTTTTTTGACCTCGTCGTTGTAGTACTTGCGGTAGAGGATGTCCCATTCCTGGGAGCCTTCAAGGATGATCTTGCGTTGGGCCGAGATCTTCAGGCGGGCGGCCTGATCGATCTTCAACTCGTCCATCAGCAGCTTTTCGAGCGCCTTGCGCGCCTCCTGCCGGATGGTGTTGCGGTCCTCCTTGAAGTCGACTTCGGGGATCTCCGCCAGGGTGTCCGCGACCGTATGGGCGAGCTTGTTCAGTTTGTCGCGCGAGATTCTCACAGCACCGCCTTGTACTGCGCGACGAGCTTCATTTTGACTTTTTTGAACATCTCCGGGTAGGAGACGCCGCCCTTGTGCATCTCGTCCTGGATGGCTTCGAGGATGACGCGAACCTCGTCGTTGATCCTGTCCTCGAGCGACAGCTCTTCGGTCATCGCGGCGGTCAATCGATCGTTCACCAAGGCCGGCTTCGCGGTCTCGATCATCTTGGCGTCGACGAGGTGTTTTGCCGTCTGTCGCGCAAGATACCCAACATAATCCCTGGAAAAAATCATGGCTCTTCCTGACTATATCACTCTGAAACGGAGCGGCTTACTCCATCCCTGGAGGTCCCGGAGCCTCGCTTTGGAGTTCCCGGAGCGTCTCTTTGGAGAACCCGGAGCCTCCCTTTCGAGAACCCTGGGCCCGGCTCGGGACGGCGGTTCTGGGTACCTCCGTCATGCGTGCTCTAAACTTACCGTGTGCACTGCCCGGCGCTTTCTGCGAAAATAGGAGCCTGATGCTCGCTGACAATCTCATCACGCTGAAAGACGACATGGTGGCCTTTATCGCCGGCCACGGCATGCGCCGCGTTCCTGCCTACGTCACCGAAGAGGTCCCGACGGTGGTCTACGAAGAGGAGACACCGGACAGCTGGAAGGATTTTGTCGAACACGCAAAGGCGTCCGGCGCCATCTTTCTGACCATGAGCGAGGTGATCCTAGAGAAGTCGGACATTGCGATTCTGCTGGAGCAGATCCGCGAGGGGAGCTTTTCGGACGACGCCGCGCCGGAGATCGACGATGCCGAGTACCTGGTGAATCACGTGGGCAAGATCGGATATCTGCAGCTCGGATTTGCGCACCAGGGCGTGATGTTTGTCTTTGAAACGGCGACCGAGTGGTACGACCGATTTCAGGACCTGATGGAAGCCGTCTCGGAGCTGGGTGGCCTGGTCGCGGACGATCGCGACGACGAATAGCACTTTTCTCAAGTCTCGCCGGGGATGCTGAGCGGCGGCGATGGACTCGCGATCTTGCCTGACCTGAACGCGCCGCCTGACCTGGACGCACCGCGTGACCGGAAGATCTGGGTTGTGACAACGGCGGATCCTGAGCTCGTCCGGAGCCTGGCCGTGCATCTGCGATGTCCGACGGCGATCGCTCACCTCCTTGTCTCGCGAGGCATCCGGTCCGCCGCGGAAGCCGAGGCCTTCTTCCAACCGTCGATCGACCATCTCCACGCGCCGGACCGAATGCTGGGGATGAAGGAGGCGGTCGATCGCATCGGGAGCGCCGTGCGCGATCGCGAGCCCATCCTTATCTATGGCGACTACGACGTCGACGGCACCACCGCAACCGTCTTGCTGAAGACCGCGATCGACCGGATCTCCGTGCCGGGCGAGCCGACCCTGGTGACCTGGCACGTTCCGCACCGCATACGCGAGGGGTACGGGATGCAGGCGGGCCGGCTCGCCGAGGCGGCCAGCGCGGGCATACGTCTGGTCATCTCTGTAGATACGGGGATTCGGGCGTTTGCGGCGGCGGCCGAAGCGAGGTCGCTTGGCCTGGACCTGATCGTCACCGACCACCACCTTCCGGACGGCATGGCGGGCGTTCCGGAGGCGGTTGCCGTGCTCAATCCGAGCCAGCCAGGATGCCCGTATCCCTCGAAAAGCCTGTGTGGAGCGGCGGTCGCGTTCAAGCTCGCGCATGCTCTTCTGTTGGCGCATGCGCGAGCTCAGCCGGACACGGCGGCCGCGGTCGGTCATCTGAATGCGCGGATCCTGCCGAGCTTCTTGAAGCTGGTCGCGATTGCCACCGTTGCGGACGCGGTCCCGCTGACGGGGGAGAACCGCGTGCTGGCGTCGCTCGGTTTACGTGAACTGGCGCATCCGGTCCAGCCGGGTTTGCGAGCCCTGATGCGCGTGGCCGATCTCCCGCCGGATCGTGCGCCGACCAGCGCGGAGGTTGGATTTCGCATCGCTCCGCGCATCAACGCGGCGGGTCGGATGGACGTTGCGGACGATGTGATCGAGCTCTTTCTTACCCGCTCGCCGGAGCGTGCGGAGGAGCTCGCCGCCAAGCTCGACGGTCTGAACCAGGACCGCCGCACGACGGAACGCGAAGCTCTCGACGCGATCGAAGAGCATCTGCGGACGCTGGTCGACGGCGCATCGGGCGAGTACCCCCCGGAGACGCTGGTTCTCGACCACCCGGACTGGCATCGCGGCGTCCTTGGGATCCTGGCGTCGCGGGTGGTTGACCGGACGGCGCGACCCGCGCTCGTGCTCACCCACCAGGATGGAGCGGCGCACGGCTCCGGCCGGTCGGTCCCCGGATTTCACCTCTTGGACGCCCTGGCCGCCGCCCACGCCGGGGCCTGCGATCAGGCGCCCGCCGCGACGCTGTTCCATCGCTTTGGAGGCCACGCCCACGCCGTCGGTTTCTCGCTCCGGTCCGAGCACGTGGGTCTCTTGCGCGATCGTCTAAGGGAGCACGGCGCCGGGATCCTTACCGGACCTGTGCTCCGGCCGCCGAGGTTGGCTGACGCTGAGGTCGCGCCGGACGCGCTCTCGGGCGAGCTTGCCGACTGGCTGGGGCGGTGTGCCCCGTTCGGCAACGCGCATCCTGAACCGACCTTTATGACGCGAGGGCTGACGCTGAGCGGACCGGTTCGGCTGATCAAGGATCTCCACCTCTGCCTTCAGCTGAGGCCCGCCTCGGGTGGGCCGGCCATTCAGGCGATTGCCTGGTCGCGGCCCGGCCAATCTCGGTCCGTGCACTGGCCGACGCGCGCCTCTGACCTCGGCCTGGGCGCCGGTTCGGTGATCGACGTCCTCTACCGCCTGCGGCCTCGATCGGACCAGTGGTTCTCCGGCCTGGAGCTCGAAATCGTGGACCTCCAGACCTCCGAGCATCCGGCCCCAGTCCCAAATCCGGATTAGAGCCGGAGCGTAAGCCGCATCTCTGCTTCGTTTTGCGGCCATGTGCGTCTTATATACTGCGACTTCCGTCTATGCCCACCGCCACCATCGTCGAGACAAAACGTAGTTCGTCCCTGCTCCGGTGGAGTCTGGTCCTGGTCTTGGCGATCGCCGCGATCTTTTACATTCGGTCGATTACCGAGCCGGATGTGGAGGTGCGGGTTTCGCCGGTGACGCGGGAGAATCTGATCAGCTCGGTCTCGACCAACGGCAAGGTGGAGCCGATCCGTGAGTTTCAGGCGCACGCTTCCGGCCCGGGCATTGTAAAAAAGGTGTATGTCGGGATCGGGCAGCACGTCAAGGCGGGCGAGCTTCTGCTGAAGCTCGACGACTCCGAGGCAGTGTCGCGCCTGGCGGCATCCAATCTGTCGCTTCGAACGGCCGAAGCAACTTTGAACGATATTCAGCACGGCGGCAGCCAGGAGGAGCGCATTGGGAGCTCCGGCGAACTTGCCCGGGCACAGCTTGCACAGGTGCAGGCGGCGCAGAGCCTGGTCTCGCTGAAGCAGCTGCAAGCCAAAGGCGCCGCCTCGACGGGCGAGATCGCCGGTGCGCAGCAGCGTCTCGATCTCGCCAACAGCACGCTGCAAAGCGCGCAGCAAAGGTCGACCGGGCGGTTTGGGACTACCGATCGGCGCCGGGCCGAGGCACAGCTGGACGATGCCCGCGCCACGGTGAGCGCCGCACAAGCGGCCTACAACAATCAGAACGTTCGAGCACCGTTTGCCGGCACAGTCTATGCGGTTTCAGTGAATGCCTATGACTTCGTTCCGGCGGGCGAGACTCTGCTCGAACTCGCCGACCTGAATCAGATCCAGGTGCGCGCGTACTTCGATGAACCGGAGATCGGCCGGCTGGCGGCGGGCCAGGCAGTCAAGATCGTCTGGGACGCCAAGCCCGGGCTGGTCTGGCACGGCCACATCGACATCGCGCCGACCACCGTCATCACGTACGGCACGCGCAGCGTCGGTGAGTGCATCGTTACCGTGGACGACGCGCATGGCGACCTCCTGCCCAACACCAACGTCACGGTCACGGTGACCACGTCGCAGCGGTTCAACGTCCTCAGCATCCCGCGCGAGGCCCTCCATGTCGAGAGCGGCGTCAACTATGTCTTTCGCGTCATTGGGCGCAAGCTTGTGCGGTCCCAGGTCGGCGTGGGTGTCGTCAACCTGACCCGCGTCGAGATCACGTCCGGCTTGACGGAAAAGGACACGGTGGCCTTGAACGCGACCAGCAATCGCGACCTCTCCAGCGGGCTCCGGGTGAAGCCCATCGAATGATGGGCGCACAGCAGCCAATCCGGCCGAGACTCGCGGTGTTTGTCGCCTCTGTCGCGCTTCTGTGCGGCAGCCTCCGCGCCGAAAACGCAGCCGCGGAACGTGCCTTGATGGACGGCCGCATTGAGGACGCGACACGGTTGGGGCAGACGACGTTAGCGCAGAATCCCGCAGACCCGTCGGCGCACCTCTTGCTGTGCCGCGTGTTTTACGCGCAGGAGATGTCGGACCGAGCGATCGAGCAGTGCGAAGCAGCCGCCGCGGCCAATCGGGCGAGCGACATCTATCTCTGGCTGGGGCGCGCCCAGGGCAGAAAGGCGGCAACGGCCAACCCCCTCACTGCGTTTGCGCTGGCGCGAAAGGCGCGCATCTCGTTTGAGACCGCGGTCGCGATCGACGGTGCGAACCTCCCCGCGCTGAGCGATCTCGGTGAGTTCTACGTCAACGCTCCATCGATCGTCGGGGGTGGTCCCGACAAGGCGCGCGCTCTTGTGCCGCGGATCATGGCGCAGTCCCCCCGGCGCGGCCACCAATTGCTCGCTCGCATTGCGGACAAGGCAGGAGACCTGAAAGGGGCCGAAGCCGAGCTGCGACTCGCCGGACGATCGCCCGAAGCGCTCGTGGATCTTGGCTTTTTCCTGGTGGAGCACAACCGCGTGGACGAGGCAGTCCCCGTCCTGACGTCGGCGATCGAAGCGGATCGCGCCCACGACGCCGCTCTGGTCGACGCCGCCGGAACGCTTATCCTGGCCGGCCGATCGCCGCAACTGGCCGCTCGCGCTCTGCGGGAGTACCTCAGTTCGCCAGCGAAGTCCGATGCTGCGCCGGCCTTCAAAGTACACCTGCAACTTGGCGACCTGCTTACCCAATCCGGCGACCGCGCGGCCGCCGGCCGGGAGTACGCTGCCGCGGCCAGCCTGGCTCCAGCCTTCCCTCCGGCACGCGCCCGCGCCAGCAGCAACGCGTCGTCGCCTCGCAGGCTACCATGGTCTAAAGCCGCGTCCGATCGGCAGCAGATCGTTCCGACGGAACACGGAGCAAGAGCAGGAGCACCTCTGCACGCATGATGGAACGTCCGCGCATGTGGTTGCGCCTCTTTCAGATAGCCGCCGCTTTCGCCGGTCTCGGAACAGCTCCGGGGCACGCACAGATCACGCTTACAACGGCGGTCGACCTGGCGCTGAGCAGCAGTCCACGGGTCCGGTCCGCCGAGGCCGACGTCAACAAGGCGCGGGCGGTGCTGGCCGAGACGCGCGACGTGTACATCCCGACGCTTGTGGGCGGATCCGGCCTGGGATACTCGTATGGATTTCCGCTCGGACAGCCGACGATCTTCAACTTTCAATCGCAGAGCCTGCTTTTTTCGTACTCGCAAAAGGACTACATCCGGGCTGCACGCGCCGGTCTCGAAGGCGCCAACCTGGGCTTGATGGACGTCCGTCAGGCCGTTGCCGAGGACGCGGCGTTGACGCATATCGCGCTGACCCGCGACCAGGATCGCCAGCTGGCGCTTCGGCAGGAGAGTGAGTTTGCCAGCCGTCTGGTCGGCATCGTCAACGATCGCCTCGCGGCCGGCGAAGACACGGCCATCGGCCTGACCACGGCCAAGCTGACGGCGGCGCAGATTCATCTTGCGCTGCTGCGGGCGGAGGACGATGCCGCCGTCGACGCGGGGCATCTTGCCCGGCTGACGGGGCTGCCCGCGGCGGGTCTGACCACCGCGCCGGCGAAGCTGCCAAACGTCTCGTCGGAATCAGAATCGGCCCAGGGGATGTCGGCGCGCGGATCGGAGCCGACCTCTCCCGCTGTTCAAGCAGCGTTTGCCAACGCGCGATCGAAGCTGCAGCAGGCCTTTGGCGACGCGCGCTATATCGGGCGTCCACAGGTCGCGTTTGCCGCTGCGTACAGCCGCTTCAGCAACTTCAACAACTATCAGGAGTACTACGGGCGGCACGACGCTGCGGGAAACCAGCTTGGATTTCAATTCAACGCCGCTGCGATCGGCATTCAGATCACCCTGCCCGTGGTCGACGCCGTCCACAAGGCGCGAGCGCGAGAGACCGCGGCCGACGCCACGCACGCACAGCGGGACGCGGAGGTGATTCGCGACCAGTTCCTGGATGGCCGGCTCCGCACGCGGCGGTCGCTGGTCGAGCTCGCCGCTCGCGCCGAAGTTGCCGAACTCGATCAGCAGCTTGCCCAACAGCAGATCGATGTGCTCCTGGTGCAGCTGAACGCCGCGGCAGCCGGGCCGAACGGCGCTCCCATGACCCCCAAAGACGAGCAGAACGCTCGCATTGCCGAGCGGGAACGAGCTCTGGCCCTGATCGACGCTCGCTACCAGATGCAGCAGGTGCAGATCAATCTGCTTCGCCAGACAGGGCAGCTTGAAGCCTGGCTGAAATCGGCGGCGCTGCTGCCTTAAGGGCGGTACGGCTCCCAGCGGCGGCCCGCAGAAGTTTGCACAGCCCATTGTGCAATGCGGATCTGCTCCAGAATGTCCCGGCAGACTCCGTCTTGCTACCCAGACCCGCTCCAGAACCCGTTGCAGAATGGTAAACTTAGAGACCACATGGCACCTTTGAAGACGTTGCTTCTGAACCCTCCCTCCTTTGAAAACTTCGATGGCGGCGCCAGCTCCCGCTGGCCCGCGACCCGCGAGATCGAGTCCTACTGGTATCCCGTGTGGCTCGCTTATCCGGCCGGCATGCTTGAAGGTTCGCGTCTGCTCGATGCTCCGCCGCACCACGTTTCGGCGGACGAGACGATCGAGATTGCAAAGTCGTATGAGTTTCTAGTCTTGTTTACATCGACGGTCGGCTGGACCGGCGACCACGCTCTCGCGCGCGCCATCAAGTCGGCCAATCCGGCGATCAAGATTGCCTTTGTCGGACCTCCGGTCACCACCGATCCAGACCGCGCTCTGAACGAGTGCGAGGTGATCGACTTCATCTGCCGCCGCGAATTTGATTTTTCTGTCGTGGAGTTTGCCCAGGGCAAGCCGATCTCCGAGATCCTCGGCATCTCCTACAAGGACGCGTCCGGCGCCATCCAGCACAATCCGGATCGGCCGCAGGTGGAAGATCTCGACGCGATGCCGTGGGTGACCGACATCTACGCGCGTGACATGGATGTAACGAAATACAACGTGCCGTTTCTCCTCCATCCGTACGTGGCGCTCTACTCGACGCGCGGATGCCCGGCCCAGTGCACCTTTTGCCTGTGGCCGCAGACGCTTTCGGGTCACGCCTGGCGCAAGCGGTCGACCGATGATGTGGCGGCCGAGATGGCGCATGCGAAGAAGCTGTTTCCGCATGTTAAGGAGTTCTTCTTTGACGACGACACCTTCAACATCCAGAAGGCGCGCACGGTTGAGCTCTGCGCCAAGCTGAAGCCGATCGGCCTCACCTGGTCGTGCACATCGCGCGTGACGACCGATCGCGAGACCTTGAAGGCGATGAAGGACGCCGGCTGCCGGTTGCTGATCGTGGGCTTCGAGTCCGGCGATCCGCAGATCCTCAAGAACATCAAAAAGGGCGCGACGGTTGAGCGGGCGCGCGACTTCGTCAAGGATTGCCACGACCTCGGCCTTGTCATCCACGCCGACTTCATCCTTGGCCTGCCCGGCGAGACGAGACAGTCGATCCGCAACACCATCGACTTCGCCAAGACGCTCGATTGCGAGACGATTCAGGTCTCGATCGCGCACGCCTACCCCGGCACCGAGTTCTACGACTTCGCGGCCAAAAACAAGTTCATCACGAACGAGAATATGTCCGACCACGGCGGCCACCAGATGGCTCACATCGAGTACCCCGGCCTGCCGACCGAGTACGTGATGGAGATGGTCCACAAGTTCTACGACGAGTACTACTTCCGACCGAAGGCGGCCGCGCGCGTCGTCTGGAAGGCGATCGTGAACCGCGACGTTCCTCGGCTGTATGAAGAGGCCAGGTCGTTTATGAAGCTGCGCGCACAGCGCAACAAGGCGTCGCGCCTGAAGGCCGCCGAAAGCGCCCTGAAGCAGCAGGAATCCGTCAGCATGAACGCCTAAATTCGGATCCATCTCAGGAGCGAGGCGGCCTCGACAGATCTGTGCCGGCCGCCTCCTCTTCGAGCTAAACTTGGCAAGACCGCATGCCGCATATTCGACTGCTCGCCCGCCGCCTCCTCCTCGTTGCGACCATCTTCGCACCGCTCGCCCCGAGCGAGCCGATGTCTCAGGCCCTCACACCGCCGCCGCTTCAGCAAAGTTCCCCGAGTGCGAGCTCTGACGGTGACCCGAACCATCCCGCCGAAGCGCGCGGCTGGGTGGAGACGAAGCTCTACTTCGGCCTCGGCCCGGCCGATGCCCCGAGCGTTGGCGTAAGCGAGAGCCAGTGGCGGCAGTTTCTGGACAAGGAGGTCACGCCTCGATTTCCTTCCGGTCTCTCCGTGGTGAACATCTACGGGCAGTGGCAGTACAAGGCGCGGAGAGGTGCGCCTCTGCGTGCGCCCGATCGCATCCGATCTCGGATCCTGATCCTTTACCACCCGCCGACGCCTGAAAACTTCGCCGGCATCGAAGCGATCCGGGTTGCGTGGAAACAGCGCACGGGCGATCAGTCCGTGCTCAAGGTGACGCAGCCAGTCGACGTTTCCTTCTAGACTAGCGAATGCAGAACACACTTACGCCATCTCGCTATCTTGTCCTGCTCGCCGTGATGCTGACCGCGTCGGTCGGCGACACGCTGCTTTCGCACGGGATGACTCAGGTGGGCCCGGTCTCGGCCTCGCACCTCCTTTTGCTGCTGCGCGCTCTGCGCAATCCATGGGTGATCGCCGGCATCGTCTGCCTGCTCGGGTTCTTTGCCTCCTATCTTTCGGCGCTCTCCTGGGCCGATCTGACGTTTGTCCTCCCTGCGACCGCCTTTGGCTACGTCGTCGTCGCTCTGCTTTCGCACTTCTGGCTCGGCGAACATATCAGCGTTTCGCGCTGGTTGGGAATCCTCCTGATCGTCTGTGGCGTTGGATTTGTTGCGAACGGACCCTCGCTGACCGAACATGCGGCGCCCGGTGCCGAGGACAAGATCTGCTCTTGAGCCGCCGCCTTGCTCCTACCGGCATGGATCGCTCTCCAGAGCAGACCCACGGAGGCCGGCTCTGATCGCCGCGCAGCCACCTCCGGCCAGTGCCCTCGTCACATGGACGACGATCCTGTCGGTCGCCGCGACCGCTGTTAGCGGCGATGTGTTGACCGCCGCGGCGATGCGTCGGCTCGGTGACCTGGATGCGATTCGCGCACAGAGCGGCCTCCTTGGCGCGATCCGTGCCGTCGTCTCCAGTCCCCTGTTTCTGCTCGGCGTCCTGTCGATGGCGATCTCGTTTTTTGCCCTCCTTTTCACGCTTTCCCGCGTGGATGTCTCCTTGGCCGCACCAGCGTCCGCATCTCTGACATTTATCGGCAACGCGTTCGCGGCAAAGTTTTTCCTGCACGAGAACGTCGACCGCCGCCGATGGCTCGCCGCTGTCTTTGTATGTATCGGCGTGTTCCTCCTGGCGCACTAGGGGCGTAGCCCCTGATTTCTGCACCGAAGTACCGTGCCATGGCCGAAGCCCGAGCCTGTCTTGCCTCATCCAAGAGCTAAGGTGTCAACGATAGTGAGAGAGCAAGAGGTTCGCGACGTAGATGACAAGAGCGCCGAGCAGCACGGCAGGCACCAGTTGGACGCGCGAGGTTTTACATCGCTCGATCTTCGGAAGGAAGTCGGCGGTTGCCATGTGGAGAAAGAAACCGGCTGACAAGACCAGGAGAAAGACAGAATTGAGGGGCGAAAATCGCAACCAGACGGTGGAGAGCACGCCAACGCAGGGAGCGACAGCATCCGCCGCCAAGAAGATGTAGTCCGGCGTCTTCGGTCGTTCTCCCCGGGTGGTAAGGATGACGGTGTTCATGCCGTCGCCCAAGTCATGCGCCCCGATGCCGAGTGCAACGGCGTAGCCGGCCGGATGCGAGGCAGCATAGGCGGCGCCGATGGCCAAACCGTCCCGAAAGCTGTGAAAGATCAGCATGCTGGCGCCAGCGCGACCAGTGATTCGTCGCTCCAGACCCTCTGCCTGCCGGCGTTGCGCAAGCGCGTCCAGACCGTTCTCGAAGACGTAAAAGAGGAAGTAGGAGACCAGCATCATCCCGAGAACCGTGGATACGGTCAATCCATTTTGCACGCCGAGGACGATGGCTTCCGGAAGCAGATCCAGGAACGCCGCGCCCAGCAGCAGACCTGCACCGACAGCGATCAGAAGCGTGATAAACCGCCGCAATCGGATGGCAAGAAACCCGCCGAGAAGCGTGGATGCAATCGGCAGAAGGAAGAGAGCTACGGGCACAACTTGGATGGTATTACGAATTCAATAGCATCAACGCTTCGCTCCGATTGATGTCGTCCCACGCTCCCTGATTTGCCTCCGACAAAGCTACGCGCATAAGGAGCAGGTTCCGTAGAGAAAGAACTCATGCCGAGTGGCCTTGAAGCCTCTTGGCAACTTTGGCTTCGTCTGCACCACACATCCATGGAGCTCAAACGTCTTCCCGCAGCCGTCACATTGGAAGTGGTGGTGATGGGCCTTCCCCGCGATCTCATAGCGTGTGGACTGGCCCGGTAGATCGACGGGAACGAGCCATTGATCCTCAACAAAAGCCTTGATGTTTCGATAGACTGTCGCGATGCTTACCGCCGGCACCTGCTTCTGCGTTTCCAGGTAGGCCTCGTCAGGAGAGAGAGGTCGATCTGCCGCGACAAAGGCCGCGGCAATGGCCTCTTTCTGTCGCGTCATCCGTGGCTTGGACATAGAAATACCTTGCATGGACAAAACACTCCTGGTGGTGAGCCGATCGACCGACACCCGACTCGCCCTTCCCTTCTCAGTGTAAGTGCGAAGCCTGTGCGCAAGAGATCTGCCTCCGTACGGCCATCTTGCCGTCACGTCTGCTCATTGCGACAAGCGAAACCAGACCAGTTGCTGCCGAGCCGAAGACCTGTCTCTAAAGCAGCATGGCGGAGAGCAAAGCAGTGCGATGTGCAAGGTGCTCGCGCAGCAGGTACTCGTGCGGTGCATGCGCTCCGCCCCCGACAGCGCCCATGCCGTCGAGCGTTGGAACGCCAAGCGCAGAGGTAAAGTTTCCATCGGAGGCGCCGCCCGTTTCCGCCTCGGCAAGCGCGATGCCCAGAAGAGCGGCACACGCCTGCGCTCGGCGAAACAGCGCGACCGTTCCCGGCGTGCGCTCCATCGGTGGCCGATTCACGCCTCCACTCACGGTCAAAGCGCAGCCCTTGTCCACCGCTCGCAAGCTGCGCAGCGCACGATCGAGCCTGGCGGCATCCCGTCTTCGTCGAACCCGCACGTCGATCTCCACCCAAGCCTCCGCGGCGACGACGTTAGGGCAAGTTCCTCCACCGATAACGCCCGGATTCACGGTGATTCCCGCCGCAAGATCGGTGTGCGATTGAAGCACTTCGATCTGCCGGGCAAGCTCGACCACAGCGCTGTGCCCACTTTCAAAGTCCACGCCACTGTGCGCGGCCTTGCCGGTCACCGCCAGATGGTATCGGCCTACGCCCTTGCGTGCCGTCTTGTAGGCGCCAGCCTCTCCTTGTGCAGGCTCGAGAACGTAGACCGCGCTCGCCTCCCGAGCCACAGCTTCGGTCAAGGGTCGAGACACAGGGCTTCCGATCTCTTCGTCTCCGTGGAGCAGCAGGCACACCGGATGGCTCAAGAGGTTGAGGTCGCCAAGCACCTCAATCGCCGTCAGCGCCATCACCACACCGGCCTTCATATCGAGCACACCAGGACCACAGATGCGGTCGCCCGTCACGCGAAAAGGCATCTCTCGGAGCGTTCCCAAACCCCACACCGTATCGAGATGCCCGAGCAGCATCCGTGCCGGTTGCCGGCTGCCCTGCGGCCCAAACGTCACCTGGAGCGAGTCGCCGAACTCCGCATGGGCATGGCGCCGAACTTCGCCTCCAGCCGCGGAAGCCCACTCGGCAAACCGCGACTGCACACGGTCCACGCCAGCTTTGCTGCTGCTCGGTGATTCGATCTCGACGAGCCCGCGCATACGATCGATCATCTGCGCCTCACGCCGATGCATCTCCTCCAGCAAGCGCCGCGCATCGGCAGCATTCGGTCCCCTGGTCCGTGTCTTCATCCAACACCCTGTCCACTTACCCTGTGCCTAAGACAACAGCCTAAAGCGCGGCAGACGCCCGGTGCCATAAGACGGGGAAAACGAAGATCGCACTGGCGACGATCAGTGCCGTCGACGCCCTTCTCCATTTGTGCAAGAGCTCGCGAGTCCATGTCGTCATCGAAGTAGAGGACATCCAGACTGCCCGGAAAACGTTGACCGTTCCGGCCCCTGCGCCATCAGAGACATCCTGGGGCGCGCGACTCTTTCAGATCCAGGACCCTGATGGCGTTCCTGTCACCTTTTTAGAATGGACCAAGAGCGGCGAGGCATAGATGAAGAAACGTATCGTTGTCGGGATTTCAGGTGCGAGTGGAGCCATCTACGGCATTCGGCTGTTGGAACTTCTTCAAGGTGTCGCTGAGATCGAGACGCATCTCGTCCTTAGCCCCGCCGCGCGCCGCACCATACCTCTTGAAACAAACTTTTCGGTCGAGCAGGTGGAGGCTCTGGCCTTCAAGAACTACAAGTCGGCCGACATCGCCGCCTCCATCTCGTCCGGCTCGTTCCGCGCCCATGCCATGATCGTTGCTCCATGTTCGATGAAGACGGTCTCGGGCATCGCGACGTCGTACTCCGACAACCTCTTGCTGCGCGCGGCCGATGTGATGCTGAAGGACCGTCGCCCGCTCGTGCTTCTGGTGCGCGAGACTCCCTTGCATCTTGGACATCTGCGCCTGCTCGTCCAGGTCACCGAGATCGGAGCCATCGTCATGCCGCCTGTCCCGGCCTTCTATCACCGCCCGACAACGCTGGAAGAGGTGATCGATCAGACGGTCAATCGTGCGCTCGATCTGCTCGGGGTGGAACTCGCCCAGGATCTGTTCCCGCGCTGGAACGGCGCCGAGAAGCCGGATGGCCGCAGAAAGGCGGCACACCGTAGGCGCGATTGAAACGGCCGGCGACGTCCTGGTCACCTCCACCTCTCAACCGGCCTCAATCCGGAGTCTAAGAACGCGCCGCTGCCGTCTCACTCGCTCGCCCCTGCCCCGCCCTGCTAACTAGCGACGGCAACCATCTTCACCTTTGGCGCAAACTTCCGCCTGTAGTAGATCGTCGTCAGCACAATTGCGGGGATTCCCACCGTAATAGGCCAAAGCCACAGGATCAGCCCCGCATGGGTGAAGACGTGCGACAACGTCGCTGTAGAAAACGCAGTCCACGCCGCGATATAGCTCCCCATAAACCTTTCTAGATGCGAGTACCACCAAAACATCTTCTCCGTAGGCTTTCGGTAAAACGTCCAAAGATCGCTGCCCGAAGCCCGCATCCCGACTAGCCCCAACACGACCGGCACCACCGGCGGCCCATGCAGCACCCGGGGATGGAGCCAACCCACCAGCGCCAGGGCGGCGCAAGCGCAAAACGTCAATCCCGCCGCGATCCAGTCCACGGGCTTCGCTCTTCCACCCCGCGCCATGTCCTTCAGCCGCAGCACCCGATACCCCGAAAACGTAAGATAAAACGCCAGCACCGACACCATCGCCAAGAACAGCACCGGCCGCCACAACGCCATCGGCAGAGCCGTCGCCGCCACCACCCCCATCGCCCAGAAGTACACCATCCCCCAACGCTTGTGTTGCTTGCCGCCCTTTGCCGTCGCCAAAGCCACCGGAGCCAGCACAAACGACGTCATTCCCGCCGCCACATGAACGCCAAGCAAAGCCTTCATCCACATCGGATCCATATGCGTCATCGTCTCTCCTCGCCTCCCTTGCCACTTTCAATCTCGTCGATACACCGAAGCGTCTCGTCCGCCCAATCGATCACGGCCTCTGCCTCCGCGATCCCGTACCGCAGCGTCATCAGATAAAACGGCAGCCCCGGCCTCCCCGCCTGCCGAGCCTGGATCACCGGCTCCATCAGCCGGTACCGCTCCAGATCCGCCGCGAACCGCGACCTCTCCGCCGCCACCTGTTCCCGTATGTCGCTCAACCTCCCATTGCCCGCAAAAAACAGCTTCAACAACATCTCGTTGCGAGGCTTGCGCGACGTCGGCATCACACGGAGCCACGCCGCCAGACGATCCCGCCCCGCCGGCGTCAGCGAGTACACCTTGCGCCCCGCCCGGCCCGTCTCCTCCACCTCCACCAGACCCTGCCGACGCAACTTCGCCAACGCCGGATAGATCTGCCCAAAGCTCTCGTTCCAGAAGTTGCCGATCGACATCTCGATCCTCTGCCGAAGCTCATACCCCGACATCGGCCCCGAGGTCAGCATCCCCAGCAAAGCCTCCGTCGTAGTCGTCTTCTCAACTTTTCTCAACTTCGCACATCCATGCCGCCCAGTCTATCTACTAGATACACATACGCATGAAAATACAAACAGTTCCCCTCCTGACTGTTCCTGTTGCTGTTCTCCTGCCCCCGCCCGCTGCCCGCTGCTCTGCCCTGCCCTGCTCCTGCTGTTCCCTGTTCCCTGCTTCTCTGTTCCCTGCCTTTACCCTAAAACTCCCACCGCAAAAGCGTCGTTCCCACCGTAAACCCGCCGCCAAACGCCGCCAGCAACACCGTATCGCCTCGCTTCAGACGACCCGTCTCGAGCGCCGTATGCATCGCCAAGGGAATCGTCGCCCCCGTAGTGTTCCCGTACTCCCCAATGTTGATGATCACCCGATCCTCCGGCATGCCCAGGCGCTCCGCCGTCGCCTCGATAATGCGCTTGTTCGCCTGGTGCGGTATAAAGCAGTCCACCTCCGCCGGCGAAAGACTGTTGCGCGCCAGCAACAGTTCACTCAGCTCCGCCATCTTCCGCACCGCCATCTTGAAGACCGCACCCCCGGCCTGGTGGACGTAGTGCATCCTCTCCGCAACCGTCTCGGCCGTCGACGGATGCAAGCTCCCACCCCCTGGCATATACAACGACGACGCGCCCGAGCCGTCGATCTCATGCAAGTAATCGACCATCCCCACCTCACCCTCGGCACACGGCTCCAGCAACACCGCCCCAGCTCCATCCCCAAACAAAATGCACGTCGACCGATCCGTGAAGTCCAGAATCGAGCTCATCACATCCGCCCCAATCACCATCACCCGCCGGTGCATCCCGCTTTCCACCAGCTTCGCCCCCACCTGCAGAGCGTACGGAAACCCCGAGCACGCCGCCGACAGATCAAACCCCCATGCCCCCGTCGCTCCCAGCTTCTCCTGCACCAGGCAAGCCGTGGCCGGAAAAAACATATCCGGCGTGACCGTCGCGACCAGGATCACCTCCACCTCACGCGCATCGATCCCGCGCGACTGCAGGCAGCACCGCGCCGCCTCCACCGCCAGATCGCTCGTCGCCACCCCCGCGTCCGCAATGTGCCGCTCCCGGATCCCCGTCCGCTCCTGAATCCACTGGTCGCTCGTCGCCACCATCCGCTCAAGATCGGCGTTCGTCAGCACCTTTGGCGGAACATACGCACCCACCGCGCTGATCTTCGCGCGCACCGGAACTTTGGGCTTCAACACCAAACTCAAAACCTGTCACCTCGCAATCGCTCCAGCATACAGTCTCAAGACCAGTTGACAGGGAACAGGGATCAGGGAACAGCGAACGAGGGAACAGGGGACAGGGAACAGGGATCAGGGATCAGGGATCAGGGATCAGGGAACAGGGGACAGGGCAGAGATCAGGGGACAGGGGACAGGGAACGAGGGAACAGGGATCAGGGATCAGGGGACAGGGATCAGGGAACAGGGAACAGGGGACAAGGGGCAGAGATCAGGGAACAGCGAACGAGGGAACAGGGAACGAGGGAACAGGGAACGAGGGAACAGGGAACGAGGGAACAGGGAACGAGGGATCAGGGAAACGAGGGAACAGGGAACGAGGGAACAGGGAACAGCGAACGAGGGAACAGGGGACAAGGGGCAGAGATCGGGGGACAGGAACGAGGGAACAGGGAACGAGGGATCAGCAGACAAGGGCACGAGAACTAAAGGCCGGGAACAGCTGCTGAACACTTCTGTCCCTGTTCTGTCCCCGCCTTCTGTTCTGCCTGCTATCCCCTGTCCCCTGTCAACTGTCCCCTGCCCTGCTGTCCCCTGTCCCCTGTCCCCTGTTCCCTGTTCCCTGTTCCCTGTTCCTTGTCAACTGTTCCCTGCTGTTCCTGTTCCCTGTCAACTGTCCCCTGTTCCTGTTCCCTGCCCCGCTCTCAGGCCCAGAAACGCCGACGCCAAGCCGCCCCTAGCGCACCCACAACCCCCGTCCCCAAAAACACCAGCGACGACGGCTCGGGAACAATATTCGCCGTCGGCGAGATCGTTCCCGTCACCTCTTCGTAAATCAGGCCCGCACCGTCGTTGATGTTGAGGAAGTCGTCGCAGTCCACACCGCAGGTCAGGGTGAAGTTGCCGTTTGCAAGCCCCGGAACAAACGCGCTGAACTGGTAATAGAGGCTCGCATCATTACTGTTCGAGATGGTCGCACCCACAGTGTGTCCAGGCAAACTGATGCTGGTCGGACCCACGCTCGTATACCCGAAATCGAGACCCGAAGTGAAGTCCTGAAACAGGATGTTCGCGGACGTCAAATTCGAGCTCGCGTCAAACGTCAACGTCCCCGTTAGGACGCCCTGGTCCGGGCTCTGGTGCACACCCCTGGTCGTCGTCGCCGCCGACACGGTATACGTCCCGATCGGAAGCGTTGCGGCCGAGAGGAGCGTCGTTGCCGACATCGCAGGGCAGAGAAAAGTGCCGATTTTACAAAGCGCATAGAGATACCTTTCGGTAAACCAAGGAAGAGGTGCGTTCACTTCAAGCAACCCGGCGCGCCGGAAGAGCCGTACCAAGTCGCAGGACAGGTGCACATTACAGCGTTTGCACCCGAAATCAAAGCCGCGGCGGCGGCACAGGCGGGGTCGCAACTCCCGGCAGCGGCAGCGGCGGCGGCGGCAGAGGACCAACAGACTTCCGACCGTACGGCCCGAGCGTAGCCGCCAACGTCCACAGAACCCCTAGCAATCCTCCCTGCCCCCCCGCCGGTGCTGCTCCATCCGCGGCAGCGACGTAACCGATCACGAACAGAAATCCGCACCCCGCCGCCCACCATCGAGCGTGCGGGATCTTGCGGAAGAGCAGCCTCCACAGCACACCGGAAACCAGAGCGCAAACAATTCCGAAGACCAGTTCCCCATGAGTGAACGGCGGCTTCTCCATCCCGTTCCATACCGCCCCCAGAAAGCACCCTATAACCGCCGTCCCAACCACCACGGCCAAACCAAACCTCTTCGCCCTGCTCTTCTCCAGAACCGCCACCCGGTCCGCCTCCGCCCGAGCCCGCAACTCCGCCCGCTCGGCGGCCGCCCGCGCAGACTTCAGCTCCTCCGCCCGCACTCGCTCCATCTCCGCGTTCCGGGCCGCCTCCCGCTGCGCTTGAGCCGCAACGCGCTCCGCCTCAGCCGCCTTGCGCGCCGCCTCGGCTGCCCGCTCCGCCTCAGCCGCCTTGCGCGCCGCCTCGTCGCGGCCCCAGGCCTCCAGCGCCTCACGATCTCGCTCCGCTCTCCTCTGAGCCTCCCCAATGGCCCGTTCCACCTCAGCCTTCCGCCAAGCCTCCGCCGCCGCCTTCTGCTCCTCCCCGGCGTCCCGGAGCGGCTTCGCTTCAGCCGGCTTCCCCGGCGCCTTGGGCTTGTGCTGAATATCAAACAGCATCCCGTCCGGCGACCGCATATACAACACCGGCGTCGCCCACTCCTGCCCAAAGCGCCCGCTAAACAGCGCTCTCCGCGACTCCCCCACCGCCGCATCCACCGGATAACAATCCGCGATCGCCGCATAAAACTCCTCGGCAAACCGCTTCGCCGCATCGTCGGAGATCTCAAACTGCATCGCGATCACGGCCGGCATCTGCTGCTGACACAGGCTTTGCGCAACGCCCGAAAACGGATCCTCCGCCGACTGCCGGGCGCCTTCGCACGCATTCAAAACCGCCAGCCGAAGCGAGTCATGATCGCGCAGCAAGCTCCCCAGCAGATGCCCACTCACCGGATCGGACATCCCCTTCCCATCCTCGAAATGAAGCGCGCCATCCCCCAGAACACTGTCGAAACTTCCATGCCCGATAAAGTGCACAACGTGAAACGGAGCTCCGCGCGCCCGCCGCCGGAGCGCGTCCAGCGTCGCCAGCGGCAATCGTTCCAGCACCACCACACCGTCCTGCACAAGCGCGCTCAGGGAGCTCTGCAGCCGCTCCCACTCCCCTTCGGCATCCAGCCGCGGCAGGTTCCCCGGCCCCGCGATCACCACCAGGATCTTCAGCGGCAAGCGCACTTTCAAGGGCGCAACATTTTGCGGGAGATCGAGATACCGAACCACCGGCGTCCTGCTCGACGTCGCCAGGAAGTGATCCTGCTCACTGTCGTACAAAAACTCCCACGGCATCTCCGCCAAAAGAGGCGTCCCCTTCAAACGCAGGCGCAGGCGAAGTCCACGCCCCGACGCCCGCGATCGGTCCGCGCTCGCCCGCAGCCGCCCCAGGAGCTCCCCTTGAAACGTCGCCCGAAACAGATCGCCGCCGAACTTCTTCGCCGCCTCAAGATCCGGCGAGTCCACTCTGCGCGTACTCCGGTTCCGTTGCCCGATGCGGTTGTAAAAATCCCGCAGCTCCCCCTGCGTAAACGGCAGCTGAAACGCCCCATCCGCCTGCCCCACAGGGGAGTTCAGCAGCTGAACCGTGTAGTGCTCTCCCGAGCTTTGAAACACCAGATCGAATTCGTCATAGTGCTTCGCCATACGCTACTCCCCTCGCGCCGGGGCCCGCTTCCACTTCAAAGTCACCGTAAAATTCGCTTCCGTCGCCGCCTTCGCGATCACCGCGCCCGTCTCCGCGCTCAGCTTCACGCCAAACTCGACCGTGGTCTCATCCGGAGGCGTGGCCAGGGTCGAAAGCCGCTGAAACATCGCCTCGGCCGCCTGCTTCACACCTCCAAGAGCCGCTTCGAGCGCCTGACTCGACTCGGCGATCAGCTCCGTCCGCGCCCCACCCCCACGCATCACCCGCGACGGGTCGCGCGCATCCGCCGGGTCATCGACCTCCGCGACAAACGTCGCTCCATCGTGTGTGGTAAACGCGGCCAGACGAGACACGACAGCCTCCAAAACCTCTGAAATGGGGCCCAAAAGCGGACAGGGGAAACAGTCTCAAATCGGAGTAGGGAGAAGCATACACCTCCCTGGCCGCGCTGGCGAGCCCAGAGAGGACCGGAGGCGCAGTCCACATATTTAGGACGGATTTAAGCGTACCGGGCGACCTACTGCGCCATCGCGCAAGCGCCACAAGCTCAAAATGGAGTGAGGAAGTATGCCGGGCGACCTACTGCGCCATCGCGCAAGCGCCACAAGCTCAGAATGGAGTGAGGAAGTATGCCGGGCGACCTACTGCGCCCATACTAGCCCGTTACCGTTGCTTCCTTCCGGACCTGGCGGGGTTGGCGGGATTACGTCGCGTAGGACCCGGCACACGCAACGAGTCTACCATCGGGACAGCGCCCACATCCACCCAGCCGCCATGCCCACCGACCCCATCCCGCCGCCCCTAACCCACACCGCCGTCCTCGCCTTCTACCGCGATCGCCGAGCGCTCCACCAAACCCGCCTCACCAGCCTCCGCACCCAGCGACGACGCGTCCTCGGAGCCGCCCTGACCCTGGCCGCCGCCATCGCCCTCACCGTCCTCGCACCTCCGTCTCTCCAAGTCCCCCTCGTCGCCACCCTCCTGCTCGGCATCGTCGCTCTAGTCTGGATCTCGCTCAAACTCGGCACACGCATCAGCACCGAAACCCGACTCCACCTCCTCTACGACAGAAACCTCCTCCGCCTCGAAGTCCGCGAACCCGACCTCCAGACCGACCCTCAGAGCCCTCAAACCACCCAGACACCCCAGACGCGCCCGCGCGAACCCGGCCAAAACCTCCACCCACCCGGCCACCTGTTCGAGCGCGACCTCGACCTCCTCGGCCCCGACTCCCTCTTCGCCGCGCTCTCGACCGTCCGCACCGGCCCCGGCGAACGCGGCCTCGCCCGCTACCTCGTCCAGCCCGCCACTCACGCCGAAACGCTCCTCCGCCAGGAGGCCGTCCAGGAGCTCCTCCCCCGCACCGAGCTCCGCGAACACATCGCCCTGCTCGGCGACACCACCTTCCACCAGATCTCCGCCAGCTTCTTCGACCAGTGGATCGCCGGCACCGCGCCCGCCTTTGCGCCCGCCTCTCGCATCGTCCTCACCTTCACCGCGGCCGCCAACCTCACCCTCATCCTCGCGGGCCTCTCTCACCTGCTCCCGTGGAGCCGCGTCCTCCCTTATCTCCTCGCCGTCCTCGCCGTCCAGGGCCTCCTCTGCCTCCGTCTCCGCGCCCGCGTCCTCCCCCTGCTCACCGGCGGCGCCCGCCTCGAACACCACATCCGCCTCTTCGCCCAGGGCCTCGACCTCCTGCAAAAAACCAACTTCCGCTCGCCGAAACTCAAAGATCTCCAGGCCCGATCGCTCCAGCCCGCCAACTCCGTCAAGCTCCTCGCCGGGCTCCAAAGCGCCCTCAGCATCGTCGAGCAGCGCCCCAAGGAGTACTTCCTCCTCCTCTCGCTCCTCTTCGCCGCCGGCACCCAAGCCGCCATCTCCATCGCCCTCTGGAAGCGCAAAAACGCCGCCACGATGCAGGTCTGGATCGATGCCTGGTCCGAGTTCGAAGCCCTCAACGCCCTCGCCAACTACGCCTTTGAGCACCCCGAGGACGCCTGGCCCGAGCTCCTCCCCGCGTCGGACCCGCCCACCTTCGAGGCCCAGGCTCTCGGCCACCCACTCCTTCACCGGTCGGTCCCCAACGACGTCTCCTTCAACGCCGCAAACCGCTTCTACCTGGTCTCCGGATCGAACATGGCCGGCAAATCCACCCTCCTCCGCTCCGTCGGCATCAACGCCGCGCTCAGCTACGCCGGAGCCCCCGTCCGCGCCCGATCCCTCCGCCTCACACCCCTCACCCTCGGCGCCTCCATCGCCCTCACCGACTCGCTCGCCGAAGGCAAATCGAAGTTCCTCGCCGAAGTCGAACGCCTCTCCAGCATCGTCCAGGCCAGCCAGACCGCACCCGTCCTCTTTCTCATCGATGAGATCTTCTCCGGCACCAACTCCCTCGACCGCCACCTCGCCGCCAAGGCCGTCCTCGAGGAGCTCCTCGGCAACGGCGCCATCGGCGCCCTCTCCACCCACGACCTCGCCCTCACCGACCTCGTCCCCAGCGCCAAAGTCCCCGGTTCGCTCGTCCACATGGCCAGCCCCGACCCCGCCGACCCGCTCGCCTTCGACTACCAGCTCAAGCCCGGCGCCAACTTCACATCAAGCGCCCCGGCCATCCTCCGCCTCATCGGCCTGGCCCCAAGCCCGGCCCCAAGCCCGGCCACCGACGAGACAACCTCGCCCAAACCTACGTCCGAGCTCGCCCTCCCAGCCCAAGAAACCGTATCCTGAAGGCAGTGTCCTCGAGCTCACAAACCGGTTCGCCGCAACTCCCAACCCCGGCCCAGACCCCGGCCCAGACCCCGGCCCAGACCCCCGCCAAACCGCCCCTCCTCCCCGACATCTACATCTTTCACTGGTCCGCGCTCAGCCTCCGCCTGCCCCTCGTCAGCGCCTCCGCCGTCGGCCTCTCTCTCTCCGTCGGCCTCGCCGCGCACCACCCCGGCGGCGGCCTCATTGCCGCGGGCGGCGCCTTCACCGTCGGGTTCGGCCCCAACCAGCGCGTCGCCGACTCCCGCCTCCTTCCCATGGTCGCCGCCACCGTCTCGATGGCCGTCGCCACCCTCGTCGGCACCGTGGCCGGCCACCGATCGCTCGTCCTCGTCGCCGTCGCCGCCCTCACCGCCTTTGCCTACGGCCTCGTCACCGCTCGCAACGCCGGCCTCGGATGGGTCGGACAGCAGGCCTGCATCGCCCTCTACGTCGCCTCCGCCTTTCCCACCGGACCTGGCCCCGCCTTTGTCCGCGCCGGCCTCATCGTGGCCGGCGGCACCGTCCAGATCCTCTTCAACTCGCTCGCCCTCCACCTCATGCCGGAGCTCAAAAAAGACCTCTCCCGCCTCCCCAAATCGCTCTTCGTCGCCGTCCGCAACCGCAGCAACGACCTCCTCGGCGATCTCTCGAGCCTCCCCTCCAACCTCGGCGCCATCGTCCTCCCCTCGCCCTCCAACCGCGCCGCCCTCTCCTACGCCCTCCACCTCACCGCCACCGTCGCCATCAGCACCGAGCTCTACCGCCGCATCGGCATCCAGTCCGGCTACTGGATCCCCATGACCTCGCTCCTCGTCCAGAAACCCGCCTTCTTTGAAACCCTCTCCCGCGCCGGCGCCCGCATCCTCGGAACCCTCGCCGGAGCCTACCTCTCCACCGTCCTCATCGCCCACGTCCACCTCACGCCAACCACCCTCGCCATCTTCGCCACCATCGCCGCTCTCCTCTCCTTCGCCACCACCGCCGTCAACTACGGCCTCTTCTCCCTCTGCCTCACCTCCTACATCGTCTTTCTCCTCTCACTCATCCAGATCCCCGGCCCCGACATCGCCCACCGCCGAGCCCTGTGCACCATCCTCGGAGGCATGGTCGCCATCGTTATCCATCTCGACGACCTCCGCCACTTCGGCAACCGCTTCAGCAAAAACACCGTCACCTAAGCAGGCCGGGGAGCTCGCCAGTTGCTAAACTAAAGCTTGTGCCCGCAACCACCCTGATCTACGAAACCGACGTCCAAGACACCCCCGCGAAACCGCGACCGAAAGTCGGCTTCATCTCCCTCGGCTGCCCCAAAAACCTCGTCGACTCCGAGGTCATGATGGGCCTGCTCCAACACAACGGAGCCGATCTCACAACCGACGCCGGCGAAGCCGAAATCCTCGTCGTCAACACCTGCTCCTTTATCGACTCCGCCAAACAGGAGTCCGTGAACACCATCCTCGAGATGGTCGGGCACAAGAGCGAAAACGGCGGCAACGCCCGTCGCCTCATCGTCGCAGGATGCCTCGTCGAGCGCTATCGCGACGAGATCCAGCGCAACATCCCCGAGGTCGACGCCGTCGTCGGCACCGGCGAACTCGAAGCCATCCTCGCCGCCGCCGGCCTCACCCCCACAGGCCACCCCCGCGACACCTCGAGCCCCTTCAACATCCTCCCCCAAACCCCCGCACCCGAGCCCGCCACCACCCCGGGTGCCCCATCCTTATCGAGCGCCACCCCAAACCCCGGTGCCCCATTCTCTCGGGCAGCCCTATCGCCGGAAAGGTTGGGTTCCCAAACCCTCGTCGACCGAGCCCCCTCCTCCGTCGCCCAGCACTCCCGGCCCCTCCCCAACCCAGACCTCGACCCCGAGACCGCCCCCCAACTCCGCATCACCACCTCCCGCCCTGAAGGCGACCTCCGCGAGCAACAAGGACGCTTCTCCCGCGAAAGCTGGGACGGCGCCACCGCCCAACTCCCCGATTACCTCTACACCGACCTCACACCGCGCATCCTGAGTACCCCGCGAGCCTCCGCCTACATCAAGATTGCCGAAGGCTGCGACCACCCCTGCACCTTCTGCATCATCCCCCAGCTCCGCGGCAAGTTCCGCTCTCGCCGCATCGGTTCGATCGTCGCCGAAGCCGAAAACCTCATCGCCCAAGGCGTCCGCGAGATCACCCTCATCGGCCAGGACACCACCTGCTACGGCGAGGATCTCGGCCTCTCCGAAGGCCTCGCCCAGCTCCTGGACGCCCTCGCCCCGCTCCCCGGCCTCCGCTGGCTCCGCTTCCTCTACACCTACCCCAACAAGGTCACAACGCGCCTGCTCGAAACCATGCAGCGCCACCCCAACGTCGCCAAATACCTCGACGTCCCGCTCCAGCACGCCTCGGCCCGCGTCCTCAAATCCATGAAGCGCGGAGGCAACGCCGAGATCTTCCTCGACCTCCTCGCCCGCGCCCGCCGGATCGTCCCCGGCATCGTCATCCGCACCTCCTTCATCGTCGGCTTCCCCGGCGAAACCGAGGCCGACTTCGCCGATCTCCTCAGCTTCGTCAAAGCCGCCCAGATCGACTGGCTGGGCGTCTTCACCTACTCCGACGAAGAGGGCGCCCAAGCCTTCAAGCTCCCCACCGCCACCAAGGTCCCACGTCGCACGATCGAAAGCCGCCGCCGCAAACTCATGAAGCTCCAGCAGAGCATCTCCACCCGCGCCAAAGCCGGCTGGGTCGGCCGCGAGATCGACCTTCTCGTCGAAGGCGTCTCCCCCGAAACCGACCTCCTCTGGGAGGGCCGAACCCCCCTCCACGCCCCAGAAATCGACGGCAAAGTCCTCATCAACGACTTCGGCCCCCACGAAACCCTGGTCCCCGGAACCTTCTACCGAGCCGAAATCACCGAATCCCACGACTACGACGTAGTCGCCCGCATCCTCGAGTAGCCCATGGCCGTTCTCTGGAGATTGATGACGGAGATCCGAGTTCAACCGCGGTGATCGATCGTGCGAGAGACAACCTACTCGCCATCATCCTCGGCACCTTCCACGCCTATAAGGTGAACTAAAATCTTCCATGAGTCCGCACCGGAGGTGCCCCATGATCGAAATCCGACAACCCGAGCTGGAATCCATCATCCTGGAACGCTTCCGAACCGGCCTCTTCCAAGACGTCGAAGATGTGATCATGCAGGCCATGAAGTCCTCTTCACTACCCGCAGTTGAAACACCTGGAACTACCTCTCCCACAGGTGCCGAGATCCTCGCTGCCCTTCAACGCTCACCCTTCAAAGGTCTTGACATCGACTTCGAGCGCCTACGTCGACCCATGCCTGTCCGCGACTTCGAGTTCTGATGGCTTGGCTGCTCGACACCAACATCGTCTCCGAGGTCTGGAAGCCCGCGCCTAACAGTAAAGTCTTGGAGTTCTTCACATCCTGCCCGGCAGACCAGATCTATCTCAGCATCGTGGCCATCGCTGAGTTCCAACACGGAGCACACACGGTTTCCGACCCTTCACGGAAGGTAGCTTTGAGCGACTGGCTTACCTCCGTAGTCCGTCCAATGTTTCAGGATCGCATCCTCGCAATCACGGAGCCGATCATGCTTCGTTGGCTCAATCTCGTCGAGCAGGGTCGCAGGACCAACCACACCTACTCGCAACCGGACCTCTTCCTGGCAGCTACTGCCCTCGAACACAACCTAACCCTGGTCACCCGCAATACCAAAGACTTTCGCAAAATCGCCGATCTTCAACTTTTCAATCCTTGGACCGAAGCACCATGACCACACCACGCGCCCTCCTCTGCCCCACCTGCCGCAAAGTCGTCCTCGCCGCCGACCCCGACTTCCCCTTCTGCTCGACGTACTGTCCTCATCCTCGTTGAACACTTGCCACGTCGTCGCCTTGCCACTAAACTTAGTGGCAAGTAAATCGAGAAAGGGCGGCAGTGTCAAAGTTCGAAAAAGCCGTCCGGCGTCTCTTGTCGAAGCCAACGGACTTTGACTGGAGCGAACTCAAGGCACTGATGGACGCATTCGGCTATGAGATGAAGACCACCGGCGGCTCCGGCCGCAAGTTCACTCGGCCCGGCAGTGCATCCAGCTTCGTCGTCCACGAGCCTCACCCGCGCAGCATACTTAAGGCTTATCAAGTCCGCGAGTTCATTGAGTTCCTGAAGCAGGAGGAGAAGATCAAATGAGCCAAACCATGCAGTACAAAGGGTATGACGGTTCCGTTCTGTACAGCGCCGAAGACAAGATTCTGCATGGCAAGATCCTTGGCATCCGCGATTTTGTCATCTATGACGGCACAGATGTCGTCACGCTCGAGAAGAACTTCCAAGGCGCGGTCGACGAATATCTCGCCTTCTGTAAGGCGGAAGGAAAGGTCCCGAACGTACCCTTCAAAGGCAGCGTCAACGTCCGCCTTTCCAAGGATCTTCACTGCCGCGCGGCCCGCTTTGCCGAAGAGCACGATCGCAAACTGAACGCCATCATCAACGAAGCATTGGACCAATATCTTCTAAAATCGGCCTGACCCAACCATGACCACACCACGCGCCCTCCTCTGCCCCACCTGCCGCAAAGTCGTCCTCGCCGCCGACCCCGACTTCCCCTTCTGCTCGGATCGCTGCCGCCTCCTCGACCTCGGCAAGTGGGCCTCCGGCGACTACAAAATTTCCTCCCCCATCCTCGACCCCGACCTCCTCGAAGACCTCGAACACGCCGACCAGCAGCGCCACCCCACGCAGGAATCCACGCCCTCGCGCTACAAGCATTAGGCCGATGCCCACCCACCGCACCCGCTGGGCCTGGATCACGGCCACCTTCTTCGGCATCGGCCACCTCCGCCCAGGCCCCGGAACCTACGCCTCCGTCGCCACCATCCTGCTCTGGTACTTCGGCGCGAAAATCTTCTTCCACCCCGTCGACTTCAGCACCATGCACGGCTACTCCGGTATCCAGGAAATGCGCGAAGACATGCGCAAACCCGCCGCGCCCCAGATCTCCTTCGGCCCACCCGGCAGCTTCGACGCCGGCAGCCTCCGCGATAACGTCGTCTGGTTCGCCCGCGGTAAATATTGGACCCTCTACACCGGCGCGCAAACCGGCACCGCACCCTATTATCCCTCGATCGGCATCGCCACCTGCGACCCCGCCGTCCAGCCCCACTCCGGCTCCGGCTGCCCTCTGGGCGGCTGGGTCAAACGCGGTCAGGTCATCGTTCCAAACCCCCTCGTCTCCGCGTGCGCGGGAGCCGTCTTCTCCCCCGGCCTCTGGTACAGCGCCGCCACCGACGAGCTCTGGGTCTACCCAAGCTGCACCCAGAGCCCCGAACAGTGGTACTCCGGCCCCATCACCATCGCCGCCATGAAGGCCGCCCGCGGCGCCGACTGGACCGCCCCCGCCAGCTACGCCTGGCAGAACGGCGGCAATCCTGTCCTCATCCCCGACCAGCCATGGGAGCACTGGGCCCTCCACTCCCAAGGCGTCTACGCTCCGGACGTCCAGTACATCCACGGCCAGTACCTCATGTTCTACTCCGCCTCCGGAACCAGCCGACCGCTCACCTATCAGTGGCTCGTCGGCATCGCGCACGCACCTTCCCCTGCCGGCCCATGGACCAAAACTGGCGTCCCCGTCACCGGCGCCCACTCAAACCTCGAAGAACCCGCCGTCGCCCAGCTCCCTCACGGCGGCCTCATCATGTTCACCGACCAGGAAGGCGGAGGCATCTCCGGCGCCGCTCACGCAATAAACATCCTCGCCACCAACGATCCCACCGGACTCACCGGCTGGACCGAGGTCGAAGACCTCCACTGGCCGCTCACCGCCCCTTTCAACGCGGGCCACATCGAATCCCCCACCATCACCCCGATGCCTAATGGCCAGTGGCTGCTCGGCACCAACGCCTGGGACGGCGACCCACATAACGACCACCGCACCCTCGAGTTCGCCACCCTCCGCTTCTCCAGCTTCCCCAGCCTCGTCTTCCTCACCGCCGCCCTCGCCCTCCTCGCCACCCTCCTCGGCATCCCCGCCGCAACCATCGTCGCGCGCGAGTCCGGCCGCAAAGACCCCGGACACGTCGTCATCGACGAAGTCGCCGGCCAGCTCGTCGCCCTCATCGCCCTCTCCCCCACATGGCCGCACGCCGTCCTCGCCCTCCTCCTCTTTCGCCTCTTCGACATCCTCAAACCACCCCCGATCCGCCAGCTCGAAAAACTCCCCGGCGGCACCGGCATCATGCTCGACGACCTCGCCGCCGGCCTCCTCGCCGCCCTCTCCGCCCACCTTATCATCTTTCTCCGCTACCGCTAGTCCCATTTGCACTCCCAACAGCGGCGGTCTACGCTGATGAAGCAGAGATGAATCGAGGCAAACGCCCCACCCAGCCATGAAATCGCTCCTCCATCCCGCCGCCACACCGCCCACGCCGAGCCTCCTTCACCTCACCCCCTCGGCCGCCCTCCCCGGCGGCACCATCCACGTCCACGGCACCCACCTCGGCCCCATCGGCCCCATCCTCCCCTACGCTTCCATCGCGGACGTCCGCGCCGCCACCTCCCTCGCCCGTCCCACCGAAGCCGTCATCCGCGTCCCCGATGGCGCCACCTCGGGCGACCTCATCGTCTTCCAGGGCTTCCGCGCCTCCAACGCCCTGCCCGTCCGCATCGCCACACCCATCGCCGAAAACCTCCACCCCGTCGCCAACCCCGCCGTCGACCCCCTCGGCAACATCTACACCACCGTCTCCGGAACCCGCGGCCAGCAGGTCCCCGTCTCCATCTTCCGCGTCCTCCCCGACTTCCAGGTCGTCCCCTTCGTCCGCGAGATCCTCAACAGCACCGGCCTCGCCTTCGACCCCGACGGAAACCTCTTCGTCTCCTCCCGCGCCGACGGCGCCGTCTACCGCGTCTCCCCCACCGGAGCCATCACCACCTTCGCCGAAGGCCTCGGCCTCGCCACCGGCCTCGCCTTCGACACCGACGGCAACCTCTACGTCGGCGACCGCTCCGGAACCATCTTCAAGGTCAGCCCCACCGGCCAGATCTTCGTCTACTCCACCCTCGAACCCTCCATGGCCGCCTACCACCTCGCCTTCTCCGGCGACGGCGTCCTCTACGTCACCGGTCCCACCACATCGTCGAACCAGATCATCCACGCCATCGACCGCGACGGCACCGCCCGGGTCTTCTTCTCGGGCCTCGGCCGAGCCCAGGGCCTAGCCTTCGACACCGCCGACAACCTCTACGTCGCCGCCTCCCTCCGCGGCGAACGCGGCATCGTCCGCATCACCCCCGAAGGCCGATCCTCGCTCATCGTCGCCGGCAACAACCTCGTAGGCCTGGCCTTCCTCGAAGACGGCTTCGCAGCCCTCACCACCCGCGACGCCCTCTTCCACATCGAGCTAGGCATCGAAGGCCGCAAGCTCGTCTGATCTGAACTCTTCATCCCCCTCATAAAGAGATCGACCGAACCAGCCTCTCCGAGCGCGCCGGCTTCACCGCCCACCAGCTCCTGCACATCTTCGACGATACCCGCTGGAGCCGCAACTTCCGGCCCATCCGCTAACCAAACCGCTCACAAGTAGATCCCCGCAGCCGCCTACCCCGCCCAAACACATACCGCTTCACAGAGGCATTGCGGAGCCGCCCGTCCCCCACGTCCCCCATCTCACGCGGCCCCATCCGGCCTGCCTCCCACACCATCGCCCAGATCCAATAACACAGCACCAGCAGATACACCGCCGCGAGCGCATACGACCACCCGGCAAACGTCCCCGCATCGCGCACAAGCGCCGCCCGGTACCGCTCCACCTGCGTCACCAGGCTCACCGCGCTGTACACCGCAAATCCCCCGATCACACGCCGGCGCACACCTCCGATTCCCATCCAAACCGCCCACCCAAACACGAGCAGAAACAGCACCGCCAGCGCGATCTGTCCCCGGTCGATCAGCACCCGCCCACGCGCCGGCCACACCACACCCGCGGCCCACCCCGCAGCGACCGACACGAGAACCGACGCCGCCAAAAGTACGCTTCCTCGCGCCGCCTCGCCCCGGCCAGCCCGCCGCAACAAAGGCAAAACCACATCGAAAAGCACCAAAACCTGCAGGCAAAGATCAGAGAGCGAAAGCCCGTCGTACAGCGACCCCATCGTGGCCCGCGAGATATGACCCGACACAAGAAACAGCAGAGCCGACCGAATCCCATAAAACCCAATCAAGGCCGCGAAAAACCGCATCTGCCGCGCCCCGCCACGCACCATCAACACAGCAAAGAGAGCTATCTCCAGGCTGAGCCCCAAGCCCCAAATCCACGTGTTCACCGTTGTGCGCATCGTCCCCCAGCTCAGTCGTTCGCGGGCCCCACGCTCCCGCAGCCGCTCTGCCCAGCTCAGTCGTCATCCGGCGGCCCCGAGGCCGGCCTCGATTTGAAGTACTGCGGGGTAAATGTAACCCCGATCGGCACATATGGCGCGGGTGCCTGTGTGTAGTCGAAGCAATCCGCAAAATCATCCGCAGCCACATCCCTTTGTCCCAGACTCGCCACCCCAAACACCTCTTCGGTGTACTTCAAGAACCCGCTGAACTCATGCACCTGGTGCGAGACGTACCCCCGCTTCGCATAGGGCGACACCACAAGGAGCGGAACCCGAAACCCCAGTCCCATCGCGTCCACCTCGGGCGGCACGACGTGGTCGTACCACCCACCCCAGTCGTCCCACGTGATAAAAATCGCGGTCGAATCCCAGAACGGACTCGCCCCAATCGCGTTCGTTATGCTCGCCACCCAGTCCGGACCCTCCGCCGTCAGACCGGCCCCGGCATGGTCCGAAAACGCCCCTGCCGGCACAATCCAAGTCACCTGAGCCAGCTGTCCATTGCCGATATCCGTCAGCACCTGCGTCTCCGGAGACACCACGTTTGTCGTCCAGTCCGGACCAAATCGGATATGGTGGATCGCCTGAAACGCCGACCAGATAAATCCGCTCTGCGCCGCGGCCGGAGCATAGTACTTCCACGTAATGCCCTTCGCATCCAGGTTGTCCGCCATCGTCTGGTAGTCCAGGCACGGATAAATCCCCGGCAGATCCGTCCCGTTCGGCCCCAAGAGCGCCACCCGCGTCGACGCCGTCGCATCGCATCCCCAGATCCCGTCCGGGTTCTCATCCGTGTTCGCGGACTGCCCCGCGATCATGTATTGGTGCGCCACAAAACTCGGCCCGGTGTTCGACTGAAACATCCGGTCGCCCAGCGTGTACGCCTTCGCCAACGTCCAGTACGGCACAAGGTCGCGCGGCTGCACGTACGTGTACGGCAGGTTCGGCACCGGATACTTCTTCGCGTGCGAAAACCCATCCATCGCTCCGCCGTCCCAGTCCGTCCACCACCCCGTGTGGCTGTGATCGAGATCCGTCTGCTCCGCCAGCGGCATCGGCACGAGCGGAACCGGCGCCCCATGACTCATGCCGGCCTGCGCCGTGTCCGCGCCCGGAAATCCGTTGAACAGATTGTCGAAGCTGCGGTTCTCCTGCATGATGATCACAATATGCTTGATCTTCGAGCTCGCCGTCGGCGCAGGCTGCGGCATAGGCGTAGGTGTCAACGAGGCGCTGCCACCTCCGCCGCCACATCCCGCGATCAGCAGACCCAGAGCCGGACCTAAACCCAGAAGGATCGCAAGCGGAGCGCGGCGGCACCATCGACTCATCTCTGACTCCAGTCTGCAAAGCCCTTCTAGGGCCCGTAGCTCACGCCTGCGCTCCGCCAAAACTTCACAACACAATCCCGAGAACCCGGACCGGCAAGTTTAGTTGCGACGAAATTAAGGAGTTCTCGCATAGGGTTTGCTGTGTCCTCGCGAGCGGAGCAGACAGTCGCATCGTCTGCGTTGTGAGAGAGACCTACAGTTTCTGCCGGCATCTGCAACCACACCTGAAAGAAACCCGCTATAAGTCGATCCGGCCCCCAAGATCCGCTCTTCCTCCCCGGAGCCACGGCCCAACAAGCCATCTACCCCTGCATCCAAACCACCATGACCGCTGAAATCATCGCCGTCGGCTCCGAGATGCTCACCCCCTTCCGGCAAGACACCAACTCCCTCTTCCTCACCGAACACCTCAACAACCTCGGCGTCTCCGTCAGCTTCAAGACCATCGTCGGCGACTCGCTCGCTCACCTCACGGACGCCGCGTCCATCGCCCTCCGTCGCGCCGACATCGTCCTCTTCTCGGGCGGCCTCGGTCCCACCGAAGACGACCTCACTCGCGAAGCCCTCGCCGGCAGCCTCAACCTCGGCATGCACCGCGACGAAGTCGTCCTCGCCGACCTGCGCCGCCGCTTCGCCGAACGCAACCTCCCCATGCCCCCGAACAACCTCAAACAGGCCGACATCCTCGACGGCGCCGAACGCCTCCCCAACCGCGCCGGCACCGCCCCCGGCCAGATTCTCTCCACCACCGTCGACGGCCGGCCCCGCATCGCCATCCTCCTCCCCGGACCGCCCCGCGAACTCACCTCCATGTTCCTCGCCGAGTGCATCCACCGCCTCGCCCGCATCCTCCCACCCGCCCACCTCGCCCGCCGCACCCTCCGCATGTGCCTCATCCCCGAGTCGCAGGTCGACGCGCGCACCGCCCCCATCTACACCCGCTACCCGGACGTCGAAACCACCATCCTCGCCGGCTCCGGCGAGATCCAACTCCACCTGGTTTCAACCAAACCCACCCCTGAAGAAGCCCTATCCCGCGTCGACCAGCTCGCCTCCGAACTCATCACCGAGATGGGCACAAGCATCTTCTCCGCTCACAACCAGAGCCTCCCCGAAGTCGTCCTCAACCTCCTCGCGGACCAGGGCCTCACCCTCGCCGCCGCCGAAAGCTGCACCGGCGGCCTCCTCTCCGAACGCCTCACCGCCATCCCCGACAGCTCGCAAGTCTTCGTCGGCGGCGCGGTCGTCTACACCTCCCAACTGAAATCCGCCTTCGCCGACGTCCCCCCAGACCTCATCGAACAGCACGGAGCCGTCAGCGAGGAGGTCGCCCGAGCCCTGGCCGAAGGCATCCGCCGCCGCTGCCAGACCACCCACGGCATCAGCATCACAGGCATCGCCGGCCCCGGCCGCCCATCTTCAAGCCCAACCACCCTCAGCCCCGCATCCCCCAACCCCGACCAAACCAAACCCATCGGCCTCGTCCACATCGCCCTGGCCACCCCCACCCAAACCCACACCCGCCAAGTTCAACTCACCGGAGACCGCGACCGAGTCCGCCTCTGGGCCACCCAACACGCCCTAGACCTCCTCCGCCAAACCCTGATTTCCTAAACACGCCGTGGACCTCCTCCGCCAACCTCACCCTGGACCTCCTCCGCAAAACTTTGATTCCTTAAGAGCCTGTTGAATACTCCGTTTCGCTTAAGGGCACGGCTTCAGCCGTGCCGTGTCTTACTTCCCTAAACACGGCCTTAGCCGCCGAGGTATGCTTTGGCCTTCATTCCTGTCTCCAACAAGCCTCTGGCGCCGCCCGCTACTTCTGCCATCTATCACATTCGCAAAAGAAGAACACAGCAAACCCGTCCTAAGACGAGTTAGGAATCGACCCATTAAACCAACACACCACAATGCCAATCACCACGCGGCTGCAGTATCTTTTCTCTATCACTTCCAAGAATAAGTAAGTCCTAACTGGCACTTACCAACATAAGATGACCTAATCTAACATTGACCCACTTTATCGACCTACTTGCCGAACAAATAAACCGAACCGTCTCTAACTCAAAGTATCCTACACCTGGCCCACCTACTTCTCGCTCCTCCCGTATATCATCCTCCCGTGACCCCAAAGCAAGCCGTCCCTTGGCTCATGCTCGCCACCCGCGCCCTCCTCGGACCGGCGATCCTTCTCGCCGCCCTCGCCCACTGGCCCGGCAAACTCCTCGGCTTCGTCGTCCTCCTCGCTCTCCTGTCCGACATCTTCGACGGCATCCTCGCGCGCCGCTGGTCGACAGACACCCCCAACCTCCGCCTCTCTGACTCCCTCGCCGACACGGTCTTCTATCTCGGAACCGCCGCCGCCCTCTGGGTCCGCGAACCCCAACTCCTCCGCCACAACGCCTCCCTGCTCGCCACCCTCGCCGCACTCGAACTCACCCGATACCTCCTCGACCTCACCAAGTTCGGCAAGTCCGCCGGCTATCACTCCTGGCTCAGCAAACTCTGGGGCCTCGTTCTAGCCTTCAGCCTGGTCGCGGTCTTCTCCTTCCGCACACTCCGCCCACTGATCCCGGTCAGCATCGCACTCGGTATCGCCTCCAATCTCGAAGGCCTCGCCATCAGCCTCGTCCTCCCCCGCTGGCAAACCGACGTCAAGCACCTCGGCGCGGCCTGGCGTCTGCGCCGGCACATTCAAGGTTCCAACCTCATCAAACCGCTCTAGCTGCCGCCACCACCCCTCACACCTTGCTATCCTCATCCAAAGCCAACCACCCATGACCCTCCCGCACGCCCACCCGTACCTCCTCGCCCTCCCGCTCGCGTACCTCCTCGGCTCGGTCCCCACCGGCTACCTCCTCGTCCGCCTAGTCCGCCACGAAGACGTCCGCTCCACCGGCTCCGGCAACATCGGCGCCACCAACGTCGCCCGCGCCGGCGGCAAAGCCCTCGGCATCCTCACCCTGCTCCTCGACACCCTCAAAGGCGCCGCCGCCGTCCTCCTCGCCTTCCAGATCGCCCGCCACACCCCCAGCTTCCCAAACCCCCGCGCCGCCGCCTTTGACCTCGCCTCCGCCGCCGCCATCGCCGCCGTCCTCGGCCACGTCTTCCCCGTCTGGCTGCGCTTTCGCGGCGGCAAAGGCGTCGCCACCGCCTTCGGCGTCTTCCTCGTCCTCGCGCCCACCGCCACCGCCTGCGCCCTGCTCGCGTTTCTCGTCGTCTTCGCCCTCACCCGCATCGTCGCACTCTCGAGCATCCTCGCCGCCCTCACCCTCCTCATCTCCTCCTTCTTCCTCCTCCGCCCTCACACGCCCTGGACCCTCGCCGCCTTCCTCGGCATCCCACTGCTCATCATCGCCAAACATCACGGCAACGTACGCCGCCTCCTCGCCGGCACCGAACCCCGCTTCGGCCAACCCAAGCCCGCCGCCCCCACCTCCGCCCCATGAGCCGCATCTCCATCCTCGGCGCCGGAGCCTGGGGCACCGCCCTCGCCATCTCGCTCGCCCGCCGCGGATCCCACCACATCACCCTCTGGTCCCACTCCCCACGGCTCGCCGCCGAACTCGCCGACACCGGCGAAAACCTCCCCTACCTCCCCGGCTTCACCCTCCCGACCGGCGTCGACATCACCGCCGACCTCCCCTCCGCCATCTTCGAGGCCGACACCCTCCTCTGCGTCACCCCCTCCCAGCACCTCCGCTCCACCCTCTCCACCATCACCCCCCTCCTCACCCGCAACCAGATCCTCGTCTCCGCCACCAAAGGCCTCGAAGACAGAACCCACCTCCGCATGTCGCAGGTCATCGCCGCCCTCACACCCAACCCCGTCGCCGTCCTCTCCGGCCCCTCCTTCGCGCAGGAGGTCGCCGCCGGCATCCCCACCGCCATCGTCACCTCGAGCCGCGACCCCCTCGTCGCGCAAACCGTCCAACGCGACCTCTCCTCGGCCAACCTCCGCCTCTACACCAACGACGACCCCACCGGCGTCGAACTCGGCGGAGCCCTCAAAAACGTCATCGCCCTCGCCGCCGGTGTCGCCGACGGCCTCAACCTCGGACACAACACCGCCGCCGCCCTCATCACCCGCGGCATCGCCGAAATCACCCGCCTCGCCGTCGCCTGCGGTGGCCGCCCACGCACCCTCGCCGGCCTCTCCGGCATGGGCGACCTCATCCTCACCTCCACCGGCAAGCTCTCGCGCAATCGCCAGGTCGGCATCGACCTGGGCCGCGGCCGACCCCTCGCCCTCGCCCTCGCCAACCTCCACGGAAAAGTCGCCGAAGGCGTCGGGACCACCACCGCCGCCCTCGCCCTGGCCAGCCGCTACGGCGTGGAAATGCCCATCACCGAACAGGTCAGCCTCATCCTCCACCAAAACAAACCACCCCGAGAAGCCATCCGCGACCTAATGTCCCGCCCCGGCAAAGACGAGTAAGCCTCATTAGGACTTAGGGCATTGAACGACAATCAGCTCTACTCAGCATGAGGTTAGGAATGGCCACGCAACTTGAGCGCATCGCCTCTCTAGAATCCGACAAGAAGTGGCACTGGGTAGTTCTAACCGCGGTTGTGGTGGTCGCCTTAGGATGGCTAACACACATCGAGTTGACCCTAAACCACATTGCAACCGATCAGCAGGCGATCAAACAAAAATTGGCCGACGGGCCCTTAGGCCCGATTGTGTCTCGACTCGAAAAGCCTCAATCAACTCAGCAGCTCAAAGCCAACCTCGACCTGGTCGCCTCGACGATCGCAGTAGACCGTGCTCAAGGAAGACCACCACAATCAGCGACCCTCATGAAACTTAGTTCAGCAGTAAGGGAAGCAACATTGACCAACCCAACTGTCGAAGAGGGCTGGAAAGCTGCATTTCAGCTCATTAGTTATCGATCGGAAAACAATCCAATTCCTGCCGGAGACAAATTGGGTAATTGTTTGGTCAGTAGTACCCATGCATTACGACAACTGAATGCCATGTCAGATAATGACCTTTCAGATGGTGTACTAAGGTTCAATGCGCACGACTGCGTTCTAGACCTAAGCGACACCGATTCTTACCAAAGGAGTGGGATGAAGCGGTTCTTCGATGCGGTCAAGATGCGTCTGCCTCGTAACGGCAATTACGTCGTTCTTACCAATGCAATTATAAAATACTCCGGTGAACAGATGATACCGATCGAAAGAATCACGTTCACGAATTGCGTCTTCGACTTCACCCCGGCACCCGTCATCCCGCCGGCGAGCGGTCGATCGCTCACAGATCAGCTATTGGCGTCCGACCTTGTGGAAGGGTCTGTTCACATTGCAACCGGCATGTGATCAGTCGGCCACATCCGCACACATCAACCGTTCCGCTCCAGATCGTCCAACTCCGCAAAGATCGCCTGCACCTCAAGCGCAATCTCCGTCCCGTCCACCACCAGCGTTCCCATCTCCAGCAACAACGACCCGTCCCCCGCCGCTATGTACGCCCGCCGCCTCTGCGGATCGATCACCGAAACCGCACCGACGCCCATGGCCCGGTAATCTTCCACCTGCGCGTGGACATCGCCAATACGGTCGTCGCGCGATAGCACCTCCACGCACAGCAGAGGAGGCGTACGGACGATCGGCTCAAAGCCCACACCTCTCCGGACAACGCAAAAATCCGCGACCCGGAAGTGCTCGCGCGACGTCTGAACACGCTGCTCTGGAAACCCCCGAACACCCCACCGCTCTCGATGAAGCCGGAAAAAGTAGTTGAGAAATCCCTGCACCGTTGCATGTGGTTGCTCGCCAACGTTCCGCTCCCGGACCCCACCACAGATCCAATCGCGATCGGGCCGATACGTCGTGTCGAGATACTCCGCTAAAGGCACCATCGTCGTCGCCATCATTCACACCCTCGAACTACTGCTTCAGTTCCGCGAGCCAACCCGCTGGCGACAGAGCTAGAAACAGTTAACCGTACTGTAGCTAACTCCCTTTCACCCAATTCAGTGTGTATCTAAGCACACCGTGAATTAACTCCCGTGTGCTGCGGGAGAGGACGGCCTGCGGCGTCCGCCTTGCACTGCTTCGCTGAATCATGAACCTTCTACGGGTTCCGTTTGTTTATTTTGGTGTTGTTATACGCAAGAATGCCATGGGTGAGGGATATGCCTGATGGCAGAATCCGTTCGATCCAGTGCTGCCCCATGCGGTGCAAGCTGTACATCACGAGAGTTTCAGAACCGATCTCGAGGGACATAAGACTAATCTGTCCGCTCCATCCGTATTTCACGAAAGGTCTTGCAAGCGGATCTCCTTCCGAAACTCCGCGTTTTATGAACTGCTGTGTCGTGATGGCATCCGCTGTGGTGGCCAGCAAACTAACCGCCAGGAGCGTCTTGTTGGTCGAATTCCAAAAAGGATGAACCGCTCTTGCGTTGTAAATCGGCGGCGCCCATCTCAAGGTCTGACCTGAACTGACATAAATGCCAACGGCTGTCTGCAGATCGTTGGTCCAATAAGTATGGGAGTAGCGAAGCACGAGGTCGGTGACCTCCCCACGTATGTGAAAACGACCTCCAGGCGAGTACTCGGCACCGGCTCCGATGTCCGCTGCAAAATGGGTGATCGGTCCAAAATTGAACGCAAAGGTCGTTGGTGTGGGATATACGACAGAAGTGATGGTGCTTGACCAACGAAAATAACCCGGTTGAGCTTTGAGGTAGTACCCGTAACGCTTGGCCCTGACCTCGGCACGCGCTCCAATCAAAAACTCCGAGGCATGCCCGCCATCAGAGTTGGTTTCCCCTGTCGCCGATTGCGGAGTTTTCAAGAAGTCCGCATCCACGGCAATGTGTGGAGAGAGGTTCAGGGCACCACCAACCCCCACGCCGAAAGAAGGCTCAGGGCAGTTTTTGCTCCCGATGCACCCTGTGCGCATGTCCGCCACCTTGGTGCCGAATTCGAACCGCTTAGGGCCACTCCCCACGCTACTGTCTTGCGCCCGCAGCAACGGCATAGTCGCGATGAAAAATACGCCTGTAAACGTGATCCCACGCACAGGCAGATCATACGCCGAACTTTCGGGCTAGCTAGGGTTGGTTTCTCACAGTTCAGACCCGGCTTACCTTGGGGCACGCCCACTCCACTAAACTAAAACCATGGCCTTCAACCTCTTCGGCAAACGCGAAAAACCCCCAGCCGAGCCCCCACCATCCGCTCCCGTCGAAACCCCCGAAGTCCCCGCGCCCGTCGCTGCCCCACCTCCACCCCCACCCGCCACACCTCCACCACCACCCGATCCACCCCGCATCACCACCCTCTTCGGCGTCGACCTCAGCACCCTCCCCCCAAGCGGCGCAGAACCCGAACCCGACGCACCCGCCCGCCGGTCCTTCTTCGACCGCATGAAGTCCGCGGTCACCCGCACCCGCGAAACCCTCACCGAACAGATCACCTCCGTCGTCGCCCTCACCCGCGAGGTCGACGAATCCACCATCGCCGCCCTCGAACCCATCCTGCTCGCCGCCGACCTCGGCGCCCCCACCACGGCGCTCGTCCTCGAAAACCTTCGCGCGCGCGCCCTCCGCACCGGCATCTCCTCCGGCGCCGAACTCAAAGATCTCCTCAAACTCGAACTCAAACAGATCCTCGACCGCGTCAGCAAGCCCATCGATCACCCCGCCGCACCGCCCGAAGTCATCCTCATGGTCGGCGTCAACGGCACCGGCAAAACCACCACCACCGGCAAACTCGCGCACCTCCTCTCCTCCGGCCCTGGCGGCCAGAAAGTCCTCCTCTGCGCCGCCGACACCTTTCGCGCCGCCGCCATCGAACAGCTCGAAGCCTGGGCCGACCGATCCGGCGTCCCCCTCATCAAAACCCGCCAGGGCGGAGACCCCTCCGCCGCCCTCTACGACAGCTGCGCCGCCGCCAAGGCCCGCGGCTCCGACGTCCTTATCGTCGACACCGCCGGCCGCCTCCACACCAAATCCGACCTCATGAAAGAACTCGAAAAAATGCGCCGCACCGCAGCGAAACTCGTGCCCGGCGCACCCCACCAGACTCTCCTCGTCATGGACGCCACCACCGGCCAGAACGGCCTCCAGCAAGCCCGCCTCTTCACCGAATCGGCCGAGGTCACCGGCATCGTCCTCACCAAACTCGACGGCACCGCCAAAGGCGGCATCGTCCTCGCTATCGCCACTGAGCTCGGCCTCCCCGTCGTCTACGCCGGCATCGGCGAAAAGATCGAAGACCTCCTCCCCTTCAACCCCTCCACCTTCGTCGACACCCTACTCGACTAGCTCGAACCCCACAGCCAGGCTCCCAAGCACGATGCCCCTGCCGCCCAACCAGATCATGCACGCGCACCTCCCCACCGGGAAGTGGGCCGGCCTCCTCATCGGCGCCGGCCTCGGCTCGCTCGCCATCCTCGCCATCCTCGCCGGCCTCGCCAACGCCGTCGCCTATCTCCGCGGCGGCCCCAAGCTTGAAAAGGTCGCAGGCGGTCCAAGAGGCGCCCTCTCAAGCGCCATCCTCGGCATCCTCGTCGGCAGCTACTTCGTCTGGGTCTCGATGATCTTCATCCTCCCTCGCGTAAGTAAATCCGCAGTCCAAGCCCAAAAAGACGACCTGAAAAGCTATCTCTCCGCCTACCTCCCCGACACTCCCCCAGAGCTCTTCCTCCAGTACGTCCGCGTCGGCGCCATCGGCATCGACGACGACATCGACGGCGGCCCTGCCCTCGTCAACTATCTTTCCGTCGGCAACACCGCTGCCGCCCAGCAGCTCCTCGCCGCCGGCGCCTCCCTCGAAAACCACGTCCCAGACGAGAAACCCCCGCTCCTCACCGCCGTCGGCGACGATGAGCTCGAGGTCGTCCACTTCCTTCTAGCCGCGCACGCCAACCCAGACGCCGCCGAAAACTCCACCTCCGGCAACACCCCCATCTTCGACGCCGTCAACCCTGATTCCGACCCCATCCCCGCCACACACACCACATCAAGCCACCCCGACGACGGCGACAACACACCTCCGATCAACTTCACCAGCCACCACCGCCGCGAAATCACCCAAGCCCTCGTCAGCGCCGGCGTGCACCTCAACGTCCGCGACGACCGCACCTACACCCCGCTCATCGTCGCCGCCGCTACCGGCCAGTGCGACCTCGTCGCCACCCTCCTCCCCGGTCACCCCGACCTCTCCCTCCGCGACAAAGACGGCTTTACAGCCCTCGACTGGGCCAAACAGGATCACCCCGAGTGCGCCCCGCTCCTCCACGGAACACCAGGGTCCGCCGCCGCCGCCGCCAACCTCCTCGCCCGCCTTCCACCTGTCCCCGACACCACCATCCCCGACCGTATCCGACAGAACCGCGAAGCCCGCACCAACGTCGAACAAGCCCGCGCCCAACAGCTCGCCGACGCCAAAGCGCAGGACCGCCAGCTCCGCCCGCTCGGCCCCTTCACCGGCATCGCCGGCCAGCTCTTCTGGAGCCTCATCCTCTCCACCGTCCTCTACGCCTTTCACCGCATCCGCAGCTTCCTCCGCGGAGACAAACAGCCCGTCCACTGGTCCTGGGTCCCCAGATCAACCTCAAGCTCCAGCTCCTACGGAGCAGATTCAGACTCCTCCAGCTCCTCCTCCACAAGCCCCTCCCGAGGCGGCTCCTCCGGCGGCGGTGGCGCCTCCGGCGACTTCTAGCCGGTTATGCCCCTTCAACCCCTCCAGCTTCGTCGACACCCTACTCGACTAGCTCGAACCCGCCCCCTACGGCTTCGGCAGCACCCGGATCATCGCCATCATCCCACCATCCTCATGCCCCAGAATGTGGCAGTGATACAAGAAATCCCCGGCCACGTCGCCGCGAAAATCCATCCGCACCTTTACGCTCGGATACGCGCCCGCGCCCGTCCAGTACGGCACATCGACGGTGTCGCGAAACTCCCCCTTTACCGGCTTCCCATTTACCTCCAGCACCAGGAAATGGATCTGGTGAATGTGAAATTCGTGCCTCTCGCGCGCCCTGTTCACGATCGTCCAGTCCTCCACCGCACCCTCGGTCGTCACCACGCTCGGTGGCGCCCCCGGATCAAACACCGCCGGCGTCGCCCCATCCACCGTGATAAAAAAGTCCGTCCGGCTGCTCGGATTGCTCGGATCTGAGATCACCTCCGAGAAGTACAGCCTCCTCTCCTTCACCGGAACAGCCTGCCGCAGACCCGCAAACCGCAGCTCCGCGGGAGCAGCCCCCGGCACCGCGGGCGCACGCAACCTCGCCTCCGCCATCAAAGCCCCGCCACTCGAACTCCGCCGGATCACCGCCAACGGACGCTCCGGATTGTTGTCCCCATCGTGTCCGGCCGGCACCTCTCGCGTCAGCAGCCGAGCATCCTTCACACCGCCCCCCGGACCCTTCACAACAAACTCCCCGCGGCCCCCCGGCGGCAACAGGATGTGCCGCAACCACCGCGTCCGGCCCACCGTCGTTCCATCCTCCGACCCCGTCGGCACACCATCCAGCCCCACCACCGCCAGCCTCTGCGCCACACCGTCAAACCGGACCTCCACATCCAAGATCGTGTCCGCCGACGCATTCAACACGCGCCACATCTGCCGCTCGCCCCGCCCCATCCGCAGCACCGCCGGCATGTACACCGGCGACTCCACCGGAACGTAGTTCACCGAAAGCTCCCACGCCGGCGCCACCGCCGTACCGCTCGCCGCGACTCCACCAGCTGCCGGCCGCCGCAACCGGTCCCGAACCACCAACGTCCTCACCGGGAGCCCCGCAACCAAGTGGTTCACCGTCTCCAGACCCTCCACCACAATCGCCCCCGAAGCCCCGCCCAGCAACGCCTTCTCGGCACTCCCATGCACGTGCGGGTGGTACCAGTACAGCCCCGGCGGCTCATCCTTCGGAAAATGGAGGTCATACTCAAACGTCTCGCCCGCATTCACCATCGTCCGAATCACCTCGTCCCCATGACACAGCGGCGGCAGATTCGCCCCATGAAAATGCATGTTGGTCGAGCTCGCCGTCATCACCATCCCCGCGCAATCCGCGCCCAGATCCCCAGCGCCCAGATCCCCAGCGGCCAGATTCCCAGCGGCCCGATCCCCAGCGGCCCGATCCCCAGCGCCCTCAGCAGACATCCCACCCATCCCCAGCATCAGGTGGTGGTGTCCCGCCCCGGCCCTATCTCCCGCAGCCGCCGGAGCCGGCGCCTCATTGCGCAGCGTAATCTTCAGCTCATCCCCCGGCCACACATGCAACGTCGGCGACTGCGCCCCATCCTCCGTCACAAAGCAAAAGAGCTCCGTCCCATCCGCGTCCACTCGCGTCCGATAGCTCAGCGTCACCTGGAGCACGCCGTGCGCGCTCCACAGATCCTTCGCTTCCACAACATCGCTCCCCGCCGCGAACCGAGGGCAGTTTCCCCCACTGTCCAGACCCACCGGTCCACCAGACCCGCCGTGAACCAGCACAACATGCGCCCGCATCCCCGGCTGCCGCTGCTCAGGAACTCCCTGCGCAAGCCCCGCTCCCACCAGGCTCGCAACCCACACTCCCAGCAAAACAGCACACCGCCGTCCGCTCATGGCAACACCTCAATCTAGAAGTCTCAGGGCCCAAAGTCGCATCGGCCCCAAAGCTTCAGAAGAGAGAGTCCCCTCAAGCCTCAAACGGCATGCACCGACATAGTGCATCCCACCCAAAAATCGTGACACGGCGTTCTACTCAGGCACGCCTTACCGCCCACCCCGAAACCGCAAGTACCCCCACCGCTCCGGCACATGCATATCCACCAGCCCCTGCGGAGACCACACCCAGTTATCCTCCTTCGGCTTCCCCTTCGTCCACTCCACCCGACTAAAATTCAGCCGCCACACCGTCCCGTCCCTCGGCCGCTCCACCGCCTGCCGCGACCCAAACGCCGCCAGCGGATACGCAATCTCGACTGTCCACCCACGGTCCCGATCCCGCGCATCGTTCAGCGTCCCCCGCACCCGCACCGCCGTCCGCAGACCCGCAATGTCCCAGCTATTGTCCGGCCGCCCACCCATCTTGTACGGCCGCTCCAGATACAGGTCCCATCCCGTATTCAGCGCATTCATCTCAAACTCAAAGTAGCTGTCCGTCTCCGGCCGAGGCTTTAGAAACACCTCAAAATCATCATCGTGGTAGATCACCGAGTCATGCTCGCGCAACGTCCCATGCACGTCCGGCTCCTCCAACTCCGCCCCAATGTACAAATACTGGTCGTCCCAAAGCAACTTCGCCCGCGTCCGAAACCGCGGCTTGGGCCGATCTGCCCCCTCGATATCCACAAAGTCCGACGTCCACGCCGCCCGCCTCCACCCCCGGTCATCCATCCGCCCATCCACCCGGATCGGCCGCTCCGTATACCGGCACTCATAGGAAAGCGGCGCCTGCCCCAAACCAGCGACGCCCCCAAGCACCAGACCACCAAACAGAAGCAGCCCGCACATCCAAGTCTGCTCTGTGATAGTCCTGCTCTTCCTGTTGTCATTCGCACAGCGGATCTGCATCGGCTCATTCCTCATTGCTCGCTACTCGTTCCTCCTTTATCTATGGCGTTCCTCACCCCTAGTCTAGTCAGACCTCTCTCCGATCCATCTGGGCGCAAAGATTACTGTCAGCGCAACATCTAAACAACCACGGCCATGGCATCCACACCAGACAAAAATCAAGACACCCACTGGATGCGCCGAGCCCTCAACCTCGCCGCACACACCACCGCCCTCACCAGCCCCAACCCGCAGGTCGGCTGCGTCCTCACCCGCAAAGATCTCGTCATCGGGGAAGGTGCGCACCTCTACGAGCAGCGCGATCACGCCGAGATCGTCGCCCTCAAGCAAGCCACCAGCCGCGGCATCGACCCTCGCGGCGCAACCGCCTACGTCACCCTCGAACCCTGCTCGCACCACGGCCGCACACCGCCCTGCGCCGACGCCCTTATCGCCGCCGGCATCGCACGCGCCGTCGTCAGCACCCTCGACCCCAACCCCCTCGTCAGCGGCGGAGGCATCCGGAAACTCCGCGACGCCGGCATCGAAGTCAGCCTCGGCGTCGAACAGGAACAGGCGCGCCGACAGAACGACGCCTTCGCCCACTCTATCCAGCATCGACGACCGTTCGTCACCCTCAAAGCCGCCCTCTCGGCCGACGACAAACTCGCCCCATCGCCCGCACACCGCACCCCCGAAGAGCCCTTTTGGCTCACCGGCCCAGCCGCCCGCCACGAAGTCCAGCTCCTCCGCCACAGCGCCGACAGCATCCTCACCGGCATCGGCACCGTCCTCGCCGACAACCCCTCGCTCACCGACCGCTCCGGCCTGCTCAACCCGAGCCTGCACGCCCGCCGCCGACCGCTCCTGCGAGTCGTCCTCGACACCCACCTCAAAACGCCGCTCAGCTCCAACCTGGTCCGCTCCGCCAACGCCGACCTCCTGATCCTCTGCGGCACACATGCACCCACATCCAGGATCGCCGCCCTCGAAGCCGCCGGCGCGGAGGTACGCCTCCTTCCCGACGAGCGCGGCCGACTCAGCCTCTCCGCCGCCCTCGACCTCCTCGGCGAACGAGACCTCCTCAGCCTCCTGCTCGAGACCGGATCGCACACCAACGCCAGCTTCCTCGCCCACCAGCTCGTCGACAAGGTCGTCCTCTTCTACGCCCCGATCACGCTCGGTGCAGGAGCCGTTCCCTTCGCTGCGGGCGAGACCTCGCCCCGAGCACTCGAGCGCAACCTCCTCCACGTCGAACGCGCCGAACTCGGTCCCGACACACGTATCACCGGCCTCCTCCACGACCCCTGGAACCCCTAACCCACCGCCCCTACCCCCAGCCCCTGCCCTGCCCCCTGTTCCCTGTTCCCTGTTCCCTGCTTTTCCCCTGCCCGCTGTTCCCTGTTCCCTGCTCTTCCCCTGTTCCCTGCATTACCCTAACCTCATGTTCACCGGCCTCGTCGAAACCACCGGAACCATCCTCTCCGTCCTCCCCACCGCCGGTGCAACCCGCATCACCATCGCCGCGCCGCAGGCCCTCGCCGCACGCCTCCGCACCGGAGACTCCGTCGCCATCAACGGCGTCTGCCTCACCGCCCTCGACATCCAGCCCAGATCCGATCCGCCACACTTCTCCGCCGACCTCGCCGCCGAGACCATCGACCGCACCACACTCGCCCGCCTCCATCCCGGATCCACCGTCAACCTCGAACTCCCCACACCCGCGGGCGCCCCGCTCGGCGGCCACGTCGTTCAGGGACACGTCGACGGCGCCGCAACCCTCACCGCCCTCACCGCCCTCAACCCAACTTCGCCCGACACCACCGACTGGCGACTCCACCTCTCCCTGCCGCCACACCTCGCCCAGAACGTCATCCCGCAAGGCTCCGTCACCGTCGAAGGCATCTCGCTCACCGTAGCCGCGCTCCGCCGCACACCCGCAGGAGCCGAGATTGAGATCGCCGTCATCCCGCACACCTGGAACAAGACCAGCCTGCGCACCCTCCAGCCCGGCGATCCGGTCAACATCGAGACCGACGTCCTAGCCCGCTACGCCGCACAGCAGACCGCGCCACCACCCAAATCCGAGTGGCTCACCACCACGTACCTCCTCGCAAACGGCTACTAAGCCCAGCCCAAATCATCAACCCAGCCCGATCAACCCAGATCGTGCGCCGAGTCCCCACCGTTCACGTCATAGCAAGCCCCCGTCACCATAGCCGCCGCATCGCTCGCCAAGAACACCGCCACCGGAGCCACCTGCTCCGGCGTCAGCCACGGAACGCCCATCGGCGTCTTCGGCAGCCGCGCCTTTACCGCCTGCTCCTCGCTCGGATGCTCCGGCGGCGGCTCCGTCATCGTCTCCCCCACCGCCAGGCTCCATCGCTTATCGTTCCGCGTCATCGCCGTGTCGATCAGCCCAGGCTCGATCGTGTTCACCGTGATCTTGTGCTTCCCCAGCTCCAGCGCAGCCGACTTCATCAGACCGATAATGCCCCACTTCGACGCCGAGTACGACGCCCCATTCTTTGTCCCGTACCGCCCCTGCATCGACGCCACGAGCACGATCCGTCCGCCGCGTCCCCCCTTCACCAGCACCGGCGCAAACGCCCGCAACGTGTTCGCCGATCCGTTCAGGTTGTTGTCGATCACATCGTGCCAGTGAGCGTCGTCCATCTCGAGGAGCGGCTTGAACACCTGAATCCCCGCATTCGCCACCACAATATCAATGCGCCCCAACGTCTGCTCGGCCCGCGCAGCCGCCTCCCGCAACGCCCCGATGTCCCGAATATCGGCCTCGATCGCGAGGAACTTCCGCCCATGCGCGCGCACCAGCTCGCCCGTCTGCTCAAGATCCCCGGGCGTCGCAGCGATGTACTCAACCTCTGCCGACACGGTCGCGTTAATGTCGATCCCCACAACGTCCGCCCCGTTCGCCGCCATGCTCACCGCGATCGCCCGACCGATCCCGCGCGCCGCCCCCGTAATCACCGCCACCTTGCCCCTCAGCGGAGCGTTGTACGTCTCCCCCGGCCAGGTCTGCGCGTCGATCCTCTGCTGCTCGTCAGCCCCCGCCCGCCCGCCCTTCGGCTCCTTCTGCCCCGCTCCCTCTGTTCCCATCGCACTCACCTCGTGTCGTCTCTAAGATGTCGCCGGGAAGCCGAGGTTTCGTGCCGGCAAACAAAAGAGCCACCCCCAAAGAGAGGTGGCTCTCACACGCCCAAACCGATGTTCTAGTTCGAACTCATGCTGTGGAGAAACTCCTGATTGTTCCGCGTCTTCTCGAGACGACTCGTCAGCAGTTCCATCGCCTCGGTCGCCGACAACGGATTCAGCACCTTGCGCAAAATCCATGTGCGCTGGAGCTCGTCCTTCGGAATCAGCAACTCCTCCTTACGCGTGCCGGAGCGCTGAATATCGATCGCCGGAAACACCCGCTTGTCCACCAGCTTGCGATCCAGGATCACTTCCATGTTGCCGGTTCCCTTGAACTCCTCAAAGATAACCTCGTCCATCCGCGATCCCGTATCGACCAGCGCCGTCGCAATAATCGTCAGCGAACCGCCCTCCTCGATATTGCGCGCGGCTCCAAAAAACCGCTTTGGACGTTGCAGCGCGTTCGAGTCCACACCGCCCGAAAGCACCTTTCCGGACGGCGGCACGATCGTGTTATACGCTCGCGCCAAACGCGTAATCGAGTCCAGCAAAATCACCACGTCGCGCTTGTGCTCCACCAGCCGCTTCGCCTTCTCGATCACCATCTCAGCCACCTGCACGTGCCGCGCAGCCGGCTCATCAAAGGTCGACGAGATCACCTCGCCCTTCACCGACCTCTGCATATCCGTAACCTCTTCCGGACGCTCGTCGATCAGCAGAACGATCAGCACCACCTCCGGATGATTCGACGTGATCGAGTTCGCGATCGACTGCAGGAGCATCGTCTTGCCCGTCCGCGGCGGCGCCACAATCAGGCCGCGCTGCCCCTTGCCCACCGGCGTCAGCAGATCCATCACACGGCCCGAGATGTGCTCGCGCACCGTCTCCATCTTCACCCGCTCCTGCGCATACAGCGGCGTCAGGTTGTCAAACAGAATCTTGTTGCGCGTCTCCTCCGGACTCTCAAAATTAATCGCTTCAATTTTGACGAGGGCAAAATATTTCTCGCCCTCATGCGGCGGCCGGACGTTGCCGCTGATCGTGTCGCCCGTCTTCAGATCGAATTTGCGGATCTGCGACGGTGAAACATAGATATCGTCCGGCCCGGGAAGATAGTTGTAATCCGGAGACCGAAGAAATCCGTAGCCGTCCGGCAAAATCTCCAGCACGCCTTCCGCGAAGATATGGCCTTCTTTTTCGCTCTGTGCCTGAAGAATCTTGAAGATCAGATCCTGCTTGCGTAAGCCGCTGGTACCGGCAATGTCAAATCCGCGCGCGAGCTTACCTAGCTCCGCAATATTGTGCTCTTTAAGCTCAGAAATAGTCATGTTTACCTGAAAGTACGTAGGGGAGGGGGGTGAGAACAAGGAGGGGATGGACGTGAGGAGGGGGTCTACCGGGAGGGCAGAAGATACGGAGAGTGTTTTGTGGCGGAGAGGATCAGAAGGGGGTAAACGATGGGAAATTGGCAGTAAAGAAAGCAGAGAAACATCAGAGCTGATACGTATGCTGTATTGCAAGGAACGCGCGCGCGTTAAGCTGCGCGGCGTTCCTGCAATTGTATCTTAGAAACCGGAACTTCGGAAGACTCATCCATCGGAACCGTGTCCTTGAAGCGGTCGAGCACCTCGTTCGTCGTGTCCTGCAAACGTGTGTTCGGCTTGTGGAGCTTCCGCGTCGCCTTGGAAGCCAGTTGGCATAGCTCATACCGGTTTGTAACGTGGGTAAGTGCTCCAAAAATAAGATCTGAGCGCATATTTTCTCCTCTGCAATCTCTGAAGCCTCGCACCCTCTTCGGGTACAGACTCTCGTTCTGAATAGGTGACTCGTTAGCAAGTAGTTACGGCTACCGGACCCACACCTTAGACGCAATGAATCCGATATGCGGTGCAAAATAAACTCGGATTCTGCTGCTAGATTTGGCCAGAGCTCAGCCGCTATTTCCAGCTATTTCCAAAGGACGCGATCTGTCCAATCACACGCGCCCTTCCCAACTCCCGCAAGCTCCTCCGCAGACAGGTAGCTCTCGCTCGTCACTGTCCCGCAGCACACTCCAGTCGTTCAATTCCGTAAGAGCTCAGCGGCATCTTTGAAGCTAACCCGGAAGACAGAACCGGTCAATACTTTTTTTGGAACTATTCTCCAAGCAATCTCCCAGAAAACGGAAGCCGCCCACCCTCTCCGACCCTCCACACCCAATCACGCCCAGTAACTGCGATCCAGCGTCCGGTACTGGATCGCCTCCGCGATATGCTGCACACAGATCGCCGGCTCACCCCCAAGATCCGCAATCGTCCGCGCCACCTTCAAGATCCGGTCATGCGCCCGCGCGCTCAACCCCTGCTGCTGCATCGCCCGCTCCAACAACCGCTCCGCGTCGGTCGACAACTCGCAGTACAAACGAATCTGCTGCGTCGTCATCTGGGCATTCGCATACACCGCCCGCGACACGGCCTTGGCCGACCCCCGAGTCCTCTCCGCCCCCGCCAAAAACCGCGCATGCTGCCGCTCCCGGGCACGGAGCACACGCTCCCGAATCTGCTCCGAACCCTCCGTCGCCGTGCCCCCGCGAAGCTCCTTGTACTGCACCGCCGGCACCTCAATATGAATGTCGATCCGGTCCAGCAGCGGCCCGCTCACCTTGGACACATACCTCTGAATCATCGGCGGCGTACACATACACTCCCGTCCCTTGTCGTTGAAGTACCCGCACGGACAAGGATTCATCGCCGCCGCCAACATAAAGCTGGCCGGAAAACTCAAGCTCATCGCCGCCCGCGAAATCGTCACCACACCGTCCTCAAGCGGCTGCCGCAACACCTCTAGGACATTGCGCGGAAACTCCGGCAGCTCGTCCAGAAACAAGAGCCCGTTGTGCGCCAGCGACACCTCCCCCGGCCGCGGCACCATCCCTCCACCGATCAGCCCCGCATCCGAGATCGTATGGTGCGGCGACCGAAACGGCCGCTGCGTCACCAGCCCCTGCTCCGCGTCCAGAACCCCCGCCACCGAATGGATCTTCGTCGTCTCCAGAGCCTCCTCAAATCGCAACGGCGCCAGGATCGACGGCAAGCGCTTCGCCAGCATCGTCTTGCCCGAGCCCGGCGGTCCAATCATCAGGATGTTGTGGCCGCCCGCCGCCGCTACCTCCAACGCCCGCTTCGCCACATGCTGCCCGCGAACATCCTTGAAGTCGTGCGGAAAGTGCTGCATCGCCTCCAGCAGATCCGTCGTCTCCACCGCGAGCGGCTTCGCCCCGGACGCCCCGACAGCCATCCCGTTCAAGAGCTCCCGCACCTCCAGCAACGTCTTCACCGGGTAAACACTCACACCCGCGACCACCGCCGCCTCCCGCGCATTGCTTGCCGGAATCACCAGATTCCGAATCCCGTGCGCCCGCGCCGCCACCGCAATCGGCAGCATCCCCTGCACCGCCCGCAAACTCCCATCCAGACCCAGCTCTCCAATCAGCACAAAGTCACTCAGATCCACCGCCTGCAAAGCCCCGTACGCCCCCAGGATGCCGATCGCAATCGCGAGATCAAACCCCGATCCAACCTTTTTCAAATCCGCCGGCGCAAGATTGATCGTGATCCGCGTCGGCGGTAGGTCAAACCCCGAGTTCCGAATCGCCGACCGCACCCGATCCCGGCTCTCCCGCACCGACGCATCCGGCAGACCTACCGTGTGAAACTGCTCCTCGGCCAGCATCCCGCCCGAGTAGTCCACCTCCACCTCGATAATGTGTGCGTCAATCCCGTAGACCGCCGCGCTTCGAGCCTTGTAAAGCATCTGCCTGCCTTCTTCCGCGCGCCCGCCCTTACATCAGGCCCAGGTCGCTTCCGTTTCCCGGCTGAGTCTAGCAAGCGCCCGGGGACCCCAAAATCCAACAGAGGTGGCATACGCCGGGACACGCGGCGACGCGGCCGCGGGAAATCTGCGCTTGCCCTTGCACTTGCCTTCTGGTTGTCATTCCCGCAGGGAATCTGCTTCTTGTCTTTCGCATGAACCCCATCCCACGCCAAGCCATCGGCCTACAATCAGAAGTCGTGAACACCAGCCTCTTCGAACTCTTCAAGATCGGCATCGGTCCGTCTAGCTCCCACACCGTCGGTCCCATGCGCGCCGCTCTCCGCTTCGTCCGCGACCTCCAGGCCTCGTCCCTTCTCGACCGAACCGCTCGCGTCGACGTCGACCTCTACGGCTCGCTCGCCCTCACCGGCGTCGGCCACGGCACCGATCGCGCGGTCCTTCTCGGCCTCCTCGGCGAAGCCCCCGACACCGTCGACCCCGACACGGTCGAAGCCAAACTCGCCGATGTGCGCGACACCGGCACCCTCAACCTCCTCGGCGCCCACCCTGTCCCCTTCTCCGAATCAGCCAACCTCCATCTCCGCCGGTCCGAGATGTACCCCGACCAGGGCACGCCCAACCACCCAAACGGCATGCGCTTCTCCGCCTCCGACAGCTCCGGCAACCTCCTCCTTTCAGCCGTCTTCTTCTCCGTCGGCGGCGGCTTCGTCGTCACCGCCGAGCAGTTCCGCTCCGGCACAAACGCCGCAACAACACGCTCCCTGCCCTACCCATTCCGAAGCTCCGCCGATCTCCTCGACCTCGCCCACACCCACGGCATCTCGATCGCCGACCTCATGCTCGCGAACGAGGTCGCCCTCCTCGCCGACACCAGCATCCCGCGCCCGCCAAACTCCGACCCACCCCCAAACGCATCGCCCGAGCAGATCGTCCAACGCGGCATCCTCGCGCTCTGGGACGTGATGAAGGCCTGCGCCGACCGCGGCATGCACGCCGAAGGGATCCTCCCCGGCGGCCTCAACGTCCACCGCCGCGCCTCGCGCCTCGCCCAACGCCTCAACACCCACGGCCAATCCGACTCGCTCGCGCCCATGGACTGGGTCACCGCCTACGCCATGGCCGTCAACGAAGAAAACGCCGCCGGCGGTCGCGTCGTCACCGCCCCTACCAACGGCGCAGCCGGTGTCATCCCCGCCATCGCCCACTACTACCTCCGCTTCATCGAAGACGCCGACGAGCCCGGCCTCCTGCGCTTCTTTCTCACCGCCGCCGCCATCGGCATCCTCTACAAAGAGAACGCCTCCATCTCGGGCGCCGAAGTCGGCTGCCAGGGCGAAGTCGGCGTCGCCTGCTCCATGGCCGCCGGCGGCCTCGTCGCCGCGCTCGGCGGAACCAACAGCCAGATCGAACACGCCGCCGAGATCGCCATGGAACACAACCTCGGCATGACCTGCGACCCCATCGGCGGCCTCGTCCAGATCCCCTGCATCGAACGCAACGGCATGGGCGCCGTCAAGGCCATCAACGCCGCACGCCTCGCCATGTACGAGACCGAAGGCCACAAACTCTCGCTCGATCAGGTCATCAAAACCATGTATCAGACCGGCCTCGACATGCAGTCGCGCTACAAGGAAACCTCCCTCGCCGGCCTCGCCCTCAACGTCATCGAGTGCTGACCGGCAAACCTCCGCGCCTGCCCGATCCAGTCGCTCGACCGCAAAGATATCTCGCTTGTTCAGCAGCATCGAGGCTGCACCAAAAAAGATGCACAATAAATCACCTCTCCAAGCGATTTTCCTTGACACCTTTTTCGACCAACTCTATATCTTCGGTTAGCTGCAATGCTGTTCGTTGCGGTCTCGTCTTTACACCACAGGGAGAATAGAAAATGGCAACGAAGAAGGCAGCCGCAAAGACAGCAAAAACACCCGCCAAGAAGTCCACCAAAAAGTAAATCCCAGCCCGCAACACAGCCCGCAACACAACTCACAACACAGTCGGCAAGGGGGAACGCCCACAAGCGTTCCCCTTGCTGCATCTGTGCCCCCGGTGTGACAACACTTTCCCACCTGCGCTATAAACAAATCTGCTTTCCCTCACGCCACTCTCCCCGGAGATCTTCGCCTATGTCCACCGCGGTCGCACCCAAGGGTCTCGAAGGTATCGTCGCCACCAACTCCTCCATCTGCTTCATCGACGGCGACGCCGGCGTCCTCTCCTACCGCGGCATCGACATCCACCAGCTCGCCGAACACTCCACCTTTGAAGAAACCACGTACCTCCTCTGGTTCGGCAAACTCCCCTCTGCCGACGAGCTCGCCAGCTTCTCCCGCGATCTCGCCGCCGTCCGGGAGCTCCACCCCAAAATCCTCGACTTCCTCCAGAGCGTCCCCACCTCCGCCTCGCCCATGGAAGTCCTCCGCACCGCCGTCTCGCTCCTCTCCATCTACGACCCCGACGAAAGCGACAGCTCGCACGACGCCAACGTCCGCAAAAGCTTCCGCCTCACCGCACAGATCCCCATGATCGTCGCCCTCTTCGACCGCGTCCGCAAATCAGAGCCCGTCGTCCAGGCGGACCCAGAGCTCTCGCACGCCGCCAACTTCCTCTTCATGCTCAACGGCGAAAAACCCTCCCCCACCGCCACCCGCGCCTTCGACGTCGCCCTTATCCTCCACGCCGACCACGAACTCAACGCCAGCACCTTTGCCGCGCGCGTTATCGCCGGTACGCTCTCCGACCTCCACTCCGCCATCACCGGAGCCATCGGCGCCCTCAAAGGTCCGCTCCACGGCGGCGCCAACGAAGCCACCATGAAGCTCCTCTTCTCCATCGAAAAATCCGGACAGGACCCGGTCGACGTCGTCCGCGAAATGTTCGCCAACAAGAAAAAAATCTCCGGCTTCGGCCACCGCGTCTACCACACCGAAGACCCCCGCGCCACGCACCTCCGCCGCATGTCCGAAGACCTCGGCCGATCCGCCGGCAACACCCTCTGGTTCGACATGTCCCGCCAGATCGAACAGTTCGTCAAAGCCGAGAAAAAACTCAACGCCAACGTCGACTTCTACTCCGCCTCCACCTACACCACGCTCGGCATCGATATCGACCTCTTCACCCCCATCTTCGCCGTCAGCCGCATCTCCGGTTGGGCCGCCCACGTCATCGAACAACACGACGACAACCGCCTCATCCGCCCCCGCGCGGACTACCAGGGCCCAGCCTACCCCGCGCCCTACATCCCCATCGCAGACCGCTAAGAAGTTCCCGTAAGCCCCAGCTGTGTCATCTCGACCGGAGCAGACAGTCCCATCGTCTGCGCAGTGGAGAGACCTGCAGTTTTGCAACCCCGGAACTAACCGCCGTCGCTTCGCAGAGCGAAGGTCCCTGCAGCTACCTTCGCCCTCAAAAACAGACCCGCAATCAGCCGATCCCTACTGCTTGCTCCCCGGCGGCACAATCCCGTTCATCCGCAGGTACTCCACCATCTGCCCATAATGATCAAACCCGTGCGCGCTGACAAACGCCGCCATCTCCACCCGCGTATGCAGACCATCCGCTCCCTTGATCGACTCAAACGCATTCGCCGCCGTAATCGTCGCCATCGCCTTATGAACAAACGCAAACGAGTCCGCCAGCGCCTTTAGGCAGTCGGCCTTGCTCGTCATCGCGCCGATCGCCTTCATATCCGCATCCGGCTTCGTCCCGCTCACCACACTGGCAAAGTAGAAGTTCGCCGAAGCAATGTGCGTCACCTCCTGCGCAAACGTCCGCACACCGTTGAACTTCGCGCCCGGCATAGCTCCACTCGACGGCGCAAATCCGTACTTCTCCGACGGCATCGCCTCCGCCACAGCCGTCACCTCGTGCTCAAACATCGACACCATCTCGTCCATCGCCTTCGCCGGCGAAACCATCACGCCCGTCTCCGGCAGGTTCGCCGGGTCAGATGTCTGCGCCCGAACCCCGGTCAAACAACACATCCCTAAAGCCAACACACCCAAACTAAACTTCACCTTCATCGCTCTCTCTCCTCAATCCAAAAGTCCGCCCCAGCCTAACAGAACCGCCCACACGTGCCTCTCTGACACTCCAAAATCTGCACCTGAAAAACAGAGAGCCACCGCCAACACCGCGACGTAAACTATCCTCATGGCCTTCATCTACATGGACGCGAACGCCACCACACCGGTCCTCCCCGAGGTCCTCGCCGCTATGGCGCCCTTCTGGAGCGATCGCTTCGGCAACGCCAGCTCCGTCCATCAGGGCGGCCAACGCGCTCGCGCCGCCGTCGAAAACGCCCGCAAATCCGTCGCTCTCCTCCTCTCCGCGCATCCGTCCGAGATCGTCTTCACCTCCGGCGGCACCGAAGGCGACAACCTCGCGCTCGCGGGCGTCCTCGAAGCCGCACCCTCCGGTCCCGCGCACCTCATCACCTCGTCGGTCGAGCACCACGCCGTCCTCCACGCCGCCGAAGCCCTCGGCAAACGCCGCGGCGCCGAGATCACCCTCACCGTCCTCCCCTGCGACCTTGACGGCCTCATCCAACCCCAAACCCTCACCTCCGCCCTCCGTCCCGACACCCGCCTCGTCTCCGTCATGCTCGCCAACAACGAGACCGGAGCCCTCCAGCCCATCGCCGAACTCGCCCGCATCACCCACGCCGCCGGCGCCCTCTTCCATACCGACGCAGTCGCCGCCGCCGGCAAACTCCCCATCGACGTTAACACCCTCGGCTGCGACCTCCTCACCCTCTCCGGCCACAAAATGCACGCCCCTCAAGGCGTCGGCGCGCTCTTTGTCCGCCGCGGCACACCGCTCGCCCCCATGCTCCACGGCGGAACCCACGAGCGCCAGCGCCGCGCCGGCACCGAAAACCTCCCCGGCATCGTCGGCCTGGGACACGCCGCCGATCTCGCCCGGCAATGGCTCGGCACGGACGGCCCAGCCCACCTCTGCACTCTGCGCAACCAGCTCGAAGACCATCTCCTCTCGACCGTCCCCGCCTCCGCCATCAACGGCCCCCGCCCGCACCGCTCGCCCAACACCACCAACCTCTGCTTCGAGCACGTCGACTCCGAGTCCCTCGTCATCTCGCTCGACCTCGCCGGCCTCGCGGTCTCCGGTGGCTCGGCCTGTCAGTCCGGCGCCACCGAGCCCTCGCACGTCCTCACCGCCATGGGCCTCCCGCACGCTCGCGCACGCTCCTCCATCCGCCTCTCGCTCACCCGCCACACCACCGAAGCCGAGATCGCCGAAGCCGTCCGTCTCATCAGCTCCGCCGTCCATCGCCTCCGCTCGCTGTCCCCTGCCTGGCGCTCTGCCCATCCCACACCTCAGTCCGCGTAAAGACTCCCCACCAGGCATCCAACCGCGGATGAGTTCCCAACCGCTCGCCGACCCCACCGACCTGCCCTCAACCAGCCCCAAGCAAACCCTCCAGGCCGTCGTCGAAACCCCACGCGGAAGCCGCAACAAGTACGCCTACGACCACGACCTCCACACGCTCGTCCTCAAAAAAGTCCTTCCCCCAGGCCTCTTCTTCCCCTTCGACTTCGGCTTCTTCCCCTCCACCCTCGCCCCTGACGGCGACCCCATCGACGTCCTCATCCTCATGGACGAACCCGCCGTACCCGGTTGCCTCGTCGAGGTCCGCCTCATCGGCGCCATCCTCGGCGAAGACCGCAAACCCGAAGGCCCCTCGCGCAACGACCGCCTGCTCGCCGTCGCCGAAACCAGCCTGCTCTACGCCCACCTCCACAACGCAGACGACCTACCCACCGTCACCCAGAACAGCCTGCGCCACTTCTTCGAGATCTACCCCACCCTGCTCGCGGAAAAAACCTACACAGTCCTCGACATCACCGGCCCCGAAACCGCCAACGGGCTACTCCAACAGGCACAGGAACGCCTCCGCACAAATCGCTCCTGAAACAGTCACAAATACCAGGGAATATTCACCACCACAATCCGCTGGTTGCCACGCAGGAGCAGCAACAGCTTCAACAACTGCACCCTCTGCCCGTGCAAGAGATTCTCGTACCAGTGCTTCACCACCATCTCCGGCAGCAAGACCGCCACCTTGCGCCCAGGATTCTGCACCTCCAGCTTCAGGATGTAATCCATCAGCGGCGAAATAATGTACCGAAAACTCGAGTCGATCGTCACCAGCTCCGGCTCCTGCAGCTTCTCTCGCCGCAGCGGTCGCAAGATGTACTCCTCCCACATCGTCTCGAGCCCGCCGTCGCCCCCCGTCTCCTCCGAGTGAATATGCACCACCTTGATCTCCTTCGACAGCAGAAGACCAAACCGCAACGCCTTCTCCGTGATCTTGTCCCACCGCGCCATCGGAATCACCACCAGCGGCGACTGCAAATTCTTCAGGCTCAGCTCCGACTGATCGCACATCTCCTCATTCACTCGCGCATAATGCTTCTTTACCGCCGCCATGATCCAGATCAGCGACGGCACCAGGAGCACCGTCACCCACGCGCCCGACCGAAACTTCGCAATCACCACCACAATCAGCGTCAGCCCCGTCGCCACCGCGCCAAACCCGTTCACAAACATGTGCCACGTCCGACCCGCGTGCGCCGGCGCCTTCTTCCAGTGCACCACCATCCCCGCCTGGCTCAGCGTAAACGCCATAAACGCCCCAATCGCATACAGGGGAATCAAACGGTCCGTCACGCCCTTGAACAGGATCAGGATCACCGCCGTAAACCCCGTCAGCGCATAGATCCCATGCGAAAACAACAGCCGCCGACCACGCAGGATAAACACGTGCGGCAAGTAGTCATGCTGCGCAATGGCCCGCACCAGCCGCGGAAAATCCGCAAACGCCGTATTCGCGCTCAGGGCCAGCGCCAGCAGGACGCTCCCCATCGTCACGTAGTAAAACCAACCCCGACCAAACACCGCCGTCACCAGCAAACTCAACAAGCTCTGAAAATGCAGCGCATTCGGGTCCATCGGCATAATCTGATACTTCTTCGCCAGCCACGTAATCCCAAACAGCAAAATCATCAGGATGCCGATAATCACCGTCAACGTCCGCTGGGCGTTCTTGGCGCGCGGCTCGCCAAACGCCATCACCCCGTTCGACACCGCTTCCACCCCCGTCATCGCGGCGCATCCGCTCGCAAACGCCTTCATCAACAGCCATATCCCCAGATACTTCACCGTCTGCGGAACCGCCGGTGGCATCGCCGCTACCGGCATCGGATGTCCACCCGCCGCAACCGTCTTGAACACCCCCACCGCAATCAACGTCAGAAGCGTCCCCACAAACAAAAACGTCGGCAAAATAAACGCCTTGCCCGTATCCTTCACCCCCCGCATATTCACCAGCGCCAAGATCGCCAGGATCACCAGACACATCGGCAGCGTGTACGGCAAAAGCTTCGAATCCGCCGACGTCAACGCCTCCACGCCCGCCGAAATCCCCACCGCCGCCGTCAGGATGTAGTCGATCATCAGCGCCGCCGCCGCCAACAAACCCGCGCTATCCCCCAGGTTCTCCGTCGCCACCGTGTACGATCCGCCGCCGTTCTGATACGCCGCAATCGTCTGCCGATAACTGAAATACACAATGCCCAACAAAATCAGGATCGCCGAGATGATCGGCACGGCATAGTGCAGCCCCCCAGCCACTCCCAGCGGAATCAACAGCGTGATCGCCGCCTCCGGACCATACGCCGCGCTCGTCAAACCATCGAGCCCAAAGATCGGTATCCCCGCAGCCACACCAATATGTTCGGCCCGCTCCTCACTTGACTTGAGCGGCTTGCCGATAAGCAGATCACTGATAGACATATAAGCTAAGAATGCCACAGCTTCTGGCCCATCTCATCCGGACGATGCACAAAGTGTTCCGTCCGATGCACAATATAATTCCAACAAGAATCCACATCCCGCATTCTGCATTCCACATTCCACATTCTTTAAGCCAGCCGGCAAAACGCACGCCCCCATTGCCTCCACCCCGCCCCCACTCTCCAAACGAGGTCTCTTCCCGCACATGCCCCTCCCGAAACCCCGCACCCTCGCTCTCTCGGCCCCCATCCTCCTCTCCGCAGGCCTCCTCTTCGCCCAAAAATCCACCATCCAAAAAGCCCCCATCCAGATCACCGCCGACCTCACCGACGGCTCCCGCCGCCTCTACCACGCCGAAGTCGACATCCCCGTCCGCCCCGGCCCCGTCTCCCTCCTCACACCCGAGTGGATCCCCGGCACCCACATGCCCGCAGGCCCCGCCCAGGACATCGTCGGCGTCACCTTCACCAGCAACGGCCAAACCCTCCCCTGGCGCCGCGACGACGTCAACCTCTACGAGTTCCACCTCACCGCACCCCCAGGCGCCACCTCCATCCACGCCCACCTCGACTGCATCGTGCACGCCCGCGTCACCGACAAAATGGCCGTCCTCGAGTGGGAAAAACTCCTCCTCTACCCTGCCAACATCCCCGTCCGCGACATCCCCATCCAGCCCACCGTCATCGTCCCTGCCAACTGGGGCATCGGCACCGCCCTCGTCCCCCAAACCCCCTACGACCCCCAGCACCCAGCCGGCGGCACCGTCAAATACGCCCCCACCAACGTAGAGCAGCTCGAAGACTCGCCCGTCATCACCGGCCAGTACTTCCACGAGTTCGCCCTCGCCCCCACCGTCAAGCCGGAGCACTTCATCGACGTCGTCGCCGACAGCCCTGGAGACCAAGACCTCCGTCCCAAAACCCTCGCCGAGATCGGCAACCTCGTCCGCGAAGCCGACGTCGAATACGCCTCACACCACTACAACCACTACCACTTCCTCCTCACCCTCTCCGACGTCGCCGGCGGCGAAGGCCTCGAGCACGGCCAATCCTCCGACAACGGCGTCGGCGAAAAAGCCTTCTCGGACGACAAACACCAACTCGGCGTCTCCGACCTCCTCGCCCACGAGTTCACCCACTCCTGGAACGGCAAGTACCGCCGCCCCATCGGCCTCTTTCAGCCCGACTTCGCCACCCCCCAGCAAGGCTCCCTCCTCTGGGTCTACGAAGGCATGACCCAGTACCTCGGCAACGTCCTCGCCGCCCGCGCCGGCCTCAAGGACCAGGCGCAGTACCGCGACCTCCTCGCCATGTCCGCCGCCCAGCTCGACTACAAACCCGGACGCGACTGGCGCCCCACCGAAGACACCGCCGTCGCCGCCTCGCTCATCCGCGGAGGCAACCAGGCCTGGGTCAACTGGCGCCGCTCCCAGGACTACTACCAGGAGGGCGAACTCCTCTGGCTCGACGCCGACACCACCATCCGCAAGCTCACCAACAACCAAAAATCCCTCGACGACTTCGAGAAAATCTTCCTCGGCAAGGGCGGCAACACCGGACCGCTCATCGTCACCTACGACCGCGCCGAACTCATCCGCGACCTCAACCAGGTCGTCCCCTACGACTGGACGAACTTCCTCCACGAACGCATCGACAACATCAATCCACGCGCCGACCTCGCCGGCATCGAACAGGGCGGCTACCGCCTCATCTTCACCGACAAGCCCAACGCCTCCGAAAAAACGATGTCCGACTCCGGCTCGCGCCGCGCCCGCTCCATCGACGTCTGGTACTCGCTCGGTCTCAGCATCACCGACCAGGGCCTCATCCAGGACGTCCGCTGGGGATCCCCCGCCGACAAGGCCCGCCTCGCTCCCGGAGAACACCTCCTCGCCATCAACGGCCAGGTCTTCACCCCAGACCTCCTCAAATCCACCGTCAAAGACAGCAAATCTACCTCGGGCCCCCTCCACCTCACCCTCCAGTCCGACACCTTCCTCCGAACCGCCGATCTCGACTACCACGACGGCCCCCGCTACCCCCGCCTCGAACGCATCCCCAACACCCCCGACTACCTAGACGACATCACCAAACCCCGAACCACCCCAGAGGTCGTCCCAGAAGCGACAAAAAAGGACGACAACGACAACTAACCTCCTCCGACTGACCACTCCCAAACGGAATCTGCAACCGCCGCGGGCCCTTGCCGTTGCTGTGCCGTTGCTCGTTTCACCGTCGTCATCCTGAGCGAAGCGAAGGACCCCTGTAGTTGCCGTTGCCCTTGCCTTTGCCGTCGCCCCTCTAGTTGTCATTCCCGAAGGGAATCTGCTGTTCCCTTCAGGCGGCGACCCAGTCAGACGCCACCCTAAACCAGCGTGGCGTACCATCCACCCCCACGCCCTATAATAGAAAGAGTAGGCAAAAGAGTTCCGCCCGAATCGGATTTCTTAAGCCCGCCGGCATACCCAGATCCAGACCGAGATCCAGACCTAAGTCCAATCAATCGAATATTTTGCACAGATTCAGACCGGGGGTGGGGGGCCGGACCGATGCACAACAGGCTTGAAGGGGAGCTTGGCGGTCTTCGCCGCCGAGGAGGCGATATCCGCCTCCGTCACACCGCAGCCCACGGCGGCAAGATCGCAGGTATCGCTGCCCGCGACGGATCCGAGCTGCGCCGGTACCTTGTTGGTAAGCAGCCAGGTCTTCACGAGAGGCGAGTTGCGTAAGCTCGTCTCCATCAGAGCGTGCGGGTAGGAGGAGTGAGTCACAAAATACTCCACTGCCCGGCCGTTGATATTGATAATGTTGTCGAGCACCTGCACACCGCTCGGACGGAACAGGAACATGGCGTTGTACGACCTGGAGCGGCCACCCATGGTCGCGATAACCGAGAAGGCCGCGTAACGAGGCGCCTGCGGACCTCCTACATACGCCACTACCTTTGAGTATGGCCAGTTCCAACCCTCGGCGGGAGGTATCTCCCTGACCGCTTCCCACGTTAGCCTCGCACCGTTCTGGCGGGTCCCCACCCACTCGCCGTCGATGAAGTCCCCAGCGCCGCTTTCGGATGCGCCGCCGTTGAGATCGTCCCCCCCCGGGCGGGGTGACGAGTTGGTTGTAGGGGGTGTTCAGGATGTCGGCCGTGCTCCCGCCCACGAGCCTGGTGATCTGAAAGGTCACGACGCCCTGTTCGAGAGCCGCGGGCGCCGAGGCTTCCGGGATGAAGTGAGTGATGAGAGCATCGGCGACGATGCCGGACGACGTTGCGAAGGAGAGTTTGGCGTAGGTGGATCGCACGACGGCTTCTTCAGCGAGCGTGAGTTGCGCGGCTGCAGGTCGAGGCAAAAGGTTCCATGCCAGAGCTGGCACAACCAAGAGAAATGCCCTGCGACGAAGGCTCTTGGCCCGCATCCTTGGGGAAACCGGGCGATTGCTGATGTTGCCCATGGCGGTGCTCCTTTACGGCTGGTTGCCACTACGAAAGGAGACTACCACCGGGAGTCCTGTGACACGCCTGCCCGCTTTTAGGCCATCACACAACAGCGGTACCCTATCACCAAAGGGCGGCTATACCGACAGGTGAAAGCCTCTAAAGACAATGAATAGAAGACTTTGTCATACTTCCACCCTGGAATATTGGACTTTTCAGACCATAGCTATACCGAGATCCAGACCTAAGTTCAATGAATGGAATATTTTGCACAGATTAAGACCGGGTGTGGGGTATCCCCCTCGATCCCAGGTACAGGGCGCCAACCGAGGTTTCAACTCCTACACTCCGGCAACGGCGTGCGCACGGTCAGCCGCCTTCGACGTGTAGATCGCCGCGTCGATGCCGAGCTTCTCCTGATACCCGGCATGCACCGCCGCGATAAACGCCGGCGTCGCGGCATCGGTCACAAGGTTGATGGTGCATCCGCCAAACCCTCCACCGGTCAGCCGGGCGCCGTAGCATCCAGGCTGCTTGGAGGCAAGCTCGACCAGGAGATCGACCTCCGGGCAGCTGGCCTCGAAATCGTCGCGAAAGCTCGCGTGCGCGGCATACATCAGAGCTCCAAACCGGCTCAGGTCGTGCGATCGAAACGCATGGACCGCTTCGAGCACGCGGTTGTCCTCCGTGATCACGTGCCGGCACCGCCGCAACACATTCTCCGGCATCTCGGAGCCCCACCGTTCCAGATCCTCGACAGAAGCGTCCCGCAGCGCCTTGATCTCAGGTCGGTGCGACCGCAGGATGGCCGTCCCCTCCTCGATCTCAGCCCGCCGCGTGTTGTACTCCCCCCCGGCCACCGAGTGCTTCACCATCGAATTGCAAATCACAAGCTGCACGCCAGGCGGAATCGGAACCAGATCGTAATGCAGAGATCGGCAGTCGAGCATCAAGGCGTCCCCCGCCGCCGCGCATGCAATCACAAACTGATCCATGATGCCGCTGTTCGCGCCGACAAAGCCGTTCTCCGCCTTCTGGCAGAGCTGCGCCACCTGCTCTCGCGGCAAGTCCGCCTGCGCCAGGTAGAGCGCAGCCAAGGCAGTCGCCACCTCGATCGACGCCGAAGACGACAGGCCCGCCCCCAGCGGAACGTTGCCGGTAATCGTCAGCGAGATCCCGGCAGAGAGGTCGATCCCGGCAGACCGAAGTGCCCACAGGGTGCCGACAGGGTAATCGCTCCAGTGCCTCCGCCGCCCCTGCATCGCTTCGTCCATGGTGTACGAGACCTGCTCGTCGAACTCCTCGGAATGCGCCACAAAACGCCCGTCCATCCGAGAACTCACGGCGATACGGGTCGAGAACTCGATCGCCGCCGGCATCACAAAGCCGTCGCAGTAGTCAGTGTGCTCGCCGATCAGGTTGACCCGGCCCGGGGCGGCAAACAGGGCTCCCCCGGCCTGGTAAAGCTGCCGATGAAGCGCTAACAGTTCAGAGTCGCTAATCATGGAGTGCACTTCCGTTCCGTCAATTGTTCCTGGCGTCTCCGAATGTAATTGAATACACTTCCGTGTGTCGCGGCGTATCCTGCGCGAGACGGAGGTACGACGGTGTTGAGGACGGAAGTCGCGAGACGGTTCGGTTGGTTTCTGCTGGCGTTCACAACGATGGGCGCGGCAACGGCACAGGCCCCAGCCGGCGCATCCCAGGCCAGCACATCGGCCGCCGTACCCGCCCCCCATACCTTGACGAACCCTCTCCTCCCAAGCGGGCCGGACCCATGGGTCATCTACCGCGACGGTTTCTTTTACTACATGAACACGACGGGCGGAGACCTGACGATCTGGAAGACTCGGCGGATCGAGGACCTTGGGACCGCCACAAAGAAAGTAGTCTGGAGCCCGCCCGAGACCGGGCCGTACTCGCACGACATCTGGGCGCCCGAACTCCACTTCCTGCGCGGCAAGTGGTACATCTACTTCGCCGCGGACGACGGATCCAACCAAACGCATCGGATCTTCGTCCTCGAAAATGGAGCATCCGATCCCACAACAGGCACATGGACGTTCAAGGGCAAGCTCGCCGACGCCACCGACCGTTGGGCAATCGACCCGACGATCCTCAGAGAAGGCAGGAAGGAGTACGTCATCTGGTCAGGCTGGGAAGGCGCCGAAAACGGCGTACAAGGGATCTACATCGCAGAGCTCGAAAACCCGTGGACCATCCGAGGAAAGCGCACCTTACTTTCGCACTCAGAGTACCCGTGGGAGAAGGTCGGCGACCTTCCGAACGTCCGTGATCCGCGAGAGCCGCTCCACGTTGACGTGAACGAAGGTCCGGAGATCCTGCAGCATAACGGACAGACATTCCTGGTTTATTCAGCGGATGGATGCTGGACGGACTACTACGAACTCGGGATGCTGACGCAGAAGCCCGGGAGTGACCCGTTAGAAGCGAGCTCCTGGACCAAGACGCCGACACCCGTCTTCCGCGGTTCGGCGGATCGAGGTGTGTACGCCCCTGGACACAACGCATTCTTCCGGTCACCCGACGGAAAGGAGGACTGGATCTTGTATCACGCGAATCCCGGCCCAGGGCGAGGCTGCGACGGGCAAAGGTCGCCCCGGGCACAACAGTTTTCTTGGAAGCCGGACGGTACGCCCGATTTTGGCGAGCCGATTTCCGCCGGGAGCCCGGTTCCGCCGCCCTCGGGCGAAGCGGCGCAGTAAGGCCCGGCACTGCATGCGAGAGGCGTAAACTTTGGGTATGACGTGGATCGGAAATGTGTTCTGCAGCGTGTGCGTTCTTGCCGCTCTGATTGGTTTTGATGGGCCTACAATAAGTGGCCAGATCGCCCCCGCGCCGCAGGCGCAAAAGCCGGATGAAGGGTCGACAACAATGAGCGGATCGACCACCGGCGGAGCGCACGCAGCTGTTTTGGATGCACAGCATCGACCCATCACGGCCGGTGGCTTCGTCAAGGACGGCCCGGTGGTGTTCCAGGATGTCGCGGATACGGCCGGTCTTGCGAAGTGGCAGCACCGTATGGGTACTCCCGAGAAACACTACATTATTGAGACAGTAGGATCCGGTGTAGGACTGCTCGATTACGACAACGATGGTTGGCTCGATATTTATTTCGTGAACGGATCAACCTATGAGGCCATGGCAGGGAAAGCCACGTCACCCCATGCCGCCCTGTTCCATAACAATCACGACGGCACCTTTACAGATGTAAGTGCGAAAGCCGGCGTGCAGAATGACCGGTGGGGCTTTGGAGTAGCCATTGCGGACTATGACAACGACGGTTGGCCCGATATTTATGTGAGTAACTTTGGCAAAAATCGTCTCTATCACAACAATCATGATGGGACGTTTACGGATGTAGCGGAAAAGGCAGGAGTAACTCTAGGTAACTGGTCAACGGGAGCCACCTGGGGCGACTACGACGGAGATGGCCGATTAGATCTATTTGTTCCGGGCTATGTGCACTACGAACAATCTGCCATGCCCGGTCAAGGATCGCAGGCCGGCGAACGTCCGACGGGTGCTCTAGCAGGCTGCCAGTTTCGGGGTGTTCAGGTGATGTGCGGGCCGCGTGGACTGCGTGGGGAAGGCGATCACTTGTTTCACAACAACGGTAACGGAACCTTTACTGATGTGAGCGACAAGGCTGGAGTGAGTGATCACTCGACTTACTACGGCCTAGCTTCGCTGTTTATCGATGTAAACAATGATGGCAAGGTCGATCTACTTGTTGCCGACGACTCCACGCCCAACTATCTGTACATAAATAACGGGAATGGGACCTTTGAAGACGCCAGCTTTGCTTCCGGCTACGCCCTAAATGAGAGTGGTCGCGAAACGGCCTCGATGGGCATCGCGGCCGGAGATTTTACTCATAATGGATTAATCGATCTGTACAACACAACCTTCTCCGACGACTATAAACCGATGTATCGCAATGACGGCGACGGTAATTTTACGGATGTGAGTTATCAATTAGGAATTGCGGAACCTACCATCCCGTTTCTAGGTTGGGGGACAAGCTTCTTTGACTACGACAATGACGGTTGGCTCGATCTTATGTCTGTAAACGGGCACGTGTACCCGGAGGTCGACAAACTGGATTGGGGGACGACGTGGGCCCAGCGAGCGCTTCTGTTCCACAACGACGCGGGCAAGTTGAAGTTAGTCGCTCCTGTGGAAGGGAGTGGGCTGGCGAAACTTGCGGTCGCTCGAGGGCTGGCCTACGGTGACTTGTTCAACGATGGCAAGATCGATGCTGTCGTAAACAACTTGGATGGGACGCCGTCCTTATTTCGAAACGTGTCCCCAAATGCGAACCACTGGATCGGAATAAAGCTCGTGGGTGGTCCGAAGAGCCCGCGTGACGCAGTAGGCGCGACGGTGTACCTGACCGCGAACGGGTTTAAGCAAAGGGCGGACGTGGTGAGCGGCGGAAGCTTTGCGTCTTCGCCAGACCAGCGGTTGCACTTCGGCTTAGGTAAAGCTACACAGATCGATGCATTGGAGGTCCACTGGCCGAGCGGTCTCAAGGAGAGGGTGACGCTGCCCGGCATCGATTCCATCTACACGATACTAGAAGGAAAAGGCACGACCGTTGCAGCATCCGAAGCAAAAGTGGCGGTGAAGTAGATGAGCCGTCGTCGGAGCCGATGGGCATGGAAGTATCCCTCGGCTGGCGAGTGTTCGCAACGCCGATCTCTAGGAAGGCCAGTCTACCTACCAATTCTTAGACTGCGCGAGATGAGGCTCTCATGTAGTTCTAAATGCGTATTGACCTTCTAATTAGAAGGTCATGCGCCTTCTACCTTGTGCACAGTCTTCCTTGTGTGGTGTTTTGCGTGGTGTTTGGTCTTATGAAAGACCTTCTCGGTGCCGTGGCCCACGTCCTCCGCGCCAACCTTGGTGCCATGGCCTAGGTCTTTTGCGCCAACCTTGACGCCGTGACCTACGTCCTCCGCGCCAACCTTGGTCCCGTGGCCTACATCTTCCGCTACCTTTTTGGTGCCGTGGCCTACGTCCTTGCCGACATCTTCGGTGCCGTGGCCTACGTCTTTCGCAGCCCTTTTGGTGTCGCTGCCGGCATTCTGCGCGACAGCAGGGGACGAGATCGTGACAGTCAGCGCGGCGGCGAGTACCAGACCGCCGAATGTTTCCAGTTTCATAAAATCTCCTAAGGTGGAAGAGCTCACTACACCATAGATTCGACGATACAAGCAGCAAATGCAAGTGGCTTACGTAGGTGAAGCAAAAACAAACAAGCGTCCCGCCGCTTGTGTATGATTGGCTGCTGTTACGCGTGCGACTCTGTGCCGAGCGGGTGAGCTGGTCCGGCAGCGCTGTGTTTGCGCCTCATGTTTTTGGAAGAGAGCAGGCTTTGGAGTACACGGCCGAGCTTGGCGGGGAATGAAATTGATGCAGCTTTTGCTTTTGGCGGTGACCGGTAGTTCGCGGCAACTCACGCACCTGCACCCCGTCGACGTCCTGATCCTGGTTCTTTACTTCTGCTTGGTCCTGTTTATCGGGTTTTATGTGCGGGATTCGGCTTCGACCAGCGAGGAGTTCTTTCTTGCTGGACGAGAGATGACCGCGTGGATCGCCGGATTGAGTTTCGTGTCAGCCAATCTCGGCTCGCTTGAACTGATGGGTTGGGCCGGGGCGGCGTACCAGTACGGCATCCTCGCAATGCACTGGTATTGGATCGGCGCAATTCCGGCGATGCTGTTCCTCGGCATTGTGATGATGCCGTTCTACTACATCTCTAAGACGCATTCGGTGCCTGGGTATCTCCAGTTGCGGTACGGCGAGGGTGCGCGGGCGGTAAGCGCCGTGAGCTTTGGGTTCATGACGGTGCTGATGAGCGGCGTCAACATGTACTCGATGGCTCTGGTGATGAAGGTGGTGCTCGGCTGGAACATCAGCTTTTCCATCTGGGTGGGCGCGATCACGGTCGGTCTGTACGTGATGCTGGGCGGTCTGCGGTCGGCCATCATTAATGAGGTTCTGCAGTTCGTCCTGATCTGGGCGGGTGCGGCGCTGATTCCGATTGTGGGCCTGATTGAGGCGGGCGGGTGGACAAACCTGAAGGCGCAGATAGCGCGCAATGTGGGCAGCACGGACTACACACATCTGTGGTCCACGCTGGGCACCTTCAGCGGCAACCCGATGGGTGTTCACTGGACGGGGATCGTCTTTGGGCTGGGATTTGTGGTGAGTTTTGGATACTGGACCACCGATTTCCTGGTGGTGCAACGAGTGTTGAGCGCCAACAATCTGCGGTCCGCGAAGTTGGCTCCGGTGATTGGTGCGGCGTTCAAGATGGCGGTTCCGTTTATCGTCATCGTGCCGGGTTTGCTGGCGCTCGCGGTGTTGAAGAATCCGGATGGAAGCCTGATGCATCTCGTGCCCGAAAGCCAGGTTGCGGCGACCGGTCTACACAGCTACAACGAAGTTCTGCCCTTGATGCTGGTGCGGTACTGCGGTCCAGGGCTGCTGGGGCTCGGCATCACCGCTCTTGTGGCCGGCTTCATGAGCGGAATGGCGGGAAACGTAAGCGCGTTCTCAACGGTGTGGACCTACGACATCTACGGCGCGTATATCAACAAGAAGGCGAGTGACTCGCACTACGTATTGATGGGCCGGATGTCGACCGTTGTAGGCATGCTCGTGAGCGTCGGGACGGCATACCTCGTCGCCAACGCGGCTTCGATCATGGACTACGTGCAGGCGCTCTTCAGCTTCTTTATTGCGCCGCTGTTTGGCACGGTGATCCTGGGGATGTTGTGGAAGCGCGCCACGCGGCAGGGCGGCTTCTGGGGTTTGCTGTGCGGGACGGCGTCGTCGATCGCTATGTGGGCGTGGGTGCAGAAGGATCCTGGGGCGCTCCGGTACATCGCGCTGTCGCCGGACGCGAAGCCGATGGCAGAGAATCTGTATCGGGCGCTTTGGTGCTGGATGCTTTGCGTGATCGTCACTGTCCTTGTGAGCCTGGTGACGAAACCAAAGTCGGATGCGGAGCTGAACGGGCTCGTGTATGGCGCAACCGTGATCCCGCACGACGGAGCTGTCACGATCTGGCAGAAGCCGATCTTCTGGGCTGTCGTGGTGATCACCATCTTTTTCATCTTGAATCTGATGTTCTGGTAAGCGGAGGGCGCACGATGTCTGGACCACAGCGACGAACGGCGAAAGAGCACACGGGACCGACGGAGCACGAGCATGCGTATCCTGGGACGTCGGCGGCCGAGGCTCCGGGGCACCGCGGAAAGACGCCGCTTTCCATCTGGTTCTTTGTGGGTGCGCTCTGCTTTATGTATGGCATCGTCCTGTTTCCGCTGGGGATCTATCAGTGGAGTCACCCTTCCGCGACGGAGCTAGCGCTGCCTCTGCTGCTGAAGCTGCATACAACGTTCTGGTGGGGTCTGTTGCTGATTGTGTTTGGCGGGTTCTATGTGATCCGGTTTCGTCCAGGAAAGATCTAGAGAGGGCTGAGGTGTTAGCGGATGGGCAGGCAGATGACGTTTGGGGTGATCGTGGGCAATCGGGGATTCTTTCCCGGCCATTTGGCCACGAGTGGGCGCTTGGAGATGGTGGCAGCTCTCGAAGCGGCAGGGATGCGGGCGGTTGTGCTCGAGCCTGGGCAGACGGCGCATGGTGCGGTGGAAACGTACGACGATGCCAAGAAGTGTGCGGCGTTGTTTCGCCGGCACGCGTCGGAGATCGACGGGATCATCATCACGTTGCCGAACTTCGGCGAGGAGCGCGGTCTGGCGGATGCGATCCGGCTTGCGGATCTCCGGGTTCCAGTGCTGGTGCAGGCGACGCCCGACTCGCCGGGGAAGATGTCCATTGCGTTTCGGCGTGACAGCTTCTGTGGGAAGATGTCGATCTGCAACAATCTCCGGCAGTATGGTGTGCCTTACTCGCTGACTCGCCTGCATACCGAGACTCCGGATTCCGAGGAGTTCAAGGCCGACCTGCAGTGGTTTGCGGGCGTTTGCCGCGTGGTGAAGGGATTCAAGAACCTGCGGATCGGCGCCATCGGGGCTCGTCCCGCGGCGTTCAACACGGTGCGTTACTCGGAGAAGCTGCTCGAGCGATCGGGCATCACGGTCGATACGCTCGATCTGAGCGAGGTGTTTGGGCAGATCGCGCGTTTGCCGGATAGCGATGATCGCGTGCAGGAGAAGCTCGGGACGATCAAGCGTTACCTGCCGACCAACAACACGCCGGAAGAAGCTTTGGTGAAGATGTCGAAGCTGGGCGTCGTGATTGACGGCTTTATGCGGTCGCATGAGTTGACGATCTCCTCCGTGCAGTGCTGGACGTCGATGGAGGAGTACTTCGGCGTTGTTCCGTGCACGGTGATGAGCATGATGAGTGAAAACCTCCTGCCGGCGGCGTGTGAGACGGACACTCTGGGGACGGTGAGCATGTACGCGCTTGCGCTGGCGAGCGAGACGCCGAGCGCGCTTCTGGACTGGAACAACAACTACGGCGACAACCCGGACAAGGCGGTGTGTTTCCACTGCTCGAATCTGCCGAAGCACTTCTTTCGCGAGGGCGTAAAGATGGACTTTCAGCAGATCATCGCCGGAACGGTCGGCAAGGAGAACACGCACGGCGTCCTGGACGGGACGGTGAAGGCCGGAGCGATGAGCTTTGCACGGTTTTCGACCGATGACCTCGCAGGCCAGATCACGGGGTATTGCGGCGAAGGTGCGTTTACGGACGATCCGCTGCAGACGTTTGGCGGAGCGGGTGTGGTCGAGATCCCGCGCATGCAGGAGCTGCTGCGATTTATTTGCGAGAACGGGTTTGAGCATCACGTCGCCGCGAATTTCGCGACCGTGGCTGGACCGGTGTTTGAGGCCGCGACGAAGTATCTGGGATGGAAGATGCATCGTCACGTCTGACCCTATCCGTCCCAATTCTCCTTTGCCGATGACGATAGGGGCATGTGCCTCCCACCTTCCGTGGTACCCTCCCCCCCCTCCCCCCAGGGTGATATGTAAATTCCTTGTTTTCAATAACTTAGGTACACTCACTGCCGCTAAAATATTGCAAAATAAGGACTTAGCGGCAAAATATTCAAAACTCAGGACTTACGGCCGGCGGTCGTGCAGGTTGCCGGCCAAAACGTACTTGGCGTCCCGAACACTTCTGCCGAGGACAGAGGACAGAACGCATCGCGAAAGCCTCCGCGCCGACGTCTCCCCGGAACTTTGCCTCCTTCCAGTTTAGAGAATTGGGCGGGGTGTTTGCGCCACATCTATGTGGGGATGCGACAGAGTTTAGCCGCGATCAGGGCTTGACACGGGTGGAGCGGGAAACTGAGACGGCTGGCGCTCGCCGGCATCCAATTGGAAATTAATACGAAGGGCGTAGGCTTGGTTGGTCTATGACGAAGACGAAACGGTTTCCGGCAGAGAAGCGGCGGTCTGTAGAGAAGAGGCGGTCTACAGAGAAGAGACCGTCCGCGGAGAAGAGAGGGTCTGCGGAGGTTGGTGTTCTGTCGGACAATCCCCCCTTTGGCCCGAATGGCGGCGGCGGGGATGGTCTGCCGGCGACCGCGATGGCGGCCGCGAGCTCTCTTCGGCCGAAGTCCAAACCCGCGCCGAAGTCTAAATCCGTGGGCAAGACGGCCGGCAAGCGAGGCGGCAAGAAGGCCGCGAAGACCGCGAAGACGGCTAAGACCGCCGAGGTTCTGCCCCCGGCAAAGGATCCGCTGGCCGACCGGTTTATCAGCCGCGATGAGAGTTGGCTGCGATTCGACCAGAGAGTTCTGGAGGAGGCGGAAGATAAGACGAATCCGCTGCTCGAACGTGTGAAGTTCCTTGCAATCACGGCGAGCAACCTGGATGAATTCATCGAGATTCGCGTGGCCGGGATCTTGCAGCAGATCGAGGATGCGCACGGACAGGCGCCGGCGAAGGACGAGCATGGGTTGACGCCCAACGAGCGGTTGGACCGGCTGCGCGAGGGTCTGACGAAGTTTGTGGAGGCGCAGTACAGGTGCTGGAACAAGCAGCTGTTGCCGGCGCTGGCAGTGGAGAAGATCCGCGTGCTGCGGTGGAAGGAGCTGGACGATGCCGCACGTGCGCGGGTGCTCGAGTTCTACCAGAACGAAGTCGATCCACTCCTGACGCCGGTGACGATCGACCCTTCGCACCCGTTTCCGCGAGTGTTGAACAAGGCTCTGTGCCTGGCCTTGTTGCTGCGACATAAGCGAACCCGGTCGATGGGATTGGCGGGGATGAAGATGGCTCCGGTGCTGGGTGTGGTGACGGTGCCGCGATCGCTGCCGCGGCTGATCGCTCTTCCTTCAGCGAAGGAGGGCTACTCGGACTTCATCATGATCCACGATCTGATTGGGTCGCAGGCGGAGCGGATGTTTCGCGGGTACAAGGTGCTGGAGCAGACGGCGTTTCGGGTGACGCGCAACAGCAATTTGTACATGCAGGAGGAGGAGAGCCGGAGCGTGCTCGAGAGTGTGCGGGCGGAGCTGCACAACCGGCGCAGGGGCGATGCGGTGCGGCTTGAGATCGACTGTACGGCTTCCGAGGAGATCACGGACCGTCTGCGCTTGAACTTCGAACTGGACCCGTGGCAGGTGTTTCGGACCGACGGGCCGGTGAATCTGTCGCGTCTGATGAATCTTTACTCGGAGGCAAAGCGACCGGAGTTGAAGTATCCGCCGTTTACGGGACGCGAGCTGAAGGTGGGACCGAAGTCGGCGGATTTGTTTGAAGATCTGCGAAATCACGACATTCTTCTGCACCACCCGTTTGACAGCTACAAGACGGTGGAGGGCTTTATCGAGGCGGGTGCGGTGGATCCGGCGGTGATTTCGATGAAGCAGACGTTGTACCGGACGAGCGCGGATTCGGCGATGTTTCGGGCGCTGGTCGACGCGGCTCAAGGGGGGACGACGCCGAGCAAGGATGTAACGGTTGTGGTGGAGTTGATGGCGCGGTTCGATGAAGCTTCGAACATCCGGTGGGCGCGGGAGCTGGAGGACGCGGGGGTCGGTGTGTTTCACGGCATCTTCGGCCTGAAGACACACTGCAAGCTGGCGCTCCTGGTACGTCGCGATCCGGACGGCGCGGTGCGGCGATATGCGCATCTGGGGACGGGCAACTACAACCCGGTGACGGCTCGGTTTTATACGGATATAAGTTTGTTGACGGCGCGTCCGGAGATCACGGCCGCAGTGCAGGAGGTGTTCAACTATCTTACGGCGGAGTCGGACTCGGACGCGTACCGACCGTTGATGGTGGCGCCGTTGACGCTGCCTGACGATCTGTTGGCGTTGATCGCGCGGGAGGCCGAGCATGCACGCGCCGGCCGGCCGTCGGGCATGGTGGCGAAGATGAACGGTCTGCTCGATCGCGGCCTGGTGGAGGCGATGTATGCGGCGTCGCAGGCCGGGGTCGAGATCGACCTGATTGTGCGAGGGATGTGTTCGCTGCGGCCGGGAATCAAGGGGCTGAGCGAGCGGATCCGTGTGCGTTCGATCGTTGGGAGATTTCTGGAGCATAGCCGGATCTTCGCGTTTCGCAACGGTGGCAAGGACGAGATGCTGTGCGGCAGCGCGGACTGGATGCCGCGCAACCTGTATGAGCGGTGTGAGGTGGTGTATCCGATCCTGGACCCGAAGCTGAGCGAGCGTGTGCGCCGGCAGATTCTGGCGGCGTACCTGGCGGACAACGTGAAGGCGCGGATCTTGCAGCCGACGGGCGAGTATGTGCGTGCCGTGCGCGGGCTGGACGAGCTCCCGTTTTCCGCGCAGGATTACCTGATGGAGGTGGCGCAGGGGCTGGAGGAGAAGGTGCCCGAGACGGACGATCCAGCGGGAAAGCGCGGGTCTGAGGTGGGGGAGATCTAGGCGTGTAGGCGTTTTGTGGCAAAAGAACGAGAGCAGGATCGGAGATGGTGTCCGGTCCTGCTCTCGTCTGGTGGTGACTTGTGTGCTGAGAGTTAGGGATTGACCTGGAAGGTGACCTGCGTGCTGTGGACCAGGGCTCCTGAGGTAGCGGTGACGGTGAGGGTGTAGGTTCCTGTGGCCGTGTTGGCGGTGGTGGTTGTGGTGCCGGTTCCGCCGGTGCCGCCGCCGTTGGCGAGCGTGCTTCCGGAGCCGCATCCCGAGATGCCGATTCCGAAGATGCCGGCGGAGAGGATGAGGAGGAGGAGAGCTCCCCAGCTGCGACGACGCGGGAGTGTGAGCAGGAGCATGGAGGCGAGAGCTACGCCGGAGCCGGCCGCGTAGAAGGGCGTGCGTCTGGAGGGTTTTTGGGTTGCGGCTAGGACGTGATCTGGAAGCTGTTGGATGGAGCTGATTTTGATCTTGCCGGTGCCGGTCTTCGCTTGGCTGTAGTACGCGGAGAGGGTGAGCGAGCTGGTCGCGTTTGCGCCCGAGGTGATGCTGACCGTACTGGGCGAGAAGAGATAGCTGCCGGAGAGGTAGCTGTCCGTGCTGAGCGAGAGATTGACCGTTCCGGTGAAGCCATGGAGGGGTGTGATGGTGAACGTGATCGGCGTTCCGTTGGCGCCGGTTCGGGCGGTAGAGGTAGACATGCACGGGGTAAAGGCGAAGTCGGCGGTTGTGGAGGAGACAACGTCCGTCAGGAGGCTGTTCTTCGATCCGAGGTGGGTGGCATCGCCGTTGTAGACGGCGGAGACGGTGTGTCCGCCGGAGGAGAGCGCGGTGGTGTTGAGGGTGTAGGTTGCGGATCCGTTGGTGAGGGCGAGGGGTGTGCCGACGGCGACGTTGTCGACGAGGATCTGGACGGCGCCGGTAGGTGCGGAGACGTTGGTGCCGGTGCCGGCGTTCGCGACGTTGACGGTGAGGGCGAGCGAGCCGGACGAGATGCCGCAGAGGGGAGCGGTGGTGGAGAGGGTGGTTGTGGTGAGGGCGGTGGGTGCGCCGGCGACGACGGCTACGGTGCTCCAGTGGTTCGCGAGGTTGAAGGCGTCGACCGATCCCCAGCCGGTGGCTTGGTCGTAGCTGGGGCCGGCGGCGAAGCCGATGGAGCCGCCGTTGGGGCAGTTCGGACTTCCGGCGACACAGGCGCTGTTGTTGCTGCCGACTGTGACGTCATGGAAGATGTTGTTGTAGAAGCTCGAGTTGGCGAGAGCGTAGAGGGTGGGGTTTGCGTTGCCGATGCGGCCGCCGATTTTTTGTTCGACGAGAGCGAGGATGCCGGCAAAGGAGGGTGCGGCGTCGCTGGTGCCGCCGACGACGTTGAGGGTCTCGTCGGTATTGCGGAAGGTTCCGCCGGTGCAGGAGCCGCCGGAGCAGATGAGGTACGGGTCGTGGGAGCCGGAGGCGGCCAGGGCGACGTCGGGTGTATCGCGGGAGCCGTCGTTGGGGACGCCGGTGCCGGTCTGCCAGGCTGGTTTTGAGAAGAAGGCGCTGGCGCCGCCGCCGCTGGCGCCGAGACCGTAGGCGGTGCTGGAGTCGTTCCAGACCATCTCGGGGATGTAGGCGGTGGCGGAGCCCTGGAAGTTGCCGTTGGTGGCGCTCCAGTAGTTGCCTCCGCCTTCGTTGAACTCGGTTCCACCGACGCCGGTCACAAAGGGAGAGCTGCTGGGGAAGTCGACGGTGAGGCCATCCGCCGTAGACGTCACGATTGCATCTGGATTGTCGTCGCAGTCGGTGGCGCCGGCGTCGCCGGAGGGGCCGACGATGGTTTGGCCTTGCGCGTTGCCTTGCTCGAAGAGGGCGTTGAATCGGTTCATCGATGAGACGGTGGCGTACTGTTCGCACTGACCGTAGCTGATGCTGAGGATGGGGGCGACGTTGTTGAGGATGGATTGGGCCAGAGCGTCGAACGCGTAGAGTTTCGAGGCTACGTAGACGATGGTTGCGTTGGGAGCGACGGCTCCGGCCCACTCGACGTCGAGGTGGGCTTCGGGGACGTCGGCGGTCGATACGCCGGGATCGCCGTCGTAGAACTTCACGGTGGGGGCGTTTGCGGGCAAACCGGCGGCGGTACGGAAGGCGGCGACGTCGGTGAGGCTGATGTCGGTCTGACCCATGACACCGATGGTGATGCCGCTGCCGTTGATGCCGGAGGAGAGCAGAGGATTGACGTCGTAGACGGTGTAGAAGTCGCCGGGAGCGAGGAAGTGATTGTGAGGGGCGTAGGAGGAGGTGAAGCGGGGGTCGACGGTGCGGACGCGGGCTCGGGCCTTCGGCTTGAAGTCGTTGAGGCCGCTGATGTCCGAGACCAGGCCGGCGATGCTTGCGGGGAGAACGGGGTCGGTGACGTTGGCGATGTGCTGTTCGCCGTTGAGCGAGACGGTGTGGATGCGGGTGCCGAAGGCTGTCTGCACCTGGGCGATGGTGCCCGAGACGGTGATGGCGTTGCTGCTGGGCGCGGTGGAGGTGACGGAGAGGCCCTGGCTTGAGAGCCAGGCGGTGACCTTAGCAAGATCGGACGCGGCGATGCCGAACTGTGCGCCGAACTGTTGCGGGGTGAGCCATTGGTGGAAGCGGGGGGAGTTGGGGTTTTGCTGATCGAGCAAGAGTTGGGTGAGCGCGGCCTCTTGCGCAGGGGTGCGATTGAGATAGAGGGTGACGGCGCTGAGCGTCCTGTCGGCGGGGGCGGAGCCGAGGTCGGTGGCGCGGCGCAGGCGGGGCGAGACCATGTGGGGGACGGTGGTGTCGGCGGTGGGAGAGATGGACCTGACGCGGGTGGGGACAGCGGCTCTGGCGGACGGGGTCAGGGTGGCGAGGACGACGAGGGCGGAGAGTGCGAGCCCGAGACGGGCTGAGTTGCGCATGGTGGATTCCTGGGTCCGGTCTGGTTTGGGGTCAGGCTTTTTGTCTTTTAGGTCGTGCAATCTGAGTAGGTCGTGCGATCTGCGTGGGTCGTGCGATCTGCGTGGGTCGAAGCCCCGCTTCTGGGGCTTTGGGAGAGAGGGCACTCTGTCATTTCGATCTTTTGGGGAGGATTGTCGGCCGCTTGCCGATGAGCATAGGCAGCCTGCCGACGGATGTCGATGAAGAGTTAGACCGGGTTGCGGGTAAAAAGTTGCAGGGTGGATCGTGCCTGTGTGTTCTGGAGTCGTGCAGTTCTTTCTGGATGTTGATTCCGGTTATTTGTGCGCGCCTTCGGATCAGGGGTGCGATCGGCTGCGTGCAAGCGCCTACTGAACCGTGACCTGGTAGGAGAAGGTGTGGCGTGCGGTGCTGACGCCGTCGGACCCGGCTGCGGTGATGGTGAAGTTCTGCGTTCCGAGGGGGGTTCCGGGATCGGTGGGTGTGGGAGCGGGGGTGTCCTTGCCGGCGGTGCTGATCAGGCCGCAACCGAGCGCCGCGCTGAGGCAAGCCGAGGCGAGCAGGGCAAGGAGAAGAGAAGGCAGACGGGATCGGCGGCCGAGGGGGAGCGGAAGGAGGAGGCCGGAGACGAGGGACATGGCGATTACGGCGGAGGCGCCAGGTTGATTGCGGATCGGGGTCTGGCGCGTGGCCTGCGTTTGTGGGGAAGCCGTGATGATGGTGAGCGTGGTGGATCCGGCGCCGGTGACCGAGGCCGGGGAAAAGGAGCAGCTGCTCTCACTGTTAGGGGGCGGTGTGCAGCCGAAGGCGACGGTACCGTTGAAGCCGTTGACCAGGCCCATGGTCGCTACGATCTGGGCGGATTTGCCCTGGCTCAGGGTCAGAGTCGCGGGTGTCATCGCGAGCGAGAAGTCGGTGAGGATGAGCGGAACAGGCGGAGATGTCGCGAGCGCGAAGTTATCGTCGCCGGCATAGGTGGCGTAGATATGGTGCGTTCCGGCGGTGAGGCCAGCCGTGTTGAACTGCGCAAGCGAGGCGGTGGGGCCGTTGGAGACGAGGGTGGCGGTGCCGAGGACGACGTAGGCTCCGTTGAAGGTGTCGTAGAAGGTGACGGTGCCGGCGGGTCCCGGCATGTTGAGCACCGTGGTGACGACGGTCGCGGTGAAGCTGATGTTGATTCCCGCGAGGGCGCTTAGAGGGTTGGGGACGCTGGTCGAGAGGGTGACAAGGGCGGGAAGAATGGTGGGCGTGACGGCAACGGCGGAGGAGGTGCTGGGATTCCAGTTTGGGTCGCCGCTGTAGGTTGCGACGACGTTGTGCGTGTGATTGCCGGAGAGGGTCTTGGTCGTCGTTGCCTGGTTGGTGGCGACGGGGGCTGTGGCGAGCAGGACGCCGTTGTCGTAGAAGGTGACCGATCCGCCGAAGCTATAGACGCCGACGCCGTTGCCTGCGTTGGAGACGGCGGCGGTCAGCACGATAGGCTGTCCGGCCTGGGGCGCCGCGGGCGAGACGGAGACGGTGGTGAGCGTGTTGCCCAGGATGGCTTTGAAGGGGAGGATGACGGGCGTCTGGCACTGGAAGTTGGTGTTGCCGGCGCAGGTGACCGAGACGGTGTAGCTGCCCGGCTTGGGGACGGAGACGACGATGTTGGCCGTGGCGGTGTTGCCGCCGGGGTTGGGGGTGAGGATGGCGACGAAGTTGGCGCCGGTGACGCCTTCGACCTCGGCGGAGACGTTGCCGGACGGTGCAGCGGAGGACCCGGGAAGAGCCACCGTGGTGGTGACGGTCGCGGTGGCGCCGTACGGGACGTTGGTGACGGGAGAGATGGTGGCGGCGAGGGTGGCGTTGACGATCGAGACGGTGACGGCGACCGCGCTGGTGCTGGCGCTCGGGCCATAGATCGAGTCGCCGGAGTAGCTCGCTGTAAGGCTGTAGCTGCCGACGGGGAGGTTGCCGGAGGAGAGGTTGGCGTTGCCCGCGCTGTCGACGGTGCCGGTGCCGATGACGCCTCGGGTCGAGTCCGTAAAGGTGACGACGCCGCTGGGTGCGGCGCCGGGATATGAGCTGGCGAGGACCTTGGAGGTAAGCGTAACCGCGTTGCCGTACGGGACGGCGTAGGTGGAGGATTGGAGCGATGTGGTGGTGGTGACGAGGGCGCCTGTGCGGGGAAGGGCCTTGATGAGCCTGGGGAGGTCGACGAGGCCGAGGCCGGTAGTTGGTTGCCATATGCCGGTCGGTTGCCATGTGCCGTTGGGGGCGGGGTCGGGCTGGGTGTAGAGGCCCGGTGTGGAGCGGAGATCGTAGAGGCGGCGATTGATGTTGCCTTGGCGCGTCCCGGTTTGGGCGACCACGGTGCGGATGGCGTCGGCGAGCGCGACCGCGGACGTGGCGCTGAGGTCGGGAACGTTGCGATGGAGGTCGGGGGGAAGGCCGGGGGCGAGCTGCCATGCGGGGCGGGGATCGGTGGTGGCGGTGGATACACCGGCGAGCGCGGTGACCTCGGAGAGGGCTGCGATGGAAGTGGACGGGAGGGCTGGAACGGATTTAGATTCGCAGGCTCCAGAGACGAGGACGGTGATGCCCTGGGCTCCGGCTTGGCGCAGGATGGCTCGGTAGCGGGCGAGGTCGGCGGGGGTGAGGGAGGTGTCGCAGCTGAGGGTGCTAAGAATGACGACGGAGGACGTATTGCGATCGATGGCATCGGCGAGCAGAGTGACGGGATCTGGCTCGGATAGGCTTGCTGAGGTCGGATTGGACGCTCGTGCGCGCTGGGCTGGGGGGATCTGTGGCGCGGCTTCCAAGATTCCGAGCTGGGAGACGGGCGCGAGGTCGTCGAGGCCGGAGATCTCGGCGATCAGCGGCGCAAGTTGTGCGGGAACTGTGGGGGGCAACGCGGGTGCGAAGTGAGGCTGGCCGGCGATCTGGAGGCTGCGGAGATGCGCGCGAAAGGCTGTTTCGAATTGGGCGGCCGTGCCGGTTAGGGTCAGGTGGGAGCGCGTCTGGGAGATGCTCTGGACAGCGAGGCCTTCGCGTTCGAGCCAGGCTTTAAGTTCGCTGAGTTGATCGTCCGTGGGGCCGAACTGCTCGGCGAACTGTTCTGGGGTGAGCCAGCGATGGAAGCTGGAGGAGTCCGGGTCGGTCTGGGCGGCCAGGAGGCGATCGAGGGCGGCGGTTTGCGTGGCGGTGAGGGCGAGGTGGAGCGTTACCTCGAGCGGCTGCGAGGCGGGGAGCGGACCGGCGTCGTACAGGTTCTCCGGGGAGAGGCTACTGATCGTGCGGGCGTTGATTGTCGAGACAGCAAGCTCGGCAGCCCGGGCGCTTGCTGGCACAACCAGAGCGAGCAGAAGGAGGAAGAACAGACTCGCGAGATCCGGGGGTCTGAGCGTGACCGTGCGTGTCGACGCGACAGGTTTGCTCGGTTCGGATGTGCGTCCGCGGCTCTGGATCGAAGCCATACCGGACGATGCTTACAAACGCCCTGGCTGGAGACAAGGGAACGGGCCGCGCCATCCGGGGGAGTGACGCGGGTAGATTTGAGGGATTGACGGTGGATGCGGAGTGTGGGTGGGCTCGGGTTCTGCTTTGCCGGTCAGAGGGCGTATCGGCCCGCTTTGATCACGTGCTGGGCGACCTCGCGGCGGAGGCTGATGGTGTCTGCCGGCTCGTGCTTGGCAAGGCGGCGGAGGATGGCGGTCTGGGTTCGGGCATTGTCGCCTTCGGCGACGGCGGCGACGACTTTGCGGGCGGAGCGGTCGATGATCTCAAACGCGTGTTCGGCGTAGATCCGGGCCATGCTGACGGGGATGGCGCTTCCCTTCCCTCCGCTGACGATCTTTTGCGCGCGCAGGAGGGTCGATTCCATGGCGAACACTTCGGCGATCTGGTCGGCGAGCGCGGCCATGACCTCCTGCTCGTCGGCGATCTTTTCCATGTAGCGCTGGGCGGCCGATCCGGCGGCGAAGAGGGTGAGCTTTTTGGCGCTCGCGAGCAGGTCGAACTCGGCGGCGAGGGGGCCTTCATGCTCCTCACGCTCGATAGGGCCGGCGAGGACCTCGTCCATGAGCTGCTTGATCGCGGGCATCAAGGCGAGTTTGCCGGACATCGCGGACTTCATGAGCCATCCGGTGATGATGAGGCGGTTAATCTCGTTGGTGCCTTCGAAGATGCGGTTGATGCGGGCGTCGCGATAGGCGCGTTCGGCCGGGTACTCCTCGACGTAGCCGTAGCCGGCGAAGATTTGGAGGTTCTCGTCGACGACCTTGCCGAGCATCTCGGACGCCCAGACCTTGGCAATGGAGCACTCGACGGCGTAGCTCTCGATGGTCTTCTGGATGGCGGCGGAGTCGGATTTGTCGACGCCGGCGAGTGCCTGGTCGATGAGGCCGACGACGCGGTAGGTGAGGGCTTCGCCGGCGAAGACGCCGACGCTCATGTCGGCGATTTTTTCCTGGATGAGGCCGAAGTCGGAGATCGGTTTGCCGAAGGCTTTGCGCTCTTTTGCGTAACGGATGGCGTGGCCGGTGACCATGCGCGCGGCGCCGACGGCGGCGTTGCCGAGCTTGTAGCGGCCGACGTTGAGGATGTTGAAAGCGATGGCGTGGCCGCGGCCGACCTCGCCGAGAAGGTTCCCACTGGGGATGACGCAGTTTGTTAAGACGAGCGGGCAGGTGGAGGAGCCTCGGATGCCGAGTTTGTGCTCTTCCTTGCCGACGGTGAAGCCGGGGGTGCCGCGTTCGATGAGAAAGGCGGTGAGGCGTTCTTTACCGGAGTCTTTAGTGCTGGAATTTTCGGGGACGAGGCATTTGGCGAAGACGGTGAAGATGTCGGCGAAGCCGCCGTTGGTGATCCACATCTTTTCGCCGTTGAGGGTGTAGGTTTGACCGTCGTCCGAGAGCACGGCGCGGGTGCGGGCGTTGACGGCGTCTGAGCCGGAGGTCGATTCCGAGAGCGCATAGGCGCCGATCGAGGTGCCGTCGGCGAGCTTGGGGAGGTACTTCTGTTTCTGCTCGGGCGTGCCGTACCAGACGATCGGCAAGGTGCCGATGCCGGTATGCGCGGAGAAGGCGACCGAGAAGCTGCCCTGTTTGGCGATGTTGTCGGCGACGATGGCGGAGGTGACCTTGTCCATCTCGAGGCCGCCGTATTCTTCGGGGATGTCGACTGCGGTGAGGCCGAGATCGGCGGCTTGCTGGATGAGACGGCGGGTGACGGCAAAGTCCTTCGCTTCGATCTGGTCCGAGACGGGCAGGACTTCGTTGTTGGCGAAGTCGGCGGTGGTCTGCGCGATCTGGCGGTGCTCCTCGGTGAAATCTTCGGGAAAGAAGCAGTCGGCGGGGGTGGGGTTGGTGATGAGGAAGGCGCCGCCGGGGGTGGGGGTGGCGGCGGGGCTGAGGGTGGTGACTTCGGGGGGGAGAGCGGTGGTGGCCATGGTGTTTCTCCTAAGAGGAAGTGTGGCTCTTGCGGGAGCTGTCGAGGTCTTCGATCAGGCTCCAGAGAGAACGCTTGAAATCGTGTGGGCGGAGTTCGACGCCGTAGTAGTTGAGGAAACGTTCTTGTAGCTCGTTGACGTCCGAGCCACTGTAGACGTCCCAGATTGTGGCTTCGTCGCTTACGAATAATGGCTCTTCGTCGAAGAGAACGTTGGTAAAAAACTCTTCCGCGAGCGGCGCGACGCGACGCATATTCTCGTCTGGGGCAAACGGGATCATCGGCTTCTTGCGAAAGCGTCGAAGGATGGTCGCCAGCGTCACGGAATGCTACCTCATGGGCCAAAGCTCTTCGTTCTGGTGTTCGTGATGTCCGGGCTGAGGCCCGGACCTACCTAGACGCAAATGCAACTACAAGGACAGACGGGGATTCTTCCGCTTCGCTCAGAACGACAGCTTGGTGACGGGCGCTCTGGTAAAGGAGGTCCACTTCAGTTGGCGGCCTCGAAGATGCCGGCGGCGCCCATGCCTCCGCCGACGCACATCGTGACCATGCCGTACTTGGCGTTGCGGCGGGGCATTTCGCGGAGGAGGGTGGCGGTGAGTTTGGCTCCGGTGCAGCCGAGCGGGTGGCCGAGGGCGATGGCTCCGCCGTTTGGGTTGAGTTTGCTGGGATCTAGCCCGAGGACCTTGATGACGGCGAGCGACTGGGCGGCGAAGGCTTCGTTGAGTTCGATGACGTCGATGTCGTCGAGCGTGAGGCCGGCCATTTTGAGGACCTTGGGGATGGCGTGGATGGGACCGATGCCCATCTCTTCGGGGTCGCAGCCGGCGTAGGCGAAGGCGATGAAGCGGGCCAGGGGCTTGATGCCGAGGGCGTCGGCGCGCGAGCGCGACATGACGACGGTGGCGGCGGCGCCGTCCGAGGTCTGCGACGAGTTGCCGGCGGTGACGGTGCCTGTGGCGTGGAAGACAGGCTTGAGTCTGCTGAGTGCTTCGAGCGATGTGTCGGCGCGGGGACCTTCGTCGCGGGTGAACGTCGTCTGGACGGGGCTGACCTTGGGCTGCTTCTTGCTGGCTAGGTCGGGCGTGGTGTTTGTGACGGGGACGGAGACGATCTCGTCGTCGAAGCAGCCGGCCGCGATCGCACGGACGGCCTTCTCGTGGGATCCGAGCGAGAACTGGTCCATCTCTTCGCGCGTGATGCCGTAGTGTTTGGCGACGCGCTCGGCGGTGAGGCCCATCGAGATGTAGGAGCCGGGGTAGTTTTCGACGAGCCAGGGGTTGAGCGAGATCTTGTTGCCGCCGAACGGGACGTAGGACATCGACTCGGTGCCGCCGGCGACGATGACATCCGCTGACCCGCCGCGGATGCGATCGGCGGCGATCGCGATCGACTGAAGGCCGGATGCGCAGTAACGATTGACGGTCATGGCGGAGGAGGAGTTGGGCAGACCGGCGCGGTGCGAGGCGATGCGGGCGACGTTCATGCCCTGCTCGGCCTCGGGCATGGCGCAGCCGAGGATGACGTCGTCTATTTCGGACTTGTCGAGCTGGGGAATGCGGTCGAGCGCGCCCGTGATGGCGGTGGCGGCGAGGTCGTCCGGGCGAGTGTTGCGGAGGGTGCCGCGCGGGGCTTTGCCGACCGGGGTGCGAACGGCGGAGGCGATGATGACTTCGTTCATTGGGTTCGGCCTTATTCTGTGATTCCGGTCTGAAAGAGAATCGCGTTTTCCACCTTCCAGAGGTCTTCGGGTGAAAGGGCGCCGATTCTGTCTCCGATTCGAATCTTGCTTGCTGTCGTTAGTTGACTCGCGATTGCCTTGTGATCTTTGTCGTTTACCGAAACGAGAGCTTCACCAGCAAAGACGCGAGCCGTATTCGAGGTGAGCGGTATCACGAGTACACGATTAAGGGATCGGTTCGCTTCGTCGTTGCTGAGATCACGCTCGGCCGTGTCTTTCGCGCTTCACCTCCGATAGATGGATCAAAGGCGGTCCAGAAGACATCACCCCTCTTCAAAACTGTCTCCTATCAAAGCTTCAGACCATTCAAGCGCTTCGGCCTCGGCCTCGTGATCAGCAGCCTGTTCTGCATAACTCCGTCGTATCTTTTCCTGTCGTGCCGCTTCCAGCTCTTTTGCCATCTTGAGTACCTGTCCGGCGATCTCGGGCGGGAGGATGAACCAGTCTCGATCCTTTGCGGAACGGAAGCGTTCTAGTCGATCCGCGGTGTTCCACCGTATGCCAACCATCATGTCTTCACCTGTCGAGAGAGTTGCGACAGACCAGCCGTGAAGATCAGAGCTTTCGTAGATAACATGAAGCGACTCTGGATGGACATTTGGGCGGACGTCTAGCCTTTGAAGGTGCGACATGTTTTCGTCTCCTATCTCCTTTTGAGGATAATCAGTTTCTGAGTGGTTTGCCGGTTTTGAGGGTGAAGGCGATGCGGTCCTGGGTCTTCTTTTCGCCGCAGAGGGACAGGAAGGCTTCGCGTTCAAGGTCGAGGAGGTACTGCTCGGTGACCGGGGTGCCGGGAGTGAGTTTGCCGCCGCAGAGGATGTGTGCGCCCCAGTTGGCGACTTTGGCGTCGTGCTCGGAGATGAAGGCGCCTTCGCGCATGGTCCAGACGGCGAGTTTGAGGGTGGCGAGGGCGTTCTCGCCGGGCGCGGGGATGTCGGTGCGGGGCTGGGGCGCGGTGTAGCCCGCCTCGGCGAGTTCGCAGGCGCGGTGTTTCGCGTCGGCGACGAGCTGATCTCGATTGGGCGTGACACGATCGGAGGCGCGGAGGAAGCCCAGACCGCGCGCTTCGGCCGCGGACGTGGAGACGGTCGCCTTGGCAATCGTCTCGAAGTTCTTTTTGAGCGCCTCGAAGATCGCCAACTCATCGCCGCGGGCGCTACCTTCGCCACGGGCATCGGGGCGGATGGAGGAGCCGGCTTCAACCGATCGCAGGGTCATCTCCTTGCATCCGCCGCCGCCGGGGATCAAGCCCACGCCTGCCTCGACCAGGCCCATGTAGAGTTCGGCGTGCGCTTGCCGAGCGGCGGCATGGAGGCAGATCTCGACGCCTCCGCCGAGGCACATGCCGAAGGGCGCAACGACGACCGGACGGGGGCAGAACTTGATCAGCTGCGTCATGTTCTGGAAGCCGCGAACCATGAGGTCGACCTCGTCCCACTCCTCTTCCTGCAGGGCGAGGAGGAGTTGCATGAGGTTGGCGCCGACGGAGAAGTTCGCCGACTCGCCCGTGATCACAAAGCCTCGGAAGTTCGCGACCGCGTCAGAGGTGGGCTTGAGCGTCTGCGTGACGAGCGAGATGATGTCGCCGCCAAGGGCGTTCATCTTGGAGTGAAGCTCCAGGCAGGCGATGCCGTCGCCGAGATCGACGAGCGAAGCTCCGGGATTGCGTTTGACGAGGCCGTTCGACTTCTTGATTGCCGCGAGCGAGAGCGTGCCGTGGGCCGTGGGAACGGGCTGGTAGGTGTTGGTCGCGAGGTCGAAGAACTCGCGTCCGGCGGGGGTGTGAGCTGAGTCGCGGTACCAGGTCGGGTTGGGCTCGGCCTCGGACGCGCTGAGAAGACGATCCACGTTGGGACTGATCGGCGCACCGAGCGCGCGCATCTTGTCGGTCGTCTCGCGCACGCCTGCGGCATCCATCATCTCGAACGGTCCGAGCTCCCAGTTGAAGCCGGACTTCATTGCCTGGTCGATCTCGACGATGGTGGCGGCGGGCTCGCTGCCGGAGGCCGAGACACGGTTGGCGGCATAGGTGAAGAGCTCGGTCAGCAGCGGCCAGAGAAAGCGCGCGGCCTTGTCACTGCCCGTCTCGACGTGCAGGAGTTTGGCGATGCGCGCGGACGTCTGCTCGACGTTTTTGGCCATCTCAAGGGCGGGAAGTTTCGGTCGCGTGGAGGGCCGATAGTCGAGGGTCTGCCAATCGAGCACATGTCGGAGATCGCGGCCTTCTGGGTCTTTGCCAACCTTTTTGTAGAAGCCGCCTCCGACCTTGTCGCCGAGCAGCTTTTTTTCGAGCATCTGCGCGATAAAGGGCGCGAGAGTGACGTCCGTGCGTTCGTCGTTGATGCGACCGGCCTGCGCGGAGAAATTCGTGGCGACGTGAGCGAGCACGTCGACGCCGACCAGGTCGCCCAGCCGAAACGTTCCGGTCTTGGGCCAGCCGAGAGGGGCGCCGGTCAGGACGTCGACCTCTTCGATCGTGAGGCCCTGCTCCCCCATGAGCCGAATCGCGTTGCCCATGGTGAAGGTGCCGATGCGGTTCGCGATGAAGTTGGGCGTATCGCGGGACGAGACCACTGTCTTGCCGAGCTGCTGTCCGGCGAATTGCGCGATTGTGGCGAGATCGGCGGGACGGCTCTCCGGTGTGCCGATGATTTCGAGCAGACGCATGTAGCGCGGAGGGTTGAAGAAGTGCGTGCCGAACCAGTGCCGGCGCAGGTCGTCCGGCATGCCCGCGACGATGTCGGCCACGGGAAGACCGGAGGTATTGGTGGTCGTGATGGCGCCGGGTCGGCGGTGTTCGAGGACACGGTTGAGGAGAGCGCGTTTGATCTCCAGGTTTTCGGCGACAACTTCGATGATCCAGTCGCAGTCTCCGATGAGATGGAGGTTGTCGTCGAAGTTGCCGACTGAGATCAGACGTGCTGATTCGGTGGCGTAGAAGGCTGCGGGCTTGGCTTTTTTGAGAGCTTCAAGCGCGGTGACGGCGATGCGGTTGCGTTCCGATTTGGGGGCATCAGGATCTGTGCCCGGGGGAACGATGTCCAGGAGCACGACCGGGACGCCCGCGTTGGCGATATGGGCCGCGATGCGCGATCCCATGGTGCCGGCGCCCAGAACGGCGACTTTGCGGATCTGCCGGGGACCGCCCGAGACAGCGGAGGAGATGGACGTGGGTACAGGCGGAGATGGTCGATCTGGAGATGGTCGATCTAGCGTGCTGGAGGACATTTTTGGGGAGAACTCCTCCGCTCTTGGGAGCGGCTGGCGTGAAGCATACTGAATGGTCATTCAGTCAGTCAAGCAGAGACTGCTCGGACAGACGCCGCGGACCGCCGGTCATGCTACGTTGGACACGTGGCGACGATGACCTATATAGAGCAGTCCATCCAGAAGCTGCGGCAGTACGAGGGGTCGGTTCCGTGGATGTACCTCGACACGGTGGGCAAGGTGACGGTCGGTGTGGGGCTGATGCTTCCGAACGCGGTCGCAGCAAAGGCGCTGGCGTTCGTGTCCGGCGGACGAGGTGCGACACCGGATGAGATTGCGGCGGAGTTCGCGCGCGTATCCGCGATGCCAAAGGGACGTGCGGCCGCGTTCTACCGAAGGTCCGGTGCGCCGGAGCTGCCGGAGGCGGTGATCGAGGCAAAACTCAAGGATGTGCTGCTGGGCTTTGAGCGTCATCTGCGCGCGAAGTTGCCCGTGTACGACGGTCTGCCGGACACGGCGAAGCTGGCGTTGTTGGATATGACCTATAACCTGGGCCCGGCAAAGCTGTTTGCTCAGTACACCAATTTGTTGCAGGCCATTGGGAAGGGCGACTGGGCGGAGGCCGCCCAACACTGCAGTCGGCGAGGCCCGGCGCCGGCGAGGAACTCCTGGACGCGGGATCAGTTCCTAGAGAGTGTCGGGCAGGTTATCAAGGCGGAAGCTGAGGTTGCGATCTCGCTCGCCCGATGGTGCCTTCTGCTGGCAGGTGCTGCTCTGACCGGTGTCGCTGTCTGGCTGGTCGCAGGGCGTTTGCTTCCGAGAAATTCGACGCGATCGCTTCGCGGTGACCAGACGCGATGACAAAATAGGCGAGAGTGCGGTCCTACTGTCATACGGATGGATGTTGCAAGCTGGGAAGTTGATAGAGAGAGCGGAGGCAGGCGTTGCGATTAGGTCGGTGGATGGCTGGATTTGTGGGTTTGGCAATCGGTTGCGCCTTGGCGTTGCCGGCGGCGGCGCAGGACCTGGCCAGTTTTGAGAAGCGGACGACGGTAAAGGTGCTGCCGAACGGCCTGACGTTGATCGTGTGTGAGCGACCGGAGGCTCCGGTGTTCAGCTTTTACACGCTGGTCGACGCTGGTTCGGCGAACGACCCGGGAGGGCAGAGCGGTCTGGCGCACATGTTTGAGCACATGGCGTTCAAGGGAACCAACGAGATCGGAACGACGGATTATGCCGGGGAAAAGGTGGCGCTGGCTCGGGTCGAATCGGCCGAAGCGGCTTACGAAGAAGAGCTTCGGAAGACAGTAGGGCAGGATAAAGCCAAGTTGGCGGCGTTGCAGAAGAGCTTCGCCGCTGCGGTCGAGGCGGCGCAGAAGTTTGTCGTTCCGAATGAATTTTCGGAGATCGCCGAGGAGAACGGAGCGGTCGGCGTCAATGCATCGACCGGCAAGGACTCGACGCAATACTTCTGGAGCATGCCGTCGAATCGGCTCGAACTTTGGGCCTACCTGGAGAGCAGCCGCATCGCGCATCCCGTCGAACGCGAGTTCTATAAGGAACGGGACGTTGTGCAGGAAGAACGCCGGATGCGCACCGATTCTTCGCCGACCGGACGCATGGTGGAGCAGTTTCTCGCAACCGCGTACGTGGCGCATCCTTACCGTCGACCGGATGTGGGGTGGGAGAGCGAGATCAGCCAGGTAACGGCAACCGAGGCGGACGTGTTTCACCGGAAGTATTACGTGCCTTCGAATATCGTTGTGGCCGTGGTTGGGGATGTGCGCGCCTCGGAAGCGATGCCGATTCTGGAGCGGTACTTTGGCGCCATTCCCGCCGGGCCGAAGCCCGAGGCGATGACGACGGTGGAGCCCGTGCAGACGGCGGAGCGATCCGTGGTGCTGCGCGAGGCGACCCAGCCGTTCTACATCGAGGGCTACCACAAGCCGGATTACAGGGATCCTGACGACGCGGTGTATGACGCCATCACGGATATCTTTTCGAACGGTCGGACGGCGCGGCTGTATCGGAGCCTGGTGCGGGACCAGCGCATCGCCGCGGCGGCCGAAGGGTTCAGCGGATTTCCTGGGGAGAAGTTTCCGGGACTGTTTGCCGTGTACGCGGTTCCTCTCCCTGGCCACACGCCGGAGGAGATGCGATCCGCGATCCACAAGGAGCTCGACCGGCTTCGGTCCGAGCCGGTCACCGACGCCGAATTGGAGCGGTACAAGGTCCGCACCAAGGCTGATCTCTTGCGCGGTCTGGCGGACAACGAAGGCCTGGCGCATCAACTGGCCGAGTACCAGACGCGTTACGGCGATTGGCGTGAACTCTTCCGGCAGTTGCAAAAGGTGGATGCAGTGACAAAGGCGGACATACAGCGCGTGGCGAATAAGATCTTCGTCGAAGGCAATCGGACGAGCGCCCGGATTGAGTTTGCGGGTGCGGCGCCGGGAGCGGCCAAGAACGCGGGAGGTGGACAGTGATGAGACGTCCCTCGATTTATACGCTGGCCGGGCTCCTGGGGATGTCTGGGGCGATGTCTGGGGCGATGTCTGGAGCCCAGTCTGGAACTCAGTCTGGGGCCCAGTCCCGGCCTCCGGCCCAGCAGCAGCCTGCAGCCGACGCGCAGGCATCTGCTCCGGCCGCCGCTCCCGCTCCAAACGCTCCAACCAATGAGCCGTGGCGAAAGATTGCGATCCCGCCGCTCCATGCGTTCAAGCCCGCCCAGCCAAAGCGGATCGTCTTCCCCAATGGCTTGGTGCTTCTGCTGCAGGAGGATCATGAGCTGCCGTTTATCGACGGTTCTATCCTGATTCGCGGCGGAAGTCGGGACGAGCCGGCGGCAAAGATCGGCTTGGTGAGCCTGTACGGACAGACATGGCGCACCAGCGGAAGCTCGACGACTTCGGGCGATGCTCTGGACGACCGGATGGAGGCCAAGGCGGCGCACATCGAGACCAGGGGCGGTCTGGCTTCCACATCGATCACCTGGTCGACACCGAAGGCTGAGTTCGACACCGTCTTGGCGGCGACCGTCGATCTCCTGCTCCATCCCGCTTTCAAGGCAGACAAGCTCGAGCTCGCAAAGCGGCAGATGGACGCAGGGATCGCTCGAAGAAACGATGATGCGGGCGCGATCGCAAACCGGGAGGCAGCCCAAGTGGTCTACGGGGCGACGAGCCCCTACGCTCGGCAGGCGGAGTTCCGGACCGTGGGCGCGGTCAAGGTCGATGACCTGGCCGCGTGGCACGCCCGAACCGTCGTTCCGAACGGCATGATCGTCTCCGTATCGGGCGACTTCGATTCAGCGGCGGTCGAGGCAAAGCTTCGATCAGCGCTCGGCAGCCTGCCCAAAGGCAAGCTCACGGAGAGTGCAGCGCCGGAGTTCGCGGGGCCGAAGCCGGGTGTCTACTTCGTCGACAAGGCGGATGTGAACCAATCCAATGTGTTCATCGTCGGTCTCGGGACCGAGCGCAACAACCCCGATCTGTACGCTCTGAGCGTGATGAACGAGATCTTCTCGGGCGGCTTCGGATCGCGTCTGGTGCAGGACGTACGAACCAAGCTCGGCCTCGCGTACAGCGTGAATGGAAGCTACGGCGCGGCCTACGACCACCCGGGCATGTTTCGCGTCGGCGCGGGGACCAGAAGCGTCAGCACCGTTGCGGCAACCAAGGCCATGCTGGCCGAGATTGAACGCCTGAAGACCGAGCCACCGACGCCCGAAGAACTTCAGAACGCCAAGGATCAGGTGCTGAACTCCTTTATCTTCAACTACGACTCCCCCGACAAGGTCCTCGAGGAACAGGTCACGCTGGCGTTCTACGGATATCCAGCCGATTACCTCGAGAAGTACAAGGCCGGTGTGGAGCGCGTGACAGCCGCCGACGTCTCGCGGGTGGCGAAGCGGTACGTGGACGCGTCCAAGCTGGCGATCGTCGTCGTCGGGAACCGGTCGGAGCTGACACCTCCCCTGACCGAATTAGGCAGCGTGACGATGGTCGACGTCAGCATACCGCCCCCGGATGGAGCGTCCAAGGCAGCGCAGTAGTCGCCTAAACTGCATCGAGGACGCGGAACACCTCAGCGACGGGTATGTGGATCGACGTTCCCGCAAGTGTAAGGACACCTCCGGTCTGCTCTACGATTGTGCCGCCTGAGCAGAGAAGAATCGTTCTGGACAGAGGGTCGACTAGCCACACCTCGCGGACTCCCATCGCCAGGAAGTCCCGGACCCGCTGATGCATCCTTTGCACGGTGTCGGCGGGCGAAAGAATCTCGATGCACAGCACGGGCGGGGTCTGGACTATCTGCTCGCGCGGGGCATCGGCGCCGAGGATGCAAACGTCCGGAACGCGAAACCGGTCTTCGCTGATCTGTACCCGAAGCTCGATCTTGGCCTGAAGCTGCCACTCGCTTTGCCGCTGATTGAACCAGCTTGCAAAGAAGTACTGCAAGTCGCTGTGATCCAGTTCGCCCACGTTTCTCTCCTGCAATTCACCTTCCACGTAGTCGACATCGGGACGATACGCCGAACCGAGGTACTCGCTCACCGGAACAACATAGCTGGTCGACATGGCGCCTCCTCCCACAAGTATGCTCCTTCTGGGGGAGAGCTCTTGTTTCGCCGGGCGTGAGAAGATCGACCTGACATGGACACGAGTCGGTTTGGCATCGCCATCATGGCGGCGGGTAAAGGAACGCGGCTGAAGAGTAAGCGGCCCAAGGTGTTGCATGAGGTCGGAGGTCGGGCTCTGCTGCTCCATGTCATCGCCGCGGCAGAGGCCGTCGTTCCGGCCGACCAGGTTCTCTGCATTGTGGGACACGAGGCGGACCGTGTGCGAGCGGCGGTTCAGTCGACCGGTGTGCGCTTCGTGAACCAGACCGAACAGAAGGGCACGGGACATGCCCTGCAGCAGGTGAAAGCCTACTTCGCGACGGGCGACGGTCAGTCGGAGCGGCCGGAACACCTCGTTGTGCTCTCGGGTGACGTTCCGCTCATCCGGTCGGAGACGATCGAGCAACTCTGCGCGGCGCACCGGCGCGAAGATGCCGCGATGACGATCCTGACCGCGGTTCCGCCGGACCCGACGGGGTATGGACGCGTGCTTCGGGCGGCCCCAGGGAGTGCCGAGGTCCTCGCGATCGTCGAACAGCGGTCGCTCACACCGGAGCAAATGGACGCGCCGGAGATCAACTCCGGCATCTACTGCTTCCGTGTGCAAGCGCTGTTCCCCAAGCTCGATCTGCTCTCTCCTGACAATGCACAACGCGAGCTGTATCTGACTGATGTCGCGGCCTTGTTGCGCCTGGATGGCGAAAAGGTTGTAGCGGTACAGGCCACCGATGTAGACGAGGTCCTGGGAGCCAACACGATTCAGGAGATGATGCATCTCGATCAGGCCATGCGCATGGGCAAAGCCAAGCAGCTGATGGCGAACGGAGTCACGATCTTCCGTCCGGATACGTGTGTGATCGATGCGGAGGTCCGGGTGGGCGCGGACACCGTGGTCGAGCCGTTTGTGCAGCTGCTCGGGTCCACCAGCGTTGGATCCGAGTGCACCCTACGGTCGTACTCCGTGGTGCGAGACTCGCTCCTGGGAGACGGAGTTCTCGTCCGCAACGGATGTGTGCTCGACCACGCGGAGATCGCCGACAACGCCGTGCTTGGGCCGTACGCGCACTTACGACCGGAGAGCCGCATCGGCAAAGGTGCCCATATCGGCAATTTTTGCGAAACCAAAAAGGTTCGCATAGGCGCCCGGTCGAAAGCAAATCACCTTACGTATCTTGGAGATGCAGTGATCGGGGAAGGTGTGAACATAGGCGCTGGAACCATCACCTGCAACTACGACGGCGCTGACAAGCATGTGACCACGATCGAGGACGGCGCCTTTATCGGTTCCGATGCCACCCTGGTCGCGCCAGTGTCGGTGGGGCGTGGGGCGTACATCGCCGCGTCGAGCTGTATTACGGACGACGTCCCCGGAGGAGCTTTGGCCCTGGGACGCAGCCGCCAGATCATAAAGCCTGGGTGGGCGGACGAACGAAGGGAGAGGCTAAAAACACGCGCCGCACGAAAGTCTGAAAATAAATCGAAGGAACCGTAAAGTTTTGCTCAGACCTGCCGATAAAGAGGATAGATCGATGCTGTCGCCGGGTTTCCACTCTGCGCTGGAGAACATGAGATGCCGAAAGAACGCGTGCTGGTAGTTGATGACGAGTCTGCCGTACGGGATATCGTTTGTGCCGTTCTTGACCATGGTGGTTACGACGTCACTGCTGTGGAAAGTGCGGAGCACGCGATCGAGCGGCTATCGCTGGATGCGGAGTACGATCTCGTTCTTTCGGACGTCATGATGCCGGGCACCGACGGTCTGTGCTTGCTTGACCGGATCACAACCGACTTCCCCAGCACACCGGTCATCCTGATCACCGCCGTGCACGATGTCCATATCGCGACAGGCGCCTTTCGACGCGGCGCAGTCGATTTTTTGTTGAAGCCCTTTGAGCGAAATAACCTGCTCCACATAGTAGAACGTTCCCTCGAACGCCAACACGCGATCAAGCAGAACGCGTTATACCGGCAGAACCTGGAGTTCATGGTAGCTGCGCGGACGAAACGTCTGCGATCGATCATGGTTGACCTCGATAAAAGCTACGACACGACGCTGGAGGCGATGGGCGACGCCCTGGATCTGCGCGACGAGGAGACAGAGGGGCACTCGCGGCGAGTCACAGCCTACAGCATCGAACTCGCACGGGCAGTCGGCTTGGGCACGGACGACTTGCGGCTGATCGCACGCGGCGCGTTTCTGCACGACATCGGAAAGATCGCCACACCCGACCAAATCCTTCTCAAGCCCGGTAAGCTCGACCACCAGGAGATGGAGATCATGCGCCGGCACTGCACGCAGGGGTACGAGATCGTCCGGAAGATTCCTTTCTTGAAAGATGCCGCGGAAATTGTCTATGCGCATCAGGAACGGTTCGATGGAAAGGGTTACCCACGGGGTCTGAAAGGAGAGGAGATTCCTTTAGGAGCGAGGGTTTTTGCGCTGGCCGACACGATGGATGCGATCACCTCCGACCGGCCTTATCGAAAAGCAACGAGCTTTGAGACGGCGCAGGCCGAGATCGCTCGCGGGGCCGGCGGCCAGTTCGACCCCAGAATCGTTGAGGTCTACCTGCGCATTCCGGTCGAGACCTGGAAGGAACTCCGGTGTGAGATCACGAAACTCACGCCGGCCGCGCTCTCGGCGAAGCTCTGGCATCCGGCTGTCGCCTAGCGCGAGGGGAGGTGCGACGGCTTCAAGGGCGATCGATGGGATCGCGGGGCAGGCGCTCAGAATATATGCAACATGGAAGCCCGTCGGTATGCTAATATGTATTTCAGTAGAGGGGCTGAGGAGCTCTTCCAAAGTTTTCGGCGGGTGGTATGCCGATCCAAGTTGCGTCACTGGCCTCCCGGCACGGACAGAACATCGAACGTGCCGTCCTTTTTTTGCCCGATTTGGTCCTCTGAGCAGCTCAGGAACCGCCACTTTCGAGGGCATTCCCCTTTCGCGGTATCGATCCGCTTGCAAGCGCCAGGATACAATCCTCCATGATGAGAGACAGGCTGAGGCGGTGGGGTACCTGCATACTTCTGGGCACAGGGACAATTGTCGCTTCGGCACAGTGGTCCAATCCGTCCGAAGACGTTCCGGCGTACCATGCCGCTGCACCGGCAAAAGGCCTCCCCCCGGTGCTGAGCGGAGACCAGCTGACCGGGACGTATTTCACACATCCGTACCAGGTCGTGTCGTACAAGATCGCGGCAAAGATCCCGGCAGTGCTCCACCAGATGCCGTGTTACTGCCGTTGCGATCGCGCGCTTGGGCACAAAAGCCTGCACAGCTGCTTTGAAGGAACGCACGGAGCGGCGTGTTCGACGTGCATGCGTGAGGCGGTATTTGCGTACGAACAGACGAAGCTGGGAAAGAAGCCGGCGGAGATTCGGGCAGCGATCGAACGTGGCGAGTGGCAGAACGTGGATCTGCTGAACGCGTCACTCTAGGCGCGGTATACTAGTTCCAGATCTTTGTAGCGCCTAGAGCAAGGTTGGTGCCAGCTCCACACTGGGGGCGTCACGGCTTCGACGGGATTGCTTGTGGCAGAGAGGCATGCCGGGGTGTGGACACCCGTAATCGCTCACAAAACTATAAGTGCCGAACCTCAATTCGCGCTTGCTGCTTAATTAATTAGGTAGCCGATGGCTCGATCTTCGCCTACGGGCTCGAACCCATCGTCGCACAGTAGGCTGGTCTTCCCTGCTCCGTCTGCGCGGGTGTGGACGAGATCGATCAGACTGGTCGCCACTGCATCTTCGCCCGTTCCGAGCAGTGGTGACGAGACAAAAGCGAACCGGGAAAAGCATGAATGCTCTCTGTTGGAAGTTTTTTCGGACGCGGGTTCGACTCCCGCCGCCTCCACCATACCTAAGTCACCTATCTTGATCAATTCCCTCTTTCCTGCAGTTATGTGTATATGTTTGTACGATGGCCGCAACCGAGTGATTGAGACCGCTGCATTTCGCATGGCGGATTTCATCAGTCTGGAAGACCTGCGCAACCGGCTTCGCACGATGACCTCGTGATGCGGTGGAGTGGGCTTCGAATCCGCAATGCTGTCACATTTCAAAGACGCGGCTGCATGGTGACAGCGGGTTCCTCTCTCAAGCGAAAACCGGAATTCCTGTCTACTTTCCTCTACCGGAGCATGTCGTAGATGCCCTCGACGACCTTCCCGCCGGTGCGAAACCAAGTCCGCATTATTATTTGGAGCGGTGATGGCGATCCTAAGAGCGCAGTTGCTATTTGGCAGCGCAGCTATCGAAGGCTTTTCGAACTGGGAGAGCTATTCGCCGTTTGTGAAGGCGCGACCAACATCTCCTTGCCATGTGCCGGATGCAGGTCTCCTGCATCGTCCCGCTGTAGGCCAGAAACCCTTTAGCGTACATAAATTTCCTTTTTGAGCTGTCCCCCAAATGGGCACATCCGGAGCCAACCGGCGGAGGTCTAAAGGCCTCGCAGCTTTTGGTTTCCAAATGCCACAAGCCACAACGGCAGCGCCAATCGACTTGGCGCACTTCGTCTAAAGGAGCATCAGCGCGAGAACCGGGCGGGTGCTTTCTGCACTTGCGGATCTGAGCGTACGGGCGTGCCATATGTTTACCCGACGACGCGCTGGGGGGCGGACCAGTCTTTGCGGATTGCCGTGGCGATGAGGCCCGCGGCGAGGAAGCCGGCGGAGGTGAGCAGGAGACCGAAGCCTATGCCGCGAGTTTGCGCGATGTGCCCGACGAGGAAGGGTGCGGCGGCGCTGACGATGCGTCCCAGATTGTATGCGAAGCCGAGGGCTCGGCCGCGCAGTGCGGTTGGGAAGGCTTCGCTGGCGATGACGCTGAAGCCGGAGAAGTATCCGGAGCCCCAGAAGCCGACGAGTGGGCCGAGGAGGAGAAGGGTGAGTGGGGTACGAGCGACGGCGTAGAGCGGAACTATGGCCGCGGCGGCGAAGAGGAAGGCGATGTAGACCGGCTTGCGACCGAAGCGATCGGCAAGGATGCCGAAGGTGTTGTAGCCGAGGAAGGTTCCGATCTGCATGACGATCGTCCAGGAGGAGGTTTGGAGGATGTCGAGGCCATGGCCACCCTTTGAGACAGGCAGGGAGAGGAAGGACGGGACCCAGGAGAAGAGTCCCCACCAGGCGAAGAGGCTGGCGGCGTTCATGGCGGTGATGACGAGAGTTCGTCGGGCGAGAGGACCGCGGAAGAGGCGGACGGTGGGTATGGTGAGGGAGCTGGCGGTGGGTCTGGTCCAGGTATCGGGCTCTCGGACGTGACGTCGGATCCAGACGGTGACGAGGGCGGGGAGGAGGCCGACGAGGAAGACGGCGCGCCAGCCGAAGCGCGGCATGACGAGAGCGTAGACGAGGGCGGCGAGGGCATAGCCGATGGCCCAGGCGCTTTGGACGAAGCCGAGGGCCTTGGCGCGGTGTTCGGCGGGCCAGGTTTCCGCGACGAGAGCGGCTCCGGCAGCCCACTCGCCGCCCATGCCCAGACCGAGCAGTATGCGGCAGAGGGCAAGCTGGGGAACGGTGTGCACGACGGCGCAGAGGCCGGTGAAGACGCAGTAGATGAGGATGGAAAGAGAGAGGGCGCGGGTGCGGCCGAGGCGGTCGGCGACGAAGCCGAAGAAGATGCCACCGGCCGCGGCGGCGATGAGGGTTCCGGACATGATGAGGCCCGCGACGCCGGAGCTCATGCCGAGCTCGTGTTGGGCGGCTGGGATGACCATGGAATAGAGCATGACGTCCATGCTGTCGAGCATCCATCCGAGGGAGGCGGCGAGGAGGGCGTTGCGGCGGAACGGGACGCGGGCCAGGGCCCAGAAGGAGGTTCCGGGGAGGAGGGGGGATCGAGCGGTGCCGGCCATTGGACTTCCTTTCCGGGTTGCGGCTGCTCGGTTGGGGCTGCTCGGCTGAGGCTGCGGTCAGATCAGGATGCCGGGGCTTGTGAAGACGGATGGAAGTTTAGTGCTGTGGACCGTTGGGGGCGGGGATTTCGGGGGAGGGATTGGAGGGTGTGGCGTTGGTATTGAGGGGATCGCCGGCGGTTCCGGTGGGCGCGGTGGAGGGTGTGTTGGAGCCGCCGGTCGGGGTCGGGGTGGAGAGGCCCTCCTCCTGGGTGGGGTTGGGTGGGAGGACGGGGCGGTCGCGATTGACTTGCCACTGCACACCGTCGAAGAACTCCTTCTCGGTGCGCTTGATTTTGAACTTGCCGTCGGAGAGGTAGCGGAGGTGGGCGTGGTCGTAGGCGAGACCGGCTCCGGCGACGAGGTGCAGCCAGGGTCCGCGGGCGGTCTCATCGGGTGCTTCGGTGTATCCGTCGTCGTAAGTGACGTCGGGGAAGCGGGCGCTAAAGGCGGGCGAGCGCGGACCGGGAGTGGCGCCGGTAACGGCCATGTAGACGCGGACGCCTTTATAGATGGGCTGCTGGAAGGCGCGCTGGTCCCATTGCTGACCGTAGCGGAAGTAGCGGGCGTTCATCCGGGCGTTCATGTCGAGAACGCCGGGGGCTTTGGCCATGGAGTCAACGATGTAGTCGCGGAGGGTGTAGTTGACCGTTTTGCTAAGAGGATGGTCCTGGTCTTCGAAGTAGGTGAGGCTGGTAAACCAACCGCGGGGGATCCACCAGGCGCGACCGAGCTCGGCGCCGGTGCGGGAGATGATCCAGGCGGAGTATTCGGAGAAGGGCTGAACCCACTCGTGGGAGGGATAGCCGTGGGGGTTGAGAAAGCCATCGGGAAGCCATGCCTCCCAGATCTGACGGCGGGTGCGGGACTCCGGGTAGATGGGATCTTCGTCCCACAGGCCGGTGATCATGTCGGCGGTGAGGGAGGCATGGTAGCCGGCGTGCAGCATGTTGTCCGGGGTGATTTTGGCGAGGTCCATGGCGAGTTCGGCGCCGTCGGGGTTGGTGATCGGGTGGAGTACGACGTTGACCTTGTTGAGAGACTTGCGGGTGTCGGGATCGAGGACGAGCTCCTGGGCAAGCTTTTGGATGTGACTTGTGCTCGAGACCTCGTTGGCGTGCTGTCGACCGGAGTAGACGATGGCGGCTTTGAGGGTGGTTTCCTTGGCCATGGATCGGAGGTTCGAGGGGGTGGGGAGCATGACGTCGGCGGCCCAGATGTTGTTGCCCAGGTAGCTTTTGCCCATCCAGTAGACGTCGACGCCTGGATAGGTGGAGAGGCGGGACAGGAGCTGCTCATTTTCCGCGAGGCCGATCGGGCGATCCCACTGCACAAACTCTTTGGATCCCGTGCTGGACGCCAGCAAGGGGGCGGGCGGGACGTCGGAGATCTGAGGTCGCGGTTGGGGAGGAGCCGTGACGGTGAGCCGAGCCAGGACGGCCTCGGGCCTGGTGTGTTCGGGCGGGTTGAGCGGGAGCGGCAGGAGAAACTCGATGCTAAGGGACTGGAGGTGCGGGTAGGCGAGACGGGCGCGGTAGAGGCCGGCGGCGTGAAGCTTTTCGACCCAGGCGAGCTGGGCGATGGCCTGCTCGGCGGAGAGGACGGTGTGCTCCAGGGACTCTTCGTTGACGAGGTTGCGCCACTCGGCGAAGCGGTCTTCGCGGCTGGCTACGTGAATCTGCCAGGTGAGGGACCTCACGCTGTCGGCGCCGGACTGGAGGCGGGCGGCTACCAAGCGTGGTTGGCCGAAGGCGATGGCGGGCAGGTCGCGGTGGCGTTGCTGGTCCGGGGAGGCGAGGCCTGCGGGCTGGCTGGCTTCCGTCCAGGCCAGCTCCACCTGCGGGTGAGCGGCGTCCTTGGCGTAGAACTCGATGCGGATGTGGCTATCCTGGCCCTCGTCGGAGATGTGAGCGACGGGGAGGATCCGGCCCATGTAGTCCATGATGCCGGTGGAGAAGGTGTTGCCGAAGATGTAGAAGCCGTTCTGGGTGGCGAAGAGCAGATCTTCCTGCAGACCTTCAAGCGAGGAGATGCGCTCCTGATCGAGGCCGAGCTGGAAGTCGGGCTCGCTCATGTGGAAGTCGACCTTGATGGTGTCGAAGAGGGGCTGGTACTCGAGCTTGGGCTTTCCGTTGTTTTGCCTGAGGACGAGGTTGTAGATTTTTGGCAGAGTTTCCTGCTGGTAGTGACTCCAAAACTCTTCGAGGTCGGTGGGGATGCGTTCGGTGGAGATCGGCGCCCCGTCGGCGGAGATGGTGAGCCAACCGGTCTCGATGGAGACCTGCTCGTAGACGGAGAACTCCTGGTTGTAGGGCTTTTCGGTGAGGTGCTCGGTGAAGTCACGGGCGAGGAGCTCCTGGCCGCCAGGACCGAAGGCGTGGACGCGGTACGTCGGTCCGGCGTCTTCGGCACGCTTGGTGAGGGTGATGCTCGTAAGCGGAAGTTTGAGCTTGGCGGCGAGCATCTCGTCGACGGGGTAGAGCTCCTGAACCCAACGATCTTCGGTGCGCATGGCGGACTCGTGGCGTGGATCTCGGTAAGGGGCGAACTCTATGGTGAGTCTGGATACGGGTTTGCCGGCGAGCGCGGGGACGATGCTGTCCATGATCCAGCTGTATCCCTGCTTGTAGGCGCAGAGGACCTCGATGTCGGCGTTGCCGATGGGGGAGGCGGCGAAGATCGATTTCAGCTGGGCGGCGAGTTTCTGGCGCTCCTCGGGACTTTCGCTGACGCCGGCCTGCACGATGAGGTGTTGCCCCTTGGGAAGATTGTGGGCGGCCCTGGTGGCGGCGGCGATAAGGCGCTTGCCCTCCCATTCGAGGGTGAGGTCTTCGGCGAAGGTGGGGGGCTGCGGCTTGAAGGGGAGGACCTCGGACTGGAGGTGCTGGGGTACCTCGCCGGCGCAGCACTTGATGCCGGCGTGGAGATTGCCGGTGGTTACGTCGATCGTGGCGGCGTTCAGGCGCGAGGCGAGGAGCTTTCTGGCGAAGTCGCTGAGGGCTGGATCGGCCTGGTCGACGTCGATCTCGGCGTGCACGCTCGAGAGCTTGCCGGGGTGGGATTTGGCGAGGTCGGAGCTCCACCGGTCGAGGTGGTAGAGGGCGGCGGTGGCCTGGCCGATGTCGGAATGGAGACCGAAGAGATGACGCAGGTCGTCACGGATCTCTTCGGTGGAGCTGAAGCGCTTGCCGGTCTCCCACAGTGAGGGCAGGTGGGCGGAGGCGTAGGTAAGGGCGGTGGAGGCGCCAGCTTCGTCGCCGCGAACGAGCAGAGCATCGGACTTGCCGAATCCATGCTCGACGATGCGGAGTTCGCCTTCGGAAGGGGCGAGCCTGGGGAGCTCGGGCGAGGTTGAGGAGCGGAAGAGTCCAGACGGGAGCTTGTCGAGGTCGGCACCTCCTCGGGCGGAGAGGATGTCCTTCAGGTGATCGGCCGCGGGAGAACCTTCGACGAGGACCGTGGAGCCGGTGACCTGGGAGGACGTGAGGCCGGGATCGGGGAAGGCGATCGGGAGGGTGATGCCGACGGTCTCAAGGCCGAGGCGGGCGGCGAGGTTGGCCATTGCGACGCCCTGAGCGCCGGCGGGGACGTACAGCCGGGCAGAGGTGCCGGAGGGGATGGGCTTTTTGGCGCTGCCGGTCAGGAGGCCCTTGACGGTGTAGAGGCCGGCGAGATCGAGAGGGCGCGCCTCGCCGGCGGCGGCATCGGGCGTCGCGGGAAGAGGGGAGGAGCGGAGACTGCTGGAGGGATTGACAAGGTTGAGAGTTGTATCGCCAGTAGGCGTCGGCACCAGAAGCTGGACTTCACGGACGCTGCCGAGGGCGATGGGGGCGGAGGTCGGGGCACCGGGTGTTCCGGGATCGTCGGGTCGGAGGAGCTTCTGGATGGCGAGGGGATCGGACGCGCCGGATACGCGAAGGATGGCCAGCTGAATTCCGGGGGACGCCTGGGCAAAGACGAGGGCGACGAGCTCGGCTGAGGGCTTGGCGGAGGGCGTGGCGGACGGGGCTTTCGCGAGAGCCAGGTTGATGTTGCGTGCAAGCAGGAGGGATTTTTCGCCGGGAACCGACCAGAGGTAGGGGCTACGGGCAGAGAGGGCGTTCGCGGCAGAAAGGAGGCCGACAGGATCGGAAGCAACGATTGCGAGGCCGCCGGGAATGGCGATCACGGCTCCCTGTCCGAGGCCGAGAGCATTGATGACGGGCTTGGCGGCGGCAGCAGCCCCGGGCGGGAGTGAGGCGGTACCGACCCAGATATTGTGGGCCGGGCCGATGCAGCCGGGGACGGCGGCTGGAGCGCCGGTGACGACGATGGGGAGGGTGAGAGCGGAGGTCTCGTAGCCGATGCGCGCGGCGATGTTGGCGGCGGCTGCGTTTTCGGCAGCGGAGGAGCCGACGGCGACCAGGATGTGACCGCAGACTATGTCAGGGATGTTGTCGCCGTTGGTGTCCTGAAGGAGGGTGCCGAGGCGGAAGGGATTCTCGAGAAAGGTCTCGGGCTCGGCTTTGGCCAGAGGCACGGCAGCGGCAGGGGGTGGCTGTTGGCCGGAAGCGTATGGGACGGCGACTGCCGCGAGAAGGGCGAGAGCGCGGACGGGGCGATAGTTCATCAAGCTGGATCCTCGCTGGTAAGTCTTATTTGGCTGGAGCGTGGACGGTCAGGGTTCAGCCTGGCGGTTGGCGAAGGTATTGGCGGCGCAAGTGAAGCGGTGGGCCGGCGAGGCTGTGGGCGCCACCCCAGCTTAGAAGATGAAGCGGGCGGCGAGCTCACCTTGCTGCAGATTGCTCGAAGCGGAGGCGCGGCCAAAGGTCGCGGAGGTAACGGTGGTGGTGATGGAAGTGTTGATGTAGTTGACGTGGCCGAAGAGGTTGAAGGCCTGGCCGTAGATTTCGAGGCGCCTCGATTCGCCGAGGCGGAAGGAGTCGAGGATGCGGAAATCGAAGGAGTTGTAGTTGCTGTTCTGGACGTTGGATGGGTTGATGGCGGCGAGGTTCCTGGTGGCGCGGAAGGCGTTGATGGCGTTGAAATCCACGTTGCGGTTGACCTGATTGCGGGTGGTTCCGGGGACGTACTGGGCGACGGCGTCCAGATTGACTTGACCGCTGTAGGCACTGAAGGGCTGCGCGGAGCGAACGGTCCAGATGCCGCTGGCAACGAGGCCAAGTGGGAGCTGGACGGCTCCGCTGGCGACCAGCGAATGGTGGCGATCGTTGGTGCCGGGACCCCAGTCGAGATTGGGATTGAGGGGATTTGTGATGTTGTTCTGCGGATTGTTGTCGCGCGTGGAAGAGAGGGTGTAGGCGACGGTGTAGAGATAGCGGTGAGAGAGGCGCTTGTCGAGCGACACGAAGAGGGCCTTGTACTTCGAGGCGGCCTCCGGGAATCGCTCGTTGATGATGTTCCAGCCCGCAATGGGGCGGGGAGCCGCGACAGCGTAGTTCAGGTCGAGGACGCGATAGTCGCGCAGGCTGAGGCTATAGAGGCCGTCCACGGAGATGGATAGGTTGTTGTTGATCTGACGGGAGTAGCCGGCGGAGTACTGCTGGGCGTAGGGGTTCTGGAAGTTCTTCGCCATGAAGGTGACTGTGGGCTTGTTGGAAGTGCAGAACTGGGCTGCCGTTTTGCCCCCGAACGGATTGGGGTAGGTGGGGTTCTGGATGGAGATGACGCACGAGAGCAGATCGCGCGGTTCACTGAAGTTCTGGAGGGTCTGGATGTTGTTGTAGTAGATGCCGTAGCCGGCGCGGAGGACATCGCGGGCTTTGCCGGAGGGGTCCCAGACGAGACCGACGCGGGGTGCGAAGTTGTTGGAGTCGCCGCGGGTTTTGGGATTCACGATAAAAGGGATGGCGGCCTGGGCGGGTGTCAGGTTTTCGCGCTCGTTGAAGGAGCCGAACTGGCGCTCCCAACGGAGGCCGAGGTTGAGGGTGAGGCGAGGATGGAGCTTCCACTCGTCTTCCCCGTAGATGCCGAGGGGCGTGGTGGGGATCCTGGTGGAGATAAAGGGGATGGTCTGGCTGTAGGCGGTGGGGTTCTTGAGGGCGGCGATGCTAGCGGGGTCGTTTGGGTTGAAGGCCTGATCGGTGCCAAAGGTCCAGGTTCCGTTGTAGTTGCTGGCGGCGCCGTCGGTAAAGGGGATGTAGCTGGTGTCGAAGCCCGCGCGGAGGTTGTGCCGGCGGCGGATGATTCCGACGGAATCCTCGATTTGGAATCGGCGCTCGACCCCAGTTTCCGCGTATCCGAAGCCATAGGAGAAGCCGGGGAAGACGAAGGCGGTCTGGAGGTGAGTGAGGACGTCCTGCGAGTAGTTGCCGGGGTCGATTGGGATGGCGGCGTTCGGCGGTCCAAGCTGATACGAGGCGAAGGCGTACTGGAAGCGGAACTCGTTCAGGAGGTTAGGCGTGATGGTCCAGGTATGGCCGACCACAAAGGATTTCCGGGGAATCTGGCCGTTGTAGCAGTTGCGCACGTTGATGCCGCCGCAGCCCTGAAAGGAGAGGAGGTTCCACTCCTGCGCGTATCGGGCGAAGATGGACTGCTTGTCGGTGAGTTGGTGATCGACGCGGCCGGTGAGGAGCTGGTCGTGGCTGGGTTTGGAGAAGTTGCCGTTGTTGGCGGCGTAGAAGGTTGGATTCGCGGCGACGGTGTAGACCTCGCTGGTCTGGGTGCGCTCGAAGGCTGCTTAGAAGTGGGTGCGGTCCTTGAAGATCGGGCCGCCGAGATCGCCGCCCCACTGGTTGCGATTGAACTCCGGGTTCACGGTCTGGAAGGGCGTTGGGCGATTCATGAACTTGTTGCGAAAGAGTTCAAAGGCTTCGCCGTGAAAGCGGTTGGTGCCGCTTTTGGTGACGACGGAGATGAGGCCGCCCATGGAGAGGCCGTACTCGGCCGGGTACTGGGTGATGTTGACCTTGAACTCCTGGACGCCGCCCTGCGGGAAGTTCTGGCGGGGCTCGCCCATCTCGGCGAAGACGTTGGAGACGCCGTCGACGACGAATCCGTTGGTATAGAAGCCAGATCCGCCGGCGATCTGGACGTTGTTGTAGAAGGAGCGGGATGCATCCTGGCTGGTGCCGGGGACGAGTAAGGCGAGGTTGAGGTACTGGCGTGTGTTGACCGGAAGCTTGTCGATTTCGTCCTGGGTGACGACGCCGCCGACGGTGTTTGACTCGGTGTTGACCTGAGGAGAGAAGCCATCGACAACGATGTTTTGGCCGACGGCGCCGACGCTGAGCGCGATGTCTTGCTGGATGTGGCCGTCGAGTTCGAGAGTGAGGCGGGCGACGGTTTTGCCGGCGAATCCGGTGGCGGAGGCCTCGACCTGGTAGTGCCCTGGAGGGAGAGCTGGGAAGCGATAGGAGCCGTCCGCGGCCTTGAGGGTGGTGACGATGCCGGAGTCGGTGTTGGTGAGGGTAACGGTGGCCTCGGGGATGGTGGCTCCGGAGAGATCGGAGACGGTGCCGGCGATATCGCCGAGAGTGCTTTGGGCGAAGGTGGGGGAAGCGGCGAGCGAGAACAGGAGAAGCAGGAATCGAGACCCATTCCAGAGGGGCGGGCGCATGGCATCCTCCGGACGCCTTTTGTTCAGTCGAGGCGTCCATTCATCATGTTTTCACGACGGTGTTCCTTGCTTATATTGCCGGTCTCTGCTTGTGTCAAGGTTTGTTTTGAAGTTTGTTTCTCCAGCGCTTTTGCGGGATTGGCGCGCACTTGTCGGCAAACTGGTGGGGCTTGCTGCTTGACTAGCATCTCTCTCCGCTCGCACAATCCAGAGGTTGTATACAGCTTGTATGCGGGAGGAGGAGAGAGATGACGGAATCCCTACGGATCTACCTGGCACTGCGCAACGACATCATCTCTTGCGACTTTGCTCCAGGCGCCGCGGTATCGGAGGCGGATCTGTGCCACCGGTACGACGGCAGCCGGACGCCGATTCGCGAGGCGTGCCGCCGGTTGCAGGAGGAGGCCTTGATGCAGATCGTGCCGTTTCGCGGGTACTTCATCGCGCCTCTGACCTTTGACGAGTTTGGCAGCTTGAATGAGATGCAGCTGGTGCTCGATCCGGCGGCGGCGGCGATGGCAGCTGAGCGGGCAACGGAGGAGCAGATCGCAAGGATCGAGCGATGGGCGAACTATGTGTATCACGCGGGCGAGAAGAAGAGTTACGAGACGTTTCTGGAGTGGAACCGGAACTTGCATGTGGAGATCGCGGCGGCGAGCGGCAATGAGTTGATGGCGGAGATGACGGCACACCTGCAGACGCGGCTGATCCGTTACTTCTACCTTGTGATTTCCATGTCGAGCTATGGCAAGGATCTGGTGAATGAGCACCATGCGATTGTGCGAGCGATCAAGGCGAGGAAGCCGGAGCAGGCGCGCGACCGGGCGACGGAGCATGTGCTTCGAACGATCGAACGGACGTCGCGGGTGACGATTCCAACCGCGGGGCTTGGGTCTAACGTGGGAGCTGGGCCGAGGGTGTCTCGGCGTGTGGCGATTGGCCGGGGCGGATTGCAGGCGGAGTAGGTGGTGGATGGAGGCCGGATGCGGATTTCTATCGATAGCGGCGGAACCTTTACGGATTGTGTGTATGTGCGTGATGGTGTCGTGGAGGTCGTGAAGCTGTTTTCGACGCCGGCCGATCCGGGTAGGGCCGTTCTGGAGGCGGTGCTGCGCGTGGCTGGGTGTGGGCCGGAGCAGACCGAGATCGAGGCTGCACTCGAGGTGCGGCACGGGACAACGGTTGGCACAAACGCGATGCTTGAGCGGAAGGGCGCACGTGTCGCGTTTGTGACGACATCGGGGTTTGAGGACACGATCGCGATCGGGCGGCAGGCGCGGACGAGTCTGTATGACTGGTTTCGATCGCCGCTGCCATGCGTCGTTCCGGCGGAGTTGCGATTCGGTGTGGAGGAGCGAACGGGGCCGATGGGAGAGGTGCTGCGAACTCCGAGCGAAGAGCATCTGCGGGAGCTCGCAGAGCGGATCGGGCGGAGTGGAGCGGAGTCGATCGCGGTTTCGTTGTTGTTCTCGTTTACAGATCCTGGGAACGAGCAAAGGGTGGCGACAGCGCTGCGTGGTCTGGGTCTGCCAGTGTCGGTATCGCACGAGATCTTGCCCGAGTTTCGGGAGTATGAGCGTGCTTCGACAGTGGTGATGAACGCGTATCTAGCGCCAAAGGTAAGCACCTATCTGCGGCGTCTAGAGGACTCGTTGACAGATGCCTGTCCCAAAAGTTCGATCCACGTGATGCAATCTTCGGGAGGTATTGTGTCGGCGCGGCTGGCGGCGCGGGAGCCGGTGCGGACGGTTCTGTCGGGCCCGGCGGGCGGGGTGATCGGGGCGTATGAGATTGCACGGATGGCGGGATTCGAGCGGATTATCGGCTTCGACATGGGCGGGACGTCGACCGATGTCTCGCTGATGGATGCGGCGGAGGGTGGGCCGCAGACGACGAGCGAGGCTGTGATCTCGGAGATGCCGGTGAGCGTGCCGATGCTGGACATCCATACGGTGGGCGCGGGAGGAGGATCGCTGGCGCGCTTCGATGCGGGCGGAATCCTGCACGTGGGGCCGGAGTCCGCGGGAGCGATGCCTGGGCCGATCTGTTATGGGCGGGGTGAGCGCGTTACCGTGACGGACGCGAACCTTGTGCTGGGAAGGCTCGATCCGGAGCTGTTTCTTGGCGGCGCGGTGCGTCTGGACGAAGCTCGGACGCGAGGTTTGATGGAGGCAGCGAAGGGCGATCTCCGGACGTTGGAGGAGTTTGCTTCGGGGGTTGTGCTGCTGGCCGAAACAGCCATGGAGAAGGCGGTGCGTGTGATCTCGATCGAGAAGGGGTACGATCCGCGGGAGTTTACCCTGGTGAGTTTTGGCGGGGCGGGACCCTTGCATGCGTGCGCGATGGCGCGGTCTCTCCGGATACCGCGCGTTCTGGTTCCGCGGATGCCGGGGGCCCTGTCGGCTCTGGGGATCTTGATGGCGAACACGGTGCGAGACAGGTCGAAGACGGTGATGCTGCGGGGCGTGGATCGCGAGGTGTTGCGTGGGCATTTCGAGGAGATGGAGGAGCGCGGTCGGGCGGAGCTGCTGGATGAGGGGATCGAGGGAGCCGACCGCGCGGTCTCGGTGCGGAGATCGGTGGATCTGCGATATGCGGGGCAGGGGTATGAGTTGAACGTGCTGGATGGGGAGACGCTCGTGGAAGACTTTCATGGGACCCATCAGCGCCGGTACGGCTACGCGAGCGTGGAGACGCCCATCGAGGTGGTGACGGTTCGGGTGAGGTTTGTCGTGGAGACGCCGGAGGTGAGACTGCCGAAGAGCGCGGCGCGGCGTGGCGATGGATTGCAGGCGGCGTTGAAGCTGCGGCCGATTTTTCTAGACGGCGGGTGGAGGGAGAGTCAGGTGTATGACCGCGATCTACTGCGGTCGGGCGACCGGATCGAAGGTCCAGCGCTGGTGACAGAGTACAGCTCGACGACGGTGCTGCCGCCGCGGTGTGTGGCGGAGGTGGATGTTTACGGAAATCTGATTATTGAGGTGCAGGCATGACGCCGATTGCAGGTGGAGAGGTGCAGAGGGAGCGCGGGTGGTTGGAAGCACCGAGCCAGCGATCGGGCGGAGACCCGATCGAGCTGGCGGTGTTCAAGAGCGTCACGCACTCGATCGCGGAGGAGATGGGGGCGTCGCTGCGGCGGACGTCCTTCTCGCCGAACATCAAGGAGCGTCGCGACTATTCGTGTGCGGTGTTTGACAACGCGGGGCAGGTGATTGCGATGGGGGATCACATGCCGGTGCACCTGGGGTCGATGCCGATGTCGGTGGCGGCGGTGATCGGTTCGATGTTGCTGGGGCCGGGGGATGTGGCTATTCTGAACGATCCGTATGCGGGTGGAACGCACTTACCGGACATCACGATGGTGCTGGGAGTCTTTGCGGAGGTTGAGTCCAAGGGGCCGGTGATGTATGTCGCGGTGCGGGCGCATCACTCGGATGTGGGTGGGCAGTATCCGGGATCGATGGGGCTGTGCCGGGAGATCTACCAGGAGGGTCTGCGGATTCCGCCGGTGCGGATCGTGGAAGCGGGCGCCATCAATGGGAGCCTGCTGCAGCTGATTCTTCACAACGTTCGGACGCCGGTGGAGCGGGAGGGCGATCTACGATCCCAGATCGGCGCGTGCCGTGTAGGTGAAATGAGGCTGCATGAGTTGTTGGGGCGGTACGGGGCGGCAAAGGTCGGGCATCTCTCGGCGGATCTGATGGACTACTCGGAGCGTCTGATGCGTGCGCAGTTGCGGACCGTCGAGAGCGGGCGGGTGGAGGCGGAGGACTTCCTGGACAGCGACGGATTTGGCGACGAGCCGTTGCGGATCCGCGTGGCGATCACCTTTGATGCCGCGTCGGGATCGGTGGACGTGGATTTTGCCGGATCGAGTGCGCAGGTGGAGAGCAGTATCAATGCGGTGTACGCGATCACGTACTCGGCGGTGTACTACGTGATGCGGTGCCTGCTGCCGGAGGATGCGCCGGCGACGGCGGGGGTGATGCGACCAGTGACGGTGCGAACGGAGCGCGGGAGCCTTGTGGACGCGGTGCTGCCGGCGCCGGTTGCGGGCGGAAATGTTGAGACGTCGCAACGGATTGTGGATGTTCTGCTGCGAGCTCTGGTGAAGGCGATGCCGGACCGAGTTCCGGCGGCGAGCTCGGGAACGATGAACAACCTGACAATTGGCGGTGTGGACAGCCGGACAGGACGACCGTATGCGTACTATGAGACGATCGCGGGCGGAATGGGTGCACGTCCGACGGCGGATGGCGTGTCGGGGATTCACACGCATATGACGAACTCGCTCAACACTCCGGTAGAAGCGCTGGAGTATGCGTATCCGTTTCGTGTGCGCCGATACGGATATCGGCGGGGATCCGGTGGAGAGGGGCGGTTCCGCGGGGGAGATGGGATTGTGCGCGAGATTGAGCTGCTCGACCCGGCGAAGGTGACGCTGCTGGCGGACCGACGGGTGTTCGCACCGTATGGGCTGGCCGGCGGGGAACTTGGAGCCTTGGGAAGATCGGTCCTGGTCGCGGGTGGCGTGAGCCGCGATCTGCCCGGCAAATGTAGTGTGAGTGCGGCGGCTGGGGACGTGATCCGGATGGAGACACCGGGCGGCGGCGGCTGGGGTTTGCGGGGGTGAGTGGGGCGGCGGTGTTGGGCGGGCTTGGGCCGGTTTTGGATTGCAAAAACACCTTTTTGTCTGTCGTAAGCTGATGGAACTCGTATGAAGAAAACCTTCTGCCTGCAATTGCAAGAGATGGACGGAGGCGGGATCGACGAAGCCCTGCGGAAAGCCATTCTGTGCGATAAGGATGGGGGTCTTCGAATTGCCTGCAACAGCCGGAGTCTTGTTGATGAGGAAGGGCGGGTTGCGTCTTCGCGCAAAGCGGCGGACTGCAGAGCCGATGGCTGGTTCAGCCCAACTACCGAAACTTTGCCCCCGCTTTTGGCGTCTCGTACATCTTTCAGGATGAGCCGAGCACCCGTGGCGATCTTGGCTTCTCCGGCATCTTCACCTGCCTCCGAGGTGGAGCCTTGGGAGGCTGCATCAACGACGCTAACAAGCGCGCCACAGGCATCTCCTACGCCGACGGCCTGATCGGCTACGCACAGCAGGTTCAGCTCTCGAACGTGCACTTCGTCGATCAGCGGCTCTGGTTCATCTCTGGCTTTGCCCAGGATGACTTCAAGATAACCCCCAAGCTGACGCTCAATCTCGGTCTGCGGTATGAGTTAGCCACGCCCGCCCTTGAAGGCAAAAATCAGATGGCGAACTTCGACCCAACCGCTAACGCCGGTGCGGGCGGACTCGCTCAACTGAGGCGACGGGCCACCCTGAGGAGCATTCTGATGTCAGCGGTTACCATACCGATCGTAGTCATACAAGAACGATTGGCCTATCTGGGTGTTGCGCGAGGTCGAGAGCCGGTTGAATGCGTCGTAACTGTAATTCCAGCTTCCGCTTACGCTATCAGTTCGAACTGAGCACTCTGGCGCGCGCAGAGGGTTTCGCCATGATTTTCGTCCTGACAATAAGCGCAATGAGACCACGTCCACCGCGAGGTGTGGGGGATACCCGCTCCGCTGGCACTTGACCTAGTACTCCGCGACGAGTCTAAGCGAGGTGCTGGGCGGGACGGAGATGGGGTTGGTAAGAGTGTTGCCGCTGATGGTGAGGCGGACAGATTTGCCCCGCGCTTCCGCGACGGTGATGGTGGTGCTGCGAGATTGCTCGTGGGGGTTGAAGAGGAGGAAGTTGAGTTTGCGAGGGGGAAAGGTGGCGGGGTCCATGGCATCGAGGAGGTCTAGGTTGAGCAGCATGAGTTCGCGGTCGCTGGATTGGCCGAGGCCTTCGAACATCAGGTACATCCAGAGGCATTCGCCCGCGCCGTAAATCTCCTGGCCAACGTTGCCGGTCTGTCCGTTGAGTTCGAGGGTGCCTAGGTTTTCAAAGGGGATGAACTGGGCGGGAACGCGCACGTTCGGATTCGCGCAGCTGGGGAAAAACGAGAAGTTGTTGCGGCGCTGCTGGTCCAGGAAGCGGAGCATGGGGTCCGGGAGCATGCCGCGTTTGGCGATAGCGGTCCAGGGGAGGATGGCTTCGACGTTTTCCTTGAAGGCGGGGTAGAGGATGGAGGCGGCAGCCTGGACCATGCCCCGGACTGAGTGCGTCTTCTGACTCGGGTCGGAATACCAGTAAAACATGCGGAGCTGTTCGGCGAGGAGGTAGGCGGTTTCGTTGCGCATGCCCAGTTCGGCAGCGGCGAGGGCGGCGAAGCCGAGCTCCTGGGGCTCGTGGAAGAGGCGGCCGGCGGGGACGCTGTAAAGGACATCGATGGCGCGGCGTGCAACCTCGAGGTAGGTCGTGTCGCCGGTGAGGCGGGCGGCGAGGATGGCTCCCCAGGCGTAGAGGCCCCCGATGGCGTAGTTCGAACCGGCGCCTTCGGCCTCGAGCGAGGCGGTCTGGTAGTAGATGGGAAAGAGGGAGTGGTAGCGGTCGGCAAGTTTGTGGGCGCCTGCGAAGGCCTGGAGAAAGTTGCTGACGAGGAGTTTGGAGCCGGAGAGGGCGGCGATCATGGGGTACTTGACGAGGGCGTTTTCGAAGGGGTACCAGGAGTCGGCGCGCTCGTTGGGTGGGCGGATGAAGTCGTTCGAGATGCTTTGAGTGTCGGGGTGGAAGAAGCCGGGCAGGCTGCTGACGAGCTTGGCGCAGAGACTGCCGAAGTTGGGATCTGGGTGCAGGCGGAGGTAGAGCAGCGAGGGCCAGAGGACGTCGGCGACGGCCATGAGCTCGAAGTTGTTATCTGGCTGGGTCCAGATCTTGGAGCTGGATTTCGAGTAGGCGCGCAAGCCGGTGTGTCCGTCAAAGGCGACTTGGGAACTGTTTGGGTCTTGGAGGTCGCGGACGGTTCCGGCGGCGAACTGTCCCCAGCTGGTGGCGCAGGCGGGCCAGCGGAGGTCTTCGTGGAAGAGTGGGAGAAGGGCGGCGATCCAGCGGGTGACGGCGTCCTGCTCGGTGAGGAGGCGGGCCATGGGGCGCTGGAGAAGGTAGAAGGTGAAGCTGACGTCGCCGGCGGGGAGGGTGTTGCCGGTGGCCTGGGAGGCGATGAGGCCGAGGCCGAGGCGCTGGGTGCCGTCGCCGCCGATCTCGGTGATGGAGGAGCAGCGGTAGACGAGAAAGCGCGGGAGGTTGGCGACCGACATCCAGTCCATGCTGTCGACGTCAAAGTACATCAGGGTTTCGACGCCGAGGGTCTGGTCGAGGAGGTAGGCGGCGGGGAGGTCGTTGCCCCCGGTGCCGAGCGAGTTGCGTGTGGGCTGATCGAGGACGACGCGGCGCCAGCTGCCGGATTGGCCTTCCATGAGGGTGGAGGTGGAGCTGAGCCAAGTGATGATTTCGGGCTCGGGGCGGTGCCGGTCCTGAAGCTTGAGCGGGCGTGGGAGGTGCAGGGTGGTTTGGAAGCGGAACCAGGGTTGGGTGTTCTGGGTAGCGGTGGAGAGGGCTTGGATCTCGGAGGTCCAGGTGTAGGAGAGGGGTGCGCCGTCGAGGCCTTCGGCTTGGCCGGAGCCTTGGACGATGATGGTTTGTTCGTGCTGGTCGATCTGGGAGGCGACGAGGCCGAAGGAGGAGCCGAGGACGAGGCTGCTGGGGAGGGTTGCGGGTTTGAAGTCTGCGCCGGAGCGGAGGAAGTTCTGGAAGGTGAAGGGGGCGCCGGGCGAGGAGAGGCGGAGTTGTTGATTGCCGCTGGTGAGGTGGGTTGTGTGGAGAGTTGGGCTCGTCCCGGAGGTGGTTTGCGACGGGCTGGAGAGAGCATAGCCTGACGCCGCGCTGGAGCCTGCGGCGGCGGCGAGCAGGGTCTTAAGGAAGGTCCGGCGGTCGGTTGGCGTCATCGGCCTAGTAACTTGCTTTCAGACCGAACTGGATGGTGCGCGGGCCGGACGCGTTGGTGATGGAGCCGAAGCCGCAGGCGAAGGGTCCGGCGCAACCGGGGCCGCCGACGGGAACGAACGGGCTGCCGAGGTTTGGACCGCCGACGTTTGGGATGTAGATGTGGCGGTTGAAGATGTTGAAGAACTCTCCGCGGAAGTCGAGGGTAAACTTGCCGTCGAGGAACTGAGTTTTCTTGGCAAGGGTGAAGTCTTCGTTTTTGGCGGCAAAGAAGCGCGCGGAGGCGAGGGAGCGTGGCTCGTTGCCGAAGGTGAGAGGCGCGGGTGTCGCGAAGGCGGCGGCATTCCAGAATGAGGTGCCGAAAGGGTTGAAGTGGCTTTTGTTGGTTTGCGGCACGCCTGGAACGATGTTGACGCGAGCGGCGCCGGTGAAGTGGCAACCGGCGAAGAGGACGTCCCCGGCGGTGCCGCCGCACGGGGCGTAGACTTCGGTGGGCGTACCGGAGTGGTAGGCGGCGATGGTCGCGACGGACCATCCGCCGACGACGGTGTTGGAGATGCCGCCGTTGTTCAGGAAGGCCTTGCCGCGACCTGTGGGAAGCTCGTAGAAGAGGCTCGCGACGAGGCTCTGCGGGGTGTCTAGCTCGCTGACGGCCTTTTCGGCGTGACGGTCGTAGGAGTTCTGGCCGATGAATTCGTTGGTGCCGGTGAAGCCGGAGACGCCGGGGCCGGAGGAGTCGGCGTCGGTGAGATTTTTAGAGACGGTGTAAGAGACAAGGAAGCTGAGTCCGCGCGCGATGCGTTTGTCGCCGCTCATCTGGAGGGCGTTGTAGGTGAAGTTGCCGGTGCGGTCCGGGGTGAAGGAGTTGTCTTCCTGGTTGAAGTCGCCGTACTGGGGGAAGGGCCGGAGTGCCTGGTTGAGGTTGCCGGTGAAGGTGGCGTAAGGGAGCTTGATGCCGGCCGCGGCGGCTGTTGGACAGGTGCCGGCGGCGAGGCAAGTGACGTTCTTTCCGAGGTCGCTGCCGAGCGAGAGATAGATGGGATTGACCTGGTTGGGGATGATGTTGAGCGCGGGAAGATGCGTCCCTTTAGAGCCGACGTAGGCGACGCTGAGAAGGAGGTTCGCGGTGATCTGGCGCTGGACGTCGAGGTTCCAGGATTGGATGTCGGCGGGGCGGCCGCTATTTTTGGGAACGAGGATGACGCCGTTGCTGCCGTTTTGCGCGTCTGGGGTGAAGGGTCCGGAGATGGGAAAGAGGTGGGTGATGCCGTTGTCGATCTGTGTGGGACCGCCGTTGGTGGGACTCACAGTTTGTTTGTTGAAGAAGCCGAGGCCGTCCTGGTCGGCGAAGGAGCCTTCCTTGAGCGGCTCGTAGAAGATGCCGTAGCCGCCGCGCAGAACGGTTTTTTCATTGATGCTGTAGGCAAAGCCGACGCGCGGGCCGAACGCCTTGCCGTAGGTGTCCTGGGGGCGGGTGCGGCCGTTGCGGCCGGGACCGGTGCCGAAGTAGGTGTAGGCGCCGAGGATGCCGCCCGCGCCCGGGTTGGGGAGGTTGGGGTCGACGTCGGAGAAGCGGTCGAAGGCTTCACGCGCCGGACGGTCGAGATCGTAGCGAAGGCCGTAGTTGAGGTTCAGGCGCGATGTGATCTTGTAGGTGTCCTGCGCGTAGAAGGAGATGTCCTTGTAGCGGACACCGCTGTAGGCGCCGTAGTTGAGGGTAGTGGTGTCGGAGAGGCCGAAGAGCGCGCTTGCGACGGGATCCCCGCCCGTGCCGTCGGGGGCGGCGGTCTGGCGGGCGTTGAAGTCGAATTCACCGGAGGATTGGGTGAGCCGGCGGACGTTGAATTGGAGATCGCGGAACTCGCCGCCGAACTTGAACAGGTGTTTCCCGCGCGCGTAGGTGACCGAATCGTTGATCTGGTAGACGTTGTCGGCGAACTGCGAATCGCCGCAGTTGTTAAGCAGGTTTTCGTAGGGCCCGCCGACGAACTTAATGCAGGGGAAGGTGGTGTTTTGGACGCCGGTGAGACCTATCTGCGCGGGATAGCCATGGCCGAGGGTGTTTGAGGCTTCGGTCCGGAAGCGGCGGCTGAAGCCGAAGAGGATATGATTTACGACCGAAGGACTGACGGTGTAGTCGTGGCTGATGCGGGCGTAGCGTGTGACCTGCGGCGTGGAGGAGCCGAAGATGGGGCCGAGCTGCGAGACGCCGCCGGTCTTGGTGTCGTCCCAGTCGAGGCCGCCGGAGATGCGCTGTTTTGCGGAGATCGCCTGGTCGATCTTGAGGTCGAAGAGATTGGCGGTGGTGCTGGAAATGGTGCGATCGACGACGTTGTTGGTAAGGCCGCCGGTCGTGGCGGGGAGGAGGCTGAAGATCTTGGTGGCGACGGTGCTGGGCTTGAAGTTGGGATCGTTGGTGAGGATGTTGCCCGGGATGGCCAGGTGTGTGGTGGGATCGTAGAGCTGCGTCGTCGGGAGGAGGGCGGAGAAGTCGCCTTTACGGAAGGCTTCGTTGGGAACGTTCTGGAGATTGGTTCCGCCGGTCGAGAAGCGGAAGCCCTCGTAGTCGAAGAAGAAGAAGGTTTTGTCGGTGCCGTTGTAAAAGCGGGGGATGCGGACGGGGCCGCTGAACGTAGCTCCGAAGTCGTTCTGGGTGTTGACGGACTTGGGCGAGCCGGCTGTGTTGTTGGTCCAGCTGTTAGCGTCAAGGGCGCGGTTGCGGAGGAAGTCGTAGACCGAGGCGTGGTACTGGTTGGTGCCGGACTTGAGCGTCAGAGAGACGATGCCATCGCCGGATGCGCCGTACTCGGGCGAGAAGTTGCTCTGAAGGACTTTGAACTCCTGGACGGCTTCGGTTGAGACGCCTTTGTTGAACTGGGTGTTGGGCGAGACGAGCGAGATGGAGACGCCGTCGACGAGGATGTCGGTGCTGTTTTCCTGGCCGCCGTTGACCTTGAAGTCGTCGGAGTTGTTCGAGCCGGGGTTGTTGCCCACGCTGCCGACAAAGCCGGGGATGAGGGTGATGAATTGCACGGGATTGCGGACGGTTCCGGAGACTTCGAGGGGGAGGTTTTCAACCAGGCTGCGCTCGACGGTGGCGCCGATGTCGGACGTCTCGGTTTCGAGCTGCACGGCATCTGCCGTGACGACGACGTTTTCGGTCGCGCCGCCAGGGACGATCGTGATGTCGAGCGAGGCGGTGCTGGCCGTTTGGACGGTGACGCCAGAGCGGGTGTAGCGCTGGAAGTTAGGGGCTTCGACGGTGACGGAATATCGGCCGGGCGGCAGATCGGAGAGGGTGTAAAGGCCGGCGTCGGTGGTGGTGACGTTGACGACGAGGCCGGTTTCGAGATTGCGCGCGGTGATGCTGGCCTTACTGACTTCGGCGCCGCTGGGGTCGGTGACGGTGCCGCGGATGGTTCCATCGGTGGTCTGGGCGTGGAGGGAGAGGGAGACAACTAAATACGCTACAACCGCCAGAAGACGTTTCATGGTGCCCCGTTCTTTAAGTGCCGTGCTTGCTGCCCGCGTGCTTGTCGCGCGATCGCTCGCTGTATCGGCGATTCGGGGCTTGTCAGCGTGCATTGGGAGACTGAAGCGTAATGGACAAGAGCCGAGTTGCGAACGCAAAAGAGAACTCAATTTGAGTTAGCGCACTCTACGCCTCAGGCGAGAGAGGCGTCAATCGAAGGGTGTAGGAAAGACGCCAACTTCTGACGGAGAGGCGCGATTGGATGATCTAGAATGTGCTGCAGAGTTAGAGAATAGCTGGCTTGGCGGGGAGGACGGCGGACCTGTGAGGATGCGGAGTTTGCTCTTTCTGCTGTTGCTGCTTTCGCTCTGCCTGGACGCGGCAGAGGGCCAGCAGATGTCGCCTGAGGCGGAGGGACACTTCCTCGCGGCGCAGGAGGCGCAGCGTGGCGGAGATCTGGGCAAGGCGGAGCGGGAGTACCGTGCGGCGGCTGCGTCTTTGCCGAATTTTGCCGAGCTGCACATGAACCTGGGGCTGGTGTACCAGATGGAGGGCCGGACGACGGAGGCAATGAGCGAGCTGAGGCGCGCGCTCGATTTGAAGCCGGGGCTGGAGGGTGCAGAGCTGATGCTGGGGATCGACCTATGCCGCATGGGCGAGGGGAAGCAGGCCGCGCCTTTGCTGACGGCGGTGCTTGCCCACGATCCCAAGCGCGTGGAGGCGTATCTTTGGCTGGCTACGGCGCAGGAGATCTCGGGCGACTACAGAGCGGAGTTGCTGACGATCCGGCATGCGGGTGAACTTGCAGCAGCGAGCGTAGACCTGGCGAGCGTAGACCTGCGGTATTTGGAGGGTCATGCGTATGAGCTGCTAGGACAGAGGGAGGTGCTGCGGCTCAACGCGGTGGCCCGGGATGCACGCTTTTCGGAACGCTTGCTGGGGGAAAGCTATGCGACCAGCAACGATTGGACGTCGGCAGTGCTGCACTTTGAGACCGCGATCGGCGCGGCGCCGCGGGAGCCGGAGCTGCACGTAGAGCGGGGTGAGGTACTGCTGCGGGCGGGCAAGCGAGATGCGGCGATCCGCGACTTTGACGAGGAGCTGCGGATTGACTCGGGGAGTGTGCGGGGGCTGGTGCGGAGGGGTGAGGCTGGGTTGCTGGCGGGGCAGATGGACGGTGCGCTCCGGGATTGGTCGCGTGCGCTCGAGATCGATGCGGTGTACGTTGTTCATCTTCTCAGAGGCCAAGGGGCTGGGCTGGGGAGGTCTGGAGAGGACAGCTTGCCGACGACATCGCTCGCGGCGGTGGATGCTTGTGTGCCGCGGCTCCGGGAGCTTCACAGCCCCGCTTCGCGGCTGGCGCTGGCGTATATCCGAGCGCTGCATGGTGGGGGTGAGGTGGAGGCCGCGGGTGTGGCGCCGAATGCGGGGATTGAGGCGGAGACCTGTTCGGAGGTGGGTCTCAGGCGAGCTCTCAGTGCGGGGCGGGTTTCGGAGGCGGCGCGCTGCGGGCGGGGTGTGCTTGAGAAGCGATCGCCGCGGGAGTTGCGGCTATCGGTGGCGTCGTCGCTGCTGCGAATGGGGGAGTCCCCGGCTGCGCTGGAGGTGCTGGATGGCGCCGGAGAGAGTGAAGGGCAGGGCTCGGCGGAGATATCGTATTTGCGGGCGCGATGCTTTGAGGAGCTCTCGACGGAGGCGTACCTGCGGCTTTACCGGTTGGACCCGAACTCGTTTCGCGTGCATGAGTTGATGGGCGATCTGGCGGCGGCGCGCGACGACGACAAAGCGGCGACCGAGGAGTACCGGGCGGCGATTGCGCTGAAGCCCACGGCGCCCAATCTGCACTACAGCCTCGGGCATGTGCTATGGAAGAACTCGGATATTGCCGGCGCGCGTGCGGAGTTCGCGGCGGAGCTTGCGTTGACGCCGACCCATGCGGGTGCGTTTCATGACATGGGCGAGACCTACCTGATGGAGCATCAGTCGGAAAAGGCGCTTGCGTGCTTGAAGCAGGCCGTGGGTGCCGGCGGGCATGGGCCGGATCTCGACCGCGATCTGGGCACGGCGTACGCGCAGATGGGGCAGTACGGGAACGCCGCGATGGAGTACAAACTGGCGCTCGCGAGCGATCGGGATGGATCAATCCACTTCAAGCTGGCGAGGGTCTACCGGGCGCTGGGCGAGCTCGAGAAGGCGAGCCGGGAGTCGGCGATCGCGGCGGATCTCAGTCGCAAGTACCACGCCAGGGTGGAGAAGGAGACGCCCCGGCGGGAGGCGGTGGATGACTAGAGGTCTCAGACGATCGGTTGGGCGGCCCGGGCGCCGGTCCTTCGTGAGTTTCGGCGTCTGGGGCGCGGCAGCTGTCATGCTCTGTTCCTCGGGACTCCATGCTCTGGCTGGAGGCGGCCCTCTGCGTCCAGCCGGACATGCCGTCTCCGACGCCCACCGCTCTTTCTTGCTGGAGAACGCCGGGCAAGCGGCGTTCCAGAGAGGCTTGGTTGCGCTGCGGGAGAACCGCCTGGATGCGGCCCTGAAGGAGTTGACGGCGGCGGAGCGGGAGAGGCCAAAGGATGGGCTGATCCGGAACTTTCGCGGGATCGTGCTCGCGCAAATCGGGCGCGCAACGGAGGCTCGGGAGGAGTATCGGGAGGCGATCCGGGACGATCCCAAGCTGGAAGCGGCTTACCGGAATCTCGGCTTCCTGGAATGGACCGGACATGAGCTCGACGCTGCCCAGCGCGAGCTGGAGACGGCCTTGAAGCTGGCGCCCGACGACGGGAGTGCGCGTTACTATCTTGGCCGGGTGGATCTCGATGCGGGGCGATACTGGAAGGCCTTTCCGGAGCTGGAGCGTTCCGGGATGCCGCTGCCGGAGGACGCTGACGTGCAGCTTCTGGCAGCGCGCGGTTACATCCGGGTTGGGCGACAGAAGGAGGGGAGCGAGCTGCTCCACAGGCTTGTTTCGCGGACGCTTTCGGGCGCAGAGACGGCAGAGCTTGCGTCGCTTTTGCTGACGGCTCATGAGGGCAAGACGTCCGTCGATCTGCTGGAGCGATGGGGTCGGGACCATCCTGAGGACGCAAAGACGTGGGCAGGTACGGATGTGCGTGTGGCGTACCTGCTTGCGGGCGAGTACGAGCGTGCCGTGGAGGCGACGCAGGCTCCTTGTTTCGATCGCGGATCTCCACCTCCGCCGGCGGGGCTGGCGGCGTTGCGCGCGGGGGACGTGTGCTCTGTGCTTGGGATCGCGGACGCGCGTCTAGGTAAGGGCGATCGGTCGATCGAGGCGTTTCGTCGTGCGATCGAGCTTGCGCCGGGGAAGGAGGAGTTGTGGTTGAATCTGACGCGCCAACAGATGGAGCTGAGCCGTTTGGCGGACGCGATTGCGGCGGCGGAGGCGGCGGTCGGGGCGTATCCGCAGTCGTATGCCCTGCAGTTGCGGCTAGGCGCGGCGTATCTGGCGGTGGACCGGTACACGGAGGCGGAGGCGGTGTTTCGACGCATCGGTGGCGCCGGCGATCCGATGTCCACGAGTGTAATCGGGCTGGCGCAGGTGCTGCTTCGTTCGGGGCGGCCTTTGGAGGCGGTCCGGGAGCTACGTGCGGAGCGGAAGCGGCTTGGGCCCAACTTTCTGCTTTGCTACTTCGAAGGCCTGGCCTACAACCGGGCCGCGGAACCGGCAGAGGCGGCGACGGCGTATCGCGAGGCGCTCGGTTTCAACCCTGAGAGCGCGGAGGCGCATGCGGAGCTCGGAAAGACGGAGCTGAAGCAGGATCACCTCGATGCATCAATCGCTGAGTTCCAGAGGGCGCTTGCGCTTGATCCGGCGAACGTGCAGGCTCGGCGGCTGTTGCAGCAGGCGTCGCACCGCGCGGGAAAAACAGCGCCTACGGTGACTGAGCCCGTTCCGTCGGCCGCTCCGGTCTCTGACCTCGTTGGCGATTTTATCGTTCCCCAGTGGGAGAAACCGGAGATCTGAAGGCTGCTCGCGGTTTACCTCTCGCCGGGAGCAACAGCAACGGCGACCAGCGAATCGGCGCAGCCATAGTAGAGCAACCACCGGTCGTGAAAGTAGACCAGACCTTCAGTAAAGGTGGTCCCGGCGGCGTACTGACCGGTCTTCTCGTAGGGCATGGTGGGCTGGAGGGCGGGATGAGTGTCGCGGGCAAGGAGGTGGAGGGGGTTGCTCGGGTCGAAGAGTGCTTCGCCCATGCTGTACGCCGCGGGATCGAGGGTGGGTTCGCCCCCCGTGGTGGCGTTCTTGCCGTTGTAGAGGAGGACGATGCCGGCGCTGGTGAGGACCGGCGGCGGCCCGACCTCGGGGAACAGGCTGTCGAAGCGGCCAGGGCGCGGGCCGAGCACCTCGACCGGATGTCCGGGCTTGTCTTCGACTGGCGTCCAGTGGACGAGGTCGGTGGAGGTCGCGAGATGGATGGCGCCCTCGCCCCAGTACATCCAGAACTTGCCGTGGATCCGGGCAGCGGGCAGGCGGCCGTGGTCGAAGCGCGTGAGGATGGCGGCTGACTTGTATTGCAGGTCTTTGTACGTGCCGCCCGCGGCCTGGTCGAAGGCGGGCCCAAACTTAGTCCAGTGAACTAGATCAGGCGAGGTGGCGATGCCGACGGTGTAGGTTTTGCCATTCCACTGCGTGTAGGTGAGCACGTACGATCCCGCGTCGGTTTCGACGATGCGCGGATCTTCGACGCCGCCGGGCCACTCGCGCGCCTCTTGAGCGTCGTTGGCAGGAAAGAAGACGGGATCGGAGCGGCGCGTGAAGTGAACGCCGTCGGTGCTTTCGGCGAGGCCGAGCCGAGAGGTGTGGCCGCCGATCTTCATCTCGCCAAGGTTGTCTTCCGCCCGATAGAGGACGTAGACCTTGCCGTCGCGGACGACCGCGGCCGGATTGAACGTGTGAAGGGCTTCCCACTGAACGTTTTTCTTGAGGACGGGGTCCAGGAAGACGGATTCGGGGCGCGCCCGGAGGATCGGGTTGCCTTCGGCGGGGCGGGTGAAAGGGCCGATCCGCCACGGAGATCTGGTTTGCGCAAAGGCTCCGGCGCCTGCGGCGACGGAGGCGGTTATGAGAGCGAGCGCGAGTTGTTCCCGGAGCTGCATGGTGTCTCCCTCCAATTTGCGTGTGTGGACTATGCAGATGTCTTAGCCGAGGAATTTGTGTGTTCCGGCTGACTGTAAACGGCTTGTCGGGACTATACAGGTTTTTAGGCGTCCGCGTGGTGGGAGACCTTCGTGGTGAAGTTGGTGTTTCTTTCAGAAGCTTCGCTCCTCGCGCGCGCAAGGGCCACCCTCATCTTCCCCAGTTCCGCCACGGTGAAGGCGACGACGATGTACTTGAACACCGTCGCCGTCAGCTGCCGGGTGTCTCCGCCCTTGGCATAGGCCCCGTAGATTCCCAACACAAGGCAGGCCACCATCCAAACATAGGAGACGTTCTGAAGGGCGGGGGATCATTCTGGTCGCCCGCAAGGCTCTACAAAGATTAGCTGAAGAGAGCGAAGATGCCTCGCGCGGTTCCATTGATGGAGAGGCGATAGGTATCTTTGTTTTTCGCGGAGGTGACAACCGATTTTGCGTCTGCCGGGATCTCTGCGGCCTCCGTGACGAATTTCTGAAAGACGACGCGACCTTCCGTGGATAGCGGAGCCGCGGCGATGTTGAGAACTTCGTGCATGGCGTCGCGTACTGCCTCGGTGATGGGCTGCTTCAGCGCAGCTTCGATAACGAGATCGTCTGACATTCCGAGCAGGGCCCCCGCCAGGACGGCGATGGCGGCGCGGTCGGCTCGCGCAACGATCGGCTTGTTCTCGGGAACTCTTGTGTAAATGGCGAAGACGCTGGGGAGCTTACCGAGCGCCGCATTCGGCTCGAGGATGAAGCTTACCTGGCGGCCGGTGAGCTGCGAGAAAACTTGGGACATGGATCGAGTTGTCGGTTCTTTCATTCTGTTTACCTCAGAAAAGGTGCAAGGGCGGTTTCGACGCTCTCGGGGCTGAAGGGCTTGGTAATCAGAAAGCGTGCGCCGTTCGCTGTCGCGATGTTCTTGATTTCAGGGGAGGCTTCTGAGGTGATGAATCCGAACGGAATTGAGACGTTGTCCGAGCGAAGTCGCTTGAGCAGCTCGATGCCGGACATTTCGGGCATGTTCCAATCCGAGAGGATGAGCTTCGGTGTGTCTCGGCTTAGGAGGTCGAGCGCCTGGACTCCGCTTTCGGCTTCTCCTATGCTGAGGTTGCGAAATCCAGCCTGACGCAAGGCGCGTTGGATCAGCATTCTCATTGTCTTGCTGTCGTCTACAAGAAGTACATCCATGGCTTTGTTCTCCTTTATCGGGCGGATGTGCCGGTTGTGTGTATGGGTTGGTGCTGGACGGGGTCAGGCGGGAACGTAAAATGCTGAGGTTCCGAAGGTGACTCGTTTGAAGCCACCGTGGATGTTGAGGACGGTTTCGGCGCAACCGAGGATCAGCATGGCTCCGGGCGCGAGAAGGGCGCGTACAGAGTCCACTATTTTGGTCTTGGTTGGCGGGTCGAAGTAGATGAGGACGTTGCGGCAGAGGATAAGATCGAAGGCTCCAAGGGAGCGGAAGTCGTGACGAAGGTCGAGCGGCTTGAACTGGACCATCGAGCGGACCTGCTCCCCCAGTTGCCAGTCGAGCCCACACCGCACGAAATACTTCATGAGCAAGGTGGCGGGCAGTCCGCGGCTGACCTCGAACTGCGCGTAGATGCCGGTGCGAGCGCGCTCCAAGACCTGGGTGCTCAGATCTGTGCCGAGGATCTCGACATCCTTGCCGGTTTTGCCCATCTCCAAAAGCAGCATGGCAATGCTGTAGGCCTCTTGACCGGTGGATGAGGCAGCGGACCAGATTCTCAGCTTGCGCGATCGACCAGGGCCTGCGAAGAGGTCTGGGAGAACGTGTTGACGGAGGGCGTCAAACATAGCCGGGTCGCGAAAAAAGAGAGTCTCGTTGGTGGTCATCGCCTCGATTACCCGACGTGCGAGGGGGGTAGCCGGTTTGGTCCCCAGACGGACGGCAAGCGCGTCCAGCGACTCGATGCTATGTTCACGAAGGATCGGAAGAAGTCGCATCTCCAGCAGGTACTGTTTGCCGTCTTCAATCACAATGCCGGACTCCGCGTAGATGTATCGCTGCAGAGCGGCGTAATTCGTCAGGGAAAGTGTGGCTGGGTTTACGGTCGGCCGGCTTGCTCCACTTTTGAGGTTTGGACCGGATGTCATAAGGACCTCAGAACCGCGGGGACGATGTCGCGCAGCGGAAGAATGGAGTCGGCGAGATGTGCCTCGGCAATCGCGCCGGGCATGCCCCAGATCACGCTTGTGGCGGCATCCTGCACGATCACAGACGCCTTATGAGCTTTGAGCGCACGAACGCCGAGTAGACCGTCCTGTCCCATGCCGGTCAGGACGACGGAGATCACAGCGCCGCGATACACTTCGGCGACCGAGCGGAAGAGTGCGTCCACGGCGGGGCGACAGGAATTTTCCTGCGCTTCCTGGTCCAGGTGCACAACAGGAGGTTGACCGGCTCTTCCGATCACGCGCATATGAAAGTTACCGGGAGCGATCAGGACGTTTCTTGGCATCACGGCCATACCGTGTTTCGCTTCCACGACGGACAGTTTGCTCAATTTAGTGAGCCGCTCCGCCAAGAGGTGCGTAAAGAACGGCGGCATGTGCTGAACGATCGCGATCGGCAGGGGAAAGTCCGCCGGAAACATCGGCATGATCTCCGCCAGCGCGGATGGGCCGCCGGTAGATACGCCGATGACCAGGATCTCCGGTTTCACGGCCGGGCGCTGCGCTATCGGTCGAATTACCGGAGCGATAGCGGCAGCCTGTCGCGGTCCCCAAACCGGAGTTCTCATTGAGCTCCCCGATCTAGCGGTAAACGTCTGCTGGATCTTGGACAGCAGATCTCCACGCAAGGCGTCGTAAGCACTGGCTCCCATCTCCCCGCTGTGCTGCTTGGTCACGTAGTCGTCAGCGCCGAGCAGGAGAGCGTCGAGCGTAATGCCGGCGCCGCGTTCGGTGAGGCTGCTGCACATGATCACGCGCAGGGCCGGGGCGATGCGTTTGATCTCGCGGAGAGTGGCGATTCCGTCAAGCTCCGGCATCTCCACATCCAGCGTCACGAGGTCGGGACGGAGTGTCTGGATCTTGTTCAGACCGTCGCGTCCGTCCCGTGCTGTCCCGACCACATCGATCGTCGGTTCGCTCGTCAGCATCCGGGTGATCAGCTGCCGCATGACGACGGAGTCGTCAATGACCAGAACCCGGATCTTTTTAGCCGATCCCTCGGCGAGGAGTTGTTTGGCGCCAGGCAGGCTTGCAACGTTAACGGACATGCGTCCTCAGTTCGAGAGAGCGCCGATCCGGCGCGGTTTGTTGACCGCCATCTCGGAGGTAAACGGCTTGGGGACGTACTCGACGGAGCGGGCTTTCGAGGCCAGCTTCATCGAGCAAAGGTTGATCTCGCTTAGAGGACATGACGACGCAGGTCTGGTGAACATTCTGTTTCGGACCGCATCCTTAGATCTTGAAGCGATTGACCAGAAGCTGCAGCTGAGACGCCATCTCTGTAAGAGCACGGGCAGCGACCTGCGTATTGCGTGCGCCTGAGAGCGTCTGTTCGGCGGCTTGGGCCACGTGCGAAATATTCTGCGCGATTTCGTTCGTACCGCGGGCCGCATCGGTGACGTTCCGGCCGATCTCATTGGTCGTCGCGGTCTGCTCTTCGACGGCCGATGCGATGGTGCTGGAGATGTCATTGACCTGGTTGATGATCTCGCTCACCTGCCCTATGGCGCTGACCGCGGCCCGAGTGTCGGCCTGGATTGCATCGATCTTCTGCCCGATCTCCTCCGTGGCCCGGGCAGTCTCCTTGGCAAGCTCTTTCACCTCATTCGCGACCACCGCGAAGCCCTTGCCTGCTTCTCCGGCGCGGGCAGCTTCGATTGTGGCGTTCAGGGCAAGCAGGTTGGTTTGTTGCGCGATCGATGTAATTACTTTGATAACCTTGCCGATCTCCTGGCTAGAAACGCCGAGCTTACTGATCGTCTGGTTGGTCTCGTCAGCCATCGTGACGGCGGTACGCGCGACGCGGGAAGCCTCGGTTGCGCTCTTCGAAATTTCGCGAATGGAGGCGAGCATCTCTTCCGAGCTGGCAGCCACGATGCCTACATTCGATGAGACCTGCTCGCTGCTGTTCGCGACACCGGTTGCCTGCTGGGACGCATCCTGAGAGCTTGAAGTGAGCTGTTGACTGATGGCCGACAGTTCCCCCGAGGAGGAGGCGACACCCATGGCCGTCTGTCCAATGCTCGAAACACTTTCGCGCAGATCGGACAGCAGACGCTCGAGCCCGGCTGCAATCTGGCCGGCGGGGTCATCGCCATTGACGGTGATCTGCTGAGTCAGATCACCCTGGGCCGCGGCGGCGACGACCCCCAGCAGACTGTTCACCTTGTGCTGCAACTCGATCGCTTTCTGCTTCTCCCGTTCTTCGAGGTGCTCGCGCTCCTTGCGGACATGCACCTGTTTGGTGATGTCCGTGGCGAATTTAACGACCTTAACCACTTTGCCGTGCTGGTCAACGATGGGGTTGTAACTGGCTTGAATCCAGACTTCGCGTCCGGCTTTCCCGAGACGGAGATACTCGTCCGTGTGGAACTCGCCGCGGTTGAGCTTTGCCCAAAATTCCTTGTATTCCAACGATTGACCGTAAGCGGGTTCGACAAACATGCTGTGGTGCTTGTCCCGGATCTCGTCCAACCTGTAACCGAGAGCGCCGAGGAAGTTGTCGTTTGCATCAAGGATGGTGCCGTCGATCGCGAATTCAAGGACCGCTTGCGACCTGCCGATAGCTTTGATCTGGCCTTCGGACGCGTTCTTTTGCGCCGAGATATCCGTCGCAAATTTCACGACTTTATGAACCTTCCCCGCCGGATCGAAGATGGGGTTGTAGCTTGCCTGAATCCAGACCTCTCGATTGGCCTTTCCGAGGCGCCTGAATTCCCCTGACAGGAACTCCCCACTGTTCAGCTTCAACCAGAAGTCCGCATATTCCCGAGACTGCCGGTAGGCAGTGTCCACAAACATGCTGTGATGGCGTCCGCGAACCTCATCGAGGGTGTAGCCAAGAACGCTCAGGAAATTTTCGTTGGCGCTGAGGACCGTGCCGTCCAGAGCAAACTCGATCACGGCCTGAGCTCGATCCACGGCTGCCATCTTGCCTTCGTAATCGGCATTCTGCACCTTCTGCCGCGTGATGTCCGATGCAAACTTGACGACCTTGATGGGGCGTCCGTTTTCATCATAGACAGGATTGTAGGAGGCCTGAATCCACACCGCAGCGCCATTCTTGGTGATGCGCCGAAACTCGCTGGAGACAAATTTACCGGCGCGCAGGGTCTCCCAAAACTTCTGGTACTCCGGCGATTGCGTGTAGGGGAGGTCGACAAACATGCGATGATGCTTCCCTTTAATTTCGTCCAGGGTGTACCCGAGCACGTGAAGGAAGTTATCGTTCGCTGTGAGGATCGTTCCATCGAGAGCGAATTCGATGATCGCCTGCGATCGGTTCATCGCCTCGAGTAAAGCGGTCGCATCCATCTCCGAAGAAGCGCGAGTGAGACGTTGCTTTGGACGAGGTTTGGGAAGGGGTTTCGCGTTTCTGGACTTAGGTTTGGGCGACGTTGCGGCGGTCCGGCTTGGCATGGGTGTCTCCGAAATAAAGGTGTGTTGTGCGATCAGTTGCAGGCATTGAGCAGGAGCTGTGCGGTGTCGAGCACCAACATCAGACCCTCGCTGAGGTCATACACACCTGAGATCAGCTCTCGCTGCTGTGCGGGCATGTTGTCAGGAACAGTGGAGAATGCGTTGAGGGGCACATCGATCACGTCGCCGACATCGTCGACCAGAAGGCTCACGACGGCGTCGCCAGAGTGGATAACCACGTTCATGGGAAGGGCGTCGCCTTCGATCCTCGGCAGACCGAGGCTTCGGCGCGTATCAATGGCGATGATGATCTGTCCGCGAAGGTTGATGAGACCCTCGATGACACTGGGAGAGAGTGGAATCACGGTCATCTCCTGGTAGCGAATCACCTCTTGAACCTTGGTCACCTCAACGCCCAGCAGAAGATCGCTGACGCGGAAAGTGGAGAACTGCTGTGTTCCGTGAAGGCCAGTGTTCATCAAGCGGCGACTCCAAAGCTGGGGCGTGTGTTGGTGAAGTTGGAGAGGGAGTGCAGCACGGCCTGGCGCTCTGAGCGGACGATCGCGATCCCGGTTTGAAGCGAGGCGGTCTGGCCTTCGCGATCCAGAAGTTCGATCATCGGGATTTCGCCCCGGATCAGGTCGGCGCGCACGTCCTCTTGCAGAGATCGCTTCTCGTCTGCCGGCAGCCCGGACGCAACCATGACCACGTCGCTCGGGTGCTCGCGCAGGAGCAGATTCGCCTCTGCGTAGCTGCTGACATGACGGACCACATAGCCGGATGCTCCGAGAAACGTAGCCATCATCTGCCGAGGCACGTTGGCCGGGTCAACCAGAAGAACCGTCCCCGTTTGCGACCGCGCGCTCTTTGCTGGATCAAGCCAATTCTCGCCGGCCTTTTCTACCACGGCATGGAGGTCAAGCAGGTCCGTGATCTTATCGCCGACCAATGCGGACCCGAGTAGAAGAGAAGACTTTGTGGGCTGGCGGCGTATGTCGACGGCCACCGAAACGATATCCATCACCTGATCGACGAGAAGACCGACGCGTCGGTCGCCGTTGGCAAAGACGATGACCTGGACTGTCTCGGGTGATTCGGTATGCAAGCCGATGGCGGGGACCGACGCATCCGTCAGCGAGACGAGTGGAAGGATGTCGCCGCGGTAGTGCACCACGGCGCCCCCGCTGGCTCGCTCGATGCGATCGGCGCTGATCTCTTCCAACCGGTCGACCAGGGCAAGCGGCACGGCCAGCCGGTCGTATGTGCCTGCGCGGAAGAGCAGCAGCATCTGAGGTTGCAGCGAACTCTCCTCCACGATGGGCGTTGACGGAAGCAGATTACGCGTTTGAGCACCGAGCCCCGCCAGCCGAGCGACCCCGGCCACATCGAGGATCAGAGCCGGTCGACCGTCTCCCATGATGGTTGCGCCGACGTAGCAGCTGAGGCTCTTCAGCTGCCGGCCAAGCGGCTTGACGACGATCTCCTGGGTGTCGCAGATCTCGTCGACCACAAGCCCGAGTTGACGCTGCTCGGCCTGCAGAACGACGATATTCACTGTGTCCCGAGCCGCGCCGGTGTGGGATCCCTGTCCCAGGACACCGCGCAGGTAGACGAGCGGAAGAAGCTTTCCGCGGTGGTGAAATACCGGTGTGCCGTGGACGTGTTCGATCTTTTTGGGGATCTCCGCTCCCTCAAGCCGCACCAACTCAAGCAGATTTGCCTGCGGGACGATGAAGCGGTCCTGTCTTCGCTGGCCGAGCGCACCCTCTCGAATCGCCGAAATATCACGCGTAAGTGTGACGACCAAGCCGGGGATGATAGCCAGGGTGAGCGGTATTTTGATGCGGACGGCGGTGCCTCCTTCCTCGCGATTGGAGACATCGACGCTGCCCCCGATCTTCTCAATGTTGGTCTTCACTACATCCATGCCGACGCCGCGGCCGGAGATGCTTGTGACTTGTGCCGCCGTTGAAAAGCCCGGCTTGAAGATGAGATGGAGAGCATCGCGCGTGCTGAGTTGGAGAGCCTGCTCCGGGCTCAGGATTCCTCGCTCGACGGCCTTTGCTTTCACCCGTTCCGCATCGATGCCGGCGCCGTCATCGGAGATCTCGATATTGACGACGCCACCTTCGTGGTAAGCGCGCAGGAGAAGCGTACCTTCGGGATTTTTGTTCTTTGCCAATCGATTCTCAGGCAGCTCAATCCCGTGGTCACAGGAGTTCCGCACAAGGTGAGTGAGGGGATCCTTGATTGCTTCGAGCACCGTTTTATCGAGCTCCGTCCCACCACCTTCCATCACCAGATGCACACGTTTCCCGCACTTTGCCGCGAGATCCCGAACCACGCGCGGAAGCTTGTTCCAGACGGTGCCGATCGGTTGCATTCGAGTCTTCATCAGACCTTCCTGCAACTCGCTGGTGATCAGGTTTAGCCTTTGCGATGTTTGCTGTAGCCCGGAGTTCTGCGTGGAGGTCTCCTGGAGCAGCTGATTTCTCGCCAACACAAGCTCACCCACCAGATTCATCAGGCGGTTCAACAAAGCGACATCCACCCGAATGGTGGAGTCTGCCAGCTGACCGGAGTTTTCCCCCGCTTCGGCGGCGGTCTGCGACTTGCTTTCGGCGTGGAGCGTATCACTCACTTCGGCGGCGCCGGACCCGATGCTGCTCCCCGACGTGCTGCTCCCCGACGTGTGTGTCGAGAGCGGGTGCGCCGCCGAGGGCGTACTAGAAGTCGGCGCCGCCGCAGGCTCTATCTTCACGGCCGCAGGCTCGGCGCCGGCTTGCGGAATCACGACAACAGCGGCAGGCTGCGGGTCGCTGCGATCGGCCTTCGGCCCAGAGGTTGTTCCCGGACACGCGGCGTATGCCTGTTCGAGCTTTCTGCGAAGCTCCGCGGTGTCGTCCACGCCTTCCGATCCGGTCGTCTCCACTCGGCCGAGCAACGTCTTAATGTGATCGACGGCTTCGAGCACCAGCGTGATCAGCTCAGGTGTCAACGCCCGCTGCTGTGCCCGCACCTGGCTCAGGATGTTCTCCGTCACGTGGGTGACGGAGCCAAGCAAATCAAACCCAAAGAAGCCACACGTGCCCTTGATCGTGTGGATGGTGCGGAACGCGCTGGAGATCAGATCGATGTCATCCGGCCGCTGTTCAAGAAGCACGATCTCCTGATCCAGCACAGCAAGGTTCTCGTTGCTCTCGATCAGAAACTCTCGAATTTCTTCATCAAATTCCATGGACACCTACCGTGGGTCGTCGAGATCTGCAGGAGAAACGTGCCTTCGATATAGAAAATCGCTGAGGCAAAGACTAACGAAGCTGCTTGCTTCCCCGGATCGCGCGAACCGACACAGCTTGGCAACGCACAGCCATACTTTCACGTGGAATCCCGCCGAAGAATGGTCCTTTTAGGGGATATCTGAAGGAGGTTTCCGCGTCTGCGGGCGCACCGATCCGGAGCTTTGAGCATGAGCTCCGGCGATCGCAAGACAGAGCACCGCCGCACCGGATGCACTCTGGCGCGGTTTTCCTGTTGCTGTGAGTCGGACAGAGTGTGGTGGCTTTCGCGCGAAGACTGGAAGTCAGAACCTGTAATGCGCGGAAAACTGCAGATGCCGTTCGACGGAGCGCACACCTTGGTTCGAAACGTTGCCGAAGTTGGTGTCCGTGATTCCGGTATCCGGGTTGCCGTAGCTGACGATGTTAAATGCATTGAAAGCATCGAAGCGAAAGCCCAACGTCTGCTCGCGAAAGGTGGAGAAGTCCTTGAACGCTGACATGTCGACGTTCAGATATCCCGGGCCGCGTACGTTGCCGTTTCTTGCGGTGCCAAAGGTGTTATCGGCAGGAGCTCCAAAGGCGCATAAGCCATTGTCGACGCCGGCAATACTGCAAGGGATCGCCGACGGGTCGGTGCCGAACCAGTGATCGAGCGTGCGGTTTCGAATCTTTAGCGCACGGTACTGATTTGGCCGAGGTGTACCGTAGCTGTTGGAGTTGTTATCAGGGCCGGTCACGGTCTCGGGGAAGCCGGTGTACGCGACTCCGGCGACGGCCACCCTCCATCCACCAATGGCTTCCTCTACAAGACGATTGGCGCCGGAGATGAACTGTTTTCCGCGGCCTACCGGCAATGCGTAGACGCCGGTGCCACTGACGTTGTGACGAACGTCGTATCCGGCCGGACCCCAATCGGCGGCACTGTCGTAGTAATTTTGGAAGGCGCCTGAGAACCCCGAGACGTTCAGGCCATAGTTGCCCAGGCTGTTTGTAAGCGCCTTCGCATACGTGTAGTTGAGGGTGAACTCGAGACCATGACTTGTACGTTGGCGCAGAATGGCCTGAAGAGCGTTGTAGTTCATGGCGGCGCGGGACTCCGTGATCAGGAGTTTTCCAGAACCGACACTGACCGAGGGATCGATCGCGTTCACACCGATGTACTTGTTGTTGTAGTACGGAGCGGAGGTAGCGTCGCCGTTGACGCGATACTGATTGAGGTTTCCGTAGTCCTCGATGTGCTGCCCTTGTTCGCCCACGTAGCCAACCTGCAAAGACAAGCTCCGACTGATGGCATATTCGGTGGTCAGGCTCCACTCCTGCACGTACGCCGGCTGAATATTCTTCGGGTAGACGTTGAAGGTCCCTGTGTATTGTGTGGTGCCTCCGGAGAAGCCCTGCTCGGCCGTGCGAGGTGTGCCGCCATTGCCGGCCGTCGGTGTGGTGGTCGTCACATTGACGGCTTGAATAAAAGGTGTAATGGAGGTCAGACGCTGATTGGATGAATTGCCCTCATAGAAGCTGGTCGCGCCGTATCCTCCGCGAATCACAAAGCGATTGTTCGCCTGGTACGCGAAGCCCAAACGCGGCATGATCTGGTCGAAGTTGCCGTCGTAGCAAGCGCGATTAGAGCAAACTCCCGATCCTGCCGGCGCACCCGCGGGCACCTTTCCCGCATACAGCACCTGCCCGGTCGCGATATCGATATTGCCGGTCTTGTTGTTCGATTCAATCCATGGCTGGTCGTACTCGTAACGCACGCCGAAGTTGAGCGTCAGGTTCGGCAAGACCTTGAAATCGTCGGCGAGGAACCCGGCTGTTCGCCATTGCCTCTGCCCTACGTTCACGCTGGTCAGCGTCGCTGCGGCTGATTGGACGCGATCCAGGACGAAGTCGGCACCACCGTAGCCCCCAGCATCGGCAGCGGTCGGGTTTCTCGTGAACGAGCCATCGTAGGTCATCGATCCGAGGTACCCGTTGTTGTTGCTGGTCGGGTAGTTGTTCTGATACCGCAGCGCCTGTATGCCCATGGTCAAGGTATGCCTGCCGCGCTGCCACGTCAGGTTATCGATATAGCTGTAGGTGTTGTCGATCAAACCACCATTCTGGGCGGGATTTCCCAAACCGCTAAAGCCGCCGGCGATGTTTTGATAGGTGAAACCGTTGAACGCCTGGTTAGGAAACGAGATCCCAACCTTGGCATCTCCGCTGGTTCCGAACTGGCCGGAGGGGTCCTGCGGAACACTTTGGGCCCATATGGTGCGCGTGAAGCCGAGGCGTGCGGAGTTCACGATGGTAGAGGAGAAGATGTGCACCCAATTGGCGCCTGTCACCTTGGTCGGGTAGAGATTCACGCCGGGAAAGCTGATCGGTAAAAGCGCGGTCGATCCGTCGTAGGCCGTCGACATCGAGTAGAAGCCGGTGATCCTGTCCGTCGGACGCGGGTCGTAGGCGATCTTGATATCGCCCTGATTATTGGCTTTATAGCTGCGAGTCGGACCCTGATAATTGTTGTTCACAATGTTGTCCGTAGGTGCGGCGTTGGGCAACGGGTAGAGGTCTTGATTTGCAAACAGAAGCTTTGCTACAGGGTTGACGATCGGAACCCCCTTGTTTCCGACAAACGGAGCGAAGCCGTTCGCGGGGTCATACAGTTGAATGCCGGGGAGAAGCGCCGAAAAATCGCCCTTCCGCATCGCCTGAGTGAAGACGCTGCCCTGCGCGGTCCCACCCTGGTGAAAGCGCGAACCCAGATAGTCCACAAAGAAGAACAGCTTGTCGCGCTTGATCGGACCTCCCAGACTGCCGCCGAACTGAGCCTGCGAGAAGGGGTTCACCGGAACCATCGGTGTCGCGTGCTTGTTCCCATACGAGTTGGCGTTGATCCTGTAATCCTGAAGGTAGCCGTACGCCGACCCGTGGAAGCCGTTGGTGCCGCTCTTCAAGATGCTGACAATGCCTCCACCGTTGACATTTCCATAGTCCGCCGGAGAGTTCGCGGTCAGCACCTTGATCTCCTGCAAGGACTCGGGCGCCGGGCTGTACGAGATCAGGTTGTTGAAGGTCTCGTTGATGTCAATACCGTCCAGAGTGTAGTTGTTGGCCTGGGCCCGGTTTCCGTTCAGGTTCACGGAGTCGGTGTAGTAGGTGCTGCGCTCAATGCCTGTGGTTCCGCCCGTCCCTGCCGTGCTCACCGAACCCGGCACATAGAGCGTCAACGCTGAAAAGTCGAGTCCGTTCAAGGGAACGTTTTCGATCGTATTCGCGGTAAACGTACTGCTCAGAGTCGCGTCGTTTGTATTGAGAATCGGCGCGGCTTCTGAGACCTCAACCGTCACAGCGGTCCCGACCGTCATCTTCTTATCGAATGTGGCGGTCTGGAGAGCTTCCAATTGAAAAGCCGGCACCGTCTGCCTCGCGAATCCACGCGCGTCCAGCGTGATCTGGTACCGGCCGATCGGCAGAAAGCTGATACGGTATAGCCCCGCCGCGTCCGCCGTCGCGGTGGAGTCCACGCCCGTATCCACGTTGTGCGCCACCACAGTCGCGCCGGGAATCACAGATCCGCTCGGATCCGTGATAATGCCGGTCACGGTGCCGGTCACCGTCTGCGCGCAACCAGGAGCGACACACAGCAACACGGCAAGGAGAGTTCCGACCAGTACCCGCGGCAAATCCGTCTTCATGCACCCTCGCCCATTCGTCGTCAACCAGATAACCCTAGGCTAACCGATCGGCACGTCTACAAAAAAAGACGGAGGTCACAATCAGGATGTGACCCTTTACGCCGTCGACGCAACGTGGCGGGACGAGAGATCTGGAGGCGTGGACCTGCGTATGCGGCTTCATTACAAAGGAGCGAACGAGTCTGAGTTGTTTACTTTCGTCGCGGATCTGCCCAGCAGCGATCTACGGCCAACTCCCATCGCACCCAGCAACCCTGTGCCTAGGAGAACAAGGCTTGAGGGCTCGGCGTGACAGTCGTCGTCGTCGTCACAACAGACCCGGTATAGCTTTCAGAATCGATCCTGTTGGCCGTATCTGAGACGAAAGAGGGTGTTGGGAGACGTACTGGTGACCGTGGCGTCGGCGACAACTTGGAGGTTGACGCGCGCGCGGCAAGCGGAGCGAGAGTGGAGAGACCAAGGCAGATCAAGAGAAACGAAAAGAATTTCAAGGGTGTGTCCTCGTGGGTGTGGGTGTCAGGTTCGTAGCGGAACCGGAGATCGTCCCAAAGTGCCGCCGTTGGCGCTCGCAGACAGCACTTTGAGAACGGATGAAATCGGCGGATCAGCAAGTTCAGCATCAGCAGGTTGAATGGGGTTGGAAGGCGTTAGGGAACTAGGAGCGGACAAAGCGGCGACGGATCGCGCCCGCCGCGCCGAGCAGGCCCGTGCTGAGGAACAAGAGGGTGGAAGGTTCGGGCGTGGGCGTGGGCGCCGCTGTGGGGGGAATTCCGAGCTGCGTGTCGGAGGTGCCTCCATAGACGAGCTGAATGGTGTCCTGAGCGTTGATGTAGATGTCGCTGACGTAACCGTTGGCGGGGTCGTCGATAGATCCGAATACGCTTCCGCGGCCGCCGATGTTGAAGGAGACCAACGCAAAGACGAGGTTCAGCTCGGGTCCGCCGGCCCCGGAGCCTAGGGTCAGCGCGCAATCGGATGCCGTGGGAAAATCGCACGCTTGTCCGACGACGGTGTCAAACCCGAAGATGCCGGCAGATAGCGTCGATGCGGTGAAGAGGGTGGCCGTGTCGTCCAAGGTGAGGGTGCCGGAGAGTGTGAAGCCGTTGTCAAAGGTGCCGGCAGGATGGAAGACGGTGTAAACGTCGGGCGCGGGAGCCCGTGGCGGCGGCTGCGGTGGGGGGGCGGGAGCGGGGCCAGGAGCGGGCCCGGGACCAGGGCCAGGCTCGTTGAATTCGGGAGTAACCCCGGAGATCGTGTCGGCGTGAACGGCGGGAGGGAGGATAAGGGTGAACGCGGACAGAAGAAGTGTGGCGACTTTCATTCAGGACTCCTCGTTTGAGTGGAAGGTGCGTTGGGTACGACCGGGGACGGGCCTTCAGGCCGCGTCCATGGCAAATACGACATGCGTGGAGTGCAATCAGCTGACCCCTGAGCCGTAGGTTTGGGCAGAGAGCGCCGACTTTCATGGGACGAGATGTCCTGTTTTTCTCGCCTCAAACTTAGTTTGCGAACCAGAGCGTTACGCGTTGCTTGCCGGTCTTGCGGCCTGCGGAGGTCGTCGCGGAGTTCCTGGGCTCCGCCAGGTCCAATGTGGGTGCGGATCGGGGCAGCGCCGCCGCCGGGTCGGTGACGATTGCGTCAGCGGCCGTGCACGGGGTCTGTGTGGCGGGATCGTAGGTGCAGGCTTTGTAGGTTCTTCCTGAAGCGCCTGGAGCACCTTCCACACCGGCGCATCCGACCACGTAGAGGATGTCGGCCGTGCGGACCCCGCATCCGCGCTCCTCCGCGCGTCCAGTCATCAGGAGGACGCCCGCTCCGAAGAGCATCGAGAAGATCGCCCGCATCCGGCCCTCGGCCAGTATCCAGCGCGCGAACCATAAGCCCGCGTTGAGGTGCCAGTGCGGTCCGCTGAAGACGGGCTTCACCGTCGACACCGGTACCCCAGGCAAAACCGAACTCTGATCCTGAACAAGAACGTTGGTGGCCATGGTCATTTCTCCTTTGAAAGCGGTCTACGTCTGCCAAGACTGAGTATCCGGCTTGGTTACACGGGAACGAGCCTGAGTTGCTACTTTGTGTCTTCACGCTCGCGCGCTACTGCACCGTCGCCTCCGTCGCACTCAGACAGCGTTGGTTGTACAAGCTGTAGCTGTTGTCGAAGGTGGAGATGCAGTTGACGCCACTTACACGCCCGGCCCCTCCGGTAAAGCTGTACAGATCCAGGTTGATCGTGCCCACCTGCGAGCCGACGATGAGGAGATGAGTCGACCTTGCGTTGTTCACACGGTTGGAGCCCGTGACCGTTCCAAGCGTGGAGTTCTGGATCGTGATCGACAGATTCGGGTTGATGTCGAACTTAAGGCCGGGCCCGCCTTGCACATCCCTCAACAGAACGGTCGGTCCAGGCTCGTTGTCGACGATGATGGTTGTGCCCGAAGTGATCGTTAGGTCCGCCAGCGTGTTGCTGTGGTGCAGCGTGATCGTGGGAGGCGTGGGAGGCAGGTTGACGTGGGCGGCAATGATCGTCGTGGAACCGGCAAGCGCACCGCGTATGGAGACAAAGGGCGGGACGTCCAAGTTGTCGATTGCGTAGATGCCGGCGTCGAGTTGCACAACGTAAGGGTTAAGGGACGAGGCGTCTTTGATCGACGATATTGTGGCTTTAAGTTCGTCCCCGTTTCCGATTCCATTCGGATTGCCGGAATAAAAGGTGAGATTCGCAGCGGGCACGATGACGACATGGGGAAGGGCTTGGCCTGGCGGCCCTTGTGGACCTGTGGGTCCTTGTGAGCCGGAGGTGCCGGGGACGCCTTGCTGGTTCCACTGCACAACACCCTCCACGGCACCATTGCAGTTCGCCGGAGAGCCGACGATCCGCGCCACCCCCGTCAGCTTCGAAACGCACGATGTGATCGTCGTGCTCTGAGCCTCAACCAGCGCAGGCTGCATCGCGAGCGCCAAAAGGCCGGATAGGAGAGAGAGACGCAAGGCAGAAAAGAGTTTCATCGAAGTCCTCGTTTTATTGTCGGGGAGGGTTAGTCGCGGAACCAGAGAGTGACTTTGCGGCTGTGGGTCTTGATCGGGATTGTGCCGGGCGTGATGTGAGCGGGGGATGCAGTCTGGGCAAGGGCGGCGCCGACGGCCGGTGCTGCGGCAAGCGGGTCGGTGACAACGGCGTCGCTCTCCGTGCAGGGCTGCTCGGTGTCGGGGTTGTCTCGGGCGCCGCAAGCCGCTCCTACAACTAAGGACTTGGCGGGGCAAGTCATATAGAAATCGTTCGATTCTCCGGTACCTACGTGGTCGGTCGTATACAGCCAATGCACGCCGACCACAGGGGACGGACCGGCTGGGCCTTGAGGTCCAGTAGGCCCGGCCGATTCGGTCTGTCCCGGGACGCCCTGTATGCCCTGAATGCCTTGAATGCCCTGAGGTCCCGTGGCTCCTTGCGGCACCAGCAAGCCCCACTCGTGCGAGGTCTGATTGAGAAAGCTGGTGGGCGGCTTAGGGCGCATTGGGAAGCTCCGTGTCTGTGTCTGAGGTCGAGGAGAAGAAGGGAAGACGACCGGATAGTCCCGTCACAGTCGCCAAGAAGGTGACACGTTAGCCGCCATCTACTGACAGGTCGTCTTCATAAGAATGTGTGCCCCCTGGAAACCGGCATCGGCGGCGACAAACAGCGCGAAATTCGTAGCCTCCCAGCTGCGCGAGTGTGTAGGTAGGCGATCCCGTGCAGGAGACCGCCGCTCCATGGTTCGCGGTAACGGTGCAGGTAAGTGGGACGATGCTGTCGTTCTGCTCCGCACTATCGTTGCCGAAGAGAAAGTAGAAGTTCGCGGTCGACGTTCCCTGCGCGTTCAGAACAGTTGCCGTGAAGACGGCTGAGTTGCAAGCGTTCGGCAAGGGGACCAAAGCGGCTCCGGCACTCTGTGGCGTGCTGGCTCCGACCAAGGGGAAGATGAACCCAAGGGACGTGCCGATCGTTGCCGGCAGCGTCGCGTTGGCGAGCAGGACATTGCCGCCGTTTAGACCGGTCGGGCCCTGTGCCCCAGCCGGACCCGCCGGACCCTGTACGCCGATCGGCCCTCTCGCTCCGGCAGGTCCTTGCGCTCCGGTTGCTCCTGTTCCTCCAACTGGCCCCGGCGAACCGGCGGGGCCCCGGGGACCCAGCTGGTTCCACGTGACGACGTTTTCGACGGCTGTATTGCAGGACGAGGCCGAAGCGACGATCCGCGAAACGCCGGAGAGCCTGGAAACGCACGACGTGATTACGCTGGAGGAGGCGGTTTGGGCGGAGAGCGGCAAAGAGATCGGCGTGGCGATGGCCGTTAGGGTAGATAGAAGAGAGAGACGCAAGGCAGATGAGCGGTTCATGGCTGAAAGCTCCTTATAGATTCAGTGGTGTTAAAGAACTAGGCGCGGGTGAAGTGGCGGCGAGCGATCCCGGCCGCGCCGAGCAGGCCGGTACTGAGCAGCAGCAGGCTGGAGGGCTCGGGCGTGACCACGGCAGAGGCGGCGGTGAAGGTGACGTCCCCGGTAGCGCCTGTAATGCTGAGGTCGCCGAGAGAGGTAGGCTCGGCGATCGCTCCGGTGCTCAAAAAAGCGCCGTCCACAGGACCGATGGCGCTCGCAAGATCGTAGGTGTTGATCGCGTCGCTGTAGTCGCCGACGGCGAAGCCGCTCTGTAAATCGTAAAAGGCAGCCGCGTTGTACTCGGATTCGGCGCCGAGCGCGGTGTCGGGGAAGGCGATGGGACCGTAGCCAAAGAGCAGAAAGGTGACGCTTCCGCCCGTGTTGACGTAGAAGCCGGGAGCGACGGAGGTAACATCCGCGGTCTCCCCGGTGAGATAGAAGGCGCCGAAGTCGTCCGTGAAGGTCGACCCGCCGAGCGAGCCGGAGAAGTACCCCGACAAGCTATAGCTGATCGGATCGGCGTCGGCTGCCAAACTGGCGCAGGCCAGAGCACAGACCGTGGCAAACGTACGTAAACGCATCGGGTACTCCTTGGTTGGGGATCGGTGGGGATCGGTTGGGGATCGGTTGTGGATCGAACGCACCCCCAACCTACAAGGAGGTGCGCGCTATGTTCTATCGATTCGCGCTTCCTTCCATCACAATTCGGTATAGCGTAGCAAGTGCCTTGCTTTGTTGCAGTTAAGCTGGCTCTTGAGAATGTGTCAGAATAAAAACACAACCGTATAGCGTTGGGGACCCGTCATGAAGGCATTCCATTTCCGGCCGTACACCCTTCATCTCGGCCGGTATGAACTAAGCCGTGGGACGGTGGTTCTGCCCCTGCCCCGCATCGCCATGGAGATCCTCATCCTCCTGGTCGAGCGTCGGGGCGACCTTCTGACGCGCCAGGAGATCGCTGCCCGCGTCTGGCCCGGCTCTGACCCGGACGATGTCGTGCAAAGCATCAACACGGCCATCAACCGCATCCGATCGACCCTCCGCGACGAAGCAGCGAACCCGAAGTACGTCCAGACAGTGATCGGCAAGGGTTACCGCTTTGCCGCGACGGTGGACGAGATCCACCTGGTTGAGGAGCTCGCGGAGCCTGTCCCGGTCCGGCCGGAAGAGCCTGTCGCGGTGGGCGCAGGGTCCCGGTCAGAGGTACGGAGGTCGCACGGCCTGTCCGCTCCGTCGCTGCCGCTCAGCCTTCAGCCTCTGCCTGCCGAAATCGCGCCGGCGACATCGGCGGCCGTCAATCTAACTGCACTCACCGACATCTCGGATTCACCCCGATCCGGGGATCGCCGGCGATGGTGGTTGGCCGCACTCGCTCTCCTGCTGGCCGTGGTGGGCGCCCTCGCTCTCTGGAGGTACGTCCCGTTCGCGCCGGCCGAGCACCGCGGAGCCTTCAAACTCGTCCAAATCACCAACAACAACGCGGAGGAGCGCGTGACCGCCGCCGCAATCTCCCCGGACGGCAGATCCGTGGCCTATGCCGACCCTCACGGCATCCTTCTACGGGATCTTGACGGCGCCGTCCGCCCCCTGCGCGCGCCGCCCGGACTCGAAGACATCAGCCGCATCGAGTGGTTTCCCAACGGTCGCCAGATGGTGGTGAGCGGAACCGCTTCGAGCACGCATACACCCCAGATATGGTCCATCTCAAGAGGCGACGACGCGCCCCATCTGATCCGCGAAAACGCGGCGCTCGGGGTTCCCTCTCCGGACGGTTCAAAGGTCGCCTTTACCAGTACCAGCGACCGGGGCAACACCACGTTCTGGGTCACGGACGCCTCTGGCGGCAACGAATTGAAGGTCGACACCGAGAAAGAGGGTGAGTCCTATCCTGTGCTGCTGTGGTCGGCGGACGCGAAGAAGCTGATTCTCGAGGAGGTTGGCGCCGCCGCCGGCTCGAGCACAGAGCCGGACCCGACCAAAGAGGCAGATCGAAGCGCCGCAGAGCATCGTCTGGTGGTGATCGACATACAAAAGCACATCGAAACCGCGGATGTCGACGGCATCGCCTTCGAGGCGGCGTGTCTGTGGGGTAAAAGCGGCATCCTGTTCGCCGGCACCGTAAACAACTCCCGGGGCACAGCCCTCTGGAGGGTGGATCTCGATCCGGAGACCGGCACGCCCCTCGCGGCTCCCGTCCAGTTGCAGCTTGTCGACCGCGTGCTTGCCTTGAGCCGATCGGCGGACGGTCGCCAGCTTGGCGCCGTTCTCAGCAAGACGCAGCCCGACGTCTATGTGGCTACCCTCGCCCATCCGGGGCCGAGCCTGTCCGATGTGAAACGCATCACCTCGAATCCCGGGCAGGACTATCCCCAGGCGTGGACTCCCGACAGCAAATCGCTCATCTTTGAGTCCACTGGCGATGGCGAGGTCGGCAGCGCCTTTCACATCTACCGGCAGACGCTCGACGCGCCGACGCAGATGACCCCACTTGTCTCCGGTGCACAGGTGCAGGTGCTGCCGCAACAGAGTCCTGATGGGAAGTGGATCCTGTTCGCCGGCAAATCCAGGTGGCTCTCCGGAGATCCGTACTCGCTCTATCGCGTGCCGGAAGCGGGCGGCGAACCCGTCAAGATCGACATCGGAGGTCCGCTCGATGAGTATCGCTGCCCGATCTCCGGACCGACCTGCATCCTGCGCGAGACCGAAGGGCATAAGACCTTCCGCTACTATGCGCTCGATCCCGTAACAGGCAAGGGCCGGCTGCTGTGCAGCACGCCGCGCACCCAGGGCGTGCTTTGGGATTGGAGTGTTCGCCCAGGGGGCACGGAGATCGCTCTCCCTGTGCCGGGCCCAAACGGGCCGACCATTCGCACCGTACCGTGCGCCGCCGGCACAAACAGCGCGGGGCGCGATCTGCCCGTGAAGCTCGCACAGCGGTTGTCCGGAGTGACCTGGGCGGCCGACGGGCAGGGCTGGTTCGTCACCGCAAACGCCCAGGCCCGGGAAGGAACCGAACTCTTCTACGTGGCTCCGGACGGCACTGCCACATTTCTACGCTACGACAACCCGTTGTGGGCAGTTCCCTCCCCCGACGGCCACAACCTCGCCTTCATCGGCGAAACGGTGGACAGCAACGTGTGGACGCTGCAATAACCCGCAATGCGGCCCCCGAGCCGAGCCACTTGGCATAGATCTCGCCCGTCGATCCTTTACCGTTGCCGTGCCGCGAACAGAGTACAGGTAAGACCAGAGCCGTCTGACTCTAGACCCGTCTGACTCCAGACCCGTCTGATCTCGTCCGTTGCCCCCGCGCGGGATATTGCGGGAGCTGCGCTCTTGCATCAGAGAAAGTGTTTCCCGAGAGCAAGCTGGCCGGAGGAGGAACGACGTGTCTCGCGGCGGGTGGACGTGGAGAAAAAAGCGCACGTTGGACGCGAGACGTCGATCTCGCATGGAGGATGGAAAATGGCTGGTTTGGGATTTGATAACGCGATGCCGAAGTTGATCTCGGCCAAGACACACTCGGTGATCGACTACGTGCACGTGGCAACCAATTTCGCGGTCGCGGCGATCCTCTGGAAGAAGAACCGCGCGGGGGCGTGGGCGGCGGCTGGCCTGGGAACAGGCGTGTTGATGAATACGCTGATGACGGACTACCCGCTGGGCGTCTTTCGGCTGTGGGACTTCAAGGTGCACGGTGCGCTCGACTACAGCGCGGCCGCTCTCAGCGCGGCTCTGCCCACCGTTCTGGGATTCGGCGATGCGCCGGAGGCGAAGTTCTTCCAGCTCCAGGGCCTTGGCGAAGCAGGCATCGCCGGTGTCTCCAACTACGCCGACGAGACCATCGACTGGGACGAGAAGCCGGCTGGCCTCTGACCCGATCAGGCTCTCAGTGTCTCGGCTCTATCTAGTCCGATCGTCTCCCTACGACGACCGAGCCGATCCGGATGGAGCCGAGACCGAGGCCCCGCCCCTCGCACGTCCCCGCCCCGACAGACCCACACGAAACAGCACCTCAAGAATACGCACACCCGCCTTGATCGAAGCCTTAAAATCTCCAGCCACCTTGGATTGACCAGCGATGCGGTTCCTGTACCGCACCGGCACCTCAACGATGCGCAAACCGTTCTGCGCCGCCTTGATCTGCATCTCGAGATTCCATCCATACGTCAGCTCAGACATGTGCATCTGCTCCAGAAAGGTGCGGCGAATCGCCCGAAACGGCCCCATGTCGGTGTACCGTGCACGCCGCCGCACCGAGGCGACGCACCAGAGGAGATAGCCGACCAGATGCGCGGCAAAGATCTGCGACGGAAGCATCGACCCCGGCTCGCGATCGCCCCGAATGCGCGATCCAATCACAAAGTCAGCCTCGTCGGCGAGGATCGGCGCCAGTAAGCTCCCGATCTCCTCGATCACGTCCGATCCATCGCCGTCCATGTAGACCAAAACGGTCGAGCTCCGCAAGGCTGCCGCCGATCCGGCAAGGCACGCCGATCCATAGCCGCGCGGCGCCGTCACCACGCGCGCTCCGGCCTCCCGTGCAACGCTTGCCGTCCCGTCCGTCGATCCGTTATCGACCACAATGCACTCCGCGATGCGCTCCCACGGCATCGACCGCACAACGGCGCCAATCGACTCCGCCTCGTTGAGCGCCGGGATGATGACAGAGATCCCGTCAGGCATAGGACCCCAGCCGCCGGCAGAACGCCCGTCCAAAGGTCGATCGCCGAAGTGCTAAATCGAGCACGCCCGCAACCAGGATCGCCCCATAAAGAATCTGGTTCAGCAAGAACTGCTTCGGTCCATAGCCGACCGCCAGAGCCGTCGTGCACAGATAAAACAGTCCAAGAATATAAGCCGCCATCGGCAGGTTCGGAAGCACGGCAAAGATCGGGATCAGCCACACGATGTACCACGGATAATGCGGGCTAAACAGCAGCATCAGAGCAGCCGCGAGCGCAAACGCTGGCCACAGAAACGACGCAGCCCTGTCCGGCCCGGACGCATCCCGACCCGTCGATGACGTCCAAGCAACCCGAAACGCCCACAAACTCAGACCGACGAGAACAAACGCGGCAAAGACGAGGTAAGCCGCCGGCGAAATCCGGCCAAAACCCGGCACATGCTGAACCTGCTCGAGCAGAAAGTATCGGGTCCCCGTCGACATCCCTTCCTCCTCCACGTACCCGCCCAGAAAGCCGAAGACCAGCTTCCCCACCGACGAGTACGCCGCATACAACACAACGGCGAGCGCGACCATCGTCCCTGGCATCGTCCACTCCAGCCTCTCGAACACCCGCCGAACATAGGATCTCGGGCGCCCTCCGTCCGGCCGCGGCGCCCGAAAAAGATACAGCGCCGGAAACAGAACCAGAGGGTAAAACTTGGTCAGAACAGCGAGCCCAAGAAACAATCCCGTAAGGACATTTCGCCGACGAAAGCGAAACAGGATGGCCAGCGTCGTCAAGGCAAACACGGCCGAATCCAGGTGGCCCGATCCGGCAATCTCCCAGATCAACAGCGGACACCACGCAAATAGCAGCGTCTGCTCGCGACGTATGCCCATGTGATGACAGATCTGGACGAGCGCCCACATCGTCAGGCCCTCAAACAGCACCATCGTCGTCTTCATCATCAGAAGCGTCGGAGAGACAAACGTGCTCACAAGAAAAATGACCTGCGCAAACGGTGGATAAATAGTCCGCGCATAATCCCGCCGATTGATGCTGTTGAAGACGTCCAGATTCGGTTCACGCAAAAAGCTCAGCGCACCATCGCCGGGAACGTAGCGGTACGGGTTGACCCCGGCGTGCTGAACGACGCCGTCCCATACATAGCGGTACACGTCCGACGAGAGCACCGGATCGGCAAACAGCGTCGCCAGCCGGCACGCGATCGCGACCCCCAGGATGATCGGAAACGTCCACCGGTCGACCGGCTGCGTCAGCACCAGCAGAGCCGCCGCCCCATACACGATCGCCGACCAGCCCGACGTTCCCGACATGCCGATCGTGTACGTGTCGTACTCGCTGACAAGGTGACGCGACAGCAAGAACAGGAAAGCTCCGAGCAGGAGCAGAGCAACGTTTGTCTGCCACGGACGCGCAACACCGATCCGAGCCAGCGTCGAGCTTCCGCCCAATGCACGCGCGCGCGCAGCGTGCCGGCTCGACCGTTGAGCGTCTGTTAAGTGGAGGCTCAAGGGACTATGCGCCGCTTCGCCCATGTCGCCGAGATCCGCCAGGCCCGCCAACGAGCGCCGCCAGAGGCTGAGCAACCACCTCGTCCGGCGGATCGAGTTCCAACAAGAACTCGCGGGTATGCGGCGCCGCGTAGCCCGCGACCGACGTGAATCCAGGCGGCCTCTGGTTCAGCAGCTCATCGCACAACACGTCCAGCGTCGCCGCATCATCGACGTCGTACCACACAGGTAGCTCCACGAGTTCCAGACCGGCCGCGCGGCAACGTTCGCGCGTCTCCTCAGCCACCAGAGAGGTCGACCACGAGATCCCCTCAAACACGGCAGCATGGGCCTGCTTCAGACCGATCAGGTAATACCCGCCGTCTCTCGATGGCCCCAGAACGACGCGATCGCCAGACCGCGCCAGCTCTGTCACCGCCTCTTGAAACGCCGCCCGAGGCACCGTCGGCGAGTCGGAATCGATCAGGCAAACACTCCCGAAACCACACGCCAGGATGTCCTCGGCGGCCAGGAGCAGACGCTCTCCAAAGCTCTCGCCGCGCTGCGCAAGCAAAGCGAAATCCGGGGGCAACAGACCATCAAACGCCGCCTCATCGCCGACCGGTGTGTAGCAGACGAGACCCACCGCCCGAACCCCACTGGACTCACCGGACCCTGCTGACTCCGCCAGCTCTGCCAGGTTTTCCGTCGTGTCCTTCAGAAAACAGATGTTCAGCGCAGCACTTTGGGCGGGCGTCAGCGGTGGCGACAGGCGCGTCTTCACCTTGCCCGGGCGGGGCGCCTTTGCCATCACGGCCAGGGCACATACGCCGAAGTTTCTGGGATCGGCTGACTTTGGATCGAGAATCAGAGGTGGCATCTCTCTTCAGGTTAGCTGGGAATCGCGCTCAGAGAAAGCTCTAGGCGGAGATCTCCGTTGAGCCCCATCACGTTCCCGCTAAGCCGTCGTCAGCCGCACGCTCTGCCCCTGGGGCGACACCCGCGGATCCGCCAAAGCTTCCCGGCCGGCCGCATCCACATCCTGCGGCGGAGCCGAAACAAGAGCAGGCCCGCGCTCGCACACCGCATATTGATACCATCCGTCGTACTCGAGACTGACGCTCAGCCACGGCTGCGACGCAATCAGGGCCGCGAAATCCGGTCGGGTCATCACGTCCGCCTGCTGCGGCTCGCGATATTTGCCCGCCGGAGATGTCGTCAGACGCGCCAAAAGCCACATCAGCGCCAACGGCAGGCGCGTGCGAAAGCCGGACGTCGGCTCTGCAATAAAACATCGCCCGGAAGGCTTCAAGACGCGAAAGATCTCGCGAACAATTCCCTCCTTGTCCGGCACAATCAGAAACAGACGCGAGACGATGATCGAATCGATCGAGGCAGAAGGGTACGGCAGCGAGTGGGCGTCCGCGTGCTGAAAAGAACAGTTCGTCAGGTGACGGGCAGCAGCTCTGGACTTCGCTCGGCGGATCAGAGAGTACGAAAGATCGACGCCGGTGGTACGCAGGTCGGGAAATATCTCGGAGAGTCGACAGGCATAGAAGCCCGGACCGCATCCGAGCTCCAGCAGCCGCGTGCCCGGAACAGGACCTTCGGGCGGAAACAAGGATCCGGCAATCTCCTCCGTGTGGTCGCGAAACAGGTACTCCCGACACAGCGCATAAAACCAGGAGACGCGCTCAAAAAGACTATCCGGCCTCGACGCATGCTGCCGAACGGAGATCGGATGGGGCATCTGTTCCATGGTTTCCTGGTCCTGGGCGGTACACGGGAAGTACGTACCGTGTCTCTCTCGAGATTTTATCGAGAGGAGGCTAAAGTTTGTGGGTTTTCTGCCGATAAGAACTATATGCGCAGTTTAGCCAATCGCAGTCTAGCCAATCTACCTCCCGCCCGCACACCCGGGGTCTTCCAGGCGCCGATCCACGCTGCATCCGGTCACTCCAAGCAACACGGCCTCCACTCCCGTGCTACCATGCACACGCCCCGCGCAAAGCGTCCACGGGCGAACGGGGAGATCTGAGCGCGTGTCCACCAGAAGAGCGGAGCAGAACTGGCCACCGGTCGTCGTCGGCAGTGTCTTCCAGACCGGCCTCAATCTGATGCGGGATCTCCTCCGCCGCGGTGTTCGTACCGTCGGCGTGGACTCGATCCCCGAGCACGAAGGCTTCCGATCGAAGTACGGCAAGTCCTATCTCTGCCCCGATCCCGACACCCATCCCGAGCAGTGGGTCGCCTTTATGATCGACCTCGCCGGACGCCTCGGAGCAAAACCGGTCATCATCCCCGCCGCCGACATGTTCGTCTCCGCGATCGGACGGCACGTGGAAGCCCTCAAAGCCCACTACACCTTCTCGATCGAAGCCGTCGCCGTCCAGGCGGCCCTGGCAACCAAAGAACAGCAGTACGCTCTCGCCGAGCGCTTCGGCCTGCCCATCCCAAGAACCGCCTACGTGCAGTCGCGCCTCGACCTCGAAACCTTCGCCAGGACCGCCCGGTTCCCTTGTCTGGTCAAACCCCGGCACCAACGCGAATGGGAATCCCTACCCGAACCGAACCCACTGCGCGGCCTCAAGCTGTTTACGGCCGAAACGGAAGAGAGCCTCCTCGAGCAGTACGCCTCCGCCGAACCCTTTCGGCCCGAAGCCGTCGTTCAGGAGATCGTCGCCGGTGGAGACGACGCGAAGTTCTGCTACCTCTCGGTTTACGGCCGCGGCAGCCGGCGCCTGGGCCACTGCGTTGTGCGCGAACTCCGGGCCCACCCAATCGGCTTCGGCAGCGCGTCGGTCGTCGAGCCGGTCGTCGATGACGAAATCAGCTCGCTGTGCGACCGCTTTCTGACCGGCATCGGCTACGTCGGGATCTGCGAGATCGAAGTCAAACGCGACACGCGCGACGGCGCCGTGCGCCTCATCGAAGCCAATCCACGATTCAGCGGAACCGGAGACGCCGCCATCTACATGGGTGTCGATCTAGGCTGGCTCAACTACCTCGATCTCATCGGCCAGACGCCCGAACCGGTCACCGCAACCAACTTCGGCTTCCGCCACATCACCCTTCGGCGAGACGTGCCATGTGCGCCGCGATACGTCGACCACGGCCTCCTCACCTGGGACCAAATCTTCGAAACCTATCGCGGTCCAAAACGCTACTTCGACTTCGACCCCCACGACCCCGGGCCGACCAAGATGACGCTCCAGGGATGCGCGCGCTCAGCGGGAGGAACCGTCCTGCGGGCACTCGGTCTCAATCCCAAACTGCTCTAAAACCAGTCCCGGCCAGTCACGGTCTGGATCGCCGTTCGGAGCCGAAGCACCGCCCGTGGCTGCTCGTCAAAGCCGCTCCGAAGCACGTTGTAAAGGTCGGCATGACCCGGCACATTCACACCCGAAAAGAAGGAAAACGCCGCCGTGTACCCCGATTCCTTGAGCGCCCGCCGTGTACTTTCGGCAAAACTGTTGCGCTGTCCAACCGGGTAGGCAAGCGTCGTGATCGGCCGGCCCAGATCCTGCTCCAGAAGACCCCGCGACACCGTCAACTCCTCCATCTGCTCGGCATAGCTCAGCTTGCTCAGAATGGGATGCGTGTGCGTATGCGAGCCGAAGTGCATGCCCGCCACCTGCATCTCGCGGGCCTCCTCCCAATTCAGAAAACAGCGCTCCGCCTCCCCACTCGGTCGAGAGGACTCGCACGCCGCCTCGAGTTCCGACATAAAGCGCTCGGTATCCGTAACCTCCGGCTGCTTGAAGACCCGCAAAATGGCCGCGATCGACGCAAATCGATGCGATGGCCGAAGGTCAAAGCTCGCCTCCGCCGGGTACCGCAGCGTGACCCGCTCGCGCCGCGAGCCCTTGACGATATACGCGATCTGATCCCACCAGGGCAGCTTGCCCGTGCCGGTAAACGCCGTCGAAAGAAAGAAACTGGCAGAAGCTCCAGCCGCGCGCAAAATCGGAAACGCCACCTCGTAGTTGTCCAGATACCCATCATCAAAGGTGATCAGGCAGGAGGCCGACTTCGGAACATCGCCGCCAGACGCGATCTCGAGCGCACGCGGCAGATCCACCATCTCCAGATGCCGTCCGAGATAGTCGACCTGCCACCGGAACTCCTCGGCCGTGGCCGAAAATACACCTGAGTCATACGGCGTCTCCCGCGCATTCCCGATCCGGTGATAATTGAGGACCAAGAGAACGGGACGCGTTCGCACCGACTCGATCAGCCGTGTGAGCCCGGTCGCAAGCGCGACCTTTGCGAGAGCCTGCTTTTTGCCGTACACGCGAAAACATCCTCTCCCATCTGCGCCACTCGCCCAGACTCAGCCAGTATGGCCCAGCCTAGCGCGTCCGAGAGACCTCCGCAATCCCCCGGGTCAGCGCACCCGACAGACCTCGATGTCACCACCCACCTTCATCCCGCTCCAGTAGATTTCGATCCGGCTGAAACTCACTTCAGAACAGAGGCGAACCGGCGCTATCGCTCAGCGGGATAGCCATCCTACCGGTAGAGGAAACAGCGATGAAGGCAGTAGTCTTCCACGACGTCGGGGATATCCGGCTCGAAGACGTCCCCGAGCCCAAGCTGAAAGATCCGAACGACGCAATTGTGCGCATCACCTCCTCCGCGATCTGTGGGACCGACCTCCACTTCATCCGGGGAACCTTTACCGGCATGAAAAAAGGCCGCGTCCTCGGCCACGAGGCTGTCGGCATCGTCGAGGAAGTCGGCAAAAGCGTCCGAAACTTCCGCCGCGGCGACCGCGTCATCATCCCGTCCACCCTCGGCTGCGGCAGCTGCACCTACTGTCGCGCTGGGTTCTACTCGCAGTGCGACCGCATCAACGTCGCCGGCCCACTCGGCGGCACCGTCTTCTTCGGCGGCCCCGAAACGGCCGGCGGTCTCGACGGCCTCCAGGCAGAGTTCGCGCGCGTCCCCTACGCCGCCGTCAATCTCGTCAAGCTGCCCGCCGAGATCACCGACGACCAGGCCATCATGATGAGCGACATCCTGCCCACCTCCTTCCAGGCGGCCGAAATGGCCGGCATTCACCCCGGCGACACCGTCGCCATCTTCGGCTGCGGCCCCGTCGGCATGATGGCCATCGCCTGCGCGCAACACATGGGCGCGGGTCGCATCTTCGCCATCGACCAGGTCCCCTCCCGTCTGGAGCAGGCCCGCCTCCATGGCGCCGAGGCGATCGACTTCGGCAACGAAAGCCCAGTCGCCGTGCTCCATGAACTAACCTTCGGCTCCGGCCCCGATCGCGTCATCGATGCCGTCGGCGTCGACGCCACCACAGCCCGCGCAACCTCCAAGCAAAAAAGCGAGTTCGCGGACGAGATGAAGACCATCGCACCCGATCTCCGGGACGCGGAAAAGAAGAAGTGGTGGATCGGCGGAGCACCCTCCCAAGCCCTCGAGTGGGCCGTCGAATCGGTCGCGAAAGCAGGAACGCTCTCGATCATCGGCGTCTATCCTCCAACCCTGAAGAGCTTTCCTATCGGCATGGCGATGAACAAAAACATCACAGTGCGCATGGGCAACTGCAACCATCGCAAGTACCTCCCGCGCCTGGTCGAACTGGTCCGAAGCGGCGTCATCCGCCCGGAACAGTTCTTCACGCAAAAGCTTCCGGTCGCCTCAGCCATCGACGCCTACCGCCACTTCGACCAGCACGAACACGGCTGGCTCAAGGTCAAACTCGAGCCGGACACCGATCGCATGGTCGTCTAGATCGTCGCATGGTCTCTAAAGCAACGGAGGTATTGGCATAGAGGGCATCTGCTCTTTTGTTGTCATTCCCAGAGGGAATCTGCTTCTGCCGTTGCCCCCCTTCTTGTTGTCATTCCCGAAGGGAATCTGCTTCTGCCCTTGCTCTAGATCAAGACCAACAGAATGCGGCTGCAAGCCAGGGCGCAGCCGCATCTGTCCGAAACCTTAAACATCTCTCCAGTCCAGCAAGACCTTGCCGGAGTCCCCCGATCGCATCGCCGCAAAGCCCTCATCAAAGCAGTGCCAAGGCAGCCGGTGCGTAATTACCGCGGCAATATCCAGTCCACTCTCGAGCATCACCGTCATCTTGTACCAGGTCTCGTACATCTCGCGGCCATAGATCCCTCGCAGCGTCAGCTGGTTGAAGATGACCTGGTTCCAATCGATCGCGATCGGATCGGCGGGAATCCCCAGCATCGCGATCTTGCCGCCGTGGCTCATATTCGCAAGCATGTCCCGAAACGCATGGGCGTTGCCCGACATCTCCAGGCCGACATCGAATCCCTCATGCATGTGGAGCTCCGCTTGCACCTCCCCGATCGGCGTCACCGTCGGATCGATCGCGCGCGTCACGCCCACCCGCTCGGCAAGCGCCCGGCGGTACGGGTTCGGGTCCGAGATCACCACCTGCCGAGCCCCCGCGTGCTTCGCCACCGCTGCCGCCATAATGCCGATCGGTCCGGCGCCGGTCACCAGGACATCCTCCCCAAGCACCGGAAACGCCAGCGCCGTATGGACAGCATTGCCCAGCGGATCGAAGATCGCCCCCGTATCCAGCGGAATCCCGGCCGAATGGCGCCAAACATTGGTCATCGGCACAACCACAAATTCGGCAAAACATCCATTGCGCTGGACGCCCGTCCCAAGCGTGTGCGCGCACAGGTGCCGCCGTCCCGCCAGACAGTTGCGGCAGCGCCCACACACAACATGGCCCTCGCCCGACACAATCTCGCCTGGACGAAAGTCAAGCACGTTTGAGCCCACATCGACGATCTCGCCCACAAACTCATGACCGATCGTCAGACCGATCGGAATCGTCTTCTGCGCCCAGCTGTCCCAGTCGTAAATATGCAGATCGGTCCCGCAAATGCCAGTCACGAGGACCCGGATCTTGACGTCGTTGATGCCCACCTCGGGCTCCGAGACGTCCGCTAGGGACAACCCAGCCTCCGCTCGGCTCTTCACCAGTGCCTTCACGCGTTCGGTTTACCCTCTCTCGGACATGAGAGCCGACAGCCCCCCATCGCCTGCCTCTATTCTAGGCTGCAGAAGCGCTTCTAGGCTGCAAGAACACCTCCCGACGTGCGACCCTTGCAGGCAGGGGTGAAACAATCGGCCAATGAGAGTTCTCAGAAGGCTCGCCGCGCTTGGAGCCCTGCTCGGCCTCGCCGGTCTGGCTTCCGCTCAGGTCCTCACCGGCATCGATGTCCTCGAGCAGGAGCACTTCCAAACGCTCGCCACCATCAGCGCGCGGCACGGCGGCCATCTTCGCATCGGCCTGCTCACCAACCAGACCGGCATCGACCGGTCCGGCCGGCGCACCGCGGACGTTCTCCAGACCGACGCCGCCCAGGCCGTCCCCGGCCTCAGCCTCGTCGCGCTCTTCAGCCCGGAGCACGGCATCAACGGAGCGCTCGACCGCGAAGGCATCCGGGACACAAAGGACACCCTCACCGGCCTTCCCGTGTACAGCCTCTACGGCGCCAAGCCCGCAGACCGACGCCCCACCCCCGAGCAGATGGCCGCGGTCGACCTCCTCGTCGTCGATCTCCAGGACGCCGGCGTCCGCTTCTACACCTACGAGACCGTCGTCGGATACTTCGTCGAAGCCGCCAGCAAGTTCAACAAAGAGCTCGTCATCCTCGATCGGCCCAACCCCATCGGCGGTCTCGCCGTCCAGGGCCCGCTCACCACCGCCGGCCGAGAAAGCTACGTCAGCTATCTCGCCGAACCGGTGCGCCACGGCATGACGCTCGGCGAACTGGCCCGTTTCACCAACGGCGAAAAAAACCTTAGCGCCCCCTTGACCGTCGTCCCCATGAAGGGTTGGCGGAGATCGATGTGGTTCGATCAGACCGGCCTGACCTGGGTCGATCCGTCGCCGAACCTGCGCAGTCTCGCCGAAACCACCGTCTACCCCGGCACAGGTCTGATCGACGTCCCAAACCTCAGCGTCGGTCGCGGCACCGATACCCCGTTTCTACGCATCGGCGCCCCCTGGATCCACGGCCCGGACCTCGCCCGCGCACTCAACCAGCGCCAAATCCGTGGCATCCACTTCGTCCCGGTCACGTTCACGCCAGGCGGAGACATGTACCCCTTCCACGGACAGATCTGCGGCGGCGTCGATCTCGTCGTCGTCGACCGCGACGCCTTGAACTCCCCCGAAATGGGTCTCGAGATCGCAGCCGCTCTATGGAAGCTGTACCCAAAAGATTTCCCGCCGGAGAAGCTGGACCGCCTCGTCCTGAATGCCGAATTGATCCGGCAGTTGCGCTCCGGAGCCGACCCACGCACGATCGCCGACAAAGAACTCCCCGAGCTCAAAGCCTTTCAGGAGAAACGTGCGAAATTTTTGCTCTACCAATAGACAGAACTTTCCCCATCCTTAGATCGCGCACACATAGCATTGAACTTAGGTCCCCTCCGCCTCCTCCGTTTGTAGCCACTCCTGCAACTTTTGTTCGCAGTAGGCGGTAGAGATGAAAAAAGGCTTATCAATAATGTGGACGGTCAGGAGGTTGTCCGAGTGAGTGTACCCGGCCGTCACCCCGTCCCTGGTAATCTTGCCCGCAACGCCGGTCAGCGTGAGGCCGAAACGCTGTTGCAATTCAGCTGCCTTTTCTTGAAACTCGGCGTCCGTCATAGGTACTTGAATCATGCATGCTCCTCAAAAACAACCTGGGAAAGAGAAAACCTGGAAGAAAGTACTGCAGTTGCGAATGAATTATGCAATTGGATGGCCCTTTCGGCGCATAGGTTAGCGCCCCCCTGCCTGGGATATCCTGACGATCGAGCGTATGTTCAATCCGCACATCCCCCTCCAACGTCCAAATTCCGCAAATGCACGGTAGACGATGTCTGAAAGCCGCACGGTAGACGATGTCTGAAAGCCGATTGACCGACGCCGCGAGCAACAGCCTGGAGGCGCTCACGCCTGCCATGCGCCAGTACCGCGCGGCCAAACAGAGCTATCCTGACGCCCTCTTGCTCTTCCGCATGGGCGACTTCTACGAGCTCTTCTATGAGGATGCGGTCGTCGCCGCCCGCGAGCTGCAACTCACACTCACAGCACGAGATAAAGCCCGCTCCGTACCCATGTGCGGAGTCCCCTACCACGCCGCGGACGCATACATCCAACGCCTTCTCAGGCGCGGCTTCCGCGTGGCCATCTGCGAGCAGATGGAAGATCCCAAACTGAGCAAAGGCGTCGTCAAGCGCGAAGTGACGCGAGTTCTCTCGCCCGGCACATCCGTCGACCCCGCGCTCTCCGGCGATCAGAGCAATTGGCTGGCCAGCATCGCCCCGACAGGCGGTCGCGGCAAATCCGCACAGGTCGGCCTGGCCCTGCTCGACCTCTCGACCGGAGAGTTCCGAGCAACCGAGTTCACCGGCGAAGCCGCCTGGGCAGACGCCGTCGACGAACTCGGCCGCGTGCGCCCCGTCGAGCTGCTCTACCCGGAAGACAACCCCGACCGCCTCACCAACGGCAACGGAGGGAAATCCCAGCTGCGACTCGGTCGCGAACCGGCAGCAGCCCCGGCCTCAAACCCCCCAGACAGCGCGGGGAAGGATCTCCCCTCTATCCTCGACCTGGAGGCGATCCGTACCCGAACCCCACTCGCCGAAGCCCTCTTCTCACATGAGCTTGCGCTATCTTTGTTGAACCGACACTTCAACGTTCATTCGGTCGACGGCCTGGGGCTCAGCGGACGCGAAGCCGCCACCGCCGCAGCCGGCGCTGTGCTCGCCTACCTCGGGGAGACGAAACAGGGTGCTCTCCAACATCTCGACAGCCTCCGCTTCTATGAGCGCTCCGGATCGCTCGAAATCGACGCCGTCAGCGTCCGCAACCTCGATCTGGTCGACCCCACTTTCGCCGCGGATGGACCACAGAGCACCCTCTTCTGGACCATGGACAGCTGCCTCACACCGATGGGCCGACGCCTCCTCCGATCCACCCTGCTCCGGCCGGCAAACCGTGTCGCCGAGATCAGCACGCGCCTCGACGCGGTCGCCGAGGCGGTCGAGGACCTGCGCCGCCGCGAAACTCTCCGGCGATCGCTCGACGGCGTGCTCGACCTCGAGCGCCTCCTCGGTCGCGTCGCTCTCGACTCCGCCGGCCCCCGCGAAGTCATGGCCCTGGCCGTCACCATCGGCCGGCTCCGTGCCGTAAAAGAGGCCGCAGCCGCCTTCACCACCGCACGTTGGCAGGAACTCGGCCTCGACCTCGACCCGCTCGACGACCTGCTCCACCGCATCGTCACCACCTTAGCCGACCAGCCGCCCAGCATCCTCGCCGACGGCGGTGTCATCCGCGAAGGCGTGCTCAGAGAGCTCGACGATCTGCGCACTCTCGGTCGCGACGGCCGCGGCGCCATCGCCGCCATCGAAGATCGCGAGCGTGCGCGCACCGGCATCGGAAGCCTCAAAGTCCGCTTCAACAACGTCTTCGGCTACTACCTCGAGGTCACACGAGCGAACAGCAAGGCAGTTCCCCCGGACTACGAGCGCAAACAGACCCTCGTCAACGCGGAACGATTCACCACGCCCGAGCTCAAGGAACTTGAGTCCAAGATACTCACTGCCGAGGAACGCTCCCTCGAAATCGAGCGCCGCCTCTTCGCCGAACTCCGCGCCGCCATCCTCACCGAGGCCGCCCGCATCCGGGGCGCCGCTCGCAGAGTCGCCGAAATCGATATGCTGGCCGCCTTCGCCCACCTCGCCGTGCTCCGCGGCTGGGTCCGGCCAAAGATCGACGAGAGCGGCCTCCTCGAGTTCGCCGGAGCTCGCCACCCCGTGATCGAACGCCGCCTCGAAGAGTCCGGCGCCGGCCGCTTCGTCCCCAACTCGATCTCCGTCCAGGCCGCCCAAAACCTCCACGCACCCCACCCAGAGCCTCGGAACACACCCCCAGCCCCATCCCTCCTCCTGATCACCGGCCCCAACATGGGCGGCAAAAGTACCTACCTGCGCATGGCCGCGCTGCTCGTCATCATGGCGCAGATCGGCAGCTTCGTCCCCGCCGAACAGATGCACCTCGGCCTGGTCGACCGCATCTACACGCGCATCGGCGCCAGCGACAACGTCGCCCGCGGACGCTCCACCTTTATGGTCGAAATGACCGAAACCGCCGCCATCCTCAACTCCGCCACCAGCCAAAGCCTCGTCCTGCTCGACGAGATGGGCCGCGGCACCTCCACCTACGACGGCCTGAGCCTCGCCTGGGCCACCGTCGAACACATCCACCACCGCATCGGCGCCCGAGCCCTCTTCGCCACCCACTACCATGAGCTCACCATGCTCGAACAGGCGCTCGACCGGCTCAAAAACCTTCGCGTCACCGTCAAGGAAACCTCCGGCGGCATCGTCTTTCTCCACGCCGTCGAGGTCGGCGCCGCCTCCAAAAGCTACGGCATCGATGTCGCCCGTCTCGCCGGGCTTCCCGCCGAGGTCATCGGTCGCGCGCGCGAAGTCCTCAAAGTCCACGAACGAGCCGAAGCCCGCGAGATGGAAGTCGCCGGCGCCGCACACGCGTCCACGGCGGCCGGAACCTCGATTACCACACCAATGCAGATGACCATGTTCACACCGCTCTCCCAGCGCATCGTCGACCGCCTCGCCGCCATCGAGCTCGACGAAACAACGCCGCGCGAAGCTCTGAACCTCCTGGCCGAGCTCCAGCGCGAGCTGCGCGGATAGAGGACCGTATGGACATCCAGGTGAGCCCGTTTCTGTTCTTCCCCGTCGTCCTCGTTCTCCTGGTGCTCACCGGGTGTGCTGGAACGGCGATCCGGCGACGCTTTCGCTCTGTGGTGGCGGACGACCATGCCGATCAGTTCACGGCGCTGCAAGCCTCGGTCCTGGCCCTTCTAGGTCTGCTTCTGGGCTTCTCCTTTTCCATGGCGATCGAACGATTTGAAGGCCGCCAGCAGGCAGAGATCAACGAGGCAAACGCCATCAGCGCCTCGTTTGTCCGCACGTCCACCCTGGAGCCGGAGGTTGCCCGAACCCAGCGCTCTCTCATCCAGCAGTACGTGGCCGCTCGAATCGCGTTCTTTGACGCTCGGAGAAACATCAGAAACATCGATGTCGCCGAGAACCAGACGTCGGAGCTGGGGGACGGGATTTGGAAAGACGCCATGCGCGTCGGTGGACCGGCATCGAGCACACCTCGCGATTCCACCGTCGATTCATACCTGACTTCGTTGACAGCGATGTTCGAGGCTCGCGAGTTCCGGCGCGTGGCCTACGAGAACCGCATCCCAAACAGCGCGTGGCTGCTTCTCATCGCGGTCGCCTGCGTGGCCAACTTCCTGGTAGGTCTGGGCGCATGGCGCTGGCATACCGTGCTCCTCCTCATTCTGCCGGTGGTCGTCGCTTCGACGCTGACCCTGATCTACGACCTCGACATCCCGCGCAGAGGCCTGATCCATGTCTCGCAGCAGAGCATGATGCGGTTACAGGCGCAGGTAAACGCGCGAGCAGATCCGAGAACAGATCGATGAGGCGGGCCAAACGCATGATCGTCGCCGGCATCATGAGTGGAACGTCGGCCGACGGTGTCGACGTCGCCATCTGCCGGATCTCGGCCGGGCCACATGGCGCGCCTCGGGTCAAAGTCGTCGGGCACCGGGCGTTTCCCTACCCCCGAGCGGTCCGGTCTCAGGTGCTCCAAGCCATGGAAGGCCGCGCGATGCCCGCGGCGGAGTTCAGCCGACTATCCTGGCGGCTCGGCGCCGTGTACGCCGATTGTGTCAGCAAAACGTGTGCGGATCTCGGCATCCGCGCAGGTCCGGGCGGAACGCAACCGGGTTCCGGACGAGGCATAAAGTTGAACTTGGTCGGCTGCCACGGGCAGACCATCTACCACCAGGCCGCCGCCGAGCGGTACCTGGGCGCCAAGGTACGATGTACGTCCCAGATCGGCGAACCGGCCGTCCTCGCCGAGCATCTCCGCTGTCCCGTGGTCAGCGACCTCCGCCCCGCAGACCTCGCCGCCGGAGGCCAGGGCGCGCCGCTCGTCCCCATGCTCGACTGGACCCTCTTCCGCTCCGCGCGCGTCGGTCGCGTCCTGCAAAATCTCGGCGGCATCGGCAATCTCACCGCGCTTCCAGCCGCCGCCGATCTCGGCCGCGTGCTCGCCTTCGACACCGGCCCGGCCAATATGGTCATCGACACCTGCATGCGCCGCCTCTTCGGTCGCAACTTCGACCGCGGCGGCGCCGTCGCCAGGCGCGGTCGCGTCCTCCAGGACGTCCTCCAGGAGGCGCTTCGAAACCCCTTCTTCTCCACCCCTCCCCCCAAAAGCTGCGGCCGCGAAGAGTTCGGAGAGCACTTCACCAGCCAATGGATCCGCCGCTGCCAAAAATCCAAATCCCAATCCAAAGCCAAATCCCATTCCCCTTCCCCCTCCAAAGACGCCGACATCGTCGCGACCGCCACCGCCCTCACCTCCGCCTCCATCGTCCAGGCCTACCAAAACTTCGTTCTGCCGCACATGGGCCCCACCACCCGCACGGTCGAGTACCTCGTCGCCGGCGGCGGCGCCAAAAACACCACCCTCCTCGACATGCTTCGCGCCGGCCTCCATCCCATGGGCGCCCACGTCCGAGACATGGCCGAGCTCGGCCTCGCCCCCCAAGCCAAGGAGGCCGTCGCCTTCGCCCTGCTCGCCTGGCTCACCTGGCATCAGCTCCCCGGCAACGTGGTCTCGGCCACCGGCGCGCGCCACCCGGCAGTGCTCGGAAAGGTCTCCTTTGCTTAGGAGAGCAAACGTCCTCCATCTCGCCCTGCTCTGTGCCGCCCTCGGTTGCCGTGCCCGGGTCGATACCTCGCAGACCGTCGTCATGGCCATCGAATCCAGCCCCAACAACCTCGACCTCCGCATCGGCACCGACGCCCAATCCGAGCGCATCGGCGGCCTCATCTTCGACGGCCTCCTCCGCAAAGACGAGCACTTCGAGCTCCGTCCGTGGATCGCCCAAAGCTGGGACCAACCCGACCCCCTCACCTGGATCTTCCACCTTCGCGACGGCGTCCGCTTCCACGACGGCCGGCCGCTCGAGGCCGAAGACGTCGCCTGGACCATCCGATCCATGATCGACGGCACCCTCGCCACGTCCAAAGGCGGCGCCTTCGCGGCCGTCCAGGAGGTCACCGCGCCCGACCGCCTCACCGTCATCGTCCATCTCAAACGCCCCGACGCCGGCCTGCTCTTCAACATGAGCGACGGCCTCTTCGGCATCGTCCCGCGCGGCTCCGGCAAAACCTTCAGCCGGCATCCGGTCGGCTCAGGACCCTTCCGCTTCCTCAGCGCCGTCGAGGACAAAGAGGTCGTGCTCGATCGCAACCCCACCTACTGGGCTGGCCCGCCAAAGCTCGACCGTGTCCGCTTCGCCGTCGTCCCCGACGCCATCACCACCGCGCTCGAACTCGAAAAAGGTTCCGCCGACGCCGAAAGCAACGCCATCACCCTCGACGAGGTCCACGCCCTCCAAAGCCGGCCAAACCTCCAGATCCAAACCGCCCCAAGCTCCGTCGTCGTCTACGCCAACTTCAACGTCACCGACCCCATCCTCCGCGACCGCCGCGTCCGCCAGGCGATCGCCTCCAGCATCGATCGCCGCCCCATCATCGACGCCCTCTGGCGCGGACAGGCGCACGAGGCCGGCTCCCTCCTCCCGCCCGGCCACTGGGCACGCGCGTCCGACGCCGACCTCCCCGCCTACCCGCACGACGTCCGCCGCGCCGAGCATCTGCTCGACCTCGCCGGCTACCCTCGCCGCCCCGACGGGACGCGCCTCCGCCTCACCCTCAAAACCTCCACCGACGAGACCACCCGTCTCATAGCCGCCATCCTCCAGCAACAACTGCGCTCCGCCGGCATCGACCTCCAGATCCGTTCCGCCGAATTCGGCACCTTCTACGCCGACATCACCAAAGGCGCCTTCCAGATGTACATCCTCCGCTGGATCGGCTCGAACGAAGACCCCGCCATCTTCCGCTACGCCTACGGTTCCGGCTCCATGCCCCCCAACGGCGGCAACCGCGGCCACTACACCAACCCGGAGATCGACAGGTTGCTAGCCGACGCCGAAGCGACCCCAAACCGGGACCGCCGCCGGCAAGACTACATCCAGGTCCAAGAGATCCTCGCCACCGACCTCCCCAGCATCCCCCTGTGGTACCCGGACAACGAACTCGTCCACGCCCGCCGCCTCGAACACCTGGAGCTAAGCCCCAGCGGCCAGTTCGACTTCCTCCGAGCAGCCAACCTACGTTGAGCAGTTCACGACCTTATCCGTGCAGAATCCACTCGTACTGCGCCTCCGTCAGCGGCACCACCGACAGCCGGAACTGCCGCAGCAGAACCGAATCCTCAAACACCGCCTGTTCGCGCATCTCGGCCAGCGTCTTTTCGCGCCGGAGCCGGTCGCCCGCCCCGATGCGGAGCACAGGCGCCTTCGGGTCGGTCGCGTCGACCCCCAAAACGCTCGCCAGACCCACCGCCGCCTTGCCCACATTCGAGTGATAAATCACCAGCCGCTCGCCCGTCTTCATCTCGCGCATATGCTTCAGCGCCGTCGGGTTCGTGACGCCGTCCCACGTGGTCTCGCCGTCCCGCACAAGGTCGTCAAAGGAGTACACGTCCGGTTCCGACTTCAGCAGAAAGGGCATAGCGAGCAGTGTACGCGCAGGCATTTTCGGCGACGGAGCGTCGGCCCTTATCCGCCAAGATCGATCAGCCGGACCTCCGGAAGCAGCTCGCCCAAAAACTCAGAGCCGAGGCGCCCGAACTTCGCAACCGAATCCGTGGCATAGAACACAGACGTTCCCCGCCCAATACCCGATCCGCACCCAACTCCCGTCTCGCGGACACAAGCCACGGCCGCCAGAGCCGTCGCTTCGGCCGAATCGACGATCGGAAGCGGCCGTCCAAGCGCGTCCAAACATCGCCGCAACACCGGCCGCAGCAGAGGATAGTGTGTGCATCCGAGCAGAAGTGCGCCCGCCGCCGGGGCAAGGTCCAGACCCTCGCGGAGGTAGATCGTCACAACCTCTTCGGTCACCGGGTGCTCCGTCCAGCCCTCCTCGACCAGCGGCACCAGCAACGGGCAGGCCTTTTCGGTGGCGCGAACCCCGATCCGCTCGAGATCCCGGGCGTAGGCGTGCGACTCGACCGTCGCCGCCGTCGCCAGCACCAGGACCTCGGGCGCAACCCCGGCAGGGCAGGCTGCCCGGGCGGCACGCGCTCCAGGCTCGATCACCCCGAGCACAGGAACGGGCGCAGCCGCGGCCACCAGGTCGTCGATCGCCATAGCCGTCGCGGTATTGCACGCAATCACCAGGAGATCGGCGCCCTGTTCCAACAGAAATCCCACGCTCGACCGGGCGTACCTCCGGATCGTCTCGCGCGACTTCGATCCGTACGGCAGACGCGCCGTGTCGCCCAGGTAAATGTAGTCAGCCAGCGGAAGAACGTCGCGAAGAGCGCGCAGCACCGTCAGGCCGCCGAAGCCGGAGTCAAACACACCGATGCGGAGTTTGCGGCCGGAGTCAGCAGCGGACGTCATGGGTTCTGCACCGACGGCTGGCCCGGCGTAAACGAGGTGTCCGCGGCAGTGTACGTGCGGAGCAGGTCGGCGTGGCCGGCAAGCGTGTCGCGCGGCTGGCCATCCACCAGAAACCGCACCTCCGAGATCTGCGGCATGTTGGCGTGCAACGTCCCCAGGATCGACTCGATCGTCAGGTTCTCAACCTCAGCGCCCGACGGGTGGTTGTCGGCAAACGATCCCCGCAGGTTCACCACCGCGAGTTGGCCGCCGTAGCCGGACGACGCGATCCCGGACATCGTGTTTGCTCCAGGCGAGCTGGGGTTCGTGATCGGCAGCGGCACCAGAAAAACGTCGTCGACCGCCGGTCCGCTTTGGAGCGGATGCGTCGACCCCGAGAGAGAATACTCGGCCAGCATGTGGTCCAGCAACGCCCGCGCCCGGATCGAAGGCTCCTCCGGCAACGCCAGGTCGCGCGTCGATGTCGTAATGGAGCCATCCGCGTCACTCGCCAGCGCAAAGGTCACCGTCTGCTGGCCGGCCGAGGTGGGCGCGGCAATCGGCGTCTCATCCGCCGGCGCCGCCAGCCGGTCGTGCGCCTCCTTGCACCCGCGCAAGAGAAACAGCGTCATCAGGAGAATGCCGCCGGCCAGCGTCAGCACCAGATTTCGCTGCCATCGCGGCACATCGGCCGACATCCAAATCGCGTGCAGCCGAGCCCGGTCAAGCTTTGCGAAGCGATTAGAGATACGAAGCTTCATTCCCCTGCCTCCCCCGGCGGTGCGCCCGCAGGTGGGGCAGAGCTCGGCGGCGGTCGACGAATGATCGGTGCAGGCGCCGCAGGCGCGGCCGGAGGCTGCCGGATGATCGGCGCGCGCGGCGGCAAAGGCTCCGCAGGCTCAGGAATCGGCCGCAGCCGGGGCGCGCGAGGTGCCGCAGCACCCGATCCCGCACCTGATCCCAATCCTGACCGAGGGGCCGATCCAGACGGAGCTGCATTTCCGCTCGAGCTCGGACGAGCGCTCGGCGGACGAGCTCCAGCCGCCGCACCCGAAGCCGCCGGTGCGGTCGGCAAGGCTCTCGGTGCAGCCGTCGTCCCACTCGCGGCCGCCTGAGCCGCCGCAGCCTTCGCCGCCGCCGCGTCAGCTTCAGCCCCCCTGTGCCACGCCACCAGAGCTGCTCCCACCGCATCGCCCACCCGGCCCTCGTACGCCGCATCCGACGCCGCCGTCGCCGGCGATCCGGGCAGGGGCGCCACCTCGACCACCACCGCCGGGCAAAGCAAATTGTCCAGCGGACGAACGCTCGCCCGCGTCAAACGGACCGGCACGCCGGCATTCCGAAGGCTCATGCCGATGCTGTTGGCCAGGCGCTCCGACTGCCCGGCAAACGTCGCCTGCGCCGCATCCCACGCTATCGGCCCGCCCCCCGGCTCGGCCTGCGCCAACGGCGAAACGAGGACGTGAACGCCGCTTCCGGCCGACGTCGCGTGAAACACCACACACGCAACCGGCCGCGCGTGGTTGGCCATGCCGGCACGGTTGTCAGCCACCTGCGCCGAAGTCAGCGTCGTCGCCGTCAGATCGTTCGCGTCGGCCTCGCGCGACATCAGCACACCCACATTGTTCGCCGCCAGCGACGCCCGCACCCGCGCCGCCAGCGCGAGATTCACATCCTTCTCCAGCACGCTCGATCCAATGTGCGCCCCCGTGTCCTGCCCCCCATGCGCCGGATCAAGAAACACCAAATTGCGGTTGACGTACGGCGCCGCGACCCTGGGCGCGGGCGACGGCGACGCAGCCTCCTCCACAGCCGAGCTCTGAGCCAACACAGACGGCCCCGCCGCCATCGCGATCAGCAGACCTAGCAGACCTAAGAGATCCAGGAGAAACACGCGCACCAGGCCCATCAATCGAGCGCGTAGATCGCCAGGCCGCTCAGCAGCTTGGGATAAAAATCCGTGGTTTTCTGCGGCATCACCTCGCCCATCAGCGAAATGTCGCGCAATTGCCCCAGCGTCACCGCCTTCACCAAGAACGCCAGGTTCGCCTCGCCCCGCTGCACCTGGCCAACAGCATCCCCCGCGTCCCGCTCATATCGGATGTTGCGCTGGTCGAGTACCGAACGCTCGTCCAGCCCCAGCACACGGCCCAGCAGAATGCCGTGCAGCTGCACCACATCAAGCTGCTGCTGCCGAGGCGACACATCCCCCAGCGCCGCCGCCACCGCCTCCGCCTTCGGCTCAAGCAGATACTGGCCATCCCCCGCGACCAAGAGAAACGCCACCCCAGACGTCCGCGCAAGCACGCCGAGGTCCGGCGGGCCGGAGATCTCCGTGATCGTATAAAAGGCGCTCGCCTTCACCAGAAAATCCGCCGACAGGAAATCCTGCAGGCCGAAGACGACGCGGTGCGCCGGCAAAATCGTGATGCCCGGCGCGTCCATATTTACAAACGTCATCATCATGGCCGCCTCGGGAAACGCCGGGCTCGGCAGCCGCGGTCGCGGGTCCGTGTCGAGCAGCACCGAGGGCGACTCGTCCGGCTCCTCCGCCCCCGCGCCAAACGGCAGCCGCAGCTGCGCCGAACGCTCCCGGGCGTAGCTCAGCGACGTCTCATAGCGATGGTGGCCGTCCGCGATAATCAGCTTCTTGTCCGCCATCGCCGTCAGGAGGAGGTTGATCAAGGCCGGATCCGTCAGACGCCACACCCGGTGCACCACGCCATACTCATCCGTCACGGCGAGGTCGGGCGGCGTGGTCGCGGTCCCGTCCGGGCCAACGCCGAAGATCAGACGTTCCGCCGTAAAAGCCGGGTCCGAGTACAGCATATAAACCTGCTCGCAGTACGCCCGCGTCGCCTTGAACAGCGCCATCCGGTCCGACTTGTGCTTGGGAAACGTCTGCTCGTGCCGGTAGACCACCTTGTCCGCATAGTCGTACAGCTTGCCCAGCGCAATAAACCCTCGACGCTCGCGAACCTCCGTCGTCCCCGGCACCGTGTACGTCTGCGAGTAGCCGAGAATGGCCGGCTCAGCCTCCTCCCGCAAGATGCCCTCTTCCCGCCAGGCGCGCAGGCTCTCGGCGGCGCGCGTATAGACGTTGTCCGCGTCCGTATCGCCCGGCTCGCGCTTGCCCAGAATCACCCGAACCAGGTTATACGGGCTCCGCTCGTAGTACCCCTGCTGCATCTCAGGCGTGATCTTGTCGTACGGCTGGGTAACAACGTCTTCCATGCGGACGCGGCTGGTGTCGTAGCGCAGCGCCTGAAACGGGTAAATACGAGCCATGCTGGTGTGGATCTCCGGAAAAGCGAAAACAGCGTCCCTGTGATTGTATCGAGGCGAAGGAGGATTGTATCGAGGCGAGGGAGTGTTGTATCGAGGCGAGGGAGCCCGTGCGGCGCGCCCCTCCTCTCCGCTCCCCCGACCCGACCGGCCCACCGGCGCCCATCCCGGCGCCACAAAGCGTCACAATCCCCCAAAACAGGGGCGTCCGCGACAAAACCCGGTCGGAAACCGTCAAAGTCCTGTTGGAGCTAAAGGCAGCCCCGTCAGGATCTACCCATGCAAAAGCCGCTTCGTCCTCAGGGAAAACCAATTCCGATCCCGCCCACTCTGCCACAAACGTTGCAGATGGACCCCCAGCCGTCCCCGCGGGCTGGGCGAACCCACCCCACATATGCGACCATTTCCGTGGAAGAAGAGGAGCGGACCTCGGCCCAGGCAAGCCCCGCCGTCCCAGATCCGCCGGCAAAGCGTATGCAAGCGTCCAAAATCCAGACGATGCGCGGAGCTCTCATCCCCGCAATGCAGATCCAGGCCATGCAGATCCCGGCCATGCGCCCAGCCTCCGCCCGAACCCACACCCTGTGGCTCTTCCTCAGCCTCGCCGCGCTCCTCCTGCTCCTTCCCCCCACCTCTCTCCCCGCCCAGGAAAACCCCCTCGGCCAAATCCATACCGCTCCCCCGCCACCGCCCCCGCCCACCCCCGAAAGCAAAAAGCCGGTCATCGAAGGCGCCGAAAACGCCGCCGCTCTCGCCACCTCGCGCCGCGACGCACGCATCCGCGTCGACGTCAATCTCGTCCTCGTTCCACTCACCGTCACCGACCCCCTCAACCGCCTCGTCACCGGCCTCGAACGCGAAAACTTCCAGGTCTTCGACAACAATCAAGGACAGGTCATCCGCTCCTTCTCCACCGAGGACGCACCCGTCACCATCGGCATCGTCTTCGATCTGTCCGGCTCCATGAACTCGAAGTTCGTGCGCGCGCGCAAAGCCCTCTCCGAGTTCCTCCGCACCTCGAACCCGGCAGACGAGTTCTTCGTCGTCGGCTTCAACGATCGCCCCGCCGTCATCGTCGACTACACCTCCGACGTCGACGACATCGAGGCCCGCATGGTCATGCTCAAGCCCCAAAACCGCACAGCTCTCATCGACGCCATCTACCTCGGCGTCAACAAGCTCAAACAGGCCAAGTACGACCGCAAAGCCCTCCTCATCATCTCCGACGGCGGCGACAATCGATCGCGCTACACCGAGGGCGAACTCCGCCGCGTCGTCCGCGAGTCCGACGTCCAGATCTACTCGATCGGCATCTTCGACCAGTACGCCCCCACCACCGAGGAGCAACTCGGACCCATGCTCCTGACCGACGTCTGCGAGATGACCGGAGGCCGCATGTTTCGCGTCTCCGACGTCGGCGATCTCGGCGACATCGCCTCCCGCATCTCGGCCGAACTGCGCAACGAATACGTCGTCGGATACCGTCCAGCCGATATGAAACACGACGGAAACTGGCGTAAATTGAAGGTACGGCTCGTTCCGCCCGCGGGCCTTCCGCCGCTCACGGTCCACAACCGCCAGGGATACTATGCACCTTCGCAGTAACGTCCGCAGCCAATGCTGGATCGCGGTCCTCCTCCTCTCCGTCTTCAGCTCCCCCCTCGCGTCCATGCCCGCTCTGGCGCAAAAATCCAGCCCACCGCCCACAACCCCCGCCGCCCCTCAGCAGCCCTCGCTCACAGTCGATCGCGACCCGGTCGCCTCGCCCGACCCTGACCCTCCCTCCGGAGCCGCCCCGCAAACTCCCGCCGGCGAAACCCCCCAGCAACGCATCGAACGCGAAAACGGCCGCTACACCCTCCGCCAGCAAGCCTACGAGGTCCGCCTCAACGCCACCGTCCTCGACGGCTCCGGCCGATCCATCCAGACCCTCGGCAAAGATGCCTTTCACGTCTACGAAGACGGCGTCCCCCAAACCATCGCCTCCTTTCGCCACGAAGATCTCCCCGTCTCACTCGGCATTCTCATCGATTCGTCCGGCTCCATGTACGACAAACGCGTCGCCGTCGATCAGGTCGCGCTCGATCTCGTCAAACTGTCCAACCGCGAGGACGAAGCCTTTCTCGTCGACTTCTCCTGGGAACCCTACATCGACCAGGACTTCACCTCCGACGTCGGCAAGCTCCAGCAAGGCCTCGGATACATAAAAACCTCCGGCGGCACCGCCATCTACGACGCCCTCGTCGCCTCCGCCGACTACCTCGCAAAAAACGCCAAACACCCCAAACAAGTCTTGCTCGTCGTCACCGACGGCGAAGACAACGCCTCCAGCGCATCGCTCGAACAAGCCATCCGCCGCATCCAGGACCTCGACGGTCCCGTCATCTACTGCATCGGCCTCCTCTTCGGCGCCGACACCGACAAACGCGAAAGCCGGCACGCCCGCCGCGTCCTCGAAGCCCTCGCCGAACAGACCGGCGGCGCCGCCTACTTCCCCCGCTCCCTCAAGGAAGTCGACCCCATCGCCGCCGAGGTCGCCCAGGACATCCGCACCCAATACACCATCGCCTACCACTCCACCAAATCGCCCACCCTCGGCGGCTTCCGGCAAATCCACGTCGACGCCAAAGACAAAGGTTTCGGCCGCCTCTCCGTCCGAACCCGCTCCGGCTACTTCCCCCGCGTCGCCACCGCCGGCAACACCGCCGGAACCCCACTCCCCGAAGCAAACGCCCGCCCCTGATCCATCCAGCCGCAGCTCTGCTCTCCTCGCCGCCCAATCAGATCTGCCTTAGTTGTCATTCCCAGAGGGAATCTGCAGTTGTCCTTGCCGTCCTAGTTGTCATTCCCAGAGGGGATCTGCTGTAGTCCTAGTCACAAACCCATGAACGGCCTCCTCGTCCTCGACAAACCCGCCGGCCTCACCTCCCACGACGTCGTCGCGCTCGTCCGCCGAGCCACCGGCGAAAGCTCCGTCGGCCACCTCGGCACGCTCGACCCCATGGCCACCGGCGTCCTCCCGCTCCTTCTCGGCAAATACACCCGCCTCGCCCAGTTCTTCTCCACCTCGGAAAAAACCTACACCGGCAGCATCCGCTTCGGCTTCGCAACCGACACCTACGACGCCGACGGCGCCCCCGCCTCCACACCACATCCGCTCACCCAATCCCTCGACGACCTCCGCCGCCTCGCCGAAACCTTCCTCGGCGACCAGCTCCAGACCCCGCCCATCTTCTCCGCCAAAAAAATCAACGGCGTCCCCGCCCACAAGCTCGCCCGCGCCGGAGCTCCCGTCCCCGTCAAGCCCGCCCGCATCACCGTCCACAGCTTCCACCTCACAAACCTCAGCCCGACCCCCGACGGCGGCGCTCTCGTCGGCTTCGAGATCCGGGTCTCAGCCGGCGGCTACGTCCGCTCCGTCGCCCACGACCTCGGAGCGCTCGCCGGCACAGGCGCCCACCTTGCCAGCCTCCGCCGAACCTCCGCCGGCCCCTTCACCCTAGCCAGCTCCATCAACGCCGAACATCTAAAATCCCTAGCCCCCAAAAACCCCTCAGATCCCTCACACCGCTCAGACCCAACAGACCCAACAGACCCCGCAACCACCGCCCTCCTCAACCTCCTCCCCCACCCCCGCACCCTCCTCCCCCACATGCCCTCCATCACCGTCGACGATCGCACCGCCGGCCAACTCCGCAACGGCATGCCCTCCAACCTCCCCGAGTTCTCCACCGCCCCTCTCGTCAAAGTCTTCACCGGCCCCACCGACCTCCTCTGCATCGCCCGCCGCATCGCCGGAACCCTGATGCAGCCCACCGTAGTCCTCGGCTAGAAGTCCTCGGCTAACCAACTCTCTCTTCCGCTACACACGCCCTACCGCCGCCCAAGTCCAAAGCCCTCCCCAGACGCACAGGAGCCCTCCCCACGCCGCTCCCCGCTACTTCTTCAGCATCGGCGCAACCAGCCCCATCACATTCCGCGCCACCACCTGGTTGCCCGCCGCCGTCGCATGCGTCCGGTCCGCCTGCATCATCCCCTCCGTCCCATACACCCCTTGCAGCAAAAACGGCAAGAGCGGCGCCTTGTACTTCTTCGCAAGCAACGTATACGTCTCGTTAAACTGCCGGATGTAGTCCGGACCATAGTCCGGCGGAAGCGTGATCCCCGCCAGCGCCACCTCCGCCCCACCCGCCTTTAGCCGCCGCACAATCTCGTCCAGGTTCCCCCGCGAGTCCGCGATCGGCAACCCACGCAGACCGTCGTTGCCGCCAAACTCCACCACCACCACCGCCGGCCGAATCGCCAACACACGGTCCACCCGGCCCACACCGTCCTTGGTCGTGTTCCCGCTCACACCCGCATTCACCACACGGTACTTGTACCCCGCCCGATCCAGATCGCGCTGCAGATCGTCCGGATAACTCTGCCCCGGATCGGTCCCGTACCCCGCCGTCAGGCTGTCGCCAAAGCACACCAGAACCGGCCGACGATCAATCAGCGGCCCACCCGTCATCGCCGCCGCCGGAGCATCCGCCGCCGCCGAGTCCCCATCCCCCGCATCCACCGCCGCACCCCCGCCCGTCCGCGTCGCCACACCCGCCGCCGCCCCCCGCTCATCCATCGCCGAACTCTTCGCCGGCGCCCGATCCGACCGGCATCCAGCAAACCCCAACATCGCAACCGCTAGAGCGGTTCTCCTGGCTAAAGCGGTTCTCCTGGCTAGAGCGGTTCTCCTGGCTAGAGCGGTTCTCCTGTAGATGGGTAGCGAAAACACAGGTCTCATGGCCGTTTTCTCCAACGAAAACGGCACTCCGACACTCCCTCCGGCTCACAGAAACAGGAGAACCGCTCTAAGATCAATGGTGAAGACCCAAACCGCATCCTCTAAAACTACCAAAAACGCCCCCGGAGATCCCCACCTAACATCCAACATCCCGCCCCCTGCACCTGCTCCGTGTCACCTTTCCCCCGTCCCTGCCCCTGCCCCCTACCCCCTGCCCCCTGTTCCCTGCCCCCTGTTCCCTAACCCCTGTTCCCTGCCCCTACCCCCTGTTCCCTGTTCCCTGTTCCCTGTTCCCTGCACCCTGTCCCCTGTTCCCTGCCCCCTGTTCCCTGTTCCCTGTTCCCTACCCCCTGTTCCCTGTTCCCTGCCCCCTGTTCCCTGTTCCCTGTTCCCTACCCCCTGCCCCCTGCACCCTGTTCCCTGCCCCCTGTTCCCTGTTCCCTGCACCCCAAACTCAAAGGAGCCCCATGATCGACGTCCGCGACCTCCGCAAAAGCCTCCCCACCGGAACACGCACCGTCGACATCCTCCGCGGCATCACCTTTTCCGTCCCGCGCGGCCAGTTCGCCGCCATCATGGGATCCTCCGGCTCCGGCAAATCCACCCTCCTCGGCCTCCTCGCCGGCCTCGACACCCCCACCTCCGGCGACGTCCACCTCAACGGCATCCCCATCTCCTACCTCCCCGAAGACAAGCTCGCCCAGGTCCGCGGCCGCACCGTCGGCTTCGTCTTCCAGTCCTACCAACTCATCCCCACCCTCACCGCGCTTGAAAACGTCCTCCTCCCCTACGAACTCAACGAAGTCCCCAAAGCCCCAAACCACACCCGCGCCAACCCGGACTCGAGCCCCAACACCACCCACACCTCCAGCCCCACCCGCACCTCCAGCCCCACCCACACCTCCAGCCGCAACCCAACCCGCACCCACGGTCTCGACCGCGCCCGCGAACTCCTCACCTCCGTCGGCCTCGCCGACCGCACCGACCACTACCCCGTCCAGCTCTCCGGCGGCGAACAGCAACGCGTCGCCCTCGCCCGAGCCTTCATCCTCCGCCCCCCCATCGTCCTAGCCGACGAACCCACCGGCAACCTAGACACCACCAACGGCCGAGCCGTCCTCGACCTACTCCTCAACCTCAACCAAAAAGAAGGCACCACCCTAGTCCTAGTAACCCACGACACCACCCTAGCCAACCTAGCCCACCGCCGCATCACCCTACGCGACGGCGTAATCCTGTCAGACGAGATGAACGGCAACGCAACGATCGTCTAAAACGATCGTCTAAATCGAACGCTTCAGAGGCGACAAACTATCGTGCGCGTCGACGAAGCGATCTGGATGACGACTGCTGTTAGCATCACTGCTCATGATGGACCGTCAACCAGTTAGGGCGGCTGAGATAGCCCGAGAACATGCATTTTCTTGGCTCCCGCCCGAAACGCAAGAACTGCTTACACCGAACAGGTCTGGACAATACAACGCTCTGATAGCCGACGGCCTGCTTAGTTTGAAAGGGGCAAAGTCGTTAGCTAAGCCAATCCGAAAGCTAATTCCTAGCCTCTCCTCCAAAGAAGCGGTCCAGTATGCCGTATACGCGTTCGCTTGGGCTATAGAAGAAACTTCGATAAAGCGTATGGCCAGCAACGGCATCAAGTACAAGAAAACGATTGCATCTCCAGGCTGCTGCTTTGTGTGTCAAGGCAACAAGGATCAGGGTGCCTTACCACTCGCGGAGCCTTTCCGGTCGGGACATATGCATGCTCCGTTTTGTGCTAGGTGCCGATGTGCGACAACGGCTGCGCGCGCACTCAATTTCTGACGACCTGCCTTAGAAAGGCAATGGTGATCCTGCTTGGATGGCCTCTACATGTGAGGCTAGAACAGCGTAGACCTCAACCTCGTAACTTGTGTCGAGGCTGTGCACAACCGCGTACACCCGAAGCCATTCGCTAGACAGCTGAGTGCTACGTATTCCCCGACGCAAGGTACTCGCGCGAACTGAAGCTTTTCATTCGTCCAATCGTGCTGCGTGGATTCTTTGTAGTGAAAAAGACTTCGGTCATATCTAAAGCATAACGGCCCGCGCGCAGGTCGTGCAGTGGCTCGACGACGTGGGCGATCACCAGATCTTCAGTTCCTACCGATCTCCAGCGACCGTCCCCTCCCGCCGCGGCCGACCACCCTTCTTCCCGTTCTCCCGCGCAGCCATCGTCTTCGCCGCGCTCTTGGATCTGCCGCCTCGCATACCCATGCGGCTCGCCATCCAGCGCTCCGAGCCGAACACGCCTTCCAGCAAGGCCGGCAGATAAACGTCAGCATCGAGCTTCGGGAAGTGCAGACCATAGCCCGAAGGAGAGATTTCAATATCGGCGATCTGCTCCGGTGTGGCATGCTCCAACCCCTCCGCGTCCCGAGGAGAGAAGAAGATACCCAGATTCGAGTTCAGCTGGACCACGACACGTCGGATACGGCGGTCGTACCTAGCCGACACTGCCTTGGGGACGCGCGACTCCATCTCCTTTGCCCTCTCATCTGCTCTCGAAAACTCCTCATGCGTGACCATGGATACCCTCCCAAGCACGGCAGAGCTGGGACACATGCTCTCCGAGCGCCTTCTGAATGGAGTTCAAATCGTGCTGTGCAAAGCCGAAGTTCTCGCGAACGCTGGCCGGCCCATGGGGGCAGTTCAGCTCGAAAACAGCCTCTCTTCCACTCCCGATCCCATGCACATGTGCCGGCCGATGATCGTTCGGATAAACGACAACACGGAGGCCGGGAAGCCGCAAACAGTGGGCACTCATTTAGTATACCAACCCAACCGCTTAGGTTGCCAAAACACAGCCCTCCCACGTCGCTCAGCACGAGATCGGTCCCCGAGTTAAATCCCCGCAGACCGAATCAAGGCATGCCAGTCCTAACCCGTGGGATCATTTAAAGCAGCACCCCAAACATGCCCCAACTCACCTACACCACCGCCGCCCGCATCGCCGCCCGCGAGCTCCGCGCCTCGCGCGCCAAGTTCCTCTTCGTCATCCTCTCGGTCGCCATCGGCGTCGCCGCGCTCACCGGCGTGCGCGGCTTCTCCGCCTCCTTTCGTTCCACCCTGCTCACCCGCGCCCGCTCCATCATGGCGGCCGACCTCTCCGCCCGCATGTTCCAGCAGCCCACACCCGAGCAGCAGCGCGGCCTCGACGCCATCGCCTCCCAAGGCGTCGAGATCACCCCCGTTACCGAGCTCCTCTCGATGGCTTCCTCGCCCAAAAACCTCGACCCGCTCCTCGTCTCCCTCAAAGCCGTCGACCCCAACCGCTACCCCTTCTACGGCACCGTCGACCTCAGCCCCAAAGCCGACCTCCGCTCCACCCTCACACCCACCTCCGTCATCGTCGCCGACGACCTCCTCCTCCGCCTCCACCTCCACGTCGGCGACCAGCTCAAACTCGGCGACAAGATCTTCACCATCCGCTCCGTCGTCACCAACGAGCCCGACCGCCTCTCCGGATCCTTTGCCGCCGGCCCCCGCGTGCTCATCTCCCGCGAAGGCCTCGACGCCACCGGCCTCCTCGCACCCGGATCCCACGCTGGCCAGCGCTTCCTCTTCAAGGTGCCCGCCAACAGCAGCGGCGGCGTCTCCGATCGCGCCGTCGCCGACCTTAAGGCGCGCCTCATCGCCCTCCTCCCCGAGGCCCAGGTCATCGACTACCGCGAGACCAACCCCGCGCTCACCCAAGGCCTCGACCGCGCCACCTCCCTGCTCTCCCTCATGTCCCTCGTCGCCCTCGTCCTCGGCGCCATCGGCGTGGCCATGGCCATGCGCGCCCACCTCGCCGAGCGCCTCGACACCATCGCCATCATGAAGGCGCTCGGCGCCCAATCCGGCGGCATCCTCCGCATCTATCTCCTTCAAACGCTCCTCCTCGGCCTGCTCGGCGGCCTTCTCGGCGTCGCCCTCGGCGTCGGCGTCCAGATCGCCTTTCCCTGGCTCCTCCACCGCTTCATCAACATCGACACCACGCTCCACCTCCAGCTCCGCACCGTCTTCACAGGCCTCGCCGCCGGCATCCTCATCACCCTCCTCTTCACCCTCCCGCCGCTGCTCGATATCCGCGACATCCGCCCCATCCTCATCCTCCGCCGCGCCATGGATCAGACCAGAGACCCCATCCGTAGCTTGCCCAGCCTCCTCGCCCGGCTGCGGGAGAACACCGCCCAAAACGGCATGCAGATCGCCGCCGCCGCCCTCATCCTCCTCGGCCTCACCCTCATCGCCACCACCCTGTCCGACTCCGCCGTCGTCGGCCGCTACTTCTCGCTCGGCCTCGTCGCCGTCCTCCTCGTCCTCCTCGTCAGCTCCGCCGCCCTTCTCGCCGGCCTCAAAGCCCTCCTCAACCGGACCCGCCTCGCGCTCCCAAGCTCGCTGCGCCACGGCCTCGCCAACCTCTACCGCCCAGGCAATCCCTCCGCCGCTCTGCTTGCCGCGCTCGGCCTCGGCGTCATGCAGATCAGCACCGTCTTCCTCGTCCAGCAGGCCGTCGTCCGCGAGCTCCACATCTCCTCCTCCCCCACGCTCCCCAACGTCTTCCTCATCGACATCACCCCCGACGAGATCGCCGGCGTCCGCACCCTGCTCGCCGCCCAACCCGTCGTCACCGCACCGCCCGAGCTCCTCCCCGTCGTCTCCTCCCGCATCCTCGCCATCGACGGCACCTCCGCCGCCGACCTCAAGCTCAAAAACTTCCCCAAACGCATGCTCCAAAGCATCTCGCTTACCTACTCGGACACCCTCCCGCCCGGCGCCAAACTCGTCCGTGGCCGATGGTGGACCGCCGCCGAAGCCGCCGGCTCCGCCACGCATCCGCTCGTCGCCGTCAACCAGCGCCAGGCCGACCGCCTCGGCGTCCATCCCGGCTCCGTCATCACCTTCTCCGCGCAAGACACCCAACTGACCGCAACCGTCGCCGCCATCACCTCCGCCGACGGCACCCACGCCTTCTCCCGCGCCGAGTTCATCCTCCCTCCGCCCGCCCTCGCCGGCCTCCCCACCGTCTGGTACGGCGGCGTCCACGCCATCCCCTCGCGCGTCGGCGAGCTCCAACGTGCGCTCTACCGCAGCTTCCCCACCGTCACCGTCATCAACGTCGCCGAAGCCCTCGAGACCGTCCGCCAGGTCGTCGTCCAGATCACCGAAGTCGTCCAGTTCCTCGCCGCTTTCTCGATCTTCGCTGGCATCGTCATCCTCGCCTCCTCCATCGCCGGCACACGCTACCGCCGCATCCGCGAGGTCGTCGTCCTCAAAACCCTCGGCGCCACCCGCCCCCGCATCGCCACCATCTTCTCCATCGAGTTCGCCGTCCTCGGCCTCGTCGCCGGCGCCGTCGGCCTCCTCTTCGCCAACATCATCGCCCACTTCCTCCTCCGCTCACTCGAGGTCGCCTCCAGCTTCCGCCCCCTCTGGACCCTCGCCGCCCTCCTCCTCACAGCGCTCCTCACCGTCACCACCGGTTGGATCGCCTCCCACCGCATCCTCGGCCAGAAACCCCTCGAAGTCCTCCGCGAAGAGTAAGCCCGCCCCCCGCCCGCCGAAAAAGTCACACACTATTCACACCCAGTTCTCCTCCCGTCCAAACTCCTCGTATCAACTCACTCCTATCCAGACATCGCCTCCGGGCCGCCGCGCTGTCTCTCCGCGTCCGCGCCCTTTCACCCACGTCCTCTCACCACCTCTACTTCCCAAGGACACCCACACCCATGAACTTCATCCCTCGGGCCAAAGCCGGATTTACGTCTGCCCTCGTTGCCGCCTTTCTCGCCCAGCCCTTCGCCTCCCTCGCCCAGCAAGCCGCTTCCCAGCCCGCTCCCATCCAGCCCCTTGAGCCCACAAAGCTCCTCACCCTCGCGCCCAAATCCAGCCCCGCCGTCACCCGGCACATGCTCTCGGTCGAGGCCGCCCCCAACCTCACCCACGCCCAAAAGCTGGCCCTCCTCCAGCAGCACATCAAGTACGTCTTTGTGCTCTTCCAGGAAAACCGCTCGTTTGACTTCTACTTCGGCTCCTACCCCGGCGCCAACAATCTCTACTCCCAGAGCCCGGCCAACACCCCCGGCTTCAACCAGCCCTTTGTCACCACCTCCGGCCAGCTCACCACCATCCATCCCTTCAAGATCCCCGCCTCCATCGTCGACGCCACCGGCAGGACCGTCCCGCTCTACCCGGCCGACACCGCCTCCGTCAACCACGGCCACGTCCCGATGGACACCAAGCTCGACTTCGACCCGAACTTCAATGCGCGCAACGATCGCTACTCGCTCGTCGAAGAAGGCGTCACCTTGAACGCCACCACCGGCCAACCCAACTCCACACCCTCGCTCGCCCGCGAACAGTTCGGCGAACTCGTCATGGCGCACGTCGACTGCGACACCGTCCCGTTTCTCTGGAACTACGCCGACCGCTTCACCCTGTTTGACAACTTCTTCGACACCGTCATCGGACCCTCCACACCCAACGCCATCGCCATGATCGCCGGCCAGTCCGGCGAAACCCAGTGGGTCAAGCACCCCGCGCTCGGCGCCAACCACACCGCTCCCGGCGCCGCCAACTACCTCCCCGTCACCGCCGACCCGCAGCCCTTCTGGGGCTCCGCCCTCGACGTCTTTACGCCCCCCGGACAAAAGCAGCCCACCGAGTCCGGCGCGGCGCCTTCGACCAACCCCAGCTCCAATCTCACCTTCGCCTCCCTCCCCCTCTCCTTCATGGGCAACAATATCCAGAACATCGTCGCCAACGACCTGAACCCCGCCTTTGACCTGCTCGACGTGCAAGCCGACATCACCAAAATCGCCGGCGACAACAACAAGCCCGTCAACTGGGCCTGGTTCCAGGAAGGCTACAACCACGAATCCACCGACCCGGCCGGCGTCACCACCAACGCAACCTACATCGCACACCACAACGGTCCGCAGTACTTCGGCTACGAGGCCAACAACCCGGTCGAGACCAGGGCCCACCTCAAGGGCCTCGGCGACTTCTTCACCGCCGTCTCCAACAAGGAGCTCCCCAGCTCCGGCGTCTTCTACGTCCGCGGCGGCTACGGCAACCTCGACGGTCTCGTCCCGCAGGACCCCGACCCCGCTACCCGCGCCAACTTCACCGGCAACGACGACCACCCCGCCTACTCCGACGCCCAGATCTCCGAGGCCCTCCTCGCCGACGAGATCAACGCCATCGCCGGGAGCCCCTACTGGCCGGAAAGCGCCATCATCATCACCTACGACGAAACCGACGGCCTCTACGACCACACCCAGCCCAAAATCCGCAGCTTCGACGCCCTCGGCAACGCGCTCGACCAGGGTCCACGCATCCCGGCCATCGTCATCTCCCCGTACAGCGTCGTCCATGGCGTCTCGCACGAGCGCACCGAACACTCGTCCATCATCAAGTTCATCGATGAGCTCTTCCACCTCACACCGCTCGCCGACCTCCCCGACGAAGCTCTCGCCCGCAAGCAGGGCCTCAGCGAACTCGGCCAACTCAACCTCGGCCCCGCCGACGCCAAGGTTCCCGGCGTAGGCGACATGTTTACCGCCTTCGACAACGCCCGCCTCAACGGTACGGCAACGCCGCTCGAACCGCAGTACGCCGTCATCCCCCGAGCGCAAGTCCTCTCGCTGCCACACTTCGGCGGCCAGGGCTGCCGCATCCTCCAGATCACACCGGACGACGCGCTCCTACCCAACCCCGTTCCAGCCGACTTCAACCCACGCCCAGACATCAACCCCGGCAACCCCGCCGCAGGCGGTTGGAGATACTAGCTTCGCCGCAACCGCGGGGAACGGCTAACCAGCCGTTCCCCGCTCCTAACTCCTAAGAAAGGGCTTGATCAAGTCTGCTCCGGGATAGCCCACTTTGCTTGTTGTCATTCCCAAAGGAAATCTGCTTCCTTTTCGGGCGGCCAACGCTTGCGAGGACTTAGTCAGACCTCTCCTAACTCCTAACTCCTAACTCATTAGTCCTAACTCATTACTCAACTCATTACTCCTAACTCATTACTCCTAACTCATTACTCCTAACTCACCAAGAACCACACCAACCCCTCAAAAGAAACCATTGCCACCTACCCAGACCAGACTCCTCTTCGCCCTTCTCCTCGTCATCACCGCGGCCGCCCCGGCCCAGTCCACCCTCAGCCGCATCAAGGCCGCGAATACCCTCTCCTGCGGCCTCAATCGCGAAGAGGCCGAGTACTCCAACCTCGACGCTCACGGCAACCGCGCCGCCTTCGACGTCGACCTCTGCAAGGCCGTCGCCGTCGCCATCCTCGGCCCCGGCGCCCACTTCACCATCACACCGTACTCAGACGAAAACTCCTCGCTCGAAGCGCTCAGCAAAGGCGCCGTCGACCTCATCCCGACCGCCACGCCGACCCTCACCAACACTGCCGTCCGTCGGTTCAACTTTAGCCGGACGATCCTCTTCGACCCGCAGGCCCTGATGGTCAACTCCGCCCTCAACCTCCGCACGCCGCGCGATCTTGCCGGCAAAAAAATCTGCTTCCTCGTCGAGACAAACCTCGAACTCAACCTCTGGGCGTACATGACGCGCGAAAACATCGCCTTCCTTCCCTTTCCCTTCCAGGAAGAGGGCGAGATGGAGGCAGCCTTCATCACCGGCAACTGCGCCGCCATCTCGGCCGACACCACCCAGCTCGCCTACGAGCGCATAAGCTTCCGCGCGATGGCGAAGAACTTCGAGATCCTCCCCGTCAATCTCGCCCAGGACCCCCTCGCGCTCGCCACACGCCAGGACGACCCCCTCCTCTCTGCCCTCGTCGACCAGGTCGCCAACATCCTGATCCAGGCTGAAGAGACCGGCCTCTCCCAAACCAACATCGACGCGCAAACCAAACTCCGGAACCCGCACCCGGCCCCAGATACCGACCTCCTGCTCGGCATCACCGCCGGCGTCGGCAAACCCTTCGGCCTCGACGACCACTGGCCCACCCACGTCCTCCAGGCGGTCGGCAACTACGGCGAAATCTTCCACCGCGACCTCGGCTCCGGCTCCCCCATGCGTCTCGCCCGAGCCCAAAATCGCCTCGCAACCGACGGCGGCCTCCTCCTCAGCACACCCCTCCGTTAGGATGCATCGACATATTCACTTCTTCCTAGTTGCCTCCCCCGCCCTGGCCTTTCTAGAACCGTTCTCCGATGGGTGTAGCTCCCGGTCCTTCGGACTGAAAGCCCGACACATAACAGCCTGCGGCGAAGCCCCAGGTAAAGACGGAAAACCCGGAAGAGGGCTGAAAGCCCGACACAAAGGGTCAGCTATACCGATAAGAGAACTGCCCTAGTTGTCATTCCCGAAGGGAATCTGCTTCTGCCATTGCCCTTGTTTTCTAGGAAGAGGTGTCCTCTCGACCAAAGCGGAGAGACCTGCAGCGCTGTTTCCCATCTGCTTCTCGCACGTTCGCGCTTGCTTGGCGTATCTTCCCAATCCATTCACTAAAATAAGAAGTACAGAGAAACGCATCCGAGACCAGCCAGCCGCTCGTTCTTCGACAACTGGAGCAACTTATAGGTATTGGCATAGAGTGCATCTGCTCTTTTGTTGTCATTCCCAGAGGGAATCTGCTGTTGTTCTTGCGGTTGTTTGTTCTTCACACGATTATCTAATCCGATCTAAACCAAATAGATGCAAGACTTTGGAGGAAACCATGTACCGTTTTTGGGACTTTTCAGACCTCGAGCTATCCGAGGTCCAGACCTAAGTCCCTTGAATCGAATATTTTGCGCATAGTTTGTAGGGGGTGGGGAGGGTAAAGGGAAAAGACAGCCTCAAGCGAGAGGTGCGATACTTCTTCCCGAAGAAATCCCCGGAGAAATCCCAGATGAAATCGCCCGCCAAACACCATCGCTCCAGACGCCGCTTCCTCCAGCACCTCGGATCCGCCGGCCTCGCCGCCACACTCCCCGGCAAACTCCTCGCCGCCTCCGCCGCGAAGCCCCAAACCGCCGGAGCCCAAACCGCCGGCCCAGTCCCCAACCGCGCCCCGCTCGCCCCCAACGCCTTCGACCTCCTCCCCCTCGGCTCCATCCAGCCCACCGGTTGGCTGCGCCGCCAACTCAAAATCCAGGCGGACGGCCTCGGCGGCCACCTCGACGAGACCTGGGCCGACGTCGGCCCCAACAGCGGCTGGCTCGGCGGCACGGGCGAATCCTGGGAGCGCGGGCCCTACTTCCTCGACGGCCTCGTTCCCCTCGCCTGGCAGCTCGACGACCCACGCCTCAAAGCCAAGGCCCAGCCCTACATCGACTGGACCCTCAACCACCAGCAGCCCAACGGCCTGATCGGCCCCAGGTCCAACGACGACTGGTGGCCCCGCATGGTCATGCTCAAAGTCCTCACCCAATACGCCGAGGCCACCGGCGACGGACGCGTCGAGCCCGTCATGGCCCGCTACTTCGCTCACCAGCTCGCCGCCCTCCCCACCCGCCCCCTCCGCGACTGGGGCAAGTTCCGCTGGCAGGACAACGCCCAGACCGTGCTCTGGCTCTACAACCGCAACGGCGACCCCAAACTCCTCGACCTCGTCCGCCTCCTCCACGCCCAAGGCTTCGACTGGCAGGCCGACTTCGCCGACTTCAAATACAAAGACCGCATCACGCCGGAGTTCATCAAGCTCAGCGAACACAACGGCCTCGGCGACACCGCGCTCGCCACCCACGGCGTCAACAACGGACAGGCGCTCAAGGCCTCGCCCGTCTGGTCGCTCGTCTCGGGCTCCCCGGCCGATCGCGCCGCCATCCATCACCAGCTCGCCGAACTCGACCTCTACCACGGCCTCCCCAACGGCATGTTCTCCTGCGACGAACACTTCGCCGGCCCCAACCCCTCGCAAGGCTCCGAGCTCTGCACCGTCGTCGAGGGGATGTTCTCGCTCGAAGTGGCCCTCTCCATCCTCGGCGACCCCGCCCTCGGCGACCGCCTGGAACAGATCGGCTACAACGCCCTCCCCGGCACCTTTACCGACGACATGTGGGCCCACCAGTACAACCAGGAGCCCAACCAAGTCGAGTGCTCGCTCCACCGCGCCCCCTGGACCACCGACGGCCCCGAGTCCAACCTCTTCGGCCTCGAACCCAACTTCGGTTGCTGCACCGCCAACTTCCACCAGGGCTGGCCCAAACTCACCTCCAGCCTCTGGATGGCGTCCCCCGCCTCTGCGTCAGCCGCCTCTAAAGACCAGCCCGAGGCTGGCTTGGTAGCCGCCGCCTACGCTCCCTGCGAGGTCCGCACCACCGTCCACGGCACCGCCGTCCACCTCAGCACCGACACCGACTACCCCTTCCGCGACACCGTCCGCATCACCGTCACGCCCGCTGCCAGCAAGCGCTTCCCACTCCGCCTCCGCATCCCCGCCTGGGCCGCCGGAGCCACGGTCAGCGTCAACGGCCAGCCCCAACCCGCCCCCACCCCCGGCGCCTTCGCCACGCTCGACCGCACCTGGAAGCCCGGCGACCGCGTCGAGCTCAAGCTTCCGCTCACACCCCGCGTCAGCACCGGCTACAACAACTCCGTCAGCGTCAGTCGCGGCCCGCTCCTCTTCTCCTTTCCCATCGGCGAGGAGTGGGTCAAGCTCCGCGACCGTGGCATGACCGCCGACTGGCAAGCCTTTCCCACGCGCCCCTGGAACTACGCCCTGAGCCCCGACGCAGGAGGCGCCGGAAACATCTCCGTGCAAGAAGCCGCCGCCGTCGGCCCGGTCCCCTTCGCCGCAAAGTCCACCCCCGTCACCCTCTCGGTCAAAGCCCGCAAGCTCCCGGAATGGCAGGCCGTCGACGGCGTCGCCGCCGCCGTCCCACAGAGCCCCGTCACCAGCACCGAAGCCGAGGAGACCATCACCCTGATCCCGTACGGCGCCGCCAAGCTCCGCATCACATCCTTCCCGCAGCTCAAATCCTGAGCCACGGGCACAGTCACACCGGCAGCGCTGCCGACCGACGCACCTGCTCCGCCGCGACCCGCTTCAGCTCAGGCAACACCCGGCCCAGCGCAACCGGCTTCGCATCCGGGCTCCCCAAACCGAAGTAAACATCGCGATACAGCCCAAACAGGCGCTCGTACACCTCCGCCGCACCCGCCTCCGGCATCACCGTCCGGTGCGGCAGGCACATCGCCGCCTGCGCCTCCTCGATGCTCGCGAACGCCCCCGTCGCCAGGAGCGCAAAGATCCCCGACCCCAGGCTCGTCGGAACACCGTCAGGCACCAACACCGGCTTGTTCAAAACATTGGCGTACACCTGGTTCAACACCGCATTGTTCTGCGGAATGCCGCCCGCGTTGATCACACGCCGGATCGGCACACCACCCTCCGCCATCCGGTCGAGGATGATGCGCGTGTGAAACGCCGTCCCTTCGATCGCCGCAAACAGCTCATCCTGCGCCGTATGCGTCAGGTTCCAGCCCAGGGTCGCGCCGCCGAGATCCGCGTTCACCAGCACCGTCCGGTCGCCGTTGTCCCAGCTCAGCCGAAGCAGACCCGTCTGCCCGGCACGATAGCTCTCCAGCGCCTCTGCCAGCTCGCGCACCGTCGTTCCCGCACGTCGCGCGATCGCCTCAAAGATGTCCCCAGTGGCCGACAGCCCAGCCTCAACCCCCGTAAACGCCGGATGCACGCTCCCCGGCACCACCCCACACACACCCGCGATCAGCTCCGTCTCCCGCTCCATCGCGATGATGCAGGTCGACGTCCCGACGACATTCACCACGTCGCCCTCGCGGCAGCCCGCACCGATCGCGTCCCAGTGCGCGTCAAAAGCCCCCACCGGAATCGGAATGCCCGCGCGCAGACCCATCTTCCCCGCCCACTCGGCCGAGAGATGCCCCGCCAGATGGTCCGATGTCAGGTACTCTCCCGCAAGCTTCTCCCGCACGCCGTCGAACAGCGGATCGAGCGCCGACAGAAAGGTCTGCGGCGGCAGACCGCCCCACCGCGGATTCCACATCCACTTATGCCCCATGGCACACGCCGACCGCTTCACCTCCGCCGGCGACCCGATCCCGCACAACGTCGCCGCCACCATGTCGCAGTGCTCAAACGCCGACGCAAACCGATCCCGCTTGTCCGGGTTATGCCGCAGCCAGTGCAGCAGCTTGGCAAACCCCCACTCGTGCGAATACACACCGCCGCACCACCGGATCGCCTCCAGCCCCTCCGCATGCGCCAGCGCCGTGATCTCAGCCGCCTCATGCTTGGCCCGGTGGTCGCACCAGAGATAGTAGTCGTTCAGCGGCCGCATCGCCGCATCCACCGGGATCACGCTCGACCCGGTCGTATCGAGCGCCATCGCCGCCACCCGGCCCCCGTCCGCCCCCGACCTCGCAAGCACCTCCCGCATCGCCTCTACCAGCGCCGCCATCTGGTCGTCGTGCGACTGCGTCGCCTCGTCCGGATCCTCGCGGCTCCGCTTCAACGGATACTCCGCGATCGCCGTCCCCAGCCGTCCCCTCACGCTGTCCAAGAGCGTCACCCGAACACTCAACGTGCCAAAATCCACCCCCGCCACCAGCGTCCCCGCATCTACAGCCATCCCCAACTCCTCCTGACCCTCATGTCTGCCGGGGCTGCATCGGCCTCGCCCGCTGGCGCCCTCTCGGGACTATACGCCGCCACCCACCCCGCTTGCGCCCGGCGCCCGGGCCTCCACACACAGGGTTGCCCTCCACCCCCAACTTCGCGTACTTTGTCCGTAGCAGGCCTCTGCCGTGCGCGCGCCCGTAGCTCAGCTGGATAGAGCATTTGGCTTCGAACCAAAGGGTCGGGAGTTCGAATCTCTCCGGGCGCACCATCCGCTCCCCCCAACGAGCGCCTCCAGGATCGGTCCACCTCCCCTCACCACCCGTTTGCCCTTGCCTCCAAAGTTGCGTATCCTAAAGCAGTTGCTCCCCTCACGCAATGTGCGCCCGTAGCTCAGCTGGATAGAGCAACTGGCTACGAACCAGTAGGTCGGAGGTTCGACTCCTTCCGGGCGCACCACTTCTCACACCACCGCCTTCCCCTGGCCCATCTTGTTGTCAATCCCGAAGGGAATCTGCTTCTCGCCTTCGCCATTTTTAGGATTCCAGCAACGGCACAGCTTCAGCCCTGCCCAAATCAAAGATCACCCAAGACCCCACAGAGCCGATCCAAAAACGGCTCCTGACTGCTCTTGACGTACTCCCTCGCCTCCCGGACACCGAACCACCGGCCACGATCGATCTCCGGTATCTCCAGCCTCTGTCCCGAGCGCGGCGGCCACTCAATCTCGCACGTGTTGCTGACCAGATCCGCCGGTTCGCAGTCCCCCGCAAACGCCCATGCCGTGACCAGCTTGCCTCCCGCTTGCTTTATCGTGCCTAACTCCGCAAAATCCCCGCCGGGAGCAAACCCCGTCTCCTCCGCAAACTCGCGTTTCGCAGCATCGATCGGCTCTTCTCCGTCCGCATATTCGCCCTTCGGAATCGTCCACGCCCCAACGTCCTTCTTCGCCCAGAAAGGTCCGCCTGGGTGAACCAGAAACACCTCAAGCTCCCCCTCCCGCCTCCGATACATCAGAAGTCCCGCGCTTCGCCTCGCCATCTCTCCGAAGTATGGCACGTGCGCATCGTACGCAGACGACAGCGGTCTTATCGCGACGCCAGCAGAGTTGTCAGGCCGTTCCACGCAATCTGCGCTCCAATACACAGCACAATAAACGCCATCACCCGGACCACGCCGTTGACCGTCGACGGTGAAAACGCTCGTGTCAGCCGCGGAGCATAGGCGTAGCAGAAATAAATCATGGCGCTGAGAACGACAATGGCAAGAAACAGACCAACATGCGCAAGCACATCCGTTACAAGAACGCGGTCAGCAGCGTGCGCGCTCAGGGTTAGCGTGACGACCAGGGTTCCAGGCCCGGACGTGATCGGAAACGTGAACGGATAAAACGACCGATCCGCGAACTCTGCCGCGTCTGCCTCCTTGCGCGCCTCCCCAGTCTCACCGCTCTTGCTCTGCGGCCCATGCGCATCCTTGTCGTTCAACATCGACCACCCGATGCCCACAATCACAAGTCCACCCGAAACCTGAACGATCGGCAGAGAGATACCGAAAAACTTCAGCAGAGAAGATCCAAGCACCTCGATCACAGCCAGAAAGATGATGTTGTTGACAGCAATACGCCGCGCGAGCGAACGATAGACATCGATAGGCGCATCGCCGACCAGGCCAAGAAAGATCAACGCAGAACCCACCGGATTGATGATCGGAAGAAGCGCTGTGAAAGCGAGAAAAAACGTAGACCAAAGCCGCAAGCCGATCTCCTGCAAAACCGGGATCTGTTCGGCCCACGACCGGACAGCAGACGATAGGCTATCAGCAGAACTGCTACTTTGATCCGGGGCAGCGGCTTTCTGCACGGACATCATGCCCGGTAAGGCTTGTCACTTGACCACCAAAAACATCCCCGTAACTGTACTGCCCAGCAAACGCCTGCCGTGCTGTTGTAGATCATTCTCGTACTGGAGGTGAATCTCTCTTAATTCCTCTTCCGAGATCGGCAGATACCAACTCGCTCCGCTCTGGATGCGTCTCCGGCGAGTACAGGTGCGCGTCCATCTGCGCACCAAAGGGCACAGCGGCCAGCAACAGGCTGAGGAGCACATGAGCCGACCCTATCATCGGCCCAGACTACCTGGGCTCCTAAAGGCGCAAGAAAAAGTAGTCACAATTCCGCTCGGACCACAACCAGAGCACAAACCGACCAAGGCAAAAGAAGTAGGGAAGACGACCGCTCAGCTTTCCATCAAACCGGGGGGTGGGAAAGCCTAAAGCCAGCATCCTTAAGGGAGGTTTTCTGCTCCGTCAAGTCAGGTTTCTGCTCCGTCACTACTCAGACCCAAGGTCCTCCGGGATGAGTTGACAAGCGAACGGCCGTTGCCTATAGTCCTCCGCGAGCGGGTAAACCAATTGTCATGAGGGTCTACAAAGCGATGATGAGCCTACGATCGTTTTCCCGTACCAAGGTGTCCCTTTCCTTCCTGATCGCCGGTGCCGTATGCGGGAGTGCTCTGTGGACGGCGGCGGCGCTGGGCCAGACCGCGCCCAACTTCGGCCCCAACGTCACCATCATCACGCCCAGCATGAGCCCGTCGAGCATCAATGCCACCTTGAACGGGCTCAATGGCGAGACCCAGTTCAGCACCAACCGCCACGCCGTGCTGTTCATGCCCGGCGCCTATGGGACCAGCGGTGCTCCGGTCGCGGCCCAGGTGGGTTACTACGAGTCCGTTGCCGGCCTCGGCAGCTCGCCGAACCAGGTCACGATCTCCGGCGGGCTCGCGGTGGATCTGCTGGTCGGTGGCAACCTTCTGCAAAACTTCTGGCGTTCGCAGGAGAACCTTTCGGTGATTCCGATCAACGGCCCTGTGAACGGAACGCTGGACTGGGGCGTTTCGCAAGGGGCTTCCCTGCGGCGCATGAACATCCAGGGCAACCTGGCCTATGTAAACTCCGGCTCCATTGGAACCACCAATCCATGCGCGGAGGCAAGTGGCGGATTTACCGCCGACATCGCTGTGTACGGCAACACCAACCCCTGCTCGCAGCAGCAGTGGTTTACCCGAAACAGCACGATGAACGGATGGAGCGCCTTTGTTTGGAACTTCGTTTTCTCCGGCGTGGTCGGCGCCCCGCAGCAGTCGTACCCGGGCGGTGGATCGGGCCTGGTGAACGTGACCAACGTCCCGAACACGCCGGTCAGCCGTGAAAAGCCCTTTCTGTATGTCGACGGCAGCGGCAATTACTTCGTATTTTCGCCTGGCCTGCAAACCAACTCCAGAGGAACCAGCTGGTCGGGTGGCGGTCTGGGCGTCGGCACGTCGCTGCCTCTCAGCTCGTTCTTTATCGCGCAGCCTTCAAATACAGTGGCCGACATCAACAGCGCCCTGGCCTCGGGCAAGAGCCTGATCCTGACGCCGGGCATTTACCAGTACAGCCAGCCCATCATGGTTACCAACCCAAACACCGTGGTGCTGGGGATGGGTTTTGCGACGCTGATCCCGCAAGCCGGCAATGCCGCGATCACGGTGGCGGACGTGGATGGGGTGCAGGTCGCAGGCCTCATTGTGGACGCCGGTCCGGTCCAGTCGCCGGTGTTGTTTGAAGTCGGCAATCCTGGCGTGACAAACGCGAGCCATGCCTCGAACCCGACCTCGTTGAACGATATTGTGATCCGCATCGGCGGCCAGGAATCGACGGCGGTCAGCGCCGGGACGGGCCTGCAGGTGGATAGCAACAATGTGATTCTCGATAACCTGTGGTCGTGGCGCGCGGACCATGGAGCGGGCCCCATCGGCTGGACCGTAAACACCGCCGACCATGGCCTGGTGGTGAACGGCAGCAATGTCACGGCGCTAGGTCTGGCAGTCGAGCACTACCAGAAAGAGCAGGTGCTGTGGAACGGCAACGGCGGTGAAACGATCTTCTACCAAAGCGAGCTGCCGTATGACGTGCCAAACCAGGCTGCCTGGATGGATGGCAGCGCGAACGGCTACCCGTCCTACGTGGTTTCGCCAGGGGTGTGCACGCATGTCGCCTACGGGCTCGGTATTTACTCCTTCTTCGACGTGGGCCCAAACATTGTCGAAGATAACGCCATGACCGTGCCGAACAGCTCAAGCATCTCCGTGACCGACATCGGCACGGTGTGGCTCAACGGCTACGGCTCGATCACACACGCTATCAACGGCGTGGGTGCGGCGGCCAACAGCGGCACAGCCGATACGCTTGAGCCGGTGACCTCCTACACGGGTACGGCTGCCTGCACAATAACAACACCGGCCCCGCCCACCGTCGGCGCGCCTTCAGGTCTCAGCGCCACAAATCAAGCAGCCTCCGGCTCCATTACGAACCCGTATGTCCAGTTGAGCTGGAGTGCGTCCTCGACGGCGGGCGTGACGTACACCGTGTACCGGGCCACCGGTTCCGGGGCGGCCACGTCGATCGCGGCCGGAGTAACCGCCACGGGCTATTCCGACATAACGGTAGGCGCCAGCACGGCGTACACCTACTCTGTGGTGGCGGTCAACTCAAGCGGCGTCGCCTCGGCACCCTCCAACTCGGTCACACTGACGACGCCGGCGGCGGCCGTCGCGGGCGGCGGCGGCTTTAACACCACGACCTGGTACAACATCGTGAACCAGACCAGCGGCAAATGCCTGGATGCCGCAGGGTACGGCACCTCCAACGGCACCGTCGTCCAGCAGTGGGCGTGCGGCAGCCAGCAGCCGAACCAGGAGTGGCAGTTCCAGTCGCAGGGCAATAACGTGTATACGATCGTGAACCGGGGCGCGCCCACAGAGGTGCTGGACGTGACAAATGTCGCCACCGCGGACTTTAGCCCCCTCCAGACCTGGACCTATGGAGGCGGGAGCAACCAGCAGTGGACCCCGATCGCCAACGGAAGCTATTTCGTCATCAAGGGCGTCGGCAGCGGACGTTGCCTTGATGTCTATCACAGCTCAACAACCGATGGCGTGCAGATGGAAATTTACAGCTGCAACAACACGGGCGCTCAAAACTGGAAGCTTGTTGCCCAGCCGTAGTGTCCTGGCTGCGTGTGGATCGAGGCCCTCGATCCGTATTCCCAAGGGACGATGAGTTCGCCGGACTGCTACAGTCCCCACAGTTTTTCTCATCTGCTTCCATGCACATAGGAGATCTTATGCACTTGACGTCGACCCTACGAAGCACGCAGCATTCCGCCGTAGCGCTTCTTCTGACGCTTTTCTTCACGTGCATGACGACTCCGCAGACCCAAGCTCAAAATCTGAACTTTCCTGCGGCGACGGTGAGTTCCCAAGTGAGCATGGGCTCCGCCCCATCGTTTGCCAGCTTCAACGGCAGGCTTTATGCGGCGTTTCTGGCAAATGATGCCAGCCACAAGCTTTTCATCACCTCATCCACCGACGGTGTGAACTTTCCTGCCGCCACGGGCTACCCCAATATTCAGATGGGCTCAGCCCCGGCCCTGGCGGTTTTCAACAATAAGCTTTATCTCGCTTTTCAAGCCAACGACGCAAGCCACAAGCTGTTTATCACTTCATCCGCGGATGGCGTAAACTTCCCTGCCGCCAACGGCTACCCAAACATTCTAATTGGCAGTGCGCCGTCCTTGGCCGCCCTGAACGGCACCTTGTATGTGGCTTTCCAAGCCAATGATCCTAGTAATGCTATCTGGATCGGCCGTTCAACCGACGGAGTAAACTTTTCCACTAGTCTCGATGGCAACGACTCTACGAACGGCACGCCATCGCTGACCACGTTCAACGGCAGTTTATATCTCGGCTATCGGGCCAACGATAGCCGCAATATCTTATTTGTGGCCTCTTCTAGCAATGGTAGCTTTCCTTCGGGAACGGCCTACCCAAACATCGCCATGGGTACACCCCCTTCACTCGCCGGAGCCAATGGCGTGCTGTACGTGAGTTTTCAGGCCAATGATGCGAGCCACTCTCTTTTCGTGACCGGATCTTCGACAGGCACGAACTTCCCGGGGGCGACCGGGTTCGGCAGCATCTCCATCGGTGGTCCCACCACCGCGGCTGCATTCGGAAGTGGCCTTTCCATTGGCTTTCAGGCCAACGATCCCAGCAACCGCTTATTCACCACCAGCAACGGCGGCTCGACCAGCAGCGGCGGCGGCAACTTCAACTACACCATCTACCCCGGCTTTATCGGCATCGATCTTAACAACAACACCAATGGCTCATGGAGCGACAGCCAAATCTATGTGGAGGTACTTGCCATCAACCCAGCCAACAACACGTTTAGCTGGGTGCAGCCGAACGGCGCCATGACAGCCATCTCTTCAGCCGACAATAATGCCTCCAGCCACCTGACCTATAACGGCACCAACTATCCGAATTATGCGTTCACTCTGGCGCAATCAAAGCTTCTGCTACTGCCCCAGGTGTATTCCGGGCGAATTTACATCTCCTATGGATCGCCGATGTACATGACCACGGTTGGTTCCGGTACGGGGGTGGGCTACGCCGGGCCAAACGCGCAAAACACCGCCGATCCCAATAACAACACGCACTATGACTGGTACGAGTTCACCTATAACAGCTCAGGTATCTTTATCAACACCACCCAGGTCAACCAGTTCGGTCTACCGTTGACGCTTGATGTATACGGCAACAATCGGACCTTTCATCAACAAACCGGCATCACGCAATCCATCGCGCAGATTGATTCCGAGTGGAATTCCAATGTGCCCTCTCCATTCACCTCCACACCTATTACGAACTACCGCATTCTGTCCCCGGCGGAGACTACTTTCGGCCTGGGCCAGGCGAACGGGACCTACTTCGACGGCTACATAAGTCAGATCTGGAACTATTACGGAAGCACTCCGCTCACCGTCACGTGGGGTTCGCGCACCTTTAGCGGCTATAGTAACGGCGGAACCTTGACGTTGAACGAAGTCAATACAGGCAATGGAGCCTTCCAAAGCGGCACGGGCTATGTGATCGGATATCCAAACACGCAGCAGGTGCTGGTTTGCAACGGCCCCTTCGCCACCGGCGATGCGGGCAACACGGACCGCAATGCTGTAGAGCTAGCGATCGAAGCGCAACTCTGCGCTGCCATCAACCGTCATGTGGCGACCAACGTGAACCAGTGGAACACCCCGTCAGCCTACTACCAGGTCTCTCCGGCAAACTACTACGCGGCGTTCTGGCATCAGGTCAGCATCAACAACCTGGCGTATGGCTTCGCTTACGACGACGTTAATAGTCAAAGCTCCACCATCACCACCGGCAGCCCAGAGCACATTGCCTTAGGCCTCGGCTGGTAAGCGTCGTCTAAAGACGCGTTAATCGGAGCAGTAATCGTGCCATGTTGAGGTAACTAGGTGGTATTTATTGGTTCTTCGCTGCGCGGCGATGAACTTGCCGTAGTCTCGGCGGGATGGTTGCCGCCAATCCGAGCCTGCGTGTATCGCTCCAAATTCGGCGAGGGCGGTCGTAATAGCGAGACTCAAAGCTGAACCGGGCGACGTTGTTGCCGAGCTTGAGAAAAGCGCGGCGATTCTCCAGGCCCGAGATCTCTGAGTCCATCACAATCTGACTCCATCACCAGTGGATCGGTCTGCCGATTCCAGAGTGAAGTTCTTGCCGGAGCGTGTGCCGTCGAAGCGCGTCTCCATCAAGCGCTCGATCTAAACCGTTCTTTAGCGCCGCTTCGAGGTGCTTGACAGCAGTATTCCTGCTCGCCGAAACCAAGGCTCTCGTGGTCGGCGAGCGCGGTGGCTTCGGTCCAGGGCTTGATCCCTTTAATCAATCCGCAACATCACAGCACCTCCAAACGCGTAACCCTCCCCTTTGCGGGGTCACAACGCAGCTCGTACTTTTCCCGATCGCGCAAGGATGCGGAGGAACGCAGGATCGCTGTTGCTCACCCAGCTACCGAAACCGAAGCCGCACAGAAGCCTCAGCCAAACCTGTCACCATGGACAGCTACATGGCGACGATCTTCTGCGCTGGCGTCGCCAAACCATGCCCCATGCCGTCGGACTACGTCTTCGCTAGTCCGACCATGAAAGGAACATAGCCTTACTGGCCAGACAATCTCAGGACGCTCTACATTCGGCCGGTCGCGCGCAAGGCTGGCATCTACAAGAACATCGGCTGGCACACCTTCCGTCACTCCTTCGGGACATTGCTGAAGGCGAACGGAGAGGACGTCAAGACCGTTCAGGAGCTCTTACGACACGCGAACAGCAGGATCACGCTGGACGTCCACACCCAGGCCGTGAACTCGCATAAGCGTGTCGCACAGAGGAAGGTTGTGAGCATGACGGTGGAAAACGTGGGTCAGAACAGAGATGTTTCGTACCCGTAAAAGAGCGCTTGGCGGGCTTATTGGACCTTTATTGGACCCGGATCGGGGGTGTCACTTTGGGTCCCATATCACTCTAAGTGCTTTAGAATGTATGGCGGGGACGACGGGGCTCGAACCCGCGACCTCTGCCGTGACAGGGCAGCGCTCTAACCAACTGAGCTACGTCCCCACATCTGTTGTTACCGACAAAACTCGGTCCCTGACGACCGCCTGCGTACACACATCAGGCACTAGAAACGTCTCTGCAACAACTCAGTAAGTCTAGCAGATGAGGCCGAGTTTAGAATTCCTTCTCCCCGTCGGCCGAAGGCGTCTCCTCACGACCGATCGAGGTCCGCTCGTCCCGAGCATACGACAGCGGCGCTCACCCACCGTCACCCTCACGCCCGCCACCTCTCGTTTGCGCCGCCCTCCCCCGTCCCATAGACTATGCGAAGGATAAACGTGGGCGGATAGCTCAGTCGGTTAGAGCGCCTGCCTTACAAGCAGGATGTCGGGGGTTCGAGTCCCTCTCTGCCCACCACTTCTCACACACCGCCGTCGCGGACGCACCGCCCATCCTGTCGAGCATGCCCCGCCGCCTCATCCTGAACGCCGACGACTTCGGCCTTACACCCGGCATCAATCGCGCCGTCATCGATCTCCATCAGGCAGGCGTCCTCACCTCGGCAACTCTCATGGCGACCGGTCCCGCCTTTGAAGACGCAGCCGATCTGGCCCGTCGCCACCCCAGCCTCGGCGTCGGTTGCCACATCGTCCTGCTCGACGGCACGCCCGTTCTCTCGCCCGAGCGGATCCCCTCCCTCCTGACACCTGCACGGTCGCCTGACCAGACATCTCCTCTGCGCCCTACCCTGGCGGCCTTCGTCCTGGCGCTCTCGCTCGGCCGGCTGCGCGAAGACGACCTCTACCGCGAAGCGTTCGCCCAAGTCGAAAAACTCCAGCAAAGCGGCATCCGTGTCACCCATCTCGATACCCACAAGCACACCCACATCTTTCCTCCTGTCACCCGCGTTCTGCTTCGCGTCGCCCAAAAGCTCGGAATTCCCGCCATCCGCAACCCCTTCGAGCCACGATGGAATCGCCGCCTCGGCCACGGCAGCCCCGTGCGCCGTCTCCAGATCCAAAGCCTCTCGAGGCTCGAACCCTCTTTCCGCCGGCAGCCTCCCTTCCGCATCTCGACTGCATCTCCTATCCTCTCTTCCGCCGCACCCGATGCCGGCCTCAACATCCAAACCACCGACGGCACCCTCGCGATCTCCGCAACCGGATCGTTCGACCGGCCGCAACTTCAGGACGTACTCACACATCTCCCAGACGGCGCGTGGGAGATCTGCTGTCATCCCGGCTACGCGGACTCACATCTGAGTCACGTCCGAACCCGTCTCCGAGAGCATCGAGAGACCGAACGCGAGGCTCTGCTCGAGGTCATTCCCAAAGCACTCGCTCGCGACGCCAGCCTAACCCTAATCAACTACGGCGACCTCTGAGACCAGACCCTGAACCCTCATCCCAAACACGATCCCAGACTCTGATCCGGACCCTCGTCCGGACACAGTCGTCCTCCCCCGCTGCTATCCTCCCTCCGCCTGCAGACGTGGCTTCGCTCGAACCGGGGACGACGGTACGCTCGGCCGAGCGGCGTCCCGACCCGCGGCCGACCAGGCCGTCTCACCGACTTCAAGTATCGGCATCAACAGCGTCACTTTCGTTCCACGACCAGGCCGGCTGTTCACCTCTACCTTCGCCAAATCGCCATATAACACCTTCATCCGTTCCCGCACATTCTGCATTCCAATGCCGGTTCCATCGCGCGCGAGGCCGCCCCTCGTCTCGGGCAGATTCCGCTCAGGCGCAATCCCGACACCGTCATCGTCCACCTCCAGAAGAAGAAATCCTGTCTCCGGAATGCGGCTCCGCAAAGTCACCGTGCCACCGCCGATCCGCGGCTCCAAACCATGCTTGATGCTGTTCTCGATCAGCGGCTGCAGCAGCATGCTCGGCACAACAATGTCCAGCGTCTCCTCGGCGATCTCCTTCACCACCCGCAGCTTCGCACCGAAACGCACCACCTCGATATCAAGGTAATCGTCCGTAAACTCGAGCTCATCGCGGAACGGAACAAACGCGTCCCGATCCTTCAGCAGCGTGCGCAAAATATTCGCCAGCTTGCCGATCATCTCGCGCGCGAGCTCCGGCTGCGATCGAATCAAGGACGTTATCGAGTTCAGCGTATTAAAAAGAAAGTGCGGATTGATCTGTCGCTGCAAAGCGTCCAGCCGCGCCTCAAGCAAGAGCCGGCCCTGCTCCTCCAGCTGCCGCTCGATCCGGATCGCGTTCCAGATCTTCAGCGGTATGCCCACCACAATCGGTGCGCTCGCACAAATCGCAAGTTCGATCAGCCAACGATTCGACCACAGATCAAACAACCGCCGCGGACGGTATCTCGACAACATACTCGTGCCAAACTGGATCGCCGTAATCAGGAGCACGAGCATGATCTGCCGGTCCAGCTGCGGCCTCCGCAGCGTCCGCGTCACCCACCGGTAAAGACTCAGATCGATCATCGGCGAAAACGACCAGACATCTTCCGAATCGGCAAACCGCCGAAAAGACCCCGCGATTCCGGCCACCAGCAGATTCACCGGCAAGGACCAGAACTCGTGGTGTAGAACAGCCGGAACCGCCAGCAGCGCGCCTCCCGCCATCGCCGGCAACGGACCCAGCAGAAGCGCCAAAAGCACGGTCGCCTCGATTGAAATATCGGCCGCCAGGAAGTTCGGCACACGCACACGCACCCACACCCCAAGCGTCAGCGGAATGCAGATCATCAACACCAGCTTTGCCGTCTCGCCGGCCGTGCGCCGCGGCAGCAACAACAGATCCTTGAAGCGATTCGATCGCGCCAGCGAACTCGAAACCGCCGCCGCCACACCCAGCTCGATCAACAACGTAATCAGGATCAGCGTGGAATTGTGCGGCGTCATGCTCATACTCTACTTCTTCGGCAGATTCGCCATTTTCTTTAGCCCCAAGACGAACTTTCTCCAACCAAAAGTAACGTCCCCACGCCCTTGTCCCACGTCGGTTGTATCTTCCGTGCTTCGGACGAATCATATAATCCAGCCATGCCGTTCTCCTCGTTTCGCCGCATCGCCGACGCCGACTTCCCCACGCGCTGGGGACACTTCCGCATCCTCGGCTTTGAAGGCATCCTGCTTAATCCGCCGCCCTGCAACGGAACCAACCCGTCGACCCGCACAGAAAGCGCCGTCGCACTCGTCATGGGCGATATCCACGCCGCTCCTCCCATCGTCCGCATCCACTCGCAGTGCCTCACCGGCGACGTCTTCCATTCACTCCGCTGCGACTGCCGCCAGCAACTCGAACTCGCCCTCAGCACCATCGCCGACGCCGGCACCGGCATCCTCCTCTACGAAATGCAGGAGGGCCGCGGGATCGGCCTCATGAACAAACTCCGCGCCTACGAGCTCCAGGACCAGGGCCGCGACACCATCGAAGCCAACCTCGATCTCGGCTACCGCGCCGACTGCCGCAACTTCGAGCTTCCCGCCGCCATCCTCCAAAATCTCGGCCTCGCTTCCGTCCGCCTCATCACCAACAACCCCGAAAAAGTCCACGCCGTCGAGCAGGCCGGCATCGAGGTCCAACGCATCTCCGCCCTCGTCCCAGAGTCAAACGAGAACGCCCGCTACCTCGAAACCAAACGCGAAAAAATGGGCCACCTCGTCGCTTGACAGACCCTGAAGCCGACAACAGCTTCCGATCCCGGCCCAACCTCCGCATCGGCACCGCGGGCTGGACCATCCCTCGACCCAATGCGGCCGACCTCCCCAGCCCCGGCTCCCACCTCGAACGCTACGGCCGCCAGTTCACCGCCGCCGAGATCAACACCACCTTCTACCGGCCCCACCGCCCCGCCACCTGGCAACGCTGGACCACCTCCGTCCCAGACAACTTCCGCTTCGCCGTCAAAGCCCCCAAAACCATCACCCACGAAGCCGCCCTCGCGACCACGCCCGAGACCCTCGCCCAACTCACCAGCTTCCTCGAACAGATCCGCCAGTTAGGCCCGAAACTCGGCCCGATCCTCCTCCAACTCCCGCCCAAACAAGCCTTCAACCCCGCTCAGGCCGGCGCCTTCTTCGAGCACCTTCGCCGCCTGCACACCGGTCCCGTCGTCCTCGAACCCCGCCACCCAACCTGGTTCACCACCGCGGCCGAAGACCTCCTCCGGACCCACATCATCTCCCGCGCCGCCGCCGACCCCGCCCCGGTTCCCGCAGCCGCATCCCCCGCAGGCGACCCCCACCTCGTCTACTATCGCCTCCACGGCTCGCCCCGCACCTACTACAGCCCCTACCCCGACGACTTCCTCCAAACCCTGGCCGACACCCTCGCCGATCTCCCCGCCGCCACCGAAGCCTGGGTCATCTTCGACAACACCGCCTCCGGAGCCGCGCTCGGCAACGCCCTCACCCTCCAACGCCTCCTGGCAAATCCCTAATCTAAGCCTCGCATCGCCATCACCACCTTCGCCGTCGTCACCATCTGCCCCACATGCCGCTGCGTATGCTCCGCACAGTGCACCAGAAGCCCGCCCACCGTCGATGGCAGACGCGCCCGCCCCACCTCGCGCACCTCCTCATACATCCCGGGCGCAATCGCCCTCACCCGCTCCATCGACCGCGCCACCGCCCACCGAAACTCCGCCCGCCCATCGCCCGCCACCATCCCCACCAACATCCCCGCCAGCATCTCTGACCGCAGCTCCCGCATCTGCGCCTCCGATAGCTGACGGCCCTCGGCGTACGTCAGCAACCGATCCAGCGATCGCGCCACATGCCGCAGCTGAAACCCCACCGACGGCAGCTCAAACGGCCGCAGCTCCATCTCCTCATCGCTCAATCCCGCGCACCACCGCTCCGCATCCTCCGCCGCCAGCTCCAGCGCATGGAGCACCCCGCGCCTCACCGCATCCACCTCGCCCAGCGTCCCTCGCAACCAAGGCTCCACCGTACTCTCTGCCATGCCGTCCCCTGCCTCCCGGCCGCTAGCTCCTAGCTCTTAGCTTCTAGCTGCTAGCTCCTAGCCCTTAGCCCTTAGCCCTTAGCTCCTCGCCTTTGCCTGTGCTAAAAGCTAGCAGCTAAAAGCTAACAGCTGCTTTACAACCCCTTCCGCTCGCGAAACTCCCGCACTACCTCCCCCACGTCCCTGTGCTGCCCGTGCACCAGATCGTTCATCGCCCGCATCTCCTCCGCACTCACCCGCCCCACCAGACGCTCCGCCGCAGCCGCAATCTCCGGATGCTCGCGCACCGACTCCGCCCGCATCAACGGCACCGCCTCATACGGCGGAAAGTAGTGACGATCATCCTCAAGCGCCACAAACCCCAGCGCCCGGATCGGCCCATCGGTCGAGTTCCCCGCCACAATATCCACCTGCCGAGCCGCCAGCGAGCGATACAGCAGACCCAGATCCATCACCCGCGGCGTGCCCCCAAACCGCAGCCCGTACGCCGCCTCCAACCCGCGCAGACCATCCGGCCGCTCCTCAAACTCATACCCCACGCCCATCCGCCATCCGGGCGCCCGCGCAACCGCATCCGAGATCGTCCGCAGACCCATCGCCCGCGCATCCTCGCCCCGCACCACCATCGCAAACGTATCCTCAAACCCCAGCGGCGGCCCCACCAGCACCCCGTACCGGCTCCCATACAGCCCCCGCACCGTCCCGAGCACACGCCCGCGATCCCGATCCATCGGCTGCTTTAAGATCGCCGTCAGCGCCGTCCCCGTGTACTCCACATACGCGTCAATGCGCCCGCTCACCAACGCCTGCTGACAGATATAACTGCCCGCCAAATAAAACCTCCGCTCCACCCTTTGCGGCTTCCCTTCACTGGCATAAACCGCCTCAATCTCCTGAGCCAGCAGCTCGCCCAGCACCACCTGCTCGGTAAAGTTCTTAGCCCCCACCACAACCCGAGAAGACCGCGGCGGCCCACACGCAGTCAGAGCAAAACAAAGCAGCAACAAACCCACCGCAGCAAATCTAAGCCCGCTCTTCCCCACTCCCTACCCCCTACTCCTCGCCCGCTGTTCCCTGTTCCCTGCCCACTGTTCCCTGTCCCCCACCCTGTCCCTTCCTACCTGTCCCTACTCCCGCCCGCTGTTCCCTGTTCCCTGTTCCCTGTCCCCTGTTCCCTGTTCCCTGTCCCCTGCCCGCTGTTCCCTGTTCCCTGCCCCCTGTTACCTACTCCCTGTTCCCTGTCCCCTGTTCCCTGTCCCCTGCCCCCTGTTCCCTGCCTCACCGCCGCACCGCCAACCGCCTCTCCAACCACCCCAAGCCGCCATCCGCCAGCAGCGCCAGCAACGCCGCCGGAATCGCCCCAGCCAGCACCAGACCGTTATCGACGCTCGCCACACCGCGAAAGATCAGCTCCCCCAAACCGCCCGCCCCGATCGCCGCCGCAATCGTCGCCACCCCCACACACGTCACCGTCGCCGTCCGCAGACCGGCCAGAATCACGCTCGCCGCGAGCGGCAACTCCACCTTCCACAGCCGCTGCCCTCCGGTCATTCCCAAGGCATTCGCCACATCGATCAGCGCCGGATCGACGCCGCCGATCCCAGCATACGTATTCCGCAAGATCGGCAGCAAAGCATACCCCGTCAACGCCAGGATCGCCAGCCGAGCCGCATCCTCGCCCAGCCAGGGCACCGGCAACAACAGCCCAAACAGCGCCAGACTCGGCACCACCTGCACCACATTCGCAACCGCAAGCACCGGCCTCGCCAACCCCGGCCTCCGCGTCATCCACACGCCCACCGGCAAGCCCACCGCCGCCGCCAGCAGCATCGCACTCCCCGTCAGCCAAAGATGCTCAAACGTAAGCCGCCCAATCTCCCACCCATGCGCCCCAAGAAATCCTTTCACTCTCCCCCACCCCTAATCCCCATCCCTTACCCTGCCCTGTTCCCTGCCGGCTGTTCCCTGCCCCCTGTTCCCTACTCCCTGCCTGTTCCCTGTTCCCTGCCCCCTGTTCCCTGCTCCCTGCCCCCTGTTCCCTGTTCCCTGCCCCCTGTTCCCTGTTCCCTGCCCCCTGTTCCCTGTTCCCTGCCCCCTGTTCCCTGTTCCCTGCCCCCTGTTCCCTGTTCCCTGCCCCCTGTTCCCTGCTCCCTGCCCCCTGTCTCACCGCCCGCACATACTCCTCCACCGCCCCAATCCCGCTCCCCGCCACCTCGGCCGCCGCCACCTCCGCCGCCACAGAACCCGCTTGGAGAAACACCACCCGATCCGCCAAAAACAGCGCCTCCTCCAAATCATGCGTCACGATCAGCACCGTCTTCCGCACCCGCCCGAGTAAGTCCTTGAGCATCGTCTGCATCTCCGCCCGCGTGATCGGATCGAGCGCCCCAAACGGCTCATCCATCAGCAACACCGCCGGATCCGTCGCCAGCGCCCGCGCCAGACCCACCCTCTGCCTCTGCCCACCCGAAAGCTGCCACGGATACCGCCCGCGAAACTCCCCCCCATCGAGCCCCACCAGATCCAGCATCGCCTCCACACGCGCCCCCCGCTCCGCCCCCCTCTGCCCCGCCAACTCCATCGCCATGCCCACGTTGCGCTCCACCGTCATATGCGGAAACAGCCCCGTCTCCTGGATCACATACCCGATGCTCCGCCGCAGCGCAACCACATCCGTCCGCGCCGCCGAGCTCTCCCGACCATCCACCCACACCTCCCCCGAGGTCGGCCGAACGAGCGCATTCACCGTCCGCAACAGCGTCGTCTTGCCCGACCCGCTCCGCCCCAGGAGCGCCGTCGTCGTCCCCGGCTCCACCCCGAACGAGATCCCGCGCAACAACTCCTGCCCACCCGGCAGCCGGTACCCCACGTCTCGAAACAAGACGCCGCCCGCACCGGCCTGCTTGCTCGCCACCGCGGCTTGGGCTGTTCTAAGGTCCATTCCCGAGACAAGATCCGCACTCACACACGACGTCAAGCCAAAATCTAGGCGCCCGCCTCCGGACCTACCAGATCCGGACCCGCCAGATCCGGAGCTGTCGCATCCACACCGGCCAAGCCCGCCACCGGCTCCGTCCCCGGCTGCCCCTTCACCCGAACCACCGTGATCTTCTCAAATCCTTCCTTGAACGTCGGCGGCCGCAGACGCCCCGCCATCTGCTGCATCACCTCGTCCGTCACCGCGCGCTCACGCTTCGAGTTCCGCTCCATGCACACGGGCAGCGGCACATCGAAAAACACCGCCTGCACCTCGTACCCAAAGCTCTTCGCCATCTTGATCCACTGCCGCCGCTCATGCGGACTCAGGTTCGTCGCATCCACATAATTCCACGGCATCTTCGCAATCAGCCGCGCCCGCAACAAGCTCCGCAACGTCGAAAACACCAGGCCCTGATACCGCTGCTCCGTAATATCGTCAAACAGGATCGTCCGCAGGAGATCGCTCGAAAGCGGCGTCACCCCCCGACGCTTGTACCACGTCGTCTTGCCCGACCCCGGCAGACCGATCGTCAGCACCACATACCCACGCACCGACTTCGCCGCGACCGCCTCCGCCGGAGGCGTCGACAAAAACTCCGGCTGCGTCTCCACCACAATCTTTCGTTCCGGCTCAGGTGCAGGCGGCTCAGGCCCAGACAGCTCAGCCGCCCGCGACGGCTCAGCAGCAGACGGCTCCGCAACCGGCCTCTCAGAACCATCTGCCTGCATCGGAGGCGCAATCGGCACAGCCGGCGAACTCTCCCGCACCGGTGCATCCAGCGCCTGTGCCCGCTGCGTCTCCGGCGCCAAACTGCTCGTCCCGGCATGATCGCCCACACCGGCCACGGCCTCCAGGCTCTCAGAAACCGCCGGCTCTGGTTCAGCCGCCGCCCGCGCCTCCGGGTACACCGGCCGCAGCGGCGCCTGCTGATTCTGCGGCAGCTCCTGCCCTATCTTGCCCGTTGATTCCGAGTCGTTCGGCCCGCGTCGGGGAAGTCGTCTCATCTTTTCCTGTATCCATTCGCGCACGTCGCGCATGGCTTGCTTGTAACACACGCCACCCAGCCCAGCCAAACCCCAGAACCTCCTCAGCTACTCACACCCAACCCCAGACCCGGCACCCAGTACAATCAAAGTCGAAAGCACACACACACCGCAACACCAACCTCACCCAAAACACACAGGAGCATCCGCAAGCATGGCAGTCAAGGTAGGCATCAACGGCTTCGGCCGCATCGGTCGCAACGTCTTCCGCACCGCGCTCGGCAACCCCGACATCGAAATCGTCGCCGTCAACGACCTCACCACACCCGCGACCCTCGCCCACCTCCTCAAGTACGACTCCATCCTCGGCAACCTCAAACAAGACATCACCTCCGACGCCGACTCCATCACCGTCGACGGCAAAAAAATCAAGGTCTTCGCCGAACGCGACCCCGCCAAACTCGACTGGAACTCCGTCGGCGCACAGATCGTCGTCGAATCCACCGGCTTCTTCACCGACGCCACCAAAGCCAAGGCGCACCTCGGTCCGGAAGGCTCAAACTCCACCGTCAAAAAAGTCATCATCTCCGCCCCCGCCACCAACGAAGACCTCACCGTCGTCCTCGGCGTCAACGAAGACAAATACGATCCGGCGAAACACAACATCATCTCCAACGCCTCCTGCACCACCAACTGCCTCGCGCCAGTCGTCAAGGTCCTCAACGACACCTTCACCATCCAGTCCGGCATCATGACCACCATCCACTCCTACACCAACGACCAGGTCATCCTCGACACACCGCACAAAGACCTCCGCCGCGCCCGCGCCGCCGCCCTCTCCATGATCCCAAGCTCCACCGGCGCCGCCAAAGCCCTCAAGCTCGTCATCCCCGCCATGGACGGCAAGCTCGACGGCTTCGCCATCCGCGTCCCCACACCCAACGTCTCGGTCGTCGACCTCACCTTTGTCGCCGAAAAACCCATCTCCGTCCAAACCATCAACGCCGCCCTCAAATCCGCCGCCGACGGCCCCCTCAAACCTTACCTCGGATACACCGACGAAGAACTCGTCTCCTCCGACTTCAAAGGCAACCCGCTCTCCTCCATCGTCGACTCCAAACTCACCAAAGTCGTCGGCCAAACCGGCAAGGTCATCTCCTGGTACGACAACGAATGGGGCTACTCCAACCGCGTCAAAGACCTAATCCTCTTCCTCGTGCAAAAAGGCTTGTAGTCACGTGCGCATCGAAACCAAACTTCATCGTCTCCTGATCGAGGAGCCCTATAATCATCAGTATGGAAATGGTGGCTCGCAAATTCGACGGACCTGACCGCTTCGATCAGATAAAGGACGAAGAATACCTTTATTGGAACAGCGTCTCACCTGAGGAGCGGCTAGCCGCTGGCGATCAGATGAGCGTCAAAGGATACCAAGCCCATGGCTATCCCGCCGATGGACAGGAACTTAAAAGAGTTGCTGTCCGCTTTGAACGCGTACTCCGTTAGGTACGTCGTCATCGGCGGCTATGCCGTTTTTATTCACGCACAGCCGCGCATGACCAAAGACCTCGATGTCTTTATCGAGTCCAGCCCGACTAACGCCGTCACTACATTCAAGGCGCTCGCCGCTTTCGGTGCTCCCTTGCAGGGCTTCACCGTGAAGACTTCTGCAAACCGACCCAAGTCGCGCGCTTCGGCAATCCGCCCATCTGCTTTGAGCTGCTTCAACAGATCAGCGGCGTGACGTTCTCAGAAGTCTACGCGCACAGCGAGATCGTGCTCGTAGACGGCGACCTGCCGGTTCGCTACATCTCCGCTGACGACCTCATCATCAACAAACTAGCCTCCGGCCGACCGCAGGACCTCGCCGACGTCGCAGCCATCCGGCAAGCACAGGCCGCCATCAAGCGACAGACGTAAGCCTGCACTCTCTGCCCTACTTCTGCGGAGCCATAGGCACCGTACTCACACTCGAAGTCTTCTTCCCCGAAATATCCCGGTGCAGAAAATGCCGCGTCAGATCCGGCAAAAACTCATTCGATAGCCCGCCCAGCATCCCTTCCGCCGTCACCGTGAGCGCATTGCTAAACACCAGCTCCGCTCCCCGGTCCGACGCCGGATAGTACAAATTCGAGATCCCACCCGACGCAATATTGCCCAGCACATTGGCATAGTTCGGCCCCCACTTGCCGTTGTCCCGCTTGCACCACACCGCCGTCGAGATCGAATACAGCACACGCTTCTTGATCGTCCCCGTCCCCCGCCGAAAGTATCGAGGATCCTCCTTCAGCAACACCGGCAATATCGCGTTGCCGATCATCGTCCCATCGAAGTTATCCGCATACTGCGCCCCAAATCGCTTCGCATACCCCTGCGCTCCCTGCCCATACCCTTCAAAGCTGTCGGTCGCCTGCCCGTACCCGGCCAGCACCGCCGCAACCACGAACTGCACAGGATCGATCGCGCTCCGAAACGCCAGCTGGAACTTCTGCCGCGGCGACAAGGGCGGCACATTCTGGTCGTACGTGATGTTGAAGTTCGGAAGCACACCCATGATGCGCTGCTTCTCCTCCTTCTTGAGCTCCACCTCTGATCGATCCCGTTCCGTCTGCTGTCCCGCGGATGTCCCATCGCCGGGAGCCGCCGAAGAAGGCGCCTGCCCAACCGTCTGAGACCCCGTCTGGGACCCCGGCAATGACGAAGACGTGGACGCCGCCTGAACTCCAGCCCCAACCTCCGGCAACACACCCACACCCAGCCCCGGAGCCTCCGGCAGCAGCAGACCTCCCTTACCCTCCGCCACCTCCGCCCGGACCGCGGATCCACCCGCGCCCGCCAGCAAACCCACGAGAACAGCAAACATCGGCAGCGCCCGCAAACAAAGTGCCCGAGGGCGCCGATCCACAAAGAAAAACAGCATCGTCTGAATAGTGCCTGCCTTTACCCGCAAAAGGTCCGCTCTCGCAAAAACATATGGGTTCTCTTCTAAGACGTTCAGAACACCCGTTTCGCCGCAGATGCAATTCCGTTCTCACCACACCCGGCAGCTTTCAGCCCGGAACGCCCCCCGCAGCAGACCCGCACCCTCATCTTCCCTGCCCGGTCACACACCTCCCCCGAACCCGGCATCCAACCTCCCCATGGCCACCCGCTGCAACATCCCCGGATCCAGCCCCTACGAGCCCGTCATCGGCTTCTCCCGAGCCGTCCGCGTCGGCAGCTACATCTCCGTCTCCGGCACCGGTCCCATCGGCGCCGACGACGCCGACCCCGCCACCCAGACCGAACAGATCCTCACCATCATCGCCGGCGTCCTCAAAGAAGCCGGCTCGTCCTTCGAACACATCATCCGCACCCGCATCTACCTCACCGACCGCAGCAACTGGGAGGAGGTCGGCCGCATCCACGGAAAGTTCTTCTCCATCGTCCGTCCCGCCTCCACCATGGTCATCGTCGCCGGCCTCCTCAACCCCACATGGCACGTCGAAATCGAAGCCGATGCCCTCATCCCGGAGGCCGTCAACATCGTCCTCGGTCGCGGCGACGTCAACAGCTCCGAATAGCCGCCCAGCCTCCTCCTCGCACGCACCCACTCCCCGTCCCCGTCCCGTAGTATGAACAAGACCCCTATGCCTAAACTCTCCATCCGCGATCTCGATCTCGCCCACAAACGCGTCCTCATCCGCGTCGACTTCAACGTCCCCCTCTCCCCCGATGGCAGCGAGATCCTCGACGACACCCGCATCCGCGAAACCGTTCCCACCATCGAGTACGCCCTCCGCCACAAAGCCAAAGTCATCCTCTGCTCCCACCTCGGCCGACCCAAAGGCAAGCGCGTCGAATCCATGAGCCTCCGTCCCGTCGTCGACCGGCTCCGCGAACTCCTCGATCACGTCCTCGGACCCAGCGAAAACGTAGCCTTCTCCCCAGACTGCGTCGGCGAAATCGCCCAGGAACTCTCCTCTAAACTCGAATCCGGACAGACCCTCCTTCTCGAAAACCTCCGCTTCCACCCCGAAGAAGAAGCCAACGACCCAGCCTTCGCAAAACAGCTCGCCGACCTCTGCGACCTGTACGTCAACGACGCCTTCGGCTCCGCCCACCGCGCCCACAGCTCCACCGAGGGCATCACCCACTTCGCCAAACAATCCGCCGCCGGCCTTCTCCTCGAAAAAGAGCTCACCTACCTCGGCAAAGCCGTCTCCGATCCCAATCGTCCCTTCGTCGCCATCATCGGCGGAGCCAAGGTCTCCGACAAGATCGCCGTCATCGACCACCTGCTCGACCCCGGCCCCGCCAAAGCCGACAGCATCCTCATCGGCGGCGCCATGGCCTACACCTTCCTCAACGCCCAGGGCCAAACCACCGGCAGCTCCAAGGTCGAACCCGACAAAGTCGACCTAGCCCGCGCCACCCTCAGCCGCGCCCGACAAAACAACGTCCGTCTCCTCCTCCCCACCGACCACGTCCTCGCCGACCGCTTCGCCGCCGACGCCCAAACCCAAATCGTCTCCGGCACCGAGCCCTTCCCCGAAGGCTGGATGGCCCTCGACATCGGCCCCGAAACCATCAAAACCTTCTCCGCCGAGATCGCCCGCGCCCGTACCGTCGTCTGGAACGGCCCCATGGGCGTCTTCGAGCTCGCCCCCTTCGCCGCCGGCACCGACGCCATCGCCCACGCCGTCGCAGCCAACCAGGACGCCACTACCATCGTCGGCGGAGGCGACTCGGTCTCAGCCGTCGTCCAGGCCGGCGTCGCCGACCGGATCAGCCACATCTCGACCGGCGGCGGAGCCTCCCTCGAATTCCTCGAAGGCAAAACCCTCCCCGGCGTCGCCGCCCTCACCGACCGATAAAACTTCACAACCGACGTAATAGACCGGAAACCATCTTGCGCACCTCTACAACCGCCTCCGTCAATCGCCCGTAATCCTCCGCGCTCAGGTACCCGAGATCATGAGCCAAAAGCAGCAGATATTCCAGCTCGGACGCAGCCGCCTTCGACCGCCGCAGCTCCACACCAAATTCTGCATTGAGGTCTCGCCCACAACCTTCGGCAATCCGGGTCGAGATATTCGTCGCCGCCTTCCGAAGCTGATGCGTCAGCCCAAAGCTCTCACCGCTCGGCAGCACCCGCGTCGCAAAGTACGTGTCCAGCGTCAGCGCGTGAGCCTTGCTCCAGACCTCCAGATCCCTGAAATCCTTCATGCAATGGCCTCAGTCACCAAACCTACCCACCCCAGCAATCAACTGCACTCCCCCAAACGCGGGACGCCTTTCCTCATTACTCATCACTCCTAATTGGCCAACAAACCAAACCAGCACCGAATCCTCCGAGCACGGAGCCCTTACTCATTACTCATCGCTCACAACTCGCCAGCAAACCGAACCAGCACCAATCCCAACCATTCCCGAAAACAAGCAAACAATGGAATACTGATCCACACCATGCGCCAGCACCTGATCGCCGCCAACTGGAAGATGTACAAGACCCCCGCCACCTCCATCGGCTTCCTCGACAGCTTCCTCGAGCTCGTCCCCGACACCCCCCCAGCCGAGATCGCCATCTTCCCCTCCATGACCTCGCTTCCCGCCCTCGTCGAACACGCCCTCGGCACCTACATCAAAGTCGGCGCGCAGACCATGCACTGGCTCGACTCCGGCGCCTACACCGGCGAAACCTCGCCCACCATGCTCACTGCCGTCGGCGCCACTCACGTCCTCATCGGCCACTCCGAACGCCGCCAGTACTTCAACGAGACCGACGAAATCGTCAACCTCAAACTCAAGTCCGCCTTCAGTCACAACCTCGTCCCCATCGTCTGCGTCGGCGAACACCTCGACGACCGCGAAGCCAATCGCACCGACCAGGTCCTCGAGCACCAGGTCGCCGCCGCCCTCACCGGCATCGACCCCCTCCAGGCCGCTCCTCTCGTCATGGCCTACGAACCCGTCTGGGCCATCGGCACCGGCAAAACCGCCACACCCGAGATCGCCGAAGAGGCCCACAAAACCATCCGCCGCGCCATCCAAACCGCCCTCGGCGACCACCTCGCCCAATCCACCCGCATCCTCTACGGCGGCTCCGTCAAACCCGACAACGCCGCCTCCCTCTGCTGCCTCAAAGACATCGACGGTGCCCTCGTCGGCGGAGCCAGCCTCGACCCAGAGTCCTTCGCCGCCATCCTCCGTGCCGCCCACCCGCCCGCCTAGACCAACTTCAGGTATCGGCATAAAGGCATTTGCTCTTTTGTTGTCATTCCCGAAGAGAATCTGCTGTTGTTCTTGCTGTTGTTTGTTCTTCAGGCCATCAGACCTACCGAACCACACCCAACTGGTCCACCGGCCAGTACACAAACGCCGCCTTGCCGTAGATCAGCGACCGGTCCACCGGCCCAAAGTCGCGGCTGTCGCTCGAAATCGAGCGATGATCCCCCATCACAAAATATTCGTGCGGCCCAATCACCCGCTCCGGCTCCGACCGGTCGTCCGCGTACCGCCCAGGAACGTACGGCTCAGAGATCGGATCGCCGTTCACATACACCCGCCCATGGTCGATCCGAAGATCATCCCCCGGCCCCGCGATCACGCGCTTGATATAGCTCTTCTGGTGATCGTGCGGATACAGAAACACCACCACGTCGCCCCTTCGGATCTCCCCCACACGGTACGCCATCTTGTTTATAAACAAACGGTCCTGGTCCTCCAGCAAAGGCAGCATGCTCGTCCCTTCCACACGCACCGGCTGGTACAAAAACACAATAATGAACGCCGAAACCAGCACCGAAAGCAGGATGTCCCGAGCCCAGGAACTCACAGGAGCCCGCACACTCAGAGCCGGCCCCCCAGGCCCCGCGCTCAGAGCCGGCCGCTCAGGCCCCGCGCCGGCCGTGGGCGGCTGCCCGTCCACCTCGCTCCGATCCTCCACCTTCGTCTGGTCGTCTGTCATCTGTAAATCCGCACGGAACCTCTCGCCACGCCGTCCCCTCTGGCGCGCATACCCTAATCAAGTTAGACGAAAAATTCAGAGCCTCGCCAACCAGCCGCCCGAGAAGACTCGCCCAGCCCGAAGCTCTAGCCGCACACACCCATCATCGCAGATCCTTTGCCGCACCTCCTCCCGTCACAACACCAATGTGGGATTCGGCATCCGACCTCTGTTGGGCTAAACTGAAGAGGCACGAGAAAGACTCGAAGGCACGAGAAACGACCATGGCTACGCTGACAATGCTCGACCAGGCACCCTCTCCCAAAAACGGCCACCATCACGCCGACATGCACGATCTCACCACCGAGACCGCCAACTCCGCCTCGGAAGGTCTCGATACCAAGTCGGCTCTCGAGATCGCCCGCATCATCAACCAGGAAGACGCCAAGATCGCCGCCGCGGTCAAAAAGGCACTCCCCGAAATCGCCATCGTCATCGACACCGTCGCCCGCTCCCTCCGCGATGGCGGCCGCCTCATCTACGTCGGCGCCGGCTCCTCCGGACGCATCGCCTCGCTCGACGCCTCCGAGTGCCCACCCACCTTCTCGACCGCCCCCAGCCAGGTCCAATACATCATGGCCGGCGGCCCCAAAGCCCTCGCCTCCGCCTCCGACGTCAATGAAGATTCGCCCGAACTCGGCCAACGCGACATCGCCCGCCGCCGCCCCACCCGCAAAGACATCGTCATCGGCGTCTCCTCCTCCGGCCGCACCCCTTACGTCGTCGGCGCCGTCGAGTACGCCCGCGCCCGCGGAGCCAAAACCGCCGCCATCACCTGCAATCAGAACACCGACCTCTCCGAAGTCGCCGACACCACCATCGTCGCGGAGGTCGGCCCCGAAGTCATCGGCGGATCCACCCGGATGAAAGCCTCCAGCGCCCAAAAAATGATCCTCAACATGATCACCACAGGCGCCATGACCCGGCTCGGCTATGTCTACGAAAACCTCATGGTCAACGTACACATGAAAAACGCCAAGCTCGTCGAACGAGGCATCCGCGTCCTCATGAAGGTCTGCAACATCGACCGCGAAAACGCCATCCGCACCATCAAATCCGCCGGCAAATCCATCCCCATCGCCGTAGTCATGCTCCGAGCAAACGTCGACAAAATGGAAGCCGTCCGCCGCCTCGCCCAATCCGACGGCAACGTCCGCCTAGCCATCGACGACTCCCGCCTCGAACTCTAACCAACCCCCATCCCTTGGGGTCATAGGCCACGCTCGCCCCAGTCCGAAGTCAAATGCTGGAGCAGGGATCGCTTGGCGGTTCTTCAGCTCACAAACACTTACGATGGCTTCATCGCCTCGATTCTGGCCACCGAAACAGGCGGATCTGCTCGGTGTGCATCTGCTACCACGGCATCCACCAACGCACGGCATTCGTTCACTCCGGTGGCAAGCAGATCGCGGAAAGAGGTCACGCGCGACATACCCCACAGCATAGCCGCCACCACCCATGCCGGGCTTGCGTGAAGTCTCGCCTTACCTGATGGATACAAACGATATCCGAGCCGCTGTATAAGCGTAAAGCTCTCCTGCACCCCATGTGCAATCACCATGGACTCGCCCCACGACGCGCCGCCGCCGCGACGAACCCCGGCCACACACACGCTTTCAAACGCAGCACCCAACGGAACATGGCATCGGAGCCAGAGGAGCATCTCGGGCTCGAACACAGCCGGAAGGCCGGCGGCAATGAAAAGACTTACCCAGCCTGGATGGTTCATTTTACTCTTCTGGCCGGCAGCCCCGATCTTTGCGTTCAATCTCCCATCTTGGTTCACGGTGGCCTGCACAAATGGCATGCCAAACGAACAGCGCTCAGCACCGACAGCATCCCTCAGACGCTCCGGGTTGAAGTTGTTGAACATGAACTGGATCCACTTGGCGGCGCTCCGCTGAAGTCCCGGCAGAATTGCGTCGACTTGATGAGCCTGCACAGTTACAAGCACAAGGTCGTACGGTGTCTCCTCGTCCAGCATATCGGCAACGCGCACTTCCGCACGTTCGCCCCCGATATTGACGATACCGTGATCGCGTTGCAGCTGTCGGAGCCGCGCCGATCCCGGACGCGCAACAACTGTAACCTCGTGATGCCCGGTGCGAGCCAGTTGAAAGGCGAACGTGCTGCCAATACCTCCAACACCGACGACGGCGATACGCAAAACGGGGGAAGAGGAGAGGTTTGGTTTTTCGGTCATCGTGATTTGAGCATCAAGTCGCCGCACCCGATTCAAATGTGTTTATGTCCAGATGGCGCCTCGCCCAATCCGACGGCAACGTCCGCCTAGCCATCGACGACTCCCGGCCTCGAACTCTAGATCTTCGCTTAGCTGAGCTTCATCGCAATCTCATCTTCCAGTATCTGGCGTACCGTCAATGGAACGATTACACGGCCCGTCTGCCTGAAAAAGCGCTGAATCTCGGTCAGAGCGTCGCTCGTGTAATCGAAAGAGATGAAGAATCCCTTCATCCGTTCCTCACGGATCATGGCTGCCTCAAACGCATCGATATCCGGGCGTCCAGCTTTCTCCTTCTGCTTCACCTGAATCGGATACCACACGTCCATAAAGTCGAGTGATCCAGGCTTCGTAGTTGGCGCGGCCGAAAGTGGATAAACCCTTCCGTCCAGGCCCATATCTCCCGTTTGCACCTTATTCCCGATACCGCCAAGCGCAATCACAGCCCAGTTCTCGAATTCAAAGGGCGGAAGCCGTCTCAACTCCTTCTCGGTCTTGGGCAGGTCCCGCACCACAAAAGCTCTCCCCAGCCGCCACAAGTTGTCATTCTCGGGGAGACGCTCTACATCGTGCAATCGCTTCGCCATCACGCGGCAAGCAGTCGGTGAAATGTCGATGCCAATCCACTGCCGCTGCATCCGTTGTGCGGAGACCAGGCTCGTCCCGCAACCGCAAAATGCATCCAGCACAATGTCGTTCGGTTGTGAGGAAATCTCAAGGATACGCTCCAAGAGCTTCAACGGTTTCTGCGTCGGATATCCCAGACCCTCCCCTCCACGGCCCTGCACGGGCGCTATGTCGTCCCAGATAGACCCCAGAGGCACACCCTTGCCCTCGTCGAGGTAGCGCTTGAAACGCGGGACGGCACCCGACCTCGCCTGTAGAATCCGACCCTCATCCAACAGCTTCTGCATTCGTTTTTGGCTGTAACGCCAGTACCGAGTCACTCCCATAAACTCGTAATGCGGATTCCCTTTGGACGGCGCCGCACCACCTGGGGCGCCAAGATCCCCAAGTTGGTAGCGCCGCCCGGTCTCGGGCTCTTGGTGCTTGTAAAACTTGGATAGATATACATCGTCATACGGCCGGTAAAGATGTTTAAAAAAGTACTCCGAGCCCTTGCTGTACAGGAAAATCGTGTCATGCACACGGCCTAAATGCTTCGACCCCTGCTTCGCATCGTTGTGTGCAGACTGTCTCTTCCAGATGATCTCGTTGATGAAATTGCCTTCGCCGAAGATCTGGTCCAGCATCACCTTCACATAGTGCGAAGCATGCCAATCGCAGTGGTAGTAAAACGATCCGGTCTGCTTCAGCACGCGCGCAATCTCAACACAGCGAGGCCGCATGTACTCGATGTAAGCCCGAGTCGACTCATGCCGATCCTCAAAGGACCGCTTCTCCTTCGTCTCACCCCAGAACACCTCGTAGTTCCGGTTGGAGTTGAACGGAGGATCGATATAACACAGGTCGACACAGCCATCCGGAAGCTGCTTCAACTGATCAAGACAGTCACCGCAGTAGATAATGCGTGTATCGACCAGCGATGACGCACGTGCCATGTTGTAACTGTATAAGCATCTCTCCTGCCCGGCCACCCCTTCGCCTCCGGCCTTGCTGTGTCTTCTTCTCATGTGGCCATATCAGGACAGCGACGGAGGCGGTCTACCGAGCACCTGCCGAAAGACCTCCTTCAACGCAGGATCGACGCGCAGACCGACCTCAAACCGGAGCTTGATCTCGCCATCCGGCCCGCTCTCCTCCCACGCCAATTGCAATAAAAGGTCCTTCACCTCGAAGCAAACCAAACCGCCGGAAAAGCGAACCTCCTCCGCCGTGAGCTCCGTCCACCGACCTGCGAAAGCGGTACTCCCCAAGCCAATCCATCTTCGCCCCTCTTCCCCGTAAACTAAACCTATGGACAAGTTCGTCGTCCGCGGAGGCAATCCCCTCCTCGGAACCATCAAAGTCTCCGGCGCCAAAAACTCCGCGCTCCCCTGCATGGCCGCCGCCATCCTCACCGAAGACGAAGTCGTCCTCGAAAACATCCCGCAGGTCCAGGACATCGAGACCGAGCGCAAACTCCTCGCGTCCATGGGCGCCGAGGTCGAACTCGGCTACGGCCGCGCCCAGCACCGCACCCACATCCGCTGCGCCGTCCTCTCCGACCCCGTCGCCAAGTACGAGATCGTCAAGACCATGCGCGCCTCCTCGCTCGTCCTCGGCCCCTTAATCGCCCGCACCGGCATCGCCCGCGTCGCCATGCCCGGCGGCTGCGCCATCGGCGGCCGGCCCATCGACCTCCACATCAAAGGCCTCGAAGCCATGGGCGCCACCATCTCGCAGGAGCACGGTTACCTCGAAGCCCGCGCCCCCGGAAACGGCGAAGGCCGCCTCCACGGAGCCCACATCGTCTTTAGCAAAATCACCGTCACCGGCACCGAAGACCTCCTCATGGCCGCCACCCTCGCCGACGGCGAAACCGTCTTCGAAAACTGCGCCCGCGAGCCCGAAGTCACCGACCTCGCCGCCCTCCTCACTAGCATGGGGGCCAACATCGAAGGCGCCGGCACCTCCACCATCCGCGTCCAAGGCGTCCCCAAACTCCACGGCGCCCGACACCGCATCAACCCCGATCGCATCGAAGCCGGCACCTTTCTCCTCGCCGGAGCCATCACCGGCGGCGACCTCAACGTCGACGCCTGCAACCCCAGCCACCTCGGCGCCCTCCTCCACACACTCGAGCAATGCGGTGTCCAGCTCGACATCGGCAAAGAGTGCGTCCGCATCCGGTCCTCAGGCCGCTCCGGCGGCTCCCTCCGTGCCGCCAGCATCTCCACCGAAGAGTACCCCGGCTTCCCCACCGACATGCAGGCCCAGTTCATGGCCCTCGCCACCCAGGCCGAAGGCAATACCACCGTCACCGAAAACATCTTCGAAAACCGCTTCATGCACGTCGGCGAACTCAACCGCATGGGCGCCAACATCACCGTCAGCGGCCGCTCCGCCACCGTCCGCGGCGGCACCCCGCTCCAGTCCGCCGCCGTCATGTGCTCGGACCTTCGCGCCTCCGCCTCCCTCGTCCTCGCCGCCCTCGTCGCCGACGGCGAAACCATCCTCGACCGCGTCTACCACCTCGACCGCGGATACGAGCGCTTTGAAGAAAAACTCCGCGGCGTCGGAGCCCAGATCCGCCGCATGGGCGACGTCTTCAGCAAAAAATAGCCGCCGGGAAGCCCGATGAGCCCACGCTCACAGAGACGCGTCTACAAAGAGAGCCGGCGCCACAACAAAACCGCCAGCGAGCCCGTGCCCAGGAGCCACAGCGTGCCGGGTTCCGGAGTTACAGCCACGCCACCACCAACATAATCCAGTGCGGTTGCACTGGTCGCGACCGCAACGCCGTAATCAGGAAACCGCGTGCCCGGAAGGATGCCGTTGCTCCAGAAGTCGACGACTCTCCCATTCCCGATATCAAACAGCAAACCGTAGATATCGACGAAACCGCCATGGAACGGGTAATCCGTGGCAGTTCGAGGAGAACCTCCAAAATAGAGGAGGTGGTCGTAGCTTAAGGAACCGTGCGCGGTTCCCGACGTCACCAGAAATCTGCTGAAGTCGTTTGGCGTAAGCAGGTTCGTAGAATCGGGAACGGCGTGGTTGATCGGCTCGATGCCAGTGATGGTCGCGTTGTTGATTCCAAGATTTCTGTCCGAGAAAGTGCCGCTAGCTCCCGTCACCTCAAGGGCCTGCGTGTATGTCGAGTCCGTGGCCGTGCCATACGCCAGTGCAACCGTGCCGCTTACGCCCGGACCTGCGAAGTTGAACTGAAACGTGTCGGCATTGGCTCGCGCGGTCAACGATGCGACGACGAGAGCCGCCGCGGAATACAAGAACTTCTGTCTCATGGGATGAACGCTCCGATTCCTAATGTGTTCGCTTAAGGGCCCGGGTCCATCATGGTGCAAATCCCTTCCGAGCAGAGAACCAGATCTTCGCTACGCTGGCCAAAACTCCTCGGAATCGGCATAAAGGTAACACATAAGATCAGGAATTGCACAATCCACTCATAGCTTCATTGCTCAGACAGCCTGAAAAGCCGCCGCTCGGAGCATCCCAGTATCCCGCTGCACCTACCGCTCGGGCGCCGACGGAACCTCGACCGCATACCGCTCCCAATGCCGCAGCAGCTCGTGCACCACGGGAACCCCCACCAGATAGTTCGCCTCAAACGCCACGCCCTGCCCCGGCCCCTCATCGCCCACACTCTCCTCCACCGCCGTCCCCGGAGGCGGCTCACAGCTGTTGCTCGCCGTACGCAACACCATCACTCTCCCGAAGTCCACCAGACCCGATCGCGCCAGCACCTCCATCGTCCCGGCCAGCGTCTGACTCTCCATATTCGTCATCGCAAACACGCCCTTGCCGCCCGTCCACAGCTTCACCCAGTCCTCCGCCCACCGCGTCCGGCCCGCTCCGTGCCAGTACCGCCGAGCCCCCAGCGTCTCCCCCATCAACACAAACGGCGGCCTCTGCGCATTCGGAAATCCCTTCCACCCCGCACGCGCCTTCGCCAGCTCCGGACCGTCCGGAATCTTCACCCCCCGCGTCATCCCGTACGCCCATCGCGCTAGACCCTGATTCAGCTCGATCGCACTGTTCAGACCAGCCGTATCGGTCATCTCCCCAAAGCTGTGCGCATCCCTCGGCAGCTCCCCTGGCCGCTTCGCCCCAATCGCAAACAGACCATACGGCCATCCCCCCGGCGTCTCGCGATCGTCGATCTCGCGCAACGCATCCCCCTGCACCACCCATCGCGCCCACGCCGCGCTTCCCACCGAAGCCACATTCGGGTCCACGCCCGAAATGCCCGTAAACAGCCAGTACGTCCGTCGAAAATCAAAGCGCGGATCAAGCACCAGCGCCGTCAAACTCACCGCATCCACCATGCTCGCCAGCGACCCGCCGGAACCCCACCGAATCCCGTAAAGCCCCTCCGCGTTTCGGCGAAGCGGATGCAAAGCCCCGCGAATCTCAATCGTCTCGTTCATGTGCTCGCGCTCAGCCCACATCTGAAACTCGCCCGCGACATCGCCCACATCCTCGCCCGGTTCAAAGTTCCCGACCACAATCACCTTCACCGGAATCCGACCGCCAGCGACAGCCGATGGAGCCGGCACGGAAACCTTCGGCAACTCCTGCCCATGTGCGGAAAGGAGCAGCCCCGCTCCCAACACCACCCGGCACCCAAGCCGCACAAGAACGCGCTTGCCCATCAAAACTCCTGACCAACCCAGAATTGCAAATTTCCTAAGAGCCTATCACCCACCCGCGCGCACGCCCGCCCCCCTACCCCTCAGGCTTGGGCGTCAGCAACTTCGCCGAATAAATCGACCGGATGTCACATCGCCTCGCCGTCACCGTCGCCCCCACCGTCGTAATCAGCAGAGGCACCATCAGTGAATCGGCGTGACGCGTCAACTCCATCAAAAACACTGCGGAAGACACCGGCCCAAGTGTCGCCGCCGCCAGAAACCCAGCCGATCCGATCAGCGCATAACTCGCAATCGCCGGTCCCGGCATCACGTACTTCCAAAGATTCCCCAGACCGTCGCCAAACAGCGCACCCAGCGTCATCGTCGGTGTAAACAGGCCTCCCGGCGATCCGCTTCGCAAACATAGAACCGTCGCCATCGGCCGCAAGACAATCAGCCAACACAGCAGCCCCGCCCCTAACTTGTCGTTAAACGTCAGCTGCACAACGCCCTTGCCATTTCCAAGAATCTCCGGAAACTTTATCGCCACCAAGCCAACTCCGCTGAAAATCACCAACGGCATCACCGCCGCGCGCCAGCCCTCCGGCTTGTGCATCTGCGCCCAGGCAATCACGCGCACATACCCCAGAGAAAGCAGACCGAGCACAGGTCCAGCCAGGATCGACCAGACAATCAGCGAAGCGGATGTCTGAAGCGTCGGAAATGTGTACGTCGCTTTGTCCGGAAGCAGAATCCAGGACGCCGCCACCGCCGAAAACGTCGCCACAAACGCCGGCATCACCGTCGACAGAGTCAGCGATCCCAGCAAAACCTCCGCCGTGAACAACGCTCCGCCTAACGGAACGTTGTACGCCGCCGCCATCCCGGCCCCCGCGCCACAAGCCACCAAGAGGCGCCTCTCCCCCGGCGTCAAACCCGTCCAGTCCGAAACCTTGTTCGCGGCCACCGCGCCCGCATCCTTCAGAGCGCCTTCGCGGCCGAGCGCTACCCCCATACCCACCGTCACAATCGAAAGAACCGCACTAATCAGCGTGTAAACCGTCCGCATCTGCCCAGACTTCGTCCACACCGCCGCAGACAGATCGGCGCCCGCCTGCACCCCCATCCGCTTGGTCCCATACAGCACCGCTCCCGCCACCAGGCCCGCCAGCACCATCACACCCACGTGACGCCCCGACGACACCCGACCCACCGCCCCTTCAAAGTCTCCCGCCTGGTACCGGTAGCTCAGGTGCTGCGAAAGTTGCAACAACTTCATCAAAAGGCCGCCCGCAATACCCGCCGCCGCCCCCGTAACCACCAGCAACATCCAGAACCGCGTCGAAATCTGCAACTCCGAAACGTTCGGCTGCGGTGAACTTTGATCCTGCATATTCGCCATGCCTACCAAAGATGCCCGCGGATGCACCGGAGGCGCAGCAAATTTCGACAGATCACCTCAGACCCACCACCTCACCACCCAACTCCTTCCGACACTCCAACGCATCCACCCCCCGGCGGTAGAACCCCTTCACCTCCCGCAGCACCACGTATCCCCGGCCCTCATAGAACCTCCGCGCCGCCGCATTCCCCGTATGCACGTGAAGCACCATCGCCCGAGCGCCTCCGCCCTCCGCCCACCTCTCGAGCACCCCCAGCATCCGCCCACCCAGACCCCGCCTCCGCTCCGCCAGGCTCACGTCCAGCGTCACACAGTACCCCACCACCCCGCCATACACCTTCTCCAGATGAGCGATCGCAAACCCCACCATCTCGCCCCCGCGATCAGCCACCACCGTCCGTGCGTTTGCCGCCTCGGCAAAACCCCGCATCGCCCGCCGCGAAAACGGAAACTCCGGCGCAAAGCACATCTGGTCCAGCAAGACCATCGCTTGGAGATCCGATGGGACGTACGGGCGTAACTGAGGCGCAAGAGATATGGGCAGACCTCCATTCGATCTATAGATGAGAGCCGCGACGTTTCAGCCGCAACGAAAGCGACGGAGGTACGGCATAGGCGGCATCTGCTTCTGAATCCGCTCCAGGCAACCTCTGCTCAAGTCCCGCCTTGTTAAGGGCACGGCTTCAGCCGTGCCGTGACCGCAATCCATAGAACGCGGCTTTAGCCGCTGAGGTACGCTTTCGGCCAGCACAGCCCCTAAATCAGAGATTCCTTCGAGCAACGGGGGCATTCGACATAGAGGCATCTGCCCTTTTGTTGTCATTCCCGAAGGGAATCTGCTGTTGTCCTCGCTATTGTTTGTTCTTCACTCCACCAGCGAATCCAGACACAGAAGGGAGACCCTCGCCAACCGAAAATCCCCCAACCGCACCGAGCCTGGCGCAGCAACTCACCCAAATCTCTACAATAAAGAAAGAGGTCAAAAACTCGTCAAGCGATCCAGACATCGCGTTCAGAAACCTTATCTGCCGCTATCGGTCCAGACCTAAGTCCAATGGTTTGAAGATTTTGACACACAAACGGTGGGGGTGGGGGGGTATACCCTACCGCAGCCGGATGCCGATCTCAACCAGCCTCGGCGTCCCCAGGGTCAGCAGAGGCGTCCGCCCCGCCTCGATCCTCCGGTCGAGCAAATTCTGCACCGAAGCGTACCCTGACAGCCGCTCCCGGATCGTCCGCTCATAGTACCCGCCCACCTCCGTGTACCCATGCAGCTCATACACGTTGGCTGAGTCGTCGTACTGCCGCCCGCTGGTCCGCAGATCAAGCGCCAGCGTCCCCCACCGGCGACCGTCCCACCGGCCCTGCACGGTGAAACTGTTGCGCGGCACCTCCGGCGTCCACTTCCCCACCAGCGTCGGGTCCGCCTGGAAGCGCGTCACCGTCGAAACGGCGAGCTGGTACCCAGCCGTCAGCACCACCCGCGGAACGGGGCGCATCTCCCCCTCCACCGACACCCCCCGGCTCCGCAGCTGCCCCAGATTCTCTCGCTTCTGCGTCAGCGTGGTCGGTGTCGACGCAACCGTCACCGCCGCCACCGGCCGGTTCACCTCCGTCCAGAAGTAGCTCGACCGCACCAACAGGAGAGGCGACCGCTCCCACAAACCTCCACCCTCCCACCCCGTCGCCCGCTCCGACAGGAGACTCGGGTTCGCCAGGGTGGTCTGCTGCCCCACCTGCCCCGTGCGGTAGAGCTCATTGAGCGTCGGCCCCCGAAACGCCCGAAACACCGACCCGCTCACCGACAGGCCGTGCCCAAGCCGCCGCACCAACCCCAGCCGCGGGTCAAACACCGTCTCGTCCGTCGCCGCAAGGCTCCCGACAGCACCCCCCACCACCCCCTGCCGAGCATCAAAGCTCCGAAACCGATCCACCCGCCCCGAGATCGCCGCCGACCACCCCCCCGACGTGTTCCACAACACCTCCCCGTACCCCCCCACGTCCCTCTGCCGAGCGCTGGTAACGATCGTAGGGAGAACAATTTTGCTGAACGGCGTCTCATTGTCCGTCCCTCGCGTGTCGAGCACATCAGCGCCCGCAACCAGCGTCCATGTCTTGACCGAGCGAGCCCACTGCGCCGATCCGCCCACCTGCTCGGACGGCACACGCTGCAGCCGCGAGATCTGCTCCGTCGCTCGCCCCGGAGCGATCGCCGAGAAGCTCTGGCGATAGCTCTGCGTATCCCCATATCCGCGTAGGAGCACACGCCCCAGCTCCGGCCGCGCCCAGTCCGCACCCGCTGCATACCGCCACAGCCGCGTCCCGTTGGTCTGCAGCGGCGTCCCATTTCCGCGCGCCTCGTTCAGGACGTTGCCCCGCAGAAACGCCCGGTCCTCACCGGGAAACCGGCGCGCAAGCTCCACACGCCCACTCTGCCAATGGACGTCCGAGGGCACATCAACCGCACCCCGGAACTCGGGCGCCGTCAGGATGTAACCGCCAGTCCGGAACAGCGTCATAGCCGCCAGCGCGCTCAAGCCTCGATGCTCCCCCGCAAGCAGACCGTTGACCGACGACGTAGCCTCGCTCGCGCCCGCAAGGTCCAGCCCAAAGCCGCGCCGCCCAGCCGGCACCGGGTTCACGTCGATCACACCGCCGATCGCACTCGACCCATAGAGATCGGACGCCCCACCCCGCACCACCTCCACCCCCCCAATCGCCAGCTCCGGCACCTCATTCCAGTGGATCCACCCGCCAAAGGCATCGTTCAGCGGCACCTGGTCGCTCAGCACCAAGGTCCGGCTCGCGGCCGTCGAACCCAACCCACGGAGCGATGTGCCCTGCGTGGTCGGGTTGGCGACATAGGACCCGGTGCGCCGGAACAGCTGGAACCCCGGCACCCCCCGCAAACGATCATCCAAGGTGAACCCAGGCGCCTCCGAAAGCTGTTCCGCAGACAGTATCCGGACGCTGCTCGCGCTTGCATCGAGCGGCAACGGCGTCCGCGCGGCCGTGACCTCAACCGCAAAGGCCGCAGCTGGCCGAAGCGCAATCTTGACGTCCTTATCGTCTGTACCGAGCTCATGCGTCATGTCCGCAAACCCCTCGAGGCGGGCGCTTACCAGATAAGCGCTTCCCGACTGCAAGCTCAGGGTGGCGCACCCATCTTCGCCGGTCTGCGAGCCCCTTAGAGGGACGGAGGGGTCCTGCCGAGCACGGATGAGGAGTTCAGCCTTGGGCAGAGGGAGTCCATTTACGTCGGTGACGCACACCCGCACGTCGGCTCTGCCAGTCGCAGCTCCGGCCAGAGCTGAAACGCCAAGAAGCAGTAAAGTACGCAGGCGATCTCTCTGGTACATACATCCTCACCGGTGATCGTTCTGGGGGTGTGCGTGATACTCTGCGGCGCAGCGACCTGCTATGACGACGCGACGGACTTTTTGCTTTCAGAGCTTCGGTCTTCTGCTTCAACCGTATACGATCGCCCAAACACTTGGAGCGAACTCCGGTCCGAGTTCAACGTCCCGTCCCGACGTGGCCGCTCTCGATCGTGACCGCATTCTCCGGGATGCGAATCGTTTCCTTACCGAACGTCCTCAGACCATTACCTCGGTCCGCGCACCGGTCAGTGATGACCCACATCTTTACTATGCTCAGGAGGACCCGGACGAGATCGGTCATACGGACTCAGGAACCAGGCCCGACTTCGCTGCCCATCGCGATCTCCTAGACCGCTTCACCCTGCAGATGCCGGCTCTGACGTCTGCCTACCTTTTGACTCGAGAGAAGGATCCAAAGCTCGCCGGCACCTACGCTCAAGCTGCTGTGCAGCACCTCAAAGCATGGTTTGTCGACTCTGCGACACGAATGGACCCGAGTATTCCCTCCAGAACACCTGCGGAGTACAAGGCACTCGTCCAGGCCGTCGGGTTAGCAGAGGTGGCGGTCGCTGTTCCGTTCCTGTCCAGCTTTGAGGGCTTCTCCGCAGTGGACCTCGCGGCAGCGCGTGCGTGGTTCAACTCGTACCTGAGTTGGCTTACGACTTCGAGAACGGCAGGCTTGGCGCGCGACAGCCGAGATCACCATGCGAGCTCCTGGTTGCTGCAGGCGTCGAGCTGCGCCAGGCTTGCTGGAACGGACGAACAATTAGCTGAACTCCGGCACTTCTATAAAGCGACCGCGGTGCGGGCCCAGATTGTCGCAGACGGTAATTTCCCACATGAGCTGCAGACCGCAAATCCTTACCGCAACTCACTCTTCAACCTTGACCTGCTCGCAGGTTCCGTTGAACTACTTTCCAGCCGCTTTGAGAGCCTATGGGAGTTCCAGCTGCAGGATGGCCCAGGCATGCGCGTTGCGGTGGCACGAGATGTTCCCTTTATCCGCGACCGCGGGGCCTGGCCGTACCGTGCCGACGCGAACCATTTCGCGGACCTTCCTGGACGCCGACCCAGCCTGCTCTTCGCCGCACGCGCCTATCAACGGCCGGAGTACGCAACGCTCTGGGCATCGCTCCGGCCGGATCCGATGAGTCCTGAGTTTATGCACAGCTTCCCCATTCGACAGCCGCTCCTCTGGGTGACACGGCCGCCGTTACTTCCGCCGCTCCCGCGGAGTCGGCCGGCCTCCGGACGCTGACCTGCTCCTATTGAGCACCGGACTGACCAAACGAAGCTCGAACTGGTACAAAGATTGCCACGGACGTACCCTAGGGACACCCCGTGTCGGCCAAGCTTCAGCTCGCTCTTCTCTCCTGCGCTCTGCTTGGGCTGCGCCACGGATTCGACTACGATCACCTCGCGGCTATCTCGGACATTACCAGCGTACAAAAGGGCTGGCGCGAAGGGATGCGTCTCGGTCTGCTCTACGCTCTGGGCCACGCTCTCACCGTGGCGGTGTTGGGTGCGGCCGTCATTTTGTTTCATGTGCGGATACCACCGGGGCTCGACGCCGTCGGCGAGCGGCTAGTCGGCGGAACTCTCGTTGTCCTGGCGTTCTACGTCGTGATCACCTCAATTCGGCATCGTCGCACTCCAGGCGGTGACCCACATCAGCACCACAGTGCCAGCCGTATCGCCCTGCTTATCTCCGGAACCCAGTTTGTGGCGTGGCGGACAAGACGGATCTGGGATCGCTCTGCCACACGACCGGATGCGTTCGCGTTTCGCTACAACCAGAGCTCGGTCTTCGGGGTTGGTGTGATCCACGGTCTGGGAGCCGAGACGCCCTCACAGCTGCTCCTCTTTCTGCTCGCGGCCAATCTGGGCGGAACCAGCCGAGGGTTCATCGGGCTTTTGAGCTTTATCGGCGGACTTCTCGTCATGAACACGATGATGACCGCGTCCGCCTCCGGCATCTTCGCCGGAAGTTCGGAGCGGCCCCGCCTCAAGGGCATTGTCACCTCGATCACCGCGGCCTACAGCCTGATCGTTGGGACGATTTTTCTTCTTGGATCCTCGGCGAAGCTGCCTGCCCTTCTTCACTGATGGGTCGTCGATCGGACCGACCTCTCGCCTAGAAAGCCGCTACAATCTTCCCGATGGATCTCGCAGCGAAATCCGCTCTGTTGCAGACGACTTTGCAGGATCTCGGCAGCGTCCTGGTCGCCTACTCGGGTGGAACCGACTCGGCGTATCTCGCTTACGCCGCGCATCTCGCGCTCGGCGGCCGAATGCTTGCCGTGATCGCCGATTCCGCCTCTCTTCCGCGCGCGGAGCAGTCGGCGGCTCTCGTCTTCACGCGCGACCACGGGATCCCGACAGAGATCCTCTCTACCGAGGAACTTGCAAATCCGGACTACCAGCGCAACGACGCACAGCGCTGCTTCCACTGCAAGGACGAGCTGTTTACACGAATGGAGCACTTTCGCCAGACGCGAAACTATGTACATATCGCATTTGGGATGAATCTCGATGACGGTGGCGAGTTCCGCCCAGGGCAGAAGGCCGCAGAGAAGCACCACGCCGTCGCTCCGCTCGTGACGGCTCAGCTGTCAAAGGCTGAAGTTCGTGCACTCGCCCGTGAGGCCGGCCTTCGTATCGCCGACAAGCCCGCTAGCGCGTGCCTCTCATCCCGCATTGCGTATGGTCTTCCCGTCACCCCGGAGCGGCTCCTGCAGGTGGAGCAGAGCGAAGCCAGCCTGCACCGTCTGGGATTCCGACAGGTACGGGTTCGTCATCACGGCGAACTCGCGAGAATCGAGATCGCCCGAGAGGACCTCGCGCGTGCCCTCACGATCGACATGCTGGACGAGATCACCGCGAACCTGAAGTCGGTCGGCTTCCTCTACGTCACGCTGGACACGTCGGGGTACCGCTCCGGAAGCATGAACGCGGTGCTCTCCGTTTCTGCGATTGCGGCGGCTCCTCCCTCCTCTTCCCAACTTCGCGTGACAGAATAAAGCTATGCGCATCGCCTACCTCGATTGCTTTGCCGGCATCTCCGGCGACATGTTTCTCGGAGCCATGATCGATGCCGGCGTTGACCCCAAGTTGCTGCTGGAGGCGGTCGCGGCTCTTCATCTTGGCGCCTCGTTGAGGATCCATTCCGTCGATCGTTCCGGGATTACAGCAACCAAGGTTGACGTCCTCGAAGGGGAGCATCTGGCCGAGAGTGCGCACTCTCAAACGCCTCACATTTCGTCGGCGGCAGCACCAGCGGAGACCTCCGCCAGCTTCCCCGAGCAGGTCTCCGCACCGCCGCTGCAGCAACAACTCAGGATGCAGCATCTCCATAAAGGCGGCCACACGCACGCAAATGCAGAGGTGCACACCCACACCGACACACATAGCCACGCGCACTCTCACCATCACGGTGATGAACAGGAGCCTCAGTCCTCGTCCGCTCAAGAGCATGCGCATGGAAGGTCCCTCTCCGTGATCCGGGACCTGATCCAGAAGGCGCCGCTCGCCGAGCCGGTGAAAAATCTCGCTGTCCACGCGTTCGAGCTGCTGGGCGCCTCCGAGGCCAAGATCCACAACGTCCCGATCGAGGACATTCACTTCCACGAGGTCGGAGCCGTGGACGCGATCATTGACATCGTAGCCGCGAGCACATGTATCCACGCGCTCAATCAACAAGCTCTCGAGGAGACGGGCTCGCCGATCCAATGGAACGCCTCCCCACTCAATGTTGGCGGAGGCATGGTGAAGTGTGCGCACGGAACCTTTCCTGTACCCGCGCCCGCCACGGCAGATCTTCTTCGCGGGTTTCCCACCTACTCGGCGCACGTGGAAAAGGAACTGGTTACGCCAACCGGCGCGGCACTCCTGCGTGCGCTCCCCGTCACCTTCGGCCCGCAACCCGCCATGACGACGACGCACATCGGATACGGTGCGGGGACACGCAACCCGGAGGGATTCCCCAATGTCCTTCGCCTGTTTCTGGGAGAAGCTGCAAAGCCGGCTCAAATCTCACATGCGGCTGCTTCTGCGAACAATCCGGTCCTGGACACACAGAACGCCAACGCAACTCCGGTACAGAACGCCTTGGGAACAAGCCCGAGCGACCTGGGAGCATGGGGCGGAGCATCTCCTCGAACCGAGACGGTTACGCTGCTCGAGACAGCTCTCGATGACCTGAGCCCGCAAGTTCTGGCCTACGTTACAGAGCTCGTGCTCGCGGCCGGCGCGCTCGATGTGATGAGCACACCGGTAACGATGAAGAAAGGTCGTCTCGGAACGTTGCTCACGGTGCTGACGGACGAAACGCATGCGCTGGCGATTGAGCGTATCTTGTTTGAGCAGACCACCACTCTCGGCATTCGAACCCACACAGAGCAACGCTCATGCCTCAGCAGAGCCCACACAACGGTGGAAACGCCCTTTGGAGCCATCCGCATGAAGGTCGGCTCACTCGCCGGTCAGGAACTGAATGCAGCGCCCGAGTTTGCCGATGCAAAAGCGGCGGCTGATGTTCACCAAGTGCCGCTTAAGCGCGTTCTGCAAGCGGCACAGAGCGCATACGCCAACTCTCACGCTAGCTCTGGGGCTCGCTTCAGTAGCTCCGGGCCATCGCAGTAAAGCCTCATGGACAGAACCAGACTTCTCGATTTGCTCGCTGGCGTCGAACGCGGTGATCTCACAGCAGGTGCGGCCGCCGACCGGCTTCGAGACCTGCCGTTCGAGAGTCTCGACTTTGCTCGCATCGATCACCACCGGGCGCTGCGGACCGGTCTGCCTGAGGTGATCTATGCGGCAGGAAAGACGCCGGAGCAGACCTCTGCTATCTTCGCCCGCATGGCGGCAGCGGGTCAGGATGTTTTGGCGACGCGGGTTGACGCGGCGACGGCAGCGGCTGTGCTCGCGTTGTTTCCAGAGGCAAGCCTCAGTGCTCCGGCACGCACCCTCTCCCTGCGGCAGAGTGCGCCACAACCTCCGCGGGGACACATCGCCGTCTTGTGTGCGGGCACCAGCGATCTGCCGGTCGCAGAGGAGGCGGCCGTAACAGCGGAGCTCTTCGGCTGCCGCGTCACGCGCCTGTACGATGTGGGAGTAGCCGGCCTCCATCGCCTGCTCGCTGTGCGCGAAGACCTCACTGCCGCGGACGTGGTGATCGTCTGTGCCGGTATGGAAGGCGCACTTCCGTCCGTTGTGGGCGGTCTTGTGGCGGTTCCCGTCATCGCTGTACCGACGTCCGTCGGGTATGGTGTTTCCTTCTCGGGAGTAGCCGCACTCCTCGGCATGCTCAACTCCTGCTCACCCAACGTCACGGTCGTCAACATCGACAACGGATTCGGAGCCGCGTACACGGCGACCATGATCGGACGGGCTGCTTTTCGTCCATAGCTTGCAAGACTCGGCCGCAAACGCATCCAAACCTGAAGGCGACAATTCAGCATCTCAGCGCCGGAGATGACATCAGAGACGGAGGTTGCGAGCCTCCTCGCACGAACGCGGAATATGGCGATGACCGGGAAGACCGAGCTATTAAAAACGACGAACCGCTTTGACGGAACTGCTCAGAACCCTAAGTGGCTCGGCTGAGTTCCCTCAGCCGGTCGCGGGATGAGTTCTGGCCTGGACTGGCCTGGACTACTGATTTACACCGCTGGCAAGGAAGCCGCCGTCCACCACCAAGATCTCGCCGGTGACAAAGGAAGAAGCATCGCTCGCGAGAAATACCGCGGCCCCGATGAGTTCTTCCGTCCGGCCGAACCGGCCCATCGGCGTCCGCATGCTAAGCTCCTTGCCGCGCTCACTCTCATCCAGCAGCTTTTGGTTCAGCGCCGTCCGGAAGACGCCGGGAGCAATGGCATTGACCGTGATCCCTCGCGAACTCCACTCCACCGCCAGCGACCGTGTCAACGCGCCAACCGCCGCTTTGCTGGCTGCGTAAGCCGCAACTTCCTTCAGACTCACAAATGTGTTTAGAGATGCGATGTTGATGATCTTGCCGTAGCCACGTTCTAGCATGTGCCTGCCGAAGATCTGGCAGGCCCGAAGCGTTCCTGTGACATTGGTGTCCATGATCCCGTCCCACGTCGCTTCGGAGACATCGAGCGTCGGCTCTCGTTTGATCCGGCCTGCACAGTTGATCAAGATGTCTGCCTTTCCAAACTTTTGCAGCGTCTGCTGCAACAGGTTCTCGATCGACCCTCGATCTTCCACATCGCTGGTTATTCGCGCCGTCCGCCGGCCAAGGGCTTCGATCTTTTCCGCAGTCGCGCCGACCTGTGCTTCTGTTCGTGAGGTTGCAACTACGTCCGCACCAGCTTCGGCCAGCCCAACCGCCATCGCCAGACCGATGCCTGAGGTACCGCCCACCACAACGGCACATCTTCCGGCCAAGCCGAATAGATCACTTCCCATAGGTGTCTCCAACCTGCGTGGACGTCATGCGCGCGATCTCTTGATGCAGATATCGCACCCTATGTCGCAGCTGGGACGGCGGCAGGATTCGAGATCTCGTCACGGGGAACGGCGTGCTGCAGAATCTCGTCCACTACCACGTCCGGAGATCGGTCATTGCATACATGCACGGCCTCCTCGCCGCTTGGCGGCTCCAGCGTCGCGAGTTGACTGCCCAGCAATGCCGGACTCATGAATTCGTGATGCCTGCCTGCGATACGGGTGGCGATAATCTCCGCAGAGACGTCGAGCATTACAAAACTGATCTCGGTGCAGGGAATGGCCGCTTCCAGCGTCTCCCGATAGCTCTCCTTCAGCGCCGAGCAGGCCATCACACCGCCCTTTCCGGCCTCAGCCCACCCGCGTAGGATCCCGTTTAGGTGCTCGAGCCAAGGCTGACGATCCTCATCCGTAAGCGGATTACCCGTAGCCATCTTCACCTTGTTTGCGGCAGAGTGATAATCATCCGCATCCGCAAACACCACGCCCGTGCGACTGGCGAGAAGCGTTCCGATCCGTGTCTTGCCCGACCCGCTGACCCCCATAACGATCACGACCATGCGTCAACACCTTTCTACCCGACATTGGATGCGATCTCTAGCTGCCAAGAAAGACCGGCCGGATATGCCGCTCTAGAAGATTGTGGGTTACGTTGCGCGACACAAGGTCCTTGTTCGTCCTCAAAGCTGCCAAATACCCGTCCCCCATCTTCGCGGCAACCTTGAAGCTGACATGGAGAAGCTGGCGAAAGCTCGAGTTATACAAGGGGTTTTTCACCTCGTTCCGCAGAGCGCCCGTGAACTGTTCTCCCAACCACACTGCGACCGTCTCTGCTTTTGGCAGATGCATGCGATCGATGTCGAGAACCGTGGTGTACGGAGCCGTCAACTCGTCGATGCGCGCGTACGCCTCGCGATAAATCTCCTTGGCGATCCTAAGGCCGTCGCCTCCACTCTCCGCGAGCGCTCCAATCTCCTCAAGCCACGTGGTTCCGGCGGTTTTGAGATGCACACTCGCACCAAGGTCCCGTATTGCCTGATGTATCGCCGGGTAGATCGAGAACTTGTCCGATCCCGAGTGAACGCTGAGCTTCAGATTGTCGGGCAAGGTGTACCGCTCAACAGCATAGGCGACCGCAGCGATGTCGTCCCGGAACTCGGCGGCAAACCGCGCGACCTCTCCCACATAGTCGACACCCTTGTTGAAGCGCCCCGTGAACTTCGGAGCGATCGTCTGGATCGGAATGCGTTCGTCCGAAATGGCGGCAAGAATGATGAGCAATTCGATCGGCGTCTGGGGCGAGTCAGTCTCGTCCATCGAGATCTCGGTCACAAACGGACGCTCTCCTTTGGCCTCGAGCAGATGCCGATAGATCTGGCCTGCTGACTGCACAGCGGCTAGGAACTTCTCGAGCACCGCCCTGACCACAGGCTCGTCGGTTGTTAGTAGCTTGCCGGTTAGCGGCAGCGTGACTTCGCCGACCAACTCCCGGTGACGATTTAGAAACGCATCCACATCGACAGCTTCCGCAGGCTCGCCTATCTTGTCTGCAACGTCGAGCGTAAAGAAGTCGCATGAGGGCACAAACCGGTCCACCGTTCCGAGATTGATGTGGTCCGCATCCACGAAGTACGGCTTTGCCCAACCGAGCGCAGCTACTGCCGCGTCCGCAGAAGCGCGAGTGGACGTCGGCTCCGATCCGATGATGTTGTGTTCGCGATTGGACTTGTTCCAGACCGGGATCACTTCGACTCCGGCGTCTGCGGCGGCGACGCACGCCTGGAGCTGCGCTTCAGCTTGCTGAGCGAAGCGATCGCCCACACCTATCGAAAACCGCGGCAGCGTCACTCTCTCACTCACTTCTATTTGCCTCGATGCTCGACGTTGAGCTGCAGAGCCGCTCCAGCATACCTGATGTCTGCTAGCCGCGACCTGCAACACTGGCACCTTGCAACAACCGTCCCTCGTACGCCCACAATCCCAGCCCGGGATTCGAGATGTAGAAGATCTCTTCTCCCTCGACAAGGTTCCAACCGTCCTGAAGCGCTTCTGGCTGGTACTTGTTTGCCATCCGGGCGAGATCCGCGTACCCGTAACCTACGCCCTCGATTTCGTCTCGCGTGAGGTGGCCGGGGGCGTAGGTGATGCGGAAGCGGCCTTCGCTCGAACCGTGGATCAGGTGAGCCGCGGCGCTCAGGTTGGCGGCTAACTCCGAGTCCGCCTTGACGGCGGCGAGGGTCTCGGGGGTTCCCTTGTAGCCGTGCCGACGGATCAGGCGGTCGATCGTCGGATCCTCGCCAAACTCGTGGACGCCCGGTGCGAGCACAACGAGTTCGCCTCCGTCGGCCATCGCCATGCGCGTGCGATAGATGCTCTTGTTGCCGAGCCAGGTTGACCGGAACTCGCCCGGATCGAGGTACACCACGGCTTTGGTGATCTCGCGATCAAGCTTCACGAAGTTGCACTCGAGGCTGAGAGCCGCGGCACGGTCGAAGCACTCTGTGTCGTCACCGATGTAAAGCCCGCGCATGACGAGTTTCCCTTCCCTGTTCTTGGCGACGACTGTCAGTATGTAGAGCACCTGCGGGAGCTGCGCGCCGAAGTTTTTGCTGGCGTAGTTGAGCACCTGGCGGACGGGGGTGTCGGCGCGGCCCATCATGCGTTCCATGCCGTAGACCGCGCCGAGGAAGTGCGAGCGGTGGATGCCGAGGACGCCACCGGTGCCGATGAAGATGTTCTTGTTGCCGTTCGCCATGCCGACGACTTCGTGCGGAACCACTTGCCCGATCGAGAGGATCAGGTCGTGGCCGCCGTCGCGCAGGAGGCGATTGACCTGGGCCGGCCAGGTGTAGCTGAGCTTGCCCTCGCTCACCTCGTGAATGAAATCGCTAGGCACCTCCCCCAGGGTGACCACGTCGTGGCGCCAGTCGTGACGGCGGAAGAGGTGGCGGGGGGTGGCGCCGAACATGACGGCGATGTCGCCGTCGGACATGGGCTTGTGGGTGCCCAGGGCGGGGAGGATGTCGGTGAGGCGATCGCCCAGGAACTGGGCGGCGAGTTCGGTGAGATCGCCGGCACGGGAGTGGAGGCGGGTGATGTCGGGCGGAACGATCAGGACGCGTTTGCGGTCGGGGAAGGCGGCGAGTGCGGTGGAGATGTGCTCCCGGAGCTCGGTGGCGGAGATCTCGGTTGTGGCGGAGCCGACGGAGAGCAGGAGGCTCATGACCTCCTGATCGTAAACCTACTCGGCTGTGGCGAGGGACATCTGGTGACGGACGTCGGAGCCCCGGACCCAGAAGATCACGTCTTCGGCGATGTTGGTGGCGTGGTCGGCGGCGCGCTCGAGGTTGCGGGAGATGATGATGGCGCTGAGGGCCTGGCTGCTGAAGACGGGGTGCTGCTGCATGACCGCGACGAGTTCGGTCTGGACGGCGCGGTTGAGGTCGTCGACCTCGTCGTCGAGTTCGAGGACCGACTCGGCCAGCTTGGCGTCAGCTTCGAGGAGCGCCTGGATGGCGCGGCGGATCATGATGCGGACCTTTTCGCCCATGTCGGGGATGTCGATCGGAAGAGCGATGGACGGGAGGTCGCGGAGGCTTTCGGCGCGTTGTGCGATGTTGTGCGCCTGGTCGCCGATGCGCTCGAGGTCGCCGTTGATTTTGATGACGGAGAGGATAAAGCGGAGGTCGACGGCCATGGGCTGCTCCTTGGCGAGGAGGTCGTGGGCCATCTGGTCAACGTCGCGCTCGGCGGCGTTGATGGCGGCCTCGATCTCCCCCACGTGGGAGCAGAGGCTCATGTCGCCGGTGAGGTAGGCTTCAAGGGAGAACTCGAGCGCTTGCTGGGAGAGGGCGGCCATGGCGAGGAGCTTGTCCTTGAGGGCGACGAGCTGTTGTTGGAAGTTGATGCGCGGCATGGCGGCGGGCCCCTGATCGGATCTGTCTGATATTGTGACGGAACCGCAACAAGATCGTGTGAAAATATGCAGAAGCTTGCGGGGTACGGCTTGTCCTCTCGATGCGAGAGCGGACCTCCCCACACCCCATCAGATTTGCGCAAAATATTGCATTGAAACGATTTAGGTCTGGATCAGGGTATGCCCGTGGGCGGAAGATCCCATTTTTGTACCCTGGGTGATCTGTAAAATCTTGAGGTGATTGAGGTTAGATGGTTTGACTGGCGGTGATCTTGCTGGTGGGTATTCTCCTCTGATTTCAGTTTAGCGGTTTGTGGCGGGAGTTGCGCCACGTGGGCTTGCGCCAGTGAAGCGAACGCGGATTCCCTTCGGGAATGACGGCTAGAGGGGCAGAGGCAACCGCAAGGGCAAGGGCAGGGGTCCTTCGCTTCGCTCAGGATGACGGCGTGAAACGAGCAAAGGCAACGGCAACAGCAGAAGCAGATTCCCTACGGGAATGACAACTAGAAAAGCAACGGCAAAAGCAAGGGCAAGGGCAGACGCAGATTCCCTTCGGGAATGACAACCAGAGGGGCAGAGGCAACAGCAACGGCAACGGCAGAAGCAGATTCCCTTCGGGAATGACAACTAGAAAAGCAAGGGCAACAGCAACGGCAAGGGCAGAAGCAGATTCCCTGCGGGAATGACAACCAGAAAAGCGAAGGCTAGACGTCTAGCGTTGTGGTTAGTTGCCGTAGAGGTGGAGGGTGCGGGCGACGGCGGTGCTGACTTCTCCGCGTAGGCCGGAGATGGGGGTGGTGGCGTGGGGGTGGATGGAGTTGGCGAGGAGGATGACGTAGGTGTCGGAGCCGGGGTCGAGCCAGAGGGAGGTTCCGGTGAAGCCGGTGTGTCCGAAGGAGCCGATGGGGAAGACTTCACCGCGGGGGCGGGAGAAGGCGGAGTCGATGTCCCAGCCGAAGCCGCGGACTTGGTGTGCGGGGCGGCTGGGGTAGGTGGGGGTAGAGGGTTTGGGGGTGGGTTGGGCGAGGTCGGCGGGGGTGTGGCCGGGCTGCTCGGGTGTGGTCATCAGGAGGGCGGAGGCTTGGGTGAGGGGGAAGCTGCTGGGGCGGCCGGCGATGCGGTCGAGGAGTGCCTGGGCGAAGAGGGACAGGTCGTGGGCGGTCGAGAAGACGCCGGCGTGACCGGCGACTCCGCCCATGCGGCGGGTGGTGGGGTCGTGGACGGTGCCTCGGAGGAGGCGGTCGAAGTTGGGGTTGGTGGCGGGGGTGCCTTCGTTGTCGTGGGCGGTGGGGGCGGTGTTGGGGAGCGAATAGGTAGCGTCCCACCATTCTAGCCCTACACATTCGTACGCTTTCGGCATCTTCTTCGAAAATGTAACAGCGGAGCCGACCAGAAGCTTCGGACCGCAAGCTCGATCGTATGGATGGAAGTTTGTGGTTCCGTGGTACATGCCGAGAGGCAAGAAGATGTGTAGAGCCGCGTATGTGTTCAGGCTTTCTCCTGAGAGAGTTTCGACGATGTGGCCGAGCAGGATGAAGTTGATGTCGGAGTATTCGAAGTGGGTTCCGGGGGGTGTGGTGGGGGTGGCGTTGAGGGCGCGGCGGAGGCCTTCGGCGCGGTCGGGGGCGGCTAGACCCCAGGGGTCTTTGAGGTCGATGTCGGGGGGGAGGCCGGAGGTGTGGGTGAGGAGGTTGCGGAGGGTGATCTGGGATTGATTGGCTGTAGCGAAGGCGGGGAGGTACTTGGCTACGGGGTCGTCGAAGCTTTGGATCTTGCCGGTCTCGTGCAGCTGCATGATGGCGGTGGTGGTGACGATGACTTTGGTGAGCGAGGCGATGTCGAAGATGGTGTCGACGGTCATGGGTTCAGCGGGGGAGGGTGTGCCGTTGAGGCCGGGTTCGCCGGGGAGTTTGCGGCTGCCGAAGGCGTGCTGGTAGACGATGTGGCCGGAATGGCCGACGAGGAGGACGGCTCCGGGGAGCTTGTGGGCGGCGATGGCGGTGGTGATTAGGTGGTCTGTGGGGGTGAAGTCGGGGGTGGGTGGGTCGGGGGTGGGCTGGCTCATGGCGCGGCGGGGCTGCGGCAAGGGTGGGGCATCAGGCTGGTTTGAGGACGGGGGGTGGCCTGGGGCCTCGGTGGCTGACCCCACCCTTTGCGCGATGAGGCTGCGCAGAGGATGGGGCACCCGGGGTACCTCAGCGGCTAAAGCCGGATCTTCGTGAGCGGCGGCATGTGGGACGGCTAGAGGCGTGACCTTAAGCGAGGCTTGGGCGTGGAGATGCAGATTCCCTCCGGGAATGACAACCAGAAAGGCAAAAGCGAGGACGGTGGCTGTCGCGACGGTCTCCGGGCGGGATTGCTTGCGGAAGAGGAGGCTGCTGAGGGCGCCGACGGCGAAGGTGACGAGGGCTCCTATGAGGACGTACCAGGTGAAGGCGATGTGGGGGAGGTGGATGGGGCCGAGTTGGAGGGGGCTGGGGTGAAGCCAGAGGAGGAGGTTGACGGAGAAGCCGGTGATCATGCCGAGGATTGTGCCGCGCTCGGTGGCGAAGCGGGTGAGGGTTCCGAGGAGAAAGACTCCGAGGAGGCTGCCGTAGGCGACCGAGGCGATGGAGAGGCCGGTTTCGACGACGTGGCCCTTGCCGCCGGCGTGGACGGCGTAGACGGCGATGAGGAAGAGGAGGACGGCCCAGAGGACGGTTGACAGGCGGGAGACGAGGGCGCGTTCGCGGTCGGCGGTGGGCGAGGCGAGGCGGGCGAGGGGGCGCCAGTGGAGGTAGAAGTCGACGACGGTGGTGGAGGAGAGGGAGTTGAGGGCGGCGGAGAGGTTGGACATGGCGGCGGCGAGGATGGCGGCGACGAGGAGGCCGGCGATGGGGGAGGGCATTTCGCGGACGATAAAGGTGGGGAAGATGCGGTCGGTTGACGTGAATGCCTGGGGGTGTTGGGCGTAGAAGACGAAGAGGCCGACGCCGATGAGGAGAAAGAGGGTGAACTGAAGGAGGACGACCAGGCCGGAGCCGAGGAGGGCGGCGCGGGACTGGTTGAGGGAGCGGGCGGCGAGGAGGCGCTGGACCATGAGCTGGTCGGTGCCGTGCGAGGCCATGGTGAGGGCGGTGCCGCCGAGGACGCCGGCCCAGAACGTGTAATTTTGGGTGAGGTTGAGGGCGAAGTGGAGGACGTGGAACTTGCCTTGGGCGGCGCCGATGGTGTGGATGGTGTGCCATCCGCCGGGGATGTGGGCGCCGAGGGTGAAGAGGGCGACGGCGGTTCCGACGAGGTAGATGAGCATTTGGACGACGTCGGTCCAGACGACCGCGGCCATGCCTCCCTCGAAGGTGTAGAGGAGGGTGAGGGCGGAGATGATGGCGATCGAGAGGATGTCGCCGGTGCCGATGGCGATGCCGACGACGATGGAGATGGCGAAGACGCGGACGCCTTCGGCGGCGGCTCGGGTGAGGAGAAAGAGGCCGGCGGTGGTTTTGTGGAGGGTAGGGCCGAAGCGCTGGTTGATGAGTTGATAGGCGGTGAGGAGGTTGCCTCCGAAGTAGCGCGGGAGGAAGAGGAGAGCGACGAGGATGCGGCCGAGCATGTAGCCGAAGACGATCTGGAGGAAGCCCATGTTGCCGGCGAAGGAGAGTCCGGGGATGGAGATGATGGTGAGGGTGGAGGTTTCGGCGGAGACGATGGAGAGGCCGATGGCCCACCAGGGGATCTCGTTGTTGGCGAGGAAGTAGGACTGGAGGGAGCGGGTGTTGGGGTCGGATTTTTTCGCGCGGAAGTGGAGGCCGAAGAGGGTGATGCCGAGGAGGTAGAGGGCGACGAGCGCGAGGTCGGCGGGGCGGAGGCGGGTCGTGGTGGCGAGGTTCGCGAACGCGAGGTGGGGCAAGGGGTGTGGGGTCCTCTGGGCCGGCTTGGGGCGTGGGGCTGGGCCGACCGGTTTTGTTGGATATGATACCGGCACGGCGAGGGGGGGGGGTGTGCCGGCCTGGTGCGCACGATAGTAAGGGGTCGGTGTACGGTTTGCTTTGCCTCCCGTGGATGCCGCCGGATATACTTCGCGCCTGGACTGAGTTACGTGAGGGTTGGAGGCGATGGGATATTTCTTGGCGATTGATGCTGGTGGAACGAAGACGCGATGCGCGCTGGGGGACGATCGCCGGATGCTGGCGGAGGCGCAGTGCGGCAGTGTGAAGCTGATGCGGGTGGGGGAGATGGAGGCGACGACGCGGCTCTTGGGCGTGATGGCGGAGGTTTCGGCGAGGGCGGGGGTGAGTTTGCAGTCGGTGGAGGGGACGTGTGTGGGTCTGGCGGGGGTGTCGATTGCGGCGGTCAGGAGCTGGGCGCAGAGGACGATCGGGCCTCTGGTGGGGGGCGAGGTTATGCTGTGTGGGGATGAGGAGATTGCCTTGGACGCGGCGTTTCGCGGAGGTCCGGGGGTGTTGGTGGTGGCGGGGACGGGGTCAAACGTGGTTGGGCGGAGTGCGGCGGGAGAGATTTCTCGTGCGGGCGGATGGGGGCCGGCGGTGGGCGACGAGGGTTCGGGTCACTGGATTGGGGTGGAGGCGATACGGCGTGGGCTGTGGGCGCGCGATCGTGGGATCGCTTGTGAGTTGATTGAGGCGGTCCAGAGGTGTTGGCGGCTGCCGAGTCTCGCAGAGTTGGTGGAGCACGTGAATTTGCGCCCGGGACCGCAGTTTTCTGAGCTGGTTCCGGTGGTGGTGCGGGCGGCTGATGGAGGGGATCCGGTGGCGCGCGACCTGCTCGAGGACGCGGGCCGCGAGCTGGCGCGGCAGGTGCTGGTGGCAGCCAGAAAGAGCGGGACGGAACGTGTGGCCTGCGCGGGAAGCGTGCTCGAATATGTGCCCGCGGTGCGGCGGGCGATGGTGGAGGCGCTCTGGGCAAGTTCGCCCGGGATTGAGGTTCTGGCTCTGCCCGTTGACCCGATCGACGGCGCGCTCTGGCGGGCGCGGCGGATGGACGTGGCGGGCGAGCGGAGATTGCCACTGGCCGTCGCCGGCGTGGGTCTTTCGAATTTGGACCTGGCGAATGCGGACCTGGCGGGTGCGGACCTGGCGGGTGCGGATCTGGCGGGTGCGGATCTGGCGGGTGCGGATCTGGCGGGCGAAGGGGTCTCGGCCACTTACACTGCTTTACCGCCGATGTAAGTCGCGACGAGTTGGCCGGTGGGGGAGAAGCGGTTCAGGTCGGCGCTCTGGCCGGGAGCGATGCGGGTCAGGGGATCGAGGCCGAGCATCCGGGCGGGGTTGTGGGAGGCGAGGCGGGTGCTGAGCGAGAGCGACGCGCCGGTGAAGCGTTGGAGGTTGCTGACGGCGCGGTCCAACGTGAGGACGGAGCCGGCGAGGGTTTCGGGCGCGCCGGCGAGACGGCAGATGTCGCCGATAACTTCGGCGTCGAGACCTCCCAGGGTGTAGCGACCGTCTCCCATGCCCGTGGCGGAGATGCTGTCGGTGACGAGGATGGCGTGGTCTGGGCCTTTTGCGCGAAGCCAGAGGCGGATGAGTTCGGGCCGGACGTGGACGCCGTCGGCGATGATCTCGGCGTAGATCTGCTCCTGGTCGAGGACGGTTCCGAGGACGCCGGGTTCGCGGTGGTCGAGCGGGCGCATGGCGTTGAAGGTGTGGGTTGCGGAGGTGGCGCCGGCCTTGATGGCGGCGAGGGTCTGGGCGGCGGTTGCGTCGGTGTGGCCGAGTGAGACTCGGACGCCGGACGCGGTGACGTGGGTGATGAGGTCGACGGCGCCGGGGAGTTCGGGGGCGAGGGTGAGGAGGCGGATGTGACCGCGAGCGGCGGCCTGGAGGCGATCGAAGAGATCGACCGAAGCGGGTTGGAGGAGGTCCGCGGGATGGACGCCGCGTTTGCGGTGCGAGAGGAACGGGCCTTCGAGGTGGATGCCGATGGGCCGCGCGGCCCCAGGTTCGGGGGGAGCTTCGACCGCGGATGCAAGACGATCGAGGCTGCGCAGAGTGCTGTCGATGGGGGCGGTGACGGTGGTGGGGAGGAAGTGGGCGACGCCGCGGGTCGCGAGGAAGCGGCTGATGGTGGGGAGGGCGGCCGGGGTCGCTTCCATGACGTCGTGGCCGGCGGCTCCGTGAGTGTGGATGTCGAGAAAGGCGGCGGTCAGGGTCTCGTCGCTCTGAACGGTCCGATCGGAGGAGATGTCGGTGATGGCGCCGTCGCTGAGGGTCAGGACGGGGAATTCGATCTCGCCGATGTCGGTGAGGAGGCGGCGTGCGGTGAGCGTGGTGGGAGGCATGTCTGTGTCCTTAACCGTGATGCAACCAGGTTGCTCCTTGGCCGCTCGCGAGGTGTTTTTGTGCAGTTTTCGGTATTCAATTCAAAGCTTCTCGTTGCCAATAGCAGGTACTTCTTTGTTCGGACTTGATGGACGTTAGGCCAACAACAATTTTGTTGCTAAGTTTCGCGCTTGATTGGCGAGCCCCCGCATTTCGATGCGGAAGCGGTAAGCGCAGTCGATCGGGTATGCGCGTGCTTCCGGGCGAGAGAAGCGGTGCGTCCTGGTGGCACGCTACGGATTCCCAACGACCGACTACCCTGGCCTGGTTCATCTGAGACGTTTTAGAGGCACTGACGGAAGTTCGCGTTTCCTGAAGCTCCGGGCACGTGTCGACATCTCCGATTTGTTTCGGCTCCACTAAAGGGGTAGAGACAATTCGCTCGAATGTGGCGATAAGAGCTTAAGTAGAGGAGAGAGGTCCCATGGTCCGAAAGCTGTTCCTGTCCGTCGTTCTGGTGCTCACTGCTTCGCTACACGCTCAAGTCACCGATGTCACCATCCACGACTCAAGCGGCAATCTGGCGGCCGGCACGATCAGCAACGGCAATGTGTACTTCCTCGATAGCCAAGGGCACATGGCATACGGCACGATCCGCGATGGGAGTGTGTTTCTGAACACAGGACAAGGCCAGATTACGTTCGGAACGATCAGCAACGGCAACGTCTTCCTGACTGACCCGAAGGGCATTTCGACCGGCACGATCCAGAACGGGAACATCTACATCCACAACAGCGACGGTAGCACCACGACCGGGAGCTATGACTCTTTTGGCAACGTGAACACAAATACGAGTCCCTCCGCTGAGGATCGACGACGGACCCTTGAACGCCAACGGCAAATCGATCAGCAGAACTATGCTGCAGGGGCCGCTGTTGGCGATGCCATCGGTACAGGTATCGCCGCTGCCGTAGCGAATCACCGGATCAACTCATACTGCAAGAGCAATCCTACAAGCACATATCACACCTCGACCGGACTTAGCATACCGTGTCCTAACTCGCCTCTAAATAGTTGGGAGCAGCAACAAATCGCAGACTACTGTGCCGACAATCCGGGGCTGTGGATAATATTCGGCAAGCACCGGGTTGACTGCTACACGGCTCCAAACCCACCCAACTTGAAGTGGGCAATTTGGGAAATGCAGCAATGGAAGTGGAACTATACGCGCCAGAAGAAAAAGGCTGTGATTGCCCAGGCTATTTCCGGCGATCAGCTAAGGGCCGACTGGAGTTACTGGAAGGTGACCTACTGTTCCCTTGCACCGGGAAGCAAATACAAGGACCTTGACGGCAAGAAGCAGCACTGCCAGTAAACCTGATTTTGGAGAGCCACTCGGTACCAACATCTCTGCGCTCAAACCGAGCTTTGTACGCATGCTTGCGACACGCTCGCCAACCGTGCGCGACAGGACGAATGATACCCTCACCGGGATGAATCTTCTTTTTGTCGGCGACGTGTTTGGGTCGGCCGGACGGCACATTGTCTCCGAGCATCTCGCTTCTGTTGTTGAGCAGAACGCGGTCGATCTCGTGGTGATCAACGGCGAGAACGCGGCCGGTGGATTTGGGATTACGCCGGCGATCGCGGAGGACCTGTTCGACCTGGGCGCGCATGTGATTACGACGGGCAACCACGTCTGGGACAAGCGCGAGATCTTTGAGTACATGACGGTGCCGCCGGAGTCGCATGAGCGCGGCCGGCGGATCCTTCGACCGGCGAACTATGTGGCGAAGACGCCGGGCTTTGGGCTGTACCAGGGGACCTTGCCGACGGGTGAGCGGTACGCCGTGATGAACCTGCAGGGGCGCGTGTTTATGTCGTCCTGCGACGATCCGTTTCGCAAGGCGGACGAGTTGCTGGCGCAGGTGGAGCGGGAGTCAGGGGCAAAGGTGATCCTGCTGGACGTGCATGCGGAGGCGTCGAGCGAAAAGGTCGCGCTCGGGTGGTATCTGGACGGCCGGGTGACGGCGGTTTTGGGCACGCACACCCATATTCCGACGGCGGACGAGCGCATTTTGCCGAACGGCACGGCGTTTCAGACCGATGTTGGGATGTCGGGGCCGTACGATTCGGTGATCGGGGTGGAGACGGAGCTGGCCCTGCACCGCTTTTTGACCGGGATGCCGGGCAAGTTTGAGCCGGCGCGCGGCAATCCGAAGATGTGCGCGACGCTGATCGGATGTGACGGCGCGACCGGGCGAGCCGGAAGCGTTCGCCGGCTGATGATGGGCGAGTAGGCGCGGGCGGCGCCGCCTACCAGTCGAGCCAGTTCGGAAGCGCGTTGCTGAGCCGCTGGAGGAACTTTGGCGGGGGATTTCCGGTTTGCTGGGCCGAATCAGGGATGCCGCGGGCGGGCGATCCGGTCCTGGTGGCGAGAAGTCCAAGGGTTTGCCGCCGGGGTGAGGATGCGAGGTGACGCGACGATCGGAGGCGCTTGTACCAGTCGAGGGCGTCGTCGACTGGGAGACCGTCGCCGGGATGGAAGCCTTCGCCGTGGTGCGGCGCCGAGTTACTGCTGCTGCCGCCGCCGGTGAAGAGGGATCGCCAGCCGTGCGATGCAGAGCTCCCGGTGGAGATGGTGAGCAGACGCAGGCCCGGCTGATGGAGGTGGGTCGCGGTGGCCTGAGAGGTGTGAGACTTCGACGGTACGGCCATTCGCTGCGCGGAGCAAAGATGCGCGGCGGAGAGCAGAAGCAGCCCGAGGGGGAGAGATCGCAGGATCTGACCGGGGCGGCGCGAGCGACGGGGACAGGAGAAAGTGAGGCAAGTAGAGCAGGTGTTCATACCAAGATGGTCCGCCTGGCCGGCGGGCCCTGCCATGCCACGAACAGGGTAGGTTGGCGAGCCGGAGTGGGAGCGGTGTGGAAAAGCCAGGGGCGCCCCGGTTGTGGGGCGCCCCTTTTTTGGATGAGGACGGGTTGGTTGGCTGTTAGCGCTTGCGGGCCGGGGTGTGGTGGACCGGGGCCTTGGCAGCGGCTTTGCTGGCCAGTTCGCCGTCGGTCATGACGATCATGACGGGGCCGGGATCGGCGGAGTTGCCGCTGGTTGGGCTGCCTGCTGAGCCGGTTGTGGAGGTTGCTGAGGCGGCTCCGGTGGAGGAGGCGTCCGAGCTGCCGGTAGAGCCTGAGGCCGAGCCGCCGCCCATGGCGACGCCGCCGCGGGTGTAGGACTGGTAGATGCCGCTGAGGGTGATTTTCGAGCCGACCGCGGGTGGGGTCTTGAGCGGCTCCTTCATGTTGAAGGTGAAGTCAGCCGTTTTGGACTGCACGGCGTCGTCCGAGACGGCGACCTGGAGTGCGTTGTCGGTGGCCGAGATCACGGTTGCGTCGGGGATCTTGACGTCCTTGCCTTTGATGGTGGCGAAGACCTTGTCGGCGTCAGCTTGGGTTCCGTTCTGGAGGATGAACTCCTTGTCGCTGAGGGCGAGGGTGGCGAGGTCAGAGGTCGAGGCGACGGTCTGGTGGGCGATGTCCGAGGCCTTTGGCGCGGGTGTGATGGTGAAGCCGCTGGGCGGGTTGAGGTTGGCCTTGGCGGCGGTCACGACGGCGTCGTAGCCCTCGGAGTTGCCGTGGTACTTCTTGTAGCAATAGGTGGCGGTGGGGGCCATCTGCGACTTGTATGGTTCGGGCGCGTAGCTGACGAAGCGGGTGATGTAGAAGGTGCAGTTGACGTAGTCCGGAGGTGTGGACTGGAGGTAGGCGAGGCCGAGGAAGTAGGTGTCCTGGAGGACGGGTCCGGGCTGTGTGGTCGATTCGACGGGGACGCCGGCGAGCTCCTGCTTGAAGTTGGTGATGGCGGTGGCGGTGTCTTTTCTGTCGAGAGCGGCGGTGCCGATGGCGCTGTAGAAGATGGGGTTGGCGCTCTGCTGGATCTTCTGGAAGTCGGCGTCGGACATGTCTTTGGGCTTGGTGGCCTGGAGACCCTTTTGGGCATACTCGGCGGCTTTATCGAGCCCGGCCTGCTTGGCGGCGGGGTCGGTGAGCTGGTCGGCCTGGTTTTTGCGGAAGTAGACCTCGAGGGTGAGGGCGCGGATGTTGCCAGGATCGACCTGGAGGAGGCGGTCGGCGGCGTCGAGGGTCTTTGCCGGGTCGGGGATGGAGCTGTAGGCGACCATGAGCTGCTGGAGGACGCTCGACTTGACGGCCGACTGCGGGTAGGCGGTCAGGTAGGCTTCGAGGGCCTGTGCCTTTGCCGCGGGCGCGGTCTGACCCATGGCGTTGTTGTAGGCGGTCGCCTCGGCCTGCGACATCTGCACCTCACCGGTCGCGCCAGCCTGTTGACCGGCGCCCAGATTGACTGCGGTCTGTGTCGGCGCGGCCATTGCGAGAGGGGCGATGGCCGTTGCGGCCAGGAAAGATGCAACAAGTACCTTGTTCATTCAACACTCCTCGGGAAGTTGGGAAGATATGCGGTTGCCCTGGACCCGTTTTAGCGCAGACCTGTTGGATCGCAGCGTGGACCGGCATCGCAGACAGACACATCATAGAGCATTCTTTGCCACAGGTTCTCGCGCTTTTGTTGGAGGGCGCGCACGGAAGTGCAGACCTGGCGTCAGGAAGGGTTGCCGGAGGTGTGTATGTGGGCCGAGCGATGTCGTGAACGGGTGATCTCGGCTCGGCTTGTTTGCTGGGGTGTCGGGCTGATTGGGATGGATTCTGAGCGGAGAGGAATCGCGGGATGCAGATCGGGATGCGCATTGGGCCCAAGGTGTTGGGTTCCGGACTTCTTATCCACAATACGGGGGACTGCCGTGTTGCTTGTCCCTGTTTCAGCCGGTAGCATTGGGGTGTCCAGGACGGCTTGGCAGCACGATGGGGGGACGGCTGTAAACGTCCGCGGCCCAGGGTTCGGACCGGGACAGGAACGGAGTTCAGGCAGGCCATGCTCAAGCTGAAACGGGTACAGATTCTTGGCTTCAAGTCGTTTGCCGACCGGACGGAGGTGTTGCTTTCGGGCGAGGGCGTGGCGGCGGTGGTGGGACCGAACGGTTGCGGGAAGTCGAATATCTCGGACGCGATCAGCTGGGTGTTGGGGGAGCAGTCGGCCAAGAGCCTGCGCGGGATCAAGATGGAGGACGTGATCTTTGCCGGGACGCGGGACCGCAAGCCGACCGGGATGGCGGAGGTTTCGCTGACGCTGGTGGACCCGGAGGTGTACGACGGCGGGGACGGGCAGGCGGACGGGCCGGAGCTTGTGGTGAGCGGAAAGGGGGGCCGGGAGCGCTCTGAGGGCGAGGACTGGGATGAGGCTATGCTGCGGCAGAAGACTGCTCTCGAGACGGAGCTGGCGGTTGCGGAGGCGCAGCCGGGGACCGTGGTTGGGGGGGATATGCCGGGCCCGGGCGAGGTTGTGGGCGCGGTGATCGATGGGGCGGATGGGGCGGGTTTGGGAGCGGGAGCGGAGCCGGAGTCTGGGGAAGGTGCGGCTGCGGAGGGTCCGGGTAGTGAGGGTGCGGGAGCGGCGGGGACCAACGTTGTCTTGAAGATTCGTCGGCGCAAGTTTGGCCGGGCTCCGGTGCGGGCCGGCGAGATTACGGTTACGCGGCGGCTGTTTCGATCGGGCGACTCGGAGTATCTGCTGAACGGGAAGATCTGCCGTCTGCGCGACATCCAGGACATCTTTCTGGGGACGGGTCTGGGTGGCGAGAGCTACGCGATTATCGGGCAGGAGCGGATTGGGCAGCTCTTGAGCTCGAAGCCGCTGGATCGGCGATCGATCCTGGAGGAGGCTGCGGGGATCACGCGGTTCAAGACGAAGAAGCGGCTGGCCGAGCTCAGGTTGGAGTCGGCGCGGCAGAACCTGTCGCGTGTAAACGACATCTTCGATGAAGTGACGCGGCAGATGGGCATCCTGAAGCGGCAGGCGAACAAAGCCGAGCGGTACGGGGAGCTGCGGGACGAGATGCGCGGGCGTCTGCGGGTGGTGCTGAGCAGTCGGATGCGGATCTTCGATGCCGAGCATGCTGAGTTGACGGAGCGGATCGCGGCGTTGGCTGGGGAGATTGAGAGGCGGGCGGCGGAGCTCGAAGCGATGGACGCGGAGCATACGGCGGGCATGGCGGCGGGGTACGCTCTGGACGGTCAGATCCGTGCGGCCAATGTGCGGGCAAGTGAGAGCGCGGTCGAGTTGGAGCGGATCCTGGCGCGACTTGGGTCGAATGCCGATCGGGTGGCTGAGCTGGAGACACGGATCGTGGCCGGCGCCGACGATCTGCGGCATGCGGTTGAGCAGATCGCTCAGATGGAGGTCGAGGCGACCGGGCACAGGACGTTCCTGGAGGGAGCGAATGCCGCGGCGGCTGCGGCGCGGGCGGCGGCGGCGGGGGAGCAGGGCAAGGCGCAGGAGGCTGGGCGCGCGCTGGCGGCGGCCGAGGCGCGGGTGGAGCAGATGCGGCGCGAGGGCGCTGGAGTTTTGCAGCGGGCGAACGGTTTGCGGAACGAGGTGGCGCAGGCGGAGGCGGCGCTGGCCGGTCTCGATCGCGAGTCGGAGCGGCTGATCGCGGAATCAAAGACGGCGCATGAGGAGCTGGCGGCGCTGGGGCACGAGCGTGGTCAGGCGAAGCTGTCGTTTGAGTCGGTGACGGAGCACTTGGCGCGGATTGAGGCTGAGATTGCGGAGTTGCGGATCGAGACGGAGGCGCGGCGGTCGGAGGAGTCGGCGAGCAAGCGGCGCGGGGACAGCTTGCGCGGCGAGGTGGCGACGCTGCGTGGTCGGCGTGGGTCGCTGGAGGCGTTGATCCACGACCACAGCTACTCGACCGACACGGTGCGGAGCTTGTTGAAGGGCGGAGGCAAGGGGGCGCGTGAGGCGGCGGCCGGGGAGCTTGTGCCGATGGGGACGATGGCCGATTTTCTGGAGGTGGACGGTCGGTTTGAGAACGTTGTGGACGAGTTTTTGCGCGACGAGCTGAACTATGTGGTGGTTCGGAGCTGGGCGGCGGCCGATGCCGGGATCCGGCTGTTGCAGAAGGATGTGAGTGGACGCGCGACGTTTTTGGTGCATGGGGATTCGGGCGAGGAGATAGCGGAGGAGGCTCGCGATGATGCGGGGCGCGAGTCCATTGAGGGCGCGGTTCCGCTTCTGGAGTGCGTTCGTGTGCTCGATGGGTTTGGGCCGACGATCGGGACGTTGGCGCCAAAGCTGCGCGACGGGTTTATTGCGACCGATGCGGCGACGGCTCAGCGTCTGGCTCTCGAGCATCCGCGGATGTATTTTCTGGCGCCGACGGGGGAGATCTATCGCAATTTGACGGTGACGGCGGGCAGGACGCGGGCGCAGGGACCGCTGGCGCTGAAGCGCGAGTTGGACGAGGTGCAGAAGCGGCTGGCGGGCGCGGAGGCCGAGCTGGCGGAGACCGATCTCCGCACGGCGTCGCTGGGGCGAGCGATCGTTGAGTTGCAGGCGCGGCTGGAGGCTCGGGGGCAGGAGCGGCGGGGTCTGGAGCGGGAGAGTGCGAACTCGGGCGCGGCGCTGCGGCAGATGGAGTCGGAGACTGCGCGGATTGAGCGGCGGTTGCAGGATTGGCAGCTGACGACGGAGCGCAATCGCGACCAGCGGAATGGGAAGGCCGACCTGATTGAGCGGCGGCGAGGGGAGGCCGCGGAGCTCGACCAGCAACATGCGAAGCTGGAACAACAGATGCTTGCGCTGGTTGGCGAGCTGGTGGATCTGCGGGCGGAACGCGAGCGGAGGCAGCAGGCGGCGGCCGAAGCAGCGGCGGCGCTGGCTGGTCTTGAAGAGCGGCGGCGCAACGCACAGGCGAACGCGGACCAGACGACGCGGTTGCTGGGGGCGCAGCGCGGGCGGGCGGTGCAGATGGAGGCGCAGATGGCGGCCGCGCGGGCGGAGAAGCTCCGGCGGGAAGAGGAGACGGTGGTGCTCGGGGAGCAGAACGGGGTTGCGGCTGAGGCTCGGGCGATTGCGACGGCCGAGAGTGAGCGTTTGACGGCGGAGGCGGCCGATCTGCGGGCGAAGCTCGGTGTGCTTGACGGTCGTCTGCGGCAGTTGCGGCAGGAGACGGAGGGGATGCGGGAGGGGCGCGCGGGTCTCCTTGCGCGTGTGGCGAAGCTGGGCTCGGACATTGAGCATCTTGATCAGACTTCGCGGAATGACCTTGGTGTGGAGCCGGCGGAGCTGCGCGCGGACGGCGGGATTGCGGCGATCGAAGGCGAGGCGCTCCAGCGTGAGGAGGAGCAGACGCGCGTGCTGAAGGGCCGGCTCGAGGCGATGGGACCGGTGAACATGATGGCGCTCGAGGAGTACACGGAGACCACGACGCGGCATGGGTTTCTGGAGACGCAGAGGAGGGATCTGCTGGAGTCGATTGAGAATACGCAGAGTTCGATCCGGGAGATCGACGATGTTTCGCGGGTGAAGTTCGACGAGGCGTTTCGGGTGATCAACGCGAACTTTTCGGAGACGTTTGCGAAGCTGTTTGGGGGTGGGCAGGCATCCATGCGGCTGACGGATCAAGAGAACGCGGCGGAGTCGGGCATTGACATCCTGGCGTCGCCGCCGGGCAAGAAGCTGCAGAATATTTTGCTGCTTTCGGGCGGCGAGAAGGCGTTGACGGCCTTGTCGCTCTTGGTGGCGATCTTTCAGTTTCAGCCAGCGCCGTTTTGCGTTCTGGATGAGGTGGATGCGCCCTTGGACGAGACCAATGTGGGGCGGTTTGCGCGGTTGATCCACGAGATGAGCGCGACGACGCAGTTCCTTGTGATCACGCACTCCAAGCGGACGATGGCGGAGGCGGACGTGATCTACGGTGTGACGATGCAGGAGCCGGGCGTGTCGAAGATTGTGTCGGTGAACCTGGCGCGGGAGAGGGATGCGGGGCAGGGCCGGCGACGCGCGGTGGCTTGACGGGCAGAGTTTTGCGCGGACTTTTTTCGTCCGGACGTGGCTTAGCGAGAGCGGGTGTCCTCTGATCTTCTAAGCTGGGGAGGATGCATGTGCCGATCACACTGTTTGCGCTCGCTCTTTTGACTGCGGGGATGCTTTTGCTTCGTGCGCGGTGGGAGCGGATTTCGCTGCGGGTTCAGGGGCTGATTGTGGGCGTCGTGGTTGTGTTTTGTCTGCTTTGGGGCTTCAGCCATCTGACGAAATGGGAGACGTCGTCGTTTTATCTGAATGCACTTTTGGCGTGGTCGCGGGTGGTTGGATGGGAGCTTCTCCTGATGTTGTTTTCGCTTGTTCGGCCGCGCCGGATCACGGTTCCGATCGCCGTTTTGCTGTTTGTTCCGGTGCTGGGGGCGACGGTGTTGCTGCCGCTGACGGACGTGTTTGAGCGGCCGTCGATCCTGACGCGGAGGCTGGGCAACGGTTACGTGGTTGAGACGATGCTGACGCACCAGGGGGATCCGGTTCGCATACCGGAGGTTGAGGTGACGCTGTACCGCCAGCTGCCCGCGGTGCCGATGCTGCGGCGGATCCGGCATATTACGAGTTTTACGGAGGCGCAGTGCAACACGCGGGCGACCTCGGCGGTGCTGGACGAGACGGGGCGGAATTTGCTGATTCACTGTCCGGCGTGGCCGGACCGACCGTCCGATGATCCCTGGGACGAGGCGGTGCCGATACCGTAGAGGCGATCGGCGGAGTCGGGCAAGGGCAGGATGGTAACGTCTCCTCTATGGCTGATTCTGGAGCGAACGAGCCCCTTGGGAGAGCCCTTCTGACGACCGATCTGCGGCCGCTTCGGATGTGTGCGCGGGGCAAGGTGCGCGATGTTTACGAGGTGGGCGAGCGCGAGCTGCTGTTTGTTGCGACGGACCGGATATCGGCGTTTGATCACGTGCTGGCGAGCGGGATTCCGGACAAGGGACGGATTTTGACGCAGATCTCGATGTTCTGGTTCGACCACTTGCGCGGGATTGTGCCCAATCACGTCGTGTCGGCGGATGTGAGGGCGTTTCCGCCGGAGATCGAGGCATTTCGAGGGCAGATAGGGGGCCGAAGCATGCTGGTGCGGCGACTTCGGATGTTTCCGGTGGAGTGCGTGGCGCGGGGATATCTGTCCGGTTCGGGGTGGAAGGACTACAAGGCGACGGGTGCGGTGTGCGGCATCGGTCTGCCGGCGGGGATGCGCGAGTCGGACCGATTGCCGGAGCCGATTTTTACGCCCGCCGCGAAGATCAACACGGGCGGCCACGACGAGAATATCGGGTTCGACCGGGTGGTGGCCGAGGTGGGCGGGCGGAGAGCGGAGGAGCTGCGGGCGTTGACGATGCAGATCTACCGGACGGCGAGCGCGTACGCGGAGAGCAAGGGGCTGATCCTGGCGGATACGAAGTTTGAGTTTGGGGTTGCGGACGGAGGCGATTTGGAGCGAGAGGCTCACGGGCCGGTCGTTCTGGGCGACGAGGTTTTGACTCCGGACAGTTCGCGTTTCTGGCGTGCGGCGACGTGGTCTCCCGGGGGGCCGCAGATGTCGTTTGACAAGCAGTATGTGCGCGACTATCTGGAGCGGATTGGATGGAACAAGCAGGCTCCGGCGCCGGCGCTGCCTGGGGAGGTAGTGGAGGAGACGCGGGCGAAGTACATGGAGGCATTCAGTTTGCTAACGGGTCTGGAGGGTTTGCCGGGGTAGACTCGGCGCAGGCGCCCAGAGTCTACCCCGTTCGGTATGCGGCCGACGGTGGCGCGTGTTTGGGCTCTACACCTGCCTTTTTATGAGTTTGCTTGTCTCAGATCCGGCGGTCGGCGCGGGGGCTCCGGCCTCGATTTTGCAGACGTTCAGTGCGTTTGATTGGGTGCTCCTCGCGGTGCTGGGGTGGTCGACGGTGCGGGCTCTGTTTCGCGGTCTGATCCTGGAGCTGTTTTTGATCGCCGGTCTGCTCGTTGGGCTCGTTGTGGCCGGTTGGGAGTACGGTGCGCTTGCGGCGCGGCTGCGCCTCTGGTTTCCCCTGCTGCCGATGGCGCCGGTGCTGGCGTTTGTTTTGCTTGCGGTGGGGTCGATGTTTCTGTGCGGATTTTTGGGGCGGGCGTCCCGGCGTGGGGCAGCGACGGCGGGTTTGGGTCTGTTTGACCGGATGGGCGGGGCGGGCTTTGGCCTGGTGCGCGGCGGCCTCTTGGGGGCGCTGTTGGTGACGTCGGCGGCCAGCTTTGCACCGCTCCGGCCAGCCCTGGCACACTCCTGTTTAGCACCCTATTTGCTTGCCGGGGCGCATGCGGTATGCTCGGTTGTACCTCAGAACCTCCAAGAGCAGATCAGGGACAGTTTGGCTCGCGTCAAGCACACGGAGCCGCGCTGGATCAACCCCTCTCCCTAGAGCGACAATGAGGCCTTGTTCCTCCGGACAGGAGGAAAGCTAGCGAGGATCTGCCCTTGAAGCGCGAACTGCACAACCTTGTCACCCAGATGCACAGCGCCGGTGTCTCTTACAACGAGGCTCTTCGCCAGTTCAAGCGGCGATACATCCTGGAGGTGTTGGCGCACCACAAGGGCAATCAGTGCAAGGCTGCCGAGGAGCTGGGGATGCATCGCAACACCCTGAGCCGGACCTTGGCGGAGCTGGACATGAACACGGCGCAGATTCGCCAGGGCATGCGGCGGCCGCCGATGAGCGAACGCGGGCGTGTGCAAAGTATAGCGAGTGCCCGATAGGTCCCGATTCCGTCCAAGGGGAAGAGCGTCCGGGCGATGAGGCGACCGGCGTGATCTCGCGGATGCCTCTGCCTCTTTGCACGACCCTATGAAGATCTCTCCTTCTCTGTTCTCGGCGGCGGTGTTTTCTGTAGTGACGGCGACCGCGATGGCTGCCGGCCCAGTGTCTCGCCACGATGTCCTGGCGGCGAGGGACGCGTACGTCCAGGGTGCGCGGATGCTGGATCGTGGCGAGGTGGTTGGGGCGGAGGGGCAGTTCAACAAGGCGGTCGCGCTGGACCCGGCAAGCCCCGACTACGGCCGGGCGGCTCTTCTTGCGCGTGAGCACCACCTGACGTTGCTGGTGCAGGAGGCGGGCAAGGAGCGGCTCCTGGGGCACGGAAAGCGGGCGGACGACCTCCTAGCGCAGGCGCGGCAGCTTGATCCTGAGAACAGCATTGTGACACAGCACGGGCAGGGCGGACCGGCGGCCAGGATGGTGATCGATGGGTCTGGCGATGCTGGCTCTCGAGACTCTGGGGCTGGAGATGCTGGGTCTGTAGACTCTGGCGCTGCGGGCTCGGCGGTGGCCGCCATCACAGGTGCGAACCGACCGGACTGGATGCCGGAGCTGCCGACGTTAGCCGGGCCGATTGTGCTGGCTCCGGGGGGAAGCCGGCAGAGCTTTAGTGCTCATGCCGATGTGCAGAGCGTCGTTCGGCAGGTGTTTACGAGTTATGGGATCCGGCCTGTGTTTGACAGCTCGGTGCAGGGGCAGGATGTGCGGTTTGTCCTGGAGAACACGACGTACGACGAGGCTGCGCCGATCCTGCTCGATATGGCGCATCTGTTTGCCGTGCCCTTGGACGCGCACAGCGTGTTGATCGCAAAGGACACGATTGAGAACCGGCAGCGGTTTGAGCGGCTGCTCCAGGAGACGGTCTATGTTCCGGGGATGACGCCGGACGAGATGCGGGTCTTGGGGGAGCTGCTGCGGAACGTCTTTGAGATCAAGCAGGTTTCGGTGCAGAGCACGGGCAACACCTTGCTGTTGCGGGCGCCGACCGAGACCCTCGCGGCCGTGAATCGGACGTTGGCGGACCTGATTGACGGCAACAACGAGGTTCTGATCGAGCTCAGGCTGTTTGCGGTCGATCGCACGCGGGACCGCAACATCGGTCTGAATCTGCCGCAGCAGTTTGGTGTTTACAGTGTTGGCAGCGCGGCGCAGCAGCTGGTCTCGTCCAACCAGACGCTGGTGAACCAGGCGATCGCGCAGGGTCTGATTCCGGCGAACGCAAGCACGATCACGATCGCTCTGTATCTGATCGGATCGGGCCTGGTGCAGAGCTCGCTTTTGACCAATACCTTGGGCTTCTTTGGCGGCGGCCTCTCGCTGGCGGGCGTGACGGTGATCGGAACGACGTCGTTCAACCTGTCTCTGAACTCGTCCGAAACAAAGGCGCTTGATGACGTACAGATCCGGGTGGGGGACCGGCAGACGACGACGTTTCGCGCGGGCAGCCGGTATCCGATCACGACCTCCACCTACACGAGCGGATCGGCGGCGAACGCGGCGTCGCTGGCGGGTGTCAGCATCAACGGCGTGAGCGCGTCGACGCTTTTGAACCAGTATCTGGGGTCGACTTCGTCGGTTACGATTCCACAGGTTCAGTACGAGGATCTGGGTTTGACGCTGAAGGCGACGCCGAACGTCCAGCGGTCAGACCGGGTGAGCATGCGTCTGGACCTGAGGATCGAGGCGCTGACCGGAGCTGCGCTGGACAACATCCCTGTGCTGGCGAGCCGGCAGTTTGTCTCGGAGATCGCTGTGGCGGATGGCGAGACGGCCCTGATGACGAGCACGCTGACGCGATCGGAGGCGCGCGCGGTGAGTGGAGTTCCGGGGCTGGGCGAGTTGCCCGGCTTCACGGACGTGACGGCGGATCATAGTCGGGAGGCCGACACCAGCGAGCTTGTGCTCCTGGTAACGCCGCACATCATTCGGCATCGTCCAGCGGCTGGCATTGGGCCGCGTATTGCTTTCAGTCGGGGTCAGGCGACGCCGGACTGAGGGTGGCGTCGAGCGGCAGCCAGACCGTAAACACGGTTCCGTGCTGTTCCCCCCGACGCGATCGAACGCGAATTTGACCGTCGTGCTTTTCGACGATGCCCTTGCTGACCCAAAGTCCGAGACCCGTGCCGGTGTGCTCCTTGCTGGTCTGGAAGGGTTCAAACAGATGCTCGGCGATGTTTGGCCGAATGCCTTCACCGGTGTCGGCGATGGTGACCCGGACACCCGGCCGGCCGGACTTGCCGTCGGCTTGCGAGCGCACGGCAATCGTGATTCGGCCGCCGGGCTCGGTTGCCTCCATGGCGTTTCGAATGAGGTTGTTGAGCACCTGCCGGATCTCGCCCTCAAGTCCTTGAACGGATGGCGTGAGGCGGATGCGCCAGCGGACGTCGACGCTGCGCAGCAAGAGGCGGCTCTGGTAGAGACGAACGACGCTGCGCGCCAGATCGGCGAGATCGACTGGAGCGAACCGGGTCTGATGCCGGTGAAAGCGCAAGGTCTGCAGCGTGATCTCGGCGATGCGCATCAGCTCGTCCTGTGCCGTGGAGGCGAAACCCTGCGCTTCTTCGAGTGAGCCGGCGTGCCGCACCAGGTAGAGGAGGTTGGTGACTGCCTCGAGCGGGTTGTTGATCTCATGCGCGATCGAAGATGTGAGCTGTCCCACGGCAGCCAGCTTTTCGCTGCGTCGGAGCGCCTCTTCCTGCAGGCGTCGATCCGTGATGTCGGTGTTGACGACGACGCCGCCGAGCAGCTTTTCCTTGAGATAGATGGGAGCGCCGACGCTGTGCACCCAGCGTCCGTGGCACTCGCGTGTCTCTTCGGTGCACTCTCCCTTGCGAGCACGCTCCATCGTCTGGAAGTGCGTCGGGAAGTCCGGTCCGCTCATGAGCTGCGCCTGCCGATTGCACCGGACCTTGACGGGATCTGTCTGGACGTAGACGCCGTGCGGAATACTTTCGATCACGGCGTCGAGCTCGGCCGTCCTCTGCTCGGCGAGCCCAGACGCCTCTCGCACTTCGCTGGTCTCGTGCTCTTTGATCTCCGGCGTATCCATCGTTCACGTCGCTTTCCGCTCTCGTCAGCCTGTGATTTGGATGCAGATGTCTGGAGCTTGGTGTCACTTTGGGTGGGATGGATCTGAGATCTCGACGTGGCCTTCGAGAAGGAGGGAGGGCGCGTTGACCTCTCGCCCGGAGCGTCGCTATACTCGGAGAGGTTGAGCGGGAGTAGCTCAGTGGTAGAGTGCTTCCTTGCCAAGGAAGATGTCGCCGGTTCGACCCCGGTCTCCCGCTCCAATCGACTCCCGCAAGCAACCCAGGGGCGCGGTACCCAAGTGGTAAGGGAGAGGTCTGCAAAACCTTTATGCGTCGGTTCGATCCCGACCCGCGCCTCCATACACCCGCAGCTGGCTGGGTACAGATTTTGAGTGCATTCAGAGACCCGCGCCCCTATCCATGAAGAGCCTCGTCCGGGGTATACCACCTCCTGAAAACAAGTTGTACTACCCTGCCCTCGACGGTCTGCGCGCGGTGGCTGTGCTCTTGGTCTTCCTTGGACATTATCGCGATCTGCCGCCGTGGGGCGATTGGACGTGGGCCGGCGTGGACATCTTTTTTGTCCTCTCCGGATTCCTGATTACCGGCATTCTCCTGGACACGCGCGACAGCGAGCACCGGCTGCGCAACTTTTACGTTCGCCGCACCCTGCGCATTTTTCCGGTGTTTTACGGTGTCATTCTCGTCACGCTTCTGCTTACGCCTCTGGCCCATTGGGCGTGGCACCCAGGTTGGCTGCTGTGGCCGGCGTACCTCGGCAACTATGGCCACCTGCTTTACCCGGACAATGCGACCGCGCTTGGGCACATCGATCGGCTGGTGATCCGCTCGCCGCTCGGACGGTACTACTTCGGCGACCTCGTCTCGTTCGGTCACCTGTGGTCGCTGTGTGTGGAGGAGCAGTTCTACCTCGTGTGGCCGTTTGTGGTCTTCGCTGTGCGCAGCCGGAGGCGGCTGATGCAGATCTGCCTGGCAGCGGTGGTCGTGGTTCCTTTCCTGCGGCTCGCGGCAAACCTCTTCCTTTCGCGATCGCTGATCGAGCGGGAGCTGCTGTATCGAGCGACGCCGTTTCGTGTCGACGCACTTCTTCTGGGCGGTCTCCTGGCGCTTCTGATCCGAGGTCCTGAGGCAGAGAAGCTCGCGCGCTACGCTCGACCGGTTGGTGTGGGCGCGTTTGTGCTCTTCCTCCTGTCGGGCCTGGCCGGTGTTGGCATCTTTCACGATGTGCCGGGGGGCGATCCACTTACGGGCTGGGTCAGCAGCTTTGGATACAGCTTTATCGACATCATGGCGGCTTCCGTTCTCGTGCTCGCTCTGCGGTCGACCAGCTTGCTTTACCGTGTGCTGACCGTGCGTCCGCTTCGCTATATCGGCCAACTCTCGTATGGCTTTTACGTTTTGCACGACATCCTTCATCCCGCGTATGTTCGATGGGCGGAGCTTCTGTTTGCTCCGCGATGGCACCCGTACCTGATGGGCGCCGTGGTGGCCTTCGTCTGCACGCTTCTGCTCTCGTATCTCAGCTTCCGTTTCGTCGAGAGCCCATTTTTGCGGCTGAAGGATCGTTTCACCGTGAAGCCGGATCGTTTGCCCGCGATTCCGGCGATCTCGGCGACTCCAGCGAGTCCGGCGACTCCAGATGGCCCGGGGGTGGTCTGATCTTGCGGTTGCTTTATGGGCCGGAGCGACCTCCCGGTGCCTGTTGAGCGCAGGAAAATCTCGGGCTGGAGTTACGTTTCGGAGTTATCGGGGACGCTTACAGTTGAGCGATGACCTCTGTTGCACCCCTCTTTTGCGGGCTGATCGAGTCGGCGCAGCCATCGGCGGCTGACCTCCGGAACCGACGCTGGATCTACGTCCCCTACGACCGCTTCACCGACCGGACGGGACCACTCGCGGAGCAGACCGCTGCGGATACCGGCATCGTCATTGTTGAATCGACCGCAAAGATTCACCGCCGGCCGTATCACAAGAAGAAGCTGGTGGTGCTGATCGCGAACATGCGTCACTTTGCCTTGGAGCAGGCGGCGCGCGGCGTCTGTGTGCTGTACCACTTTTCGCCGGGCAGCCATGGGCAGGCGCTCCTGGAGTTGCAGCGCGATGGTTCCCTGCCTCGTCTGACCATGATGGCTCCGGCTGAGCGTGAACTTCGGCTGGACCTGGCGGCGGCGGTGCGCGGCGGTCTGCGGATGGACGAGGTTCCGGACACGACCTGGCTCTCGACCACGGCCGACTTCACCGACGTGTACGGGACGTACGAGCCGGGCAAAAGCTATGTGATGGATCGCTTTTATCGGCGGCAGCGCGAGAAGGGCGGCATCCTGATGGCGAACGGGCGACCGCTGGGAGGGCAGATCTCGTTTGACCCGGATAACCGCAATCCGTACAAGGGCGAGGTGCCGATCCCGACGCCGCCGAGCTTTGCCTCGGACGCGATTACCGAGGAGGTGATCGGCTACGTCCGGACGGCGTACGCGCATCACTTCGGGCAGATTGAGGGCTTCGATCTGCCGACGACGCAGGCCGATGCGGACCTTCACTGGAGCTTCGCGCTCACGCATCTGCTTCCGTACTTTGGGCCATTTGAGGATGCGATGCGCGACGATCAGCTGCAGCTCTTTCACTCGAAGACGTCGGCGCTCGTCAATCTTGGACGGCTTCTGCCACGCGACCTCGTGCGCGATGTCGAGAGAGCGGCCGAGACAGGAACGATCTCGCTGGCCAGCGCGGAGGGCTTCATCCGTCAGCTGCTGGGCTGGCGCGAGTTCATGCGACACATCCATCAGCAGACGGACGGATTTCGGCTGATCGATGTACCGCGAGAGGAGCACCCACGAGAGCAGGAGCGCTCGCCCGACGCCGGCGATGCCCCGGACGCGTACACCGGCGCGCCGCCCCGCACCCAGGTACGGGACGGTGCGGAGGCGGAGATCGCGGTTTCGGCCGACGATGCGGACCCGTACGCTGGAGCGACCCCTTCGGCGCTGGGCGCGTCGCTTCCCCTCCCTGCCGTCTATTGGGGGGCGAAGTCGGGTCTTTACTGCATGGACGTGGTCGTTGCGCAGGTGATTCGCGAAGGCTGGTCGCACCACATCACGCGCTTGATGGTGCTGTCGAACCTTGCGGTGTTGTGCGGATTTTCGCCGCGCGAACTGACGGATTGGTTCTGGTTCGCGTATGTCGACGCGTACGACTGGGTCGTTGAGCCGAACGTCCTCGGCATGAGCACATACGCGGACGGCGGTGTGACGGCCACCAAGCCCTATGTCTCCGGCGCGGCGTACATCAACCGCATGTCGAACTTCTGCCCGCGGTGCAAGTACGACCCGAAGCGATCGATCGGGCCGGGATCGTGTCCGTTCACGGCGCTTTACTGGACGTTTCTGGAGCGCAACCAGGACGTGCTCGCGAAGAATTTTCGTCTCGGGATGCAGTTTCGGACGCTGCGCAAGAAGCCCGCGGCGGAGATGGTCCAGCTGCGCGCGCGCGCTGAGGAGGCGGTTGCGCACTTGCAGTCGTTTGCCCGGCCGGAGTACGGCGCGGATGCTGAGGTTGGGTCGTCTCCGTCGCCGAGCGCGCCGATGTTCGCCGACGTTGCCGCATTTACGCTCGAGTGAGCGCCTCGATGCGATCGCGCCATGCCGGCCAGAGCGCGATCAGATCCGCGCGCGAGCCGTCCTCATAGTCGTCGAACTCAAAGCCTGGGCTGACCGTGCATCCCAGCAGAGCCCACTGGCCGCCGGGCAAGAGGCGCGAGCCCTGCCACACGCCGCGGGGCACGACCAGCTGCGGTCGCTCGCCACGCGCGAGGTCGGCGCCCAAGATGGTGACGCGGCCTTCTGGAGTTTTGCCCTGCGATGTGGGCCTGAGTTGGAGAAGCTCGACCGCGTCGCCGGCGTAGAAGTGGAAGACCTCGTCGGACTGGAGACGGTGCATGGCGCTGTAGGTGTCGGGCTCGAGCAGGTAGAGGATGGCGGTGCCGGTGCGTCTGGGGCCGATGTAGCGGGCGTCCTCGAAGGCTGAGGCGTCGACGGTTTCTGAAGCCTCGTACGTCCGCAAAAACCAACCGCCCTCGCGCGGGTGGGGTGCTAGGCCGAGGTGCGTCTTTATCTCGTCCGCCGTCATCGTTCTCCTTGCAGCGCAGGTACACTGAGCTATTCTGCAGTTCATGGAGACCCTGAGTATAGAGGAACAGCACAGACTGCAGAAGGAACTCTCCAGTGGCGAACACGTTCTCTGGGCGGGCAAACCAAACCGGAAAGTCGTCTTTCACAGATCTGATCTGGTCCTGATTCCGTTCAGCTTCTTCTGGGCCGGCTTTTCTATCTTCTGGGAACTTGGCGTTGGCGGTCATGCGCTCGCTTCAGATAAGAATCCATCTCTCTTCATGGAGCTTTGGGGAATCCCGTTCGTTCTTATGGGTCAGTATTTGGTCTGGGGAAGGTTTCTCTACGCCGCCTGGAAAAAGGCACGTATTCTTTACGCATTTACAGATGAACGGCTTCTTGTCATCGTACGTCCGCCACAAGCGAAGATGGTTGCAAGCTATCTTCGAGCAGTACCGGGGATCGAGAAAGAATTGCGTTCGGATGGGATTGGCACTCTCAAATTCGGCGACACACCGAGAAAGAGTACAGCAGCTGATGGCTTGTATCTCAGCTCTGGAAATCCGGTGTTCGTCGACATTGATGACGCAGATGAGGTCGCAAGCCGGATATCTACCCAGATCCGGCTTCTTAACACAGCTACATCTAGTTCCTCGTAATCGCTTAAACCAACCCAAATTATGCGCGCTCGCCTCTAGCAATACTTCCAATTCGCCGAGCTCCGCACGACGTGGCGCACCGAGTTTCTCGCGGGCGTGACGCCATTTGCGACGACGGCGTACATCATCTATCTCCCCGGATGCGCGGTTGTGCCGGGTTGCCCATCACCGTCGCGCCTGGGGCCACGTCGCGGGTCACGATGCTTCCTGCCCCGATCACCGCATCCTCCCCGATCGTAACGCCGGGCAGAAGGATGGCGCCGCCGCCGATCCAAACGTTGGGCCCGACGGTTACGGGTCGCCCGTTCTCGAGACCTTGTCTGCGCAGCTTCGGGTCTCGCGGATGATCGGCGGCGTAGATCTGGACACCGGGGCCGATCTGACAGCCGTCGCCGACCGTGATGCGGCACACATCCAGAAACACGCAGTTGAAGTTTAGAAACACCTTGGCGCCGAACTCGATGTTGTAGCCGTAATCGCAGAAGAAGGGGGCGCGGATCGTCGTGTCCGCACCGATGCCGCCGAGCAGGCACCGCAGCGCCTCACGCTCGCCCTGGACGTTGAAGCGGAGCAACGCCGCCTCGGCTCGGGTGCGATCGTGCAGGAGCTCCTCATCTCCTGGGTCGTAGAGTTCGCCTGCCAGCATCTTCTCTTTCTCGCTCGTCGCCATTCCCGGTCTCCTTGAGTCACGCTGCTCTCTTCACGTTATAGTGAACGGACCGAAGCCAGATCCCATCGACCGGAGGTGCGTTCCTCGCCATGCGCGCTCGCCTTGAGCAATACTTCCAATTCGCCGAGCTCCGCACGACGTGGCGCACTGAGTTTCTTGCGGGCGTGACGACGTTTGTCACGATGGCGTACATCATCTTCGTCAATCCCGCGCTGCTTGCCAAGACCGGCATGCCGATTGCCGCGGTGACGGCCGCCACGTGCCTGTGCGCGGCGATCGGGTCGGTGTTGATGGGCGCGATCGCGCGGTATCCCATCGCACTCGCGCCGGGGATGGGCCTGAACGCGTACTTCACCTACACGGTGTGCCTGAAGATGCATGTGCCCTGGCAGACGGCGCTGGGTGCGGTGTTTCTTTCGGGCGTCATCTTTCTCCTGCTCACCTTTGGCGGCATTCGGCAGCTTCTGGTGGCGGCGATTCCGCAGGAGCTCCATGCAGCGGTGGCGGGCGGAGTGGGCCTGTTTATTGCGTTGATCGGCCTGATGGACTCGGGCATTATCGTCCGCGACCCGGCCACTGCCGTCGCTCTGGGCAATCTCCACGCGCCGGCGACGATGCTCGCGCTGTTCGGGCTGTTGCTGATTGCGACGCTGCAGGTGTTGCGCGTGCAGGCATCGATCCTGGTCGGCATTGCGGGAACGATGCTCACCGGATTTGTCTTCGGCCAGGTGCACTGGACGCCGACGCACTATCGTCTCTCCGACCTCGGGGCGACTGCGTTTCATCTCGACATCGCGGGCGCGCTCCACATCGGCGCGGCTGAGATTATCTTTGTGTTTCTGTTTGTGGACCTGTTCGACAACATCGGCACGCTGCTCGCCGTGACGGGCCGCGCCGGTCTGATTCCGGCGAACAACCGCATCCCGCGGCTGTCGCGCATCTTCTTTGCCGATGCGACGGCGACGGTGGTCGGGTCGTTGGCGGGGACGAGTACGGTGTGCTCGTACATCGAGAGCTCGGCGGGGGTCGCGGCCGGCGGACGGACCGGTATCACTGCCATCACGACGGGGCTGCTCTTTCTCGTGTCACTGTTTATCGCACCCATCGTCGGCGCCATCCCGACCGCTGCAACGGCTCCGGCGCTGATCATCGTCGGCGCCCTGATGCTGTCGACGATCGGCGACATCGCCTGGTCGGACCCGATCGTCGCCATCCCTGCCTTTTTGACGCTGGTGACGATTCCTCTGACGTACTCGATCGCGACGGGCCTGTCGTTCGGCATCATCTCGCTGGCGGCGCTGCGGTTGCTGACCGGACGATTTCGCCGGCAGGACTGGCTCCTGTACGTGCTCGCGGCTCTGTTTCTCGGGCGGTTTGTGTGGCTGAAGCAGACGTAGCCGCGGTTTGGTTCGAGCCGGTACACAAAGAGCCGGAGCTGCGGTATTGTCGAGAGGCACATGAAAGCTCAACGAACTTCGCTGCCGCGCTCCGGGATGAGGCTGGCCCCGGCTGTTCTCCTCTTGACTTCCCTTGCTGCGGCCGCGCAGCAGACGAGCGGGCCAGGCGACACCGTCGCGCCGCCACCGGCTTCGGACGCGGCGATGGCCGAGCACGTCAAGGACCAGTATCTCCACGCATGGAACTCGTACAAGCAGTACGCGTGGGGTCACGACGAGCTGAATCCGCTGAGCAAAAAGCCGCACGACTGGTACGGTCCGTCGTTGCACATGACCGAGATCGATGGCCTGGACACGATGCTCCTGATGGGTCTGACGCAGCAGGCAGACGAGGCGCGCGCCGATATCGACCACAATTTGAGCTTCGACCAGGACGTCTCGGTGAAGAACTTCGAGATCGTTATTCGCTGTCTTGGCGGGCTCCTGAGCGCGTACGAGATGACCAATGACCCGCGCCTGCTTGTGCTCGCGGAGGACCTGGGCAAGCGCCTTTTGCCGGCGTTCAAGTCGCCGACCGGCATGCCATACGAGTACGTGAATCTGCGTACCGGCGCGGTGCGTGGAGCGGAGACCAACCCTGCTGAGGTGGGGCTCCTGCCTGAGTTCGGGACGCTGTCAAAGCTGACCGGCAAGCCGATCTATTACGACACGGCGAAGCGCGCCGTGATGGAGATGTGGAAGCGCCGGTCGTCGCTCGACCTCCTGGGCAGCGTCATCAACGTTGAGACCGGCAAGTGGACCGACCCGACCGCGACCATCGGCAGCGGAACCGATTCGTTTCTCGAGTACGCGCTCAAGGGCTCGATGCTGTTCGGCGACAAGGACATGGCGGCGATCTGGCAGACCAGCATCGTCGCAGTCAACCGCTATCTGGCGGAGGACGTTCGCAGCGGCTTCTGGTACGGGCAGGCGGACCTGAACACCGGCAAGCGCACGTCGGAGATGTACGGTTCGCTGGACGCGTACTTTGCCGCGGTTCTGGTGCTGCATGGCGATCTTGCGCGCGCGCAGCGGCTGCAGGCCTCGAACTTCCAGATGTGGACGCTTTACGGCATCGAGCCCGAGATGATGCTGTACCCGGTGTTCAAGGTGACCGACCCGGCCTACCATCTGCGGCCTGAGATCGTGGAGTCGACTTACTACCTGTTTCACGTCACCGGCGATCCGCTTTACCGGCAGATGGGCCGGGTCTACGACGATTCGATCGAGCGTTGGTGCCGAACGCCGGCGGGGTATGCGGAGTTGTCCAACGTCCGGACAAAGACGCAGGTCGACGATATGGAGAGCTTCTTTTTTGCCGAGACGCTGAAGTATATGTACCTGCTCTATGCTCCGGCGGACACGGTGGACTGGAACAAGGTGGTGTTCAACACGGAGGCGCACCCGCTCAAGATCATGCGATAGGCGCGTCGTTCGGCCGAGCGAATTTACTGCACGCCGTCGAGATGCGCCTGAAAAGTGATCATGTTCTTCAGCGTCTCGTAGGGGATGGCGGTGAGCGGAAGGAGGTGTCCGTTGACCGCGAGCAGAGGCGTCTGGTCGACACCTACGCGGTCGCCGAGCTTGACCGATGCGGTCACCTGATCGCAGATGGCGGGCGTCGCGGCGCAGGTCTCGACCGCGCGCGGGTCCAGGCCGGCCTTGGTGATCGCGTTTGCGAGCGTCTGGTCGCCGGCCTCCGGTGTCAGGCCTTCCTGGGTGTCGTACACGGACTGCAGGTAGATCCAGAAGGCGGACGGCTTCGATTTTGCGACGCATAGGCCGTCGGCCGCGGCCTTGAACGCGAACGGGTGGATCTCGGTGAGGGGGAAGTTCTGGTAGACCACGCGAGCCTTGGGGAAGTCGCGCAGCAACTGGTCCATGGTTCCCTGCGCGTCCTTGCAGTGCGGACACTGCATGTCGGCGAACTCGACCAGCATGAGTTGCTTGCCCTCGGACCCGCGCGAGGGTCCGTCGGCGTGCTCCTGGAGTTCGGCGCGCGCGTCGGCGAACGGCGTCGCGCCGAAACTTACCACGCCGGAGTCGCCGGCGATCGCATGCTTGCCGTCAGGAAGGACGAAGAAGGCGGTCGACTGCACCTTTGCGTTCGGGCTGCGGTCGGTCACGAAGACGGTCACCTTGCTGACGCCCGCGGCGGGGGTGGTTTGGATCGCTGCGACGCGCCAGATGCGGTTCGTGTCGTAGCCCCAGAGGGCGCGGAGAAACGCGTCGACTGTCGCCGCCGTGGGGGTCTGCGCTGTGAAGTACCTCGGGTTTACCGGCGGAAATGGGTCGGCCGAGCTCGCTTGCGCGGGCGGTTGAGCGGCCGGCGGTGTTGCGGGCGTGGTCGCACTGCCTGCACCTGCCCCCGTCTGCGCCACGCCTTGAACCGCCGAGCATCCCATCAGACCTATCAGACCTGCAACAACCGCCGCCAACATTTTTCCTGACACGCCTCTGATTCTCCTCTGCTCTCTCGTGAAGAGCCGTTGTTGCTAGACTTCGACCTTGACCGCGATCGGAAACCTTCGGCCGTTGCCGAAGGATTTTCGGGTTACTTTCAGAACGGGCGCGGCCTGCTGCCGTTTGTACTCGCTTCGCTCGACCAGCTTGAGCACCGCGCGTACCTGCTCGAGGTCTGCGCCCACGTCCGCGCTGATCTCTTCGGCCGAGCGGTATCGCTCCACATACGCCTCGAGGATCGGGTCAAGGATGTCGTATGGCGGAAGCGAGTCGGTGTCCTTTTGCCCGGGCCGCAGCTCGGCTGAAGGCGGCTTGGTCAGCGTTGATTGCGGAATGACCTCGCGCTCGCGATTGCTGTACGCGCACAGCTGGTAGACGCGCGTCTTCCACACATCGCCGATGACCGCCAGGCCGCCGACCATGTCGCCGTAGAGTGTGCAGTAGCCGGTGGCCATCTCGCTTTTGTTGCCGGTCGTCAGCACCAGAGCTCCGAATTTGTTCGACATTGCCATCAGGAGAGCCCCGCGGATGCGCGCCTGGAGGTTCTCCTCGGCCAGGCCGAAGGGTGTTCCCGCGAACACTGGACCGAGCACGTCCATGTACCCGGAGAAGACCTCGTGGATGGCCAGCACCTCGAACCGGATGCCGAGATTCGCGGCCAGAGCGCGCGCGTCGTCGATCGATCCGGTGGAGGAGAACTCGCTCGGCATGCCCACGCCCACCACGTTCTCCGCGCCGAGCGCCGCGACCGCGATGGCCGCCACCAGGGCCGAATCGATGCCTCCGCTCAGGCCGACCAAGGCCTTCTTGAAGCCGCATTTCTGGACGTAATCTCTGGTTCCGAGCACGAGCGCGTCCCACGTCGCGGCGATCTCGGATGCGGCCTCATCGTCGCGAGCCGAAGTAGCGGAGTTTGGGGTGCTCGCGGCTGGCGCGCTCAGGGCTGTGTCGACCAGAACGAGATCTTCGGCGAAGGATTTTGCTTCCGCCAGGACGTGTCCATCGGCAGAGACAGCGAGCGAGGTTCCGTCGAAGATCAGGCTATCATTGCCGCCCACCTGATTGACCAGAAACACCGACGCCCGGTGCCGTTCGGCGAGGGCGACGAGCATCTCGCGCCGGAGCGTGCGCTTTTCGCCCCAGAACGGCGAGGCCGAGATGTTGAGGAGGATGCGCGGGCGGCGGGCGAGCTCGGCCGGCTGCCGGTCCCACTCGGCCATTAGGCTCTCGACGGGGTCGAGCGTGTATCGCCGCCGCGGCCAGAAGCCCTTGTCGTTCCACATATCCTCGCAGACCGTGATCGCGAGCGGCTGGCCGTCGAGAACCGCCAGGGTGTGCGCGTCGGCGGGCTCGAAGTAACGCTGCTCATCGAAGACGTCGTAGAACGGCAGAAGCGTCTTTGCCTGCGTTGCACAGATCTCGCCGTGGGCGAGCAAGACCGCGACGTTGCGCACACGCTTGCCGGCGTCGGCGCCGGTCGGCATTACGGAGCCGCAGAGGATGGCGGGCCGGCCACGGACGGCGGTCCAGGCCTGGACGGCATGGACGGCAAGCTCCGCGCGCGCGACAAAGGAGTCTTTTTCAAGCAGATCGGCCGGCGGATATCCGCAGATCGACAGCTCCGGAAAGAGCACAAGGTCGGCGCCCAACCCACCCGCGCGCTCGGCAAAGCCGAGGATCTTCTGTGTATTTCCGGAGAAGTCCCCGACCGTCGGATTGATCTGGGCGAGCGCGATCTTCACAGGTCCAGTTTAGACCTCATCAGCTGCCGGTTCCGCTGAAGACGACGCCGACGGTGCGCGCGAGGATCTTAAGATCCAGCCACAAGCTCCAGTTTTCGACGTACGCCGTGTCGAGCGAGATGTAGCTGTCAAACGACGGATCCTGCCGCGCCTCGACCTGCCAGAGACCGGTGATGCCGGGCAGCACATCGAGCCGCCGCAGATGCGGAAGGTCGTACTGCTTGACCTCGGAGGCGATTGGCGGACGCGGCCCGACAAGACTCATATCGCCCAGGAGGACGTTGTAGAACTGCGGCATTTCGTCGAGCGAGTATTTGCGCAGACGTCGACCGATCGAGGTGACGCGCGGGTCGTTCTCGATCTTGAACAGGACGCCTTCGCGCTCGTTCATGTGTTCGAGCTCCGCTTTCATGCGGTCCGCCTCGGCGACCATGGTGCGGAATTTGTAACAGACAAAGGTGCGCCCTTTGCGACCGATGCGCTGGGCGCGGTAGAAGACGGGCCCGGGCGAGCCAAGCTTGACCGCGATGGCAATGGCCAGCATCACCGGCGAGGCGATCAAGAGAGCAAGGGAGGCGACCGTGATGTCGAGCGCGCGCTTGAAGAGAAAGGCGCCGATGGGAAATTCTCGGCGGTGGAGCGGAATTGTCGGGAACTGGCCGATGTACTCGACCGTCGCGTTCCAGGCCAGGCCGTCGTAGAGATCGGGAACGACCCGGACGTCGATGCCGGCGCCGCGCGCCTCTTCGACGAGTTGCAGGACCAGACGCTTGTCGGCGGGGACAGAGAGAAAGATCTCGTCGACAAAGAGGGATCGCGCAAGGGACAGGCAGTTGCGCATGTCGCCGATCACGTCGGCGTCGCCCGATTCCGCCTCGCGTTCGGTAAGGGCAACAAAGCCTTTGAAGCGGAAACCGAGGTGCTGGAGCGACTCGAGGTGATTGCGCAAGGCGTGGCCTACCCGACCGGCGCCGACGATCATCACGTTGCGCGTTTCGATGCCGGAACGGAAACGACGGTACGCCATGTACCGCCAAAGCGCGCGGCGCAGGCAGATCATGGTTCCGGTGAGAAGGACGAGAAGCGCTATGACGAGGCGAGAGACTGCCAGATCGTGCCAGAGATACAGCGTCCCGCAGAGGATCAGACCGGCCGTCAACGTGGCCTGGACCGTCATTCTCTGCTCATGGAGACCGCTGCGGTGATGGACGGGGCCGTACAAACCGTACGAGCGCGTAAAGAAGACGAGACACAGGCCAAACCAAAGAACGTAGAAAAACGCGACCCGAGGAGAGGATTGGAACAGCAGTGGAAGCACGCCGACGGGGCCGACGTCGTCTGGGATCGCGACCCGAATTCGCAAGGCAAGCAGCCACGCCACGAGGGCCGTCAGAAGATCGAGCGAACCCCAGATTAGACCGGTAACGGACGGTCGGTGCAGCCAGCCGGTACGGGAGTTTGCGCTTTGCCTACGTTCCGCACCCACGCCACTTAGCCGCCGACCGGAGGCAACTGTGTGATCTATATAGTCTGGTGTCGCCACGCGATGGACCTCAAGTGCACTCTGTCCTGTTTAGCTTCAGATCTGTGTGCGGAAGACCCGCACCGTCTTTGGGAGTTGCTTGGAGAACAGAGCCGGCACACCTCTGATGCGAGCCTGAGACAGCGACCTTGGCGCATCGTAAGAGGTCGCTGTTGTGTAGACACTATCCATGCCGGGAAGTCGTGCCGAACATCCCACCTCAGTGTCAGAATCCGTACCTCTAGTGCCAAGCATATCCCTAGTTACGATGCAATGCCATAGACCGCAAAATGAACACATAAGTAACCATTGGTAACTTCCGTCCAGCATTCAAACGGGAAGAAGCAGTTCGTCCAAGGAGAGGAATTCCTGGAGCATGGGGTCCTCCTTTTTTTCCATCTCTTGCATCGTTCCGAAAAATCGGACCTTTCCGTCGTGGAGAAAGACGACGCGATCGGCCAGCTTCCTGGCCAGACGCATGTCGTGGGTAACCACGATGCTGGTCAGGTGCAGCTGCGCCTTTAGGCGTTCGATGAGATCGCCCAGGAGGTGGCCCATGAGCGGATCGACCATGGTCGTCGGCTCGTCGTACAACACTGCCTCGGGCTGACTGGCAAGGGCCCGCGCGATCGCCACGGAGCGCTTCATGCCGGTCGAAAGATCGCTGGGGAGGAGGTTGTCCATGCCGGCGACGCCGACCATCTCCAAGAGGCCTTTCACCACCTGAGCCATCTGATCTTCGGCCAGATCGCCGCGCTCGCGCAGTGGGAAAGCGACATTTTCGCCCACTGTGATCGAGTCGAATAGAGCTCCGTTCTGAAAGACCATGGAGACCTTGCGCCGGATCGCCTGCAGATCCCGCTCGCTGTACCCTGAAATGTCGTCGCCGGCGACCCGGATCACACCGGAGTCTGCTTTTAAGAATCCAAGCAGAAGCTGGAGAGAGACCGATTTACCGACGCCGCTGCGCCCAAGAATGCAGAGCGTCTCGCCCGAATTCACGTGGAAGTTGACATCTTCGAGCACGACAAAGCTCCCAAACGACTTCGACACATGCTCAAACGAGATGTAGGATTGGCCCTTTTGCTCGCTTGAGAGCTCCTCCGCCGCAGCTTCGTTCTGCTGAGCGGCCTGCTCCATAAACTCCCCGACCGCGGGGGCGACGTCCGGGGAGATGCCCTCGATCAGAGGCGCGGAAGCGTCGTGCGGCACCCCATGATCTCCCTTTCCGTAGCCTGAATCACCGACATACATCTCATTCGGATTGTTGGACGAGACCACATGACCGCTGATGTCGCGGGCCACGGACATGTGATCGTGCAGGCTGGTCGACCCCTCAGGGGCGGCCGTCTCCTGATCGTCCGCGCCGTCTTGCCGATCCTGTTCTGCCATACACCTGCCCTTCCCGACGGTCCCGGCTTCTAGCTAAATCGCTGAAATGGCCGGGAAGTCTGCCGAGCTTCGCTATACCTTCGCTCTTAGTAAGATGCACCGACCGTCGCCGAATATCTAGAAACTTTTGCTGTTGTCACGTTACTTAGGTCAGAGCTGCGTCTCCGGCTCGCGGAGAAGTTGCTCCATCTCTTGGAACTCCGCCGGTGTGTTCGCGTTCTGGAACCAGAGCCGCTCTGTCCTGCGCTCCTCCGCGGTCGGCGTCCAGCCTAGACCGGCGTCGGCCGCCTCCGGCCTCACGATCTCGAGGGTGTCCTCGATGGCGAGACCGCGCGCCCGGGCCAGATCTCCAGCCGCCGCAAACAGAGTCGTCGCCACCTTATGGGTGCCGGCCGCGACCGATCTCTGCAGATACGGCCTGATCTCGGCGTGGAGCAAGCTCAGCAGCGGCTGCACACGGCCGCCTAGCTCGGCCAGGCACACGCGTCGACTCGTCGGGGCGGTGATCCAGCGGTTGACGAGCGAACCGAGCAGACCCGGCGGCACCAGAGGCATGTCGACCGGAACAAACATCGCCCAACTCGCGCCTTGTTCGCGGAGATCGCCGAGCGCGGCCTCCATGCCGCCGATGGGACCGCATCCAGGGTGAAGGTCGCGGATTGTGCGGTCGCCGACGGGGCCGAGGTCGCGATCTCCCCACACCACAACCACATCGTCGCAGAACGGCTGAAGCTTGCGGGCGGCGATCTCGACCAGCGTCTGGCCGCCGAGACGAAGCGCGGCCTTGTTCTGACCCATGCGCGAGCTCCGGCCGCCGGCGAGCACGTATCCGATCACGCCGCGGCGGGGTCTAGGCGCGAGCAGAGCCCAGATCCCCGACGCGCCGGAGGAATCCGATGATCGACAGGATGCCGCGGTGGAAGTTTGCGAGGTGAAACTTCTCGTTGGGCGCGTGGAGGTTGTCGTCCGGCAGACCGAAGCCCATCATCACGGTCGGGGTCGCGAGCTCGCGGACGAAGTCGCCGACGATCGGGATCGAACCTCCGCCGCGCACAAAGACCGTCTCCTTGCCCCAGACTTCGCGCATGGCTTCGGTGGCCGCGCGAACGTACGCGTTCTCGGTCGAGACGACGATCGGTTCGCCGGCATGGATCAGCCGAACGCTCACATCGACGCCCTTGGGAACGATGGTGGCGACGTAGTCCGTGAGCAGATGAAAGGTGTTCTCGGGCGTCATGCCGGGCACCAGACGGAGGCTCACCTTGGCGACGGCGCGGGCGGGGATGACGGTCTTCGCGCCCGCTCCGATGAACCCTCCGGGCATGCCGTGCACATCGAGCGTAGGTCGCGCCCACGTCCGCTCGAGCACAGAAAACTCAGGTTCGCCGGTCAACGCGACCGAGCCGACCTCGGCCTCGCGGTAGATCTCTTCGTCGAACGGCAGCGCCCGCCACGCGCGCAGCTCGTCCGCTGTCGGGGCCTCCACGTGGTCGTAGATGCCGGGGATGAGGAGGCGGCCTTCGTCGTCCTTGAGCTTGGCGATGATCTGCGCCAGGGCCACAAAGGCGTTGGGGGCAGCTCCGCCGTAGATGCCGCTGTGGAGATCGGTCCGGGCGCCGCGCACCTCGATTTCGGTGTAGATCATGCCGCGCAGACCGACGCACAGGGTGGGCAGCTCCGGCGCAAACATCTCGGTGTCGGAGACCAGGGCGACGTCGGCCGCGAGCTCCGATCCGCGCGTTCGGACGAAGCGCGCGATGCCCTCGCCGCCGACCTCTTCCTCGCCCTCGAGGATGACGCGTACGTTGACGGGAAGCCTGCCCCGGCCCGCGGCGAAGAGGCTTTCGATCGCCTTGACGTGCATCCACATCTGGCCCTTGTCGTCGACCGCGCCGCGCGCATAGAGGTTGCCGTCGCGCTCGGTCGGCTCAAAAGGCGGGCTCCTCCACTCGTCGAGCGGCTCGGCCGGCTGCACGTCGTAGTGCCCGTAGCAGAGCACGGTCGGCTTGCCCGGACCGGCTTCCATCCACTCCGCGAGAACCAGCGGATGGCCGATGCGCATCGGCACCCGGCGCGCTGGGCCCTCGGTGGCCGCGATCATGGTCTCGGCCTGCGAAGTTTCGATGAGGTCGACCCGGCTCATGCCGATGCGGCGCAGGTTGTCGGCGCAGAACTCCGCCGCGCGCCGGACATCGCCCACATGGGCCGGATCGGTCGAAACGGATGGGATCCGCAGCAGATCCTTCAGCTCTTCGACGAATCGCGATCCGTTCCGCTGGGCAAATTGCTCCGCGCTCTCGGTGGTTGCTTCGGTCATCTTCTTCCTCTCTTCTCGTGCAGATCTAGCGCTTTTTGCCCGGCTCTGGCCGCCCACCCGGGTTCCAGGACGGTCTGAAGTCGCTCGATGCGAGCCAACGCACCGGCTCGACCAGGCTCTGGATGGCGGACGTCATCAGGGCAAGGTCCAGATGCGCGAGATCGTCACTCGGTTGATGATACGTCGGCGGCGTTCCCCAGCCGGCGGCAGTGTGCGCGACCACGCCCTGAAGCGCGAGGGCATAGTTGTCGGAGCGCTCAAAGAAGTGCTGCTTGGGGTAGGGGTCGGGACCCAGCCGAGCACCGTGCTCCCGCAATGTGGGACCGAGATCGGAGCGCTCCCAACCGGTCAGAAGAAGCATGGCTTTCGGCAACTTCGGGTCCTGGAGGCCGATCATTTCAAACTCGAGGTTTGCGACGATGCTCGCGATCGGCACCGGCGGATGCTGACCGAAGTAGGTGGACCCCAGCTCGCCGGCCTCCTCGCTTCCGTAGCAGACAAACAAGACGTTTCGCCGCAGCTTGGGCCCCGCCGCCAGAGCGTGCGCCAGCTCCAGAACCGCCGTCGTGCCAGACGCGTCATCATCGGCGCCGTTGTAGATTGCGTCCCCATTGACCGGTCTGCCTACGCCGAGGTGATCGAGGTGCGCCGAAAGGAGAATGGTCCCGCTCCGAGGATCGGTGCCCGGCAGAAATCCGATCGCGTTCGAGGTCGTTCGCTCGGGCCGACCTCCACCGGGGTGCTCGGCTAGCGACAGCCTGGTCCGACCGTTGACCGTGGACGAGACGATCCCGGCGGTCTGTAGATATCCGGCGATGCCGGGCGCCGGACGCAAACCGTAGCCTATGAACTCGCTCGCGACGTAGGTTGCTGCGATCTCCTCGTCGCGCGTGGCGCTGCCGCGACCGTGGAGCACATCGCTGGCGAGAAACTCTTCGTGCGCGCGCACCCACTCGGGACGCACCGTCCAACCGGAGACGGCGGTCTGCTGTGCGGTTGCGGCCGAGATCGCCAGGGCAAGAAATCCGGCGAGGAGAAGACGGAGGGTCGAGAGACGAAGAGCACGTCTGAAGATCGAGAGACGAAGAGCACAGCGGACGCTCACACACGTCTCCCTTAGCTGAAGCCAAGCACAGGATGCGGCAGGTACGCGTGTTCGAGTTCGGCGATCTCCTCGGGCGTGAGATGCACGTCGAGCGCGCGCACTGCCTCGGCAAGATGGCCGGGCTTGCTGGCGCCCACGATGGGCGAGGTCACGGCTGGCTTGGTGAGCATCCAGCTGAGCGCCAGGGTTGCCATCGCGAGCTCTTTCTCCTTGGCCATCGCCTCAAGCCGGTCGACGACCGCGTGATCGGAGGACTCGGTCGCGCCATAGAGCGTTTTGCCGAAGCGATCCGTCTCCGAACGATCCGTCTTCTCCGCCTGCCAGGGCCGGGCCAGGCGGCCGCGCGCGAGCGGACTCCACGGAAGAACGGCGATGCCCTCCTCGGCGCAGAGGCCGAACATCTCGCGTTCTTCTTCGCGGTAGAGCAGGTTGTAGTGGTTCTGCATGGAGACGAAGCGCGTCCAGCCGTGCCGGTCGGCGAGGTAGAGCGCCTTTGCGAACTGCCACGCATACATCGAGGACGCGCCGATGTACCGGACTTTCCCTGCTTTGACGGCGTCGTGGAGGGCTTCGAGCGTCTCCTCGATGGGCGTCTTGGGGTCGAAGCGATGGATCTGATAGAGGTCGACGAAGTCTGTCCGGAGCCGCCTGAGGCTCTCGTCGAGCTCAAACAGGATGGCCTTGCGGCTGAGGCCGCCGCCGTTGGGCTCGCGCCGCATGACGCCCTGGACCTTGGTCGCGATGACGACGGACTCGCGGCGGACGTGCTCTTTCAGGAATCGCCCGAGAACCTCCTCGCTCGCGCCGCTTGAGTACACGTTTGCCGTATCGAAGAAGTTGATCCCGAGATCGAGCGCCTGCTGGAAGTACGGTCGGCTCCCCTCCTCGTCGAGCGTCCACGCATGCCGTCCTGGAGCGTTGAGCTCTCCTTCCGGTGCGCGGCCGTAGGTCATGCAGCCGAGGCAGATGCGCGAAACCTCCAACCCGGTCTTGCCCAGATTCAAGTATTCCAAACCCTAATCTCCCTCTTCGGCGCCAGTTTCTGAGGCACCTCTCGATCCCCTCATACGATGCGGTTGTCCGGGTTGTAGTAGGTTGCCGACGGCGGGTGGCCAGATTAGTGGAAGACGATCTCCCGGATGCGGTTGTTCCAATCATCCGCAAGGTAGAGGTTGCCATCCGGGCCAACAGCAAGGTCGAGGACAATCAGAAGTTCTGCCGTGCTCGCCGGCTTACCGTCAGTCATATCCGAACCTAAGTAGAGGCTGTTCGGATTCTGACCTGCCACCGTCGTGATGATGCCGGCGGTGTCGATCTTGCGAAGAGGCAGTGGATTTGTCCCATTGCGGCCGGGTCCGTCCGCGACATAGAGGTTGCCCGCGGTATCCAAGGCAAGCGCAGTTGGTCCTATCAGGATAGTGCTGGTGGCCGGCACGCCGTCGAGCAGAAAGGGTCCGGGGCCGCCGCCGGCGATGGTTGTGATCACGCCGGTAGCATGGTCGACTCTGCGGATGCGGGCGTTTCCGGCATCGGCGATGTAGAGATTGTCCGAGCTGTCGAAGACCATCGCACCCGGTGCGTTCAGATCCGCTGCCGTTGCCGGGCCGCCGTCGCCGCTAAAGCCCTGGGTTCCCGTTCCGGCGAAGGTCGTGAGGGCTCCGCTCACCGCGTCGACTCGCACGACCGTATGTCCGCTCTCAAAGGAGACAAATGCATGTCCGGCGCTGTCAACGGCCAGCCGATAGGTACCTGCGGCCGCAAAGAACGTAGCGATTGTAGAGGTCACGTGGGTCAGGGCGTTTAGCTCTATCAAGCTTGCTTGAATTGACTGACTCTGCTGTGCAAAAAAGTAGAGGTTGTCATTTCGGTCGATGGCCAGCGGAAACTGAACGTCGAGCAGGTCGATGCCGTAGCGCACGCGCGTGATCACACCCGTCGCCGCATCGATCCTGTCGAGGCGGGTCCCGGCCACATAGAGATGGCCAGTGGAATCGAAGACCAGGTCGCCGATAGAGCGCAGCCCGAACACGGCTGCCGTGGCCGGCCCGCCCTCGCCGTAGTACCCGGGACACAGCCACGGTGGAGTCAAGCCGCAGGGCTGCAGAGTACCGCCCCCTGCGATGGAGTAGATATACGGCTGCTGCGATGGTGGGGTCGTGAAGTAGGTCGCAGCGTCTAGGGTGTCCTGGAATGAAGGCGCGGTCAGGTAGAGGTTGATCCTCACCGCACCGTTAATCGTAATCGGCCCGGTATAGAGCGGCGAGGCCGCGTACGCGCTCGATCCGTCCAGTGTGTAGTGAATAACGGTTCCCGGTGCTGGATCGGTTATAGTGACGGCTTGGCCTGGCGTGATAAGGCCCGGCGCCGGGCTGAAGACCGGCGATGGAACAAAGCCGTTGTCGTCCTGCTCTGCTGCTACGGTGTTGCTGGGAAGAGAACCGGGTGCGACGGCGAAGGCGGTGATCGAAAAGTTGCTTTGCGGCGCTGTCAGCGGCCCGGTGTAGATCATCGGGTCGATGTTGCCTGGAGGGTTGGGAACGTAGTAGATCACCGCTCCCGGTGTGCTGTCGGTGATCGTAAAAGTGAAGATCTGACCGGGGAGAACAAATCCCGGGTTGGGAGAGATGACCGGATCGGCGGTGAGGGGTGCGTTGGTCAGGGTCGCGGCAAAGCTCGCCGGAGCCGAGGTCAGCATCGGCTGAAACGGACTGACCGGCGACAGGAGACCGAACAAGGCCGAGACGTTGCGCGTCGGGTGGTTGGCGATCGCGAGCATGGCGGCAGCTGTGTCCGTGGTGCTTGGCCCGCCAGCGTTCAGGAAGAGCGTCCCGCAGAGGCTGCCGTCGCCGGCCGTGCCTCCAGGCGTGTTGACGCAGGCGGCGAGGAGATCGGCCAAGGTGTTGATGGTGGTCGTCGGTGCTGCCAGTCCTCCAGCGAGCGCCGGTCCGCCGGCCGTGCCAGCTGCTGTGCTGGCCAACGAATTTGCCAGGTGAAACGCCGCGGCCATCCCGATCGGATCGGCGGCGCCGACGTGGTCGATCGCCGTCATGTACGGTGCAAACGCGGTCACGGCAGCCACCGTCGTCACCTCGTCGATATCGACAAACGCCGGTCCATTGGGGTCGCCGCAGCGGGATACGGCGGCCATCAATGCGATCGCTGTGTTGTTCACGGTACCGGCCAGACCGGGGTTGCCGCCGGTTCCGGTCAGGTACACAAGCGACGAACTCGAAGGGCAGATGTAGGTTGCAGGGATCGAGAAGTTGCCACCCGCGTCGGTGACCGCCGGATGTGGGAGCAGAGGCATCGAGGCCGACCCGTTGCCGGCGGTTCCCACAGCCCATAGTTGAACGGACGCACCGGCGACCGGCTGCTGCCCGCCGTGGAGCCGGCCTGTCACCGTATTGCCGAACGCGGCCGTCGCGCTTGGACGAACGGCCACACCGCCGCACGAACTCAGCAAGAGCGCCGAGGCCAGAGCCGGCACGAGGGAGAGGAAACGGAGCGTCTGGGCGGAGATTCGAGGCAGTTTCAGAAGGGGACAGGACCGCATGGCTCACCTCGGCAGGTCAGGCACATCTGGCAATGGAACGCCGCAATACTACTCCGTGGCAAGAAGAACGTGCCAGAGGAGCTCCTCCTCGGCGCGCTCGTCCGGCTACTCGTCGGAGCCGCTAGACTCCCCTCTCAGGGCCGCAACCATTTACACTAGAGGTTGGGCAGAACCGGCCCAAAAAGGACAGACCGCAAGTGCTCAACAAAGCGATCAGCAAGGTTTTCGGTACCTCCAACGAACGCGCCATCAAGCGCCTGATGCCCACCGTCGCCCAGATCAACGCGCTCGAACCGAGCATGGAGGCGCTTTCGGACGACGATCTCCGCCTAAAAACGGTTGAGTTTCGCACGCGCGTCGCCGAGGCGGTCAGCAAGGTGACGGTTCCGTCCGATCCGGTCGAGGCCCGTGCGCCCGAGGTCCAGGCCGAGATCTACGCCGCGGAAAAGGCCGCGCTCAACGAGATCCTGCCCGAGGCCTTTGCAGTCGTCCGCGAGGCCGGCCGGCGCGCCGTCGGCATGCGCCACTTCGACGTGCAGATGATCGGCGGGGTCGTGCTCCACCAGGGCAAGATCTCCGAGATGAAGACCGGCGAAGGCAAGACGCTGGTCGCGACGCTTCCCTGCTACCTGAACGCGCTTGCCGGCCGCGGCGTTCACGTCGTCACGGTGAACGACTACCTCGCCAAACGCGACGCCGAGTGGATGGGCAAGATCTACGGATTTCTCGGCCTGTCGGTCGGCGTCATCGTCCACGATCTTTCGGACGAGCAGCGCCGCGAAGCCTACGGCTCGGATATCACCTACGGCACCAACAACGAGTTCGGCTTCGACTACCTGCGCGACAACATGAAGTTTGAGCTTCAGGATATGGTCCAGCGCGGACAGTACTACTGCATCGTCGACGAGGTTGACTCGATCCTGATCGACGAGGCGCGCACGCCTCTGATTATCTCCGGCCCGACCGACCAGACGACCGACAAGTACGCTCGCGTGAACCTCATCATCCCCGAGCTCGAACGCGGCGAACTGATCGAGACGCTCGAAGAGAAGACCTGGTCCGGCGACTATGTCGTCGACGAGAAGACGCGCGCCATCACCGTGACCGATGAGGGCTGGGAGAAGATCGAGGGTCTGCTCGGCATCGGCAACATCGCCGACCCGGAGAACTGGGACCTAAAGCACCACGTCGAGGTCGCCATCAAGGCGCACTCGCTTTACAAGCGCGATGTCGCGTACGTGGTCAAAGACGGTGAAGTCATCATCGTCGATGAGTTCACGGGGCGTCTGATGCCGGGGCGCCGCTGGTCCGACGGCCTGCATCAAGCGGTCGAGGCCAAGGAGGGCGTGGCCATCCGCAAGGAAGACCAGACGCTCGCGACCATCACGTTTCAGAACTACTTCCGCATGTACAAAAAGCTCTCCGGCATGACGGGAACCGCGGAGACGGAAGCCGCCGAGTTCGACAAGATCTACAAGCTCGAGATCGTCGTCATTCCGACCAACCGGCAGATGCTGCGCATCGAGAACCAGGACGTTGTCTTCCGCACGGCCAAGGAAAAATACTTCGCCGTGGCCGACGAGATCCAGCGGCTTCACGACGCCAAGCAGCCGGTCCTGGTCGGCACCACATCGATCGAAAAGTCCGAGCTTCTCTCCGAAATTCTGAAGCGCAAGGGCGTCCGGCACGTCGTCTTGAACGCGAAGTTTCACGAGAAGGAGGCCGAGATCGTCGCGCAGGCGGGCCGCCTCGGCATGGTTACCATCGCGACCAACATGGCCGGCCGCGGCACCGACATCCTGCTTGGCGGCAACGCCGACTTCATGGCTCGGCAGGACCTTGTGCGGCGATCGCAGGCCCGCGCCGTCTCCCCTGCTGAAGGCGCGATCTCGCCCGTCGCCGGTCCCGGCATGGTGCGCTTCTACTACTCCGGGCAGGAGTTTGAGGTGACGCAGGAGGCCTGGGACGCCGCCACCGCCGCCCACTCCGGCGCCGCGCAGAAGGAGCACGACGAGGTCGTCGCGGCCGGCGGTTTGCACATCCTGGGCACCGAACGGCACGAATCCCGCCGCGTCGACAACCAGCTGCGCGGTCGCGCCGGACGTCAGGGCGACCCGGGCGCCAGCCGCTTCTATCTCTCGCTGGAAGACGACCTGATGCGCATCTTCGCGCGCGAGTGGGTCTCCACCCTGCTTCAGCGCCTCGGCATGGAGGAGGGCGTTCCGATCGAGAGCGGCATGATCTCTCGGCGCATTGAGGCCGCGCAAAAGGCAGTCGAATCGCAGAATTTTGAATCGCGCAAGCACGTTCTTGAGTACGACGATGTGATGAACAAGCAGCGCGAGGCCGTCTATGGCCTGCGCCGACAGCTGATGGAGGGGGTCGACCAGAAGCAACTCGTCACCGAGGACTACGTCTCGACGATCCTCTCGAACATGCTGGACGAGAACGCCCCCGAGAAGGCGCATCCTGACCAGTGGAAGACCGAAGCTCTGTTCAATGGGATCTACGACAACTTCGGCGCGCGCCTGGAGAGCGAGCTCGATCTCAGCTCGCTGAACCGGCACCAGCTGGGCGAGACCATCTTTGAAAAGCTCGGCGAACGATATGCGATCAAGGAGAAGATTCTCGGGCAGAACCCGATGCGCTACCACGAACGCATTGTGATGCTGTCGGTGCTTGACGGCCTGTGGAAGGATCACCTGCTCGCGATGGATCACCTGAAGGAGGGCATCGGACTTCGCGGATACGCGCAGCAGGATCCGCTGGTCGCGTACAAAAAAGAGTCCTTCGAGATGTTTGAGGCGATGATGCTGCGCTTTCAGGAAGACACGACGCGTCACCTCTTTCGCATGCAGATTCTCGGACCGGACGGCACGCCGATCGAGACGCCCGAGCAGCTGGCCGCGCTTCAGCAGCCGCAGCCGCCGGTCGAGCAGCCGATGGAGCAGCCAGATGTTCAGCGGAGCTTGCAGCAGCCGCAGATTCCCGGCCTCGAGCACGCGCCGCAGCCTGATCCTGAGGCTCCCGGTTCGAGCAACGGGGTGCGTTCGAGCCTGCCTCCCCAGCGCGGTAACCCTGGCGCGAACGGAGGCAGCGCCGAGCACCCGCCCGCGCCAGCGAACATGCCGCCGCTGCAGCCCAATCCGAACCCGAACGGGCCCCGGCCAAACACGCAGGGAGGGAACAGCCAAGGCTCAAACCCGCAGCGCCCGAGCGCCGCACCGCGGCTCGACTCCACCCGGCCCGAGATGCCGCGACCGCAGCCCAGCCGCGCCTTGCCTACGACGATCGATGCTCTCGAACGCGATTTCGAACGCCGCAAGGAACGCGAACTCAACAGCGCCCGATCTGCCGGCGGAAACGGTAATGGCAACGGAAGCTCGAACGGCGTCTCACCGCGCAAGGCTGGAGCCAAGGTAGGCCGCAACGATGATTGCCCCTGCGGCTCCGGCAAGAAGTATAAGAAGTGCCACGGTGCGGCTGAGGTGTGATCTGGCCTCGGCTGACCGCTACACGCAAGCTAGTTCAAGAGAGGTCTGAATCGGTTCCTCGCAAGCGTTTGCCGCCCGAGAGAAAACTGCAGATCTCCTTCGGGAATAACAACAAGAAAGCTCAAATTGCTGCCCTAGCCTCCGCCCGCCTTCTCCACATCGTCTAGCAGCAGCTTGCCTTTCATCGCCAGCGTTCGCGCACCTTCGGCGTCGCCGGAGCGGAGCGCCGATTGCGCCTCGCGGAGGAAGTTTCGGACTTTGTTGATCTGCGCGGCTTGACCTTTTGCGGTGTCTTTGGGCAGAGCGTTGATCCGCTTTTCAGTCGCCGCGATCAGGTCGGCTGCCTCCTGTCGCGCGCGCGGGCTCTGATCGCCGCCGCCGGGCGTCAAAGCTCCGAGTGCGGCAAAGCCTGCCTCGTTCGGCGGTGGCTCGGCGCTGGCCATCTGCGGTCCCGCACCGGCGCCTGCACCTGTTCCGGCGCCTCCTGAGCCCGATCCGCCGGCCGGACCCGCACCCGTTTGTGTTCCTGTTCCCTGCGCTGTCTGGGCCACCGGCTTGGGCTTGCGCCGGAGCTTCTTTGGCTTGGTCGCGGCTGCGGCGACTGGAACATCAGGCAGCTTCTGCTTGGGCGCTTCGACCATAGGCGGCTTCGCGGACGTGGGCGGTGTCGCGAGCGCGACCGGCGTAGGCGGAGGTAAAACCACCGGCTGCGGCGGCTTCTTGTGATGCAGACACCCGCTCAGGTCGCACGCGAAAAGGCAGACGGCTACTCCTGCCGCGAACCTCTGCCATCTCTCGCCAAAGTGCCTCAAACCAGATCTCCCGTACTTGTCTCCAGCCGCGCCGCGACCAGGCTCGCCGACTTCCGCGCATCAAAGCTCGCCGTCATCGCGATTGGCAGCTTCACTGTAAATGTTGTCCCGTGGTCCTCAGCTGACGTGTCCGGATTGGACCGAACGTCCAGAGCTCCGCCGTGCATTTGCAGAATTCGGTAGGTCGTCGCCAGGCCGATCCCGCTCCCTTTGGCCTTGGTCGTGAAGTATAAGTCGAAGATACGCGGTAACACGTCCGGAGCGATACCCTCTCCCTGATCCGTCACCTCAACTACAGCAAAGTATCCGTCGCGCCGCATCGCCACACGCATCAGGCCCCCGCCCGGCATGGCCTGCATGCCGTTCAACATCAGGTTCAGGATCGCCTGCCGCACCAGCTCGGCATCCACGCGCACCACGAGCGGATCGCGCGGCGCCTCGATCAGCACCTGAACGCCATTTTCGTGCATCTCGACGCCGGTCAGCTCCACCACCGACGCTACCACCTCGCGCAGGTTGCACTCGGCCAGATGAAGCTCCATCGGCCGGGTGAAGTCCGCGAGTGTCTGCACAACGCGGTCGAGCCGTTGCATCTCGCCCGCCAGAATTTCGACGTGTCTTTGCGCACCGGCGGTGGCTCCGTTCAGCGGACCGGCGGCACCGTCGCCCGGTCCGGCCAGCTTGCCTTTCAGGAGCTCCAGGTGCACGACCATCGCGTTGATCGGATTTTTTACTTCATGCCCGACGCCCGCGGTCAGACGTCCGATCGCCGCCAGCCGCCGCGACACCTCCAGCTCCTGTTCGAGCTGCATCGCGCTTTCGGTATCGCGCAACGTGACCATCGTTCCCATGGCGCGACCGCTCTCGTGGCCGTCCTCGATGCGGTCGAGCGAGACCTGGACGCGCCGGCCGTCCTCGAGCACGACCGTCTCCGCGCTGACGCCCTCGCCTTGCGCGACCGCTCGCACCACCATGCTGCCCAGCGCGGTGCCGAGATCGAAGACCTCCTCCAGCCGCCGGCCGACGATCTCGGTCTGCTCGCGATGGAGAAACTTGGCGACCGAATCGGACGCCATCACGACCCGCGCATCGGCCGTGAGCAGCAGAACACCGTCGCGCAAGGTGTCGAGCATCTGGTTGAGGTTGGTCTGGAGCGCCGTGTATCCGGCCTCGGTCGAACGCATCTGCTCGCCCAGGCGGCTGATGGAGCGGGTCGCCCGCAGAACGGCATCTGTATGTGGTCTGCGACGCTCCTCCTCGGCCTCGATCCGCGCATCCTCGACGCGCACACCTTCGGCCCGGGTCAGCTTGTCGAGCTGCCCGCTGATCTGTTCGATCGGCCACAGCGCAGCGTTTGCCAGCACCGCCGCGGCCAGCATTGAGGCTAGCGCCGCCAGGAGCGCAAACGCGAACGCCGCTCGCAGCCAAGGCTCGTACAGCGCCCGCAAGAACGTCGACCGCACGCCCACATGGACCAGAAGGAACGGCTTTCCATTTCGTTCAAGCGGCGCGGAAAGATTGAGCACGTGCGGCGTTCCGAAGACCTGCTCCGTCTGCGAGAAGACGCTGCCATCCCGCACCCTATGGAGATCGGTGCGCGCCGGAACGGGCTGGTCAAACGCGTCCGGGTCCGTGCTCACCAGCGTCCGTCCATTCGCGTCGGCCACGCTGACATCCTGCACGGTCGGCGAGTAGCGCACGATCGCGCTCATCAGGTCGGCCAGCTCGTCATTGGTCCGCAGAGCCTCGGCTACCGCGGACCGAAGCTCGCCTTCGCTCAGATTGGCCGGGGGCTTTTCGCGCAGGCCCGTCTCGACCGCCTGCCGAGTGACCAAGACCATCTCGTGGGCCAGGACCTCGTTGGACGAGACGGTCTGTTCGATCCTCTGCCGCAGGAGTTCGCCAACGAAGATCGTGGACATCAGAAGCACCAGCGCAAAGGTAAGCGCCGTCGCCGCCAGCACGAGCTTCGTCTTGAGGCGCATGGCGGCCTACTCGAACCCCACGCGCGAATCCGTCGTTTCGGCGGCGTTCAGATACTCCTTCAGCTTGTTCTGCAGGGTCTTTGAGCTGATGCCCAGGATCTCGGCGGCGCGCGTTTTGTTGTTGTGGGTCGACTTGAGGGTCTTCAGGATGAGCTGGCGCTCGGCTTCATCGACCGTGGTTCCCACCTCGACGCGCACCGAGTTCTCCTCCTTCAGGCTTCGCTCGGCCTCCCATCGTGCTTCGGCCAGACCGGATCCGCCGGCGGCGCCCATCAAGCTCACATTGCCAGGGCTCGCCGCGGACGGTCGTGGCCAGTTGACCGGCGGAGCAAATCCAGCCTCGCCGAAGTTCGCGGGCAGGTGCTCGACGCCCAGCATGCCGACGCCGGCAAGGATGGTGGCGCGCTCGATCGTATTTCGCAGCTCTCGCACGTTTCCTGGCCACTCGTAGGTTTTCAGACGTTCCAAGAGGTTATCCTTTACGCCCGCGACGGCACAGTGATGACGCTGGTTCATCTCGGCGATCATTCGCTCGATCATGGCGGGGACATCTTCGAGATGCTCGCGCAAGGGCGGCATCTGGATGCTGAAGACGTTGAGGCGGTAGTAGAGATCGCCGCGCAGCTGGCCCTCGGCGACGGCTCGCTCGGGGTCGCGGTTGGTGGCCGCGACGACGCGCACGTCGACCGGCGTCTCGACCTTGCTGCCCAGCCGCCGGAGCTTGCGATCCTCGAGCACGCGCAGGAGCTTTGCCTGGGTCGCCGCCGGCATCTCGCCGATCTCGTCGAGCAGGAGCGTGCCCTCTTCGGCCAGCTCGAAGCACCCGGCCCGACGTTCGACAGCGCCGGTAAAGGCGCCGCGCTCATGGCCAAAGATCTCGCTCTCGATCAGCGTCTCCGGGATGGCCGCGCAGTTGACGGCGACAAACGGCTTGTTGCGCCGGCCGCTCAGTTCATGGAGGCTGCGCGCGACGAGTTCCTTTCCCGTCCCGCTCTCGCCGGTCACAAGAACGCTTACGTTGGACGGCGCCACACGCTCGATCAGGCGGAAGATCGATCGCATCTGCGGCGACGACCCTACCATCGGGCCCAGCGAGTTGGTCTCCTTCATCTGCCGTCGCGCCGGTTCGAGATCGACCTCCTGCGCCTGCTCGCTCGAAACGTTGCGCAGGATCGATCGCAGACGCGCCGGGTCGACCGGCTTCGGAAGATAGTCGAACGCGCCCATCCGCATCGCCTCGACCGCGCTCTCGATTGACCCTTGCGCCGTCAGCATAACAACAGCGACGCGCTGCGGCAGATCCGCGATCCGGTTCAGGAGTTCCATGCCGTCCATGCGCGGCATCTTCAGATCCGTCACAACGATAGACGGCGACCACGAGATCACACGCTCCAGGCCCTCCACACCGTCCGCGGCGCCATCCGTGCGATAGCCCCAGCTCTCCACCAGCTCCGCCAGACCCGTGCGCGCGTGCACCTCATCTTCAACAATTAACACTTTTTCCAACCGACTCACCATACTCTCTTGACGTACACAACAGCGGATTGGGAGATTCTCGTTCACACGCCAGTGTATCCGCCTCCGAAAGCCGGTGCGACCGAAAAGCTCCCGTCAGATCGCCTCCTTTCGCGTTACTCGCATTACCAGAGGTGCCATTGACACGGCACCAGAACCCGGCTAACGTACACCGGAAACGAGTTGATCGCGCCTGAGAGTCACCCAGGGAGCGCATTAGGAGCCATATGCGCTGGAAAGCCAAGGGCCTGATCCAGAAGACACTCAGCCTTCTTCCAGGCGGCTGCCGATGCAACCACTTCCTGCAGAAGAACATCGGCCAGCTTCGGGGCGACGCCAACATCCACGGAGCGTTTCGCGAGGACGTTTCCGTGCTCTTCGAGCGCATCGCGCAGCTCGGCCTCGACCCCAGGGACAGCCGCATCCTTGAGATCGGCACAGGTTGGCTGCCCGTCTTTCCCTTGTCGCTCGCCCTGGCCGGCTTTCGCAACATCCACACGGTCGACATCTACCCGCACCTCCGTCCCGCGGCCGCCCGACGGACGCTGCTCGCGCTCCAAGCTCACCTCGACGACCCTGCCCTGCTCCTCTTCACCACACCGGACGCGGCCCGCGAACGCTTCGACCGTTTCCTCCGAAGCGACGACGTCATCGCCGCCACAGGCATCGTGTACGACGCCCCGGCCAACGCCACAAGCACACGTCTTCCCCCTGGCAGCCTCGACTTGATCACCTCCAACAACGTCCTTGAGCACGTCCCGCATCCCGTCCTGCTCGACCTCTTCGCCGAAGGCAAGCGCCTGCTCGGACCCGGCGGGCGCCTCCTCCATTGCGTGAACTGCGGCGACCACTACGCCTACGCCGACCCCAAGGTCACCCAGGCCAACTACCTCCAGTACACCTCGGAGGAGTGGAGCCGATGGAACAACTCCATTCAGTTTCAGAACCGGCTCCGCCCCATGGACTTCACCGGCATGGCGGACGGGTACGGCTTTCGGGTCGATTCGGCCGAGTTCACACCCAACCCGAAAGCTCTCAAACAGATCGAAACCATGCAGATCGCCCCCGAGTTCCGGCACTATCCGATCGATCAGCTCGCCTCCACCTCGCTGACCCTGATCGCGTCGGCCTGAAGTCAAACATCATTTAGTAACTGGAAACAGAAACCACCAGTCGCTATCCATCTGACATCGCTTCCTCCACCGCGACGGCGCCGCGTTATCCTAAGGACCTATGCCGCCCACCGAACTTACACCCGAGATCTCCGTCGACGCCTTTGACGCTCTGCGCCACAAGCCGAACCGCCCCGTTCTGCTCGACGTTCGTGAACCGTGGGAGACCGAAACCGCCCAGATCCCGGGCGCGACCCTGATCCCCATGGGCGAGATCGCCGCGCGGGCCAACACCGAACTCGACCCCGACCAGCCGATCGTCGTACTCTGCCACCACGGCGCGCGCTCGCTGTCGGTCGCCATGTGGCTCCGCGAGCAGGGCTTCACCCAAGCCCAGTCGCTCTCGGGGGGCATCGACCAGTGGTCCCGCTCGATCGACCCGACGATCCCTCGCTACTAGTTTTGTAGGAGGTGTACCGCCTCACCGCTGGGTACCGTGTAGACTCGCAGATCAGACTTCCCCATCGCGCATCTTTAGCCGCGCCCTTGACATCACTGCCAAAAACGAAGTATCACCGGGCATGTCCTTTGGGCAGCAGACGACGGAGATGCGAGGCGCCCTGACCGGCGCCCCGGCCGCCGCTTCGAAGAGCTCCGCGGCCGGGCGCACACCGGAAGACCGCCACATCTTCGGCTGCCTCCGCGCCATCCGCGCCGCTGCGCAGTATCTTGAAGATCTGCTCGCCAAGCCGCCCGCCTGCAATCATCCCGCCGTGCCGGGCACCGATCCGCTTGCCGGCTCCGCTGACATCGACGAGGTCGACCGCATCATCAGCGGCAATCTGGAGGACATCGAACATCTCCTCCATGCCAGCACGGCCGAGCTGGAGTGGTGCGCCGACAGCGTCACCCTCATCACGCTGCTCTGGCATCGCTCCCTGCGTCTTTGCCGGCGCGTCTCGGCGGACGCGGTCGAGCGCGCCGCGGACCTCGCCGAGGTGGCCACCGGGCTCGACCAGATCGTCTACCAGTGCGCCGCGCTGACACTCACGCCGCGCGTCAACGACGTCATGGGCAACCTGCGCGTCGGCCAGGCGCTCAACCTCGAATTCCAGTTTGGCGACGAGCTGCCGCGCTCGCCCGAACTGCGCAAACGCGTCCTCGACGAGCTCGCCCAGCAAGCCGCCGCCATCGAGGGCGGCCTCGTCGACGTCGACCAGGGCATCGTCTACCGTGCCGCGCGCAGCCGGGCCGCGCAGGCGTTCAGCTCGGTCCAGCTTGTCGCCGTGCTTGTGCTCGGCGCGCTCATCCCGGTGCTGCTCGCGCGCGGCGGCCAGTTCGTCCACGACTGGCGATTCCACACCAACGATCTCCAGCGGCTGCTCGCCGACTACGTCTTTATCCTGCTCGGCAGCGGCGCCCACATCGCTATTGCTCTGCTGAAGGCCGTAAAAAACGAGACCCGCCCCAACTTCAAGACGATCGACGACTGGCTGCTCTGGCTGCACGTCCGCGAGGCCCAGGTCCTCTATGGCTTCGCCTATGTCTGGATGGGCTATCTCCTGCTGGTGTTCACCGTCTCCGACCTCGAGTGGTCGACCGCCTTCTTTGCCGGCTACAGCATCGACTCCGTCACCGAACTCTTTCTGGAGCGCTTCGAGAGTCTAGCCCTGACGCGCCAAAAAGCCCTGATCCCCTGACCGACCTGGCCCGACCACCAATGGCACAGACCCTCCGCCGCCCGAACTTAGCCGAGACACCCGCGTAACTCCTCGCCTAACCGCGCTAGACTTGAGAGCAGTGGCTCTCTCCGCTACCACCGCGCCTCTCCCTTCGCCCGCCGTCGTCCAGGGCGGGGCGGGCGCTGCTGCCCGACCGTCCATGCTCGCCGACTACGTGACCCTCTTCAAACCGCGCGTCTCGGCCATGGTCCTGATCACCGCGGCTGCCGGCTTTTATCTCGGCAGTCTCCGATCGGGCATCAGCCCATTTCACGCGGGGCTCTTTGAAGCCCTCTTCGGCATCGCCGCCGTCACTGCCGGGTCCTCGGTGCTCAATCAGGCGCTCGAACGCCGATCGGACGCCGGTATGCGCCGCACCGCGAACCGCCCCATGGCGGCCGGCCGCATCTCGCTCGCGCACGGACTTCTGCTCGGCTTCGCGGCCGTGCTCGGCGGCACCTTGTACCTGGCCGCCACCACCAACGTCCTTACCTCGACCCTGACCCTGCTGACCGCGACCGGCTACGTCGGCATCTACACACCGCTGAAGCGCTTCACCAGCCTGAACACCTTTATCGGGGCATTTCCCGGCGCTCTGCCACCGCTGATCGGATGGACGGCCGCCCGCGGTGTGATCGAGTGGCCGGCCATCAGCCTCTTCGCCGTCCTGTTTGTCTGGCAATTTCCCCACTTCATGGCCATCGGCTGGCTCTACCGGGACGACTACAAGAACGGCGGCATTCGCCTGACCGCCACGCAGCAGACCGTCTCCGATGCGGCCCGCTCCACCGTCCTCCAGGCGCTCTTTTATGCCGTTCTGATGATCCCGGTCTCGCTCTGGACCACCGTGCTCGGCGTCACCGGCCGGCCGTACGCAGTCGTCGCCACCCTGCTCGGCCTCGGGTATCTCGCCGCCACCGTCCGCTTCGCCCGGATCCTCCGCGACCCGCTCGGACCCACGGCCCGACCGCGCGCCAAAGCGCTCCTCAAAGTCTCGGTCCTCTACCTCCCCCTCCTCCTTCTCGCCATGATCCTCAACGCCCAAGGACGTCTTCTCTTCTAAGAGCCGCCATGCCCACCACACCGCCCAGTCTTGAAAAACAGCTCCAGCAACAGGACCTCGCCGTCGCCGCCGGACTCAGCTGCGTCCTGGTCGGCATCGTCGCCGCCCTCGCCGCCATGACGCACGCGAAGCTGCCGCAGGCCCTGCTCTTTCCCGGCATGCTCCTGCTCGGCACTGTCGCCGACACCACGGACACGTACCTCTTCTACGCCCTGTCCGCGATGGTCGACATCGTCCTCTGCACCGCCATCCTTTACACCGGCCTGCGCCTTCGCAGATCCTCGGAAGCAAGACGGGACGCCCTCTCTTCCCCGGAACAGGGCTGACCAAACTTATGACGATCTCCGCGACCCAGCCCGTCCGCACACCGCCGCAGCCTGTCAGAACTCCCGCCTCCGTCATCGCGGGCATCGTCGCCGTGTCGATGGCGGCCTCCATCTTCCTCGCTTGGCTCGTCTACTTCCACCAGCCCACCGACCTGGCCGGAACGCACCTGTCGTTTCTGCCCGCGCTCAACGCCATCCTCAACACCTGCTGCACCGTCGCTCTTCTATTCGGCCTCTACTCTATCCGCCACCGACTCATCCTCAAACACCGCAACTCGATGTTCACCGCGTTCCTCTTCTCCTCGCTGTTTCTGGTCACCTACATCACCAACCATGCGCTTCACGGCGACATGCGCTTTCTCGGCCAGGGGCCGGTCCGGACCGTCTACTTCGGCCTCCTGATCTCGCACATCTTCCTGTCGGTCGTTGCGCTTCCGCTGATTCTCGTCACCTTTTTTCTCTCCCTCTCCGGCCGCTTCCCGCTCCACCGGAAGGTCGCCCGCTACACCTACCCCATCTGGCTTTACGTCTCGGTCACCGGAGTTGTCGTGTACGCCATGCTGGCCGTTTATCGCTAGCTCCCGAGTTCCCCGCACCTCCGCTCGAAGAGAGCCTCCGATGCAGACCGACACCCAGAAGCTTCTCCGCACCGGCCTTGCCATCTTTGGCGCGGGCGTGCTGGCGGTGCTCGCGATTGAACTCCTGTTCGGCGGCATGGGTCGGCAGGGCCCGCACACCAACGCCGGCTGGCTCGCCTTGATGCTCGCAATGGGCTGCCTTCCCACCGGCGCGCTCACCCTGGTTCTCGCGTGTATGAAGATCTTCGCCGACCGGCGCCGCTAGAGCGGTTGACACCCCACACCGCAGAGGCTCAATCTCTTCGCACGCGGACCTTCCGCGCCAGAGGCTCCCCACCATGCGCTTCCTCTCTGCAACTCTTCTGCTCGCTTTTGCCTTCGCCCTGCCCACAGCCGCCCACGCCGACACCCTCGACGACTTCGTCCTCACCGGCAACGGCCACACGTACACCTTCTCTCTCCCTTCCAGCGGTCTTGCGGCCGGCGACTCAACGTTTGGAATCACAACTCGTGATTTCTTGTATCAAACCGCTGCATCGGCCACGGTCGACGGCGCCGCCGGATACACGGTCACTGCTGTTTTCTTTTTCTATTCTGGATACGTCGGCGGGCATGCAACCGAGGGCATCGATATCGATCAACCCGGCTCGGACGTTGGTGCGTTGAGTGCCGCCCTGATTGGTGCCCCGGCCTCCGTGGGCTACTCGGTGATCCCAAACGAGCCCCTCATGGGGCCGTACCTTGGCTTTCACATCCCGGGAACATACGATCGTTTCACTGAAACCTATAACCAGGGCTACATCGATACGCCCTACACCCTCACCATCACCCCCGAAGCAACCTCCTCCCCCATCCCCGAGCCCAGCACGCTGGCCCTGCTCGGCACCGGCTCCCTGGCGCTCCTCTCCCGCCTCCGCCGATCGGTCCGAAGATGAGCCGAGCCTGGCCGAGGCGGGGATCTCTAACCCATTCGTGCCACAGTTTGGGCTCCTGGAGACAAAGCCTTGTCTGCTATCCTCATCTCTGTTCTCATGATTCTGGAGTAGATAGACATGGCAAAAGGCGTCAATAAAGTTCTCCTCCTCGGCAACGTCGGCAAAGACCCCGAGATCCGCGCCACCGCGAACGGCATGACCATCGCGAGCTTTACCCTCGCGACCGCCGACCGGCAAAAAGGCCAGGACGGCCAGTGGACCGACAAGACCGAGTGGCACAACCTCGTCGCCTTCCAGCGCACCGCTGAGATCGTTCGCGACTACGTCAAGAAAGGCACACAACTCTTCGTCGAAGGCAAGATCCAGACGCGCTCCTGGGACGACAAGGAATCTGGCCAGAAGAAGTACCGCACTGAAATCCTCGTCAACGAGCTCTCTTTGCTTGGCGGCCGGGGCGACGGAGCCGGCTCTTCCTCCGGCAGCTACAGCCAGTCCCAAAGCTCGGGCGGTCAGAAGAGCAGCGGAGGCTACTCCGGATCGAACACCGCTGCCTACGACTCGCCCGGGAGCCGCCAGCCCGCCAGCGCCCCTGACTACGGCGACACCGGCATCACCGACGACGATATCCCCTTCTAAGCCGCTGCAGCCTCGCACGCTCAAGCTAGACTGAACACACCATGATGGATGAAGCCAGCTTTCGCATCGAGGCGGACCGCGCGCTCGGCGCCCTCAAACAGTCCCTGATCGCGGCCGAAGAGGACGGCGGCTTTGAAGCCGAGGAAAACAATGGCGTGCTCAACATCCTCTTTGAAGAGCTCCCCGGCAAGTTCGTCCTCACACCGCAGACCCCCGTCCGGCAGCTGTGGATCTCCGCCCAGTCCACCAGCTTCAAGCTCGATTGGAACCCTGCAACCTCCACCTTCACCCTGCCCAAGACCGGCGAGGACCTCCGTACCCTCGTCCAGCGCCTTCTCCGCGAGCACCTCGGCGATCCCTCCATCGCCCTCCCGTAACTTCTAGCCCTCGGACAGAGGAACGTGAAACTCGCGAAACCTCTGGGCATACCGCTCCGGCAGAGCGCGTTTCGTCAGATCCCGGCCCACCACCACGTGGACCGTCTCGCCCTCGGTCAGCAACACCTCGTCCGCGGCCCGCACCACCTGGTACCGAAACCGCACGATCGATCCCCGTACCCCCGCCAGGCTCGTCTTCACCACGAGCTCGTCGTCGTACCGCGCCGGAGCCTTGTACCGCGCCGAGGCCTCGACCACCGCGATCAGGCATCCCTCTTCCCGCTCCATCTGCCCGTAATCCAGCCCCATCTGCCGGATCAGCTCCGCCCGACCCACCTCAAACCATACGAAATAGTTCGCGTGGTACACCACCCCCATCTGGTCCGTCTCCGCGTACCGCACACGCACCCGCGCCTCACCCACCAAGGTCTCGCCCGCCTGATTGCCCATAGGGCGAGTCTACCGAAGGAAAGGGCGCAAAGCAGTTCAAAACAGACCAGACAATCTCAGGGCGCCGCCATGCCGGAGCCGGACCTCACTACCACTATTCCCAGACCGGTGGCCGCTTTTCCAGAAACGCCGAGATCCCCTCGCGAAAATCGGCCGTCGATCGTGCCTGCGCGTTCGCCTCGATCGCCCATCGGACAGCCCCGTCCAGCCACTCGCGATTTTGCGCTGCCAGCAACCGTTTCGTAGCCGCCATTGCCTCGGAGCTGTTCCGGAGCAACTCCTCCGCAAGCTCCCGCGCTCGGCTCGTCAGCTGCTCCGCCGGACAGATCTCCGAGACCAGACCCAGCCCCAGCGCCTCCTCGGCCGCGAACAAACGCCCGGACAACAGGAGCGATCGGGACCGCTTGTCGCCTACCTGGAGCGCCAGATACGCCGACACAATCGCCGGCACAAACCCGATCCGCACCTCGGTATAGCCGAACTTCGTCTCGGGAGCGGCCAGGGTAAAGTCGCAGATTGTCGCCAGCCCTGTCCCACCCGCGATCGCTGCCCCATGGACGACGGCAATGGTCGGCTTCGGCAGCTCATACAGGGTCCGAAACAGGTCCGCGATGCGCCGCGCATCGGACGCCGACTCCGTCTCTGATCCGTCCAGCGTCGCGCGCAGGCTCCCGAGATCGAGACCCGCGCAGAAGCTCTGCCCCGCCCCGGCCAGAACAAGCACCCGGACCGCCGTGTCTTGCGCCGCCTCCCCGAACGCCCGGATGAGATCGTCCTGCATCCCGGGCGTCATCGCATTGCGCCGCTCGGGCCGGTTCAACGTGATGGTCCGCACCGGGCCGACGTCAGAGATCAACAGGGTCTCGAACGCCATGCGCCACCACCCTTCAGGCCCTGGGCAAACAAGTTCAGAGGAGCTCTCTCCCGCGGTCTGAGCTCGCTCTTAACTCGTGACCTCAACCCCGCGCCAAAACGCTACATGGTGCTTTACGTTGCGCGCCGCCGGTTTCGGGTCAGGATAATACCAGGCAGCGTCCGGGTTCTCCTGCCCGTCAACCAGGAGGTTATAGTACCGCGCCTGCCCCTTCCACGGACAGTTCGAGGTGGTCGAGCTCGGCCGGAAAAACTCCCGCTTCACCGCCTCCTCCGGAAAATAAATGTTGTTCTCTACGGTCTCAAACGTCTCGCTTTCGGCCAGTGTCTGACCATTCCAGATTGCCTTTGCCATCGCTCTAACCTACTTCCTTCTCACACACATACGGCGGGTTGTTCAACCATCGCCAAAGCATCAGCGACCGGGCCTGAGAGCACCCTCGCTTAGACCATTTGTAACAGAGAAGAGTCCCCGAGACGAACCGGGGAAGATCTGATCACCTTCTCCAATCTAACCAAGAGCGGGATGCTCGCTAAGTTTCCTAAGCCACGCTCTCGACCAGCGGCCGCGTCTGCTCAGGGTCCGGTACCACCAGCTCCGGCTGCTTCGCCGGCGGTGGTGGACCGATCTTACGTTCATAGGTGCACGTCAGCGTCGGCTCGGGCTCCACCTCCGGTGCGCCCTTCCGCTTGCGCTTCTTCGGCAGAAACTCAAGGTTGTGCGGACACACCAGATACGTCCCCTCGGTGTTCGCATATTCAAGCAGGTACGGGCTGTTGCCCTTCGGACAAGGCTCGTTCACGAGCTTCAAATTCGAGGCAAAGTCGCACTTTGGATAGTGGACACAGCCGTAAAACGTGTCACCTCGCTTGGTCTTGCGGACGGCAATATCGCCGCCATCCTTGGGGCACTTCACGTCCAGGAGATCCTGTTTGATGTACTTGCACTTCGGGTAGCCCGAGCACGAGATGAACTCGCCATACTGCCCATCCCTCTGCAGCAACGGCCGAGCGCACTTCGGGCACGACTCATCCAGCTGCACCGGCGGCTTCTGCTGCACCTTCTGGGTCAGCTTCCGGATCGTCTTGCACGGCGGGTCCTCGTTGTACCCCGGACAGCTCATAAACGGCCCCCACGGTCCGTTGCGCAAGACCATCACGCGGCCGCAGTTGTCGCAGAACTCCTCCTCCGTCTCGCCGTCCTGCGCGTCCGGCGCCGTCAGGTCCGGCTTGGCAGCGTAGTTCTCCTTGGTGAAGTCGCAGCTGACCGCCTCGGCAATTACCTTTTTGCCCTTCGGCGCCGCTTCGGCCACCGCGGCCAGCATCTCCTTTGCGTCCCCCACCTCCTTCGAGTAGCCGGTCACGTCCTCGGTCAAGGCCTTGATCACCATCGGAAAGTGAAACGACTTCAGCACCTTTTTGATCACAGACTTCGAATCCTTCTTCCACGGACCCGCCGCGATCACCACCGGCTTCGCCTTCGAAAAGTTGCTGCAGGCGTAGAAGCTCCCAAACTTGCCCCACTTCAGAACGAGCGGGCTGCCGCACTTTTCGCACAACTCCGCCGTCTTCTCTTCCTTGCGCTTTACATCCTCCATGTCGTGCTCTGCGACCTTCAACTCCTTTTCGAAGTGGTCGTAGAAACCGGACAGGAGGTTGGTCCAGAGCTCCTCGCCCCCCTCGACCGCGTCCAGCTCGCCTTCGAGCTTGGCCGTGTACGCAAAGTCGAAGATATACGGAAAGTTCTTCACCAGAAGATCCGTCACCACCATCCCGATCTCCGTTGGAATCAGCTTGGCGGCGATTTTTTTGACGTAATCCCGCTCCTGAATCGTCGTGATGATCGAGGCATAGGTCGATGGCCGACCGATCCCCTTCTCCTCGAGCGTCTTCACCAGGCTCGCCTCGTTGTAGCGCGGTGGAGGCTGGGTAAACTTCTGCTGCGGATCCAGACGGTTGCAACCGAGCGCCTGCCCATCGGCCAGGGCCGGTAATCTCCGGTCGGCCGACCCATCCTCGCTCGTCGCGTCCTTGGCCGCCTCGACACGATCATCGCCATCCGCGCTCGCGGCCGCGTTCTTCCGATCCTCGACCACCGCGGCTGCCGTTGCCTTCGCATCCCGCTGCGCCCGGCTCCGCTTGGTCTGCTCGTCGAAGTACAGGCAGCCGTCGAACTTCAACACGCTTCCTGTCGTCCGGAAGTCGTAGCTCCGCTTGTCCACCCCGGCCTCGATCTCGACCGTCGTCTGATCGAAGACAGCCGGCATCATCTGGCTAGAAACCGCGCGTTCCCAGATCAGTTTGTAGAGCCGAAACTGCTCATCGCTCAGATACCGCCGGATCTCCTCCGGAACAAACGCCATGTGCGTCGGACGGATCGCCTCGTGCGCATCCTGCGCGTCCGACTTCGTCTTGTAGACATTCTCCTTCGGCGGCAGGTAGCGATCACCCAGCTTCGCAGCCACCCAATCCCGCACCTCGGCGATCGCATCCGGGCTCATGCGCGTCGAATCGGTGCGCATATACGTGATCAGACCGACCGTCCCCTCGGCTCCGATCTCGACGCCTTCGTACAGCCGCTGCGCCACACCCATCGTCCGCCGGACGTTGAATCCCAGTCGCCCAGCCGCGTCCTGCTGCAGCTTGCTGGTCGTGTACGGCGCCTTTGGGTTTTGCCGTCGCTCTCGCCGCTCCACCGACCGCACCCGCCAGCTCGCCCGATTGAGGTCCTCCATCACCTCGTCAACGGCTGCTTTGTCCGCGAGCGCATTCGAGAGAAACTGCTCCTTGCCGTCCGGACCAAACCCATTCGCGACCCGGATCGGCGATCCCGCGACGCCCACCAGACGCGCCGTAAACTCCGACCCGCCAGGCTTTTGCGCATCAGGCGCCAGCAAAGCATCCACAGTCCAGTACTCGACCGGATCAAACGCGTTGATCTCCCGCTCGCGGTCGACAATCAGCCGCAACGCCACCGTCTGCACCCGGCCTGCACTCAAGCCGCGCCGCACTTTATCCCAAAGCAGAGGAGAGATCTGGTAGCCCACCAACCGGTCCAGCACACGTCGCGTCTGCTGCGCGTCCACCAGATTCTCATTCACCTCGCGAGCGTTCAAAAACGCCGCTTTCACCGCCTTCTGCGTAATTTCGTTGAACGTCACGCGCTGCAGCTTGGAACCCTTTTTCACCGACCCGATCAGCTGCATCTTCAGGTGCGCCGCGATCGCCTCACCCTCGCGATCCGGATCGGGGGCCAGAAACACAGCGTCCGCCTTGGACGCCAGCTTCTTCAGCCGGTCCACCACCTTCTCCTTTCCAGGAGACACAATCAGCGTCGGCGCAAATGTCCGCCGCTTCAACTCGACGCCGATATCGTTCTTCGGAAGGTCCATGATGTGGCCCAGCGAAGCCTCCACAATATAGTCGCTGCCGAGATACTTATTGATCGTCTTTGCCTTTGCCGGCGACTCCACGATCACCAATGATTTGCTCATCCGTTCCCTTCAACTCCAGACACGCTGGAGAAACCCGTCCTCACGCAACCAATCAGGCACACCCTACCACGCCCCGCCAGAGCAAAGTCAAACCTGCTCTGTGGCAAAATCCCGTTTTGGACCTGCGCAAGCACTTATGTAAGCAAGATAGACGGAGCAGACGATCAAAGGTGAAACCGGCCCTGCATCGGTGCAAAGCGAGCGCCTGCAGAGGCGATTTCGGCAACATGCAATCGGCCTCTGAAAATGGACACGGAACCCTGGCCAGAGATCCACCCCGACATCTTCAGATCCTAAAACGTTCGCAGATAATTCTTTCCCGGCATCTGCCGAACCCGGCCCGCGAGCTCCAGCTCAAACAGTGCGGTGAAGATCTCCGCCGACCCCATCTCGCCTTCCAGACACTCAATCAACAGGTCCAGCTGCACCGTTTCATCGTGCCGAAGCCGGCCTAAGACCATTCGCTCGCCGTCAGACTCCGGCACTACGTTAAATAAGGATGCACTCGCCGCGCCCTTGGATTCATCGGTCCCACCCTGCGCGGCCCGCTCGACGTCGATCTCGTCTTCGAGCGCCAGTCGCACCTGGCTGGGCAGATCCTCCCAGATATCCTCCCACGTCGCCGTCAGCTTGGCCCCTTGCTTGATCAGCGTGTTCGGCCCCCATGCATTCGCGTTCGTCACGTTGCCCGGCACGGCATACACATCCCGATTCTGCTCCATTGCGCACCGCGCCGTGATCCGTGTGCCCGAGTGCTCGCCCGCCTCGATCACCAGAACGCCGACGCTCATTCCGCTCAGAACACGGTTGCGCAGAGGAAAATTCTGCGGCGCCGGAAACGTCCCCATCGGAAACTCACTGACGATTGTCCCTCCGCTCCCCACGATCTCCTCCGCCAGCCGCTTGTTCTCCTTTGGATAGATCACATCGATCCCGGTTCCCCAGACCGCCAGGGTCCGGCCCCCTGCAGCGAGCGCACCCTTGTGCGCGGACGTGTCCACACCGCGCGCCATGCCGCTGCCGATCACCAGCTTGCGCCGCGCCAGCTCCCGGCTCAGCATCTCCGCCATTCCCGTCCCGTAGGGTGTCGGGTGCCGGGTCCCCACCACAGCGATCATCGGCCGATTGAGCAGATCGAGGTCGCCGCGCACCCACAGCACTGGCGGCGGATCGTAGATCTCGAGCAGACCTCCCGGGTATACCTCCTCCTCGCGCGTCACGAGGACGCCGCCCGTCTCCGCGACCCGCTTCATCTCTTCCTCGGCGGCCTCCCGCGCCCGTCCGTCAAAGCAGAACTGCGCCGCGGCCGCCGGCATCCCCGTCGCTTCGAGCTCCGTAAGGGAGACGTCAAAGACGCGCCCCGCCCCGCCCAACCGAGCGACCGCCCGCGCCGTCCGGGTCGGCCCCATCCCCGGCGTCAACGCCAAGGCGAGCCACCCCAGCCGGCTCCGCTCCGCCACATCCGACCGCTCTGCCACCATGCCTCGCCCGCCAGCCGCCATTCAACCTCCTCGACACCAGACATCCCCTTCACCATGCTCCGACCCACCCTACAGCTCCTGCCGCCGGACGCAAATGCAACTTGCGTCTCACAAGCTCGGCCAAACCTTCTGTCTTCCTGTCTTCTGAATACGCGCCTGCCGTAAGAAAATAGACAACATGAGCACAGCAAACCTCCGCATCGACAAGTGGCTCTGGGCCGCTCGCTTTTTTAAGACCCGCGCCCTTGCCGCACATGCGTGCGACCTCGGCCGCGTTCTTTCGAACGGCACGCCGGCCAAACCCTCCCGCGACCTCCGCGTCGGCGACCAGCTCCACATCAAAAATGACAGTGGCGACTTCCAGGTCGAGGTTCTCCTGCTCAGCGAGGCGCGAGGCTCCGCCCAGGTCGCCGGGACCTACTACCGCGAGTCCGACCTCAGTCGCGAACTCCGCCTCAAGGCCGCCGCCGAGCGCAAAGCTCTCCTCGACCTCGACATGCTTCCGCTCGCGAAGCCCAGCAAACGCGACCGACGCGACCTCAACCGCTTTCGAGGCCGAGCGTGACCGGCCCGAATGCCGTAGGAGCCACAGCAACCTCGAACCGTCTTCGTGTCGCCGCCATCCACTTCCTCAACCCCGCCCCACTCATGTGGGACTTCGAACATCCTCCTTTCGCCTCCGAACTCTCGCTCCGCTACCAGATCCAATACACCGCACCGGCGATCTGCGCCGAGGACCTCCTGGCCGGCCGCGCCGACGTCGGCCTGATCCCGATCGCTGCCCTGACCGCCGCACTCCGGATCGTCCCCGGATGCACCATCGCCTCCCTCCGCGAGGTCCGATCTATTCTCCTTATCGTCAAGTCCGGGCAAAAACTTCAGCTCATCCGCAAAATAAATTCCGACACCGCGTCCCGCTCCTCCATCGCCTACGCCCAGATCCTCTTTCGCACTTTCCTCGGCGCCGATCCCAGCTTTGTTCCCTGCCCTGCCACCGATCCCGTCGCCATGCTCGCCGACGCCGACGCCGCCCTCCTCATCGGCGACCCAGCTCTGCTCGCCCGCGAAGCCCGTTCCACCATCGAAGCCAGCCTCGGACCGTGCCTCTGGATCGACCTCGCCGAACTCTGGCACACCCATACCGGCCTTCCCTGGGTGGCCGCCGTCTGGGCCGCCAACCCCGCCGCCATCCCAGATCCCGCCCAACTCGCCCAGGACCTCCAAAGCTCCCGCGACCACGGCCTCCAGCACATCGATGACCTCGTCCGGGAGTGGACGCCGCGCCTCGCCGTACCCCCTGCCACCATCCGGCGCTACCTCACCCGGAACATCCACTACACGCTCGACCCGCCCTCGATAGAGGCCATTGCACTGTTCCGCAAACTCGCAGCGGAAGCCGAGATCCTGCCTCCGCTCTCAACCTTGAACTTCCTCTAGATTCACCCGATCAGAGGACCTGAACGACGAAGAACAACGATTTGAGCGACTTCCGCCCCTGAACTCGCGTCTACTCTGGTATGAACCTAGCGGCGATCGCAAACTTACCGATGCTCCTTGCCCTCGCCGGAGCCGCAGCCGCGACGGCCGCCAACCCGCACGGCAACCACCTCCTGCACCTGTTCCTCTCCTTCGGCGTCGTCGGCCTCTTCTTTGTCTCGATTGTCGATTCCTCCTTCGTCCCTCTGCCGATCCCGGGCGTCACGGACATCATGCTGGTCCTGTTCGCCGCCCAGCACACGAACGCCTTTCTCCTTGTCGCCATCGCGACTGTCGGATCCGGCCTGGGCGGTTTCTTCTCCTATCAGGTCGGCCACGCCGGCGGCCTCAAGTTCCTGGAATCCCACGTCCCCAAACGCATCTTCTGCCGCGTCACCAGCTGGATGGAACACCACGCCATCCTCGCGGTCGCTCTGCCCGCAGTCCTTCCGCCACCGATGCCGCTGTCGCCCTTCGTGCTCGCCGCAGGCGCCCTCAAAATGTCGCGCCGCCGCTTTCTCAGCACATTCATTGTCAGCCGAGCGCTTCGCCACATCCTGGCTGTCTGGCTCGGCGTCCACTACGGTCCGGCCGTCCTCCGCCTCTGGGGACACATCTCCGCGCGCTGGGGAACGACCATCCTCATCGTCCTCTGGAGCGGCATCCTGATCGGCATCGCCTTCGCGTTCTGGAAGCTCTACACAACATCGCGCAAAGTGCGCCGCGATGCCCGCTCCGGAGCTGCATCCAATCAGCCCAAAGAAGCTGCGGCAAGCTAGAGATAGCGAACGGCGGGGTCCGACCGCAATCGGCCGCACTTGTCTAAAGGGAGGCGCACACGTGACGGGAGGCGCTCACGCCTGGCGTTCGAGAGACCACCGAACCGACCACGGGCGCATGGTTGTCCCGCTCTGCTCCGGGCCTTCCTGCCACAGCGTCGTGCCGCTAATTTCGGGGAAGCCGCCGGTCGTGCTGTTGCTGAGGTTTGCGGAAAGCGTGAGATTCATGCTGTGGTCAACCTTCCAGCGCACGATCACGGCCCCCGTTCCCACCACCTGATACTGCCCGGCATTTCCGCCGATCTGTGGGAGCAGCGGGAGTAGATGCTCGCGCCGCACGCGGAGGGTGCGGGTGTACCAGCTGATCCACTCGGCGTGGACGCCTTGCTTGGCCTCTTCCCAATCGAGCTTGCCGGAGCGGAAGGTTTGTTCCGCTTGGGGATCGGGAATTCGCTCTCGCTGCTCGGGATCGCGGAACTCCGGAAAGCTCGCAAACTCCTCGCGCCTACCCTTACGCACAAGCTCGCCGAGATCGCCGTCGAAGTCGCAAAAGAACGGGAAGGGTTGCGAGCTGCCCCACTCTTCGCCCATAAAGAGCATCGGCGTCTGCGGCAGCAGGAGATAAATGGCGGCGATCGCATGTACGGCCTCAGCGGACGCGATCGCGTTGATGCGCTCGCCGAACGCACGATTGCCGATCTGGTCGTGATTTTGCATGAAGGCGACGAAGGCTCCGGGCGGAAGACAGGCCGAAGGCTCGCCTCTCCCTTCGCCGATGCACTCCATCACCTCGCCCTGGAACGCGAAGCCCTCGGCGAGCGCGCGGCCAAGCTTGTCCGTATCTCGCAGGTAGTCGTGGTAGTAGCCGTGACCTTCAAACGTTGCCGCCGTATGCAGCACGTGGTGCATGTCATCGTTCCACTGCGCGGTGTACTGAACCGGGTTGCCGTCGCTGTTGCGGGCCAGGCGCGACGCTTGATTTCTTTCGTTCTCGAGGATCAGCCATACCGGGGAGGATCCCCTGATTGCACGGACGCGATCGGCAAGCTCGTCGAGCAGGTGCTTCGGGCTATCATCCTTGATCTGGTGCACGGCATCGAGGCGCAGGCCGTCGAAGTGGAACTCCTCGATCCAGTAGAGCGCGTTCTCGATCACGAACTCGCGCACCACATCGCTGCCCGCGTCGTCGTAGTTCACGGCGTCTCCCCACGGCGTCTTGTGGTGTTTGGTGAAGCTCTGCGGAGCGTAGGCCGAAAGGTAATTTCCGTCGGGGCCGAAGTGGTTGTAGACCACGTCGAGCAGCACCATCAGGCCTCGCGCGTGTGCGGCGTCCACGAGAGCTTTCAGGTCTTCGGGCCGGCCATAGGTCGAATCCGGCGCATACAGAAAGACGCCGTCGTAGCCCCAGTTCCGTTTGCCGGCGAAGTCCGCGATGGGCATGATCTCGATGCCGGTGACGCCCAGTTGAACCAAGTGGTCGAGCTTTTCGATGGCGGCGCGAAAGGTTCCCTGCTCCGTGAACGTGCCGATGTGGAGCTCATAGAGGACGGCGTCGGACCACGGTCGGCGGGTCCAACCGCCATCCTTCCAGGCGTAGGCCGCGGGGTCGATTACCTCGCTGGGGCCGTGGACGTCCTCCGGCTGGAAGCGTGACGCCGGATCCGGGACCCGCAAGCCGTCCGGCAGAACGTAGCGATATTTCGTCCCTGTATGCGCCTGGTCCGTGACCAACTCGTACCAGCCCTCCGAGGCTCTTCGCATGGGAAGAGTATCCTCTGTGCCTTCGAGCGCAAGGCCGACCGAGGACGCTGCCGGCGCCCACAGACGGAATCGCACCTTTCCATCTGCCTGCAGCTCTGCCCCGAAGTGCATGCCGGGTCGGCAGGTCGATGTCTGCTGCAGGTCGGTGACGTCGAGGAGGTCGAGGTTTAGGGGTGCAGTTAGAGTAGCGGCAGACATCTGGGAGAACTCCTGAGTATGTGGCCGGAGGGGATGGTAAGGTCCGGCAGACCCACGTCCGCTTACACAGGAGTACAGATGTCTCCCGGTACGAGTTGGTGCAATCGATTCTTAGGCGGTGTATGGAGGTACGTTAGAGGATCAGGCCGCGACATCCGAGGCGGCGATGAAGCTGACAGCCGCATCCTGCACGCGCTTGTCATGGAACATCTTATTCAGGCCTCTTTCGAATCCTTGCCACCGGCAGGGCTCTCCGGGCTTAGCGCCACACGGTGTGTTCGTTGGCCTGTAGATGTGGTTGCATGCGATCTGGGTGGGAGTTCCCAGCTCGATTTGGGTGTTCATGGGGTGTCTCCTTGATTTCGGGTGAGGTACGGGCGATGTGGTGGGAGATAGTTACAGATCCACTTGCGCGCACGTTGCCCGCGGACCGGGAGAGGTCTTACTTGATTTGGTTTGTCGGGCACTGCGGCTAGGCGAATTCTGAGTCGCCCGATGCTACGTATCTGATCGGGCGCCGTCGCTCTCACTTACAAGAGAAATATAAGTCTGTCGGCATGCCGCGCGGTGTGCGGTAGCGTACGGTCGAAGTAAATTTTGGCCCGTCCTGATCTGGTATTTACCTGCCCCGGTCTGGAGTTGCCCGTCCCGGGCTGGTGTTTAGACGATCTTCGCGCCTCGGATTGGCTTGATCAAGTGCCGCCGCAGGTTCGACGCGGACGCCCGAGATCGCTCCCGAAGCCTGGGCTTTCGAGCCCGATGCTCAGAGATCAGCGTCCGGGACTCAACCAGCGCATCAGGCCTGATGCCGGGAGCTCTGGGGCTATGAACTTCAGCGGACTCCCGATCGCGGCGCCGGCTGCCAGGCGTCCGCTGCGGACCGCGCCTTCCATGGTCGACGGCCACTCAGTCCGGGTCCAGTCGCCGGCGAGAAAGAGACCGGGCCACTCCGTTTTCTGCTCCGGTCGGAACTGGTCAAGGCCGGGTGCGACGGAAAAGGTTGCGCGAGCTTCTTTCAAGACACCGCTTTTGACCAGCCGGGCCTCCTTGATCGCGGGAAAAAACGTCGCGGCTTCGCGGATTGCCGAGTTCAGGATCTCTTCTCGACTTTGCTTCAGCTCCGCCCAGGACCCGCTGATGACGAGTTCGAGGTAGCTGCCACGCGACCGATCCCAACCTCGGATGCGCGATTTGTGAAACATCCACTGGATGCGTGTGTCGAGCAGCGCCGCGTGGTGGAGGTCGGTCACTTCCCGGTCGAACCAGAGGTGGACCGTGGTGATCGGCGCGGGGGTGAAGCGTCTGAGTCGGGTCTCCGCGGTCGCTGCCTCGCTGGGGCCGAGGCCGTCGAGCAGCGCAGCCGATCCGCGCATGTCCAACGCCAGGACGACTGCCTCTGCTCTGATTTCGCCGCCGCCGGCCAGCGTCAAGTTCCAATGGGCGCCGTTGCGCGACAGAGCTTCGACCCGGCAGCGCCGCTCGACCATGGCGCCAAGCCGCTCGGCGTACTTTGCGACCGGATCGAAGAACTCCGAGAGCGGCTCTGTCGGGATGCCGAGCCGTCCAGCCGCGGCCGACCGCAAAAAGCTCTCATGGAAGACCTTGCCCGCGTACTTTACCGAGCAGCGATCGAACTCGTCGTTGAGGGTCGCCAGAACGATCGGCTCCCAGAAGTGTTTGATGGCGCGCTCTGTCTGGCGCGAGCGTTTTAGCCAGTGGGCGAAGCTCTCTGTGTCGATCTCCGGGTAGCCGCGCAGGAACTCGGTCAGGCCTCGCGCGATGGCGACTTTGTCGCGGAGGTCGAGCATGGGGGCGCGCAAGAAGCTCAGCGTCTGGTGCGAGGGCGATGGAAAAAAGCTGCTCGGACGCAGATTGGTGCGCCGTCCGCCGGGCTCGAGAAACACCATCTCGTCGTACCATCGGATCCGGTCCGCCGCACCCGCCTTGGCGATCAGATCGACGATGTTGGTGCAGCAGCCCAGGACGACGTGCTGTGAATCGATCGTCTCGCCGAGGGTTGGGTGCTGGTACGAGTACGCCCGACCGCCAATGTAAGGTCGACCTTCGAGTAGCGTCACCTCCCGACCGGCTTCGGACAGAGCCACGGCCGCCGACAGACCTGCGAGACCGCCGCCCACGACCACGACATCCTGCGTCGATGTGCTCACTCGAGAACCCTGTTCCAGGCGGCCATGCCTGCGCCGCGCAAGAGGATCGCGATCTTCTCGGACGTGGGCACGCTGACCCGCTCGCCGAAGACGTCCATGCCACGATCGGCGATCTTCGCCAGGAGGCGGTGATAGATCGTCAGCAGCACCCACATGGCGGCGCGGCTGTCGCGGTCGAGCAGCGGGATCAGCTTGCCGGCCGCGAGATAGTAGCGCTCCGCGCGCACGCCCACGGTGGCCAAGAGGGCGCGCTCTGGTTCGGTCATGGGCGAGCCTCGCGCCAGATCGCCCCAGCGCTCCAGACCGACGTTGAACTCCTGCATGAGATCGACGGGCAGGTACACGCGCCCACGCTCCGCATCCTCCTTTACGTCGCGGAGGATGTTGGTCAGCTGAAACGCAACGCCCGTCTCCTCGGCGTAGACTTCGGCGCGCTTGTCGGTGTAGCCGAAGATGCGGATGCAGACCAGGCCGACGACCGACGCGACGAGATAGCAGTAGCGGTAGAGATCGTCGAAGGTGGCGTAGGTTTGCAGACCGTCGCCGGCTCCGGCATCGGGTTCGAGGTCCATGGTGGTGCCGGCGACCAGATCTTCGAGGAGAGTGTCGGGGATGCCGAAGCTGCGCTGGGTGTGGCCCAGGGCAAGAAATACCGGGTCGTCCGGTGTCCCACTTCGGGGGCCCCGCCGGGTGAGGCGCCAGCTCTCTCTCCACAGCTCCATCCGGGCGCGACGTTCGGCGAGCGACGTTGTGGTGTCGTCGGCGATGTCGTCGGCCTGCCGCATAAATGCATAGACGGCACACATCGCATCGCGCTTGTGGGCGGGCAGGACGCGAAAGGCCCAGTAAAAGTTCTTCGCCTCGCGCCGGGCGAGGTCGCGGCAAAAGGCATACGCCTCCTCTGTCGTCACCGGGCCTCCGGAGCTCCGGCTATGCCGCGGGCAGGCGAGCTTCGTCGGGCGCGAAGCTTGCCCACGAGAGCGCCTCCAAGCAGGAGCAGCTTGCGCCGCTTCGAGACCACCGGCCGACCGCGCAGGGTGTCGAAGCCTTGCTGGGCGATGCCGTCGAGGATCGCCTCTCCGCCCTTGCGGAAGAGGTCCAGGGTGACCGCCAGCTCCGGGTCGACGGTCGCCGAGAGTGCTCCGCCTTCGACCAGGAGAGCTCGCGTCCGGTCCACCAGAGCGTGCATCATGGCGCCAAACTCCGGCGTAAACACGCGGCCTTCGATCTGCCCTTCATCGACGCCGAAGCGCTCCATGTACTCCCACGGAACGTATCTGCGCCCGATGTCGGCGTCGCGTACAACATCCTGCCAGAAGTTCGCGAGCTGCAGGCCGGTGCAGATCTTGTCGGAGAGCAGGGCTCGCTCCTCGTCGCGGTAGCCGCAGACGAGAAGCACGAGCCGGCCAACCGGGTTGGCAGAGTTGCGCGAGTAGACGACGGCTTCGTCCCAGGTCTCGTAGTGGGTTTTGACCTGATCCTCGCGAAAGGCGCGCAGGAGATCGGCGAAGGGTTCTCGCGGGAGATCAGAGGCGACGATCGTCTCGCGCAGGGCGACGAAGACGGGATGGCGGCTCTCTTCGGGAGCGTCAAACGCCTGGTCGAGCATCTGTCCCCAGGTCGCGAGCAGACGCAACGCGATGTCGGGCGAAGCTACCTCGTCGCCGAGGTCGTCCGAGACGCGGCAGTAGCTGTAGAGGCTTTCAAAGTGGGGCCGCAGCCGCCGGGGCAGAAACCGCGTGGCGACGTGGAAGTTCTCGTAGTGCGTGGTCGCCAGCCGGTGACACCAGGCCTTGGCCTCGGCGAGCGTCGGCCGCTCCTCGGGGGTCTGTTCCTCCGGCGGCGCACCCTCGAGATCGTCCCCTGGGATTCGCCGGAGGGTCTGTTCTCCCCCGACATGGACATCGAAGGATCCGCTCAAAGCTCCACCTCTGCCCCTGCCGCTGGCGCCCCTGCCTCTGGCGCGCCAGCCGGATAGATCGCGGTTTTGATCGCCATGCCTCTGGGCAGCGTCTCTTCGACCATGTGGGTGTCCGTACCCGCAGCCGCGGCCAGCGCCAGCCCGCCACGCATCTCTCGCCAGTGTCGTTGCCCCCGCTGGCCTTCTGTCTCCGTCTGCCTGAGCGCTGTTCCCTGCTCCCTGTTCCCTGCCCGATCTCCGCGCACCAGCATCTGCCGAAAGATCTCCGGCACATCCTCTAAGGCGGCCTGGCCTGTGATGCAGGCGGCGCTCGGGAAGCGGCCGCTTGTGATGAGCGCAAAGGCGGTGCGGCAGGTGGCCGGCGTGTGATGAAAGCTCGCCTTCAGCGTGATCTCGCCGTAGTGGAGCCGGTTGGTGTCGAGGCCCACCACCGTTCCTGACGGGGGTCCGCCGAAGAAGTTCACGACGCCGCCCCGTCGCACCATGCCGACCGCCTGCTCCCAGGTTGCCGGGGTCGCGACCGCTTCGATGACCACATCCGCACCGCGTCTGTCTCCGGTCAGGGCTCGGACGGCATCTACGACATCGTCCGTCTCGCTGGTCCGGACAGTTTCGTCGGCGCCAAAGATCCGCGCCGCCCGGACCTGGTCTTCACGCTTCACAACCGCGATCACACGCACCCCAGCCAGAGCTGCCACCTGCATAAACATGAGGCCGATCGGCCCCGCGCCGATGACGGCCAAGGTGTCGCCTGCACGCGCGCCGCTCTCTTCAAAGCCGCGCACGACGCAGCTCAGAGGTTCGGTGAGCGCGGCGTGTCGGAGTGGCACATCATCGGGCACGCGCAAGGTATTTTTTTCGACGATGCGCGCCGGCACACGGAGGTACTCCGCATATGCGCCGTTGTTGAAGAGGAGGTCCTCACACAGGTTCTGCTGGCCTCGCCGACACCAGAAGCAGAGATCACATGGAGCCGAATTCAGGGGGACCACGCGGTCTCCGATCTTAAACCCCGTCACCCCGGTCCCCACCTCCGCGACAACGCCGGCGACCTCATGTCCGAAGAGCATGGGGGGCTTCAGCATCGCGGCGTGGTACCCCCGCCGATACACCTTGAGGTCGGTCCCGCAGGTCAGGGCCGCGCCCACCTGGACCACCAACTCACCCGCTCCGGGCACCGGCTTTTCGACCTGCTCGAGGCGCAGGTCTTCGCGACCATACAGCACCGCCGCCATCATCTCCGACCGCATCTCCTTATCTTCTCACTCCCCGCACCTTTGCTTGTAACCCCCATCCTTCTCGCGTCGGTGAGACGACCGTCGCATCTGATACCCTGAGCGCAGCCTGATGCCCTTCGTCTCCCCAGAGGTGTTTGCCAAACGAATTGTTGCCGCCGTTCAGGATTACTCCCTGCTCGCCGCACGTTCGATCCGCAACCTGTTTTCACCGCCGATCTACATCGCCGACATCTACACGCAGATGGACTCGATCGGCATAGGATCGTTGCCGATCGTCATCCTGACGGGCTTCTTCACCGGTTGCGTGCTGGCTTTGCAATCGGCCACGTCGCTGCAGCAGTTTGGCGCGGTCGGAATGACGGGCAACCTGGTCGCGCTGTCGATGGTAAAGGAGCTCGGCCCGGTTCTGACGGGCTTGATGGTCTCGGGCCGCAACGCCTCGGGCATGGCGTCCGAGCTCGGGTCGATGAAGGTGACCGAACAGATTGACGCGATGCGCGCTCTGGGCACCGACCCTGTGCGCAAGCTGGTGACGCCGCGCGTGTCGGCGACTGTGTTTATGCTGTTCTTTCTGACCATCGTCTCGGACGCGGTGGGCATCGCCGGTGGAGCTCTCGTCTCGGTGTTTCTCCTCGGTCTGAGCGCTAGCTCGTACTTTCACAACTCGTACCAAGCTCTGGTCTACGCGGACCTCCTTCAGGGGTTGACGAAACCGATCTTCTTCGGCTTCATCATCTCCTCGGTGGGCTGCTACTTCGGCATGAACACGAAGGGCGGAACGCAAGGCGTGGGAAAGGCGACCACGCAGGCTGTGGTGGTCTCGTCGGTCGCGATCATCGTCGTCGACTTCCTTGTCTCGCGCACGATGATCGGCATCTTCGGCCGGTAAGGCGTTATCCTTACACGGGAGGACCTATCCGTGACACTTCATCTCGAACTTCCGGAAGACCTCGAAGGGCGCATCTCCCAAGCCGCCGCTCAGCATGGGTTGCCTATAGAGACCTATGTGCTTTCCCTGATTGACCACGAGACGAAGGACCAGAAGACCTCACCGCCAACTCCTGAAAACTTCTCCGCTTACCTGAAAAGCCTCGCTCTCTTCCGTGGCAAAGTGCCGAACTACCCGGCAGACTTTTGGACTCGCGAGATCGTGACTGGGGATGACGACGACCGTCATATGGCTTCATGAAACGATATCTCGTTGACACAAACGTGCTCGTCGCGATCGCGCTCGGTAAACGTGAGGTCGTGCAATTCATCGATCTGTGCCAGCAAGATGCTGCACTGTTTTTTATTACCCTTCAAAATGTTTGCGAGTTCTGGAATGTCTCGACGAGACCGGAAGCGAACAATGGGCTGGATCTATCTCCCGAATTCACGATACGAGCTCTCGAACGTCTCCAACTCGGCTTCAAAGTATTGCCCGAAACATCTGCGGTTGAGCGCGAACTCTTACACCTCCTCCGGGAACACAAGGTGCGCGGCAAGCAGATCTACGATGCAAGGCTCGCTGCAACGGTTCGCGCCCACAACCTCGACGGCATAGTCACATCCAACCATAGAGACTTCCTGCGCTACGCCGACGTCAACCCAATCCTGCCGAGTGCCTGAAGGCCATGATACAAACTGACGACAGCCGGACTACGCCTGCTCCCGAGCACGACGCCGCCCCCATTGTCGTCTTCAAGGACGTCTCGATCCGCTTTGACGTCAAGCCCGTGCTCCAGGATCTCTCGTTCACCGTCGCTCCGGCGGAGACGCGCGTCATTCTCGGTCCCGCCGGCTGCGGAAAATCTGTTCTGCTCAAGCTCGCCAACGGTCTGCTCTGCCCCGACTCGGGGTCCATCTGCATCTTTGGGCAGAAGATCACAAGCATGCCTGAGGTCGATCAATTCAAGCTTCGATCGCGCATCGGCATGGTCTTCCAGGAGTCCGCGCTATTTGATTCTCTAAACGTCGAGGACAACGTCGCATATCGCCTCCACGCCGACCGCGTCGCCCCTGAGGAGGCCCACACTCGCTCCCTTGAAGCACTCAAGTTCTCGGCGCTCGAGAACGCCGAAGCGAAGTTTCCCTCCGAGCTCTCCGGTGGCATGCGACGGCGCGCCTCCATCGCCCGCGCCATCGTCTCGCGCCCGGACCTTATCCTTTACGACTCGCCGACGGGCGGCCTCGACCCGATCACGTCCACGACCATCGTCGAGCTCCTCATCAAGCAGCGCGACGTCTCTCACACCACATCGCTCCTGGTCACGCATCGCCTGCAGGACGCATTTACGCTCGCGACGCACTGCTTCAACTCGGATCTGAACAAGGTCGAGCCCATACCGAAAGATCGCAACAACGGCATCGATCCCAGCACGAAGTTCCTTGTGCTGAACGACGGCCATGTCGTTTACGACGGCGACACCGAAGGTCTGGTGCACAGCGAAGATCCGTGGCTAAAGGAGTACCTCTCCTAACGCCAGATCGCGTCAGGTCTCGTGCGATCTACGCTGGAGCTTGTGTCCCCGGAGCGAGATCTTGGCGGCCCACAGGAGCTATTGCGCAACCCGTACCGCCGGGCTGACCGGAGCGACCGCTGCCGGCGCCGCGGGAAGCGTGTAGATGACCTCGCCCGGCCTGGTGTAGTGAAGCTCTTCGCGCGCCTGGTGTTCGATCGCACCCGGGTCCGATCCCAGGCGGGCCACATGTCCGCGCAGGAACTCGTTTTCTCGTTCGAGCGCACGTGCCTGCCGGCTGAGATCGCCTGAGGTCTCCCGCTTTTGCCTGTACGCCGTCAGACCGTTCTGGCCAAAGACCACGTGAAATCCCAGCGCCACCGTCAACAGGAGCGCGGCCACGGTCGCACATCGACGCCAGCTCAAAAGCCGCGATCCTGGAATGCGCGCCAGCATCGACCATCCCGCCCTACCCAAAGCCATCTCTAACGATCCCATCTCGTCTCCATCACAACGGAGCGGAACCTGGCCGGTCAAGGGGAATCCGCGCTCGGAGGGCCTGCAGGAATCTCAGGAGTACCGCCCTAGATCCCAGATTGGGGTTGCGACATTCGGGAAGTAGATGTCCATCCCAAGCCCCAGACGCGTCGTTCGTCTGTTCCCGAACCAGCCCAGCCCAAGGCGGCGCCACCCCCCCCCCCGCACAAAATCCTCTTCTCTTCCCACCAATGCTTGGTATCCTGAATCACTGTCCATGGTGATCCTGTTCGCCATCTCGATGATCTCCTTCTTTGCCCTGTTTGCGGCCTCCATCGCCGCGCTCAAGCACGTCCAGCGCACGGCGGTCGAGGTTTCCTCCGCTCCCGCACCCCGAGGCGTTGGGACGCTGTACAGCTTTCCCGGAACTCCGCCCGAATCAGCGAGGCCAAACCTCTCGCCTCACCAGACCATCGCCGACATCAGCCCGCGCAAGACTCCCGACTGGCGGTTTATGGCGCCTCCCTCCCGGACGCACCGGCCGTGGCGTCCACCCGTCACCGCCGGCGCGGCCACACCGCACCGACCCGCGCGAAAAGGCCCTCACAACTCCCACTTCGGTCGCGGCGAACGCCTGGACTGGGCTTACTTCAACAAGGATCTGGGCGATCTGCGCGACCCCTACGAGGCAGGCCGGTTGCCCGAACCGAGCTCCGAACAGGCCAGAAGATCTGGAACGCGCTAAGGTTAGTCCGTACACCCCGCGCCAGAAGCCCTGACCTCGCCGCGCGCATCACAGCCCGCGCGCATCACAGATAAGGAGAAACGTCCCCATGCAACTTACCGCAGAAAAAGCCGCCGGAGACATCCGCTCGCTCGCCAATCCGAGGCATGAGGGATCGGCTCTGGCGCACCTGGGCCGGCAGACTGTCGTTGTCGTCACTTCCACCGCTCTGATCGCGGTCTGCGCCCACATCTCGTTTGCTCTTCCGTTTACCCCCGTCCCGACGACGCTTGGGACCTTTGCTGTCCTTCTGGTGGGCTTGGTTCTCGGCCCGGCACGAGGTCTTGCGACCTTGCTTTTGTACCTCGCTGAAGGCGCCCTGGGTCTGCCGGTCTTCAGTCCGCAGGGCCTGGGTGGCGTCTTCCAGATCCTCGGACCGACGGGTGGCTTCCTCGTCTCGTATCCGCTTGCTGCCGTTCTGGCAGGCGCCCTGGTTGGCCTCTTTCGTCGGCGCATCTCGCCCGTTCCCGCCGCGATCTCTGCCGCGATCCTCGCCAGCGTTCCCGTCTTTCTTCTGGGCGCGCTCTGGCTAGCCCATCTCCTCCGTCTTAGCCCCGCCGTCGCGGTCTCGCTCGCCGTCACACCCTTTCTCGCTGGAGAGGCCGTAAAGGTCCTTGCCGCCGCCCTGCTCTACGCGGCTCTCGAACGCCACGCGCGCGCCTGAGCCAATCGCGGGGCCTCAACGCCAGAGTTCAAGCCCTACACCGTCGTCCTTGCCTCTCTGCACTCACCTAACCCTACTCTCAGGATCGTCATGTCGCTCAGCACCTCGGATCTCCGCTCCTCTTCGACCTCCAATCCCGCATCCACACCGCACGAGATCAGCATCGCTCACAGCCCGGACTCCGACGACGCCTTTATGTTCTACGGCCTGGCGACCAACAAGGTCCGCGTTCCCGGCTATAAGTTCAACCACACCCTCACTGATATTGAAACACTCAACCAGCGGGCCATCCAAGAGGCCTTCTACGATGTCACCGCAATCTCCTTTCACGCCTACCCGTATCTTCAGGATCGCTACACCTTGATGCCCTGCGGGGGCAGCGTCGGCGAAGGCTACGGACCGATGATCGTCTCCTCCCGCAAGCTCACACCCGCGGAGCTGCGCAAAACGCGCATCGCCGTTCCAGGCACGCTCACCACGGCGTACCTCACCCTGAAGCTCTTCGCCCCGGAGATCGAGACCGCGGTGGTGCCCTTCGACCAGATCATTCCGGCTGTCCTTTCGGGCGAATTTGACGCGGGCCTCATCATCCACGAAGGTCAGCTCACCTACGCGAACGAGGGCCTGCACAAGCTGCTCGACCTCGGCGTCTGGTGGGGCGAGCAGACCGGCCTCCCGCTTCCGCTCGGCGGCAACGCGATCCGCCGATCGCTCGGCCCCGAGGTCCTCCGCACCACCACCAAAGCGCTTCACGACAGCATCCAGCACGCCCTCGATCACCGCGAAGAAGCTCTCACCTATGCCATGCAGTTCGCGCGCGATCTCGATCCCGCGCTGGCCAATCGCTTTGTCGGCATGTACGTGAACGACCGAACTCTGGATTACGGCGCCGACGGCCGTGAGGCGATCCGCCGCATCCTTGACATGGGCTACGAACGCGGCATCATCTCCATCAAAGCCGAGGTCGACTTCGTCACGATGGAGGCTTCCGTTTAGCCCCGTTCCGATGTGCCGATATGGTATCTTTACTCTAATCACCGAGCCAGGAAGTTGAGCAGAAACCCGCTTTTCTCCCGAGCTTCGGGGTGTCGTCACGCTCCCCGCGTGGCCGGACAAAGATGGACGCGTAGCTCAGTTGGTAGAGCATTCGACTCTTAATCGACTGGTCGTAGGTTCGATCCCTACCGCGTCCACCATCTTTGCCCCAACTTACGAGCGATTTCGAGCGATTCCAAATGGCTGTTCTTGTGATGGTGGCTGTTTTGGTGGCTGTTTAAGATTGACTGCCCTCGGCCTCGATTGCTTACCGCACCGGCTTGCACAGCAACGCACCGGACTCCGACCGACGTTTCTCGCATCAGTCGGGCCGACTCACACGATCAACACCCGAAATACTCCATTGAAAGTTGGACCGGTTGTAGAAGTGACGCGTGCATCCTGCTTCTGCGGACGGCAAAAGGATCGTCAGTAGGCTCGAAGCAGCAAAGAACGATGTATACATCCGGATGTTATTGACTCTTCCATGATGCGAGAGTTAACTGAGCGTCATGTTATGACCTCAAAACCAGCCCTTGGCAAACATCGTGCCCAGCCTTGACGTTGCTATTGTCCGTGTTTCTGAGGCGACCCCAGGTAGTCCGACAGGTACAGCCGCGCTCCAGCTTCCTCACAGTAATCGTCAGCATCGCTACTGCTTCTCATAGGTCAGTCTGCTCCGCACCATCGGGTTTTCAGGACGCCACCACTCCTCCACCAGCTCTCGACCAGACTCGGTGAGTGACAGCGTCCCTACGTTCACGACATTCCCGTTCTGCTTTCGAGTAGTCGCAAGCGTGAGTCGGCTCTCTGGTTTGGCAGCCAGTGTCGTTCCTGCCGATGCGCTTCCGCCACCCTCCAGAGGCATGTCTGTGCCCTTCAGATTGAAGGCAACGCTCTGTCGCAAGGATGGGTAATCCAGCCGGAGTGTCGAGCGCGTAACAGTCGTTACAAGCGTTTCTGGTGCTCGGATGGGCTCACTCGTGTTCTTCCAAGTACCGCTGAAGCCCGATGTTCCGGACAGCCGAACGAAGGTCTCCGAGCCTGATTCCTGAGCACCGTTTGGCTTGGTCATGACGGAACTGAGCTGCAGCACCTTGCCATTGCTCAGCAGTTCGCGCTTTGTGTCATCGAACGTTCTTCCACGGTCAATGAAAATTGTTTCGATGCTGACCGCGTCAGCTCGATCACATTTCACCGTGCGGTTTCCCACCACAGGATAGGGCTTTCCGTCGCACATAAAACGGTAGCTATAGCTTCCGTTATCGATCTGGTACCAGCCATCTGAGGTGGCAACGATCTTGACGCTCGGTCCGGGAATCTCGCTCTTCCTCCTATTTAGCTTCCATGTTCCATTCCAAGTGTTCGGAAGACTTCGGCAACCGGTCAGAAGAATCACCCACAGCAAGGTTGCCTTATTTAGCTTTTTGCAATATGCCCTCATGCCGTCTCCGTCTTTCTGCTTCGCAGAAACCAGTATGTAGCCGGCAAGAAGTAAAGAACTGCAGCTATCGTCATCGTCATTCTCAGGGCTGCTCCTCTCAGAGAGAAATACTGGTCCTCTGTAAGCTCTTTCAGGATGCGCCCGTGGTCGTCGATGACGTATCGTCCGTTCACGATCTCAGGAACACCGAAGCCGCTATGTGCCGCGAACCACGCAACATGTGCTATCGCGATCACGATCAGAACGGCTTCGCCTCTGAAGACCCAACGAGGCATCCGCTCTACTAGGCCGCTCCAGAAGAACAGCGGCATGCCCGCCGCCGAGTTCTCGCGCTGATAGATGGGGACATTTACGGCCAAGGCTCCGACTAAAAAGACCGCGAAGAGTGGAAACAGGTCGTCCACGGAATGACCCCGAATGGTTAACGTATAGACTACTATGCAACTGATAAGCCCACAGATGGAGAACACCGCGAACAACATGGATTGCGGGCTGCGGGGCCTCTTGTGAGAGGGCCCCGCAGCCTCAGTGACGCCAGCCATCGTCATCGGTGTAAAGTCCATCACCGATTGAAGTCGCCGTTGCGGGATCGATCGCGGTGATGTTCACGTTGAAGGTTGCGGGTGGTAACAGACCAAGGCTGAACGTGTATCCAAACGAGAAGTTCACGTCCGGCGTGCCGAAGCCGATCATCGTGGTCGTGTCCCCGTTTGAGTAGGTCGTGATTGCTCCTCCAACCCCATGGAAGCCGGCAACGGTTAAGCCTAATCCGCTCTGATCCAAGTCCAACACCGTAGTCGAACCACCGCCGCCGTAGATGGAGAACCGAGCATACCCCACTCCGAAAGTAGGCATTGTTCCATACACTCTTCCATTTGATGGAGAGTGGCTTAGGTTCCCACCGAACATGGCCACCGATCCCCCGGCTTGCAAAACAGTGTTGCCGAACGGATTCACCTGTGCCGATGTTTGACCGTAAGGCGGCGTGTAGTTGCTCATAGACGGGAGTATAGTTGCGCTCGTTACGAATGTGTTGCCAGAGCCGTTGCTGCTGCTCGAATTGGAGTTGCTGTTCGAGTTTGAATTGCTTCCGCCGCCACCCCCCTGAATAGGTTCTCTACGAATCCGACGATTTTACACAGAATGTTCGCACACTTAGCTGTGGGCTCTGCTCCATTGAGAGCGAATGGGTGAACAAAACGAAGCGGATTGTTGTACACATACGCGTACTGATTGAAGGATTGCGGATCCTTTAGATGGCCCGCATAAAACCAACCTGGATCAGGGGACATCCACCGGCTCATGTTGGAGCTATAGCTGCGGAACCGAAAGTGGTCTAAGCCGCTTTCTGCGTCCCGTTCTTTGCCGGTGAAGTGATGTTCTGTTGGGTCGGTGATGCCGGTGCATGTCTGACCATCTCCGAGGGGTAGGCTGGCGCATGTTTTTTCTGGTGTTCCGGTGTCTGAGACTTGCACCCGGACGATTCCGAGGGGATCGGTTTGGGGGAAATGCAGGCCGCGGGTATCGTAGGTCGCCAGGAGCTGGCCACCGTTGAAGACGTTGGTATGCTGCCAGGCACCGGAGCTGTCGAATTCGGTCATCTGCTCGCCGGAGGGTCCGAGTACGTAGGTGGCGGTGACAGCGAAGTTGCTCATGTCCGTCGGGCAGAACGGGAGCCCATCCGGGTTGTTGATGTAATGTTGATGGCGTAACCCTTAGCGACTCGCTGTCCCTCGGCGTTGTCGATGTACTGCGTCATCCCTGGATTCAGCACGGTGTTCATCGTCGCGCAGACGCGGTTCTCTGCGTCATACGCAACATGAGTCGCCTGTCCGTCGAAGGTGACGTTGCCGGCCAGATCTTCAACGGTGTTACATCGCTCCAGAAGTCGATTGTCGGGACGAAGACAACACCGCTCGATTTGACCAATCCATTTGCAAACCCGGCAACGATTCCACGGCAGGCAGTGCAGCCGCTCGGTCCGGATGTCGCCACGCCGTGGTCGCTGCAGATCTCCGGTGGCGTGCAACAGGATCTGCCCGGACGCACCAGCCTTACCGCCGATTATGTTCACACGCGCGTCTACCATGACTGGGTTCGCCTGAACTCGAATCTCCTTCAGAACCCGAGTAATCCGCAGTTCAATCTAAGTCCTGCGACCGCTTACGTGGCGGGTACTCCCGTAGTCTGTCCGGCGGGCGGTGTGACACCGGACGCTCACCAAGGGACCTACAATGTGTGTGCGCAGGCGTTCACCAACGTCAATCAATTCTTTACACCAAACGGTGCGGGTTCGATTTATGATGCGCTTCAGCTTGGACTTCGGCATCCTCTCGAACACGGCGTATTGGCCGGTCTGGCATACACCTATTCTCGCCTAAAAGACTCGACCGAGTCGCCCTTCTACTATCCCAACAAGCCTTTTACGAACGGCCTTCATGACGAGTGGGCGAACGGCCAGGATGACCAGCGCCACACGTTGACGCTTACGGGCGACTACAACATCCGGTATGGCATCTCGCTCTCCGGCCTCTTTCACTTCGGCTCCGGCAACGCCTTTCCCACGACGGTCGGCACCACACAACCTACCGGCTACGCACCGTCTTACAACCGAACGTTTGCAACGCATGCTGTGCCAATTACCCCAGGGACGACATGCCCTAGCGGCGCTGTATGCACGGTTGTCTATAACAAGCCATCCAATAATTATCTGGACGCGGCGACAGGGTATTATCTTACGAAAAGAGATGCTCTCTACGGTCGTAACATCTATCGCGCCGACTTCCGCTTACAGGAGTCTCATCTTTTCTCTGATCGGTACCGAGGTATTGTTGCTGTCGAAGCATTCAATACCTTCAATCACGCCAACTACGGAACCTACAACGGCATTATTACTTCGGCAGCCTACGGAACACCTCAGGCTACCACCTCGGCGGCAACAGGGATTCCAATGGAGTGGAGACCTCGGTCCTTGCAATTTCTAGCTCGCTTTGAATTCTAAGTGTCTCCCACAAATTGACCGCTTGCCGTCCTAAAAAAGGCCCGCCCGCGGCGAGAGGACCTATGCCTCACACCTGGATCAAGTTACTTGTCGTCCTAGCTCCTCCCATGCTGCCCATTGTCAGTTCAGCACAGGTGGCAGCTCCGGCGACGCACTCTATCGTGGTCACGGAAGGAACAGATATCGCCGTCACCGTCTCGGCGGATCGAAAGACGATTCTGATGGACCTACAAAATCTGATCTACTCGGTCCCTTTCTCGGGCGGTGAAGCGAAGCAGATCACCTCTGTATTTACCGAAGCATCGCATCCCGAGTTCTCCTCGGACGGCTCGTTTGTCGCAATCCAGTCCTATGCGGGCGGTACATTTCACATCTGGACGATGCACCCCGACGGCAGCGCCTTGCGGCAGATCACCACCGGCCACGGCGATGATCGCGAACCTAGGATTTCGCCCGATGGAACGCGCATTGTCTTCTCCTCTGACCGTGCGTTTGAGGGCTCGTACGATATCTGGACGCTTGAGATCGCAACCGGCAAGGCCACGCGTGTTACATCGAGCCCGGCCGATGAATATGATCCCGCCTGGTCTCCGGACGGCAAGCGGATCGCCTTTGTGAGCGGATCTGGCGTGGCCGCGAAGACAGTCGAGATCATCGACCTCGCGAGCGGTGGGCAAAGCACGATTGAGACCCTGGGCAAATCCGTCGGACGTCTCGGATCGCCATCATTTTCCCCGGACGGAACCAAGATCTCGTACGTGCGCTACACCGGCGCGGGCATGGCGCTGGACACGGCGGTCCTCGAAGTAGCCAGCACGAGCTCGCCGGACACGGTGCTGTGGCGCAGCCGGTACGACGATGCGTTTCCCTTTCCGGCGACCTGGATCTCGGCGACCGATCTGCTGTACACCGCCAATGGCAAGATCGTGCGCGGAGACATCGGCAGCCAGACCGAGACGAGCATCCCGTTCACCGCGGCCATCGAGACGATCCGTCCGGAGTTCACGCACAAGCGATACGACTTTGACACGACCGCTCGGAAGCCGGTCAGAGGCATCTTCGCTCCCGCGCTCTCGCCGGACGGCAAGCAGATCGCCTTTATTGCGCTCAATCAGCTGTACGTGATGCAGATCGGCGGCCAGCCTCATGCTGTAACCGGCGATCACTTTTACAAGCAGGGTCCCGCGTGGTCGCCCGATGGAAAGACGCTCGCCTACGTCTCGGACGCCGGCAATGGCAGCGAGAATATTGTGCTGCACGACGTTTCCGCGCCGGACAGCACGGGCGACCGCCGACCGGCTCCGAGCGACAGCGCGCAGATTATGCCGGCGTGGAGCCCGGATGGCCGGACGATCGCATTTCAGGACCAGACTGGCGCCACGCTGCTGATGGACGTCACGTCGGGGACGACACGGCCGCTTGCGCCCGCGACCTTTTTCCCCGGCCGACCTGCATTTTCAGCCAACGGAAGGTCTGTCGCCATCGCGACCATCAAGCCGTACACCAAGCGATTTCGCGAAGGCACCAGCGGTATCCTTCTGGTCGACATCGGCACCGGAAAGACGCGGTTCTTTGACCCTGCGCCTTTTGAGTCGATCACGACCCGGACCGAAGACGGCCCCGTCTATGCGCCCAACGGCAAAGAGATGGCCTTTGTGATGGACGACCTGCTCTACACCATGCCGGTCGACACCGATGGAGCTCCCTCGGGCAAAGCGGTCGCTCTGAACCAGGAGACCACCGATGCCCCAACCTGGTCCGGGGATTCAAGCCATCTGCTCTATCTTCGCAACGGCGAGCTGCGGCTGATCTCACGCGCGACCGGAGCCGCCGTGCCGGTCTCCGTCCCGCTGACCTATGCACCGCAGAAGCCGAGCCAGCGGCTCTTGATCCACGCTGGACGATTCTGGAAGGGCTCCGGTCCGGACGAGCAGACGGACGTCAATGTGCTGATCGTGGATAACCGGATTGCAAGCGTTGGGCCGCACACGGCAACGCCTCCGGCGGGAGTCACCCGGGTGGTGGAAGCGGCGGGTTACACCATGCTTCCCGGCCTCACCGAAGCGCACGCTCACCCTGACTCCGACGCCTCGATCTACTATGGCGACCGCATGGGCCGGCTGTGGCTGATCTACGGCATCACGGAACTTCGCGGCCTGGCGGACAACGCCTATCGCGCGCTCCAGCACAGGGAGGCGTACACGTCCGGAGCAGCCGTCGGTCCGCGGCTCTTCAACACCGGCGAAGCTGTGGACGGCGAACGCGTCTACTACCCGATGATGATCCCAACGACCAGCGAGGCGCAGCTCCATCGCGAGCTCGAACGGCTGCGCGCGCTGGACTTCGACCTAGTCAAGCTCTACGTCCGGCTCCCGTTTACCTGGGCCAAGGTGGGCATCGACTTCGGCCATACCAGCATGGGGGTCACGTCCATGTCGCACTACCTGATACCGGCGGTCGCTCTGGGCGAAGACGGCATGAGTCATCTTTCGGCCACATCGCGCACCGGCTACGCATACTCCCGGTCGTTGACCGGGCATAGCTACTCGGACGTGAGGGAGCTTCTGGTCGAGTCAAAGATGTTCACGATATCCACGAACTTCTCGCAGGCGCCCTATGCGGACTACCCGAATCTGGCAACGGACCCGCGTCAGGGGGTCGCTCCGCCGTGGGAGAACAAGCGCCTGCGACTCTCGACCGAGACTGCGCAACACACCGACGAGACCTCCGCGCTCAAGCACCTCCGAGACGAGGAGCGGCTGATTGCCGGTGTGCTCGAGCATGGCGGCGTCTTTCTCGCCGGCACCGATTCGCCGCTCGATATTACGGCCACATCGCTCCACCTGAATCTGCGCGCGCAGGTCCGCTTCGGCATCGCGCCGTGGCAGGCACTTGAGACCGCGACGATTCTTCCTGCGCGATCCTTTGGCCTGAGCCAGGATCTCGGAACACTTGAGCCGGGCAAGCTCGCGGATCTGATTCTCGTCAAGGGCGACCCGCTCCAGGACATCACCACCGTGACAGACGTGCGCTGCGTGATGAAGAACGGCAACCTCCAATCGGTGGCGACGGTCATGGCGCCGTTCGCGAAGAGCACGCTTGGCGACGATGTCTGCCCTCTGCGGTAAAGGCTGATCTCAGGGCAGGAGGTTGAGGGTGACCGTGCCCGAGTGTTGGATCAGGGTTCCGTTCGGACCGTTGGTGGTGCCGGTGATGACGATGGAATAGGGTTGTGGGGCGTCTGCTCCTGAAGCCGTGCGGACGCGGTCGCCGCAGCCACCGGTGAGGAGCAATGCCGTGGTGGCCAGAGCGACGAGCAACCAGGAGCTGCGCCTCTGAGATGCACCTCCGCGTCGCCTGAGCAGAGGCAGGAGGAGAAGGAGGATGGGGCTCAGGTTTCCCGCCAATGGTGGACGGCTCTCCCGTCCGTTTGCCAGATTGATCGGAGGTGCGAGAGGGATCGCGACGGTGAGCGTAAAGGTGCCCTGAGACGTGCCCGGCGGCAGATAGCTGGGGTTGAAGTTCGCGGTTGCGAGCGTCGGCAGACCGGAGGCGGCGAGGGTGATGGGGCTGTTCAGCGCCGCGCCGGAGGTTTGGACGGCGAAGGTGAAGTTGACGCTGGCGCCTGAGGGGCTGGTCTGGGTCGTGAGGCCTGTCGGTGTGAGTTGGAAGTCTGGCGGTGATGCCGGGCCGGAGCCGATGCTCAACGTCGCGGGGTTGGAGGCGCTGGGGAGGAAGTTGCCGTCGCCTGTGTACGTGGCGGAGAAGGTGTGGAGGCCGGCGCTGAGGTTTGCCGATGTGAGGACGACAGTGCCGGCCGGAACGGTCGTCTGGGGCACGGCGGAGGTGAGCATGGGAAGCGATCCGTCGAGCAGAATGACGGTTCCGCCGGGTGCGCCCGAGGTAGTGCTGGCGACCTGTGCGGTCAGCGTGTAGGTGCCCGCGCTGCCAGGGACCGGTGTGACCGCGAGAGTGGTGAGTGAGGCCGCTTTGGTGACGTTGAGGGTGCCGGGCGTCGCGAGCGGGACCACGGCGTAGTTCGCCGCGGCGGCGCCGGCGAGGCCGCGGAGGGTGATGGGGTAGGGTCCTGGGACGGAGAGGCTGGTGGCGGTGGTATGAAAGTTGGCGCTGACGAGGTTCGCGTCCCGTGGCAACACTCCCGAGAGGGTACCGGTGAGGGCGGGCACCGGTGCTCCAAAGGGCATGGTGACTAGGTTTGGGGTGGCCGTGACGGAGAGCGGGACGACGGTGAGGGGGGCCGAAGAGCTTGCGGCGGGAGCGTGCGTCGTGTCGCCGGCAAACGTGGCGGAGAGGAGGTGCTGGCCGGCGGGGAGGCTGCCCAGGCTGAACGCCGCCGTGTTGCCGGAGATTGGGGTTTGCGCGAGGGCGGTGGTGGTGCCGGCGACTGTGTCCAAGAGCGTCACCGGTGCGGAGGTGGGGTTGCCGGCAGCGCTGGGGAGGGTGGCGGTGACCGATCCGCTGCCGTACGGGATCACGCCCGGCGCGGAGATCAGGAGGGTTCCGGGAGCTGTGGTTCCGAGGCCCGCGATGGTGACGATGGGCGTCGCCGGTGTGGCAGCGGCGGAGGTGATCTGACGGACTCGGCCGTTGCCGGTGTCGGCGACCGTGACGAGGCCGGAGGGGGAGAGCGCAATAGCGCCCGGTGAGTCGAGCGCGGCCCCGCCAGCGGCGGCGTTGTCTCCGGCGAATGCCTCCGTTCCGTTACCGGCAACGGCCGTGATCGCGCCTGTGGTGGCGTCGATGCGACGGAGTGCGTGATTGGCTGCGTCGGCGACGTAGAGATTTCCTCCGGCGTCGAGGGTGAGGCCGCGGGGAAGCGCCAGGGTGGTGGCCGCGGCGCCCGCGATTGTGGTGATGACCCCGGTGCGGGCATCGACCCGCCGGACACGGTTGTTGTGGGTGTCGGCGAGGAAGAGCGTGCCGTTGGCGCCTACGGCGATCGATGCGGGGTTGTCGAGCGAGGCGGCCGTGGCGGGTCCATTGTCGCCGGAGAAGCCTTCGGTGCCGTCGCCGGCAACGGTGGTGAGAAGGTGCGTCCCGGCGGAGATCTTGCGGACGCGATGGTTTGCGGTGTCGGCGACGAACACGTCACCCACTGCGCTGACGGCGAGGGCGAGAGGGAGGTCGAGCTGGGCGGCCGTGGCCGGTCCGTTGTCGCCCGAGAAGCCCGCGACGCCGGTGCCGGCGAGGGTGGAGATGACGCCCGAGCTGAGGTCGACGCGGCGAATCCGGTGATTGTGGGTGTCGGCGATCAGGAGCGCGCCGGTGGTGGGATCGAGAGCGAGTCCGCCCGGGGAGTCGAGCTCGGCCGCGATGGCGGGGCCGCCGTCCCCCAGAAACCCCTCCGTTCCGTCCCCCGCAAACGTGGAAAGCAGGCCGGTAGGTGAGACGCGCCGGACACGATGGTTCGCGGTCTCGGCGACGTAGAGGTTGCCGGCCGCGTCGAAGGCGATGCCGGAGGGAAGATAGAGCGGGACGGTGGTGGCCGGGGCGGAGGTCTGCGCGGGGGCGGACGTCTGCCCGCTGGCAGAGCCGGACATCAAGAGCGCGGCAAGCAGAAGGAGCCAAGTGGCGAGCGGGCGCCAACGGAGGATCGACGGGGAGGAGGCGGTTTGAGAGCCCATGGGGGGCGGACTTATGGCTGAGAAGCTGGACTGGCCGACTAGCAGATTGGCGAGCATCTGGCTCTTCTGGAGTGTTTCGTGCCCGAGAAGATGTGTCGATGCCACCGATGGGGGACAACTTCTGATCACGCCGCGCGAACTTCAAGCGGGATCGCTCGAGACGGTGCGTTAACACAGCAAAGCCCGCCAGGATCTCTGACGGGCCTTGCCGGTTGGGTGTGCGCGACGGGGTTAAGGGATGAGCTGGAAGCGGTCGATGGCCGGATCGAGGCCCTGGGCGTACGGTTGATAGATCGGGACGGCGGCGCCGACGATCTCGGTGATGGAAGAGCTGCCGTTCAGGCCGACCCAGACGTTTCCGCCCTGGTCGATCACGACAGATCGGCTGTTGGCGAGCAGGGAGGCCGCCTTCTGGAAGCCGCCGCTGGTGCTTCCGCTCGGCGACGGTGAAAGCGCGGCGCCGCTGAGAGCGATCTCGGAGATGGTGCCGCGGCCGCTGTAGGCGTCAGGCGAGCTGTTGGCGACCCAAAGATTTTGCGCACCGTCGATCGCCATCCCGCGAGCTCCGGAGACGCCGGCGAAGTGCGAGGTTGTCGGGAATCCGGAGCCGGCCGAATACGTCGTGCCGGAGCCGGTGAGCAGGTTAGCTTCATCGGAGAGCGCGGACGTCGTGAAGATGCCGTTCGTGCCGGGCGTGTTGCTGGTGTAGCCGACCGACGCCGTCGAACCGACGCCAAAGGTCGCGACCGGTTCCGCAAAGGTCGTGGACGAGTAGCCGTTCAGGTAGTTGGGGTCTCCAGTGTTGGTGGTCGGTGTGACGCGCGTGATGGAGGCACTGCCGGTCGCCGCGAAGATGGATCCGCTGCGATCGACCACCAGCTTCACGGAGTTGGCGCCAAGCTGAGTGGAGATCTGCACCGGTGTGACCGGAGAGGTGATGGTCGCCGCCGCTGGAACCTCGTAGAGCGAGTTGGAGCCGACGACCGAGAAGAAGACGTTGCCCTGGCCGTCGGCGGTGACGGCCAGCGGCTGCCCGAGCGTGGTGATCGTCAGGTTCTGGACGGCGGCCGAGCTAGCCCGGAAGAGCGATCCGGAGCCGGCGTTGTTGGTGGTGTAGTCGGCCCACCAGACGTTGCCATGCTGGTCGATCGCCGCGCCTTGAGAGGTGGCTGCGTTGTCGAGGCACTGGTATGGCGTGCCGTTGGGCGACATCAGGGTGAACTCGTGAGAGGCGCTGTTGGAGATCCAGAGAAAGCCGTTGAGGTCGACGTTGAGGTCGTATGGGCTGTTGATAAAGGTGTCCGGGCCCGAGGTAAGGCCGTGGCATGTACCGGCGCTGGCGTATTGGATGCCCACGGTGAAGTCCGAGGGCTGCGTCGTCAGCGTGGGCTGATACGGCGCGCCAGTCGCAGGCGACAGGGCATAGATGGCCGCGAGGTGCGACGTCCCGCTTGTCGTGCTGGTCGGGTTGGTCGCCATGTAGTACGCCGCCATCAGCACATCCGTCGCTGTGCTGAACGTGCGGTTGGAGTTCGCGGTGACGATCGGGTCAGGCGGCACGGCGTTGTTGAACAGCGTCGTGCAGTTTGCGGCGGAGCTGTTCGGGTTGTTGACGCAGGCGGAGAGAATGTTCGCGATCAGGTTGATCTTGGCGGTCTCAGGCGTTGCCGTGACGGTGATGCCGGAGGCGCTGCTGGTGCTGCCGATCGTATGGGTCGTGGAGGTGCGGGCGAGGCCGGTCGACAGGTCTACGAGGTTGGTGGAAAGGTTGGTGTAGGCGTTGATGAGCGCCTGTGTGCTGGTGAAGATGTTGTCGGAGCTGATGGAGGGGAAGCCCGGCGTGAAGTCCAGAAACTGCTGAAAGGCCGTGACGCTGGCCGCCGTAACCACCTCACTCATGTCGACCGTGGTGCCCGCGCCGATCGACGCGCAAGGACCGAGTGGTGCAAGAAAGACGGCGGCGTTGTTCCGATCCGCGGTCCCTGTGCCCATGGTGTTGCCGCCGGTCGCCACCAGGTAGACCATCGAGTTGGCGTTGGGCGATGCCGGGCATTGGAAGTTGTTTCCGCCCGTAGTCGTGCTGCCGGTGGGCTGCAAAGTGAAGGAGAAGCTGCCCGCGCCGTTGTTGGCCGTGGCGGTCGTGGCCTGGAGGCTGGCGGCGGGGTTTGGCCGGCCCAGACCCTGGAAATAAAGGTTGACGGTAGCAAACGCGACCGCTTGGTTGCCGCCGTGGACGCGTCCAGTGACGCTGCCGGCCTGTGCCAGCGGACCGCTCTCAGGGGCGGTCGAGACCATGTTCGAGCATCCAGCCGAGAAGATGGCAGTGGACGCCAGAAGAGCGAGCCCGCAGCGTCCAAAACACGGCCTGCTGAACAGTGTGTGACGATTCATTGTGTTGCCTCCGAGGTGTCGGGTGTTGGCTTAAAGGTGGGCGTAAACGTCGGGGAGGTAGATCTCTGTAAGCATCCTTGCGGGGCGAAGAGCATGGTACACGAGAGAGTGCCTTGGGCAAATGTTAGACAAGCGCAGCACATCAGCAAAGCTCTGTGTAAGCGAGGATAGGTCGAAACGGAGCATTTGGGCAGAAAAATTTTCCCTGTCCCGTGTCACCGTGTCTTCCCTAGGCAAAGTCGGGGGCCGAGACTTGGGTGTGAATCGGGCAAAACGCAAAAGAAAGTGGACGGCCGGGACACCGTTGTGTTTCCGTTACGAGGAGGTCCCATGCAGCTGACAGCACTCGATTGGACCGTGATCGTCCTGTACTTTGCCGTGAATCTGGGCATCGGCTTCTATTACATGCGGCGGGCCTCGGGCGACGTGGGCGAGTTCTTCTTGTCCGGGCGCAACGTGCCGTGGTGGCTGGCGGGAACGTCGATGGTGGCGACGACCTTTGGCGCGGATACGCCCTTGGTGGTCACCGGTCTGGTCTATAACCAGGGCATCGCGGGCAACTGGCTCTGGTGGTCCTTCTGCCTGAGCGGGATGTTGACGGTGTTCTTTTTTGCGCCGCTCTGGCGCAGGGCCGAGATCCTGACCGACATGGAGCTGGCCGAGCTTCGGTACGGCGGTCGGCCGGCGACGTTCTTGCGCGGCTTTCGGGCGCTCTACCTCGCCTTGCCGGTCAACACCATCATCATGGGCTGGGTCAATCTGGCGATGGCAAAGATCCTGGCCCTGTCCTTGGGCCTGACGACCACGCGTCAGCAGCTGACAGGCGTCTATGTCTGCCTGGCGCTGGTTCTGGTTTACAACGCGATCTCCGGTTTGTGGGCGGTGCTTTGGACCGACGTTGTGCAATTTATCCTGAAGTTCACCATGGTCATCTTGCTGGCGTACTTTGCGGTTCATGCGGTGGGCGGCATGGGTTCGCTCGCCGGCCAGGTGCAGGCGTTTGACCGCGCGCACGGTGGTCGGAACACGCTGGAATTTGTGCCGGCCTGGGGTTCGGGCTTCTTTTTGAGCTTTCTGGTTCTCTTAAGCCTGAACTGGTGGGCAAGCTGGTACCCAGGGGCCGAGCCCGGCGGCGGCGGCTACATCGCCCAGCGCATCTTTTCCGCCAAGGACGAGCGCCACGGTGTGGGCGCGACGCTCTGGTTCAACCTGGCGCACTACGCTCTGCGCCCGTGGCCCTGGATCGCCACAGCCCTGGTCGCTCTGGTGCTGCTTCCCTCCCCTACCGCGGCCCAGGGCGGCTACGAGGGAGCGTATGTGTGGGTGATGATCCACTATCTTCCGCCGAGCCTGCGAGGCTTGATGCTGGCAGGCTTTGCCGCGGCATACATGTCGACCATCGGAACGCACCTGAACCTCGGAGCTTCGTATCTGGTGAATGATGTCTACCGGCGATTCCTCGCGCCCCATAAGACGGAGCGACAATACGTGACGGCATCGCGATGGGCAACGATCCTGGTCGCTGCGCTTTCAGCCGTAGCGACGTGGTACATGGAGACCCACGGAGCTTCGATCGCCGCGGCATGGAAGTTTCTCCTGGCGCTCGGAGCCGGCGCCGGTCTGGTGTTTATCCTCAGGTGGTACTGGTGGCGCATCAACGCATGGAGCGAGATTGCGGCCATGAGCGCGGCCGCCATCATCTCGTTGACGCTTGAAAGCAAGCTTGGAATGCCGGTGGTGCGGACGCTGCATGGGTTTGATCCGGCGCTTGCGCTCCTTCCTCTCAACGCGGATGACCCGCACGCGTTCGCCTGGTTGATGCTCCTGACAACCGTGCTGACAACGGGCTTCTGGCTCGGTGTCACCATGCTGACACGGCCCGAGAGCGAAGCGACGTTGCAGCGGTTTTACGACCGGGTGCGGCCCGCGGCCCTGGGTTGGCGACGGTTCGCTCCGGAGCGTGAATGGGCCAAACCGACGCTGCGTTGGAACTTCATGCACTGGGTGCTCGGGTTCAGCATGGTCTACCTGATGCTGTTCGCTGTCGGGAACTTCCTGTTCGGTCGCGTGGGGCTCGGCGCCGGTATGATGGTCGGAAGCTTGCTGTGTTTTGGGCTCCTGTTCTGGAGCCTCGATCGACAGGGTTGGAAAGCATTTTTGTGAAACTGGGACGGAGCTCTGGATATCAAACCAGAAGGAGGCCGCAATGCGACGATTTGTAGCAAAGACAGGTATTTGGGCTTTGGGCGGTTCAATGGTGCTGGCCGGGTGCAAGAGCACACCGGCTCCCGCGCCGTCTGCTCCCGCATCCACTGCGACGCAACCGATGGCGGTGCGGAACCCGGACGGATCCATCACCAATCCGGATGGGACAGTCACGTTTCCGGCCGGGTCCCCGCAGGCGCAACAAGCCGAAGCTGTTGCCTCAGGCTCTGGCGGAACCATGCCTTCAGGGGCCACGAAAAATTCAAACGGGTCCGTCACGTACCCCGCTGGAACCGCGCCGCGACGGGACGAGAACCGGTCTGACACCGCCGCAAATGCGGCTCGGCAGGCGCCCGCTCCCGTAGAACGGAAGTCGGTCGTTGTGCCCAACGGAGCGAGTGTCGCCGTTAGCCTTTCGCAAACGCTGAGCGCGAAAGACAACAACGTAGGCGACAGCTTCTCAGGCGTGCTCGCACGTCCGCTGACGACGAGCACAGGGGCCGTCGCGTTCCCCCGCGGAACCCGTGTCGAAGGAACGGTTATCGCCTCCAAAGGTCGCGGACGCTTCGCGGGCTCCGGGGATCTTGGCATCGAGCTCAATTCCATCGGCGGACAGCACGTGAGAACCACCGAGTATGAGAAGGAACTCAAGGGCAAAGGCAAGCGAACCGGCGCGTTCATCGGCGGTGGCGGCGGTCTCGGCGCAATCATCGGCGGCCTCGCCGGAGGTGGCAAGGGCGCGCTCATCGGAGGTCTCGCCGGCGCCGGCGCAGGTACGGCCGGAGCCGCGTACACCGGCAACAAAAATGTCGTCATTCCCGCCGAGTCGGTCGTCAGCTTCCGTCTGAATCAGTCGCTGCAAGTTCCTTAGTCCAGGCATCCCGTATGTAGACTCCAGATCATGCGGCTTACACCGAAGTTCCTCCTGTCGGCAACCGACGAGGCTCATTTTCCGACCGAAGCAAAGACCCATAACGCACCGGAGATCGCTTTTCTTGGGCGATCCAACGTCGGCAAAAGCTCGTTGATCAATGCGCTTCTGGGGTCCAAAGAGGCTCACACCTCCTCGACCCCAGGACGCACGCGGGCGATCAACTTCTTCGGTCTCTACGAAGGCACGGCCGAAAAGCTGAAGTTGTGGCCGACGCTGATCTTTGCGGACCTTCCGGGCTATGGATACGCCAAGATCTCGAAGTCGATCTCGTCGGAGTGGCCGAGCTTCATCGAACCCTATCTGGCCAGCCGCGAGACTCTGGCCATGTGCATCTGCCTGGTCGATACAAACATCCCGCCGCAGGCCAGCGACACGCAGCTGATCGACTACCTGAAGCACACGGGACGACGATTTCTGGTGGTTGGGACGAAGTCCGACCGTCTAGGCAACAATGCTCTCGCAAAGTCCGTGGCTGCCCTGAAGTTGGCGCACGGCATCGAGGAGTTCTTGCCCATCTCGGCCAAGACAGACGCGGGGACAAAGGCGCTCTGGCTACGTCTGCTGGCGGTGGCGGAACCTGCCTAGGGGACGCTGACTCCGCTTTAGTCGCCGTAGTACTCGAGGCCGAGGTGCGTGATCAGATCTTCGCCCATGATGTGGCGAAGGGTGTTTTTCAGCTTGATCGACTGGATAAAGAGGTCGTGTTCCGGGTAGACGCCGGGAGCAGAATCGGGGGCCTTGAAGTAGAACGAGAGCCACTCCTGGATGCCCAGGCCGCGGAGCGACGGTGTGCGGGCGGCGAGGTCGAGAAACAGGCATAGGTCGAGCGCGAGCGGCGCTGCGAGAATGGAGTCGCGACACAGAAAGTCGACCTTCAGCTGCATCGGGTAGCCCAGCCAACCGAAGATGTCGATGTTGTCCCAACCCTCTTTGTTGTCACCTCGCGGCGGGTAATAGTTAATCCGGACCTTGTGGTACAGATCCTTGTACAGTTCGGGGTAAAGCTCCGGCTGGAGGATGATGTCGAGGACGCCGAGCTTGGACTCTTCCTTGGTCTTGAAGGACTCAGGGTCATCGAGCACCTCGCCGTCACGGTTGCCCAGGATGTTGGTGGAGTACCAGCCCGCGACGCCGAGCATGCGGGTCTTAAAGGCGGGTGCGAGAACAGTTTTGATAAAGGTCTGGCCGGTCTTGAAATCCTTGCCGCAGATCGGCGCGTTCATCTTGCGGGAGAGGTCGTTCAGCGCCGGGATGTCGACCGTGAGGTTCGGTGCGCCGTTCGCGAACGGAATGCCTTCCTTCAGGGCAGCCCAGGCGTACAGCATGGACGGAGAGATCGAAGGATCGTCGTCGACCAGGCCCTTCTCAAACGCGGCGAGACTTTGGTGCACGGCCGTCTGCTCGAGAAAGATCTCGGTGGAGCCGCACCAGATCATGACCTGCCGATCGGTCTTGGTCTTGAACTCGGCGATGTCGTTCCGGATCTGATTCGCGAGATCGCACTTGTTTTTGCCGGACTTGATGCGCGTTCCGTTGAGGCGTTTGACGTAGTGCTGATTGAAGACGCCAGGGAGGGGCTCGATCGATTCGAGAAAGGGTTTAATCTCCGCGAGCTGGTCGCGGTCGAGCACCTGCGCGTGACTGGCCGCGTCGAAGAGGTTGCCGCCGAAGATGTCCCAACCGGTGAAGACAAGATCGTCGAGCTTCGCGATGGGCGCGAAGTCCCTGATCAGGGGGCTGCGTGCGTCGGTGCGCCTGCCCAGCCGAATGGTGCCCATCTGCGTGAGCGAGCCGATGGGTTTCGCCAGGCCGCGACGGACAGCTTCAACGCCGGCGATGAGGGTGGTGGCGACGGCGCCCATGCCTGGAATCATGATGCCGAGTTTTCCGGTTGCAGGGGTGATCGAGGCCGCTTGTTCCGTAGCGGCAACGGAGGTGCTGGACATCCTGGTGTGGCCCTTCTGGCAAGAAGCTGAGGTGTGCGACTCCTTAGTTTCGCAAGCGAGATCGGGTTTGGCAAATTGAGCCGTGGTCCCCGCGCACGCCGCTGCCAGCACTCAGAGCTCTCGGGCAAGCCGCGGTCTCGGCGCTGGTGTCTGGCTTTCGACAACCACCCTTCTTGTTAGGATGAGGTTTGGATCTGGGTCAAAATTCCGTTCTGGGGCGATGGGAGACCTATGCTGACTGGAGTTGAAAGAAAATCCTCTCCGGTGAGCAGATCGGGCGGCCGCCCTCCGGAGCGATGGTTTCAGCCGTCGCCCTCTCTCTGGAGAAGCGCAGGAAAGCTCTTTCTCCTGCTTCTGGTCTGCGCCTACTTTGGATTTTCGTATGGTTCCGACCCGAGCTTTCTGAACTTACAGATGTATACCGCCGGAAAGGCGCCGACACCTTACCAATATCGCGTTTTGCCGATGTTTGTTTTCAGGTTTCTAATGCACGTCTCTCTCCTGCCGAGGTTAGCCCACAGGGTAGAGGCCTTGAAGGACGACCCTTACCGGCTGATCCTCATGATCCTTGCATTTGTAAGTCTGCTGGGAGCGGTAGCAGCAACTCGACTTACTCTGAAGCGGCTGACGGGAGATCCGGCCTATGCGTTTTGGGCGGCTTTTCTCGTCGCGCTTATGGCCGAGTTACAACTGGCTTCTACCTGGGGACCTAGCATGCCGGTCCCTTACGACGTACCCTCAATTTTCTTTTTTTCTCTTTCGATCTACCTAATTGTTAGCAGACGTTTTCTCCTCTACTATCTCCTCTTTCCATTGGCTGTTCTGAATCGAGAGACCGCCTGTTTTATCGCTGTATTCTTTGCTGTCTGGGAGTGGGTGCGGCTTTCGGACCAGAGTGTCCGGGGCAGACTTCTACGAATCCTGCCGGCGGTAGCGGCTCAGGCCCTGGTCTGGTTTGGTATCAAGACGTTGCTGTTTCACGTCTTTGCTCACAACCCCGCGGAAGATAATGGTGTGGCGGGCGGTCTGTTTGTAAATAAACTTACCTATAACTTACATGAGCTACCGAAACCCCAGCAGTGGCCGCTCTTGGCGAGCATCTGCAGCTTCTCCTTGCCTTTCCTCTACCTTCAGCGTAAGTGGATCCGATGTGACGGTCTCTCTTACGCGTGCGCAATCGTCTTACCCCTTTCCTTTGCGGGAATGATGATCGTTGGAGTTATTACGGAAATCCGCATCTTTGCGGATTGGATAGCGCTTGTCGCTCCAACACTTGCCCTGATCGTCCACAACCGGTTTCGACCGGTGGCAGATAACAGGGCGAAAGGCTGAGTTACTGAGAGAAGTAACTCGTGTGCTCTAACACCTAGGCCGGATCTGCGTCCGTGCGGATGCGGTTCTTCCAATGTGACGTAACGAACCAGACGATCGCGGCGAGGAGGACGACTTCGACCGCGAGATGAAAGCGGTGGAAGATCTCCTTGAAGCGTGGGTCGGAGTTCCAGCGATCACCCAGCTTGGCGCCAATATAGGCGAGGGCGAAGCACCAGGGCCAGGAGCCGACAAAGGTGTAGATGTGGAAGCGGCCCTGGGGCATGCGCGCGATGCCGGCGGGGAGCGCAATAAAGGTGCGCACGACCGGAAGGAGGCGTCCGAGAAAGACAGCGCCGCCGCCGTACCTCCCGAAGAACTGCTCGGTGCGGTCGAGGTCACGGCGCCCAAGCAGGAGATATCGGCCGAAGCGCTCGACGGCAGGACGCCCACCCCAGCGACCGATCCAGTAAGGCGGGATGGAGCCGAGATTGCATCCGATCGCGCCCGCCGTAGCTACCAACAAGAGCTTGGCGGTGGTGCTGCCGAGGACGTAGCCGGCGAAGGGCATGATGATCTCGGAGGGGAGCGGGATGCAGGCAGACTCGATGCCCATCAGGAGAGCGACACCCGCGAGACCTCCGGCGCTGATGACGGCAATAATGAAGGCGGCGATGGAAGCGAGGATGTGCTCGGACATTGGGGGCTAGTATAGCGGCCGGCTGCTGCGATCGCGTGGGGTTCGGCGCGCGGCGGGGTTACAGAGGTAAGCAGGCGTGTCGCCTTGGTAAGATGGAGAGATGGCGACAACGATTGCAACCACCGAGACTCCATCCACGGCAGCGCCGGAGGCGACTGGGCGCCCAAAGTCCGCGTACGGAGCTCACGACCCCTCCAAGCCCGCGGTGAAGCGGCAGATTGTGTGTTTCAGCTTCTATAAGGTGCTGCCGGAGTGGCGACGGCTCCCGGCGGAGGTGAAGGCCGAGCATAAGCGCGCGTTCGCGGACGTGCTGGCGCGCTGGAACAAGCCGGGAGAGTTCTTGTCGTTGACGTACTCCACGGTGGGCACGCGCGGAGACGTCGACATGTGCGTGTGGTCGATCGGGTATGGGGTCGATGAGTTGAACCGGATGCGGAGCGATCTCATGGCGACGCCGCTGGGCGGATACCTAAACTCACCGCACAGCTTCTTGGCGATGACCAAGCGGTCGCAGTATCAGATCGATCGACCGGATGAGAGCGAGGGCGAGGGACGCGGTGCGATCCGGCCCGGCGGCCAGAAGTACATCTTCGTCTACCCGTTCTGGAAGACGCGCGCGTGGTATCTGCTGCCGATGGAAGAACGCAAGCGGCTGATGGATGAACACATTCGGATCGGTCTCTTGTATCCGCGGGTAAAGCTGAATACAACGTATTCATTCGGGATCGACGACCAGGAGTTTGTGGTCGCGTTTGAGACCAACTTTCCCGAGGATTTCCTGGATCTCGTGCAGCAGCTCCGAGAGACGGAGATCAGCCTGTATACGCTCGAGGACACGCCGATCTTTTCGTGTGTACGCGTGAGCGCGGCGGAGATGCTGGACCGGCTCGGGTAGGCAACGTGGCCGAGAAGAAGGGGACGGTTCAGGTGAAGCCGGTGCGGCGGGTGGCGGCTTCGCCCACCGGCGTGCGGGCGCGGCGAATCGCGGCAGAGGAGCCGACGACGGCCAAGCTCCGGCGCGGCAAGAGCTACAATCCATTGGCTCCGGCGCGCGTCGCGGCGATCCTCGATGCGCTCGAAAAGACCTACCCAGGAGCGGTCTGCGCCCTCCATCACCGAAACGCATGGGAGCTCACTGTCGCGACCATCTTGTCAGCGCAGTGTACGGACGCGCGCGTGAACCTGACAACACCGGAGCTGTATCGGAGGTACCCCACGCCCTCTGCGCTGGCCGGCGCCTCCCTTCCCGAGCTTGAGGAGCTGATCCGGCCGACGGGCTTTTTTCGCAATAAATCGAAGTCGATCCAGGGCGCCGCGCGAGCGGTCGTAGAGGAGTTTGGGGGCGAGGTACCGCAGACGATGGAAGAGATGCTACGTCTACCGGGCGTGGCTCGAAAGACGGCAAATGTGGTACTGGGTAGCTGGTTTCAGATCGCGTCCGGGGTGGTGGTTGACACGCATGTGCTGCGGCTTTCACGCCGTCTGGAGTTGACGTCCGAGACGACCCCGGAGAAGGTGGAGATGGATCTGCAAAGGGTGATTCCGGAGGCGAAGTGGATCGATTTCAGTCACATGATCATTCATCATGGGCGGCAGATCTGCGTCGCGCGAACGCCCAGGTGCCTGGACTGTACGCTCGAAAAGCTGTGCAACTCGTCCGATAAGACGTGGAGTTCGCACTAGAAGTTCAGCCGTCAGAGAGAAAGGTTCAGAGCCTCGGCGAGGGTCCGGACTAACGATGGGACTGTGGCCTCGGCGGCTTGGAGGTGGGCGGGATAGCCTAGTTCCCGGAGCGTTTGCGAGGTGATGGGACCGATCGAGGCTCGAAGAATCGGCCTGTGCTCGGAGCTGTCAGGGGGCAGGGCGAGACCGGCGGCATCGAGCAGAGCGACGAGGTTGGTCGCCGTCGAGGAACTTGTGAAGGTGATTGCGTCAGGCCAGGTTTCGGGTGTGCGGAAGAGTTCCTGGAGCAGAGGTATGGAGTTTTCGGGCACGATGGTCCGGTAAGCGGGCGCGATGGTGAGCTGCGCACCGGCGGCCTGGAGCACATCCGGGAGGTGATCGCGGGCGGTCTCGGCGCGGACCAGGAGCACGCGTGTCTTGCCCGAGGTGATGTGACCGAGAAGTGTCTGGGCGAGGGACTCGGCGATCGCTTGCGGTGGGATAAGGTCGGGGCAGAGGCCGACGTCAGTCAGTGCCTGGGCCGTCGCCGGACCGATCGCTGCAGTCTTCGTGACGGAATTCGGGATGGATCTCTTGCCCAGAGGAGCTCGGGAGACGAACGCCTCCACCGCGTTGGCGCTGGTGAAGACGATCCAATCGAAGGCGTCGAGATCGGCCAGAGCCGTGTCCAGGGGAGCGTGTGTGGAGGGTGCCGCGAGAGTGATGGTCGGGACGAGGATGGGCTCAGCGCCGAGAGCACGCAAGTGCGCGGCCAGGGCCGAGGTCTGGTGGAGAGATCGGGTTACGAGGATGCGGGGTTTCATGCGGTCTCTCGACATCAGCTCGACAAAGCGGCGGCACTCAGCGCGAGTCCCTGTGCGACGGACGTGAAGGCATCGCCCGAGGTGACGCGGGCGGGCAGGAACCGGTCTTCAAAGATGCGCCGGACGGCGGGAACAAAGGACGTGCCGCCGGTAAGAAAGATGCGGTCAACCATCTCCGGTGACGTGTTTGTGGATTCGAGGAGCTGATCGACAGCGGTGCGGATCGCTTCGAGTTCGGGGCTGATCCAGCGTTCAAAATCGGCGCGGGTGACCGAAGCGTGGAGGTCCAAGCCGGCTTCCTTGAAGTTGAATTCCGCGGTCTCGCCGGCAGAAAGCTCAAGTTTGGTCCGAGCGACGGCGGCGTGCAGCTGGTAGCCGAGATCTTCATCGATCAGGGTGGTGAGGGCGGCGATCTGGTCCGCCGCGGTCCCGTACGCGACGGTGAGGGTTGTGTCGATCTGGTTGAGGGCCCGTTGGTGCGCTCGGCGAAGAAGATCGTCGACAAGGCGGGTGCGGAGAAAGGAAAGATAATGCCAGCGCTCGAGATTGCTGTAGATCCAGGCGGGAACTGCCGGGACCGCAGTGCCGCCGAGGGTCGGGAACAGAGCATCAGCGCCCAGGGCTGGGCTGACGAGATAGCGGACGATCCGGGCGTCGAAGCTGTCGCCGGCGAGTGGGACACCCGCGGTGCCGAGGATCTGCCGACCTGGGCCGGTCTCCGGGCTCCGGGAGGCGCGCCAGCTGGGGCCGGCATGGAGCAGGCAGAAATCGCTGGTGCCGCCGCCGAAGTCACCGATCAGGATCAGTTCGTCTCGGTTGAGCGTGGATTGGTAGCTCGACGCGGCGGCGATCGGTTCGAGCTCGAATCGGACGTCGTCGAAGCCGGCCGATCGGAAAGCAGAGGTGAGCCGCTGCTCGGCGAACACGTCGTCCGCTGGGTCGTCGGCCCCGACGAAGCGAACCGGTCGACCCACGGTGGCGTGCGAGATGGGATGGCCGAAGTGGGCCTCCGCCGCACGCCGAAGGTCGGTCAGGATGCAGGCGATCAGGTCTTCGAGGGTGTAATGGCGGCCGAAGACTTCAGTGCCCGTGAGGGTGCGAACGGAGAGGTACGACTTGAGCGACTGAATCAGCCGGCCGGCGTTGTCCTCCGCCTGGCTGTGGCGCGAGAGGTAGCGCGCGATGGCCTCCGGGCCGGTGAAGCTGCGCGTGGACCGGCGAGATCCCATGCGGTGCTGCTCGAGATACAGGAGCGAGCGAAACGAGGGTGAGTCGTTGCTAAAACGGACGAGCTCCACCCTGCCGGTCTCTGAGACGCGAGCAACGGAGGAGTTGGTAGTGCCGAAGTCGATGCCGATTGAGGACATGCGGGGCATCTGTTCAGGGTAGCGGTTTCGTCGCGCAAAGAGTGATCCGGGGAGGGCCGATGTCTAGGCGGCGGCCCAGTCTTCTTCCTGGACAACCAGGCTGCGGAGGAGGTCCTGCACCTCGGCCGCCGAGGCGGACGGGCGCGCGACCGCCTGATCGAAGTTGAACTCGGCAAACGCCGTGGTCTCTTCCGCACCCGATCCGGCGAAGGCCATCGACCACTCCGGGAAGTCGCGATGATCGACGTAGCCGCTCTCAAGCAGGGTGACGTCGCCGTGACGCGGGTCCTGCTGGATCGTTTCAAAGAGGCTTTCGACGGCCTGGAGCGGACCTTCGAGAACCTGCGCGAAGCAGACGCCGTTGAAGAGAAGCGCACCGGTGATGCCGAGCGCGGCGTTATTTTTGCGGGCGCTGGCGAGAATCTTTCGGATTTCGGCGGCGTGCTCCTCGACCGGTCCCGTAATGGCGTTACGGGAGCAGTAGAGGAGCTTGTAGACGGACCCGGTCATGCCGTCGCCTCCGGGGTTTGCGGCGTGCGTGGTGCGGAGACGAGCGAAGCGACCGCGTCTTTGAGCTCGGCCACGGGAACGGCGTGGCTGATGAAGAAGCCCTGCACCGAGTCGCAACCGTCCTTCTGGATGCGGGCGAGGTGCTGCGCTGTGTCTACGCCCTCCGCGCTGGTCGAGAGGCCAAGGCTCGCGCCAAGCGCGGCAATAGCCCGGACGATGGCGCGTTCCTTAACGCCCGCATCGGAGCCGCCGTTCTTTCCCGTCAGCGAGCGGTCGATCTTGATCTTGTCGATGGGAAAGTTGACCACTTGACTGAGCGAGGCGACGCCCGTGCCGAAGCTGGCAATGGCTACTCTGACGCCCAAGCTCCGGAGGGCGTTGAGGTTGGCGACAACGGACTTCCCGTCGCGCAGAAGGATCGCCTCCGAGACCTCCAACTCAAGTTTCTGGCCAGGGATGCCGGCCGTCGCGAGAGCTTTGGTCACGACCTCGACGAAGCGCGCACTCTCAAATTGCTGAGGCGAGACGTTGATCGAGACGGGAACTTCGGCGGGCCACTGCGCTGCTTCCTTGCAGGCCATCTTCAGCACCCATTCGCCGATCTGTCCGATGATGCCGATCTCCTCGGCGAGCGGGATGAAGTCTGCGGCAGAGAGGATGCCGCGCTTGGGATGTTTCCATCGCAGGTTGGTTTCGAGGCCGAGAAGCTGCTGCGTTTGAACGTCAACCTGCGGCTTGTAGAGCAGTTCGAACTGCCGAAGTACGAGCGCCTTGCGGAGGTCGACTTCGACGTCGCGGCGAGCCTGTGCACGCGCCTCCATAGCGGGGTTGAAGAACGAGTAGCATCCGCGCCCAGAGTTTTTGGAGTGATAAAGAGCGAGGTCGGCGCTGCGCAAAAGCCGCATCCGGTCGACGCCGTCGTTCGGGGCGAGAGCGACACCGATCGAGACGCCGATATTTACCGGCTGGCCCTCGATGAGGTAGGTGCGGTGCAGAAGGTCGACCAAGCGAGTCGCCAGGCCTTCGACCTCGTCCTGGGCGAGCGTGGAGTTGATGAGGATACCAAACTCGTCGCCGCCGAGCCGCGCCACCAGATCCGTCCCGCGCAGCAGGCCGGCCATGCGCTGGGCCACCAGCCGCAGTAGCTGGTCACCGACCGCGTGACCAAGCGTGTCGTTGACCGTCTTGAAACGGTCGAGGTCGAGCAGGAGGACGGTCGCGGCAACTTGCGCCGGGGCGCCTGGTGTTGGCGCTGTCTGGGAAGCCAGCAGACTGTCCAGCTTCTGTTCAAAGAAACGGCGGTTGCCAATGCCGGTCACGTGGTCCCGCAGCGAAGCGTCCGTGGCCTCCGGAAGTGCACTGGCCAGACGAATCGGTTCAGCTTGCTCGACCGGCTTGGAGTCAAGTTCAGCGGTGGATAGCACGGCAGCGAGCATCGGGGACCTCTCCTGCAGGCCGGGCCTGCGGTCTCCTCCTGCCAGCCGATGAGGCTGGGAGGATGGGAGATGAGAGGAGGTTAGCCGGTTGAGGAGAGCGGTGTGAATGACACTTTTTGGGGAGGTCGGAGCTCACACCAAACGTGTGGAGGTCGGATCCGCCACCGTGGCCGCATATTGCCGATGCGGCAGAGCACAAAAAGGGCCGCCGTTTCGGGCAGCCCCCTCTTGGTTCGCACAGCTGTTGGAACTTACTTCTCCGGCAGCCTGGCAGCGCCCACCAACTCGGCCGCTTCCGGCGCGTGGAGGTACTCGGGGTGTTGGTCCTTGCCGAGCAGTTCGGCTATTCGGCTGGCGTACTCCGGGTCCGCCTTTTTGAAGTGGCTTAGCTGCAGCTTCTGGATGCGAAGCGGCGTCTGTCCAAGCGACTGCGCGATCGCCTTCGCCGTACGCTGCTTCTCCCCTTCCGTGAAGAGCCGCCACAGATCGCCCGCCTGGGTGTAGTCATCGTTGTTTTCGCGATGATCGTACCGCGCCACAACCGTCTGCCCGTTCTCCGTCTTGACCTTGTAGGGTCGTTCGCGGAATCTCGGGTCTTCCTTCGGTCCACCGAAGCTGTTCGGCTCATAGTTGGGAAGATCGCCGTAGTTGCCGTCAAAGCGCATCTGGCCGTCACGGTTATAGTTGGCCACATTGTTTTTGGCCGCGTTGATAGGAAGCAGATCGTAGTTGGTGCCAATCCGGTAGCGGTGCGCGTCGGGGTACGAGATCAACCGCCCTTGCAGCATCTTGTCCGGCGAGAAGCCCATGCCGGGAAGGATGTTCGAAGGATTGAAGGCCGCCTGCTCCACCTCGGCGAAGTAGTTCGAGGGCTTGCGATCGAGCGTCATCACGCCTACGTCGATCAGCGGATAATCCTTATGCGGCCAGATCTTGGTCAAGTCGAACGGATCGTACTTGAAGTTGTCGACCTCGTCCTCGGGCATCACCTGGATCTGCAGCCGCCACGAGGGAAACTTCTTCTCATCGATCGCATGAAGCAGATCGCGCTGCGAGTAGTCCGGGTCGGAGCCGGCGAGAAGCTCCGCCTGCTCGGCCGTGAGATTCTTGATCCCCTGGTTCGTCTGAAAGTGATACTTGACGTAAAAAAGCTCGTCATCCGCATTGATCATCGAGAACGTATGCGAGCTGTAGCCGTGCATGTGGCGGTATCCGTCGGGGATGCCGCGGTCCGAGAAGAGGATCGTGACCTGATGCAGCGACTCAGGCGAGAGCGACCAGAAGTCCCACATCATGGTGGCCGACTTCAAATTCGAGGCCGGCTCGCGCTTCTGGGTGTGAATGAAGTCGGAGAACTTGATCGCGTCGCGCACAAAGAAGATCGGCGTGTTGTTGCCGACCATGTCCCAGTTCCCTTCCTCGGTGTAGAACTTCAGAGAAAATCCGCGAGGGTCGCGGGCGGTATCGGCCGAGCCTTTTTCGCCGCCCACCGTCGAGAAGCGAGCAAACATCGGGCAGGTGTTGCCGACCTTCGAGAAGAGCTTCGCCTTGGTGTACTTCGAGATGTCGTGAGTGACAAGAAAATGCCCGTGGGCGCCGGAGCCCTTGGCGTGCACAACGCGCTCAGGGATGCGCTCGCGGTTGAACTGGGCCGACTTTTCAAAGTGTGCAAAATCGTCGAGCGTCACCGGGCCGCGGCGTCCGGCCGTGACCGAGTTCTGGTTGTCCCCGATCGGGCGACCCTGGTTGGTCGTCAGCAGAGGGTTGATGTGGGTCGAGCCGGCGTCCTTCTCCTTGGGTCCCTTGCTGCCTTCACCCAGGGGAGATTCGCTGCCGATCCTCGGACCGTTGGCGGTGTTCAGTGGATTTCCGTTTTTGCCGTTCTGATCTGCCATAGGGGGAGCTCCTGTAAAGACCATTATAGGGCGTTTGCCCGGCCAAAAGACGGCGACGCCGGACAGAAGCTTTAGCCGGTCGCGTCGGCCAGACCCCTCTCTGAGCAGACCCTCCGTCCTGCCCGGGCGCAGCCAATTTCAGCGTCAGAAACCCATGGCGAAGTTCACCGTAACCGTGGTTTGCACCTCGACCGGGCGGCCGTTGAGAACGTATGGCGTGTATGTCCACTGTCGAACCGCAGCCAGCGAAGCGATTGCGAGGCTCACATCCGGCGTGGACACCACTCGAAGATCGAAGATATGCCCGTCCTGCCCGACCACCGCCGCAAGCACTACCGACCCTGTGATATGCGCCTGACGAGCACTGGCCGGGTACTCGGGGCGCGTCTGGTGGAGGATACGACCGGCGATCACGCTGGACACGACCCTGACGATCTCTGCTTGTGCAGGGACGAGCTCAGGTCCCGGAACGAAGCTTTCAGCAGCAAGCGTCGCTGTTTCGAGAACCTCGACCTTGGCCCGCAAAACCGGATGGTTCGCCTCACTGAACACAAGCGATGTAGCCGTGTAGCGGTTCTGGAACTTGCCGATTCCATTCCGTACGCTGAGAACTCCGCCGAAGTTGTACGAAGCCCGAAACACCGGCTTCCCCGGCTCGAAGCAATAGGTCGGAAACAAGCCCGGCGGTGGATGGAGGACGTTCTTCACCGGAGAGCCCACCATCACACATTGCAGGTCTACTTTACCGAAGGCCACCGTCTGCGACTCCAGCGTCGCTTGTTTGATCTCAGCCAAAGTGGGTGCGGGATGAACAATCTGTCGCAGCGCCATGTTGGCCAGCGTTGGAACACTCCGTTGATCTTCGGATCGGAACCGGCCATCCGCGTTTCTCAGCTCCGTTCCCACGTAGTCCGTTCCGCTGATCACACGTCGCCACAGCTTGGGTCCGGCCCACCACTCCTCGATCGTTCCGTGGTCCGTAGTTTTGCCCGAGCTATCCAAGATGTCGTAAGTCGCCCGAAGATGCCACGGCTTCAGGTCCGGGCTGTCGAGGGAGGTAGAGGCTTCCAGCGTATTCATCTGCTCAATCAGCTCGACTTGATCGGCAGCTCGCGCCGAGATGCACGAGAGCGCAACCATCGATCCGAGAAGAACGGGAATGGCGTATTTCGAGATCATGCGAAGCTCTTTCACCCGTCTCTGAAAGCTCCTATAACGGTCGCTTGTAGTATGCCCCACGTCCTCGCCTCGCCGGGAACTTTGTCCGCGAGAACATCCTCCTGCACCCTCGGGGACGATCTTCACTTCGCGGCAGAGATACGCCCGACCGGGCACACCGGCGTTCCGTAGCGATGGTCGGCCGGTGTGAGATCGAAGCGGTTGGCGCTCTCGCACAGGCGCGGGATGTCGCTGGGATCGGGGGCGAACAGCGTGATATGAAAGGTGCCGAAGACGATGTTGCGGGAGAGAACCCAGGTCTGGACCGGGATCCATGTCGGCGGGACACGTGTGCGGATGACGGGCCAGTCCGTCTGGATGATGGCGACCGGAGCGTGTTCGGCGGCGGTCCAGCGGCTGAGTTCAGCGGCGTTGAGCGGGCGGTGAAGTCGATGCTCGGTCAGGACAGGCAGGCCGGAGCCAAGGCCGATCGGGTCCAGCAGATGCGAGTCGCTGTAGTAGCTGACGGCCCCGATATCGTTCACGACGACGCTGTCGTGGTCATAGAAGCTATGGAGAAATCGGGCGATCTGGACGTGCTCATTGAAGCGATCGACCGAGCAGAGCGGCCCGCGAAAGATGCCGGAGATCGCTCTCCAGAGAAGAAACGGGACGAGGACGAGCAGCGTCAACGCGAGCAGGGCGGCCGTAAGCTTCTGCGCGGGAACGAGGGCCCGCAAGCGTGGGCCGATCTGCGCCGGCCATCCCAAGCGCGGCGCCGCGACGGCCAGACTCACCATGCTCAGCAGAAAAAAGTAGCTCTCATACCGGAGCAGCCAGCGCGTGGGCGCCAGGCCCAGGTGAAAAAAGATCAAGATCGACGTGACAAACAGGAGCATCTGCGACGCCGTCCAGAAACGCCACGTGCGCAGGCGCAAGAGCCACAAGAGCGCAGGCGCGAGCAGGATCTGGCGGAATCCGCCGCCCGACGAAAGCATCCGGTAACGAACGATGGGATTGTGCGTTGGGACGGCGTTCAGGCTGGCCTTCATCAGCACGGAGAACGGGAGCCAAAGACCCGAGATGTGGTGGGAATAAATTCCAAAGCTGAGCGGTCCAACGGCCGCGGCGGCAACCGACAAAATGGCAAGAGAGATGCGTCGCCGCAGGAGCAGCAGAAGAAAGATGGGGACGATGGCGAAGACCGCTTCGTAACGGATCGCGCCGGCAAAAAAGCTCGAGAGCACAAGCGAAACCGACAGACCGCGCGAGATGGGCGCCGTGGGTGGGAGGGCAAGAATGCGAACCGCAAACGTAACGAGCAGCAGAATGGACAGCGTCTGCGCAACGTGTTCCATGCCGACGTACGCCAGGTTGGGCACAGAGGTACAGAGCAGAATCAGAAGCTGTGCGGTGAAGCGGTAGGTCAGCGAAGCGTCGGGGCGAAGTTGGCGCAGGGTCGAATCGACGGCAAAGATCAGCGGGATCGCGAAGACGACGTTCAGAAACAGGGCGTTCAGGAGATGCGGCCCAACCAGCAGGTCCACCATGGCAAGCAGAACGGTCCAACCTGGGGAGGAGGAGGCGGAGGCAAACTCCGTCGGCCCTATGCCCCAGACATGATGCAGGGCCAGCGTTCGGGCGAGAGCCAGGTGAATGTAGCTGTCGTCCAGCGGATACACAAACAGGCCGTGAGCCATGTGGGTCGCGGCCAGCACCATGCCCGCAAGCAGGACAAGGAAGACTATGCTCGCCACAGCGGGCGGGTTGCGCCAGAGAGAGAGTTTCACGGCTGAGCGGTTCTCCTGCAGGTATACACCGAAGACACAGGTCTCATGGCCGTTTTCCCCAATGAAAACGGCACTCCCACCTTCTATCCGACTCACAGGGACAGGAGATCCGCTCTAAGGAGAAGTATATGGGCGGAGCGGAGGGTCGGCCAGACGCAACCGAGGCTCAGCCTATTACGTTTGTACTCTGCTTCTGTCTGGGTCAGGCGCGGGAGCGTTTCAGCTGCTGCCAATCCGTCTCCGTCTGGTCGGCGTATCGCTCGGCAAACTTCAGGATGGCTCGGTCGAAGCGATCCGATCGGCCGAGATACGCCCCCAGCACCGCGGCGTCGCCGGAGCGGGCGTGTCCCCGGGCCAGCAGCTCCCCGCACACATCGGCGTAGTCGAAGAGGCCGTCCGAGCGGAGGTCGTCGACGTTGATCGACGCCTTGTGGTCGTTCAGCTGGCGAACCAGGTAGTCGCGGTCTTCAATGCTGGTCCAGCCGAGCAGCGGGTCGGACTGAAACTGCATCGCGCGCTGGCCTTCCGCAACCCGACGTCCGTTGTTCGGGACCGACGAGGCGGTGTGCGGCAGATATCGTGTGTACGCGCTGTCAGGCTCTTCCTTGATCTGCAGAAACAGCGGGTCGGCCGGTCCGTTGCCCTCAAAATAAATACAGAAGTCCCGCAGGCCGACCGATCCCGTGCCGACCGTCTTGAAGCAAACATCGATCGGCCTGAACTGGTCAAAGAAGTGACGGCGTTCGGGAAGCAGGGTGTCGCGGTAGGGCCTCAGGCTGGCGAGGATCGCATCGGCCTTCTTTCCCGTAATGCGTTCAAGAAGCGGCGGATCGGAGCGAAACTTTCGAGCGCGGATCTCCGACTGGCTAGTCGCGCCGCCGTCCTCCGCTTCAGACGCAGGCCTCTCTTTGTGATCCTCAGGCCTCTCCTTGTGACTCCCTGTCCGGCCGCCAGATCTGCTTCCCTTCCCTCTCGAACGCGCATGCTTGCGAGCGTCGGACGAACTTAGGGCAGCAGGGATCGTGAGATTGTCCAGGCTCACCAGCGGTGTCGCGCGTTCGGCTTTCTCAAGCACGCCGACGATGGTGTTGCTGCGATTCAAACGCTGAACCTGGAAGCGCGCCACCGCGAGAACGGGCATCTCCATGAAGCGATGCATCGATCTGCGGTAGCGGCGAAGAAACTGAGAGATGGCGTTCCGGCTGTCCGCGTCGCGGGTGCCGGACTCCCGGCCCGCGAGCAGAATACTGGTGCTCAGGCGTTTGACATCCCACTCAAACGGCGCGCGCGTCGTCTCGTCGAAGTCGTTGATGTCGAAGACCGGGCTGCCATCCAGGCCCTCGTAGGCGCCGAGATTGCGCAGGTGAGCGTCGCCGCAGATCTGGTTCACGATGCCGGTCGCCGGCACCCGCGAAAGATCGTACGCCATCACCGAAACGGCGCCGCGAAAGTAGCCAAACGGCGACGCCGCCATGCGCTCATACTTCAGATCGACCAGGTGCGGGAGGCGGCCGTGCATCGATTCCGCAATCAGATCAATCGGCGATCGCTCGCGATGTTTAGGATTCCAGACGCCGTGCTGCGCCCGCGCGACCTCCTTGCGGGCCAAACGTCCGCGCACCACACGTTCCGATCTGGCCCGACCTTTCGATTGGCTCATGGTTGCCTCAGAAGCAGGTCCCGATCTTCGGCAAAGTGCGGACTCGCCCTCCGAAGATAGATGCGGTAGGCAGGCGGCTGCGGAACATCGGTCTCCCGCAACACATGGCCGGGCGGATCCGGGTCAGGAGAAAATCTGCGCGCCAGAACCAGGCTGTAGTTGCTGTTCAGGTACTCGACGAACTCGGGCCAGGTGTTCAGCTTGTTGTAGCTATCGTCGCTCTGCAGCCACTGGTCGGAGAGAACGAGAACGTCGGCGGGGTTCTGCCGCGCAAGTCGCCAGAACATCGCGCGGTAGTACTGCACGGCCGGGCTGTCCGTCGGCGAAAAAAAGAGCAGATCGCCAGTAAATCCGGTGTCCTGCAGAAGACCGAGCCGATACAGCGCGCTGAAGCATCCGTACGTCAGATCAAAGCACTGCACCTTGCCCTGCAGCTGCGCCTCCGGCAGCCGCGCCAGATCGTCATGGAGAGCGAGCGACATCGGTATGGCGCTGACCTGAACGGCGCGTCGCATCGTGAGTAGATAATGCGGGATGCTGACCACGAGAGTCAGCCCGATGCCCGCGAGTGCAAGCGCGCGCGACAGACCGCGACGGCGAAGTCCGGTAACCAGCTCCAGACCGAACCAGAGCAGAAGAAACGTGACAAACGGGTATCGGTGATAGATAAATCCCTTGCGCTGGGCGAAGTAGGAGAAGGCGCCGAACGCGACGCCGACCAAGATAAGAGAGCGCTCCAGGGTGTGCTCGCCACGGCGCAGCCAAGCAATGCCGAGGACAAACGGAAGCAGCAAAAGCATGTTGTGCGGAACGATGACGCGAACCAGTGTCAAGAGCGGAACATGCCGCAGAGCGACGTACGACGGCAGGAGTGACCGCGTGACAAACAGGAAGTCGGCCATCGCATGGTAGTGGAGGAGGAACCCAAGCACGACCGCGGAAATCAGCGCCAGCCCCGCGATTCCCCAGAGCAGAAACGCGGCCATGGGTAGCTGCCGCCGGCGCTGGAGCACGGCGACGAGCACCAGCAGCAGGATCGCCAGCGGTGCGGAGGTCGGTTTGATCGAGCTCGCCATCCCGAGAGCCAGGCCGAAAGGAAGCATCAGAAGCGGCCTCTGCCCACGCAGGGCCGAGAGCAGACAGGCGAGACCGATCATCAGCAGCACGGTCATCACCTGTTCGCGCTCCGCCGCAAAGTTGGGGCCCTCACTGGCGTGAAGCAGCGTAAACATAAGCCCCGCGTAGAAGCCGGCCAGCCAGTCGTACGGCCGCGTGATGACGATCGATGCGAGCGTAAGCGCGAGCAGAAGCGCGAAGTCGAAGATCCGCCAGCCAAGGTCTCTGGCGCCGAAGATGCGCATGGCCCAGCGCTCCGTCAGGTAGGCGCCCGGCATGTTGCTGTCGGTGATCTCGCTGTACGGCTTCAAGCCATGGTCGATCAGGAAGTTGACGTAGTGCATCACGGCCGAATCCCAGATGATCGGCCAGTGGATGGAGGAGTAGACGTAAATTGCGGTCGCGGCAACGAGACCAAAGACAAGAACGGCGCGGACCGGCCCGACGATGCGGTCTGGCAGAAGTCGATCGAGAGCTGCTATCACCGACGTTGTGGCGGTTGCCATACGTTGTTTGTATCAGGCCTGCGATGTTCGGGCCGAGGCGTCACTCAGGGGCGTCAGGGTCGGGTTTCTACTCCACGAGGCATCGCTCAGGCCAACGCGAGCCACTGATCGTACATGCTCTCAAACGCATCTTCAAGCGCGCGGGTCAGACCGGCGGCATCGCACAACGCCGATCCGGCCATCTCTGTGCGCTGGTTCGCACGCAGGGTCTTTCGCAGCTCCACGTCGGCAGCCAGAGCCGTGACAATCTGGACGTACTCGGCTTCGGTCCGCGCGATCCACTCGGTGCGACCGAGCGTCTTGAGCACGGAGCTGCCCATGCGGCTGCCCACCGTCGTGCCCCTAAGCGCAACCAGCGGCACCCCCATCCAGAGAGCGTCAAAGGCCGTCGTTCCGCTGTTGAACGGAATCGTGTCAAGCGCAATGTCGAGCCGGTCGTAGAGCAGCATGTGGCGTGTGTGGCCAGGGATAAACGGGATAAACTCAATCCGTTCCGGGCCCACGCCGAGCCGGGCCAGCGTCGTCTCGATCCGCCCGTGCGCTTCGCCGTCATCCGCCGTGCGGTCTTCAAGAACCAGCCTTGCGTCTGGGATCGCGTGGAGCACCTTTGCCCACAGGCTCAGCGTCTCTTCGCGCATCTTCGCGTACTTGTTGTACGAGCCGAGAGCGACCGTGCCGTCCCGAGCGGGCTGCCAGCGGCTCTCCGGCAGAGACGTCTCACCCCGATAACATACGTTGATGCGCGGCAGACGCCAGAGCTTTTCGGTAAAGTGAGCGTCGCAGTCCGGCTCAGAGTCCGGGTCAAAGATGTGCCAGTCCATCTCCGAGAGACCTGTAGTGCTCCAGTAGCCGATATAGGTGCACTGCACCGGAGCGGCGCGGTGGGCGAAGATGCCCAGGCGACACCCCGCCGTGTGCCCTGTCGTGTCGACCAGCACATCGATCTGCTCGGAGCGGATGCGGTCGGCGGCCTTGGCGTCCGGTACACCGATCAGCGGTTCGAAACGATCGGCGAGCGACCGGATGTGGCTGGCGCGCTCGCAGGCGCGCCCAAGCGTCGGAAACAGTGTGAGGTGAAACCGGCTCCGGTCGATCTGCTCCAGAAATGGTTCGAGAAACTCGGAGACCGCATGGCTGCCAAGCTCCGCCGAAACGATGCCGAGCCGAAGTTTGCGGCCGGCCCGCGGACTCGCCGCAAACGCTCCGCTCCGGGGGTGCGCGCGCTCCCGTGCGAGGCGACGCTCGGCTTCGGTCAGACGCGTGTGCTCCCATCCGCGCGCGAGCTCCCGAAGCTCCTCAGGCGCGATATCGTGATGGAACGCGTGCAGGTAGAGCAGGTTCGAGTACGCATCCGAAAACTTCGGGTCAGATGCGAGGGCTTGGCTATATCCCGCGATGGCCTCGGGGAGATCGCCCCTCTGCTGATACGCCTCCGCCAGATTGTTGTGCGCCTTGGCATCGTCCGGTGCGATCTGAAGTGCCCGGCCGTAGCTCGCGATCGCCTCCCCGATCTCTCCGTGATCCTTCAGGGCATTCCCAAGATTGACGTGCGCTTCGACGAACTCGGGGCGCAGCTCGATAGCCCTCCGGCAGCTCTCGATCGCCTCAGAGAGCAGCCCGCGCGCACGCAGCGTGTTTCCAAGATTGCTGTGCGCCTCGGCGGAATCCGGCTTGGACCGGATAGCTTCGGCGTAGCTCGCGCATGCCTCCTCAAACCGGCCAGACGAGTTGAGCGCGTTCCCAAGATTGTTGTGCGCCTCGGCGTATCCCGGGTCGATCGCGATCGCCTTGCGGAAGCAGACCGCGGCGCGTTCGAGGTTGCCGGTCTGCTCCAGGAGGTAGCCCAGATTGTTGATCGCGCGGCTAAACTGCGGTCGCTGGCCGATGGCAGCGGAGAGACTTCCGATGGCTTCGCCGAGACGTCCGGCCTGAGAGAGGGCATTGCCAAGGTGGCAATGTGCGTCTTCGAGCTCCGGATCCAGCGTCGCCGCCCGATGGAAGCTTTCGGCCGCCTCATCGAACTCCGCCAGAGCCATCAGCACCAGGCCAAGATTGGCGTGCCAGACTGCGATCGTGCCGTTCGCCACCAGCGACCGTCGCAGCAGATCGCGAGCCTCACCGGGGCGGCCCGTCTGGTGAGCGACCAGGCCAAGCAGATGAAGAGCGTCGGCGTGGTCCGGATGGAGCCGCAAGATTGCTTCATACACCGCCGCAGCCTCGTCGAACCGTCCCTCCTGATGCAGGCGGACACCTCCGGCAAGGCGCGTCGCGTCAGGATCAGGCCTGATCTCGCGGTCAGGGGCGGCCCGCATACAGCATCGCTTGCTCTTCTTGCGGCTACCGCAAGGGCACGGGCTGTTGCGGTCCAGCGTCCGCACCGCGCTGTTCAGATGCCCCAAGGCTCTGTTCCTCTCTGCCCCGAAAACAAGGGCAACTCCTATGATTCCCGGCCCTTCTCGCTTCGCCTATCCCGCAAACGGGTGAGGGTCTTACCATAAAGTCTGGAAGTCCGGAAGTCTGGTTCGCCGAGGTGTCGCCGAAGATGGTTGTCTTACACGATGTGCCGCGCTCCATCGCCGGGCGTCGCCGGGCAGTGCGCGGCTGGTTGTTGCCCGCGGCTTTGGCCGCGGTTTGGAGCGCTCTCGGCGCCGCAGGGGCGTCCGGTCAGGCGCAGGCCGTCGAGGATGCGTTCAAGCAGGGTGCTCTGGCAATGCGCAATGGCCGGCCCGCGGATGCGGAACGGAGCTTCCGCCTGGCGGTGAAGCTGGCTCCAGCAATGGCCGACGCGCACCTCGATCTCGGCCTCGTTCTCGGGCGCGAAGGCAAGATCGACGAGGCCATAGCGGAGCTGCGGAGGGCGCTCCAACTCGACCCCCACGCCGCCTCCGCGCATATGTTTCTGGGCATCTTCCTCTATCAAACCAATCAGACGGACGAGGCGCGCCGTCAGCTGGCCGAGGAGCTCCGACTGGAGCCCGACAACACCGAGGCGCTCGAGTGGATGGGCATGCTGGAGCTCTCGGCCGGCCACGCCGATCGCGCAGTCGGTCCGCTCGATCGCGCGGCCGAGCTCGACCCGAAGAATCTCGATATTCTCGAGTACCGCGCCAAGGCCCACCGCCTCGTCGCCGAAGAGAGCTACGCGCAGATGGCGCGCATCGATCCAAACTCCTGGCGCGTCCACAAAGTACGCGCCGAACTTCTGGCCGGGGAAGGACGTGCATCGGAATCCATCGCCGAGTACGAGGCGGCCGTGAAGCTCCAGGCCGGGAATGCGGAGTTGTGGGAGGGCTTGGGCGATGAGTACCGGGTCAGGAACGAGCTCGAAAAGGCTCGTGGGGCGTACACCAGGGAGCTCGATCTGAGCCCGGCAAATCCTATCGCCATGTACAACCTGGGAAGCACGGATATCGGCCTCGGAGATGCCGCAACCGGCGTTCCTCTGGTCAGGGCAATGCTGAACGTATACCGGACGTCGCCCGTGGCCGAGTTCTACCTTGGCCGGGGTCTCGCCACGCTGGGACAAGACGACCAGGCCAGGACGGCGTTCGAGAAGAGTATCGCGGAAGCCCCCACAGGCGAGTCGGCCAAGCGGTCATGGTACGAACTGACCCGGCTCTACCGCAAGCTGGGGCGCACGGACGATGCCCAGAAGGCGCTCGCAAAGTACACCGCCATGCGCGGTGCAACGGAGAAGGAAGCCGATGCCGAACGAGAAGCGGGCAACTGGCAAAAACTGGGCTCCGGAGGCGCAAGTTCCGCCGGTGCTCCATCCCCATCCGGCGCGGTTGGGCCATAGACGCGCCGCGCTCAGGACGCTGGCGGATGTGGCGTATCGTCCGTGCCTGGCTTCTCGTCGGCCGCGGGTTCGGTCGAGAGCGCAACCTCTGGCCAGCCGTCGCTCCACTCAATCGTCGAGATCTGCATCTGCGGTCGCCCTGACCTCGCGCTGTACGCATGAAAGACCAGCAGATCGGGCGCGCCAGGCTCCCCCATCAGCGCGGACTCGCCGCCCGGCCCCAGCCACACACCGTTCGCCTCGATCAGCGGAGATCCGCCACCCTCGACCGTCGACCGGCCGCCACGGTCGAGGTAGGGCCCGGTCACCAGACGCGATCGCCCCACCATCGTGTGATACGTACTCTTGGTCCCGCGACAGCAAAGATCCCACGAGACAAAAAGGTAGAAAAAGCCGTCGTGAGCCACCAGAAAAGGCGCCTCAATCGCCTGGTAGTCCGGCGGCAAACCGGGCTTTGCCGGTGCGGCATCGGCCGGTTTGCTACGCGTAGCCAGGTCGTACAGCTTGCTGTTGGACACGAGCAGCTTCCCGGTCGCGGGGTCGAGCTCCCGCATCTTGATCCCAGACCAGAACGATCCAAACGCCATCCAGAGACGGCCAGATCTGTCCTCGATCGTCGCCGGATCGATGGCATTGAAATCGTCCGCGGCCGTCGATCTAAGCACCAGGCCCTTATCCACCCACTTGTAGTCAGCCCGCGCCGGGTCGAGCGTCTTGTTGGTCGCGAGCGCGATCCCAGACAAGTTCTTCCCAAACAGCGAGTACGCATAGTAGAGCCGATACTCACCATGGGAAAACGAAATATCCGGCGCCCAAAGATCTTCGGTGCCGGGACTAATCTGCCGAACCCACGCTGGAACCTGGTCGAAGACACGACCGCACATGCGCCAGCGATGGAGATCGTCCGAACACCGGATCGGCAGCTGCCCACCCCCCGGGCGCCTTTCCCGTCGCAAAAACGTAGTAAGTCTTGCCGTCCCGTGCCATGGACGGATCGTGCGTAAGCGCCACATCACCCTCAAGCGTAAGCGCTACACCACCCTTCGCTACACCACCCTTCGCTACACCACCCTTAAGGTGGAGAGCGCTCGGTGCGGCACCCTGCCCAGAGGCCGCCGAAGCCAGCAAGAAAGCAGAGAGAACACCGCAGAGGCAAAGGCGCATAGAGGCTCTCACTATACAGAGCCGCAAACTCTAGAGAGGGCGCAAACCCGGACGGCTATCGTTCTACCTACGATGGTTCCCAGCACGCTGCATGGCCGAAACGCCCGACAGACAAGGCTCGCGATACTATGAGGTGCGCCAAAGTCTGAGCCGAGCCGGCGCTCTAAATTAGGAGCTCCATGTTCTCCAGCCTTCCTCCACGCTGTCTCCGATCGCGTCGTCTGCCTGCCGCCCTCGCGGCTATCCTGCTGTGCGCAGCCCGCCTCGCCCCGGCACAGGCGCCGCACCCCATCACCGCCGCGGAGCAGAGCAAGGTCGACGCTCTCATTCGCCAGATGACGCTCGATCAGAAGCTCGACTACATCGGCGGCACAGGATTCGCGATCCGGGCAGTTCCCGCCCTCGGCCTTCCCGCGCTCGAGATGTCCGACGGACCCTACGGCACTCGATCGAACGCAGGATTCCCCTCGACAACCTACGCCGCCGGCATCGGTCTCGCCGCCACGTGGGACCGCGATCTGGCCGAGCGCGTAGGCGCGGGCATCGGTCGCGACGCGCGCGCCCGCGGCGTTCACTTCATGCTCGGCCCGGGAGTCAACATCTACCGTTCGCCGCGCAACGGGCGCAACTTCGAGTACCTCGGCGAAGATCCTTTTCTGGCCTCAAGAATGGCAGCCGCCTACATCACCGGCATGCAGGCCGAGGGCGTCAGCGCCACCATCAAACACTTTCTCGGCAATAACTCCGAGTTTCTCCGCCACGACTCCGACTCCGTCATCGACGAGCGCGCGCTCCGCGAAATCTATCTGCCCACCTTTGAGTACGCCGTCAAACACGCGCACGTCGGCTCGATCATGGACTCCTACAACCTCATCAACGGAGCGCACGCCACACAGAACGGCTACTTCAACATCGAAATCGTCCGCAAACAATGGGGCTTTCCCGGCATCATGATGTCGGACTGGGACGCCACCTACGACGGCATAGCCGCCGCAAATGGCGGCCTCGATCTCGAGATGCCGACCGGCAAATTCATGAATCGCGCAAACCTCACCGAGGCCGTCCGATCAGGCAAAGTCCCAGAGGCCGTCATCGACGAGAAGATCCGGCATATCCTTTCCACGGCCGAGAGCTTCGGCTGGCTCGATCGCACGCAAGCCGACCCGTCGATCTCCTTTGTCGACGCCCGGAACCGAGCCATCGCCCTCGATTCGGCCCGCGAGTCCGCCGTTCTGCTCAAGAACACCGGATCAATCCTGCCCTTCGACCGGTCGCACCTCAAGACCCTGCTCGTCGTCGGCCCCGACGCCTACCCCGGAGCTCCCGTCGGCGGTGGCAGCGCCGGCGTCGTCCCCTTCCATCTCGTCAGCACGCTCGAAGGCCTCGAAATCGGCTTCGGCCCCGCCGTAAACGTCTTCTACGATCGCGGTCTGCCAAGCGTCGAAGACGTGGCCCGCACAACTGCATTCACAACCGCCCCGGACGGCGGCAAACCCGGCCTCACGCGCGAGATCTTCGCCAACGCCGACCTCAACGGCGCGCCGCTCGTCACCGGCGTCGTGGAACACGTAAACAGCTCCGGCATGGACATCGAAGCCATCCGGCAGGACCCGGCCGCCATGTCCACACTTCTGTCCGGCGGTCGCAAGCCTGTCTCTCGCCGCTTCACCGGCTTCTTCACCGCGCCGTCGGCAGCACGGTACATCGTTGCGCTCGAAGGCTCGGGCGAACATGCCGGCAATCGAGTCACGCTCGACGGCAACGTCGTGGTCGACAACTGGAAGCTCGTCCGGGCGTTTCAGTCGCACGTCACACTCAACCTCAGCGCCGGTCCGCACAAAATCATCGTCGAGGACTGGCGAGGCAACGCCATGGGAGGCCGCCTGCGTCTCGCCATCGCCGACTCCTCCAAAATCGTCAACGAGCGCGCCCGCACCCTCGCCGGCAAGGCCGACGCCGTGGTCGTCGCGGTCGGCTACGCGCAGGAAGGCGAGGGTGAAGGTGGCGACCGAACCTTCGCCCTGCCGTTCGGCCAGGACGAACTCATCCTCGCCATGGCCGCTCTCAACCCAAAGACCGTCGTCGACATCACCTCGGGCGGCAACGTGGATTCAACCGCCTGGATCGACCGCGTCCCCGCTCTGATCGAAAGCTGGTACGCCGGCGAGCAGGGCGGCACGGCCCTCGCCGAGATCCTCACCGGCCAGGTCAACCCCTCCGGCCACCTCCCCGTCACCTTTGAACGCCGCGCCGAGGACAACCCCACCTTCGCCAACTACTACCCTGAAGGCGACACCCGCCGCGTCCTCTACAAAGAGGGCATCTTCGTCGGCTATCGTGGATACGAGCACAACGGCGCCGCGCCCCTCTTTCCCTTCGGCTTCGGGCTCTCCTATACCACCTTCGGCTTCTCCAACCTCACCGTAAGCCCAGCCTCCGCCGGCCCCAATCCGCAGGTGCAGGTCACATTCGATGTCGCCAACACCGGGCAACGCGCAGGCGCGGCGGTCGCACAGGTCTACGTCTCTGAGAACCACCCAAAGGTGCCCCGGCCACCGCACGAACTAAAAGGGTTTCAGCGCGTCCTGCTCGGGGGAGGCGAGACCAAACACATCTCTGTGACCCTCGACGCGCGCTCCTTTGCCTTCTACGACGTCCCCGCCAAAAGCTGGGCGATCAACCCCGGCCGATTCACCGTAGAGGTCGGCGACTCGCTCGCGTCCCTGCCGCTCAAGGGTTCCGTCGATCTCACACGAGCAGCGGCCAACAGCACCTTCTAAGACCGTCGTCTTCGTCCGCTCATCTCGGGCAACATCCCCGTCGCGTACACTCAAGAAACCCCAGAGTCTCCGAGCCCAGAGCATGCCCGCTTCGTCCGCTTCATATCATCAGCACAGCAGCCAATTGGCGCCCTTCGTCGCACCGGGAACCACTCTGAAAGATCGCGCGGGTCTGCCCGGCGCCGAGTTCGTCGTCAACGACGAGACCCTCCAGGCAAACGCCTACTACTTCGGCCAGACCGAGTGGATGAAGGGCTGGCTCGCCGGCGTTCACCGCTACCCCGAGTTCCGCGAGCGATGGCACGCCGTGGCCGGACGCTGGGACGGCAAAGTCGTCGTCGACATCGGCTGCGGCCCTGGCAATCTGCTGATCAGTCTCGGTGACCAGCCCGAAACCGTCATCGGCGTCGACGTCGCGCCTGGAAGCCTCCACATGGCGAGCGAGCTTGGATACCTGCCCTTGCTGGCCGATGCCCACGCCCTGCCGTTGCGCTCCGGCTTCGCGGACATCGTCGCTCTCAACGCAACCCTGCACCACTGCACCGATATAAGGCGTGTGCTCCTCGAAGCTGCGCGCCTGGTCAAGCCCGGCGGCGTCCTCGTCATCGATCACGACCCGCAGCTCTCCGCATGGAACTACAAGGGCCTCGGCATGGCGATGTGGAAGATTCGCAAGCCGATCTATCGCTGGATGAAGCGTGGCGGCCACCGCGCCGAAGGCGACGAACAACTCTGGGCCGAGCGAACCGAACTCCATCACCGGCCCGGCGACGGAATCACCGAAGACATGCTGCGGCAGCCGCTCAGGGACGCCGGCTTCGACGTCGCAATCTACCCTCACAACCATGGCGTCGGCGCGGCTGTCCTTCAGGGCGACATGGGCAGGGCCGCAGGGAAACTGCGTTGGGGACAGAAGCTGTCAGGCATCGATCCTGACTCGCGGGCCGGAGCGCTTAGCCTGATGTGTGTCGCCGTACCGTCAGCTTAGAAGCAAGTCGTACCTTGCGCCAGCCACTTCCGTCGCGCCCTCACGCAAACCATCCATACTATGCCATCCCAGGATCAGCTTCTAGCTGCTATCTTCCGGCACGAACAGAATAAAGCTCGAGTTAGGTGTAAGTCAGCCACAACTTACATCCCACCTACCGAGCTTTGGAGTAGTTATGAGCGAATTATCACGACGTCAACTTCTTCTCGGCGCCGGGGCCCTCACCCTAGGCTGCTTCCAGGCGCGGGCCTTTGCCTCACTCAGGTCCTCGCCCTTCAAAATAGCCGTCATCTCGGATGAGATCTCCCCGGACTTCGACCACGCTTGCTCGGTCATCGCGAACGACTTCGGCCTGGGCTACGTCGAGCTGCGCGAGGTTTGGGGAAAGAACTTACAGACCATCTCAGACGCCGAAATCGCGGAGGCGCTACGCATTCTCGCGCGCTACAACCTCCAGGTCACCGACATCGCCAGTCCGCTCTTCAAGGTCGACTGGCCGGGCGCACCGCACTCGCAGTACGGCTCAAAGCAGGACCTGCATGGCGCCGATCAGGTGAGTTACAACAAGCAGGACGAGGTTCTCGCGCGATCCATCTCCCTCGCGAAGCAGTTCAAGACCGACAAGGTCCGGTGCTTCGACTTCTGGCGACTGGACAATGTCGCGCCCTTCCGTGCGGCCATTAACGAGAAGCTGCGGTCAGCCGCCGAGACCGCGGGCAAACAGGGTGTTCTGCTCGTTCTCGAAAATGAATTCGCCTGCAACACCGCAACCGGACAGGAGGCGGCGCAGACCTTGGCGGCCATCCAGACCCCACATCTTGCGCTCAACTGGGATCCAGGCAACGCTGTGATGCGCGGCGAACTGGACGCATTTCCGGTCGGCTGGAACGCTCTACCAAAGAACCGCATCCGCCACTGCCACTGCAAAAATGCGATCAAGGATAGCTCCGGCAAGATCGTCTGGTCGCCGGTCGATCAGGGTTACATCGACTGGGCCGCGCAGTTTCAGGCGTTGAACGCAGCCGGATATCGCGACGCGGTAAGCCTCGAAACGCACTGGCGCGGCGCCGGCTCCCCCGAAGCCTCAACCCTTGTCAGCTGGACCGGAATGAAAAAATGCCTCAGAGAGGCAAAAGTAGCTTAGAGGAGGTGGGTCCCTTGTTGAATCGTCGTGACTTTGTAGGTGGTGTGGCCGCAAGTGCGGGCCTCTTTGCGACTTCGCGGGCCAGGGCTCTGGGCGCGAACGACCGTGTGCGTTTCGGTCTCATCGGCGCCGGCGATCGGGGCCAGCAGGATCTCAAAGACGCCCTGGCGCGCCCTAACGTCGAGTGCGTCGCCGTGGCCGATGTCTACTCGCGCCGTCGCGATCAGGCCAAGTCGATCGCGCCAAACGCGCAAATATACGACGACCCGGCGCGCCTGCTCGAACACAAGGACCTCGATGCAGTCATCATCGCGACACCGCTCTCCCTCCATGCGAAGTACATGCTGATGGCGCTCGACGCCAGAAAGGACGTGTACTGCGAGAAGACCATGACGTGGAACATCGCCGAGGCAATCGCCTGTCGCAAGGCAGCGGAGGCTTCCTCGCAAGTCGTCCAGATTGGTCTTCAACACGAGAGCGAGGGCGACCACATGGACGCACAGCAGTGGGTGCGCGACGGTTTGCCGGGAAAGATCACGCAGGTGGAGGCGTGGATGAGCCGCAACTCCGCGCATGGACACCCGCAGTGGAGACGTCCACTTCCGCCTGACTGCAATCCCGAACACGTGGACTACTCACTCTTCCTGGACGGTCGCCCCAAGGAGCCGTTCAGCGCCGAGCGCTTCATCAACTGGCGACTTTACTGGGAGTTTTCCGGCGGCAATGTAACCGAAAACATGGTGCACCAGATCGCCTGGATCACCACCGTGCTCGGTCTCAAGGAACCGCTGGCGGCTTACATGACGGGCGGCGTCTTCTCCGAGAAAGATGGCCGGCAAGTTCCCGACACCATCGCCGTTTCACTCGACTACCCCGATCTGACGGTGCTCTGGCAATCTACTTTTTCGAACGGGCACTACGGTCTAGGCGAGCACTTTCTCGGGTCCGACGGAACCATCGAACATACCACCGGATCGACCGACATGGTTACCGGTGAATACAAGGCCGGGACTTACTTTTACCCGGAACAAATCAATAACCCCAACGGAAAGGTTCTGACGAGCGAGAACGGGAGCGTCAACCACATGCAGAACTGGTTCGATTGCATCCGCGCGCGCAACCGGAAGACCAACGCACCTGTCGAGACGGGATATCTCTCCGCGGTCGCCGGCCACATGGCAAATCTTTCCTATCGCAATCAGCGCCGCCTCACCTTCGACGAAGCAGTCAAGATGCAGCAGCCCTACTAACTCTTTCAAAACGATTCCGGGAGATAGTTCGCCCGCAAAAGTAGTAGTTCAATCTACTAAGTAGTAGAACCGGCTCCAGAAGAAATCTTTCCCAGTCTAGTTGAGATACGTGACTTTACCTAGACCTAAAGCCACAAACTACTTCCGCTGGCCATAGCTTGCCTTCGCTCCGTGCTTCCGAAAGTAGTGCCGATCCAGAAGTGCCTGCGAGACTTCACCGGCTTCGGCCTGCAGCGTCAAAGTCCGATACGCCATCCGCGCCACGGCCTCGAGCACGACGGCATTGTGCGCAGCCTCGCCTGGTGTGCGGCCCCATGCGAACGGAGCGTGGCCCGCCACCAGACACGCAGGCACGGCGATCGGGTCAAGCGGCCGGCCGTGCATCTCGCGCGCAGAGTTGCCACCGATCGCAACCGTGCTCATGGCTTCAAGCGAGCCCGGATCGTGCGCGGGTTGCGCCATCACCGGATGCGAGACGTAGCCCTGAAATCGTCGGACGATCGCCATTCCCGTCTCGTGCACATAACGCCCGCCTATCGCGTCGGCCGACAGCACATCCGTGCACGGGATCGGGCCGTAAAAATAATCCGCATGCGTCGTTCCGAGCGCGGGAATCGGCAGCCCCGCCTGCGCAAAAGAAGTCGCGTACTCGGAGTGCGTGTGAACCACGCCGCCGATCGCCGGAAACTCGCGGTAGAGCAGTGTGTGGGTGTCGAGGTCGGAGGACGGTCGGAGGTCTCCTTCGACGACGTTGCCCGCAAGGTCCGTCACAACCATGTGCTCCGGGCGCAGGTCGTCGTAATCGACGCCCGACGGCTTGATCACGACCAGGCCCTCCGATCGGTCCACGCCGGACGCATTGCCGAACGTGTAGAGGACAAGGCCGCGCTGGACCAGTTCAAGGTTGGCCTCAAGCACCTGTTCGCGAAGTTCGGCAAGCAGCATGGGTGTTCCTTTCGCTCGCGGCACAACGCCGGTCGGTCTAGCTTCCCCCAGCATAGACCTCCACCGCAACGCCTCCTCTTGGTAGAGTGAAGCCATGAGCGAAGGGCTTGGGGGAAACGGACCGGATCACGCACTTCCACGTGGATTCCGGTGGGGCGCCGTGCGGTCAGGGATCAAGGCAAGCGGAGGCCTCGATCTAGCCGCTGCCGTCGCTCCAAGGGGCGCAAACGCCGCGGCATGCTTCACGCAGAACCTGGTCGTCGCGGCCCCGATCACGGTCGGCCGATCCCATCTGCTGGCCACCGGAGGCCGCGTCCACGCCGTCCTGATCAACGCCGGCAACGCAAACTGCGCCACCGGTCCGGCGGGTCTCGACGCCTGCAAAGAAACCTGCGTGGCGGCCGCCGAGACCTTTGGCTGCATCTTCGACGAGGTCTTCCCCTCCTCGACCGGCATCATCGGCGTTCCGTTTCCCACCGGAAAAGTCCTCAATGCGCTACCGAGACTTCGCTCCGCCATGGGCGACCATCCGGAGCACGCCGAGCACTTCGCCCAGGCCATCCTCACCACCGACACGCAGATGAAGCTGGCCCGCGCCATCGTCGAGGTCGACGGCGCCGAGGTGCGCATCTTCGGTGTAGCCAAAGGCGCGGGCATGATCCATCCCCGGCTCGGCGCGCCTGTGGGCCTGTCCAACGCCGCACCGGGCGCGCACGCGACCATGCTGGTCTACCTCTTCACCGACCTCAGAGCCAAACCGGAGGAGCTGCGCGAAATCCTGGGCCCGGTCGTCGACCGCAGCTTCAACCTCATCTCGATCGACGGCGATACCTCGACCAACGACACCGTCCTCTTGCTGGCCAGCGGAGCGAGCGGCGTCGCCGTCGACGGTCGCGTGCGCGAAGCCTTTACGGACGCCCTCAAACTCGTCTGCGGATCGCTCGCCCGACGCATCGTCGACGACGGCGAAGGTGTAAACCACGTCGTCACCCTGGTCATCTCCGGGGCCGAGACCGAGGCCGAGGCAAGGCAGGTGGCCCAGACCATCGCCACGTCGCCACTTTGCAAAACAGCGTGGTCCAGCGGCGATCCAAACTGGGGACGTCTGCTCGCCGCCGCCGGCCGCAGCGGCGTTCCCATCCAGCCCGAGCGCATGACCATCACCATCGCTGGCCAACCCGTCTTTCGCGCAGGCGTGCGCGCCCCGGAGTTCGACGAAGCCCGCACCCACCAAGCCATGCAGGCCCGCGAGTACACAATCAGCATCGACCTCGGCGTCGGCCATGGCGAGTGCCGCTTCGTCACCTGCGACCTGACCGCGGAGTACGTCCGCATCAACGCCGACTACTCCACCTAACGTGTCGCCGGCCGGCGTTCGCGCTTCTTCTGAATCTCAGAAATCGTGGGCAGATTCCGTTCTACCCACTCCGTCAGGGCATGGACGCAGGTCGCTACCTCCCGTCCGAGCGGCGTCAAACTATACGCAACCGACGGCGGCACCGTGGGGTACACCGTGCGGAGCAAAAGTCCGTCGCCTTCCAGCGCCCGCAGCGATTGCGCGAGCATCTTGTCACTGACGCCACCGATCTTCCGCCGAAGTTCACTGAAGCGATGCGTGTCTTCCAGAAGAACAACCAGGGCCAGCGATCCCCATCGCGAGGTGACGTGGTCGAGCACCTTCCGTGAGGGGCAATGGGCCTCATAGACATCGGCCGCCCGTCTCCCAGACCGCTTAGACAGACCCTTCAACATAGGTTCATCGTAGCATCGGTAAGCAGCTTACTTATAGGTACGTACTTACAAATAGTGAGTAGTCCGGCTAAGCTCGGATCCAGGCCCGTCCAAAGGGAACTTACTCGGAAAGGATCGCACCCATGATCGTCGTCACAGGAGCAAATGGAAAGTTGGGACAACATGTAATCAGAGGCCTTCTGGACCGAGTTCCCGCCCGAGAGATCGTCGCGGCCGTTCGAAATCCTGAAAAAGCCGGCGATCTCCGCGCTCTCGGAATTCAGCTGCGACACGCCGATTACGACCGCCCGGAGACACTGGCCACGGCCTTCCACGGTGCTGAAAAGCTCCTTCTCATCTCATCCAACGAACTCGGCCGGCGTGTCCCGCAGCAACAGGCGGTGGTGCAGGCCGCTAAATTGGCAGAAGTCGGCCTGCTCGCGTACACCAGCATTCTGCGCGCCGACACCTCGACCCTGGCGCTGGCGTCCGATCATAAGGAAACCGAAGAGAGCATTCGCCGATCGGGTCTACCGTTCGTCTTTCTTCGCAACGGCTGGTACCTCGAAAATCACACCGATCAGATCGGCCCGGCGATCGAGCACGGCGCCCTCCTCGGTGCCGCGGGCAACGGAAATTTCGCGTCCGCCGCGCGCTCCGACTATGCAGCCGCGGCGGTCGCCGTTCTGACGGAGCCGGGCCACGAGAACAAGACCTACGAACTCGCCGGCGACACCGCCTACACGCTGACCGAATTGGCGGCGGAGATCTCCCGCGGGGCGGGAAAGCCGGTCCTCTACCGCAACCTCCCCCAGGCGGAGTACGCCGGCGCCTTGGCCGGCTTCGGCCTGCCTACACACTTCGCGAACATCCTGGCCGACGCAGACGCGTGTGCCGCAAATGGTCAGCTGGACAGCTCATCGGCGGACCTGCACACTCTGATCCGGCGGCCTACCCTGCCCATGGCCCAGGCGGTGTCGACAGCGCTCGCGGCGACCCGTTGACCGATCCGGCGTACCGGTGTGCGCCTCCCGAAGATGACGACTTCGGTCAAAGCCTTATATCGTTATAAGCGGGCGCGAACGGAGGAATCCAGATATCGTCCGTTCGCGAAAAAACGCATCCCCAACGCCTCAAACTTCCGAAACGATCTGCCGATAAAGAGAGTAGATAACTCGCTATGACCACAAAGCTGGATGAAGCCGCCGTAAAACAAGACTCCGCCGCCGAAGTCGCGGAATGGATCGAAGCCTTTGACGACGTCGTGGCCGCCGACTGGGAGCAGGGCGCCGCGGTCGTCGAAGCTCTCCGCCAACGCGCGCGCGAGGCAGGCGTGCCGGTCGGGGGCGAGGTCACAACCCCCTACCTGAACACCATCCCCAAGCACGACGAGGTCGAATACCCCGGCGACCGCGAGCTCGAGAAACGCGTCGAGGCCCTAATCCGCTGGAACGCCATGGCCATGGTGCACGGCCAAAACAAAAAAGACGCCGGCATCGGCGGTCACATCGCCACCTACTCATCCCTCGCCACTCTGCTCGAGGTCGGCTTCAACCATTTTTTCCGCGCCAAGTACCCAGGCGGCGATGGGCAGCCCGACCAGCCCGGAGACTTCATCTACTTCCAAGGCCACGCCTCGCCGGGAGTCTACGCACGGGCCTACCTCGAAGGTCGCTTCGACGAGCAGCGCCTCGGCAACTTCCGCCACGAACTTCGCGGCGAGCCCGCGCTTTCGAGCTACCCGCACCCCTGGCTCATGCCCGACTTCTGGCGCTTCCCCACCGTCTCAATGGGCATCGGTCCACTCAACGCCATCTACCAGGCGCGCTTCATGCGATACCTCGAAAATCGCGGCCTCATCCCGGTCACCGACCGCAAAGTGTGGGCGTTTGTCGGCGACGGCGAAACCGACGAGGTCGACACGCTCGGCGCCATCTCACTCGGCAGCCGCGAAAACCTCGACAACCTCATCTTCGTCGTCAACTGCAACCTCCAGCGGCTCGACGGTCCCGTCCGCGGCAACAAACGCATCATCGACGAGCTCGAAGGCATGTTCCGCGGCGCCGGTTGGAACGTCATCAAGGTCATCTGGGGCTCGGACTGGGACGAACTCTTCGCGCGCGATCACCAGGGCCTCCTCCTCAAGCGCATGGAAGAGTGCGTCGACGGCGACTTCCAGGCCTTCAAGGCCAAGGGCGGCGCCTACCTCCGACGCGAGTTCTTCGGCAAATACCCAGAGCTGCTCGACCTGGTCAAGGACTACACCGACGAACAGCTCGGCCGGCTCCATCGCGGCGGCCACGACCCCAAAAAAATCTTCAACGCCTACCAGCGCGCGCTCGACCACAAAGGCGGCCCCACCGTCATCCTCGCTAAAACCGTAAAAGGCTACGGCCTTGGCTCGACCGAAGCCCGCAACGCCAGCCACCAGGAAAAAAAGCTCACCGACGACGCCGTAACCGCATTCGTCGAGCGCTTCGATATCGATCTGCCCGACCGCGCGGCCAAGGACGGTGCCTTCTACCGTCCATCCGACGACGCCCCGGAGATTCAGTACCTCCATGCACGACGGCGCGATCTGGGCGGCTACATCCCCGAACGCAGCGTCCCACCCATCCGCTTCAAGGCGCCCGAACTCAGCACCTTGGCCGAGTGGACCGGCGGCTCCAAAGGCCGCGCCGTTTCGACCACGATGGGCTTCGTCAGCCTCCTCCGCAGCCTCATGAAAGACCCGGAGATCGGCAAACTCATCGTCCCGATCGTCCCCGACGAAGGCCGCACGTTTGGCCTCGAATCCGCCATCCGGCAGGTCGGCATCTACGCCCCCGAGGGCCAGAAGTACAACCCCCACGACGCCGACATGCTCCTCTACTACCGCGAAGACCGCGACGGTCAGATCCTCGAAGAAGGCATCACCGAGGCCGGCTCCATGGCATCCTTCACCGCCGCCGGAACCGCCTACGCCAACTACCGCGTGCCCACCGTCCCCTTCTACATGTACTACTCCATGTTCGGCTTCCAGCGCGTCGGCGACATGGTGTGGGCATTCGCCGACTCGCGCGGCAAGGGCTTCCTCATGGGCGGAACCGCCGGCCGCACCACCATGCTCGGCGAAGGCCTCCAACACCAGGACGGCCACTCGATCGTGCTCGCCAGCACCGTGCCGACCTGCCTCACCTACGATCCAGCCTACGTCTACGAACTCGCCGTCGTCGTCCAGGATGGCCTCCGCCGCATGTACGAGCGCGGCGAAGACGTCTTCTTCTACATCACCATGTACAACGAGGACTACGCCATGCCCGCCATGCCGGAGGGCGCCGCCACAGGCATCCTGCGCGGCATCTACCAGCTCCGGCCCGCCGCCAACGGCGAGGCAGCGGTCGAGCTCTTCGGCAGCGGTCCCATCCTCAACGAAGTTCTCCGCGCCCAGACCATCCTCGCCGAGCGCTACAACCTCCAGGCAAACGTCTGGAGCGTCACCAGCTACAACGAGCTGCGACGCGACGCCCTCACCGCCGAGCGCTGGAACCGCCTCCATCCCGCCGAACCCCTGCGCACGCCATACGTGCTCGAAGCCCTCGCATCCATCGGCTCCGCATCGGCCAGGCCCATCATCGCCGCCTCCGACTACATGAAGTCCGTCCCCGATCAGCTCGCGCCCTGGCTCGGCTCACGCCTGGTCTCACTCGGCACCGACGGCTTCGGTCGCTCGGACAACCGCGAGCACCTCCGCCGACACTTCGAGGTAAGCGCCGAGGCGATCGCCGGAGCCGCGCTCTCAAAGCTCGCTCGCGACGGTGCCCTGGACCCGGCAAAAGCGCAACAGGCCCTCGCCGATCTCGGCCTGGACATCGATGCGCCCGACCCGGCACACGCCTGATCGTAAGCCGCCCGACACGCAGGTCCGGATACACAAGTCTGCCGGACAATCCCGACACGCACCAGAAAGGCTTCGCCAGTACCATCAGCAAAGGTGAAACATTTGGCGGTTCAGGTCGAAGAAAAAGGAGAGTCCGCAACCGGAGATCCCGGTGAAAACCCCCTCGTCCCTCACAGCAAGCTGCGATCCATCTATCTCGGCATGCGCGACGGCCGCCTGCTCGAAGACAATCTCGGAGGCGGCAAGCGGCGGCGCACCCAAACACCCCAATCCGATCTAGCCTGCCACGCAAGCACACTCCTCGCTCTCGAACCAGGCGACCTGATCTGCGCACCTCCACCCACGCCAACCATGCAGCTCCTGCTCGGCGCAGACCCCGCCGCAATCGCCTCCAGCAGCTCACCGGCCCGAACCACCCCGTCTCCCCACTGGCTCCCAGTCGAGGTCGGGACAGACCGCCTGCGCCTCGCCGCCGGAGCCGCCATGGCCCTGAAAGCGCAAGCGAACAGCCGCGCTCTGCTCGTCTACATCCGGCCCGGGGAAGCCCCCGTCGCCGTCTGGCGCGCCGTCCTGGACCTCGCATCCAAAGCCTCCCTGCCGATCCTCTTCGTCGCTCTTCCGGGAAACCCCGACAGCAAACCGCCCGGCCTCAGCCTCCTTTCCGAGAAGCTCGGCGTCCCAGGCATCGCCGTCGACGCCTTCGACTGCATCGCCATCTTCCGCGTCGCCAGCGAAGCCCTCCTCCGTGCACGCACCGGCGGCGGCCCGGTCCTGCTCGAAAGCATCACCGCCTTTCCCGGCGCGCCCCGCCGACGGCTCTCAGACCCCGTCAGCCTCCTCGAGCAATCCCTGCTCCAACGCCACATCGTCACCGGAGCCTGGCTTCGCGAAACCGAAGCGAACTTCCTGAAACGTCTCCGGCCCCCAGCTCGGAACCGGCCGAAGCTGCCCCGAAAACAGGCCAGATCCCCCGCATAATAAGCAAAGATCCGGCTCCGACTCGCCCCGCACAGCCGAAGTGGTTCCCGCCCCCGCTCACCCCGGCGGTTTACACTAGCAAAGAGGCGGGCGTTCCCGCCCTGAGGTGCAGGTGCGGAAGCGATATCTTGGTTTGTCCGCGGGTCTGGCAATGCTTGCCGCCGCCCGGTTTCTCTCCGCGCAGAACCCCGGCAGCACACCTCCACCGACGGTTCAAACCTCACCTCCCACCGCTGCCCCCGAGGCCGTTCCGCCACCCGCGCCCGACCCCCTCCAGGCCGTTCCTTCCCGACCAGCGTACGCTCCAAAACCTGCCAGTCCTCAAAACACCCCGGCTCCCCTTCCCTCCACCCCTGCGCCCGCCGCGGCGCCCCCGCCCGTCATCGCTCCCGCCACCCCCACGCCGCAGCAGCCCTACGCCGCCTACGCCCCCTACGGTCCGCTCGACGAGGACATGCCCAAGGACGTCTACGGCTCCACCTACATCCCGGTCGACAGCTGGGTCTACCCCGCCATGACGCGCCTCTACTCCCTCGGCTACGTCGATACCATGTTTCTCGGCATGCGGCCGTGGACCCGCCGAAGCGTCCTCCACATGCTCGAAAACTCCGAAGACAGCATCCTTCGCGACGGTTCAATCGAGGCCGAAGACATCCTGTCCACCGTCCGCGACGAACTCCGCGACGAAGTGCCGGGCGGAAACATGCCCCGACCCAAAGTCTTCGGTCTCTACTCCGCCTACACCCGGTTCATGGGCGTCGGCGGTCCGACCCTACGCGACAGCTACCACCTCGGAACCACCATCTCCAACGACTACGGTCGACCGTACGCGAGCGGCTTCAACAACATCACCGGCTTCTCCACCGTCAATGAGGCTGGCCGCTTCTCGCTCTACCTCCGCGGCGAATACCAGCACGCCCCCTCGCGCACCGACTACACCAACTACATCGGCGCGAACATCAACGCCTTCGACGCCCTCCCCTACATCGGTCGCACCTCGGTCCTTCCCGTCGGAACCGCGCCCGCCCAGAACCCCTTCCGCATCGTCGAAGCCGCGCTCTCTTTCCACCTGCTCGGCCACGAAATCTCCGGCGGCAAAACCGATGCATGGCTCGGGCCGGCGCAGGGCGGAGCCATGGCCTGGACCAACAACGCCGAAAACATCTACTCCTTTCGCATCAATCGCGTCGAACCGTTGAACATCCCTTACGTCTCCAAAGTCCTCGGACCCCTGCGCTACGACTTCTTCTACGGCGATCTCAAAGGCCACCTCTTCCCGCGCGACCCCTACGTCCACTCGGAGATGTTCTCCTTCCGGCCCACACGCGACTTCGAGTTCGGCTTCCAGCGCACCGTCATCTTCGGCGGCCGAGGCCACGAACCCGTCACCCTACACACCTTTCTGCGCAGCTTCTTCTCGATCAACGACACCACAGCGGCCGAAAAAAGCTCCGCGCTCGACCCCGGCGCCCGCTTCAGCGTCTTCAACTTCTCGTATCGTCTGCCGTTTGTCCGCAGGTACTTGACCCTCTACGCAGACTCCATGTCGCACGACGACGTCACGCCCATCAGCGCCCCACGCCGCGCCGCCTACCGCACCGGCCTCTATCTCTCGCACATCCCGGGCGCACCCAAGCTGGACCTCCGTGTCGAAGCCGCCAACACCGATCCCGGCGTGAGCCGCAGCGTCTACGGCTCGTTCAACTACTACGAAATCATCCAAAAGCAGGGCTACACCAACAGCGGCTACATCATGGGCGATTGGATCGGCCGTGAAGCCAAGGGCGGCCAAGCCTGGCTCACCTACCACCTCAGCGGCAACGAGTGGGTCCAGCTCGAATACCTCAACAAACAGAACGCCAAGGACTTCGTCGGCGGAACCACACAGAACCAGTTCAAGCTCAGCGTCGTCAAGCGACTCCGTCCCGATGTGGAGTTCAACGGTTGGCTGCAGTACGAACGCTGGAAGGCGCCCATCTACAAGGTCGGCTTAAACACCGACACCGTCGGCGCCGTCCAACTCACGTTCTACCCAAAGCTCCACACCTCGCCCGAACTCCCCTAGCAGACCTAACCGAGGTGGGCGGCGGCGATGGCTACGGCGGCTACGGCGGCGGTTTCGGCGCGGAGAATGCGGGGTCCGAGGGTGACGGGCTGCCAGGTGTGGTCGAGGAACATCTGCATCTCTTCGGGGGTCCAGCCGCCCTCGGGCCCAATGGCGAGCGCGATTGGGGCGAGGTCGGCGGATGGCGAGGAGGCTCCCTGGAGGGCTCGGGCGAGGGGTGTGGCTTGTTCGAGTTCGCTGAGCAGGATGCGATGGGGGCTGGTTTCGCCCACGAGAGCGGGCTTGAGCTGGGTGGGATCGACGATCTCGGGGACCGTCGTGCGGCGGGATTGTTTGGAGGCTTCGAGCGCGATGCGGCGCCAGCGATCGACGCGTTTGACGGAGGCGAGCTGAAGGTGCTTTTCCGTGCGTCGGGCGAGGATGGGGGTGATCTTTTCGACGCCAAGTTCGGTGGCTTTTTCGATGCCCCATTCGAGGTGGTCGAATTTAAAGATGGCGAGGAGGAGGTGGAGCGGAAGGCTGGTCTCGGCTTCGAGCTCTTCGTGCAGGAGGAGATCGACCTGTTCCTGGCCGGGGCTGGCGTTGACGGCAGTGACTTCCGCGCGATGGAGAAAGCCGCCGGCAACGACGTCGTAGATCTGGCCGGGGCTGGCGCGGAGGACGCGGGCGAGATGGGCGGCCTGGTCGCCGGTGAGGGTGGCGGCCGTGGCGGTCCAGCGGTCGGCGATAAAGCGGCGGCGGGTCATTTGCGGGGCTTTCGGGCGGGCGAAGGTACGGGGGCGCAGGGATGGGCTGGGCTGCCGCAAGTCTCGACAGGCGCGGCGGGGGGCTGGTTGGGGATGGTGATGGTTTGGGGACCTTGGTGGTAGAGATCGATCGTGAGTGTGGCGTCTTTGCGGCTGTTCCAGGCGGCTTCGGTGATCGGAAAGTGAAGAACGACGAACCCGTCCGCGGATTTGCCTGGGGGGATCTCTGTTTCGCGAAACAGAGGCGGGTCGGGTTGCCGGGCCGCGAGGGCTTTCAAGGCTGGGAAGCCGAGATAGAGGTTGGGTAGGTCGGACTTTTCGACCGCGCTGGTGGTGATGGGTTCGGTGCTGGCGGGGTCGGAGGGGGTGAAGGTGGCGTTGAAGTCCTTGAGAAAGAGCGGAAGGCGGAGCCGGTTGTCGATGTGGAGGTCGACGAGGACGTAGAGGTCGTCCTGGGCGGTCTCCCGACCGACGACCGTGGAGTCGGATTTGAAGACGGTGTGAGCCGAGAAAGCGGCGCTGCCTTTGACCGAGAGGGCGGCAGTGGTGTGCGGGGTGAAGCGGAGGACGAGGAAGAGAATAGCGGCGAGGGCGACGACGGCGAGGGCAATGGGGACGAGGAGGTTGCGGCGTTCCGGTTGGGCAAAGGTGACGTCTTCCATACTTCTATCGTAGGTGGTCCGCGGTGTGCGCGTCGTGGTGGCGGATCTTCGAGGCGAAGCCAAAAGCCTCAACCTTGGCAGCGAAGTCATCTGTCACAAGAGGCCTCCGGGTACCTCTGCACCGGCCCTGCGGCTGGACCCGCAAAAGTCCGAAAGGCGCAAGAGCAGGACGCAACCATTTGTTTCCGTGGAAAGGTTTGAGAGCTTCTGTGCAACCGGCGAGGCGCCATCTTGAAAAGCTCACTTTCTACTTGCGCTCTCTGAAATGTTCTCTTCAGTGATCCGTCGTTCGTATCTGGCTGAGGTGTGAGGTATAGGTTCTCCTCGTTGCGTTCTTGGGGGGAAGTTGGGAGACTTGGGGGATGGCTGAGGAGATAGTGTCGCGGGGTGTGGGGGAGTCGCAGTCGGAGCGGAGTGAGATTGTGTTTCCCGCGGATGCGAATGCTTTGGGGAATCTGTTTGGGGGGCGGCTGATGCAGTATATCGACCTGGTGGGGGCGATGGCGGCGAGCCGTCATGCACGGGCGATCACGGTGACGGCGTCGATGGATCATCTGGACTTTGTGGCGCCGGTGCGGGTGGGCGAGTTGCTGATCTTGAAGGCGAGTGTGAATCGGGCGTTCAGGACGTCGATGGAGGTGGGTGTGCGGGTGATGGTGGAGGATGTGCGGGCGGAGCGTTTGCGGCATGTTTCGAGTGCGTACCTGACGTTTGTGGCGGTGGATCGGGAGGGGCGGAGGATCGCGGTGCCGGCGGTGCGGCCGGAGACCGAGCATCAGCGGCGGAGGTATGAGGATGCGGGTCGGCGGAGAGAGCTGCGGTCGGGGGAGACGGCCAGGAAGAAGGAGATGCGGGCGGCCTTGGGGGATTTTTGGCATGTGTAGATGGGTGGAGGAGGGTTGCGCTGGGTCAAAGAGGGTTCGAGCATGCTGGCGGGCGATGCTCATGGGTGAAAGCAGAGTGGGCTAGGATCGTTGGAGAGGGATTTCAATGGGACATTTGGGTGGTCGGCCGACTGGCGGGCCTGGAGGTGCACCTGGAGTTGGTGGGCCTCCGGCGGGAGCGCAGGGGCCGCAGCCTTTGCCTGGGGTGGCGCATGTGGTAGCGGTCGGGAGCGGCAAGGGCGGTGTGGGGAAGACGACCGTCGCGGTGAACCTGGCGGTGGCGCTGGGCAAGCTGGGGTATCGGGTGGGGCTGATGGATGCCGACATCTATGGGCCAAATGTGCCGACGATGCTGGGTGTGACGCGGCAGCCAAACGTAGTTGGGGAGAACCGGATTGAGCCGATCGGGGCGCATGGGGTGAAGTTCATTTCGATGGGCCTGATCTCGCCGGGCGACAAGCCGATGGTGATGCGGGGGCCGATGCTGCACCAGATTGTTCGGCAGTTCTTGACGCAGGTGGAATGGGGGGAGCTGGATTTCTTGATTGTGGACCTGCCGCCGGGGACAGGGGATGTGGTGATCTCGCTCGTGCAGACGGTGCCGCTGACTGGGGCGGTGGTGGTGTCGACGCCGAGCGATGTGGCGCTCGAGGATGCGCGAAAGGCGCTCGAGATGTTTCACCAGGTGCGGGTGGAGGTCATCGGTCTGGTCGAAAATATGAGTCACTTTACGTGTCCGCACTGCCGGGAGGTGATCGACATCTTTTCAAGTGGGGGGACGGAGCGGACGGCGGCGCAGTTTGGTTTGCCGTTTTTGGGGTCGCTCGATCTGGATCCGTCCATTCGCAAGGGTGGCGACACGGGGATGCCGGTGTCGTTGGCCGGGCCGGAGAGCGAGATGGCCAAGGGATTTTACGCCGTGGCGCGGAGGGTGGCGCAGGAGGCGGAGCGGATTGAGGCGCAGGGTGGGGGTGTGTTGGAGATTGAGTAGAGGGGTGTAGGAGGCTTTCGACCCGGATCTGATGATGAGATATGTCAGGTTTCCGTCGCTCCTCATCCTGCACCGCCGAATATGGACAAAAGGATGGAAAGGCCGGGTTCCATCTGCTTTAGGATGGTGCAGACGGAGGTGCGTTGCGATGAGTGATCAGGGGCATTCGAGTGAGGTGAAGGAGTCCTGGCTGGATCGGTGGTGGCAGCTGCTTTTGATCCTGTATGGGTTGGTGTTTATTTTGACCCTAGCGATGTGGCATAAGTAGATCGCTTGTTCTGGTGGACGAGGAGTCTAAGCGGAGGCGCTCGACCCCACCCTTTCCGTCGATGGGGCTGACGGAGAGGATGGGGCACCCGGCATTACGTCTGGAGTTGACAGATTCGGTAGACTCGAGATGTGAGCGCTCCGATCTTTTCGGGACCGGTGCGGCTGGGGAGGTGTTTGGATGGCGGCTGCGGAGCGGGTGACGGCACGGCAGAGGGCGATCCTGACCGCCATTATTGAGAGCTATGTGGAGAATGGCGAGCCGGTGGGCTCGGGGACGATTGCGCGACTCGGGGGCGAGGTTGGCGGGATGAGTGCGGCGACGGTGCGCAACGAGATGGCGGCGTTGGCGGAGGAAGGATTGCTGGAGCAGCCGCACACGTCGGCGGGCCGGGTCCCGACGGCGCGGGCGTTTCGGATGTATGTGGAGGAGTTGAGCGGCGGGGTGAAGATTTCGGCGGCGCGGCTGCCGGCGGAGAACCGGCGGGCGATCGATTCGAGCCTGGCGGGGATGGTCGGGACGCGCGCTTTGCTGGAGCGGACGAGCCATGTGTTGGCAACGCTTTCAAGCGGTGTGGGGGTGGCGATCGCGTCGGCGGCCGAGGGCGATGTCCTGGAGCATGTGCATTTCTCGCGGATAGCGCCGAGGCGTGTCTTGGCGGTGGTGGTGACGCGGAGCGGCCTGGTGCGGGATCGTGTGCTGGCGCTCGATGGTCGGCGGGATGCGGAGTTGACGAGCCGCGAACTGGAGCGGGCGGGGGCGTTTTTGAACGAGAACTTTCGCGGTTGGGATGTGGAGCGGGTGCGGCAGGAGATTGCGCGACGGGTGGAGCGGGAGCGGAGTGAGTATCAGCGGATGTTGAATGCGGTGGAGGAGCTGTGGGCTGGGGCGGTGCCGAAAGGTCAGGAGCCGGCGCCTTCGGTGTATGTGGAAGGTGTGGCGAATCTGTTGTCAGGGGTGCGGGGGGCGGAGGATCGGGACAGGCTGCGGGAGTTGCTGGTGGCGCTTGAGACCAAGCAGAGGGTGGTGGAGCTGTTGAATGCGTATGTGGATGCGCGGCAGGACAGTGTCCGGGTGGTGTTTGATCTGGAAGATCAGGCGCCGGAGATGGCTGGTCTGGTGTTGATCGCGGCGCCGGCGCGGGTAGGGGGCGAGCCGCGCGGGACAGTGGGCGTGATCGGGACGCAGAGGATGGATTACGAGCGGACGATGAACGCGGTCAGCTATATATCGCAGGCGTTTGACCGGATGCTGTATCCGACGGAGTAGGGTGTCAGGATCGACGGGCGGTTTCTGCCGGTGAGGATGCGGGAGGCTCGGAGCGGGTACGTGGGGGAGACCGGATGGAGACGCAGTGGGACAAGGTCGCGCGATGGGCGCGGATGGGCAACAATAGGAAGAGCGCGAAATCGGAGTTGACGGACAGGGCTGAAACTGAGGAGACAGGGGAGGACGAGACGATGGCACACGGTGAGGGTTTGGAAGATCTGGTGGATCCGGAAATTGTAAGTGGCCATGCTTCGGAGGCTGGGGCAGAGGGCGCGGGCGGGTCGGCGGAGCTGGAGACGGTGCGGGCGGAGCGGGACGTGTATCGGGATCGTCTGGCGCGGCTGCAGGCGGACTTTGACAATGCGCGCAAGCGGGAGGCGAAAGACCGTTTGACGTGGCGGGCGGACGCGGTTGCGGATGCGGTGGAGCCGTTTTTGGGCGTGATGGATAACTTCCAGCTGGCCTTGCGGTCGGAGGGTTCGGCCGAGCAGCTGCGGTCGGGGGTTGAGTTGATTTTAAAGCAGATGGAGGACGCGTTGCGCGGCTTGCAGGTGCAGCCGGTGGAGGCGGTCGGGACGGAGTTTGACCCGCGAGTCCACGAGGCGTTGGGGAGCATCGAAACCAAGCAGTATCCGGATCATCAGGTAATTGAGGAGATTCGGCGGGGGTACCGGCTGCGCGACAAGCTCCTGCGGCCGGCGTTGGTGCGGATTGCGTCGAACCCGGCGCAGGTGGACGCGTAAGGGACGGCCGCCTGGGCGGTAGAGGATCTGCACGGAAGTACTAGATTTTGGAAGTTCCGGCTAAAGTTTTGCCGAGATATGCCGATAGAGACTCTAAGAGATGAGTGCGACAGCAAACGTGACCAAGGTTGACTACTACGAGCTGCTTAGCGTTTCGCGGGACGCGGGCGACGCTGAGATCAAGACTGCGTACCGCAAGTTGGCGATGCAGTTTCATCCGGATCGCAACCCAAACAATCCGGAGGCCGAAGAAAAGTTTAAGGCGTGCGGCGAGGCCTACGGCGTGCTGAGTGACCCGGAAAAGCGGGCTGCATATGACCGGTACGGGCATGCGGCGTTTGGCGGCGGAGGTGCTGGGGGCGGAGGTCCGTTCGCGGGTGGCAATGCTCAGGACCTGGGGGACATCTTTGGCGACCTGTTCGGCGAGATGTTCAACATGGGCCAGCAGGGCGGGGGCGGCCGAAAGGGATCGCGCGTGCAGCGTGGACGCGACATGCAGATTGCCTTGACACTCGAGTTTGAGGAGGCCGTCTTCGGCAAGGAGCGCGAGATCACGTACCGTCGCATGGAGACGTGCGTGGAGTGCAAGGGGACAGGGGCGGCCAAGGGCAAGTCGCCGGTGACCTGCACGCAGTGCGGAGGCCGGGGGCAGCAGAGATTTCAGCAGGGTTTCTTTTCGGTGGCGCGGACGTGCTCGGTGTGTGGTGGGACGGGGTCGCTGATTGTCGATCCGTGCAATGTTTGCCATGGCGAGACGCGGGTGCCGGCGGAGCACAAGTTGATGGTGAAGGTGCCGGCGGGCGTGGAGCAAGACACGCGCATTCGCTACTCGGGCGAGGGCGAGGCGGGGCCGTTCGGCGGGCCGGCCGGGGATTTGTATGTCGTCCTGCAGGTGAAGGCGCACGAGTTCTTTGAGCGCGACGGCGATGATCTCCACTGCGTGATGCCGATCAGCTTCCCGCAGGCGGCTCTGGGGACAGAGCTCGAAATTCATACGCTCGAAGGTGTGGAGCTGATCAAGGTGCCGGAGGGGACGCAGAGCGGAAAGGCATTTACGCTGCGAGGCAAAGGCGTGCCGCACCTGAATCAGCGCGGCAAGGGCGATCTTGTGGTGGAGATCCGGGTAGCGACCCCGAGCAAGTTGACGCGGGAGCAGAAGGACTTGGTACGGAAGCTGGGAGAGACGATGACGGTCGAGAACAAGCCGCACTCGCGAGGTCTGCTCGACAAGGTAAAGGAGATCTTCAGCTAGCGATTTTCGTTGCAACTTTGCCGGGTACAGGCGGGCGCGGGGCGAGGCAGATCTTCTGTTTCGGGTCTGGTACATACTCGCTTTTGAAAGATTGTGCTCCCTATGAGTGTCTCTGCTCCGCTCCCGCGCGGTTTGCTGCGGCCGTTCTACCCGGCCTTGAACGGGATGCGCGGGATTGCGATCTTTGTGGTCTACCTGGACCACTATGGGTCGCTAATTCCCGGCCTTGGGGTGGATGAACGGTGGATGGATCGGCGTCGACCTGTTCTTTGTCTTGTCCGGGTTCCTGATTACGGGCGGCTTGTATGACACGGTATCTGGTGTACCTCGCGAAAGCGAGCGGATGGCAGAGCGCTTTGACGACCGATCTAGGATCGCCGTGGTCGAGCACGGCGGCTTTGACCCTCGCGCCTCTCTTGGCTGTGGCTTTGTTGCTAGGCTGTTTGCCGGCGGAGTCGTGGTTTGCCCGGGTTTGCAGCTTCAGGCCTTTGCAGGACTTAGGCCGGATCAGCTATGGGTTCTATCTGCTGCATCTGTTGCCATATGCGCTGCTGGTGAACCTGCGCATGGAAGCTTGACAACCCCGCCCTGATGTATCACGCATGACAAACCGATCCGATCGAAGTGCTCCTACTTTCGTCCAGCCCTGACCCGGCCGATCCTGACATCATGGCTCATCCCTTTGAAGCCTCGCTCATCGCCTGGTCAGACTGCTCTCTCGTCGAAGTCACTCCCGCGAAGTAAGCCGCTTGCTTCTGCTCAAAGCGACGCGACTTCCAGCCGATACCATCCTTGAGAACGACAGAGGCGGCTTGCCGCTAGAAAGATCTCCGAGAACTTCGCCACGCCGGAGCAGACACTTCAGGAGATCCTGAGCTACGCCGCGAACCAGCAAGCGCAACCGCAACCGGGTGCGTGCTGTTCTGACAACCACATTCCCGCCACAGACCGCCATCGTTCCGTGTCAATCCCCAACCCGACCCAAGCCGCTAAACGCAAAGCACTTCCAGGTGGCGCTCCCACTCCTCCAAACCTCTAAACTGGGGATAGAGCAACCTCTCTGAAGCAAGGGAGTGCACGCCAACACCCCGGGTGGACGTCCACCTCGCTTCGGATCAGCATCGCGGGTAAAGCCGAGAGGACTCTACGGCCACCAACGCGCCCCTGGAGGGGCAAAGGAATCTGCGCTCACCCAAGGGGATCTGACCCCTGTAGTTGCCATTGCAATCGCCCTGCCTTTCTTGTTGTCATTCCCGATGGGCATCTGCTGTCGCCTTTGCCGTCCCTTGTTTCACCGCCCGTCATCCTGAGCGAAGCAAAGGACCCCTGTAGTTGCCCTTGTCCTTGCCTTCTTATTGTCATTCCGGAAAGGCTAAGTTCAACGTTTCGAAAATTTTGCCGCTAGAGACCTTCTAAAGATGGGCCATTTCACCTATTGTGGACCAGCGTTACCTGTCGTACGCCCGAGATCCAGACCTAAGTCCCCTGCCCTGAATATTTTGCATACCTTTCGCTGGGGGGAGGGGGGCACCCCTGCAGGTCAGGGAATTCGCCAGTGAGCACGGCTTCAGAGGCGAGCCGGAGAGCACGACAAGCTCCCAGCGAAACGCCCAAACGTCCGCCGAGCCCCGAATATTCCCTTGCACAGGCCCAGTCCGGCCCGAACGAGGTGGAACCAGGCAAGTCCTCGCCGAGAAGGGCGCCGTGCCCGTCATCAAGGACTTCGGCCTCCTGGAAACCCAGGACCACGAAGGCGTCAACCGAACGCTCAAGCGGATCGCTTCAGAGACCGGCGTCACCATCAACCCCGGCCTGAACGCCGATTTGCACCGGCCGTCTCAACAAGCTGAAGTCTGTCCCGCCCGCGCAGTTCGACGCTTTCTATGTCAACGACATGAAGCAGATCCACAACAATCCAAGTCGAATCGCAGCCCGCGCCTCCCCCTTGCATCCCTTGCCCGCCCCGCCGCACCCAACCACCATGGACGCCACCACACAGATCGCCGCCCTCACCCAAATCCTCGAGCACAACCCCGCCGACACCTTTGCCCGCTACGGCCTCGCCCTCGCCCACACCAGCGCGGGCAACCCCGATCAGGCCCTCGTCGAATTCAGCAACCTCCTCACCCAGTCCCCCGACTACATCCCCGCCTATCAAATGTCCGCCCAGACCCTCCTCAAACTCCAACGCACCGCCGAAGCCCGCGATCGCCTTACCTCCGGCCTCGCGGCCGCCAGCCGCACCGGCAACACCCACGCCGCCTCCGAGATGCAAGCCATGCTCGACGACCTCGACCCGGCCTGATCTGAAGATCTTTCGCAACAAGGCGGCCTAGGTCACCTCGGCCACGTCGTGGCAGAGGTGAAAGCTTGAGACCACACCTCAGTTCCGCGAGCCTCACCGGAAAGAATCACGATTCAGAGCGCGCCAACCCGAGTCAACGACGCACTGATTACCCTTGTACCCTGCTTTACCTTCGAGACCGCCAGGCCAGAACGCATCTCACCTGACAATCGTCCTCATACAGTTCTTCTCCTGAAGGCTCCTCCATTGTCTGTCACCCAACGAATCCTCAGCTCCAGGTTCGCGGTCCCGATCCTCACGGGTGTGCTCTACACCTTTGCGACACTCAACTTCATCCGCTACTACGTCGTCAGTACGCAGTTCTACCTCGACATGCCGCGCTATCTCGCCGGTCGCGAGCGCCTCCCCTTCCAGGAGCGCGTCCTCCCCATCGTCTTGATGTGGCCCATCAATCACTCGGCCGCCCTGATGCGCATCTTCGCCGAGCGCGCCGAAACCCACGCACACTCGCTCGTCCCAACCGTCCCCGCAGCCACGCCGCGAACCGGCGCCTTCTACATCCTCGCCCTCCTCTCTTTCGCCATCGCCGGCTACTTCACGACGCGACTCTACCGCGCCGTCACCGAGACCGGCCTGCTCGCGCCCCTCGTCTTCCCCTTCTTCCTCGTCGTGACGCTCTGGACCTATGTCGTCCACATCGACGCCAACTTCTCCTACCCCTACGATCTCCCTTCGCTCGCCTTCTTCACCGCCGGCATCTTCTGCATCTACACGCGCCGCTTCCTCCCGCTCCCGTTCATCGTCTTCTTCGGCACGATGAACCGCGAACAACCTTGTTCCTCATCGGCATCTACATCCTCGACGCCGCCAGCACCGGCATCACGGACGCATACACACGCTTCCGCGACCGCTTCTCCCTTGCCCAAGTCCCATGGCTCCGCGTCGCGCTACTTTGCGCGCTTTGGCTCGCCGTCAAACTCACCCTTCACTACATCTTCCGCCACAACGACAACAGCGAAAACTACGTCCGCGTTCGCGAAAACTTCGGCCGCCTGAAGCTCCGGCTCTGGCCGACGCTGTTCAACATATGCGGCTACCTCCTTCCCATCGTTCTCCTCCTATATCGGCAGATCCGCCCCATTCGTTACGCCAATTACATATTTATTTTTCCCCTCTGGTGCGCCGTCATGTTCTACACCGGCGTCATCCTTGAAACTCGCATCTACGGCGAACTCTCCTCCTACATCACCATCGCCGTCGTCCTACTCCTCGAGCGCTCCCTCGCCGACCGACTCGGCACACCGAAGCTCCGGTCAGACCAAACCGAACGCACCACCCACACCGTGTCTGCCCGCAACGCCGCCCACTTCCACACCGTGAAAGAGCGCACAGCCCCTTTGCCCCCACTGCCCACTGTTCCACTGCACCGCTGAACCTCGCACCCGGCGCAGGTTTTATACTGGAGCCATGCCTACCGAGACGTCGCTCCCGTCCAACCTCCGCGAACTTCGCACCAGCCAGTGGACCCCCGAGCGCGTCGGCCGCTCCGTCAAAGACGAACTTCGCGACAACCTCATCGCACGCCTCCGCCAGAACGCCACCACCTCCACCGGCGCCCCCGCACCCCTCTTCCCCGGTATCGTCGGCTACGACGACACCGTCATCCCCCAGATCGTCAACGCCGTTCTCTCTCGCCATAACTTCATCCTTCTCGGCCTGCGCGGCCAAGCCAAATCCCGCATCCTCCGCGCCCTCACCACCCTGCTCGACCCCGTCATCCCCATCGTCGCCGGCTCCGAGCTCCGCGACAACCCGTACGCCCCGCTCTCCCGCTTCTCCCGCGACCTCCTCGCCCGCATGGGAGAAGACACGCCGATAGCCTGGCTCCAGCCGGACGCCCGCTACGTCGAAAAGCTCGCCACCCCTGACGTCACCGTAGCCGACCTCGTCGGCGACATCGACCCCATCAAAGCCGCTCGCACCGGCCAGGAGCTCGGCTCCGAGCTCACCATGCACTACGGCCTGCTCCCCCGAGCCAACCGCGGCATCTTCGCCATCAACGAGATCCCCGACCTCGCCGGCAAAATCCAGGTCGCCCTCTTCAACATCATGCAGGAAGGCGATATCCAGATTAAGGGCTACCCCGTCCGCCTCCCGCTCGATGTCGCCATCGTCTTCTCCGCCAACCCTGAGGACTACACCGCCCGCGGCAAAATCGTCACTCCCCTCAAAGACCGCATCGGCTCCGAGATCCGCACACACTACCCCGAATCCCTCGACGAAGCCATCGCCATCACCGAACAGGAAGCCTGGACCGCCCGCTCCTACGCCGACGACAACACGGTCCAAGCCATCGAAATCCCCGCCTACATCCGGCAGATCGTCGAAACCATCGCCTTCGCGGCCCGCGAAGATAAAAAAGTCGACAAGCGCTCCGGCGTCTCGCAGCGCCTCCCCATCTCGACCATGGAGCTCGTCGTCTCCAACGCCGAACGCCGCGCCCTCATCCACGGCGAATCCACCGTCGTCCCTCGCGTCGGCGACATCTACGCTGCCCTCCCCGGCATCACCGGCAAGATCGAGCTCGAGTACGAAGGCGAGATGCGCGGCGCCGACACCGTCATCCGCGAGATCATCCGCGGCTCCGTCGCCCAGGTCTTCGACCAGTACTTCGGCAGCGCCAACACCCAGCAGATCGAGCAGTGGTTCAACCTCGGCGGCACCGTCCAGCTCAACGACGCGCAGCCCTCCATCCTCTCGCTCACAGAGCTCCAGCAGATCCAGGGCCTCTTCGACAAACTCACACCGCTCCACATCAGCTCCAGCTCCGCCCCCGAGCTCGCCGTCTCTGCCGCCGAGTTTCTCCTCGAAGGCATGTACGCCCACAAACGCATCTCGCGCTCGGAAGAACGCTCCTTCTCCGCCGCCGAAAAGAAGTCCCGCAACGACCAGGCCGCCCAGTACGCCGAACGCATGCGCGAGCGCGAGCAGGAACGCGAAGACCTCACCGCCAAAAACCGCACCCGCCGCGGCTTCAACTAGAGAGAATTAGGTATTGCGTAGAGGGCATCTGCTCGTTTGTTGTCATCCCAAAGAGAATCTGCGATTATCTGTTCTTTACACCACCACCTGATCCGCTCTCTACGCTTTCGGCCAGCGCAGTCCTTAAATCAGAGATTTCCTAGAGCAAATTACGCGTAGGTGTATGGCGAAAACATTGGCTTCATGGCCGGTTCCCCAACATAAAAGGGAACGCAACCATAGTGTTCCCTTTTATACAGTCAACGCGGACCACGGTTCGGTAATCTCCCGGCAGAGCCATAAAGGAGATCCTATGAACTTGAGAACTCTTGGATTCGGTGCCGCCCTCCTCCTATCCGGAGCCGCAGTGTTCGCCGCCAACGTGCGCACGGATTACAACCACAAAGCAGACTTCGCCAACTTCAAAACCTACTCTTGGGGCACAATCGCAACCCAGGACCAGTTCAACCAATCACGCATCAAGTCCGCGGTCGACAGAAATCTGCAAGCGGACGGCTGGCAACTGGTTCCGACCGGTGGCAAAGCCACAGTGTTCGCCATAAGCAATGTCAAAAATGAGCAACAGGTCGAAAGCTACTACAACGGCCTCGGCGGCGGATATGGTCTGGGCGACGGTGGCTGGGGTTGGGGCGGCGGTTGGGGAGGCGGCTTCGGTTACGGCTTCGGCGGAGATGGATTCGGCGAAACCACAACCAGCGTCCACAATCAACGCGTCGGACATCTTGTTGTGGACATCTTCGACGCCTCCAACAACCGCCTGCTCTTTCGCGGCGTGGCCGACAGCGACCTCAATAAAAATTCCAACAAAAATATCAAGAATCTAGACAAAGACGTCAAAGATATGCTGGACAAACTGCCAAAAAGTGCCAAGTCCTAAGCAGACAAGCATCCAACACCTCAGGAAAGCATACAAGGGACTCCCTCATCGGAGTCCCCCTGTATGCGTCTACCCTCTTGTTGAAACTCCACCCTGGCATCGAATCGCCCAGACTTCCGCCGACCGATCTCCAACGTCGCCGTATTCCCCTGCTTCCCTACGCTTCGAGAGTTACCCGTCAGACGATTCCGAGCTGTGAGCAGCTGAACCCCGTAACACTTTCCATGTATCCCCAAACCCACTCCGCCTGAGCGACAATCAAACAGGCATGAGCATCCGCACCCTCAGCTCCCGCGAAGTCTACCGCAACCCCTGGACCCGCGTCCGCGAAGACATCATCGAGCGCCCCGGCGGGAAGCGCGGCCTCTACGGCGTCATCGACAAAGACCCCGCCTCCATCATCATCCCGCTCGACCACACCCCCGAGGGCGATTTCCTCTACCTCATCGAGCAGTTCCGCTACACCGTCCAGGACACCTTCAAGGAGTTTCCCCAGGGCGGCTGGGAGGACCCTGACGTCGTCCCCGAAGACCTCGCACGCGGCGAACTTCGCGAAGAGACCGGCCTCCGCGCCGGCCGGATGACCCTGCTCGGCGACCTCTGGATCGCCTACGGAGTCATGCGCCAGAAGCACTTCGTCTACCTCGCCGAAAACCTGACCCCCGGCCCCACCGACCGCGACCCCGAAGAGCACGACCTCCGCGTCCACCGCGTCGCCGTCCGCGACTTCGAAGACATGCTCCTGGATGGCCGCGTCAAAGACAACTGCTCCGCCGCCGCCTGGGGCCTCTATCGCATCTGGCGCGACCGCCACCCCTAACGAGCCCCGCAGATCCACCAGACCGGGTGCCCCATCCTCTCCGACAGCCTCATCGTCAGAAAGGGTGGGGTATCGAGCCGAAGGCTCGACCGATTTCAGCTAACTAAGGGTTCGATCCCAAGCTCACGAAAAGCTCGAGTCGTCCCCGCCCCCAAAGCTATCCCCCGAATCAAACGCGGACGAGTCATCCGTACCCGTATCGCCGCCCGTGAAGTCGTCACCCCCGCTCATGGACGCGTCGTCGCCGCCACCCGAAGCATCGTCAAACCCACGCCGATCCTCCACATCCGACCCCAAACCCTGCCGGCTCGCGTCGTCGCTCGGGTTGTAAAAGCCTGAGTCGTCGCCGCGACCCTCGCGTCCGCCCTCACCGCCCGAGTCGCCGTAGTAATTGTTGATCACCTCTTCGCGCGGCGCGCCCCCGCCCAAGCCGCCGCCCCCAAAGCCGCCGAGGCCCGATCCCATCCCGCCACCGCCGCCAAACCCATGCATCAGCGACTCAACTCCCTCAAACGCCAGCGCGCCCGCAGCGACGCCCGCAGCTGTCTGCGCCGCACCCCGCAGGAAGCCGCCGCCACCGCCCATCGCCTGCCCAAATCCGCCCATCGGCGACGAAGCCGGCTGCGGTGCGTACCCTTGCCCCGGCCCCGCATACCCCGGCACCGGAGCATACTGCGGCATCGGCGGTGGCGGCGGAGCATACGTCTGCCCCTGGATAGGCTGCGACTGCCGCACAACCGACGTCTGCGGCGCGGGACCGTCACTCTTCCCAAAAATGCTCCCCAAAAAGCTCGTGTGCTTCTCCGGCGCAGGTGCCACCGCCTGCTGCCGAGCCTGCTCCATTTGCGCCCGCAAATCCTTCATCTGCCTCTGCGCCTGCTCCAACGCATAGTTCTGCACCAGAACCGTCTGCGCCAGAACGTACAACGCATCCGGGCTCTGCCCCAACCCCTGCTGCAAAAGCCGCTCTGCCTCCGGATCTTTGTCGGTCGGCGGCGTCTGCCGAATGCGGTCAATCAGGCCCTGAATCATCTGCTGTTCTTGCGGTGTCATCGCTCAACTCCCTTTCAGCTCGCACAAACCCAGCCCTGTTGGATGCTCCCCACCGGACTTTAGACTAGTCAAGCAGCTCCCCACACTCTTACCGCAGGCCGACAAACACAGCCGTCGTCAGCGCCGGAACCGCCACCGTCCCCGTGGTCCCATCAAAGCTCGCCCCCCGCACCACCGCATCGGCCGAGCCCCGCTGCACCGGATGAAGCCGCAGCCCAGCCCCGACCAGCGACGCCGCCGTAAACCTCTGCTCCGCCAACGTCCCGTTGAACAAAACCACAATCTGCCCGTACGGCCCATAGTTCCCGCCGTTCGCCCTCAGCTCCATCACAATCATGCCCGGCACCTGCGCAACGCCAGCATCCAGGAACGTCAGGTTGGCCTGGACCTCATCCTCCGTCGCCATCCGAAACAGACCCGAGCTCCCACGAATCCTGAGAAACTCCCCAAACGCCGCGGACGTCCCCTCGATCTCCGCCGCCGTCGGCTTCAGAGCCAGATTCGCCAGCAGCGGCTGCTCGATCGGCCACTGCGCCTGGTTTTGGCTCGCGATCGGCAGCCCAATCCCCCAATTGTTACCCTGCCCCGTCCAGTCGATCTTGTTGAACCAGTCCCCCGAGTCATAGCTGTTCTGGTCCATATCCTTCGACCGCAGTAGATCGTCCCCACCTAGGAAGAACGGCACCCCCTGCCCAAGCGCCACAATGCTCATCGCCAGCACCTGCCGCCGCGCGCGCACCGCGGAACTATCCGTCTCGGCCGACTTCGCCTGAATCGCGTCGAACAGATCCTCATTGTCGTGCACCGAAACGTAGTTCACCGCCTCCACCGGCGTCGCCGTATACCCGGTCGGCTGCCCCTGATAACCCAGCTTCCCACCGGTAGTCGGGTTGCCGGTGCTATCGATAAACCTATAGTCGCGCAGGTCTCCCGTCAGCCCCACACGAATCCAGTCCGTCCGATGCAGCAGCGTCGCCCTCTGGTCCGCCAACGCCGTGTTCTGGTTCGAGTACCCGCTCGGGTCCGTAAACAGCCCCGTCGCAAAGCCCTGCACCCGCATGTCATCGAACGGCCCACCGCCCCGCACACCATCGCGCAGACGATCGTTGAAGCTCCCCAGACCCGTGCCATACAGGTTCATCTGCGACGCGTTCACGCCCAGAGCATCGTTCGCCGTCTCGCCAAAGTTGAAGCCCTCGCCGTAAATGTAGATCTTCGACCCGTCGATACCATCCTTCGCCAGCGTCAGCGTGCTCAGCGCCTCTTGAATCGCCTGTAAGTTCTTCACAAACGTGAAGCTCATAATGTCAAACCGAAATCCGTCGATCTTGTACGTCTTCGCGTTCCACAGCACAGCGTCTTGCTGCAGCTTACCCATCATCAGGTGCTCGGTCGCCGTATCCGCGCAGCACGATGCCGTCAACACATCTCCATCCGCATCCAGCCGGTTGTAGTAGTCCGGCACAACCTCATCCAGAACCGAACTGGTCGCCTCCCCGAACCCGCTCGTGTGGTTGAACACCACATCCTGAATCACTCGCAGCCCGGCCCCGTGCAGCCCCATCACCATCTGCCGATACTCATACACCCGCCGCTCCGGGCTCACCGCATAGCTCCCATCCACCGCCATATAGTGAACCGGATCGTACCCCCAGTTGTAAGCGTCCTGGCTCTGAATCGCCGCCACCGCCGCCTGCTGCTGCTGCCCATCCGGCGGATAGACGCTCAGATCCCCCGTGGTCTTCCATGTGCTCTTATCTTCATTCACGCTGTTGAAATCAAACGTCGGCATCAGATGCACAGCCTTCAGCCCCGCGCCCGCCAGCGTCGCCAGATGCCGCATCCCGTCCGTCTGCATGTCCGTGAACGCCAGGTACGTCCCCCGATGCTCTACCGGAACCGTCAGATCCCCAACGCTGAAATCTCGAACATGCAGCTCATAGATGCTCAGGTCATTCACGCGCGCCAGCGCCGGTGCACGATCCGCGTCCCACCCCGCAGGCTTGTTCCCCGCCGCATCGACGTCCGTCACCCGGCTCTTGGTCGCGTTCATCGCCAGATCGATCGAGTAAGGATCGGTCACCAGATTCTCCACAATCGACCGCGTGCTGGGCGCGTACACCCGCACAGCAAACAGGTAATACTTGCCGATCCAGACCTCGTCCACCGCCGCCGTCCAGACGCCCTTCGCCTCCGTCATCGCAACCGTCTTCGCCGGAGCCGTATCCGTTTCGTTCTCAAACATCTGCAGGCTGAGCGTCTGCGCGGTCGGCGCCCAGACCTTGATCTTCACCGGGGAGCCAGAAGCAGCCTCGCCCGCACCCAGAATCACGCCCAGCTTGCCCGTGTACGCATACAGATCGTCCAGCACACCCGCGTTCTGAACCCCAGTCGCGTACGTAAGCATGCCATCGGTCGATCGCCGGATCGAGACCGCCATCTGGCCCTGCAAAAGCGTGTGCAGGAGCGCAGGTTTCAGATTCGCCGGCAGGTGCAGAACGGCATACCCCGTCGCCAGCTGCGGAAACCGCGCCAGCTGCGCCGCCGTCAGCGTTCCCCCCGAAGTCAAGGAAACAGTGGTCCCGCCCAGAACACCCTTCGCCGTCAACGTCAGGTTCGCCCCCAAGTCACTCGACAGCAGATACATCCCGCCACTCTGCCCGTAAACAGACTGAATCGCGATCGTGGTTCGATCGATCCAGAACGCCTGCGACTTCAGGAAGTTCGCGTTCAGCAGCTGCGCCCTCGTCGGCTCGGTCAGGTAAACCGTGGGGTCGCCACTCACAATCCACGCCTCGTTATAGATCGCCACATCTAGGTGCAGATCGGCAGGTGTATTCTTCTGGCCGGTCTGGATGTCGTGCACGATAAATCCAAGGTCGTGCGGATTGGCCGCGAGCGGGACGTCGTAGTACACCCCATACGCATCCGTTCCCGTCACAGGGATCGGTCCGCCGTTGTAGTTCCCCTCATCCGCCGTCGTGTCGTTGAACGCGTACACCGTCCATCCGCCATAGTTGCCGTCCGGTCGAAAGAAGTGCACCCGCGCCGTGTTCGCCGGGATGTTGGGGTTCTTCTCTGACCCCGTCGCCGGCTGCGTCGTGGATAGGCCAACCACGCCCGACACCTGCCAGAACTCATGGCCCTGCGTCGCCGGATCGACGTGCTCATCCGGCCCCGGATCCTTGTTCGAGCCCTGATGCACGATGATGCCCACGTCGGCCGCCCCCGCGGTCACGCCCACGTCAAAGTACACACCGAAGCTGTCCGTCCCCGAAATCTGCACAGGCCCGTTGTTGAAGTTGCCCGTGTCCTCCGTCGTGTCGCCAAACGCATACACCGTCCATCCGGTATAGGTCGCGTCCGGCCGGTAGTAGTGGATGCGGATGTGGTTCGCCGGAATCGGTGTCTGTGCCAAAAGGACCATCCCTGAACCACCCCCGGCAAGGAAACACGCCGATACAACCACACTAAAGAAGAGACGAGACAGGCGCATAAACTTCTCCACGGAGCGCCCCCAGCTCTCAAAACACGCACCAGAGGTCGACGGCGGGATTGTACGTCCGCGCCACGAAACTCGTCCACAAAACCCGAGAGAACCGCTAAACCAATCGCCCAAGGACGTGGCGTACTTCCTTTCCCGATCGTTTAAACTTGAATTAGGGGGCAAGTCAACGGTCCGTCTGGGACCGTTGAAAGGCAAAAGATGTTTTCAGGAAGTTGTTCGACGTACCCTGGAACTGGAGCTAAATTCTTGATTCCAGAGATTTTAGCGTAAGTGTATTTAGAATCAATATTTTAGCGATCAGTGTCGTATCTAAGCAGCTGATTCTAATAGATTTAGGCCAATATAGGGGGGGTGGGGGGGGTATATCCCCAACCCTGTACTGGACAACGGCTAGATCCATGGACCCTAGTGGATCGTCTTCATCCGACGGCTCATAAAATCCATCAGGAGATAGGATCCAAGACGTTCGGGACTCGTGAAATACGCCTTGCCCCGGCACATCGCCGAAACCTTTTGCACAAACTGCATCAGGGCAAAATCTTCGGCCAGCATAAACGTGTTGATCATGATGTTCGATCGCTTGCACCGCGCAACCTCTTCAAGCGTCTCCGAGATCACCAGCGGATCGAGACCAAACGCATTCTTGTAGATGCGCCCGTCCGGCAGCGTCAACGCGCTCGGTTTGCCGTCCGTAATCATAACAATCTGCTTCATGTCCTTGGTCTGCCGCGAAAGGATACGCTGCGCCACCCGCAGGCCCTCGCGCGTGTTGGTGTAGTGCGGCCCAACCTTTACGCGCGGCAGCTGCCCGATCGGAATCTCCTCCGCAGAGTCATGAAACAGCACCAGCGACAAGGTGTCGCCGGGAAACTGCGTCCGGATCAGGTGAGCCAGCGCCATCGCGACCCGCTTCGCCGGTGTAAACCGATCCTCGCCATAAAGAATCATCGAGTGCGAGCAGTCCAGGAGCACCACCGTCGCACAGGACGACTGGAAATCCGACTGATGCACATACAAATCCGAATACTCAAGCTTCAGCGTCCCGGGATGCTCGGCATCATGGGAGACGTCGACCGGCAAACCCTCGCGCGCAAATACGCTCGAAAGCGTAGCCGTAATGTCCAGGTTCAGCGTGTCGCCAAACTCATAAGCCTTCGACGATCCATTCGTCTCCACCCCGGAAGCCTCATGCCGCGTGTCATGCCGCCCCAGCGACGACCGTCCAAGCGGCCCGAGCAGCTCCCGCAAAGCCTTGTAGCCCAGGAAGTCCATGCCCTTGTCCGTCACCTCAAAGCGAGCCTCCCCGTTGCCCTCCCCGCCCTGGCCCTTGCCCTCCTCCGGCTGCTCCGCATTGATGAAATTCTGCTCCTGCATCTTCTCGACAATGCGGTCGATCAGCTCTTCCACCTGATCCGCGCTCAGAGCCTCGTACTTCTCCTGGGCCTCGTCGTCGAGCAACTCCCCAGAATCAAGCGCCTGCTTGATCGCATCGCGCAGATTCTCCATCGTCTGCTCGCCATCGAAGTTCTGGAACCGGGACAGCGGATCCTGAAATCCCGAGTCCAGCAAGAACTCAGAGAGCGCCTGCATCAAGTCCTCAAGCCCAAAGGAGGAGGCAAGATCACCGTTGAACTTGGTATATCGAATGCGCTTCATGGAAGCCCTCTCATCTTCATAGTAGACGCGAGAAGCACCTCCACCAGCGCCGGTTGTTCGCAGGGTCAAAGCGCGCGCCGAAGCGCCCAGAAGGCCCTATCCGATCGCGACCGGCTCCGTCGGGATCGGCGTGGCATCGCACGTCCAACCCTCGCGCCCATGCGAGCCGTCGCAGAACGGACGCTTGGTCGACAACCCGCACCGGCACAGCGAGATCGCCGGTTTGTCGGTCAGATCCCACACATTCCCGTTCACATCCACCAGCGTGACCGGACCCTCAACCCGAAACGGTCCGTTCGGCCGCACCGTGATCTTCACTGCTTCGTCTGCCATTTCACTCTCGTTTCCGTCTGATCTGTCCTGAGCATAGCAAAGTGCCAGATCAGAGGGAGGGGATCCCTGCGCACAGGACCCGCTCGTCAGCGCGCCTCGACGGCGAAGTCGCGATCGGCCACCCCATAGCCCTTCAGCTTGCGGTAAAGTGTCGTCTTGCCGATGCCCAGCAGTTTCGCGGCCAGCAGCTTGTCGCCATTCAACTGCCGTACAGTTCGGAGAATCGCCTGCTTCTCGATCTCGGCAATCGGCACGATCGGGAGAGCCTCCCGCACCTTAACCTCCTCAACCGTGACAAGATGCGGCCGGCCTGCCGGGACGAGCTCAGTCTCCGCCTCCACTCCACTTCGGCTCTCGTCAGAGGTACGGACTTCCGTCGGAAGATCCTGCTTCTCGATCACCGGGCCGGAAGCCGTCGCGCAAATCTGTGCCACCATCTCCTCAAGCTCGGCAAGGTTTCCGGGCCAGCTGTACCGGCAAAGAGCTTCCAGCGCGTCCGTGCTCAATGTCAGAAAAGATCCCCGGCGCAGGAGAAATTGCCGCACCAGCAAGGGCAGATCCTCTTGCCTGTCGCGCAACGGTGGCACTCGGAGACTCACAACATTGAGCCGGAAGTAGAGATCCCGCCGAAATCGCCCCTGTTCTAAAGCAGGGGACAGATCCTGCCGCGAAGCAGCCATCAACCGCACCGAGATCGATCGCGATCCATTCTCTCTGAACGGAGCCTCCTTGCCCTCGAGCGCTCGGAGCAAGCGCGCCTGTAGCTCGGTCGAAAGCCTGCCTACCTGCTGCAGCAGAACCGTTCCACCACGGGCCGAGTAGAGCAGGCCGGCCCTGTCGTCACCAGCTTCGGCCACGCTCTGCTCCCCGAAGAGCCGCGCTTCAACATCGGCCGGTTCACCAGAGCAGTCCACGATTGTGAACGGCTTGGCTCCATTCCGTGACTGACCGTGCAAAAGCCGCGCGATCGCCTCCTTGCCTGCGCCCACCTCGCCGATCAGAAGTACGGGATGGCTTGCATCCGCTACATTGGATCCAATGCGGAGCAGCCTCACCATCGCCTCAGATCGAGCGACAAACGCCTCTGATCCAGCGTTGAAGATGGGCAGATCTCTCCCCACCCGGGTTCCTGGATGAGGCTGAGGCTCGGTGCGCGACGCAATCTGTAGACCGGAGCCACTCGAAGAAGTGGGCCAATTCAAACCCGGCTTCAGAGAAGGAGAATGGCGAAAAGCAATCGTGCTCTGGTGTGCCTGCATGGCGAAAGCTCCCTGTTGTTGCTAAACACTGTTGTACCCCAGAAACTAACTTTTGTAACCATAACGTAACCATGGTTGCACGGGCATCTGGCACAAAGGTGTTGGTCCGTGCACTTACCCCTACAATCAGCTTCTATGGTTTTGTCCTCGCCGTCGTCTTCAAACAAGGTTTATAGACCCCAAAACCGGGCCGTAGATGCTCTCCGACCTGTCAGGATGACCGCGAACTACGTCCAGATGGCGGAGGGTTCGGTGCTGATCGAGGCCGGCAACACCCGCGTTCTCTGCAACGCCACCATCGAGCAAGGTGTGCCTGGGTGGTTGCGAAATAGCGGTCGCGGATGGGTCACCGCCGAATATGGCATGCTCCCTCGCGCCACACTTACGCGCACAGCTCGGGAAAGTGAGCGAGGCAAGGTCGGTGGACGCACGCACGAGATCCAGCGGCTCATCGGTCGAAGTTTGCGATCCGTTGTGGACATGAAGGCGCTCGGAGAGCGAACCGTCATTCTGGACTGCGATGTTCTCCAGGCCGACGGTGGAACGCGTACTGCCGCGATCACCGGAGCTTCGGTCGCGCTCGCGATTGCGCTCCAAAGGATGGTCGCCGCCGGCACCCTCAAGATCTCACCTCTCGAGCAGATGATCGCGGCAACCTCCGTCGGGATTGTCGACGGCAACGTCGTTCTGGATCTTGCCTACGAGGAAGACTCCCGCGCCGACGTTGATATGAACGTCGTCATGCTCGAGCGAGGCGGTCTGGTGGAGACGCAAGCGACCGCGGAGCACGGGTCCTACACACGAGAACAGCTCGGCCAGATGCTCGATTTCGCCGAAAAAGGCATCATGGAGCTGCTTGCCCTGCAACGATCCACCCTCCTTGAGGCTGTGTAGCCTAGCCCCGGGGCGCGGGACACCCTGTGGAGATGCGAATAGCACGCGCGCTGTGTAGAATCGCGCCTGGGTTGTTGCCACGAGCGACTGACCCTTATCAGGAGAGATCTTCCCATGACATTGACCCCAGGCAAGCTTGCTGGTCTGAAAGCCGTCTCCGACAGCCGCGGTGTGATTGCCGCGGCGGCCATGGACCAGCGAGGTTCGCTTCAGAAATCGCTGAGCAAAGAACGCGGATCGGCAGCCACCGCGCACGATCTCGAAGAGTTCAAGATACTCGTCACGGAGGTGTTGACCCGGCACGCCTCGGCGATTCTTCTCGATCCGGAGTTCGGCCTTCCCGCCTCAAAGGTGCGCAACGACGCCGGTCTTCTCTTGGCGTATGAGAAGACGGGCTACGATGCACAGACACCGGGCCGTCTGCCGGACCTGCTCGACGTCTGGAGCGTGCGGCGCCTCAAGGAGGCCGGCGCAGACTGCGTCAAGATCCTGCTCTACTACACGCCTTTCGAGAAGTCCTCGATCAACGATCTCAAGCACGCCTGGATCGAGCGCATCGGCGCCGAGTGCATGTTCTACGACATCCCGTTCTTCCTTGAGTTCGTCGGCTACGACGCCGAAGGCGGTGACGAGAAGTCGCTCGCCTATGCAATCAAGAAGCCATCCATCGTATCGGGGGCCATGGCCGAGTTCGGCAAGCAGCAGTACTATGTGGACGTGCTCAAGGTCGAAGTTCCGATCGAAATGACCTTTGTTGAAGGAACAAAGGCGTTCAAAGGCGAAAAAGCCTACACACGAGCTGAAGCTTTACAGCACTTCCGCGACGCCGAGACGATGATCCACAAACCCTTCATTTATCTCTCAGCTGGGGTTTCGAACTCCGTTTTTATTGAAACTCTGGAGTTGGCCGGCGAGTCCGGGACCAAGTTCAACGGCGTCCTGTGCGGACGAGCAACCTGGAAGGACGGAATCGCTGTGTTCGCGAAGCAAGGCGCTGACGCCTTCCGCCAGTGGCTTGAAACTACCGGCGTCGAAAACATCAGCAATGTAAACAAGGCACTTGCGGCTGCCAGTCCGTGGTACCTCAAATATGGCGCGAGCAGCCTCGACGATCTCAAGGCCAACTAGTTAGAGGCCTCCACCGCCGGACGTCAATGCAGGGAGGCGATTGAGGCGCCTCGGGACGGAGTTGGGGAGACGACTCGACGGCGTTTGTACCAGGCATAGCCGAGGCGCGCTGCCAAGAGCAGTGCAAGGATCGCGGTTACCTTCCAGGGCGCGCGGTTGCCCGCCTTGACCAGCCACCAGTAGTGGATGACGGCAGCGATGGCGGCAAGGTAGACAAGGCGATGTAGGCGGCCCCAAAGCTTTCCGCCCATCCGGCGCAGGACGGCCTGCGGTGAGGTGACGGTCAGGACGAAGAGGAGGAACCAAGAGAAGAGCCCGACCTGAATGAACCGGCGCTTCTTCAGGTCGTCCCAGATGGTGGGCCAGGTGGCGCGCCACTGGCTCACCATCTCGCCTGGGTGGCCTGCGCGCGCCTGGGTCACGGCTGCGACCAGATCGTAGCCGGAGAAGAGAAACACATACGTTGCGAGGTGGAGCGTGGCGTAGAAGAAGCCGTAGAGACCCACCATGCGGCGAAAGCGGACCAGGATGGCCAAGCGCGGCGAGATCCGGCGAAGCGGGGTGATGGCAAGCGATCCAAGCAGGATCCAGAGCGCCGAGTTGCCGGTGAAGTGCGTAATGGTGTTGACCGGGTCGGCTTCGAGCTCCAAGGCGCCAGAGTGATAGCGATACAGGAGCGACGCCAACGGGGCTAGGAGACCGAGGTGTAGCACAGCCTTGCACGCAACGATGGCTCGCCTGGACATCAACCCCGACCTCTCACCCTCTCCCAGCTCAGTAGTTCTTACGCAGGTCCATGCCGTTGTACAGGCTCGCCACCTGGTCGCCGTAGCCGTTGAACATCTGAGTCGGGACGGTGTGCGGAAAGGGCGAAGCGTCGATCCGCCGCTCGCGCGCCTGCGACCATCGCGGATGATCAACCGACGGGTTCACGTTCGAGTAGAAGCCATACTCGCTCGCGTTGATCTCGCTCCAGGTGGTCTTCGGCTGCTTGTCGGTGAAGCGGATACGGACAATCGACTTCGCGCTCTTGAAGCCGTACTTCCAGGGCACCACGACCCGGACCGGAGCTCCGTTCTGGTTGGGCAGCGCATTGCCGTAGCAGCCAAAGGTCAGCAGGGTGAGCGGGTTCATCGCCTCGTCCAACCGCAGGCCCTCGGTGTACGGCCAATCGTAGCCGCCCGGCAGATCCGGCATCTGCTTGCGATTGAGATCCGAGACAAACTGCACGTATTTAGCGCTTGGCAGAGGGTCCGAGAACCGTATCAGCTCCGACAGCGAGTAGCCGTCCCACGGAATCACCATCGACCAGCCTTCGACGCAGCGGAGCCGGTAGACGCGGCTCTCAATAGGCCGGAAGTTCATCAGAGCATCGACGTCGAGGGTCTGGGGCTTCTTCACCAGACCTTCGATCGCCACGGTCCAAGGCCGGGTCTGGAGCGTGTGAGCGTTGCGCGCAGGATCGGATTTGTCGGTGCCGAACTCGTAGAAGTTGTTGAAGGTGGTGGCCTTCGATTCGGGCGTCTGTGGATCGGAGACGGTGTACTTGCTCCCCACCGTCTTCAGCGGCGTAGCTGCCTCGACCGGCCCAGGGTGGAGGAACCCCGGAAGGTTCCGCGCGGCGATGGTTCCGGCAGCCGCGGTAGCAGCGGCGTAGGCGGCACCGGTCAAGAAGCGCCGCCGCGTCCGGTTTTGCCCGGCAAAGGTCGCCTCAGGCGTGATTTCGGACGAGCTCGGCTCCGGTCCGAGGTCCTTGGTATTTCGAACAAGCATCTGGCTACAAACCTTTCCGGTCTCTCACTTGATTAGACGCGCAGAGGTGCTGTAGGAGACAACAAAAGAGAGGCTAGATCGCTCAGAGGTAACGTGTCCTGATGAGCGTCGGACTAAATCGATACCGACGGCACTGGAACAGCTCTGAGGGGCCGCTGGTGCATCTCGATAGAGGACAGCAGAGACCCAGAGCCAGAGGAGGCCAGTATGGATACAAGGGCAGAGACGATGAGTGGAAAGCGAGTGGAGCAATTGATGGCGGCGGCCGACATCCTGATGGATGCGCGGCGGACCGGTACGCCGATCGACGATCTGCCACCGGAGGTCCGGCCGGAGACACAGGCCGAAGCCTACTTCGTCCAGGACACGATGGCGGCATCCATGGGCGGCGAGACTGGCGGTTGGAAGGTCGGCGCACCCTCGCCGGAAGCGACGCCGATGTTTGCGCCCATGCCGCGTCGCTGGATGGCGGCGAACGGCGCTCTGCTCAACAACAGTCGCTACCGGGGTCTCGAAGCCGAGGTTGCCTTTCTTCTCGGCGCCGATTTGCCCGCTCGGTCGGCGCCGTATTGCCGGGATGAGGTGCTCGCGGCCGTCGCGAGCTGCCACCCGGTGATCGAGGTGCTCGAGAGCGGTCTGCGCGACCCATCCGCGGCCAGCCGGCTCAGCATGATCGCCGACCTCCAGATGCACGGCGGCTTCGTCTATGGGCCGGCGTACCCGGACTGGCGGGCCGTCAACTTCAGCCACGAGCGGGTCATCCTGGCCATCGAGGGCATGGTGCGTGTGGAGCGCACCGGATCGAACACAGCGGGCGACCTTTTCCGTCTGCTGCCGTGGCTGGCAACCTATGGAGCGGCGCGAACAGGTGGCCTTCGCGCCGGGCAGTGGATCACCACGGGAAGCTGGACGGGCAACACCCAGGCGGAAGCCAGGGCAGACGTCGATGTCACCTTCTCGTCGCTCGGGCGGGTGGCGCTGCGCTTTAATCATCTAGCTACTGATGAAGCGACCGCGGATCTGCGCTAAGACGCAACATCGGCTTATCACTGCGGAACAGTCTCGAATGCTCCGGTGCAGAGACTTGCGGGGTAGGATGGCTCGTAAGGCAGGAGAGCACCCATGGACGGGATTGTGACGAATATAGACGGCGTGGAGCTGCGCGCTCCCCACACCGAGCGACATGCGGAGATCCTGACGGATGAGGCTGTAGCTTTCGCGGCGGCGCTCGAACGGCAGTTCGGTGCGCGCCGGCGGGATCTCTTGGCAGCCCGGGCAAGACGTCAGGAGCGTCTGGACGCGGGCGAGCGGCCCGACTTCCTGTCTGAGACGCGCGCGATCCGTGATGCCGAATGGACCGTGGCGCCGCTGCCGGGCGATCTGCTCGACCGGCGCGTCGAGATCACCGGACCGGTTGATCGCAAGATGATCATCAACGCGCTCAACTCCGGCGCGCGGGTCTTTATGGCGGATTTTGAGGATTCAACGACGCCGACCTGGGCGAACCTGCTGGAGGGTCAGATCAACCTCCGCGATGCCGTCCGCCGGACAATCACCTTTGCTGATCCGGCGACCGGCAAGAGTTATCGCCTCCGCGAGCATCCGGCCGTGCTCTTCGTCCGGGTGCGCGGCTGGCACCTCGAGGAGAGTCACGTCCTGGTCGACGGCGAACCGATGTCAGGGGGCATCTTTGATTTTGCCCTGTACTTGTTTCACAACGCCCGTGAACTTCTGGCGCGCGGCAGCGGACCGTACTTCTATCTCCCCAAGCTCGAAAGTCACCTCGAAGCCCGGCTGTGGAACGAGATCTTCGTGGCAGCGGAAGCTGCCCTTGAACTTCCGACTGGATCGATCCGGGCAACGGTGCTGATCGAGACAATCCTTGCCAGCTTTGAAATGGATGAGATCCTATACGAACTGCGCGACCATTCGGCCGGACTCAACTGCGGCCGTTGGGACTATATCTTTAGTTACATCAAAAAGTTCGCTGGAGATGCGACAGTTCTACTTCCGGATCGCGCCCAGGTCGGCATGACGACACACTTTATGCGGAGCTACTCGAAGCTGGCGATCCGGACCTGCCATCGCCGGGGAACCAGCGCCATGGGCGGCATGAGCGCGTTTATCCCCATCAAGTCCGATCCGATCGCGAATGAGGCCGCGCTGGCTCAGGTTCGCGCCGATAAGGAACGCGAGGCCGGCGACGGGCACGACGGCACGTGGGTGGCGCATCCGGGGCTTGTGCCTGTCGCGATGGAGGTCTTCGACCGCCTGATGCCCGGACCGAACCAGATCAGCCGGCCGATCGAGGAGGTTGTCCCAACGGCCGAGGACCTCCTGCGCGTTCCCTCTGGAACCATGACCGAGGCCGGTCTCAGGCAGAACGTCGCCGTTGGCCTGGGGTACGTCGAAGCATGGCTGCGCGGCATCGGCTGCGTGCCGCTGTTCAACCTCATGGAGGACGCGGCCACCGCCGAGATCAGCCGAGCGCAGCTGTGGCAGTGGGTCCATCACGGCGCCACGCTCGACGACGGCCGCATGGTGACAGTGGAGATGTGCGACGGGGCGATCGACCAGGAACTCCAGCGGGCGCAGGCCAGTGCCGACCCGGTGCGCTCAGATGCGTTCGGCCACGCGGCATTTTTGATGCGCGAGCTGATCAAAGCGCCCAAGTTTACGGAGTTTCTGACCCTTCCGGCATATCGTCGTGTGATCGCGGCCGAGGCTGCCGCGAGTGCCGGAGGTACTAACTAATTCGTTACTAACTCGAATTCCGCAACAAACTCTTTCTGTCTTTCAAGCATCCTGCACTTGCTTCGATTTCATCCTAAGAACTTCCGCAGCTCCGGCGCGGATTGAGGATATGCTTATGCCGCGTCCCTACTGGTCTGGCCAGGTGCAGATATCGCTGGTGTCGTTTGGCGTTAAGCTCTTTGTCGCGACCGAGGCGAAGAACGAAATTCGCTTTCACCAGATCAGCCGCAAGACTGGCGAGCGTGTGAAGTACCAGAAGGTGTCGGCTTCGGTCGCCGAAGCCCAGCAGGAAGCGGGCGAGGATGCGGTCGCGGCACCGGTGGTCGACAAGGGCGACATCGTTAAGGGGTTCGAGTACCGCAAGGGTGAGTACGTCACGATCGAGCCCGAGGAGATCGCTCAGCTGCGCGTTCCGTCCAAGCACACCGTCAGCATCGAACAGTTTGTCAACTTGGACGAGCTCGAGCCGGAGTATATGGAGAAGCCCTACTTCGTGGTGCCGGAGAATGACCTCCAGACCGAAGCCTTTGCGACCGTTCGCGAGGCGCTCCGGTCGACCAAGAAGGCGGCGCTCGGAAAGATCGCCTTTGGTGGACGCGAACATGTGCTGGCGATCACGGCTGATGAGGACGATAACCTGGGCGGCATGATGGCGTACACCATGCGTTACCAGCAGGAGCTGCGCGACCCCAAAGAGTACTTCAGCGACATAAAGAAAGTCGCCGTGAACGAGGACTCGCTCGGCCTCGCGATGGAGCTGATCAAGCGCAAGGCTGCGCCGTTTGATCCGTCGAAGTTCGTCGACGGCTACGAGGTCGCGCTCAAAGAGCTGGTCGAAGCCAAGGTAAATCACGCTCCCGTGCCGAAGGATGAGCCCGCGTCACCCGCGCGCGGCAAGGTCGTCAGCCTCATGGATGCGTTGCGCAAGAGCGTCGGCAGCGTCGGCGCGGACGATCTGCCGGCAGCTGCTCCCGCGCCCTCGAAGAAGAAGGCCGCCTCCGGAGCTAAGGCAGTCGCGGCCCAGGGTGACGAGAGCCGCGGGATTACGCTCGTCAAATCGGAAGCAAAGGAAACTGCGGCCGCTACCACCAAGCCGGCCAAGGTCAGTGGCAAGAAGAAGTCGGCGTAGGGCACATGCGGGGCTATCGGATAGCACAGAAGTTGTAAGAAGTCAGGCAGAGATCTTCCGATAAGGGAGGTTTGTGGAACTTTTCTCCGCCTCCGTTCCCCTTGGGTCGAGGACTGAACAGCATGGCAGAAAAGACGGCAGAGGCATCGACGAAAGCGCCCCGGACGAGGCGTGCTTCCACGAAGTCCCAGGGCGACGTCGCATCAACTCAGTCAAGGGGCGAGAGCGCGGCCGATGCTGTCGACGCGCAGCTCGCAAAGTACCGTTCCATGCGGCACTTCAATGTCACCGCCGAGCCGAGCGGAGGCGCTCGCGACGGCACCGCGATAGCACTTCCCTTCTGCATCCAGAAGCATGCGGCAACCCGTCTGCACTACGACTTCCGTCTCGGCTGGAATGGTGTTCTCAAGAGCTGGGCCGTCGCCAAAGGTCCGAGCTACAACGTGAAAGACAAGCGGCTCGCGGTCGAGGTCGAAGATCACCCGATGGAGTACGGCGGCTTTGAAGGCATCATCCCGGCTGGCCAGTACGGTGGCGGAACCGTGATGCTCTGGGATCAGGGCACATGGGCACCGCAGCCGGGGTACGAGGATGTAGACGCCGGGCTCCGCGACGGACATCTGAAGTTCCTTATGTACGGCGCCAAAATCAAGGGCAAATGGGCGCTGATCCGCATGGGAGGTAAGGCTGCGACCGAGCGCAAACCGAATTGGCTCTTGATCAAAGAGCACGACGAGTTCGAGCGCGGACCGGACGAACCTGGCATCACTGACGCCGAGCCCGACAGCGTCGTGACCGGCCGCACCATGGAGCAGATTGCGCACAACGAAGACCACGTTTGGAACTCGAAAGAGACGGCCGGCACTGGGCAGGCCTGGTATCGGCGGGTTGGCCGACCGGATACTACGGAAGCTGTGCCGGCGAGCAAGTCCTGGCGATCGCCTGTGCGGGCGTTCCGTGGACCCGCTCAAAGCCCAGCGAGTTCTCCGGCCGGCCAACCTCCTGGGAACGGAGCATCGCCGCAAACGTCAGTTCCTCTCAACCGGGCGACGATCGAAGCCGATCTGCTACGACAGCTTCAGCCGCAGCTGAACGCTCTGCCACAGGAGCCCCAGCCCGACTTCCTAAAGCCGCAGCTTGCGATCGAAACAGCGGTACCCCCGGAAGGCAGGGACTGGATCCATGAACTGAAGCTCGACGGCTACCGCATCCAGGGCCGCAAGATCGGCGCCACGGTCCAGATGCTCACCCGCAGCGGTCTCGACTGGACCTACCGCGTCCCGGCGATGGCACAGGCGGTTGCGCGCCTGCCTATCGACGCGATAACGCTGGATGGGGAAGTGGTCGTTTTGGGCCCGGACGGTACGACCAACTTCGCCGACCTCCAGGCCTCGTTCCAGGAAGGCGCACGCAATCCGCTCACCTATTTCTGCTTCGATTTGCTGCATATCGCCGGCCACAACCCGCGCGAGTTGCCGCTGCGGGCGCGCAAGGATCTGCTCGCGCATGTGCTCGCGGCCGGCGACGGCGACGAAGTCCGGCTGAGCGAGCACCTGGAGGTTGGGGGCGAGCAGATGTTTCGCCGCGCTTGCGAGCTCCACGCGGAGGGCATTGTGTCGAAGCGCGCTGACGCCCCGTACAGCGGTTCCAGAAATGGCGCGTGGCTCAAGAGCAAATGCCTCCATGAGCAGGAGTTTGTTGTCGGTGGGTACACTCTTTCATCGGACGGTCCGGACCGAATTGGGTCGCTGCTGCTGGGGTACTACCGGGACGGTAAGCTTGTCTACGCCGGTCGAACCGGCACCGGCTTTACCCAGAAGTCGCGCCGCGCCCTCAAAGATCAGCTGACGCGGCTTGAAACTCCCAAAGCTGCCTTTGCCACTGTCCCGACTGACGCGAAGCGCGGTGCGGTGTGGGTTCGGCCGGAGCTCGTCGCGCAGGTGCGCTTTGCTACCTGGACGGCCGACGACCTGGTGCGACAGGCGGCATTTCTCGGTTTGCGTGAGGACAAGGCCCCGGCAGAGGTCCGTCGCGAAGGCGCCGGTCCGCAGCCGAAATACTCGGCGCCGAAAGGAGTGGATCCGACCTCCGCCTTATACACAAAAGCGCCAAAAACAGCAAAACCTTTGACATTGAAACCGGCGCCGCCGACCGAGAAAGCCCCCGTTCGTCTCACGCACTCTAAAAAGATCCTCGACGCGGAATCGGGCGTGACCAAACAGATGCTCGCTGACTTTTACTGGGCCGTCGCGGATCGCATGCTGCCGTACATCGCCGATCGCCCCCTCAGCCTGGTACGCTGCCCGGAGGGCTCGGGCAAACCATGCTTCTTCCAGAAGCACGTTAACCACATGCTCCCGCCGGGAGTGGGCAGCGTCGATGTGCCGGACAAGAAGACGGGCCTGCCCGAACCTTACATCACTCTGAGGACGCGTGAGGCGCTGGCCGGACTGGCGCAGATGGGCGTGCTCGAGGTGCATCCGTGGGGATCCAGGAACGACGATCTCGAACGCGCCGATCGGCTCATCTTCGACCTGGACCCCGATGAGGCGCTCGGTTGGGAGCAGGTTACCGCGGCCGCGGCCGACGTTCGCACACGGCTCCGCGGGATGGGCCTCGAAAGTTTTCCGAAAACTACCGGCGGCAAGGGCCTGCACGTCGTCGTCCCAATCGAGCCCGAAGCCAAGTGGCCCGCCATTAAGGACTGGGCCCACGCCTTTGTGCGAGGCATGGAGCGCGCGCAGCCGGCGTTGTATCTCACAAAGATGACCAAAGCGGCGCGTGTCGGCAAGATCTATCTCGACTACCTCCGCAATGAACGTGGGGCAACGGCGGTAGCGCCCTACTCGCCTCGCGCCCGGCCCGGCATGGGCGTCAGCATGCCGCTCGGATGGAACGAGCTCAGCTTGCCCGAGCGGCCCAGCTTCCGTGTCGCAAACTACCCAGAGTGGGGCGGCCGCCTGAAGGCCGATCCATGGAAGGGTATAGCCACGATCAAGCAGAAGCTGCCTCTGAAGGCCATCGCGGTGTAATCACTGAGGTGTAACGGTCTGCGTGATTGCCTCATTATTGACAGTCAGCGTTTACGTCATCCAGAACCCAGCGACCTTTGGCGCGGGTTCAGGGGTACATCCTGCGGTTCCCGCGAGTTAGTCCGGGGGCGGTCGAGGTTCAGGAGGGCGTCGCCGCCTTGGTCGCATACACCGGGGCAGAGGTCTGCGCCTGCTCTGCCTGGATCGCGGTGGTTCGTGTTGGTGCGCCCCTTCCGCCGCCCGAGAACCGAACCAAGACCGACTTCAGAATGACGTAGAGAACCGGAATGAAGAACAGGTTCAGGACCGTCGACAGGATCATCCCGCCGACGACAGCCGTGCCGACCGAGTGTCGGCCGAGCGCGCCCGCGCCGGTGGCGAAGTAGAGCGGAAGCACGCCCAGGATAAAGGCGATCGAGGTCATCAGGATGGGCCGAAGCCGGAGTTCAGCCGCCTCGATGGCAGCTTCGGTCACGGTGCGCCCCTGCGCCAGCAGCTGTTCGGCAAACTCGACGATCAGGATCGAGTTCTTCGCGGAGAGGCCGATCAGCATCACCAGGCCGATCTGCACGTACACGTCGTCGACCAGACCGCGCAGACTCACCAGCGAGAGCGCGCCCAGAATGGCCGTCGGCACTGCCAACAAGATGATGAACGGCAGGGCAAAGCTCTCGTACTGAGCGGAAAGTGTGAGATATACGACGAGCAGGCCCAGGCCGAAGATCAGGATCGCCTTTCCGGCCGACTGGACCTCCTCGAGTGCGAGCCCGGTCCAGGAGTACGTCATGCCCTGGATCTTGTTGGCCTCAAACAGCCGCTGCATGGCGTCGAGGCCCTGTCCGGTCGAGAGCCCGGGTCCGGCCGAGCCGTCGATCTCCGCCGATCGGAACAAGTTGTAATGATTAATGACCTGCGGTCCGGAGGTTTCCTTGAGCGTGGCCAGATTGTCGAGCAGAATCATCTGGTTTGTCGCCGAGCGGACGTAGTACTCGCTCAGATCCTTGGCAGTGCGGCGGAACTGCTCGTCGGCCTGGACGTAGACGCGATACGACCGGTTGTTGAAGTCGAAATCGTTTACATAGCTCGACCCCATAAACGTGCCCATCGCGGCCGTGATCTGGCTAAACGGAACGCCGACGGACTTCGCTTTTTCGCGGTCGATCGTGACCAGGACCTGCGGATCGTTGGACGTGAACGTCGTATTCATCCCGACCAGATCGTGTCCAGCGCGAGCCTTGCCGACCAGCGTGTGCGCGACCCGATCGATATCGCCGAACGTGTTGCGGCCGCCATCCTGAAGGATGAACTGGAAGCCGCCGACGGTGCCGATGCCGGCCACGGCCGGAGGTTCAGCAGCAAACGCGATGCCGCCAGGAACGCCAAACAGCTTGGGCCCGACATCCGCCACGATGTTGTGCGCTGTGTACTTGGCGCCCATCTGTTTGCGTTCGTTGATCGGTTTCAGCGGGGCAAAGATCAAGCCCGAGTTGGGCGACGATCCGCCGGAGAGCGAGAAGCCCATGACGGAGAAGGTACCGAAGACGCCCGGATTCTTCTGGACCAGTGCGGACGCGCGGTCGGCGAACTCGGTCGTGTAGCTCAGCGAGGCTCCCGGCGGCGTCTGGACGATGATCAGGAAGTAGGACTGATCCTCCTGCGGGATAAATGCTGTCGGCACATGTGTGTACATGAAGGCCGTGGCCGCGAGCGACGCGACAAAGACGGCGAGCAGAGCATACCGGATACGGACGGCAAAGGTGACGAGCCGAGCGTAGCCGCGGATGACCCACTGGATCAGGCGCTCGATGGGATTGAGCAGCATACCCAGAAGACCGGCCTTCGGCGCCTCCGGGCGCAGCAAGAGCGCGGCCAGCGCGGGCGAAAGCGTAAGCGCGTTGAACGCGGAGATGGCGATCGAAAAGGCGATCGTCAACGAGAACTGCTTATATAAGATACCCGTCGTTCCGGGGAAGAACGAGACCGGAATGAAGACGGAGATCAGGACCAACGACGTCGCGATTACGGCGCTGGTCACCTCGGCCATGGCGATGGACGTGGCCTGGTGAGCGTCGATCGTCTTGGCTTCCATGCCTCCAGGTTCAGCGTGCGCGTTTTCCCCCGCGACGGGCGGTCTGGACGCCGCCTCGGACGAGATCTCGGGCGCGGTTGTCGCATGGCCGGAAAGATGTCGCTGCACGTTCTCGATCACGACGATCGCATCGTCGACCACAAGTCCGGTGGCGAGGGTAATGCCAAACAGGGTCAGCGAATTGATGGAGAATCCGAAGACCTTGATGAACGCAAAGGTGCCGATCAGGGACACCGGGATCGTAACGGCGGGAATGATCGTCGCACGCCAGTCCTGGAGAAACAGGAAGATCACGACGATGACGATGATGATGGCCTCGCCGATCGTCTGGACGACCTCGCGGACCGACTCCGACACGACCTGCGTGGTATCGACCGCGATGATGTACTTCATGCCTGGCGGAAACTGCTTCTGGAGATCGGAGAGTACCGCGATCGATCGCTTCTCAACGTCTAGCGCATTCGCATTTGAGAGCTGCTGTATGCCGAGGCCGATGGCATTGCCGCCCGAGAACTTCAGGTCGGTCGCATAGGTCTCGGCGCCGATGTCGGCATGTCCCACGTCGCGCAGCAAGACCAAACCGCCGGCCGCGTCATTCTTGAGGATGATCTTTTCAAATTGCCTCGGATCGGAGAGTCGGCCCACCACGCGCACGGCCATCTGAAAGTTCTGGTGAGGATCGGAGGGTTGCTGCCCAAGCTGGCCTGCCGCAACCTCCACGTTCTGCTCGGAAAGTGCATTGGTCACATCGAGCGCCGTCAGCGAGCGCGCGGCGAGCTTGGAAGGGTCCAGCCAGATACGCATGGCGTACTTGCGTTCGCCGAAGATGACGACATCACCGACGCCCGGAACACGCTTGAGGGCATCGCGAACATAAACGTCCAGGTAGTTCGACATGAACTCCGGCGAAAGCGAGTGATCGGGCGAGACAAAGCCCACAGCCAGGACGAAGTTCGAGTTGGCCTTGGTGATGGAAATGCCTGTGTTGTTGACGGCAGCAGGGAGGCGCCCCTGGGCGGAGGCCACGCGGTTCTGGACGTCGACAGCCGCGATATTCAGGTCGTAGCCGGTCTGAAACGTTACCGTAATGGCCGATGTGCCGTCGTTCGATGAGGTGGACGAAATATACCGCATCCCCTCAACGCCGTTGATCGACTGCTCAAGGATCGTCGTCACGGCGGCTTCGACGTCGGTCGCGTTTGCGCCGATGTAGTTGCAGCTAACGACCACCTGGGGGGGCGCCAGCGTGGGGTAGAGCGAGATCGGCAGCGTCGGGATGGAGACGGCGCCGGCCAGAATAATTAAGAGCGCGCAGACCGTGGCAAAGATGGGACGCCGGATAAAGAAATCAACCACGAGAACCTCGATCGATCGGAGACGGCTTGCGCCGGGTATGTGGGACTTCTCGCCAGATCACAAGATGCAAGAGAGGCCAGGTTCAATGCTGCAATGAAACATGCTGCGGACCCAAATTGTGTGAGAAAACCTCTAGTTGAGCGGCTGAACCGGTGCGCCATCCTGCAACATCTGCAGACCGGAGATGATCACACGATCGCCTGTCCTCAAGCCCTTCAGGACAGGGTAGTTGTTGCCAATCGTGTCGCCAACCGTGACCGGCACCTGATGAGCGACATAGGCCGGCTTCGGTGGGCCGGAAGCCCCTTGCGCCTCTGCCTCGGAGCTATGCGCGGCGGCCGGAGATGCGGCAGGCGCGGGCGCGACAATGTACACAAACGACTGCCCGCCGATGCGGGTAACCGCCAGCACCGGAACCACCGGAGCGGCCGTCGTGCTCCAGATGACGCGCGCCTTTACAAGCTGGTCGGTGCGAAAGCGATTGTCGGAGGCCTTTCCGGGAAGATGTGCCTTCACCAGAATGCTTTGCAGACCATTCTCGACCTGCGGCGAAAGAAAGTAGACCGAGCTCTCAGCCACCGTCTTGCCGGCGTCGTCCAGGATCTCGACCGGCAGGCCGGTGTGAATCGATGACGCGCGCTCTGTCGGCAGATAGATGTAGGCCTCGAGATCGGTGTGTTCGTCCACGGTGGTCAGCTGCGTCGTGGCCGTAACATAATCGCCGAGATTCACCGGAATGTCGCCGACGATGCCCGCAAATGGAGCCCTAATCTGGTAATACGCCAGCTGTTGACGCTGTGTGTTGGTCTGCGCCACCGATGCGTCGTAGGCGCCCTTGGAGTTGCCAAACGACTGCACCGCCTGGTCGTACGCCTGCTTGGAGATGATGCCGGCCTGGTACAGCTGCTTCTGCCGCTCCACGTCGCCCTGGTTGTACAGGTACACCGACTTCTGCTGTGCCTCGGTTCCCACCTGCTGCTGCACCGTCGCCACCTGCTTCAGCGGGTCGATCTGCATTAGGACCTGGCCGGCCTTGACCGTCTGTCCGGAGTGCACGTAGATACGGGTCAGATTGCCGTCCACCTGCGGCTGCAAGGTGGCTGAGCGCCGGCTCTTCACTGTCGCGACATAGGTGTCGCTGGTCGGAACGGGCTCGAGCGACACCGGCGACACCTGCACCGGAAGTGCCTGAAATGCGGGCGCCGGTGGTTTGCTCTCCCTGCAACCGGCCACAAGCACCACGCTCAATGCGAGCTTGCCGAGCCTGGCTAGGTCAGCCTGAAACTTCGTCCTGGTCTGCACTTGAAAAACTCCTTACACATCCAATCCATCTGTTCTGAGGGCGCTGTTGTGAAGCCGATTGCGCGACGCATCTGAACGTCCAGAGAGGCCGACCTTAATGTACTGCAACTCCCCTGCTCTTTGGCCTTTGGGGAACCCGATTTCGCATGATCTCTGCAGGGCTTGAACGTGCCACTCGGTGGCAGGTCGATCGCCCGCTCGATCAGGATAGAAGCGAGACCCGGCTGGGCAGCCGTATGATAGCCTTTTCTAGGCGGTGCGCGGCCGTCAGATCGGAACCATATGCGTCCCCGTCGTCCAGTGGTCCAGGACACCGCCCTTTCACGGCGGTAACACGGGTTCAAATCCCGTCGGGGACGCCAACTTCTTGATTCAGCCCTAAGATGTCTGGGTGCGAAGTAACGCATAAAACACGTAGCTGTGAGCGCCTGATGCGCGCCTACGCGATTTTGACGATGCTGCACACGGGCTATTCAGAGCGGAGACAAAGGATCCTGTGCGCCCGCCGGCCGGTCAAGGCTTTGCATGAAGCTCTACTAAACACCTTGCGTTCCCCGTCTATACGCTGAAGCTCGACCCGCAGCCGCAGGTTGACTTCACAGCCGCATTCTCGAACTTGAAGCCAGCCGCTTCCAGCGTCTCGACATAGTCGACAACGCAGTTCTGGAGATACATGGCGGAAGTCGCATCCACAAAAACCTTGAGATCGTCGAAGCGAACGACCTTGTCCATCATGCCACTCTGATTTTCAAAGCTCATCGAGTACTGGAAGCCGGAGCAACCGCCTCCGACCACACCAATTCGGAGGCCGGCGGGGATCGGGTCCTGCGTCGTCATGATCTCCTTGACCTTTGCGATCGCCGCAGGTGTGAGCGTCACGGGCGTCGTGGATGCCGGCGCTCCGGTTACAACTTCAGCGGAGGGAGTTGCTGTGACTGTGGCCATTCTTGGATCTCCAGTGTCCATCTCGGACGGTTGTCGCACTTCACTCAGTGTATGCGCCCACCGGGGGTGGAGCAAGCTCCTATCGCCTTCTGACGGTTCGCTCGCCTGCACCTATCCAGATGCACTGGCCCGTTGCATCGATGCATACGGGGACGTGCCCAAGCAGTATGCTCGACAGAGCCCTATGAAGCTGCTGTTGTTCCTGGCAAACGCCTTCATCAACACCTTTGGCATTACTCAGCCTACGCCGGAGCAGAGAGATCGCATGGCAATCTTTATCGGCATGCTTTTGCTTGGGGTAGTGATCCTGGTTGGTCTGATCGGATTTGGGCTTCGCTCCGCCTTTGGCCGCTAAACCTCCCCGGCTTATCTCTCTGGCGTCTGGTCCCGAAACGGTCCAGCAGGATCTCGAAAACACACAGCACCAAATTGTGTGTGCCAGAGGCCATCCGCGGGCGGTATGATTGCGTCGGCTCAGGGCAGAGCATCCCCGCCGTTTTCGGCCGGCTCTCGGTGCCTGGAGGTCTTCTACTATGACGATTGAAACGTTGACCGCATCGATCCCGACGCTGCTTTCGATCTGGGCAGTGTTTACAGCCGGCTTTGTCGGCCTGATTACCTATCGCAGCCAGCTTGTACGCTACGAGGATGATCAGTTGTTTCTGGCCGAAACCAATGCAACCGCTATCGCTGAACAGCGCCAAAGCCAGATCATACGGAGGATCCAAAGGATCGATCCGTTTCTGAAACTTCTGGGCGGAATCGCCGCGCTCCTGACCGCGGTGATTGTGTTCATCTGGGTCGCCGAGGCCTGGCAGACGCTGCGCTAGCCTCCATTACCCGCTATTCTCGAGTGCTCAAGATCAAGGCGGTCAACTACGCCCGCACATCACTTCGAGCGGGAGGCCGTTGCCGACGAGCGGATCATCGTGCGGGACGCTCTCCGCCGAAAATTCGGCCAGGCCACACCGAAGGAGATTCTTCGAGAGTTCCAGGCGCAGGCCGAGGACGGCCTCTTCAAAGAAGTCTCCGCCGCCAAATACGCCAGCGCCCGCAGCTTCACCACGCCAGAGACCATCGCGCACGAGCGCGGCAACATCGCGTTCGTTCAGCGCGGCAAGGATGCGGCCGAACCGATCTTGAGCGCGGAGCAGGCGACCGCGCAGGCCAAGAGCCGCCCCTTTCTGAATGAGTCACAGCGAAAGGTGATCGAGGAAGTCTTGACCAGCCGCGACCGTGTTCACGGGCTGCAGGAATTGGCCGGAACCGGCAAGACGACCACCCTTGAGGTGATCCGGGAGGGCGCGGAGCGGGGCGGCTACATTGTCGAAGGCTTTGCTCCGACCGCCCGCGCCGCCGGCCAGCTCCGCGATGCGGGCGTGAACGCGGCGACGCTCCAGAGCTTCCTTGCGCGGGGACAGCAGGGGCAGGCCGACCCGTCCGAGAAGCAGCTGTATCTGTTGGAGAGTCCAGTCTCGCCAGCACCCGACAGGTCAACGCCTTCTTCAAGAAGCTCCAGCCAGAAAGACCGCGTTCTGCTCATCGGCGACACGCGGCAGCATCAGGGCGTCGAGGCGGGCAAGCCCTTCGAGCAGTTGCAGGAGGCGGGGCTGCGAACGGCGAAGCTGGACCAGATCGTGCGGCAGAAGGACCCGGAGCTGCTGAAAGCCGTGCAGCATCTTGCCAGGAACGAGACCGAAGCGGGCGTGAAGCTGTTAGGCGAACAGGGGCGGGTAACTGAGGTCAAAGATGCCGCCGAGCGCGTCCGAGCCATTGCCCGAGACTTCGCCGCGAAGCCGGAGAACACCCTGATCGTGTCTCCCGACAATCGCAGCCGCCAGCAGATCAATGAGGCCGTTCGCGCGGAGTTGAAGGAGAAGGGCGTTCTCAGCATCGAGGGCGGCGAGTTCAAAGCGCTCACGACGCGCTCCGACTTCACCGGGGCCGAGCGGACGTGGGCGGCCCGGTACGAGAACGGCGACGTGCTCTATTACAGTAAGGGCAGTAGCGTTCGGGTTGGCGCGGCAGCTTCGCCACCCTCACCGGCATGGACAAGGACCGGAACACCGTCACCGTCGAGAAGGCTGACAGGGAGACCGTGACCTACGACCCGGCCCGGCTGCGTGGAGTTACCGCCTACCGAGAAGCGACGAAAGAAATTGCGGCGGGTGACCGCATCCAGTTCACCGCACCGAACCGGGAGCTGGGCATCGTGAACCGCGAGATCGGCGTGGTCCAGGAGCAGACACCGGACCGCATTACCGTCCAGCTTCCCGGCCAAGGCGACCGGACAGTGAGCTTCGACCCCCGGCAGTTCGCAACTTCGATCATGGGTACGCCGTGACCTCACACAGCGCACAAGAACTAACCACCGAGCGCGTCCTGGCCAACATCGACACGAACGGACCGAGCGGTCTCATCAATACCCGGCTCGCCTACGTCGCCATCTCCCGGGCCAGCCACGACGCCCGCGTCTATACGAACAACGCCGAAGAACTGGGCGCGGCCCACAGCCAGGATGTGTCGAAGACCTCCGCTCTCGGCAGAAAGGCCTATGAAGCCTACCAGCCGACGCCGCAGGAAAAGCTTAGAGAGACGATGAAGACGCTGGGCCGGAACGACACGGAGCGCGGAGTCGGGCAGATTAGAGAGCAGTGCCGCATTCATGAGTACGCCGACCTCAACCACCGGCTGGCCATCGCAGCCGATTTTGCTCAAGGTCCAGCCCGCTCCATCGTCGTCAGCCCAGATCCCAACGAACGCAAGGAGCTGACCGCCCTCATTCGGCAGGAACTCGGGCGGGCTGAGGCACCCAATTCCACCATCCTTGTAGAGAAAGAGGGCAGCAAACTCAGGGTGGAGAGCTACGCCCCCGGCGACCTCATCCGGTACAAGGGGGAAGCGACGAGCTGGGCATTGCGCCCGGATAGACGGCCACCGTGCGGGAGGCCAAAACCCAAGGCAACGTCATCACCGTGGACACCGGCGCGGGAGAGCAGGTCACCTACCGGCTGCATGAGGCGAGAACTCTCGTCCAAAGCAGCATGATCTTCCGCGAGGAGCAGCGTGAGTTCGCCACCGGCGAGCGCATTCGCTTCACCGCCGCCATCCCGGAGCAGGGCATCGCCAACCGTGCCTTCGGGACCGTCTCAGGCCGCAGCGAGGACCGCAAATCCTTGGAAGTCACTCTCGACAGCAGGAAGCAGGTTCAGCTCACACCCGACCAGGCGAAGCACATCGACTATGGATACGCCGTCAGTTCGCCGGCCCGCACCGACCGCACCTTGTTCAACGTGCAAGACCCTGGGCAGTTCAACAAGGACAGCCAGCTCTACACGTCACTCTCCCGAACGAAAGACCCGGTGCTCTACACCAATGACGCGGCAGCGCGTACGCGCGAGCCAGCCGCCAGGGTCGAGCCGCCGTCACGCGAGTTGAGTTTCAGCTACGGGCCAGGACTTACGGCGGGAGAGCAGGAGATCGTCTTCGGTTCGGGAAGGTGAGCGCCCAATCATGCACCCCGTGTGTCGTACGATACGCAGGCGAATCCATTGGACAATGCCGTTCGTAATCTGGCTCGTAAGCCGTGAGCTGATATAACTCATGGTTTCGACGGAGAAATTTCATGCAAATGTCGCCCTGTTGCTGTTTTTGACGGCAGCCGCACCATTGCAAGGTCAATACGGAAAGCCCAGCGGTATCCCGCAGCCTCTGCCCCTTAAGAAGTTCGACAACAAGGTGACCTCTGTGGCCATAGAGCGGTTCTCCTCATCTGGAGAACTCACCAACGCCAGGGTTCTTGACGCGAATGAGCTTGCCTCGCTACGCGATCTTTACAAATTGGCACTCGAAACACAGAAAGTTCGTGCTGAGTTCATTAGAGCGCTGCAAAGCTATCATGATCTCCTCTCAAACGGCGGGAGCTTTCCGGAAAAGGAGCAGGCATATCTCAGCGTGGGCATCAGAGCGCGTGAATTGGTGAAGGAAATTCAGAAGCTCGACTATAAGGGAGCACGCCTAGCAGTCCACCTGAATCTTCATCATAAGGACATCAATGATGAGGTGGTCGCATATCAAACCAAGGGTACGTTCTGAATCAGGAACTCATCAACAAGCCGAAGTTTTTAGGTGTGAGTCCCCAGGAGGTGTAGAACTTGCTTGTGAAGCTCCGCAAAACCGGTAACCATCTAATGCTAGCGACAGAGCGCCTAAAGACCACGATCTTGAATGCCGAGGGCCAGAGCATTCCCCTCTCCTTGCAAAGTTGGACCGAGGTGCGTAGATCATTGGGCTCGGCAAGTGGATATCAGCTTATGCTGTTGTAAATACGTTAGCTCCCTACCATCAACGAAAAGATAGGGTCTGTATCTAGTAAAGGGGGCGTACCTTGAAACAAAACGCCGCCTGTTCATGCCCTTAGGGTGCTGCTGTCTCCAGAAGGCTAGAGGCAGCGGCGACGTCGGCTCACGCCGACTACACCCTGTTCAACGTGCAGGACCCGCCCAGATCAACAAGGACAGCCAGCTCCATACAACACTCTCCCGAACCAAAACCCGGTCCTCTACGTCAACGACGCAGCGGCACTTACGCGCGAGCCGGCCGCCAAGATCGAGCCATCGTCCCGAGAGTTGAAACTTCGGCACGGCCCAGGACTCACAGTCGGAGAGCTTTGGCATACGACACTCACGACTGTCCAAATCCATCTGCGATCCTTCTGCGTGTTTCAAACCACGCAAGAGGAAGCTCTATGAATGGTAACGGCGACAGAGAGATTGAGGACGCTCAATTCGAAGCTGACCGAGCGGACTTGAACAATCGTATATCCGAAGCACAACATCAGCATGACAATGAGAGCGGCGAGTTGGTGGGAAGCAACGATGCAGGCGGAGATCACGAAAACGATGGCGACCACGACGGCGGTGGACGTGAGATTGGTGATCATGAAGGAGGCGGTGATCACGAAGGGGGTGGCGGAGATAGGTAGCTAGGTGGTGAGGTAGGGCTAATAGAGGGTCTGCCCAAACCTTCTGGTGTGCGCGCCTGCGCTACCCCCAAAGGGATGATGGGTTAAGCGCTAAGCGGCTTTCTGAAGTTAACGGGATATCTGCCCACCGTTGACGGCTATAGACGTGAATGAATTGTCAGACATGAGCCTCACGCCCTACCATGCCAAGCTTTTCGCGCACGAGCTGACCAAGCGGTCAGCCTCAGACTCTGTCGAGAAGCTGGCCAGCGCCCTCTCGGACGCACAGGTCACCCTCAATCCTCACCAGATTGAAGCCGCCCTCTTCGCTTTTCGCTCTCCGCTTTCCAGGGGGCGATCCTTGCGGATGAGGTGGGGCTAGGTAAGACGATTGAAGCCGGAATCCTGCTCGCGCAGCGATGGGCCGAGCGACGACGGCGGCTGCTAGTCATCTGTCCCGCGAACCTTCGCAAGCAGTGGAGTCAGGAACTCGCCGACAAGTTTTTTCTTCCCACCGCCATCCTTTAAGCGAAAACCTTCCAGGATGCCGTTCGTTCGGGCAATCTCAACCCGTTCCAGCAGTCGAGGATCATCATCTGCTCCTACCAGTTTGCCCGCGCCAAGGAGCCGTATCTGGCGCAGACAGAGTGGGATCTAATCGTCATCGACGAAGCCCATCGTCTCCGCAACGTCTACAAACCCGGCGACAAGATCGGGAAAGCCATCAAAGGTGCGCTCGCGGACCGCCATAAGCTGCTGCTCACGGCCACGCCGCTCCAGAACTCGTTGCAGGAGCTCTACGTCCTGGTCAGCATCGTCGACGAGTTCACCTTCGGCGACCTCCGCAGCTTCAACGCGCAGTTCGGCCATGCGAAAGGCACATCGGCGCAGTACAACCAACTTAAGGATCGTCTGAGTCCCCTCTGCCAGCGCACCCTTCGCCGCCAGGTACTCCAGTACGTCTCCTACACCAAGCGCCACGCCCTTGTGCAGGAGTTCGCCCCCAGCATGGAGGAGCAGCGGCTCTGCGATCTCGTCTCTGAATACCTCCAGCAGCCGACCCTCTATGCCCTTCCCTCCAGCCAGCGTCAGCTCATGACTCTGATGCTGCGGAAGCCGCTCGCCAGCTCGACTCATGCCATCTCCGGTACGCTGGCCGGACTCGCCGCCAAGCTGGAAGCCGCCGAGCAAGCCTCTGTCAGCCCCATCGTCTCGGCCGAGTTTGCCGACAACTTCGAGCTTCTTCCAGAGATTGAGGAAGAATGGACCGACGACGACGGCGAAGACGGCGAGCCGAAGACACCCGTCTTGCTCACACCCGAACAACGCGAGGAGCGGCGTCAGGAGATCGTCAAACTTCGTGAGTTCCACGCGCTTGCTTCCAGCATCCAGCGCAACTCCAAAGGCGAGCGGCTTCTTACAGCGCTGAAGAACGGCTTCGAGAAGGCCCGAGCCGTGAACCTTCAGCAGGCCGGGTCGCTTCAGCAGAAGGCGCTCATCTTCACCGAATCGCGCCGCACCCAGGACTACCTCTTCGATCTTCTCCAGACGACCGAGTTCGCCGGCAAGGTGGTGCTGTTCAACGGGTCCAACACGGACGAACTCAGCCAGCGCATCTACCGCGACTGGGCCGCCCGCCACAAGGGCACCGAGCGCATCTCCGGCTCCCTCACCGCCCACAAGCGGTCTGCTTTGGTCGACTTCTTCCGCGACGAAGCCAGCATGATGATCGCCACTGAAGCCGCCGCCGAGGTCATCAACCTCCAGTTCTGCAACCTAGTCGTCAACTATGACCTTCCCTGGAACCCGCAGCGGATCGAGCAGCGCATCGGTCGGTGCCACCGCTACGGTCAGAAGTTCGATGTAGTCGTCGTCAACTTCCTCAACAAGGCGAACGCAGCCGACATCCGGGTCTATCAGCTGCTCGCCGAGAAGTTCCAGCTCTTCGAGGGCGTCTTCGGCGCAAGCGACGAGGTACTGGGTGCTATAGATTCCGGCATCGACCTCGAGAAGCGCATCGTCGGCATCTACCAGCGATGCCGGACCCCGGAGCAGATCAGTCTTCAGTTCGATCAGCTTCAGCAGGAGCTGCAGAGCGAGATCGGCCAGGCGAAGACCAACGCCCACGAGCAGCTGCTTAACAACTTCGACCAGGAGGTGATCGGGCGCGTCCACGTCGAGACCTCCACCGCCCTCAGCCGCTTCTAGGACCTGCTCTGGAAGCTGGCTCGCTTTTATCTCGCGCCCTACGCCGATTTCAACTCAGCCGGACACGCATTTGCGCTCGCCCGGAACCCGTTCTACGATGAGGACGTTCCGTTGGGCCGCTATGAGATGCGGAAGAACTCAGACGAGGCCCATACCTTCCGCGTGGGCCATCCTCTCGCACAGGGCATTCTTGGGGCGTGTCGCGGTATGGAGACCCCGCAGACTTCCATCGCTTCCGCCTGAAGCCCAATCAGCTGATCGCCGCCTTAGAGGAGATTCGCGGAAGCGGCGGGTGGCTTGGCTGCGCTCTGCTGTCGATGGAGTCGGGGGAGCCGCAGGACCACCTGATCTTCGCCGGTACAAAGTCATCGGGTGCCTTGGATGCGAACCAGTGCCGAAGGCTCTTCGACCTAAGTGCCGAAGGCTCTTCGACCTAGAGGACGCCAGCGTTGAGAGTTCTGACCAGACCACGATGCTGTTTGAGACAGCCGAGGACCGGGCCGCGCTCGACAGCCAACTTGAGGCCGAACGGTTGCGGATCGTCGCGGAGGTGGAGGCCACCCATGCCCGTTGGCTCGACACTGAGTCCAGCAAGCTCGACCGTTGGGCCGAGGACCGGAAGCTGAGGCTCGAAGAGGAGTTGCGCGAAGTCGACCTAGCCATCCGCGACACACGCCGCCAGTCGCTTGCCGCCGGTTTGCTACAGGCCAAGCTGGAGCTGACGCAGGCCGTGGCCGCACTGGAGACCGAGCGCAATCGCAAGCGCCGCGAGCTGTTCGAGGCCCAAGATAAGGTCGAACGCGAGCGCGACGACCTCTTTGCCCGGATGCACTACCGCCTCATCCAGCAGAGCGTCATTAGGCCGCTATTTACTCTTCGCTGGAGCCTCGATTAGCACCTGCTCTGTCAACTGATAGGTTATACCCGAGCCGGACCCCGGCATTGAAAGGTAGCAAAGTTCGCATGGCATCCCCGAACGGCAAGCAACGGCTGGAGCTGACCTGGATTGGCAAGGAGAACCGGCCCTGGCTGGAGCCGCGTATCCTGCTGGAGGACGCGGCCAGGAGCCATCACGCCGCGCGGCGCGTCTCCGAGAACGACCTCTTCGACAACCGCCTCATCTTCGGTGACAACCTGCTCGCGCTCAAGGCGCTGGAGCAGGAGTTCACCGGCAAGCTGAAGTGCATCTATATCGATCCGCCGTTTAATACGGGAGACATGTTTGAGCATTATGACGACGGAATGGAGCATTCACTTTGGCTTTCGCAGATGCGAGATCGCCTGATCATTCTGCGGAACTTGCTCTGCGAAAGCGGCTCCCTCTTCGTTCATATAGACGATAACGAGCTGGGATACCTCATTGCATTGCTCGACGAGGTGTTCAGCCGATCAAACCGGTTGTATACAGTGACTTTCAAACAAGGCTCTGCGACGGGGCATAAATCCATCAACCCCGGCTGCGTTAGTACAACCAATTACATTCTGATTTTCGCGAAGAACAAACCTGACTGGGTTCCGAACAGGGTCTTTACAGGTAGAGAACGGGATAAGCGGTACGGCCAGTTCATTGAGGACGTAGACGCTGACTGCCTACAGTGGAAACTCACTACTTTGTCTTCCGCATTCCTGCGGTCCGTAGGAATGACGGCAAAGCAAGCGAAGGAAGAACTTGAGGATTATGAAACTGCTATCGATGAATTTGTGCTCCAAAACGCCCGTTCGGTCGTTCGACTCGCAAGGCCAGACTACAAAAATGTGAGTGAAGAGGCTCGCCGCATGATTGACGAATCAAAGGCGAATCCTGCTCGTGTTTATCGCTTGGTACGCTTTCCCCACTCGGATATGTTCTTTATCGGCGGCCAAAGGGTTCTTTTCTATGCCGACAAGGTGAAAACCGTCGATGGCGTGGCTGTGGCTGGCGAACCACTGACCACGTTATGGGATGACATTCTTTCAAACAATCTGCATAAAGAGGGGGGGGGGCGAATTCCCAAAAGGAAAGAAGCCCGAAGCGCTTGTAACGAGGATCTTTGATCTAACGACGCAAGCCGGTGACCTAGTTCTCGACTCCTTCGCCGGCTCCGGCACCACGGGCGCGGTCGCACACAAGATGGGGCGCCGCTGGATCATGATCGAGCTGGGCGAACACATCCACTCCCACGCCATCCCCCGCATGAATAAGGTGATCGACGGCGAGGACTCCGGCGGCGTGACCGAGGCGACGGGATGGAAGGGCGGCGGTACATCTGTGAGACCAAGGCCGCGAACGAGATGGCGGAACCGACAGTCCTGCTCAAGGCGAAGGCTGCTCAGGCATGGTGCCAACACGCTTCAGTTGCTGATGACAAGCCTTGGAAATATGTGCTGATACGGCATTCGGCGGTGCAACATCCCGCTACCTTGGAGGGACTTATCGCTTCCTGCACGTTACATCAAACAATTCAATGAGCCTTTTATCTGCCACTCTCTTCCAAACGCACCCGCTAGTGACAGCGTGAGGAATGTGCTTCTTCCAGCCTTCTCTTAGGGATTCTGGAATGCCTTCTTGGGAGCGAACGTTTCTCTAGACATCCCGGATGTCTTATTTCACGAAATCAAGTACCAGCCCGACGATCAAGAGCCGCCACTCCCGCTCTCAACTAAACACAGCTGCAGCAGACTTTGCAGCAAAGGCAAGACAAGGGCACAACAAATGATGGCATCATTCAGCGTTACAACCGCATAATCGGTCAGACATCAGCAAACGGCTATTGCTATATGCTGGGGGGGGGGGTGGACACGACTGGTACTCAGCAGAAAGCCTTCTGAACTCATTGAGGCGCTCTCAACGCAAGACGCAACCCCGCAAGAATAAAGGCCTTTTGGAGAAATACCGATCAGCAAGCTTTCCGGGGCCTTAAGAAGAAGCATCCGGGGCTCGTGGGTGGTGGCTATGCTGGAGATCCTTGTGGAGCCGAACTTAGGGCGCATTTTGTTAGGAGATTTCAGAACGCTGCGCTCATTCTGGATTTAGCCAAGACTACTCAGTACGAAACCATCTATATCAAACTGAAGGCGTTGCCGCCCAGAATGGAGGACGGAGAATGGCGCGTCGTGTTCAGAGTAGGTGCGCCTCCATTAGTGTCCACATCGAGCATGATGATCGCGCCCAACCGTAGGCTCGATAGATATAGCTCCAAGCATCGTCCCTCTGCTTATCCTAATCGCTAATCTGATGGCCCCTCCTAGGCGCGGCTATGCTGTATCAGCTCAATTGCCCCAATCCGCCGGTGCTCCCCCGTTGCGCGACCGGTGTCCGGCACAAAGCCAAGCAGCTACAGGGCGACCCTTGCATTTCTTGCATCGCACTCGGCCAAGCACTTCTCCAAAGCTCCGGTTTCCGTGCCGAGCGGCCAGCAGCTTCGTCGGGCAGAGGGTCACCATTCCGCAGCCGCAGCGCAGTTCGATCCGGCACTCCAATCGAGCATCCGCTGTTCGGGCCAGAAGCGCGGAGGGTGTCTGCCGCCGCCGGGCAGATACCCCGCTTCCCTCCCCTCCTGTTCTTCCCGCGCGGCACGTCGTTCATAAAGCCCACGAGCTCAGGGTAGGCGAAGAGAAAGCGAATCCCAATGTGAATCCCTTATTCTCGTTCCATGTGCGGTCGCTACTATCGACGTTCGGACAAGCAGCGGCTCGCCGAGCACTTTGCCGCCAAACCCGCGCCGAGGCTGACCGATCTTGTTCCCGATTACAACGTCGCGCCCACGACCTTTCAGCGCGTCATCCGCAACAGCCGGGACGGAGGGGTGCGGGAGCTGCTGACCATGCGGTGGGGCCTGGTTCCCTTTTTCGCCAAGAGCCTAGCCGACTTCAAAGGTTTTCCACCTTCAACGCCAAGGCCGAGACCGTCAGCACCCAACCGACCTGGCGCGAGCCGTTCAAGCGGGGGCGCCGCTGTCTCATTCCCGCCGAGGGCTTCTACGAGTGGAAGACCCTTGGACCGAAGGAGAAGCAGCCCTACGCCTTCACTGGGGAGAACAGCCTGTTCGCGCTTGCCGGCCCTTGGGATGCGTGGCACGACAAGAAGACTGATGAATGGCTCCAGAGCTTTGCGATCATAACCACGACTCCCAATGACTTGACCGCAATTCGTTCGCGTCAGTCGTCACGATTGAGAACGATTGAAGCCAGCCCCCATCCGGTTCCTTCCATGCGTCCCAGAGCCCCGCAAACGCGAACGGCGACTCATCCCGCATCATGAAGGAGTACGGCTGCTTGGTCTTCGGATCCAGCTTCTTCCATTCATAGAAGGCGTCCGCCACCACTAGGCAGCGTCTGCGCTCAAAAGGAGCCCGCCACGTCGAGCTCTTCTGAATCGTCTCTGCCGGGGCGTTTATAGTCGAAATACCCTTGACTTCGGCCGGGGATTTAGTGAACCACGGAATCAGACCCCACCGCATCAGGACCAGCTCGCGATCGCCCGACTCTCTGCTCTCCCGTATGACGAGCTGAAAAGTCGTTGGCGCGACGTTGTAATCCGGAGGCAGAGGGACGTCCGCGGAGATCTGGCCCGAGCGAAACGCCTCCGCGATCCGTTGCTTATCCGACAGGCGAACGTAGCGGCCACACATACAAGGTATAGGCTACCACCCGCAACGTGGAGGTCTTCTCTCTTGTTGCAGGTCGGCTCGCTTCCTCGGAGACCGGCTGATCCGTGTATCTGTAGTTGTGCAACAGGAGAGTTCCTGTGAATGCGCTCGGCGGCCCGCTGGTTCCGGCTGTGAAGACGGATCACAGGGGCATTGCAGGCGAGATCCGCTCCAGCGTACGCGACACCGGTTTCGGCTTGGCAGTCTGCACCTTCTGAATCGGACCTTAGTGAGGTGACCTCGATACACCACCTGAGATGAAGGGCGAACGAATTCCTTGACAAGCATGCGACAAAAGAGGATTAATGATCTGTCATAAACCGCAGCGAGCTTGTTCCTCCATTTCTTCTTGATATCGTTATCATTTGGAGTTCCCAGAATGCATCGTCTCTTTCGCAGCACGGTTCTTACACTTCTTCTTCCCTTGACCGCTCTTGTTGTTCGACCGGCGCTCGCACAGGACCAGACCACCTCCGCCGCGCTCACGGGCGTCGTCTCGGATGCAAGCGGCGCCAGCATTCCAGGCGCCACGGTCAGCCTTTCGAGCGCAGAAACCGGTGTCGAGCGCACCGCAACCACGGACAGTGGTGGTCTCTACAGCTTTCGCCTGCTGCCTCCATCCGGGTACGTTCTCAAGGTCGAGGCGCCCAGCTTTCGGCCGCTGCGCCAGGAAGGGATCACGCTGGTAGCCGGCCAGACCGCCTCCATCCCCGTCACGCTGTCGGTGGGTTCGAACTCCGAGACGGTCATCGTCACCGCCGATGCGACGCTGCTGAACACGGATAATGCCAATCTGTCATCGGAGATCAATGCCCGGCAGGTGATCGATCTTCCCCTCAACCTCCGCAACGTCTACGGCCTGGCAATCCTCAATTCCTCCGTGCAGAACACTACGGAAGGCCAGAGAGTCGGTGCCGGAGGTACGGACACGGCTGATCAGGACATCTCGTTTCTCAACTTCGGCGGCGGCTTCTTCGGGACCACGGCGTTTCTGCTCGACGGCATCTGGGACACCGCCTCTGACTGGGGCGCGGTCGTCTATGTGCCCTCCGTCGACAGCGTCGATCAGTTCAAGATCCAGACGAACTCCTTTACCGCGCAGTACGGCTTCAGCTCCGGCAACGTTATCAACGTGACCACCAAAGCCGGCACCAATACCTTGCACGGGGACGCCTTCGAGTTCTATCGAAATGATGCCCTGGACGCCAACTCCTACTTCAACAACTTCTTCGGCAACCCAAAATCCAAGTTCTCCCGCAATCAGTACGGCGGCTCGCTCGGCGGCCCGGTCTATCTTCCTCACATCTACGAACACCGCGAGAAGACCTTCTTCTTCGGTCTGATCGAACGTCTGCAGCAGAGCACGCCGTCCACCTTCACCGGAACCGTGCCCACCAAGGCAGAACAGGCGGGCGACTTCTCCGCCCTCCTTGGAGCGCAGCTCAGCGGGAGCACCGGCGGACCCATCTTCGACAGCCTGGGACGCCCCGTGCTCAACGGCGCTATCTACGACCCGTTCTCCGGACGCAAGGTCACTGCGGGAATGGTCGACCCCACGACAGGTGTTGTAGCCACAAGCAGCGGATATGTTCGCGACCCCTTCCCAGGCAACATCGTTCCGGCATCGCGCTTCAACCCCGTCGGCGCCGCCATCGCCAGCTACTTCCCCGCACCTACCAACGCTAGCCTCTCGAACAACTTCAGCGTCGCCACCTCCGCCCCGGCATCGTCAACCGAATACATCATCCGCATCGATCACAACCTCTCGGACGCCAGCCGGATCTTCGGCCGATGGGCACAAAAATCGGAATCCAAGACGAACTCCCCAACCTTCTACGGCGCCAACAATCCCGGCGGCCCAGGCGACATCCGGCCCAACAACCGTTTCAGCTTCGTTCTTGGAGGCAGCCATGTCTTCACGCCTACGCTTGCCGCAAGCGTCACTGCCGGACTCAGCCGATGGGCCGAGGGCGGCGTCTATCAGGGCTACGGTTTCGACCAAACCAAGCTCGGCCTCCCCGCCGCGTTGAACGTGGCCTCCCCGCAATTTCCCCTCATCTACACCTCGAGCCTGGTTCCCCTCGGACCCGCCCAGGGCGGTGAGGGCACAGGCTTCCGCAACGTCGGCAGCGTGTCCGCCGACGTGACCAAGAGTGCGGGAGCCCACAGCCTCTCCTTCGGCGCCTTCTCTGCCATCATGCAAAACAACGGCAACGGTATTCCCCAGACTAACTTTTCTTTTAACAACAACTTCACAGAAGGTCCTGATCCTACTGCCGGCAACTCCCAAACTGGCTACGGCTTCGCCTCTCTTCTGCTCGGCACCGCCGCCGGCGGATCCACCTCCAACAACTTCAACGCCGCCGTCACCAAGCGGTACTACGGCTTCTACGTCCAGGACGACTGGAAGGCGACCCACACACTCACGCTCAATCTCGGCCTGCGCTACGAGTGGCAAGGCGCACCGACCGAGCGAGAGAACCGCCAGGCCTACTTCGACTACAACGCCATCAACCCGATCAGCGCTTCTGTCGGCACACAGTATCCGGGCGTCATCGTCTTCAACACACCCAAGAATCGCGGTCTTTACGGCAACAATTACACCAACTTCGCTCCGCGCTTCGGGTTCTCCGACCAGGTAAGCAGCAAGCTCGTCCTTCGCGGTGGATACGGCATCTTCTTCCTCCCGCAGTGGTTCGGCGGCGGCTACAACCCAGGCTTCAGCCAGTCGACTCCGTACACGTCCACCGTCAACAACGGCGTCACACCGTTCACAACGCTGTCGAACCCTTTCCCGAACGGCTTGATCGCGCCAGAAGGCAATTCGCTCGGCGGTCTCCAGGACGTGGGCTTCGGAACCACCGGAACACCGTATCAACGCTCATCGCCCTACGAGCAGAACTACTCCCTCGGCCTCCAATACGCCTTTACGCCGAACGACGTAATCACCACAACCTACGTCGGCAATCACGGCACGCATCTGCTCCTAAGCTCCTTCAATCACAGTCAGCTCAATCCAACCTTCTATTCCCTTGGCGCCTCACTCAACGACCAGGTCGCCAACCCCTTCTACGGCAAGATCACATCGAGCGGATGCGGCCTCGACCAGCCCACAATCGCTCGCGGTCATCTGCTCTCTCCCTACCCGCAGTACTGCGGCGTCAGTGAGCCGCAAGCGCCCGTCGGCTTCAGCAATTACAACGCGCTTCAAGCCGATTACAATCACCGCTTCCACGCCGGTCTCAACCTCCTCGTCTCGTACACATACTCGAAGTTCCTCGACAACGTCTCCGGCACAAATAACTGGGCCTACACCGGAGACACCGGACCTCAGAACTACTACAACATGGCCGCCGAGCGATCGGTCGACGGCAGCGACATTCCGCATAGCCTGGTCGTCAACTACATCTATGAAATTCCCGTCGGCCGCGGTCGGCACTTCGGCAACAACATCAGCCGCAAGCTCGATGCCGTTATCGGTGGATACCAGGTCGCCGGCATCACCAGCTGGAAGAGCGGCTTCCCCCTCGCCATCACCGGAGGCGGAGGCGCCAACCTCTACGGCGCCAACGTTCGGCCCAACATCACCGGCGATTACCATGTCGCTCACCCGACTGTAAATCAATGGTTCAACCCGCAAGCCTTTCAGCCGCTCGACGCCAGCACCTATGGCTTCGGCAACGAACCTCGCTTTCTCTCCAACCTCCGCGCGCCACGTTACCAGGACTGGGACGTGTCGCTGCAAAAGTTTTGGAGCCTCACGGAACGGTTTCGCCTGCAAGGCCGCGCCGAGTTCTTCAACACTTTCAATCACGCCAATTTCTACGCACCGGACACCAACCTCGGCGACCGCAACAACGGCAGTCTTGGCACCATCCGCCAAACCTTCGGACCTCGCGACATCCAGCTGGCGGCTAAACTCTACTGGTGACGCAATTGGCTGCGACGGATCGGACATCGCAAACCCGGGGCGTTCTCTTCTGTGAAGGGAGCGCCCCGTCTCGTCTCCATCTGTGGCGCCTCATGCTCGTCTGCACGGTTTTGCTCACCGCCGTGGCAACTCAGGCTCAGACGCGGAAACAGAACACGAGTACGACTCCCGACACAGGGGAGTTGGAGTTGGCCCTCGGACGCGCCACCGGCGCGCAAGCCGCCGGCCGCTACGCGGAAGCAGCCGCCGCCTACGCCCAGGCAACCGCGCTTCGGCCGAATATGGCAGAGATCTGGGCCAACCGCGGTCTCATGGAACACTTCGCGCGAGACTTCCCCAGCTCCGAAAAAAGCCTCTCTCACGCTGTCGCCCTCAAACCGTCCCTCTTCTCGCCGCATCTTTTCCTGGGTCTCGATGCGCTCGAACTCGGCCGCCCAGAGCTCGCGCTCCGGCATCTCGATCGGGCCCATGCCTTGCAACCCGCCGACGCCCAAACCGAGTCTGCCCTCGGCAGAGCCTACGTCGCCTTGGGCAAACCGCGCCCCGCCGCCGCGGCCTACAGAGCAGCCACCAACCTCGCCCCAGATAACGACCGTGCCTGGTACGGTCTTGGCGCTGCCTCCATCGCCGTCATCGAACAGGACGGTCAAACGCTCAGCTCGCACGCAACCGACTCACCCTGGGCTCGCGCCCTCTACGCGGACGATCTCCTCGCCCAAGGTCGCGCAGCGGAGGCCATCGACATCTATCGCGCGATCGTGAAATCGAGCTCATCCGCTGAGCGCGCAACCCTCCGCGCCACGCTCCGACACACACGCAACGCGCTCGAAAGCAGCGAAGGAGCCGTGCCCCCGCCCGCCTGGGACACTCTGCTCGCCACCCTCAGTCCCGACGCGGCACAGCCTCTTGCATCGCCAACCTGCACCGCCGCCCCAGCTCCCGAAAAGCCCCGAACACCTCCACCTAACCCCGCATCTCCAGCGGCACAGCACCTCCGGATGGCTTGCCTCTTTTGGGCCGGTAATGCGTTCGCTGCGTCTGAGGCTGCCGGAGATCGTCTCCAAATTGCGCCCGGAGACCCCGAAGCCCTTTTCTGGTCCGTCAAGGCAAATGAACAGGAAGCCGTTAGAGCCCTTGAGCGCTTTGAGCAACTCGCCCCCCGGTCCGCACCCACCTTTGACTTGCTCGGCGATCTCGACCGCCGGCGTGCCCGGCCCGACGCAGCCCTCCTTGAGTACAACAAGGCCCTCAGCATCGCGCCGCGAGATCCCGACGCGCACCTCGGGCAGGCCGCCTCTCTGCTCGCGCTCGGACGCGCCGACGAAGCCATCGCCTCCGTCGAGGTCGGTCTCACAGATAGTCCCGAGGATCCTCGCCTCAACATGATCGGCTCCGAAGCCCTCGTCGATCGACATCGCTTTTCCGAAGCCGAGCCGCACCTCCGCTCCGCTCTACGTTCCATCGGCTCCGCACCTCGGCCCCAGCCTGGGTACGGCGCGCTCGCCGCCCGCGCCCACGCTCTGCTCGGCCGAGTCGAAGCCGAGGCCGGCAATCTCGACGGAGCTATCGCCGAGATGACCCTCGGCCTGCCCAGCGACACCGACGGCAGCCTCTCGTTTCAACTCTCCCGCCTCTACCGGCGCAAGGGAGATCTCGAACAGGCACGCGCTGCCGAACATCGGGCTCAGACACTCCAGGCCCGGCGACGCGAGCACGCCGTCACCGCCGTCCAGGGGAACGCCGAAGCTCTCCCGGAACTTCAACCCTAGCCCTTCTTCACAGAAAAGGCCCGTCTCATGCAACGTCGCCTGTTACATATCTGCCTCTCGCTTGCGATCCTTCTTCCCGCCCACCTCGTCCCGGCCCTTCTCCCCCCCGCATTTCTGGTACGGTCGCGCTCTCGCTCACTCGCCCCGGTTCCCCCGGAGATCGCCTCCTCGCACTTCACCGTCACGATCGACGGCCACTCCACCCCCGTCCTTCACGCCGCGCTCAACCTCTACTTCCTCAACTTCGAAGCCCGAGGCAAACACACCACCGTCTCCGTGACCGCAGACACTGATAGCTTCTGGTCCACTGGCGTCGAAGTCCAGCCCTGGCGCCTCGGCATCCGGCCCCAAAGAAACGGCCGCACCATCACCTTCTCCCTCGACGGCCCAGCGCAGATCTCTATCTCCCGGCCCGGCGACTTCCTCACCGACGCCGAGATGCTTTACATCTTCGCCAACCCGCCGGAGTCCCACCCGCCAACCTTCCCCAGCCCAGGCCTTCAGTACTTCGGTCCCGGCGTCCATCGCGAAAACATCGACGCCCACTCCGGCAACAGCATCTATCTCGCCCCTGGAGCCGTCGTCTTCGGCGCACTTAATCTCTGGGGAGTCGACCACGTCCGCGTCTCCGGTCGCGGGGTCCTCGTCTACGACGGCCCGCAAAATCCCGCCGACGACGACGGCTGGATGCATAAACCGAACTGGCACTGCATCACGATGGACAACGCCCACGATATCTCCGTCGAGGGCATCACCTGCGTCGTCCGCAGCCGCACCTGGCAGATCCAGATGAAAGACTCCCGCCGGATCGCGTTTGACAACGTCAAGGTGATTGGCGCCAACGCCGGCAACGCCAACGCCGACGGCATGGACTGGCTCGGCGGCGGCGACACCACCGTCCGCAACAGCTTCTTCCGCGCCGCCGACGACATCTTCGCCATGCAGACCAGCTGGGAAGGCTACGGTCCCGTCGCCTTCGCCGTCCAGGGCTCCCCGGTTACCAACATTAGCGTAGAAAATGCCGTCCTCTCCACCTCCGTCTCCAACATCGTCCGCGCCGGCTGGCCCGGGAAAAACTTTGAGGGCGGCAACTTCACGCTCAGCAACTCCGACGTGCTCCATATGGGCCTTGGCGGCTGCGGCGTCCCTTTCGCGCTGATGGAGCTTTGGGCCGACCCCCACGGCCGCGGCAGAAGCTCCGGCTTCCACTTCAACGACATCCGCCTCGAAGACTGGTACTCGCTCACCGACCTCGAACAGCCCACCCCAGGCATCCAGGACGCCACCTTCACCGACATCGCCGCCCTCGAACTCCCGGCGCGCGTCCCCTCCGTCCTCTCCGGAGACGTCACGGACGTCAGCTTCGACAACATCGTCTCGGCCGGCACGCTCGCCACTACCGAGGCCTCCCTCCCGCTCACCCGCACCGAAGGCGCCCCACCCCCAACCATCAGCGAGACCGGCCCCCGAGCCCACATTGTCTCTTCCACCGGCCTCATACGCCCCCGCGACAAGGTCCACTTCGAGGCAATCACCGACGGCGACTCAAGCACCGGCCTCCACGATGACCCGCGCAGCCTACACTACGACTGGACCTTCGGCGACGGCGCCCGCGCCCACGGCCCGAAAGTCACCCATCGCTTCCCCGACACCGCCGGCACCCTCCGGGACGGCACCGGCCGCTTCCGCGTCCTGCTCCACATCTCCGCCCCTGGCAACCGCCACACCTGGCTCTACCAGCCGGTGGTCGTCAGCGACGCCCTGCTCCCAGCACAACCCACGCTCCCCGGCCAAACTCCCGGCATCACCTTCCGCTACACGGAGCACAACCCCGACATCCCCATTGCGGCTCCAGCCCCAACAAACAGTCAGATCGGCACCCAGCCCACCTTCAGCCTCACCTCCCTCCACCGCGCCGAAGACTATTCCCTCTTCCTCGACGGCACCGTCCACGCCCCCACCGACGGCGCTTATACCTTCCTCGTCTTTGCCAACGATGCGGCCGAAGTCACCCTCGACGGCAAATTCCTCGCCAGCGCCCCCAAACCCTTCGCCCAGGTCTGCGGCCTCGCCGGGAACGCGACGCACGCCCTCCCCGTCTACGTCGCGCTCGCCGCGGGTCCGCACCACCTCCAGATCACCGAAACTCACGGCCGCGGCCGGGATCACTTCCAGGTCCTCTGGCAAGCCCCCGGCATGCCCTTGCAGCCGATTCCCGCGTCCGCACTCTCCCACACGGAAAGCGCCAAACCAGAACCCGTCAGGGCGAGAGAGGATGATCGCGATCATGCCCAGACAACCCGCCCGCGAACTGACCTCCAGTTATTCGCTAACTCGAGTCGCGAACAATCAGCTTCACCGGAAGTACGATCTTTTTACGCGGCGCGGGGCGATCGTTCGGCTTCAGCCTCGAAAACAAAAGGTGCGCTCCAATCCGCCCCATGTCCTCTGTCGGTTGCCGGACCACCGTAATCGACGGCCGGAGGAGGTGCGCGGTTTCAAAGTCATCAAAACCCACCAGAGCCACAGTCTCGGGTATCCGCGCCTTCAACTCCGAAAGCGCATGCAGAGTGTTGCGCGTCATGAGATTGTTGCTGCAGAAAAGAGCCGTGGGTCCCTCCTTCTGCAGCAGCCGGCGCAAGGTTACCAGCATCTCCTGGGGAGTCTCGTTCCCGTAATGCGCATCCGGCAGAAGCCCGGCCTGCGACATCGCCTGCCGATACCCTTGGAATCGAGCCCGGATCGTATACAGGTGCGGCGACAATCCCAGGTACGCTATCCGGGTGTGCCCGCGCCCAATCAGGTGCTCCACCGCCATCGACGCTCCAGTCCTGTTCTGCACCTCTACGCTGTCGAACTTGCCTCCCGTAAGGGGCCGGTCCAGCGTGACAATCGGAATGGCCCCAAACTCCGGCTTGCCGAAGTGCGTCCCCGCGCCGGCTGCGGGAATCACGATCAAACCGTCGAGATGCCGTCGCAGCATCAGGACGGCCTCTTTGTACTCCACCTCCGGATCCTCGTAGGACATCGCAATATTTACCGAGTACCTGTGTTCCCTCGCAACCAGGCTGACCGCCTGCGCGCAGATGGCAAAGAAAGGGTCAAGAAGATTGGGCACGATGATCCCAATCTGTCGCGACCTCTGCTCCCGCAGCGACCGCGCCACCTCATTCGGGTGATAATTCAGCGCCTTGATCGCCTTCAGAACGCGCTGTCGCGTCTCCTCTGTAACCTGGGAGCTCCCATTGATCACGCGAGACACGGTCATCGTTCCGACGCCCGCAAGTTCGGCAACCTCGCGCATGCGTGCAGGTCGACTCAAAGTACCTCCATACTAAGACCCCGCAGCCGCAGCCATCGAATGCGGCATAGTGACCACGCCTCGAATAACGAAAGTGTTTAGGAATTGGTCTCACAACTTGGCCGGGGTATGCTGACCCAGGTGCCTTGCCAGGACAACGGAGATCGTGAAGGACATGGATGAAGATGCGTTGGACTTTTTCGTGCGGTGCGTTTGTGGCGTTGATGGCGGCTTCCTCCGGTCTGGCACAGGTATATGCAACCGTCGCGCCTGAAACCGTGGAGCGTGCCGTAGGTCCGTACAACGTGCACGTGCTGCAGGGCGGAAGTAGCCTGACCCGGACGGTTCCGGCCACAAGCGAGATGCTGAAGGCTGCCGGCGTGTACACGCTTTCGCTCTTCGTACGCATGGAAGCAGATGTGCCGGCCAACACCTTGTTTGCCGGGGTCGGCGACGCCACCGCAGAAGATTCGCGCTACCTGGGCCTGCGCGATGGGCGACCCATGCTGCGTCTGGGTCGCGGCGTTATGATCGAGGCTCCCGCGCCGTTACCTCGCACGGGCTGGCACGCTCTGGCGGCGGTATACGACGGCGTAAGTGTGCGCCTGTATGTCGACGGTCGCGAGGTGGCACAGGGCTCGCCCGCACTGGGACCGGTCACGCCGGAGCTGGTCGTCGCTCCTTCTGGGACGCACGCCGACCGTCCGGAGCATACGTCGGCAAACCCACTCGAAGAGGAGGGCTACGCTCACTTTGGCGGAGATCTGGCCGCGGTGACGCTGGCACCGGTGGCGCCTTCGGCAACCGATTTGCGGTCGATGATGAATATGCCGGACCCTTCGCTGTTGCGGTTTGATGAGGCTTCGCCCGCCTGGCCCGTTCAGACCCACGCGCAAGCCGGCTACATGGAGCAACAAGACCCTTCGCTGATGCCGGTCAGTCGCGCGCCTTTGGGCAAGGCTCTCGCAAAACCGCTACCGCGCAACGAGGGTCCGGCTCTGGTGGACGCCGGCAAGGACACCTGGAACTTGCGCAATCGGTGGTCGATGATCGCCGCGCCGGAAACTGGCGCGAGCGCCGAGGCTATCTCCTCACCCGGCTTTGATAGCCATATCTGGATGCGTGCAACGGTGCCAGGGACCGTACTTACGACGCTGGTGGATCGGGGGGTCTATCCTGACCCGGACTTTGGCTTGAACAATCTCGCAATTCCTGAGTCGCTTAATAAGCAGGACTACTGGTACCGGATTGAGTTTGAGACGCCGGCGACAGATGAGAAGCGATTCGCACTTACCTTCAACGGGATCAACTACGCGGCAGAAGTCTGGCTGAATGGCAAGCGGATAGGCGATGTGCAGGGTGCGTTCATTCGCGGTCGGTTCGATGTCACGGACGCGCTGCGTGCGGTTGGGAGCAATGCGCTTGCCGTGCGGATTTCTCCGCCGCCCCACCCCGGCATACCGCAGGAGCAATCGCTCAAGGGCGGTCCAGGTGAGAACGGCGGCGCCATGGAGCTCGACGGTCCGACCTTTGTGGCGACAGAGGGCTGGGACTGGATCCCCGCGATTCGCGACCGGAATAGTGGGATCTGGCAGGACGTGATGCTGACGTCTACTGGCCAGCTTCGTCTGGGCGATCCGCAGGTAATCACAAAGCTGCCTCTGCCGGATACTCGGAGCGCTGACGTGACCATCGAGGTGCCGATGACCAACACCGCGCAGCAGCCGATTGAAGCTAAGCTGCGAGCTTCCTTCGAGGGCGTTGTTGTTGAACAATCGGTTCAGCTTACGCCGGGGCAGACTATGTTGACCTTATCGCCCGCTGAATTTAAGCAACTACACTTACTTTCGCCCAGGCTGTGGTGGCCAAATGGATATGGCAAACCGGAACTTTACCATCTGCGACTTGCGCTGGAAACCTCGGGTGCGGAATCCGACCATCGAGATCTGACTTTTGGTGTTCGCGAGGTCAGCTACGAGCTGAGCCTCTTTGATCGGACGGGACGTTTGCGGCGCGTCGAGGTGCTGCCGACCGAGGCGAGACTGCTCGACGAGAGGGTCGTCGATGTTACGCATGAGGGTATGCGGCGAAGGGAGGCGGAGTTTGCAGCTGCGTCGTTGACGGCTGCCGGCGAACACTCGGCGGCCGTGCGTGCGGTGCCGAATGAGCAGGGTCTGACCGACTTAGTGCTAAGGGTGAACGGTGTGCGCATCGCCGCACGCGGCGGAAATTGGGGCATGGACGATTCGCGCAAGCGAGTAAGTCGCGAACATCTGCAGCCGTTTTTTCGCCTTCAGCGTGAGGCTAACCTGAATATCATTCGTAACTGGGTCGGGCAGGATACAGAAGAGACATTTTACGAGCTTGCCGATGAGAACGGCATGATGGTTTGGAACGATTTCTGGGAATCGACGCAGGACTATAACGTGGAGGCAGAAGACGTCCCATTATTTGTGCGAAATGTGCGTGATGTGGTGCAGCGGTTTAGGAACCATCCTTCCATCGTCATCTGGTGCGGTCGAAATGAAGGTGTGCCGCAGCCGGTGCTGAACAGAGCAATCATCGATGTGGTGCAGGGGGAGGACGGAACGCGGTACTACACGCCTGGGTCGAACCGGATCAATCTACGAAATAGTGGACCATATCATTACCAGGACCCGGCGCTCTACTTCAACACTTTGGACAAGGGATTTTCCGTCGAACTTGGAATAGCTTCGCTTTCAACGCTGGAGAGTCTCAAGGCATCGATGGCACCGGCCGATCTCTGGCCAATCAGTGATGCATGGGCTTACCACGATTTTCATTGGTCGGGCAACGGCGATGTGCATCCTCTACTGGAGGCGATGGACCGGCAGTTAGGCGCATGGAGTAACTTGGAGGAGTTTGAGCGAAAGTCGCAGATCTTCAATTACGTAGACCATCGTGCCATCTTCGAGGGATTCAACCAGCATCTATGGCAGCCCAACAGCGGTCGCCTGTTGTGGATGACTCATCCAGCGTGGCCAAGTAATATGTGGCAGATTTACGATTCTGATACCGACACAAATGCGAGTTACTACGGAGTCAAGAAATCGTGCGAACCTCTGCACGTGCAACTGGAATTGTCCGACGATATGGTTGCAGGAGTGAATACAACCGTAAACGATGCCGGAATGGTGAAGGTGCGCGCCGGCGTTTATTCATTGTCGAACTCTCTATTGTTCGAGCAATATGCCACTGTCAGCCTACCGGCGGACGGTGTGGTTCCGGTCTTCAAGCTGGCACTCGGCCCCCTTTTTCAGCGTGAAGACCTCCTGCTTGTGAAGCTTGAGATGACGGATGCAAGTGGCAAGGTCCTTTCTCAAAACTTGTATTGGTTGGCAACGAAGGATGTCGACTATCGCAAGCTGGATACGCTTGCCCCGGCAAAGCTGGCGACCGTTGCACGCTCACACCGCGACGGAGAAGAAACTGTGGTCGACCTGCGCATAACCAATGCCGGGCCGGTGCCAGCCCTTCAAGTGAAGGCTACGCTAAAGGACGCAGTCACCGGTCAGCGTATCTTGCCCGCTTATTACAGCGACAACTATCTTTCTTTACTAGCAGGTGAAAGTGCAGATCTGACGATCAGGTATTCGACAGGACAGGCGGCTACGGTTGCTCTGCGAGGGTGGAATTTGGAGAGTAACTCTGTAAATGTCAGAATGAAGTAGGGTGCCCTGCCGGAAGATTGCTGCTAGTCGGTGTAAGCCCTCGTGGATCTGTTTCTACTTTGTTCCTTCGCTCATGCCCAAACCTTGGAGTTGCCTCCGCTTACACTGTGAGTTGCGCCCCTCCCGTCTGTCCAAGACGAGGCCGGCTGGCTCGCATGACCAGCCTCGAGGTCGTCGGTGACGTCGTAATCCGGGGGCAGACAACGACTTCAGAGATCTGGCCCGCGCGAAACGCCTCGGCGATCCCGTTGCTTATCCGACCGGCGAACGTAGAGGTCACACATACAAAGGTGAAGGCTACCACCCGCAAATAGGGGGGCATCTCGTCTCTTGTGCTGGAAGCCCAATTGAGTGCCATACATTCCTACCTGAGACCCAGGGGCCAAAGATAACGATCTCCGCAAGTAGCCTCTAGCAGGAGTTTGGAGAGGTTAGGAAGGATGGATATGCAGGCGCATCCACCCCTTCCCCTCTAGGCTGCTTTCGGAAGCACCTCGCCCGCAATCTTCATTAGGTCGAGTTTCCGCTCCGCATCCTTGGTCTGACCGGCGATCCAGGAGATTGCATTGGAGAGCCGCCAATTGGTGTTTCCGGGAGGCAGATTGTAGGTATCCGATGAGTCGAATGCCTGGGTCACGGCCTCCGACTCACCCTTCTGCAACAATCTGCGGAACGTCTCTTTCGCGGTGCGGGAATCGACGGCCTGCTCGTTAGCGTGTCGAATCGCTTCCATCCGGCGTCTGAGGGAATCTGCGTCGAGTTGCCCGTCGACCACGTCCCGAAGCGCGCTGACGGTTGTCCTGGCGTCCAGCTCGTAGGTGCGATTGGAGTAGAGCATGGAGTCGTCCAAGCGCTTGCCCAGATGAACCTGGCGCATCTCTTCCTGCGTGATGGCAAGATTGGAGCACCAGATGCGGAGAAGATATGCGCGCACCGACAGTGCTCCGTTGCCGAAGTCGGAGTTTTCGAGACTGAGCCCGTACGCGACCATTTCCCAGGAACCGGTTCGTAGACCTCCGGCATGATGGCCTGAATCGAAATCTTTGTGTCGGTGCTGTATCCGTCGTACGGCAGAGCCCCTCTACGCTGTACCGCCGAAGCAAAGGCCTCGATAATGGGCCTGGAGTCGAGCCGGCGGTACCGGTCTGACAGGAAGCCACGCAACTCACCGCCGAGAGAACGGAGAAGGTATCGTGCCTTCGGAGCACGATTTGTGAAAACGGTGTTGAGATTGTGGGCGAGGAGCTCACGTCCCCAGGGCGCAGCTGTATCCTGCAAGCTGTCGATGAGCTTTAGCGGAAGTTCGCTGCTATGGCCCGTCTGCACCAGTGCATTTCGGTGAAGCCGCTTTCTGACCGTGCTTGCGCCTTCTCGCCCGTCAGGGAAAGCGACGCTGATCGAGCTCGCGTCTGGATCAGCTTCAAACTGCAGCGCCGCTCCCCGTCCGAGGTGATCTGTCGGCTGATGGGTCATGACATGCTGGATGACCTCCCCGGCTGTGGTGCGGCCTTTCGCAATCAGGGTTTCAAGTTTATGGCGGGCGGCGGTTTTCGACTCCATGGTGAGAAGCATGAATGATCTCCTTGGTAGAGGTTGCATGAAAGGAAGAGGCCAGCTCCCTGTTGAGCTGGCCTGGGTAGAGAGGTTGGTTGGCACGGGTGCGATGCAGGAAAGCTCTAGCTTTAGAAGGCTCCACACACCAGGCTTTTTAAGGAGTGAGATCACACCATCGAGGGAACGGCCGCAATGAGGTTGGTGATCGTTCTCCCGGTTCTGCGGAACACGAATGGTTCAAGGTAGACAATCGCTACACAGGTCACATAAGCAGGTACAGGTACAAGAGTTCCTATTTCCAGCCAACTGCGGGAAATAGGGTCTATGAAACGTGAAGCCTTTATCGTGAATCTTCCATCGAGAAGCAAGACCTCATACAACGGCTTTCAGCCTGCGGCGCCGGCAAGCCTGCTTCTCCCATAGCTCCGGGTCGATTGGCAGGGTCACAGCACGGCCGCTTGAGGCGTTATAGAACCCGCCCTGATGGTCCAGAGAGCCATAGCGGAGCAGGCGTGTGAGCATAGCCAGTGCGGCGGACGCCAGCACGTTGTTGATGAATGGCTCCTGACGCTCCAGAGCCTCAGCCGCGGAACAACTCGGCAGTGACCCTTCCCCTTGGGATGTATCCATGATCGAGGGGAACAGTTCCGTGACTGTGCGCAGTCTGGTCCTGCTCTGACGATTGACGTCGTTCAGAGGTTGACCCAGTACGAACTGACCGTAGCTGGCATTGTTGCCGAGATCCAGCCAGTAACGAATGTTACGCCACGGTCCGGTCCTGGTATGGAACGCGTCGTGCATCTCGCGCCGCGCTGCCCGCGTATCCACACAGCTGATGACTAGGTCGATCGCGTTGTCGTAGCCGGAAGTGTTGTTCTTCATGTCTTTGGAGAAGAAACCTTCTTCTGCCCGCCACGCCAAGCCATGGAACAGGTTTACCCGATGGACAAGAACCGTAGCTTTGTTCTGTCCGATATCGGCCGCTCCAAAGGGCTGACGCACACAGTTGGTCGGCGACACGAGATCGCCGTCCATGACTGCGACCGAAAGACCCCCGTCTCGTCCCCAGGCAACGAGGGCATGATGCAGGTACGGCAATCCGAACAGCACAGCACTGCCGTTGCCTCCCGAACCGATGAGCAGGATGCGGAACTCACGCCGGTAGGAGCTATCGTCGGCAAGTTGGTGGGTGATCTTCATCAGGTGCCTCCGAGGCGGATAGGTGGGGTCGATCGGGAGACTCGATCAAACCTCTCCGTGATCAGCGTTGTAAGAACTGGTTGAGCGTCTCTCCGGCGCCGGCAAGGTATTGGGCAGGAAACGTAGATTCCCCGAGCAGCGAGGTCCACAGACCAACGAAGCCTCCCGGATGCTCGGTAAGTTTCTTCATGGCGTTTGGGTGGGTGAACTCACTCTGAAAGAAGGCCTCTTCCCACCGCGTAAGCGATGCGATCGTCACCTCGCGAGGTACACGAGCGGATCCCAGACACACACCTCCCTGATCGTTCACGTTCCAGTAGGGCGCGCAAAAGAGTGGTGTGTCAGCTTCGGGACGGCTATGACACGCAACCGCGCGGACGTCGAGACTGCCGGACCGTGCACGGAAGACCAAGACAGGCTGAGGAAAGCGCTTACCGGACAGCAGGGCGACTTCCCTGCCCTTCTCCTCTGCATAGAACATGGAACGCACAGCAGCCGGCGCCCACCACACGATTGACTCCTGCGTCCGAGCAAGAACGTGAGCGGGCAGGAATTCCAGAGACAGAGATCCCTGAATCTCCCTAAGCAGATCGGTGACGTCGGACTTGGCCAGAGCTGTTCCTGCTCCCAGCGACGGAACACCCTCAGGGCTAAGAACAACGGGGTGCTTTGTGACGAAGGCGCCCGGGTTTTTCGAATAACAATACTGGCGGTCGGTGCGATAGACCAGCAGCGCTTCAGGCAGTTCGAAGCTCAAGGTGGAACTCAGATTGATCTGTGCCTGCAAGGTCGGAGCTCCGTTCAAGAGATTTGGCGAGGTCGGCTAGAGACAGATTGATCCTGATCATGTTCCGGACATGGAGCAGGACACGCCGAACGTCGTTCGCATCACACGGATCGAAGGATTCGATCCGTGTAGGAGCCTGCGAGGACTCGTACATGTACTGCCGCTCTTCATCGAAGGCTTGGGTGATCGGGTCATGTGGCTCAAACGCGAACACCCAATTCGGGAGCGGCTCGTCGTCCCAGCCGCCATCAAGCTGTTGGGTGTCGAAGCCCCTCTGTGGCTTCGGCACAGCGATCATGGCAACGAGCGGCTCGATGATCCGCGCATGCTCCGGTACGGTGCCTCTTGATTCTTTCGACATGACGCCTAGTCGAGCGGTTCTCCTTCAGAAGGGAAAGGTCGCGCAAACACGCTGGAGTAGCAGAAACGAGGTCAGGAAGGTTGACATCGTTCTCCTTACAATGGCGTTCGAAGGCAGCCGGCGAACCGTCCCAGTCTTCGATGTCCATCTCGATCTTAAGGCAAAGCTTCTGACTGCAGCGGAATCCTGTTGGACCTATGCACGCCACAGCGCATGGTCTTACCTGCATGACGTTGCGCTCGCCGAGGAGATCCTTTAGCAATCGCTTGAAGTACTCAGCTCCTATGCTCTACGAACCTCGCCGAGCCCAAGTGTCTATTAGCTCACTGCGCGTCTCTGAAGTCAGATACGCCGGGTAGTGAAGCAGCGAGCGAAGCGCTGAGAGAAGAGCCGAAAGGCTCGCTTCGCGAACTGGACCTTTTCTCGAGGGCCGATCATCCCGACCCGACCGATCTGCTGTATCTGGAAGAGGTCCTCAAGCTTCTGAGCCCACAAGCCAAAGAGGTCGCAGGTTGGATCCGGACCGGGTACTCGTGGCGAGAGATCGCTAAGTTCTCCGGAATAGATCACAGCGCGATGCGAAAGGCGTTTCGTCGTGAGACAGATGCCGCTCTCGCGCAACTCGGAATCCGGAACAAACCTTGATCGATAAACTTTGTCAGGTGTGCAACTCCGGTATCAAATCAATCCACTCCGGCTGTTGCCACGTTCAAGAGAGAACGGGGCACGCTGAGGCTGAGCCATTGAATCTTTGGAAACGCAAATCGGCTCGAGCGCGACACTCTGAAGAGTGGTTGCTGCGCTTTACCCAAAGATGCCCCTTCCTGAGCTAGCGGATCCGGGAGCTGTACCGGTCCAGAGGAGGCGTCCCTACGACAGCTTGCTACCCCCTCCAAGAAGCCGTCCCCATTGGACCCGCGCGTTGCGCATGTTGCTGGTTGTCCTCGATGTCTCCAGAAACTAAGGTGTTTCCGACAAGAAGCGGAGGAGGACAGAAGGGGTCGACGTCAATTTCCTGTATGGGCGTTGGCTACCGCAGTACTCCTGATCGCTCTGGGAGTCAGCTTTTATGCATACCGACGTTCCGCCTCCGAACAGGCCGTCTCCATCGCTCAGACTCTGGATCTCTCCGAATATGGAACAACCCGTGGACCCTCGTCACCGCTACCCTCGTTGCTGCTTTCGCGTCGCCTTGTCACGGTAACCATCCTCCTCCCGCGATTCAGTGAACCGGGTCCGTACTCTGTAGGTGTCTTCGAGAGAAAGGAATCAAGTCCTGGTGCAGCGCAGGCCTCAGGTGTTGCAGTGCAGGAAGGGGCACGGACAACGCTGACGGTCAAACCCGATCTGCATACAGCAAGGCCCGGGCGGTACTATCTCTCGACCACTCACGGTACGGATGCAGCTGCTTACTACTATCCTTTGCTGGTGGTGCGGTGAGACAACAACACGGCTCTGGTTGAGCCCAGTACCTCAGGCGTGCAGGTGTACGCCCGCATTTTGTTAGACTTAGAGAATGCCGGTCCTTAGTCTCGTAAGGAGAACAGCCGCATACGCCGCGATCGTTGGGGCGGTCGCCGCTACGTTTTGGGTCTACGCAATCACTCCGCATCCTTCCTCGGCACCCCCTGAGTCTGCCGATGGCTTACTCGACAGGGCGGATACGCTGGCGTGGGGGCACCGCTGGGCCGACGCAACACCCCTCTACGCGAAAGCGCAGCAGCTGTTCTTAGATCAGCATCGACCGTCGAAGGCTCTGTACGTGGCTGTCAGTCAGATTCCGGCCGACGAATCGGTAAGTTTGCAGAACAAGATTCTGCTCATTCGCGACGACCTGAAGAGACCGGAGGCGCAAGATGCCGAGACCCGTATCCGGATCCTGACCGTTCTCGGCATGACGGAAACCAACTACGACGCCTCGAACGCGCGCGCCACCTGGGAGGAGGTTCGCTCCCTCGCGCTGAGGCTACATCATCCCGAACTGGCCTCGCGCGCCGACGGCGAGCAGGGCATTGCGAACTTCATCCTGGGAGATACAGCAACGGCGAAGAAACAGGTGATTCGCGCCTGGGTCTCGCCACACTCGAGAACGATAAGGCGGCGAAAGTGCGTTATGCCAGCCTGTACGGAGCCGGCGCCACTCAAGGAGGTCACTATCAGCAGGCATGAAGCCGCTCGATGACGCCATCCAGTTGGCTGCCTCCGACCCGTCTATCGCGTATCCCACTATCGCCGTGAACGCAAAGATCGAAGCATTGGAGGGATTGCGGCAGTTTGCCCCCGCTCTCAAGCTGGCGGACGAGGCTCTGAAGCGTCTCGATGGCGGGCCATTTGATGGACAGCGCTCCCAGTACTACGCCACACGCGGTGCAATCTACCGTGATCAACAAAACTGGTCCGACTCCATTCGAGACTACGAGCAGGCAGTCGCGATATCTCAGAGGATCGGGAACTATCGTGGAATCACGGATGCTGCCGGCGAGCTTGCACGTGAGTATGAGCATATGGGCAATCTTCCTACCGCCCTGACCGCAATCAACGCGGCGATCGAGGCGAACGCACATATCCCTAACGAACTATATCTCGCACCGCGCAACCTCGCTACAAAGGCTGAGATCACTTCAAAGTTGGGTCGTATCGCAGAGTCGGATGCTCTCTATCGCAAGAGCATGACCCTGGTTGACGTCATGGTGCAACACGCCCCAACCTCTGATGTTCAACGGCAGCTGTTGAGTGAGATGAGCGACGCCTACTCCGGGTATTTCGCTTCCCTCTCGGCACAGAAGCGCTATGAGGAAGCCTTACAAACCCTCGAGCAGATTCATGGCCGCGTAGAAACAGACGCGTTGGAGCACCATCCCTGGAAAGGAATGCATGCACCGACGGCAGAAGAGCAGAGACTCACACAGCTCAACATTGGGCTGATCAATACAGACAATCCAGCCCAAAGAGCAGCAATCACGAACGCGATTTATTCTACCGAACTGCGCGTTGACCCGGGCAGTCTAGCCGAAGCGGCTATTGATCATCCCGTGCGATTGAAGGCTCTGCAGGGAAGTCTTTCACCGAGCGCTTTGTTGGTCGAGTATGTGCTTTCCGAGCCCGTTTCGTATGCCTACGCCGTCACCCGGGATTCAGTGATCGCTTACGCCCTGCCTTCAAAGTTCGTAATTGAAGCGGATGCGAAACAATACCGTGATCGCCTGCTGCTGCGTCAGACCGATGTACTGCTGGCGAAGCGGCTCTTCGCTGAGCTCCTCGCGCCAGTGAGCGGTTATGACCATCACTCTGACCTCGTCATCGTTCCTGACGGAATTCTGCATCTACTTCCCTTTTCTGCTCTGGTAGATGAGAAGGGGTACCTGATTCAATCGCATGCTGTCGATGTTTCTCCGTCCTCAACGGCATACGCTCTTCTGAATAGGAAGGCGACGATCAGAAAAGCGGTTTCAATCCCCTACATTGGGGTCGCCGCGTGGACGCGACCAATAGATGCCCGAAATCCCGTCCTGCGTGCCTTGACCGATCCTCAGCGGAGCAAGCTCGTTCCGCTCCCTGAAAGCAAGAAAGAAGTCGAAACCATTGCAGGGGAGTTACCCCAACCCAGCGTTGTTCTGCTGGGCCCAGATGCGACCGAATCGCGTTTCAAGCAGCTCTCGCTGGCAACCTCCGACGTCATCCACCTTGCACTTCACGGCTATGTTGATCTCGAATATCCAGATCGATCTGAACTGATCTTCGCTCCGGAGTCATCCGGGTCCGCCAACGATGGGCTCTTAAAAATACGGGAGATCAGGAGGTTGCACCTCAACGCGAAGCTGGTGACGCTTTCGGCCTGCAACACGGGAGTCGGCCCGGTAGGGGCGGCCGGAGCCGCCAACCTTGTAAATGCCTTCATCGAAGCAGGTGCGGAGACAGTGGTCTCTAATCTGTGGGAGCTGGAGGATCAAGCAACAGAACATCTGATGACAGACTTCTATGGCAGACTGGCACAACACACTCGCAAGGTCGACGGGCTACGTCTGGCTCAACTTGAACTGCTGGACGGAGGGTACGCGCCGTACTACTGGGCCGGCTTCCAAATCGTTGGTGATCCCAACGGAACAATCGAATAGGGATGAATTATGGACCCGATCACACAGGAGCGTGAACGCATACTCAACCGGATCCAGGGCTCCGTCTCGGAGAAGTACTTAGATCCCGCTTTCGACGACGCAGCTTGGAAAGGCATCGTTGGCCGTCACCGTGAATCCATTGTCAAGGCGAAAAGTCCCTCTGTGTTCGAGCAGAATGTTGCTGCCATGCTTGGAGAGCTTTCGCCACGATCTCTTGGACTGCTCTCCGATCACACCCCCATAACTCCGCGGAACGCCATCAATGCAAGCTTCTCAATCCAGGACCACGCAGGTTATCGCCGCTGGGTTTTTCAGGATGTGCTCCCTGGGGGCGTAGCCGCACATGCCGGCGCACAACCGGGTGACGTGCTTCTCACAGTGGGGGGAGAACCCGCGGCACCTGCGGGGAAGACTGGCGAGCCGCAGTTCGAAATGCAGGAACGCGTCGAACTGACGGTAGCACGAGGTATACCGGGCACCGAGACACGACTCGTGCTCAAAACGGCGTCACCCAAGTACAAGGACAACCCCTACTCGGAACCGACTGCTCTGGTTGCAGACCTAAAAGGGAGCGGTCTCGCTTATCTGAAGGCGAGCCTCTTTCCCGGCACGATCGGCATCGACTTCGCCAGCAAGTTGGACGCACTCTTCAGCCGCAAGATTGTCGCTACAAAGCGGTTGATCGTCGACCTACGCGGGAACCCCGGGGGCGGTATCGGCGGGTTGGCCCTGATGAGCTACTTGACCGCGGACAGGCTCCCAGTCGGGTACAGCAAGAGCCGCAAGATGGCTCGCGAGGGCCAGGACCCGTCATCGTTGCCGGTCTTTTCTAAGGTTCCACGCTCGAAATTTGCCATACTGGGACTCGCCCTGAAGTTTATGGGAAAGACTTCCGTGTTTCTTTATACGGAGGGCTTGGGTCGCCGGACTCACCATGGAGGCGTCGTCATTCTTGTCAACGAACACACGACCGGAGCGGCGGAGATGGTTGCGCAGTTCGCTCAGGAAAACTCCTTGGCGACGATCGTCGGAACAAAAACGCCAGGCCGGCTTGTGTCCCGGAGTGCGACCAAGGTGGGAGGAGGGTACCGGCTCATCATTCCGGTTGCGGCCTATGTTAGCGCCGAGGGCAAGCAGATCGAGGGCAATGGCATCCAGCCTAACAAGGAAGTCCCCTGGTCCTTCAGTGATGCTGCCGCTGGTAGGGACAACCAGCTTGAGGCAGCTGTGGCTATGGCTACGAGCAGCACCTGATCGGGTCACCGAACTTAGCGCCTCAAGTTGGTAAAGCACCGCTGCTCTTCCTTCGCATTTCGTCCTCTTGGCATTCAAGAACGGTCGCTTGTGAAGGGGCGCGGTGCCTCGTTCAGCCCTTCGCCACACTGCCCAAACTGGGACAGAGTCGGCCACTCACCAAGTGCGAGAGCTCTGGGCGCCCTCAAAAAGAGCGGTAGGTTGTAAGGCATCACATGGGGCCATGCTCTAGACCTCGATAGAAGAGCGGGTGGGTTTGCATTTACCTTCGGTCATATGGCGTCGAATTCAATTCGGCGGAACCTCGCTCATGCCGTTCGGGTAGATTCGCTCTTCCGTTCGCCGCACATACTCGACCCAATAGCCTATCCGCTCCAGACATCTGCCGCAGAGCGGCAAATGTCTGGTTTGCCCGGAGAGCAAAAACTTGTCGGCGTTGAAGGCGAAGTGCTTAATTTGCTCCTCGGTGTAGCACTCGAGGTCGGCTGGCGTAATGGTGTGTGAGGAGATGGCAACCTTGTACCTGAGGATTTGCTCCTTCTGTTCCGCAACCACGTCAGACAGCCTGACCACGCGATCTCCTGTTTTCCCCCAGAGCCTGTCGTCGGCCGCCCACTAGTCTTCGAGCTTCGCGCTGGCGTTGATGGCCAGGTAGCGGATCGCTCACCGACGATCGGCGATGGCGACTTCGGCATCCACAAACGCTGCGGCCACAATGTTCGCCAGGCCGATCACCGCTTCATCGGGATGTTTCAGCTAGGGTCCGTAAACGCGCAACCTCCTCCTCCGCGATCGTGCGGAAGACTGAGTCCGCCTCCGCCCGGTCAAATACCTGCGTGTTTAAGCGCCGGCAGCTCGATCACCAGACCTGGAGGTGCCCCCCAGGCTCGATGATTCACCATGTACATGGCGGGATCGAACAGAACATCGAAATCGGCCTTCTGGTCGGCGACCCCGCGCAACTCATTCATCATGTGAAGGAACCAGCTGAGCTGGTTGTCGTTGAAGGAAATCGCTGCTTTGCGCATCTGTCGCCACCGGTGATGCTCAAAACAGTCCGTCTAAGTTCCAGGAAGGATGCACTCCTCCCAGGACCGGTTGTACTCTTCGAGTTGTTGTGTCAGAGCGTCCATGCTGCCCTCCTGCATGTCTTAGGGTCGGTTATCCCATGGTCTCTGTGTTCTGTCAAACGCCCAGGAAGACCCTAGTTTCTTAGCAGGCTAAGCAGCGTTGCTCTGGTTCCGTTCAGAGCAACCAGAGCCGTCCCCGCTCCCGTTAGGGCCTCAGCGCAACGCGCCTTCATCTCCCGGGACCGCTGCCGGATGAAACAAGTCCTCTGCTTGCAGCTCGGACCTCGACATGCCGTATCTGGAACAGAGGCGTTGGGTTCCCGATGCCAAAGGGTTCCATGCTCCTCAGTTGTTGTCACGCTGCACTGAATCACCGGAAAACGCAGGTGGGAGTCGAACCACTGCACTCAAAACCAGGACTTCGGCTAACCGTTGTACTCAAAAGCCGGACCAAAGTGGATTGAAGCCGAGAGAGTGATCCCAAGATTTGCGGGGGAGTGTGGGCGAGAGCCGAGGCGAGGCGGCTCTGAAGCGGCGTAGGCCATGTGCGACTGGCACGAGCCAGGCTCCTTCGCGCTTCCGCGGTTAGTGGTTCCAGGATGCGTCTCCACAACCTAAGACTTCTGCGGCACCGCGCCCGACGTTCATAGAGGTCGCAGTCGGGCGATGCACACAAGACCAATTGAGAGATAGTTGCGCTCAAGTCGTCTCTGGCCGGGGTAGGAAGGGGCCGCCGGAGAGAATGGTTCGTCAACACACGCAGCGTGTCATCTACGAAGCGCCGGAACTGGTCCTTGTTTGGTCGGTCACACAGTGCTGCTTGTACCGAGACTTCGAGCAGCGCTGCCCGGTAAGCTTTCTCGAGCGCGATGCCTGCCATTGGGGAACGGCGATGTCTATGACCAGGCTCGTCCAACAGGTTCGCTTCGCACCACTGACATGGGATCCAATTTGTCGTTGGAGTAAGGCCGAACGGCAGTGGATCTTCTGTTCCGCACGATCCGCATGTGCCATAGAGACGTCCGCCATGAATGGAGCAGTGCCTGAGATAGGAGAAGGTCCATTCCCAAGGCACATGCACACCGCTCTGCTGCGCGAGACAGCATGCGCACAACGCGTATCCAAGTCTTCGACGAATGTGCCGAGAACGCCGGCCAGAGTGATCGTTGCTGAAGTGGAGCAGCAGGGAAGGTCCGGGTGTGCCACCCGCTTCTCGAGACTGAGGCGACGAAGCGTAGCGTCTGGTACACGGGAGAACCGGGCCGTGGAAGCAACAAATTCTCGGTCGAGATGAAGGTGCAGCGAAATCGTACACGGAGCCGATGAATAGCCCGCCTCGAAGCCGAGCAGCAGCTCATCCAGGGAGACATAGTTGGCAACTGCCAGGCGAAGGAGCCAGGACGAGAACAGCTCGTCCCGAAAGGGCTTCGGTCCGAACGGTAGCTGTTTCGGCGCATGCGTTGTGATCATCGGGACGAGGAGCGCCGGTTGCGGCGATCGACGATGGAAACCAGAGACTCGGCGGCGAGGTCATCCTTGAGCAGGGTGGGACTGATATGTTCCTGGTCGCCACGGATCGCTTCGGAGGCAGCGGTCTCGAGCAGGCGGCAGATTCTTTGCGCGAGAGGTTGAGTTAAGATGCGCACATGCTCTCAATGCAGGAATAGCTTGAACCATGAGAGAAGATTGTGCGACCGCCTCAAAGAGAAACAGTGAAGTGGTTTAGCAACGCGAACGCATACGGGTCTCTGGATACGACGTTTTTCCGCCATTAGACTAGGGCTGCAATCCAGCTGGAGGAGTACAAGAGACCAAGAGATGCCGACGATCAAGTTCGGCTCGGGTTCGGAGGAGCCTGCAGGCGGTCGCGACGAACGTCCACGTCGATCGGCAACCGAAAGCCGATCCAGCAAACCATGAAGATGCTTGAGGAGTTACGTCATGATCAAGTTCGATGCTGCCCACGAGGCTGTCCATTATCCTCCGGATCGCCGCTTTCGCATCTGGATTCGGCCTTCCATTCTCGTCACGATCGGCGTTTTGATTGTTCTGGCGATTGCGCCATCCTGGATCGAGTTCGTTGTGGCCGGGCTACCTTACATTCCACCTGTCCCACAGGTTTATCCCAATAATTTCGCCGGGCCACACGGTTTTCCACTCTGGGTTCGTTATTGCCATTTCTTCAATTTTCTATTAGTGATGATGCTGATCCGCAGCGGTCTCTCCATACTGATGGATCATCCCCGGCTATATTTCAACAACGATTGCACGCCAGGCAGCGAATGGATTCACTTCACGCCGATCAAGGTCCCTACCGATCGCGCCTGGACGGCGAAAGACGATGCTCGCTACATCTCGCCGATGGTCGGCACACCGGGATATCGTCACACAGTCGGGGTTGCGCGAGCATGGCACTTCATCAACGTCCACGGATTCATCATCACTGGCATTATTTTCATTACCATGCTCTTCGCGTCCGATCAGTGGCGGCGCATCGTGCCCACTTCATGGCTGGTGTTCATCCAGGCCTGGAATACCTGGGTACATTATTCGACCTTTCACCTGCCTCCCGAACCGAACGGATTTTATGGTTATAACGCGCTGCAGCAGATCGCCTATTTCGCCGTAGTCTTCGTCTTTGGTCCTTTGGCTATTCTCACTGGCATCGCTATGTCGCCTGCCGTAGTGAATCACATTCCGTGGTACGCGCGTATTTTTGGCGGAAGGCAGTCTGCGCGTTCAATTCACTTCCTGACCATGGTCAGTTTCGTCGGATTCCTCGTGGTGCATGTGACTCTGGTGGTGATGACGGGATTTACTCGCAACATGAACCACATTGTATTGGGCACGGACAATTACAACCATTTAGGCATGATTCTGGGGTTGATCGGCATCGGCGTCGTGATCCTCACCTGGATCGTTGCACACTACTTCTCCTGGTTCTGGCCGCGTGCGCTGCAGCATGCGGAGAAGTTTGTCACGTACCCGATGCAGCTTCTCACGCTGAACCGGCTTGTTCCACACCAGCGTTACACCGAGAAAGACATATCACCGCGCTTCTGGCCCAACGGCAAGATGCCCGACAGCGAAGTTTGGAAGCAGTTGGCCAAGGGAGAATATCAGGAGTACAAGCTGAAGGTGGGTGGCCTGGTCGATAACCCCGTCGAGCTTTCGCTCGCGGATATCGCGAAGATGGGCAAGGTCGAGGACATCACCATGCACCACTGCATTCAGGGCTGGTCGGGTATCGCCAAGTGGGGCGGGATTCCCATGAAGTCGCTTGTGGAACTCGTCCGGCCGAAGCCGAATGCCAAGGTAGTCGCATTTTACTCCTTCGGCGGATCGCTCTACAGCGGTTTCTACTACGATACGCAAAGCCTCGAAAATGTACTCAAGGCCGAATGCCTGCTGGCGTCAGAGATGAATGGGAAGCCTTTGACAGAGGTATATGGGGCCCCGCTGCGGCTGCGAGTTGAAAATCAGCTTGGCTACAAGATGGTCGAGTGGATCGAGCGGATCGAGTTCGTCGAGTCGGAGAAGCAGCTAGGCAAGGGAGAAGGCGGCACGAACGAAGATGAAGAATACTTCGATCTGCTCCCGAATATTTAAGATGTCCTCCGCAAGCGATCTCGTGAATGAGCGGTACTCGGGCTTCGAGCACGTTGCTGTGCTCATTACGCATCTGCGGATGGCATGGCTGCTGAAGCACCTTCCTCCCCGCCTGGTGTGGGCCGTCTATGTTGGCATCAACGGCTTCGTCACAATCGGGCTGCTCGCCTTGCTCGCCCTCGTTACAGGTAGCCCATTTGTCTTTCCGTCGCTCGGTCCGACCGCATACCTGTTCTTCTTCTCACCATTGGCAGAGGCTTCAAGTCCTCGGAACGCGACCCTGGGCCATGTAATAGGTCTGATCTGCGGCTATGCTGCCTTGGTGGTCACGGCAGGCTTTGGGGCGCCTTTCGCTGCCCACGGCGGTGTCCATGCTGCGAGAGTTCTGGCTGCCGCGCTCTCGCTTTCGGCCACAGGTGCTGTGATGGCGCTGTTGCGGGTGAGTCATCCGCCCGCAGGAGCGACCACGCTCATCGTGGCTCTCGGCATCATCTCTCAGCCGAAAGAACTCGTTATTATCGAGGTCGCAGTGATTCTGCTCACAGTGCAGGCATTTGTAATCAACCGAGTTGCAGGGATCCCATTTCCGTTATGGAGGATTCGCAGGCCCTCTACATTGCAAAGCGTGGAACGGTGAAATTGTCCACACTTCACCCTTTCGCTTGGGACGCCGTTGTGAAGCGGGCGCCTCCCAAATTTCACCGCTCCTCGATGGCTCATGGCTCTCATGTCTCAAAGCTGAACTCAGAACCGTCGTACGTGACGGTTGTTTTCACCCAAAGGCGATCTACTGGCGCTCCTGGCGGAGGTTCCGGCATCTCACACTCCGACGGACGGGAGACGCCTTGATTGCGCGAACCTTCCTCCGCTCCGTGGAGGAATGACATGAAGATCGCAATGAGCGCACCGGACAACGACTTCACTTCGGCCATGCTACAGGGGCTCAAACAGCGGCTGCCCGGGGATGAACTGCTGCCGTGGAAGCCTCAAACGCCGGCCCCAGCGAGCGATATCGAGGTCGTTATCGGCATGGGGCCAGTGACGCGCGAGCAGATGCAATCACAGCCCAAGCTGGGGTTGATTCAGACGGCCAGTGACGGGTACGAGACCGTCGATGTCCAAGTCGCAACCGAGCTTGGGATCTGGGTGTCCTTTTCTCCAGGCGACGAGAGTGGCAACGCGGATTCCGTCGCGGAGTACGCAGTCATGCTGCTGATCGCTGCTTGCCGGCGGCTTGGGGAAGAGCGGGCTTTTGTGCTGGACCATTCCAGGCCGCGGCCGCTTCTGAATCAGGCGTTGATCGGCATGACAGTGTGCATCATCGGCTTCGGCAGCATCGGCGCGAAGGTGGCCGACCGGCTGCGTCCTTTTGGGGTGCATCTCGCGGCGGTAGACGAGCACCCTGAGCACGCTCCCAAGGATGTGCATGCGCGGCCTGTTTCCGAGACCAAGCAGGCAATCGCAGAGGCCGATGCGGTTGTGCTCTGCGTGCGCGCATCTGCCAAGACTAAGCACATGGTGAATGCGGATTTTCTGAGTGCGATGAAGCGGGGCGCGGTTCTGGTAAATATCGCGCGGGGTTCGCTCGTGGACGAAAAGGCTTTGATTGCAGCGGTAAAGAGTGGCCAGATCGGAGCCGCCGGACTCGACGTTACGGAGACGGAGCCCATCGACCCGGACAGCCCGCTGCTCACATTCCCGCAGGTCTTCATCACGCCGCACATCGCGGGCTTTACGGATCACACGCTGGAAAGCACCTTGGACTATGTGGTGAGGGCCTTGAACGAGTTCCGGGAAGGAAAGAAGATGCGCTCTTTGCTCAATAAGCCTGGATCGCCGAGACGTCCGCTGCAGGAGTAAGTGTCCCGGGAGCGCGTCCGATCTTCGCCGGGAATTTCGCAGAGTCGTCAGCTCCCTTCGAAGACACGAACCGAGGAAGCAGCGGGTTCACTTCCCTGCGGCAACGCTACTGTTTTGGCAGAGTTGATGTTTGTTATGGCCGATCGGGAGAGTGAGCCTGAAGTATATGGGAGATTTGGCTGCCTCAGAAAGTAGAGGGAAAAGACTGACCCACCATGAGTATCAACCAAATCCTCATTGTCGGAGCGGGACCTACCGGGTTGGTGCTCGCTTTGAGCCTTGCCCGTCGCGGTGTACCCTTACGCATTATCGACCGGAATTCTGGCCCTGGTTTGGTTTCCCGTGCGATGGCCGTGCAAGCGCGAACGCTGGAGTTCTACCATCAACTCGGATTTGCCGATGAGCTGGTCTCGCGTGGCATCCAGATAGACATTCTTCACTTGCGCGAGAGGGGCAAAGACGTTGCAAGACTGACTCTCGGCAACCTGGGGCAAGGGCTCAGCCCTTATCCATTCGTGCTCTCCTTTCCTCAAGATGAGCACGAGCGGTTCCTCACGCAGAAGCTGCAAGCGTTGGATGTGTTCGTCGAGTGGAACGTTGAGCTGAGAAAATTCCACGGCGTCTCTTCACATGTCCGCTGTTTTCTCGAACAGGGTGGAACGGAACAAGTTGTCGATTTCCGGTATCTCTGCGGGTGTGACGGTGCATCCAGCAGGGTGCGGCAGGGCCTCGGGCTGGACTTCAAGGGCGCCTCATACGATCAGCTCTTCTACGTCGCCGATGTGGAGATTGTTGGTGAGCCATCCGCAGACTTCTTCATCAATCTCAACGACCGTGAGTTGGGGATTATGCTACCCGTGCGTACCGGCACGAAGAGATTGATCGGGATCGTACCGGAGGCACTGAACGGCCGGGCTGGTCTGACCTTTGATGATTTGAGGCCGAGTGCAGAGAATCTGATGCAGATCCGGGTTGAACACGTGAACTGGTTCTCTGCCTATCACGTGCATCACCGCGTTGCGGATCACTTCCGTGTAGGCCGGGTGTTTCTCCTGGGTGACGCTGGACACGTCCATAGCCCAGCCGGCGGACAGGGCATGAACACCGGTATTGGAGACGCGATCAATCTGGCATGGAAACTGGCCGATGTCATGCGGGGAAGCGCACCTGAGACAATCCTCGACAGCTATGAGGCGGAGCGCATTGGCTTCGCGCGGGTCTTGGTAAAGACAACCGACAGGATCTTTCGGGGCATGACCAATCCAGGCGCTGCGGGGAAGTTTCTGAGGGGCTGGTTACTCCCGCATCTGTTGACCTCGCTGTCGGGGCTGTGCTCTGTTCGCCGCGCCGCCTTCCGAGCCGTGTCGCAGACCCGCCTGCACTATCGTCTGAGCCACTTGAGCGAGGGAAAAGCGGGACTGATTCACGGTGGAGACCGGCTGCCTTGGGTCAGGTTTACAAGTTACGACAACTTTGATTCTTTGAAGAGCCTTGAGTGGCAGGTCCATGTTTACGGTGAGCCCGATGCGGCATTCCGCGCGCAGGCAGCGACGTCGGGCGTTACGTTCGCAGCATTCGATTGGAATGATGAAGCCAAGCGTGCAGGTCTGGAGCGTAACGCCTTCTATCTCGTTCGGCCGGATGGCTATGTCGCGCTGGCCTCACCGGTGCAGAATGCCGCCGTACTCGTGGCGTTCTGTAGAGCGCGAGAACTGATGTTTCGGGGCAGCATTGCGGCTACTTTCTAGGATTGGCATTTCCAGAGCGGATAAAAGCACTACTGCGAGCCGATTGGTCTCCAGAGCCTGCCCTGTGAGCAGCACGACTACGGCCGCAATGATGACAAGTCCCTCGGTTGAGAGATGCCGCCAAGCGGCACAATCAGGGATTTCGCGCCCACGAGGAGGATGGCTCACTTGGAACAGAGAACGATCAGTACACCTGTTGTTGGTAGCGGGTGGACGAACCCGCGGGTCATGGATGCCTCCGTCGTTAGCGGCAGGTGGCCTCGTAAGTCTCCATAATCCAAAAGCAGCGTAACACAGAGGAGCCCGAGTGCATGGGCCTAAGAATGGTGTCACGCGGGGCTCGAAGCTCCCGCCAGGGCCAACGAAGAAGACATACGCCGTCGGTCTGAGTGAGAGAACACGAAGGGACTTCCCGTGAGGAGGGCTAAGAGGGCGAGCAGCTATGTTGATGAAGAATATTAAGCCACGAACATCGAGCCTTGGACAACTTCGCGGCTCATGAGGCCCCGAAGACGTGTTTAGAGTAGGAAAAAGAAGGCAAGAGTGGTGACCATCATGATCAACGTCGCGAACCATCCAATGATGAGCATGTGACGTGGCAATGTGAGGCGCCCCATAATTCGCCCATTGCCAGCGATGAGCATGATCGTCGCCATAACCGGGGCTGCGAGCACCCCGTTAACGACGGCACTCCAATAAAGGGCTCTGACCGGGTCCAGGTTTGTGAAGTTCAATCCGACACCCGCCAAGGTCGCTACGCTGATCGTTCCGTAGAACAACCTCGCCTGTAGCGGAAGCCGGTTAAGCCCCTCACGCCACTTGAATGCCTCGGAGATCCCGTACGCAGCCGAGCCAGCCAGTACAGGAATCGCCAAGAGGCCGGTGCCAATGATGCCAGCAGCAAAGATCGCAAAGGTAAACACACCTGCAATGGGGCGCAAGGCCTCTGCGGCCTGAGCCGAAGTCTGAATGTTGAGAACCCCCGATTCATGCAAAGTCGCAGCGGTCGCATAGATGATGAAGATCGCTATCAGGTTCGAGACGCTCACACCGATCATGGTGTCGGTCCGAATGCGCTTGAACTGTGGCGGCGCTTGTGCTGGTGTTAGACACAGCGGACGAGCTTTGCGGCGAAGTCGATCTTCAACTTCCAGAGCAGACTGCCAGAAAAACAGGTATGGACTGATCGTCGTCCCGAGCACGGCAACCAACGTTCATCGCACTGTCGGAGTTGAACGTGAAATGTAGCACCAAGGTTGCGAATAATGCGGCCACCAAGGGACATGCACGGCAAACACCACTGCAACATAGGCGAATAGAGAGGTGGTGAGCCATTTCAGAAATCCTTCATAGTGAAGGTAACTGATGAATACTTCCACCACGACACAGAATATGCAAAAACCCAACCGTGTAAAGACGTGAGTCTCCTCCCAACAATAAGCGAAGCGCCGCACCCATCACTCCCAAGTCAGCTCCAAGGTTGATCACGTTGGCCACGAGCAGCAGCAACACGACAGAGCGGACCAGCCAAGGAGAATAATGACTTTGCAGGTTCTGAGAGATGCCGCGGCCGGAGACACAGCCGATCCGACCGCTGATCTCCTGAATGACGACCATGAAGGGTAGGCTGAACAGCATCGTCCAGGCAAGGCCATAACCGAAGTGTGCTCGAACCTAACTGTAGGTTGCGATGCCGCTCGGGTCGTCATCTGCAGCTCCGGTGATCAACCCGGGGCCGAGGCGGCGCAGAAGGCTGGCGGGCGGGGGGGCGGAACGGCCGGTGGTTCATCTGGAAACTTCATCACTCAGCTATGACTCTGATGCTTCAAGGCACCCCGGAGCGGCTGCGGTCGCAGGCGCATGTGACCCATCTCCCTTCAATTTTGAAGAGCTCTATCCCTGAATCCTTTCGAGGCTTCTCAGAGCTTTAGAGTTCGCGTGAGTCGCTTGCAATGCTCGTTATATCGAATCCACAAACCTGTCATCGCGTCCTCGTTTTGTGAGCGCTCGCTTCAACGATTGCATCTTACCTACAGAGGAGAACACCATGAATCAGGCACACCGCCGGAGCGATCCTCCGTGTGGTGGATGAGGACAAGAGGCCGATGGTCCTTGTGGCCCACCTGCACGGCCAATTGCTTGCCGGCAGATGGGGGTCCTACCTGGTCGAGCTGGCCGCGTCCTGGGCCATCGTACTCATCCTTACAGGGCTGTACCTTTGGTGGCCACGGCAGGCTGAACGCTTCGCCGGGTCTTCCGGGTACGCCTCGGAAAAGGCGGGCGCATCTTTTGGCGCGATCTGCACGCCGTAACCGGCATTTGGATCTCGGCGCTTGCCCTGTTCCTCATCCTTACCGGGCTTCCCTGGGCTACAGGCTGGGGCGCGTACTTCAAGGAGCTGCGGCAGTTGACCGGCACCGCGGTTCCACGACAGGACTGGACGACCGGCCGCCCTGCAGAGCTCGCGCATCGCGCCGCACAGAATCACAATAGCTTGAGCGCGATGGCGGACATGCCCGATATGCCGAGCGTACAGCCCTCGGGCGATCTGGCGCCTGCGATGCACCCCATGGCTGCGGATGCCTATGCTCCGTTCAACCGGCTACTTCCGGTAGCAGCCTCGTTGCACCTTGCGGCTCCCGTAGAGATAAGGCCCGCCAGTACGCCCGGCGGCACATGGACGATCCAGTCGGATGCACAGAATCGCACGCTGCGGGATGTCGTTCAGGTCGATGCTCACACCGGTGCCGTCGTGAGTCGACGAAACTTCAACCAAGTGATGTTGCTGGATCGCATGGTTGGCGTGGGTGTCGCAGCGCACGAAGGCCAACTTTTCGGGGTGGCCAATCAGCTGCTCGGCCTGGCAACCGCGATAGGACTTCTCACTCTCTGCCTGAGCGCTGTCGTGTTGTGGTGGCGGCGGCGCCACGTCGGTGTGCTTGGAGCTCCGACCCTCATCGCACGACCGTCTTGGAGCCGTGCCCTTGCCCTCGCCGTGCTCGGGCTGGCGCTCTATCTTCCAGCCTTGGCGATCTCGCTGGTGCTTACCTTGGTTGCGGAGAAATTCATTCTGTCTCGAATTCCTCTTGTGCGAAATTGGCTCGGCTTGCGGGCCGCCTGAGTAAAGCCGGCTGGCAGAACGCGACAAACCCTCAACACCGCGAATCGGCTCCTCGTCGTTATCGCAAATCGACGCAGGCCCTTGTACTCTCTGAAATCACCGTTACAGCCCCAAACTGTCATTCACAGCCACGGCGATCTCCTGCTCCGACCCCAGGTAACGCTCCGTGGTCTGGATGGAAGAGTGGCCGAGCAGGAACTTGATCTGCTCCAGATCGCCGCCGGCCTTGCGGCAGAGCTTGGCACAGGTACGGCGTAGATCATGCGCTCCGAACCGCTCGATTCCGATCGCCTTCGCCGTCTGCTCAACAACCGACCAGACGGCCCAGTCGCTCAGTCCGATGCCCTGCTTCTTTCCGCTCTTCGACACTCTGCGCAGGAGGCGTCCGTCTTCGATTCCGGCCGCAGCCATCCAGGCGTTGATCCCTTGCTTGACCCACACCGGGATGGCCACCGTGCGGACCCGTCTTCCCTTCCCCTCCAGGTCTGCCAGCACCCATCGCCCCTCCCTTTGCTGGATGGTCTCGACATCGAGCAGTGCCAGTTCATTTCTGCGGAGCGCGCACCCTATGAGTAGCGCCAGGATGACGTAATCGCGCTTGCCTTTCAGAGTCGAGCGGTCGGGAACGGCCAGGAGCTCTTTTGCCCGTTCCCTGGTCAACCAGTTGCCAAGACGTGTGCCCCGAATCGGCACATTCGGGATGTCCGTCATCTGCGACGCCTTTTCCGCACCGAGGACACCGGCGCGCTTCGCCTCATCGACCAGCTTGCGACGGCCGATAGCTTCACATTGATGGTCGAAGGCCCCAGGTCCCTTGCGAGCATGGCAGCCTTGAACTCCAGCAGCAGCGCCCGCGAGATCGGCTCCCGCTGCTGCGCGCAGAACGCCGCCAATTCATCCATCGCCAAGGCGTAGTTACGCTTCGAGTTTTCCGAGGCAACGCCGTTCAGCACCGTCCGGCGCAACTCGTGGAAGCGGCCGGAGGCAGGCCATGGCTCAGGCTGTTTCGGAAGGTGGATCAGACCGGTGCTCATGATGGATCCGATCCCGGTTCGCTGTTCTCGAAGCGCATCCGGGCAGCCGCGATCGCCTCGTGCAGTTTGCGCTCGAGGGCCTCCCGGGATGGGAGGACGGTAAGGTACTCCGCGACGTGTATCCCAGCGGCGTCCAGCTCCAGGAGTTCAACCTGCTTGCCGCCGGCCTTCGCACAAAGGATGATCCCGAGGGGCGGACCTTCGCCCTCTTCCCTCGCATACTTCGCCAGCCAGCGCAGGTACAGCTCCATCTGGCCCTTGTACTCTGCCCGGAAGCTTCCCTGTTTCAGATCAAGGGCGACCAGCCGCTTGAGCTTGCGGTTGAAGAACAGGAGGTCGATATAGAAGTCTTCCCCGTCGATCTGAATGCGCTTCTGGCGAGCCACAAAGGTGAAGCCGGCGCCCAGCTCCAGCAGGAACATCTCGAGCTCGCGCAGGATGGCGTCTTCGAAGTCCCGCTCCAGATAGTGGTCCTTGATATCGAGGAAGTCGAGGATGTAGGGATCTTTGAGAACCAGGGCGGGGCCGACCTCGCCCCTGCTGTGCAGAGCCGCGAGCTCGTGCTTGGCCAGTTCGTCCGGCTTTCGGGAGAGTGCCGTTCGTTCGTACAGCATGGAGTCGATGCGTCAGCGCAGGGTGCGTACGCTCAACCCTCGACCCGGCTCATCTCGGCATAGAACTCGCGTTGGAGGGGTCTTGTGAGCGGAAGCAGCTCTTTAAAGTGAGACCAGCTCAATTCGCGCGACAGTGTAGCGACAATTCCTTCGTCCGGAAACGCCTCGGCAAACTGGACCATCCGACGGAGATTGGTCGCCTCGAACCCGCGGCCGAACTCCACCGCCAATTCGCGCGACAACGTCGCGTAGATCTCCTCGCCGTACCCGGCTCGCTCATTTCCCAGGACCTCCCGCCGTATCCGGTCGCCCACGCGCCAATAAAGAAGGGTAAGGGCGACGTTAACGGCCGCTGCTGCCTGCCGCCGAGCTTCCGCGATCAGACGGCGGAGGTCTGCGACCAAGTCTTCGGGCATTCTCGAGATAGGAGTGATCTTGGTCATACGGTTCCGCGATTGTGCAGCAGCTTGTTGCACAAATCAGCCTACCTGACCGTCACCCCTGACAATCTGCATTGTCGTGGGCGATCCCAAGAAGCCAACCTGACAAGATCAGCGATGGTTTGACCATTCTGCAGTTGCAGCACGGCCAAGCGTCGTGAGCGGCAGCCCGGGAATGCCGTTATGTTCACTGTACCCAAAGTTGTACCCACAACTCTTCAAAATCAATCACAATCTGACGTGTACACATCCTAAAGTTCGGGACGGAGGCCCAGCGCAAGCACTTGCCAGAAGCACTTATAGCAACGAATCGTAGCAGGAGAGGCTCGAAACCTTCGAGCTGTTAACCGATGAGTTGTAGGTTTGGTTCTCACTTCAGCAGTGGTTCCGTTAGTGTTCCTCCGCGTCGCAGAATGAGCGTGTGAGCGGATCTCCCGTTACCGTCGCGTACAATTTCCGCAAGTCGGGAGAAGGGGAGCTCGAAGCTCTTCGGCGAAGCAGGTATGGACGCCGCCTTTGCATTTGGTCGTAGGCCGGGCGCTCTCCCCGAAAGATCTAACCGGGAATGGATAGTTTTGGGATACTTTGTTCCGTCAACCAACGCAACTCACTGCAAGGCTTCTCTGCCATCCGATTGCAAGAAAATGTACTAGCCAAGCGGGGTTTCGCAGCATTGGTTTGCATCGTGCGGCAGGAGCTTGCAAGGCCACTTTCGCACTCCTAACGCGAAGATCCAAGGTTGGAATCCTGCCCGGACCACCATCAAAGCCTTCCAAACTGAACAAGATACGCCGGCCAGACGGCCAAGCCGAGTCGCAGATGATTGAAATGGGGTACCTTTGGGATACTTTCGCTCAGGAACACTCCTTGCGTCGCCCTGCGTACCGGCGCAGCAGTGGAGGTGCTGCTCTGCGACGAGATGTGAATTGCGGCACGGTTTAGAGATGACCAATCCAGACTCATTCGGAGGTTAGGTCTGTTTGACTCAAATTGAAAAGCACCTTACTTTGGGCGGACTGGCTCCAGAGGAGCCCGAAGGAGACGGTGCATGGCTATCCTCGATGCCGCAGACAAGATCGTGGGGAAGAAGGCAGCTCGTTCTGAAGATAAACTTCTATTAAAGCCGGCGTGAGGCGGTGAGGAACTTGTAGCTGGAACTCCGAAAGTTCCGGCTTTCAGGGACTTTGTCTTCTCGATGTCGTTCGCATCCTGAGAGCTCGTCTTCGCCGTCGCGCTCTCGACAGCCACCTTGTCGGCGGGGACAAGCTGGCCCGGCGCGCTGGGCGTCACCACCCGACCGAGGTTTGGCTTACCGGGGCTATCCTGCGCGTCTTTCTTCTTATTCGTTCCCTTTGTGGAGATGAAGCCAAAGAACGCCACCAAGATCACCAGAATGGCTCCCGCAACGACTAGCATCGTTCCCGTCTTATCCTTCCACCGGCTCCGCCCGCACGGCCGGGCGTTGACCCTGAAATCCTTCACCGGAATCTGCTCCGCTTCCACCATGCGCTTTTTGTCCTTCTTCCTTGTGTCACTCTTGTCTCCAGGACTGCTCACCTCGATCTGCGGTGGAAGAACCTCGATCCACTGATCGCTCTGGTTCCGCACCGAATACGCCACCAGCATCAGACCGCTCGCCCTCGCTTATCTTCTCGAGAGCGCCGGACAGGGCCGGCTGCTCGTGTTTACTTGGCTTTTTCTCAAGCGCTGTGCCCTGCTGCCACGCCGGAGTCGCCACACGCGCCTGCCCTTCAAGAGCGCTGTCCAGGGGATCCATCGGGACGACCCGTGGCTCTCCCTTGCTCTTCCTGCTTGGTCGCTACGTCTGCACTTCCAACAAAGAAGCTCTGCTCCGGCTTGTAGTCGACGATGTAGTCTACTGGAGCATCGAGACCCGCGGATCCGTCCCAGATGAGCCGGAGGCTGATCGTCTCGCCCGACTGCTGTCACGCTGTACTCAATCCCGGAATCGCGCTCCTTTGTTTTCAACCTTCGTACAGGTTTTCACTGCATTGTCACTGCAATGAAATCCTGGACCTTTGTACTTAGATCGCAGACGATGTTCGACGCTAAGTTCGTCAGGGATTTGAATGCAAGAGTGGCATCCATGGGAGACTGCTGGCGATGCGGCATGGCGCGTGGCCCTGCGGCGGGAGGCAGTGGTTCGTCCCTTGGCCGAGCAACCTCGACTGAACGGGGAGCGCGTTGCCGAGGCAGCTCTGCAGTTGGGGCTGAGCCGAAGCGTTCTGTACGAGCTCCTGCAGCCTTATCGGCGTCGGCCCCAGACCTCCTCTCTCTTGCCGTGGAAGCGCGGGCGCAAGCCGAACGGGTTCCTGCTCAGTGAGGAACGGGAAGCTCTCCTCACCACCTGCATCGATGAGTTCTATCTTCGCCCGGAGCGCCCCTCGATCGCGGCTCTGCACCTGTAAGTTCGCCGGCGCTTTGCAGGTTGTGCTTTGCCCTCTCCCAACTATCGAACGATACGGCGGCGCGTGGAAGCGCTCGATGCCCACACCGTGATGCTCCGTCGCGACGGAGCGAAAAAAGCCCGCGAGAAGCTCCGGCCTTTGAGAACCTCTTCCCTTCAGCCCGAGAAGCCCCTGGACCTGCTACAGATCGATCACACCCTGGTTGATGTGGTGGTTGTGGATCGGGAGAACCGACAGCCGATCGGGCGCCCTTGGCTGACCTTAGCCATCGATATAAAAACGCGCATGGTTGCTGGGCTCCATGTGTCGCTCTGGCCGCCATCCACACTGTCCGTTTGCATGGCGCTGACGAGCGCGGTGCTGCCCAAGACATCCTGGCTTGCAGACCGCGAACTACAGACACTGGATTGGCCCATCTCGGGCCTGCCGCGAACGCTGCATGTGGACAATGCCCGCGAGTTCCACTCCGAGGCTCTGGTAAGGGGCTGCCAGGAGTACGGCATTGGGCTCGATCACCGTCCGCCTGGGCAGCCCCACTTCTGCGGCCACATTGAAAGGCTCATCGGCACGATGGTGGGAGCCGTTCACCTTCTGCCCGGAAGTACCTTTTCGAATGTAAGGCAGAAGGCCTCCTATCCTTCGGAGGCACGCGCACTCCTGACCGTCTCAGAGCTGGAGCGCTGGCTTGCTTTGCAGATTGCTGGCGTTTACCACGTTTCGCCGCATTCGTCCCTGGGCACCACGCCAATGGAAGCGTGGCAAGAAGCCATGAAGCGGCCCTCATCGCTGGTCCGTCAACCCGTCGACCCGACGGAGTTCTTCCTGAGCTTCCTGCCGGCCGTACCGCGGCGGGTGCGCCTGGACGGCATTCACCTTTGGAACATTCGGTACTGGGACAACGTCCTCAGTCCCTGGGACGGCCGATTGGAGCGCCGCTGCGCGAACTCCTCCGCGCTCGCAACGCCGGCGCGAACTCCGCTCAATCCTTGAAGACCGCCGCCGGGCAGTCGATACCCTGCTTTGTCTCAAGCGCGGTCCGGCCCAGCCACATCGTCAGGAGCAAGCCCGTGCCAGCACCTCCGCCCAGCCAGCGGTCCGCGTCAAGCGCTACCGCAACGAGTAGCCCGTCGTTCGTCGCGACTGCGGAGTACCTCCGCTTCGTCGAGTTCTGTGATGCCTGCCGCCGCTACCGCTACATCGGCCTTTGCTTCGGTCCGCCGGGCGTCGGCAAGTCGCTCTCCGCCCTTCAGCACAGCCGCGCCGGGATGATCGTGCCCCTCGATGCCTGGACAGCGGACGCGCGCGACCAGCAACCGATCAACACCGTGTTCTATACGCCGGAGGTGGTCAACTCGCCCTCCGGAATCGACCTCGGCATCAAGCGCGCTCGCGAGCTCCTTTCGGGCATCGCGACCCGTGCTGTCCGCAATGAAGCCACAGCAGCGCTCGATTCCGACAGAGCACGCGACGACAGCTGGCGGCGCGCACACTGCGACGAACCTGGGTATACGTCCTCGCGGGTGCCGCCGCTCGAACCGACCTACTTCGACGCCTTCGGGGACTTCGAGGCCAGGACCAAAGCCATTCCGGACCCGACGACGTTGATCGTGGTGGACGAGGCCGACCGACTGCGCATGTCGTCTCTCGAGCAGCTGCGGTCGATCTTCGATGCCACCGGTCTCGGCATGGTGCTCATCGGGATGCCGGGCATCGAGAAGCGGCTTGCCCGCTACCCGCAGTTCTACTCGCGGATCGGCTTCGTGCACGAGTACCGGCCGCTCGGTGCGGCGGAGATCGAGGCGCTGCTCGCGGCTCGCTGGGCGCCGCCGGGTGTGTCGCTGCCGCAGAAAGCTCTGACTGCCGACATCATAGGCGGATCGCGGCCATGACCGAAGGGAACTTGGGTCACTACACCAAACGTCAAAAATCGTACGCTAGCGACCTGAGATAAAGCGGGCAAACTGGCGAGAACGGCGTTCATCAGAACCTGTCGGCGAGAAACCGAGTAGTGCGACGGTCCGCTCATCAAGATGAATGCGGGTGTGACCTTCACCGACGCGATACGTTCTGATCAGCCGAATAGCCCTGTTCCGCCATGCGCTTGCCCATCTCCGCATACATGGCGGCATCGCGCGGTTGGGAAGTCGCGAGACCGTCGACGTAGCGGTTGTACATGCAGAACGCGGCGGCGATCAGCACCGTGTCGTGGATGTCAAGATCGGTCGCACCCTCTGCCTTTGCGGCAACGATTAAGTCCTTTGTCACGCGCTTGCCGCCCACCTGCACCTGCTCCGCGATGGCTAGCAGTGCTTTCAGCTTGTCTGAAATGGGAGCCGAGCGATAGTCGTTGCACACAGACTGCACGATTGCTTCACTGCCCCCGTTCAGGTGGGTGGCTGCGGCACCGTGGCTTGTTTGGCAAAAGTAGCAGGTGTTCCGGGATGACACGAACGATGCAATCAACTCCCGTTCCGCGGAGGTAAATCCGGGATGACCGGATGTGTGCAGCAGGATGTGCGCCAGCTCGCGCATCGGCTTCGCTGTTTCCGGGCGGAAGCTGAAGCCCGCAGTGATGCCTGGCATATTGTCAGCAAGTGCGATGTGGGGCATGTTAGTCCTCCATTGAAATAGGGCTTGCAACCTGAGCGGGCTGACCGGCGAGTGCGTGTTCGCTCCTCTCGCGGCGCAACAATAGACTTACACCGGCAGCGGCGAATGCGACCACGGCGAGGTACGCGATGTACTGCGTACGGTACGCTCCGGCCCGGTCGTACAGGTGGCCGAGAAACATAGGGCCGGATGCCCCGCCAATGGCGTAGGCCGTCCAGGTGAGGCCGTACAGCACGGAAAAGTGCTTTCTGCCGAAGTAGTTTGCGAGCAGGTACGGCAGCACGTCGGCCTCGCTGCCTAGCCCGATGCCAAGCAGGGCCGCGCCTACCAGCGCCGGCAGCGGCGACACCGCAAAGGCGAGCAGGAGCGTACCCAGGGCAGCAAGCACCAGGATCATCGTTTGTATGCGCTGCGGGGAGAAGCGGTCGATCAGGAATCCGACGCCGAGCCGGCCGAGTATGCCCGCGCCTCCGCGTACGGAAAGGGCGAGCGCAGCTCCCTGCGGCGTCACGCCGTGTTCTGTAAGGATCGCCGCGAGATTGGTGACCAGGCCGTTTTCGCTGAAGGCGGAGAGGACCGTGATGCCGCACAACAGCCAGAACGCCGCGCTGGCGAAGGCGGCTCGGACGGAGACGCCCGCGGCCTCGGGCTGGCTTTCTTCGCGGGCCGGCTCCGGGCGGTTGCGAACCAGCAGCGCCGTGAGCGGCAGGCCAAGCAAAGCGATGCCGCCCAGCAGCAGGTAGGCACTGCGCCAACCATGGTGGCTGATCACCCACTGCGTCGCGGGCGGAATGAGGATGGAGCCCACGCCGCTGCCCGTGAGGATGAGGGCGAGGGCAAAGCCGCGATGCTTTTGGAACCAGGTGAGGATCGTCCGCGTGTACGCGAACTGCGCCGTCCCGTTGGCGACCAGACCGATGACGAAGAACGTGAGATAGAACTGCCCGATACCGCCGCGAAGACGGCTGAGCGAGGCCAGCGCCAGGGCAAATACCAGGATCGAAGGCAGGATGATGCGCCGTGGTGGGAAGCGGTCCAGCAGCATGCCGATGAAGGGCGAGACCAGCGCCACCGTGATTGCCGCGATGGCGAAGGTGCCGTCGATGGCTGCGCGGCGCCAGCCAAAGGCGGCGTGGAGGGGATTGAGGAAAAGGCTGAAGGTGTACGGAACGATGGGCGAAAAGCTCGTCATCACGCCCACAAATGCGGCGGCGGCAACACTCCAGCCCGGGTACCGAGCGCTGCTCTCCGCATGACGTGGCGGCGGAGAAAGCTCAGGCATGGGGGGCCTCTTCCTTGTGCGAACGCGCGGGCTGCTGCCGGCTGTAACCGGTCTGCGCCATGCGCGCGCCCAGCCGGTCGAACGCCTCGGCGGACACGAGCTTCACGCCGTTTCCCAGTACGAAGCGGTTGTAGAAGTTGAAGAGCGCGCACGCGTTGATCGCATAGTAGATCGAAGGCTCATCCCAGCCAGCCTTCTTGAGCCCGGCCGTGTCCTGCTCGGTAATGGTGCCGGGCTCCAGCGTGAGCCGCCGCACGAAGCGAAGCAGTGCCTTCTCTTTTTCATCGAGCGCGGAGCTTTCCGGATCGTGCAGGACTCTGCGGACGAACTCCCTGTCTCCGTACAGCTGCGCGGCGACTGCGGCATGCGCGTTTTTGCAGAAATCGCAATCGTTCAATGCCGACGTGTACGCCGCGATCAGCTCGCGCAGTGCCGCGGAGATCGGCGCCTGCTTATGCATCAGCTCATGCGAAAGCTCGCAGAGGTGATGCGAAGCCGCCGGATGGAAGGCGAGAATGTTCCAGATGCCCCAGTACTCTGTGCCGCTCTGCCTGGCCGCGGCGATGGCGTCAGCATACGGCCCGGGCTTTGGATTCGCCTCAATTTCGGCAAGGAAGATGTGTTCACCGGCCATGTGCCACCTCCGACTCATACGTGCGCAACAGCTGCTGCGATGGCAGACCGAACGCATTGACCACGCGATTGAACGTCGCAAACAACGCCGTGACGTGGATTGCTTCGGCAATCTGCAGATCGCTCCAGCCGACAGCACGCATCGCGTGGATATCTTCAGGCGTCATCGCCTCCGAATCGTCCGTGATCTTTTTTGCGAACAAGAGGAGCATGCGTTGCTCCGGGCTAACGGCGCTCGACTGCGGATCGCACGCCAGCACCGCATCGGTCGCGTCCTGCGTGCCGCCCTGCACGCGAAAGGAGTAGGCGTGGCTATCCGCGCAGTAGTCGCAGCGATTTGAAGCCGACACGAACGCGGAGATCATCTCCTTGTTCTGCCGCCCAAGCGCGCCATCGACAAAGAGCATCTCCTTCGCCAGCTCCATCATGTGTTTCAGCAGCGGCGGATGCGTGGCGAAGCACCGAAGAATGCCGGGGACTTGCGGCCTTCCGAAATCCTGCCGGAACTGCGCAAACAGATACTGCACCTCAGGTGAAGTAGTCTGCTCGTCCACCGCTGTCTGGGCAGCTGCCGGCGTTACTACCTGTTCCTCGTCGGGAAGAATCATGGTCAGAACTCCAGCCGAGCCGCGAACTGAAAGGCACGCGGTCCACCCGATCCAAAGAAGCCGCCCGCTACCGAAACCGGGCGGAAAAAGGTGCTCTGCACGGGCGCTGCGGCTGTGTACGGGCTGATGGAGATATTGCGGCCGGCAAAGTTGGCATTGTCGGAACCGCGCACGTTCACCTGGTTCAAGAGGTTGAAGCCTTCGCCGATAAGGCTGAGCTGCAGCGCTTCCCGGAAATAGATGTCTTTGCGCAACCGTAGATCGAGCGAGCTGAACGGGCTGAAAAAGTTGATGCCCGCGGGCACCTTGGCCAGTTGTCCGCCGGCAAGGCACGGGTACGGACCCGGGCATGGGGGCAGCGCGTTCCAGCGATCGATCGCGGCGTTCAGTTGATCGCTGTTCTTAGTCTCGCGACCGAGTGCGTTGCGCGGCAGGGTCGGCAGCCGCGATCCCGTTGCCGAGAGGTAGGTGTCCGCCGGAACGCCGGAGCCGAAGGTGTACAGCGGTGCGAGCGAGACGCCGTAAGGCAAATGCGCCAGGCTGTACACGGTGATGCGGTGACGCTCGTCCGTCAACGCGTAGCCCTTCTCCTTCCGCAGGCCGGAAGTGCCCTCGGTCAGGTTTACCTGCTCGTCCTTGTTGTTGTTCTCGAGCTGGTCATCGTCGGAGTAGTCGAAGGTCTTCGACAGCGTATAGCTCACGTTCAGGTCGTAGCCAACGCGGCCCAGATGTCCGCCGCGCCACCCCGCACTCACGAGCAGCCCGTCATACCAGCTCTTGGCAGACGAGTCGAGGATGGTCACACTATCCGAAATGCCGGACAGCGGATCGGTGATGATGCAAAGCTGATTACCGCCGGGGCACTGGATGTACGGCGAGGTGGAGGTGGTGCTGCGCAGCAGGCTTCCGATCAGCTGACGCTGCCCGAAGACATGGAGGCCGTCCGCGCTCACCGTCCAGTCGCGGCCCACCTGCTGTTGCACGCCAAGCGAGAACTGCTGAAAGAGCGGGTGGTGCGAGTTCGGCCCGAGCGCGACGATGCCGACGCCGCCGGTCTGGTGAGGGCCGCTGAAGGCGTTGTTGATCGTTGGGGTGCCCGGGGCGAAGCGTGAGCCCGGCGCGAAGCACAGATCCAGGCTGGCCGGCGCAGGGATTCCCGGGTTCGTGCAGGCCGATCCCGCATACTGCGTCACCGTCAGGGCACGGTCGTTCTGCACCAGCTCCTTTGATCCGGCCTCAAGCGTGATGCGGTCGTAGTAGATGCCGTAGCCACCGCGAAGCGCGGTGCGCCCGTGACCGAACGGGTCGTAGACAAATCCAATTCGCGGGCCAAAGTCTTTCTTGTCAGGCTCCTTGTGCAAGGGCAGCCCGTTCGCCATCCACGTGCATGGCGCTGTGGGTGCGGTGGTCAGGCTCGGGCAGGGCGCATGAGCGCTGCTTTGGCCGGTGGCATCGGAGTCGTACTCCCAGCGCAGACCCAGGTTCAGCGTCAGCCGTGACGACACGCGCCAGTCATCCTGCGCATACAGCCCCGTGTAGTTGTTGTCGATACGGGGAATAGGCACCGGCGTCACGGGCGCGGTGCTGTGGATGCCGACCGCTACGGGGATGTCGAGATCGTTTACCGCGCCATCGCCATTGAGGTCGGCAAAGCCGAAATCGGAGACAAGGATCGTCGTGCCGGTGCCGAAGACGTTGATCTGGCCCGACACGCGGTACTGCTGAAACTCAGCCCCGGCGTGCAGCGTGTGCCGCCCGAGCAGCGCGGTGAATCCGTCGCGGAACTGGATCCGATCGAGATGCGTGGCCTGCGGCAGGTTGAAGTTTGCACCATCCGCCAGGTCGGGAAAGATCAGCTCATCTGTCAGGTTTAGCTGCGGATTGGTTAGTGACTGATTCTGGGGATACGGCGGGAGAATGTTGTAGAAGTTGTCGAAGTGCACCGCGAGATCATTCGTCCGCTTCGTGCCTAGGATGCGCGTCCAGGTGGCCACGGCGGAGTTGAAGCGGTTCAGCGCGTTTGCCGCTCGGCGCCGGTGAACTGCGGCGTGGCCTGCGCCGCCGTGGCTTCCGCCGTATCGGTGGAACGGTTGAAGCTGTACCTCAAGCTGAACAGATTCGACTCGTTCAGGTGGTAGTCCGCGCGGTTTGACAGCAGGAGGTCGCGCAACGGAGCCGGCGCGGAGGTGTTTATGATGCGGCCGTATGGCGGCGCTGCCGAGAAGACGCGCGTGCCTGTTTGCAGCGCGGCGTTCTGGTTGCGGAACTCCACGGACGAGAAGAAGAAGGCCTTGTCTTTCTGGATCGGTCCGCCCAATGAACCACCAAATTGTTCCCGGTCGAAGCGCGGGGCAGGCTGCGTGCGGTCAAAGGTCGCGGGCAATCCCTGCAGATGGCGGTTGCGCTCAAACATGAATACGGAGCCATGCAGCTTGTTCGTGCCCGAGCGTGTCACGACGTTGATGATGCTGTTGCCGGAGCGGCCGACCTCCGCGGTGAAGCGCGCCGTGGCAATCTGGAATTCAGCGACCGAATCTTCGGGCAGGTTTGCCAGTGTGCCGCCGACCACCTCGTCGTTGTTGTCACCGCCGTCGACGGTGATGTTGCCGCCGCGCCCGAAGCTGCCGGCGGAGCACACTTCCACTGTGTTCGTCTTTGTGGGATCGAAGTTCGGCGCGGGCCGATTGCCGGGAATCAGAAACGCAAGCTCAAGAAAATTGCGGCCGTTCAGCGGGATACTCGCGATGGTGGGCGAGGTGATCTGCCCCTGCACGATCGATTGCGTCAGGTCGACCTGAGCGTTGGTCGTCCCCACGTCGACGCTGATGGTGGCCGCCGCCAGCAGGGTCGTATCGAGCGTGGTCGCCTTGCCCGCTTCGATCTGCACATGCTGGTAGCGCACCTCGCCAAAGCTGGACGATGCGACAACGACCGTGTATGCGCCCGGCGGCAGATCCGCTACGGTGAAGGAGCCATCCACGTTGGAGCGGCCCTCACGCGTGGTGCCCTGGGATTCATTGGTCGCCGTAATCTGCACGTCGCGCACGCGAGCACCGGTCGCGTCTTTTGCAATGCCGTCGATGGAACCGGTTGGGAGTTGGGCATACATTGGCGCAGCGACGGCAATGGCACATGCAGCCGTGCTGAATAGGGTAAAACGCATCACAGAGCTCTCCGAAATTGACTTGCAACGGCAACGCCTCGAGAACGCGCTGCTCGGGTTTTTTGGGTCACGGGAATGCTACCGAGCGGCCTCGCACTTGTCTCTCCATCGGAAGTTGGAAAGAACATTCCACCTATCGCGGCAACGGCGGCCGCGATATGCTTGCTCGCACACACATCTGCGGAGAATGACGACCATGCCCCACATCAAACTTCCCGAAGGCCTGCAAGGCATTCGCAGCGCTATGGCCTTTCGGCCGGAAACAGCGAAGCCGCTCAACGAACTCGCAGAGGCTCTGCTCCATGCGCCGAACTCGCTGCCGCAGGCCGACCGCGAACTGATCGCTACCTACGTGTCCTCTCTGAACGACTGCTATTTCTGCCAGACCGTCCATGGCGCGATTGCCGCGGCTTGCCTGAACGACGACTACGACCTCGTCAAGCGCGTCAAGGCAGACTTCCAGGGCGCCGAAATCTCAAGCAAGCTCAAGGCACTTCTGGTCATCGCAGCCAAGGTGCAACGGGATGGGAAAGACGTGACAGCAGCCGATGTGGATGCTGCTCGGGCCCAGGGTGCGACCGACATCGAGATCCACGACACCGTTCTTATCGCCGCGGCCTTCTGCATGTACAACCGCTACGTCGACGGCCTTGACACATGGCAGCCTCACGACGAGGCGCTCTACCTGGAACGCGGTAGAAAGACCGCGCGCGAAGGTTACGTCGAGATGAGCAAGGAGTATTTGCATCCAACCTACGACGCGTGCTGAGCAGCCACTCCAGAAGCGCTCGCTCACAATTCTTTTGTTACTACCCAGAAGTCGAGTCTTTTCGGCTTGCGCAAACGAACGTTTACGCAACGATCTCAGGACAGGCTCAAAACCCGGCATTCTGATCGCAAAAACGTGTTGCCGTGGTAAAGTCATCGGCGACACTTTTCCGCAACCATGCTCATAGTCTACGCAGGGCAGACCGCAAGACACCCCTGAAGGGCAGCCCTCAACCGCGACCACCTGCACACAAGCCATCCAAAATCCTTAGCGTACGATTTGAAGTTTGTTGTGGTGACCCCCTTCGGTGACGATTTAACGCCGCCTTCGGAATCCATGGTGAGCTGCTGTGTGGTTTCAGCGTCTATCGCCGCTGGGGTGCCCTGGACAGCCTGCACGCCTCCTTTGGGCAACACCATCTGCTTGAACGTGAACCGCAATGTGCCGCTTCGTCCGAACCATCGTGCGGGTTTTGCTTGCGTGACCGTACCGAGCAGCATCGCCCCTTGTGCGATCGTGAGCTCTCTGGCCGCATCGGTATAAGGCTCCGCTACAATCGCTTCCACTGGCGTTCCGACCTTCGTTTTGCGCGAGCTGATGGGTGTTTCAGGTAAGCGTGAAGTTTTGCTTGGGACAAGGTTACCGGACTCGTCGTTGGCATCGCTTGTTCCCTGAGGTCGACCGGTTTAGCGAACTCGAACAGTAGGCGACACCCTTATAGAGCCTTTCCGGATGATAGGGCAGCTGGCCGTATACGAAGCGCTCCAATCGTTCTCCTTTGTCGGTCCGGTGACCACGGCAACGGTGCGCTGCACGTCGTCCTTCACCACCCTCCAGGCCTGCTTCACATAGGAGACGGCTGGGCGGAGGCCGCTGAAGCCAGAGGCTGGACAACCACCGCCCCGGTCTCCTCCGTCGTTGCAATCGGAATAGTTTGGCCTGAAGGCAAAAGGAGAGAAGTAAAACGGACGTGAGACTTGTGGGAAAGGAGTGAAGTCTCCATTCAGTCGACCTCGCAACCTCCTCGTCCGGTCGGAGCTGAGATCAAGGATGTCTCCTCGAAGCAATGTGCCTGCCGGCAAGGCAAGCTTGTCCCCTATATAGATCGGGTCCCTCAACTTCGCCGAGATCTCGCGACCGGCATGCACTGAGGAGCTCTTGTCTGTGTCGTTGAAACGTATGCATGCCTGAGTCTTGCCCGGCACGCAGTTAAGAATGGCTAAAAGAGCACCTTGAGGAGCTGTGGAGCAGATAGATTTGCACAAGGAGAGGGAGGGTTAGGGAGGCGGAAGAACGACTGAGAACATGCTCCTCTTCCCACTTCGCTTTGGACTGAAATGGCGCCATTCGCTTGCACTACAAGCGCTTTGGCTATCGATAAACCAAGTCCCGCACCGCCCGTGGCACGCGTTCGCGACTCGTCCGCCTATAAAATCGATCGAATATGTAGGGCAGGGCAGCGGGCCTGATCCCGCACCCTTCGTCTCTCACTTCAAGGAGACATAAGCCGTTTGCTGTACGAATCCAAATCGTAATCTGTTTACCCTCGCCGCTATAAAGGACAGCGTTCTCGACCAGGTTCGAGAGTACGGTGAACAGGTTCTCCTCTGACCTGGCAACCCAGACGGCTTTCTCTGCCGCATGGATGACGATACTGATGGTCTTCTGCCCCGCGAGGGCTCGGAAGCGATCAGCGACACGGCTTGCTTGCGCGTGAACCTCCGCCGCGACCGTGGTCGTGTTTAGAGGCTCGAAGGATTCAATGCGGGCAAGAGCGAGTTTACTACTGACCAGTTCATGAAGCCGGTCTATATCCTCAAGCGCGCCTCTGAGCTCGACCAGGTACTCCGCCGCACTGCGTTCCGCCTGCAAAGCGAACTGAAGAGTCGACCTGGCGATGGCGGTAGACGACTTCATCTCATGCGCCGCGTCGCTGAAGAACTGCCGCTCCCGATTGAAGGCTGAATGCAGCCGGTCTACCAATCCGATCAATGCGTTCGCCAAGGGACGTAGTTCGGAGAACGTTTTGCTTTGGTTGAGCTCGGGCAGCTCCCAGCTGCCGACATCGATCTTCTCCGCGCCCGACGCCAGTTCGCGCAACGGCCGGAGACCGCGAGTGAGCGCCCAAAAGGTACTAAGCATGGAGGTCGCAAGCAGCGCAATGCACGTGAAGAGAGAGTCTACTTCCACCCGCCGTATGTGGGCCTCTACAGGAGCTGTCGGGGTGGCATAGACAAGCGTTATCGTTGGCGATGCGGGCGTTGGCTCGGCCTGGGGATCAACCACAGGCAGGTTTCTGAAGAATAAGCGCACGGAACCGTGTTCCTGCAACGTCTACAATCACCACGCTTCGCAGGTCTCGCGGAAGAGGATAGATTGCGGGCCAGTCGGCCGAACCGTCGATCTTCTCGCCCTTGCCGTCAGTCAAGAAGAAGCGATCGTCCTTGGGAAGGGACAGGAACTCGCGATGGAAGACGATCGCATCTTGGCTTCTTCGGGCGCCGTCTACCAGCGATCGGAGCACCGCCGCCTGCTCGCCAAGGGTGGCCTCAAAAGCGAGGTAGGATTGATGGCGCTCGTGCTCGACCACCAGATAGGTCGCGATTACCGCACCAGCAATCTGAATTGCCGCTACGCTTGCAAGCAGCCTTGCGCGAATGGAACCGAGCTTCACTCAGGAGCTTCCGCCCGCAGCATATAGCCGTGTCCCCGGAGAGTGTGGATGAGCTTGATCTCCGATTCGGCATCGATCTTCTTCCTGAGACCCCAGATGTAGACCTCCACCACGTTACTGAACTTTTCCCAATTGAAGTCGTAGAGGTGCTCCAGCAGCTTTGCTTTGGTTACGACCACCCCCGGGTGATGCATTAGGTATTCAAGAACGCGATACTCCATGGGAGAGAGCGAGAGCGCAGTGCCGCCACGGCGGACGACCGCCCGCGCAATGTCCATCTCCAGATCGCCAACCGTCAATAAAGAGTCCGCATGGCCCTGACTGCGGCGAATGAGGGCTTGCAGACGGGCCTTCAGCTCCTCAAGATCGAAAGGTTTGGCGAGGTAGTCGTCCGCACCTTGATTTAAGAGGGCCACGATTGAGGCCGTTTCGTCGCGAGCGGTCAAGATGAGAACCGGCGTTCGCAGATTCAACGCACGCAGCCGGCGCAGCACCTCTGTCCCGGCCAACCCTGGAAGCATCAGATCCAGGCAGATCGCATCATAGGCGTTTCCCGTCGCCAGATAGAGCCCTTCCCCTCCGTCGAGAGCGATGTCGACGGCGTATCCACAGGCTTCTCGCAGGCTAAGAGCGGTGTTGTGCGCTAACCACTTCTCGTCTTCGATTACCAGAACTCGCACCAACCGCCTCGTTCTTAACGTATCGCGCCTCTGGCATTAAGCAAGCACTAACGCTTGTTCGCATACGAGTGGGATCCGATCCATGGAGAATTGAAGAACGTTAACCCCATCTTAAGCGGTGCTTTGCAACATTGTGTTTAGCGTGTTTGCGCGCCGGGAGAAATACTATGATTCGCGAGGCTTCTATCGTTACAGCTTTCCTCTTCGTCTCCGCTTTCGGTGCAGTGGCCCAGGAGAAAAAGATCGACCGCAACGCCCTGCCCCCTGCCGTTCAGAAGACAGTGCAACTGCAATCCAAAGGTGCCACTGTGAAAGGCTTCTCGACCGAAAGGGAGCACGGCAAGAAGGTCTATGAAGCGGAGATGATGGTTGATGGCCATTCCAAGGACATCCAGATCGCGGAAGACGGAACATTGACCGAGGTAGAGGAAGAAGTTGCTTTTTCTGCACTGCCACAAAACGTTCAGGCTGCCCTAACTGCAAAGGCTGGTACAGCGAAGATCATGAAAGTGGAGTCAATTACCAAGAAGGACAAGCTGGTCGCGTATGAAGCCGCCACGCTGATTGGCGCAAAGAAGGGCGAGATTCAAGTTGGCCCGGACGGTGGCAAGCTCTCCCATGAGGAGTAGTGAAACACGTGAAGTATGCCAGCGGCCAAAACAGCTTCCAGAGAACACCTGATCGAAAGCCCTGCGCATGAATCAGTGTCACGTACGGCTAGCTGAAAGACTAGGGTCTAAGACTGTCGCTTGGAGGGCGATGCGGCGCAAGGCTTTGAGCGTTATTTGGCGTAAGGGAGCCAGGATCAAGCCTGACCGATCAGCAAGCTGTCGCGAGCGGCGGCTACGATCTCCTTGGAAACGGACGTGAACTCGTTCACCTTCAGGATGCGCTCGATCTGAGTCAAAAGGCGTGAGAGCAACCGGAAAGTTTCCGGCGCTCATGCGGATGAGGCTGGCGATGACGTCCGGCGCGAGGATCTCGTCTGGCAGTGTGACACCCGCAGGCGCCCAGCGTTGATTGAGCAACTTTGTGATCTGCGCTTCGTCGAAAGGGCGAAACTCGTGAACAAAGCCGATCAGTAACCCAGCGATCTCGTATGACGATCTTCTCAGCCCGACTATATCGCCTCGCTGAGAGTGTCTTCCCAATTCCTGGAACTCCGTAGCACAGACCGATGTAGCGGAACTTGCGGCAGGCATCGCAGACCTCGACAAAGCGAAGGTACTCAACGGTCTCGACGAAGATGGATTCATCTGTTTCGATATCGCTTGACGCGGGACCTTGCTTCAGTTTCAGAAGGGTGTCGACCATCTTTTGGCGATCATGGAGGATCGATCGCAGTTGCTTCCGGCGTTGGTTGCGTACGCGGATCACGTCCCCGGAGCGGAATAGTCTCGCCTGCGAGCTCTGCGGAAATCGCTCGACAGAGAAAGCGATCCTGGTAAAAAACACGGATTTCGCCCATGTCTCTGGGGATCGAAGCGGATCGTGGCATCCTCGCCCACGTACGCCGCTAGTGTGAGCGACAAGTAACGAAGCCCCTGGAGATGAATGCCGTCGCGACGGATCTTGCGCGCGCGAACCTCATGCATGAGAAAGAGATCGAGCTGCTCAAGAGATTTCGGCATCCGGGGCAGGAACCCTCCTTCCTCCCAGCGTTCTGCCGGTGTACGGAGGTGATGGGAAGAGGATGGCTTCTAAGCGCCAGACCTTCGATCGCTGCCTTGATGGTGTCGGAGACAACTCGACGCGCTCCGAGATCCCCGCGCGTTTTTCGGACCAGTGCTGCCAAGCCGAACGCCCGATACTTCGCCACCCATCGCTGAGCGGTCCGGAACGGGATCCCTGATTCTGCTGCTACAACCCGAAGCGGTACGTCCTCTTCGAGGTGCCGCTTGAGCATACGGAAGCGACAGAAGGACGCTTCCCGGGCTGCTTCCGGGACTTCAAGAAGTCCTCGAACATGGTCGCTTACGGCAGATATCGCTCAAAGCTGTAAGCCAGATAATTCTCAAAGCGACACCTGAGCTGTGCCCGCCATTCTGCCCACCCAATTATTTCCCCTCGTTCGCGCCTGTTTCTGTTCGCAGGGTAACAGTTCGGTGCGAGATGGTTGGGTGAGTGCTGTCGTCTTCGGCGGTAGCGACTGCCTGCAAGGTGTATTGGCCTGGCAGTGCCGGTGCTTTCAGCATGACGGTGTACGACTGTGCACCGAGCGGAGTAAGGGCGAAATGAAGTTCCTGCGCCGCGACTTCTTTGTCCTCGGCATCCATGAAGACCAGGCGAAGTGTTCCGGCCTTTGGACGATCTTCATCGTTGACCATAGCGATCGTGTACTCTCCTGGGTACCCTGCCGGGATCTCCTTGTGCCAGAAGTTCAGGTAGACACCGAGCGGCATGAAGGCCTGTTCCATGGCCTTAACGAAGTGCGGCTCGAGCTTCAGATTTTTCAGATCGATGAAGTGATCGGAGGTAAATGCTCTCGGATCGCTGGAGGTGAGATAGACGAAGTGCAGCACACCCGAATAATGCCGATAGGCTCGCCAGAACTCTGTTTCCCCACCCAGCAGATAGGCTTGCAGGGCGAAGCGGTTTTCTGTTGTGTTCCGGTTGCCCAGGAGCTTCGGATAAAGCTTTTGCGTGAGCAGCGTGGGAGATCCGTCGCGGTTCAGCCATAGCCAGCCGTACTCGTTCAGGATGGTTGCGTGCCCGGTTTTACTGGTTACATCGGATGGCTCTGGCCCGAGCATCGTTTCCATGTCGATAGCTTGGAAGGGATGTGTCGGCTCCACGGTAGTTTCGGTCATGGCTGTGCTGAAGAAGAGATATTGATGGTCTTCTACTGGATCGTCGCCTCCTGCCGGAGCGTTGTAGCTGTTCTCCCAGGGCCGGTTCGAGAGGTCGAGAGAGCGTACGGCGGGAATGATTTTTGCGGTGAACTCAGGCAGCCAGGATTCGTTGGTCGCGTCCCAGATCGCGACGCTGGGATGGTTCCAGTTATCCCGCATCCACTCGGTGTACTCGGTGATCATCTCCTTGGCGTCATAGTGCGGCTGCCAACTGCTCCAACTAGGATGACCGACCCACACCATGTATTCGTTCTGAATCAGCAGTCCATTTTCGTCCGCGATCTCCAACCATCGGTCCGGGACCGGACCGATGCAGAAGCGAAACGTATTCCAGTGCATTTGCTTTGGAATTTCGACGAGCAGGCGGTGCAGCCAAGCCTCATCCCAGGGAAGGGTACCAACCTCGGGATCTTCAAAGAAGCGATGTAGCGTGATGTTCGATCCGCGAAAAAAATAGGGGCGGCCGTTGAGATAGGCACGCTGGGTCGCAGTATCGAAGTGGAAGTCCCGCATGCCGAATTGGGTGGTGATGTTATCGCCGGATGTGGTGGTCGCGACGCGGTAGAGAAAGGGATCTTCCGGGCTCCAGAGGTGGGCGCGGGGGATCGGTATGGTTTGGGTTACCAGCTTGGTCGCGCCCGCGGGTATCTTCACCTGAGTGGTTAGATTTCTGGAGGCTGAGGCGTGCGAGACCCGCTCGAAGACTTGCTGCTGCACGCTGGTCGTGACCGCATGGTCAGCGTAGTTATGCAGTTCGGTCTGGACGAGGATGCCGGCTGCCGGACTGGTTGCGCTCGCCAGTTTCGGCGCGACCTGCACGACTGATATCACGGGATTATTCATGGTCATCAGGTTGACTTCGTCGTAGATTCCAGGTGTCCATCGGTTCTTTTCGAAGTCGGTGCCATGCGAGACCGTGGGCGGAAGGACACCGGGGTGCGCACCAATGCGGATGACGACGATATTTGGAGCATTCCAATGGATCGCTCGCGTCACGTCGAAGTAGGCGGCGGTGAAGCACGGGTCGTGTTCGCCGATGCGGATGCCGTTGAGGTAAAGCACGGTGCTGAACTGTGCTTTGTTGACCTTGAGCAGGGCGACCTGTGCCTGCGAAGGTGCTTGGAAGCTCTTGCGGTACCAGAAGTAGTTGCGCGATTGATGGGAAATACCCCGCATATTCCCGAGCTTGTCGTAGTCTGCCTGGGAGAAGCGGCCCTGCCGGACGAGGTTAGAGAGGAGTTGCTGGCTTTGGTACTGGTCGACGTCGGAAAAGGCGGGAACGGCGGAGTGGGTCAGGCCTGGTACCGGTGCGGTGTGACCGAAGGTCGCCGGCATATCGTCGGCGGCGACGCTTTCGCCAACCTCCCATTGTCCGTTGAGAGAGACGACCGATCGATGTTGTGGCATATCCGCTGCCAGAGCCGCGATCGAAAGACTGATGAGGCAGAGATAGTGCAGCAAAACCTGATAGGACGATCGCAATTTCATGGTTCAACCTTTCATTGCATTGTTCTCGATTATCTGTCGGGTCAACTTAGGGCTCGAAGGTGGGCCAGAGATCGGCGAAGCGCTGCGGCTCGGAGACCCCCCAGTTTACAGACTCGGAGTGGGCGCGATATTGGGTGTACAGGGACTGATGGGTCTTGAGATCGAGCTCCGGATAGGTGCGGCTGCCGCGTTCTTCAAGACCGGTCGCCTGATAGCGCGGGTTAGGGATCCAGCTGATCGCGCCATCAGAGTTCACGATCGGGAAGTAAGCTAGGCCGCCGTGCGCGCGCACACCGGTGTAGTCGAAGCCATACTGCCGTTCGCACCACGCGCCGAAGGTCATGCGCTGCTTCGGATCGGCATTGATCACCGCGTGCGCCCACCCTGCACCTGGTGAGAGCAATGTTGGGTTTGGGCCGAGTACCAGCGGCAATTTAGGCCGAGACTGGCAGCATCCAGAACTACGCCCCAATATTGCGCGGCAGTTTTGGGGTGAGACCCCGTGTCCGCTCTTCATTCTGACGATGTCAGCTCCTCGACAGCCGCAATGGGCAGAAAGACCGAGAAGACGGTTCCAGTAAAGACGGTTCCATAGCGGCTTTTCACGCGCAAAATGCCGTGATGCTTTTTCAAAATGTCTCGGCTGATCCAAAGGCCGAGTCCAGTTCCGTTCATTCCCTTAGTGGTGAAAAACGGCTCCGAAATGCGGAGCAATGTCTTGGCGTCCATACCGTGCCCCGTGTCGGCGACGGTGACCCGTATTCCCGGCTCACCGGTGATGGGATGAACGGTCTCTCGGGTTCGAAGACAGATCGTCCCCCCCTGGCGTATGGCGTCAAAGGCATTTCCGATGAAATTCCCGAAGACCTGTCGCAGCTCGGAGGCGTAGCACCGGATCGGCAGATGATCCCTGTAATCGCGCTCGATCTTCACGTCTTCCGCCTTGAGGCGGCTATTGTAGATGCCGACAGCCGAGTCGAGGATAGTAGAGGCCTTCTCATAGCTGGGGCTTGTCGATTGTCGATGGAACCGCAAAGATTGAGTTGCGATCTGCGAAACACGGCCGAGCTCCTCTTCGGCCGTCGAAAGCAGCTCCAAAGACTCTCCATCAGTGATGTTGGTTTTCAGGATGTACAGCAGATTGGTAACCGATTCCAAGGGGTTGTTGATTTCGTGCGCAATGGTGGCCGCCAGGCGGCCAGCGACGGCCAGCTTCTCGCTTTTGCGCAGAGCCTCTTCGGAGAGCTTCTGATTGGTGACATTGAAGTTGATCCCCACCATGTACTTCTGACCATCCTCTTTGGTCAGGACGCGCCCTTGCGCCGCAATCCAGTGCAAGGCTCCGTCTTCCTTGTAAATGCGGAACTGGGCAAAGTAGGTGCCCGACTCCATGCCCTTCTCAAGCGCCATGACGACGTGTTCCCGGTCTGCCTCATGGATGCGTTCGATGACCTCTCCCACGGAAGGCCGCGCATTATCCTGAAAGCCGAAGAGCATCTGTTCTCCCAGGGAAAGGAAGCATTCGCCGGTCGTTGGAGAATATGACCAGTAGCCAGCGTTGACTGCGGACTGAGCCAGGTCGATGAGCTCCGTCTTTTCCCGCAATTCTTCGCGGGTTCGCTGCAGCTCGTCCACCTCGGTATTGGTGCCGAACCAGCCGGTCACCTCTCCTGTCTCGGATTGGACCGAAACGACGCGAGTGATAAAGGAGCGGAAGACACCATCGGCGCCGCGCAAAGGGAAGATCATCTCGAATGGCTTACCAGTACGGATGGAGCCTGTCCAACGCTCAAGAACACTGGGCAGCATTTGGGGATCGTGAACCGACTGCCAGCCCCAGCCTTTCATCTGTTCTTCAGTTGTGCCGGTGTATTCATACCAGCGGCGGTTGTACCAGAAGATGTATCCATCCTTGTTCGCCATCCATGCCAGCGTAGGGATTGAGTCCACAAAGGATTTAAGCCGAGATTCGCTCGCTTGCAGCGCTTTCTCGCTAGCGCGCCTCTCACCGATGTCACGGAAGACAAGCACGATGCCGACCATCTCACCCTGAGAGTCGCGGATCGGCGCGCCGCTGTCGTCGATGTGGATCTCTGAGCCGTTTTTGCGGACCAGGATGGTGTGATTCGCCAGCCCGCACACGGTACCGGTCCTCTGGACTTTGGCTACGGGGCTTTCCACCTCCGCGCGCGTCTCCTGATTCACGATACGGAACACCTCTGCAAGAGGCTGGCTTTGCGCTTCCCGTTCGGTCCATCCCGTGAGATCTTCGGCGACCGCATTCATGCGGGTCACACACCCGTCCAGATCGATCACGATCACTGCATCGCCAATGCTCTGCAAGATGCGCGACGCTCTCTGCTCGCTGTCTCGGAACTTTGCCTCAGCCTGACCCATCGAGATACTGTCCCGCCACAGAATGAAGGTTTGAATTGCGAGCAATAGCACAATCAGGAGGGCGAGAGCGAATGGCGCATCGTACCGTTGGAGCCGAAGCCCCCAAACTATGGGTAGCGCGAGAAGAACCGGAGCCACCGTGACCGCAGGGAGAAGGTAACGCCGCCGGTGTTCGACCGCCCAGCGCTGCGTCAACGACCACCACGGCTCCCGGCCAGGTCGAAGGGTAAGGGCGGCTAGTTGCAGAAGCAACAAGCTGAGTGCGGTATGCACGGCTAACGATCTAAACCAAGGAATATACTGCAGCGGGCCTGCCTGAAACATGAAGTTCACGAGGCCAGTTACTGGCAACGGCATGGCAAGCAGAATAAACGCTGTGCTCAGACGGGGAAGCCGGTCCAACAAGAGGAAGGCCAGAGAAGTCAGGACAAGGCAGAGAGCCGTACTGACCGACATTCTTCCAGCAGGATCTCCGAAGCGATCCAGAGGAACCGTGATGAGCAGCTGATCGATCCCCATGCTGCTACGTGTCAGATATTCGAGCAGGCTTAGCCCACTCACGCCAAATGTCAGACCTGCCGCGACATCGCCTGCGATGTCGCGCAAATGTCCGTTTGAAGAATCTAGCGATTGTTTCCGCACGAGTGCCGCAACAGCTAACAGAAACAGACACAGAGCTGTATTCGGCTTCATCGTTGCATAGCGTGGGAACGCTGAAGTGAGTAGCGGAATATGGAAATACCAACCAACCAGATCAGTGCTTGACAACAGCAGTACACAAGTACTCAGAACGACAACTGCGGAAGATACTCTCGGCCGATTGATGTTGCTTTTTCCATCGCCGTGAACTTGTCTCGAACCACTCTGCGCAAGGCTCATTTAAGCTCTCTTCCATCCGGTCGCGGTTTCCGCCTCGGGGTTCATGAAGCTTCTGGATAGGCGTACCCCAACCTCCGTTTGGAGGAATTGATGAACCTCGCCGGACAGCTCGTCCAGTGCGTGTTTGCCCTGCAGCTCGTTGGCTATGGCAATCAGCTGGTCGGTTTGATCCACCCATCGCGCGCTGAGCACCAGCTCAACAACGCCCGGGCTAAGCAAGCCTCCCAAAAACAGCAGAGCGATGACCGGCACGATCAGCAATCGGCGGAGCTTTGCTCTAAAGTCACTCGTTTGAACAGCTTTGGGCATAGAGGTTGCAGGTTCACGAAGATTGTAGGTTATAAATGGAAGCGCAGGTCAGTGACGGCCTGGTTTTAGGCGAGGATGCACATCCGCCCACGCGTCGTTTCGCCCGGCTTCCTATGCTAGGCCAGAACAACTCTTCTTCTCACCCGCGTGTATTACAGACCGCGTACAGCAGCGGACACGTCCCCAAGACTATAAGGAAAGCGCACATTGCCCCATCCAAGGGGGCAGCATAGATGTAATTGACATCCTCTGCGACTCTCGATGGCAAGCCCTGCGCCCCGAGCTTTTCACCTGTTCCCAAACCGGGTCGATGAGCGTCCCCTTCTTCCGAAAGCCGAAGCTGACGGAGAAAGGAGCGGTGAGCCGCACGCTCCCGCGCGTCACCATACCGGACGTGGACCAGCTCATGTGAAAGCGCCGCAGCCTTTGCCGCGTCTGTCTGCAATCTATCCCGGTTCAGCAACACGATTGGTGTTCCGATCAAACTCGCCGAGAACGACTGATGATCTGGGGCCGTATGCTCGCAGGCTTCAAGCAAATGGCCCGGCACCAGCACCACAGTTACCCTGTACGTCATAAGGTAGCCGTAACCGCTCGGGTCGGCTTTGGCATGGGACGAGGAGGCACCATGTTAGCGCCGTTGGGAGGGCAGCGGAAACACCGGCTTGTCCGCGCGTCTGCGGTCCACCATGCCCCTTAGTGAATACCCGACGCCGATGCCACAGGACCAGATCAGAGCGAGAAATCCCTACAAATACGCATGACCCAAAGGACTGTCCTCACCCCTCATTTTAGTTCGTTTTCGCGGGTGGCAATTCCTCCCAGCGCGTTGTCCAGCGTGGCGAGCGTTGATCCGCCCGCGGCTTCCAGCCGGGGTTTCCAAGGCCCGTGCCCAAGGGCTTTGGAGAAGAGTTCGGAGATGACCTGTACAGCAAAGAGGAGCTGGTTGCCGAGACCGGAGATTCGTGTCTTTCACCGGAATCGCTTCCTCTGCCGTGCAGTGAGGCCCGAGCATAGCGGCCAGGCAATCACCTTGAAGGACATCCAGACCGCCCGCTCGGCTCACCGCCGCGCGCTTCGTTGACAGATCAGGGAACGCGTCATTCCAGTGGCAGATTTCCTTTCTCCTCATACCGAGGCGGCAGTCCCATCTGCCGTCAAGCCCACAAACGTGCAGCTCAAGAAGTCCAAACTACATACCTACCGGGAGGATCTTGAATGAGAACAAGCAAAGCACCCCGCCGTGCAGAGGCTTTCATCGTCACCAAAGAACACCGCCGGTTCATGGAATTTGCAAACGTTGTTCGCAAGGAGCGCTACATCGGGCTCTGCTACGGCGCTGCAGGAGTGGGCAAGACGCAATCTGCGCGACGCTACGCACACTGGCAAAGCGTCGAGCCCCTCCTGACCCGCTGGGGACCTCGTGATGAAGCGGACAAGAAGGTCTATGCGACGCTCGCCCGGTCACGCGTCCTCTTCTTCACGCCAGACGTCCGAGCCAACTTCGGCGCGCTTCGACATCAGATCGACGATCTGCTCGGCCGCATCAATATCTGCATCGACCAACACACGGGCAAAACGGCACGCACGCTGCCTTGGGATTACATGGAGCTGGTCGTCCTTGACGAAGCGGAGCGCCTCAACACCGCCGCTCTGGAATATCTCCGGGACCTCTTCGACCGAAACGACATCGGCCTCATCTTGATCGGCATGCCGGGGATCGAGAAGCGTATCTCTCGCTATCCACAACTCTTTACCCGTGTCGGCTCCGCCCATCACTACCGTCCACTGCTTGGAGACAAACTATCGTTCGTGCTCGCACGGCACTGGCAGAAGCTTGGCCTGCAGCTCGAGGGGACCGACTTCACCGACGCTCAGGCTGTCGCGAACATCGCCAGGATAAGGGGAGGCGACTTCCGACTTCTGCGCAGACTTTTCCTGCAGATCGAGCGGGTCTTAAGGGTCAATGAGCTGACCGTAATCACCGACGACGTGGTCAACGCCGCCCGGAGTACACTCGTCATCGGCGTCAGTTAGCCCTGAAGAAAGCCCGCCAGACAGCTCTGAAGGTCACACTCCTGTGAGCCCCGCAAGGCCAATAGGGTGGGATTCTTTCATCCCAGGATGGTACTAGGTCTGGATACAGAGACAGAAGGCGTCGATGATTCCTTTGAGCCACGTTGGAGAACACGATGAAAGCTGCAGTCCTTAAGTCCTTTGGAGCGCCACTCGCGATTGAAACAGTTCCCGACCCGATTCTGGGCACGGGCGAGATCATTGTCGATGTTGTGGCTACGGCCGTTCTGCCGTATGCGAATGAGGTTTTCAGCGGACAACGAAAGTATCTGCTGAATGTGCCAGTGGTGCCGGGAGCCGGCGCGATCGGTCGTGTGCGCTCAGTCGGACCTGACGCGACGCGTCTCGTTGCCGGCGATTGGGTCCTCTGCGATCCCACCGTGCGGTCGCGCGACGGTGGTCTTACCCCGGACATCACCTTACAGGGTCTGAGTGCTCGCGGGGACGGTGGTCTCAAGCTCCAAAGGCATTTCCATCAGGGTTCTTTTGCGGAACAGATGTTGGTGCCTACAGAAAACGCCTTTCCGATCGGTTCCATTTCTTCGGCCCAGGCTGGGCAGTGGAGCGCGATGAGCCAGCTTCTCGTGCCGTATGGCGGTCTTCTCGCGATAAACCTGCAAGCGGGCGAAACGGTGCTGATCAGCGGTGCCACGGGCAACTTTGGAAGTTCCGGTGTCGCCGTCGCGTTGGCGATGGGGGCAGGCTGCGTGATCGCGCCTGGCCGGAACGAGAATATGCTGGCGGAACTTATGCGTCGTTTCGGCTCGCGAGTTTGCCCTGTAAAGCTCACTGGCGACGAAGCGGCAGACCGCGACCGGATGAAGAACACAGCGCCTGGTCCGATCGATTGCGTACTGGATTTACTGCCACCCACGGCTGAAACGAAGGCAGTCCGGGCGGCAGCCATGACGGTTCGTGAATTTGGCCGAGTTGTGCTCATGGGAGGCGTCGGTATGTTGGGAGGAGACGATTTAGGGCTGCCTTATCCATGGATCATGAGAAACAACATCACGATACGCGGCCAATGGATGTACCCTCGCGAGGCCAATAGCAAATTGATCAGTCTGGTCCAAGGCGGCTTGTTGGATCTAAACCTCTTCGAGATCACGCCCTTCGATCTGGACCATGCAGATGAGGCAGTTTCCTACGCTGCCTCCAACGGCGGTCCCTTCAAGGCGACTGTCATTCAGCCGTGAACGCGATCCACTCCCGCGGCCCACGCCACCCGCGACAAGAAGCAGATACTCACGCCGGCCGAGGTGATTGCCGCACACAAGGAACTTGCCGCCGAACACGGCAACCAGGCCGACCAGGTGATCGCCGCCGCGCGGCAGCGAACCGAAAACAGAGAACTCACACCGACCGACCCGCACTAGGCCGCACGGGAGGCCTCCATGCGCTCCATGTCTCAGATTAGCAAGCAACTTGCCCCATCCCCTTTCCATCTGACGGGACGGTTGCTCAATGGCCGAAGCATTGCGTGCATCGAAATAGACTCGTAGCTCGATCATCTTCTCGAACAGCTTCGCGATCACTTCGCCTGGATAGTTCTGTTCTCGCAACCTCGGAAAGGTTCTCCCTCCAATGGCACAACTTAGAATGTCTCTCTTGGCTGCGGCCGCGGTTCTTGCTGCGTGCTTCACCGGCGCGGGTGCAGGTTCGCAAAGCTTCGCACAAACTTCCACTTCGCGGGCAGCTCCGGATAATTCGGCGCAGAACAAGCGCCATTCGACCACGGCCGACAGTCAGGACAACGCCTCCGCGGACCGGCACACGACCGCGGCAATCCGAAAGGCCATCATCGCCGACAAGAGCCTCTCCATCTACGCTCACAACATCAAGATCATCACCAAAGACGGCGCAGTCACTCTGAAAGGGCCGGTGAGAAGCGAGGAAGAAAAGCAAAAGGTCGCCTCGGTTGCGACTTCAGTTGTTTCCGCCGACAAGGTAACGGATCAACTCACGGTCAAGCAGTAGATTCTTCACGCGTTTTACACGCAACAACAGCATCAGCAACAAAGCATGCAGCAGAGGAGCGAATCTATGTCCAGCAAGAACACGGCAGTTTTCGGTATCTACTCCACCCCTGGCACGGCTGAGGCCGCGGTCGATCACCTTCTTTCGAAGGGCTTCACGAACTCGGCCATTTCGGTGCTGCTGCCTGATGACGAGAGCACACGAGCTTTTGCGCACGAGAAGAACACAAAAGCGCCCGAAGGGACGACCACAGGCGCGACGACCGGCGGCGTGATCGGCGGAACTCTCGGCCTGCTCGCCGGTATCGGCGCTCTGGCCATCCCGGGTGTCGGCCCCTGATTGCCGCGGGTCCAATCATGGCGACCCTTGCGGGCGTTGGCGTGGGTGGGGCGGTCGGCGGCGTTGTCGGAGCGCTCGTCGGCATGGGCATCCCGGAGTATGAGGCCAAGCGCTATGAAGGCGCCGTCAAGAACGGTGGCACCCTGCTTTCAGTGCACTGCGACACCTCGGACCAGATTGACGCGGCGAAGGCCGGCCTAAAGGAGACCGGCGCCCGGGATATCGCATCGACCAGCGAGGAAGGTTCAACCGATACCACCGGCGGTCGCGGAACGTTTGGCAATATCGCTGACGGTGCTCCCCTCGTGAGCCCTTCCCTCGTGAGCCATGGATCGGACCTCAACAGATCGACCTCCGGTCTCAACACAACGGTTACGGACCGCACCTTCACCGACGAGCTCACGCCCGGTCGCGAGGTGATCACCGGAACCACAACGACGCGAAACTTCTAGAGTAGAGCCCCAGAGTCCTAACATGTGGCCTGCTCCTCATCCTCCGGAGCAGGCCACATGTGTTCAGACGTAACCAGATCTGGCCACTGTGGCAGCCGAGAGCACAATTTCCGGATGACACACCTGCAATCGAAAGATATAAAAGTCAGATCATGTTCGTCTTCCTGCGTCAGTTCCTCTGGACCTGTGGTGTCACACTCCTGCTTTCGGCGATTGGGAGTGCGTCCGCCGCTTCCGGCATCTTTGGGCATTGGACAACGGCCGACGGGTCCACTGTCGTAGCGCTTCCCTGCGGCGGAGGACAGGGCGATCAGGCGCTCTGCCTCCGGATCGAACGCTTGAGTCCAACGTCTCCTGGCACGATCGACGAAAAGAATCCAAACCCGTCTCTACGTCAGCGCCAGCTCTGTGGCGTCGAGGTTGGCAGCGGATTTCATTTGGACGGGGACACAAAGGCGACGGGTGGCACCCTCTATGACCCGCTCACGGGAAACACGTACCGGGGCTCGATGGAGGTCAGTGGCGACACGCTGAAGCTGCGCGGCTATCTTGGCATCTCGATCTTTGGGCGTTCGGAGACGTGGCATCGGACGAGCGCGCCCGTCGGTGGGTGTCGGCCGGGTTAGCAGATGCGCGCTGGCGGCTCCTAGGGCCCGAAGCGCCGGCGCGCCCTGGCTAGCGACTCGGGTGTGTCGACGTCGAGGTCACCCTCTGAGAGGTCGATCGCCGGTCTATCGGCGAGCAGGGTTCTAGCGCCCTGATCGCCATCGAGAGACAACAGGGGGGGGAAGAGGTTGGCGGCGAAGTAGGCCGGCACCCCGTGGCGGCCGATGTAGGACGAGGCCACGGCTTCGTCCCGGGTTCCGGCCAGGGCCTGCAGGTGGGAGGGGGTGACGGCGGGCATGTCGCACGTCATCACCACGACGCCACGGAGGCGGTCAAAGGTCCGGACGAGCTCCATGCCGCAACGGATGGAGCTTGCCATGCCGTCGCTCCAACCGGAGTTGACGACCACCCAGGCTTCCCGGAGATCGCAGGCCGCGAGGATCTGGGCAGCGGAGGCGCCGAGCACCACCACGACGGGAGCCAGACCGGCTCCCATCGCCGTCCGCACCGCGCGTCGGAGCAGGGGCTCACCGCCCAGCTCGACCAGCTGCTTCGGCTGTCCCAGGCGAGTGGAGGCGCCGGCCGCGAGGATCAGGGCGGCGACGCTGCGGTCGCTCACGCCGGGGAGCTGACCGTGAGGGCGCAGTGCCGATCGAGGTACCGGTCGGCTCCGCCGCCCTGTTTGAGGGAGAGCCGGATGTCGGCGGGCGAGAGACGTCGGCTCTGACCTGCGTCGCGACCGCCGATGCATGCCTGGATCTCGGCGAGGGTGGAGAGGGCGATGGCTTCGGGGCCGTCGCCTCCGAGATCGAGGCCCATGGGAGCGTGGACGGCGGCCGAGCAGGCCTCCGTCGGCCAGCCGAGCGCGCGGGCGGCCTCGGTGAGGAGGAGGCTGCTGCGGTGGCGCGCACCGAGCAGGCCGAGGTAGCGCGGAGCGAGCGGCAGGACGGCGGTCAGCCAAGCGCGGTCCTGCTCGTAGCTGTGGGTCATCAGGACGACGGCGTCGTCTGGCCCGACGCCGAGGTTGGCGGGGTCGCGTGTGACCAGGATGGCTTCGGCCTCTGGGAAGCGGGCTCTCGCGGCCAGTTGTGCTCGGCCGTCGGCGACGGTGACGCGCCAAGCGAGCATGCCGGCGAGGGTGACGAGCGGACGTGCATCGTCGCCTGCGCCGATGACGAAGAGACGTTGCGGGGAGCGGAGGTGTTCGACGAAGCGGCCTGTGATTTGGGCTTCGGTCTGGGCTTCGGTCTGGGCTCCGGTTTGGAGGGTGCGGGCGCAGGTGAGTTTTTTTTCGGGGAGGCCGGGGGTGGCGAAGAGGACATCGCCGGCGGGGCTGAGGACGGCTCGGCGGAGGGGTCGGCCGTCGCCGGGCAGCCATGTAACCACACAGGCCTCGGCGCCGGTGAGCGAGGCCTGGAGGGCGGCGATCAGGGCGTGGCACTCGGGGGTGCCGGCGGGCTCGAGGAGGAGGTCGACGACGCCTCCGCAGCCGAGGCCGAAGGGGATCTCGGCGGTGTCGTCGAAGAGGGTGGAGTAGCGGTTGACGACGGCGCCGTCCCGTACGGCCCAGATCGCCTTTCGGACGACCTCGGCCTCGAGGCAACCGCCGCTGATGGTTCCGGCGTAGATGCCGCCCCGGGCGAGGAGCAGGCGCGCACCTGGGCGGCGGTAGGAGGACCCCTCGGTGCGGACGAGGGTGACGAGGACCTCGGGCTCGCCCGTTCCAGTGCCGGCTTTGGCTCCGGTCCAGAGATCGACGATGCGTCTGCGCTCCAGCATGGGTTCTATCTTCGCTTATCTTCGTCTATCTCGCCTAAGCCGGATCTTCCAGAGGAGGTGTGCTCCGCGGAATTCTGCTAGACTGAGACGCGTCGGGGATGATCCCTGGCAGCCCATCCTCAAGGGCTGGACGCGGCGACGGTTCTCCTGCTCGCCGGTCTGATCGCAAGCAGGGTCGCAGCAGCGAGATTCGGAGTTCGGGGCGTAGCGCAGTCTGGTAGCGCACCTGGTTCGGGACCAGGGGGTCGGAGGTTCGAATCCTCTCGCCCCGACCATTTTCTCCTGCGGCAACTCGGGGTACACCCACCCCCCTACCTCCCCTACAATATTGCGCAAAATCTTCGATCCAGGGGACTTAGGTCTGGATCGGGTCTGGATCCGGATCAGATGTGGATCTCGGATACACCCCGGGGCGGCAGACCCATGCTCGGGGGCGAGCCGGTCAGTTCCCTGCCCTGCTTTCTGTATTCTACGGGGCGGGGTGGGTTTCTTGCGCCACCGACGATCGGCTTTGGGAAGGTTTTCGCCTCGGGACCGTATACTCGCGCTGAGCTCGTTATAGCTCTCTCTGTATGCCCGTCGCGAAACTTACGTTGGAACTCGACATACCGCATGCGCGGTCGCTCAAGGATCGCCGGCAGGTGGTGCGGTCGATCAAGGAGAAGCTCCGGTCCGGCTTTAATGTCTCGATCGCGGAGATGGACGAGGCGCCGGTATGGAACCGGGCGACGCTGGGGATGGTGGCCATTTCGGGATCGACGATCTACCTGACCGGGCAGATGGAGCAGATCGAAGATGCTTGCCGGAGGTACGCGAATATTCATGGGGCTGAGATCCTGGACTGCTTTGCGGAGATTTTGGCGGAGTGAGTGATTGGCCGGCGGTGGAACGGGCAAGGGCAGAAGCAGATTCCCTTCGGGAATGACAACTAGAAGGGCGAGGGCAAGGCAAGGGCAAGGGCAGAAGCAGATTCCCTTCGGGAATGACAACTAGAAGGGCAACGGCAACGACAGAAGCAGATTCCCTTCGGGAATGACAACTAGAAGGGCAAGGGCGGCGAGACAACGGGGAGAGACAATGGCAGGGGCTTACGGTATTCTGTGCGCCTACCCAGATCTCTCTAATAACGAAAGCAAACCATGCCTGAACATCGTGCCCGAACGCACCATCGCAACCGTGTTGCGAACACCTTTTCCGACGAGATTGGCGCCATGCTGGAAGGGGAGCTCTCCGATCCGCGCATTGCTCCGAGTTACGTCACGGACGTAGTTTTGGCCCCGGGTGGCAAGTCTGCACGGGTGTTTGTCGCGGTCCATGGGAGCGATGTGGAGGAGGCCGAGACGCTGGAAGCGCTGACGGCGGCGCGGGCGTATATCCGGTCGATGCTGCGGGATCGGATGGGGGTTCGGCATATTCCGGATCTGACATTTGCGATCGACCGGTCGGAGAAGATGACGGGGCGGATGGACGAGTTGCTGGAGCGTATGCGGAAGCGCGAGAAGAAGTCTGGGGCGGGGGCGATTGCGGACGGGGGAGTTGCGGTCGGGGGAGTTGCGGCTGGCGGAGCGGCTGGCGCAGCGGAGACACGGTCTGGCGATGCACGGGTTGGGGATGCGCCGGTGGGTCCGGCGAGCGTGCCTCGTCCGGTCGCGGCGGAGAAGTCGACTGCCTGAGTGGATGGATGGGTGGAGGTTTGGGGTGATTCTGTTAGCCTAGTTTTTGCGCGTTCCGGCGATGCATGACTAGACCACATCGATCCTCTAATTTCTCACTTCGCTCCGATCTCGAACCTTTGGGTTCTCCGGGCGGAGTGCCGGAGGTGAGAGGTGGGGCGGCCGGTTGTTGGGAAACTGGGCCGCCGGGAGATGGGCCGGGAGATGCTTTAGGGCATCCTGAAGACCGGGCGGAGCTTCCTCCACGAGATCAGGCGCGGCGACAGATGGGGCGGACGCGGCGGATGATCTGGCGTCTGCGTGAGCCGGCGTGGCCGTCTGTGGATGTCTTGCGGGAGATTCTGGTGCTCGTGCTGGTGGCGGGATTTCTCCTGCTGTATGGGTTGGTTCCGATCTTTGGCGGCGATCGTCTGGGTCTGGTGGGCGCGGACGAGCCGAGGTATGCGCAGATTGCGCGCGAGATGCTGGCCCGGCACTCGGAGGTGTGCCACCGCGAGAACGCCAAGGTGGTTCCGCGATCGCTGCGGCCGGCGGACTTGCGAGCTTCTCTGCGATGCCTGGTGGGAGGGACGGTGACGCCGGTGCTGTATGGGCAGCCGTGGCTGGAAAAGCCGGCGCTGTACTACTGGCGGGCGATGGGATTTTTTAAGGAGTTTGGGGTTTCGGACTGGTCGGCGCGGCTTCCCGCCTCGACCGGAGCGGCGTTTTTAATTCTGCTGATTTACCTGCATATGCGGAGGTTTCGGCCGGGGGGGCAGCTGGATGCGGCGCTGATTACGGCGTCGTGCCTGGGGATTGTGAGCTTTGCGCGGGGCGCTTCGACGGATATGCAGCTGGCGGCGCCGTTCTGCATTGGGATGCTGGGGTGGTATGCGTGGTACGAGACGGGCAAGAAGTTTTGGCTGTTTGATTTGTATTTTTTTGGGGCGGCGGCGACGCTGGCCAAGGGGCCGATCGCGCCGTTTCTGGCGTTGTGCATCATCTTTTTGTTTGCGGCGCTTCGGCGGGAGTGGAGCCTGTTGCGGCGAACGGTGTGGATGCCCGGGATTGTGCTGTATCTCGTGATGGTGCTGCCGTGGTATATCGCCGTGCAGCGGCGGAATCCGACGTTTTACCGGCTGTTTTTCTTGGAGCATAACCTGGAGCGGTTTGCGACGAATCGGTATCAGCATCACCAGCCGTTCTGGTATTACTTTGTGGTTTTGCTGATTGCCTTGATGCCGTGGACGGTGTTGGCGTTTCGGGCCCTGGTGGATGCGATCGCGGTGTCGGTGGCGGAGTGGAAGGCGCGGCGCAAGCCAGGGCGGTACCTGGGGCATGGTCGCGCGGGGGATGCGTTTCCGGAGTTCTTGGTGTTGTGGGCGCTGTTTCCGATCCTGTTTTTTTCGTTTTCGGGGTCGAAGCTGCCGGGGTATATCTTGCCTTCGTTGCCGCCGCTGACGATCTTGATTGGGGATTACTTGAACCGGGTGCGGCGGGTGGGTCTGCCGAACTGGCTCCTGCGGTCGCATGCGGGGCTGTGCGGGATCCTGGTGTTTGTGCTGATCCTGGCGCCGCAGCATATGAAGTACGAGACGTTGGTGCCGTCGACGGGGTGGTTGGCGATTGCGTTTGGGTCGGCGGTGGTGGTGGCGGGTGGGGTGTTTTTGATTGTGTGGCGATGGGGGATTGGGGCGGTGCGGACGGCGACGCTGATTCCGGTGCTGGGGAGTTTGATTTACCTGTTGGGGTTCTGGGGCAATGAGCTGGACGTGAACTACTCGGCGCGGCCGCTGGCGCGGGAGATTGCGCGCGAGGCTCCGGGGGTGGGTGTGGTGGCGACGGAGCGGATCAAGCGCGACATGGATTATGGTCTGTCGTTTTATCGCAATCAGCCGATGGTGCACTACAGCACGGACGGGGTTCCGGCGGGAGAGCATGTGTTGGTGGTGCGGGTGGCGGATACGGGGATGCTGGACCGGTGGCTGGCGGGGCGGGTGTACCAGCCGATGTTTTTGTTCGACACGCAGGGGTTGGCGGTGTACCGGGTGGAAGCGAAACGGTAAGAACGAAAGCGGGATGGGGTAGGCTCAGGTTTTGAGATGAATGTAGCGCAACAAGTCGAGGTGTTGGACCTGCGGCACTTCTCGGGCAAGCAGCTGCGGCCGCTGCTCGAGGCGGAGTCGCGGGTGTGGGAGGAGCGTCTGCGGTGGAATTACCGGAGCGCGACGGAGCTGCTTCTGGACTACCTGGATTCGCGGGTGTTGCCAGGGTTTGTGGCGACGGATCGCGGGCGGATCTGCGGGTTTGCGTTTTGCGTGTATGAGGGGCAGAAGGCGGTGATCGGGGATGTGTACAGCGTCCCCGAGGGCGGGCGACCGGCGGAGGAGATCTCGCGGCTGTTGCTGAAGCATTTGCTGGAGCTGGTCGATCACTCGCCGACGGTGCGGCGGGTGGAGTCGCAGCTGCTGTTGTACGAGGCGGGGACGTTGTCAGGGGTGTTTCTGGAGGCGGGGTTTCAGGTGTTTCCGCGGTTGTTTCTGGAGTGCGAGCTCGACGGGCCGGCTCCGGCTGCGGCGGCGGGCGAGGAGTTCTCGGCGGGGCTGGAGCTGGGGCGATGGGCGGGGTCCGACTACCAGGTGGCGGCGGAGCTGATTCACCGGTCGTATGTGGGGCATATTGACGCTCTGATCAACGATCAGTACCGGTCGTTGGCGGGGTCGCTGCGGTTTTTGCATAATATTGTGCGATTCCCGGGGTGTGGGGTGTTTGAGGCGCAGCACTCGTGGGTGTTGCGGGAGTCGGCGACGGGGCGGCTGGGAGGTTTGGTGCTGTGTTCGCGGATCGCGGAGGATGTGGCGCATGTGACGCAGCTGTGTGTGGCTCCGGCGTTTCGCGGGCGACGGTTGGGGGAGAAGCTCCTCAGGCACGCGATGCAGCAGCTGCGGCGAGCGGGGTACGCGGCGGTGACCTTGACGGTGACGGAGGAGAACCGGCGCGCCGTGGCGCTGTACGAGGACTTGGGGTTCGCGGCGCGGCACCGGTTTGACTCGATGTATCTGGAGAAGGACGCGGCGTTTCGGGTCGGGTAAGACTCTTGTCTATTCGACGTGGTAGTTGGGGGCTTCGCGGGTGATGATGACGTCGTGGACGTGCGACTCGCGGAGGCCGGCGTTGGAGATGCGGGTGAAGCGGGCGTTTTGCTGGAGATCGGCGATGGTTGAGCAGCCGAGGTAGCCCATGCCGGAGCGGAGGCCGCCGACGAGCTGGTAGAGCATGGCGTCGAGTGGGCCGCGGTGAGGGACGCGGCCTTCGATGCCTTCGGGGACGAATTTGGCGAGGCGGTTTTGCGAGCTGCCTTCGCGGGCTGTGAGCGCGGGGCGCTCGGAGCTGGCGCCTTCGATGAGGTCGTCGCGGCTCTGGAAGTAGCGTTCGCCGGAGCCCTGGCTCATGGCTGAAAGCGAGCCCATGCCGCGATACGCTTTGAAAGACCGGCCTTGGAAGAGGATGGTTTCGCCCGGGCTCTCGTCGACGCCGGCGAGCAGCGATCCCATCATGACGACGGAGGCGCCGGCGGCGATGGCCTTGGTGATGTCGCCCGAGTACTTGATGCCGCCGTCGGCGATGAGGGGGATGTCGCGTTCGATGCCGGCGCGGAAGGCTTCGGCGATGGCGGTGATCTGGGGCATGCCGGCGCCGGTGACCATCCGTGTGGTGCAGATGGAGCCGGGACCGATGCCGACCTTGATGGCGTCGGCGCCGGCGTCGATAAGGGCGAGCGCGCCCTCGTAGGTGGCGACGTTGCCGGCGAGCAGATCGATCTCCGGGAAGCGTTTCTTGACGGCTCGGACGGCTTCGAGGACGCGCGAGGAGTGGCCGTGCGCGGAGTCGATGGCGAGGGCATCGACGCGGGCGCGGACAAGCTCGCAGGCGCGCTCGAGGAAGTCGCCGGTAGCGCCGAGCGCGGCGGCGACGCGGAGGCGGCCTTGCGAATCTTTCGAGGCGTTGGGGTATTTGAGCTTTTTCTGGATGTCCTTGACGGTGATGAGGCCCTTGAGCTCGTAGATCTCGTTGACGACGAGGAGTTTTTCGACGCGGTGCTGGTGGAGGATGTGTTCGGCCTCTTGGAGCGTGGTTCCGACGGGCACGGTGATGAGATTTTCCTTGGTCATGACGGACGAGATGGGGACGTCGGTCTCGGAGACGAAGCGGAGGTCGCGGTTGGTGAGGATGCCGACGAGTTTGCGGTCCTGGGTGACGGGGACGCCGGAGATTTTGTAGCGGCGCATGACATCGAGCGCGGCGGAGATGGGTTCTTGGGGCGTGATGGTGACGGGGTCGACGATCATGCCGGATTCGGAGCGTTTGACCTTGTCGACCTCGCCGGCCTGCTGGTCGATGGAGAGGTTGCGATGGAGGACGCCGAGGCCGCCGCCCTGGGCCATGGCGATGGCGAGGCGGGACTCGGTGACGGTGTCCATGGCGGCGGAGATGAGGGGTGTGTTGAGGGTGATGTTGCGGGTGAGTCGGGTTTGGGTGGAGACCTGCGCCGGGACGACCTCGGAGAAGCTGGGGACGAGGAGGACGTCGTCGAAGGTGAGGGCCTCGGGGAGGGGATGGGTGAGCATAGGGTGGGTGGCTCCGGGCTTCGGGTGCGGGAGGGCTTTGGGGCTTGCTGGAACGGGGAGAAGCTGCCGAGGCTTCGTGATCTCCAGAGGGTTCTGGTGATTGTAGAGAGGCTGGGAGGGGAGGGCAAATGGGGGAGGATTTATCCGATCTGATTTGTAGCTACAGACAACCTACAATGTAGGTAGTTGGCTCTACATCCAGCACCTTAGCGACGGGGGTTTGGGTGGTTACTGCGTACGACGCAAGGAGAGTGCAAATTGCTATCTACAGACAAAGAGCTTCTGGAGAGGCTGGAGACGCCTGAGTTCGAGAGTGAAGCAGAAGAGGCTGACTGGTGGGATGCGCGGAGGGACGTGACGGCAGATGAGTTCGTCACGGCAGCGGCTGAGGGCAAGCTCGGCGTGGGCACGGTTGCCAAGCGCGCGGGCGCTTTACCCACCACGACGATCCGGCTTGCCCCGGAGGACATTGCGTTGGCGAAGGCTCAGGCTGCTCGCATCGGTATGCGGTACCAGACGTACCTGAAGGTGCTTCTTCATCGTGCTTTGCGCGCCGGGGATGATCCTCTCAAGCCGATTCTTCAGGCGGCGGTCACGGAGTCGATAGCAGCGGCGGACTGAGCTTGGCGTGTGTTGCGGCGGGTGGCACTCTGTCGGGATCGGATGTATGATTGCGATAGACGAATTTGTCTTGCGGCGTGTGTACCCCCGTGTGTTGCCCGGGCGCTGACGAGAGAGAGGAGTGGGCTGATAGCCCACTTTTTATTTGGGGGCTGGAGATTTCCGGGCTCCGAGATGGTTGGTGCTGGATGGCGATCAATACGGAGCAGATCTGGGCGGTGGCGGAGCGGGTTGCTGTTTCGCACGGCATGGATCTGGTGGATGTGGAGTTTCAGGGCAATGCCAAGTTTCGCGTTCTGCGCGTGTTTGTCGAGAAGAACGCGGAGGGGCGGGCGAAGCTGGCGGCGATGGCCGAGCTGGGCGAGCTCGAAGACGTGCCGAAGGGAGTTCCGGCCGAGCTGCTGTCAGGGGTGACGCATGAGGATTGTGTGCAGTTTGCCAACGATTTCGGGACTGTGCTGGATGTAGAGGATCTGGTCACGGGCGGCGAGTACACGTTGGAGGTGTCGTCGCCGGGGATTGAACGGAAGCTCTCTGGGGCGCGGGATTACGAGCGGTTTCGCGGGAGTCTCGTGAAGCTGCAGACGTTTACGCCGGTGGACGGCAACCGGCATTGGAGAGGGCGGCTGGTTGGGTTTGAAGACGGCCGTTTGACGCTTGACCCGACGGCGCTGAAGCAGAAGGGAAAGGCGAAGAGGGCGGCGAAGGCGAAGGGTTCGGAGCTGGAGGCCGGGCAGACGGTCGAGATTGCGCTGGCGAATGTGGAGAAGGCAAATCTTCTTGCCGAGATTTAGGAGAATTTCGTCTAAAGGACAGGGAACAGGGAACAGGAACGACGAGAGCAGAGCGGGACAGACGAGCAGAGAAGAAGAAGGGCTGAGAGACGATGGCAAGTGTTTTGTACCAATCTATAGAGACGTTGAGCCGCGACAAGGGCATTGAGCCGGCGATTGTGATCGGTGCGGTTGAGGATGCGATCGCCCTGGCGACGCGCAAGTACTACAAGACGACCGAGAATATGCGGGCGGAGATGGACAAGGAGACGGGCGAGATCCGGGCGTATGTGTTTAAGACGGTGGTGGAGCGGCCGGAGGAGGTGGAGGACGACGTAAACCAGATCACGCTCGATCAGGCGCGGGAGCTGGCGCCCGAGGTGGAGATTGGCGGCGAGCTGCGGTTCTACAAGGACACGTCGCCGCTGGGGCGGATCGCGGCGCAGATGGCCAAGCAGGTGATCTTTCAGAAGGTGCGCGAGGCCGAGCGCGACACGGTGTTCAACGAGTACAACCACCGTGCGGGCGAGGTGTTGAATGCTACGGTGAAGCGGCTGGAGCCGATGGATGTGATCTTCGACCTGGGCAAGGCCGAGGCGCGGATGCCGAAGCGGGAGCAGAGCCGGCTGGAGCAGTTTTCGGTGGGCGAGCGGGTGCGTGTGGTGTTGCTGCGGGTGGATCGCGCGGCGAAGGGGCCGCAGGTGATTGTGTCGCGCGCCGCTCCGACGCTGGTGTCGAATCTGTTTCAGTCGGAGGTTCCGGAGATCTACGACGGGACGGTGACGATTCGGGCGATTGCGCGCGAGGCGGGCGAGCGGACAAAGATTGCGGTGATGAGCCGCGACAAGGATGTCGACCCGGTGGGCGCGTGCGTGGGGATGAAGGGGATGCGGGTGCAGTCGATTATTCGCGAGCTGCGCGGCGAAAAGATCGACATTATCGAGTATTCAGAGGAGATTACGACGTTTGCCGAGAAGGCGTTGCAGCCGGCCAAGGTGAGCCGGGTTTCGATCACGGATCTGGCGGACAAGCAGATTGAGGTGATTGTGGACGACACGCAGCTGTCGCTCGCGATCGGCAAGAAGGGTCAGAATGTGCGGCTGGCGGCGAAGCTCTTGCAGTGGAAGATCGACATCAAGAGCGAGGAGGAGAAGCGCCAGGAGGTCGAGCAACAGATGCAGGCGATGACGGGCGGACCGACGACGCCGATCGAGCAGGTTGTGGAGCTGGGCGAGCAGATCTTGGAGAAGCTGATCGCCGCGGGCATAACGACGGTGGAGGAGCTGGCCGACATGACGCCGGAGCAGCTCGAGGAGGTTCCGGGCATCGGCGAGCGGACGGTCGAGAAGATCTCGAGCGCGGTGCGGCACTACTTCGGCCAGTACGAGGAGGGCGAGGAGCGTCCGGCGGGGATCGCGGCGGCAGCGGCGGATGAGGTTCCAGTGGCGGGCGAGGGTGTGGCGGAGAAGCAGCCGGACGGCAAGGACGGTGTTGATGAGACCAACGCCGCGCTTCCCGAGGGTGTCGCTACTTTCGCGGACACCTCGGCATCTGAGGTTAGGGAGACGGAGGTGAGATCAGTGGCGAAGACACCGGAGGAGATCCTGGCCGAGGATGCGGAGTTTGGCGAGGCTCAGGAGTTGAACGGAATTTCGGCCGAGGAGATTGCGGACCGGGAGGATCGGGAGTCGGCGAGCGATGCGATCTCGGATGCGGACCGGCGCGCGGAGGAGATTGAGCTGCGCAACGACACGATGGACACGTTGGTGGCGGAGTCGCAAGAGGTTTCAGATGAGGGCATCGACAACGATGGGCACGACCGTGGGTAACCGTGGTGCGTAAACCGTGCTCGGGCAACGATCGTGTGTGCTCTGATTTCAACAAGTATTTGTACAATAGAGATTCCACTCGCAACGAGGCTGACATGCACAGCTAACGGCTTAGGGAAAGTGAAAAGGGACGGATGAGTAAAGTTCGTATCAACGATCTGGCACGGGAACTGGAAGTAAAGAGCAGGCCGATTCTGGACGCGCTTGAAGCGATCGGCGTGAGTGGAAAGACGCACTCGAGCTCGATTGAATCGGATCAGGCGGAGCGGGTTCGGGACTACCTGAAGAACGGCGGCAACGGGCGCTCGGGCGGCGTCCACGCTGGGTCGCGTCAGGCCCTGGACAACCGTCCGAAGATCGATCTGTCGAAGGCGGCGAAGCCTGGGGACGCGTTGAAGGCGATTCTTGAGCGCAAGCAGGCGGAGGCGGCGATTCGGGTCGCTCCGCCGCCGGCTCGGCCGAGCGTTGTTCCGGCTCCGGTGCCTGCTGCGGGGTCTGCTCCGGCCACTGCCGCGGCGGCGAACTTCGCCTCATCACAGACGGCGCGACCACAGGTGGCGCCGACCGTGGCGGCTCCGGTGACGTCGCTCTATTCGTCGGGCGGGCCGGCCACGGGATCGCAGCAGCCTGCGCCGCGGCGCATCGTTCCGCTTCCGCGTCAGGGAGCAAATATTGTTGCACCGCCGCCTGCGCCCGCGATTGCGAGCAAGCCTCCTGTGGGACCGGTGGTTGGCCGAGCTCCGGCCGGTGCGCCTGGTCCGGCGGCGATGCCGGAACGTCCGGCGGTGGTTGCGGCTTCGCGTCCCGCGGCTGTGCCTGCAGGCGCGACGCGTGATGCTGGCGTGGTTGCCGCTGCTGCTCCGGCGCGAGTCCAGACGCAACCTTCCTTGGTTGCAACGGCTGCTCCCGCAGCACCTCCGGCGACCGCCGCGGCACCGGCACCGACGGTTCCGCCTGCGCAAACCGCCGCGACGCCGGCTGTTTCCACTCCGACGTCTACGCCGGCAGCGGCCGTGCCTCTCCCTGTCTCCGAGCCGACCGGATCTGCTGAGACCAGTGCAGACGCAACCGAAACTGCACCAGCGGCGCCGGTTGCGGCGGCTGCTCCGGCGGCGCCTGCGGGACCTCCACCGCGCCGTGTGATTATGCCGCAGACTGGGCCGCGACCGATCTACAGCGCACCCACGCCGGCACCGGGCACACCGCAGCGCGGGCGACCGATCTTTGAGCGACCTCGGCCGGGCGGACCATCGCAGGGCGGAGGTCCGGGACAGGGTTATCAGCAGGGTTCGGGGCAGGGTTTCGGACCGGGTTCCGGCCAGGGACAGGGATTTGGGCAGCGTCCTGGGTCTTCGATGGCTCCAGGCGCGCGGCGACCGATGCATCCGACGCGCACGTTTCCGACCGGTCCAGGAGGTGCGACGGGACCGGGTGGAGCTCCGGGGAGACCGGGATTTGCGCCGGGTGGAGCACGTCCTGGGTTTGGCGCACGGCCGGGATTTGGTGCGCGTCCGGGGGCACCGGGTGGAGCTCCAGGGATGCTTCCTGGGCCGGGCGAGGCTCCAGGCGGAGCTCCGCGACCGGCAGCTCGACCGGGACAGCGTCGTGGCGGGCAGCGTTACGAGAAGACCAAAGAAGGCCCGATGAAGGGATTCACGCCTCCGCCGCGGTTTGGCGGGGCGCCGATGGCGCAACAACAGCCATTGCCGATCACGCGCACGATCACGGTGACGGAGGGCATCAGCGTCAAGGATCTGGCGGAGAAGCTGGATGTTCGCGGAAAGGACCTGATCGCTGTCCTGCTGATGCGCGGCGTTCTGGTCACGGTCAATCAGTCGCTCGACTCTGAGCTGGTGAAGGATGTGGCGCGGCAGTTCGGCGCGGATGCAGCGATTATCTCGGTCGAGGAGCAGCTTGAAAACGAGGCGATCGAAGGCTTCCTCGAAGACACGACCGGCATGGTCGAGATCACGCGGTCGCCCGTTGTCACGGTGATGGGCCACGTCGATCACGGCAAGACGTCGTTGCTCGACGCCATTCGTATGACGGATGTGGCGGCGGGCGAGGCGGGCGGGATCACGCAGCACATCGGCGCTTACAAGGTGCACGTCACGAAGCCGGATTCGCCGGCGTTTGGACGCGAGATTGTGTTCCTGGATACGCCGGGTCACGAGGCGTTTACACGGATGCGGGCACGCGGCGCGAAGGTGACCGACATCGTCGTGATCGTGGTTGCGGCGGATGACGGCGTGATGCCGCAGACGCTCGAGGCGATCGACCACGCGCGTGCGGCGAAGGTGCCGATCATCGTTGCGGTGAACAAGATCGATAAGCCTGAGGCGAATCCGTCGCGGGTGGTTCAGCAGCTTGCCGCGCGCGGTGTGCAGTCGGTGTCGACGGGCGGCGAAACCGAGTTTGTTGAGGTCTCCGCGAAGAAGCGGCTCAACCTCGACGCGCTTGAGGAGATGATCTGCTACGTCGCCGATACCAACGTGCAGAAGGCGCAGCCGGACCGGCCGGCGGTTGGCACCGTGATTGAAGCAAAGCTCGATCGTGGACGCGGCGCGGTCGCGAGCATTCTGGTGCAGAACGGGACGCTGAAGCTGGGCGACACGTACATTGTCGGTAACACGTTTGGCAAGATCCGGGCGATGTTCAACGATCGTGGGCAGCCGATTCTCGAGGCGGGACCGTCGACTCCGGTCGAGATCCTGGGTCTCGAGTCGATGCCGGATGCGGGCGACACGTTCCTGGTGATGGCCGATCGCGACAAGGCCAAGGGCATCGCGCAGTATCGCAAGCTGAAGGAACGCGAGGCGCAACTGGCGAAGAGCTCGCGTGTGTCGCTTGAGGGGTTGTCGGAGCAGATCAAGCAGGCGGGCGTGAAGGATCTGAACCTGATCCTGAAGGGCGATGTGCAGGGTTCGGTCGAGGTGTTGGCCGATTCGCTGCAGCGCATGTCGACCGAGAAGGTTCGCGTGCGTGTGTTGCACTCGGGCGTCGGCGCGATCACGGAGTCGGATATCCTGCTGGCGTCGGCGTCGAATGCGGTGGTGATCGGCTTCAACGTCCGGCCGGAGCGCAAGTCGCAGGAGTTGGCGGATCGCGAGAACGTCGAGATCCGGCTGCATTCGATCATCTACGAGCTGCAGGACGAGATGACCAAGGCGATGTTTGGCCTGCTCGAGCCGGTGTACCGCGAGAACTACGCGGGACGCGCGGAGGTCTTGCAGGTCTTCAAGATCACCAAGGTTGGCCAGATTGCCGGCTGCCGCGTTGTGGATGGCCTGATCAAGCGCGAGAACCAAGTGCGCGTGTTGCGTGACGGGGTCGAGGTCTGGAAGGGCCGGATCTCGTCGCTGAAGCGCGTGAAGGATGACGTGTCCGAGGTGCGGCAGGGGGTCGAGTGCGGCATCGATCTGAGCGGCTTCAAGGACATCCGCGCGGGCGATTTGATTGAGTCGTTTACGACGGAGACGATGGCGGCGGAGCTGGGGCAGAACTCGGCTTTGCGGAAGATCGAACAGGCGAAGGAGGCTGCGGTCGAGGCGGCGGCGGTTGCTGCGGCGGCAGCGGCGGCGGTGCCTGTGTAGGTCTGCAGCTACAGTAAGAAGAGAGAGCCGGGCGCTATGCGTTTCGGCTCTTTTTCTGTTTGGGGCGGGCTTGAGCTGGAGTGAGTGAGCGCGGGCGTTCGGGTAGGATGGTGCGGTGAACCTCGAGGAGATCCAACAGGCGTTGCGGGAGGAGAGATCGGCGGCGACGGCCGAGGGCGGGACGTCGGCTGGTGTGGACGGATGGCTGTTTTACGACCATCATTATCGCGATCCGATTGCGTATCGCGTTCTTGGCCTGGGCGAGGGTCTCCATGTTACGCGGCGGTGGTTTTACTACATCCCGGCAGAGGGTGAGCCGCGGAAGCTGGTGCACCGGATCGAGTCGGGGCGGCTCGATTCCCTGCCCGGCCGCGCGGTGGAGTATTCGTCGTGGCAGGAGCTCGAAGCGGGGCTGGGGCGCATGCTCGGTGAGGCGAAGCGGGTCGCGATGCAGTACTCGCCGCGCAACGCGATTATGTATGTCGCGATGGTGGATGCGGGGACGGTCGAGTTGGTGCGATCGATGGGGATTGAGGTGGTTTCGTCGGCCGATTTGGTAAGCCGGTTTGAGGCGGTGCTGACGGACGCTCAGATTGAGACGCACTTTGAGGCGCAGCGACGGCTGGACGACGTCCTGGCTGCCGGTTGGGAGCATCTGCGGGGTCTGGTTCGCGGGCCGGGTGGTGGGAGTGCGAGCGAGTTTGGTCTGGTAAGTTTTTTTCGCGAGGCGATCGAGCGTGCGGGTCTGTGGACGGATCATGGGCCGAACGTCAGCGTTGGGGCGAACTCGGCCGACTCGCATTATGATCCGACGCCGGGGAGTTCGCGGCCGATCCGGATGGGTGACTTTGTGCTGGTCGACATTTGGGCGAAGCTGGCGGGGAGGCCGGATGCGGTGTGGTACGACATTACATGGACGGGCGTGGTGGGCCGGGAGCCGACGGAGCGCGAGCGGCAGATCTTCGCGGTGGTCCGGGATGCGCGGGACGCGGCGGTCGGACGTGTGGGGGAGGCTTTCGGGCGGTCTCCGAATAGTTCGGGCATTTTGCGGGGATGGGAGGCGGACGATGCGGCTCGGGCGGTAATTCGCGATGCGGGGCTAGCCGAGTTTTTCACGCATCGCACGGGTCACAATATCGGCACGGAGCTGCACGGCAATGGGGCAAACCTGGACAATCTGGAGACGCATGATGATCGCGTGATCTTACCGGGGACGTGTTTTTCGGTGGAGCCGGGGGTGTATTTCTCGGGGCAGTTTGGTGTGCGCAGCGAGGTAAATATGATCGCGCGGGCGGGTCGGGCGGAAGTGACCGGACGTGTCCAAACCGAGCTCGTACGGCTGTAACTGGTATCATCTGTGAAGGATGGCGATCGACGTTCAGACCGAGACAGGCACACGGCCCGGGGGCTCCGACGGACCCGAGATAGTGGGAGACCGCATAGCAGGGACGCGGCCGGTGAGCTCGTTGGGAAACGCCTCGGGCAGAGCGTTGGGCGCGCGGTCAGCCGGGTACTCCGCTCTTGTGTTGTTGGTGGGCTGGCTTGTTCCAGGCGCGGGACATTTTCTGCTGGGCAAGTGGATCCGTGGGCTTCTGCTGTTTGCTTCGATCTTCGGCATGTTTGTGATCGGCGTGGCCTTGCAGGGGAAGATCTACTCGCCTAACAAGGGCGACCTGTTGGACATGCTGAACTTTGCGGGCGACCTGGGGAACGGCCTACTTTATCTGGTTGCGCGTCTGTTTGATCTGGGGGCGGCGACGGTGCAGGTAGCGGTGGCGGACTACGGGACGAAGTTCATCGTGGTGGCTGGACTGTTGAACGTGATTGCCGCGGTGGATGCGCACTCGCTGGCGATCGGGAGAAAGCGATCGTGACGATTTCGCACTTCGGGGCGGTCCTATTGTTTTCCGTTTTTACCTCGGTCGTGTTTGGGATTACGATGCGATCGCAGCCGCGGATGATGATCCGTTTCGGCCTGTTCTGCTTTGCCTGTTTTGTCGGTGGCACGATTCTGGCGAGCTGGGCGATGTTTGCCATCGAACGCTAGGGCGCTAAGCAAATCAGAGCGGGGTGCGCTTTGATGGAGCGCACACGCGCTCCATATTACCCGCACACGGGCCGGCTATGCCGCGCTGAGCATCGCATCCAAAAGTCGATGGAGGTGGTGTGGCGATGAGCGACGGAGCGAGCAAACAATTTCATTGCAAAGACGTTGGGTACGACTGCGAATGGCACATCGAGGGGGCGAGTGAGGACGAGATGCTGCCAACGATCGAGCAGCACGCGGCCGAGGTACACAGCCTGACGCACTTCAAGGCCGAAGCCGAGGAGCATGTGCGCGAGGCGATCCGACGGAACTCCGCAAGGTAGAGCAGTTCTCCTGTTGGCTCTAAAGCCGGCGTGACCTGAGGCTTACCTCGCCTGCAACTATGGTGGCAGCCCCTCCTTTTTCAGCAGCGGGGGATGCGATGCTTAGAGCCGTATGGACGTTTTGGAACAGGGAGGACTTCGGCTCTCAGAGGGAGCGTTGCACGGCAGCGCCGGTCCGGACGTGGGACTGACGGGACCGATGGGAGATGTTGTACCGGCAGACGGTTCGCGCAATGGTCAAGACAGGGGCGCGAATCGAGGGCAGGAGTACGAAGGCATTGCCCGGATTCTACGCGCGGTGTGCCGTACGCCCGAGGCTGGAGTGATGCTGCGGCGGAGGAGCGGGCAGTGGACGAGGATCTCCGGGAGCCGACAACGTGTGCGGGAGGGAACGCCTTCCGACCTGCTCTGCCAGCGCGTTCTGAGCCACGGCGCCTTGCTGGTTATGCCGGACGTCGCCCCGGACGAGGGTTGGTTTGCGAGCTCGACGAAAGATCCGATTCGCTTCTTCGCAGGGCTGCCTGTGAGTGCGCTTGGGGGCGAGATCCAGGCACTTCTCTCGACGACGGATCGGGTGTCGCGAGGGCTCACACGAGAGCAGGAGGAGGCGTTCGGTCTGCTCGGGCGGCAGCTGCAGGCGGCGCTTGAATCGGAGAAGCAGCGGACCATGATCGATCTGCTGCTCCGTGAGCGCGAGAGTTCCGCGGCGAAGCTGCGAGCGAGCGAGGATCTGTTCCGTGCGTTTATGGATGCGAGTCCGTTTGTGAGCTATATCAAGGATGCTGCCGGGCGGCTGCTGTTCTACAACCGGGCGTTTGCGCGGAACTTCGGTGTGAGCGAGGAGGCGTGGCTGGGCCGCGGCAATATTCCTGGATGGGAGCAGAACGGGAGCACGCCCAGAGGTATCGAGGATCCTGAGGTGATTGCGGGCGAGCGCATCGTCGAGTCCGAGGCGCGTATCCGGGACAGCGGCGGTCGCGACAGCGCTTGGAAGATCTTTCGATTTCCGTGTCATGATTCCGCCGGCAACAGCATGGTGGCGGGCGTAGCGGTGGATATGACGGAAGAGATCGCTCGCAAGCAGGAGCTTGAACGCTGCCAGGCGGAGATGACGCTGGCGAACGAGCAGCTGCGGCAGATGACCGTGACGGACGCCTTGACTGGGTTGCGTAATCGGCGATCGTTCGAGGAACGGCTGGCGATGGAGTTCTCGGTGGCGCGCCGACGAAAGCGGCAACTCGCCGTCCTGCTTCTGGATATCGACAACTTCAAGCGCATCAACGACCAGCGCGGACATGCGGCGGGCGACGAGGTTCTTCGGCAACTTAGCCTGATTCTTCGGTCGACGGTGCGTTTGCCGGATATGGTGGCGCGCTACGGTGGCGAGGAGTTTATCTTGCTTCTGCCGGAGAGTGATGCAAAGGGAGCACTCGGCTTTACCCGACGTCTGATGGATCGGGTTCGAAAGGAGATGGGTGGGGAGCAGCCGGTGACGGTCAGCATCGGTGTGGCCACGCTGTCGCCGGAGCTGACGCAAGCGTCCGAGATGGTGAAACGTGCAGACGAGGCTTTGTATACGGCAAAGCGGACGGGCAAGGATCGCGTGGTGCTGTACGGGGATGGGGCGGCCGGGGGGAGCGGGTAGGCGCGGATCGAGACGGGAGGTTTTGCGGCGAAAAAAGAGGCGCACCTGAAGTGCGCCCCTTGCGTATGTGGTGTCAGGAAATGTTGGCGTTTACGGCTCCGCGTTCGGGTCGGGCTCCTCGCCGGGAGCTTGCTCCTGCATCTGCTTCTGGAGCTCTTCGCGCTTTTTCTCGCGAGCTTCGGCGCGCTTTTGTGCTTTTTCGTTGAGCTCGTGTTCGGCGCCGAGCAGCTCGATGATGGCCATCTCCGCGGCGTCGCCCTTGCGAGCGCCGATGCGCACGATGCGGCAGTAGCCGCCGTTGCGCGAGCCGTATCGGGGAGCGACGACGGCGAAGAGCCGGTCGACCGAGGCGGGGGTCATCAGGTATGCCGCGGCCTGCCGGCGCGCGTGGACGTCGCCGCGTTTTCCGAGCGTGATCATCTTCTCGACCAGAGGGCGAGTCGCCTTGCACTTGGTGATGGTGGTTTGGACGCGATCCATCACGATGATGGAGGTGACCAGGTTGCGCAGCATGGCGCGGCGATGGCTGGTGTTGCGTCCGAGTTTGAATCCTGCATTGCGGTGGCGCACGTGGTGTGTCTCCCTTGAGAGGCGGTCCGGATCTGGCCGGAGTTACAGCGCTTGGCTGGCCCTCTCCATCCTTTTTTGATCTCGTTGGCTTGGCGTGAGCCTCGCCCGTGGTGCATGGAACTTTTTGTAGGTGCGGTGCGGCGCGACGGCCTGAGTGAGACCGTCACGCCGGGGGTTCGAGTTAGAAGTTCTCGGACTCGTTGTTTGGCAGGATGAGGTCTTCATCTTCGTCCTCATCCTCGTCCTCATCTTCGTCGTCGTCATCGAAGTCGCCGAAGGAGGCCGCAAGCGTGGCCGCGGGGAGAACGGAGGTCGGTCCCGGGACCGGGTTGCCGTTCTCGTCGATCTTCATCCCGAGCGACAGACCCATCTGCGCCAGGATCTCCTTGATCTCATTCAAGCTTTTGCGGCCGAAGTTTTTGGTCTTCAGCATCTCGGCTTCGGTCTTCTGGATGAGTTCGCCGATGGTGGCGATGTTTGCGTTCTTGAGGCAGTTGTAGCTGCGGACGGAGAGCTCGAGCTCCTCGACCGAGCGATTGAGATTTTCGTTGCGGATCGCCGGGCCGTCGTGCGCGCCGTCGTGGCCGGACTCCATCTCCTCCTCGAAGTTGATGAAGATGGTCATGTGATCTTTCAGCAGCTTTGCTGAAAGGCCGAGCGCGTCCGCGGGCAGGACGGTGCCGTTGGTCCAAATCTCGAGCGTGAGCTTGTCGTAGTCGGTGATCTGACCGAGACGGGCTGCTTCGACGAGGTAGTTGACTTTGCGGACGGGGGAGTGAACGCTGTCGACGGGAATGAAGCCGAGACCGAGATCGCCGTCGAAGTTTTTGTCGGCCGAGATGTATCCGCGGCCACGCTTCAGGCGCATCTCCATGTCGATTTTGCCGCCCTCGGAGATGGTGCAGATGTAGACGTCAGGGTCGAGCACTTCGACGTCCCCGTCGGCCTCGATCTGCCCGGAGGTGACGATGCCGGCCTGGTCGGCGCGCAGGTAGAGCGCCTTTGGTCCGTCGCCGTTGAGCTTGAACGGGATCTGCTTCAGATTCAGGATGATGTCGGTTGCGTCTTCGACCACGCCGGTGATGGACTGGAACTCGTGGAGGACGCCTTCGATGCGGACGGCGGTGACGGCCGCGCCTTCGATCGACGACAGCAGGGTTCGCCGAAGGGCGTTGCCGATCGTTGTGCCGAAGCCGCGCTCAAAGGGCTGCGCGGAGAACTTGCCATATTTTCCGGTGAGTGTTTCGTTCTCGACGGCGAGACGCTTGGGCTTTTGAAAACCTCTCCAAAGCATAGATAGATCCTTTCGTCCGACCTAGCCGCGATGCACTTTGCGGTCTGGCGGGTGGTTCGGTTGCGAGTTATTTTGTAGGTAAGGAAGCTTCTAGCTCTTAGCCTTTAGCTAAAGGCTAAGAGCTAGAAGCTAGAAGCTCAGCTGTTACTTGCTATAGAGCTCGACGATAAGCTGCTCGTTGACGGGAAGGTTGACGTCGGCACGATTGGGCAGAGCAACGACCTTTCCCGAGAAGTTATCGCGGTTGATGCTGAGCCATGGGACGGGGCGCTGTCCGGAGGCGAAGTTCTTCGATTCTTCGAGAACGACTAGGGCCTTGGACGATTCACGAATGGCGATCTCGTCGCCAACCTTGCATTGGAACGAAGGGATGTTGACCTTGCGGCCGTTGACCTGGATATGTCCGTGGCGAACGATCTGCCGGGCCTGACGGCGCGAGGTCGCGAAGCCGAGGCGGTAGCAGACGTTGTCAAGTCTAGTTTCGAGTTGCTGTAAGAGTAGCTCGCCGGTAACTCCGGTGCGGTTGGAGGCTTTCTGGTAGTAGGCCCGGAACTGGGTTTCAAGCGTGAAGTAGATGCGCTTGGCCTTTTGTTTTTCGCGGAGCTGCAGACCGTAGCCGACGACCTTCTTCTGCTTCTTGGATTGACCGTGCTGGCCGGGGGGGAAGTTCCGCTTTTCTACCGGGCATTTGTCTGTGAAGCACTTAGCTCCCTTGAGAAAGAGCTTTGTTCCGTCGCGGCGGCAGAGCCGGCAGACGGGTCCTGTGTAACGTGCCATTACATATCTCCTAACTTCAGGTGTCGATCGGTTTACGCGGCGTGCGCTTCGTCCCGATCCGGTTGGTACTAACTGTTAGCTTCTAGCTTGTAGCTAAGAGCTAGAAGCTGTTACTTACACTCTGCGGCGCTTGGGTGGACGGCAGCCGTTGTGCGGCATGGGCGTGACGTCGCGGATGGAGCGAACCTCGATGCCGGTAGTTGCGAGTGCGCGAATGGCGGACTCGCGACCGGAGCCGGGGCCGGAGACGCGGACATCGACGGTGCGGAGGCCGTGATCGCGCGCGGCCGCGGCGGCACCGGCTGCTGCCTGCTGCGCGGCGAACGGGGTTCCCTTGCGGGAGCCGCGGAAGCCGAGTGAGCCCGAGCTCTTCCAGGAGAGCGTGTTGCCGACCTGGTCGGTGATCGTCACGATGGTGTTGTTGAAGCTGGCCTGGATGTAGACGAGACCGAATGGAACGTTTTTGCGTTCGCGCTTCTTGAACTTCTTGCCCTTGCCGACCTTTGCGCCGGCCGCTTTGTTCTGTGTTTTGGCCATGACCTTATTTCGTCGCTTTCTTCTTACCGGCAACGGTGCCCTTGCGTGGGCCCTTGCGGGTACGAGCGTTGGTGTGGGTGCGCTGGCCGCGGACTGGGAGCGACCGGCGATGGCGAAGGCCGCGGTAGGACTGAATCTCGATCAGGCGCTTGATGTTGAGCGAGACGTCCTTGCGCAGGTCGCCTTCGATCTGGCCTTCGGCCTCGATGACCTGGCGGATGCGGTTCAGTTGGTCCTCGTCGAGCGTGGCGATCTTGACGTTCGGGTCGACATCGGCTTTGCTGAGGATGCGCGCCGCGCGCGAGTTTCCGATGCCGAAGATGTAGGTGAGACCGATGCGCGCCTGTTTGTTGTTCGGCACATCGACTCCGGAGATACGGGCCATGGAGGCTCTTCCTTTCGGGTGTGGCTCCCAGCTCTCGGGTAACTCTGGCCAGGAAGCGAGTTAGAAGTGAATGGAGGTGTTCCGATGGGTTCTACGCAAGCCTTAGTATTTCGGCTAACTCGCCCAGCGGCTCCTAAGAGGAATGAAACAAAATACGGAAAACAAGAATGCATAACAACAGAAAAGAAGCTACGACCTTGACTTGACTAGCCCTGGCGTTGCTTATGTTTGGCGTGCTCGCAGATAACGCGAACGACGCCTCGACGATGAATGACTTTGCACTTATCGCAGATCTTTTTGACGGAGGCTCTTACCTTCATAACAACTCCTGGATCATGGCTGCTCCATAACGGAGCCTGGCGCAGCTTTTAGCCTTTAGCTCATAGCTTCTAGCCAAAGGCGTGACTTGAGTAAAGCTTGAGCTAGCGGCTAAAAGCTAACAGCTAGAAGCTTGCTGAGGATCTATTTGTAGCGGTAGACGATGCGCCCACGATTGAGGTCGTAGGGGCTAAGTTCAATCGCGACACGGTCGCCGGGGAGGATGCGGATGAAGTTTTTGCGCATGCGACCGGAGACATGCGCCAGCGCCTGGTGCTTGTTCTCAAGCTCCACCTTGAACAGGGCGTTAGGCAGGGTTTCCACTACCGTCGCCATTACTTCAATTGCATCTTCCTTCGACAAACGATCTCCTTTGAGCGGACGAACGCCGCACACGCGAGCGTGCGCGACGGTCTGCCGCAACAACTTATGATAGCGCGTCTTTGCACTTTACGCCAGCCTGGGAGGTGTGTTACTCGGGCGGCGTGGGCTTAGAGCGTGAGGATGGCTTAGAGCGTGAGGATGTCGGGGCCGTCCTTTGTGATCGCGACGGTGTGCTCGAAGTGCGCCGAGTAGCTGCCGTCGACGGTGACGGCGGTCCATCCGTCCTTGAGCACGCGCACCTCTGGGCCTCCGAGGTTGATCATCGGCTCGATGGCGAGGACCATGCCTGCCTTGAGCCGCGGACCTTTGCCGCGCGCGCCGAAGTTCGGGACTTGCGGCTGCTCGTGCATGGACCGGCCGATGCCGTGGCCGACGAAGTCGCGGACAACGCCGAGGCCGGCGGCTTCGCACATCTCCTGGACGGCGGCGGAGATGTCGAAGAGGCGGCCGCCGACGACTGCCGCCCGGATCGCGGCGTCGAGCGAGGCCTGTGTAATCTGGAGCAGTTTTTCGGTAGCCGGGCTGGCCGTTCCGACGGCGTAGGTGACGGCAGCGTCCGAGTAGAAGCCGTTGAGCACAACGCCGCAATCAATTGAGACGATGTCGCCGTCCTTGAGGACGCGTTTGGGGTTGGGGATGCCGTGCACGACCTCTTCGTTGACGGAGGTGCAGAGCGCGGCGGGGTAGCCGTGGTAGCCCTTGAAGGCGGCGGTGACGCCGAGGGCGCTCCACTCGGCGATCTTTGCGGTGGCGGCGAGTTCGAGATCCATGGTGGTCGCACCTGGGCGGACGACGGGCGCGATGACGTCGTGTACCTCTCGGAGCAGGCGTCCGGAGGCGCGCATCTTTTCGATCTCCGCAGACGTTTTGATGAGGATCGCCATTGCGGTTAGGAACCTGGCTTAGAGGGGCTGGCCGGGCTCGCCGCGGAACTGGGATCGCGGAGACGTGAGAGGGCGGAGTTGACGCTGGCGGCGACCTGCTCGACCGGACGTGCGCCGTCGACTTCGGCGAAGCGGCTCTGCTCTCGGTAGTGCTCGATCACGGGAGCGGTCTGCGCGGTGAAGGTCGTCATGCGATCGCGGAAGACGGTCTCGGTGTCATCGGCGCGCTGCTCGAGGGGGGTTCCGTCGAGGTCGCAGCGGCGATCGACCTTTGGCGGATTTGAGTAGATGTTGTAGATGCGTTTGCACTTGGGGCAGGTGTATCGGCCGGTGATGCGATGGAGCAGATCGTCAAACGGGACGACGAGGCTGAGGGCAACGACGGGAGCGCTTCCCTGCTCACCGGAGGAGAGTGTGCGGTCGAGCCACTCGGCCTGCTGCAAGGTGCGCGGGAACCCGTCGAGGATGTAGCCCTGGCGTGTGTCGGGAGCGCGGAGGCGGCCTCTGACCATCTGGTTGACGAGATCGTCGGGAACGAGCTGGCCCGAGTCGAGGTAGCCCTTGGCGGTGATGCCCAGCGGCGTGCCGTCGCTGATGTTTGAGCGGAAGAGGTCGCCGGTCGAGATCTGCGGGATGCCGTAGCGTCCCATGAGGATCTGCGCCTGGGTGCCTTTGCCGACGCCCGGGGCGCCGAGCAGAAGCATCGGGCCGGGCGTGAAGTGGGGCGGCGGCGCTGGCTTGCTGGAGTCGCCGATCGAGTTGTCTGTAGGGGTCAACTTGCTGCTTACCAGCTGCGACGGCCCCGGATGCGGCCGGATTTGGGCGAGAAGCCGTCGTAGTGCCGCATGATGAGCTGCGACTCGATCTGCTGGACGGTATCCATGGCGACGCCGACGACGATGAGGAGCGAGGTTCCGCCGAAGTAGAAGCTGACGCCGAGGCCGTTGGTCGTCCACGCGGGAAGACGATCGAAGACGGTGCCGACCAGCCAGATGTGATTGAAGTGGATGCCCGAGATCAGGAACATCGGAATGATGGTGATGATGATGAGGTAGGCCGCGCCGACCAGCGTGATGCGGCTGAGAACGTCGTTGATGAAGTCGGCGGTGCGCTTGCCAGGGCGGATGCCGGGGATGAAGCCGCCGTACTTGCGCATGTTGTCTGCGATGTCGTCCGGTCGGAAGACGATGGAGATGTAGAAGTAGGCGAAGAAGATGATGGCGGCCATGAAGAGGAGGACGTACCACGGCTCGCCGGGGCCGAGATTGCGGAAGATGGGGCCGAAGAAGCGTGTGTCGCGAAGGGGGCCGCTGCCGAAGAAGCTGGCGCCGGCGAAGAGCAGGGGCGCGGACAGGATGGAGGAGGCGAAGATGACCGGCATGACGCCGCCCGAGTTGACTTTGAGAGGAAGGTGAGTGGATTGACCGCCCATCATCTTGCGGCCGACGATGCGCTTGGCGTACTGGACGGGGATGCGGCGCTCGGAGCGCTCGACGAAGACGATGAAGGCGACGACGGCGACCATGCCGAGGATGAGGATGGCGATGGCGATGGGGGTGAAGGCGCCCCAGGCCTGGGTGCTGGCCTTGTCGTAGAGTTCGGCGATGCCGCGCGGCAGGCCGACGACGATGCCGGTAAAGATCAGGAGGCTCATGCCGTTGCCGATGCCGCGCTCGGTGATCTGCTCACCGAGCCACATGATGAAGGCGGTGCCGGTGGTGAGGGTTAGCAAGCACATGGGCAGAAAGGCGCCGCGTGGGATGGTGACCATGGAGGCGCCGGTCGAGGTGTTAGTCAAGGTGAGGCCGATGGCGAAGGACTGCACGATGGCGAGGAGGACGGTGACGTAGCGCGTCCATTGCGTGATCTTGCGGCGGCCGACCTCGCCTTCCTTCTGCAGCTTGGCGAGCGGCTCGTAGATGACGGTGAGCAGCTGAAAGATGATGGAGGCGGTGATGTACGGCATGATGCCGAGAGCGAAGATGGTGAGGCGGCGGAGGTTGCCGCCTGAGAAGAGATCGACCAGGCCGAGCGCCGAGCCGGAGTTGGTCTGGAAGAACTGCGCCAGCATCTCCGCGTTGATGCCCGGCGTGGGAATGTGGCCGCCGACGCGGTAGACGGCCAGCATGCCGAGGGTAAAGAGGACGCGGTTACGGAGGTCCGGAATGCGAAAGATGTTGGCAAACTTCTGAAGCATCGTGATCCTTCTTTACTGGCTCGAAAGCAGATGCAAGCAATTCTAAATGCAGACGGAGGTCTGGATGGACACGGCCTGCGGGGGAGAGCTCGCTTCGCGCTTACGCTGTCGCGGGAGCTTCGGCGCCGATGACGATTGCCTGTCCGCCGGCCTGCTCGATGGCTTCCTTCGCCGACTTTGAGAACTTGTGCGCGTGCACGGTGACGGCCGAGGTGATCTCGCCGTTGTTGAGCACCTTGAGCAGACCGTTCTTTTTGCGAAGGAGGCCGAGGGAGATGATGCGGTCGAGCGTCAGATCGGCGTTTCCGGAGTTCTGCGCGACGACCTCGGCGATGCGGTCGAGGCCGAGAACGGTGTACTCGACGCGAAAGATGTTGGTAAAGCCGCGCTTGGGCAGACGTCGATGAAGCGGCATCTGGCCGCCTTCAAAGCCGCGCATGAGGGACGATCCGGAGCGCGAGCCCTGGCCCTTGTGTCCGCGGGTGGAGGTCTTGCCCATGCCCGAGCCCATGCCGCGGCCGATGCGCTTTTTGTTTTCGTTCGCCTTTTTGGGCGCGCGGAGATTGGAAAGATTGAGTGCCATTTTTGTTTCCTCGCTAAACGCCGGGACTGGATGTTAGCTCTTAGCTGCTAGCTTTTAGCTGTTAGCTTGCGGAGAGCTTGAGTTGTTCCCGACTCGCATGTGGTGTTCCCAGGCCGTTACGCCTGGAAGTGGATGTGCTGAAGGATAGAAGCTAATAGCTAAAGGCTGCTACTCGAGAATGCGGACAAGATGTGGGATCTTGCGCACCATGCCGCGGGTGGAGGGTGTGTCTTCGCGTTCGACGATCTGGTTGAGCCGCGTAAATCCAAGGCCCTTGACGACGAGCTTGTGCTTGACGGGCGTGCAGATCTTGGATCGGAAGTACTGGATCCGGATTTTGCCGGCCGGTGCGTTGGACGGGGAAACGGTTAGATCAGACATGATGATGTCTCCTGAAATCTTGGGGCAAATCTATTAGAGCTCGTCTTCGCTTTTGCCGCGAAGAAGGGCGACGTCGGCCTTGTTGCGCAGCTGCTGGAGCGCGTCAAAGGTGGCTTTGATGACGTTGTGCGGGTTGGCCGAGCCGAGCGACTTGGTGAGCACGTTCTGGACGCCCGCCGAGGTCATCACGGCGCGAACGGTGCCGCCAGCGATGACGCCGGTTCCTTCGGGCGCGGGCTTCAGCATCACCTGGCCGGCGCCGTAGTGGCCGAGCACCTGGTGCGGGATGGTGGTCTGCGTGAGGTTCACGCGAAGGAGGTTCTTTTTGGCGGCTTCGATGCCTTTGCGGATCGCCTGCGGAACCTCTTTTGCCTTGCCCGAGCCGTAGCCCACGACGCCTTCGGCTGGATCGCCGATGACGACGAGCGCCGCGAAGCTCATGTTCTTGCCGCCTTTGACGACCTTGGTCACGCGGTTGATGGAGACGACCTGATCCTTCAGGTTGAGCCGGTTCGCATCGAGCTTTTTGTGGGTTGCCATCGTGGTGTTGGTTTTCCTATCGAGCTTTCTGCCTCAGCTTGCCGGCTGAGGCGATCCATCTTTAACTCTTCAATCTCGAGTGAAGCAAAAGTTTCTCTAACGCGATTAGAACTCGAGGCCTGCTTCCTTAGAACTCGAGGCCAGCTTGGCGCGCTGCGTCGGCCAGAGCTTTGATGCGGCCGTGATAGAGATACCCTCCGCGGTCGAAGACGACCTTGGTGATGCCCTTTTCGCGGCCGCGCTCGGCGATGAGGCGGCCGACCGTCTTTGCAGCGGCGACGTTGCCGCCGGGCTGCCGCTCCGTGCCCTTGGGCGACATGGAGGAGGCGGATGCGAGGGTGACGCCCGCGATGTCGTCGATCAGCTGGGTGTAGATGTGGTTGAGCGAGCGGTAGACGTTGAGGCGCGGACGATCGGCGGTGCCGGACATCTTGGCGCGGATGCGGTTGTGGACCCGCTGCCGGATTGCGTTGCGCTTGGGTGCGATGATCATGGCGTGTCTCTCTTCCTAGAGGCGTCAGCGGCAAGGGCTGCCGACGTTCGGTTGTCTTGGTGCTAGGAACTCGGTGCAGGTTTTAGGGGCCTGAAGCTCGGGCCCTGAGCCTGAGTTTACTTGGCGCCGGTCTTGCCGACCTTCTTCTTGAGCTTCTCGTCGGAGTAGCGAACGCCCTTGTTCTTGTACGGGTCCGGCTTGCGCAGGGATCGCATGTCGGCGGCGACCTGTCCGACTTTTTGCCGGTCGATCCCGGAGACGGTGACGTGGGTCTGCTTGGGGTCGATCGCGACCTCGATGCCGCTCGGCAGGGGGAACTCGATCGGGTGCGAGTAGCCGAGCGTGAAGACCACCATGTTTTTGCCCTTGAGCTCGACGCGGTAGCCGATGCCGACGACGTCGAGCTCCTTCTTCCAGCCGTTGGTGACGCCCTCGACAGCGTTGAAGACGAGAGCGCGCGCAAGGCCGTGGACAGCTGCCTGCGAGTCATTCTGCCGCTCAGCCAGGAGCTGGCCATCCTTCTGCACCAGGGAGATGCCAGTGGGCAGGAGAGCGTTGACCTTGCCCTTTGGACCCTCCACCAAGACGTTGTTTCCCGAGACCGTGTACTTGACCCCGGCCGGCATGGGGATGGGCTTTCTTCCGATACGCGACATAAAGTTCTTAATCCTTAGGGTGGCTTGCGAGTCGCGGTTCGAGATCCTTAGGTCATTCAGGATGGGAGAACCGTTCCACTGCAGCCCGTTCTTTGGTGCGATTACATCAGGACGGATGACGGCGAAAAACTCAGGCGAGAAGAGCGAGTCGCGGACTACCAGACCTCGGCGAGGATCTCTCCGCCGACGCCTTCGCGGCGCGCCTGGCGACCGGTCATCACGCCCTTGGGGGTGGTCATGATCGAGATGCCGAGACCGCCCTGGACGCGCCGGATCTGGTCGCGGCCGAGGTACACGCGGCAACCTGGGCGCGAGATGCGCTTGAGGTCGCGGATGACGGCTTCGTTGTTTGGGCCGTACTTCAGATAGACGCGAATGACCTTTTGGCCCTTCTCTTCGGTGGGCTTGAAGTTGGCGATGTAGCCCTCTTCCTTGAGGATGCGCGCCATCTCGCTCTTGAGCTTGGAGGCCGGGACGTCGAGCTTCTGGTGCTTGGCCCGGATGGAGTTGCGGATGCGCGTCAGGAAGTCGGCGACGGGGTCGGTCAGATTCATTGAAAGAGTCTCCTCATCCCCCGTTCGCTCCAAGTGTCTCTCGGAGAACCGGGCGGGGATGTCTTGCTACGGTGTACTGCATGATCCGGACGAGGTCTTCTGCTCTTGTGCTTCTCTGCTCTTTGTGACAAAGCGTCGAGAAGCAAGGGCGGAACTCAGGTCTAGATCTGTTACATCATTGTTACATTTCTGATCTGTTACTTCGATCGTTACGTTCTCGCCTACGCCTAGCCGCGATGAAGGGCTGAGCGTCGAGTAAGACCCTACATCTGCTTACCAGCTGGATTTGACGACTCCCGGGATCTCGCCCTTGAGGGCGAGGCCGCGGAAGCACAGACGGCAGACGCCAAACTTGCGCAAGAAGGCGCGCGGCCGGCCGCACAGCTGGCAGCGGTTGTGCTGCCGGGACTTGAACTTCGGTTTCCTTGCGTCTTTGACGCGTTTTGCGGTCGTTGCCATCGTTTCCCTTACCTCTTTATCTTACCTTGAAAACCGGCGTCTTGCCCGGAGCGAGAATCGTGATGAGTCCGTAATCCGTGCACGTCAAGAATCGGACTGAGCGCCATCTGCTTAAGCGCCCTGGCGGAACGGCATGCCGAAGCCACGCAAAAGCGCTCGGGCGCTGTTGTCGTCCTCCGCCGTGGTCACGATCGTGACGTTCATGCCCTTGGTCTTGTCGACCTTGCTGTAGTCGATCTCGGCGAAGATCAGCTGGTCGCGCAGACCAAGCGTGTAGTTGCCGCGGCCGTCGAAGCTCTTGGACGAGACGCCGCGGAAGTCGCGTACGCGTGGAAGAGCGATCGAGATCAGGCGATCCAGAAACTCGTACATCGCATCGCCGCGCAGGGTCACCATAGCTCCGATGGGCATGCCTTCGCGAAGCTTGAAGGCGGCGATCGATTTTTTGGCCTTGGTCACGATCGGCTTCTGTCCGGCGATTGCGCCGAGGTCGGCCACAAGCGGGTCCATGATCTTGACGTTCTGGGTCGCCTCGCCCAGGCCCATGTTGATGACGATCTTTTCAATCTTCGGGATCGCCATCACGTTGGTGAGGTTCAGTTCCTTGGCCAACGCGGGCTTGATCTCCGTGTTGTACCGTTCGCGAAATCGGGATGCCATGGTGGATCTCTCTTTTCTTTTTTCACGGACCTCGGTAGGCGGCGGCTACGATCGCCGGCATCCCGTTTACGTGAAGGTGAATTGCGGTTTTACAGCTTTGAGTGCTCGGTAGGGCTGGTGCGCGCCGTGGTGGTCAACGCAATTTACGATTTGCTGAGATGCTTGTTCTATCGCTTCTTTTCCTGAATAACATTGCCGGACTTCTTGGACACGCGGACCTTCTTTTCGCCGTCCAACCGCGCTCCGATGCGGGTCTTGTGGCCATCTCCGTCGACCAGCATCACGTTCGAAAGATGGATGGGCGCCTCCTGCTCGGCGATGCCGCCCTTGATGTTGCGCTGTGGGTTCGGCTTGACGTGCTTTTTGATCATCTGGACATGCTCGACCAGGACGCGGTCCTTGTCGGCGATGATGCGCAGGACCCGCCCTCGCTTGCCTTTGTCTTTGCCCGCGATGACCTCGACTGTGTCGTTGCGTTTGATCTTCGTTGCCATAAAAACTCCCTCTCCAACCTCGGCGATCTCGGGATGCGCTCTCGATTGTCAGAAGACGCATCGGGTGTGACGGAGCCGGACTCCGGCGTACTCAAGGCACGCGCTTATTAGGGGACGATAGGCCGTCGGCTGACGCTAGATGACCTCGGGCGCGAGCGAAACGATCTTGAGGAACTTCTTTTCGCGCAGCTCGCGAGCGACGGGGCCGAAGACGCGTGTGCCGACCGGCTCCATTGCATCGTTGATGACGACCGCGGCGTTCTGGTCGAAGCGAATATACGTTCCGTCGCGGCGACGATACTCCTTGCGCGTCCGGACGATAACGGCCTTGACGACCTTGCCCTTCTTCACCGTTCCGTCCGGCGAGGCTTCCTTGACGGCCGCCGTCACGACGTCGCCGAGGCCGGCTTTCTTGCCTAGGCCGCCGCCGAGCGGGAGGATCACCTGCAACTTGCGCGCGCCGGAGTTGTCGGCCACGTCAAGGATCGTTCTCATCTGTACTGCCATCGCCGCTCTCTCCCTCCGTCCGAAAACTGACGGATCCTCAAACAGAAAATCTTGTGTGTCTGACTGTCTTACTTCGGTTCGTCGAGCTTGATCTCGGCGAGCTGCGCGAGCGACGACCGGCGAACGATCTCTTCGAGCGACCAGCGCTTCAGCTTCGAGAGCGGCCGAACCTCGCGGATGCGGACCACGTCGCCGATGCGCGCCGAGTTCTGCTCGTCGTGCGCGTAGAACTTCTTGTTGGACTTCATCACCCGCTTGTACTTCGGGTGAGCCTTGCGCATCTCGATCTCGACCACGATCGTCTTCTGCATCTTGGTCGAGACGACCAGGCCGACCTTTTCGTTGCGATGCGAGGTCTTCGCCGGTGCGGCCGCGGAGGTGGCCGGAGATGCGCTCACGGCCGCGCTCACAGAGGCACCCGACGTCGGTCCAGATGCTTGTTCGGTGTTCTGCTCGGTGCTCAGATCTGCCATGGTCCTAAACCTTTCGGGCGTTCTTGCGCGCGGTGCGCTGGCTGGGGGCGGGCGCGGTCGGCTGTGGCTCGGGGCGCGCTTGTTTGTCCGCCGCAATCTCCCGTTCGCGCCGGATGGTCTTGGCCCGGGCGATGTCGAGCTTCAGGCTCCGCAGCTTTTTGAGGCCCTCCTGGTTGCCGAGGCTCTTCTGAAAGCGAATGCGAAAGATCTGCTCGGCCGCTGCGAGCTCGGTCGACTTCAACTCGTCGGACGTTTGATTGCGAATCTTCTCTAGTTCCATCGTGTTTTCCTTGTTTCTCTAAAGAACTACTACTTGGCGACCGCGACGGCCTTTGCCCCCGGACGCTCGACAAAACTGGTCTTGAGGGGAAGCTTGTGCGCGGCCAGCCGCATGGCCTCTTTGGCGAGTTCGACGTTGACGCCTTCCATCTCAAAGAGGATCTTGCCCGGACGAACCACGGCGACCCAGTGGTCCGGTGCTCCCTTGCCCTTGCCCATGCGGGTTTCGGCGGGCTTTTTGGTGATCGGCTTGTCCGGAAACAGACGCAGCCAGACCTTTCCGCCGCGTTTGATAAAGCGCGTCATCGCGATGCGGCTCGCCTCAATCTGCCGGTCGGTGATGTAGCCGCACTCCATGACTTTGAGGCCGAAGTCGCCGAACGACAGGTCGGATCCGCGCCACGCCTTGCCGCACATCCGGCCGCGCTGCTGCTTACGAAACTTCACCTTCTTTGGCATTAACATGATGAGGATCCTTAGGTGCTGACACACTTTGTAGAGAGCGACACAAAGCTCTCTACTTGTTTTTCTATACCTGAAACGCGCCGGCCGTTGCGCCGGGAACAACCTGCTCGCGACGCTTCTTCTGTTCGTAGATATCGCCGCGATAGACCCAGGTCTTGACGCCGATGATGCCGTAGGTGGTGTGCGCCTCGGCGAAGCCGTAGTCGATATCGGCGCGCAGCGTGTGGAGCGGCAGGCGACCCTGCAGATACCACTCGGACCGCGCGATCTCGTTGCCGTTAAGACGGCCCGAGACGCGGACCTTGATGCCCTTGCATCCGAAGCGCAAGGCCGAATCGACCGACTTCCGCATGGCGCGTCGGAAGCTCACGCGTTTTTCAAGCTGCAAGGCGATGTTTTCGGCAACCAGCTGTGCGTCGAGCTCGGGCTTATTCACCTCTAAAATGTCGACAAAGACCTCGCGGGAGGTGCGCTTCTGAATGTCGGCCTTCAGCTTATCGATCTCCGCGCCTTTGCGACCGATGATGATGCCCGGACGCGCTGTGCGAATGATCAACCGGAGCTTGTTGCCAGGACGCTCGACCTCGACCGAACTCACGCCGGCGGCCTTCAGCTTTTCGCGCAGCTCGGCCTTCAGCTTGACATCTTCAACCAGGAGCTTGTCGTAGCCGCGTTCCACAAACCAGCGCGACTTCCACGGCTTGTTGACGCCGAGGCGAAACCCATACGGATGGACCTTCTGTCCCATAAACTTTCCCTTCCAAACCTCTAGGCGCGCCCCTCAAGCAGGTGGGGCATACGTGCTAAGACACAAACCCTGATTTTACAGGAGATTTCGATCTTCGGGGAGTGATTTCCCCGGGAATCGGTCTACTTCGACGCTTTCTTCTTCCCGGCGGCAGACTTCTTGCCAGCTGCCTCCGCACCGGCTGTTTGCCCGGCCGAAGACTTCTCGGCGACCGTCACGATGATGTGGGCGAGTCGGCGCTGGTAGCGGAACGCCCGACCCATCGGCGCGGGTCGGATGCGCTTCAGGCGTGGACCTTCATTGGCGACGGCCGACTTCACGTACAGGTTGTCGACATCCACGTCGAGCCCCTGCTCCTGCGATAGATAGTTCGCGTTCTGGATCGCCGACCGGAGGACTTTTTCGATCACCGGCGCCATGCGCTTGGTGGAGAAGTGGACGGTGTTGAGCGCCTGCTCGACCCGGAGGCCCTTGATCAGGTCCAGGACCAGCTTGGCCTTCTGGGGGCTGGTGCGCTGAAACTTGGCTTCCGCGCGAAACTCTCGTGTCTCTGGTGCTGCTGCTAGGTTTGCCATGATCTTTTTCCTTGAAGGGGCTAGGCTTTGGTCGCGGACCCCGAACTGTCTGCTTACTTGGGCTTTGCGGCTGTCTCGGTCGCGCGCGCGGAGTGACCTTTGAACGTCCGTGTGGCGGAGAACTCGCCCAGCTTGTGTCCAACCATGTTCTCGGTCACGTACACCGGAATGAACTTGCGGCCGTTGTGAACCGCGATCGTGTGACCCACCATGTCAGGGTGGATCGTCGACCGGCGCGACCAGGTGCGCAAGACCTTTTTGTCGTTGGTCTGATTCATCACCGTGATCTTGGTCATCAGGTGCGCGTCGATAAAAGGACCCTTCTTTGCCGAACGTGCCATTGTGTTGTAACTCCAATCCTCGAAAGCCTGTGCTCGATACGACGAATCTGTTGGCCTGCTTACCCTCTGGTTAGCCGCGAGACTTGGTGAAGCTTCTACTTCCCTCAGTAACTTGTATCTACTTTCACTTTTGTGCTAGTAACTCGGAACCTACAAGAATTCCAGTTCCTTACTTGCTGCGCCGGCTTACGATAAAGGTGTCGGTCCGTTTGTTGTTGCGCGTCTTGTAACCACGCGTCGGCTGACCCCATGGCGTCACCGGGTGACGTCCGCCGGAGGTCTTACCCTCGCCGCCGCCGTGCGGGTGGTCGACCGGGTTCATCGAGACGCCGCGGTTTGCCGGGCGGATTCCCTTCCATCGGTTGCGTCCTGCCTTGCCGACCGTGACATTCTCGTGGTCCGTGTTGCCGACCTGTCCGATCGTGGCCATGCACTCGACCAGGACGCGGCGGGTCTCACCCGAAGGCAGCTTCAGGAGCGCGTACTCGCCCTCCTTGGCGATCAACTGCACCTGCGCCCCGGCGGAACGGGCCATCTGAGCGCCTTTGCCTGGGCGAAGCTCGATGTTATGCACCGTCGTTCCCGACGGTATGTTCTTGAGCGGAAGCGCGTTGCCGACCAGGATATCGGCGTCTGGACCGCTCATGATCTGCTGTCCTACCTTGAGGCCGACGGGCTGGATGATGTAACGCTTCTCGCCGTCCGCATAGTTCACGAGAGCGATGCGCGACGACCGGTTCGGATCGTATTCGATGGTCGCGACCGTCGCCGGGATGCCGTACTTGTCGCGCTTGAAGTCGATCAGACGGAGCTTCTGCTTGTGGCCGCCGCCCTGGTGCCGTATCGTCATGGCGCCGGTCGAGTTGCGTCCGCCGGTGCGCTGCTTCACCGTCAGGAGCGGCTTATACGGGGTGTCGGTCGTTAGGTCGTCGTTGACCAGCTTGGTCGCGAAACGGAGCGACGGCGTGATCGGTCGAAAAGATTTGATCGGCATTTCTTCTTGAGCTCCTAGCTGCTAGCTTCTAGCTCTTAGCTCTTAGCTAGTTCATTTTAGATCTACGGTTTTGTAACTACGACTTACTGAAGCTCCGGGCTTTAGTTAAAAGCTAGAAACTAAGAGCTAACGGCTACAGTTACAAGCTATCCAGATACTCCGGCATCTTTTCACCGGCCTTCAAGCGAACGTACGCCTTCTTCCAGTCCGGGCGGTAGCCGGCAAACTTGCCCCGGCGACGTTCTTTCCCCTCAACGGTTGCTGTGCGCACGGCGTTGACCTTGACCTTGAACAGCGCTTCTACGGCCTGCTTGACTTCGGTCTTGGTGGCCTTGAGCGCGACCTCGAAGACCAAGGTGTTCTCGGTCTCTTTGACGCCCATGCCTTTTTCGGTGATCAACGGTCGGCGAATGACGGTATAGAGCGTCGGCATTATGCAACCTCCTTCTGACTGGTGCTGGCGGCTTCTCGCTTGGCGCGATGCCGCGGCGCGTTCTTCACCAAGGTCTCCTGCAGTGCCTCGATCGCGTCGCGCGAAAAGACGGCGTGCTCGTAACGTAGGAGATCATACGGATGGACCTCGGATGAGAGCACAAGCTCGACGCCGTCGAGGTTGCGTGATCCGAGATAGAGCTTCTCGTCGAGCTTGCGGCTGGTCTCGACCAAGAGCGCGGTCTTCTTCGCCTCCAGCTTGTCGAGGGCCGCGCGGAAGAGCTTGGTCTTCGCCTCCGGAACGTCGAAGCTCTCGACCACGGTCAGCTTGCCTTCCGACAGCTTCGCGATCAGCGCCGACCGGAGCGCGCCGAGGAGCTTCTTGCGCGGGAACGCGTACTCGTAGGAGCGCGGCTGAGGACCGTGGACGGTGCCGCCCGAGCGCCAGAGCGGGGATCGGATCGATCCGACGCGGGCGCGGCCGGTGCCCTTCTGTTTCCAGAGCTTTTTGCCCGAGCCGGAGACGAGCTTGCGGTTTTTGGTCGCCGCGGTTCCCTGCCGGAGCGCGGCGCGGTAGTGCTTCACCGACTCCCAGATCAGAGGTTCATTGACCTCGCCCGTGAAGACCTGGTCCGAGAGTTCGAGTTCTCCAACCTTTTCTCCGCCGAGATTGACTACGTTGATGTTTGCCATCGATGTTCTCTCTTCGTCTCCCACCAGAAGGTAACTGTGGGCGTTACAAGAATTCTTGTCGTCACTTCGCAACCGCAAGGAAGCTACAATCCGGTGCGGCCAGGAGCTACTTCTTCTTAGCCGGGGCTGCCTTCTTCGACGCCTTGAGAGGATCAAGCGTCGTTGCGCCGGCAAATCCGCGACGCTCTCTCGGCGGGGCCTTAGCCTTCGAGATCAGGACGTATCCGTCGCGCGGGCCGGGGACCGCACCTTCGACCAAGAGAAGATTGTCCTCGAGATCGATGCCGCGGATCCGGAGATTGCGGACGGTGACCTGGTCGGTGCCCATGTGCCCTGGCATTCTCTGCCCAGGAAAGACGCGCGAGGGAAACGAGCTCGCGCCGATCGATCCTTGCACCTGGAACATGTGGCCGTGCGCCTTGGGGCCGCCGCCGAAGTGATGCCGCCGAACCACGCCGGCGAAGCCGCGGCCCTTGGAGGTGCCGATCACGTCGACGAACTTCTCGTCCGAGAAGATGTCGACCAGAACGCGATCGCCCGCCTTCGCGTTTGACTCGGAATCACCTGCCGCGACGGTGTTGTCAAGCGGAACTTCCTTGAGCACGCGCACGGGCGGAACGTCGGACTTCGCGAAGTGGCCGGTCATCGCCTTGTTGACCTTGGACGCCTTGATGAAGTCCACGTAGCCGATCTGCGCGGCGTCGTAGCCATCCTTGGCCAACGTCTTGAGCTGCGTAATGACGCATGGTCCGGCCTTGAGCACGGTTACCGGATGCACGTCGCCGCGATCGTCAAACAGCTGCGTCATGCCGATCTTCTTGCCGAGAATTCCTGCTACAGACATCGTTGGTTCCTTTCCTCATCATGCTCGGTGGAGCGAGCACTGTAGGTGTTGCGGAGAAGCTGTTTGCTGCTAGCTTCTAGCTGTTCTTCTACTTACTTCTGCACCGTCTTGATTTCGACGTCGACACCGGCCGGAAGATCGAGTTTCATCAGAGCGTCGACCGTCTGCTGGGTGGGTTCGAGGATGTCGATCAGGCGCTTGTGGGTACGGATCTCAAAGGCCTCGCGGGATTTTTTGTCGACGTGCGGCGAGCGGAGAACGCAGTACTTGTTCTTCATCGTCGGCAAGGGGATGGGGCCGGCGACCTGCGCTCCGGTGCGCTTGGCCGTGTCGACGATCTCGCCGGTGGACGTATCGAGCACGCGGTAGTCGTACGCCTTCAGGCGAATTCTGATTCTCTGTCCAGCCATGGTCTTGGTCTCTCTGTTTTTCTGGTGCGCAAAGATCGTGTAGGGAGTGGCCGGCAGTTTATCTCAGCTGCCGGCCCTTCTTAGGTTGAGCCGTCTTACTTGACGATCTCGGAGATGGTTCCCGCGCCTACGGTTCGGCCGCCTTCGCGGATGGCGAAGCGGAGGCCTTTTTCCATTGCGACCGGGGTGTGAAGCGTGATCTCAAGCTGGATGTTGTCGCCCGGCATGCACATTTCGGTGCCTTCAGGCAGCTTGGCCGATCCGGTCACGTCGGTGGTGCGGAAGTAGAACTGCGGGCGGTAGCCGTTGAAGAACGGTGTGTGTCGGCCGCCTTCTTCCTTCGAGAGCACGTAGACCTCGCCCTTGAAGTCGGTGTGCGGCTTGATCGATCCGGGCTTGGCGAGGACCATGCCGCGTTCGACGTCTTCTTTCGCGATGCCGCGCAGGAGAAGGCCGGCATTGTCGCCTGCCAGACCCTCGTCCAGCTGCTTTTTGAACATCTCGACGCCGGTGACGACCGTCGGTCGGGTCTCGCGGAAGCCGACGATCTCGCTCGCCTCGCCGACCTTGACCTTGCCGCGCTCGATGCGTCCAGTGACCACCGTGCCGCGGCCGGAGATCGAGAAGATATCCTCGATCGGCATCAGGAACGGCTGGTCGATCGCGCGGTCGGGCTGCGGGATGTACTTGTCGACCGCGTCCATCAGCTCATCGATCTTGGCCTCCCACTTCGCTTCGCCGTTGAGGGCGCCGAGCGCCGACCCGCGGATGATGGGGGTGTCGTCGCCGGGGTAGTCGTACTTCGAGAGCAGCTCGCGAACTTCGAGCTCAACCAGCTCGATCAGCTCCTCGTCCTCGACCGCGTCGCACTTGTTCAGGAACACGACGATGTACGGGACGCCGACCTGGCGGGCGAGCAGGACGTGCTCCTTGGTCTGCGGCATCGGGCCGTCGGTCGCGGCGACGACCAGGATCGCACCGTCCATCTGCGCGGCGCCGGTGATCATGTTCTTGATGTAGTCGGCGTGGCCCGGGCAGTCGACGTGCGCGTAGTGCCGGTTCGCGGTCTCGTACTCAACGTGCGAGGTCGCGATCGTGATGCCGCGCTCGCGCTCCTCAGGGGCGTTGTCGATCGTGTCAAACGATCGAAATGTGTTGTTCGGGTTGTGCTTGGACAGCACCTTGGTGATCGCCGCCGTCAACGTCGTCTTGCCATGATCGATGTGACCGACCGTCCCGATATTGACGTGCGGCTTGGACCGGTCAAACTTTTCCTTACCCATAGTGTTCTCCTGTTTCGTGATGGTGCCGTGCTGGATGTGTTGGTGGTCAAAACTGTGAGGGCGAAGCACGTGAGCCAGCCCTTAGATTCGGCGCCTCTTACCGCTTGTCGCCGTCCTTGCCTTGTACCTTGGCGATGATCTCTTCGGACACCGATCGCGGCGCCTCTTCGTACTGCTTGAACTGCATCGAGTAGTTGGCGCGGCCCTGCGTCGCTCCGCGCATGTGGGTGGCGTAGCCGAACATCGTCGAAAGCGGAACGGAGGCGCGAATGGCCTGCGTGTTGCCGACCATCTCCATGCCTTCGATGCGTCCGCGCCTGGAGTTCAGGTCGCCGATGATCGTTCCCATGTAGTCCTCGGGGACGGTCACTTCGACGGCCATCACGGGCTCGAGCAGAACCGGCTTCGCTTTGCGCGCAGCTTCCTTGAAGGCCATCGAACCGGCGATCTTGAAGGCCATTTCGTTTGAGTCGACGTCGTGGTAGCTGCCGTCGTAGAGCGACACCTTGACGTCGACCATCTCGTATCCGGCCAGAACGCCGCGCTGCATCGCGTCCTGAATTCCCTGGTCGATCGGCTTGATGTACTCCTTGGGAATCGTTCCGCCCTTGATGTCGTTTGAGAACTCGTATCCCTTGCCGGGCTCGTTCGGTTCAATGCGAATCTTGGCATGGCCGTAGTTGCCCGAACCTCCGGTCTGCCGGATGTACTTGCCCTCGGCCTCCGCGTTGGCCTTGATCGTCTCGCGGTAGTTGACCTGCGGCTTGCCGACGTTGGCCTCGACCTTGTACTCGCGCATCATGCGATCGACGATGATCTCGAGATGCAGCTCGCCCATGCCGGCGATGATGGTCTGTCCGGAGTCAATGTCGGTGCGAACGTTGAAGGTCGGATCCTCCTGCGCGAGCTTCGACAGGGCGACGCCCATCTTCTCCTGATCGGCCTTGGTCTTCGGCTCGACGGCGACCTCGATGACCGGCTTCGGGAAGTCGATCGACTCAAGCACGACCGGGCTCTTATCCGAGCAGATGGTGTCGCCGGTGACGATGTTTTTCAAGCCCACGGCGGCGCAGATATCGCCTGCCAGGATCTCGGTGATCTCTTCGCGCTTGTTGGCGTGCATCTTTAGCAAACGTCCAATGCGCTCGGTCTTGCCGGTGCGCGGGTTCAGCACGGAGTCGCCGGTGTGGAGCTCGCCCGAGTAGGCGCGGATAAAGATGAGCTGGCCCACAAATGGGTCGGTCATGATCTTGAACGCGAGCGCCGAGAGTGGCTCCTTGTCCTCCGGCCGGCGAATGATCTCCTGCTCCATGTTGTCCGGATTGTGTCCGATCATGGGCGGAATATCGAGCGGGCTCGGGAGGTAGTCGACGACGGCGTCGAGTAGGGTCTGCACACCTTTGTTCTTGAACGAGGATCCGCAGAGCACGGGGAAGATGTTCATGGCGATCGTCGCCTTGCGGATGCCGGCCTTGAGCTGCTCCTCGTTCGGCTCCTCGCCTTCGAGGTAAAGGTTCATGATGACGTCGTCCGAATCAGCGACTGCTTCGATCAGCTTCGTGCGAGCTTCCTTGGCGGTCGCAACGAGGTCGGACGGGATCTCTTCGACCGAGTACTCGGCGCCCATCGTCTCGTCGTGCCAGAAGATCGCCTTCATCGCCACCAGATCGACGACGCCCAAAAACTTCGCTTCGGCGCCGATCTGGATGTTGATCGGCACAGCGCGCGCCCCCAGACGATCGACGATGGTCGACGTCGCGTACACCGCGTCCGCGCCGGCCTTATCCATCTTGTTGATGAAGCAGATCCGCGGGACCTTGTACTTGTCGGCCTGACGCCACACGGTCTCGGACTGCGGCTGCACGCCGGCGACCGCGTCAAAGCAGGCCACCGCGCCGTCGAGCACACGCAACGAACGCTCGACCTCGGCGGTAAAGTCGACGTGGCCAGGGGTGTCGATGATGTTGATGCGCGTGTTCTTCCAGGTGCATGTGGTCGCGGCCGACGTGATGGTGATGCCGCGCTCCTGCTCCTGCTCCATCCAGTCCATCGTCGCGGTGCCTTCGTGCACTTCGCCGATGCGGTGGGTGATGCCGGTGTAGAAGAGAATGCGCTCGGTCGTCGTTGTCTTGCCGGCGTCGATGTGCGCCATGATCCCGATATTTCGGCAACGATTCAGCGGTATAGTGCGTGCCACAGTGAGGTCTTATCTTTCTTGCGGGCGCGGTGCGCTCGCGGCTGGTACTGCCCTAACTAGAAGTCTGAACTACGATTGCAAAAAACGTCTGCGGAAGAGCCCTTGCTTTACCAGCGATAGTGCGCAAAGGCCTTGTTTGCCTCGGCCATGCGATGGACGTCTTCCTTTTTCTTCATCGCCGCGCCGCGACCGTTGGCGGCGTCGAGCAGCTCCGCCGAAAGCTTGTCGACCATGCCCTTTTCGCCGCGCGCCCGGCCATACTGCACCAGCCACCGGATCGCCAGCGATGTGCGACGCTCGGGGTTGACCTCGATCGGCACCTGATAGTTCGCTCCACCGACGCGGCGGCTTTTGACCTCAAGCAGCGGCTTCACGTTCTCGACCGCTTTCTTGAAGAGCTTGATCGCCTCGTCGCCGCCCTTGGTCTCGAGGTTGGTCATGGCCTCATAAAAGATGCCCTGCGCGGTCGACTTTTTGCCGCCCCACATCATGGAGTTGACGAACTTCGTTACCAGGGTCGAGTTGTAGATCGGGTCCGCTGCAACGTCGCGCTTTGCGATAAAACCTTTTCTTGGCATGGATCTCTTTCTCTTCTTCCCTCAGCGCGGTGAACTTCTCACGCGCTGAGCCTATGAGGTTGCTGGGTTGCTAGCTTCTAGCTACTAGCTCTTAGCTAAAAGCTAAAGGCTAAAGGCTAGTAGCTGTTCCTACTTGCCGGCTGCGGCCTTGGGCCGTTTTGCGCCGTACTTCGACCGGCTCTGTTTGCGGTTGGCCACGCCCACCGAATCGAGTGTGCCGCGAACCACGTGATAGCGAACTCCGGGGAGATCTTTGACGCGACCTCCGCGGATCAGCACGATCGAGTGCTCCTGGAGGTTGTGCCCGATGCCCGGGATGTAGGTCGTGACCTCGATCCCGTTGGTCAGACGAACGCGCGCCACCTTGCGGAGCGCCGAGTTCGGCTTCTTTGGCGTCTGTGTGTACACGCGGGTACAGACGCCGCGGCGCTGGGGCGAACCTTGCAAGGCCGGGCTGGCGGTCTTGTAGCGCGTGGGCGTGCGTCCCTGCTTGACGAGTTGATGAAACGTAGGCACTGAACTTGCTCCTCTTGAATCTGCTAGACCGCTAGAACCGCTGCCACAAAAGCTGTGACGAAACCTTTTTTGACGTCGTCCCGCGAGCCTGAGCGCACACGCGAGAGGGAAAAGAGCAAGTTGCCCCTCTCTCCGGATACTTTCCAACAATTGCCTGAAACATCACGAACTCGGTTGAGTAACAGTCGACGGTGGCCGAGCTCCTGAGCACAGATTGCCTGCTCGTGCCGACTCCGTTTCGCTGTTCCGGCCTGCATAGACCTCCCTGGAGGAGGATGTCGCAGACTCGATTGCGATGGGCCCGCCTGTGTGACCGGATGCCCTTGATGCACACAGGGATCCCAGCGGGTTACTTCTTGGTTTAACTATAGCGAAGTTTCGCGGATTTGTCTTGCGCGCCCCACGCCGGTGTGGGAGCTTCCACCTACAATCTTTACATGGAGATTCAACGCATCGGCTCCAGACCTTCGGGCCGGGGTCCGGCAGAGTGGTTTACCGGCGAGGTCCGGATCGATCCGCTCTTTCAGGCGCCCGAACCGGCGCGGGTTGCCGGCGCGAGCGTCACGTTTGAGCCGGGAGCGCGGACGGCCTGGCACACTCACCCGCTGGGACAGACCCTGATCGTCACCGCTGGCTGCGGTTGGGCGCAGCAACAAGGAGCTGCGATCCAGGAGATCCATCCTGGAGATGTGGTCTGGTTCGCGCCGGGAGAGAAGCACTGGCACGGTGCGACGCCGACCACCGCGATGACCCATATCGCCGTTCAGGAACGGTCAGATGGAGAGGCGGTGGTGTGGATGGAGCAGGTCAGCGCTGATCAGTATCGGGTCGGTTCCTGAGAGCGGTCGCGGGTTGACTCCGGCGCGATGAGGATGGACTTTCGACCGTCCACCGCGCGCGGATCTCTCTCCGGCGGCTAAGATTGCGCTATGCCCTGCCGCGTCATCTGCCCCTCCTCACGTTGCGTGCTCCCCCTCGCTCTCTTGTCGGCCGTCGCGGCTGTCGCTGCTTCCGCGCAGAGCGGCAATCCGGCTGCCATGCCGCTCAAGGACCCCGACCCGCGCGTCGCGTCGACCCTTGCCGCGATGGACCGGGCGCGGAGCTTCGACGGAGTCGCTCTTAGCCCGGACGGCGCGGAGATCGCCTGGATCGAACACGAGAGCTCCACCATCCACCTCTTGAACGTGAACCAGGTGGAGGCCCGAATCCAGACGGGCGGCCAGACGGCTGGACCGAGATCCGGCCCCGCGAAGGTGCCAGGCCGGAGCATCGCCGCGCCGGCGGGCAGCGACCCCCAATGTCGGGTGAGCGCGCCCCTGTGGTCGCCGGACAGCCAGACCCTCGCCTACACCTCGAACTGCACCGGTGCCGCCCCCAAGCCCGACCAGAGCCAGATCTATCTCTGGTCGCGCGCAACGGGCGAGAGCCGCCAGCTGACGCACCTCAAAGGCCTCTTCCAGGACGCGGCGTGGTCCCCTGACGGCAGATCAATCGCCTTCCTCTTCGTTGAAAATGCCACGCGCTCGGCTGGCGCGCTCGCCGCGATGAAGCCCTGGTCGGGGGTGGTTGGCGAAGACGGCGTTGAAGTCCAGAGGGTCGCCGCCATTGAGATCGCAAGCGGAGCGTTTCGTTTCGTAACCCCCAGCTATTTACACGCCTTTGAGTTCGACTGGTCCCCTGATTCCGGGCAGGTCGTCTTTACCGCGGCAAACCCGCCCGGTGAGAACAACTGGTGGGTCGCGAAGATCTTCGTTCAGTCGGTTGGCGCCGGACCAGTCGCAGATCGCGCTGAGAGCGATGCAGCATGCAAGGCCATTGGGGCGTCTGGGAAGCAGTGCGGTTTTAACAGCGATGTTGGCCGGCCACCTGTCGTCTTCGACCCCAACACCACCTCCGGCGACCTCCACGGCCTCCAGATCGCCAACCCGCGCTGGTCCCCCGACGGCAGGCAGATCGCCTTTATCGGCGGCCTGATGAGCGACCAGGGATCGACCGGCGGCGACATCTACGCCGTCCCGGCCACGGGCGGACGGAATTCCGCGACCGACGTCAGCGCCGACAAGTCGGTCAGTCCGTCGTGGTTCGCCTGGACCTCGCCGACCGAGATCCGCGTCGTTGCGCGGGCGTCCGGCAAAAACCTGGTCGCGCTTTGGAACGTCGGATCGAAACAGCAGCTACCAGGAGCGCAGACCGTCGTCGGCGGCGTCAGCGCGGGCGCGGCGGACCTTTCGCTCGCCAACTCGGGAGCCTACGCCTTTGCCAGTTCGTCCTTTGACGCTCCGCCCGAGATCTTTCTCGCCCAGACACCCACCTCCGCGCCGCGGCAGATCACCTCCGAAAACGCCGGCCTGAAGCCCGTCTGGGGCAGGAGCGAGTCGGTGGAGTGGACCGACGAAGGATTTCACGTCCAGGGCTGGCTGCTGTACCCGGCCGGCTTTGACCCGGCAAAGAAATACCCGCTCATCGTCGACGTGCACGGCGGACCCTCGGCCGCCATGGGCGCAAAGTGGGCCGAGGCGCCGACGATGTACTCCAGCCTCGGCTACTTCGTCTTTCTGCCCAATCCGCGGGGGTCTTTCGGAGAAGGAGAGAAGTTCGTGCAGGCCAACGTCAAGGACTTCGGCTACGGCGACCTGCGCGACATTCTCTCCGGCCTGGACACGCTCGAAGCCCGCATCCCCGCGATCGACCATAACCGTGAAGGCCTGATGGGATGGAGCTACGGCGGTTTTATGACGATGTTCGCGGTGACGCAGACGCCCCGCTTCCACGCCGCGGTCGCGGGCGCCGGCATCTCCGACTGGAAGAGCTACTACGGCCAGAACTCGATCGATCAGTGGATGCTGCCGTTCTTTGGAGCGACGGTCTACGACGACCCAAAGGTGTACGCGAAGAGCTCGGCGATCGAGTACATCAAGAACGTGCACACGCCCACGCTGGTTCTGGTCGGCGACCGCGACGGCGAGTGCCCGGCGCCGCAGTCGTTTGAGTTCTGGCACGCCTTGCGGGCCGAGGGCGTCAAGACGCAGCTGGTGATCTATCCGAACGAGGGTCACCGCTTCGTCGACCCGGCGCATACTCTCGATCGCCCGGAGCGAACGCTGCAATGGTTTGCGCAAAACATGCCCGCGCCCCGGCAGTAACGCACGGAGGCGCCGCGGGCCCATTTGCCTCGCGCGGACACACCTCCCGAGCAAATTACCTGTCACGGTATGGGGAGCCACGGACATCGACGCCGTTTTCTCCCAAGGAAAACGGCTCCAGACAAATGCTTCCGCTCCACAACAACAGGTAATTTGCTCTAAACTGGAGATCTCGCAACATCAGCCCGCTCGCCTGGCAGGTTGCGCTCAGAGACCGCACATCTCTACGTGAGATGTCGCGGGGAGGCCGGATGCGTCGTTTCAGCACGTTGTTGGTTCTGTTGTTTCTTTCCGTTCCGTTGGGTATCTCCATCTCCGGTTGCGGAAGTAAGACGTCGGTGGTTTATTGCAACTCAGGTTCGGACTCGGGCACCGTCGTCGGGCAGCTCACCACCATCACGCTCGACCCGGTGCTTACCGGAATCTCGCTGAACGAAGGCCAGATCGGCGCGGTCTCCACCCCCAGAGGAGCCGACTGCAAGGGAAACCCGGTGACGGTCAGCACCTTGCTTTACGGCACGACCGACAAGGTGAACGACGCCAGCCAGCGCACCATTGACGTTTCGCCCAATGGCCAGCTCTGCGCGGGCAGCTGGAATCGCTACACGGGCGGCGGCATCCCGGATTACACCGTCTGCAACGTCACCGGAAAGACGGGCGCCTACTTCGTCGTGGCGTCGGCCCAGGGCGTCTCCAGCAATCCCTTGCCGGTCTTTGTCCACCCCGTCATCACAAGCATTCTGCTGGGTCCGGCGTCGACGAATTGCACGTCGGACCTCGCGACCAACTGTTGTCCGATTACGAATATTGCGGTCATCAGCGCGCCTCCGTACGACCCGAACAGCTGCCTTTCGCAGAACACCACGGGAGCTCTCGCGGGGCGCGTCTACGCCGGTTCGGGCGCAGGCCAGACCAACATCAGCTGCGCGATTTCGACCAGTGCGAATGGCCAGCAGACCTACTCTCCGCTCGCCGGACACCTTACCTTTGCGCCGCAGAATGCGGACGTCGTGACCATCGATCCGAACGGCATCGCCACGGCCAAGAACCCCGGTTCGACGCTGGTGACGGCGACGCTCTCGAACGCGGGCTCGGGACCGGGCTTCTTTTCGACGTGTCCGCCGCGATCGATCGCTCTGACCGCGCTCGGCCAGACCAGCGCCAATGTCAACCAGAACAGCACCATCCCGCTCTCGGCCACGGTCGTCGATACCAAGGGAAATACGCTCTCCGGTGTGAGCCTCCGATACGTCTCGACCACACCGACCACGCTTCCCGGCGGCGGAGGTTCGGTCACGCCAACCCTCCCCGGCGCCGGTGCGATCACGGCGCTCTGCCTCCCGCCGGCCTGCAACTCATCGCCCTTGAACGAGATCGGCTTTGCCGGCAACGGAACGCCCATCAGCTCGAACCCGGTCACCATCACCACGGCCGGCGTCACCGGAACCGTGCTCTATGTGGGCAGCACACAATCGCTTTACTTGCAGATCATCGACTTCACCGCTAGCACGATCGGAGCCACGGCGCGCCTCCCCTACCTGCCGAATTCCATGATCCTCTCCGAAGATACGAGCACGCTGTACATGGGCAGCTCGACCGAACTGATGGTGCTGAGCTCGACCGGCGCGGTCACGCGCGTGGACGCCAACACCCCTGGAACCGTGCTCGCCGTCTCGCCTGACAACACGACGGTCGTGGTCGCGGACCCGGTCCGGCAGCTGGTGTCTCTCGAAAGCGCCGGCGGCGTCTCGGCCCAGATCGGCGGCCTGGCGACGCACGCCGAGTTCTCGCCCGATAGCGGCACCGTGTACATCAGCGCCGGCAACCAACTTCTGGTGCACTCGAACTTTACCGGATGGTCGACGATCCCGCTGAGCACGCCCGCGCTTGATGTCGCCGTCACCGTCCCGAGCGTCGGCGCCTATCTTGCCGGAGCCGTCACGACGGGGCGCAGCTACTGCCCATCGACCACATTCGTCAACACGAGCGGCCAGGCAACGACCGTCAATCAGTTCTACCCTCTGGCCGACACGGCGGCGGTCGTCACCGATCGCCTGGCGGCCACCGACGACGGCCACCACGTTCTTGGAGCGCACGCCGCGGGCGCCAACGCGAGCACCCTCGTCGACCTCGCGTTTCTTGGAACCAACAGCTCGGGCACGGCCAACAGCTCCGGCCTGCCCATCGGCGCTTGCCCCACGGTCGTCCCCGCGAACTACTTCACAGCCCAGCGCACCGGCGCTACCAACGTTCCTCTGGCGGGGGTAAACGCCTCCGCGATCACCGGCGTCCTGCCCACCTCGGACTCGACCACGGCATTTGTCACCTACACCGGCACCGGACCTCTCCCTGCCTACACACCCGCGACGGGCGCGATCGTGAGCATCCCGCTGACCGGCGGAGCGACCGCGCCTGTCAGCGGCGTCATCAGCTCCGACAACAGCACCTTCTACGTCGGAACGGCGGGCGACAACAGCGTGCACCTGGTCACACGATCCAGCACCGGCTTCTCGGACACCAGCACGGTACAACCCAAGCTCGCCGACCCGAACGGCAACGTCGTTGTTCCGAATCTCCTGGCGCAGCGTCCGAGACGTACCACCTAGAGCAGAGAGCCAGCGTCAGCCGAGCCGGCGCTTCAGCACATCGCGCGCAATCGCGTCCAGGACGCCGTTGAGGAAGTGGATCGACTCCGGAGCGGCGTAGCGTCGCGCGACCTCAAGCGTCTCGTTGATGATGATCGGCCCGGGCGTGTTGGGAAATCCCAGCATCTCCGCGGTGCCGGCGCGCAAGAGGTTGCGATCCACCACCGGCATGCGCTCCATGCGCCAGTTCGCCGAGTGCTCCTCGATCAGCTTGTCGATCTCGTCGCGCCTCTCCGTCGCCACGCGATAAAGATCCTCGGCAAAGCCGCGCGTTTCGGCATCGACATCGTCGCGCGCATCCCAGAACAGATGTCGGACCTCCTCCGGCGTCTGCTTGCCGAGGTCGCCCTGAAAGAGCATCTGCATCGCGAGTTCGCGGGATTTGCGGCGCTGTCCCATCTACCGGCTCACCGCTGCCTGGAGCTCAGCCCCGGCGGGGTTCTCGGACCGCAGTTTCGTTCCGAGCGACGCCATCTCGATGGCCGCGATCGCTGCCTCAAAGCCCTTGTTGCCGGACTTCAGACCCGCCCGGTCGAGCGCCTGTTCAAGCGTCTCGCACGTCAGAACGCCGAACGCATGCGGCACGCCGGTCTCCTGCTGCGACTGCCCGATGCCGCGCGCGACCTCGTTGTAGATGGCCTCGTAGTGCGCCGTCTCGCCGCGCAAGAGCACGCCCAGGGTCACGATGGCCGAGAAGCGTCCCGTCTCGGCCATCGATCGCGCCGCAGAAGGGACCTCCCAGGCGCCCGGAACGCGCACAATCTCGACGTTCTCCGGGAGAGCTCCGCTGCGATAGAGAGCGTCGAGCGCGCCCTGCAAGAGACGGTCCGTGATCACCGTATTCCAGCGTGTCGTCACGACGCCGAAGCGAAACGGCGCGGCCGAAAGGTCGCCCTCGACCGCTACCGGACGGCCGTGCAAGGGACGCTCCGATTGCCAGAAGCCGACCCGCAGATCGGGTGCGAGTTCGGCGGAAAACATCCGCGAATTCCAGTGCGTCAGCTCGGGCTCCGAGACCGGAGCGCCGTCTGACATAGCCGCGCGAACCGCCGCATGGACAGCATCGAGATCCGTCGTCTCGATCAGGATCCCGGGCACCGCCGGCTTGCGTCCGCTTACGATCTCAAGGTTGCCGACCGGCGCTAGAAACGCTTCGCCGCGGCCCCCATCGTCCGTCCAGCCCTTGCCGCTCTCAAACCCCAGCGACCGCAACAGGCGCGCCAGACGGTCGTGCGTCTCAGCTTCAGCGACGCCGTGCACAAGCGTGATTCCCTTGATCACCGGATCTCCTTTGGTCTGCTCTGATTGTATCGTTGAGGCGACGGTCCCGAACTTCTCTGGAGATCTAGAACCTATGCGCCCGAAGACCCTGCTATGCGATCGCGTCGGAGCGGTCGCCGTCGTTACGCTGAACCGCCCCGAGGTCCTGAACGCCCTGAACACGGAGGTTTTCGACGATCTCGAAGCCGTGTTTGCGCAGCTCGGCGATGACCCAGGCGTGCGCGCGATCCTGCTCACCGGAGCCGGCGAGAAGGCCTTTGCCGCGGGCGCCGACATCCGCGAGCTGGCCGAGGCCGACGCCTTCTCCGGCGAGCAGAAGGCGCTGCGAGGGCAGGGGGTCTTCGATCGGATCGAGCGCTCTCGGACGCCGGTGATCGCGCTGGTGAACGGCTTCGCGCTCGGCGGCGGGTGCGAGCTCGCGATGAGCTGCCACCTGCGCATCGCCAGCACGCGCGCCCGCTTCGGCCAGCCCGAGGTCAAGCTGGGCCTGATCCCCGGATACGGCGGGACGCAGCGCCTACCGCGGCTTATCGGTCAGGGCGCCGCGCTTAAGCTCCTTCTCACCGGCGAGATCGTCGCGGCCGACGAGGCCCTGCGCCTCCGGCTGGTCGATGAGGTGGTCGCTCCCCAAGATCTGCTTCCCCGCGGACATGCTCTCGCCGCCTTGATTGCCGCCGCCGCGCCGCTCGCCGTCGGGGGCGTGCTCCAGGCCGTGCGATCCGGGGGAGAGAGTTCCGTCCGCGACGGCTTCATCGCGGAAGCGCGCGTCTTCGGACAGATGTGCGGCACGGAGGATAAGCGCGAAGGCACGGCAGCTTTCCTTGCGAAGCGACCGCCGGTGTGGACGGGACGCTGATGATCCTCGCCAGCCCGGCCAGACCAGACCAGACCGGCCGCGAGCCGCACCCTCCTGAGTGCCGCTCGCCCGTCTTGATATTCTGTCAGCGAGCATGTTCCGACGCCACCTCGCCACCCGTCGCTTCCGTCCGAGATCTTTGGCCATGGATCTCGCTGGCCTCGCTGGCTTCGCGGCTGTCCTGGCCAGCGCCACCGGCTGCCACACCACCTCCGCTCCCGCCATGCCGACGGCTCCGGTCGAGCAGATCCGACAGCAGATGGACCAGATCGCGCCGCCATCGAAGTCGCAATACATGGCCGTTCACTCGCTGCGCAGCTGGGAGAATCCGTACCTGACCGTGCAGAGCAACATGGTGACGCTCCATGTAACGCTCGGCGACGCCAATACTAGCGACCTTGGCCAGGGCGGCATGCTGCGGCCGGTGGGAGCGCGCCGAGAGGACGTCACCGTTCGCGCCGACGCTCTCGCGGCGGCCCTGAACGCGCTTCCTCGCAACAGCTGGCCGTACGGTCGCGTAGTGGCGGTCGAAGAAGCGCACGGCGTCCCGCCCAGCGCCCGACCGGAGGTGCGCCGCAACATGGAGACGGTCATGAAGGTCCTGGGCGATGTGGGCGTCGTGGTGTACGAGTGGACCGAAGGCGGAGCCGGCCTGCGCTGACCTGGTCTGCGCTAAGATTCTCCTACTCTCCTCCTGGGCGGACCCCACCTCTCGCATGCACGATCTCCACCGCACGGCGCTTGCTGTCTTCTTACTCTTCTTCGGCCTGGTCACGGTCGCCGGCTTCTGGGCCGCGCGCTGGAGACGACCTCTGCTCGGCATCGGATCGCTCGACGAGTGGGGCCTTGCCGGTCGCAGCTTCGGCACATGGATCACATGGTTTCTGATCGGCGGCGACCTGTACACCGCCTACACCGTCATCGCGGTCCCGGCGGCGCTCTTCGGCAACGGCGCTCTGGGCTTCTTCGCCGTTCCGTACGCGATCATTGCGTATCCGTACATGATGCTCGTGCTTCCGCGCCTGTGGAAGATTTGTAACCGGCACGGTTACGTAACCTTTGCGGACTTCGTCGGCGGACGCTTCGGCAACCGCGCGCTCGTCGTCGCGATCGCCGTCACCGGCATCCTTGCGCTCTTGCCGTACATCGCCTTGCAGCTGGTCGGCATGCGCGTCGTCCTCGCCAGCATGGGCTTGCGCGGCGAGTGGCCGCTCGCCGCTGCCTTCATCATCTTGGCCGCCTACACCTATTCGAGCGGCCTGCGCGCGCCTGCGGTGATCGCCATCGTCAAGGACCTGATGCTCTACATCATGGTCGCCGCCGCTCTCCTCCTGCTTCCGCTCAAGCTCGGCGGATACGCGGGGATCTTTGAGCGAGCCAACAATGCCCTGCAGACCCACGGCGCGACGATCTATCTGCGCGAGGGACAGTTCCTCCCCTACTCAACCTTGGCGCTCGGAAGCGCTGTCGCCCTGATGCTTTACCCGCATACGGCCACCGCTGTGCTGAGCGCACGGAGCGCGAATACGGTGCGCAGAAACGCCGCGCTCCTTCCGGCCTACAGCTTTCTGCTCGGCCTGATTGCGCTTTTGGGATACGTTGCGCTCGCGGCCGGTGTGCGCACCTCCGACACCAGCTCGGTGGTCCCCTTGCTCTTCCTGAAGATGTTTCCGGAGTGGTTTGCCGGCTTCTGCCTGGCCGCCATCGCCATCGGCGCTCTGGTTCCGGCGGCGATCATGTCGATCGCGGCCTCGAACCTCTTCACCCGCAACCTCTACGGCGTCTTTGCGCGTAAGGCTCTGTCGCCGGCCGGCGAGACCGCGATGGCCAAGGTCGTCAGTCTCCTGGTCAAGTTTGCCGCGCTCCTCTTTGTCCTGCGTCTGCCCGCGCCGTATGCGATCGAGATGCAGCTGCTCGGCGGCATCTGGATCGCACAGATCTTTCCCTCGGTGGTGATCGGTGCGTTTTCGCGCTGGATGCATCCCTGGGCGCTTTTTGCCGGGTGGGCGGCCGGCATGATCTCGGGGACCGCGATGGCGGTATCGCTTGGCCTGAAGAGTTCCATCTACCCGGTCTACTTGCCGGCGGTCTTCGGCCGGGGCACGCACGCGATGTACGCGGCCGTTCCGGCGCTTCTGCTCAACCTGGTTGTCGCCGCCCTCTTGACGCCGGTGTTTCGGCTCCTCAAGGTCGCCGGTGGAGCGGACACAACCGATCCCCTGCTGTATACGCGATAGGGCAAAAGAAGTCGATGGCTAGATGGGATCTTCTGCAGGTGTATAGCGAAGACGCAGATCGCATGGCCGTTTTCTCCAATGATCGCGGCACTCCCCCACTCTATTCGACTCACAAAACAGGACAAACCGGCCCTAGCATCGAAGACATCTCATCTGAGACCTCCAGTCGCACCCCATGCGGGTGTAAACTAAGGTGTCGGCTCCGCCCCTGCCCAGCCGAAGAGAGAAGCGTTCCTTCATGAAGACCTCGCGCGGTACTGATGAATCCCTCCGCTGTTCGTTCTGCCATAAAAGCCAGGATGCGGTTGCGAAGCTAATCTCGTCGCCGTCGGACTATCCGCGGGCGTATATCTGCGACGAGTGCGTCGCTGTGTGCAACTCGATCTTGGAGGATGATCGGACCGAGGCGCAGCCGGGGACGGCGCCCTCGCACCTGCCGAAGCCGCAGGAGGTGAAGGCGTTTTTAGATGAGTATGTGATTGGGCAGGACCAGACAAAGAAGAAGCTGGCGGTTGCGGTTTACAACCACTACAAGCGCATTCAGATGAATAAGACGCGCGGCAACGATGTGGAGCTGGCGAAGTCGAATATTCTCTTGGTCGGGCCGACAGGATCGGGAAAGACGCTGCTGGCGCACACCTTGGCAAAGATGCTGGATGTTCCATTTGCGATTGTGGATGCGACGACCTTGACCGAGGCAGGATATGTCGGCGAGGACGTGGAGAACATCATCCTGAAACTTTTGCAGGCGGCTGAGGGCGACGTGACGCGCGCGCAGAGCGGCATTATTTATATCGACGAGATCGATAAGATTGGGCGCAAGGACGAGAATCCGTCGATCACGCGCGACGTTTCGGGCGAAGGTGTGCAGCAGGCTTTGTTGAAGATTCTGGAGGGGACGGTCGCGAATGTTCCGCCGCAGGGCGGACGCAAGCATCCGCACCAGGAGTTTACGGCGGTTGACACGACCAACATCCTTTTCATCTGTGGCGGGGCGTTTGTCGGGTTGGAGAAGGTGATCGGACGCAGGATTGGCAAGAAGGCTCTGGGCTTCAAGGCTGTGGTGGAGGGCGAGGGCAAGGAGACCGATGTCAGACCGATCCGGGCGCAGCGGGATGCCGAGCTGTTGCGACAAGCGGAGCCGCAGGATTTGCTGAAGTATGGTCTGATCCCGGAGTTTGTGGGTCGGCTTCCCGTGATGGGAGTGCTGGACGAACTGGACGAGGCGGCGCTGATCGAGATTTTGACAAAGCCGCGCAACGCCATTTTGAAGCAGTACAGCAAGCTATTTGAGTTTGAGGGTGTGAAGGTGACGTTTACGGACGATGCAGCGCGGGAGATTGCGCGGGAGGCTTTGCAGCGCAAGGTGGGTGCGCGCGGTCTGCGCATGATTCTTGAGGAGTTGATGCTGGATCTTATGTACTACGTACCGGGCAACAAGAAGGTTAAGGAGTTGACGATCACGGCGGAGATGGTGGAGAAGCACTCCCTGACCCTGCCGGTGATGTTGGAGAAGGCTGGGTAGGGTGGGTAAGGTTGGCTAGCGGACCGCGGCGGTCGAGAGAAGTTGATTGAGCGCTTGGTTTCTCGGCTGAGTGCTGTCTGAGCAGATCTATTTGGGAACTTTTGCTGTGCAGGTGAAGCGGTCTTTGCCTTGCAGGTGGAAGGCCAATCGGGCCTAAGTAATTGCCGTAAGTCGGACTTTCGCGGCCCGGCACCAACGCGGGTTCAAGAAAGTCTGAATGGCGAGGGGGCTTGTATCGAGAGCGTCGGCCCAAGCAGATCACCGAGTACAATCACCTGAAGCCGCACGCTCTGGCCACTGCATCCTCGGCAGAGCTGAAACGTCTAACTGGGGAAAGCCATGACAAAAGAACCGAAAGAGATTTCAGGCGGCGATGTTCGCAAACTTCCGATGATGCCCATCCGCGACATGGTCATTTTTCCGTACATGATGACGCCGTTTGTGGTGGGCCGCGAGTCGAGCGTACGTGCGCTCGAAGAGGCTCTGACGGCGGATCGCAAGATCTTCCTGGCGACGCAGCACGATGCGTCGGTCGATGAGCCGAGCGCAGGCGACATCTACGAGACGGGCACGATCGGCAACATTGTTCAGAGCGTGAAGATGCCGGACGGCAACATCAAAGTGCTGGTCGAGGGGGTAGAACGCGCGCGGGCGAGCGAGGTCAACGACCAGGACGGATTCTTTGTCGCGACGGTGCGCACAGGGACGACGCGGCTGGAGCTGACGCCGGCGGTCGAGCAGCTGATGGGTCGCGTCCACACCTTATTTGAGCAGTATGTAAAGCTGCAGCAATCGTTGAACTACGAGACGATGGCGGCGAGCGTGCGCGCGGATGAGCCGGCGAAGCTGGCCGACACGATTGCTGCGAACTTGCAGCTTTCGATCGAGGAGAAGCAGCAGCTGCTGGAGGTGTTTGATCCCGAGGAGCGTTTGTCACGCGTAGCCGATGCGCTCGATGTCGCGATCGAGAAGCTGAATATGGATCGGACCATTCAGTCGCGCGTGAAGCGGCAGATGGAGAAGGCGCAAAAAGAGTATTACCTGAACGAGAAGATCAAGGCGATTCAGAAGGAGCTTGGGCGCGGCGAGAAGAGCGAGTTCGACGAGCTAAAGAAGAAGATTGAAGCCGCGGGCATGCCGAAGGATGTGCTGGAGAAGAGTCTGCAGGAGTTGAAAAAGCTCGAGGCGATGCCGCCGATGTCGGCGGAGTCGACGGTCTCGCGCAACTACCTGGATTGGCTCTTGGCGGTGCCGTGGCGCAAGCGATCGAAGGAGATTCGGTCGATCGAACACGCGGAGACGATCTTGAACCAGGACCACTACGGTCTTGAAAAGATCAAGGAACGCGTTCTTGAGTTTCTTGCGGTACGGCAGTTGGTGAAGAACCCGAAGGGATCGATCCTGTGTTTTGTCGGGCCTCCGGGCGTGGGCAAGACGTCGTTAGGCATGTCGATCGCGAAGGCGACGGGGCGGAAGTTTGTGCGCATGTCGCTGGGTGGGGTACGGGATGAGGCGGAGATTCGTGGGCATCGCCGGACGTACATCGGCGCCCTGCCGGGGCAGATCATCCAGAGCATGAAGAAGGCTGGGACGAAGAACCCGGTGTTCATGCTGGACGAGATTGACAAGATGGCTTCGGACTTTCGCGGCGACCCGGCGAGTGCGTTGCTGGAGGTGCTGGACCCGGAGCAGAACACGACGTTCCAGGATCATTATCTCGATGTCGAGTACGACCTGTCGCAGGTGCTGTTTGTCGCGACGGCCAACGTCCTGCACACGATTCCTGGGCCGCTGCAGGATCGTATGGAGATTCTCCGGCTGCATGGGTACACGGAGTTGGAGAAGCTGGAGATCGCGAAGCAGTACCTGGTGAAGAAGCAGAGGGAGGGCGCGGGCCTGACGGAGGACATGGTCACGTTCGACGACGCGGCCTTGAAGCAGATCATCCGGGCGTACACGCGGGAGGCTGGTGTTCGCAACCTAGAGCGCGAGATTGGAAACGTCTGCCGTAAGGTAGCTCGGCGGGTGGTGAAGAATGGACTTGAGCACCGCGAGGCGATCACTGGCGAGAACCTCCATGAGTTTCTGGGGGTTGCGAAGTTCCGCGACTCGCTGGCGCATGAAAAGAGCGAGGTGGGCCTGGTGACCGGCCTGGCATGGACGGAGATGGGCGGCACGATCCTGCAGACCGAGGTACAGGTGCTAGACGGGAAAGGCAAGCTGACGACCACCGGGCAGCTCGGCGACGTGATGCAGGAGTCCGCGCAGGCGGCGCTCAGCTACATCCGATCGCGATCGCATCACCTGGGCCTAGCGAAGGATTTCTATCGGCATCTCGACATCCACGTCCATGTGCCGGAGGGCGCGATTCCGAAGGATGGGCCTTCAGCGGGTATTACGTTAGCCACTGGTCTAGCGAGCGCGCTGACGAAGATCAAGGTGCGGCGTGACATCGCCATGACGGGCGAGATTACGTTGCGTGGCAAGGTCTTACCGATCGGCGGCTTAAAGGAGAAGCTCCTGGCGGCACATCGCGCGGGCATCTTTGAGGCGATTGTGCCCGAAGACAATCGCAAAGACTTGGCGGATCTCCCGGATCTCTTGAAGACCTCGATGAAGCTGCACTTTGTCGGCGAGATGGATGAGGTTCTGAAGATCGCGCTGGAAGGATCGCTACCCGAGCTTGAAGAGGAGATTCCGGAGGCGCTGGCTGCGGTGATCCCTGCCCCAATGAGCCTTCCTCAGAATCAGCCCCACCAATAGTTGGTTGATTCTGGTTCCGTATAGAAACGAATGGCAGAATAAAGAAGAGGGTTCAGGCGCGATGTCTGAACCCTCTTGTTCTCAGAGGGGCCGACGCCGACTTAGACAGTGCTTCTGCCTCGTACAAAGTGCATGATCACGGCTATCACAGCGAAGATGATGAGTAGGTGAATAGCGAGGCTGCTGAGATGGAAGATAAAAAATCCGCATAGCCAGAGCAAAAACAATACGACCGCAAGGATTAGAAACATGACGACCTCTTTCAGGATAGACTGGCCCCTTCACAACGGGGTTAACCCTCCTGTAAGAGATGGACTGGGCGATGAATGTTGCTTCAGCGGCAAAAGATTGTTGCAGGACCGGTTTTGGCGGTCGGTGAGTTGGCGGTTCGAAAGCTTCGATACAGAGACTGGATTCCCTGTTTTTCGGTGTTTTACTCGGCTGCGTTTGCACCTCCCGCGATGGACGGGATCAGCATGACCTCGTCCCCGTCCTGGAAGGTGTAAGTGTCTCCGCCGAGGAAACGGATGTCCTCGTCGTTGATGTAGATATTGATGAAACGGCGGAGCTTGCCCTGTTCATCCTTGATCTGGGTGCCAAGCGCGGGAAAGTTTTGGTCGATGTCGCTGAGGAGGCCGGGCAGATCTTTTGCGGCCGAGCTGAAGTTCTTCTTGCCGTCGGTGTGGCGGGTAAAGGCGGTGGGCAGGCTGACCTTAACGGGCATGGGGGGCTCCGGCAATGGCGAGTTCGAGTTCCGGCTCCGGCGTAGACCCGTCTAGCTCGTGGAGGTAGTCGCGGAAGTCAGCTAGGCGGGGGCGAATGGAACGTTCGGCGGTGTAGCGGCCGGCGAGGGCGTCGGTCGTTTTGAGGCCGTTGCCGGTGATGATGGAGACGGTGACCTGGCCGGGCGCGATGCGGCCCTGGGCGTAGAGTCGGGCGGTGACGGCTGTGGTGACGCCACCGGCGGTCTCGGTGAAGATGCCTTCGGTTTCAGCGAGTTCTTGGATACCGGAGACGACCTCGAGGTCTGAGACGTCTTCAGCGTAGCCGCCGGTAGCAAGGATCATTTTGGCGGCGGCGGCACCGTCAGCCGGGTTGCCGATGGCGAGCGAACGGGCGATGGTGTTGGGGCGCTGGGGCTCGATGGTGTCCGTTCCCTGCTTGACGGCCTGTGAGATCGGCGAGCAGCCGGTAGCCTGAGCGCCGAAGAAGCGGACGGGCTTGTCCTGGACTAGGCCGAGCGCAATGAGTTCGTTGAAGGCTTTGCGGATTTTGCGGATGAGCGATCCGCCGGCCATGGGGCAGACGATGTTGTCAGGGAGGCGCCAGCCGAGCTGCTCGGCGATCTCGTAGCCGACGGTCTTGGACCCTTCCGCGTAGTAAGGTCGGAGATTGACGTTGACGAAGCCCCAGTTGTACTCCTCGGCGACCTGGATGGAGAGGCGATTGGCGTGATCGTAATTGCCGTCGACACGGACGAGGCGCGCGCCGAAGACTTGCGTATTGAGGATCTTGGCGGGCTCGAGGTCGGAGGGAATGAGGATGGTGGACTTGAGGCCGAGGCGGGCGGCCTGCGCGGCGACCGAGTTGGCGAGGTTGCCGGTTGAGGAGCAGCCGACGGTGCTGAATCCGAAGGCTTGTGCGTTGGCCAGGGCGACGGCGACGACGCGGTCTTTAAAGGAGAGGGTGGGAAAGCAGACGGAGTCGTTTTTGACGTAGAGGTTTTCAGCGCCGATGCGGCGGCCGAGCGAGCGCGCACGAAGGAGCGGGGTGAAGCCTACGGGCAGATCGGGACGGACACCGGGCGGGATGGGAAGGAGAGGGGCGTATCGCCAGATGTTGAGGGGGCCGGCGGCGATCTTCTCGCGGGTGAAGTCTGGACGGGCCTGGTCGAGATCGTAGGCAACCTCGAGCGGGGCCAGGCAGTCTTCACAGGCGGAGATGGGCTGATTGCCGAAGCGTCGCCCACACTCGTTGCACTTCAGCTCGTACGCGCTACAGGAATAGTCCATCCGGCACTCTCCGTGTGGAGGTGGGCTCCGGCTCTAAGACGCGCTCTCTGTGGGGTTGCCGGTTTCGGCCAGGGAAGAGGAAATGCGGGGGTGCGGACCAGCCTGCGGTCTGCTGTCTCCGAATCTCATGTTCCCTGTTTCCAGGAGAGAGTTGACACCGGTACGAAGTGTTCTGTCCGGTTGTCGTGGCGTCACAGGGCTCGTCCCTCAACCACTCTGCATGAAATTCAAATCCGCGGATAAGGCGGACTGGAATAGCTCCGTTGTAGCACAGCGTGTGGGTGGATGCAAATAACACCTCGATGCCATCCCAGCCACTAGCTCCGATGGCCCCGTCAGACCCGCACCGCGGCCGCCGTGCGCAGCCGCGCTATAGAACTCCCGGACGCGATAAAAGCGCGCTTCGAGTTCAGGGCGGGGAACGCTTGGAGCACCATTTGATTTACCTCAACGACACTAGGAGCGAGCTGTTTTCTTTCGGGCTGGGCTTTTCTTTGTGGCTGACGTCTTTGCGGCCGACTTCTTTGCGGCTGACTTCTTTGCGGGTGTGTGCTTCGGTGTGGGCTCGGCTTTGCTTTCGGCAGAGCTCCGGGCGGCAGCGGCCTTTTGTGTGTTGGGGACGAACTGTTTGCCGGCCTTCGAGCCGCGGACCTTTTTTTTATCCGTGGCTTTCTTTTCGGAGTCGGAGAGTTGTTCCCAGGCCTTCTCGGGCAGGTAGCGTTTGGTGACGTCGTTGCGCTGGGCTGGTTTGCCGTCGGAGGTGGTCCACTTCTCCTCGGTCCATTCGTGCAGGTGCTCCTGAGCTTCGGTGCGCTCGTGCTTGTAGCCGCCGCCCCGGTGCTCGTACTCGGTGGCGACCATCTGGGCTTTGCGGGCGCTCCACTGGCCGGGTTTTCCGCCCTTGTTGCCGACGAGGATCTGTTCCTTGATGCGGTCGCGGAGTTCGGGGTCGGTGTACTGGTCTGGGTCGGATTTTGAGTGGGATTTCTTGGTTGCGGCCATCGGCTCGGCTCCTGTTTCTGAGCCTGAGATGCGGTGCTCGAGAAGCGCGTGCGGGGGAGGCTAGACGACGAAGTACTTCGCTTGCGGGTGATGAACAACAAGGGCGTTGGTGCTTTGTTCGGGCTCGAGGTGGAAGCCTTCGGTGATGCGGACGCCGATATTTTCTTCGGGCTTAAGGAGATCGAAGATTTTGGTCTGGTCTTCGAGGTTGGGACAGGCGGGGTAGCCGAAGGAGTAGCGCGAGCCACGATACTTCTGGTGGAAGAGGTCGCGGACCTCGGGGGCGTCTTCGCCGTTGATGCCGAGGTCGATGCGGATCTCGCGGTGGACGTACTCGGCGAGAGCTTCAGCGGTTTCGACCGAGAGGCCGTGGAGGTAGAGATAGCGGGTGAAGTCGCCGGCTTCGAAGAGGCGTTGGGTGACCTGAGATGCGATTGAGCCGATAGTAACGACGGAGAAGCCGATAACGTCCATACGGCCCGTGGATTTGGGCGAAAAGAAGTCGGCGATCGAGAGGAGTCGGCCTTCGCGCTGGCGGGGAAAGGTGATGCGAAGAAGTTCGCGGGTCGGCGTGGTGCTGGGGTCGGAGGGCGAGTAGCCGGCGGGGTCGTAGACGATGACGTCGTTGCCGTCGGACTGCGCGGGGAAGTAGCCGTAGACGGTACGCGGCTCGAACCAGTTTTCGCGCTTCACCTCGGCGCAGAGGTCGTGGAGGATGGGGCGATACTTCTCTTCGACGAGGCGGAGGTAGTCGGTGGCAGAGGCGGTCTTGAGCTGCCACTGGTTCTTGAAGAGCGCGGTCTCGTTGATGTAGGCGAAGAGCGTGTCGAGATCGAAGTCTTTGCGGACGCGGACGCCGAAGAAGGGCGGCACCGGGACTTCGGGGACGTCTTTGACGATCGCGCTGCGCGCGGATGACGTGGAAGCGGGGAGCGGAGCGATGTCGCCGCCTGGGCGGATGAAGGTCTTGACGGTGGCACCGTCCGAAAGGCGTTTGTCGCGAACGGAGGTGTCGATGTCGGTGAGGTCGCTCATGACGTGGAGGCCGGCGAAGGCGTCTTCGGCGTAGAAGACGGAGTGGGAGTACTCGCGGCGGAGGTCGTCTTCGACGTACTTGCGGGTGAGTGCGGCGCCGCCGCAGATGACGGGGATGGTGGAGGAGATGCGCTGGAGATCCTGGACCACGTACTTCATCTCGAGGGTGGATTTTACGAGGAGGCCGGAGAGGCCGATGGCGTCGGCGTTGTGTTGCTGCGCGGCCTGGATGATGACGTCGGAGGGTTGCTTGATGCCGAGGTTGACGACCTTGTAGCCGTTGTTGGAGAGGATGATGTCTACGAGGTTCTTGCCGATGTCGTGCACGTCGCCTTTGACGGTGGCGAGGACGATGGTGCCGCGCTGGTTGCCTTCGGATTTCTCCATCTTGGGTTCGAGGTAGGCGACGGCGGCCTTCATGGTGGCGGCGGAGTCGAGCACGGAGGGCAGCTGCATCTTGCGGGCGCCGAAGAGTTCGCCGACGGTCTTCATGCCGTCGAGGAGGACGGTGTTGATGAGGTCGAGCGGGGTGTAGCGGGCGAGGCTGAGGTCGAGGATCTCTTCGAGGGACTGCTTGCGGTCGCCCTGGCCGAGCTGGCGCTCGCCGTTGATGATGAGGTGCTTGAGCTTCTCCTCGTCCGACATGGTGTCGGTGATGACGGCGGCCTCGACCTCTTGGCCCGCGGCCTTTGAGAGGCCGGTGAAGTACTGCATGTAGATCTGCAGCGGGTCCTGCTCGGTCTCGACGTTGCGGAAGATGAGGTTGCGGGCGAGTTCGACTTCCTGTTCGGGAATCTTATAGAGGGGGTAGATCTTGGCGTAGTTGACGATGGCGGAGTCGAGGCCTCGGTCGACGGCTTCCTTGAGGAAGACGGAGTTGAGCACGCGGCGGGCGTAGGCGTTGAGGCCGAAGGAGATGTTGGAGACGCCGAGGATGGTCTTGCATTCGGGGAGCTCGAGGCGGATGCGGCGGACGGCTTCGAGGGTTTCGATGCCGGCGGTACGGTAGTCCTCCTGGCCGGTCGAGATGGGGAGGGTGAGGGTGTCGAAGATGAGGTCTTGCGAGCGCAGGCCGTACTTCTCGGTGGCGAGCTTGTGGATGCGATGGGCGATGGCGACCTTGCGGTCGGCGGTGAGGGCCATGCCTTCTTCGTCGATGGTGAGGGCGATGACGGCGGCGCCGTAGCGGCGGGCCATGGGGAGGACTTTGGAGGTGCGTTTTTCGCCATCTTCGAGGTTGATGGAGTTGATGATGGCCTTGCCGGGGATGCGTTTGAGCGCTTCTTCGATGACGTCGGCTTCGGTGGAGTCGACGAGGATGGGGGCCGGCACCCGGGTGGCGATCTTCTCGAGCACGCCGTTCATGTAGGCTTTCTCGTCTTCGCCGACGACGGCGCAGCAGAGGTCGAGCATCTGGGAGCCTTCGGCGACGAGGCGCTTGGCCATGGTGAAGATGCCGTCGTAGTCGGCGTTGCGGACCATGTCGCGGAAGACGGCGGAGCGGGTGGTGGTGTTCATCTCCTCGGCGACGATGGCGGGCTGGCCGTCGATTTCGAGCGGGACGGAGGTGAAGGCGGAGGCGGCTACGGACTGGATGCGGGGGTGGCGGGGGGCGGGCGTGGCGTTGGCTACGGCCTCGGCGACGCAGCGGATGTGCTCGGGTGTGGTTCCGCAGCAGCCGCCGACGACTTGGACTCCGTACTCGGTGACGAAGCGGCGGTGGAAGTCGGCGAGCTCTGAGGGGGTGAGGCCGTAGTGGGCGCGGCCGCCGACGTTTTGGGGGAGGCCGGCGTTGGGCAGGACGGAGACCGGCATGGTCGCGTTCTGGCAGAGGAAGCGGACGGCGTCGTTCATCTCCTTGGGGCCGGTGGCGCAGTTGAGGCCGAGGATGTCAGGGCGGAAGCACTCGAGGACGGCGAGGGCGGCGCCGATCTCGGAGCCGAGAAGCATGGTGCCGGTGGCCTCCATGGTGATCTGCATCTGGACGGGGAGGGTGACACCGGTCCGGTGCATGGCGTCGTGGCAGGCGGCGAGGGCGATCTTGGCCTGGAGGAGGTCTTGCGAGGTCTCGATGAGGAGGATGTCGACGCCGCCCTCGATGAGGGCCTCGATCTGCTCGACGTAGGTCGCGAGCATTGCGTCGTAGCCGATGTGGCCGAGCGACGGAAGCTTGGTGGTGGGGCCGATGGAGCCGGCGACGAAGCGGGGCTTGCTGGCGGTCGAGAACTCCTGGGCGGCTTCCCTGGCGAGGCGGGCGGCGGCGAGATTGAGTTCGCGGGCGCGGTGCGGGATGCCGAACTCTTGGAGGACGAGCGAGGAAGCGCCGAAGGAGTCAGTTTCGATGACGTCGGCGCCGGCCTGGAGGTAGCTTCGGTGGATCTCGCCGATGACGTCCGGGCGGGTGACGGCGAGGATTTCGGAGCAGTTTTCGAGGCCCTGGTAGTCCCCGTCGACGGTGAGGGCGTAGTTCTGGATGCTGGTGCCCATGGCGCCGTCGTAGACGACCACGCGCTGTTTCAGCACCTCCAGAAAGTTGCTCATGTGTGTCAGTTCCCTGCCCTTTTGTGCGACGATCCGGTCGCAGGGTTCAGGATACAGGGTGGCACGGCTTACGCAAGGATTTCGGCGGTCTCCTGGTTGTTGAGCGGCGAGATGGGGCGCATGTCGGTGTCCGTGGCGACGAGTAGGTCTTCTTTGCGCATGACGAGTGTGGTGGCGTTGATGGAGGCGAGCTCGAAACCATGGCCGTGGGTGATGGCGTCGGTGGGGCAGGCCTCGACGCAGAAGCCGCAGAAGATGCAGCGGTTGTAGTCGATGTTGTAGACCTTGGCGTAGCGCTCGGCGGACGAGATGCGGACTTCTTCGGTGTTTTCGGCGGCTTCGATGTAGATGCAGTTGGAGGGGCAGGCGGCGGCGCAGAGGAAACAGGCGACGCATTTTTCCAGGCCATTTTCGTCGCGCTGAAGCTGGTGTTTGCCGCGAAAGCGTTCCTGAAAGACGGCGCCGCGCATGGGTCCTGGGCCGTCGGGGTAGTTTTCGACCTCGGTGGGCTGGAAGGCTTCGCGCATGGTGATGCTGAGGCCCTTGGCGATGGCTGCGGCGTTGCCGATGATGGACATGGTTTTGAGTATAGCTTTCCGGGGTTCTGAGGGAAGAGGAGACCCTCCCCACCTCCCATTGATTTACTGCAAAATATTCATACGGTGGGGGTTAAGTCTGGATCTCGATTGATGACGATGGAGAAAATCCCAAATTTGATGGTGCTGGGGTTGCAAAATACCCGATTCATTGGGTTTAGGGGCCGGATTTCCTTCTCCGTGGTGACAGTTAGGAGAGGCAAGGGCAACGGCGACTGCAGAAGCAGATTCCCTTCGGGAATGACAACAAGAGGGGCAAGAGCAACGGCAAGGGCAATGGCAGGGGTTCCTTCGCTTCGCTCAGGATGACGGCGTGAAACAGGCAAGGGCAAGGGCAAAGGCAACAGCAACAGCAACAGCAACAGCAGATTCCCTTCGGGAATGACAACCAGAAAGGCAAGGGCAACCGCAACCGCAGAAGCAGATTCCCTTCGGGAATGACAACTAGAGGGGCAACGGCAACTACAAGGGCAATGGCAAGAGCAAGGGCAACTACAGGGGTCCTTCGCTTCGCTCAGGATGACGGCGTGAAACAGGCAACGGCAAGGGCAACAGCAACAGCAACAGCAACAGCAACAGCAACAGCAACAGCAGATTCCCTTCGGGAATGACAACCAGAAAGGCAAGGGCAACCGCAACAGCAAGGGCAACCGCAACAGCAAGGGCAACGGCAACCGCAAGGGCAACAGCAACCGCAAGGGCAACAGCAACCGCAAGGGCAACAGCAACCGCAAGGGCAACTACAGGGGTCCTTCGCTTCGCTCAGGATGACGGCGTGAAACAGGCAACCGCAACTGCAACGGCAAGAGCGAGGGCAGAAGCAGATTCCCTTCGGGAATGACAACTAGAAAGGCAAGGACGACGGCGACGGCAAGGGCAGGGGCGACGGTAGGGTTTCTGGGCTCTTTGTCGCTCTGGATCTTGTCCTGTGTCGCCTCCGCGATCTTCTTTTTAGGATAGCGGATGGCGGTGGGTCACTACGCCAGTTTTGGCTCCGGTTTGGAGAAGAAGTTGGGACAGGGAGCGTTGGGGGCGGATTTTGGGCGAGGGTTAGGATAGGAGGATGAGCGGAGCGGCTGGATGGCGTAGGGGATTTGCAGCGTTTGCGGTGGTGGGGATGGGATGGGGTTTGGCGCTTGGTCAGGCGTCGGTTGGGGTGGGGCAGAGCGGGGCGAGGACGACGGGGGCCGGGGCGAGGACGACGGGGGCTGGGGCGAGGGCTACGGGGGCTGGGTCACCGCCGCCGGGGGCGACGAGTTCCTCGGGCGGCGCGATGCGGGATCAGAGTGTGGGGACGCGGGATCCGGCTTTGGCGGCGTGGGTGATGGAGGGGAGTACGGCGGGCCTCTCGGGCGCGGGGGTGGATGGAACGGCGCACGGTTTGGGAGCCGCGGGTGGGCAGGAGATGTCGCCCATGGGCGGTGGCGGGGCTCACATGGGCGGGGGGAGGAAGGCTGAACCTTCGACGGCTCTGACGTTGACGATTGGGGGCCGGACGGTGACGCTGCGGGTGGAGGATCTGGAGCGGATGCCGCAGCGGACGGTCTCCGTGCACAATGCGCATCTGAACGCGGACGAGACGTACACGGGCGTGGCGATGGGAGATCTGTTGGCGGCGAATGGGCTGGCGGCGACGGACGCGGCGGGGGTGGGGCGGATGCTGCGGAGCTATGTGCGGGCGACTGGGTCGGATGGGTACTTTGTGGTGTATTCGGGCGTGGAGGTGGAGAGCGGGTTGCATGCCGGGGAGGTGATTGTGGCGACGCGGATGGGCGGTCGGCCGCTGGGGGAGGATGGCCGGATGAAGCTGGTGTCGAGCGAAGACAAGCGGCCGGCGCGGTGGGTGCGGAATTTGATGGGGATCTCGGTGACTACGGTGGAGTAGGTTTTCGGGGCAGGCGCGGATTCCCTGCGGGAATGACAACTCGAAGGGCAAGGGCGATTCTTGCCTTTGGTGGCGGTGTCGGGCGAGAGCGGTTCGCGCGTTTGCGCGAATACCCCACCCTTCACGACGATGAGACCGTCGCGGAGGATGGGGCACCCAGGGAGAAGCGGATTCCCTGCGGGAATGACAACTAGAAGCGAGGGCGATTCTTGCCTTTGGTGGCGGTGTCGGGCGAGAGCGGTTCGCGCGTTTGCGCGAATACCCCACCCTTCACGACGATGAGACCGTCGCGGAGGATGGGGCACCCAGGGAGAAGCGGATTCCCTGCGGGAATGACAACTCGAAGGGCAACGGCGATTCTTGCCTGTGGTGGCGGTGTCGGGCGCGAGCGGTTCGCGCGTCTGCGCGAATACCCCACCCTTCACGACGATGAGACCGTCGCGGAGGATGGGGCACCCAGGGAGAAGCGGATTCCCTGCGTAATGACAACTCGAAGGCAAGGGCGATTCTTGCCTTTGGTGGCGGTGTCGGGCGAGAGCGGTTCGCGCGTTTGCGCGAATACCCCACCCTTCACGACGATGAGACCGTCGCGGAGGATGGGGCACCCAGGGAGAAGCAGATTCCCTGCGGGAATGACAACTAGAAGGGCAAGGGTTCTACTGGACGTTTGCGTCGAAGACGCCGGTTTCGACTGTTTGGCCGTGCTTCATCTGGATGAAGATGCGGTAGTGGCCGGGCGCGGGGAAGCCGTACGGGAAGCTGACGTTGGGGGTGATTTTTTCGGTGGACATCCCGGGCATGGCGCCGGGCATGGTGGCGGGGGTGTTGGACATGCCGGGCATGGGGGCGTCTGGGCCGGCGTTGGCGAGCATCATGGCGGGCATGGCGGCGGAGCCTTCGGGGTGGGTGTGGGCGAAGGTGGTGCCGTCGGTTTTGACGAAGGCGGCGTGGCCGGCCATGCCGAGGTAGGGTTGCATGTCGGTGGCGGGGTGTCCGGCGGGGTCGAGGAGGGTGAACTGGAAGGTGTAGGCGGCGTTGGCGGTGAGGGGGGCGGGGTCGGGGGTGGGGGCGGAGGGGTTGTCGGGCGATGTGACGGGAGAGGTTTGGGGGGAGGTGTGCGGGCTTTGGGGCGCGGAGGGGAGATGCCAGACCATGGTGTAGCCGTCGGGAAGTTTGTAGACGGGGCCGAGGGTTCCGGCGAGCGTGGAGGTGGACGGGGTCGGGGGGGAGGATCGGGGATCCTGGACGGGTCGGGGATTCTGGACGGCGACCTGGACGGCGACTAGGGGTGCGGGGAAGCCGGAGGCGTCTTCGGGGCTGAGGGGTGTGGGTGGGAGGCCGGGGGGGATGGTGAGGTTGGCGACGAGGGTTTCGGGGAAGCCGTTGCTGTGGACGATGTCGGCGAAGAGGCGGTAGGTGCCTGGGGGCATGGAGGGGAGGGTGAGCTGGAAGTCGCCGGGGCCGGCGAGGGTGGGGTGGAGGTGGAAGACGGCGTCCATGCCGGGTTGGCGGATGGCGTAGAGGTGCATGAGGTGGCCGTGGTCGGGGAGGAAGTCGGCGTTGGAGCGGGAGCGCCAGTGGAGGATGTCGTTGGGGTCGGTGTAGGTGGAGATTTGGAGGTTGAGGGTGTTGCCGTGGAGTGTGGGTGTGAGGGCGAGCGGGCGGTAGACGTTTTGGGCGTAGGAGGCGGCTTCGACGTTCCACCAGGCGGCTCCGCCGAGGAGGGTGAGGGCCATCATGGTGACGGTGGCGATGGTGGCGAGGAGGGCTGGGCGGCGGCGGGAGGAGGGGATGGGTTCGCCGGGGGGGACGGGGGCTTCGCGGACGGCGGCGGCGACGATGCCGCCCATGCCGACGGCGAGGATGAGGCCGAGGAGGGTGAGGAGGGCGCCGAGGCCGCGTGTCATGCGGAGGGTGGTGAGGGGCATGGCGGGGACGGGGATGTTGGTGGTGGCTTCGCCGGCCTCGCCGAGGAGGTGAAAGCGGACCTGCCAGGAGCCGGCGGACATGAGCCAGAGCGAACCTGTGTAGTGGGTGGGGTTGTCGGGCGCGGGCTTCATGAGGTCGGGCGTGGGTGGGTGTTTGGAGGCTTCGCCGGTGAGGGGGATGGGGGTGATGTCGATGGAGCGGACGTTGGGGGTGGAGGTTTGGACGTCGACGGTGGCGACGCCGGGGATGACGTTGGGTGGGCGGATGGTGATGTAGAGGGGGTACGGGCCGGCGTTGATCTGCTCGAAGATGTCTTTGGAGCCGACGTGGGCGTGAGCGGCGGGCGCGGCGAGGCTGAGGGCGGAGAGGAGGAGGGCGACGAGAGTGCGGAGGCGGAGGGTCATGGTCTGGGGTTAACGCTGGACTGTGCGCATCCAACGGCCGAAGCTGAGGCCGATGAGGGTGGAGATGGCGGCGTAGAGGGAGGCTCGGAGGAGGGCGAAGGACATGGCGGCGGGGGAGGAGGGCTGGAAGAAGCGGCGGAGGCGGTCGAAGCCGTCGGGGCGGGAGTTGTAGTCGAAGTAGATGGTGCCGAAGAAGCGGTTTTCGCTCCTGTGGGAGAGGAGGAAGTTGGCGAAGGGCCACTCGACCGCGGTGAGGACGGCGACGAAGAGGACGCCGGAGAGGAGGGCGATCTGCCAGGGTTTCCAGAGGGAGGTGCGGAGGCGTTGCCAGAGGAGGTCGAGGGCGAAGGCGGGGGCGAGGAGAAGGATGGGGAACTTGGCGGGGACGAGGTGAGTGACGGGGTTGAAGACGGGGCCGAGCTTGGGGGTGGCGGGGAAGAGGGGGAGGATGAGGATTTCGCCGAGGATGATGAGGGTGTAGACGGCGGCGGTGGAGGTGGCGGCCCAGCGGTAGCCGGAGACTTCGGAGAAGATGGCGAAGATGAGCGGGACGGCGATCGCCATCGCGATGTAGGCGGAGGCGGTGTGGAGTTTGACGTCCCAGGTGTACTCCTGGAGGAAGAACATCTGGCCGCCGAGGGCGAGGCCGCCGATGTAGAGGAAGAGGCGGCGGAGGTTGGTGTAGGTGCGGTTGGGGGCGCCTGGGCTGGACGCGGGGTTGGGCGCGGCGGTGCGGGCGCGGTTCATGGCGGCGAGGGTGAGGAAGAGGACGCCGACGGCGACGCCGCGGAGGCCGAGGATGAGCAGGGTGTGCGGGGGCGAGACGATTTTGACGTCGAGGCCGTAGGCGGCGTGCCACCAGTTGTCGAAGGGAGCGGAGGTGAGCATGGCGATGCCGCCCCACGCGGCGAGAAAGGCGCCGATAGGGGCTCGGAGGCCGAGGACGTTGACGGAGGCGGCGCGGAGATGGGCGGTTTCGGGGTTGGCGGCGGAGCCAAAGGTGGTGCGGAGGATGAGGTAGGCGCAGATGATGCCGGCGAGGAGGCCGCAGGCGTAGATGGCCATGTGAGCGGGGGTCCAGAAGGTGTCGCGGCCGATGGTGCGGTGCCAGGAGACGTCCCACGCTCCGCCGATGGTGGCGGAGGTGATGGCGAGGGCGCCGAGGGGGATGTACCAGGGGACGGTTGCTGGGGCGGCGGCGGTCGAGGCGGGGACGGAGGTGCGCGGGAGCGAGGTGGCGAGGGTGGAGCTGGCTAGGGTGGACATGGGTCGGTCCTCCTGAGTGCTGGCTGGGGTGCGAGCGGATGTATTAGGTGGGACGGTCGGGCGCTCGGAGAAGTTCCCGTGTGTATGGTAGCGCGGGCGCGGGCCGGATGGCGAGATTGGACGGCGATTGCCGTGGATGCGGGCGTGTACACTCGACCGGACTCTTGGACTCTTGGCAGGGGTGTGAGGGAGGGTTGGACGGATGCTGACGCGGCGGCGGTTGTTGGGGTCGGGGTTGGTGGTTTGTGCGGGATCGGCGATGGGGCAGGCGACGGGTGTTGGTCGGGGTGTTGCTGGGGGTGTTTTTGGGGGTGCGGGCGGAGGACCGGTGGTGCGTCCGCGACGGGTTCAGGGACGGTCGGGGGCGACCGTTCCGGCGAATTTTATGGGGTTGGGGTATGAGATGTCGTCGGCGGCTCGGCTTGGGCTGTTGAGCGTCGGGAATGCGGCGTATGTGCAGATGGTGCGGAATTTGGGGCCGAGCGGCGTCTTGCGGATGGGTGGAATTGTGGCGGATTTCTCGCGCTACTCGGCCGAGGGGACGGCCGTGAGCGAGCCGAAGAACACGGTGGTGACGCGGGCGAGCCTGGAGCAGATGCGAGGGTTTCTGGATGCGGTGGGGTGGACGACGATCTGGAGCTTGAACTTTGGCCGAGGCACGCTCGAGGAGAGCATGGCGGAGCTGCGGGATGTGGCGCGGATTTTGGGGCCGCGACTGGAGGCTGTGGAGCTTGGCAATGAGGTGGAGAACTACGGCCGTGGTCAGCTGCCGCTGCGCAAGCCGCCGTACAGCTATGAGGAGTTTCGCGCCGAGTACGGCCGGTGGCATGGGGCTCTTCTCCGGGCTGTGCCGGGGGTGCGATTTGCGGCGCCGGATACGGCTGCGTCGGTTGATTGGGTGGAGCGGATGGCGGCGGATGCGCGTGGGGAGGTGCAGATTTTGACGACGCACTACTACCGGGGCGGGCAGAGGCAGGGGACGGAGGAGCAGTTGAGGACGGCTGATCCGGAGTTGAAGCAGAATCTTGACCGGCTGCGGCGGGCGAGCGTGGCGGCGGGCTTACCGTGGCGGATGTGCGAGACGAATTCGTTCTTTGGCGGGGGGCGGCCGGGGCTGAGCAATACGCTCCTGGGGGCGCTGTGGACGCTGGACTATATGCTGCTGCTGGCGGCGAACGGGTGCGCGGGCGTGAACATGGAGACGGGCGTGAATCAGCTTGGCTTTGTGAGCTCGTACTCGCCGATTGGGGAGGATGGGGCGGGGCATACGGCGGCGGGGGCGCCGTACTACGGCATGCTGGCGTTTCGGGAGGCGTTTCGGGGAGCGACGGAGGTGGAGGCGCTGGAGATGGACGGGGGCGGGGAGAGTGTGACGGGGTATGCGCTGAGCGCTGCGGGGAGAGTGCGGTCGGTGGTGGTGGTGAATCGGTCGCGGGACGCGCCGGTGCGGGTGTCGATGGAGGGTTTGGGTTTAGGTGAGCGGGCGACGGTGATGCGGCTCTCTGGGCCGGGGTTGCTGAGCGAGACGGGAGTGCTGCTGGGTGGGTCGGCGGTGGATGCGGGTGGGCGGTGGAGCGCGGGGCCGGGTGCGGTGGAGGTGGTGCGTGGGGATGAGGTGATGGCGCCGGGGGCGAGCGCGGTGGTGATCCGGTCGGCTTAGATTTTGGCGTGCGGTGCGCCGTGCGGAGCTTCTGGCGGGTTGTTCAGGCGAGATCGGCGGGGCTGACGGCTTTGAGCTTGGGGAAGGTGGTGGTGAAGAAGCGCTTGTCGCGGGTGAGGAGGCGGTCGGCGTGGATCTGGGCGTGGGCGGCGACGAGGAAGTCGGGGAGGATGCGGGTTCGTGCCCCTCCGCGCTGGCGGTACTGGTTGTACAACCGGCCTGCAACGAACGCGGTTTCGCGGTCTAGATCGTCGACTTGGACGCCGAGCTGATCCAAAAACTTATCGAGGTTGCTCCGAAGCGCGAAACGGGCGGCGACTTCGGAGTAGCAGACGACCGAGAGGAGTAGAGCGTCGTCCGACGCTGCGTTGCGCAGAGCGGAATCAGCCAGTGCAGCGTCTGCTTCGGGGCCGGTGAAGAGGTCGATCAGGATGTTGGTATCGACTGCGGTGATCATCGACCGCGAATTTCAGCCGTGAACTGATCGGTGGAGGTGTAGCCGTCGGCCAGGAATTGCTCGCGCATCGATCCGCGATATTTTTTTATGGCTTGGTCGAATTTGCGCATGTCGCGTTTTGGGCGGAGGGTCAGAACAGCCCCCTTCATCTCGAACTCGACGGAGGAGTTCTTGTCGAGTTTTAGGCTGTCACGGATGGGCTTGGGGATGACGACTTGGCCGCGTTCGCTGACTTTGGTGGTGTATTTCATACTTCGAGTATGAATGGGGAAGGTCGCGGGTGCAAGTGGGATTTGGGCGGTGGGCGATGCGGAGTTTGGGCCAGATGTGGTCGGCCGGGCTTTGTTTGTTATTGCGATTTGGGACTACCGATCGGGGAAGGATGCTCGGCGGATCTTCACCGCAGATGGACTTGACTAGATGGTCAGTGGTGGGCCTACCCGCTCAAGGCCGTACGCTCTGACGACGCTGGCATCGGTCGGCAGCTTGCCGGTTTTTCCGAAGTCACGGAAGAACTCTTCCATCTTGCCGGCCGGTGTAAACGCAATCAGGAGTTTGCCCGGATGTTCGTCGACCTGAGCCCAGACGTGGGGAGTATTTCGGGGCATCAGAACCGAATCTCCAGGCTTTAACGTTAGTTTCTGGTCACCGATCTCCACCCGGAACTCTCCTTGCATCGCGTAGAGCCATTCGTCCTGTGCGGGATGGAAGTGCCGGAACGGTCCACCCTTGGCAAGGTTGTCGTGTTCCATGATGAACAAACCTCCTCCTGTATCCGCGGAGGATACTTTGAAGAAGATTTTGCTGAAGCCCAACGTGTGCGTTTCGTGGAGAGTATCCGCACCGGCCGGCACAAGTTGGGTTTCACTTTGCCGGTGCTGCGCGAGCAGGAGAGATGGCGTAGAAAGTAAGCCGGCTTTTACGAATGCGCGTCGTTTCATTGGAGGTTTCTGCCGGCTAAGGCGTGTGTGCTGTTGCGGTGATTCAGTTGGTTGGAGCGGTTTTCTCGGCCAGCTTGCAGAGACCGCTAGAGTGCCAGTCTGACACGACGGTTGTGTGGGGCTTTGAGGATGAGTGAAGCACGAGGACGAGGCCTCTGCGAGTGTCTGAACCGGTTGCCATGAGCTCCATCGGTTCCCCCTCGGGCACAATCACGTCGTGCCCTTTTCGACTCACTTGCTTGCCCGACGGCGTTTCGAGGCAAGTCTCGCCGGTGTCGGTGTAGAAGGCCTCGGGCCCGGAGTGCACATGCGTTTTGCTGACCGCACCAGGGATCATGATTGACTCCCGATACTGCGCTGTATAGCTCTCATCTTGCTTGAGGGGCAGAGGTCCGATCTGTGCCACGCGCTCTCCGCCGGTCGGCATCGCCAAGGTTTCGTTGATGGTCAGCACCCAGATTCGACCCAGCGCATCGAGGACGGTGCTGCGGCTTGTGGCGGCAGCCTGAGCGCTCTTCAGATCAGGGTAGACATCCAGAGTCCAGAACATCGGCTTGTTCGGGAGCTTGCCCAGAGGTTTGCTGGCGAGGATCCAGCAACCTTCGGGTCCTGTCCGATCGCTTAGGGGTTTACAGCTTTCGAGCTTCTGGGTCTGGGCCTGGGTCTGGGCCGCGCTGACGACTGACAGCAAGAGCAGCGATAGAGTGATTCGGACCAACATAATTTGCCGGCGCATCGCTTGTCCCCCTTTGGTTTGTAGCGACGGGTTCATCCCCAAGGATCGTTGGATTGTTGATTGAGACGGAGTCTAGCACGCAACCAGAGATGAGTTCCTAGAAACGCCTTTGTACTTCGGGGGGCGTTTGTTTGGGTTAGGGGATGCGAGTGCCCTGGTGGAAGAGGAGTTGCCGGCGGTGGTCGCGGAGGGTCCAGAGGGAGGAGCGACATATCAGGACTGACTCTTGAACAAAGAGACGAGCAACGGGCCGTGCGTGAACTGCCTTGCCTATGGTGTTGAGCAGGTTTTGGCAGATCCGGAGGGATTGTTTGCTCCTTACGAACGTGAGTGTATAGTCACTCATATGGCAAGTCGCAAGACCGTCTTATCCACGGCCGAGGTGCGGAGGGAGGCGGTCGTTCGCAGTGCCATGGCCGCTTTTGCCGCTGCCGGCTATCTGGGCACCCCCGTTACCGAGGTCGCCAGGCGAGCCAAGATTTCCACGGCGTACGTCTTCAAATTGTTCCCCCGCAAGGAAGAACTCTTCGTCGCTGCCCTGGAACGCACCTTTGAACTGGTTCTTGCGGCATTGAGGAACGGCGCGGACCGAAGCCCGGAGCAAACGCCCGAAGCGCTTCTGTTCGCGATGGGAGCGACCTATGCAGCGTTGATTGCTGATCGCAAGCTACTGCTGCTACAAGTCCATGCACAATCAGCCATGGACGTCCCTGAGATTGCGAAATCGTTCAGGGGTGGGCTCCGAGCCGTCGTCAACCTGGTGAAGGATAGGTCCAATGCCTCGGACGAGTTGGTGCAGAGATTTATGGCCTACGGCCAGCTCTGCCACCTCATCACGGTCACGGGCCTCGACAAGGACACAAGCGCCTGGGGCCGCATCCTTACCCAAGGCATCCGGCACAATTAATTCTTGTTTATTTGAATGAGTGACCACTCACTAACGATGGAGAGTCAAGATGCATCGCACCGCGGAAAAAGTTCCTCCTAATCTCACCGAAGTTATCCTCCCCGGACGTGTGGAGCCTTCCGGCTTAGAGCTCCGTGACCGAACGCTTCCTGCAGCTCGCCCAGGAGAGGCTCTTGTGGAGATGGAGGCGACCGGGATCTCTTTTGCGGAGCAGGCCATGCGACGGGGCCTTTATCCTGCGCAGCCGAAGTTCCCTTTTGTGCCCGGGTATGACTTCGTGGGGCGCGTCCTAGCGGTAGGAAGCGGCGTCTCAGGGAAGAGGGTGGGAACGCGCGTAGCCGCTGTCACCAAAATCGGTGGTTGGGCAACGCACATCCTTGTGCCGGCCCGCCATCTGGTCGATGTGCCTGAAGGCATCACGCCGGCACATGCAGAGACAGTCCTGGTGAACGGAGTCACGGCGTGGCAGATGCTGTTCCGTGAGGCGGAGGGGAAGGCCGGACAGACCATCCTTGTGCACGGAGCGAACGGCGGCGTCGGTACAGTGCTTTGCCAGCTTGCACGTCACGCGGAGATGAGGGTTCTTGGCACGGCTTCACCACGACACCATGCTGCTTTGCGCGACATGGGCGTCGAACCTCTGGACTACAACGCTCCTGACCTCGCAGCACAGGTCCTGGCGCTTGCTCCGCTCGGAGTCGATGCAGTCTTCGATCCTCTTGGCCTTGAGAGCGCCCGCATGTCCTACCGACTTCTCGCTCGCGGAGCTTCGTTGATTCTGTATGGCAACGCCGCCGCACTTAGCCAGAAGACGTCGGCAGGGCGCGTCTTTCTCCGGCTTATGGGACATCTGCTCCTCTGGAAGCTGCGGCCCAAAGGGCATTACGTCACCTTCTATAACTTCTGGGCCGGTCGTCTTATTCGGCCCTCAACCTTTCGTAAGAGGCTCGCGAACGATCTGGCAGAGCTCTTCCACTTGCTCCTCGCTGGGGCGATCAACCCACCCATTGCAGCGACGTTTCCCCTAAGAGAGGTCTCCGCGGCGATGGCACTCGCAGAATCGCGAACAGTGCGGGGCAAGATCGTTCTTGTGCCCTGAACCAGATCCTCATCGGGAACGAAGTTCGTGATCCAAAGGAGAAAACAATGCACTTGCTAGTTCTTGGAGCTACCGGCCGCACGGGGCAAAGAGTTGTGGAACAGGGATTGGAGCGAGGGCATACCGTGACAGCCGTCGTGCGCCGATCCTCCATAAGAAAGGCAGAGCATCTGCGGATCGTTGTGGCGGATCCTGGCAGCACAGAGCAGTTGCTGCCGGCCATGGCGGAACAAGATGCCGTCATCTCCTGCCTGGGACAGCGACCGGGGGGCGATCCATGGATCGTCGGCAATGCCGCCATTGCAACGCTCGCCGCGATGAAAAAAGCCGCGGTCAAGCGGTATGTGATCGTCTCCGGCGCTTTGCTCTATCCCAGTCGCAATCCTCTGGTCCTGGTTTTGAAGCGCGCCATGAAAGACAAACTGGCCGACGCGCACCGAGCAGAGCAGGCCATCACCACATCCGACGCACACTGGACTATCGTTCGACCGCCGCATCTGCGCGAAGGAGACGGCAAGGGCTACCGAACCGATGCGGGAACTCGCCCAAAGCTGACATGGGGCTTGCAGTTTCAGGATCTCGCAAACTGTCTACTCGACCTGGCCGAAGAGGACGCCTTTGTTGGCCAGATTGTCGGCGTCGCTTCGCGCTGAGTAAACGGAGGCAGATCGCTTCGGCTGACAAGCTAAACAGACGATCAAAGATGCTCAGATCTGAATAAGAGAACGCAAAACCGGGATTACTGACGATAATGCGACTTATCGGTACTGATGAGGCAGAGATGTAGCTGGAGATTCGCGAACGGATTGATCCTCAGTAGCGGTCGCTTCCTCTTCGAGCCATGTTCGCTCATCGGAAGGTCGGTAAAAGGCCTCATCGCCGTCTATCGTAGATTTGTGGCACACCCAAGAGGGCTTGCATCTCAGCTGCGGAGAAACGAATGGGCACAATAATCTCGCTGAATGTAGCCGGAGTTGAGCTCGTATCCAGCAAGAATCACATGGGAATAGATTATGGGTCTCTGTTTCAGAAGAGCGATCGCAAACCGATTCGAAGTGACCAGATCGACTACGAGTATTTCGAGCGTGAGCGCGAGGATCCCACCGCAATGGAGATGGCCTTTATTCGGTCTTTGAAAGATGTAGTGCCACGGCTAGAATTGCTGGGATTCAATCTTGCCCAAGTAAGGCGCGAATATGATGCCGTGACCAAGAATTGGTTAGAGCAACTGAGCGCGATAGCAGACGACGACGATGAGGACCTCCCGATTCTGATGAGCTTCGAGGAGTTCCGAGAGTTTGCGCTTTGTCATCCACTTGAATCGCTTGATCCGACCTATGTTGGCGGCTTCGAGGATGAGAGTAGGCGGAAAGTGACCGAACGCTTTCGTCAGGTGAGCTTTGAACGCATTCCTGGCTACTCACCACATGAGATTCCAGCGTATTCCGAACGAAGTTTCTTCGGAGGTGCGGTGTCCATTCTGAATCCTTATTCGGTTCTACGACTCTTGGCGGAACGAAAAGAGAACCAAGAGGCTGAGGTTGTGTGGCAGTACGGCCCCTTGGTCGAAGGAGGCTATGCAGACTCCAAAGATTTCGTGCCCGAGGCACGGCGTGCAGAAACCTTTCTCATCGCTACCGAAGGCAGCTCTGATGTGCATGTCTTGCAACATGCGTTGACGTTATTGCGACCAGAGATACAAGATTTTTTTCGCTTCGTCGACGTCTCCGAAAGCCATCCGTTCTCAGGTACCGGCAACCTTGCGAGATTTGCTGAAGGCCTGGCCAAAATCGACGTCCAGAATCAAGTCCTGTTCTTGTTTGATAACGATGCTGAAGGGGTAGAGGCCTGTCAACGTGTCTCCAAGCTCACTCTTCCGACCAATATGCGGGGAGGGATGCTGCCCGAGCTGGATGCGTTTCGCAATTTCCCTGCCGTGGGGCCGGAAGGTCTAAAACTCACAGACATCAATCGCCGTGCGGCCGCAATCGAGTGCTACCTTGATCTACGTCTTCGAAACTATGGACCGCCGAAGGTCCTTTGGACCAATTTCAAAAAATCCGTCGGAGCCTACCACGGAGCCTTGGAATTCAAAGAGTCTTACGTAGAGCACTTCTTGAAGCAGACCAGGGAGAGTATTTCGACGGCCGCATACGACGTAGGCAAACTTGAAGCCGTGTTGGATTATTTGATTGCGGAATGCGTTGGAATTGCCTATGCCCGTGATCTTCACACCGTTGGCAAGGCCACTTCGTATTGGTAGCGAGATTAGTAGACTTTGCGGACGTATTTGAATGCTGGCAATCCGGATTTTCCTTCGGTAATCGCTTCCGGGCCATTTGAAATGAGTTGTTCTCCGATTTTGCGAGACGCAGTGTTCTCTGCATCCACAATGGCTTCGATATAGAAGACGGGATGCCCGTTCCTCTTTAGTCCAGCTTCCATGTCAGCAATGGCTGCGGCAACGATCTCTTTGGCCCGTCCCTGATTCCGATACGTCTTGGGCACCGCATACCCAATCGCGAAACATGGTTTGCCGTTGATTGGAGGTTGGGCCGCAAACATGACCAGCGCCGTCACCGTCGTGCGCTTCAATCTCACATAGGTGAAGCGGATCTCTGGCGGTCCATTGGGAGCGTCGAGATGGACGAAGAGATTTGGGTCTGTCTTTGCAACGTGAATAGCGATCTTGCCCTGTCGCAACGCCTGCTGGAACGACTTCATACCATCCGACGGATCGACCATCCTAAGTTCCCCATCACAGATGTAGCTTGAACGATAACCAAGCACCGCTTTGCACCAAAGGTAAGGAGTCTGCTAAGCGCTGGGAACGGCTTCCCGACATCCAACTCCCATTTGTTCGGTTTCCGTCCTGATAAACGCCGTTGTCGTCAGTAAAGGAAGAGGGTCACGGAAGGAATCATGGGCACAAGCAGAAAAAGGGCCGCAGCGAAGGCGAATGCTCTTGCGGCTTAGTCGATGCCTAGTTTTTTCCAGAGGGTGTCTACGCGGGATTTTACTTCGGGGGGCATGGCGAGCATGGGGGGCCAGGGGCGGGTGAAGCCTTCGGCGGGCCATTTTTGGGTGGCGTCGATGCCCATTTTTGAGCCGAAGTTGGGTAGGCGGGAGCTGTGGTCGAGGGAGTCGACGGGGCCCAGGGTGAACTGGATGTCGCGTTCGGGGTCGATGTTGTTGGAGGTGCGGAGGGTGACTTCGGCTAGGTCGTGGGGGTTGCAGTCCTCGTCGACGACGATGATGCATTTGGTGAACATGGCCTGGCCGAGGGCCCAGATGCCGTTCATGACTTTGCGGGCGTGGCCGGCGTAGCTTTTGCGGATCGAGACGATCATGAGGTTGTGGAAGACGGCTTCGGGAGGGAGGCAGACGTCGACAATTTCGGGCAAAGTCAGTTGCATGAGAGGGAGGAAGATGCGTTCGACGGCCTTGCCCATCCAGGCGTCTTCCATGGGCGGCTTGCCGACGACGGTGGCGGCGTAGATGGGGTTGCGGCGGTGGGTGATGCAGGTGAGGTGGAAGACGGGGTAGCTGTCGGGCATGGTGTAGAAGCCGGTGTGATCGCCGAAGGGGCCTTCGGAGCGGAGTTCGTGGAGGTCGACGTAGCCTTCGAGGATGTATTCGGCGTGGGCGGGGACCTCCAAGTCGACGGTTTCGGCCTGGACGAGTTCGACGGGGGCTCCGCGGAGGAAGCCGGCGATGAGGTACTCCTCGATCTCGGGTGGGGCGGGGACGATGGCGGAGAAGGTGACGGCGGGGTCGGTGCCGATGGCTACGGCGACTTCGATGCGGTCGGATTTGAGATTGGTGGTGGTGTGTTGGGGGATGGGCTCTTGGGCCGGATGGGGGAGAGCACCCCACCCTTTCGCGGTGAGGCTGCGAGAGGATGGGGCACCCGGGTTTTGAGGTTGGGCGCCCGGGTTCTGGGTTTGGGCACCCGGGTTCGGGGTCGGGGTGGGGTCGGGGGTGGTGCCGCCGGCGGTGCGCGCCATCAGGTTGACGGCTTCGGTGGCGGAGCTGGTGGTGCTGCGGAGGCGGTCGCGGAGCTGCTCGGCGGCGACTTTTTGCCGCTGCCAGTGCATGCCGGTGGTGTTTCGGTCGTAGACCTGCATGCGGTACATGCCGACGTTGCGTTTGCCGGGGATGCCGTCGGATGAGGTGGGGCCGCGGGTGATGACGCAGGGCAGCGTGATGAAGGGGCCGCCGTCGCCGGGCCAGGTGGTGAGGACGGGGAGCTGGGTGAGGTCGATGTCTGAGCCCTTGAGGATCACCTCGCGGCAGCGGGCGTTGCGGCGGTCGATGACTTTGGGGAAGAAGGAACCGATCTCGGCGAGTTTGGGGAGGAGCTTGAGCTTGTCGACGAGGGAGGTGGGCGGGACGGGGTGGAGGAGGTCGCGGAGGCGGTCGGCGATGCTGTCGAGCGAGGTGGATTCGAGCGCGAGATTCATGCGCTGTTCGGAGCCGAACTGGTTCATGAGGACGCGGGCGCCGGGGTGGCCGGTGACGTTTTCGAAGAGGAGGGCGGGGCCTCCCCAGGGCTGGCCGTCCTGGCGGAGTTTGGCGGTGCGGTCGGCGATCTCGGCCATCTCGAGATAAGGGGAGACGGCGGTTTTGATGCGGCGGAGGTCGCCGGACTTTTCGAGGCGGGCGATCCATGCGCGCAGGTCGGTGTAGGGCACGGCGGTGTTTCTCCTTGGAGTGGCGCGAGATCGGGCGGCGCGAGATCTGGGGCACGAGATCGGGGGCGCGCTTGCGTTCCAGATTCTATGGTACGCGGCGCTAGACCTTGAGGAAGATGCGCTTGCGCCAGAGCAGGAGGTTGGGAACAAAGCAGAGGGCGACGAAGACGAGGGCCCATGCGAGCGAGGTGTTGGGGGTGGAGTTGCCGTGTGAGAAGAGATGGCGGTAGAGGTAGGCCCAGAGTGTGACGGGGCGGTAGGGAGGGTTGGGGTCGGGGATGCGGATGACGTAGAGGAGGGTGGCGAAGAGGTAGGCGATGGCGTAGGCGGTGATAGCGTTCGAGCCGAAGACGAGCCATGGCCAGAGGAGTGCGCGGGCGGCGTGCGAGCGATGCTGGAGGCGGAGGATGTCGACGAGCCAGAAGCAGAGGCTGAGGCCGAGGAGCGAGCAGCCGGCGGCGAAGAGGACGTAGGAGCTGGTCCAGAGGTTTTTGTTGATGGGAAACCAGGGGTTCCAGAGGAGGCCGGCGAGGAGGAGGGTGAGGCCGGCGGCGAGGAAGCCGAGGAGGGTTCGGGTCTGGGCTGAATTTTGGGCCTGGGCGAGGCTGGCTTCGGTGGTTGGGTGGGCGTCGAGCGGGGTGGCGTCGGGGTTGTGGCGTGGGATGTTTCGGCGGAGCCAAAGTGCGGCGGCGGCGCCGAAGAGGGTGGTGGCGAGGGCGGGCAGGGTGCTCAGGAGACCTTCGGGGTCGCGGGTGCCTTCGTAGAGGCGGCCGGTGTGGACCGTGCGGCGGAGAAAGGCGTTGAGGGCGCGGTCGATGACGGCGACGAGGTTGCCGTTGGGGTCGAGAAAGGGGACGCCGTGGGTGGGCACGCCGAAGCCGGGGACGGGAACAAAGCGCATTAGGACCCAGTAGGTGACCAAAAGTAATGCGGCCGTGAGAAGAAATGTGCGAAGGCGGCTAAAGAAAAGGCTGAAGATGCCGATAAGGAGATAACAGAGCGCGATGCGGGTGAGGACGCCGTAGAGACGCAGCTCCGAGAGGTGAAAGTAAGGGAGGGCGGCAAGAAGGAGATCGATGAGGAAGATGAGCACGGCGCGCCGGACGATCCGGCGAGCGAGGGTGAGGCGTGTGTCGCCTCGGGCGGAGCGGGTTGTGAGCGAAAGGATGATGGAGGCGCCGACGAGAAAGAGGAAGTTGGGGAAGATGAGGTCGGTGAGTGTCCAGCCGTTCCAGCGGGCGTGCTCGAGCTGCGTGTAGGTTTGGCGGGAGTCTCCGGGATCGTTGACGAGGATCATGAAGGCGATGGTGAGGCCGCGGAGGATGTCGATGGAGAGGATGCGATGAGGAGGTGAGAGAACGGCGGCGACAGGAGTCGCGGAAGACGCGGGCATGGTGTCATGATCGCGCATTCGGGCGGGACCGGGCGCGGTCGATGCTGGAAGGAGGTCAGGTTGGCCCATTCTGGAACCAAAGTTTATATCTTCGACATGTCGCAGAACTATTAGTGCTGTGTCTGGGGGAGATGGAACCAAGAAGATCGAACGATTGAAATTGCTGTGGTGGAGGCGAGAGACATCCCGGATGGTGGCGCGACCGGAAGCGGGCTCTGGGGGCGGGAGGTCCGGGTGGGCTTTGGACGGCGGCCGCGAGGTCTGGGTCGGTGTTCGGCGGCCCGGTGTTCTGGGGACCGGTGGTCTGCTCCAGGCGATTCATTTTAGAGCAGGGGTAAAGGTTGTTCTTTCCTCTGAAGGAGGCCGCTTAGGACAACGTTGTCAGTACGAGTGATTTGGATATATTTGGATATATAGTTGACGCAAATCAGCCGCCGGCTGCCCTTCCTTGCCAGTTGTGTCGGGGGTACATCGGTCTGCGAGAAAGTGTCCGGACCTCGGTCTGGTGGAGGTCTCCGGGCGATGGCGCTGCGTGCCCGACTCGACGCTCTTGATACCCGCACGATCTTTTTTGTCGGCTTGATTGTGGCTTCGAGCGGACTTGTGTCGGCGCCGGTCGCACTGGCTGCCGGGCTGTGCTTTGGGCTGATGTTTGTGCACCCGTTGCGGCGGGAAAGCGGCGCTCTGGCGCGGACGCTGCTGCAGATGTCAGTGGTTGGGCTCGGGTTCGGCATGAACCTGTTTCAGGTGTTGCGGGTGGGGCGCTCCGGATTTCTGTATACGGCCGTCAGCATTGTGGCATGCGTTGCTCTGGGGCTTGTGCTTGGTCGCTTCTTGCGTGTGCAGGGGAAGGCTTCGCTGCTGATCACGGTGGGCACGGCGATTTGCGGCGGAAGCGCGATTGCGGCAGTGGCGCCGATTCTCGATGCGTCCGAAGAAGAGATCAGTGTCGCGATGGGGACGGTGTTCCTGTTGAACTCGATCGCGCTGTTTGTGTTTCCAGCGATTGGCAGCGCGCTGCACCTGAGCCAGAACCAGTTCGGTCTGTGGGCGGCGCTGGCGATCCACGATACGAGTTCGGTGGTGGGCGCAAGCGCGAAGTATGGCAATCAGGCGCTGATCATCGGGACCACGGTGAAGCTGGCGCGTGCGTTGTGGATCATTCCGGTCGGGCTGACGGTGGCTGGGTGGTCTGCGCGATCGAACCGCTCAGGCTCGATCGCCGGCCAAAACGCCATCGCTGGCCGGAACGCCATAGTTGGCCGGAACGCGATGCAGTGGCCATGGTTCATCCTGTTCTTTTGCCTGGCGAGCGTGTGGCGGACCTTTGAGCCGGGTCTGCTGCCGATGTTTGATGCTCTGGCCCACCTGGGCAAGACGGGTCTGACGGCAACGCTGTTTCTGATCGGAACGGGGATCTCTCGCGGAACTCTGCGGGAGGTGGGCTACAGGCCTCTGCTCCAGGGCGTGCTGCTTTGGATTGTGGTGGCGACGATTTCAGGGCTGGTCATTTACAAGGCGATCATCGGCATTTGACGATGGATGCTTACTGCGGCATAAGCTGCTGCAGACGTTGCGGCTCTTCGCCGAGCCACTTGTTGTTGGTGGCTGTGCCGTCGAAGATGGACGAAGTTTTGAACGGCTCGAACTCACCTTTCGTCGCTGTCTTTCGCGTCTTTTCGAGCAGCGCGGCGCGGTCGGCTTCGCTCAGCGGGGCAACGGACAGGGCTTTGAATGCCTGCTCAAGGATCTCTATGCTGTCCATGCCGGTGATCACGACGGAGGTCGGCAGGCTGAGGGCGTAGCGCAGGCACTCAGTGGCAGTCACGGTCCCTGATTTCAGGATGATGCCGTTTGCCATCGACTTCATTCCGAGGATGCCGATGTTGTCCTTCAGGAGCTCGGGGATGACCAGCTTTTCGAATGATCGGTAGTGCGCGTCCATTACGTTCAGAGGCATCTGGACGGCGTCGAAGTGGAAGCCGTTTTCACGCGCGACCTCGAGCATATGGAGGTGGATCTGCGGATCCTTGTGTCCGGTAAAGCCGATATACCGCAGCTTTCCGGCCTTTTGCGCCTCCAGCATGGCAACGTGCGCGCCTTCTTCGTCGAAGATGCGATGGGGATCTTCAAAGCGGAGGATTTCATGATGCTGTACGAGGTCGATGCAATCGACGCCGAGCCGGAGGAGGCACTGTTCGATCTGGCTGGCGGCTTCTTTTTTAGATCGACCGTCGATTTTGGTCATGAGAAAGGCCTTTTGCCGATAGCCGTCTCGGAGTGCCTTGCCCATTCTCAATTCGCTGAGGCCATCGAAGTAAGCCCAACTGTTGTCGAGGAAGTTCAGGCCGCGATCCAGGGCGGTCCGAACGATGCGGATGGATAGATCTTCGCTGACGGTCGGCAGACCGATGTGCCATCCACCCAGACCGATGGCGGAGACTTTTTCGCCCGTTCTGCCCAGCGTACGGTATTGCATCTCGGATCCACTCATTGACCTTCTCCAAACTGTTTTGGATGCTGTGCCGAGCTTAGCGTAAATTACCGTTCCTTGTGGGCTCTACTTCGCGGTGGCGGTGGTGGGAGATCTGGACGCGCTCTCCCAGGCAGAGATTGTCGCGAGAAGGAGGGGAACTTCCAGCAACCAAAGGGCGCGGGCGCCGAGGTAGTGGACAGCGAGGCCGGCCAGGGCTGCTCCGACCGCGAAGATGGGCCAGATGACGCCAAGCACTGTGTTCGTGGTGCGCGTGTCCGGCGATTTCTTGGGGGCATCCGGCGGTCGAAGAAGCGACGCAATCAGCAATGTGGCGTCGCCCGAGAGATAGGTCAAATGGACAGAGACACCTTTGCTTTTGCGGAAGACTCCGTTCTGCAGGCCAAGCGCAAGGCACATGCAGACGAGCATGAACACTCTGGTGTGGGACTCGTGGGAAAAGGGGGACAAGGGCACAATCGCAACGAGAGCCGCTTCGATGAGGAGAGCCAGAGCGAGCGTCCCATTTTTTTTCAGTCCCAGTCGCGGCAAGAGAATGCCTCCCGCGGTTGCGAGCAGAAACGCGACAACAGCGCTAAAGTGAAGCCACAAGCTATCGATCTTTCCGGCTGCGAGTGCGATTGCGCCGAGCACCGTATTTCCGGTGATGAGACCTGTGAAGCTCCCGGTGAGGAGATAGGAGGCGGCGTCCGCGAAGCCGCTTGCAAACGCCAATGCGATAAGGACGAACATCGCATCGGCGCCTGCTGGGTTGCTTTCGAGGTTGTGCTCGTCTCCCTTGTATTCAGTCTGCGGCGGCATGAGCGAGTTCCTGGACCGGCGCGGCCTCTTGTGCCTTGGGGTACTCCGGCGTGTAGAGCGACGAGGTGACCAGACCTTTGATGGAGGCAGGGCGCTTCACGCGGGCCAGGCCCAGGTCGAAGATCTTCTCGGCGGATTTGGTGGCGGTGTCCACGCAGCTTGCCAGGATGTTGCCCTGCGGCGGAAACAGGATACCTTTTTCCAGCTGATCCGGTGTGACCTGATCGGCTAGGGCACGCGCCGCTTCGATGAAGATCTCGTTGGGAACATGCTTGGCTTCGGTGACCACGATCGCCAATCCAACCGCGGGGAAGATGTAGAAGTTGTTCGCCTGGCTCGGCTCGTACGTCTTGCCATTGATCTGCACTGGGTCGAACTGCACACCGGCGGCGTAGATCGCTTTTCCTCCTGAGTATTTGTATGCATCTTCCGCGGTGCACTCGGCGTGGTCGGTGGGGTTGGAGAGAGCGAAGATGATCGGTCGTTTGTTCAGCTTCGTCATGGCTTCGATCACCTGCTGCGTGAAGGTGCCCTTGACGGTGCTGACTCCAATCAGGATGGTTGGTTTGATGGCGTTGATGGCCTCGACGAGATCTTTCGTCGGGGCGTTTGGATGCGCGTACTTCTTCTGCTCCGGAGAGAGATTTTTGGTTTCGGGTGTGAGTAGACCATCTACATCGAACATGGAGATCTGCGCTTGTGCCTGCTCTTCGGTGAGACCTTCGAGCTTCATGGCGTCGGCGATCATGTTGCCGATGCCGATGCCCGCCGATCCCGCGCCCAGGAACAGCACACGCTGATCCTTGAGCGCTTCCTTGCTGATCTTCAGAGCGTTGTAGAGGCCAGCGACGGTGACGCTGCCGGTGCCCTGGATGTCGTCGTTGTAGCAGCTGATCTTGTCGACGTAGCGAGCCAGGAGACGGATGGCGTCGGTACCTTTCCAGTCCTCGAAGTGGATGCAGCACTTAGGATAGAGGTCTTGCACGGCGTCGACAAACTCCTGCACAAAGGCGTCGAGCTCGTCGGTGGATGGCCGGTGCTGCTTGAGACCGAGGTAGAGTGGGTCGTCGAGAAGCTGTTGGTTATCCGTGCCGCAGTCGAGCAGAACGGGGAGCAGGACCTCCGGCGGGACCGCCGCGCACGCGGTGTAGAGCTGCAGTTTGCCGATCGGAATGCCCATGCCGTTGGTGCCGAGATCGCCCAGGCCGAGGATGCGGCCGCCCGTGCTGACGCAGATGACGCGCACGTCTTTCTCCGGCCAGTTTCTCAGCACGTCCTTTACCCTGCCGCGCTGATCGATCGAGACATACAAGCCGTTCGGCTTGCGGTAGATGTGTCCGAACTCGATGCAGGCCGTGCCCACGGTCGGGTCGTAGACAATCTTGAGGAAGCGGGCCGGGTCGCTCGCGAGCACGGCGTAGAAGAGGGTCTGGTTGTCGTCCGAAAGCTGGGCGAGATAGATGTACTGTTCGAGGTCGTTCGGCTTTTTGCTGAGCTGTAGCAAGCATCGATCCACCTGTTGCTGGAGCGTCTCCTGCCGTGGCGGAAGGAGGCCGATCAGACCCTTCTGTTCGCGTTCCTGGGAAGAGAAGGCGGTCGAGCGGTTCGTCTCTGGATTGCGCAAAAGTTCGACTGCTTTGTTGGTCTCGGGGTTCATGGTCGTGCTCCTTTAAGGCGTTGGTGAGGTGCGCTTCGGTTGAAGATCTGAGGTGCGGAAAACGGAAGCGCTCAGATCAGAAATCGACTTTGGAACGAAATCCGAAGATTGTCGCCGGCTTTGAAGTTCCGGCTACATCGAGAAAGCGTTGCACCACCGGCTGGAGTGTGATGAAGCGCGTCACCTCGATCAGGCCGTTGAGCTCCAACACATCTTCTGCCGGGTGCGGGGTACCGGCCTGTTCACCGAGAGGAGGAGAAGCGCTGATGGGACTGCGCACGTATCCAAAGGCGATCGTATTGTGCTGCGGCAGCGGAAGCGGCTCGTCGAATCGCACGCCCACCGTGGTTTGCCGAGGCACGCGACTGCGATCGGATGGCGTCCAGTCGGTAGCGGCTGTGACATCGACGCCGACACCGGAGTCGCGCCTTGTACGCCAGATAGCCTGGCTGCCCATGAGATAGATGAGGTAGTTGCCAGAGACGGTTTTGACGGGCCCCGTGGACTGGAACTTGCCAGGATTGTAGGCGCTGCCCAGCTGGTAGAGCCCGGCGTAGCCTCGACGTTGCGCGAGCGTATCGAAAGCACGAACGGCGGTGGCCGGTTGCCCTGGAGACCAGCCGATCTCGGAGACATCGGAGGCCGCTCCGCGAAACTGGGGAACAAGGCCGGTCTGGTTGTGTGCATACGGTATGCGATCGGCGGCGTACACCATCGACTTCACGTAGAAATGTTTGAGCGGTATGACGCGCAACTCTGCCGCGGGCGTTGACGGTGGATCAAACGTCTCATACGTCGCGTTCAGATTGCCCAACGCATATCCAAGCGGCTCCGCAATGAACGATCCACCGAAATGCTGTGTGCCGTAGGAGTCCTGCGCGGCAAACTGTCCCAATCGAAAGACGATACGGTCCTCGTCGGTCCGTTTCTCGAACCACCAGGAATCCAGCCGAAAGGTGTTTGCGCTTGCCATTCCGCTGGGCTCGGCGATCGTTCCAAGATATCTGCCAAGATTTCCGCCCGTCTGCCATGGAGCCGTAATGTGAAAGTACAGGCCGGGCGTATGGGTCAACTTACCGAAGTCGATGTCGAGGGTTCCGCGCACGCGGTTCCAGCTTGCCAGACGTTCTTTTTGGACCGACCGAATATTCCAGAGCGAGTCGGAGATGTACTGCACATCGAGGTTGACACCGCGCTCTGAGAGCCGTTGACGCTCGCCACCCCAGTCGCCGAAGAGATGCTTGCGGTCCTCGGGCGCGCGCTCGTGCGTGTCCGGTCCGCTCAGATCTTCGCTTGCTTGCTCTTTGTCCTGCGCGCGCAGGGGAAGAGCAAGCAAGCAGGCCAGGGTTGGCAAGAGCCGAGTTGAAAGGCGGCGGTAAGACATCGTTCCTCGCAGAGCTTTCCCTACGGACAACAAGAACGCTTTCTGTTACGTGGCTTTGTTTGAGACCATCTTGCGAGGGTCGACGACTTCGTCGAATTTCTTCGCGTCGATGTATCCGCTCTTGACGGCGGCGTCGCGCAAGGTGGTGCCTTCGCGTTGGGCCGTGTGCGCGATCTCGGATGCTTTGTCGTAGCCGATCACCGGGCTGAGTGCGGTGACGAGCATGAGCGAATTTTTGACGTACTCCGCGACCTTGGCTTCATTGACCTCGGTTCCTTCGACGGAATAAATCCGCAGCTTTTCGCAACCGTCGGCCAGGATGCGGGCCGAGTGCAGGAAGTTGTTGATGATGATCGGACGCATCGCGTTCAGCTCGAAGTTGCCCTGCGAACCTGCGAAGGCGACGGCTGCATCGTCCCCGATCACTTGTATGCAGATCATGACGATGGCTTCGCACTGCGTGGGGTTGACCTTGCCCGGCATGATGGAGGATCCGGGCTCGTTTGCGGGCAGGATGAGCTCGCTGATGCCGCAACGTGGACCGGAGGCGAGCCAGCGCATATCGTTGGCGATCTTCATGAGCGCGACGGCGAGACCGCGAAGTCCGGCGTGCGCGGCCACCATGGCATCGAGCGAGCCTTGCGCTTCGAACTTGTTGGGCGCCGTGACAAAGGGCAAGTTCGTCAGGTCCGCGATCTCTTTTGCGATCTGCACATCGAACCCAGCGGGCGCGTTCAGACCAGTGCCCACCGCCGTGCCACCGGCCGCGATCTGGTAAAGGCCTTCGAGGGACTGCTCAATCCGGTGCAGAGCGTAACGGATCTGGGTGCTGTAGCCGGACCACTCCTGCCCGACGGTAAGCGGCACCGCATCTTCGAGGTGCGTCCGTCCGATCTTTACGATGTGCTCCCACTGGTTCTGTTTGTTTTCGACGGCAGTCGCGAGGGCTCCTACCTTGGGCAGCAACGTTTCCTTGATCTCCTTCACGGCAGCGATGTGCATGGCAGTGGGGAACGTGTCATTGGAGGATTGCGACATGTTGACGTGGTCGTTCGGATGCACAGGCTCCTGCGCGCCCAGGGTCCCCTTCGCCATCTGGATGGCGCGATTCGAGATCACCTCGTTCACGTTCATGTTGCTTTGCGTTCCGCTGCCGGTCTGCCAGACAAAGAGCGGGAAGTTCTCATCAAGCTTGCCTGCGATCACCTCATCCGCGGCTTTGATGATCAGGTCGGTCTTGTCCTTGGGGAGTCGTCCGAGGCGCTCGTTCACGATCGCCGCAGCCTTTTTCACATAGCCGTACGCGTGATAGACCTCCGTCGGCATATGGTCGTTGCCGATCGAGAAGTGGATGAGAGAACGCTGGGTCTGCGCTCCCCACAGGCGATCCGCCGGCACCTTGACTTGCCCCATGGAATCGAACTCAACGCGCCACTTGCCGTCATCGAGCAGAGTTCCTGGTTGGTAGTGGCCATCTTTGATCTGGGTGTCTTCGACGTACGACATGGTGGCTCCTTGCGTTGCGGGCTATTGTGAAAGTTTCGCGGCTGGTGCTGCTTCGGCGTCCGCTTTATGGAACGGGCCGCGCAGGTAGCGGTCGATGCCTACGGCGAGGGTTGCTCCAACCGCGGCGCCGAGCACATAGATCCAAAGGTCGTCTAAGCGACCGAGGGCAAGGGCCGGACCAAAGGCGCGCGCTGGGTTGAAGGCGGCTCCCTCGTACAAGCCGCCAACGGTTCCGAACGAAAGCACATACGCAGCGACGGCCAGCGGCGTGAACGGTCCGTTCAGCTTTGGGCCTCGCGCCATCACCAGCACCAAAAGGACGAAAGACGCGGTCAGCAACACCTCAAACCCGACCGCCTGCCAGTTTTTGCCCGGCTGCGGGTGCACCGAGGCCAGACCACTGCTGGACCCAAAGAATGCCCTCGCGAGCAGAGAAGCCGCGGAAGCACCCGCACATTGAGATACCCAGTAAGACAGCGTTCTCCTCCAGCTAATGTCGCCACGGAGAGCGAAGGCAAAGGTCATCGAAGGGTTGAAGTGCGCGGAGATGTCTCCGAACGCGTAGATGGCGATCACGAGCCACATCGCCGCCACCATGGTCAGCAACGCCACGGTGATGCCGGTGGAAAGGGGCGGGTTGGCGTATGCGTGGAAGGCGCCGGCACCGCCTGAGAGCGAGAAGACGAATCCAAAGGTACCGAGGAACTCACACAGCAAACGTTGGCCACGATGGTGTACGTCTGCCCAGTCCGCGCTGTACCGTTGATCGGTATAGGTAACGGAAGGCGCATGAGTTGGCGCGGAGCGATCTTGAACGCTTTGTGCCAAGCAGGCCTCCAACTCCGTGCTTCTGTTTCACGCCCGAGCGAAGGTGCGCGATGGCAAAGCAAACGATCAGCTTTCAAGGAACAACACGGTGAGGCTCCTCGCGCCTTGCGCTCCATGGACGATGACGCCCTCGATATCGCCCGTTGCGGATGGGCCCGCCATGAAGACTCCGTAAGGCATTGCGTCGAGGTCGATCTTGCCTCCGTATGCTTCGTGCAAGGTGGGAACGATGTCTTTGGGATCAAGCAAGACTACGAGGTGCTGCGTCAACACACCGAGCGCGGGCACGACCAGATCCTCGTAGCTGAACCACACGGCTGCAGCTTCGGCGATCGCAAGCCGTGTGCGCAGGATGGCGACGTCGACGTCGGCGAAGCTATGCGGATCGTCCGTGGCGCGCAGGGGACGCGTTCCTTGGATACCCGGAACGGCTGAGCATCGGACCTTTGCGTCCGGATGCAACTCAAGGATCTTTGCCTGGGCGGCATCGAGATCGTGAACGGAGAAAGAACGTCCTCCCATGGCCGTCAGCTGCTTTTCAAAGAAGGGCACCAACGACTCACCGGGCGCGGGAAAGCCGCTGACCTTTTCGAGGTCCGCAAGATTGCCCTTGTAGCCGACGCCTCCGCCGGCGGCGGCCTTCCCGTCCTTCAATGCCGCATCTGGCAGAGGCACGGGCGGCGTCGGAAGATGGGATCGGACAGAGCTGAGAATGGCATCTCGCGCGCTCTGCCGTGAGGGGGCGGCGGTTGTGCTCATCGATCACCTCGGTTCTCTTTGTGCCACTCACGAAAGGTTTTCTTGGCCGGCTTGGGCATCTCGCGGTGGTTTGTCCAGGGATTCCACCGGTTATCGACGACCGCTTTCGGAAGGACCTCCAGAGCTTTCAAACCGGCCCCCTCGGCCGCGTGAAAGACCGTGGGATGGGACAGCAATTCGCCCATCGCGCTCATCCCTGCCGACTTTACGGCGGGCAGCTCGCCCTCGGCCGAGATCACGCGCCGCCACTTGTAGATCTGGTCTGAGATGTCGATCTTGACCGGGCAGACCTCGGTGCAGCTGCCGCACAGCGAAGAGTGATACGGGAGCTCGCGGAACTTGTGCGCATCGAAGCCCGGATCGAGAATGACGCCGATCGGGCCGGAGTACGTCGCTCCATAGGAGAGGCCGCCGCTGCGCCGGTAGACCGGACATGTGTTCATGCAGGCGCCACAGCGGATGCACTTGAGGACATGCCAGAAGTCTGCGGAGCCGAGCCGTTCGGAGCGCTTGTTATCCACCAGGATGAAGTGCAGCTCCGCCCCCGGGCGCGGTTTCTGCAAGTGGGTCGTGTATTGGGTCATCGGCGGACCAAGCGCGCTGCGCGAAAGCATGCGAAGAAAGATGGCGAGGTCGGCCGTTCTCGGAACCAGTTTTTCGATGCCGACGCTGCACACCTGCAACGGCGGCACTGTTGCACCGATGTCGGCGTTGCCCTCGTTGGTGCACACCACGACGCTGCCGGTCTCCGCGACGGCGAAGTTGCCTCCCGTCATGCCCGCGCCGGCTTTTAGAAACACTGGGCGCGCGTCCTCGCGCATCGATTCGGCCAGGTAATGCGGGTCGGAGTTGTTGGGGTCCGTGCCGAGATCCTTGGCAAACAACGCGGCTACATCCGTGCGAAGTTTCTCGATCGCCGGGACGACGATGTGGCTGGGCCGCTCGTGCGAGAGCTGTTGAATCCGCTCGCCAAGGTCCGACTCGCGCACCTCGATGCCTTCCTTGTTCAGAGCCTCCGTCATGCCGCACTCTTCCTGCAGCATCGACTTGCTTTTGATTACCAGCTTTACCGTGTGCTGCTCAAAGATTTCGAGCACGATCTTGTTGTGCTCCGCAGCGTCGCGGGCCCAGTGAACATGGACACCGTTGGCGATCGCTTTGGCTTCGAAGGTCTCGAGATACTGGTCGAGGTGAGTGAGCGTATGTTCCTTGATTCCGGACGCGATGTCCCGAAGCTCCTCCCACTCCGGCAAGGCGGCAACGGCTTCGTCGCGATGCTTTCGCATGGCCCAAACCATGCGGTCGTGTGTCTCCTCGTGCTTTGGATCGTCGATGAAGCGCGCGGCCGCGGCTTCCGGATCCACCGGCTTGTTTCCAAGTTCTTGCAGGACGTGGAAAAGGTTCATGCGAATGGACCTCCGTTCAAGATCTGGGCCAGATGAACCACCTTGAGCGGCAGATTTTCGCGGTCGATAACGCCCTTCATCTGCAAGAGGCAGCTCATATCCGCCGAAGCGATGTACTCGGCGCCCTGGCGAACGAAATCGGCGGTTCGGTCCTGGCCCATCTTCGCCGACACCGCGGCGTCGGTGACGCAGAAGCTGCCGCCGAAGCCGCAACACTCGTCGATGCGTTCGGCGTCGATGATCTCGAGACCCTCTACCTTTCGGAGCAGATCGCGGCTCTTGGAAAAATAAGGCTCGGTCACGAGTTCCGAGGGGCGCGACTCCTTAAGACCGCGAATCGCCGTGCAGCTGTCGTGCACGCCGACCTTGTAGGGAAAGTCGGCTTTGGGAAATTGTTCCACTTTCAGGTCGTCATGCAAGAACTCCGTCAACTCTCGGATGGATTCACGCACGCGGACGACCTCGGGGGTCTGCTCGCAAGCATCGAGGTGGAAACGGACGTGGTGGGTGCAGCTGCCCGAGGGCGCGACGACCAGATCGAAGTCGCGAAAACACTCGGCGAAGTGCGCTTCGGTCGCGGCGGACGCGGCCTGGTCTCCGGCGTTCGCCATGGGCTGGCCGCAACAGGTCTGCTCGCGAGGGTAGCTGACCTCGTGCCCGAGGCTTTCCAGCAACTCAAGCGTCGCGACAGCAACCTCCGGGTAGAAAGCATCGATATAACACGGTACGAATAAGCCGATCCGCATGGAGACCTCTCGTTCTTTTTCTTACGACTGTGTTTCCGCAAAAACCTCCGCAGAGCGCGGCTTAGCGGAGCGCGGCTTAGCTGTCGAAGATGCGATCCAGCAGGTTGGTCTTGGCGACATCGACGATCGCATCGCCGCGGCCGTTGAGGATGCACTTGGCCATATATAGGCCGAATCCGCCGGCTTGCCCCAACGTGATGGTCGGTGGCACGGAGAGCTCTCGCCGATGCACCAGGACCTCGACCAACGCCGGTCCGTCATGCTGGAAGGCCTGCTCGAGCGCCGGCTTCAGATCCTCCGGTTGGCTCACCCGGACGCCGAGTAGACCGCACGCCTCGGCGACCTTGCTGAACTCAGGGTTCTTGAGCTCGGTGCCGAACGGCATGATGCCGGCGGCCATCATCTCGACCTCAACGAAAGCGAGCGCGTGGTTGTTGAACACGACGATTTTGACCGGCAAGTTGTTTTGCACGGCCGTCAGCAACTCGCCCATACCCATCGCGAGACCACCGTCGCCGGAGAACGAAACCACCTGCCGACCGCGGAGGGCAGCCTGCGCACCCAGCGCAAGCGGCAGAGCACAGGCCATCGATCCATGCGAGAAGGAACCCAGAAGTCGGCGTTTTCCGTTGAAGTGCAGATACCGCGCGGACCAGATGCAAGGCGTTCCGACATCGATCGTAAACACGGCGTCGTCGGCCGCTACTTCATCGATGGTACGGGCCACGAACTCCGGGTGCAGAGGGGATGTGCCGGGCTTGCCCGTGGCGAGTTCATCGAGCTCCTTGCGCGCATCGAGGTAGTGCTTCACGCTGCTTTTGAGGTGCCTGCCATCCTTCTTTTCGAGCCTGGGCAGAAGCGCCCTGACCGTCTCTTTCACGGTTCCAATCAGGCCCACATCGACCACGGTACGACGTCCGATCTGCTCGCCGCGCACGTCCACCTGGATCTTTTTCGCCTTTTCCGGATAGAACTGCGGATACGGGAAGTCCGTCCCGAGCGCAAGAAGCGCGTCGCAATGCATCATCGCGCGATATCCGGAAGAGAATCCGAGAAGTCCGGTCATGCCGACGTCGTATGGGTTGTCGTACTCGACGAACTCCTTGCCGCGAAACGCATGAACGATGGGAGCCTGCAGGGTTTCCGCGATCTGCATGAGATCGGCGTGCGAACCTTCGCAACCCGCGCCGGCAAGGATCGTCACACGCTTGCTCTCGTTCAGAAGCGAGGCCGCGGCGACAAGATCGTCTTCAGGCGGCAAGAGGCTGGAATTGTTCTGGAGAAATCCAAGAGGAGCGGCCGCGGACGGGCACGACTTCGCGGCGATATCGCCCGACAGAACGATGACGGCGACGCCTCGGTTAGCGATCGCGGTGCGCATGGCGATGGCGAGGATACGCGGCATCTGCTCGGGATCGGCGATTACTCCGCAGTAGTGGCAGCAATCCTTGAAGACCTGTTCCGGGTGCGTCTCCTGGAAGTATGTGGTGTATAGCTCCTGGCTGGGGATCTGCGACGCGATCGCAAGCACCGGAACGCGGCTGCGATTGCAGTCGTACAGGCCATTGATGAAGTGGAGGTTGCCCGGCCCGCAGCTGCCGGCGCACACGGCTAGACGGTTGGTCAGGTGCGCCTCCGCCCCCGCGGCAAAGGCGGCGGTCTCCTCATGCCGCACATGGATCCACTCGATCTCGGGATGGGTCCTGAGTGCATCTGTGACCCCGTTCAGCGAGTCACCCGGCAAGCCGAAGATACGTTTTACTCCGGATAAGGCGAGTGTTTGGACTAGAACTTCCGCGACGCTTGCCATCTGTTCCTCCGTGCGCTGTCTCGGTTTCGTTCGCGTCCGATCCGGAACAGATCAAACACATCGGTGCATGAGAAGTGCACGCTTGCCCACTACGCTAACCGATCAGAAGGCCGATTTTGTCGTTGAGTTGGTTGCCTGAGATGCAATCCGCGTGTGCTCTCGATGCAACGTAGAAGTGTGCAATGATCGCTGCTCTTGTTGGCGGAATAGATGGAGCAACACAGATCAACTTCGCTGCAGAGATGGGACGACTGCGCGGCCGAACTTACGGCTAAACCGGAGTTGGCATCGGCTTGCTTGCGTCGTGTTCTCGTCTTTCAGCGATCAACGTGAAAGCGCCGACGAGCAGAGTCACGATGGCGATCGCGCCGGCGACGCTGGGCAGCGTCTGGTAGCTTGCACCTCTCGCGAGCAGAAGTCCGCCGAGCGACGCTCCGAGCGCATTGCCGAGGTTGAAGGCGCTTTGGTTGAGCGTGGCCGCGAGATGGGCGCCGTGGGCTTTTTCGACGATGCGCGGCTGCAGCGGGGCGCCGGCGGCGAAGTGCACGAGGCCCCAGACAAAGACGGCCGCGATGGCGGGCACGGCGTGCGCGAGCGTAAAGGGCATGCTGAAGAGCACAAGAGCGAGCAGGCCGTAGCCGCCCAGGATGGCGGTCATCTGGCGCCAGTCGCTAAGCCGTCCGCCCAGGAGGTTGCCGATCGTAATGCCGACGCCAAAGAGCACAAGCACCCACGTGACGGCATTTGGCGGCAGGTGGGTGACCTGTTCGAGCATGGGAGCGATGTACGTGAGTACGCAAAACAGCGACACCGACGAGAGTGTACTGAGCAGAAGCACAAGGAGGACGGGCAGCCGCAGAACGGCGCGGAGTTCGTGCCTGAGAGGCGTCGGTTCGCTGGGTTGGGCTGGGAGGAGCCGACCGAGAAGCAGCATGGCGATGAGGCCGATGGGCACCAGCGTCCAGAAAGCAATGCGCCAGCCGAAGCGCAGACCAAGCGCGGTGCCGGCGGGGACGCCGAGGATGTTGGCGAGCGTGAGGCCGGTAAACATCAGAGCGATGGCCTGCGCGCGTTCCTCCTTTGGGACGAGGTTGACCGCCACGACACTGCCGATGCCGAAGAACGCTCCATGGCAGAGCGCGGTGAGGATGCGTGCGGCCAGCAGAAGATGAAATCCGGGCGCCAGGGCGCACAGGGTATTGCCCACGGCAAACATACCCATGAGCAGGAGGAGCGAGCGTTTACGGTCGAGTTTGCCGAGCGCAAGCGCCACCAAGGGGGAGCCAAAGGTGACGGAGAGGGCGTAGGCCGTGACCAAGGTGCCGGCGAGCGGGATGCCGATGCGGAAGTCGTGAGCAAGCGTCGGCAGCAGACCGACGATGATGAACTCGGACGTGCCGATGCCGAAGGCGGCCGCGGTAAGCGCTAGGAGAGGTGTGCGCATGGGCTCGGTTCCAAGACGTTTCTTGGAGGTGTACGGGTCTATGCGAGATTGGCGATCTGCTGACGGGCGCCGGCCATGGCAGCAGCGGCTTTTTCCGGGCTGCCGGCGACACCCTCGGCGCGGATCACTTCGATGTCTGTGATACCGAGAAAGCCGAACACGGATTTGAGGTACTTTTCCTGGAAGTCGGCTGCTTCAAAGGGCGAGCCGGGACCGTATGCTCCACCGCGCGTGGAGACGATGATGATCTTGCGACCGCCGAGAAGGCCTTCCGGACCGGTGGAGGTGTAGCGAAAGGTCACACCGGGTACGGCGAGATTGTCGACCCAGGCCTTGAGTTGGCTGGGGATGCCGAAGTTGTACATGGGTGCGCCGATGACGATCGTACTGGCGGCCTGGAACTCCGCGAGGATCTCCTTGCCGACCTCCAGCTCGTGCTTCTGGTCAGGGGTGACGACCTTGTCGTCGCCGAACATGCGGATGACGGCGGTGTAGTGGCGCAGCGGATCGGCGATCAGGTCGCGATACACGACCTCCGCGTCTGGGTGGAGGGATTTGAGCTTGGCGACCGTCTCCTCCGTAAGCGGGCGGCTGACGGACTTTTCTCCGGTCACGCTGGAGTCGATGTGCAGGATCTTCATGGGTGTTTCCTTTCGATGTGTGGTCACTTGGTGAAGCCGGGCAGATCGACGCGACGGGCGACATGGTCCTGGATCCAGTGCGCGTCCCACCACTCTTTGGGATCGATCTGGACGCCATCCAGTTGCATGGCGAAGTGGACGTGGTCGCCGCCGGCCATCCCCGTCATACCGCTCAGGCCCATGACTCCGCCGCGTTTGACCATGTCGCCCTCGTGTACGTCGATCCGGCTGAGGTGGCCGTAGATGGTCTGCAGGCCGTAGCCGTGATCGACCACGATGCAGTTGCCGTAGATGCCGAGGGGGGCAGCCCAGACGACGCGGCCGTCGTTGGAGGCCTCGACGCCGACGTGCTGGGTGACGGCGAGATCGTAGCCGAGGTGGACCTGTTGATCGATCTTTTTGCCGTGATAGATGTAGCTGCGCACGTCGGCGAAGGTGGCCTCGGCCTGGGAGTGCGCCTGGCGGAGAAAGGTTTGATGCCAGAGGAACTGATCGGCGGTCTTGAGGCGCAGGTCGGCCAAGGTTTTGTTGTTGGCCTGGCGCATCTCGGTGTTGATTTTGACGAAGCGCTCCACGGGATCGCCCGTGCCGTTGGGATCAAGCTCTCCTACGACCTTCTGCAGGAACTGGTCGGAGACCTGGATCTGGTGCTGGGTGTAGACGGGCTGCTCCCGCTTGGGGAAGACGACCGTCAGCGGCGTGGAAACGTCGTCGCCGCCGTCCGACGCAAAGACGAGGGGCGTTGTGCCGGGCGGCATGTTCCAGGCAAAGGCGAACATGGAGAAGAGGCCAGGCTTGCCGCCGGGCATCGGCCAGGCACGAAAGGTCTGGTTGCCGACGCGGACGCCCGCGGTTGTGTAGGGACCCGTGATGTTCATGGTGGCCAGGTCGGCCATGCCGAGGTAGAGGTAGTGTTGATCGGAGTCCGCGCTGACGACCGGCGGCTCCGTGACGACATTTACCTCGCGCTCCCAACGCGTGGTGCTGTGAAAGAGGCCTCCGGAGGTGGCTTCGAGGATGAGGCGCGCAGGTCCATCGCGCAGCTGGGGCGTGGTCTTGGCGCCCACGTTGAAATTGAAGGTGGTGTCGACGGACTTTGAGCCCGCGGGAGCCTGCCAGGCCGTGTACTGGCTGCCGTTCTGTGCCACGGTGGCGGTGAGCCGGCTGACGCCGTGAGCGTCGTGGACGTGGACGACGAGAGGCGTTGCCTGCCCGAGGGTGGTGACGGCTGGGAGCACATCCAAGGTGGGCTTACCGCATCCGGTGAGAGCCAGAAACAGCGGGAACAGGAGGAGATTCGCAGCAACGACCGGAGTTCGCACAAGCCGATTTTATCCCGAGCATGCGCAGCACCCGCGCGAGCTGGGTAAACTCAGAATAGAGTCGTGGGCAGGATTGCAACAACGCCACAAATCCGGTGTTCTAGGGCGATAAGGAGAATCTCAATTTTTCAATCTAAAGTTTTCCGGACCTTCGGTGTTCTCTCGCTTCTCGGCTTAGCCGGCATTTGCCCTGCTGCCTCAGCCGCTGAACAATCTCGACCGGTCTCGGTTCACCACATGCAGGGCACCGGCCATGTCTTTCTGGTCCTCCGTGCGGAGTCCGGCGCCGTCCTCGGGTACGGGGAGCTCCTTCAGACTGTTCAAGGCGACCATGTCAACTCTCGTCTGATCTACCATTTTCGTGACGGCTCGGTTGACGACGACACCGTGACGTATGCGCAGCGCGGCGTATTTCATCTCATCCGCGACCACCATGTCCAGCACGGTCCCTTCTTCTCGAAGGCCTCCGATTGCCTCGTCGAGGAGAACGGCAACGTCACTATCCGCACCGTGGATAAAGACGGCAAAGAAAAGGTGGAAACAAGCCACATCGACCTTCCCGCCGACATTTCCAATGGCTTGACCGGCGTCATGCTTCTGAATGCTTCCCCTAACTCCGGTCCGTTCAAACTCAGCCTAGTAGCTCCTACCGGCAAAGGCCGTCTGATCCAGCTCTCCATCGATGTAGCCGGAGAGGAATCATTCTCACCCGTCCTCGGCGTCCGCCGCAAAGCCACGATCTTCCGCATTCACCCCGAACTCGGCGGTATCGCAGGCATCGTCGCCCCGGTGGTCGGCAAGCAACCGAAGGATGTGTTCATCTGGATACTGGAGGGTCGGGTCCCCGGCCTCGTCCGCGAGATTGGTCCGCTGGAAGAAGGCGGCCCGGTGATCAGCGTAGAACCCGCCGGCGCCTCTTATCCGCCCGCCGCCGCGGTTAAGAAGTAGAGTCCCTCGTGTCCATCTGTGCGCCTGTGAGGGGAGTACAGTAGGCACCAAACATTGTCAGAATGTCCTTCCCGGAACGAGCTACGCCAGTCTAAGGACCCGTGGGTGGAGGTCGCTCTCTTCGGCAGGGTCCCCCGTCTGGGGGATTGCTGCCGTCTTCGGTGCATGATGGTCTTAACAACAAGGGCCCAAGTATCGTGCAAACAGATGAGAGTAGACCTACTGGCATGTCGTCCGGCAAGGTTGAGGAGCTGAGTGAGGCGCTACGAGCGCTCTCCGAGAGCGAAGACCGTCTACGGGCTCTCATAACGGCCAGCTCCGACGCGGTCTACCAGATGAGCGCGGACTGGGGCGAAATGCGCCAGATGAAGGGCACGGTGCAGAAACGCGATTTCCTGGTCGAAAGCGACACAGCAAACCGGAACTGGCTGGAGGACTACATCCATCCAGACGATCAGCTGCGTGTTTGGAGCGAGATCCAGGACGCTATCAACGCGAAAACGGTCTTCGAATTAGAGCACCGCGTTCGACGTGTCGACGGAACGCTTGGCTGGACGCACTCGCGCGCCGTCCCTCTCCTCGACGAAAGCGGCGAGATCCGAGAATGGTTTGGCATGGCAAGCGATGTAACGGCCAGCAAACAATCGGCTGCCGCGCTCATTCACAACGAAAAGCTGGCCGCTATGGGCAGGCTTGCTGCCTCGATCGCGCATGAGGTCAACAACCCACTCGAATCCGTCACCAACCTCATCTTCCTCGCTCGCTCCACCGACAATCCTGAGTCTTCGCGAGACTATCTAGACATGGCGGATCGCGAGTTGCGTCGTGCGGCCGCCATCACGAGCCACACGCTGCGGTTCTATAAGCAGTCGACAAACCCCGTCGAGGTCGCGAGCGAGGATCTGATCGACGACGTTCTCGCCGTCCACCAGGGACGCATCGTGAACTCAAAGGTGCGGATAGAAAAGCGGCTTCTTGCGCCGCGACCCATCTTTTGTTTCGACGGGGAGATTCGGCAGGTTCTCAGCAATCTCGTTGGAAATGCTGTGGACGCCATGCACCCGTTTGGAGGCCGGCTTATTCTTCGCAGCCGCGAGGGCCGCAACTGGAAGACGGGAAAGCGTGGTCTGACAATCACTGTTGCCGATAGCGGGCATGGCATGTCGGCGCAGTCTGTCGCAAAGGCTTTTCAGGCTTTCTACACCACCAAAGGGATAGGAGGCACCGGATTGGGGCTGTGGGTCAGCAAAGAGATCATGGATCGGCACCATGGATGTATTTGGTTGAAGAGCTCTCCGACGGAGGCTCACAGCGGAACGGTCTTTCAACTTTTCCTGCCCTATGAAGCCGTGAGCCGGTGACTGACTCAGCTCCGACGTACGATCTTTACGTTTGATGTTTTGACGCCAGCTGATTGGCGGGAGTCGAACACCTCTTCCAAGTGATCTTTTTTCGACGAAGCATTGAGATCCAGCGCGCTCCACTGTGATCTCGCACAGTCAGGATTGCTGCACGTCCGAGGCGGGACGCGCCTTTCGCGGAATGTTTATACAAGAGGCCGACTGTGTGAGATCCGGACTATAAGCTGGACCTAGCTTCAAACTCGCTGGATCTGATTTCCCGTGGCCCTAACCCGCTTGCATCCATGAATAATTGGATGATTTGCCAGAGTATGGGAAGACGTAGTGCAGTTCCGCAAAGCGTCCAGCCAAGATGCAGGTGCTCAAGAGCGCGACCCATAGCTCTGACGCCGTCTACAGGGACGCTTCCGTCCTGAGGGTCGTAGCGCATTCGACGAATAGAGTTTGCCGGCAGACTCTCAGCATCCATGATTTGCAATCCTTTAGGGTTTCTCGCTGCAAGCCAAGATCTTACTTGGCTGCACGGACCGCATCCTCTAGCGATGTAGACTATCGCGGGCTGCCCGACATGGTGAGGTGTCCACCTTATGCGCCAGCTACGTACGGACGCCCGGTAGCTCTTCCATTGCGGACCGAAGCGAAGGCCCAGGTCCTCGGCCTCGTCCCACTCTGCAATTCCGGCGCCGTAGACGATAGATATGCCAGCCGCCACGGCCATCCACCCGCTTCTAAGCAGACCAGCATAAGCAAACATAACTAGTCCACAGGACATCTGCATTGGATTTGCACAGTATCTATAGATCCCACTCGTAACGAGCCGCTCCGGTGGGTCATACGGGATCGGAGTACCCCAACCACGTTCTGCAAACTCTAACACTGCACCGAGCCCAGGTATTGCAAAGATGAAAAGGATCTGTAACTCAATTTGCCGAGCCCAGCTAGGTGAATTTAGGAGCGGGCTCCACCCTAGGCCGGGTCGAAGAGCGAAGATCGTTTCCGGAATCAGAAATAGAAAGAGAAGTCCCGCGGTGCCGACTTGAATTGCTGCGCGCCTCCCAAGATTTGTGTTGGAACGGGTCCACTGCCCAATGGAGAGCGCCGGCAGAAGCACCAAAGCCACGCCTACTATCTCACCTATGAGCCAGTTCCGATGAAGGCTTATAGCCGCGGTGCACGTTGGCATCAAAATACAATCCACGGCGATCATGACAACAGCACTCCAGACAATGCCGAGCCGCTGCAACGCTAGTTGAGGAACAAGCCCCCAGAGAAGAACCCATCCTACAAAGAGTTCTGGCGGTATGCCGTGGAGAGAGATCGCTGATCCTTCTTGGAAAGTCCACCAGACGGCGTGCGTATTTATTATTTGAAGCGCGAGCAGAGTGGGGATAGTCCACAAGATACTCAGCAGGCAAGCAGCGAACTGTTTTGGCTTACGACCGGTCAGCAGTCTTGCAATGGCCGCAACGACCAAAGGCAAGTAAATGGCTGAGGCGCGCTCCCAATCAGCAGGCGTCATTTATTTACTCCGGGCAGGGATGGCAGTAGCTTCAATGAGATAGGTTGCGGCTTGCTTGACCGCCGCCTTTTCCCAAGGATTGAAGTACCAGGCCGGATCAAGCCGGCGTTCGAAGTTGATGTGCCACGTCATTTCTGTGTGGTTTTGATCGAGCGAATTCCAACTCACTTCTGAACTCGTCCAGTGAACCCATTGCGATACTTTGCTGTTGTCGCTGACGGCCACGAAGCGAACATAGCCTGGGCGTCGCTCCGTGATGCGCATGACGAGGTCTCCCGGAGGAGCTCCTTCCGCCCCTGCAAAATGAATCGTTCTTGTGTCTCCAACGGCTAGACCTTCACCAAGCGACCAAAGCGGCCTTGGAAACCCGATACGAAGCGCCAGAGGCAGAGGAGTGGCGACGTCCAATCTTCCTGCAAGGTGGCTTTCTACCAGATCGGCCGGAGAGTCGATTACTCTTTGAGCTTCGACGGACTGCGTTCGATTGTAAGTAAGTGTTGGAGTAACACCTTCAAAGCACATCGGCAACAGAAGCAAAGCTGCGCAGCTTAATGAGACATTCTTTTTCCTTCGCTGCCGATCTGCCGACAGTCCTACCATGATTCCAACCAAATAGAAAAGGGGAGATGCCACCAGGATACAAACATAGCCTTCGCCTAGGAGAGGGGCCAACGCCAACAATGCGAGCGTGATGCCTTTTAGAATGCCTCCGGTTACAGACCGTGCCTTCGGAGCCAGTGCGAGCAAGATTGCGAGCACCACTGGAATGCCGAGAAACATAGCTGCGCTATGCCCAAGCTGCTTGTGAATTAGAGATTTATACAAGACCGATCCCACGGCAAAGGCTACGATGAGCGCTACGACGTACCACTGGGCAGGGGTAATTCTTCTCGACTGTACATCCATCTTGGGCATTGCTCCTCCGTTTAGAGTTCGGATAAAAGATCAGCTTCACGCAGGAGAGAGAGGACCCTGGTTCGAACAGGCTTTAGCACGGGTAACTTGGCTAAAGTCAGCAGTTTGAGCGTGAGATCGAGAGCACCGTCAGCCATCTGACGTGTGCGGCGCTGGTTCTCGGATGAGTCGTACAGGAACATCACCAGGAGGCCCATCTGGAGGGCCCATAGGGCGACAGGAAGCAGTTCTCGAAGATCTTTGGGTAACTTCTCTTGCGCGATGGCGTCCCTGAAGACTTGTGTACTTCGTCGACGTATCTCGGCTGTTCCTTTTCCTAAGCAGGAAAGTGGATGATCGGGTTCGCCGGTGTAACGGAATACAACACCTAGCAACTTGCGATCATTCCTCACTGAATCAAATTTGGCGTGCATTGTTATAGGTAAGCGAAACTTGAGATCTTTACTTTGACTAAATGCTTCTTTGCAGATACGTTCTTGCTCGGCTTGTAAAGTTTCGTAATATGCCTGGATGATCGCCTCTTTACCAGGGAAGTAGTAATAGGCTGCGCTCTTTACCACCTTGGCCCGGTCTGCGATCTCTTGCATTGTGGTCGAGTCGAAGCCTTTCTCTCGAAACAGTTCAAGGGCGCTTTCAAAGATATGTCGCCGGGTTTGCTCCCCTTTGTCGGTTACCGGATCCGTTTTGACCATGGTCAATACTGTCGCGCCCGAGGAGGGAGTCAACAAGAAATCGAATGGATTCAAAACATCGAAAGTTGTGCGACGGCCAGGGCGTCAGCGGGCTCGGGCTCGATGCCCAGCGCGAGGCGGTCTACTCGCTATGTCGCGGACGAACCCGAGCTGAGTTCCAGGAGGGTCCTCAAAGAGCGCTCAGGCTCAGCAGCCGCTTCCGCCCGTCACCGGCAGATCCACGCCTGTGATGTAATCCGCTCCGCCTGAAAGCAGAAAGTCCATCGCCCCCAGAAGGTCTTCCGGAACCGCGTTCCGTCCGAGCGGATGGCTCCCGGCGCTCATCGTCACCGCTACCTCGGCGATCTCCTGCAGAAACTGTGTCTCGACCATCCCCGGAGAGATCGCATTCACACGTACGCCCGTGCTCGCGTACTCCGCGGCGAGCGCGCGCATCAGACCCAGCTGCGCATACTTGACCACCGTGTACATCGACATAAACTTCGGCGGCATGCCGCGCGTCACGCTTGAAAGCACAAACAGCACCTTGGAGCGAGGGAGCTTCGCCATCCTGGGTAGCAGATACTGCAGCAGCACACCCGCGGACTTTACCTGTACTGCCATGTCCAGATCGAATCGATCCCAGTCGAATTTCGTGAAACGCTCATAGCGCAACCGCAGCGCCGGAAGATGCACCACGCCCGTCGGAGCTCCGAACTCCGCGAGAATCTTTGAGGCCATCGTTTTGACCGCAGCAACATCGCGGAAGTCCGTCACTAGGAGGTGAACGCGGTCGCCAAACTCCTCCGCCAGGCTCTGCAACCGAGCCCCACCGCTGTGCGAGTGAGCCAAGACCAGAGGACCGGCCGGCCGGGACAGCACCTGCCGCGCAAACGCTAGACCGATGTCCGAGGAAGCTCCCGTAATCAAAAGCGACTCACTGGGCATGGAACCCCACTCGAATCTTTGCCTTTGAGATCAACTTCCCCCCCCCCCGGATCGAGCTCTTCACCTCGAACTGCCGGTACGCCTCACTCATAAAGCTCACCTCACCTTTTACTTGGAGCACATCCCCGGCATGGCACGGAGCGCTGAAGTGGATGTCGATCCCTTGCAGCAAGGCGTACCGGCCGGGCAGATATACGCCGATCAGCCGGGAGTAGAGCGACGACGTCAACATCCCAAACAGCACCGGCCCGGCATATCCCGCACCGATCGCATACTCACGGTCCACATGCAGCGGATTTACGTCGCCCGAAATCTCCGCGAAGGTCCGCGCCATCCTCTCCGTAAAAACCGCTTCGAACTCGTGGCTCAGACCGAGGCGAAGATCCTCCCAACGGTACGCCTGCATCAGGCGCCGAGCTTTTTGTGCAGCAGATCGAGCATGTCGCCCACGTTCTTCAGCTCCTGCAGCTCCCCCAGCGCAAACTTTACTTTGTAGCGCTTCTCGATCGCGGTCACCAGGTTGATGTGCGCCAGCGAGTCCCAGTCCTCTACATTTTGCGCGTTCGACTCCCGCGTCAGCACCAGGTCCGGCTGGTCCAAGATGTCACGAAAGATTTCCTGCAACTGCCCAAGCATTGCATCCATGTCGTTGCTCCTCACTCCGCTGCGTTTACCAGATCGTCTGCCATCACCTTGATATGCCGATTGCGCGGCCTATATCGCGTCACATCCATTTGCCACGTGGAGCTGCCCGACTTCGCGTCACGCTCCACCAACTCAAAGCCGAGCCCCTCGTAGTGATCGGCAACCATGCCGTTCTTCTTTGTCGGCAGATAGTAGCCCACCAGCCGGCTCGCGCCCATCGCTCGCGCATGCTCGGCGACAGCATCGAGCATCGCCACCTCCATGTCGCGCTTCAGCACCCGGCAGCTCATCAGCCACAAGTCAAGATGCAGCGCATCTCCGCCGCTGCGTCCCAGCACAATCGAGATCAGACCATTGTCGCCAAACCGGTCGGCCAGACGCCCATACAGCCCCACAAACATCGGGTCCGACGCGATCTCTTCCATCTCCGCCAGCGTGTACCGCCGCGTCGTCAGGTTGAACTGATTCGTCTTGTTTGTCAGCTGCGCGATCCGCTCCAGATACACCGGCTTGAAGCGGTCGATCTCCGCCACCATCTCGAGCGAATCCAGATACTCCCCATAGTTCGCGAAGCTTCTCTGAAACTCGGACCTCTGCGAGTTCTCCGCATACAGCGCCGCCCGGTCGAGATCCTCCTTGGACAGCGTCACCGGCTCGAAGTACCGGCCGGCATCGATGATCGCCGCAAACCGCGTCACATCGTCCCCAACCTCCGGAACCGCGATGCCCGGCACCTGTGCGCGCACAATGGCCCGCTCCGCCGGGTTGTCGTCCACAAACACAAAGCTGTCCACGCCGAGGTTCAACTCCGCCGCAATCTCCACGATGTTCTCGTGCTTCGGACTCCAGTTCGCCTTGAAGCACGAGATATGCTCGATCTTCAGCACCGAGTCCGGATGCGCAAACCCTTCCCGCGCAATCTCATCGGTATTCTTTGAGCACACGGCCAGGAGCACGCCCCTCGATCGCAGCCGAAGGCAATACTCCTGAAACGCCGTATACGCCTCCGCCACCGGCGTCTCCCGCCCAATCACGATCCGATCCGCGCCATCGTCGCCGATCACACCGCCCCACAGCGTATTGTCGAGATCCAGAACCAGCACCTTGCGGCTTCGACCGTACGCCGCGTTCACAATGGCGCCCAGCGACTGCGCCAACGCCACATTGGCCTCCGGCGTCTGCAGGATTTTGTAGCTGAAGTACCGGTGCCAGTCGAACCAGCGCTCCAGACCGAACCGCGCCGAGATCCCCTGCACATCCTGCAACAACAGCTTCGTCCGCCGCGTCGCCTCGGCTGCAAACTCCGCATTCAAACGGAGCACAAACCGCGTCATCCCGCCCGGCGCCACCGCATCCATATTGCCCAGCGGAGCATACGGCGGCAGCTCAAAGTTGTTCTGGATTACCTGGCACCCCGGCCTCTGCTCCAGCGCATCCCAGATCTGCCGGTAGCGCCCCACCTCCGCCGCCACATGCGACTCAAAGTCCGCCTCGCTCCACGTCGCCGTTGGCTTCGCCTCGATATCCAGATACGAGGTGTGCACGTACACGATGTCCGGCTTGAACTCGAGGAGCGCAGACGGATCCAGCACCGAGTACGTGTAGTACCCGCCATACTCCGCCTGGTGCATGGCAGGCCGGAACCGGCTTGCCAGCAGCTGCAGCTCCAGCAGATCGGCGATCTCGTTGGTCGTCGATCCACCCAGGATCGCCACCCGCAGCTCGCGCAAACCCTCGGCCGCCCCAAGCTCGCGGCGCAAACGCCTCTGCTTCCGTAGCAGCTCATCAATAGGGAGGGAGGTGAGATCCATGGTCTACGTCTCCGGCCATGATAGCAGCGGCCCACCCGGCCCGGCGCACTCCCTTATAATGCAAGCAAAGACCGGCAGCTGAGCCTCTGGTGCATATCCTCCCACACCGGTCGCGGCACACTCGACAAGACATGTCCATCTCCACTGAAGCGAATCCTGTTCGTCCAAATCAGACCCTTGTCATCGCCGGCAACCGACTCATCGTTTACACCCTGGCGTTCGTCCTGGTGCAACTGCTTGGCCTGGCAGTCGTTCTCCTGCTCACCACCACACAATGGTTCACCAGGCACAACGGCTATCCCGGTATGCAGATGACCGGGTACAGCCTGCGCCTCGCCAATGCCAACTGCGACGTCGTGCTCTACGGCGATTCCTCCGCCCTCACCGGCCTCGACCCCGCGATCGTGCAGAAGATCACCGGCCTAAAAACCTGCAACATCGCCGAAGGCACCACCATTCAAAACATCGTCGGCATGTTTCCGCTCGACGAGTACCTGAAACATAATCGCAGGCCCGCCTTTCTCCTCGCGACGTATACGCCCAGCATCTTCGACCCCCTCCAAGGCACCTTTCAGAAGTACCAGGTGGACGGCATAGCGTACGCGCTCGAGTACGACCGCACCTCAACCCTCCTCCGCGGTCTCCTGCACCACAAACGTTGGCTGCTCAACTACACGCTCTGGGCCGGAAAATCCATCCTCGACGACACCTTCAACCGCCTCCTCCATCGAGGCTCAACGTTCGTCGACACGCGCGAACAGCGGCGCTTGCGCGATGGCATCTGGCCCTTTCCTCGACCGCCTGAGACCCACTGCGTCCGCACCGCCGCGCACTACAAGCCCGAGCAATTCGGTCGATACGAAGAGAGCGTCGCCAGCTTTCGTCAGCGCTACGCCGTCGACGGCACACGCGTCATCCTCGACATCTCGCCCGTTCCGGACTGCGATGTGCTCTACGACCGCTACGCCCAACTCTCCCAAGGCCTCCACGACAACAGCTTCGAACGCCTCCCCATCTCGTTCTTCAACGAGGGCGACGTCCACTTCAGCGCCGCCGGTTCTGAGTACATCTCGCGCAAGGCAGGCGAACAGATCCTGGCGCTGATGCACGGCCAATCCCCCCCGCCTCCACCTCTCGTCACCTCCGGAGCTGGCCCGCGATGACGTTCAGCAGTCCCTACTTTTACCTCCTCTTTCTTCCCTTCACCCTGCTCGCGTACGAAATCTGCGGAGCCCTCGGCAGACGCTTCGCCATCTTCTTGCTCGCCTTCATGTCGTGCGTCTTCTACGCCGTGTGGAACAAGTACTATCTCCTCCTTCTGCTCGGCTCCATCGCGATGAACTACCTCTTTGCCGTGCTGATCGCCCGCACCGCGAATCGACCCAGCCGCCAGAGCCTCTCGCTTACCGGCGGCATCCTCGCCAACCTTGCTCTGCTCTGTTATTACAAATATCTCTTTCCAGCCCTCGCCTTTGTTTCAAGCGTCAGCGGCTCGCACCACTTCTGGCGCTCTGTCATCCTCCCGCTCGGCATCTCCTTCTTCACGTTCACCCAGATTGCCTACCTGATCGATCTTAAGCAGGGCGTCGCCGGCCTCGAAAGCCCGCTCAGCTACACGCTCTTCGTCACCTTCTTCCCTCACCTGGTCGCCGGCCCCATCATCCACCACAAAGAGATCATGCCGCAGCTCGGCCCTGGCCGGCACTTCCGCCTCAACCGCTCCGACCTCACGCTCGGCCTTACCTGGTTCGCCATGGGCATGTTCAAAAAGGTCATGCTCGCCGATCGCATCGCGCCCTCTGCCGACGCGCTCTACGCCAACCCTCACGGCGTATCTTCGCTCACCGCCTGGTACGGCGTCCTCGCTTACGCCATGCAGCTCTACTTCGACTTCTCCGGATACTCGGACATGGCTCTCGGCCTCGCGCGCATGTTCTCGATCGAGTTCCCCCTCAACTTCAACTCCCCCTACAAATCGTCAAACATCATCGACTTCTGGCAGCGCTGGCACATGACCCTCACGCGCTACATCATGAATTATGTGTATAGCCCCATGCAGCAGGTCATCAGCCGCCGCCGCCTCGATAGCGGAAAGAAGATATCTCGGCGCGCCATGGAGACCACCGAAGGCTTCTTGCACATGGTCGCCTTTCCCACCATCTTCACCCTCTTCCTTGCCGGCGTATGGCACGGTGCAGGCTTTCAGTTCCTCATCTTCGGCCTCGTCCACGGCGTGTACCTCGTCATCAACCACGCATGGAGACTCTTTACGCCGTCCGCCAGCCGCGCCCGCAGGATCTTTGAAACGCCCATCTCCGTCGTTCTCACCTTTCTCTGCGTCGTTGCCGCACAGATCTTATTCCGCGCCAACTCACTCCACGACGCCTTTGTCGTCTTCGGCGACCTCCTCGGCCGGCATGGCGCAGGAGCGCATCCCCCGGCAATCGAGCTCGTCTTCCTCGTCGGTCTCTTCTTGATCGTCTGGCTGCTCCCCAACACCCAAGAGATCCTCGATCAGACCCAGCATGGCGACCAGCCCAACCGGGTCTTCTTTCCCATGCGCTGGAGCCCCAACCTGCCCTGGTGGCTGGTCACCACCGCATCCTTCCTCATCAGCATGTTCTACTCCTCCGCCACCCAGACCTTTCTCTACTTTCAGTTCTAGAAGCCAACTCCGGCTCACGCCGTCCGAGGCCCCGAAGCACTTCTATCGGGGGGCAAGACGCCGGTGCGGCGGCCCGACGACGCCGGTGCCTTGATCGATTCAATCTGACATCACTTCCCTGCCCTGCCTCCGCGAACAAGGCGGAGGGAGCACCAGGACGCTATGTCCAACTGCCCGAAAAACGATTCGTAGTGACCATGAACAAGACGGTTCAGAAGGACACGGCCGTCATAGATGGATGAATTCTGCTCGGCGGAGTTCGCGCTTAGTGTAACGGAATCCTACCTGATCACGTTCCGTTCAAAGAATCTGCCTGCACTGACGCAGCATTCCGGATTCTGTTGGAACAGCTTGTGACCCCGGTTGTCAGGGCGAAGGCCTTGCTTCGGTTGCAAACGATGTTTGCCTCTGACGTGAGCCAGTATTTCACTAAAATCAGGCATTCTAATCAGGTGAGAATTACGTTGTCCGAAGGACGTTGTAACGCATATCAGTGGCATAGGGGGCGGAGCGCCTCATCTGCCACAACGAAATTGAACCACGCGAAGAAGTTTCTTTCCCTGCGTATTTTCGTGGGGGATCGACCTTCTCCCACCGCTGCTGAAAGGTTGCCATGCCTTAGCGAGACGTACGCGGATCGGCCGGAGACATAAAGAAACCGATTCCCATCGTCCGAATCAATTATCCGCAGAATCAATTAGCCGCAGGCAGATAAATAAGCTCCCCATGCTTGCGGAATCGCATTCTTGACAGCATGCTGTCTTCACCAACTAGAGTAAGGGAATTGAAGTTGTAGATGTCCGTGGGACTAGCAGTCCAATTTCCGAACGCCTGAAAAAGGATGTATGCACACTTCTCACTTCGATGTATCCGTGTTTTTGTCTTCGGGTGGCAGAGGCCGAAGGGTCCTTCATCTTGAACCCAAGCAAGCATTATTTATCCAAGGTGAGCCGGCAGATTCTGTTTTCTTTCTCAACAAAGGGCGCGCCAAACTAACCGTTGTTTCTCGCCAGGGTAAAGAGGCGACGATCACGTTGTTGGGAGCGGGCGAATTTGTCGGAGAGGAGACCCTGGCACTCACCGCGAAGGACCGGGTCGCGACAGCCGTGGCGGTTTCTCCCTGTACAGCTTTGCAGATCGAGAGGGCAGAACTTTTGCGAGCGCTTCACGACCAAAGTACATTTTCGGACTTCTTTCTGGCGTTTCTGCTGGCTCGCGGCATGCGAACGCAGGCCGATCTCGTCGACCAGTTGTTCAACTCCAGTGAAAAGCGCCTGGCTCGCATATTGCTTTTGATGGCGAAGTTTGAAACTTCGGGGGAAGCGGAGAGGGTGATACCGAAGATCTCCCAGGAGACGCTGGCGGAGATGGTCGGGACCACACGATCACGGGTAAGTTTTTTCATGAACCGATTCCGTGACCAAGGTTTTATTTCGTATGACAGCCGCATCACCGTCCGGCGATCCCTGCTGACCGTCGTGTTGCAGGATCAGATCTTTGAACAGAATGCGATCAGTGCTCCGTTGCTGCCGCCCTTGGAGGGCACTCCGGGAAGGTACGGCTATGGTGTCCCCATGGTCCCGCGACCGGTGCCCTCGATGCGCGAACAGATGCGCGAACACTGCTGTGTGTAAGCGATACCCCCTTATGGCGAAGGCGACATGCGCCATTGCGATGAAGTCACGGTAACCGGAGACGGGGCCCGTGGGTTGACGAACTTCTGAGGAGAACGATGCTGCAGAACTGCAAGATAACGTCTGGCGAAGTAAGGGTCTATACGGTTCCAACGGACGCCCCGGAGGCCGATGGGACTGATTCGTGGGACAGCACGACGATGGTGCTTGTCAGCTTGGCTGCCGGAGGCAAACAGGGGCTGGGCTACACCTACGCCGATGCGGCGACGGGCAAGCTCGCTGAGAAGCTGCTCAGCAAAGTTGTCCATGGCCGCGATGTCTTCGACCATGGCGCGATCTGGCAGTCGATGCTGCACTTTGTGCGCAATCTGGGCGAAACGGGCATCTCCGCGATGGCGGTTGCGGCGATCGACAATGCCTTGTGGGATCTGCGGGCACGTCTGCTGGATGTGTCGTTGGTCAACCTGCTCGGCGCTGTGCGCGACGGCATTCCCGTCTACGGGAGTGGCGGCTTCACCACCTACGACGACAAGCAATTGACCGATCAACTGGGTGGCTGGGCGGAACAAGGCTTCGGCATGGTGAAGATGAAGATCGGCACACATCCGGAGGACGATCCACGCAGGGTAGGCGTTGCACGGGCGGCGATCGGCCAGAGTGTTGAGCTGTTCGTGGATGCCAACGGCGCCTATACCGTCACGCAGGCGCTGCAGCTTGGACATCGTTTCAAAGAACAGGACGTGCGGTGGTTTGAAGAGCCGGTCAGTTCCGACAACCTGATCGGCTTGAGCGAAGTGCGCTCGCGAGCCCCGCTGGGAATGGATATCGCGGCGGGGGAGTACGGCTACACGGCCTGGTACTTCGATCGCATGCTGAAGGCAAAGGCGGTCACCGTGCTGCAGGCCGATGCCACGCGGTGCGGGGGCATCACCGGTTTCCTCGATGCCGCCGCACTCTGCTGGGCGGCGAATGTCCCGTTGTCCTCGCACTGCGGTCCAAGCATGCACCTCCATGTTTGCTGCGCGGTTCCGCGCGCGATTCACATGGAGTTTTTCCACGATCACGCTCGCATCGAGCGCATGTTCTTTGACGGATTTTGCGAACCCCGCAACGGAATTATGTCACCCGACCGAAGCAGTCCCGGCATGGGACTCACGTTGAAGGAGAAAGATGTAGGGCAGTACCGCGTTTGATTTGGCATGCGCGGCAGCAATGCCGTGCCCGTACATAGGCAGCAACCCACCATAGCAGTGTGCGTAATCGCACCAGGGAGAAAATGTAATGGCGAAGCAGATATCGGATCTGGTCATTGAGCGAATAATTGAATGGGGCGTGGACACCATCTTCGGTTTTCCCGGTGACGGTGTAGACGGTTTCTTTGAATCACTCCGAACCCATCAGAAGGAATTGAAGTTCATCCAAGTCCGTCATGAAGAGGCGGCAGCCTTTGCCGCGGTCGGTTACGCCAAGTACACCGGGCGGATCGGCGTCTGCCTGGCGACCTCTGGTCCGGGTGGCATTCACCTCTTGAATGGGCTGTATGACGGCAAGTGCGATTCGCAACCGATCCTTGCCATCACGGGACACACCTTCAGCGACCTGATCGGCATGGACTACCAACAGGACGTCGATCTCGACAAGCTGTACATGGATGTTTCGGTCTTCAACCAACGTGTGATGAGCGCTCCGCACGCGGTCAATGTGGTCGATATGGCCATACGTTCGGCGTACGGACGCAAAGGCGTCTCGCATATCTGCGTCCCCAAGGACATCCAGGAGTGGAAGGTTTCGAACGATCACCGGAGCAGTGCGAACGTGGCGCACCATAGCGCCGATTGGAGCGTTCCAAGTACGGCCAAGCCCGCGCAGTCGCTGATCCAGAAAGCGGCCAACGTGATCAATGACGGGTCCAAGGTGGTTGTGCTGGTCGGTCGCGGCGCCCTGGGTTGCGCCGAGGAGGTCACGCAACTTGCCGATAAGGTAGGCGGTCCCGTTGTGAAAGCTCTGCTCGGAAAGGCCGTGCTTCCTGACCGCAGCCCCTATACCACGGGCGGAATCGGCTTGCTGGGAACGGCGCCGTCGCTCGACGCGATGCACGAGTGCGACACCATCATCATGATCGGGACAAGTTATCCGTACATGGAGTTTCTGCCCAAGCCCGATCAGGCAAAGTGCGTGCAGATTGAGATCAATCCGACCCGCGTCGGACTTCGGCATCCGGTCGATGTTGGGCTGGTCGGTGATTCAAAGGCTGTGCTTACTGCCTTGCTGCCGCTCATCAAAAGCAAAAACAACAAGTTCCTGAAGAAGTCGCAGGAGCGGATGAAGGACTGGTTCAAGTTGATGGAGGAGCGCGGCACCCGTAAGGACATGCCGATGAAGCCTCAGGTGGTGACGCACACCTTGAACAAGTTGCTCAACGACGATGCCATCGTCTCCTCTGACAGCGGCACGATCGCGACATGGACGGCACGGTATGTGGACATACGAGGAACGATGCAGTTTTCGCTGTCCGGATCGCTTGCGACGATGGGCAACGGCCTGCCGTACAGCGTGGGCGCGGCGGTGGCGTATCCAGGTCGTCAGGTGGTCTGCGTGGTGGGCGATGGCGGGCTCACGATGTTGATGTGCGAGCTGGCCACTCTGGTGAAGTACAAGCTGCAGGTTTGCGTCATCGTCATCAAGAACAACGTTCTTGGCCAGATCAAGTGGGAACAGATGATCGAAGACGGCAACCCGCAGTTCGGCGTGCAGCTGGAACCGATCGACTTCGCAGCCGTCGCAAACGGTTTCGGTGTGAAGGGCTACACCCTCGAGCGACCGGAGGATGCGGAGCACGTTCTGCGCGAGGCGCTTGCTCACCGCGGGCCTACGCTTGTTCAGGCCGTTGTGGATCCGAACGAGCCGCCGATGCCCGGCCAGATCACAACGGAACAGGCGATCAAGTTTGCCAAGGGTATACTTCGCGGCGAGAGAGACGCGATGGGCATTATCAAGACGATCGCTGTAGACAAGTTGCGGGAGGTGATCTAGAACCATGCCGAACGAAACTGCAATCCTCGCTAACGGTGTAGAGAAGGATCTGGCGATCATCGACAATCACCTGCGGGAGGGGCGTTTTCAGAGAAGCCTCTCCCTGCTCACGGCAGTGTCCAGCATCGTGAGCGGTCTGGAGGTCGCGTACGAACACTATCGCGGCAGCTACAGCCGCCGGGTGATGTATACGCCCGTGATCCTCAGCATTTTGCTGGGCGCCGCGGGCATCGCCGGATTCTTCAGCAAACGGATGGCTCGCGGCTTGCTGCGGGTTGTGTCCGCCGTCACCATGATCGACGCGATCATCGGCTTTTACTTCCACGTTCGCGGTATCAAGCGCAAGCCGGGCGGATGGCGTCTGCCGATGACCAACATGATCATGGGACCGCCGATCTTTGCACCCCTGCTGTTTGGCACCGCCGCGTATCTTGGGCTGATCGCCTCTTTCCTGCAACGCGAGGAAGGCTCCGACGGAGCCTCGCAATCAGGGGAGCGGTCCGCTCTGGCGCGGCTGCTTCCGTTGAAGGAACGTCGCGAGTTGCTTTCCGCCGAGCAGGATATTCGCGAAGGGAAATTTCAGCGCCAGGTTGCGATCGCAACGGGGATCAGCGCCCTTCTCAGTGGCTTTGAGTCGTACTACTCCCACTACGCGAACGGCTTCAAGTATTGGGTGCAGTGGACCCCTGTGATCCTGGCTCCGGTTTTGGCGGGCACGGCTTTCGCTTCGGTGAAGAGCCGCACCGTCGCCACAACAGCGCTGCCGGCCGTGTCGGTGCTGGCCGGGGTGGATGCCGCCGTCGGCTTCTTCTATCACGGCCGCGGCGTGCTTCGCAGACCTGGGGGCACCAAGTACCTTTTGTACAACATAATGTACGGTCCGCCGATCTTTGCTCCGCTGCTGTTTGGTGCGGCTGGAATGCTCGGTGTGCTGGCCAGCCTGCTTCGCCGGAGGCGTGCATGACATCTCTATATCCGACCGTTGATTCTGCTCTCAGACCGCGCGACCCTGCTACCGGGGAAGCGCTCGCACCCTCTCGCCAGCCGGGATACTACCCTGGTTTCAGCACGCTTTCGCAGAGCGCCTTCTGGGAAGACGCCACGCGCGAACTGGTAGACAAGCGTGTGAAGGAACCTCCCTCGCGAACGTTCTTCTCCGAAGATGCATGGAACTTCTGGCAGGCCGTCTTCAACCATCTGATCCCGCAGACGGACCGCACCTCCGACCGCCAGGTCCCTCTCATCCCGCACCTGGACGACCGTCTCAGCAAGAACCGCACCGCGGGGTATCGCTTCGAAGATATGCCGCAGGACCGCGTCGCTTATGAGATCGGCATTGAGGCCATAGACGGCGAAGCGGAGCATCGTTACGGGGGCAAGTTTCTCGTTCTGCCGTACCTGCAGCAAGATCTAGTTCTGCAGGCGATCCACGACGGCAAGCCCGAAGCCGCGCCAGAGATCTGGAAGCGGATGTCGGTGCAGCGCTTCTGGGAGTTGATCCTGGGCGACGCCATTGAAGCCTACTACGCTCACCCGTGGGCATGGGATGAGATCGGCTTCGGCGGCCCCGCGTATCCAAGGGCGTACACGCGTCTAGAGGCAGGCGAGCCGGAGCCGTGGGAAGTGAACGAAAAACGCTACGAGTGGATGGCGCCGCTCGCCAGTGTTTCCGACGTTGTTGATGGATCCGACGACGAATCCGATAGCCAGAGTCACCATGGGAGTGGAGGCACACATTGAAGACACCTATTCTCGGAGCCTTCGAGGCCCCAAAAAACGGCAAGCACATGCTGGGTTCGCTGCAATCCATTCATGTCCCGATGCGTCGCTTCAAGGACACCGACGAAGTTGACTACGTCGTCGTCGGCGTGGGTTCGGCCGGCGGCGTCTTGCTGCAGCGGCTCGCACGCGGCGGCTTCAACGTGGTGGGGCTGGAAGCTGGTCCCTTCTGGGACACGGAACGCGATTGGGTCAGTGACGAGGTAGGCTCGCACAACCTTTACTGGACCGAGCCACGGGTCACGGGTGGAACGGATCCACTCGCTCTGGGCGCCAACAACTGCGGCAAAGGCGTGGGCGGAGGTTCCGTGCACTGGGCCTCGTTTACGCCACGCCTCCATCCCTCGGATTTCGAGATCTACACCCGCGACGGCGTGGGTGTGGACTGGCCGATCGACTATGCCGACATCCTGCCCTACTACGAGCAGCTTGAGCTTGAAATGCCCGTTGCCGGCCCGGCCTATTATCCGTGGGGCCACCCTCACGGATATCCTTATGGCCCGCACCCGATGGGTGGCGTCGGCGATGCCTTGATCAAAGGCTGTACGGCATTGAACATCGGCGTCTCTATCGGTGGTCCGGTGGCGATCCTTTCGGGATCGCATGGCGACCGGCCGCACTGCATCTATCGCGGCTTCTGCATTCAAGGCTGCAAGGTAGGCGCGAAGGCCAGCACGTTGATCACGCACGTTCCCGATGCTCTGCGAACCGGTGCGGAAGTACGCGACTTCTCGATGGTATCGCGTGTCGAACTGGGCAAGAACGGCCGCGTCACGGGCGTTCACTATATCGATCAGCAAGGTGAGGCTCACTTCCAGCGAGCCAAGGCTGTCATCCTCGCCGGCTACGCCATCGAGACGCCTCGGTTGCTGCTGAACTCCGCGTGCCCCGGGTACGAGAACGGACTCGCCAACTCAAGTGGTACGGTGGGCAAGTATCTGATGGCGCAGGCCGGCAACGTCATCCTGGGTCGGTTCGACCAGCCCGTGCGGATGTATAAAGCGCCTCCGGCGCATGCCCTCACCGAACAGTTCTACGAGACAGATCCGAAGAACGACTTCGCCCGCGGCTACGCGATCCAAACAGTTGGTCCTCTGCCTGTCGCGTTCGGCAAGCAGATGACCGTGGCGAAAGACGCATGGGGTTGGGGTCTGCGGCGCGAGATGATGGATTACAACCACTGGGCCGGCTTCGGTCTGTTGGGAGAGATTCTTCCATGGGCCGACAATACGGTGACAATCTCGGAGGACAAAGATAAGTTTGGCCTCTCCGTGGCACACGTCACCTTCAACCTCCATGACAACGACAAGAAGGTGATCAAGGCTGGAAAGCAGAAGACGATGGACATCATGCGCGCCGCGGGAGCGACGGAAGTGGTGCAGGAAGCGCGCTATGCGCATCTAGTCGGAGCCTGCCGCATGGGCGCCGATGCACGCACCTCCGTGGTCGACAAGTTCGGACGTTCCCATGACATCGCGAATCTCTTCGTCTGTGACGGCAGTGTCTTTCCGACCCAGGGTTCCGCGAATCCCGGACTCACCATTCAGGCACTCGCCGCGCGCACGGCAGACTACCTGATCTCGCAAGGCGATCGCACCTTCACCAGCAACGAACGCGATATGACCGCACCGCCCATCCGCCGCGAGCTAGCGCCTCCAGAGACCTGGGGCAAAGGTGTTCCTCGCTTGAAGTAGTTTCACCTTACGCTGAGTCTGTCGTCTGCTCAGCCCGAACCCGATCGGCAGCAGGGGAAAGCGTGTGCAAGCTGGCAAATCGCGGAACACACCAGGTTCGGTGACTGCGAAACCGCGGTACCCGAGGCCCTTGCAGCCGTCCCGTTGGCGAAGTACCCTCGCTAGTCTAAAAAGCCGAGGGTACTTCGCCGCCGCTCGGAAAGCACACCTGATCGACGCCCTCTCGCTTATGAACGCAACGCTGAGACGCGCTGGCCAGGATGGGAAACCGCAGGTGCGCCGCGCCCTTGCAGCTGCCGGCCGAGCAGAACCAGGGCAGGCAGCAAAAAGACGATCGAACCGAACACCCACATGATGCATGCGCCCAATGCCTGATCCGTGAGCGGGTCGAGACCGAAGGCGTTGCCGTGCTCGAGATAAAAGCTGTACACCGGGCGCCCGGCAAAGGCGAGCATGGCGGACAAGAGGGTATTTACAAAGTCCGCGGTGACCAGGTAAGGCAGGGCAAACCACCCCAGCGGCTTGGCCCGCGAGGGCCAGGGGCGGAGCAGAACCCACCAGAAGAGCAGCGAGCTGGCGAGAAAGCACAGATGCTCCAGTTCATGGACGCCCTCATGCTCAAGGGCATAGTCGTACGCCCGAGGAATATGCCAGAGCAGAAACGTCAGGTTCATCGCCAGCCAGGCGAACACAGGCGTGACCAGGACGTGCTCGAAACGGCGCAGGAGCTGCGACCGCAGGAAGGGAGCCACCGTCCATCGACGCAGCCCCGCCGGCAAACCGCGCAGGAGCGGAACGGTCGGCCAACCCAGAAGTATAAGCGGCGGAACGGCGGCCATCAGAAGCAAGTGCTCGATCATGTGAGCCGTCAGAACCGTATCGGCCAGCACCTCGAGCGGCGATGCCAGCGAGATCCAAAGCACCAGGAGCCCGCCTGCAAAGGACCATGCGCGCCACTTTTGAAACTCAGGCCGGGTGCGCCGCAAGCGCCGCAACCCGACCAGATAGAGAACCAAGGCAAGCAGGCATCCAAGGGTAATCGTTAGGGGCGGATGCCAAACGCTGATCAGGCTGTCCAGGGATCTCTCCTTGCGCTTCTTCTGCTCGGTTATTGCTTCTGATACTTCGGCGTCTTCGGCATGTCCAGCGACGGGTCGCCATGATGGTTATACGGCAGATCGTTACCCTCTCGCCCGAGCTGCATGGCGGGAACCTCGGCTGGGCGCAGGTCGCCGTTTCCGTTCATGGACCGGAGAAAGGCCACAAGCGCTGTTGTCTGTGGCGGCGTCAGGGCTTTCCCGAACGCCGGCATGTTGCCTCCGCCCTGCAGCACCTGCCGGATCAGTTGGTCGTCGCTCATGCGCGTGGCGATCAGGTCCAGCGCAGGTCCGCGCTCGCCGCCGACGCCGCCGATCTGGTGACAGTTGCGGCACTGCTTGTTTTGGAACACAAGCGCGCCCTGATGCTCGAGCGCTGTCTTGTGCACGAGATCGGCGGCAGGCACCGGGTCGCTCGACCACGCATCCATGATCGGGCTCCAGGGGGTGTACGTGCCCAGGCGCGTGAAGATGCCAAGGGCCAACGCGATCACGGCCACCATCAGAACCGCCACGGGCCGGCGGGACCAATGCTTCTCACCTTGACCGGCAAACAGCGGAAGCGCGAGCATCCCGAGAATGATCACCACCGGCGCAATCAGGATCAGGGGTGTTTCGAGCGCCGGCGGCATCAACGCGAGCAGAGAAAATATCCATAGAAAGACGAAGTCGGGCTTGGGCGAGGTGTGAACGATGGTGGGGTCCGGTGTGCCGTTGGGACCGAACGGGCCGAAGGTGACCGCCACGGCGAGCACGCTGATCAGAATGGCCGCCGCGAAGATGGCGTCCTTCCATCCGGCATCGGGCACAAAGGGGATGCCGGTGCGCTGCACCAACTGGTTATATTGGCGCTCGTACGTACTCTTTCGCACCAGGCGACCCGGCATGGGCCAATCGTTGATGCCCAGCTTCAACACCATCCAGACATGGAGCCCGACGAAGGCCAGCAGCGTTCCCGGCAGGATAAACACATGCAGAGCGAAGAAGCGCGTCAACGTGGGGCCGCCTATGATGGGTCCGCCCAACATGACATGGACGAGCCGCCCACCTATCAGAGGTATGCGCCCGACGATGGCCACGCCAATGCCCAGACCCCAGTAGGCGTCCTGGTCGAAGCGCATCACCTCACCCGTAAACGCCATGCCCAGGGTGAGCAAGAGCAAGAGCACACCGACCATCCACGTAAGCTCGCGCGGATACTTGTAGGCTCCAAACAAGAACACCTGCGCCATGTGGATGAGCACGATGGCGATCATAAAGTTCGATCCCCAACCGTGTATCGCGCGAATCAACCAACCGAGCGCCACCTGCGAGTCGAGCAGATTGAGGCTCTTCCAGGCGTCCGCCGCGGAAGGCGCATAGATGAGCGCGAGCAGGATGCCCGTGGTGACCTGCAGAATCAGCAGCACCAGAGCCGCGGACCCGAAGACATACCACCAGCTGGAGGTATTCTCCGGCACCGCATGCTCGGACAACTTTAGGGTAGGTCCGATCAGGCCGGTGCGGGCTTCAAGCCAGCCGTAAAGACGCCATCCCACGCGTTCGCCCACGAGAGTGGTCTCTTTTGTGACCTTCTGATCGAGATCGACGACCTCGTGCTCCAGGACCTCCAGCTTTTGTTCGGGCTTCGGTTCCATTACGAGTCCTTTCCATCCTTGCGCGTGGGCAACAAGTTATAGCCGGTCACACCATCTCCCGAGCGCTCTGCCGGATCGATCTGGATGAGATCGCGGTCCTTCGCTCCCGAACAAGCCACATCGCGCAAGGTGGGCAGTTCGCCGGCGTGGATCATGACCGTATCGCCGTCCAATCGCACGGCGTATTTGTACATGCCGCGCGGCGGCGGGCCTGCAGCCACGTCGCCGGTGGAGTAGTAGGCGCCGCCATGGCAGGGGCACAAGAACAGCTGCGATTGCTCAAACCAGCGCACGGGACATCCGAGGTGAGCGCAGTTGATCGCAAAGACCACGTACTCCGTGGGTGTGGTACGCCGCGCCCACACAGGGATCTTGGCCGTTTCCCCATCTGTGGGGGTGCGTACCGGATTCAGGAACTGCAGAAGGCGCGTTGCACCCACCGGCATGGCGTCCAGTTTGGCAAGCGGAACCCACGCGTTGTAGGAGCCGTTTTTGCGAAAGCCCGGAGAGATAATGTAGCCCAGCAGAGGCACTGCCAGAACGGCCGCGACCGCCGCGTTCATGCCGACCGCGAGCTGAAACAGAAAGGTTCGGCGGGAGTGCTTGAAGCTGTGTTCCGCCGCCGACGGCAGAGGGGCGGACGCCGTCGGCAGGGGCTCATCGGCGTGTGGCTTTTTCGGTGCTGGGGGAAGTTCGCAAAAATCATTCATGGCTCAAGGCTCGTGGGGTGCTTGGGTTTGTTTGTGGGTAGGGGGGAGTGGCTGACCTTTGGGCCGCCGGTGGCGGGGCCAGCCTGCGTTGCGGTCTGGCTTTGCGCCTTTGCCGCCGCTGCCATGGCTGCGGCGTTACCGGGCTGAGAAGCGCCTTGGGCGTTCGGAAACGGCTGTCCGGGCGCGGGCGTGCGATAGCTCACCATAAATGCCACCAGGTCGGCGATCTGTTGATCTTGAAGCGGTCCGCCAGGGTAACCACGCCAGTCCGGCATACCTTCCGCGGGCTTTCCCGCCACGATCAGGGTGCGGAGGCCGCCGTTGCTGACCAGCGCCACGTAGTTGGAATCGAGAATGGACTTCGCTCCCGCAGCGTGGCAGCGAAGGCAATCGGAACGGTACAGGGCCTGACCCGCGGCGGCATCTCCGGTTGCATGGCTTTCATAGGGAGGTGGAGCGGCTCCCTGCAGTGCACCGGGATTGCCCCAGCCTGAGACGATGACGTCGGCCAGGATCTGGATCTGCTGATCCGTCAGAGATCCGCCTGTGTTGGTGGCAAAGGCCGGCATCAGCGATCCGCCGATGCCGTTGGCGGTAATCTCGGCGATGTGCCGTGGTCCGGCGTAGGCGATGTAGGCCGGGTTGCCCAGGGAGACAGCCATGCCGTTGCGACCGTCCTTGCCATGGCACGCCTGGCAGTTCCGCTGGTAGAGCGCCTCGAACTTGGTGACCTCATCCGGGCGTGTCGGGACGTGATCCGGCCCGGGCTTGCCTGGAAAGCGGCAACCCGCGCTCGCCAGGGTCACCAAAGCCAGTGCGAGCGCCTGCCCTATGTTTGCTGAGCGCCTCACTTGCCGTCCTCCTTTTCACGATGGCTCACGTCGCTGTGCACACCGGCGCGTTGGGCCAGGGACAACTTCTGAAACTCCGGCGAGCGCACATGGAGGAAGCGATTGACCACATACCCCGTGACCAGGCCAAAGGCGAGCTGCGATGGAATAAACCACCACCAGTCGATGCGCTGATTCAGGATGGGGCTGACCAGACCGAGCACACCCCACAGCAGCGCCGTCCAGAACAGCGGAACGACGATGCCGGCGGTAAGGATGGGACGTTTGGGAAAGATCGGCAGAAGAGCGGCATACAGAACGCCCACCAGAAGGCAGGTGACGGTGTGAATGATCGAGGCGGCAATGAGCCCTTTGAGATGAAACTCGGCAAAGAAGCTGTTGGGCTTCCCGGCCCAGGACGGGAAACCACCTGCCGCGAGAAGGTTGACCGCATACCAGATGCTGCCGTACTTGACCAGACCGTACAGAGCGGCGGGCACAATCATCGCGATCCCACCCGCAATGCCACCGTACAGACCCGGCAAGAAGCTGAAGCTCTCGAGCGACTGTACCTGCTGGTGCCCGGACTCCGCGACCCGCGCCACACCCTCTGTGGACCGCGTAATCACGACCTGTTCGGGCGAAATGGGCATCAGCTCATGCTCTTCATCCGGTATCACTTGATGGAACCACCCGTGAGCCGCAAACAGCGCGATCAGGACGCCTAGGGCGGTGACGTAGCCGTACGTCACCATGCCCATAAGGCTTAGGGCGACACCCAGGGCCAGCACCATGGGCCAGGCTGTAGGGGCGGGCATTTGAATGCGTGCGCCAGGGTTCAAGGACCGCCGCGTTTCAACGTTTTCAGGCATGGGAAGAACCTCCTTTAGCGGCCAAATACATACACCACGCTGAACACCACAACCCAGACGGCGTCGACGAAGTGCCAGTAGTACGAGAGAACCTCAAGCCGGGTAGCGTCCTTGGCTTTCAGGTCTGTGAAGAGACACAAGAAGGTCGCCACCGAAAGCAAAAGCAGGCCCACGGTCACGTGCGTGGCGTGCAAACCCACAAGGGAATAGAACGTCGTCCCGAAAAGACTGGTCTTGATCGTGAAGTGCTTGTGCGCAATCAGGCCAAACCACTCCCAGGCGGTAAAGCCGAGGAAGATGACACCCAGAAGCATGGTCGCCATGAGCCAGAAGCCCGCGTCGATGCTCAATCCCCGGCGCAGCGCCGAAGTCGCGCGGTGCACGGTCCAGCTGCTCGAAAGCAGGCAGATCGTTGCGGGAATGGGCAGCGTCAGCACCTCCTGCGGTGTCGGTCCGCTCAAGCTCCGGCCGATGTAGTAGATATAGGCCACCACAAAGATGATGAAGAGCGCGCTTTCGGCCAGGATGAGACAGGCCATCCCAATCTTGCCGCGGTCAGGCCGTTGGCTGTAGGTCTGGGCGTAGCTGATGGAGCCAGTGGTCAGTGCCGAACTCATAGACTTGTCTCCTGGGGGCGGCTTACGTTACAGCTCATAATCGGTATCCGGATCGTCTGGGTGCTTCAGATCCCACAGGGGCCGCCGGCTATGCACAACGGGCTCTTCGGCGAAGTTGTAGACCGGCGGTGGCGAGGTGGTGGACCACTCCAGCGTCCAAGCGTCCCATGGGTCCGGACCGGCTTTGGGGCCATTGCGCAGACTGGTCAGCACGTTCCAGAGAAAGATCGATACCCCAGCGAGCTGGAAGATCACACCGATGGACGTAAACAGGTTCAAGAACGCCCAGTGACGGTCAGACTCGTAGGTGAACACGCGCCGTGGCATGCCCATCACGCCGGTGAAATGCATGAGTTCGAACGTAAGGTGAAAGCCAAACAAAAACAGCCAAAAGTGCCATCGTCCAAGCCGCTCGTTCAGCATCCGGCCGCTCATCTTGGGGAACCAGTAATAGGCCGCGGCGAAGATCATCATCAAGATGGCCCCGACAAGCACAAAGTGAAAATGCCCCACAACGAAGTAGCTGTTGCCCAGCTGCCAATCAAAGGGAGAGACCGACAAAATTATGCCCGTCAAGCCGGCGAGGAGGAAGTTGAAGAGAAATCCGACCGAAAACAGCATCGGCGTGGCAAAGCGGATCTGGCCTTTCCACATGGTCGCAAGCCAGTTGAAAAGCTTGATGCCGGTGGGGATGGCGATGATCATCGTGGACAGCGTAAAGAAAGCGTTCGGCCCGGGCCCCAAACCCACGGTAAACATGTGGTGCGACCAGACGCTCAAGCTGATAAATCCGATGGCGATGGTCGCGAGCACCATTGCCGGATAGCCAAAGATGACCTTGCGCGAGAAGACCGGAATGATCTCGTTGGCAAAGCCAAACGCGGGCAAGACAAGGATGTAGACCTCGGGGTGCCCGAAGATCCAGAAGAAGTGGATCCACATCACCGCGGAGCCGCCCGCCTGCGTATCGAAAAAGTGAGCTCCAAGGTAGCGATCGAGGCACAACATGATCTGTGCCGCGGTCAGCGGGCTCACCGCTACAAGCACAAGCAAGCACGTGAAGGCATACAACCACACCAGCAGCGGCATGCGCATCGCTCTCATACCGCGGCATCGAAGGCTAACCATTGTGGTAAGCAGGTTGAGCGCGACACCGATCGAACCGATGCCGCTCAGCATCACGCCCAGGGTCCAGTAGTCGGTCGAGTGGCCGGGCGAAAAAACCTTGCTGGTGAGAGGTGCATACGCGAACCAACCGACATTCGGCGCCGTGCCCATGCCGTATAGACCATCGCCGCCTAGAACGCTGTAGTACAACAGAAGTCCGCCAAAAAAGCTCACCCAGAAGCTAAACGCATTCAATCGCGGAAACGCCATGTCGCGGGCGCCCAGCATCAGCGGGATCAGGTAATTGCCAAAGCCGAACAGCACCGGCATGCCCATGAAAAACACCATGGTGGTGCCATGCATCGTGAACAGGGCATTGAAGGTCTGGGGTCCAACCACGTGGAGGCCGGGCCACGCCAGCTGCAGGCGCATCACCGTCGCTTCCAGCCCGCCGATAACCATAAACAACAGCGCGGACAGTATGTACAAAATGCCGAGGCGCTTGTGATCCGTGGTGGTCATCCAGCCATGCAGGTATTCGACGAGAATGGATCCCCGATGCCTGTGCGGGGCCTGCCCTCGGGCGACCTCGATCTCGGAATGTGGAGCCGCAGTTGCCATGCTTTGTCCTTTTTTTGGGGCTGCGTTCAGGTCTAGTGCAACGTTTCCAGATATGCGGTAGCGCGGGCGATCTGGCCGTCATCCAGGTGCATGGCCGGCATCAGCGCGCCGTCTTTGTAATGCGCGGGATTCTTAATCCACTGCGCCACGTTGGGCGGGGTGTTCGGCACCGTGCCCGCGGCCAGCGTGTCGCGGCTGGCAAAGTGCGTCAGGTCCGGGCCAAAGCGCCCGTCGGCCACCGTGCCGCGGATGCGATGGCAGTTCATACAGGCGTTCTGCTCAAAGACGGCGCGACCATCCTGCACATCCGCCACCTGCGGCGCAGGCAGGGCTTGATTCGCTAACCAGCGCCGGTAATCCTCCGGCGTCTGGGCGTACACACGAATCAGCATCTTGGCGTGCTGTGTGCCGCAGAACTGGGCGCACTGGCCCACGTAAAGATCGGGCGTGTGCGGATCAAACCACATCACATTGATCTTGTTCGGAATCACATCCAGCTTGCCTGCAAGCCGGGGCACCCAGAAGCTGTGGTCCGTATCCGCGGAGATCATGCTCAGATACGTCGGGCCTGTGTTCCCCGCGCTCACCACGGGGATGTGCAACTCATTCGCGGTCACGACCTCGGTGCCGGTGTAGCGGTACTCCCACCAGAACTGGTGACCGATCACCTGCACCTGCAGTGCATCTTTGGGTGCGTGCGCCTTTTCTGTCGCGAGGATCACACGTGCGGTCGCCAAAAACAGCACCAGCACAATCACAATCGGAATCACCGTCCATGACAGCTCAATCTGATTGGAGCCGTACAGCTGGATCGGCTCACGCTTATCCTGTCCGGGACGTGCGCGAAATCGAACGATCGCCACTGTGAAAAGTGTGGCCACCACAACAAAGATCGATCCGGTAACGGACAGCGCAAGAATCGACAGCTGGCGTATCGAGTGGGCCGGCGTGGCGGCAACGGAAAAGATGTTCGTGGGAAACACAAACCAACCAAGACAGGAAGCAAGTTCCCGCAGCTGGCTCCCAACGTACTGACCTACGGATGGGCTGATCATTCGGTCTCCCGCAAATCCAGGGGTTGAATCTTGTCGAGCTTTCGGCCGTGTTCAAACTCCACACAACTTCCTCCTCGTGTTTAATCCAGCATGCACTGGAACCCGTGTGAAAGAAAAGCGCAGCGAAAGCTAGATGAGTTTGCATTGCGGGCAAGAAGGTGTCTGCGGCCTCGTTTTAGCTGCCGCATCTGATGCAGCTTCCCGATGTCTTGCCGGCTCCCCGCACTCAGTCGCTCTGCTTTTAGCAAAGATGTCGCCCACTGAGCAAAACTGCACAGCTTTGCAGGTCGAGAGATTGCAAACTCTCCCATGAGTTCCTGATCTCAAGCTGAAATGGGGTATTTCATGCAAACAGTCGCTGGCGGTGAAGCTTTCGGAAGACCTGGCATAGCGCCGCGTTGGACCCACAGTAACAAGTCTGGCCTTGGCACGGCATTCGCTCCGTCGAGCCGACTTTGGTTCACTCTCTGGCAAGGTATCGTCACTGAGGTGTACTATCCCACGGCCGATCGGCCCCAGCTACGGGATCTCCAGTTTCTGATCACCGATGGCCGGACCTTTTTCCAGGAAGAAAAACGGGACCTGGACGCTACCCTGGAGCGCATTTCTCCCGATGCACTTGGCTTTCGCTGTAAGAACGCGGACCCGCAAGGCCGCTACACCATCACCAAGGAGGTGATCTGTGATCCTCGTCTCTCGTGCCTTCTGATTCGCACCAAACTTACCGGTGAGGACGAGAGCTTTCTTGCCGGCCTAAAGCTGTACGCTCTCTGTGCGCCGCACCTGGAGGTCGGTGGAGCCGGAAACAATGGCTATATCGTGGCCGCCAATGGGCAACGCATTCTGATGGCGCACAAGGGGGACACTTGGATGGCGCTGGGTGCAACGGTTCCCTTCTCCCATCTCTCCTGCGGCTTCGTTGGCGTGAGCGACGGCTGGACCGACCTGCACGAGGACTTCAAGATGGATTGGGAGTTTCCCTCTGCTTCCGACGGCAACATCGCGTTGACCGGGGAGTTGGACCTATCCAAAACACGCGAGTTCACGCTTGGACTTGCCTTCGGCAACAGCGAGCACCGGGCCATAGCGAATCTGCTTCAATCCCTTGGGACACCCTTTGATGTATGTCTCGCTAAATTCACGGATGAGTGGGTTGAGGGCAAATCTGGCCGCAGTCCTTTGCAAAAGGTCGCCTTTGATCGGGGCAAGCTCTATCAAAGCAGCTACGACTTGTTGCTTGCTCATGAGGACAAGTCCTTTCCCGGTGCGTTGGTCGCCTCACTTGCTATCCCGTGGGGAGAGGCGAAAGGGGACAAAGACGCGGGTGGATACCATCTTGTATGGACTCGCGACATGGTCATGAGTGCGACGGCTCTGCTGGCGGCCGGGGACAGATCGACGCCCCTCCGCGCGCTGATCTACCTTGCCGTCGCGCAACATGCGGATGGCGGCTTCGCGCAGAACTTCTGGGTGAACGGAGAAACTTACTGGAGCGGCATTCAATTGGATGAAGTGGCCTTCCCCATCCTTCTGGCCTGGCATCTTCATCGAGAGGGCGCTTTGGCCGACTTCGATCCGCGTCCCATGGTGCGCGAAGCCGCGGCCTACCTCATTCGCAACGGTCCTGTAACCCAGGAGGAGCGTTGGGAAGAAGCTTCCGGCTATTCCCCATCCACTCTCGCCTGCACCATCGCCGCTCTGATCTGTGCGTCGCACCTGCTCCGTGATGAAGGTGATACTGCAGCGGCGACGTTCATGGAATCGTATGCGGATTACATTGAAGCACACCTTGAAGCGTGGACGATGACGACGACCGGCTCGCTTGCCGACGGAATCTCGAAGTATTACATGCGCATCTTGCCCGAAAAAGTCGGTCAGGAACACCCCGCGGAGGACAAGGAAGAACGTGTTCTGCATATCGCCAATCACTCGCCCGACGAGCAAAGCGACTTCCCGGCTAGAAACATCGTCGACGGAGGATTTCTCGAGCTTGTCCGCTACGGAATCCGCTCCCCCAACGATCCTCTCATCCTGTCGACTATCAAGGTCATCGACCAGGTCTTGAAAGTGGATACGCCGTCCGGTCCCACATGGCACCGCTACAACCACGACGGTTATGGTCAGGGCAAGGATGGCGTCCCGTTCACAAGTTTCGGCATCGGTCGCGTCTGGCCTCTGCTTACCGGAGAACGCGGGCACTACGAACTGGCTGCCGGTCACAGCACCGAAGTGTGCCTTCGCACCATGGAGGACCTTGCCTCGAAGACGGGCCTGCTTCCGGAACAGTCCTGGGATCAACCCGATCAGCCGGAGGTCTACATGTTTTGCGGCCGTCCCACAGGCTCGGCCATGCCGCTGATGTGGGCCCACGCCGAATACATCAAACTGCTTCGTTCCACTCAGGATGGCCAAGTGTACGACTTTCTTCCAGAGGTCGCGAAACGCTACCTGGGGAAGAAACAGAAGCGAAAGCAGCTGGAAGTGTGGAAGCCGAACCGACACGTGCGCTTTATGAAAGCGACCGAGACCCTACGCATTCACGGCCATGCCCCGTTCCTTCTGCACTGGTCGATCGATGGCTGGAAAACCGTGCACGATACCGAGTCTACGCAGAACTCCTTGAACATCAGTTATGTCGATCTTGACGGCCTCGCCACACCCAAGGGGACCGAAGTCCGCTTTACCTTCTTCTGGAAGAACGAGAATCGATGGGAAGGCAAGGACTACCTTGTTACCGCTCAATAGCGGCAGAGGAGTTTTAGCGAAACCTGAACTTCAAACATCCGCCACACACAGGGAGACAAGCATTGAAATCATCACCGGTCGTCGTCATCACAGGTGCTTCCGCAGGTCTCGGTCGCGCCATTGCCCATGCCTACGCAAAACGAGGCGCCAAACTCGGCCTTCTGGCTCGCAACCCCGAGGCTCTAGCCGCGGCAAAGCGCGAGTGTGAAGATCTCGGCGGTCAAGCGATCTTTATTCCAACCGACGTCTCCGATGCGGACGCCGTGGACCGCGCGGCAAGTCAGGTGGAAGAGGAACTTGGACCCATCGACATCTGGATCAATGACGCCATGGTCAGCGTGTTCTCGCCCGTAAAGGAGATGGAGCCGTCGGATTACAAGCGCGTCACCGATGTGCTCTACCTTGGGTTCGTGCACGGTACGCTTTCGGCATTGCGCCGTATGCTGCCGCGAGATCGCGGAACCATCATCCAGATAGGGTCAGCTCTCGCGTACCGTTCGATCCCTCTGCAGTCGGCCTACTGTGCCTGCAAACATGCCATCATCGGCTTCACGGATTCCCTGCGCTGCGAACTCATCCACGATAAAAGCAACGTCAAGATCACCGTCGTCGAGATGCCGGCGATGAACACTACGCAGTTCAACTGGGTAAAGAATCGCATGCCGAACAACACCCAACCCGTGCCTCCCATCTTCGAACCCGATATCGCCGCCGAGGTGGTCGTCGCCGCCGGATTTGCGAAACGCCCACGGCGGGAGTATTGGGTCGGGACCCCGACGTTGGAGGCCATTATTGGGCAGAAGTTCATTCCCGGACTGTTGGATCGGTATCTCGGCAAGACGGGGTACAAGTCCCAGCAGATCGCCAGCGAACCGCGCGATCCAGAGGTACCGAACAATCTGTACAGCTTCGTTCCCGGCGCTCACAGTGCCCGAGGGAAGTTTGCAGACCGGTCCAAGAGATCAAGCGCCGAAGTCTATCTATCCCTGAATCGACAGTGGTTTGCACTCGGGGCCTTTGCCGCCATCGGCATCGGCGCGACCCTCTTTCGTCGATGGAGGAGCGCCTAGAGAACGTTTGCGCCAAGCCTGTGCGAAGCACCGAAAGAAGCCGCCGGTCTGGATCAAACGGGAAGCCGCCGGCGCACCGCGGGGTGCGTCGGCGGCAATCGTCTTTTGCAGTGCGTGCAATCGACAACAGGGATACGCTGACCTTCTTAGAACTTCCGAGCCTCCGGGTGTGGGAGTTATTCACCCAGCGTTTCTGTCAGCTCCTGCGTGAAATCCGTATGCGGGAGTACGCTGTTTCGCGATCTCGACGCCTAAACCGCTCGATGCACCTGTAACCACCGCCCATGACTTTCCGTGACTCGTCAACGACGCCGTGTGACCTCAGTTCCGTCTGAGATCAGGAGGTAGCCAGGCTTTCATCCGGGACGATCGGCCTGTTCAATGCGGTGGCCGGGGTCTTGGAAGCAAGTGCGCGTCCTCCAGGACCGACCCAACGTCTCGTCCAGACTCTGCTGACAACGCGCAGCATGATCAGGATAGCGATGGCGAATAGAGCGTACGCCAGGAACCCGGCAGCGAAGTTGCCCGTGCGCTGTTTACTCTGACCGAGGACGTTTGGCAGGATAAAGCCGCCCAAGGCGCCGATCTCGCCGATCATGCTGCCCGCGACGGCGGTAGTCAGCGGCCAACGCAGCGGCACCAGTTGAAACAAGGCGCCGTTGCCTGCGCCGAATGCGGCGAAGCAGACCATGAACATGGAGACCGTAAAGGCCAGCGAAGGGTTCCGGGTGAGACCGAAGAGGCCGGCGACGGCGACAAGGAGCACGACCGAAAGCGTTGTAATACCGCCGATGCGATCAGAGATCCAGCCGCCGGCGATGCGGGTGAGACTGCCAAGCAGCGTCGCCATCATGGTGTAGGTGCCGGCCTCCGTCTTGGTGATGTGGAACTGGCTGACAAAGAGCGTGGGCAGGAAGGTGGCCAGACCGATAAAGCCGCCAAAGGTGATGACATAGACGAGGTTGAACGACCAACCGTCTTTTTCAGCGAGCGGAGCCAAATGTTGACGCAGGGTCTGGCGCTCGTGATCCGGCGGCTCCTTGGCGAAGAAGATCATGACAAACAGCGGCAGCAGCATGCAAACGGCAGCGATGCCGTAGACCGTGTGCCAGCCGTACGCGCGGGCGAGACGCGGGGCAAAGAAGGCGGCGATGGCGGTTCCGCTGTTGCCGGCGCCGGCGATGCCCATGGCGAGCCCCTTGTACTCCTTGGGGAACCATCCCGCACCCAGCGAAAGCGCGACGCCGAAGCTGGCCCCGGCGATGCCGAGCAGAACACCCATGGCGAGCACGTCCGAGAAGCTGTGAACAAAGAGGAAGCCGTACATGAGCGCGATGCAGATGGCGGTCATTTCGACGATGGCGGCGTTTTTGCGGCCGATGTACTGGCTGAGCACGCCGAGCGGAAATCGCATAAGGGCGCCGGCAAGCGTGGGCACGGAGACCATCAGGCCGATCTGTGCGGGGGAAAGGTGATATTGCTCGGTGATAAAGGGAGCCATCACGCCGTTGAGCACCCAGATGGCGAAGCTGAAGTCGAAGTAGAGGAAGGAGGCAAGCAAAGTCGCGGGGTGACCCGACTTGAGGAACATCTTGGCATTCGCCATGGGAAGAACACTCCTGGAAGAAGTCTTGGGGCGTGTGTGTAGCCGAAACAGAGCCTAGGGTGTGCTGCGCTGGCGAGCGAACGTCAGGGTGCGCTCAGGTGGTACGGGCTGCGGCGGACGTGGGCGCAGCGTGTTGCGGGATCAGGCGTGGCCGCTGCGCTCGACGCGGACGGCACACTGCTTGAAGTTGGGCTCGCGGCTGATGGGATCAAAGGCCCCCAGCGTTACGAGATTGGAGTTGTGCTCCGCGAAGTGGAAGGGCATAAAGACCTGCCCGGGAGCGATGATGTTGGTGACGCGCAGCTCGAGATCCGGAACGGAGTTGCGGCGCGAGACGACCGTGACGCGGTCATGCGGCCGCAGGGCAAGACGATCGGCGTCTGCCGGGTTCATCTCCAGCCAGGCGTTGGGCACCATGCCGTGCAGCATGGGGATGCCGCCGGTTTTGGTGCGGGTGTGCCAGTGCTCGACGGTGCGGCCGGTGTTGAGAATCATGTCGTACTCCCCGTCCGGCTGTTCGGTAAACGGCAGGCAGGGAACGCAATAGAACAGGGCGCGACCGTTCGCCCGTGGGAAGACGCCGTCGGCGTAGAGACGATCGCCGCCCCACTGGACGCCACCCTCGTCTTCGATCTGCCCCCAGGTAAAAGTCGAGTAGTCGCAGAGGCGGCCGGCGGAGACGCGCTGCCACTCGATCCAGGCGTCGTGCGTGCTGGTCCAGCCCGGAAAGATCTCGTCCTTGATGCTTTCACCGCTCGCGCCCACGCCGAGGCGGTCGGCGATGGCGAGGAAGATGTCGAAGTCGGAGCGTGCTTCGCCGGGCGGCGTGGTGAAGGCGTTGACCTTGCTGATGCGACGCTCGGAGTTGGTGTAGGTCCCTTCCTTTTCGCCCCAGATGGCGGCGGGGAGGACGAGGTCGGCAAAGTCGGCGGTGGGCGTAGGGTGAAAGCCGTCCTGCACGACGACGAACTCCGCGGTGCGGAGCGCTTGTGTGAGCAGGTCGTAGTTGGGAAAGCTGACGACGGGGTTGGTGGCGACGAACCAGAGCGCTTTGACGCGGCCGGCGACGGCGGCTTCGATGATGTCAGGGTAGGCGAGACCGCGCTCGGTGGGCAGACGGTCGGGGCTGAGGCCCCACAGGTTGGCGAGCTCCTGGCGCGCGACGGGATCCTCGAACTTGCGGTATCCCGGCATGGACGACGTGAAGCCGCTTTCGCGGGTGCCCATGGCGTTGCACTGGCCGGTGATGGAGAAGGGGGACGCGCCGGGGCGGCCGATGTTGCCGGTGAGCATGGCGAGGTTGTTGATGGCGGCGACGGTCACCGCGCCTTGCGTCGAGTGATTCACACCCATGGTCCATCCGATAAAGCCGGCCTTGGCCTGGCCGTAGAGGCGGGCGACGCGCTCGATCAGGGCGGGGGCGAGGCCGGTGGTTTCGGCGACGCGCTCGGGTGTGTAGTCGGCGACAAAGCTGACGAAGTCGTCGAAGGCTTCGGTGTGCGCGTCCACGTACGCGCGGTCGAAGAGGCCGTCGCGGAGCAGGATGTGGGCGATGCCGTTGAGCAGGGCGATGTCCGAGCGCGGCTTGACCGGCAGGTGGATGTCGGCCATCATCGCCGTCTTGGTGACCCGTGGGTCGGCAACGATGAGCACCTGGCCGGGCTTCTTGTGCACGCGGTTGCACAGGATCGGGTGGTTGTCGGCGATGTTGGAGCCGACCAGCAGAAGCACATCGGCCGACTCCATGTCGGCGTAGGAACCCGGAGGTCCGTCGGAGCCGAAGCTGAGCTTATAGCCGGAGACGGCGGACGCCATGCAGAGGGTGGTGTTGCCGTCGTAGTTGGTGGAGCGAAATCCGATCTGCACGAGTTTGCCGAGGGTGTAGAACTCCTCTGTCAGCAGCTGGCCTGTGCCGATGACGCCGAGGGTCTCCCGTCCGTGCTGGCCTTGCAGCGTGGTGATCTTTTCCACCATGACGTCCAGCGCGGTCTCCCAGCTGACGGGGACGAGGGGTGTGCCGCGGCCGCCGACACGGAGCAGCGGTGTGGTGGCGCGGCCTGGGGCGTTCAGGACGTGGTGTTCGGAGAGGCCCTTGGGGCAGAGCTTGCCGCGATTGACGGGATGATCGGGGTTGCCGCGCGCCGCGACGGGCTTGCCGTCCCGTGTGCCGATCAGCATGCCGCAGCCGACCGAGCAGTAGCCGCAGGTGGTCTTGGTCCACGTGTCGGCGATGCGCGACTCGGAGATGTAGCCGAAGCGCGGATCGATCGCGTAGGCGTACTTGCGCTGGTTGGTGTCGATGCCGGCAAGACGCTTCAGGCGGTCGAGAAGCGAAGGCGGCGCCTCGGTGGGCGAGGGAGTGTCTTCGACCCCAGGGCCGGGGGTGCTGTCGACGGTGGAGGCACGGAAGAAGCGCCTCATGCGTGCGCTCCGTGAGCTGGACGATGCTTGAGAAACGTGAGTCCCATGCTGAGCGGAACGACCGAGACAAAGAAAAGATATCGTCCGAGCATCACGGCGGTAAGGGAGGTCGCGAGCGCGAGGGGCGGCAGCGGAGCATAGAGAAACAGCGGCGTCGCCAGAGCGGCGATCCAGGAGAGCGCAACGATCCACCACAGGGCTTCGCCACGGAGGTGGTTATACGAGGCGCGCGTTTCGAAGTTGTCCGAGGCGCGAAGCCGGAACAGACGTGTGGCCTGGTTGGCTATCCAAAGAAAGGCGATGACGGCAGAGGGTCGGGCGTCGGCGAGCAACGGCATGTGTTGCAGGTGCAGACCGAACCTGGAGGCGAACTCAACCAGAGCGGTGGCGGGCTGCTGCATCGCAGACGCCATTGCTGTCCCGAGCAGGCCGGCGGAGAGCAGGAAGTCGATGGGGGTGTGGAGCATGTTCCACGCGGGGCGCGCGCGAACGAGGTAGATGTAGGCGCTGGCAAAGGTGCCGCAAAGGCCGAAGAAGATGGCGGCATAGGCAGAGGGGTGGGTAAGGGCGCCGATGGCGCGTTCTGCATCGTGAAGCTGTGCGAAGAAGGCGGCGCCCAGGAGGTGGTTGAGCCTGTGCTCCAAGGCGAGACCTCCGGCGCCCGATGTGTTCAAGGTCGTGAGGGCGCCAGCCCAGGTAGCGACGCAACAGACGCCGATGGCGGCAAAGAAGAGCGTGAAACAGAGGACCTCGCGGCTGAGCCAGGAGCGTCGCCACATCTTGAGCGCGCGCCACGCGTAGGCAGGGCGGCCAAGATGAAAGACCGAGATGTTCAGGGCGCACGCGGTGAGGACGGCCAGCAGCGTGATGCTGACGGTATCGAGCGCACGTCCCAGGGCAAGCGCTGTGAGTGTGCCGAAGGTGGCCTGCATGGCCGTGGTCATCAGCACCAGCGAGGGATGCGCGTGCTCGAGCGGGATGTCGCCCGTGTCGACACGCTCGAGCCAGGCGGAGGAACGCTCCGGAAGCGTGAGGCGTGTGGTCGAGATGGTCTGGCCCGCGGGCGGGAGGCCGGGCGAGTCGGCGCCGGCGAAGTTTTCACGCCATTCGATCTTGTTGACGATCTCGATCTGGATCGCGTTTTCCGGGCAGGCGTTCACGCACGCGGGCTCGAGACCTTCGAGCAGGCGGCCGCGGCACATGTCGCACTTGCCGACGACGCCGCGCTCCGGGTTGAACTGCGGGACGGAGTACGGGCAGTTCCAGACGCAGTACTGGCAGCCGATGCAGGCGTCGGCCGAGTGCAGAACGATGCCGGTGAGCGGGTCCTTGGTGTAGGCGTCTACCGGACAGCCTTTGAGGCAGTCGGCCGAAATGCAGTGGTTACATCCCATCGAGAGGTAGGTGCGTTGCGTGTCGGGCCAGGTGCCGCCTTCGAGCTCGCCCACGCGGCGCCACTTGATGTCCGCCGGATTTCCGTTCTGCTCGTTGCAGGCTACCTCGCAGGAGCGGCAGCCGATGCACTTCGTCATGTCAAAGTGAAAGCGATACTGCTCACCGGCTTCGAGCGGGCGATTCGGAATCAGGGCTTGCACGAGCGCGGGAGCGACGCCGCCTTCAAGCAGCGTCATGCGCACAAGCTCTTCGCTGCCGGTCTCCATCGCGATTTCGTGAAGCGGAAGTGCCATAAGTACATCTCCAGGTCGTCCGGTTGCGTCAGGTGGGCTCTAGTACACGTCACGGTGGTAGCGTCCGTTGTCGTGCATGTCGGAGACGTAGTCTTTGGCGGCTTCGGGGTCGAGGTTGCCGTGCTTCTCGAGGACGGTGTGCAGGGCGGCGTCGACGTCCTTGGCCATGCGGCTGGCGTCGCCGCAGACGAAGATCTGGGCGCCGTCCTGCAGCCATCGGAAGAGGTCGTCGCCGTGTTCGATCATGCGGTCCTGCACGTAAATTTTGTGCGCCTGGTCGCGAGAGAACGCCGTGTCCAGTCGCGTGAGGTGGCCGGAGTCGCGCATCCCCTTCAGCTCCTGGCAGTAGAGGAAGTCGGTTTGCGAGCTCCTTTCGCCGAAGAAGAGCCAGTTTTTGCCGGGCTGGCCGAGGGTCCGCCGCTCGTGAAGAAAGGCGCGAAAGGGGGCGATGCCGGTACCGGGGCCGATCATGATCATCGGCGTGGACGGGTCTTTCGGCAGGCGAAACTTCTTGTTGGGTTGGATGTAGATGGGCAGGCGCTCCCCCACGTCGACGCGGTCGGCCAGCATGGTCGAGGCGATGCCGCCGCGCTCGCGGTTGTGCGAGCGATAGCGCACCACGGCAACCGTGCAGTGGACCTCGCGGCCGTGTGCTGCCGGACTGGAGCTGATCGAGTAGAGGCGCGGCGCCAGGCGCGGCAAGATGGCGGCGAGGTCGGCGGGGTCGGCCAGGGTGTCGGGAAATTCGGTGAGCAGATCGACGAGGCCGCGGTCGTACATGTAGGTTTCGAGGTGCGTGGCCTGCTCGGGTGGAAGAAGCGCGTTCAGGGTCTTGCTGCCGCTCTTTTGGGCGAAGTGCTGCACGATCTTGCGGGTGAGGCGGGTGGGCTGCAGATGATGCAGCAGAGCCTCGCGGACGGTGGTGGCGCCGAGCTTGGGGAGGCTCATGATCGCGCCGCCGTCGAACGGCAGGTGAGCGACGATTTCGTCGACGAGGCTGGGGTCGTTCTGGGCGAGTACGCCGCACGCGTCGCCGGCCTGATAGTGAAGCGCCGAGTCCTCGAGGCCGAGGCTGAGGTGCATCGTCAGCTTCGAGGAGATGTTGGCCGTGAGCGGGCGGCGTTCGACCAGGGGCGCGAGAAACGGGTTGTCGCGCGTGTGGACGTGCTCGGGCTCATGGAGAGCGGCGTTCGAGACGGCAGCGTAGTTCAGGTGATTGCCGTTGCCGTTTCCGTTGCTGGGCGCTGCGCCGGGGGTGAGCTCGGGCTGCGCGGGCGAGTGGACGTGGTCGGCCTGCAAAGCGACGTTGGACTCGGTGTGCTTGTGCGTGAGGCGCGGCTTAAGGTCGGCCTTCCACTTGTCGAAGGGCGCGTCGACGTCGACATCACTCTCGACGCGGTCGATAAAGCGGGTCCCGCCCAGTGCCATCAGGCGCTCGTCGAGATCGATGCCGAACTTGCAGAAGTGTTCGTAGTGCTTGTCGCCGAGGCAGAAGACGGAGTAGCGCAGAGTCTTGAGCTGCGGGGCGCCGTCCGAGAAGATCTGATCGCGGAAGTTCTTGGCGGTGTCCGGCGGATCGCCTTCGCCGTAGGTGCTGACGAAGAGCAGGGCGTTTTCCTGTTTGGCGAGTTCGGCGGGAGTGAGCTTTTCGATCGAGGCGAGCTCGGCCGTGTGGCCCTGTGCCTTGAGCTCCTTGACCATCTTCTTGGCGAGGCGCTCGGCGTTGCCGGTTTGCGAGCCGAAGTAGACGCCAAACTTGAGCGAGATGGGTTTCGCTGCGGGCTCGACGGCGGCGGCGGCGGGCGCGTTCGAAAACAGGCCGGCGAGGAACCCGTTTAGCCACGCGCGCTGATCGGGCGAAAAGGGCGCGTTGTCCGGAATGTAGGGAACCGTCTGCATGCTCGTGGTCAGGGCCTTATGCTGTGGTGTTGCCGGTTGCGAGTTCAGCCGCGCACATCCCGCGCAGATCGTCGACCGAGTGGCGCCGGGCGAACTCGAGAAAGCTTTCGCCGGGTTTGTGCGCCGCGTCGAAGTGCGCGAACAGGCGATGGAGCGCTGGCTTGACGTCGGTGTACTTCATGGCCGGGAAGAGCTCGCGGGCGATGCCCTGGTCCCCGTCTGCGCCGCCGCCGAGGTTGACCTGGTAGCCCTCTTCGCCGTCGACCTTGACGCCCATCAGGCCGATGTCGCCGATATAGTGCTGCGCGCAGGAGTTGGAACATCCGGTGACGTGGAGGTTGAGCGGCTCGGTGAGAGCGAAGGCGGCGTCGATCGAGCGGGCAAGTTCGACCGCGTGGCCCTTGGTGTCGGTGGCGGCGTAGCGGCAACCGCGGTTGCCGGTGCAGGCGACGGTGCCGGAGAGCACGCGACCGGCGGTGTAGTCGAGCCCTGCCTCGCGCACGGCGGCTTTGGCGGCCTCGAGTTGATCGCTGGGGATGTTGGGGATGAGCAGGTTTTGCCAGACAGTCAGGCGGAGCTCGCCCGAGCCGAAGCGGTCGGCGATGTCGGCCAAGGCGCGCGCCTGAGCGACTGGAAGCCAGCCGACGGGGACACAGATGCCGAGGTAGTGGAGGCCCGGCTGTGCTTGCGGGTGCGCGTCGAGGTGGCCGGCGCGGTCGATGGATCCGCGCGGATCGCACTCGGCGGCGTCGACGTGGAGCACGGGGAAGGCAAGTTTTCGCTCAGTCTCTTCAAGGAATTTTGGGACGCCCCAGCGATCAAGGAGGTACTTGAGGCGCGCAGTCTTGCGGTTGGTGCGGTCTCCGTGCTCGGCGAAGACGCGGACCATGGCGGCGGCGACGGCGACGAGCTGGTCGGGGCGGAGGAGCAGGCCGCAGTCGGTGGCGAACTGTTTGTGACCGGTGATGCCGCAGAGAAGAACGCGGAAGTAGACGCCCGGCGGAACGGATTTGCCCTCCCCGACGCGGACGGCGATGAAGCCGATGTCGTTGGTGTCGGCAAGCGCGGAGATCTGTCCGCCGTTGTCGAAGGCGATGTTGAATTTGCGCGGGAGGCCAAACATGTCGCGCGAGTTGGAGATGTAGTTCTGAAGCGCGTCGGCGAAAGGCTGGACGTCGATAAGCTCTTGGGGGTCGTAGCCGCTGATCGGCGAGGCGGTGATGTTGCGGATGTTGTCCGCGCCGGAGCCTTGAGAGCGCATGCCGAGGCGCTGGATCGCGTTCAGGACATCCACGATGTTTTTCGGGTGTATTTCGCGGATCTGAACGTTCGCGCGTGTGGTGAGGTCAATGCGTGACGGGCCCCAATCCTCGGCCATGCGGGCGATGCCGCGAAGTTGATAGCTCGCGAGCAGGCCGCCAGGGACGCGCATCCGGAGCATAAAGCTGTCCTGCGCGGGGCTGACATAGAAGAAGCCGAAGTACTTGAAGCGGTAGCGAAACTCGGTGTCGGGGGCCTTATCTTCGGCCGCGTGAGCGAGGAGGTCGTCCCAGCAGTCAAGCGGGTTGCGCTCGTACTTCCAGACCTCTTCCGCGCAGAGCTCGCTGACGGGTGTGCCCCAAAAGGTGGGCTCTTCGGGCTCGGCTGCGGCGAGGTTGGCGGCGCCGGTGGTGGAGTCGTTGGTGACCGTTCCGTTCGCGAGATTGCCGGCAAAGGGAGTCCGCTGCATCGCGCCTGCGAAGAAGCCCTGCAGATATTGCTTCTGCTGCTCGGAGAAGGTCCCTGTGGAGGCGGGGCCCGCGGAGGCCGCAAACGACAGATCGGTTGTCGACATTTCGGACGGCCTCCCATGAGCAGTAGCTTGAGCAGTAGCTGCGCGTGTGTGTGGAAAGGCCGGCTGCGGAACGCGCAGTCAGACAAAAGCCCACGGCGGAGCTGGACAAACTTATTTTCGGCAGGGAGTCCGGCGCGTCATGGGGCCGAACGGGACCGGAGCAGGTCACCTTACATGTGGCTCTCGGTAAGCCGAGTGTAGCGAGATTCTGCGCCGGACGCAAGCGGGATTTCGCCCGTTTCGCAACTGTGGATTTTCCGGTTTCCTCCCAGCTGTGTTACACGTATGCAAACAAGCTCCTGACACCCTGAAGTGTCTTGGCCACGGCGTTGTGCCGGGATAGAGCCCCGCTCCTCGATGAGCGAATAGAGCAGCTCTCCTGCAGGTGTACACCGAAGCCACAAATGCTATGGCCGTTTTCCCCAATGAAAACGGCACTCCAACACTTTATCCGGCTCACAGGAACAGGAGAGATGCTCTAGAAGCTTGCGTACGTACACCAGGCCGAGGCGCGGAGGCACACTGTCGTCCCATCGTCCGGCCACCATCTACTGATTCCTAAGGAGGCTCCTTTGTTCCGTCTGACCTTGTTTGTGTGCCTGCTTTTGGGCCCAAGCGTCCCATCGTTTGCGCAAACTACACCGGCGCCGCCCCCTCTGCTGCCGTCCACTCCCCCCACGATCACCGCGGTAATCCGTGAACGCACCAACACGACGCAGTGGTTTGCGGCGACGCCCCACGACGAGGTCTATGGACACCAGGATTCGCTCCTCCGGCTCGGGATCTCGCAGCGGATCAAGCACTTCGACTACCAGGCTGAAATGGAGCAAAGCTCGGAGTGGTTCTTGCCCAACGATGCCGTGTCCCCCGTAGCGGCGCAGGGTCAGCTGGGCCTGGGCGCAAACTATTACGTCGCCAATAACAACAACCGAGACCCGGCCGCGGGGTCCTTTCGCCAGGGCTTTCTGCGGTACCACTTCAAGCGCGACGCCAACACGCTTCGGCTCGGGCGCTTTGAGTTCTTCGACGGTGCGGAGACCACGCCCAAGGACCCGACACTCCTATGGCTGCAGACCAATCGCATCGCGCAACGGTTGATAGGCAACTTTGGCTTCTCCAACGGGCAGAGGTCGTTCGATGGCATCGACGGCAAGGTGGGCGGGGCGAACTGGAACCTTACGGCCATGGCCGGACGCGCGGTGCAGGGCGTCTTCAACATGAACGCCAATCCCGAACTGAATGTCGACCTGCAGTACCTGGCGTACACGCGCTACCTGGCGCGGAAGCGGCTGATCGTACGCGGCTTCGCGATCGACTACCACGATGGCCGGACGGGGCTGACCAAAACCGACAATCGCACGGCGGCGGCGCGCGCCTTGGATCACAAAAACATCCGCGTGGGCACCTATGGCATGAGCGCGACGACCGCGATCCCCGTAGGCAAGAACACGGCCGATCTGCTGTTCTGGGGCGTTCTGCAGAACGGCTCCTGGGGCCTGCTAAACCAGCACTCCGGCGGATATGCGGTGGAAGGCGGATACCACTGGACCGCGGTGAAGACCGGGCCATGGCTGCGCGGCGGCGCCCTGCGCACGACCGGCGACAACAACAACACGGATGGCGTGCACAACACGTTCTTTCAAGTGCTGCCGACGCCTCGCGTTTACGCGCGCTTCCCCTTTTTCAACATGATGAACTCTAAAGACGAGTTTGTGCAGCTGATCGATGCACCGACCAAGAAGCTGGAGGTACGAACGGATCTGCACTTCCTCCAGCTAACCGCACCAAAGGATTTTTGGTATCAGGGTGGGGGCGCCTTTGACAACAAGGCCTTCGGCTACATCGGGCGGCCGGGTGGCGGGCACGGGAGCTTCTCCTCGGTGTACGACGTCAGCGTGGAGTATGCACTGAGCAAGCAAGTGGCGTTTGGCGCCTTTTATGGCCGGGCCTTCGGCAAAACAGTGGTGGCGGCGATCTACCCGCGCGACCGAGTGGCGCAGTACGGCTTCTTTGAGCTGAACTACAGGTTCTCTAAACCAGTGGGCCATGCTCCCAAACCCTAGACCTCCAAAAAGCAGTTCCCGCTCCCGTAAGTGACATGTAGTATAGGAAAACTCACCCTAAACGCACCTTTCTCCCGTCGGGAACGTCCCCGCGGAGGTTGGCGATTCCACGGGAGTGAGCGAAAAGGACCGGGCCGAATGCCGCATGCGAGCTTCGATGGACTCCGCGTGTTGTCGCTGGAGTCCCGTCGTGCCCGCGAGGTGGAAAAGCTGATCCGCACCTACGACGGCCAGCCCTCCGTGGTGCCGGCCATGCGCGAGTTGCCGTTATCCTCCAATACCGCATGCCTCCAGTTCGGGCGGCGTCTCGTCGCGGGCGAGTTCGACATGGTGCTGTTTATGACCGGGGTTGGGGTGCGCTCGATGATGAGCATCCTCGAAACGGAGATCCCCCGGGACGCGGTGGTCCAGGCGCTGCGGCGCACAACCGTGGTGGCGCGTGGCGTAAAGCCCGGTGCCGTGCTGCGCGAGTTGGACGTGCCGATCAGCGCCGTGGCGCCCGAGCCGGCAACCTGGCGAGAGGTGATCCAGACGCTGGATGCGAGCTTCGGGGACCGTCTGCCCGAGACGCGTCTGGCTGTCCAGGAGTACGGAGCTTCGAACCCAGAGTTGCTCGCCGAACTGGTGACGCGCTGCGCCCAGGTCACCAAGGTGCCGGTGTATCAGTGGGGCCTGCCGCTCGACTTGCAGCCGCTGCGCGAGAGCGTGCTGGCTGTCACTCAGGGCGCTGTAGACGTCGTTCTGTTCATGACCGCCGTTCAAGTCATTCACATGTTCCAGATCGCCACGGAGATGGGGCTCGCCGACGATCTACGGCGCGGTCTGGCGACACTGGTCGTGGTCTCGGTCGGTCCAACCACCACCGAGGAGCTGCAGCACTACGGCGTATCGCCGGACTTCGAGCCTTCCCGACCCAAAATGGGATTCATGATCAATGAGGCTGCGCAGTATGCGGGCAAGGTTCTCGCCGCCAAGCGTACCTTGGCGCCGACGGTCGATCCGCCGCCGGCGCCGCTCTCTTCGGACAGTGCGGAGCCATCGGCGGGGCCGGTCATCGCGGCGGCTCCCACGCGCGGTGTGGCGCAGGTCGCTCCTTCCACGCCGACCATGGCGGGGTTTCTGGATGGCCTGGGGCCGCTCGACATCCTCGATGAGGTGTCGAGCCGCATCACCACGACCGATCCGTTGCACGTTGTGCTGGGGCGCATCGTTCAGTTCGTGTCGACAGTGTTTCCCTGCGACTCCTGTTTCCTGTACACCGTGGAAGGGGACGAGTTGGTTCTGCGCGCCTCCAAAAACCCGCACGAGGACGTCGTGGACCGGTTGAAGATTTCGGTTGGGGAAGGCGTGACGGGATGGGTGGCCGAACATCGGGAAACGGTGGCCATCTCCGACCACGCCTCCGAGGACCCGCGCTTCAGCGCCTTCGTCAACCTGCCGGAGGATCGCTTCGAGGCAATGCTGTCCGTGCCGATCCTCTGCGCAAACCGCGTTGTGGGTGTGCTAAACCTGCAGCATCGCGAGCGGTACGACCACACAGAACTCGGTCGGCGGTTGCTTTCGACCATAGGAACCCTTGTTGGAGCGGAGATGGAGCGCGCTCGGCTGGAGACGGAAAATTTCGCGCTGACACAACGTCTGGAAGACCGCAAGCTGGTAGATCGCGCCAAAGGTGTACTGCTCCGGGACCTGAAGATCAGCGAAGACGAAGCCTACCGCACTATGCAGCGCGAAAGTCGCCAAAGACGTCGGCCCATGCGCGAGATCGCCGAGGCCATTCTGCTGGCGGAGGAGTTACGCCAGGCAAGCAGATCCTAACTCCCGCCCGTTGGTTTGAGGCAGCTTTTTCGCGGCATCGACACACGGCTATAATCAGACCTCGCCATCGCCACTACTTACAACAATCAAAGTAAAAGTTGGTGCTGACGCCAGGCCGCTTAGGTGTGGAAAAAGTAAGACGATGCTCCAGAGAAGTTACTTCGCCCTAATACAACCCAGCTACATAAGGATTAGATTCGATGGCAGTAGATGCACTCATCTTCGATTGCGACGGCGTTCTTATAGACAGTGAAGTTGTAGTTTGCAGGATCGCCGCGGAGGAACTCACCAGACTCGGGTACACGATCAGCACCGAAGTTGTGATCGCTCGATTTGCCGGCCGGCCCGAGCACGAAATGCGGGCTGAAATCGAGAGCGACTGGGGACATCCAATCCCGAAATCCTATCGCGAGAACGTCAATGCGCGGACCTATAAGGCGTATCAAACAGATCTGCGGATCATGCCCGGCATAAAAGACGCTCTCGATAAAATCACGCTTCCTGTATGCGTGGCTTCGAGTAGCTTTCCAGAGAAGCTTCGGCTTGGTTTGCAAACCGTGGGCCTCTACGACCATTTCATGCCGAACGTGATCAGCGCAACGCTCGTGGCGCATGGGAAGCCAAAGCCGGACGTCTTCCTGTTCGCCGCGGGCTGGCTAAAGACAAGCCCCCTGCGGTGTCTGGTCATAGAGGACAGCATCCCCGGTGTAATCGCCGCCAGAAGCGCAGGGATGCGCGTTCTAGGGTTTACCGGAGGTGGACATTGTGGCCCGGGTCATGCCGAGAAGTTAACCGAGGCCGGAGCGTCAGCAGTCTTCAACGATATGCGCGAGCTGCCATCCTTGGTCGCCGCCGCAGAGACAAGTCCTCTACAAGAGGATGCAGCTTAGGCCCAAGTCGCAGCGAAATTCCACGCGCTTCTAACTTGGTGCGGGGAGGGGGGGGGCGAACTCCCACGAGGTTGCCATCGGCGGATTTTGAGTTGCCGGGGAAAACCGCAAGTTGAACAAAAAATATGTGAGCGTAATGCAGTGTAAGCGCAAGTAGCTGAGCGACCGTAATTTAGTGCAGATACCCCTTCTGTGGAAAAGCTGATGGGTGTACCGCCACTGTACCTGTCGTTCGCCGCTCTGCTGTCCAGGCCAAGGCAGGTGAATAGGGGACAGAAACCGGCATTGGTAGCTACCCGAACTCACCAGAGCTAAATCTCCTCGGGTGGGGTCGCTGGATAGCTTGTCGGAAGATCCCCCTCTTCGATGTCTACATTGAAGTTGTAGTCGAGCTTCGGAAGCGTCGCGGAATGCAAGTTGTTGTCGTTGTAAGAGCGAAGATCCAACTCAAGCTGCTGACAATCATTCAACGCCATGTTCCGTCGAAGTGCACAAGACAGCTGCATATGGGCGGGGGGAGCCTGAAAGATTGAATACCACCGGGAACGTCTCTTTGGACCGTCCTGAGTCTGAACCTCGATTGGAATTGAATGATTCTTACGAACTCGGCGTTCCTGCGGATCAGTGACGTACTCGCTCTTCAAGTGACGCGCAAGATCGCGACGAAGCACTTCTTCCTGGGTTATGATCCGGGGCACAATGAGACCATTACTGATTGCCCACGGGGAGATCAGATGAGGCTCAATAGCTGAATCGGCATTCGGGTGCGCTAGCCGGTACTGATCCAGCACATAGTCCATTTGCGCTTTTTTCTTCATCCGTTTGGGCGTCGGTAATACCTTCATCTGTTCACCTCATAGGAATTGAGCAATTTTGGAGACACACTGTGCCCCCAGCCATCAGTCAGAGCCGTCCGGGTCGCGAGCTCACGAATTTTCACAATCAGTTTTCTATGCGAGCTATACCCAAGCTCGCCGCGCTTCTGAAGCTGTCCCAGCACAATACCTGGATGCATCTTCACTCGATTTGAAAACTGGATGATGCGAGCTTCTTGGTACAGGGGAGCAACACGCCCAACAAACGAGTTTAGTTCTTCGGTGGGAATCAATAGATTTGAAGCAAAATGATCAGCCCGTCCTTCAGCTTCGGAATCCCCTACTCGAAAACCTTCTTCTCCAAGACTGTCGATGCTGTCGAAGGAATAAGCATCACCAGCAATCACATGCCCGAGTTCATGAAAGAACGTGAACCAGAAATTGTCGTTTCGATCGAAGCGCGCGCTCATGGCTATAACAGGCGAGCCGTCAATCCAAAACGTTGCTCCATCTAATCGCGCCCCCGCTAGAGGCTCTACGATCACAAACCTGATCCCATGTTCCGCCAGTATCTGCGGTAGCCGTTTCACCTCTTCCGGGTAAGCTGCGACGATACGAAGTCTTTTAGCTAGGTCAGGAAGGCGGCTGGAATCAAACTCTGCGACAAGGAGGGCCGTAGCTAGTTGCCTGGCTCTAAATGCCCACGCCTTTTCTCTCGACGAAAGCTCCGTAAGAGGATCGCTCTTGCGAGCGGCAACCGGAAACGCAAGCTCTTCGTTCTCCTGCGGCCCAACAAAGGCTTCCAGCTCACGCTCCAACACGGAGGTGTCTGCACTGACGGCTATCCAGCCCCGCTTCTGCATCTCGCGAATGGGCAGTTCAGCAAACAGTTTTGCTCTTCTTCCGATTTCCTCTATGGGAGCGTCAACAAGAGACAATTCATACTGCCCACCTAATCTAAGCCATTCTTCAGGAGAATCTCCCAAAGCTGCGGAGAACACCACTGCGATCTCTGGCGATATGCCGACCGCCCCTGCGATGATCTTTGCGATCGTCGCGCGACTCTTGCCCGTGATCGCCGCAAATTCATCCTGCGTCCAGCGAGCCGCTTCGAGTTTTTCCCTCAGTACCGCGCCGGGATGTTGAACCGAGCCCATGTGTCAACGTATAACACATTTACACAAACACTTCACGTGATGAGCTAGGTATCTCTGGCGGCGCGACCAGCCATGGGGGTGGATCATTCATCCACTTCGAAATCGTAGGTGCTGAACTTGAGCGCGTCGCAGTTCTCGCGAACGGTCCGTTGCACGGCTTCGTCGAAGCCGGTTTCGGACTGCGCTTGAATCTCCACTGTGATCTGCGTTCTCTCCCCAACGCGCGTCGTAAACTGCTGAATCACCTCGTCAACGATGTCCGCGAACTGCTTCTTAGCCAGCAGTGGGTCGAGTGTAGCCGTGCTGTAGAACCGCTTACGAACGGAACCCTTGGGCTTCGGATCGCCAACCGGGGTCACTATATTCGATGCTGCACCGGAGGAGGGCTGTGGGCTTGGAACTCCCGGTTGAAGGCCGGGGGGCGGTAGGGCTTTCTTTCTCTCCTGATCGTAAGCGGCTGCAACTGCAGGCTCGATCAGCAAGTTAGAGTCGAGATGGACCATCGTGCGGACGCCAAACGTGAACGCCTGGTACTTACCTTCTCTTTTTCCCTGAGCGATGCCGAAGAAGTCTTCGCTGGCAGCTCCTTCAGCAACTACCGCAGAAAAGACGTTGCTGTCCTTGAGTCGAGGCATATAAAGAAATTGACACGTCTTCTGCCAAACGTCCAAGGCATTCACATCGGTGACGCCGTCCTTCCAGAACCAAGCCCGAAGCAGAGTGTCCAGATGCACCGGAGCCCACCCGTCGATCACCAGCTCGTTCTCCTTTAGAATTCGTTCAATCTCCTGAGAGAACGAAGTGGAGCTCGTGTTGAGAGCAAAAGGTTCCCAATGCATGGGCTGGATACCGCCTCGTCCATCCGGTTCCTCCAAGGGTGCCAACACCCATCTGTACGTCTCTCGAACGCTGCGGTTCGCCGCTTCCGATGCGCTGTCGCGGCTGCGTTGAGCTTGTGTGCTTTGGTAGGTATCCAGGTTCAATGCCCTTTCCTGGACGTCTTTGGTGATAGAGTCCCACGCCTTGAACGTACACACCAAATCGTCCAAGCGCGCGGTGCCTTCTGCATCGGCGGCAAGAAAGAGCAAGCGATTTCGCTTGATGCGGGGCTGCTCACCCTTCTTTTCTAGAATGTTCAGGGCTTCCTTTGTCGCCAGAGGGTTTGGCCCTCTGCTAAATGGAACGGATGGCGGAAGGACCACAAGATGCAGACTCCAGTCATCCGCGATGTCACGGCTTTCGCTGAAGACGTGAATGCCGATGCGAGGAATCGCCTGGATCAAGCTGCGAAGCCTGTTTTGAATCTCCGGCACCAAGTGCTCCTTACCCTGAAAGCGGCGCTTACGGTCCTCCATCTCACGGCGTAAGTTGGGCCGCACATCGAACCAGAAGCGGTTGTTAGCCGAATTGAGGTAATGGAGCCGGTCGGCAATACGGCGCAGAGCGTCTTTGTAGATCCCTGCGCTCTGGCCCGGCTGTACCACGCCCAGCAGCGTACGCTCCGTGTCGATGCCCCGCACTGTCTGATCTGATGTAGTGGGAGCGCTGCCCAGAAACACGGTCCGTGCGAGCCGCCGACAAGCCTGCACACTGCCGAAACGCGCGTCCTGCTTTTCGATCTCCATCGTCTCTGAGCGCTCGCCGTCGATATCACCCTCCACCACCGGGTCCCAGCCTTGCGGCAGGTAGTAGATCAGCTCGTTGCGTGTGTCTCCGTCGTATAGGGGCAGGTTGCCGGGGAGAATGAACGGATCGTTGTTGCCGTCTTTCCAGAGGCGATGGATTACCTTCGCCATCAATTTCAGCACGCCACGGGTACGCTGGAAGTTGTCGAGCGAGGACCAGTCTTCGTACAGCCGGTCGAAGACCTCGGGATGGATTGGGTACGCGCGCATCATGCGCTCGACATAGCGTCCTTCGATCGTCTCCTTCGGCAGGTCTCCTCGATTTTCGGCGTAGTAGTCGGCGAACGTTCGACAGGTCTCCAGCGCTTGGGACTCGTCAGAGATGGGCGTGAACAGCCGGCGACGGACGATCTCGAACGCTTCCTCTGTCCCAACCGGTTTCCAGAGAGCATGGACGCGGCCGACAGTCTTCTCCAAGCTCGCCAGAGACAGCGCACCCTCCAGGCGTTCCATCGCTCGCTGGCCACGAGCGCTGCCCGCTTCGGAAAGCCTGGAAGCAGGCAGAGAGATCAGCAGCATGGCGCGCGGGATGCCTTTGAAGGCCTGCGTCAAATTCTGGATAAACGTGAGATTGGAATCGAAGGTCCCACCCGGATAACTGCGCCCATCCTCAAACTGCCGCAGGTACGCCACCAGCTCATCGATCAGGACCACGACAGGCTGTTGCGGCTCAAGGAGTGTCTCGATCAACGATGCGTCCGGTGCAGTCCCATTCTCATCGCTCTCCGCGACCTTCGCCAAAGCCTCCACGCCGCCGAGCTGCCATGCGAACTCACCCCAAAGCGTGCGTCGGATGTTGTCGCCGCTGCGTTTGGGCTGACTCGCCGAGAAGCGGGTTCCATCCAGCACCACGATCTTGGCCTTGGGCAGCTCGGTAATGCCAGCGGCGTCCAGCAGCGGTGAGATGCCCGCCAGGCGGCTTGCGGGAATGCTCCGATTCGCCAGATGGTAGACAGCGAGCATGGTGTGCGTCTTGCCGCCGCCGAAGGCGGTCTGTAGTTGCACCACGGGGTCGCCGCCTTCGCCTGCAAGCCGGCGAATGACCGAATCGAGCAACAGTCGCATGCCTTCGGTGATGAAGGTGCGCTCAAAGAACAGCTCCGGGTCGCTGTACTCCTTGGGCGCGGTGCCCTCATGCACCTTCGCCAGGTCGGCGGCGAACTCCGCCTGCTGAAAGGTCCCCTTCAAAACGTCCTGGTGCGGTACTGCGATCTCACGCCATGGCTTCATGCTCTTCTCGCCTCTATCTACGCTTCCTTAGTTGTCATCCCCGAAGGGGATCTGCGTTTGTCTTTACGCCTGGAACAAATCCGCCTGCGTCTCAATCAAGCCGTGCTCCTGCGCGGCAACTTCAATGGCAGCCCACGATCCAATCAGTTCGTTGTAGGTGCGGGCGTCTTCGGCCAGGCCTTTGCGCTCGCACAGGGTGTAGAGCCGGTAGCTCAAGGTGCGTACCGGACCGCTGACGGCCGGCATCCGTGCCAGCAGCGCTCCGGCGGCTTGCTCGCCTTGGGCGTTCAGGGCGTGGATCAGATGATGCAGACCCTCCCATACCGGCGTCGCGCGACCGCCTTCAGGCTGCCACCCATCGGCGAACTCCGCCGGCCGGAGCAGTTGAACGGTGCCCGCGCCGGACCGCAGCACACCGGCACGAGCCAGCGCTTCCACGCCGGTGCCTTTGGCCCGGGCAGCCACATCGGCCTGGCCGTAGAGACCGGGCTTCCAGTAGTTGGTCTCAAACCACTGCAGGCAGAACTGCGTCTCCGGATCGAAGTCGTCGTCGGCCAGAAAGCGATTGATCAGCTGCAGCGCCGTCTTGACGCTCATGGGCGCGCCGTCCGCCTCGAGCACGGCTTTGTAACGGGAGAAGATGCCCATGCCCGGGCCAATGATCGCCTGCGACAGATCGACCGGAGCCACAGGAGAGTTCTCGCCACCGCGGGTCATCTCCGTCAGCGCGTCCGGCAGCGCGGCACGCAACTCGCGCAGGAACTGCTGGCGCGAGATGGTCTGGGCGTCAGGATCGCGCTTGCGGCAGACCAGGATGATGGATGACGCAAGTGCGTTGGTACCGGAGCCGATCATCCGGTTGCCAAGCTCCGTTCGCATCGGCCATGTGCCGGTGAGGGCGAAGCCAGAACGCAACACTGCACCAAGAAAGGTGATCCAGCCAGGACTGGAAGTACTATCATCAGCCGTCGTTTCTGCCTGTTTGAACGCGTAGTAGATCGTTACAGGAAACGCCGCATGCGACTGCAATGCGAGGCTGCAGAGTGCTTTCGTCATGCCTTCGAGGAAGAATCGCTCTGCTTCCGTTTTACCGCCATGTCGGTACGGAGTAGCGACGAGCTCATCTTGTTTCGGCACGGCAAGAGTGCTAAACAAAGAGGGCAGAACCGATCGCAGCGTGCGTCGAAGCCAAACATAGAAGAAGTCTGAAAGATCGGCGTACCCGATGTTGTCGTAGTATGGCGGATCTGTGGAAACGACTTTACTACGTGAGAGCGTCTGCTCCTGAGCGCCCGCCTGGGAAGCTGCTCCCGATCCGCAAGCGGGCACACGCTGTAACACTTCGGAAACCCATCCCAATGCATCTTCGAAGTTCCCTGTAGAAGTAGAGAAGGCATTCCCTTCGCAAAAATCCCAAGTCATTGGCAATGCTTGCCTACCGAAGGTATTGCGGATTTTAGTGTAGCCCTGGTCCCAACCACAGAGCGACGATGAGCGGTCCGCAAGCCGGTCAACTCCGAGTGCAAGGTAAAGAGCCACAGCCTGTGCATAGGCGAGGGCACCGGAGGTGCCTTGGTCTAGGGAGGTGGGGTCTGGGGAGAGGCCGGTGGCGAGGGCGTCTGCGTGGCACCGCTGCATGGCTTCACCCACGAGATCGGAAAACGTGTTCAGCGCCACCAACTGCCTCGGCGTAAACAGGTCTCCAAAGGTGTTGAGCCCGTAGTTGGGAGTCTTGAAGTCTCGCGGGTTGTCCGGCAGGACCAACTCAGGCTTCCACTGCGGCCGAGCAGATTCTGCCGCAACTACTTGCTCCTGGGTGGGCGAGACATACGCCCGGCCGCGGGTACCCTCCGCCACAACCGCGAGAAGTCGCTGACCCATTCGCCCCGCCTTGCCTTCCGCGCGGATGAAATTGTAGTCGATGGGCGTTCCCGAGACCAGGCACTTAAAAGCATGTCGTTTGCCGGCGGTAGTTCCTGCGTGAACGCTCTCCGGCGGCTTGCCCATCCGCACCTCAAACCGGTACGTGTCTCCCTCCACCTCCGGATGCACGTACGCCTCCTTGCCCGGTTTCGAAGACAGCACAAAGGTGGAGACCAGCGGCACATCCACATGCGAGTACGCCGGGTTGGGCGACTTGACGGTCCGCGCCCACAGCCAGGCGATCACCGTGAGCTTCTGCCCGACGAGCGGCTTGAGGTCGGGACGGGCAGTTTCGGGATCACCTAGCAGTCCGTCGGCCATTTTCCCCGTCACTTCGACCTTGGGATACAGGTGCCCGATGCGCTTTTCGGCCTCGGCGCGCATCCAGGCGCCATAGCGGCGGACATCTTCGGCCAGCCCCGTGGCTCCGGGCCAGTCCTTCCGTCCGAGGCTGGCGTCGCGTTCGCCGGGCGGTACCGGACCGATGGGCGCGCGGCCGGCAAAACGCGGCGGAATCTCGATCATCGCCTTGTTGATGGTGACCGCCACCGGATTCAAGTCAGAGGCGTAGCTCTCCAACCCAAGCCGCTGTGCCTCCAGCGGAATGGCGCCGCCGCCCGCGAAGGGATCATGGAACGCAGGCAGCTTTTCGGGATCGAAGAGTGTCGCGGCCTCCGGGTGATTGCGGTTCAGCTCGCAGGTCTCGCGCCAGCTTCTGCGGATCTCCGCCCGTGCGCGGCCGAGCACCTCTTCGTTGTTGGTGTTCTCCCAGATCACCAGGTCCTCGATGATCCGGAAGAGACGCTCGCGTTCCTTTGCCGCTTCCACCTTGTTGACGCCGCGGTTCAGGTGGCGCTCATAGCCGGGATCGTTGACCAGCTGCGCGAAGAGCACGGCGCGGGCAGCGGCAAGCGGCCGGCGCGCCCACCAGAGGTGCAGCGTGCTCGGGTGCCCATGGCGGATCGATTTCTCCCGCGCGGCGGCGAGGTTGATCTTGTCGAGCGGCAGAGCGACCTCGATCAGTTTGCGCGGACTCTTCACCGCAACGGTTTTGCTAGAGGGCATCGTTGCCTGCTTCCGTAAGTGCCGGCTCTGCGCGGGAGAGGAGAGAGCTTAGATCGAGGTTGACGCTGGTGGTCGCCCAGTCGGGCTCCTGCGTGAAGGGACGGCGAATATAGTACGGACCTTCGACGGTATCGCCGTCCACGAGGACGACCGCGAGCAGGAACTTGTCCTTCTGGTTCAGCCCGTAGAGGATCTCGCCCTTGGTTACGGTGATGCTGTCTGCCCCAAGAGCGCGGCCCTTGACCTCGATGTGCCGCGGTGGTGGGAGAGGGCAGCCCGGACGCTCGGGCGGCTGGCCCGTGACATCCCAGCCGCACTTCTCGGCGGAGACGTCGTACACGTCATGGCCGAGCGCCAGCTCCGCGTCCATGACGGTCTGCATGGCGATCCGCTCAATGCGTTGCCGTGCGGCTGCATCGACGCTCCATATGCCTGGCGACACGGGCTCACCACGGCGTTGCGCGAGCAGGCCGGCTGGGATCACGAGCGCACCTCCAAGGATCACCGGCGTCGCGGAGCTAACCTCCTTCATCGCCAGAAGCTCCTTTTGCCGGGTCTCCAGACGTGCCGTCAGCTCATTCAGGGTGCGGTCTACGTTGTCGAGATTAACGCGGGGCACCTTACCGGCGGCAATCTCGTCCTGAATACGCAGACGCCGATTTTGCTGATGGTTGATCTCTTTGACGAGCCGCTCGCGCACGGCGGCAAGGGTGCGGTCTGCCTGGGTCTGTACCCGATCTCGCACGACCTGGAGATGCTCCGGGGCGAGGTGCTCCGAAGCCTGCCCTATCGCGAGCTTCTCCAGGTCCTGTTTGATCCAGGGCGCCTTCAGTACGTCCGGCACAAGCGCAACGTTCGCCTCACTGGCGGGCTCAAGGTCAAGATGCGGTGCCCAACCCGCGTTCGTCGGCTGCCCTTTCTCGCTGATCTCGACGAACTGGATGCGACGGGAGATCGTTCGCGCCGCGTCGCCGCCCTGACGCACGGAATGATCGACTAGGAAAAGCACACGGGGCTCGGTGCCCATGTCTGTCGGATCGATGAACACAGCGCCTTGTTTTAGCTTTGCTCGGCTCTCTTCCAGTAAAAGGTCTGTCACAGCCTGCATGAGTGGATGTGCGGGATGAAGCAGGCTGGCCATGGGAGCGCCAGGGCGCTCTGGAAGAGTGATGAACTTCTTCTCGAAGCAGATGCGCTCGTACCGTGTTGTGACGGGGTTCAGATTGCGGCGGTCACGCCCGGCAAGCTGCCGATCCCGTTCGCGGATGAGCGCAGGGACGTTGCGAATTTCGAAGCGGCCCTGCTCGCGCGGCTGAAGCTCACCGCCGAAGTGCTTGAACGCCTTCTGGAAATAAGAGCGGATAAAGTAGGGCTGGAGCTTTCGTGCTTCGGCCTTCTCCATCTCCTCTTTCACCGTAAAGAGACGATGGACGTTCATCACCTCTTCCGAGAGTGCGTTACGGTGAAGGATCTCGTTCAGGTGCTCGGTGTTGAGAGCACCTTCCACTCTGTCGAGCAGTTCGGCGCGGCGCGCGGGGTCGTCGCCGAAGCGGATTGCTTCAATGAGCAGGTCCTTCAGACTCTTCTCTTCAAAGACCTCGCCGAGAATGTCGAAGACACGACCACCCAGCGCCTCCCGCTCGACTTCAAGCTTTTCGAAGAGCCGGTGGAAAACATCGCCCTCCCGGGTATCCTGGGCAAGCATGTTCCAGAGATGACAAACCTGAGTTTGCCCGATGCGATGAATGCGTCCAAATCGTTGCTCGATTCGGTTTGGGTTCCAAGGGAGATCGTAGTTGACCATCAGATTAGCGTTCTGAAGGTTTACCCCTTCGCCGGCTGCATCGGTTGCGAGGAGAACTCGTACACGGTTGTCATTCCGAAAGAGTTCTTGCACTTTGCGACGTTCATCACGATGCACGCCACCGTGGATGAGCACGACGGCTTCATCGGAACCGAGCAAATTGCTGATCTTTCGTTCGAGGTAGTGCAGCGTGTCCTTATGTTCAGTAAAGATAATCAGCTTTCGCTGGCTTCCCTCAGCATCACGCATCTGCTGGCCCTGCAACAGCTGTGAAAGTTCGTCCCATTTACGGTCCTGATTCGAGTTGCGAAGAAGCAGGGCTCGCTCTTCGAGGTCAGCCAATACGACGAGCTCCGCCTCAAGCTCCTGGACGGTTTGAGCCGCCGTAGCAGCATCCACAAGCTGCTCTTCGAGAGCTTCAAACTCCTCAGACTGTAGTTGATCCTCCGCGTCCCAAAGATCGTCTGGAAGTCTGGCGGGAAGCTCCTGTTGCATCACTGCGTTTCCACGGGCGCGGAGTCGCTCGTCTTCCAAACGCCGCTTCATCTTTGCGTGGCGACGGCGAAGCGACTGATAGATCGCTTCCGGGCTAGAAGCAAGGCGACGCTGCAGGGCCGCTAGCGCGAAGCCGACAGTACCTCGCCGGTTTGTATCGGAAAGCCCATCAGCCCTGTTCATCTCCCCGCGCACGTAGCTGGTGACAGCGTTGTAAAGCGCTGCTTCCGCACTGGAGAGCTTGTACGAAGCCGTGTATGCCCTTCGGAGAGGAAAGAGACGCGTTCCATCGAACCGGAGCATGTCCTCCTTGACCATCCTGCGCATGATGTCGCTGGGGTCTACTTTGTGGACACCATCGCGAAACTTGCCGTAGAAGCGATCAGAATCGAGCAGCGAGAGGAAAAGCTGGAAATCGGCTTCTTTGCCGTTATGCGGCGTGGCAGTCATGAGGAGAAAGTGGCGAGTGATGCTCCCCAAGAGCTCTCCAAGTTCAAAACGACGGGTCTTATTGACTTTGTTTCCGTAATAGTTCGCCGACAACTTGTGAGCCTCGTCCACGACTACCAAGTCCCAGTGAGACAGACGCAGGCTCTCCTGCAAGTCTTCGTTCCTGGAGAGCTGGTCTACGCGAGCGATGAGGAAATCAGAGTCTTCAAAGGGGTTGCCATGAATGGATTGTTCAACGTGCTCGCGGGAAAAGAGCGTAAAGCTCAGGCCGAACTTCTCAAACAGCTCATCCTGCCACTGGTTCACCAAGCTCCCAGGTGCCACGATCAGAATGCGTGCAGCGTCAGCGCGCATGATCAACTCCCTGATATACAGACCAGCCATAATCGTCTTACCCGCTCCTGGATCGTCTGCAAGGACAAAGCGAAGGGGCTGCTTCGGCAACATGGATTCGTAAACGGCTGTGATTTGGTGCGGCAGTGGCTCGACATTGGAGGTATGAACCGCCATCATAGGGTCGAACAGATGAGCCAAGTGGATGCGAAAAGCTTCCGTGGCGAGCTTGAAATCCTCACCTGAAGCATCGAAGGCCCATGGGCGTCCTACGACAGCGACAGAAAGATTCGGCTCATCCGTGCGGAAGAGCATGCGCTCCAGAATGTTCCCGCTGACGCTCTTGTAGACGACCGTTACAGCATTCTCGCCAGCAAAGTCTGCCGCAATGACGCGAACCGGGGCCAGCGGGTCTATGCCCGCCATGACAGCATTCTTTCTTATCTCTTCAAGTCTAAGCATGTATGGCCCTGGTCCTTCTTGGTCTCGTTTCGTCAAAGCTGATCAGTCTGGATATCACCTGAAGGGCTCGGTTCCTTCGTTCAAAATGGCAAGATAGGGTTGGTAAACGAAGAGACGGTGCCGTTCGCGTCCGGTGACCTCGCGCAAAATCCCGAGACTCTGCAAGTGTTCAAGTGATTTGGCCACGGTGGGCGCTGAGATGCCGATCTTCTGTGCAGCAGTGGGGATCGAAACGATAGGGTTTCGCTGCATATGCTGAAAGACTCTCAACACCGAGGCCGCCGGACGGCCGAGTGCCTCAATCTGGCGCTGATGTTCTCCGAAAAGCGTGACAATCTGTCGAGCGGCGGCAGCCGCTTGATTGGCTGTGTCTCGGACCCCCGTGAGGAAGAAGTCCAACCATGCTTCCCAGTCGCCGTGGGTTCGCACGCGGTCAAGCAGTTCATAATATTCAGAACGATTGGCCTTGAGGTAGAGACTGAGATAGAGGATCGGCTCTCGAAGAGCATCTCGCGCACAAAGCAGGAAAGTAATGAGAAGCCGGCCAAGTCTACCGTTCCCGTCTAGAAACGGGTGGATCGTTTCAAACTGGACATGAACCAGGCCAGCTTTCACGAGCAACGGAAGGTTCGGCCGTTCCTCGTGGAGGAACAGCTCAAGATGGCCGAGGCACTCCTGGACCAGTTCAGGCGGTGGTGGTACGAAAGCTGCGTTTCCAGGTCGGTTCCCACCAATCCAGTTTTGACTTGTTCTGAACTCTCCTGGCTGTTTGCCGCTTCCCCTTCCCTTCGACAGCAGAATCTCGTGGATCTCCCGGATCAGTCGCAATGACAGCGGAAAGCCTGCTCTCAAGCGTTCAAGGCCATATGTCATTGCTGCAACGTAGTTTGAGACCTCCTGCACATCCTCCAAAGGCGTTCCTGGCGCTTCGTCATTTTCAAAGAGAAGGAGGTCCGACAAGGAGGATTGCGTACCTTCGATCTGAGAGGAGAGGACGGCCTCTTTTCGTATGTAGGTGTAGATGAACAACGATAGATCAGGCAGCAGCAATGCCAAGCCATCCAAGCGCCCAACCGCTTGATTTGCTTGCTCTAAGAGCACCTGAAAGCGATCAAGTTCAATGGGGGGCACAGGCGGCAACCTGGGCGGCACGAACGCACGAACGACCTCTCCTTGAAACCGATTCGTGACGTAACTGCCCAAACGAGGGTTGACTTGAGACTCCGACACAAAATCCTTTCGTTAGGATATCCGCAACGAAAGGATAACGCTAAATGTTTTCGTTAGCAACCTTGGTATTAGTCGCCGATCTCAGGTCCCATGCGGTCAACGAGTTGATTCTGCTTGAATCTACTAGCGACGCTATCAGGCTGAGGGAGCTCCTCTTCTACCGCTCTTCCCTCCAGACGAGTCCAGGATGCCCTTCGATGCGCGAAGTAGGTTGATTCTCGATCTCCGCGAACTCCGAAGGCAGCCTCCGCCGTCCTTTTCGCATAGTGCTCCCAATCCCGGCTCTCGCCAGCTCTTTCCCTTCCAGAGTAATCAGCCAATTCACGGGTGACTGTCAACAAAGTCTGGCCGGTGACACGCATCCGTACCGCGATCATCCAGTCCAAGTGCGATCGATTGCGAATCTTCAGGTTTTCTGAAATGTCTTGGCGATGCACTTCGTAGGGAGTGGGTGAGTATGCCTCGCCGGCAGACGCCTGCGCACCCTTTGCTTGCTGAGTGATCGCAGCGCCTGCCGGCAGGTTCTGGATTCGGAAGCCATGCTTCCGGGCCAGTTCCGCGCACAAGATTTGAAACTCGGCTGGCCCGCTAACGGTGAGAACGCTCCACTTCTGCGAGGCTACCTGCAATGCTGCCAGGACGGCCGCCCGGTCTGTGCTCTGGTAGATGTCGATCTGCTTGCCTCGATCGGCGAAGCTGAGTGTTTCTAGACGGCCTTGGGCATAGTAGCCAATCGAGACCTTCCGCTTACCTGCACCGCGTTCGACCCGGGTTTGGAAGTGCCGAATGTCATGTCGCGCTGGTTCATCCGTGCCCTCACCAGACAAGCTCGCCACATCTGGCGTGGCTTCCCTGTAGCGCCAGAGGTCGGCCAGCTGGTCTTGACCGGCAGCCCTGAGAAACTGTTCATATGTCGGCCGAGAGCTTAAACGCTTTCGCATCACTTCACGTTCTGCTTCCTGTTCCGAGCTCAGCGCAGCTTTCCGTCTCGCCTGGTCTGCAGCGAGCAAACTTCTCGCTACGTTGAGTGATTCACCGTGCCATCTCCCACCGGTGTAAAGAGCTTCTCGCTCACCTCGAAAACTTGCGATCTGCTCTCCTCTTGTACTTCGCTGGGAGGTCCGTAGCCCCCTCTGTGTCTGATCCCTCTCCAATCTGTGGGATTCAATCAACATGCGATATCCTGCCATCGATTCCCCTCTCCAGGCGCAAGGGCTTCAGTACCTGGGTAGTAGGTGCGACAGCCACCTTCTCTCCCGTGGGCTCCAACGGCCCAAAGCGCTCCTCCATACGTTTCCTGCTGAATTCCCGTCCAATTGCCGATGCTTTTACGGCCGTGTCACCGACCCAAAGCAGTGCTCCGCTACCCTTCTGTTCATAACGAAAGCCTCTCGATGCAAGGGCAGAGTGTGCCTCACTCCAGCTTCGAGCAGTCTGAAGCAGTTTCGGAAGCTCCTCCATCGCCACACGCTCAACCGATTTCGCCCCCGTCGCGTTCTCGAAGTCACGAGCCTTTGTACGCGGCCCGGGCACGCCCTTGTTGCTGCGCTCCTCACCTTGCCCAGTTCGGTAGGGGGCGTTCGTTTCCTGCTCCCAGCCCTGCCGCTGGACGACTTCGGCCAGAGCCTGGTGCGCTCGATCTATGCTCCAACCGTTGTCGGCCACGCGAAACGTCTCTGGGTCTGTCCTTTTCACCACGACATGCAGATGGAGGTTTTCCGTGTTGCTCTGGAGGGCACAGATCGCCTGGTGCTCTGGAGACATGCCAAGATGCCCGTTCAGTATCTCGACAGCTTCGCGGCATTCTGCCGCGCTGGGCTGTTCTCCAGCCTTCCAGCTGAGAAGCCAATGGTCAACTGGGTCTTTACTCCGTGTTGCCTCTCCAGCGAGGGCGATCATCTCGGCCCGCTGACCTTGCCGTGATCCCGTCAGGAAGTCACCGGTAGCGAAGCGCAGCTCCACCTTCGCCTCGGTTTGTGCCTCGATATAATCCAAGAGACTGCCGATGCGTGAGGCCTTTGGAGATGGTGTTTTCGGATTCGGGATCTTCTTAATAATCATCGCGCGAGTCTCTCGATGGCATCACGCAGCGCCTGAGTCGTAGCGATGCACTCAGCAGTCACGCCGATTTTATCCAGGAGCTTGTTCATGGTGTGCTTCTGTAGCCCCCCGAGCCGACGTAGCTCCCGAATGGTTGTTAGGTCGGACGCAGCTTGGACCATGCGTCCTAACGCTCTTCGGCGAACGATTTCGCTTACGGTGAGGCCCGCTAGGTCCGCAGCCTGCTCAAGCTGCTCGCGCTCGGTGGTCGTCAGCCTCAGCTCAAAGCGTGAGCTGGCTCGCTCTCGGGATCGTGGACGGAACGGCATAAAGTTCCTTACGCGAAGCGTGCCCGGTTCAGGATGAGCCCACACTGCGACAAGCGAAGCGCGGAGCATATTGGGCGACGGGTTGGGAGGACCATGCGCAGCATGTGTACGGACAACCCGCATCCTGTACGGCTCTGTGAGTACGGTTTGAGGTAAGTAAATGAAGTTACATGCATCCTTCGACTAACGCCAACGTAATGTCCAGAAATTATTTTTGCAACGCTGCCTACGCTTAGTTACGGAACACTCGCAAACTATATGAGTAAGCTACGGAAGAGCTGAAATGACCAGGCTTTTCGTTGATTCCTATCCATGCTACGGTGCTGCTAAGAACCCTGCCGTAACGCAAAAGGATGGGTCGTGGCAAAGTCACACGTAGTCACAGAAGAAATGATTGAAGCTGCTCTTTCGCTTCTCGGTAAATGGATTGCTGAGCCACCTTCGCCGGCGCTCAAGACATACAGCCGACGTGATCCATTCTTGAAGCTAAGGGGACGAGCAAAGGAGGCATTAGCTGCTGGACACTCGCTCGAAACCCTGACGTTGCCGACCGCATCTCGGACCAGCTGCACAGCGACCGTCTCACAATCGACGCCGTGATCGCAAGCTCGCCTTTGGGAAACCGGGCTGAGGTAAACCGTTGGGTAAAGGAATGCGCCGGGGTTTTCGAGCAGGTCACGATATGAATCTCGAAGCCGCTTTTCTCAAGATCTACGGAAGAGAGGCGAAGCCCGAGGAAACGAATCAGTTCAATCGGCTAGCGAAGGAACTCAACATACGCGAAAACGACGCGATATGGAGCACGATCTTCCTGCTTGGGCATCACCTGAAGTTGACGGAAGCGATGCCGGAAAGGATGAACTCCGCCACGAAACGGACTCTTGATTCCTTCAACGCCAGCATTCGTAAACGCAGCGAAGTGGCGGAGGCGGAACTATGGGCAGTTCGGGCTGGCATCGAGGAGAGTGTCAGTTCAGCGGTTGTCGCGTCGGCTGAAATGGAGATTGCTCGTGCAGGTCAAGTTGTTGCTAGGCATACCGCCGCAAAAAGCTGGCTTCAGTGGTTGGGAGGCGCAGCAGTTTCAGGGATGCTGATCCTGGTTGCTGCCTTCTACGGGGGGTACAGAACGGAAAAAGTGCTGGTTATGCGTCCGCTCTGGACGTAGAGACAGCTGCAAGTTGGGCCGCCACTCCATCAGGATAGGCCGCCTTTCGCCTGGATAGGAACGGGGACTTGACCCACATCATTCATTGCGATCAGAGTGGTTGGCGAGTCTCAAGAACAAGATCCGGTGCAAAAGATTGCTTTGTACAGCCAAGCTCAGATGGAGAAGTAGTCGGATGGGAGATGCCATAGCTGACCGGCAGAACCGGTCAAACTCAACCCGGTTCGTCAATGCTTCGATCATCGTCTTTACTCCTCAAGAAGCCGTTGCGGACGCCCTTCAGTCGCTCGCAATCGAATCTCTCGATCCCCGGGCGGAAGGCACGTAAGCTCGCCGACTCTTACGCTCGTGGTCGCACCTCAATCGAGGATCTATCCGTTGCGCTTGATCGGCTGGACGCACAAGAACGGCTGGAGCGTTGACATGGACCGCTATGTATACGTCGGCACTCGGGTATTCAAGAATAAAGCGCGCCTTCGAGTGCCGGAAGAGGCGTCGGCTCACGAAGCTCGTATGGTCCTGAAGCGTTTGCTTGGCCTTTATGCTGACCCTTGCGCAGGCACTCTCGACATCCTGCATGTGCTCGAAATCCACCACACACTATTTCAAGATGTGTACCCATGGGCCGGCAAGCTGCGGACGGGGGAGATATCGATCGGCTCGCTTAGATTCTGCCGAGCCGAGTTCCTGATGAATTCGCTGGCATCTCTGCTCGACCAGCTCGCGAGTGAGGCATACCTGGCGAACTTACCAGCGACGAGCTTTGCTGAGCGGGCTGCCTTCTACCTGCGCGAGTTGAACGCGATACATCCGTTTCGTGACGGCAACGGTCGGACACAGCGAGAGTTCATTCGGCAGGTCGGCTTGCGCGCTCACCACAAAGTCCGGTGGGCACCAATCACCCGATTCGAGATGGTCACAGCCTCAAAGCTTTCGGCAGCTACTGGGAAGCCCAAAGCGTTGATCGTGGTGATGAGAAAGGCGCTGGGCCTTGAACCATGACCGAGAAGCAGCCGACCGCTTTTGATTTCGCTCTAACCATCGGTTCCCCCCTACATACCCGGAATTACAGGCAAACCGTTTCGGCTCAAGAGTTCCGGGTTAGGGCCGCGAAGCGCCGCGATGAGCGGGCCGAAGGAGCCTTGACGCGGAACTCGCCGGAACGACACTCGCCCAGTCCGGGCATGTAGCCTCGCTCGTTATGAAGTTTTAGGATTGGAAGTCGCGGAGCTGTTCCGCTTTCCAGGGACGCCAGCGGATCAAGGCCAGCGGGTCCAACGAAGCACGCACGGGCCAAAGCAGCGCGGCAGGCTTCAGCGGTCCTAGCGATCCGACTATGCGATTTGTAATCCACAGCCGGCTGCTCGACTCCTTCTGCTAATCATCTTTCTTCCTGTACATCCTGCTACCTATATACAGACCCAATTCATACCCGGAGGTCCCCTGAAAAGAACCGGGATCAACAGCTTTGCTGTGGGAAACCGGCGCTGGATGGCGTGCCCTGGACACGGCTGGGTCAATCTGGGGAGGTGGACTCTCAGGGCATGAAGGTAGACCAGAGCATCCGGCCAAATCATCTTGAGAAGATGCGATGGCGGCTCGCTTGAGCCGCCTCGGTAAAGCATCGACCACCAGCATGCGGCCCAACGACGAGCCCTTTCGATTCGGCTGACGCCCTCAGCTCTGGCCACAGTGTTTGCAGCGCTCGTATGGCAGTCGCGAAGCGAGCCCTGATGCGCGGCAGGTTGGTGTCCGCTTGCCAGAGTTGCATCCGGAATTCCCGCCAAGGGATCAGCGAAGTCGACCGGGCGGCAAAACATCGCCAATACAGGAAAAGAACCATGTCCTGCATTTGGGGCTTGCCGCGCGTTGCGCGAATGATTTCTGCGGGCACGACGACCGGTTGAGCCACGAGTTCCTCGAAAAAGTCCGAGTCGATCTCCAAACCGAAATCTGCGTCTTCAATATCGAGAGCATGCTGACGAATGTCACGGCAGTCCACATGAGGGCCTGATTGAACTTGGAACATGCAAACGCCGGATCACTGGCATGATCTGGGAATCAGAAGACCTTCCGCTGCTCCTTTCCACACCGATCGTTAAGGCTCGGATGCGGAGATATCGCTCCCGAAGATCGCGGCGGTTCTTGCCTCCCTGCTGGATACCCATTGCTTCAAGGAACTGGCTTGCCGTCTTCCATGTGACGAAGGGCGAGCGCGATTTCACGGCCCTGTCGAGCAGGAAATGCAAGACACTCCGGTCGCTTCCGTAGGGGAGTCCCGTGTCGAGACTTGAACTGAACGTCACCTTCAGCCCGGTTCCATCAGCGAGACGAGCGCTTCGAGTGATCTTGCTGAGTTCGGTCGGATGGTAAGGCAAGCCGCACAGAATGAGAGCTTGAGCGACCTGATATAGCTCTCCACTGAGCTCGTTCTGCCGGGCCAAGGCGACTACTTCGACGAGCCGCTTGGTCACGCGAGGCGAGCAGCGCTGGGAATCCGGAATGCGGAAGCCGCCGGCCTTCAAGATGGATCTGACATTCTCCAAGGATGTCTACTCGACCACGACGATGGCTGCGATCTTTGGAGTGGAGAAGTAGACGCGCCTGCCGAGGCGGAGACGCGCAGCGTTGATGCTGTTGGAAAAGAGGCTCGGAGTGCGGAGAGTGATCCGGAGACCCTCGACCGAACGATTCAGGATCTTCGCTAATTGGGCCAAAGTGATGAGCGGCCCATACTGGTTGTACAGAAGCTCTGCCGTTGACACCGTAATCTACCCCCAAACTGCAAGAACTAGGGCTTGCGGTAGACAACGTGCTCGGTTGAATCGAGAGACATTCTTTGCGAGAAAACCTCTTTCGATCCTTCAGCAGCTACGAACAACCCGGCTGCTTTGTCGCGTCGAGCAGTGTCTTGAACAAACTGCTGTTTGCATTCAGAAGAGCTTCCGCAACAGGCTTGGTCGTGTCCGCTACACAGGTGGAGCATCGATGGGGGTTCTTTGCGTAGATTGCATCCGCCAGATCCTCTTCCCGGTAGGCTAAGCGTCTCTTTTGTGTACGATCTGCCTGCACTCGCTCAGCGATCTTTAGATCGATGAAGGGGAGAACACCATCATCGATCCACTTTGCAAAGAGGTTAAGTTTTATCTCTTTCACCTTTGCCCGCGCACCCTGCAACGCCTCAAGCTGACTCCTAAGGGCAGCCGCCGCCAATTTTGGGGGAGCATTCGGATCAACAGCAAACAAATGCGGAGCTTCCACCGAAGCCTGAACACACCACTTCTCTAGCGAGCCAATGAAGTGCTTCACTTCGGGAACTTCATCTTGGTCGAAATGACGGTCATGTGCATTCTCCTCCCGCAGCCGCCTGTGAGTGTCTGCCCAGTTCGCCATGTGTAGACTCCGGATCGGGGTATCCGAAGGCGGTGGGGCGTAGCAGTCTTCCTGGTCTTCGCCGAGGGCAAAGTAAAGAGGTTCGTTTTCGAGATTTATCGGCTCGTTCGCTGCACAGAAGAAGCTCCGGGCCATTCGCCGAGTTGTTGGATGAAGTGCCTGCTCTGCGATGTATAGGTCTGCGGCGGTCATCTGGTCCTACTGGCTCGTAGGTCGAGCGGACAGATTTGAAAGTGGGGAACACTCCTCCCTGGCGGGAGTATCGCTCGACCATTAGTGACACGTCCGCAATCGGTTGGCCCTGAAGGCCGGACAGCATTTCGTCAAAGTAGAGCTCGTCGACGAGCATGGTCCCTGCACGACCAAGTGTGAAGGGACTTATGTTTTTCCAAAGGCTTAGGAGGTCGATACGGAAGGCTAGCTGGTCAAGCCAAGCCGCTGGTTCTGTCATCATCCTGAGGCCGTAGTAGTTCTGCAGGCGAAACCAGGTAGGGATCGGCAGCTTATCACTGGCTGTACGGTTACCCATTTGTCTGCTCTGCAAGCGACTTCCGGCCCTCAGCTCGATGCGGCATCTTATCGAGCTTGAAAACGAGGTCTTCAGCTCTCAAATGCGTGTAGCGCTTAAGCATCTGCATGGACTTATGGCCACTGATGGCGGACACCTCCTGGTCAGACAGGCCAGCCTCAACAAATCGACTGACTGCCTCATGGCGCAGATCGTGGAAGTGAAAATCCTTCAGGCCTTGCTTTCTCTTGATCTCTTTCCATACCCGATCAAAGGCGTAGGGAGCTCGGGTGCCTTGTCTGCCTGGTTCACCGAAGAAGATCAAATCGGTTCCGGCCGGTCGGATCGGATGATCCAGCGCACTCTGGAGAAGTTTCGCTGCCGTCGTCGTCAGTGGCACGGTGCGAGGATGCGTGTTCTTCGTCTTCAGCAATCGGGACGATACGCCGATCGACCTCGATCTGCGCCCGGCGCAGCGTCACAATCTCGGAGGTTCGCATACCCGTTTCGAGAGCGATGCGCACGATCCAGCCGAGCATCGGATTCGAGTGGGCGTCTACTGCCGCGAGAATGTTCGACTCTTCTACTGGGGTCATGCGCCGGTTCCGCCCCGGTCCCGGTGCTGGCCTGCGGATTATTCATAACGGGATTGGAAGGCAGTCCAACACTCCACTCCTTGATGGCGATGGTGTAGAGGTGCCCCAGAAGCGCGAGATCGAGCCGCACTGTGTTGTTCGCCCTTGGCTGAGGTTTACCTATCGGACTGAGGCGATCCTCGCCGGCCAACCGGATATCCCTGAACCTGGCAATGAGCTCTGGGGTGAGCGCCGCGAGGGAATATTTGCCTAAGTATTTGATCAGGATTCTTGCGCGCTTCACATCCGCAAGCTGGGAGGTGGCGCGCTTCGTCGGAACGACTTCAGCAAGGTATCGCTTCAGCGCCACCTCGACGGTCATGCGATCCGCCGTCGCACGTTGGATGTAGGCTCCGCGAACCATTTCATCTTCGCTACGGCGCGACCAATCCTCAGCGTCTCGCTTCGTGCGAACGTCTTTGCGGTTGTCGGCCATCCTGCCTTGCGGATGACTGCTTTCCAGGTCCCTGAATCGGTCTTTACGAGGGTTTGCCATGACTCTCCGGCACAGTGCCTTGCGGCGTTACTGTACCGAAATTGTACCGAAGCGGCTCCGGTACACTCATTTTCGGGTGTCTCCCAGAGGGCCAGAGATCTCATTCGCCAGATCTAAATCGTACTAAATGAGCCACTTATGCTTTGGTGCCGGGAGGGGGGGTCGAACCCCCACGAGGTTGCCCTCGGCGGATTTTGAGTCCGCTGCGTCTGCCAGTTCCGCCATCCCGGCGCTCTGTCATTCTAGCAAGCCTCGGGGAAACTATCACAGCACCCATCGACAGCCAGATCCGGCCAGTACCTCCGGCGCCCATCTACACTCAATCGGCGCCTGAGATACTAAATCGAGGAGACCTCGGAGCCGTGACCAGAAACACCGTCCAGCAAAGGTTCCGTATGCCGGCCGAGTGGTCCCCGCACGCCGCCACATGGATCGCATGGCCGCAGAACCGCGCCGACTGGCCCGGAAAATTTCAGCCCATCCCCTGGGTCTACTGCGAGATCGTCCGTCATCTCTCCCGCGTCGAAGACGTCCACATCCTCGTCAACGACCTCGCCACCGAGCAGCGCGCCACCGGCATGCTTCGCCGCCAAGGAGCAAACCTCGCCCGCCTCCACTTCCATCACTGGCGCACCGACCGAGTCTGGCTGCGCGACTCCGGCCCCATCTTCGTCAAGGCTGAAACCCCCAACCCAGACCCCGAGGTCGCACTCACCGACTGGCGCTTCAACGGCTGGGCCAAGTACCCCAACCACCTCAACGACAACCTCATCCCACAGCGCGTCGCCGAGCTCTACGCCATGCGCTCCTTCCAGCCCCAAGCGACGCTCGCCGACACCGCCCGCCAGCGCCTCGTCCTCGAAGGCGGATCGATCGACACCGACGGCCAGGGCACGCTGCTCACCACCGAAGAGTGTCTCCTCTCCGACGTGCAGCAGCGCAACCCCGGCGTCTCCCGCGCCCAGCTCGAACAGGCCTTTCGCGACTTCCTGGGCATCGAAGAGGTCCTCTGGCTGAACCGCGGATGCGCCGGCGACGACACCCACGGCCACGTCGACGACATCACCCGCTTCGTCGCTCCCAACACCATCCTGACCGCGGTCGAACCCAACACCGCCGACGAGAACCACCTTCCGCTCGCCGAAAATCTCCAGCGCCTCCACGAAGCCCGCAACCGCGACGGCCAGACCTTCGACGTCCGCCCCCTGCCCATGCCCGCCCCGGTCGTCTTCGAAGGCCAGCGCCTCCCCGCCTCCTACGCGAACTTCTACATCGCCAACTCACTCGTCCTCGTCCCCACCTTCAACGACCCGAACGACCGCATCGCCCTCAACACCCTCGCCGAGTGCTTCCCGACCCGCACCGTCACCGGCATCCACGCAACCGACCTCATCTGGGGCCTCGGCGCCATCCATTGCCTCACCCAGCAGGAGCCCGCATGACTACGTCACCGACACCGTTGTCCTGGCCGCCACCGCCCGACCTCAACTCCATCCAGGAGCTCGTCGCCAACGCTGACATCGAAGGCTTCATCGCCGAAGGTGCGCCCGACGACGAGTACGAGACGGAGGCCGAAACAATCTTTCAGGATCTGCAAAGCTGGCCCACCGCTGACCTCCGCCCCGACCGGATCTTCCCTGTCCTCGAAGCGGCCTGGGCGAAGGCGTTCTCACTCAGCATGCCCCAGCTCGGGAACCGCCGCACCAACCTCCGCGAACTCGCCGAGCAAATTGCCCGCTTCTTCGGCCCGGAAGCCGTGCCCCAAACGCGACAGACCCAAGCTCCCCAAACGTGATCGCGGACGTGATCGCAAACGTGATCTCGGACACCGACCTCATGCATCTCGCGCTCGCCGAAGCCCGCGCAGCCGAGCTCGCCGGCGAGGTCCCGGTCGGCGCCATCGTCGTCGCCCCCGATGGCGAGACCATCCTCGGACGCGGCAACAACCAGGTCCTCCGCACCCACGACCCCACCGCCCACGCCGAGATCGTCGCCCTCCGCCAAGCCGCCCTCGCCCTCGGCAACTATCGCGTCCTTACGCCCGAGGGCGGTTGCACCCTCGTCGCAACCCTTGAACCCTGCGCCATGTGTGCCGGCGCCATCCTCCACGCGCGCATCGCCCGCCTCGTCTACGCCGCGCCCGACCCCAAGGCCGGCGCCTGCGGATCGGTGCTCGACGTCCTCCACCACCCGCGGCTCAACCACCGCGTCCACGTCACCACCGGCCTGCTCGCCCAAGACTCCGCCGCGCTTCTCACCAACTTCTTTCGCGCCCGCCGCGACCTCCTCCGCCCCTGAGCTCCGCTCACCGCTCCAGATCCACGGACTTCCACACATCGGAGCTTGTAAACTCAACCCATGAGCCTCCTCGTTTACTCCGCCGTCTGGTGCCGCGACTGCCGCGAAGCCAAGCGCTTCCTCAAGCAACACGACATCCCTTTCACCGAGATCGACATCGAAAGCACCCCCGGGGCCGCCGACGAGGTGCTCCGCAACGTCGGCAAGCGCGCCATCCCGCAGTTCGTCATCGACGGCAGATGGGTCCAGCCCTACAAGCCCGGCCGCGGTTTCCTCCACGAGGAAATGTCCCAACTGTTCGGCGTCAGCAAGTGATCGCTCGTTACAGCCGTCCGGAGATGGCGGAGGTCTGGTCGGACGAAAACAAATTCCGGACATGGCTTGCCGTCGAGATCGCCGCCTCCCAGGTCCTCGCGCGCTCCGGCCTCGTCCCGCAAGCCGCGGCCGATGCCATCCGCGATCGCGGCAACTTCTCCGTCGACCGCATCCTCGAAATCGAAGCCGAGGTCAAGCACGACGTCATCGCCTTCACCACCGCCGTCGCCGAACACATCGGTCCAGAGTCGCGCTGGCTTCACTTCGGCCTCACCTCCACCGACGTCGTCGACACCGCGCAGGCAGTCCAGCTCAAGGCCGCCTCCACCGTCATCCGCTCCGGCATCGTCAGCCTCTCGGAGGTCCTGCGCCGCCGCGCCGTCGAGTTCAAACACACACCCACCATCGGTCGAACGCACGGCATCCACGCCGAACCCACCACCTTCGGCCTCAAACTCCTGCTCTGGTACGCCGAGATGCAGCGCAACCTCATGCGCTTCGACGCCGCCGCCGAGGATCTGCGGGTCGGCAAACTCTCCGGCGCCGTCGGCACCTTCGGCCACCTCGAACCCGCGCAGGAAGAGAGCATCTGCACCGAGCTCGGCCTGCGCCCCGACCCCATCGCCACCCAGGTCGTCCAACGCGATCGCCACGCCGCCTACATCAGCACACTCGCTGTCCTCTGCTCCACGCTCGACAAGATCGCCACCGAGATCCGCCACCTCCAACGCACCGAAGTTCGCGAGGTCGAAGAGTTCTTCTCCGAAAAGCAGAAGGGCTCCTCCGCCATGCCGCACAAACGCAACCCCATCACCTCCGAGCAGATCTCCGGCCTCGCCCGCGTCGTGCGCGCCAACGCTCAGGTCGCCTTGGAAAACGTCGCGCTCTGGCACGAGCGCGACATCTCGCACTCCTCCGCCGAGCGCATCATCCTCCCCGACACCACCACGCTCGCCGACTACCTGCTCACCAAAACCACCGGCCTGATCGAAAAACTCCTCGTCTACCCGCAGCGCATGCTCCGCAACCTCGAGTCCACCGGCGGCCTCATCTTCTCCGGCCAGCTTCTCCTCGAACTCGCCTCCGCCGGCATGTCGCGCGAAGACGCCTACCGCCTCGTCCAGTCGCACGCCATGCGCTCCTGGAAAGAGGACCTCAACTTCCGCGACGAGATCAGCACCGACCCCGAGATCACCGACCGCCTCACACCCGAACATCTCGACCGCGCCTTCAGCTACACCCACCAGCTGCGCAACGTCGACACCATCTTCTCCCGCGTCCTCGGATCCCAGGAGTAACCCTCTACCGAAGCGGCTTGCCGTACTCCTCGCTAAACACCGAGTGCGTCAGCGGAAACCGTCCGCCGTCGAACTTGTCCGGGCCCTTCACGTGCCCCATCGCCAACAACGCAACCACCGTAAAGCTCATCGGCAGGCGAAGCGCCTCAGACACCTTCTCTGCCTCAAACCCCTCCATCGGCGCCGTGTCGTACCCCATCGCCTCCGCCGTCAGCATCATGCTCGTGTACGCCAGCATCACCTGCTTGTTCAGCCATCCGCTCATCTGTTCGCTTGAAAAGCTGGACAGGTACTTGGGCACGCTCGTCCTCGCCTGCGCTGCATAGCTCTCCGGCATGCCGCCTTCCTGACCCATCTGCAGCATCAGATCCAGGTCCTTGCGCCAACCATCCGCATCGCCGCACGCGACAATCACCGCCGACGCCTCCTCCACCTTGGCCTGGTTGTAGCTCGCCTGCCGCAGCCGCCGCTTGCCCTCCGGCGACTGCACCACGACAAACCGCCACGGCTGCATGTTGTATCCGCTCGGCGCCTGCAGACCGGCTTCCAGAATCCTGAGGAGATCCTCCGCCGGCATCGGCGCGCCATCAAAACTCGGCGTCGACCGCCGCTCGCGGATCGCCCGGCTCAGACTCTTCTCCGGCTGATCCTTGGTTCCAGATTCCATAACGCTCGCTCTGCTCCCTCTTCCACTCCGGCTCTTCTGCTTGACCTACGCCGTACGCTCCCCGGCTCGCTGCGAAACCCAGACTAGCATTCAGATCGGGCCTTTCCTTGATCACGTCAAAGCGGAGCGACACCCTCGCTAATGAATCTCCGCCATCGGCTGCTCGGTCGCAAACGGACTCCCGCCCGTCGCGTCCGCAAACATCCAGACCCCATGAAACGCCTGCCGCAGCTCCGGATACGCCGCCACGAGCGCCCGCATCGCATCCGAATTTCGCTTGCGCGCAGCCACCGGATCGCCGATCGCATCCACCCGCAAATGCGCGACCACATCCACCTTGTCGCGGCTCAACGCATCGTCCGCTGAAAGATCGGTAAAGCGATACTCCGCGCCATCCGCGCCCTTCACAATCAGCGGCGTCTCCGCGCTCACGCCCGCGCTCAAAGCCGGCGGAGCATCCGATTTCTGCTCATCTTCCAACTTCTCCAGGTGGCTCGTCCGGACAAACTCAGCCGGCCGCATCAGCTGCTCCGCCTCCCGAAAATACAGCCACGCATCCCATCGCTCCTTCGCCGCCGCAAACCGCCGCGCCTCGCTCCAGTACCACAAGCCGTCGTGCCCAGCCGCCGTCGTCGCCTCCTGGTAGAGCCCCGCCATCAGCCAGCGCGCACCCTCCTGACGCAGCAAAAACGACACCCTCCACGGCGTCGCCGACCCAGAAAACCCCACCAAGGCAAACCCGTATCGGCCCGGCGTCAACCCCGGAATCAAAAAATCCACCTCCGCCTGCGACCGGTTCAACGAACAGAAAAACTGCGCATCGCCCGACTTCGCCCCGGCCGCCAGCTTCATCCCCTCCGCGTCCAGCAGATACACCTGCTCCACCTGCGCCGACGCCCCCTGCAAATGCGGCGCCGTGCTCCCCAACACCGATCGGATCGCCCCAAAGTCCGTCGCATACTCCGCCACCGTCTCCGACCGCACCCCCGCGGCATCGTTGGCTTGCACCTTCTGCGCCAGACTTCGCGCCGCCGCTGTAAGCGCCGCACGGTCCGCCTCCTTCATCTGCGACTGCGTCGTGCAAACCTCGGCGCGCGCGAGCTCCCCTCCCGTAAACGCAACGAGAAAAAGTCCAAACGCCGCCGTCTTCGAGAATCGAACCATCAGCTTCTCCCCCTACAAGTCTAGCGCAGCGAGAGCCTCGAAATATTGGGACAAAGCCCGGCACACCGCACAATAAGGGATCGATCTTCACGCCGCATCCTGATACAAACAAAGCTGGAGCCAAACAGAAGTGGATCGACCTCACGTGCCAGAGCCAGACCGAAACCCGTCCGGAGCCCGCCCCGACATCTCCACCAATCCCGAAACCGCTCAGCTTCCCCCCGCAGCGTCGGTCAACCCCGCAGCGTCGGTCAACCCCGCAGCGTCGGTCAACCCCGCAGCATCGGTCAACCCCGCAGCGTCCGTCAACCCCGGAGCATCCGTCAACCCCGGAGCATCCGTCAACCCCGACCGATCGGTCCGCTTCCGCATCTTCGCGCCCGCCGCAGAGTCGGTCCACCTACAAATCGAAGGCTCTCCCCAACCGCTCGCCCTCCATCCTGACGGCGACGGCTGGCACGAACTCACCACCGCCCAAGCACGCCCCGGCACCCGCTACAGCTACGTCCTCCCCGACGGCGCCCACGTCCCCGACCCAGCCTCGCGGTATCAGCCGGAAGACGTCCACGGCCCAAGCGAAGTCATCGACCCCAACGCCTATATCTGGCACGATGGGGCATGGCGCGGCCGCCCCTGGACCGAGACCGTCCTTTACGAACTGCACGTCGGCGCCTTCACCGAGGATGGCGCCTTCACCAGCGCCATAGCTAGGCTCGACCACCTCGTCACGCTCGGCGTCACCGCCATCGAGCTCATGTGCCTCGCCGACTTCGCCGGCCTCCGCAACTGGGGCTACGACGCCGTCCTGCTCTACGCGCCCGACTCCGCCTACGGCCGCCCCGAAGACCTCAAAGCCTTCATCGACGCCGCCCACGCACGCCACCTGTCCGTCATCCTCGACGTCGTCTACAACCACTTCGGGCCGGAAGCAAACAACGTCCCCCGCTACTTCCCAGAGATCCTCAGCGACCACCACCAGACACCCTGGGGCTGCGCCCTCAACTTCGACGGCAAACACTCCCGCCACGTCCGCGAGTTCATCGTCCAAAACGCCCTCTTCTGGATCACCGAGTTCCACGTCGACGGCCTGCGCCTCGACGCCTCTCACACCATGGTCGACGACAGCCCGGAACACATCCTCGACGAACTCCGCCGGCGCGTCTACGCCCTCAACCCCGGCCGTCCAATCCACCTCATCCTCGAACACGAACAAAACATCGAGACCAGGCTCAGCCGCGACGAGAACGGAAAGATCCTCGGCTACGCCGCGCAGTGGAACCACGACATCACCCACCTCCTCGGCGCCTCGCTCTCCGACCTCTGCGCCCCCGAAAAAGACGCCGACGAGACCACCAAACTCGGCAAAGCCCTCGCCGAAGGCTTCGTGATCGCCGCCCAAATGCACGGCACAGCCAACCTCTGCTCCGTCCCGCCCACCGCCTTCATCAGCTTCGTCCAGACCCACGACCTCGTCGGCAATCGCATCTTCGGCGACCGCCTCTCCGACATCGCTCCCGTCCCCGCCATCCGCGCCATCACCTCCATCCTTCTCCTCCTCCCCCAGATCCCCATGCTCTTCATGGGCGAAGAGTGGGCCGCCTCCAGCCCCTTCCCGTTCTTCTCGGACTACCACGGCGACCTCGCCGACGCGGTCCGCAAAGGCCGCTGCGACCAGCTCTCCAAACTCGACCCCGCACCCTCCCCCGAAGAGATGAAACGCGCTCCCGACCCGCAGGCGGCCGAAACGTTCGAGAGCGCCAAACTGCGCTGGAGCGAGCTCGCCGATCCACCGCACGCCGCCACCCTGAGCTGGTATCAGAGCCTCCTCGACGTGCGCCGCCGCTCCGTCATCCCCCTGCTCTCCGACCTAACGTCCACCTGCGGAACAGCAGAGATCGCCGGCAAAGGCGCCCTCTCGATCACCTGGACGCTCAGCGGCCGAACCAAACTCCACCTCACCGCCAACCTCTGCGACCGACCCAACTCCGGCCTCCCCACCGCGCCAGGGCAAGAAATCTGGCGCGAAGGCCACATCGCCCCCGACGGCGCCTACAGCCCGTGGACAGTACGCTGGACACTCCAGACCGCACGCTAGAGCAGCGAGGGCATCTGCTCTTTTGGTTGTCATTCCCGAAAGAGATCTGCTTCTGCCCTTGCCGTTGCCAGTTTCACCGCTGTAATCCTGAGCGAAGCGAAGGACCCCTGTAGTTGCAGGTGCCGTTGCCGTTGCCTCTCTAAGAAAGCTCTGATCAACTTCCGCCTTGTAAGGGCACGGCATCAGCCGTGCCGTAACCGCAGTCCATAGAACGCGGCTTTAGCCGCTGCGGTACGCTCTCGGCCAGCGCAGGCTCTCAATCAAAGATTCCCTAAACCACTCCAACTCCGCCCCAAGATTAAGATCCCTGCAAACCTGACGAGCCCCCGCCGAAAGCCACTCCAGTGCAACAGGTTTATCCTTAGAGAAAGAGAAAAGAGAAAGAGGCCCATCCACATGCTCTGTCGAACCTGCTTGGAACTTGAAACATCGCTCCAATCGGCGCGCGATCCCGCCTCCCCAAATCTGCTGTCCGGCCTCACCGCCGCGGGAGAGCGCAATCGGGCGCAGCAAAAACGAGAAAAGATAGAAAAGCTGGAAACCCTGCTAGCAAAGCACAGATCCATCTGCCAGGTCAGCAAAGAACAACTCCTACCCGCCGCCGAAACCCAAGCTTAAAGCATGGCCGTGCAAATCCACGGTCCGAGCGACACGACGACAGCAGTAACCGGTCCCGCAGCTACGGCCACGAGCTATGGAAGTTCGCCGAAAGCCACTTAACACAGCGCCAAGAGCCAGCATCAACGACTACCCATCCAGGAAAACGAACGCAAACTAAGTAACAAGACTAAACAAGGAAACTTGCGATGGGATGATTGGCAAAAGTTCAAAGACAATCGTCCACTTAAGAAGTTCGCTCAGGACCCTTACTTCTTCCTCTTCTATGCACTGATTGCCTCGGTCGTGCAGCTAGCTCATAGCCATGCCTACCCAGGCAAATCGGTGTTCATATTCGACAATCATGGCGCCAGCGGAAAGAAAGTGGAGGCATGGTACCCGCGTTTTTACGAACTGTTGAACGATAGGACTCGCGCTTACATAGCCCTAAAGCCGCATTTTGAAGATGAAAAAGGAATAGTTCCCTTGCAGGCGGCTGATCTCTTCGCGTGGCATCACCGAAAATACGTCCTAGGCGAACTGAACGAATGGCAGCAAAGCAAATGGCTTTTACTCAGCACGCGAATAAACTCAGTCATCGTTGAATCTGGAAACTTGGTCAGTATGGCAGAAGGATTAGCAGTGGCGAGAGCGACGATGAGCGAAAAGGAAAGTTTGATGAAGGAATGCGCCGTCACTCAAGCCAAACCCGCAGATCGTCAAGGCTGCGGCGCGGCAAGAGAAGCAGGAATGGAAGCGAGCGCAAGGCTAAACGTGCTTCTTCCGTCTCCGCTCCTCCAACCGCGATACTGAGTTCGCCGTTTCTCCCACCTTGCCGGTGACCTGGGCATAGGTGAGGCGTCTACCAGTCACTTGGGATATTGCTACGGCGTAGCGGTCGGCATCACACATGTTCAACCGATTGTTTCACCGTAAAAACTGTTCATCGCGGTAACGAAAAAGATGAAACGGCTCGACACTAACATAGGTTCCGCCGACACACGCTTAAGAAGCGACCAAGAATTCTAAAGGCCGATCGAATATTAAGCTAAGTAACTACACTACTAGTCTAGGGCCTGTCCTCAAACTAGTTATTCCGCAGGCGTCGTTTCCGGTTGTAATTAAGAGGGATGTGGCGAGGGCGCTATAGCTTCAGCAATGTGCAGTGAAGCGGATTCGGGATCTGCTGCCGAAACGCGCAGGGACCGAGGGCCGTCCAGCGCGGGACGATCAGTTTCTTATGGGCTGAGCACCAAGATCCACGTCGTGGTCGACGCCCAAGGCCGACTCACGGCGGTGCACCTGACCCGGCCTCTGAACAGGCGCATCTACGCCGAACGGCGCCGGATCGAGAATTTCTTTGCCCACCTCAAGCAGTTCCGGCCATCGCTACACGCTATGAGAAAACCAGACGCAACTCCTCTCCGCCCTGCATCTCGCCTGCAGCTACCTTTGGCTAGTTCGATGACAGACCCTAGCCATTTTCTTGAAGCTCAGCCTACTTCGCCCGCGGATGCGTCTCGTCATACACCCTCTGCACCTGGCCAACCGTCAGCTGCGTATATCGCTGGGTCGTCGACAGCCGCTCGTGCCCCAGCATCTCCTGGATCGCCCGCAGGTCGGCCCCCTCCTCCAGCATGTGCGTGCCAAACGCGTGCCGCAACGTGTGCGGATGCACATCCTCCGCCAGCCCCCGCGACCGCGCGATCGCCTTCACAATCCGGCCCACGCTGCGCGTCGTCAGACGGCACGTCCCGCGCATCCGCGCATTCACCAACAGCGGTCCGTCCGCCAGAAGCTGCCCCTTACCCGCCGCACGGAGCCGCTCCTCGCGCATCGGCAGGTACGCCCGGACCGCCCTCGCCGCCTCATCCCCCAGCGGAACCAGCCGCTGCTTCTTGCCCTTTCCCTTCACCAAGACCACCTCATCGCGCCAGCGCACATCGGACATATCGACGCCGACCAGCTCCGAGTTTCGGATCCCACACCCGTACAGCAGCTCAAAGATCACCCGGTTCCGCTCCGGCCACACCGCCCCCGCAGCCCCCTCGTCCTCGCCCGAGCCGCCACCCTCGAGCGCATTCAACACCTCATTCAGCTCCTCCACGCTGGGAACCCGGGGCAGGTGCAGTGGACGTTTCGGCGTACTCACGAGGAGCGCCGGATTCTGCTCGACCTGGCCCTCTTTCGCCAGCCAATTGAACCAGCTGCGCACCGCCGCAAGCGCCCGCGCCACGCTCGTCTTTGTCAAACCACGGCCATAAAGAGCCGCCAGATACCTGCGGATATGCAGGTGCTCTACCCTGCCGAACGATCCATCCTCCCCAAACTCCTTCTCCAGGAATGCGGCAAAGCTACGCACCTCCCGCGCGTACGCCCGCACCGTATGCTCGCTCGCACCGCGCTCGGCTCCGAGAACAAGCAGAAACTCCTCCGCTGACTCCCCGAAAGTGCATCTTCGTCCCCGCAACAGACCTCCTCTTCCTGACTCCTCACGCAACCGGCAAACACCTCCCCTAAGCTTCCCCCTCCCTCTCCCTCCGCCGTCCTCGCGGATGATGTTTGCGGTGCACCGCCTTCAACCGTCCCAGCGCCACGTGCGTGTAGACCTGCGTCGTCGTAATGTCGGCATGTCCCAGGAGCATCTGCACACTTCGCAAATCCGCCCCATGCTCCACCATGTGCGTTGCGCAGCTGTGCCTGAGCATGTGCGGGCTGGCGGGCTTCTCTCCCCCGCCCGAGGTCGCCGACCGCACCATCTCCCACACCCACTGCCGCGTCAAAGGCCGGCCGCGCACACTCAAAAACATCTCCCGCGTGATCCCGACGCCTCTCCGCCTGGCCAGATCTCCACGTCCTCGCTCCAGATACCGCTCCATCGCCTCAACCGCACTCCGTCCGATCGGCACCACACGCTCCTTGTCGCCCTTGCCTCGCACCTGCAGTCGCCCGGTGTCGAGGTGCACATCCTCCACCCGCAACCCGCAGATCTCCCCGACTCGCAGACCTCCGGCGTACAGCAGCTCCAGAATCGCGTGATCGCGCACCTGAAGAGCGTTCGCCGCCTCTGCCGTCGCCAGAGCCTCCGATCGTTCCAGCATCTCGCTCACTCTGCTCTCCGCGAGCGACTTCGGCAGGATCTTCCAGCTATCAGGCGAGGAAACATTTAACGTAGGATCATGCGGCACTCGCTTATCCAGCAACAGCCATCGAAAGAACCCCTTCATCGCACTTAGCTTCCGTCCAATCGACCGGGACTCGACCCCATGTGACCGCAGGCCTGCCAGGAACTCGCGCACATCGTCCTGGGTTGCGCTCGTAAACAGTCCCTCCTTCCCTTCCAAGTGCTCAGCAAGCTGCAACAAATCCCGCAGATACGCCTCCGTCGTCGCCGGCCGAAGACCCTTCTCCACACGCAGGTACGCAACAAACTCGTGAATCAACTCAACATTGCTCACGCCCTGCTCTGGCATAGAGCTCGATTATCCGGCCCCGAGCCGTCCGCGCGGCCTCGCTGTCAGCCGCCGAACCCCCGGAGGAACGCACCTGCCCCGCTACTTGTCAAAAGTCGTCCCTAAACCTGCACCTCCACCTCCTTCACCACATCATGGCCAGCTTTCCCGCTGTCGCGACCCGCGCGGGATGCGAGAGGTGCTTGGAAGTCCTCGCCCGAAACGGCATTGCCTCAGGCCGCCGAGCCTCTACCAATTGCAGCTCCGGCAAACACTCAAACTCCGGCCTGCCCAACAGATATCCCTGCATATAGCGCACACCGCAACCACGCAACGCCTCATACTCCTCCCGAGTCTCCACACCCTCCGCAACCAACACCCGATCGAGCGACGCGCACATCTCCACCATCGCCCGCACAATCACCAGAGCGGTCGGCCTCCGCGAAAGATCGCGCGTAAGATCCATATCCAGCTTCACAATGTCCGCCCGAAAATCCGCCAGGAGATTGAGACCCGAATATCCCGCCCCAAAGTCATCCAGAGCAACCTGAAATCCGTGCCGCCGGTACTCGTCTACGATCCCCTTCAGGTGCGCCCGGTCCCGGACCTCCTCCGCCTCCGTCACCTCAAAGATGAGCCGCTCCAGAGGAAACCCCACAGACCGCGCCGTCTTCAAGGTCAGCTGAATGCACGCCGCCGGACTGTACACCGCCCCAGGCATAAAGTTGATCGACAGCTTTGCGCCCGTCGCTTCAATCCCGAGCCGGTGCGCCAGCGTTATCGCCTTCACCCGGCACGCCTGATCAAACGCATAACGATTCTCGAGCGTCACCTGTCCAAGCACCGAACCCGCCGACTCACCCGCGGTCCCGCGCACCAGAGCTTCGTACGCAAATACCTCGCCCGTCACCACATCGGCGATCGGCTGAAAAGCCATGCTGAACGGAAACGGCGCCCCAACCCCATCCCTGCACGCGCCGCACTTCATCTTGTCTTCTGAAAGTATCGCGATTCCCACGTCCCGCCCCTCCTTTGGGGCACACTTGCTCTCCTTATCGGCACATCCGCCAAAAACTTTAGCCCTCCCCGAATCTTTTTTTCCATCCGGCACGTTACTGGCCGGAACCCACCCCCCACCGCCCTCAGCCGCGCCGTCGCCACACACCCCCACGCACCACCCGCTGCTAAACTCAAGGGCAGACCACCATGTTTGAAAACCTCTCTGACAAGCTCCAGCGCTCCTTCAAAAACCTCCGCGGCCAGGGCACCCTCACCGAAGAAAACATCGCCGACGCCCTCCGCGAAATCCGCACCGCCCTCCTCGAGTCCGACGTCAACCTCGACGTCGTCAAAGACACCGTCGAGCACATCCGCACCCGCGCCCTCGGCGCCGAAGTCGCTACCTCCCTCTCGCCCTCCGAGCAGATCGTCAAAATCGTCCACGACGAGCTCTCCAACATCCTCGGCCGCGACACCGCCCGCTTCAAATTCGCCCCCCAGCCACCCACCGTCATCCTCATGGCCGGCCTCCAGGGCTCCGGAAAAACCACCACCTCCGGCAAACTCGCCCAATGGCTCAAAAAAGGCGGCCACCGCCCCCTCCTCGTCTCGGTCGACGTCTACCGCCCCGCCGCCCGCGAGCAGCTCCGCGTCGTCGCCGAATCCATCAAGGCCCAGATCTACGAAGGCAAAATCTCGGACGCCGAACTCTCCGCCCCCAATAAATCCGAAACCGTCCTCCGCCTCGCCAAGGAAGCCCTCCGCGACGCCCGCAACTTCGGCTGCGACATCCTCCTCGTCGACACCGCCGGCCGCCTCGGCATCGACCAGCTCCTCATGGACGAGATGGCCGCCCTCAAACATCTCCTCTCCCCCTCCGAAATCCTCTTCGTCGCCGACTCCATGACCGGACAGGACGCCGTCCGCTCCGCCAAAGCCTTCAACGACCGACTCAACATCACCGGAGTCATCCTCACCAAAATGGACGGCGACGCCCGCGGCGGCGCAGCCCTCTCCATCCGCCACGTCACCGGAGCCCCCATCAAATTCCTAGGCACCGGCGAACGCCCCGACGCCTTTGAACCCTTTCACCCAGACCGCATCGTCTCCCGCATCATGGGCATGGGCGACATCGCCACCCTCCTCGAACGCGCCGAAGAAAAACTCGACCGCGGCAAAGCCGAACAGTTCGCCCGCAAAGCCCTCTCCGGCGACGGCTTCTCCCTCGACGACTTCCGCGAACAACTCCGCCAGATCAAGAAAATGGGCTCCATGAAGTCCATCCTCAAGATGCTCCCCTCCGTCGGTCCCTTCGCCGGCATGCAACAAGCCGCCGAAAACGTCGACGAATCCCAGTTCACCCGCGTCGAAGCCATCATCAACTCCATGACCAACAAGGAGCGCCAAGACCACGAACTCATCAACGGCTCCCGCCGCAAACGCATCGCCACAGGCTCCGGAACCACCGTCCAGGAAGTCAACAACCTCCTCCGCCAATACACCCAAATGCGCAAAATGTTCAAAAGCATCGGCGGAGGAGGAGGCATCAAAGCCCAACAAAGAATGATGAGCCAGATGCAAGGCAAACAAAGATTCGGACGATGAAGAGGTCTTAACAGTGATCAGCGACTCACTTCCATGGAAGAAATCTCTGCTCAGTGATGCCCGTTGGTTGGCGAGCTTCAAACTCGAGGACGAGTCCTTTCTAGAGCAACTTATACGCTTAGAGAAAAGGCTTCTGATTAGCTTCTACGTTATTCGTAAGCTATTAGATACCTTCAAGGTCACGGATAACTCACGGGCATTGACGTTCGAATTGGCTTTCTATCCTTGTGTCAAAACGGTCGATTACCTAAACTGTCATCGGGTAAACGAGCTTTATAATCTTTCGAAGAAGCAATGTGAGACTAGAGACATTCAGTATGTGTGCAACCAATTTATACACAGCTACGTGTTCTCGCCACTTGTAGAACGAGACGGCACTCTTCAAGGGATATACGTAAGTTCAGACAAGGTGAGGCAGCACAAAGTCTACTTCGTAACATCCGCTCAGATTCGCACTGGCCTACTGAGTTTCGGGAATGACGACCCGACCAGTTTGCATATGTGCCGGAATGACCAAACTGGACAATGGGAAGGGGGTATTCGCTAAACGAATGGCTCTGTTCGTCGGTCGCGTCAGATGCGCCATAAGTGGCAGCGTAAGCGTTTCATGCAGGTCCGGTCAGGGGCATCTACTTATGCGCTCCTGGGAAGAGCTAGAAATGACGAAGTGAACACCCGGAAAGCATTGGTGAACAAGTACATCTTTTCGGGATTCGAAAGATGAAACTCCTCCCACAATCCGCTGTCGCTTCGAAGGCTTAGACTGATGTACTCAGCGATAGGAATCTGGTAATTGCTCGCGAATCGCTTGTCCCGGCTTCCATCTTTGTTAGTTTTCGCCCAAGTCTGACCAATGATCCTCGAATCGCTTGGTATCTGGTCCTCCTCTTGGAATTGCATGAGCGAGTGTGAGACCCGGACATCGTGGTAGTCAATCAGAGAGAACGCCTGTTTCGCCGCTCGATAAAGAATGAAGCCGGGGTAAAGGTAGATGTCGCCTCCCTTTCCATTCTTCAGATGGGGCACTTCGTGTGTCCACTTCATCAGGTCGCAGTGGCTCAGGTCGAACCTGACACGTTCGCGGGAGATCTTTTCATTCGCGATGGTACGTTCGTGAAAACGGTCTGTAGCTTGCCGCGTTTTAACATCCCAGATGGCACTACACTCTGAGAGGGCGGCGAAAGCATCGCGCATTAAGTAGTAATGATCGGAGATACATTCCTCTAAGTGGATCTCCGTATCGATTCGGCTCAAGCGGCGCTGCTCTTCTAACTCGTTGACCTTGGCAGCAGCGGTTTCCGCCTCCTCTTTACGAAGAGTGAACTGCTTCTTGAGGATGCGCTTGAGGAAGAAGCCTGCATCCCAAGACTCAAACCGACTCTCGGCCTCAACCTTTTCGGATAGTGCAGAATCGAGGTCGCGGCTGACTTCCTCATGCTGCTGGTAAGCACTATGGAGCAGCTGCTTGACTTCTCGCAGCCGCTCGCTCGTCATTCTCTCGGTGCTAGCGCTATGTATCGTCTCCACTTGTGCAGCACTGTTATCAACATGCCTAGAGTGCGGCGGAGTTGGAGTAAACGGAGTAGGTGATGCGTCGTTAGACGGTGAATCCCCCTGAAACCCTACGTGTTGTCTGTAGGAAAGGCCTGTTCCCGGCAAAGATGCAGTTCCGGTCATTCCATGCGGCCCTACATTCAATGTGAACGGGGCCTGCCCGATGCTAGCGCTCAGACCGCTTTTCGAAAGGTTTAGCCGAAGTCCCGGAATCACTGTGAAAGACTGTCGAAATCGCCAGCTCATAACTACCGCCGAAAGAGGTTTGATCGCGCAGACTCATTATCCCGAATGCCCCGCCTCTTGCGAAACAGCAAAATCGCTGGGTGCCCGTTATGGCATTTCCACCGTCCTAAACGACCCATCGGCGAGCAGCCCAGGCACCACCGCTCTAGCAGCCCCCCAAAGCCGGGTGCCCCATTCGTGGCATCCTTTCGCCGTGAGTGGGTCTCGACCGCAAGGTCGACGCATTGACCCTGCACCCATGCCCCACGGCCTGAAGCGGTTCCAGCAAACCGGAAACCTCCACTCCCTCACCTTCAGCTGCTTCCACCGCCTCCACTACCTCGCCCCCGAATGCGCCAACAGATCTTCGAACAAAAGCCTGGAACAAACCCGAGAACCTCACACCATCAAGATCCCCGGATACATACCCGAGCACACCACCTCCCGCTCTCCGAAACCGCCCACCAGAATCTCCCACCGCCCAGGCCGACGCCCACGAGGGGCATCCGCCAAGCCCTCAATCAGCTCAAGCGCGGCGAAACCCGCCCCGCGGAAGAGTTCTTCGACGAGATGCGCCGGAAGTATGGACTACCTCGTTAGGGTCCTGCCAAGGGCAGAGCAAGACCTGGAGGGTATCTATCTTGCGATCCGGGCCGACCTCTCCGAACCTGCCACCGAATGGTTCCGCGATATGGTCGAAGCACTCCGGTCCCTTTCCGCCACCGCCACGCCCCCCGCACCCGCCCAAGCGCATCCCCGAACAACCCGCAAACTCCAAAAACCGACACGCACGCCAACCACCTCATACCCGAGCCCCACCTCCCGCGCGCCGCAGCCGTCACCCGTATTATTCCTGTTGTATCTTCCGGGCCAAACGTGGTACCCCATTGGCATGCTCAAGGCCATCGCAGGATCGCTGATCGATCGCACAGAGAGAATCCTCAATCCGCCAACCGCCGCGTGGCTGCGGTACAACCTCGGCAACCGCAGCTACTTCTATCCCTTCGGCACCGCGATGAACGGTCAAACCTCGCGCCTCGAGGCCACCCGCCAGATCATCTTCAACTGCGGCATCCGCGCCATCGTTGAGACCGGCACCTACCGCGGAACCACCACCGAGTGGTTCGCCGGCTTCCATCTCCCCGTCATCTCCGTCGAGGCCGAAAGACGCAGCTTCCTCTTCGCCCGCCACCGGCTCGCCCCCTTCCCCAACGTCCGCCTCGAGTTCGGCAACTCCGTCGATGTCCTTTCCGCGCTCCGAGAACACCTGGATCTCTCGCAGCCCACGCTCTTCTATCTCGACGCACACTGGAAGTCCCACCTTCCTCTCCGCGAAGAGGTCAGCCTGATCCTCGGTTCCTTCGCCCGCCCCATCATCTCTATCGACGACTTCCGCGTCCCCGGGCAGAGCGGCTACGGCTACGACGACTACGGCGAAGGCAAGGCCTTGACAGCCGAATACCTCGAGGGCGCCCTGCCCGAGGGCGTCTCGGTCCTCTACCCCTCCACTCCCGCCGAGCAGGAGACCGGCCGCCGCCGCGGATGGGCCGTCCTCAGCTCCCATCCGGACCTCACCGCATCCCTCACCCGTATGCATCTGCTGCGACACGCCTAAGCACCGCCGCCCGGGCAGCCAAGGCGCGCAGCGATCACCCACGCCACCCGCGCGCAGGCCGGCACTCGTCGCAAACGCGCGTCCCCGCTCTCTACGCCGTAAGCCGCCCCAGCGACCGCACCGCCATCACCACCGCCCCCACATCCCCCGACAGCGCCACCGGCAAATCCGGCAGACCCGTCCCTTTCGTCAGCCCCTTCCGCAGGTAAAACCCGCCATAGCTTCCAGCCAAAGCCCCCACAACCCCCATCGCAACTCCACCCACAACCGGCCGCTTCAACGCCGTCGCCACAATCGCCCCCACCAACCCACCCAGAACGAGCCGCCCGATCAGCGGCACCGGCGAGGTCCGATCCGGCGCGCCCGGCAGCTTGTCGGCGACATACTCGCCCAGCGCAGCCGCCGTGAACAGACCCACCGCCGCCGGGTGCCGAACCCACGACGCCCACGTCCCCGTAACCGGCAGTCTGCCCGACCGAGCAAACCAGGCAGTCACCGCGATCGGCGTAAACGACCGAACACCCGTACTCACCCCAAGCAGAGGCGTAGAAACATGAGCAACAACAGCGGAAGGCGGCATCGGATCTCCAGGTGTGGCGCGAGTTACCACACCTGGCATTGGATGCGCGAAAGCCGCTGGAGGACAACGGTGCTAATCCACAAGGCAGAGAAACAAACGTGGGCGTAGCCGAACTCCGCAGCCCCCCAATCCGCTCAGTCTTTAAACCCTTCAGTTCAGACCCCGGTTCGTGTCCGAGTTAAAGTGCACAGCGACATTGCTGCACAGATCCCGCCCCTGGTTATAAACCTGGTATGTCCCATCCGCAAATACGATCTTGAAATCGTAATTACAAGTTGACCGGGGTCCGTGAAACACGATCAACACCCCAAGCCGGTATGGAAGAGTGGCAGATCCTAAGACATCTTCCTCCCAGTCGGTGGTCGTATGCGGACTTACATAAAACCTGCTAATTTCCTTGCCGGTATTGTTGAGTGCCCAGAAGTTCCTGCGGTCCTGCTGCGCAACGGCAGCTACCGCTGGAAGAACGAGAAATGCTGCTAACACTGCTGTGAGTTTCATAAGAGGCTCCAGGAATTGTGGTTGGCGTCTCGACGCTCGCGGTTCGCGCGATGTCGGAGTTGCTTGCCCAAATAGTGCAACTCAGACGGGCAGCGTTTCGCCACATCCTCCTCACCCACCCGGACCACTGTTATGGGCTACCCTCAGCCTTCTCCCGTCTGGCTGAATTGATCACGCCGGTCCGGCAGGGCCCCTTACACCGACCACCACACACACCCACTCTAAGTCCTATCCCAAGCCATCGAAAGGCGTGCGCATCCACCCAAGATGAGCTAAGACTGGAGCTACTAACTCTGAGCCTGGAGCTACTAACTCTGAGCCTGGAGCTACTAACTTATAGACTGGAGCTACTTCCTCGTAGGAACGAACATCCCGCAGCTAACTCGGAGGCACGACTAAGTAAGAGGGAGACCGACCCACACTCGAGCGCTCCCACTCCCGCGCGCGCACTCTGATCAAAGCCCCGAGTAACCGACCCTCAGAACACACCGCATCAGGCCCGTAGTTTGGCCAAAAGATCCGTAGGATGCACAGGCTTCGCCAGAATCTCAAACTCGTGCCCCTGCGATCGCGCCTTTTCCAGCAGATCCGCCGTCGCCGCCTGCCCGGAAAACAGCAAAATCTTGCAATTCGGCAGCTTCGACCGCGTCAGCACGGCGGCCTCGATTCCCGTCATCCCCGTCATGATGACGTCCGAAATCAACATGTTCGGCTGAAAGCTGTCCAGCGCCTCAATCGCTTTCTCCCCACTGAAGACAGCGCGTGCCTCAAACCCCGCCTGATTCAAAATAATGGCAAGCGTGTTCGCGATCACCTGTTCATCGTCGGCGACAAGCACCCGAGGCTTCGAGGGTGTACCGTTTGCTGGATCTGACATACTGTGCGTTCCCCAAGGTTAATGCTGCCGTTTACGTCCGTGCCGCCGGAGCTGGTCCGGCCTGCCTTTCGCATTCTAGCCTGTTCCCCGATGATACGCTGAGCGGAGAGCACCGGGAGGCCACTTCCGATCTAGCCTGTTGATCCAAATCCTGTCCCTGAAGATGTGCATGCCCCCAGCCATTATCCGCGCCGAACGTGTCGAAAAGTACTACAGCCAGCCCAGCGAAAATCGCATCCAGGTCATCGCTCCGACCGATCTCTCGGTACGCGCCGGAGAGATCCTCGCCCTCCTCGGACCCTCCGGCTCCGGCAAGTCGACGCTTCTGCGCATGCTCACCGGCCTCTCGGCGCCGTCGGCCGGCGAGGTCTTCTGGCACGACCAGCCCATCGAAACCGCCGACAGCAACGTCTCCATCGTCTTTCAGAGCTTTGCTCTCTTTCCTTGGCTCACCGTCTTTGAAAATGTCGAAGCCCCCCTCAAGGCACGCGGTCTAGACCCCGCCGAACGCCGCAAACGCTCGCTCAAAATCCTCGACACCGTCGGCCTCGACGGCTTCCAGACCGCCTACCCCAAGGAGCTCTCGGGAGGCATGCGGCAGCGCGTCGGCTTCGCTCGCGCCCTGGTCGTCGAACCCGAAGTCCTCTTCATGGACGAGCCCTTCTCCGCCCTCGACGTCCTCACCGCCGAAAACCTCCGCAGCGAACTTCTCGAGCTCTGGCAAAAAAAGACCATCCCCACCCAGGCCATCTTTATCGTCACCCACAACATCGAAGAAGCCGTCCTGCTCGCCGATCGCATCATCGTCCTCGGCCGCAACCCCGGCCGCGTTCGCACTGACTTCCAGGTGTCCCTCGCGCACCCGCGCAACCGCAAAGCCCCCGCCTTCACCCAGCTCGTCGACTACATCTATAAGGTCCTCACCGAACCCGACGCGCAGCCCCCCGAACTCCCCCAGGCAACCGCAGGCCGCATGGAGGCCCGCGAGCACTACCAGATGCTCCCGCACGCCCGCCCCGGCGGCATCGCCGGCCTCCTCGAGCTCCTCCTCGATCACCACGGCAAGGACGACATCTACCGGCTCGCCGACGATCTCGCCTTCGAGATCGACGACCTCCTCCCGATCGTCGACGCCGCCCAGCTGCTCGGCTTCCTCACCGTCCACGAAGGCGACGCCGCCATCACACCCACCGGCGCCGCCTACGCCAACGGCGAGATCCTCCAGCAAAAACAGCTCTTCCGCACCGCCGCCGTCTCCAACGTCCTCCTCCTCCGTCAAATCGTCCGCGCCATCGAAGCGAAAAGCGACGGAACCGTCTCCGAAGACTTCTTCCACGACATGCTCGACGAGCAGTTCAGCGAAGACGAAACGCTCCGGCAGCTCGAAACCGCCATCAACTGGGGACGCTACGCCGAACTCTTCGACTTCGACGCCTCGCGCCGGCGATTTATCCTCCCCCAACGCCTCCAGCACGACACCGATCTACCCTCCACCGCCGAGATCGACGCATGATCCCCTTCCCTCCCAGCTTCTCGAACATCCCCGGCCGCGAAACCCTGGCGCGCTCCTACGTCCTCAGCCGAAGCTGGCCCTTCCTCATCGACCTCTTCGTCGGCGCCATCGGCCTCGCCTGCTTCTACGCCGTCGTGCGCACCGCCATGTTCTGGGCCGGCCCACCCGAAGAACAGATGGTCGTCTCGCTCAGCCCACGCGCACTTCCCCTCTACGCCTTCTACTCGGTCGTGCGCATCGCCCTCGCCTACCTCCTCAGCCTCACCTTCGCCGTCACCTACGGATACTTCGCCGCCTACAACAAACGCGTCGAGGCCTTCATGATCGCCGCCCTCGACATCATGCAGTCCATCCCCGTCCTCAGCTTTCTTCCGCCCGTCATGCTCGCCATGATCAGCCTCTTCCCCACCCGCCACATCGGCGTCGAGCTCGGCGCCATCATCCTCATCTTTACCGGCGCCGTCTGGAACATGGCCTTCAGCTTCTACTCGTCGCTCAAAAGCATCCCGCGCGAACTCATCGAAGCCACCGAAATCTACCGCTACTCGCGCTTCCAACGCCTGCTCCAGCTCGAACTCCCCTACTCCGCCATCGGCCTCGTCTGGAACTCCATCATGTCCGTCGCCGGCGGCTGGTTCGCCCTCATGGTCTGCGAGATGTTCCACTTCGGCACCCGTGACTTCCGCCTCCCCGGCCTCGGCTCCTACCTCCAAACCGCCGCCGATCAGGGCGACGGCCGCGCCACCACCTACGGCCTCCTCACCATCGTCCTCATCATCGTCGCCGCCGACCAAATCATCTGGCGACCCCTCATCCTCTGGAGCGATAAGTTCAAGTTCGAGCAGGTCGAAAGCGCCCACCAGGTCCGATCGCCCGTGCTCCATCTCCTCACCCGCTCCAAAGGCCTCCAGTCCGTCGTCGCCCACACGGCAACGCCCGTCAACGAGGCACTCTACCGACGCTTCGCCCAGAAACGCTCCGAGCGTCTAGTCCGCCTCGCCCACACGCCACCCCGCCGTCAGACCTCCGCCGACACCTTCCTGCAGTGGTTCCTGATCGTCGTCGCCGCCTCTGCCGTCCTCTACGCAGCCGAGCACGCGGTCGTCCTTCTTCGCCCCGTCCGCGCCATCCAGTACCTCCTCCTTCTCCAGGGCGCCGTCGCCACCTTCTTCCGCATCGCCCTCTCGCTCGCCCTCGCCTCCCTCTGGACCATCCCCGTCGGCGTCGCCATCGGCTCCAACCCCCGCCTCGCCCGACTCGCCCAGCCCCTCGTCCAGATCGCCGCCTCCATCCCCGCGCCCGCCTACTTCCCCGTCATCCTCCTCCTCCTCATCCGGCACGGCGGAGGCATCGGCATCGGCTCCATCGCCCTTATGCTCTTCGGCACCCAGTGGTACATCCTCTTCAACGTCATCGCCGGAGCCATGGCCATCCCCACCGACCTCAAAGAAGTCTCCACCCTCTTCCACTTCAGCCGCTTCGACCACTGGCGCACCGTCATCCTCCCCGGCATCTTTCCCTTCCTCATCACCGGCCTCGTCACCGCCTCCGGTGGTGCCTGGAACGCCTCCATCATCGCCGAATACTTCCCCCTCCACGGCCAAACCCTCAAAACCACCGGCCTCGGAGCCATCATCTCCACCGCCACCGAACAGGGCCAGTTCCCCATGCTCCTGCTCGGCACCATCCTCATCTCCATGATGGTCGTCACCACCAACCGCCTCCTCTGGCGACCGCTCTACCGCCTCGCCGAAACCCGCTACAAACTGGGCGCCTGACCGGCTCTCACCGCATACGGCCCTCTCCACCCCGCCACAATGTAACCTGAGCACATGAAGTTCGGCGTCCTCGTCTTCCCCGGCTCCAACTGCGATCACGACACCTACAACGTCATCACCCGGCAGCTCGGGGAACCCGCAACCTTCCTCTGGCACGCCTCCACCGACCTCGAAAACTCCGACAGCATCATCATCCCCGGCGGCTTCTCCTTCGGCGACTACCTCCGCACCGGCGCCCTCGCCCGCTTCTCCCCCATCATGCAATCGGTCCGCCGCTTCGCCGACGCCGGCGGCCCCGTGCTCGGCATCTGCAACGGCTTCCAGATCCTCTGCGAAGCCGGCCTCCTCCCCGGAGCCCTCATGCGCAACCGCTCCGAGCGCTACATCTGCCGCCAAACTCACCTCCGCGTCGAAACCTCGCGCTCCCTCTTCACCCACTCCATCTCCGCCGGCGAAGTCCTCCAGATGCCCATCGGACACATGGACGGCAACTTCTTCTGCGACCCCAGCACCCTCGCCGAGCTCCAGGCCGAAGACCAGATCGCCTTCCGCTACGCCGACCCACACGGGGAGGTCACCGAAGCCAGCAACCCCAACGGCGCGCTCTCGAACATCGCCGGCATCCTCAACCACGGTCGCAACGTCCTCGGCATGATGCCCCACCCTGACCGCTCGAGCGAACTCCTCCTCGGCTCCTCCGATGGCCTCCGCATCTTCGCCGGCATGGCCGGCCTCGCAGTCCACGCCAGGGCTCCCGGCGTCTTCGCGCCCGCACTCTAGAAACGTTCACGCATAAATAAAGGCTGTATCATCTCGACCGGAGCAGACACTCTCATCGTCTGCAGAGCGGAGAGACCCGCAGCTCCGCCAATGCTAGGCTTAAACCTCACGATGGTCGACATCCACCACCATCTCCTGGCCGGCTTCGACGACGGGGCCTCCGACCCCGAGACGTCCGTCGCCATGGCGCGCATCGCCGCCGCTGACGGCATCACCCACGCCGTCTGCACGCCGCACGCCAACGACCGCTACCCCTACGACCCCGAGCGCGTGCGCGACAAAATCACCGAACTCCAAGGGCTACTCACCCAGGAAGGCATCCAACTCCAGCTCGGCCGCGGCTCCGACTTCCACCTCACCTACGACAACATCCAGCTCGCCCTCCGAGAGCCCGAACGCTTCAGCATCAACGGCCGCGGCTACCTCCTCGTCGAGCTCCCCGACTACGGCCTCCCCCCCGGCCTCTCCGAAACCTTCTACGAGCTCCAACTCGCCGGCATGACCCCCATCCTCACCCACCCCGAGCGCAACCCCACCCTCCAGGCCGAACGCTACCGCATGCGCGACTGGCTCCGCGGTGGCCTCCTCGTGCAAGTCACCGCCGGCTCCCTGCTCGGCCACATGGGCAAATCCGCCAAAAAGATGAGCCACGACCTCCTCAAAAACCGCTGGGTCCACTTCCTCGCCACCGACGCCCACAACATCACCTCACGCCCACCCAAAATGCGCGAAGCCTACACCACCGTCGCCGACACCTACGGCCCCGAGTACGCCCATCTCCTCTGCGTCTCCAACCCCCTCGCCGCCTTCCAGGGCGCCCCCCTCCCCCAACAACCAGAACCCCTCGACCTCTACGAAAACCTCGACCCCAAACACTGGTGGCAACGCCTCTTCCCCGCCCTCTAGCCCTTCCCAAACGGAATCTGCTTCTGCCTTTGCTCTTCTAGTTGTCATTCCCGAAGGGAATCTGCTTCTGCCTTTGCTTTTCTAGTTGTCATTCCCGAAGGGAATCTGCTTCTGCCCTTGCTGTTGCCCTTGCCTGTTTCAGCCGTCATCCTGAGCGAAGCGAAGGACCCCTGTAGTTGCCGTTGCCTTTGCCTTTGCCCTCGCCCCTTTAGTTGTCATTCCCGAAGGGAATCTGCTTCTGCCCTTGCTTTTCTAGTTGTCATTCCCGAAGGGAATCTGCTTCTGCCCCTGCCCTCGCCCTCGCTCTTCTAGTTGTCATTCCCGCATCTCCCGTCAGAAGTACTCCATATTCGTCAGGTCCTCAATCAGTCCCGGCCCAGTCGGCTCCCATCCCAGCGTCTTGCGCGTCCACGCGCTCGAAGCCGGCATATCCAGCCCCGCGAAACCCGCCATCCACCCAAAGTGCTCGGCAGCCTTCTCGGGAGTGATCGAGACCACCGGCACCTTTAGCCCCTTTCCGATCGCCTCGGCGATCTCACGGGCCGCCACACCTTCCTCCTGCACCGCGTGATACACCGTCACGCCCGGCCCCGTCTTCTCCACCGCCAGACGATAGAGGCGCGCCACATCCTTCAGCGGCGCCGCCGCCCACCGGTTCGCTCCATCGCCGACATACGCCGAAACTCCCTTGTCGCGCGCCATCTGCGTCAGCATCGGCACCAGCCCCTGCTTGCGCGTGTCGTGCACCTGCGGCAGACGCACAATCGCCACACGCACACCGCGCTCGGCCACGGCCCTTGCCGTATCTTCCGGCTGCCGCGGAAACTCCGTCGCGCTCACCGGCGGATCGCTCTCCACGCGCACATGCCCCGGCCCGCCGCTCGCCACTCCCGTCCCAGAGGTCACGACGAGCAGCTTGCCCGGCTCAAGCACGGAACCCATCGCCTCGATCGCCTTGCGCTCGTCCTCGCCGTTCTGCGCAAACTTCGAAAAGTCGTGGCTGAACGCCAGATTCACGACAGCATCCATGCCTGTCGCTCCGCTGCGCAAGCTGTCCAGATCCTCAAGATCCCCGCGATGCACCTCGACGCCCGCCGCCTTTAGCTGCTCCGCTCCGGCATCGCTGCGTGCCATCCCGCGCACCTGATGCCCAGCCTCCACGAGCTCCTTCACCAGCTCCGTCCCGATAAACCCCGTCGCTCCCGTCACAAAAATCCGCATACACCCTCCCTCCTGCTGTTGGCCGGCACCGCCCAGGAAAGCAACGCGCCAGAGTTGACGTCCGCATCTCCCCCAAAGACGTGGAGACGATCTCCACTTACAAGCTAAGCACGATCTCAACATCTCGCGCTCAGGCACCGTCCGGACAGCCTCAGACCGCCCCGCGCCAACGCCGGCGACAGACATCAACCCCGCCGCGCGCCCAGCACAAATACCCAGCAGACCTCGGCGTACTATCCTTCGCCACTCGCTAAAATAGAGATAGGCAGCCAAAGAAGAACTTCGCTCTACCCCGGCTGTGAAGAGGGTCTCCGGCCCGGATTGGAAAAAGGCAGAAACTCTGCAAACCAAGCGCGTCAGAGTTCAGGTACACCCCTCAGGAACCGAGCTAAGCCATTTGTTTTGAATATTTTACCCGTAAGTGTATGTGTTTGCAATATTTTACGTTTTACACACAGACCTAAGTTGTTGATTCTGTTAGATCAGTGCTAAACCCCGGGGGGGAGGGGCGGGGTACACCGCAGACTACATTCCGGGAACCGCGATCTGCCCGTTCAATCCAAAAGAGAGACCTCAGCGGGAGCAGCCGAACTCCGCATCGTCGGACACAAAACATTTACGATGCTTGTATATGAAGCTCTCCGACTACGTCTTGCAGTTTGTCGCCGATCTCGGCATCTCGCACGTCTTTCTCGTCACCGGCGGCGGAGCCATGCACCTCAACGCCTCGCTCGCCACCGAGACGCGAATCACGCCCGTCTGCAACTCGCATGAGCAGGCCTCGGCCATCGGCGCCGAAAGCTTCGCCAAGGCCACCAACGGCCTCGGCGTCTGCATGGTCACCACCGGCCCCGGCGGCACCAACGCCGTCACCGGCGTCGCCGGAGCCTGGCTCGACTCCACCCCAACCCTCTTCCTCTCGGGCCAGGTCAAGCGCCCCGACCGCATGTTCGACGCCGTCACCGACAAGCCGCTCGGCATGCGGCAACTCGGCGTGCAAGAGGTCGACATCTGCGCCATCGTCAGCCCGATCACCAAGTACGCCGTCACCATCCTCAACCCGCTCGACATCCGCTACCACCTCGAAAAAGCGGTCTACCTCGCCCTCAACGGCCGCCCCGGCCCAGTCTGGATCGACATCCCACTCGACGTCCAGGCCACCCCCCTCGAAGACGTAACCAAGCTCCGCGGCTTCGATCCCACCGAGCTCGCCGGCCTCTCCAACCTCACCGGCACCGCCAACATCCCCACCGAAGTCGCCCGCGTCATCGAAGAGTTCAATAAATCCGAGCGGCCTCTGCTCTTCGCCGGCAACGGCATCCGCCTCGCCCGCGCCGAAGCCGAGTTCGAAACCCTCCGTAAGTTCCTCGGCATCCCCACCGTGGCCACCTGGTGCGCCGCCGACCTCGTCCCCTCCGACGACCCCACCTACGTCGGCCGCCCCGGCTCCGTCGCCGCTCGCGGCGCCAACTTCGCCCTCCAAAACTGTGACTTCCTCCTCGCGCTCGGCGTCCGTCTCGACTTCGCCATCACCGGCTACGCCCCGCAGAACCTCGCCCGCGAAGCCCACAAAGTCGCGGTCGACATCGATCCCGCCGAACTCCAAAAGCTCCACCCCTACCTCCAGCAGCCCGTCTGCGCCGATGCCAAGGCCTTCCTCACCGAGCTGCTCAAGCACAAGGACGAGATCAAGCCCCGCAACCTCGACGCCTGGCTGGCCCGCTGCGCCGACTGGAAGACCCGCTACCCCGTCGTCACCGAGGAGCACCGCAAGCCCGAAGGCCGCGTCTCCATCTTCAACCTCGCCGAGATCCTCGGCCAGGAGTCCAAAGCCGAAGACAAGCTCATCTCCGGAAGCTCCGGCAGCGCCATCGAGATCTACCTCCTCGCCTGCCCCACACGCAACGGACAGCGCATCTTCCACACCGCCGGCCTCGGCTCCATGGGGTACGCCATCCCAATGTCCATCGCCGTCGCGGTCGCCAACCCTGGCCGCGAGGTCATCACCGTCGACGGCGACGGCGGCTTCATGTTCAACATCCAGGAGCTCGAGACCATCCGTCGCCTGCAGTTGCCCATCAAGTTCTTCGTCCTAAACAACGAGGGTTACTCCTCCATCCGAGCCTCGCAAAAAGCCTACTTCGGCAAGGCAGCCATCGGCGCCGACCCGAACAGCGGCCTCACCATCCCAGACCTATCTAAAGTCGCCGCCAGCTATGGTCTCGGCGCCTACGTCATACGCGACCAGACGGACCTCCGCGCGGAAGTTCGCAAGGTCCTCGACATGCCCGGACCAGTGGTGTGCGATGTCAACGTCCTCCCCGACGAGGTCCGCGCGCCGCGCCTGCAGTCGTACCAGAAGGAGGACGGCTCCTTCGTCTCAAAGCCCCTCGAAGACCTCTTCCCGTTCCTCCCGCGAGAAGAGTTCCTCGCCAACATGATCGTCGCACCTCTGCCCGAGTAGCGAAACCGACCTCACCGAAACCGCAGGAGGCGTGGATCGTCCGCCCGCACCGTGAGACATGCGACCACGGTGTCCGCGATCCGTTGCACCGGCAAGCCTGCATCGAGCAGCTCCCCCAGCCAGCGCGTCACGCCAGGGTGCGCCTCGTCGCAGTCATGCCACACCAGTGTCAGCTCGCCCTTTGCCAGCGCAAACGCCCGCAAGGTGTCGCTCTTCGCGTACTCGTACGTGTGCGATCCGTCGATCAGAAAAAACGAAAGCTCATCCCCGATCACGCGGTAATCGTAGGTTGCCGTGTCCCCCAGATGCTGCACAATCCGACCCTCGACCGCACTTCCGCGAAACGCCCGGCCCAGCTGTCGAGACTCAATCAGGTACATATCGTCCACCGGCTTGCCAATGGTCAGCGCTTGTGCGGCCGACGGATCCGGCGGAAGATCGATCGTATGGATCACGGCCTCCGGCAGATTGCGAGCCAGATTCAGCGTCGCTGATCCCCAAAATGTGCCAAATTCCAGAACGCCCCGCGGCTGCCGCTCGATCGCCAAGGCAAGCACCGTAAGGAGATCCCGAATCGGCGTCGACCCCGTCACCTCCGTATATCGAAGATCCAGCACAATCTCCGCCGGCCACCGAGCGACCGCGTCGATGGGCGCCTCCGGAATTCGCCGCAGCATCCTCAGCTCCGGCCGCCGCTCCGCCGTCCCGAACGGATCGATCGCATGATACGAAGCCTCAAGACTCCCTTTGAGCGATCGCGGTCCATGCCGCAACGTCCGAATCAGGCTCGCGCCATTCAGGGCGAGCATCGCCTTCATCCCAAGCCGTAAACTTTGCCTCATTCACCCTCTTCTTTCCTGATAGTAATCACCTTCTTGGCTGTCGTTCCCGAAGGGAACCTGCTTCTGCTTGCGCCGTTGCCTGTTTCACCGCCGTCATCCTGAGCGAAGCGAAGGACCCCTGTAGTTGCCCTTGTCGTTGCCCTTGCCTTTGCCCTTTGCTTTTCTTGGTTGTCATTCCCGAAGGGAATCTGCTTCTGCCTTTGCTGTTGCCCTTGCCCTTGCTTGTTTCACCGCGTCATCCTGAGCGAAGCGAAGGACCCCTGTAGTTGCCTTTGTCGTTGCTGTTGCCCTTGCCCTTCTGGTTGTCATTCCCGAAGGGAATCTGCTTCTGCCGTTGCGCTTGCCTTTGCCTTTGCCCTTCTTGGTTGTCATTCCCGAAGGGAATCTGCTTCTGCCCTTGCCCTCGTTGGCGCATCCACGCCCACAGATCTTTACAATAAAGACAAGACCAGAAAAACACGTTGGTGCTCCGTCCATTCAGGCTCGATCTCACGCACCGAGATCAGATCGAGGTCCAGACCTAAGTCGCCTGAATGGAATATTTTGCACCAAATTGAGATAGGGTGGGGGGTATCCCCCTCTCACGCCACCCCACACGTTACCAACCCCCGAGAGGAGGACCTCCAGAAGCATGCTCCCAATCTCCGGCCTGTCCTTCGGCACGCTGCAAGGCAGCCTGTCACCGCCTGAAAGTGGCCGCTTGGGGTGCTTCCCACGCAAACACTGGCGCGACGAACTGCCCCGCGCTCGCGAAGCCGGCCTCAGCTACATCGAGTGGATCTACGACAGCGAAGGCGCTATCGGCAATCCACTCACGACCGACGCCGGCATGGAGGAACTGATCGCCCTGAAGACCCACTTCGGCCTGGAAGTTCCGACCGTCTACGCCTCCTGGTTCCTGACCAATCCGCTGATCCACTGCACCGAATCCGAGCTTGCCCGGCGCCAGCGCTTTCTCCACGCCCTGCTCCGCGCTGCGGGGCGCACCGGGGCTAGGCACCTCGTACTTCCCTTTCTCGGCAACGCCTGCCCGAAAGTCGAAGCCGAGAAGCTCGCCGCTCTCCGCGTGCTCAATCAGGCACTCGACACGGTCGAGGTCACCGGTGTCGAGCTTCACGTCGAAGCAAGTTTGGACCCGGTCGACTTCCAAGGCTTTCTTGCCCGCATCCCGCACCCTATGCTGCGCGTGCACTGGAACTCTGGAAATTCGGCTGCTCTCGGCTACCGACCTCCGGACGAGTTCTCTGCCTACGGCGACCACATCGGCTCGGTCCACCTGAAAGATATGCGCCGCCCAGATCGTGCCGAGGCAGACACAACTCTCCCCAGCCCTGATGTCAGCGCCAGACCTGTCCCCTTCGGTGAAGGAATCGTCAACTTCGGCGAAGTGTTCAAAGCCCTCCGTTCGATCCCCTACACCGGCGGCGTCACACTTGAGGTCGCTCGCGGCGCCCCGGGCAATGAGGTCGACTCGATCAAAACGCAACTCGCCTTTCTCAAACAGTACGATACGAGCAACTTCGCCTGAGCCAAGCTTCAAATATGCCCGATGACGAGAACAGCGAGCTCGCAGACCCGCATCAGAGTAAGAGGTCGCGAGGGGAGAAGATGATGAATCAAAGTGGTGAGAAGCATGCCGTCCGTGGTGTCCTGGCAGGAGTAGCCGGTGGTCTGGTCGCCTCCTGGGTAATGAATCAATTCATCGAGAGACTCAGTGGCCCACTGCAGGAAGCGGTGCAGAGTGACAAGGAGAACCAGCAGCAAAAGGTGCAGGCAGCCCAGCAGAAAGAGAGTGGCGAGCCGAAGATCGACGCGACGATGAAGACAGCAGACGCCCTTGTGAACCTGGCCACGGGTGGCCGGCATCTGTCGCTCGAGGAGAAGCAAAAGGACGGACCGATCGTTCACTACGCCTTTGGGGCCGCGATGGGAGCGGTCTACGGCGGCTTGGCCGAGTACTCCGGCCTTCCAAAGGCCGCCTTCGGCACCCTCTTCGGATCTGCCCTGTTCGTTGGGGCCGACCTCTTTGCCGTGCCCGCGCTGCACCTCTCCGGATCGGCGGCTGAGCAGCCGACCTCTGCGCTTGCTACACCATTCGTGGCGCACCTGGTTTACGGAACAACGACGGAGCTGTTCCGCCGGGTCTTCCGCACACTGCTCTAGAGAAACGGCAGTCGCGGCCTCACGGTTGGGCCATCTCGCTTTGCGATGTCAGGTACTTGGGGTAGAGTTACTCATGTAACATGAACCCGAAACTATCAGACAGATCGCTGCGACGAATACAACGCGGCGCACCGGTCGCCACCCTTCTGCTCGGGGCGGCCCTGGCCATCCTCTTCGGCGTGCCCCCGCGATCCAGCTTTCTTGATTTCCCCATTCAGGTCATCAGCACGCAACGCGTTCTCCGGGGCGAACGGCCACATGCCGACTTCGAAGCGTTGTATGGCCCGGTCGGCCACTACATGTCGGCTGCTGCCGAGTACCCGTTGCGATCCCTCCCCCCGGCTACGGCGGCGGCCTGCTTCTATCTGCTCTGCGCTCTCGGCTTTTTGGTGATCGGTGTGTACGTTGCTCGCCGGCAGATACCGGACCGCCGCCCGCGTTTCTACCTCGGAGTGCTCGCTTTACTGGTCTTTAGCGCCCCGGTTATCTCTACTTACAGCTTCTACTCGCTCCCGGCGCAGTTCCTTATCTACCTTGCCTTGCTGCTCTTGCCGTCCGCCTTCGGGGAGACTACCTCGCGTCTACGATCCACCACGTTGGCACAGGCCGCCGTCGGCCTGCTCATCGGACTGGCGATCTTTACCCGCCTGAACTTCGGTGTCTACCTCCCCACCGCCATCGCGATCGCCGGGATGTTCGCCCTTCTCTTCGGCAACCGGGGTGCCGCCCGTGGCGCTATGGGCTGTCTGCTCGCAGCGGCAATTGTGTGCGTGCTTCTCCTCGGCCTGTTCGCCGCGTTTGGCATCGCCGGTCCTGAGATCGCCGACATGCGCCTGTATATCCCGCGCTGGGCAGCCAGCCGTGGCCTCCCTCTTCGTTCGAATCCGCACATCATCCTGTTCTGGCTGGTCCTCCTCGCCGCGACCGGCTCTCTCCTGAAAGTGTCCGCGAAAGTGTTCCGCCGCCAAGCCGACAGCAGCCTTGTCCCTCACATCTTGTTGTATCTCTTCATCTCCTACTCTCTATTCCGCTTTGACCAGGAGCACGCCTACCCTGCCGCGCTGCTCTCGCTTCTGCTCGTCTCTGACTTCGCCTTTCCGGCTCTGCGTTCCGCGCCAGCATCGCCTGGGCGACCGTGGATGAGTGTAGCCGACTGGCACTGGCTCACCGTCACGCTCATGATCAGTTGGTTCACCCTGGGCCCCTTTGGACAGTTCAATCTCCAACGCGCCCGCACGTACTGGGGCAGTCTGCGGCAACACGTGCCGCTTACGCGTCAAGGCGTCTGGGTGTACCCGCTGGAAGCGAGCCTGCTCGACTACCTTGATTCCGTGCGACGGCCCGGCGAAGAATTCTACGTTGCGTCCGAGCAGGGATCCTGCCAGTCCACCCATGACAATTGCGCCAACCTTTCCTTGTATCTTGCGGAGAAGACGTTGCCGAGGGAAAAACTCTGGTACTTCGATACCGCATCGACCGCTTACCCTGAGGTGCAGCAGGCGGTCGTCGACGAACTTCGCCGACGCGAAACACCGTGGATCATCCTTGAGACGCTCCCCCGGCGTAATGGCGCTCCGATCGATCGTCCAGAGGCCCGTGTCCTTACCGATTTCGTCCTCACAAACTACGAGCCCGTGCGAACGTTTGCGTCTTACGACCTGAATGTGTCGTATACCGTCTACAAACGAACACTTGGCAGCAAAGCCATGGAGATTGGCGGAGCTTACGACAGGTCGGAGAAATCCGAGAGCAGAACCTTGCACAATGCACGCAAACCTCGGGTTCTGATGCGCCCGAGCACCCAAACCTGAGATACTAGAGTCTGGATGGCGATCACCACTCCGTACCGCTCGCTGGAACTTCCCAAGTCCTTTCTCCGAATGATCCAGACCAGCCGGCGCAGCCAAAACGAGCTTCGTCGACAACGTCTGTGCTCTGCTTTTACCGGTGCGCGCAAACTTCGGAAAGGGAATGCGTTCTGATGCACTCGCTCCCCATTGTCACCATCGGTATTCCCACCTACAACCGGTTGGAATACCTGAAGCTTGCCGTTCGAAGCGCGCTTTCCCAGACCTACTCCGCCCTTGAAATCGTCATTTCGGACAACAATTCTACGGACGCAACGAAGTCCTATCTCCAATCGCTGACCGATCCGCGCATCCGTGCGCTAATTCAGACTGCGGATCATGGCATGGTCGGAAACTTCAATGCCTGCCTGGACGCTGCCCGGGGAGAGTTCTTTCTTCTTCTCTCGGACGACGACGTGCTTGAGCCCGAAGCGATTGAGCGTCTTACTCTGCCTTTCTGGGGTGAAGGTGGACGGATGATCGGCCTTTCCTGGTCTCCTTGCATCCTTATCGACGATGCGGGAGAGAAGCTCTGGGTTACCGACGCGGGACCCGCGCAAGAGACCCCCGCCACCATGCTGCGTGAGGTCTTTGAAGGGCGTCGCGGGCCACGGCTGGCAAGCGTCCTTGTTCGTACAAAGGATGCCAGACGCTTCGGTGGTTACGATGGAGCACGCCATGGTCTGCTCTGCGATACCGGAAACTGGGGCCGGGTCGCGCTTAGCTACGACTTTGTCGCTTGTGTGCTGGAACCATTGGTGAAGTACCGCGTTCATTCTGCCAGCCTGACCCAAGTGGCCAACATCGCCGAATGGCAGAGGCGCGGCCGGACCATGCACGAAGATTTTCTGGTCGTGCTTCGCTCTCGTGCGGACAAAGCGGGTGCCGCCACCTTGTCCCGCACCATGGACCACCTGCTCGCCAATCTGACCGCGGATGTCCTGCTCCGTTGCCTGGGGACGCCGGGCGGTTTGCCCCTTATGGCACAGGAACTCTGGCGATCTCGCCGGATCATGTTCAATCTATTCGTCGTCCGTCGTATTCTGGTCGACGGATGGAAGGTTTTCCGGATTCGGAAACATACCCCAAGGGCGACCGCGGTCGCTGAAAGTAAGGCAATGGCGTTCACCGAAGTCGAACCGCTCGATCCCGCCCTGCCCATGGAGATCGCACCACAGCGAATGGGTTTTCTCCGCAAGCTGGCGCAACACATCCCTCCAGGACAACTCCTTCGCTACCTCGTCGTCGGCGGGTTCAACACGGTCTTCGGCTATACCGTTTTTGCGGTCATCAATTACCTCCTTCATCGCCATCGAGTGCCCGCGTCTTACATCTTCGCCGCCGCTCTCTCGAACTTCATCAATATCACTGTGGCTTTTCTGGGCTACAAACTTTTTGTCTTCAAGACGAAAGGGAACTACGTTCGCGAGTGGGTCAAAGCGATGGCTGTCTACTGGAGCGGCTTTCTGCCTAGCTTGCTGCTTCTTCCAGTTCTCGTGCGTCTTCTCTCCTTTTTAGAGCGGCGCCACCTCATTCCACTCAATCCCATGCTGCACTTCCTCGCCCAACACTTCGCTTCGCTTGCACCTCGGTTGCCTCAGGCGTCCGATCTCCCTCCTTATCTCGCAAACTTCATCCTCCTTGTCGTGGGTGTGGTTTACAGCTTCATCGGCCACAAAAAGGTAACCTTCCGCGTAGCCCCGAGCGCCCTCACCACTCCGCGTCATACAACTCCGTCCCTCGATCCAGCAGCCATCTCTGTTCCCGCAGATGAGGTCTCGTGAAAACCATCTCCATCGTCACCCCCTGCTACAACGAACAAGACAACGTCCTCAACCTCTACACGCAGGTACGCGAAGTCATGCGTGAGATCGGCAAGTACACATACGAGCACATCTTTATCGACAACAGCTCGCGCGATAACACGGTGGCGATTCTTAAGCACATTGCTGCCGAAGATCCGAACGTCAAGGTTATCGTCAACGCCCGCAACTTCGGTCACATCCGCTCGCCCATCCACGCCCTCTTCCAAGCGAAAGGAGACGCCGTGATCGGCATTGTCGCTGATCTGCAGGATCCCCCGCCGATGATCGCCGACCTCATCCGGGAGTGGGAACAGGGAGCCTACTGCGTTCTTGGCATCAAGCGCACCTCCGAAGAAAACTCCTTGATGTTCTGGGCGCGCAAGCAGTACTATCGCACCGCCGAGCGCCTGTCCTCGATTGAAACCATCCAGAATTACACGGGTTTCGGCCTCTACGACCGCAAGGTCGTCGACCTCGTGCGCTCCTTCGACGATCCGTACCCATACTTCCGCGGCATGATCGCCGAAATCGGTCTGCCCACGGTCAAGCTACTTTACGATCAACCCTCCCGCAAGTTCGGTATCACGAAAAATAACTGGTACACCCTCTACGACATCGGGATGCTCGGCATTATCAACCACTCCAAGGTGCCGCTCCGCCTGGCTACCTTTGCCGGCTTTATCGGCGCCGGTCTCGCCTTCCTAATTGCCTTCGTATACCTCGTCCTTAAGCTTGTTTTCTGGTCGACCTTCGAGTTCGGCCTCGCTCCTCTCATTATCGGCGTGTTCTTTATTGCGTCGCTGCAGCTCGTCTTCCTCGGTGTGATGGGAGAGTACGTCGGGGCAATCTATACTCAGGTGCAGAAGCGCCCTTACGCCGTCGAACTTGAACGCGTCAACTTCGAAAATGGCTTCGGCTTTCCGAAAGCAGACCTTGTTTCCCCTCCCGGCAGAATCATCAACACTGCGCCTGAGCTCTCAACCACTACATCGGCATAATTTCGCGAAACTTTAGTGGAAACATAACATTCGTGGCAAAACAGACGCGAAGTTCGGAGTCCGAAGCCTGATGAAAGATTTAGTCCGTAACCAACTCACGCGGTCGCTCGAGGTGCTCAAGCAGGTGCTCGATGACGACCAGATCCACACCGCAGTCGTCCAGGCGGGCGAGATCACCGCGAAAGCCATGAAGGCAGGCCGCAAGCTGATGGTCTGCGGCAACGGCGGATCGGCGGCGGATGCCCAGCACCTCGTCGCCGAGTTCGTCTCCCGCCTCACCGTCGATCGTCCCGCGCTCCGCGCAGTCGCCCTCACCACCGACACTTCGATTCTCACCGCGATCGGCAACGACTACAGTTACGACAACGTCTTCGAGCGCCAGGTTGAAGCGCTCGGCATCGAAGGCGACGTCCTGCTTGCCATCTCTACCTCTGGCAATTCGAAGAACTGCGTCAAAGCTCTCAAGCTCGCCAGATCCATGGGCATCCACACCGTCGCCTACACCGGCAACAACGGCGGCGCCATGGCCGCGCTCGCCGACCTGAATGTCATCATCCCCTCCGATACCACCATGAACATCCAGGAATGCCACATCGCCCTCGAACACATCTTCTGCATGGTGGTCGAACGCCTCTACTTCGGCCCGGAGTTCGGCTCCAAACCTCAGCAGCTCGCCGAGTAGGATCCCTCGTCACCCGCAAAAATCACAGACAATCGTTTATGTCTCCGAACGGTTCTCAAATACCAAGCCAACGCACGACAGGTGTTTCCCCTCCATCAACCCATGGAGGATTTATCAATATGGCCGACACAGGCGCACTCATCAAAACAGTGATCCAGGTATTGCACGACGGAGAAAAGGGCTTCCCCGACATAGGCGAGCACCTCAAAGATCAGTCTGCAAAGTCGTTCTTTATGGAAGAGGGCCAGACCCGCGCACGGTTCGCTCAGCAACTCGAGGCCGAGTACGGCAAGGTGTCCGGAGATACCTCCGACGTTGGCGGAACGGTAGCCGGTCCCGTCCATCGCGTTTGGGGTGACCTCAAGGCGAACCTTGGCGGCGGCGACCACACATTGCTCGAAACCGCCGAGCAGGGAGAAGACGCCGCCAAGAAGGCGTATAGCGCGGCACTCGCCGATACCGACCTCAGCAGCGCTACTCGATCGTTGCTCCAAACGCAGCAGCAGCACATCCTTGCCTCGCACGACAAGGTTAAAGCGATGCGCGACAGCACGGCGTCCTGACTGCGGAGCCCGTCTCAGCCGAAGGGTCGCAGCCAAGCTGCGGCCCTTGCTTCCTGAAGAATGCGCTTGACGCGACCTCGGTGGCACAATTAAAACCGATGCCCGTCACCAGACCTCTCGCCGCCGAAGACTTAGCGCATATTGTTCAACACACTCGCGAATCTTTTCTTGACCTGGCTGGCGCGCGGATTTTTATCACCGGCGGAACTGGCTTTTTCGGCCACTGGCTGCTCGAGTCACTGCTCTACGCCAACCGCGAGCTCTCCCTCGACATCCGAGTAACGGCTCTGACCCGCAACGCCGCAGGCTTCCGGGCTAGATCGCCGCATATCGAGGGCGACCCCAACGTCACTTTGCTTGAGGGCGACATACGCACCTTTCCCTTTCCGCCTGACCTCACCTTTGGCCGCTTCACCCACATCCTGCACGCCGCCACCGACTCCGGCGGACAGCAAGGCGGGCAGCCCGCCTACGCGCTAGCCGAGTCCGTTATCGAGGGCACCCGCCGTGTCCTCCAACTGGCCCGGGCCAGCGGTGCCCGGCGCCTGCTTTACGTCTCCACTGGCGCCGTCTACGGCCGATCCTCCGCAACCGAAACCCATATTCCGGAGACCAGTCTCGCCGGCCCCAACCCACTCCTGTTGTCCTCCTCCTACGACGAAGCCAAGCGCATGGCAGAGCACCTGTCGGTCGCTTACGCCCACAACACGTCTCTCGAAGCGGTCGTCGCCCGTCCCTTCGCCTTTGTCGGCCCACACCTCCCGCTTGACGCCCACTTCGCGATCGGCAACTTCGTCGCGAGCGCTATCCGCAATCATCCCATACACATCCGCGGCGACGGCACACCCCTCCGCTCCTGGCTCTACATGGCCGACCTTGCGATCTGGCTCTGGACCATCCTCGTTCGCGGCGCGCCCAACTGCGCCTACAACGTAGGATCCGAAGACGCCTACACCATAGCCGAAGCCGCCCATCTCACGGCGAGTACGCTCCGCCCCGGTCTGCCGATCCAGATCGATGGCACTGCTGCCCCTGGCGCCTCCATGAACTCTTACGTGCCCTCTACGGCGCGCACGCGCCACGAACTTAGACTCGCTCAGACCATCCCACTCCCCGAAGCTCTTCGCCGCACCGCTGCCTGGCACGACTATATAATCGGCGCTGACCGAAGGCTGCCGCTCTGGAGACCTATGTGCTAAACAGCAAATTGACCAACGTTGTATCTCTGCTCTGCATTGTCCTGTGCGCCACGCTCCCTTCGATAGCCCAGACAGCCGTCCCACCGGTTACTACGACAGCTGCTGTAATCGAGTACGCGCATTCTGCAGAGAACAACCCACTCGCACCGGCGGCAGCTCTGCAACGCAAAGAGGCAATGAGCTTCGCGGAGAACGATCACACGACTCACGTGCTACTCTGCGCTCAGGTTTTTTCCGAGATTCAGAAGAACCGCGCAGCAAATGCACACGAGGTCTCCTTGCAGTACGTGGTGTCGGCTGCAGCCTTCCTTTACGGACATCCCGAAGCAGCGACCGATTCGCTGGCTCAGAACATTGCGGGTATCGAAGCTGCCCTTAACGTTTATGAAGCTTTCGTTCGAGCTGATGACAAAAGCCGCTCCAAGTTCCTCGACACGCTCCAAAAACAACGGACAGACGGCAAACTGAAGGAGTACTTGGCTCACCTTTGCAAGTGAGGACCGCCGCATTCTCCGGCTTGTTGCAATCCTGCCTAAACCGTCACCAACCCACTCTGCGCTACCTTCGCGAACTCGGTCATCGTCTCCGCGATATAGTCCAGCATGGGCGGCGTCAGACCGGGGTAGACTCCTACCCAGAACACCGAATTCATTACGTAGTCGGTGTTCGTCAGATCACCGACGACCCGGTGCTCCCATCCTTCATACGCCGGCTGCCGCAGGAGGTTGCCGGCAAAGATCAGCCGGGTACCGATCTTCTTCGAGTCCAGGTGCCGCGTCATCTGGTCGCGCGTAAACGGCGCCCCATCCTTGACGCCGATCGGAAATCCGAACCAGCTTGGGTCGGCATGTTCCCCTGCAACGGGGAGCTGCAGCCACTCGCTCAGCGGTTCAAGTGCCTGCTTCAGATACGCAAAATTCTCTTTGCGTCGCTCTATAAAGAAGGGCAGCTTCGCAATCTGGCTGACACCTAGGGCCGCCTGCATATCGGTCGCCTTTAGGTTGTATCCCACATGCGAGTAGGTGTACTTGTGGTCGTACCCGCACGGCAGCGTGCCTAATTGCCAGTCGAAGCGTTTGCCGCAGGTGTTGTCTACACCGGGCTCGCACCAGCAATCCCGTCCCCAGTCTCGGAAGCTTTCGATCAGCACCTGCAGCGCCGGTTTGTTTGTCAGCACCGCTCCACCCTCGCCCATCGTGATGTGGTGTGCCGGGTAAAAGCTTACCGTGGCGATATCGCCAAAGGTCCCTACCTTTTGGCCCTTGTACGTCGACCCCAGGGCGTCGCAGCAGTCCTCCACCAGCCACAGGTTGTACTGCTTGCAGAAGGCTGTAATCGCGTCCAGGTTGAAGACATTGCCTAGCGTGTGCGCGATCATCACCGCTTTTGTCTTCTCGCTGCGGGCGGCTTCGAGCTTGGTCACGTCGATCTCGTAGGTGGGCAGGATCACATCCACGAACACCGGCACCAGGCGGTTCTGAAAGATAGGATTGACGGTTGTTGGAAAGCCCGCCGCTACCGTAATCACCTCGTCGCCGGGCTTGAGCTGTCGATCACCCAGCTTCGGCGAGGTCAGAGCGCTGAGCGCCACCAGGTTCGCGCTCGATCCGGAATTCACCAGCGAAGCCGAGCGCACGCCCACAAATCGAGCAAGCTTCTTCTCGAAGTCCTTTGCCCACCGCCCTGTTGTGAACCAGGCATCGAGGGCCGAATCCACCACGGCGGCGATATCGGCGCCGTCGATGACTTTGCCCGACACCGGTACCGCCGAGTTCCCCGGCACGAACTCTTTCTGCGGAAAAGCCTCTGCATAAAACTCTGCGGAAAGCTCAAGAATCTGCTGCCGAAGCTGCTCTGCCTTTTCGGTCATAAGTAAAGTCAGGATATCAAACCGCCCGGCTCTGGAACGCCGTCATAATGCGATACTGAGAACCGTTGTACCGTGCCGTCGAAAGATCCCGGGGCGGTACCCATCCAGCACCAGGAAAGCGCAGACACAGGATCAAGAGATGAAAGCTGTCATCCTCGCCGGTGGTCTCGGCACCCGTATCTCGGAAGAGACTTCGCTTCGCCCCAAGCCAATGGTCGAGATCGGGGGCCGGCCTATCCTTTGGCACATCCTCAAGATCTACTCGCAGCACGGCATCAACGACTTCATCATCTGCTGCGGGTATAAGGGGTACGTCATCAAGGAGTACTTCGCCAACTACTTCTTGCACATGTCGGACGTGACTTTTGACATGCGCGACAACAAGATGGAGGTGCTCGATTCGGTGGCTGAGCCCTGGCGGGTGACCCTGGTGGATACGGGGGACAACTCGGGGACGGGGGGGCGGCTACGGCGGGTTGCCAAGTATCTGACGCCGGGCGAGGCTTTCTGCATGACGTACGGGGACGGGGTGGCGGACGTGGACATCACGGCCTCGATTGCCTTTCACAAGCGGCACAACAAGCTGGTCACGCTGACCAGCGTCCAGCCGGTGGCACGATTTGGCGCTCTTGGGCTCAAGGACACTCAGATCTACTCTTTCCAAGAGAAGCCGTCGGACGAGGGTGGATGGATCAATGGAGGCTTCTTTGTTCTTCAGCCGGAGGCTATCGGGGCGGTGACTGACGATGGCCAGATGTTTGAGCGGGAGCCGATTGAGAAGCTGGTGGCACGGGGGGAGGTCCATGCGTTCTTCCACCATGGCTTCTGGCAGGCGATGGACACCTTGCGCGATAAACAGCACCTGGAAGAGCTTTGGAACGGCGGCAGAGCTCCCTGGATGACCTGGTAGGTGTGGGGCGTGTGAGGGGGTACCCCCTCACCCGTACCAATTCGGTCCTGAAATATTCCATCCAGGGGACTTAGGTCTGGATCTTGATCTGCGGGACGTCGAAGCCATGTCTCCTGCACTAAATCGTCCACACCATCCCGCCTTCCAAGGAGATAGATCAGATAACGGATGAGACGTGACTGAAATCGGTCGACAAGCAGATGCAGAACCGTGCTGTCCCGCTCGCGCAGGCCGTACGCAATCTTCAGCCGATCGCTGTCCTGGGCAGATGTTTGCGCTTCACCTTGATCCAGCATTGCTGTGTATACGAGAACAGGGCAGACAATTACGCAAGCTGTTTGCGTCAGCTACGCAAGCTGTTTGCGTCAGTCGTGCAAGCTGTTTGCGTCAGTCGTGCGCTGTGCCGGGTGGGCAAGACGACGTCATTACCAGATCCATGTGCCGGGTAGCCCAGACCTAGACCAGGTGCGTCTTGGAGGCCAGAAACGGGCCAACCGGGGCGGGGTGGGTAAATGCTGCAGGGGCGACTGCAGATTTCCTCTGTGAATGACAACCAGTAAAAGCAGACCTGTCACGGAGCAGACGGTTTAGAGTCCGTCTTTGAGGTTTGGCGGAGGATGGTGTTCTTTACTGTACTTTGCCTTGGGGGCGCAGGCGGCGGAGTTCGGCGGCGCAGCTGATGGCGTTGGCGGCGGCAAGGCGGAGGTTGTCGGCGGCGAGCCAGAGCCAGAAGCGGTTGGAGGTCTGGGACGGGGCCTGAGTGGAAGCGGGGTCTGCTATCTGGTCTGGAGTCTGGTCTGGGGTTTGGTCTGGGTTTTGGGGCGAGGTGTGTTTGCCGGGGGCGTTCGGGCGGGCGTCGGTGACCTGGACGAGCACGTCTTTTTGGCCGGCGGCGCTCAGGTTGCTGGGTGGATCGGACGGGCCGTCAGAGGTGGGTTCGGTGGATGGAATGGAGATGAGGTCGACGTGGTCGCGGGCTAGCGCACGTTCGACTTCGGTGAGTGTTGCCGGGCGGCTGAGTTCGACCAGAACGGAGGCGGCGTAGCCGTGAAAGACGGGCGCGTGGACGATCTGGAGGGCGAGTTCCGGGAGCGCGCCGCCCGAGAGGATTGACCAATGTTTGTGGACCCGGCGGCTGACCTCGTCGAGGCGGACCTTGGCTTCGGGGCCGAGTGCCGAGAGGATGTTGAAGGCGACCTGGGCGTCGTACTGCTCGCGGGGCAGCGGCTGAAAGGAGAGGAGACTGACGGTCTGCTGGTGGAGTTCGTCCATGGCGCGGCGGCCGTGTTCGGAGGCGGGCTCGAGGACGGTGGCGGAGAGCGAACGGAGCTCGAAGGCGTCGTGGAGGGGAATGGCGGTGAGGGCGAGCATGAGAGCGACGGGATGCGCGGGGACGACGGCTGGGGTGGTGAGGTCGGGCCGACGAAGCTGGGGGGCGCCGGCGGGGGGTTGGACCCAGGGCGCGCGCACCGGGACGTCGGACTCGTCCTCGAGGGCGTAGGTTTGGTCGACCACGCTGGCGCCGGCTCGACGGGCGACCTTCCACTGAGCGTGGGTCAGATCCGGCGAGCCGGCGAAGAAGACGAGATCCAGACCCTCGAAGGAGCCGGCGTCGATCTCTCGCACGAGGGCCGGCTCGTCGCCTGCGGAGGTCAGCTGCCCGGCAGCATCTTCGCTGTCGAGCAGAACCAGATGGGCGGTAGCGAGCGGCGAGTCTGCGAGTTCGTCACTGAGCTCCTTGCCGGCGAGCGAGGATGCTCCCACGATGCCGATGCGATCCTGTTCTTTAGCGGCCATGCTGATGCCTTTCCTGTGCTTTTGCTAGAGGGGGATTGTTGCTTGCCGGACTGGTTTGCGGGCTGGGGTTGGCGGTTTCTGGGCGATGTGCCGAGCGGAGGATCTTTACGGGCGCGCGACGGTGCCGGAGACGGTCTGCTGCCGACGTTTGCGTTCCCAGGAGTAAGCGAGCCGGGCGACGACGCCGGAGACGAGGTATCCGAGCGCGATGACGATGAGGGCCCACTCCGAGTAGAGCACGATGAGAGCGCCGAAGAGAGCCAGGAGGACGACGCCCTGGAAGGGGTGTCGCGAACCGAGGGTGAGTTCCTTGCCGCTCCAGAAGCGCCAGGAGCTGACCATCAGGAGACCTGTGCCGAAGATGAGGCTGAACCAAAGGAGAGAGAGCCAGGGGTTGTACACGGGGCTGCCGTTGAAGTGGTGGACGACGGCGGCGATGACCCCTGCGCCGGCCGGGATGGGCATGCCGACGAAGTACTTTTTGCCGGCGCGGCCCGGGTTGCGCGGTTGGGGATTGACGGTGATGTTGAAGCGAGCGAGCCGGCATGCGCCGCAGATAAGAAAGAGGAAGGCGACAAAGACGCCGAGATGGAGCAGGCGGTAGTGGAGCATCGGCTGCATGGTGAGGGGCAGGGCGCGTACGCCCCATTGGTAGCCTAGGACGCTGGGGGCGACGCCAAAGGTGATGACGTCGGCGAGGGAATCGAGTTCCTTGCCGAAGTCGCTGGTGGTTTTGGTCATTCGGGCGATGCGGCCGTCGAGGCCATCGAAGAGGATGGCGAAGCCGATGGCGATGGCGGCGCGATCGAAGGAGGCGGGGTTGGCGGCGGAGCCCTGGATACTCTCGGTGAGAGCGTAGTAGCCGAGGGCGATGTTGCCGGCGGTGAAGAGCGAGGGAAGGACGTACATTCCCCGGCGGGGGCGGCGGCGGGAGATGTCGCCGGTGGTTCTGAAGCGGCGCTCGTGGGGGTCGAGATCGTCGTTGTCAGGGTCGAGTTCGATCCTCTGCGAGGGGTGGAAACCGAGGTCGTCGGTCGACTTTGCCGCTGGGCGCGGGTCGGTCACCCGAGTTTGGCGGCTCTGCCCGCACCCGCGCCTGCGATCGCGGCTGTTCTGGCCGTCTCTGGAACGACGGCCAGAACGGAGGAGCCGCCGCGCACGCGTGCTCCGGTGCGAACGCGAAGATCGGCTTCAGCGGGAAGGAGGACATCGACGCGGGAACCGAATTTGATCAAGCCAACGCGTTGCCCGCGCACGACCTGGTCGCCTGCTTTGACGCTGCAGACGATGCGCCGTGCGAGGAGGCCAGCGATCTGTTTGAAGCCGACCTCGTAGTCTCCGGCGTCGATAACGACGAGGGTTTGTTCGTTGTTGAGGACGGACTCGGCGTTCATGGCGTTCATGAACTGGCCTTTACGCAGCTCGGCCGAGCGTACGGTGCCGGTGACGGGGGAGCGGTTGACGTGGACGTCGAAGACGTTGAGGAAGATGCTGAGCCGAAGCCGGCTGCCTAGGGGTGTTTCGATCCACTCGGCCGCAGTGACGACGCCATCGGCGGGTGAGACGATCTCACCGGGGCCGGACGGGATGGGACGGTCGGGGTCGCGAAAGAACCAGAGGAAGAAGGCGATGAGGAGCACGGGCGCGACCAAGACCCACCAGGTGTGCGTCAGGATCCAGAGTAAAAAGGCGACGGCGCCAAAGCCGATCGCGTAGAAGTACCCGTCTCGTACCATGCTGAGTTTCATTATATGGCGGCTGGGCGGTCCGGCTCGCTCGACCGGAGGTGCGTTCCGCACTTTGGTTTGGCGGGATACATAGAGTTTGGCGGGATACATGCAGCGGGGTACAGATCGGGTAGCGCCGGGAGCTTGGTCGAGCTCAGAGGCTGGACCGCATGAGTACGGCGTCTTCCACCGGTTGGCGGTAGTACGCTTTGCGGCGCCCGATGACCTTGAAGCCACATCGCTCGTAGAGCTGTACGGCGGGGAAGTTGGAGGCGCGGACTTCGAGGTCGACTCCCGAGGCGCGGTTCTGGACAGCCCATGCCAGAGCTTCTCCGAGCAGGGCGCGGGCGGTGCCCTGGCGGCGGGCGGATGGGGAGACGGCTAGGTTTTCGATGGTCGCGGTGTCTGGACTGCCGGCCAGGACGGAGCAGACTATAAAGCCGAGTGGCGGCTGCGGCGAGCTGGTCGGGATGTCGGGAGTTGGTGTGGCGACAAGGAGAAGTCTGCGAAGTGCGGGGGTGATGTTGTCCTGCTGCTCGACGATGCGGGCGTACTCGCGTTGGTTCCAGTGGGGCGCCTCGGGGGCGGCGAGTTGGATGGCGAGTACATCGGAGAGGTCGGCCAAGGTTCCTGGGCGGATGCTGATCGAGAGGTTGGGCGGTGGGCTTGGGGGCTCGTGCGGGGTCATCGTTTTTTCTGTTCTGCCACTCTCCGGAGCATTTCGAGGTCGGTTAGGCGGAGGTAGTTGCCCTCGATGGTGGCGGGGTCGTCGATCTGGCCGCGGCGCAACCGGTCGAGGGCGAGGGGGAGTGCTTCTGCGGCCGTGGGTGAGGGGAGGAGGACGACGCGGAGGCCTCGGAGCAGATCGGCGACGGGGGTCTCGCAGACGGCGACGGTTGCGTCGGCTATGCATCTGTGTGCCTCGGCGACGGAGAGGAGATCTTCCTGAGGGGAGGTGTGGTGGAGGGCGTCGGCCGAGGGGCTGCGGAGGAAGATCTCGCCGCGGCCAGCGCTGAGGGCGGCGAAGAGGGGTTCGGGCTGGGCTGGGCTGGGCTGGTTTGAAACGGCCTGGTTTGAAACTGCTTGGGCTCCAGCAGTGGCTGCGAGCAGGTGCAGACGGGAGATGCCGAGGATTGGACTTGGCAGGCTTCGGCGAGACCTTTGGCGGCGGCGAGGCCGATGCGTACGCCGGTGAAGGATCCCGGCCCGGTGACGACGGCCATGGCGCTGATCGAGTGACTGGTCCAGCCGGCGCGCTTGAGCAAGCGTTCGAGGCGCACGAGGAGCAGCTCGGAGGCTTGGCGGCCGGGGAATGTGTCGGTGGCGACGATGTGCGGATCTGTGCCGCTGGCCGGAGCCTCGGCCAGAGCGAGGCTGGCCTCGGGGCCGGAGGTGTCGAGTAGGAGGAGGCGGGTTGGCGACCCGGAGCTGGATATTCCGGAGCTGGGTGGAGCGGTCATCCCAACGATCGTATCGTCTGACTCGATGCGGGACTCGCCGTCTCGTGGCCTGGTGGGACTTGCCGTCGCTCGCGGCCGACGGGCTTGCCGTCGCTCGCGCGTTGCGGGACTCGCTTTGCGAGTCGTTTCCGCATCTAATCCGGGTATGCCTCAGTTTCAGAGTGGAGAGAAGCCGATCGGGATCGACGCGGTCGAGCCGGGAGGCGCGGGGCCCTTTGCGGCGATCGTTCTTCTTCACGGTTCGGGAGGCAACATCGGCTTCTGGGCGGAGCGGTTTGCAGCGCCGTTGCGGCAGTTTGGGATTGCGTTGTATGCGCCGCACTACTTTGGCCGCACCGGGACCAAGCGGGCGGATGCGGCGACGATTCTGGATGGATATCATTTTCCGCTTTGGACCGAGACGGTGGGAGACGCGATCTCGTGGGTGGCGGCGCGGCCGGGGGTGGACGTGGGGCGGATTGCTCTGCTCGGTATCTCACTCGGGGCGTTTCTGGCGGTGGCGCGAGCGCATTTCGACCCGCGCATCGGCGCTGTGCTGGAGATTTCGGGGGGGCTGCCGCGACCGTCGGCGGCAGTGACGGTCCCACGGTTTCCGCCGACGCTGGTCGTGCATGGTGAGGCCGACACCGTGGTGCCGGTCAGCGAGGCGCGTGAGCTGGTGCGCTGGCTGAAGAGCCGGGATGTGCCGCATCAGACTGAGTTGCTCCCGGGCGAGGGCCACTGGTTTTCTGCGGCGGCGCAAGGACGGATTCTTCTGGCGATGGCGGGGTTTCTTGGGCGGCATTTTGTGCCCGCGAGGTCGGTCTCGGATGGTCAGGACTCGACATTAGCGGAGACCCGCAGAGGCGGCGGCCGATGACCTGGGTTGTGTTTCTGATCGCCATTGGCGCGGGCGCCTCGAATCCGCTGCAGTCCGGGACCAATGCGCAGCTGAACAAGCAGCTTGGATCGCCGATGTGGGCCGGCGTGATTGTGTATCTCTCGGGCCTGCTCTTCCTACTTTTTATCCAGATGTTCGTCCGGCAGGCGCTGCCTGGCACCGAGAAGGCGCTTTCGGTCAGCCCATGGGCGTGGTTTGGCGGGATCATCTCGATTGCGGCGACCATGGCGGGCCTGACGCTGGCGCAGAAGCTCGGTTCGGGTTTGTTTACGGGCCTGTCGCTGACGGCGGCAACGATCAGTTCGGTGTTGATCGACCAGTTTGGCTGGATCGGTTTCAAGCAGCACACGGCGTCGCCCGGTCGCCTGGCTGGATGCGCTCTGCTGATTGCGGGGATCTGGCTGGTGGCGCGCTTCTGAAGAGCTGAAACGAGCCTGGCGAGGTCCGTGCAATAATCCGGGCACCCGCTGTTGCTCTGTTTGCGAAGGCTCCGGCGCTCGCTCCCACCTTCATGTCGACCTCGGCCACCGACGTCCCGATCCGCCCCAAACTCGCGGCGACATCGCCCTCAGCCGTGTCGGGCAACACGCGATGGATCGTCTGCGGTCTCCTGTTTGCGGCGACGACGATCAACTACATGGACCGGTCGGTGCTTTCGCTGATCGAGCCGCTGCTTCACACGCTGCCGTTTATGGGATGGAACCCGCGGGCCGACGCGGCGCATCAGAGCCTGTTCAACAATAACTACGGCAATATCATTATTTGCTTTCAGGTCGCGTATGGCGCGGGTCTGCTTACGGCCGGCCGCGTGGTCGACAAGCTGGGCACACGGCTGGGGTATGCGGTCGCGATCGCGGTGTGGGCGTTTGCATCGGTTAGCCACGCCCTGGTCGGCTCGGTGGTGGGGTTCTGTGTGGCGCGGGCTCTGCTGGGGCTGGGCGAGGCGGGCAACTTCCCTGCCGCGATCAAGGCCACGACGGAGTGGTTTCCGCCGCGGGAACGTGCCCTGGCGACGGGACTGTTCAACTCCGGATCGAATGCGTCGGCCTTTATCGCGCCGGCGCTGGTGGCGTTTGTGACGGCGCGCTTCGGATGGAGATCGGCGTTCCTGACGACGGGGTCGATGGGTCTGCTGTGGCTGTTGGTGTGGCTTTTGTTTCCGTATAACCGGCTTCGGGCTGCGGCTTTTCCGGCGGCGGCTCCTGTGGTGGCGGCCGCTACTCCGAAGCCCGTGCGGTTCTTTGCGCTGTTTGGGCAGCTGGCGCGGACTCGTGGACTTTACGCGTTTTCGCTGGCGAAGGCGCTGACCGACCCGATCTGGTGGTTTTATCTGTTCTACTTGCCGAAGTTTCTTCACGAGAGTTATGGGCTTGATCTAGCGCATGCTTACTGGCCGATCGTTGCCGTGTACGCGGTGTCTTCAGTCGGCTCGATTCTGGGCGGTGGGCTTTCGGGATTTCTGATGAAGCGCGGGGCAACGGTCGATCGGGGGCGCAAGACGGCTCTCTTGGTGGCGGCGATGTGCGTCGTGCCGATCGTCCTGGTGCCTGAGATGCACGTGCTTTCGCCGGGGAGCGCGTGGCCCGCGGTGGGGCTGTTTGCGTTAGCGGCGGCGGCGCATCAGGGCTGGTCGGCGAATTTGTTTTCGACGCCCAGCGACCTTTTTCCGGCTACGTCCGTGTCGACGGTGGTCGGCATTGGGGGGGCGGCCGGAGCTCTGGGCGGGGCGCTTTTTACATGGATTGTGAAGTACCAGTTTGCGTTACATCCGATGCTGATCTTTGCGCTCGCCGGATCGGCGTACTTGCTGGCGCTGGGTGTGTTTCAGTTGCTTGCGCCGCGGCTGGGCGAACCTGCCGGAGCGTAGGGGAGACACGCCCGCGAGATCGAGCCTGGGGAGGCCGCGCCTGCTAAACTGACGCTTCCGATGCCTGAAACGCCACCGCAGAAGAACTTCTATCTCACCACACCGATCTACTACGTGAACGCGCGTCCGCACATCGGCCACGCGTACACGACTATCGTCGCCGACGTCTTGGCGCGGCGGCATCGCCTGCTCGGCGAGGACACGTTTTTCCTGACCGGCACGGACGAGCATGGGCAGAAGATCGAGCGCTCGGCGTTTGCGGCTGGGGTGCCGCCGCAGGAGTTTGCGGATCAGGTGGCCGCGAGCTTCAGGGCGTTGTGGGACCGGATGGGCATTACGTATGACGACTTTATCCGGACGACCGAGGAGCGGCATAAGGCGGGCGTGCAGAGGCTTTTCCGGCTGCTGCAGGAGCGCGGTGCGATCTACAAAGGGACGTACACGGGGCAGTACTGCGTGTCGGATGAGGCGTATGTGGAGGGGCCGCCGGGGATTCACTGCCCGGACTGCGGGCGGCTGACCGAGACGGTATCGGAAGAGAACTACTACTTCAAGCTGTCGGAGTATCAGGGCAAGCTGCTCGACCTGATCGAGTCGGACACGCTGCGGATCACGCCCGAGTCGCGCAAGAATGAGGTGCTGAGCTTTGTGCGCGGGAACGTAGAAGAGGCGATTACTGATGTGGGCTTCGACGCGATCTTGGACCCTGACCGTGCTAGCAGTGAATCTGAGCGTATTACCAGACAAGAAGCCTACAGGCTGGCCTTCGAGCGTGGCCGCATTCAAAACTCTTTGCCCAGCGACAGACTCCCAAGTGGCCTTCCCTACGTCCTCGGAGCGCTCAAAGACCTCTCCATCTCGCGCACCAGCTTTCACTGGGGCATCCCGGTGCCAGGCGATGAGAAGCACGTCATCTATGTGTGGCTGGATGCGCTGGCGAACTACATGACGGCCGTCGGCTACGGGTCGGATGATCCGAAGGATCAGGAAGACTTCGCGAAGTTCTGGCCGGCCGATCTGCATCTGGTTGGCAAGGAGATTATCCGGTTTCACTGCGTCTATTGGCCGGCATTTTTGCTGGCTGCCGGCTTGCCGCTGCCCAAGGTGGTTACGGCGCATGGGTGGTTGTTGTTTGAGGAGTCGAAGATGTCGAAGTCGCGCGGCAATATTGTGCGGACGGAGACGATCTTGGATGGGTTTGGGGAGCACGTCTACAAGAAGCAGTTTCCCGACTCGACCAAGCGGGAGCAGGATCTGTTTGGGGCGGATGTGCTGCGGTATTTTCTCCTGCGCGAGATTCCGTTTGGGCAGGATGGGAGCTTTTCGTTTGACGCGATGATTACGCGGTATAACGCGGATTTGGCGAATGGGTATGGCAACACGGTGAGCCGCGTTCTAAAGATGGTCCAACAGTATTTCCGCGGTTTGATTCCGGATTTAGGGGATCTTGGCGGGCGTAGCCTTATGGTTTCGGAGGCCGTAGATCAAAGTGGCATGAACACAGTTTGGCTCGGCTTCCGAACTCCAGGTAATCTGTTCGACTACTCTCAAGCTGATGGAGCCGGAGTGGTTCGCGACCTGCCGGTTCGCTATGAATCACTGTATGACGCGTTTTCTACTGAGATGGACTCGCGCAACTTTTCGCGCGCACTACAAATCATCAGCGATTCGCTGCGTACATTAGATCTTGATCTTAGTCGTCAGCAACCGTGGGTCCTCGCAAAAGACCCGGATCCCAAAATACAGAGCAAGCTCAAAGCCCTTATGGGTTGGCATGTTGAAGCCCTCCGGATCATTACTGCCCTGCTCTACCCCATCCTTCCTTTCGCCACGGCTCGCGTTTGGGAGCAGCTCGGTCTAGGCTCGATCGAAGAGGCCGCGGCTCGGGGCGATCTGAACGACCTCCAGTGGGGCGGTCTGAAGCCTGGCACCAAACTTGGGGTGCTTAGCCCCGTATTTCCTCGCGCTGACAAAGGACTGGCTCAGACTATGGCCGACATGGAATCACTCAGCAGCACACAGACCAGAACGGAGACCGAGACGCCGACGCCTGAGAACCTCACCACCGTGACTGCAGACAACGACGCGCGGACTTCGGAGCGGACCGAATTTCGGGAGGCTCCGTTCTCGGATATGGGGCCGGAGGGCGGGCCGGGTGCGCGGGTTGCGCCGGCGCCGTCGAAGCTCTCGAATGAGACAACCACGGCGAGCGCCGCACCTCCGCTCGACGCGACGCATCCGGCTGCCGGGCCGCGCACCTCGGCTCTGCCGGAGGTGAACCCGATGGGGCAGGTGGCTGGATCGGCGGCGATCACGACCGAGCGTCCGCCGGCTCCCTCGCATACGGAGGCTCAGGCGTCGGGGCCGTTTGCGACGGCGGCTTCGGCGCAGTCGATCACCGCGGCGCCAGGGCCGGTGCCGCCGCTTGAAGCTGCCTTGTCGACGATCTCGATCGACGATTTCGCGAAGGTGGAGATGCGGGTCGGCGAAGTCGTCGTTGCTGAGCGCATTCCGAAAGCCGACAAGCTGCTTCGGCTGGAGGTCGACCTGGGGACGGAGCCTGGCATGGGACGGCGGCAGATTCTTTCGGGCATCGCGGAGTGGTACGCGCCTGAAGATCTCGTGGGCCGGCGCATTGTTGTGATTACGAATCTGGCGCCGCGGAAGATGCGCGGGATCGAGAGTCATGGCATGCTGTTGGCCGCCTCGGGCCCGGACGGGGGCAAGCCCGCGCTCGCAACGTTTGCGGAGATGGATGAGATCCCTTTGGGTTCGCGCTTGAAGTGAGGCGACGCTGCCACTGGGATGTAACCTCGAACAACGAGATCGTATGTACGTTCCACCGAGAAAACCGACCGAGACCCAAGAGCAGTTTCAGAGCCGCGTGCGGGCCGGCGAGACGGCGGACAAATATCGTGCCATGGCGGGGCAGTCCGCTCAGGCCGGGCGCATGATCCGTCTTATCGTCCTTGTGATCTGCGGTTTGGCGCTGAGCGGCGCGGGGATTCACAGCTTCAGCGACCCGACCGAGATGAGCAAAACCGAGGGCTTTGGCAATCAGCACTTTGGACCGCACGGCAATGCGACGTACATTACCGCGATGGGTCTCCTTATCCTGGGGCTCAGCGGCTACTTTCTTGTGAGAACGGTACGGCGTCTGCCGACGCGGCCAACCAGCGGGCCACCCACGGCTTAAAACTGACCCGACCTCTGTTCCTGTTCCCTACTTCGTACTCCCTGTTTTGTAAGTTCTATCGTGTGACCGGGGTGACGCCTGTTGCGCGGCCGATGGCGACGACGAAGTATTTTGCGGGTACGTCGCCGACGTTTTTGAGGCTGTGGAGGACACCGGAGGCGGTGAGGATGACGCCGCCTGGTCCTGTTCGGGCAGGGACGCCGTCGTTGGTGGTTTCGAGCGTACCTTCGCGCAGCAGGAGGAGCTCGGAGTGGCGGTGGCGGTGGGCCGGATGCGGCATCTTTCCGGGCATCAGGGTTGTCTCATGCACCTCGATCGCCTCGCCTGTGGTGAGCACGCCCTGGACCACGGGTCGCATCTCGCCGCCGTTCGCCATGGGGTGTACCGGGAGATCGTTGAAGCGGAAGACTTCGGATCGGGAGAGGCTCTGTTCCGCACCACCGGCCGGAGCCGTCGTCTCTTGCGCCAGGGCGCCCGGTGTTGCCGCCAATGCCGCCAACATCCCACAGAGTTCCCGCCGACGTAGATTGTTCATGGCCCGCAGCATACCGCAAACGGGGCGCGCCGACAGGCGGAACTGCCGCGCGGTTGGTAAGCTGAGAGGGCTATGCAGCGGAACATTCCCGACCCCGGTGTGCTGATCGACTCTCACGCACACCTTGACAGCTATGACGATGTTGATGGCGTGCTCGCGCGGGCGGGGGCGGCGGGCGTTGGTTTGATCCTGGCGATCGGCATCGGCGATGGCCCGGAGACGATGCATCGGGCTCTTGAGATTGCGAAGATGCCGCGGGTTGGCCCGGGTGGGAGCGGGCCGGCGGTTTACGCGTCGGCGGGCATTCATCCGCAGGAGGCGCACCGGGCGACGACGGAGGCACTCGGGAAGCTGCGTGAGCTGCTATCGGACGCGCGATGTTTGGCGGTGGGCGAGATTGGTTTGGATTATTACCACGCCGAAAATCCGGACGTCCGGACGCAGCAAAGGGCGTTTGTGGCGCAGATGCGGTTGGCGGCTGAGGTCGGGAAGCCGATCCTGATCCACTGCCGGACCTCTGAGTTGGCGCGAGCGGAGGCGAAGGCTAAGTTTGGCGCGGCCGATGCCTGGGCGGATCTGCTGGCGCTGATCGCGGAGCACTGGAGCGGGACGGGGATCGGCGGGATTATGCACTGTTTTTCGGGCAGCTCAGCCGAGGCGCAGGCGTCGCTCCGTGCGGGGTTTTATCTTTCTTTTGCGGGCAACGTGACTTACCCGAAGTCGACGGGTCTACGGGAGGTTGCGGCGACGGCTCCGGCGCACCGCATTCTGCTTGAAACGGATGCCCCGTTTCTGGCGCCGGTACCGCATCGCGGCAAGGCGAATGAGCCCGCTTTGGTGGTGCATACGGCAGAGGCGATTGCCGGGCTGCGGGGCGTCGAGACGAGAGATTTGGTGCGGCAGACGACGGCGAACTTCTTCCGGCTCTTTCCTAGGACTGTCTCCGGCGCGGGGCTGTCATAATAAGAGCTCTACCCAGACCAAGGAAACTGAAGACATGGCATCCGATAACAGCTTTGACGTGGTGAGCAAGGTGGACCTCCAGGAGGTCAAGAACGCGATCGATCAGGCGACGAAAGAGGTGAATGCGCGGTTTGACCTGAAGAACTCGAAGTCAAAGATTGATCTTGAGGGGACGGACGCGATCCAGCTGGCCAGTCAGGACGAGTACACGCTGAAGGCGGTGATTGAGATTTTGTCGCAGAAGCTCGTGAAGCGCGGCGTCTCGCTGAAGAACCTGGAGTACGAGAAGCTGGAGCCGGCCTCGAACTCGTCCGTTCGGCAGAAGATCAAGCTGCAGCACGGCATACCGTCCGATAAGGCGAAGCAGATTGTGGCGCTGATCAAGGAGTCGAAGAAGAAGGCGCAGGCGTCGATCCAGGGCGACACGGTGCGGGTGGTGTCGAAGGACCGGGATGTTTTGCAGGAGGTGATGGGGATGCTGCGCGCGAAGGATATGGGCGTCGATCTTCAGTTCACCAACTTGCGGTCGAGTTAGAGCCATTTATTTGGGAGGTCGGGGAGATGCTGCACGATATCGCCTTCTCCCTTCTGCATGGTGATCCTTCTTTTCGCTCTATGAAAGCTCTCCTGCTAATCTCAGGGATAGCGTGAGCACACTGTCCATTTCGACGGCGAACGAGGTCTTTGACCTGCTTCGGGGCGATCTTCTGGCGATCGAAAAGGAGTTCGCGACCCAGTCCAGTTCGTCTGTGCAGGTGGTGACCGAGATCAGCAGCTACCTGATGGCAGGTGGAGGTAAACGCATCCGTCCCATGCTGTTGCTGCTTTCGGCGAAGGCTCTGGGGTGCACATCGTCGGCACCGGTTCGCCTGGGGGCGGTGGTCGAGATGCTGCACACGGCGACTCTGGTTCACGACGACATTATCGACGAGGCGGACACGCGCCGCGGTCGGCCATCGTCGAACACAACCTGGGGCAATGCGAAGTGCGTTCTGGCCGGCGACTGGCTTTACATGCAGGCGTTTTCCACCGCGCTCGCCGAGCGCAATTTTCATGTGCTGGACCTCCTGATCACACTTACGCAGCAGATGGTTGAAGGCGAGCTCCTGCAGATACAGAAGCTGGGCCGCCTGATTAACGAGAAGGAGTACTTCGACCTGATCTTTCGCAAGACGGCGTGCCTGTTCCAGACCTCGATGCAGATGGGCGCGGTCGTGGCGCGCTCCGGGGGAACGATGAGTGCGGCGGAGGCGGAGGAGATGGAGACGAAGGTGGGCGAGTACGGCCGCAATCTGGGTATGGCGTTTCAGATTGTGGACGATGTGCTGGACCTGACCGCGACCGAGGACGTTTTGGGCAAGCCGGTGGCGAGCGATCTGCGGGAAGGCAAGGCGACGCTCGCGGTGATTCATGCGCTGGAACGGGGTACGGGCGCGGACCGCGAGGCGATTCGGACGGTTCTGGCCGACCGGAGCTTTGGCCGGGTCAGCCATTCGGAGATCCTTGAGATCCTCTATCGGCACGGCTCGATTGATTACGCGATGGACGCGGCCTGTGCATACGCCGAGGCGGCGCGGCTGTTGATTGCGAATCTACCCGGCTCGGATTCGAAGCGGGCTTTGTTGTGGATGCCGGGGTTTGTTACGGCGCGGGATCGTTGATTCGGAGGTTGGGAAAAAAGGCTAATCGCAACTCTCTCGCGGAGCACACGTACGGGGCCAATCGTTGGTGCCCACGCACCTTTTTTGTTCCCTGCAGTTCGGAGCCGCCGATGGAGGGAGATGCTACTCTCCGGGGTCGCCTCGATCAACGGCGATGTGTGCCGCGGGCGCGGGCATCTCTGTTGTGGTCAACTTTCCGTTTCCCTGGTCGACTAGAAGCTGGATCTTGCCTTCGGCGCGGTCGAGTTCGGTCTTGCAGGCATTTGAGAGGTGGAGGCCCTGCTCAAAGAGGCGGACCGATTCTTCGAGCGTCAGTTCGCCTCGTTCGAGGCGCTCGACGACGTCTTCCAGCTCGCCGAGACTTTCTTCAAATGTCGCCATCGGTCGATCTCCAAAATGGTTTATTGCAGGGCTTTGAGCACCGCGGTTGCGGCTGTGTATTTGCCGAACGGAGCGCTGACCTGCACACCCTGCACGGAGTCGCGGACGTCGCGAAGCATCTCCTGCGCGATCCGGACGCCTTCGTCTTTGGACGCATCGGGAGTGGGAGCCGCGGCCATGCGCGCCAGGATCTCCGGGGGCATGCTGACCTTAAGGTCGTTTTTCATGAACTCGGCGTTGCGCAGGCTGGTCAAGGGCCAGATGCCGGCGATAACGGGCACGCGGAAGCCCTCGATGCGGCGCAGGAATTGTTCGAGCAGACGCAGGTCGAAGACGGGCTGGGTGATGGCGAATTCCGCGCCTGCCTCGACCTTTAGGGCGAATCGCCGGACCTCGGCGTCGATGTCCGGAACGCCTGGGTTGGCGGCCACCGAGATGGTGAATCCGGTGGACCCGCCGATCGAGTTCTTGCCGATGTCGAGACCGTGGTTCAGATCCTGGACGATTTTTGTCAGACCGATCGCGTCGACGTCGAAGACTGCCGTTGCTTCGGGGTAGTTGCCCATCTTGGGCGGGTCGCCGGTGAGGCAGAGGATGTTTTTGAGGCCCAGCGACGACGCACCTAACAGATCACTTTGGATGCTGAGGAGGTTGCGGTCGCGGCAGGTGTAGTGCAGGACCGTCTCGATGCCGACCATCTGCTGGATCTGCAGGCAGAGGCTGCCGGCGGACATTCGCGCGCTAGCCCGCGGCGAGTCCGGGACGTTGATGGCGTGGACACCGGCGGCGTATAGGTAGGCTGCGCCCTCGATCTCTTTTGCGCAGTCGATGCCGCGCGGCGGAACGATTTCTACGAGGGTGCAGAATTGGCCGGAGGCGATCATGCTGCCGATGCGGGAGCGCTGGCTGAGCGGAGCGGGATGGATGCTCTGTTCTGAGAGGCTGCCTCCGATCTGACCTTTGCCGGTGGCTAAGTCTTTGCCGGTGGCTAAGTCTTTGCCGGTGGCTAAGGGCTCGGCTGCGCTTGCGGCTTGCGCCGACATGGCTCGGAGGGCTCCGCGCATGGAGCGTGTGTGGGCCGGCGTGGTTCCGCAGCAGCCGCCGACGAAGCTGGCGCCGGCCTTGACGAACTTTCGTGCAAAGCTTGCCATGTACTCGGGAGAACTCAGGTAGATGGCCCGACCGTCGACCTCGCGCGGGATGCCTGCGTTGGGCATGGCGGCCAAGGGGAGCGTGGTCGCCGAGCGCATCCGTTCGATGGCTTTGAGGACGGCGGCCGGACCTTCCGAGCAGTTGCAGCCGACGGCATCGGCGCCGGCGGCTGTGAGTTGCTGGGCGGCAAACTCGGGCGTTGAACCGTCGAGGCAATTCTCATCTTCGGCGACGGTCATCATGACGAGAACGGGCAGTCCTGGAGCGGCTTCCCGAGCCGCCGCCACGGCTTCCTCTGCCTCGGCGACGGACATCATGGTCTCGATGATCAGGAGGTCCGCGCCCATGCCCGGGCCACCGGACGCGAGCGCTGCGATCTGCTCGCGAAAGGCGTCGCGCGCCTCGATACGTGAGACTTCGCCGGCCGGCGCGAGGCGCACGCCGAGTGAACCGACGGCTCCGGCGACAAAGGCATCGCTCGCCTGTTTTTCGCGGATGGCCTCGGCACATTCGCGCGCGAGCCGGACGCCGGCGCGGTTGATCTCGGCGGCTTTCTGCTCGAGGCCGTACCGCTTGAGACGAAACCGGTTTGCGCCAAAGGTGTTGGTTTCGATCACCTCAGCGCCGGCGTGGAGGTATTCGCTGTGGACGGAGCGCACCAGGTCCGGCTCCGAGAGGTTGAGTTCGTCGTAGCAACGATTGATGAAGACGCCGCGCGCGTAGAGCATGGTGCCCATTGCGCCATCGCAGAGCACGGTGCGGCCGGTGAAGAGATCGCGCGTTCGGGCCTGCGCGTTGGCTTCGGCGGGCGAGAGATCGCCGGTTCCGTCCTTCGCCATCTCGATTGTGGTTGTCTCGCGCATCTACCTCCGTTCCATCTTAGGCCACGTTGATGGAGGGTCCAAGCGCGGTTTTGCGGGTGGAGGTTACGTTTGGTTGGGGCGCGCTTTGGTATACTCGCCACATACCAAAGTGGCCAGAACAGCACGGCAGTGCTCCGGTCGGAGTCGTACCAGTTGAAGAGTTTTGAGCTAGAGCACACCGTCCGATCGACCCGTTCGCTTGATCGCCGGAGACGTTTTGAGAGCCTCCGGCGACCGATCCTCAAGCCGATTATCAGACCGATCCTCGCCGGTCTCTTGCTTGCGTTAGGGACGATTGGGATCTCGTCCTGCGGGCAGAACCTCTACAAGTTTCCTCAGTATACGTTTGCGAATCGGCCGATTCCGCCGTCCAAGCTCGCGAGTCGTGTCATGGTTGCGCTGACGAACGGGGGTACCGGTGCGCTGGAGATCCTGGACGCGAATCGGGACATCCGGTCCAACGTCCAGAACACGATCAAGACCTTCTTTATTTCGGGCTATACTGCCGGGTTTCCGAACCTGATTTTGAACTTTCCCGAGCAGATTCGCGGCTACGTTTATTCCTCGTCGGATGGCTCGCTGACAGCGATCGACTATGGCACCGAAGCCACAACAGGCTCAAGCGGCTCCGCCGGAACCTTTCCTGGAGCCGCCTCGATTGCCATTGCCGCCGACTTTGGACGGACGTATGCGGCGAATGAAGTGGGCGGTCAGATGCTTGTGGTCGACAACACGATCGGCCAGAATTTCCCCTTGAATCTGCCGGGCGTGTACCGGGTCGCGGTCAACCAGGGTGGCACGGTGGCGCTGGCGATGGTGCGCAACTCAGACACGCTATACCGTGTGGTGAAGCTCAACGCCGGCCAGACGTTCGCGAACAATCCAAGCTCGCCCTTGATGCCGCCGGGCGCGGTTGATTGCCAGCCTTACAATCTTCCTGTTTACTGCGTTGTTCCTGTTCCGGGGGCGTTCAATCGGCCGATCGGGGCGTACTTTTCGCTCGACGGGACGACGGCGTACGTGCTGAACTGCGGAACGGAGTGTGGGGGCGCGGCGCCGGCTTCCCTGCCAGGGTCGTCGGCCTCGGTCAGCCTCGTCCAGCAGGGTTCACTGAACATCAACACCATACCGCCCTCGGTCCCGTACAGCTCGCCGGTAACGGGGAACGTCGGCATCCCGGGCGGCGTTACAACGGCTGTGTCGGACGGAACGACGTTGTATCTCGCTGGCCAGCAGCTGCAGACCGACGGCCTCTTTGCGGGGCGGCTCACCCGCATGAACCTGGGCGCGTTGACGGCGTCGGCACCGGTGTCGATCTCGGACGGCAGCCACACGCGGATGCTGTTTGCCGACGACAACACACTTTGGATCGGATCGCAGTTCTGCGCGACGGGTGAACGCTATAAGCTGTTCAGCGCCGGCGACACGAGCCAGAACGCTAACTACAATTGCCTGACGCGCTTTGACCTGGGCGCCGGGACCGCGCAGATCGTGCCCGCGGTGAACCAGGCGGCTGGGTCGACGACGGCGGTGACGGTTCCCTACCCGAACCAGAACGGGGACCAGTTTTACTACGGCAGCCTGACGGGCCTGTGCTGGGTGCAGAACCTTCACAAGGTGTACACGGCGTACGGCGGACAGGTCCACGCGTTCCACACGGCGGACGGCTCGGAGATTAACAACTACGCCATCACCGTGCAGGGAACGGCGCTTGATGTGGCCTACATGGACGCGGTGACCAACGCGGCCGATTGATGGCTGTGCTATCGTCTGCCGAGCTCTGTTGCTGAGATCAACAGAGCTCCCTGAACACCCCGTCGGCGCGCTCGCAGAGAGGCGTGCTCTGCCGTAAGATGGTGCTCGAACACTCCCCGGTTTTCTTCGCAAGCGAGGTGCCGTTTTTGTCAATCAAGAGCGATCGATGGATTCGCGAGCAGGCGATGGACCGCGGCATGATTTCGCCGTTCAGCGAGAAGCAGGTACGCGAAGGCGTTATCTCCTACGGTCTGTCGTCCTACGGCTACGACCTTCGTGTTTCGGACGAGTTCAAGATTTTTACCAACGTCAACAGCGCGATTATCGATCCCAAGGCGTTTGACGAGCGATCGTTTGTGACGGTTCAGGCGGAGAGCGTGATTGTTCCGCCGAATTCCTTTGCGCTTGCGCGATCAATCGAGTATTTCAAGATTCCTCGGGATGTGCTGACGATCTGCGTCGGCAAATCGACCTATGCCCGTTGCGGCATTATCGTGAACGTGACGCCGTTTGAGCCTGAGTGGGAGGGCTTTGTGACGCTTGAGATCTCGAACACGACCCCGCTGCCGGCGCGCATTTACGCGAACGAGGGTTTGTGTCAGATTCTTTTCTTTCAGTCAGACGAGGTTTGCGAGATCAGTTACGCTGACCGAAAGGGCAAATATCAAAATCAGCAGGGAATCGTTTTACCGAAGCTCTAAGTTTGGCGGGGGGTACCCCCAAGAGTCTCGGACGATGCCAGGCAGCTGATCGCGAGAACAACGGCCGCAGAGGAGCGGGAGGCGCCGATGTCATCGAGAACCGCAGAGGACGGGCCGGCTACCAGGCCAACCCGGCGATTTGGCGTGATCGCGACGGACCCGCTGCGTGTGGCGGGTCTTGAGAGTATCTTTGCCGATTGGAAGAACGTTGATTTGGGAGAGGTGGTGGTGGTTCCGCTGACGGGAGTGAATCCGGGCGGCACCTCTAACCTTTCCCTGCTTCTGATCGATGCTTCCTGCACGGACCACCTGTTTGAGCTGCTCGCGACCTTGTCGCGAACGCATCCACGGCTGAAGACGATCGTTATCGGCCTAGCTGAAGACTTCGACTACATTGGGCGGGTGATTGGTGCGGGTGCGCGCGGGTACCTGACGCATAATGCGAGTTCGGACGAGATCCGTATGTCGATTGAGATTGTCCTGGACGGTTCGGTGTGGGCTCCGCGCAAGGTGCTTGCACGTTTGCTTGACAACAACCAGAGGGCGACGGCGGCCACAAACGCGGAGATTGCCGCTCGATTTACGCCGCGCGAGATCGAGGTGCTTCGGCTCTTGGTGGCGGGACAACCGAACCGCGAGATCGGGGCAGCTCTCGGCATCGATGAGGGCACGGTGAAGGCACACGTCGGACGTCTGATGCGCAAGGTGGGGGTGGACAACCGGACGGCGTTATCAGTGCTTACTCTGGAGCAGCATCTGCTACCGTCTGCTGAGAGCGAGTCTTAGGCGGAGAGCGGCTGTTGTTGGGAAGGATCGCCGAGGGGTGGAGCCGGACGATGTTCAGGGCTGAGGTCTACATACCTCGGTAACCTTGTGATGATTACCCGAATGCGAGAAGCTTTCTTCAAGCAACACAGACCTGGGAGAGGGGTCTGGAAGTCAATCGGCCTTTCCTGGCGATGGTCTTCCCGACCCCTATTTTTTTGCCCCCCAGTACTCTTCCGTTCCGGCGACCGCCGTGCCTCCGACTGCAAACTCAGGTTGCATCTCTTGCATTCATGAAGGTAAGCAACTTCCCCTATGGGAGCCCCATCACATATGTGTCGCGTGCAGGAAGAGATTCTTTACTGTCGCGGACATGTGGAGATCTGAAAGGTAGGACTTATGAAACGATTCGCAGCGGCCGTATGTGGTATGGCACTGGCAGCAAGCTCTTTCTCGGCGTTTGCCGCAACGGACAAGGCGAAGCTGGACGAGCGCCTTAATAGCGCAAAGGCTGTTATCGACGAGATTGAGGGTACACCGGACAAGGGCATCCCTGAATCCATTCTCAAGGGTGCATCCTGTGTCGCGGTGATTCCGGCCTACAAGAAAGCCGCCTTTATCGTAGGTGGGCAGTACGGCCAGGGTGTGGTCACCTGCCGAACGCCCAAGGGATGGAGCGCTCCTGCCTTTGTCAAGCTCGAGGGTGGCAGTTTTGGATTTCAGATCGGTGGACAGTCGACCGACCTCATCCTTGTGGCGATGAACCAGAACGGTATGCAGAACATGCTGCAGTCCAAGTTCAAGATCGGTGGCGATGCCTCTGCCGCGGCTGGTCCGGTCGGACGCAATGCCTCGGCGGGAACGGACTGGAAGTTGAATACGGAGTTTCTGACCTACTCCCGGGCGAAGGGTCTGTTTGCAGGGATCGACCTCGACGGAACGACGTTTACCCAGAACGGCGACGATACAAAGGCCTTTTACGGGTCCGATATTCCGTTTGAAACCATCCTCAAAGGTTCTCAGCCAGTCCCGGCGGCTGCGCGGCCCTTTGTTCGGACGGTCGCCAAGTACTTTGTCATCGCAAAGACCTCCTGAGTAAGCAGAAACACAAACAAAAGAGGCAGCCTTTGGGCTGCCTCTTTTGTTTGTGCGGTATGTCGGCGCGTTGCTGTTCGACCTCTGGCTGGAACGCGTAGGATTGGTGTTTGGCCACACTTTCAACGACGGCTCTTGCTTCCCGCGCACCGCGACACACATTGTCGCTGCAGGCCAGGCTGGAGTTTTACGCCGTCTCGCTGCTGCTTAGGACACTTGGACGGATTTCGCGACGGTTTGCGCGCGCACTAGGGGCGGGAGTCGGAAGTCTAGCGTACGGCGTGTTTGGCCGTCTTCGCCGGGTGGGTCTGACCAATCTTGAGTTGGCTTTCCCGGAGAAGACGAGCGGCAAGCGACGCCGCATCCTGCGTAGATCGTTCCGCAATCTTGGACTGCACCTGGCAGAGTTTTCGCAGATGCAGCACCTTACGCCGGAGCGCGCGCAGACCATGATCGAGTACGACGGTCTTGAACATTACATCCAAGCGCGTGATCGGGGACGGGGAGTGCTCGTTTTGACCGGGCACCTGGGAGCTTGGGAGCTTTCTAGCTTTTTTCATTCGTTGATGGGATTTCCAATGGGTTTGCTGATCCGTCGGCTGGACAACCCGGCGGTTGACACTCTGGTGAACGGCGTTCGATGCCTTCACGGCAACCGCGTGATTCACAAGGACGATTTTGCGCGAGGTCTGATCTCGGAGATGCGGGCCGGGCGGACGGTGGGCATCTTGATGGATACGAATATGACGCCGCCGCAGGGGGTGTTTGTGCCGTTTTTCGGTGTTCCGGCTTGCACCGCTTCGGGTATGGCGCGCGTTGCGAGCAAGACCGGAGCTGCCGTGCTTCCGGGATTTCTTCTATGGGAGAGTGCGCGGCGGCGGTATCTGCTGCGCTTTGGCGAGGAGATTCCGCTCCTCCAGACGGAAGACGCGGAGCGCGACGCTCTCCTGAACACGGCGCGATTTACGGCTGTGCTTGAGCATTACATACGGATGTACCCGGAGCAGTGGCTCTGGATGCATCGGCGATGGAAGACGCGGCCGCCGGGCGAGACGCCGATCTATCGGTGAGATCGGCATAGACCGTCTGAGGCAGGAGAACCTTTGAAAACTGCGCAACAACTTGAAGCGGCTCTGGGGCTTCCAAGCTCCGGCAGTACGGCGGGGTTTTCTCGTGTGTCGGCTCCCAAGGATGCGAGCCCGGACAGCGTCGTCTTTGCGACGGACGAGAAGACGTTGCAGATGGCTTGCGGGTCGGCGGCCGGAATGATCCTGGCTCCGAGTGCATTGGCTTTGGGGACGGCGGTTGCTTTGGACTACACGGACGACAGTCGGATTCGCTCTGTTGCGGACCCGCGGTGGGCCTTTGCGGTGGCTGCTCGCGAGCTGGAGGGTGAGGTTTGCTCGACGAGGGTGCGCGCGGTTCATCCTACGGCCGATTTCGGTCCAGGCGTGGAGCTTGGGCGTGGGACGACGGTCGGGGCCTACGCTGTGATTGAGGGAGGCGTGCGGTTGGGCGAGGCCTGCCGGATCGGACCGCGCGTCACGATCCTGCGGGGGACGACGCTGGGGGACCGGGTTGTGGTGCAGGCAGGAGCGGTGCTTGGATCCGCCGGGTTCGGGTATGTGCGTCACTCAGAGACGGGCGAGTACCTTGCGTTTCCGCAGATTGGAACGCTTGCGATCGAGGATGACGTGGAGATTGGGGCCAACACGACGATCGACCGGGGGGCGTTGGGTGAGACACGCATCGGTGCTGGAACCAAGATCGATAACCTCGTTCACATCGCTCATAACTGCCAGGTCGGCCGCAACGTGGTGATCGCCGCGCAGACCGGCATCTCCGGATCGAGCCGGGTCGAGGACGGCGCGGTGATCGCGGGGCAGGTGGGGATTGCGGATCATGTGACGATCGGCCCGGGGGTGATCCTGGGCGCGCAGGCCGGCGTGCCTACCGGCAAGCGCATCCGAGGTCCTGGGGAGATCTTCTGGGGGACACCGGCGCGGCCGATACGCGCGTACCTGCGCGACCTTGCACGGTTGCGGCGTGGCTAACGGACAAGAGAGGAGCTCAGTAAGATGGCTATTGTCGTCGTCGGCGGCCATACGCGCAACATCGGCAAGACCTCGGTCGTGGCGGGCATCATCGCGGCGCTGCCCGCATTTTCCTGGACGGCTTTCAAGATTACGCAGTTTGGGCATGGCATCTGTTCCGCGAATGGGGAGGCCTGCGACTGCGACACGGGCGACCACACGGTGGCGATCAGCGAGGAGCGCGAGGGCGCGAGCACGACGGACTCTGCCCGATATCTTGCGGCGGGCGCGGTGCGCTCGTGGTGGGTTCGCACGCGGCAAGGGCAGCTTGCGGACGCGATGCCTCGGTTGCGCGCGGAGCTTGCCCGGGCCGAGAACAGCATAGTGGAGTCGAACAGCATCCTCCGCTTTATCCGGCCGGACCTGTACCTGAGTGTGCTTGATCCGGCCGAAGCGGACTTCAAAGATTCCGCCCGGCGTTACCTAGATCGAGCCGATGCGGTGCTTGTTCCGGAAGGCGATCTCGGACGTCCGGCTTGGAAGCAGATCTCGCTCCGGTTGATCGCGAAGACGCCGATCTTGCCGATGCGGGCACCGGTGTATGTTACGCCCGAGATTGTCTCATTTGTTGAGAGCCGGATCGGGCTTTGGCAGTCGCGCGAGGAGAGGATCTGGTCCAGAGGTAATGCCGGAAAGGATGGAGCAGCCGACTTCGCGCGAGATTTCAGGGAACGGAGGCGGCATGGCGGCCGGCTATGCATCTCAAGGTTGAGTGTCCCCACTGGAAAATGTTTCGACCCTCTCCCGCGAAGCTAATTCGGTAGAAGCGGGTCTACCACTCTGGCAGCACGCGGCCAGGAGAGGCGGAATACCGGCAAAATGAAACGACCTCCAAGGGCATTACTGGCGCGAGAGCGGGCACGTCGTCTGTCATGTGGGACGTGGAGTCGGCAGAGATTTGCGGAGCTGTTTGCGGGGCGGCGCGGATGAACATGGAAACCCTGCTAACGGTGAATCTTCTGCTGTCGGCTTTGTACGGCGCGTTCCTTTTGCTGACGAGCCGGACGTTTGGACGAAGGCGAGCGACGGCGTGGTTTGGAGCCGCGAACCTTTCGCAAGCGGGCGCGATGTTTGTTTTTCTCCTTGTGAGCGGGAACGGCGGAACGTCCGCGTCTGCCGGGGGGGTGATCGCCGGTTTGCAGCTTCTCGGGTCGGCGTTAGCTCTCCATCGCAGCTGCGCCGATCTTCTGGAGCAGCCGCGACGGCTCTGGCGCTGGCAGGTCGGGCTGGCTGCTGTGGGCACGGTGGGCCTGCTTACTTTCCCGTTCGTCCGCAGCGCGTTTCCGGCGAGTCTGCTTTTGATTAGCGTGCTTCTCGGCATTCAGACGGCGCTCACTGCATCGACGCTCTTCTGCTTTTCGGGCGACGGTCTCCAAGCGGCGGGTTGGTTCGCCGGCGTCGTCCTTTCGGCGCTTGCTCTTGTGGACCTGACGGGGGCTGCTCTCGCCCTGCGTTCTGCGACGCCGACCTTTGGAGGGGCGCTTGCAGATATGGAAGAGCTTTGGCTCTTCTCCTCTGTGTTCGCAAACGCCAGCATGGCCCTTGCGTTCCTGTTCCTCACGGCTGGGCGGCTCCGCCTGGAGCTGCTGTGGCGAGCGCAGATTGACGAGCTGACGGGCCTTCTGAATCGATGGGCATTCAAACGCATTGCTGTACGCGAAACTCTGCGCTGCCTGCGTATGCGCGGTCGCCTGGCCGTGGTCATGATCGACCTTGACGGCATGAAGGGCATCAACGATCGACTTGGGCACCCGTGCGGAGATGCGGTTCTGCAGGCCTTCTCCGCTACGGTGCAGGACGCGGTGCGCGATCGCGACTCGGTGGCGCGCATGGGCGGCGATGAGTTCTGCGTTCTGCTGCCGGATACCGAACTAAGCGAGGCGATGGTCGTCGCGCAGCGTTTGTGCGATCGCGTGGAGGCGATGGTGGTGCGCTACCGTGGCGAGCCAATCAAAGTTCGCGCCAGCTTTGGTGTTAGTTGTACCGAGCGCTCGGGTTGGAACTGGCAGGATCTGGTGGAACAGAGCGACGCTGCCCTTTACCAGGCGAAACGCAATCAGGAGGGAAAGGTTGTAGCAGCGCTGGCGACGATCAATTATGAAGCCCTGGCCGAGCTTGCCGAAAGTGAGCTCGAGTCCACCGTTGGCGAGCGTCGAAGACGCTTCTGATCGCTGTTGTGCCTCGGCCTGTCGGCTGCTGTTTGACAACGCACAGCCAAGTTCATAACATCACTGCACCAGAAACGCCACGGCCCCTGTCTTTTTGTTCGAAACTTCTCTGCCAAGGATCCTTGACCCATGATTAAACAAGACCTCATCCAACGCGTGGTCGAAAGAACGGGTCTTCCTCGCATCAAAGCAGAAGCCGCGGTGGACGCCATTTTTGAAAGCATGAAGCAGTCGCTCGTTTCTGGGGACCGCATCGAGCTGCGGGGCTTTGGCGTGTTTACGGTGAAGCCGCGGAAGACGGGGATTGGCCGCAACCCGCGCACAGGCGCCGAGGTGTCGATCACGCCGGGCAAGGCGGTGCGGTTTAAGCCGGGCAAGGAACTGCACCTGCTCAGCTAGAGCCTCTGATTTGGTGGCTGCGCGGGCTCGAAACGTACCTCAGCAGCTATAGCCGGGTTGTCTTTGTTCGGGTTTGGGGTACGGCTGAGGGATTTTTCACATTAGATGGACGGGATCGACGTCCACCACAACGGCGCGTCTTGGGATCTGTGTGTCTTCGGCAAATCGCAGAAGGCCGCGCAGCACATCGCCGAGCACGGACCTCTGCTCGGCTTTCAGGACGAAGTGGTAGCGGTAGATGCGTTTTAGGCGTGAGATGGGCGCGGCGGCGGGCCCGATCACGCGCACCCGGTTGAGTCGCTGCCCTTCGAACCAATGGCCTATCTGGCCCGCCCAGCCCATTGCCTCGGACCCGTCCTCGCTTTGGACGATCACGTTTGCGAGCACGGTGAAGGGCGGGTAGTGCATCCAGCGCCGGTACTCCATCTCCTTTGCCACAAAGCCTGGGTAGTCTTGGGTCTGAGCGAATCGGATGGCGTAGTGTTCCGGATGATAGGTTTGCACGAGGACACGGCCGGGCTTGTCGCCCCGGCCTGCGCGGCCTGAAACCTGCGTGAGTAGCTGAAATACGCGCTCCGCCGCACGGAAGTCCGGCAGACCGAGAGCGAAGTCCGCGCCTACTACACCTACGGTCGTCACGCCGTGGATGTCGTGGCCTTTGGCGATCATCTGCGTTCCGACGAGGAGATTGATCTCGCCGGTGTGAAGGCGTCCGAGCACGCGCTCGATCTCGCCTCGCCCGCGTACGGAGTCGCGATCCATGCGGCCGATGCGAGCTCCGGGAAAGATGGCGCGCAGGCGCTCTTCGCCCTGCTGCGAACCTGCGCCGAGGAAGTACAGGTGCTCGCTCCCGCAGCTTTCGCAGATGGCGGGCACGGGCCGCCGAAATCCGCAGTAGTGGCACTCCAGCCGCTGCCCCGGCCTGGCGACGACGTCTGAGCCTTCGACCGATTTGTGGTACGTCATGGCGATGGCGCAGTTTTCGCACTCGATGCGAGCGCCGCAGCTGCGGCACATGACCACAAAGGAGTAGCCGCGGCGGTTGAGGAGGATGATGGCCTGTTCGCCGCGATCGAGGGTCTCGCCGACTTCCGCGACCAGCCGGCGCGAGAAGATCTCCTCCTTGCCGACGGCCTGGAACTCGGAGCGCATGTCGACCAGTTCCACGTCGGGCAGTGGGCGGTCGCGTACCCGAGCGAGCATTTCGATCCGACCGTAGCGTCCGCGCTCGGTGTTTGACCAGCTCTCGATGGAAGGTGTGGCCGACCCCAGAACCACGACGGCCTCGTTCAGCTTGGCGCGCATGACGGCTACGTCGCGGCCGTGGTAGCGCGGCGTCTCTTCCTGCTTGTAGCTCGAATCTTGCTCCTCATCGACGATTAGGAGGCCGAGTTCGAGCAGGGGCGCGAAGACGGCGGAGCGCGTCCCGACGACGACGCGGGCTTCTCCCTTGCGAATGCGATGCCACTGACCGGCGCGCTCCCCCGGTGTCAGGCCTGAGTGCAGGAGCGCCACCTCGGTCCCGAATGCCTGAAACATCTCGCCTGCCATGGCCGGCGTCAGGCCGATCTCCGGCACCAGCAAGAGCGCGTTTTTGCCTGCCCGCAGAGCCCTCTGCATGGCCGCCACATAGACGGCCGTTTTGCCGGAACCGGTTACTCCGTAGAGAAGATATGGGCGAAAATCACGATGTTCCAGGGCTGCCACGATGGTCGCCAGAGCCTCTGTCTGTGCCTCGTTGAGAAGATGCTGGTGCGCGCTCGGCTTGCCGTGGGTTGTGAGGCCGCTGACGGCAAAGGGCGACTCCTCGTCTTCTAAACGCACGAGACGGCGCCTGACCAGGGTGGCGATTGTTGACCCCGGTACGTTTCGTCGCGCGAGACGATCTCGCAGATCGCGCAGACGGACGCGCCCACCGGCGGTCGCCGACATCTCCGCCATCGCGGCCAGCTGATTGGCGTTCAGGCGCGGGAGACGGAGGGCTGGGGTTGGTATCCCGCGCTCCCCAAGCTCGCTTCCCTGCTCGCGGATCTCTGTTGCCGGCCCGTCCACCAGGATTGCGACCTGCTCCAACCGGCGGGCGTCCCGCTCCTGAGCGACGGCTTCGCGGAGCAGCCAACGTTTGCGCACCATTCCGTCGAGCAGGCTCTTCCCTGCCCCGGTCGAGGATCGCAAGGCTGCGGCTTTGGCTGTGTCGCCAGCTTCGAGATAGTTCAGCACGGCGTACTCGCGGTCCTGCTCCTCTGCCGGAAGCCGGCTGCGTCGCGAGGCGCCTTTTGCCGCGCCCTCGTATAGGGCCTTGCGACCGGCTTCGGCGATGCGGTACACCCACTGGCGGCGCACCTCTGCGGCGAGGGGCAGCATGCCACGGAGAACCTCGCCGAGCGGCGCCAGGTAGTAGGCTGCGATCCAGTTTGCAAGTTCCATCAGGTCGGCCGGAAGCGGAGCCTCTTCGTCCAGGACTGCCTGGACGGGCTTTACTTTCACGCCCTCTGGCGGCGCCTCGTCATGCAGACGGAGCACGACGCCGGTTAGTCGCTGGCCGCTGAACGGCACCAGCACACGTGCACCGACGGCCGGCTCGGGCCCCGTTCCCACCGCGTAAGTAAAGGTGCGGTAGAGCGGGACCGGGAGGGCGACATCGCAGAACAAAGCCATCTCTCAAGCTTAACCGTGAGCATTGGTACGTAACCTGAAAGGCGATGTCAATCCCCAACCGGGGCACTTGCCAGGTTGGCTCCGATCGAATCTTCTGAGGTAGACCGCCGGTGCGCACGACGCGGCACTAACCGAAAGGCAAAATGTGGCTCGCATCGCTCAAATGACATCTCGCACCCGGCCACAGGCTTTTTCGGAAGCTGATCGCATGGCGGCGGTTCGTTCGCTGGAGCTGCTCGATACTGCTCCTGAGACCGAGTTCAACGATCTTGTCCAGCTAGCGGCTGATCTCTGCTCGGTCCCGATTAGCAGCTTCACGCTGGTCGATGAGGATCGCGCGTGGATCAAGGCGTCCGAGGGCGTGGAGATCACGGAGACTCCGCGCGAGCTTTCGATCTGCTCCTGGACTGTGCAGCAGAACAGTTTTTTGGAGGTCGCAGATACCAGCAAAGACGTTCGCTTCCGCGCGAATCCTTTTGTGACGGCCGAGCCTGGGATTCGTTTTTACGCCGGTGTGCCGCTCCGTACACCGGACCAGCTGCCGGTTGGGACACTGTGCGTTGTTGATAGCAAGCCACGGTCGTTGACCGAGCGTCAGAGATCCGGTCTCTCGACGCTCGCCCGCCAAATCGAGACTCTCATCGCATTGCGTGCCGAACAGCGCCGCAACCGCGACACCCTGGCCGAAAACGACCGTCTCTCCCGGAGCTTGCGGTACAGCAACGACTTCTTCCGGGCGTTCATGAACAATGGTCCATTTGTCAGCTTTATCAAGGACAAAGATGGACGTTTGCTTTTCTACAACGATGCTTTTGCGAAGCACTTCGGAGTCACCGGCGAGGAGTGGCTTGGTCGCACCGATTTCGACGTCTTTCCCGAGGAGATGGCCAGGACGATTCGTGAGAGAGATCTGCAGGTGATCTCTGGCGGTGTGCCAGTTGAGTTCGCGGAAGCGTTTGCGGAGCCGAGTGGGAAGATGGTTCACTGGAAGACCTCTAAGTTCCCGTTTTTGCACGAGACCGGGGAGCAGATGCTTGCGGGCATGTCGGTCGATGTCTCGGCTGAGATTGCGCGCGAGGCGGAACTTCAACGCTTGCTGCAACACAAGGGAGAGCTCGCCGAGGGACTCCGGTCAGTGGAGTTTCTGCTCCACACGCTGGCCGAAAACAGCCCGAATCTCATTTCCTTCAAGTCCGGCGAGGGCCGGTATATTTTCTACAATCGCGCGTTTGCCAGATACCGCGGCATCGACCAGAAAGCGTGGCTAGGGAAGACAGACCACGACCTCCAGCCGAAGAAGCTGGCCGACCGCGTCCGCAAGGAAGAGCTTGCCATTTTGAAAGGCAACAGCGCGCAGGAGAACGTTGATCAGATCAAGGGTCCAGGGAACCAACGGCTTACCTTCAAATCGACTCGCCTTTGTATTGAAGGTCCGGACGGGGAGAGACTGCTCGCCACCGTTGCGATGGATGTGACGGAGGCTTCTGCCCGGGAGCAAGCGCTCGCGGCGGCGAATGCGCAGTTGCAAGCGCTTGCCGCCACCGACTCACTCACCGGCCTGTCCAATCGCCGCGTCTTTGAGGAACGGCTTTCGAGCGCCTTCTCCGTCGCGCATCGGAACAGTCGGCCACTTTCCGTTCTGCTGATGGACATCGATAATTTCAAGAAGCGGAACGACACCTACGGTCATGCTGCCGGGGACGAAGCGCTTCGCCTGCTTGGCGGTGTCCTGCTCCAGAGTGTGCGCGCGGGCGACATTGCGGCGCGGGTGGGTGGCGAGGAGTTTGCCTTTCTTCTTCCCGAGACCGAGTCGGATGGGGCTTTGATTGTGGCGAACCGGCTGCAAACGCGGCTGCGCAAGGTGGACGCGGGTCCTACCGGCCTTACTGTGTCGATCGGCATCGCGTCCCTGAGCCCAACCACGCCGAACTGGGAGCGTCTGCTCGCCCGCGCCGATGATGCCATGTACGCGGCGAAGCGCGCTGGAAAGGATCGCGCTGTCGTCCATTACCAGCACATCTCTCAACTCGCGACCGCCTTGCAGAAGGAGCTTGCCGAACGCGAAGCTGAACCTCCTGCTGTCAGCGCCTGAGGCCTACTCTTTTGTTTGGTACCGGCGGTTCACCGGTATAGCTGACCTTTGTATTTTAGCTCGGGCCTGGCTTGGGAGTTTGCAGTTTCAGATCCTCCATTACTATCTGGAGATCCTTCCACGCTTCCCCCTTTTGCCGCGGATCGCGTAGCAGGAATGCGGGATGGTACGTGACCAGCAGCTTCGCTCCGCGGCAAGCGTGCCAACGTCCGCGCAGTGACCCGAGGGACTGTCGCACTCCGAGCAGGTACATCGCCGCGGTTGCGCCCAGAGCCACGACCACTTCGGGCGCAATCACGTCGATCTGGTCAAGGAGGAACTGCGAGCAGGTGTTGGCCTCGACCGGCTCCGGCACGCGATTTCCCGGCGGGCGGCACTTCACGATGTTTGCGATATAGACGTCTTGGCGATCGAGCCCCATGGCGCGGATCATGTTGTTTAAGAGCTGCCCGGCCTTGCCGACAAAGGGGATGCCCGAAGCATCCTCGTCCGCACCTGGACCTTCGCCGACAAACATCAGGCGGGCGTTGGGATTTCCATCGCCGAAGACGATCGTGTGGCGGCCGGCATAGGCCAGTGGACACCGTGTGCAGTCGCCGATGTTGGATCGTATGGTTTCGAGCGCTCTGATTTTTTCTGGAGCTTCGACCCGCACCTCAGGCATGGGCGCAAGGTTGTTGAAGGAGATGAGCTTCGCGATCGGCGACTCCAGGCCAGGCGAGAAGGCCGGTGTGAGAGCAGGCGCTTCGGGGCTAGGCAGAGGCGCACCCATTGCAGGAGCGGACTGCGGAGCGAGCTCTGAAACAAACTGGGTCTCGATCAACGGAAGGTGTTCCGGTTCGCCGCGCCGGTAGAAATCATAGACGCCCAGATCGCGAAAGTAATCGACGTAGGCCGCGATCTGGACTTCGGGGATTGTGCTCATCTCTGCTGGTCAACTTCCGCGATCTCGCGAAGCCGGAAGCTTTTAGAGATCCAGACCAAGCATGGGCTCCGGGTTTCTCTCCGGCAACACATACTTTACGTGTCCCTGACGGATCTCGTCCTGCGCCACGCGACAGGCCTTCATGGACCTCGACGAGCCGAGTTGCGGGGCTCCGGACTGCAGCTGCCGAGCGCGTCGTGCCGCACCTTTGACCAGGCTGTACTTATTTACAAGCGCGTCCTCTATCCTCATTGGTTCCCCCGTACTACTACGAATCTACCCCAAGAGGACCGGAGCTCCTAGACTTCTTTCGGAAGGCCTTCCGCAAACGGGACTTTGGGCCGACCCTCGCCGAAGCTTGCGAGCGACGCCAGGAGGCGCGGTGATCCCGCGTCTGTCCTCGCTGCGAGGGCCAGGGCTTCGTCTCCGCCGCAACCACCGCGCGAGCACAGGACGATGGCGCGCAGCTCTGCCACCGCGTGGTCGAGCACGTCATTGACCAGAGCGTAGCGATAGTCCCAGATCTGCCGCAGTTCGTTGCGCGCCTGCGAGAGCCGGCGATCGATCACCGCCTCGGCCGTGACATGCTCGGCGACGCTGCGGTTGCGCAGCCGCATTTCGAGCACCTCCGGGCTGGGCGGAAGGATAAAGATCGAGACCGCCTCGGGCAGCAAACGCATGACGTGCACCGCCCCCTGGACGTCGATATCGAGAAGGAGGTCCTTGCCGCTCGCACGCGCGTGGTCGAGCGCCGAACGTGCCGTTCCGTAGTAGTTGCCGAAGACCTCGGCCCACTCCAGAAACTCGCCCGCGGCGATCATTCGCTCGAACTCCGCGCGCGAGGTGAAGTAATATTCGCGGCCGTCCGTCTCGGAGCCTCGCGGCAAGCGCGTTGTATACGAGATGGAAAACTCCAAGCCTTCTACCAGCGTTCGCAGCTGATTGACCAGCGTTGACTTCCCGGAGCCCGATGGAGCCGAGATGATAAACAAGATTCCTGCCATGCCGTCCTTACCCAAACCTAGAGGAGCAAAATGACCAAGAAACCAGGGATCAAGAGAGGCAGCGCAACAGATGCAGTGTAAAACGGCGGGCTGATGTTCTACTCGAGATTCTGCACCTGCTCGCGCGCGCGCTCGATTTCGGACTTCCATCTCAGCCCGAGTGCCGTGATGCGCAAACCCGCTTCGCCGGTCGCTCCGCCGGTCTTTGCCAGCGTTGTGTTTGCCTCGCGGTTCATCTCCTGGAGGAGGAAGTCGAGCCGTTTGCCGACCTCGCCACCCTCGTCCAGAGTCTGGAGAAAGGCGTCCACGTGGGTGCGCAGACGTACGTTCTCTTCCTCGATATCGCTCTTTTCCGCGAGGACGGCCGCTTCGGTCAGGAGCCTCTGCTCACTGACCTGGACCCCTTGTAAGAGTTGCTCGAGCCGTGCTCGAAGACGGTCGAAGTGGCCCTGACGAACATCGTCCTGCGCGCCGGAGACCTCTTCACACCCAGAAGCGATGCGCCGCATCGCCAGCCGAAGTTCCTCGACGAGCGCCGCGCCTTCAGACGCACGCGCGTCATCCAGCTGATCGAGCAGACCGGGCATGACAGATAGGACGGCCCGCTCCAGCGCCTCTTGCTCCGCTGCCTTGCCTCTGGCTTCAGGGCCGCGACCCTGCTGCAGGATTCCCGGAAGACGCAGGATTGCGTTCAGGTCCGGATCGCCTGCGATCCCGTGGAGCCGTGACGCCTCACGAAAGGCGCCGACGTACGCCGCCAGCAGATCCTGGTTCAGACCGAGCGATACCCCGGTGGCTTCGCGATCGACATGGAGCGAGAGCTCGACGTGCCCGCGCCGCAGGCGGCTTTTCAGCAACGATCGGAGCTGCATCTCGAGTTCTGCGGATCCGCCGGGCAGACGGAAGTGTAGATCCAGAAAGCGATGGTTGACGGACTTGATCTCGAGCGCGAAGCTGAGGTCTGGGCGCAGGTCTGGACTTAGACCCGGACTTAGATCCGGACTCGGGTCTGGACTCGGGTCTGGACTCGGGTCTGGGGCGACCTTCACCTCCGCCGCGGCGCGCGCGAAGCCGGTCATCGAGAAGATCAGGTTCATGAGATGTGGCTCATGCGATTCCCTCGACGGCCATGGCCCCCATTTCCACCAACCGGCCCATCTCCTCTGCCGTTACACCGCTGAACTGTAGGTGAAATAGTCGTTGGTAGGTTCCGGACTGTTGCAAGAGTTCCTCGTGGGTCCCGACCTCCGTGATGCGTCCGGCTTCGAGCACGGCGATGCGACTGGCGCTGCGTACCGTGGAGAGACGGTGCGCGATGACAAACACGGTTCGACCGCGCATCAGGTTTTTGAGCGCTGCCTGGACGTACTGCTCGCTTTCGACGTCGAGCGCGGAGGTGGCCTCGTCGAGAATCAGGATTGGCGCGTTCTTGAGGATCGCCCGCGCGATTGCTATGCGCTGCCGCTCGCCACCGCTGAGGCGCGCTCCCCGCTCGCCGACCACGGTGTCGTAGCCATGCGGCAGGTTGGCGACGAAGTCATGCGCCAGGGCCATGCGCGCCGCCTCCTCTACCCGCGCGAGCGACACGTTGGGCTGCCCGTATGCGATGTTGTTGCGCACTGTGTCGTTGAAAAGCACGACCTCCTGCGTCACCTTGCCGATTTGGCGTCGTAAGGAAGCCACCGAGACATCGCGCAGATCGTGGCCGTCGAGCGTGATGCGGCCGTCAGTAGGATCGAAGAAGCGGGGGATCAGATTGACCAGCGACGACTTGCCCGCGCCGCTCGGGCCGACCAGAGCGATCACCTCTCCGGGACGCACATGGAGGTTGATGTCGTGGAGCACGACCTTCGGTTCACCACTGCCCTCGGCGGCATACGCGAAGCCGACATGCTCAAAGCAGATCTCTTCGGCGAAGCCCGGCAGAACGATCGGCCGCTTGCGCTCGCGGACGTCATCCTGCTCATCCATAAAGCCGAAGATCTCCTCGCTGGCGCCGCGCGCTTGTTGAAAGCTGTTGTAGAAGAGAGCGAATTTGCGCACCGGATCATAGAGGGTAAAGACGGCGATCAGGAATGCGATAAACGATCCTGCGGTCATTGAGTGGCTCTTGATGCGATCGCGCCCGATGAGTAAGAGAAGCGCGATCGCCACCGATCCCAAGGCATCCATCAGGGGCGAGCTGATTGCCTGCACGCTTACGGCACGGAGGTTTGCGCGAAACAGCCGCGTTGCCGCGCGGCGAAACCGGTTGGTCTCCCACAACTCCATCCCAAACGCTTTTACGATCCGGTTGCCCGTAATCGTCTCGTGGAGGATGTTCTGAATCTCCGCCAGCTTGTCCTGCCCTTTGCGCGTGGTCTGTCGAACCCGCTTTCCGATGCGACGCGCCGATCCGATTACGACCGGCACAAACAGGAGAAGTACCCACGCCAGCGTGCCGCCGTACCAGATCACGACGGCGATCGTGAACAGAAGCGTAAACACCTGCTGCAAGAACTCGCCCAGGACGCCGGACATCGCGGTCTGTACCTTTTCGATGTCGTTGATCAGCGTAGACAGGAGTGTGCCTGTGCTGTGTTTCTGAAAGAACGCGACCGATCGCCGCAGCACCGCCTCATAAAGGTCGTTGCGTAGGTCCGTGATCATGCCAAAGCCGGCATAGTTCACCAGATACGTCCCGAAGTAGTCGCACGCCGACTTCAGGAGCGCCGACATCACGAGCGCGTATGCCACCACGGTCCACGCATTGTGGAAGTGCGTGGGCACAAGGAAGTGAAGGTCGAGCGGCTGCCGGAGATGTGGAACCGAGAACACCAGGACGTTGGCTGTCGGCACATCCGGCGTCAGGACCTTGTCGAAGATCGGCTTGACCAAGAGGATGCGAAACGCCGACATCGCGCCGACGATCGCCATGAGCACAACGGACGCGAGCGAGTACAAGAGGTAAGGCCGGCTATAGCGGAGCAGTCGCCAGACGGAGCTCAAGCGAGCCTCGGCCCGAGTGCTGCTGCCTGCTGCGGCGATCAGGGGGACGTTCGCCATCCTGTTTATTCTATCGGCTGCTCGCTCTCACGCGAGACTAGCGCGGCATATCGCGATGCGCCGCTGTCACGCGGTATCCCTCGTTGGCCAGACGTTTTTTGACCTCTTCCGCGAGAAAAACCGACCGGTGCTGCCCGCCCGTGCAGCCGAACGCGACGGTTAGATAGCTTTTGCCTTCCTTGATGTAATGCGGCAGAAGGAACGCGAGCATCTCGGTCACCTTTTCCAGAAACTCCTGCGTTTGCGGAAAGTCGCGAACGAATTTGGCGACCTTGGGGTGGCGTCCGGTTAGTTTGCGAAACTCCGGAATGAAGTGCGGATTCGGCAGGAAGCGGACATCAAAGACCAGATCCGCCTCGGGTGGAACGCCATTTTTGAAGCCAAAGCTATTCGACGAGATGGTCAGATTGCGTTCCGGCGCCTCGCGCTCGAACTGCGCGTTGATGTGCGCTCGCAGTTCATGGACGTTGAACTTTGTGGTGTCGAGGAGGATGTCGGCTACGTTGCGAATGGGGTCGAGGCGCTTGCGCTCGGCGCGAATCGATTTGACGACGGTGTCGGTGCGCCCGAGGGGATGCGGCCGGCGCGTCTCGGAGAAGCGCCGGATCAGGGCCTGATCGCTGGCTTCAAGGAACACGACGCGCGTCGGGAGGACCTTGCGCACTTGTTTGAGGATCTCGGGAAATTCTTCCAGCCGAGCACCCTCGCGCACATCGATGACCAGAGCCGCGCGTTCGGTCTTGGCGGATTGTCCGACCAGATCGGCAAAGCGCGGAATGAGCTCGAGCGGGAGGTTGTCGACCGAGTAGTAGCCAAGGTCCTCGAACGCTTTGAGGGCCGACAGCTTGCCCGACCCGGACATGCCGGTCAGGATAACGAGCTCGCCCGTGCTGGGTGGGACAGCTTCCGGCGTGGGGGGATCGTTTGCAGACCCTTTTCGGACGGTGGAGACGGACTTCGACGGTGTTTTTCTCTTGGCGACCGCGTCTGCTTTTACCCGCTTCGCTGCCATGGAGGCATCGTAGCATTGCCGCCAATCAGGGCCTCCACAAACAGGGCCGGCAGAAGCTTACTCTGCGCCGGCCGGCTCCGTTTCTTCCACTTTGAGGTCGCCCTTTGGGTGATGGTTGATCGTAGTGCGCTTCTGGTTTTTGCGAATGGCTTGCTGCTCCACCTTGGCAAAGGCATCGTGGAGCGCGGCGCCCATCTCCGCTGCTTCGCACGTCGCCACCAGCGTATGCTGCTTGGTCGTCAGCGTGACCTCAGCGATGTGCCGGTACTTGTCCTCGGTCAGGATCACATGCACGTTGCCAAACTTTCCTTCGATCTTTTCCAACTGCGCGACCGAGGCCTCTGTCTGCTGCCTTAGCTTGGGGGTAACGGTAGTGTGCCGACCGGTATATTCCACGACCATGGTTTACGGCTCCTCAACCTCTGCTCCCATTCGATGCGGGTTCGGGGTTGGAGGTGACGCTAACGAACGCGACGTCGGTGCGTACTGGGAATTTGCATGTCTTCGCGGTATTTCGCGACGGTCCGCCGGGTGACCTGAATGCCCTGCCGCTGTAGCTCCACGGCTAGCTGGTCGTCAGTCAAAGGCTTACTCGAGTCCTCATCCTCGATCAGCTTCTTCACCTTGCGCTTCAGGAGTACGAGCGGTAGGTCGCCACCTTCCGGGCCATTGACGCCCTCCGAGAAGAAGAAGCGCAGCTCAAAGACACCTTGCGAGGTGTGGACGTATTTGTTGGCGACGGCGCGGCTTACGGTCGAGGGATGAACGCCGATCTCTTCGGCGACCTCCTTAATCATCATCGGCCGCAACGCTTCGACTCCGTGTTCGAGGAAGTCGACCTGCCGCCGAACGATGACGTCGCACGTACGGACGATAGTGTTTTTGCGCTGCTCGATATTGCGTAGAAGCTGGATGGCCGACTTGTACCGCTCCTTGACGTACTCTTTGACCTGCTTTTCGGTCCCGGTCTGCCCCAGCATCTTGCGGTAGCCCTGGTTGAGCCGCAAGCTAGGCATGTCCTCTTCGTTCATGACCACGACATAGACATCGTCGCGTTTTACAAAGGCGACATCCGGCTCGATCAGGCGGGTCTGCGTCTGGCTGTAGCGCTGGCCGGGGCGCGGATCGAGCGTCCGGATCAGATCGACGGCCGCTTGTACCTGTTCGGCCGTACGACCGCAGGAGCGCGTCAGCTCGCGCATATCCTTTTTTTGCAACAGAGCAAGGCAATGTGTGACAACGTGGGTTGCCGTCGCGAAGATTTCTTTTTTTTGTTTGAGTTCGGCCATTGCTTGGACGCTGGGCCGGCGGCGCGGCGACAACTCCGTCTCCGCCGCCAACGCGCCGATCTGGATGAGGAGGCATTCGCGCAGATCCCGGGCTCCCACACCGACCGGATCGAGATGATTGACGACCTTGCGGGCTTCGATCACAGCTTCCATCAGATGCGCGTCCTGATCGTGAACGGCAGGCTGGGCGGCAGCCGCTGCGATCGCAAATGACCCATTAGACCCATTAGACCCATTGCTGCCGAGATCTGATTGAGGCTCCGCCGATGTGCGCATCTGCTGACTCAGGCGGGTGCGAGCTCCGCGCTCAAACGGGATCGGCTCCGGCCGGGCGGGCGATCGCATCTGGGCGAGGGCAAGCGCGAGGTCCTCGTCGGTCGACATCAGATAGCCGTTCTCGTCGAGGTTGCCGACCACCAGATCTGCCGCGGCGCGGACCGCGGGCGCGAGGGTTAGAGATCCGAGCTGCCACATCAGGTGGTCGCTCAGCGTCGTCGGCTGCGAGAGAAAGTGCTCAAACGACGGCTTGTCGTACTCCTCGAAGTTCGAGGCGGTCTTGAAGCCGGGGTCGAGAAAGTCCTGGAAGTAGCTGCCGAAGTCGATCTCGTCGAACGGATCCTTGTCAGCCCGCTCGCCCTCTGTCGCGACATCTTCGGCGGACCGCTCGCGATCGCCCTCGCGACCGGCGATCTCCTCATACGAGATGCCGGTGTCCTCCAACTCTTCCAGCACGGGATTTTCAATCATCTCCGTGTTGATCATCTCCTTCAACTCCAGCTTGTTCAGCGCGAGGACGCTGACCATCTGGACCAGACCCGGCGTCAGGATCTGGCGTTGTGCGACGCGGAGATTGAGTTTCGGTTGAAGTAGCACGATCGCCTCTGCCATCCTTTCGCGTGGTCCGCGTCAGCTCGTTTGCAAGCCTGTACTCGCCCACTTCAGCTCAGCGGAACCAGACCTTATGTGCTGACCATGATGAGCACAGTCTACACTTCGCGGTGTCCCGTCTGTCGCCTCAGTCTACCCGCTCAGCGATGTCTTTAGCCTGTGAAAACACGGAGTTACAACAGAAGTTGTACCGTCGGCGCGACTCCGAAAGGAGCTGAGACTCACTCAAATTTGAAGCGCTCACCGAGGTAGATCCTCCGCACTTCGGGGTCGCGGCCCAGATCGCCGGGCGTGCCTGCGCGAAAGATCCGGCCCTCGTTGATGATGTACGCGCGGTCGGTTACAGAGAGCGTCTCGCGTACGTTGTGGTCGGTGATCAGAACCCCGATTCCGCTCTTTTTCAGACCGTAGATGATCTCCTGGAGATCGAGGATCGCGATCGGATCGATGCCTGAGAACGGCTCGTCGAGCAGGATAAACGAGGGTTCGATGGCCAGGCAGCGTGCGATCTCTGCCCGCCTGCGCTCGCCTCCGCTGAGGGCGTAGCCACGCGTTTTGCGCACGTGGCCGAGGTTGAGATCTTCGATCAGGCGCTCGGTGCGGTTGCGCCGGCCCTCCCAGCTCAGGCGGTCCTGCGACTCGAGTACGGCGAGGATGTTGTCCTCGACCGTCAGCTTGCGAAAGATCGAAGGTTCCTGCGGAAGGTAGCTGATGCCATGGTTGCGCGCGCGCAGGTACATCGGCAGGCGGCTGATGTCATGACCGCCGGCCACGACGCGGCCCGTGTCCGGCCGAAGCAGACCTACGATGATGTAGAAGCTCGTCGTCTTGCCGGCGCCGTTCGGTCCCAGGAGACCCACCACTTCACCTTGCGCGATCTCGAAGCTTACGCCCCGCACCACCTCCCGGCCGCCGTACGACTTTCCGATGTCCTCTGCCGCTAACGTCTTCATGGCTGCCGTTTTACCCGCGTCTCTGAACGCACGCGATGCTTCGGAGCGTTGCCCGCAGGCTCTTCCGCCGAGACAACAACGTTGTTATCTCCGCTGTGAAAGCGGAGCGTGTCGCCGGTGACCGTGCCGCGTGCCGGATCGTACATGCGCGGCGGAGCCCCCGGGACACCCGTCATCACAAACATGCCGTCGGACGCCGTGTACACCAGCTGCTGCCCGCTCGCCTCGCGGCCGTCCTGCGCGACCTCGACTGTGCCGGTTGCGACGACGCGATCGAGAGTTCCGCCCGGAAACACGTCAGCCGACGCCTGTCGATTCGCACCTGAGGCGGAGCCCGATGCCGGGGGGGGCGCTGTGCCTGGGGTTGTCGAGGCCGGCCGCAGGTACGCCACGGCCCGCTGACTTCGAACCGTGCCGCCCTCTCCCCTGAGAACCACGCCGCCGCCAAATACAGCTGTCCGGTCCACATCCGAGTAGCGCAGATCCCCGCTCTCCACACGGAGCACGCCGGTCGGCTTGGGCGTTGTCGGCTTCTTTGCGGAGCTGTTCGTCTTTACGGCCCGGGAGACGGTCCGGCCCGTCCCGGCGCCCGCCGCAGCCCCATCCTCTCCGGCCAGAACCGACCGCACCGCAAGCGCTTTCTGGCCCTCGGCACCGCCGGCGATCAACAAGCGATGCTCCTGGTCGAGCGAGATCACCGGCGCCTCCACCTGCGATCCGCCACGCCACATCCGCGCCAAGCCTGCGGTTCCCTGAGCTGCGGCGCCAGCCCCGGCACCGACGCCGGCCTCAGATCCAGATCCAAAGAACGTCGCCTCAGAGCTTGCGCGCTTCAGCTCTGCCCGCGCGCTCACCACATGGACCGGATCTGCGGCACTTGGCTGCAAGTAGCTCCCACGTACCGACCCAAACGCCGCGGCATCCCCCGATCCCTGCTCGAGAACGACGCGCTCGGACCAGATCTCGCTTGCTCCCTCCAGCAGGTGGGCGCGCCCGACGAGCGTCAGCTGATCCGCCGCTCCGTTATACTCCGCGCGGTCCGAAGTCGCGCGGCTTTCCTTGCGTTCGGCCTCCCTGCCCCGAACCAGCGGACCCCGCGAAACGATCGCGACCGCGCCCGCCTGGACGGCGCTCTGCACCCGATCCCCACCTGTCGCTCGCGGATCTGCTCGCGGGTTCCCCGGGGCGTCTTCCGGCACAAATTCGAGTCGCAGCGTCTCGGCGGAACTGGTCTCCTCCGCGCTATCGGACCGCACCTGATGCAACACCGTGTGCCCCTGCCCGTCGACGCTCGCAACGTGCAGCCTCGGCCCGCCAGACCTTATTTGCGACCTGGCCGGCGGGCGGCTCTGGGACCCAGCCCCCGCCATCTCGGCCAAGAGCCGGTCCGCGCGCACCTCCGTCATGGCGATCTTCCCGACGTTGGCCGCCGGCCGCGACAGGGCGTGGGCACCCCCCGTCGCCTGCACCTCCCGCAGCTCTGGCTTACCCGATGCCGGGCGCGCAAAGCTCATCTCGACCGACTCCGCCTCGAGATCGCGCTCGCCCTCCCCGCTTCCCCCCGAGAGCATCGCCGTCAACCGTACCGATCCCTGAAGTCCCACGCGATCCACTCCGCCGCTGCGGTCAAACTCAGCATCACCCCGCGAGGCAGCTCCCCGCACATCTTTCCCTGCACTCTCGGCTGTCATCACCAAACCGCCCGACATCTCCGCGCGCTCCGGCCGGCCTGCCGCGTTGAATATAAGCGTTGCCCGCGGTGCCGTCAGCCTTTCTCGGTCGCGGTCGAGCGTCGCCCGGCCCTCTGCATCGATGCGCTCGATCACGCCCGCACTTCCGTCCACAACCGTTCGGTCGGGGCCGGCAGAGTCCCGCCTCAGGTGCAGCACCGCGCGATCCGCGCTGGCCGTCTCGGCTAGCGCATCCCCCCCACTCAGAGCGACGTACCTCGCTTGCCGAAGGACCACCTCCCGGTCGCCGCGCTGCATCTCCGCATGCGCCGCCGTCAAGGTCATCGGCCGGCCCTCGCGCAGACCGGCCAGATGCACGTCCGACTGCAACACCAGCGACCCCGTGTCCGAGTGGAACTCCGCCCCTTTCGCGCTTCCCGTCACGCCCCGAAACCGAAACTCGATGGGCTCCTCTGTGAAGGCCACACCAAGCTTCTGCTGGAAGACGAGGGCGGTGGTCTTCACGTGGATCACTCGGCCATCGTCCCCGCCCGGCGCCCCCGGCCCTGCGTTACCGGCTGCATACGTCCGGCGATCCGTCGCATCCGCGGGCGCCGGCGCCTGGAGGTCCAGAAACACCTCACCGGCCGCGCGCACAACGCCTGCTTTCCCGTCGTACTCAAATTCCGACCCGTGGATGCGGTCGGCGCGATCGCCCGTCTTGCCGTAGAGCACGATTCCGACATCGTGGAGCGTGTACCGTCCGTCCTTGTGCTCGACCGCCTTGGCAGCATGGATGGTGTAAATGGTCCGTCCACCCGCCGACTGCGAATACGTAAATCCGTTCGTCTCCTGTAGCAGATCGATCCCCAGGCGGCGCGGCAGATCGGTCAGGAATCGGTGCGCCCGCAGGTGGGCGTACTCGAAGAACCCGGCGATTACCAGCAAGAGCACACCCGCGCTCGCCAGCAACCACCCGCGAACCCCACCCAACAATGCAGCATCCCGAGACCGCTTCATGCGCTATTCCATCTTCTCACCCCAGGTGGGCCATCTTCTCACCCCAGGCGGGCCATCTTCTCACCCCAGGCGCGGACCGACCCTCGCAGAACCCGCAATTGGGCCGAGGGGTAGACTAACCCCTATGGCCGATCAGCTCTACCTGAGCCTCTGGTTCCCGAATTTTCGCCTGGAGACCCTTCCGGCCGCGCTTGTCTCTGTTCTGCGCCAGTTCGCTCTGGTCAGCGGCACACCGGCCGGAAGACGCGTCTCCGCCGCCTCCAGCTACCCGATCAGCTTCAACGAGTCGCCAACCTACCAACGCATCTACGTCAACGACAGTCGCGCCGAGGAGTCCCCGGACACCGCCGGCGGTATCATCGAGAACGCGGTAACTGAAGCCACCGAACAGCTCCACGACGACATGGCGTATGAGTTCGAGATGAAGTGGAATCTATGGACGCCGGACTCCGGCCCGGGCTCGGCCGGATACGGCTCCGATCGCAGTGAGGATCAGGGCCAGCTTGAGGTCGCCAGCCTCCTCGACACGCTCTGGCGTCCCGAACCGAAGACCGTCAAGATCATCGGCTTTGGACCGCACTTCGACGATGGCTCCTTTGAGCAGAACGGCCACATCCGCGTCGACTTCGGCCTGGACTACCCTTGGGTGCTCGACGAGGATGAGGTCGAAGAAGAAACCGAGGTCGCCGAGATCGAGCGCGAGGAAGCCGACCGCGACGACGCCACCGGACCGAGCGCAGCGCCCGGCAAACTCCTCAGCTTCGACCGCCCAAAGTCATCCCCAGCGGACCCGCAAACGGAGGCCCAGACCGAGGCCGCGACCTACATCCAGAAGAACGTCGAGATGCTCTTGGCCTTCACCCTGTCGGTTGAAAAGCATTGCAACATCTCCTCTCGCCTGCTCTGGACCGAATCCGGCGAACCGCTCGCCGAGAAGCTGATCGCAAGGCTGCAGCGGCTCAACTGAGCGTGACGTCCCTACCCCGCCACCACAATCTCCGAAAATTCTGCGATTCGCGAGAAATCTCCGGCCACCCGCGCTAAGAGCCCCAGCCGATTCCCGCGCAGGCTCTCGTCGGCCACCATCACCATCACTGCATCGAAGAACGCGTCCACCTCTGGCCGCAGGGTCGCGATCAGCCGCAGAGCCTCCGCATACTCTCGGCGGGCGCGCATCTGCTCCACCTGCGCCGCGAGGTCCGCTGAGCGCTCCGCCAGCGCCGTCTCCTCCAGTTCCAGGAGCAACGTCTCGTCCACCCCGGTCGGCACCGCGTAGCCCTTCTCCCGCGCCTGCTCCAGGATGTTGCGCATTCGCTTGAATGCCGCGCTGACGGCCAGGAAGTCGCCTCCGGCCTCTGCACCTCGTACCTCGGTTACCGCGGCCGCGCGCGCGGCCGCGTCGCGAACATCGTCCGACCCGGCCGCCATCACCGCCTTCACGACGTCGTACGCCTGCTCCCTGACCTCCCTCAGGTAAAACTCCAACCGCTCGGCAAAGAACGCTAGCATCCACCCTGTCAACTCCACCTTGTCCTCGGCCGCCGCCTCCGCCACCTCACGCAAGGTGAGCGGCACCTCGGCCTCGGCCAGCATCTTCACAATCCCGTTCGCCGCTCGGCGGAGCGCAAACGGATCCTTCGACCCGGTCGGCTCCATCCCGAGCGCAAACATCCCCGCGATCGTGTCCGCCTTATCCGCGATCGAAAGCAGAACACCCTCTGCCGTCCGCGGCACGCGATCCTCCATGCCCACGGGACGGTACTGGTCGTAGATCGCCGCCGCCACCGGCTCGCCCAGCCCCTGCGCCCGCGCATACAGGCCGCCAACCACGCCCTGCAGCTCCGTAAACTCCTTCACCAGCTCCGTCGTCAGATCCGTCTTTGCCAGCTGAGCCGCCTCATCGAGCGCCCTGGCGGCGACGGCGATTCCCTTCGCTGCGGCTGCCCTCGCCAACTCTGCTGCAACTCGACGCACCCGCTCCGACTTGGCTGCGTATGTGCCCAGATCCTTCTGAAACGTGACCTTGTCGAGCAGCGGCACGCGATCGGTGAGCGGAACTCTTTGATCGAACTCCCAGAAGAAGCGCGCATCGTTGAACCGCGCCCGCAAGACGCGTTCGTTGCCGTGCCGGATCACTGCCTCGCCCGCCGCATCGACCTCTGTGTTGAGCACTGCAAGGAAGTGCGGCGCCAGCGACCCGCCCGCGTCCTCGACGGCAAAGTACTTCTGGTGATCGCGCATCACGGTTACCAGCACCTCCTCCGGCAGGGCGAGATACTCGGGCTCAAACCCGCCCAAGAGGACCGTCGGCCACTCCGTCAGCTGGGTCACCGTCTCGACCAGCGCGTGATCTTCCCGCCACCGCGCCCCGGGTATCGCTCGGCACGCGCGATCGAGCCCCTTGCGAATCCGCCGGCGCCGCACCTCGACATCCGGGACGACAAACGCTTGATCGAGCGCCGCCTCGTAGTCCCCCGGAGCACCGATCTCGACTGGAGCGTGGCCATGCAGCACCCGATGGCCAAATGTCACGTTGCCGGCCGTCTTGCCTGCAAACTCGACCGGCACCACCTCGCCGTCAAGCATCGCCAAGATCCACCGCACCGGCCTGACAAACCGCTCCGGCTTGCCCGGTCGCCAGTACATATTTTTTGCCCAGTAGATCCCCAGTAACTCTTTGGGCAGCTCCGCCCCGATCACAACCGAGGCCGTCCGTCCCGGCTTGACGGAGGTGGCGGCCAGGTACTCGCCCTTGGGCGTTGTCGCCGTCTTTAGCGCGTCGACCGCGACGCCCGCCTTACGCGCAAACGCGGCCGCTGCCGCCGTGGGCACGCCGTCCTTGTAGGCCACCTTCACCGAGGGCCCGAGCAGATCCTCGGTCACCGGCTCCTGTTGCGCGAGCACACCTCTGACGAGCACTGCGAGGCGCCGTGGCGTCGCAAAGCTCTTCACCTCAGCCTTTCCTGCCGCAACCAGGCGCTCGCGTTCGAGCATAGCTATCACCCGCCGGCGCAACTCGGTCTCGGCCCCCGCGATCATCCGCGCGGGCACCTCTTCCAACCCAATCTCAAACAGAAAATCAGCCATCTATGCCGTAACTTTCTCGGGAGCCGTAGCTCTCTCGGGGATTGTCGCCCCCGCGTCCACCCGATCGACCTGCCGCGCGTACAACTTCGCCACGCCCACCACCAGCGTCCGAATCCGCGCCATCACGCCGACGCGCTCCGTCACCGAGATCGCACCGCGCGCATCGAGAAGGTTAAACAGGTGCGAACACTTGAGCGCCAGCTCGTATGCGCCGAGCACCGGAAAGCGCTTCGTCTGGAGCGCATCCGCCTTCCTATCGACGAGTAGCGCATCACCGCGCGCCAGCAGCTGCAGACACTCGGCCTCATACAGTCGCAGATGCTCCCACAGCCGATCGACTTCGGCATAATCGAACCCGTAGGCCGAGAATTGCTCCTCCTCAGCGAGCCGCATCTCGCCGTACGTCACCTCGCGGCCCGGTTTGCCATTCTCAGGGGGCTCGATCGCCCAGACGATGTCGTAGATCGAGTCGACATCCTGCAAGAACCCGGCGATCCGCTCCAAGCCGTACGTGATCTCGCCCGAGATCGGATCCAGATCCATCCCGCCGCACTGCTGGAAGTAGGTGAACTGCGTGATCTCAAGGCCGTCCAGCATCACCTGCCAGCCCACGCCCCACGCACCGCCAACCGGCCATTCCCAATTGTCTTCCTCGAACTTAATGTCGTGCTCGCGCAGATTGATGCCGATGGCAACGAGCGATTCCAGGTAGATCTCCTGGATACGCTCGGGCGGCGGCTTTAGCACGACCTGCAGCTGCGTGTGCCGAAACAGCCGGTTCGGGTTCTCGCCATATCGACCGTCGGCCGGCCGGCGCGAGGGCTGCGCGTACGCGATGCGCACCGGCTTGGGGCCTAAGACCCGCAGAAACGTGTCCGGGCTCATCGTCCCCGCGCCCACCTCGACATCGTAGGGCTGCTGCAGGACACACCCGCGCTCCGCCCAGAACCTCTGCAGACGAAACAACAGTTCTTGAAACGTCAGCGACTTTTCTGCAGCCAACTCAGCCATCCAACCCCATTCTTTCAGCGACAATCCTTTGATTCTAAATCGCTGAGAGCGGGCATCCCGACCTCCGACCCAAGCGTGCCGACAGGTTCTCTCGGGGCCAGCGAACAAGAAAGCAGAACTAACACGGAGAAGACGTGATCAGACCTTACTTAGAGCAGCTTTCCTGCCGACAAGTCGCGAATCAGGCCCAGGTCTGCTGCAAGAAAGTCGTACCCTGGAAGCTCGGCCAGGGCCGCCCAGCGCATATCGTTGAAGATCCGGTTTTCGATGCCGCCCTCGAACTCCTGCACCAGAAAAAACTGCAGGTCGATCGTTCCACCGTTGCGATACGTGTGCCGTACGCGGGCCACGCGCCGTCCGATCACTGCAGAGATCCCCAGTTCCTCGTTGAGTTCGCGTTTGAGCGCCGCCTCCGAGCTCTCCCCTAGCTCCACCTTGCCGCCCGGGAACTCCCACTTCAGGCTCATCGGCTGATCGGCTTTTCTTTGGCAGATCAGGACCTCCGTCTCCGTGACCCCGGCACGGACGATGAGACCGGCCACGACCAGCCGCGGCGGCCGGCTCTCGCCTTCGACCGGTCCTGTCCCGCGTCCGTCCAGTTTACGAATCTGCTCCTTCACGCTGTCACGCCCCGTCGATTTCTGTCCCGTTGCTCCTGGTTTAGACGGGTGGCGGAAGGCAAAAGGCTCAGCAGCGGAGCACCTAGGGTAACCTCATGCGCCTGCCCGAGAACTCCGCAGCTTGGGCAGATACACCGCCCATCCCTCTGCCGCGCTCCGCTCGCGCAGAGCCGCCGTCGGATTGACCGCAAACGGCCGCCGCGCGATGCCGAGCATGGCAGCGTCGTGCACGGAGTTGCCAAACACCACATCCGACTGCGTCACCCCCGCTCGGGTGAGTGCCGTGACCTTCGCCTCGTCGGTCGGCACGGCCAGGAGCTTGCCCGTCACGCGACCGCGCGTCACCTCCACCCGCGCGGCCAGGACGCGCTCGGGCCGGATCCCAAACGCGCGCACACCCTCTTCGATCACCCAATCGTTGGTCGAACTTACCGCCCAGATCTCCACCCCGGAGCCGCCGAGCTCGAGTGCCAGCTCCTGCATTTCCGGGAAGATCCGCCGCCGCATGTGCGCCTCAAAGAACACCGCCGCTGCGCGCCGCATCTCCTCGTCGCGGAGACCGCTGTACATCTGCACCATCTCGCCGCAGATCGTCGCCTCTGAGACGTCGCCTCGCAGGTACCCCTCGTAGCGATCTACGATCCAGTCCGCCATCTCCCGCGAGGGCAGCCCCGTCTCGATCGACCATCGCATAAACGCAGACCCAGCATCGCCGGACCAGAGCGTTCCGTCACAGTCAAACACTGCTACCCTCGGCTCGGTTGCAAGGACCGCCTCGCGAAACTCCTCGGCGCTGAGCACGCCCGCCTCCCCTGCTACATTCTCCAAAACCACGCCTCCATCCCCTGTCGCCTGCACCCTGTTTGAAGCTCCTGCTTAGACGGCATTCTACGGGACAGAAACTCATGTTCTCGTTAAGCTTCGCGTGCCGCCCGATCCGCCTTTGCGCGCATCCAAAAGTCATTATGAGCGAACAGAAAAACCTCAGCGGCCCTGAAGGCCTCAAGAAGATCAACGATCTCATCAAAGACATTCGCATTGCCATGATGACGACCGCCGCCCCGGACGGCTCCTTTGACTCGCGCCCAATGGCGACGCAGAACTCCGATTTTGACGGCAACGTCTGGTTTCTCACCCGCGGCGAATCCGGCAAGATCGCCGAGATCGTGGACGACTCGCACGTGTCGCTCGTCTATGCGGACGCGGACAACTCCAAGTTCGTCTCCGCGAAGGGCAGGGCGTACCTTTCCAAAGACAAGGCGAAGATCAAGGAACTCTGGAACCCCATGCACAAGGCATGGTTTCCCGAAGGCGAAGACGACCCCAGCATCACCGTCCTGCGAGTGAACATCTCCGAAGCTCAGTACTGGGAGGCGTCTTCGAGTAAACTTCTTCGCGGACTGAAGTACGTCGCCGCGACGGGAGGCACCATCGACTTGGGCGAGACTGGCAAGATCACGGTCAGCTAGAGACGGGTCCCGTCCAGTTTGCGACCCCGATCGCGAGATCTCACCTTCGGCCTGCAGCCGTAGAACGTCGATATAGAGAGTCCCCGCGTGCCGGCCACGCAGCATTACAATGAAAGCCGGAGGAAAGCCGGAGCGGAGTACCACAAGCTTAGTTATGGCTGGGCACGACGGTGAGTGTCAGCGTGCTGGGGTACTTGTCCGTGTGATAGATCGCGGTATGCGCGATAACTCCGACGGTTTCGTCAAAATTGTTGCCCCCCGTATTGAGGTTGCGATCGAAGCGGGGAAAGTTCGCGCCCGCGACCTCCAGTCGAATGCGGTGACCCACACCGAACAGGTTTGAGGTGACCATCGGCGTAAGAGTTACTTTGTATACCTTGTCCTTTTCGAGCCAGACCAGTTTGTCGTCCCCGTCGCGGTAGCGCAGACGCTGGATTGTCTCGTCTAGGTTGTAGGCTGTACCATCCGGCAGGACATCGATAATCTTGGCTGTCACATCCGTGTCCTTCACGTCGGCCGAGACGTAATATGTCACAGTGATAGGTCCCGAAACCTCTACGTCCCTTGCCAGTGGCGCAGACGTGTACACCAGGATGTCGGAACGGTTTTCCATCTTCCGCTGATCCAAGGCTCCGCCGTTGCCCGGAATCGTGTTCGCCGCGCAACAAACGTTTCCACCGTAGCTCGGTGTCGGATGCATGGGATCGTAGGTGAAGATATCAGGCAGATCCTTGTTCTGGAGTGCAGGCCTTGAGCCGCTGAACTGCAAGAGTGAATTCGGGTTGCGGTCATTCCGCGGGACCAGCGCACCGTCACCGGCCAGCGTGTTGGCATGACCGTCGCTGCGCAAGTCCAGGACCTCCGTCCGCGCACCCTCGGGAGGCCACGTGTCTGAATGCTGCCATTTGTTCAGACCCATGGTGTAGTACTGGACCTTGGGCATCCTCTTCAGGAGGTCGTTGTTCTCACCCTTCAAGAAGTGGTCGAACCACGCATATGTCATCGCGTCGTAGTCTAGGCGCGCATCCCCCATATCGCGCTCGCCGACAACCGTATTTGCGCTGGCGCGCTTATATCCACAATGCAACGTTGGAGCGATAACGGCGTACTGCTCGTTTGCGGCGTCGCCTTTCGCATGGTCGCGCACGAAGTTGTAGGCGGCGAGATTTGGTCCAATCGAAACGTCATACCAGGTCATAAACCAGAAGGCAGGGATGTTGATCGGCATCGTGTCCGACTGCCAGATGCCGCCCTTGCGCCATGCCGGATCGTTTGGCCCGCGCTCGATCATCGCTCCGCCCGTAGTGTTTTGCATGGGATCGCTGAAGATTCCTTTGGGTCCGCCCACAGCCGAGATAATGTCCTTCTCCGGCAAGTGCTCGTAAGCTTTGGCCCAATCGACCGGCGGAAGCTGCGGAGCCAGATCGAACAGCCTGGATGCGGCAATGAGATCCGCTTGCGACGTCCCAGGAGGAAACTGGGGTCGAACCTGATTCTGCTCACCGTACAGCCAGTCGATAAACAGCATCTGCACAGCACCGCCGCGATACCAGTTTCCTTGCTCGTTATAAGGACCTACCTTGCCCACGCCCGCTCCAAAGCTTTGCGGGATCATCGTCGTTAGCGCCTTGTTGCCCAGCGACGCCGCCGCAAGCTCCCATTCCGCCGTGGACGAGCATCCAATCAGACCGATTTTGCCACTGGCCCACGGCTGCTTTGAGAGCCAGTCAAACTGGTCGTCGGCATCGGTCAACGGCGCACCCAGAATCTCGTAGTTGCCTTCCGAAAAGAAGTGACCTCGCTCGTTCATCTCCACCAGCACATAGCCGCGCTTTACCGCCTCCAGCTCCTGGCTCATGTCACGGTACGTCCCCATCTGGACATCCCAGAAGTTGAAGTTGTAGGGCGTCCGGCTGAAAATGATGGGGTATTGCCTGGAGCTGTCTTTCGGACGGTAGATATCGGCTGCCATCCGTTTACCGTCGCGCATCGGAACCATGACCTTGCGGTCGATCACAGCCACATCTTCGAGCTGCTTCTCGGTGGCTTCGCGCCTGAGCATGAGCGCGGCCTTCTCCTCGGGCGAAAGCTGCGCTCTCTGCTGAGCAAAAAGGGGCATGGCGAGAAGGCAGAATGCAAAAGCAGCGACGCTGACAAAGCGCATGTCTTAGATCTCCTGTGCGGTGTAGCTGCACAATAGTACCCCTGCAAGGTCAGGAGTACCCCTGCAACGTCAGGCAAAATACCCAATTTTCAAGCATCGCATCTCGCGATTTGCATTGTTCTGCGCTCGTTTGTGCTCCAATTGCATTGACCTTGTCGCAGTCTGACTTCCCGCATTACAAAGTGAATGTGCCGGACGGCTCCTACACCGGGGCCTGTCCGTTTACCACCGTCACGCCGGCGGGCACGACGAACTTGAAATCGCTGTCTGGGAGCGAGACACCCTCCTCCATGCCGGAGAACACAAACTCCGTTACCGACCCGTCCACGCGTTCTAAACGCAGGCGCTCGATCACACCAGCCGATGTTACGGTGAGCGCGAGCTGTCGTTCGGTATCGCCCAGAGCCTTCGGCTGGCCCGCAATCAGAAATCGATCGCCCGGCGCGGGCGTCACCGACACTGATTCCAGCTCTTTTTTCAGCTCCGTGTGCCCTAGCAGGAAGCGCAGCGGCGACCGCACATCCTCGATCAGCCGCGCCGGCGTCCGCACTGCCTCGGCCTCGCCTGGCGTGTAGCTCCACGCAAACTTCCCGTCCAGCACATAGACTTTGCCCGCCGGGGTGTCGGTTATCCAACGCATGCGGCCGGGCCGCTTCAGTTCGACTGTGCCGGTCTCAGTCCGCTCGATCCCCATGCCGCTGTACCGCTCGGTATAGCGCGCCCGCAGCGTCCGCAAGTGGTTATAGTGAGAATCCACCCGGCTCAAGAGCGCCGCGTCCGCAGCCGTCAGCTTCGAGCCCTGACCCAACCCCGCTCCCGTCGAAGCCGCCACCATCAACACCAGGCCGGCCCGCACCAGCCGCCCGGCAAACCTCACTGGATCGGCTGCGTGCAGTTCGTTCCACCCGCCGGGTCGTACCGAACCGTATTGTTCTCGTCCGAGCAGAATCCGCGATCGCCCGTCTTGCCCACCGACTGCGGCACCGCCGTAATCTCGTACGACGTATACATATCCTGGTTGTTCACCTGCACCTTGCTGCAGTTCGTGATGGCAAACGTGTAGCCCGCCTTCTGCCCCACCGTCAGGTCCGGCGCAATCAGCTGGGCCGCCTGCGCCGTCGGCGCCCCCGCGCTCGGACTCCCCCCCAGCGACGACAACGAACACGCAAATCCGTTCGCCGGATAAGCCGAGTTGTACTGCAACTGCGCCTGCCCGATCGTCCGGACTGACTGGATCGCCGACGTCTCGTTGCCCGACTTCCGCAGCTTCAACAGCTGCGGCACCGCCAGCGTCATCAGAATCAGCATCACCGACATCACGATCAACAGCTCGATCAGCGTAAATCCGTCTTCTGCACCGGCGGCCCTGGTGGTCCGCGCCTGCCCGTCTTGTACACGTCTTGTCACAGCCTTGCCTCGTCCGAAAATTTACCAAAACTAACCACTAGCAGACCAGATCCGCGCGTTCCACTTTCAGGCCCTTCAAGTTACCGAGTAGGGTTACAGCGATCTTTTCCGGCGCGAATAGTTCCGCGGCAAGCGCCCGGACTCGCCCTGGTGTTACGCGCTCGATCTCTTCAACAATCTCATCGACACCAAAGAATCGGCCAAAGTACATCTCCTGTCGGGCCAGGTTCGCCATTCGGCTCCCAGAGCTCTCGAGACCGATAACAATGTTGCTCTTCAGCTGATCCTTGGCGCGCTTCAACTCCGCCGCGCTCGCCTCTCCCTCCTTCAGACGCCGCATCTCGCTCAGCGTAAGCTCCACCACCTGTGCCGCGTTGTCAGCGGAGACCCCCGCGTATACGCACAGGGATCCAGTGTCCCGAAATGGACTCATCTCGGAATAGATCGAGTACGCCAGACCCTTCTCCTCGCGGATGGTCTGGAAAAGCCGCGAACTCATGCCTCCGCCCAGCATTGTGTTCAGCAAGTACACCGCGTACCGGCTCTCGTCCTGCACGGGCGGTGCAGGCACGCCCAGGCACAGCTGTACCTGCTCGAGCGACTTCTTCTGCTTCAGCGTGATGTGCGGTGTAGACCGTGGCGCCGCACAGGCAGACTCCGGCTGAGGAGAGCTTGAAGTCATGCCTCCAAAGCGCTCCTCCACCTCCGCCACAAACCGCTCATGCTCGAGATTTCCTGCAGCCGAGAAGATCATAGATCGCGGCGTAAACCTCCGTGCATACTCGCCAAACACCACCTCCTGATTGAACCCTGCAACCGACTTCACCGTCCCGAGGATTGGGCGGCCGAGAGCATCGTCCTTCCAGAAGTTCTGGGTCCAGGTCTCATGGACCAGGTAGTCCGGGCTGTCCTCGTCCATCTTGATCTCTTCGCGGATGACGCCCTGCTCTCGAAGGAGGTCCTCCGGAGCAAATGTAGGGTGGAGAACCAAGTCCGACAAAACATTTAGGGCAGGTTCAACATTCTCGTCTAAGACCTTGATGTTGAAGCAGATCGTCTCCTTGCCGGTGAACGCATCCAGGTTCCCGCCGATTGTGTCTACCTCTCGCGCAATCTGCTGCGCCGACCGCGACGTCGTACCCTTGAAGACCATGTGCTCGACGAAGTGCGAGATCCCGTTTACCTCCAGCGCCTCGTCTCGCGACCCCGACTTCACCCACGCGCCCATTGAGACACTTCGTACGTGCGGCATCTGCTCCGTCAGCACCGTTAAACCGTTCAGCAACACCGTCTTCCGAATACTCCGCGCAGGACTCAACCGCTCCACCGTCCCCGCTTCCACAACCATCGTTCCCATACAAACCTCAACATCCATTCTCCCATATCCGCCCCCATCCCTACCTCAGTCCGCGATAAACTAGAACCTGATAGGGAGCCGCTCAGAACTCTCCGATCCAAGCACCTGATGCTCACCACAAATGCTCACCACAAACCTCGAGAGCGCTGCCGCACCCCTCTTCGGCCAATCCGAAGCCGAGCTCACGCGCCTCATGGCCGAGCTCGGCCAGCCCCGCTTCCGCGCCGCCCAGCTCACTCAGGCACTCTATCGCCAGCGCGCCCGCTCCCTCGACGACATCTCCACGCTCCCCGCCCCTCTCCGCCAGACCCTCGCCGAGCGCGGCTACATCGTCGGCCTCCCTGAGATCATCCAGACCGCCACCTCGGTCGACGGCACCGAGCGCTATCTCGTCCGTATGGCTGACGGCGAAACCGTCGAGACCGTCTGGATGCCGGACGGTTACGGCACTCCAGTTGACTTCACCGGCCGGGACGCCCCCACCGCCAAACCCGCCAGCCAGGAGATCCAGGAGGCGGCTCTACCCCGGCAGAGCACAGACAAGCCCACCTACCGCCGAGCCACCGTCTGCGTCTCCTCCCAGGTCGGCTGCGCCGTGAACTGCCAGTTCTGCTTGACGGCCAGGCTCGGCATCCGCCGCAATCTTACCCCTGGCGAGGTCGCCGGTCAGGTCGCCGCCGTCCTCAACCGCCACGCCGTCACTCTCGGGAGCACCCGCGGCAACGCGACACCACCTCGCATCAACCTCGTTTTTATGGGGATGGGCGAACCTTTCCTGAACTACGACAACTTCATGGACGCGGTGCGCCTGCTCGCCGGCCCCATGCAGATCCCCACCTCCCGCATGACTGTGTCGACCTCCGGCATTGAGCCCGCGATTCGTCGCTTCGCGCTTGAGCCAGTGCGCCCGCATCTCGCGCTCTCGCTCAACGCCTCCAACGACCTCACGCGCGCCGAGATCATGCCGATTACGCGCAAGTGGAACATCGAGGCGCTGCTCCAGGCCTGCCGCACCCTTCCACTTCAAACCCGCGAGTGGGTCACCTTTGAGTATGTCCTGCTGGGCGGTGTCAACGACCGGCCGCAACACACGCGCGAACTCCTCCACCTCCTGCAAAGCCCGACCAGCCCTCTCCGCGACGCTTCGATCGACCTTCCGCCCACCCGGGTCAAGGTCAATCTAATCGTCTGGAACCCCGGTCCCGGCATTGCCTACACTCAACCCGACCCAGCGGACGTGAGCCGCTTCCAACAGACCCTGATCGCCGCCGGAATCCCGACCTACATCCGCCGGCCTCGCGGCCGCGACATCTACGCCGCCTGCGGCCAGCTCAAACGTACGGTCGAGGTTGATTCCCAGACACCCCTTCCAGTCGCGCCTCTAATCGCAATCGAACTTCCGGCCAATCTTCCGCTGTGATTGAAAACCAGACCGAATGTCGCGCACTTCCGTCCGGCATGATGTAGTGGTTGCGGAACGTTCCCTCCTCGACCGCACCGAGCTTGCGGAGCGCCGCCTTTGAGGCTTCGTTTTCGTGGTGGGTCTTGAACGCAATGCGCCGCAGCCCCATCGCCTCGAACCCGTGCCGCAGTTGCAGGAGCTTCACCTCGGCGTTCACCCCGGTCCCACGCATCTCCGGGGCCAGCCAGGTCCAACCGAGCTCCGCCGTCCGGTGCTCCCGATCGATGTCCGCAAATCGCGTGCTTCCGACTACTCGACCGTCCGAGCGCACTACCGTCACCCACGGCATGGCGGTTCCGGCAGCCTCGAGCTGTAGCGCAGCGCCGACCCACGACCGCAGATCCTCCGGCGTCGCGAAGCCGCGCACCATGTAGCGCCAGTTGCTCTCGTCCGTTGCCGCGGCTTGCAGGCGATTGAAGTGCTCCGGCCGCATGGGTTCCAAGCGCACGCGCTCGCCGTGAAGCAGCGGTGTCGATCCCGCGCTCACGCCCCGACCGTCGATCGCGGAGCCCGTCGCCGCTCTCGAAACCCAATCTCCAGCAGCTTCTCCGCAACGCGCTCGTAATCGTGCCGGAGAACCTCGCCCTCATGAACAAAGTTCGCCGTCACTGGGACCACACCGAGCTCCCGCACCCTGTGGAGATCCGCCTCGATCGGGCTCTGTCCCTCGCGCGCATACTGCTCGAGCCGCTTCGCCGAGATGGGGGCGGTATTGATCAGCGCATAGTCAAACAAACGCTCTGCCCCGGCGTGGGCCATGATCTTCTCCAGATGTTGCGAAGCCGTTAAACCGAGAGATTCATTTGCCTGCGTCATCAGGTTGCAAACAAAAACCTTGGTCGCCTTGCTCTCTAACAGAGCTTCGCATATACCGCGCACCAGCAAGTTTGTGATCAGAGAGGTATAGAGTGACCCCGGACCGAGGGTAATCAGGTCTGCCTGGGCGATGGCCTCGATCGTTTCGGGCAGAGGTTCGGCCACCTCCGGCTCCAGTCGCAAAGACGCCACTCGGCGCCGGCTCGCCGTGATGTTGGTCTCGCCATGCACCACCGAACCGTCATCCATCTCCGCCGCGAGCGTCACGTTGGTGTTGGTTGCTGGGTAGATTCGGCCGCGCGTGGCCAGGATCTGCGACGACATCTGCACCGCGAGCGCGAAGTCGCCTGTAATGTGCGACAAGGCGGCCATGAACAGGTTGCCGAAGCTGTGTCCGTCCAGCTCCCCATGCTCGAAACGATACCGAAACAGCTTTGACAGGAGGTGGTCGTCCTCGCTGAGCGCCACCAGGCAGTTGCGCACATCGCCGGGCGGGAGCATCTTGAAATCTTCCCGCAGCCGACCTGAGGACCCGCCGTCATCCGTAACCGTCACCACTGCCGCCAGATCCCGGATCAGGCATGGTGCTTCGGCGCAGGGGACGCTCCTGTCGTCAATCCCGCCGGTCCCTGCGGGCTGCGCCACGTATTTCTTGAGTCCACGCAAGAGAGTCGACAGCCCGGTTCCGCCGCCGATCGCGACTACCCGCAGCGCTCGTCCGCTTGTCGTTTCCACCTGCTCTTCGATCATCCGCCGCGCCTTTTCTCGCTCAACAAGGCTACCTCCAGACTACCCGACGCACCTGAGACCGAGGGGAGCCGCGCGATCAGGCATCCGTCTCCGGGTACAGAAGCTCTGTAAATCGGGGGTCGTCCGCCATGTCCTGAAAATCCGAGTCCGACCGTGCTTGAATCCGGTTGCGCGGATTCTGCCGGATCGCCTCCGTCAGGTGCTCCAGGCAGGTGTGTGTGTCGCCCGTCATGCTCGACAAGAGCGCCAGACCGTAAAACGCATAATCGGCGCTCTGGTTTTCGCTTAGGATGTGCTTGAACTCTTCGCGAGCATCCTCATATTGTCCTTTGTTCAAGAGCGAAATCGCGTAGTCGTACCGCTCTTCGTGACTCTGAAAGTTAGCCTGACCCTTGCTGACCTGCAACAAACACGCATTCGTGTACATCCGGATCCGCTCCAGCATCTCCGGCGGACTGTTCGCCAACATCTGGTCGAACGCTGCATGCGCCTTATCGAACTTGCCCTCCTGCATCAGCCGGAGCGCGACCTCGTAGAGCGCCAGCGTCTCCGCCCGTGTCGCGTCCACTGCCGGCCGGACCGTTCCCGCCAACACCCGGGGAGATCGTTTCATCGCGGAGACCGACTCCGCCTTTCCCTGAACCATACGTGTCTCTCTTGACGCACGAGCCCTGCCTGCACCTTTGAGTGGGAGAGGCAAGGACCTCTCTGAGGCCTCGTCTCGGTTTTATACGCACCCGCCAGCACCGGGTCAACTACCCAAAGGTGGTATGCCCTCACCATACATCGCCGGATTCAGATCCGGGTCGTTGTACATCTTCATTTGACGGTAGATGCGGCACCGGCGCCGCCCGGATCGCACCTCGTCGAGCAGCTCGCCCAGACACCTGGTTAAATCCCGCCGTTGCTCCTCAAGCACACCGAGGCGCTTCCGGTTGCGCAGCCGATGCTCCTCGGTCGCGGTCCCGCGTGCGGCCTCCTCGCGGGTATGAAAGATTTTGAGGCTCAGGATCGACATCCGATCGACCATCATTCCCGGCGACTCCGAGTGCAGCGGCGCCGCGGGATCTTGCGCTCCACACGCCTGAAACGCGAGCTCGTCTACCTGCTCCATCAGGTCGTTGCGCCGCTGGTTCAGGCGGTCGATCGCCCGTTTTACGGCCGCAACCTCCGCATCGGCGGCGCCCACTATGCGGGCCCGGTCCTCCTGATGCCAAAGTTCGAAGTTCGACCGATGCTGCGCCAAAAGGAGCCGCTCCGTCTCGCCTAGGTTGTCGCCGCCCCACTCGGGCGTGGAATGCCACTCCAAGGTCGCCCGGTCCTGCAACTCAGCAATCAGCGCGGTCTCGGGAAGGCTCTCACACATCAAGCCAAACTTTAGCAGCAAGCTTCTCTGGCTGGGTCTGATCTGAGCACAACTGCCCCATATCGAACGCGTCTGGCACCAACCAGGGACACAGAAACCAGCAACGGAGGTGCGGTATTGGATACGACGCTCCCACATGGACGACCAACATGGTTCGCGCCCACTTGCCCCCGCCCAAAACCCCAAGCAAACTAAAGCCTGATGCCCAGAGCCGTCAAACGTGTCCTCATCTATCGGCTCGGCAGCCTTGGCGACACCCTCGTTGCCCTGCCCAGCCTCCACTTGGTCGCACGCGCGTTTCCCAATGCCGAGCGCCAGATGCTCACCAACATCCCCGTCAGTGAAAAAGCACCGGCTGCAGCCGCCATCCTCGACGGCAGCGAGCTTGTTCACGGCTACATTCCGTACCCCGTCGCCACGCGCAACCCTTTTACGTTGCTTGGTTTACTCGTCAAGCTCCGTCTCTGGCGACCCGACGTGGTCGTTTACCTGGCTGGCGCTCGGGGCTTGGAGGTTGCCCGCCGCGATCAGACGTTTTTCCGGCTTACGGGCGCCCGGGAGATCATCGGTGTGCCTCTCGCGGAGGATATGCAGGTCCAGCGCCTCCTCGCGGACGGACGGACCTACGAGCCTGAATCCTCGCGTCTCGCCCGCAATCTCAGCCCGCTCGGGGACGCTCACCTCGACGACCCTCGATCTTGGGACCTCTGCTTCACCGACGCCGAACTCGCCCGCGCCGCCGACGTTCTGGCTCCGGCGCTAGGTCCGGCCGGCTCTGATTCCATGCCCAGGAAAGTTCTCGCCGTTTCCCTCGGCACCAAGCGCCAGTGCGGCGACTGGGAGCAGGGCAACTGGGTCGCCCTCGTCACGGGGATGGCCGCTCGCTGGCCCGACTACGCCCTGGCCATCCTCGGCGCCCCGAGCGAGCGCGATCGCAGCCAGGAGCTTGCCGAAGCCTGGCACCGCGCCGGAGCTCCGCTTGCCCTCAACCTCTGCGGCCTGCTCACACCGCGCGAGAGCGGCGCCGCGCTCGCGCACGCACAGGCCTTTATCGGCCACGACAGCGGTCCCATGCACCTCGCTGCTGCCGTCAGGACGCCAACCGTAGCAATTTTCTCCGCTCGGCAGAAACCCGGCGTCTGGTTTCCGTACGGCCAGCACCACCAGGTCCTCTATCACCAAGTCAGCTGCTGGGGATGCAACCTCGAAACTTGCCTCGTCGAGCAAAAACGCTGCATTCTCTCGATCACTGTCGCTGAAGTTCTCACCGCGATTCAAACCATCCTCGACTCGCAAACCGCATGATGGGTCACCGCTGTGCTATTGTCTCGGCTATCCTCCTGGAGACCTAACCGACGTGTCCCAAGCCCTATCTTCGCGCCTCACGCTGCTCACTGCCTTCGCACTTCTCGCCGGCGCAGCTTCCGCGCAGGTGGTCACTGTGCCGCTCCAGCCACAGGTCGGCTCTTCGAACCCCGTCTCTGCCGAGCCTCGCATCGCGCGTCCGCCTACCCGCCCGTGCAGCGTCTTCCTGCTCAAAAACGCGGCCTTCGCCGACTTCAGCGCCAAGCCGCTTACCTACACGCCACCTGCCGGCTGCCCCGGACCCTGGGCCAAGGTCGTCCTGACCGCCGACTTTACCGTTACAGCCGGCCGCCAGTACGACCGCACCGCCCAGATCTTCCTCGGCGACGCGAACATCTTCTACGGCACGACCGCCGAACCCCGCCGCGCCCTTAGCCCGTCCTGGCATGTCGAGCGCGACCTCACCGATCTCTCCGCCCTGCTGCAGACACCGCAGACCGGCGCAGCCAACATCGGCAATCTTGTGAACTCCACCTATACCGGCATCATCTACGTCAGCGCCCGCATCGAGTTTTACCCCGCTTCGGCTGCCACCCCCGCACCGCGCGTTCCCGATCTCGTCGTGCCCGTCTCCTCGGGCAACGGCGCCGTCACTCTCAACACCACCGTCGACCAGGCCACCCAAACCCTGAACCTCCCGCGCAACGTCGAGCGCGTCTACCTCGATGTCATCGCGCAAAGCCAGTACATCGACGAGTTCTGGTACCTCAACGTCCCCAACGACCAGACTGGCGCGCTTGAAGCCTACGGCAACACCGCCTTCCGCGAGACCGAGATCACCATTGACGGCGCACCCGCCGGCGTCGCCCCCGTCTTCCCCTGGATCTATACCGGCGGCATCGACCCCTACCTGTGGGAGCCCATCACCGGCGTCCAGACCCTGAACTTCAAGCCCTATCGCGTCGACCTCACGCCCTTTGCCGGCCTCCTCGCTGACGGCAACCCGCACACACTCGCTATCAGCGTCTTCAACGCGGACAGTTATTTCCTTGCGACTGCCAACCTCCTTGTCTTCACCGATCACGGCCAGGCGCAGACCGGCGGCGGCGTCGTCGAAAACACCCTTGCCCTCCAGCCCACGCCGCACGTCTCCGAAAATCTTGCGACGGACGCCGCTGGCACGGTCACCGGCACCGTCGAGGTCGGATCCAACCGTCAGTTTTCGATTTCTGGCTACGTCCAGACTTCTCACGGTCGCGTTGACACCACGGTTAGCCAGACTGTCAACTTCCTGAGCACACAGACGTTCAACGTCAGCGCCAACACCGGGGCCGACGTACAGAACGCCGTACAAACCAGCACGGTCGACTCCCGCACGACGACCGCGAACGGCTTACTCGTCAACGATCTCGACCAGCACATCTCGTTTCCGCTCACGGTCGACTATTCCTTTGTCGTCAACCCTGATGGAACGCAAACCCAGGTTGTCACCGTCGATCAGGGCAATCTGCGCACCGACATTACGGCCAGGAACGCTTACGACTACGCGATCAGCTCGACCGACGAACTGGTTCACTCGACCGATACCCTCCAGTTTAGCTCCGCCGGCGCGCTGCTCGCCCCCGGCGTCGGCGCCTCCACCGCTTCGTACGTCCACACCGGCGCCGGTGGCGGCTGCTCCAGCCGGACGCTCGAAGCGCAAAACCAGGTCCTCACCTCCGTTATCGACGGCGCACGCTGCACCACGTCGGCACAGTAGAATCGGCGGTGCCATGCCAGCGAAGCCTAAATCTATTGTGGTCGTCGGCAGCATCAATCTCGACCTCGTCGCGACTGTAGACCGCCTTCCGGAGCCTGGTGAAACCATCTCCGGCACTGCGTTTGCGATGCATCCCGGCGGCAAGGGCGCCAACCAGGCCGTTGCCGCCGCCCGTCTGGGCCACCCGGTGAGCCTCATCGGCAAGCTCGGCACTGACAGCTTCGCCGATCAGCTCCGACAGTCGCTCCGGAACGAGGGCGTGGACATCGACGCCGTCACAACCGTCCCCGGATCCTCCGGCGTCGCCGTTATCCTCCTTACTCCGGCAGGCGAAAACAGCATCATCGTTATTCCGGGCGCCAACGCCCACCTTACCCCCGACGACCTCGATGAGCATCTGCCGCTGCTGCAAAGCGCGAGCATCGTCCTCACCCAACTCGAGATTCCCATCCCCACAGTCGAGCGGCTGGCAGAGATCTGCCACGACAACGCGGTACCCCTGATCCTCGACCCTGCCCCGGCTCAGTCCCTTCCGGCTTCGCTCTTGGCACAGATTACCTGGTTCACGCCCAACGAGACCGAAGCGGCCTTCTACGCCAGGGATCTCACGTCCGACACGGGAGCGGAAGTAGAAGACTTGCTAACCGCGCTCCTGCACTCCGGCCCTGTCGGCATCGTCCTTAAGCAGGGCAGCCGCGGGGTCTGGATCGCCAGCAGCGAGGGCCTCAACCAAGAAGTCTCCGCATTTCCTGTGGAGCCCGTCGACACCACTGCCGCCGGTGACTGCTTCAACGGAGCCTTCGCCGTCGCGCTCCTCCAAGGGCAATCGCCCGCCGAGGGCGCACGTTTTGCCAACGCCAGCGCGGCTCTTTCGACCACCGAACGGGGCGCCCAGCCCTCCATGCCCAACCTCGCCGAAGTCGAACAGCTCCTCCGTTCCTGACTCACCTCCCTTCCCCGCCAACCCTCGCCCGAACCTCCATGCTTTACCATCGGGGCAAGCATGCTTCCCGATCTCCCCAACATCCTCCATCTCCTTCGCGGCGGTTTCCACAACGTCCGCATTCTCGTCGTCGGCGACCTTATGCTGGACCGCTACATCCATGGCGACGTCGACCGCGTCTCACCCGAGGCTCCCGTCCCGGTCCTCCGGCACGTCCAGCGCTACGACCGGGCGGGCGGCGCCGCAAACGTCGCCATGAACCTCGCAGGCCTCGGCTGCCCGGCTTTTCTCGCCGGCTTCTGGGGCGACGACACCGAGCGCCGCGACCTCGCCCACATCCTCGACACCGCCGGCATCGACACCCTCGGCGTCGTTCCCTCCAACCTCCCCACCATCTCCAAAACCCGCATCGTCGGCCGTAACCAGCAGTTGCTCCGCCTCGACATCGAGTCCCGCGACCCACCTCCGGCGATCGAAGCACAGCGCCTTCAGGACCGCGTGCTCGAGCTCCTGCCCAAGGTCCACGCCGTGATCCTCTCCGATTACAACAAAGGTGCGCTCACCCCCGAGCTCACCCAGGCCGTCATCCAGGCCGCCCGCGCCCAGGGCATCCCCGTCCTTGCCGACCCCAAAACTCCGGATTTTTCAAAGTACGCCGGCGCGACTACCGCCAGCCCCAACCTCCACGAGCTCTCGCTGGCTACCGGCATCCCGACGGAAGACACCGTAGCCCTGCTTGCCGCCGGCCAACGCCTCGCCGTCCAGCAGAATATCCAGTTTCTCACCGTCACCATGAGCGAACACGGCATCAGCATCGTCCATCCTCATCGCATTACCCACTTTCGGGCTCGCGCCCGTGAGGTCTTCGACGTCTCCGGCGCTGGCGACACCGTGATCGCCACGCTGGCTGCCTTTCTCGCAGCCGGCACCGCTGTCCCAACTGCCGTCGAGCTCGCCAACCTTGCGGCAGGCATCGTCGTCGGCAAGGTCGGCACCGTCCCCGTCTCCGCCCCTGAGCTAGCTGCTCTCCTCACCCCCAACTCGAGCCTTCCCGCAGCCGAAAAGATCCTCACTCCTGACGCCCTCAAGGCGCGCGTGGAGCAATGGCGCTCCAACGGCGAAACCGTCGTCTTCACCAACGGCTGCTTCGACCTCCTTCACATCGGCCACATCACCCTGCTTGAGCAGTGCCGCCGCTTCGGCACAAAACTCATCCTGGGCCTCAACTCCGACTCCTCCATCCGCGGGCTCAAGGGCCCCTCCCGCCCCATCGTGGGCGAAGCGGAACGCGCCCGCATCATGGCTGCACTCGCCGCTGTCGACGCGGTCACCCTCTTCTCCGAGCCCACCCCCCGCGACCTCATCGCCTCCATCCTCCCCGACGTCCTGGTCAAGGGCGGCGACTACACGGTCGAGGCCATCGCCGGACACGAAGATGTCCTTGCCCACGGCGGTCGGGTCGAGCTCATCCCGATCGTGGAGGGCTTCTCGACCTCGAACCTCGTCAGCAAACTTTCCACCCCACCACCGCACCACACACCTCAGGCATGATCCTCGTCACCGGAGGCGCCGGGTTTATCGGCTCCAACCTCGTCCACGCCCTCAATGCGGCCGGCCACACCGACATCCTGCTGGTCGACAGCTTTGCCCCGAACTCAGCCAACCCCGCCAGTAGCCCGAAGTTCTTCAATCTGAACGGTGCCCGCTTCACCGACTACCTCGACAAAGTCGAGTTCGAAGATGCTCTCCGAGCCGGGCACCTTACCCGCACAAGGCTCCGGGCGATCCTGCATCAGGGCGCCTGCTCCAACACCCTCGAACCCGACGGCCGATACATGATGCGGAACAACTTCAGTTTTTCGAAGCTCCTCCTCCAGCACGCCCTGGCTCACAGCGTCCCCTTCGTGTACGCATCGACGGCCGCCGTCTACGGCCAGAGCTCGAGCTTCACCCCTGACCCCCGGAACGAGCGCCCCCTCAACCTGTACGGCTTCTCCAAACTTGCTTTCGACAACTACGTCCGGCACCTTCTGCCCGGAGTGACCTCGACCGTCGTCGGTCTGCGCTACTTTAACGCGTACGGCCCCCGCGAAGGCCACAAAGGCCGCATGGCCTCCGTCATCCACCAGTTCAGCCGCCAGCTCCTCGCCAGCGGCGTCATCCAGCTTTTCGCGGGATCCGGAGGCTACGCAGACGGCGAGCAGCGCCGCGACTTTGTCCACGTCGACGACCTCACGCGGGTCAACCTCCACTTCGCCCATCTCCTTCTGCAACAGTCCCAAGCCCATACCACTCGGGCCATCGTCAACGTCGGCACCGGCATCGCCCGCACCTTCAACGAAGTCGCCCAGAGCGTTATCCGCCATCATGGATCGGGACGGATCGAATACATCCCGATGCCCGCCGACCTCCAGGCCGCTTACCAGAGCTGTACTCAGGCCGACCTCCACTCGCTGCGGGCGGCCGGCTACACGCATACCTTTCTCCCCCTCGATGTCGGCATAGAGAAGACTCTCACCGCCGAGCTCCATCGTGGACCGCACACGGCCTGAAGTTTGGGCCCAAATCCGGCGACCTCTAATTCCCCACGCAGTCAGATCTGAGGTACCGTCCCAAACTTCGCCAAACAGCGAGAAACGCATTGCGGGGCGCCGACACCATCCTGCCATGCGCAAGCAAATCTGCCAATCTCTCCTCAGCCTTGTTCTCCTTGGTTCCTTTCTGTTTCTCCACCCACTTGCGCGCGCTGCCGACTCTGCCCAAAACTCCACCTGGAGCGGCGTCCAAGCGCTTCCGGTCGACACGTCCATGCACATCAACGCCACGCATCAGCACCTGTTGTGCCAGCTGAAGACTGTTGATGCCGACTCGATCTCCTGCACACGGAACCGTGGCTTCGGTGCAAAGGTGTACACCTTTCAACGCGAGCAGATCCGGTCGATTAAGCTGTCCCGACGAATGCTCTCGACGCTTGGCGGCGTGGGCATCGGCGCCGGCGGCGGAGCGATCGTAGGCGCTGCGGTGACCAACAGCCACACGACCTGGTTTCGCGGCGAAGTGATCGCGGCCAGCATGGGCATCGGAGGTGTCGCCGGCGGCGCCATCGGATACCCATCCGACTTCCTCGCTGGGCCCACCGTGTATCGCGCACCGTAGCGCTCGCAAGAAAAGGGCTACCCGTGTGCTTTGGGTAGCCCTGCAGTTTCCGTAAGACTCGTTTTAGGCAGTCGCCTGCAAGACCTCTTCGCGCACGACCTCGTCCTGCACCGCCTCACGAGCCGACTTCGGCAACGCGACACCAAGGACATCCTCGATGCGCGTGGCGTAGTGGATCGTGACGCCCTCGGTCTGAGCGGGGGTGAGGTCCTCCTCGACGTTGGTTCGCACCTCGGCCGGCAAGATCACATCGCGCACACCCGCACGTTTGGCGGCCAGGAACTTCTCCTTGATTCCACCGACCGGAAGTACATTGCCGCTGAGCGTGATTTCGCCCGTCATGGCCAGGAGCGGGCGGACCGGAACGTCGGTCAGCAAGCTCACCAGCGCTGTCGCCATCGTCACGCCCGCGCTCGGCCCGTCTTTGGGGATCGCTCCCGCCGGCACGTGGATGTGGATGTCCGTGTCTTTCAACACGTCCTCATCCAGGCCAAGATCAAGCGCGTTTGACCGAACCCACGTGAGCGCCGCCTGCATTGACTCCTTCATCACGTCGCCGATCTGGCCCGTCATGGTGAAGCCGCCCTTGCCCTTCATCTTGTTTGCCTCGATAAAGAGCACGTCGCCGCCTGCCGGTGTCCACGCCAGACCCACCGCCACGCCGGACCTCTTCGTCCGCTCGGCGATCTCCGTGTCCACGCGTACCTTGATGCCGCCCAGGAACTCGTGCACCAGTTCCGGCGTAATGACGACCTTCGCCGTCTGGCCGCCCGCGATCCGCCGCGCCACCTTGCGGCACACCGTCCCGATCAGCTGCTCGAGCTTGCGAACGCCGGCCTCCCTGGTGTAGTGCCGCGCAATCAGGGCTACACTTTCGGTCGGGAACTCGATCACGTCGGCGAAGCTCGGCACCGTTTCGGCGGTTGTCGCCGGTCCGGGCTCCGCATCTTGCGCGTTCTCGGTCGTTGGCGCATCGGCCTTCACCGGCTCTTTGGTCAAGCCGTTTTCCTTCGCCTGCCGCGGAATCAAGTACCGCTCCGCGATATTCACCTTCTCCTCCTCCGTGTAGCCGGTCAGCTCGATAATCTCCATGCGGTCGAGCAGCGGCGCCGGGATCGGATCCAGCTGATTCGCCGTGCAGATAAAGAGCACCTTGCTCAGATCGAACGGCTGGTCCAGGTAGTGATCGCGAAACGTGTTGTTCTGCTCCGGGTCGAGCGTCTCCAGGAGCGCGCTCGCGGGGTCGCCCCGGAAATCCCGCCCCAGCTTGTCGATCTCGTCCAGCATAAACACCGGATCGTTCGCCTCGACCCGCTTCAGGTGTTGAATAATCTGCCCTGGCAGCGCCCCGATATAGGTGCGCCGATGTCCGCGGATCTCGGCTTCGTCGTGCATGCCGCCGAGCGAGATGCGCGAAAACTTACGCCCCAGAGCGCGTGCAATCGACCGTCCCAGCGATGTCTTACCGACGCCCGGAGGCCCGACAAAGCATAGGATCGGCCCTTTCATGTCCGGCTTCAACCGCCGAACGCTGAGGTAATCGAGGATGCGATCTTTGACTTTTTGCAGGCCATAGTGGTCCTCATCGAGAAACGCCTGAGCCTTCAGGATGTCGACCTCGCCTGCTGTGCCCTTCGACCACGGCAACACCGCCAACCACTCGACATAGTTGCGCGTCAGCGAGTAATCGGCCGCCATTGCGTTCATCCGGCTCAGGCGCCCAAGCTCCTTCAGGGCATCCTTCTTCACGTCGTCCGGCATGCCCGCGTTCTCGATCTTCTCGCGCAGATCGGCGATGTCCTTCTGGCTGTCGTCCTGGTCGCCCAGCTCCTTCTGGATCGCCTTCATCTGCTCGCGCAGATAGTAGTCGCGCTGCGACGACTGCACAGAGTCCTGCACCTCGCTCTGGATCTTGTTGCGCAGCTGCTGCACCTCGATCTCTTTGGCGAGGTATTTGTTGACCCGCTCCATTCGCACGGCAACATCGGGTGTTTCGAGCAGCTCCTGCTTCTCGTTGGTCGTCAAAAACGGCAGGCTCGAGGCGATAAAGTCTGACAGCCGACCGGGCTCCTCGATGTTGATCGCAATCGTCTGGAGATCGTCCGACAAGGTGGGCGAAGCAGCCACAATCTGCTGAAACTGGCTGACGACGTTGCGCTGCAGCGCCTCCGCCTCGGGTGTAGCGGCCGACTCGACGTCGGGTACGGGCTCGCTTTCTGCCGTCAGAAAGGGCGTGCGCTGGACGAACTGGCCCAGCCGCACGCGCTCCGTTCCTTCCGTGAAGACGAAGAGGCTTTGGTTCGGCATCTTCACGACTTTATGCACCGTTGCGCGCGTCCCCACGGCGTGCAGATCGTTTGCTTCCGGCGCGTCGAGCCGCGGGTCCCGCTGCGTTACCACTAGAATGGTTTTTTCTTCTCCCAGAGACTGAATCAGCTGGATCGAACTCTCGCGGCCAACGGTCAGGGGCAAGACAGCGTGCGGAAACAGGACGATATCGCGCACCGGAAGCACGGGTAGGGGACGCCGTGTCTCCGAGGCTTCAGCCTCGCCAAACTTGGTGGCGGTTGGCCGGATAACACTTACAAAATCATTGGGCATTTGAGTGTCCTTCTATCAAGTTACCTAAATCTGATGCAGATAGATACTGCAGGTCGCAATGATGCAAAGCGCGTTCCACGCCTAGCGTACTTACTCGGTCCAAATCGCTCTACTAACAGGTAGACGGTTAGAAGCAGAAGTGGCATTCCTGAACTGTGGTATGGACGTGGCCCTTTACACTCACGAGGAACTCGAAGTGCAGGTCAGTGGCCAGAGGAGAGCAAATGCTGCTCACTCGGATGCTGAACTTACATGACCGCGGGGACTTCGATGCCGAGGTAGCCCAGGGCACGGGTGAGTTCGCGCTGGGCGACGGCGGCGGTGGCTAGAAGGAGGGTTCGGCGGTTGGGGTCGGGCTCGGTCAGGACGTGGTGGCGGTGGTAGAAGTTGTTGAACTGCTGGGCGAGTTGGAAGCTGTAGCGCGCGAGGTGCGCGGGTTCGGCGGTGGAGATGCTCTGCTCGATGACGGAGGTGAGGCGGGAGCTGAGTAGCCAGGTCTCCCAGAGGGTGGTGCTGGTGTCGGGTTCGGCGTTGGGTGTGAGGAGCGGGTGGAGGTCGAGGTTGGCGATGGCGGCGAGGGCTTCGGGGCCGGTGGTTGAGGCTTTGCGGAGGATGTTGGCCGCGCGGACGACGGCGTACTGGATGTAGGGGCCGGTCTCGCCTTCGAACGAGAGGGCGTCGCGGAAGTCGAAGGCGATGACGGTGTTGCGGGTGAAGCGGAGCATGAAGAAGCGGAGGGCGCCGACGGCGATGGTGGTGGCGGTGGAGATGCGGTCGGGCTCGGGGAGATCGGGGTGGCGGGAGTCGACCTCGGCTTGGGCGGCGGCGATGAGGCGGTCGAGGAGGTCGTCGGCTTTGACGCCGAAGCCTTTGCGGCCGCTGACTTCGAGGTAGGGTTTGAGCTGGTCGGCTGGGGAGACGGGATAGCCGAGATCGAGGGCGCAGCGGGGGGTGAGGGCGACCATCTCGTAGGAGAAGTGAGTGTAGCGGTCGGCTTGATCGGTGAATCCCATGCCGCGGAGCGCGGCGACGACGTTGTTCTGCGGGTCGTTCTGGCGGGAGTCGATGACGTTGTAGATGGCGTCGGCGTGGCCGAAGGTGGGGTGGGGGGATTCGCCCTGCGCGGTCGAGATCCAGCAGGTGTGGTTGGGGTACTCGTAGAACTTGCGGTAGCCGAAGTCCTTGCCGGGGAGGAGGCCGAACTTCCAGAGGTGGTAGGCGATGTCCTTGCCGACGTAGGTGACGGTGCCGTTAGAGCGGACGATGACTTTGGCGTCGGGATCGGGAGCGGTTCCCTGCCCTGTTGAGGGGTTTTCGGAGGCTTCGGTTCCGGCGCGGCGCATGACGTAGCAGCCGGCGTTTTTGCCTTCCTGTTCGAGGTAGAGAACGCCGCGATCGATCATGAGGGTGCGGGCGGCGTCCCAGAAGTGGAGGGCGAGGATCTCGCTTTCGCGGGGGAGGAAGCTGTACTCGATGCCCAGGCGGGACATGGTTTCGAGGTGGCGGCGGAGGACGTCGGTCGAGACGATGTCGGCGATGGTGCTGATGTCGTCGGAGCCTTGCTCGAGGGCGTGCAGGGTTTCGCGGCGGAGCTGTTTGCGGGCTTCGGTTTGGGTGGGGTCGGCGGTGTACCACTCGGAGACGCGGGCGTAGAGATCCCAGAAGTAGAAGTCGATGCGGCGGTTGGTTTCGAGGAGCTCGGTCATGAGCTCGCGGGTGGAGTTGAGGTTTTTGCCTTCGAGGTGGAGGAGACCGACGACGATGTCTGCGACCTGGACGCCGGTGTTGTCGATGTAGTTCTGGACGCCGATCTCCCATCCGGATTTGAAGGTATCGGGCTGGAGGAGGCGGGCGAAGGTGTCGCCGAGGATGGCGTTGCGGAGGTGGCCGATGTGGGCGGCTTTGTTGGGGTTGATGCTGGTGTGCTCGATGAGGCGGAAGCCGGGGCCGCCGATGTCGGCGTGCCGGTCGGCGGCTAGGGCGTGGATGAGGTCGGGTCGGCTGAAGCGGAGGTTGAGGTATCCGGCGCCCGCCGGTTCGACGCTCTCGAAGCCGGGTAGGTCGCCGGCGGCGATGAGGGCGGTGAGATCGGCGGCGAGATCGGCGGCGATGATGCGGGGGGCTTTGCGGAGGCGTTTGGCGAGTTCAAACGCGAGGGGGAGGGCGAGCTCGCCGAGCTGGATGTCGGGGGGCTGCTCGACGGCGATCTGGGGAAGGGTGACGTTGTAGCGGGTTTGGAGGAGGTGTTGGAGACGTTCGAGGAGGCGTTGCTGGAGGGTGCGATACATGCTTTGGGGGTCACCGCCGGTGTAGGTCTGTTTAGTTTAGCGGCAGGTGTTTTGGGGTGGTTTTGGAGGGTGATCTGTGGACCTCCCCCACCTCCCCTACGATATAGTGCAAAATATTCAAAAGAGGCGAGTTAGGTCCGGACCCAAGGTGTCCCGCGGGTGTTCCAGGAGAGGTTCGGGTTTCCCGGCGCGAAGACCCCACTCTTGCCGGCGATGAAGCTGCCGGAGAGGATGGGGCACCTGGGTTGCGGCTTGATGATCGACAGCTCGGGTCGAGAGAAGATATGCGGCTATTTCTATTTTAGCTAGATGGGGGAGAAGATGCGCCACGGTCCGGAGCGGCGGGCCGAAGGAGTTTCAGGGGAGACGGAGCGGGTCTGGGGGGAGGGTGTGGATGTCTTCGAGGAGGGGTTTGTGGGGTGGGGTTTGGAAGCGATGGAGGAGGAAGAGCAGACCTCCGGCGCCGGTGACGGAGATGAGCAGCCAGGCGTGGAGGGCGAGGCCGAAGAGGGCGGCGGGGGCGTCCGCGGCGCCGTGGGAGACGAGGGAGGTTTTGGTGGCCCACTCGAAGGTGCCGATGGCTCCGGGGGAGCTGGGGATGAGGTAGGAGAGGTTGGCGACGGAGACGGCTTGCCAGGGGCCGATGGGGTCCAGACCCGAGCCATGCGTGCCAATGAGGCCGATAAGGTGAGCGGCGGAGACGAAGATCATGCCTTCACAGATCCAGATGACGGCGGACATGGCGAGGAGGATGGCGGATCCGGCGAGACCGATCTCGCGGATGCAGCGGATGGCGAGGAGGAGCCAGTGCTCGACCTTTTCGAGGATGGGTTTGGGCGGGAGGCGGGCGAAGAGGCGATGGAGGGGACTTTCGAGAAGGCGTGCTCCGAAGAGGAGGGCGAGGAGGCCGACGGTGGAGAAGACGAGGAGCGCTTCGGCGAGGTGGCGTGCGTGCGGCGCGGTGTTTGACCCCATGAAGAGGACGAAGAGGAGCACGAGCATGCAGATGTCGAGGAGTTTTTCGAGGATGACAGTGGAGAGGATGACGGAAGGGAGGGTTCCGAGGTCGCCGGAGTAGGTGAAGATTCTCATCACGTCGCCGATCCGTAAGGGGAGGATGTTGTTGGCAGCGAGCGAGGTCATGAGGACGCGGGCGCAGACGCGAAATCGGGCGCCGGTGCTCCGCATCATCACGGCCCAGCGAACGCAACGGAGGGTATATGAGGCGAGGGTAAAGGCGAGGACGCCGAGGATCCAGAGGGGATGGAGGAAACGGAGGGAGCGGATGTCGGCGAAGGGGATGCCGCGAAAGGTGTACCAGAGAAAGAAGAGGCTGATGAAGACGCCGGGGAGGGTCTTGAGGAGGTTGCCGTAGCGGGAACCGGCGGGTGCGGGGGTTCTGACGGCCGGACCGGCGACGACCGTGGGTGGGTCGGTGATCATGTCGCGCTCGCGGCGAGGTGAGGTGGGGGGGTGAAGGGGCGGGGGAGTGGCATTAGAGGTGATTGTATCGTTTGGGGGCGGCTGCAGGACAAGGCGACCGCGGGTGGGTTCGGTGTGGTCGAGAGACGGGTTTGTGGGGTAAAGGCGGTTCGCGCGTGTCCCGCGAATAACGCGCCCTTCACGACGGTGAAGCTGTCGCGGAGGATGGGGCACCCGGGTTTTGTGGTTGAGATGACGGGTGTTTGGGGAGGTTGGGGCACCGAAAACTTGTGGTCGAGATTAGAGGAACCGCATGTATCTCCGGCTTTGGGCGTGCTTTGCTCCCTCCGGGTTCTGTCGGGACGATAGGATGGTTGATCCAGATTAGAGTTTTGTCATTTGCGGTGACAGGAGTGTCGATCCGGGCGAAGATTTTGATGAATTGAATGGCATGCAGAGTGCAACCAGTGCAAGTTGGGTTTAGCACAGAGATCGGAGGTGGATTTGGCGACTCGGGTTGAGCCGGTTGTTGCGGCGAGGTTGGAAGAATCTGGACATCTGCTTTTCTGGAGGGAGTTTGCGGGCCGTGGTCATTGGCTGGGTGTGCTGGTGTCGGGAGCTCTGGCGATTTTGGCGCTGGGGGTGCATGGGTACCATCCGTATGCCGAGGATGGCGGGATCTATGTGTCGGGGATCAAGCGTTTGCTCGATCCGTCGCTTTTTCCGTATGGGCGAGAGTTTGCTCGGAGTCAGCTGCGGGGTACGATCTTTGCTCCGGCGGTAGCTGGACTGGTCTGGGCGAGCGGGGCGAGGTTGCCGGTGATGCTGTTGGTGCTGCACGTGCTTAGCGCGTGGGCGACGATCTTTGCCGGCGGTCTGCTGGCGGGTGAATGCTATGGGCGGCGGAGGTCGGCTCGGTGGGGCGCGATGGTTTTTCTCGCTCTGGTGCTGTCGGTGCCGGTGGCGGGGACGTCTTTGCTGCTGATGGATCCGTACCTGACGGCGCGAAGTTTTTCGACGCCGTTCACGGTGCTGGCGATGGTGGGTGTGCTCCTAGCGATGCGGGCGGGCGGCGGTGAGGGCCGGGTACGAGGAGGTGTGCTGTGCGGTGTGTCGCTGGTGGTGGCGGCGGCGTTTCATCCGTTGATGGGGGCGTACGCGTGTGGGGCTACCCTTTTGCTCGGGTGTTCGATGACGCGAGCGCCTGATCTGAGATTGCGGCGGATGGTTGGTCTGGCGGTGTTGGCGGTGGGAGTTGCGCTGGTGGTGGTGGCGTGCGCGCCGGCGGAGAGTGGGGCGTACTGGAGAGCGGAGACGACGCGCGACTTCTGGTTTTTGGAGCGGTGGCGGTGGTTTGAGTGGTGCGGGGTCGTGATGCCGCTCGGGGTTTTGGGGGCTGTGGCGTGGCCTGGTGAGGGGCGGCGGGGTGTGGTTGGGGAGGCGGAGCGAGGACTGGCGCGGATGGCGGTTTGGCTGGGGTCGATCGGGTTGGGGATTGCGGGTGTGCTGGCGCGGGCGGGGATGCGGACGCATCTGGTGGCCCGGATGCAGCCGCTGCGGGTGTTTCTGGTGGTGTATCTGGTGTTGATCGTGGTCTTGGGGGCGAGGTTGGGGGAGCGGGTGCTCCGGCGGAGTGCTTGGCGATGGGCGGCGATGTTTCTGGTGCTAGGTGGGGTGATGTTGACGGCGGCTCGGCGGACGTATCCAGGGTCGGCGCAGGTGGAGCTGCCTTGGGGGGCGAGCGGGAACGGTTGGGTGCGGGCGTTCATTTGGGCGCGGGAGAACACGCCCAAGGACGCGGTGTTTGCTTTGCCGGCCGACTACACGACGATGCCCGGGGAGGATGCGCAGGGCTTTCGGGCGATTGCCGAGCGGAGCGCGCTGCCGGACGGTGCGAAGGATGCGGGAATTGCGGCCATCCGTCCGGCGCTGGCAGACGCGTGGGCGGACGGGGTGGAGGCGCAGACCGGGCTTGAGCGGGCGACGGATGAGCAGCGGAGATCGCGGCTGTTGCCTCGCGGGGTGAGCTGGGTAGTGCTGCCGGCTGGGGCGGAGACGGCGCTGGCGTGTCCGTACCGCAATCGGGAGGTGGAGGTTTGCCGGCTTCTGTGAACGCGAGCCGCGGATTTTGAGCTATTTGGAGGGCGGGGTGGTTGCTGAGGCTTTTTCGGTGGGGGCTGCGCCGGTTTTGAGGACGAAGCTTTCGGTGTCTTTGGTGAGCATGTCGGTGTAGAAGGTGCGGAGTTTCGGGTACTGGTCGGTGGGGAAGATGATCTTGCCGATAACGAAGTTGCGACGGGTGGTGAGGCTGGTGGGCGTGGTCTCGGTGGTGAGGGTGTAGGCGATCTCTTTGGGGAGGTCGAGTTTGGCGCTGGGCGGGGCGGACTCGACGGCGAGGTTGGAAGGAAAGGTGATGCGGATGGCGTCCTGGGTCGTGTGCGGGTATTCGAAGTAGACGGGCAAGGTGCGTTTGTCGTGCGGGAAGAGGGGTTTGGCATTGGCTTCAAAGAGGTCGCCGGGAAGGAGCAGGCGTTTTCCAGTGGAGGAGCCGGGCTCGCCTTTGACGTCGAAGAGGACTTCGAGGGGCTGTTCGAAGTCGGTGAGTTTGTCGACGGCGGTGACTTTGACCTCCATGCCGTGCGGGAGGAGGTCTTCGAGGCTGGTTTGGAGCTCGCGGTGGAGGCTGGCAATGTCGCCGGTGACGGAACGCTCACGCCAGTGGATGGCGGGGGCGCCGATGTAGGTCATTTTGACGGTTCCGGAGACGGTGCCGTGCTCATCCATTTTGAGATTGGCGACGCGCTGGATGCGCGAGGCGGTGTAGGACTCGGGCGGTGTGCCGCCGAGGGCGGTGGCCCCGTCGGTCTGGCGGAGGCCGCCGGCCAGGGTGTGGCGCCAGGCGAGGTGGCCGTAGGGGCAGAAGCGGGTGCCGGGGTCGAAGTAGGCTTCTTTGCCGTCGACGTTGACGATGGCGATGTAGTCCTCCAGCTGTCCGAGGCTGAGGTAGGCGGGGTAGAAGATATTTCGGCTTCGGTCGGCGACACCCATGAGGTAGGCTTTGAAGCCGGCGGCGCGGGCGAGGGCGACGAAGAGTTCGGCGAGCTGGTCGCCGGAGCCGCGTTTGCGATTCCAGATGTCGTCGGTGGTGTGGACTTCGCCGAGGCCCTGTGACTTGTCTTCGGAGGTGGAGTGTTCGCGGGTGAGGTCGGTGTTTTCGAGGCCCTGGACGGCGTTGTAGAGCTTGCGCAGACGAACGGACGGGGCGTCGCCGGGCGAGGTAAGTTGCGCGACGGCGCCCGAGACGGCGGGTCCGGGGCCGATGAATTTATCGCGGCGTTTGGCCCAGAATTTGCCTTCGTTCTTCCAGAACTCGTCCATGGTGCGGTAGGGGGTGTAGTAGAAGAGGACGCGGTAGGAGAAGCTTTTGATGGGCGGCATGTACTCCTCGTCGGGGGCGGGCGGGACGTCCTTGATCTCGACTTGGAGCGTAGTTGCTTCGTTGTCGAAGCTGTTGCGCGGAGCAGAGGTTTGGACGACCTTGACGCCGGCCGGGAGGATGGGCGTCCAGGAGATGGTGCTGGTGAGCTGGCCGCGATCGTCGCTGGACACGAGGGTCTGGGTCGTTGGCTTCCAGACATAGTGGGCGTGGCGGGTGAAGAGGTCGGACTGGATGTACCACTGGGGGGCGATGAAGTAGTTGTCGTCGTAGCGGTATTTGTAGCGGTACTCGAGGATGCTGCCGACCCCGACGTCGGGCAGGCTGAAGACTTTGGCCATGAACTTGACGCCGCTGCCGTGGACGCGTTCGATGAGCTTGTCGTAGGGTTTTCCGGTGAAGGGGACGACGGTGCCGTCGGGGTGGATGGTGCGGCCGGAGATCTCCGCGACGTTTAGGCGGGAGTCGCCGCGGGTGTACGGGAGCTCGACGTTGGCGAAGTCTTTGCCGCGGTCGGAGAGGACCTTGAGACGGACGTAGAAGCTGTGCATGTGGAGCTTATCTTCGGTGATCTCTTCGCGGAAGAGGTAGACGGCGGGGGCGCCGGGGACTTCGGGCTGGGAGGTCATGGAGAGTTCTTCGGGGGTGGGTGGGGTCCACTGGTCGGCGCGGGCGGGGGCGGCGGCGAAGAGGGCGAGGGCAGAGGCGAGGCAGAGGAGATGCGGCAGGCGGGCAAGCTGTCTCATTTGAGGGTCGTCCTGAAGTTCGTTCTGGTGATGGTTTTAGGGAAGGTCTGACTGGAACGCCCGAAAATGACTGCAGATTTGTTTCGGGAATGACAACGAGAAAAGCAAGGGCGACAACAGATTCCCTTCGGGAATGACAACAAGAAAGGCAGAACTAACACGGAGCAGACTTATGAAGCAGACTTCATTCGACCTTTCCTAGTTCTTTTTGAGGACGGCCTGGCTGTCTTCGTCGGCGGCGATGACGGCGGCTAGCTTCTGGACGTCAGGGTAGCGATCGGCGGGGAGGCTGACTTCGCGGACGGTATAGGTGCGTGTGTAGCGGAGGGTGTTTCCGTCGAGTTTGCTTTTGCTCTCGTAGCTGGCGAAGCCGAGGTCGAGCTTGACGGGGTCGGGGATCTCGTCGACGGTGTAGCCCGGTGGCAGATGGATGGTGTAGATGTCGGTGCTCTGCAAGGTTTCGCGGAGGTCGATGGGTACGAGGCGTGGTTTGCGGTCGGCTCGGAGGCCTTCGGTGCCGAGGACGCGTGGGCGGAGCATGAGCAAGGGTCCCATGGATTTGGCGAAGTGGTCCGCGGTGAGCGAGAAGGAGGTGGTGAAGTCCTGGTTGAAGCTGTCGGCGTTTTCGGTTTTGATGTCGGTGACGGAGAAGGTTTTGAAGTCCTGTCGGAGGACGTTGTCGAGGAACTCCGTTTGTTCTTTCTGATCGGCGTTAGAGGCGAGTGAGCGGCGGTGTTCGGAGAGGTCGCCGAAGCGTTTTTCGGTGTAGGTGCCTTTGAGGCTGCCGTCGGGGGCGAGATCGAAGCTGGCGGAGCGGTGGATGGTATTGAGTTCGGGCGGGAGGACGGGCAGGGGGACGACCTGGCTCCGGTCGCCTTCCATAAGGATGCCGTAGCCGCCCTGGAGCTCGTGCTCGAGCTGGCCGAAGGGGGTTTTGTCCCAGGTGGGGTCGAAGATGAGATAGCGGCGGCCGTCCTTGAGGGTGACGACGCTGCGGAGTTTGGGGGAGGTGTAGCCTTTGGGGATTTCGATGGCGGCGATCATGTGGTCGCCGACGATGGAGGGCGCGTCGGGGTCGACGACGCCACGGCGGTGGTCGACCATCATGAGGGCGGAGTGGACGCCGACGGCGGCGAGCATGGAGGAGAGCAGGGTGGCTTTGTCCTTGCAGTCGCCGTAGCGGTTGCGGAAGATGTCCGCGGCGAAGTGCGGCTGGTAGCCGCCGATGCCGACCTCGATGACGAAGTAGCGGATCTGTTTCTGGACGAATTCGCCGATGGCTTCGGTTTTTTCGTAGAAGTCGGGTTTGCCGGCGGCGAGGGCCTGGGCCTTGGCGGCGACCTCGGAGGTTGGGTTGAGGCGGTCGCGGGAGAGCGTGGCGTACCACTGGCCGATGCCCTTCCATGTGCCTTCGGTGCTGAGGGGAAGGCCGGGGCCGGCGTAGTGGATGGTCATGCGGCCGGCGAGGGCGAATTCGGAGGGGCGGAGCGGGATGTGGGCGAGGTTGATGGCGGGGGTGTCCTTCATCTCCCATCGCCAGCGGCCGTGTTCGAGGTCGGCGGGTTTGGCGCCGCCTGAGTGCGCCCAGACGGTTTCGAAGTTGAAGCCGGGGGGAAGTTCGAGGGTAAAGGTTTGGCGGAGGCAGGGCAGATCGCTTTGAAAGAACCAGGTGGTTTCGGTGAGGTAGGGGCGAGCGCGTTTTTCGTACTCGAAGGCGACGATGCCGCCGGGGTCTCGACCGGGGGCGCGGGCCACCTTGAAACGCTCGTCTTCGAAGAGATTGCCTTGACCGGGGTAGCCGAATTCGCCGATTTCGTTGTCTTTGACGGCGTATTCGTGGCCGTCGGGGCCGATGCTCCAGACGTGGAAGGAGAGGAGCTTTGTGTCGTTGTCGAAGCGGACGACGGGGGTGGCTTCTTCGCGGCCTTGGGGACGGAGGATTTTGACGACGCGTCGGCCGTGCTCGACGGCGTGGCCATCGGGCGAGACGGTGTAGGTGGTGTCTTCGAGCAGGACGGCGGCGTTGGTTTCGTCGGGGTACGGCGGTAGGGTTTGGGCGGCGGCGGCGCGGACCCAGTCGGGGACGGTGTCGGGTTTGGCGGCGTGGGCGGCGGCGGGGGCGAGCAGGAGTGAACCGACGAGGACGGTCAGGAGGCGGGCGGAGATGCGCGGCAGAACAGACGAGAGAGCCATAAATTCAAGTACGTCCGGGATTTTTGCGACTTCAGGAGCTGTGGAGGCGGTGGATCTTTGTAGCTCGCCGTGGCGTGTTCCCGTTTATACGCGGCTGCGGGCGGGCGGGCAAGGGATTTCGCTTGGGTTTTGGGCTCCGTTCGGGCAAAGGTAATGGCACAAAAGTTGCAAGAAGGAAACTGAGTTTCTGCCGATAAGGAGATCAGGGAGGAGTTGAGGCTGAGGTTGGAAGTCAGGGGACGCGAAGTGGCCGGAAGCCAGTGACCGGGAAGAGGCCGGTCGGGTGGTCCTCGGTGGTGACCTGTTGTTTGAAGAGATAGCGGAGGAAGAAGCCGCCGCTCGCGGTGTTGTAGTTGTTGGAGTTGTTTGCGGAGACGAAGCCGCCGACGTACCAGTGGTCGGCGATGCGGTAGGAGGCTTCGGAGTTGAGTGCGTAGTTGAGGCCGGTGTTGCTGTTGAGGGGGTAGGTTGGGTTTGAGAATGACTGTCTGGCGAGGTCGAGCGGGTAGAAGACGGCGGCGGCTTCCTGGAAGGTCTGGACGCCGATGTTGGCGTTGATGGTGTAGTGGAGGTCCTTTTTGTAGAGGCCGTTGAAGGTGACGGGAACGGAGGCGAGGAAGTAGACATTGGGACTGAAGTAGCCGCCCTGGCCGTAGCTGAGGCCGCGCTCGTTGGCGGTGTAGTGCTGTCCGAAGAGGCTTCCTCCGACGTTGAGGGCGCCGTAGCCGGGCCAGCGTTTGACGCGGAAGTAGGCGCCGAGGCTGCCTTCGTACTTTTGGTTTTGGAGGACGTGGTAGCCGGTGAGGGCGCCGCCGTCGCCGGAGAGGTAGAGGCCGGCGCGATCGGTGCCGAAGTCGAGGCGGGCGCCGCCTGTGGTGGAGATGACTCCGCCCCAGATGTTGCCGGAGAAGACGGGGGTGATGGAGCCGGGGTCGCGCAGGCCGGCGTAGGAGAGTTCTGTGTCTTTGACGGAGTCGCGGTCGCCGAAGAGAAGGAGGTGGCTGCCGCCGGGGCGCCACTGGAAACGGCCGGTGATGTTGGAGACGAGGAACTCGTAGGGGGTGTAGCCGAGGGCGAAGCCGAGGTTAGCGGAGGTGAGCTGGAGCTCGCCGCCGATGCCGGAGCTGAACTGTTGGGCGGGGCTGACGACGGCGTTGGCGGGGAGAGTGCCGAGCACGGGCGGCGTTGCGTTGGGGGCGTTCTGGGCGGCGGCTTGGGCGGCGGCGGTGTCGACTACGCCGGAGGAGAGGAAGACCGGCCTGGGGACGACGGTGACGCGGACCTTTTTGCCGAGGACGGCGGAGGCTTCGATGGGGGCCTCGATGTCGATGAGGCGATCGAAACCGGAGGTACCGCTGCGGTAGCGGGCGCTGCCGGCTCCGCCGATCCAGCCGCTGTAGGAGGCTTCGAGCGAGGCGAGATCGAGCTCGGTCTGTTCGCGCTGGGACAGACGGACGCCGGGGACGACGCCGGCGCTCCGGTCGAAGGGGCCACGGAGTGGAGGGACGTTTTTAGCGGCGAGATCGGCGTCGGTGGGGGGTGTGGAGTCGGTGGAGTTGGCGGCGGGGCGGAGGGGTGGGTAGGCTTCCGAGCTCAAGGGCGGGGCGACGGCGGGGTAGGTGAGGGGAGGCGCGGCGGCGGATGGGGTCGAGGATGTGGTCGAGGTGGTGCTGGGGAGACTGGATGCGGAGCGATGGCGTGTGATGCGTCGGCTGGAGGTGCTGCCGGGCTGGGTCGGTTGGATGTCGGGCTGCGGGTATTGCTGGCCGTAGGTGTTGCCGTTGGACGGGGTGGACGGGCTGCTCTTGTATTGCGTGTTGGTGGTGCTGTAGGTGTCGGGCGGAGGATGGCTGACGCCCGAGCGGTTTGCGGCGGAGCTTTGGCGGCTGGGCGCGTTGGGGACGTAGCGCGCGGTGGGGAGGACGTCGGTGATCTCGCGGCCCTGGGGGTCAGTGCGGGGGGAGTTGTCGCCGAGTTGGACGGGGACGGGCGAGGGGGCGAAGCCGGCGTTTTCGGTTCGAGGGATGTAGGGCACGTACGGGCCGTAGATTTCGCTGGCCGATTTGGGTTGGACGCCCGCGTTTGGGGTGCCGGAGATTTGGGGGGACGGGTAGGTGAGGGTGTTGGAGGAGCGCGGGGGAGCGGGAGTGTAGGAGGGGGGCGTAGTTGCGGGTTGGGGGACGTAGTCCTTGAGGGTGGACTGGCGGTTGGCGGGTTGGGTGGAGGTGGCGCGACCGCCGGGGGCGGGGTTGCCCATGTAGGAGGGGACGACGTCGCGTGTGGAGGACGTGGGGGTGGGGTTGAACTGGACGGGAGCCTCGCCGCTGAGATTGCCGTAGGTCGGAAGATAGGGGCGGGCGGGCTCGGGAGCGCTTTGGGCGGTGGGCTGCTGGATATCGGGGCGACCGTCGCCGCCGGTGCTGAGGAGGGTGGCGAGATCCTGGGATTGGGTGGCGCTGGGGAGGCGGACGGCGGGGGCTGGGCGGCCGAGTTCGCTGGCGAGTTCGGCTCCGGGGTCGGTGGGTGGGAGCGCGGCGAGGGAGGCGCGGAAGTAGTCGGCGGCGCGACCCTGGTTGCCGCGTGCCTGCTCGAAGCGAGCGCCGAGGTTGAGCATGGCGGCGTCTTTCGGGTAGCTGTCGAGGCCATAGCGGAGCCAGGTTTCGGCCGATTTCAGGTCGTTGGCGGCGAGCGCGGCGCCGATGGCGGATTTGTAGTCGGAGGAGGAGGCGGCGGTCATGTCCTGCGACTTGAAGATGAGGACGGCCTGTTTGGGGATGCCGGCGCGGGCGTATCCCGAGGCGAGTGCGCGGAGGACGCCGGGGTTGTCGGGGAAGGCTTTGGCGGCGGCGTTGAGGATGTCGAGCGAGCGCTTGAGGTCGCCGGCGGCGGCGGCCTGGTTGGAGCGGCGGACGGCCCAGTTGGTCCAGATGGTTTGGACGGTGCGCCGCTGCTCGTCGGAGAGATCGGCGCGGCTGCCGAGGCGCATGAGTTCCCGGTAGAGGCCGATGTCGTTGCCGCTGTTGAAGAGCAGCCAGGCGTCCTGGATGTCGATGTCGGCGGGGGGCGCGCTGTGCTGGAGCTCGTAGTGTTGCTGGACGCGGTGGAGGAAGACCATGCTCTGCGCCGGTTGGCCGAGGCCGTTGTAGACGGCGCCCATGGTCTGGAGGTATTCGACGTCGTCTTCGAGTTGGCGGCGGACGGCGGGCGGGATCTGCTGGGCTTGCGAGAGGGCTTCGCCGTCGCGTCCGGAGCTGTGGAGGGTGGAGAGCAGGCCTTTCCAGGCGTCGATACGGTTGGGGTCTTCGGAGAGGATCTGGCGGTAGATGGGGAAGGCGCGCTGGCTGTTGTTGCGGGCGAGGTAGATGCCGGCGAGCTGGAGTTCGAGGGCGACCGAGGGTTTCTGGTTCTGGCCGGCGGTCTCGGCGACGGAGCGCTCGAGGATGTCCTGGGCGGTGTCGAGGCGGTTGACGGCCTGGTAGATGGCGGCGACGGTGGCCTGGAAGCCGGGGTCGCGCATGGAGCTTTCGTACATGGAGGGCGGCATGCTGGTGAGGGTCTGGACGGCGAGCGGGTCCTGGTGGCCGGCGTGCTCGACGCGGATGAGGCCTTCCCAGGCGCCGGTGTTGGTGGGGTCGGAGGCGAGGACCTGGCGATAGAGACCGGCGGCCTGGTCGAGGTGGTTGGCTTGCTGAAGGAGGCCGGCGTACTGGATTTGGGTTTCGACCTTGAGGCCGTTGGCTCCGGCGGGAAAGGGGAGATCGAGGGCGGAGCGCAGGGTGCGTTGGGCGTCGGCGTCGCGGCCGGTGGCCGAGTATGCGGAGGCGAGGGTGCGGAGGTAGTCGGGGTCGCGCATGAGCTGGGCGCGGACGGAGGGGGGGATGCGGCGTTCGGTGAGGAGGGCCTGCTGGGCGTTGCCGGCGCCGGCGTGGGCGAGAAGGAGGCCTCGCCAGGCTGCGGGGGAATTGGGTTTGGCTCGGGCGAAGCGCTCGTAGATGGCGACGGCGGGGTCGAACTGCTGGGCTTTGAGGAGGGTTCCGCCGAGACCTTCGAGGGCTTCGGGGCTGTTGGGGCGGAGGTTGAGCGCGGCCCGGAAGTGCTGTTCGGCGGAGGGGAGGTCGTTGCCGGCGAGGGCGTCCGAGCCTTGGCCCATGGTGAACCAGAAGCGCGAGGTGTTGATGGCGGTGTCGAGGCCGGGGTCGCGGGCGCCGTTCTGTTTGGCCTGGTCGAGAAAGCTGAGGGCGGCGGCGAAGTTGGATTGTTGCATGCGGATGTAGCCGAGGCCGGCGAGGGCGCGGGCGTTTTCGGGGTCGGCGGTGAGGATGGACTGAAAGCGCTGCTCTGCCGCGGAGAGGTCTTTGGAGTTGAGGGAGCGGTAGGCCTGTTCGGTTTCGACGCCGCGGGCGCGGCTGCTGAGGGTTTCGGGGCTGTCGCCGGGGAGGGGGGCGCGGGTGGCGGGCAGCTTGCGGAGGGCTTCGGCGAGGTCGGGGTCGGCGTGCCGGGCGAGGTAGGCGCGGATGTCGGGGGTGGCGGCGGGGTTGGCCGAATCCCAGAGGAGGGACTGGCGGAGAGCGGCGACGGCTTGCGGGCTGTCGGGGTGGCGGTCGAGGAGGCGGCGGCCTTCGGCGCGGGTTTTGGGGTTGTAGGTGAGGATGCGGCCGAGGGTGATGGAGTAGCGTGGGTCGGCGGGGTACCGGGCGGCGAGGGCGCGGAGCTCTTCGAGGGCGTGAGGTCGGCCGGTGTCGGTGGCGGCTTCGGTCTCGTAGAAGGCCAGGGCGGGTTCGCCGGGGGGAGGGTTGTTGCCGAAGGCCTTGCGATAGATGGCCATGGCTTGCGCGTACTGTCCGGCCTGGGCGTATTTGCCGGCCTGCTGGAGGGCGGCGTTCTGGTCTTGCTGGGCCGAGAGGTTTTCGATGCGCTGGATGGCGGGGTCTTTGGGGTTTACGGCGCGGAGGCGTTCGAGGAAGGAGTTGGAGACGGCGTAGTTGCCGGAGAGTTTGGCGGCGCGGGCGAGGCCGGCGAGGGCTTCGGGGTTGTTGGGGTCGGCGAGCAGGACCTGCTGCCAGGTTTGGGAGGCGATGTCGGTGCGTCCACGGGCTTCGAGCGCGCGGGCTTTTTCGATGAGCGCCTCGAGGGCGGGGCGGCCGGAGGTTTGGGCGGTTTGGGCGTGAATGACGGGGAGGAGGGGGGAGGAGAACGGGAGGGCGAGGGTGAAGACGGCGGCGGCGAACAGACCGGTGCGGTGGCGGTTTGCCGGCCGGAGTTCTGGAGGGTGGGATTGGGCATAGGGCCGGGCCGGGGTTTGGGCCTCCGATTTGGCCGGGGATCGGAATGGGGGGAGGAATCTCATGGAGGCGCGACGGAGCGCGGGCTTTGGGGAATCGGCTGTCGTAACCTTATTCTTCTCGGGAAGGTTACCGCTTTTGCCCCTATTTGTACCCTATTATCTTGTGGTTTAGCACGGAAGTTGCACGGCCTCGATGGCGTTCTAGTGACCTTTCAGGACGTTGTCGTGACCTTTCAGGAGGAGTTTGCCGGAGCTGTCGAAGCGGAAGCGGCCTTCGGTGAAGCCGGTGGAGAAGAGGGCGAGGTTTTGGTCGTAGTAGACGGCGCGTGTGCCGAAGAGGCCGGAGGTGGGGTCTTTGGCGGCGTTGAGGCGGATCTCGAGGGAGCGTGCGGGCGCACCGAGGCCGAGGGCGTGGAGGTAGGGGATGACGGCGGCGGTGAAGCCGATGGGGGCGACGGGATTTTTGACCTGGCCCTGGTCGTCGACGGATTCGGGCGGAGATGCGCCGGAGCGGAGGTAGGCGCTCATGCCGGAGGTGCCGGCGAGGAGGGCGTGGAGGCCGGGGGTTTTGGGGTCGGAGAGGCCGATCCAGAGGTAGACGCGGATGGCGTCGTAGCTGCCGAGGGCGGTTTGGCCGGGAGAGGTGTTGCCAGGGGCGGGGGCGGGGCGGGTGCCGGTGTCTCCGGCGTAGACCCAGTCCATGGCAAAGCCGTTGCCGGAGCGGAGCATGGGGCCGAGGGAGCGGAGGACGGACATCCAGGGGCCGGAGGGTGCGGCGGTTGCGAGGCCGAGGAGAACGGGCGGAGGGAGGTAGCTGGGGTTGAGCAGCCAGAGACCGGGGTCGGGGTGGAATCCGCGCTGGCCCGGGAGCAGGGTGGTGCCGATGCCGGGGACGGAGGCGACTTCAGACTGGGCGACCTGGTTGGCGAGCGCGAGACCGAGGTGGGCGAGGCGGGGGTCGTGCCAGAGGCGGCCGGCTTCGAGGAGGGTGTAGCTGATCCAGAGGTCGGCGTCGGAGGCGGGGTTGGGGTCGAGGGTCTTCCACTGGCCGTCGGGGGCTTTGCCCCAGCTCCAGGCGGGGAGGTATTGGGAGAGGTCGCCGGCGGCGAGGTTGGTTTCGGTCCAGCGGAGGATGCGGTCGAAGCGGGCGCGGTCGTTGGCGACGAGGGCGAAGAAGAGGGCGTAGGCCTGCCCCTCGCTGGTGGTGCGGTCGCCGGCGGAGTGGTCGATGACGCGTCCCTGGCTGTCGATCGAGTGCTGGGCGTAGGCTTCCCAGAGTGGCCAGGTTGAGTGGGCGGAGGTGGGCTGGGCGCGACAGGCGATGGGTGTGAGCAGGAGCATGGCTCCGAAGAGGATGGCGATGGGGAGGGCGGAGATGGGGCCGGGGGATGGGCGGAGGGGCGGGCCGGAGATCATGGTTCAGGCCGTTCCCTGCAGGCGAGCGCGGGCGTTGCGGCGGAGCATGGACCGGAGGATGCTTGCCATGAAGAAGCAGAAGAGGAGGACGACGACCACGACCAGCCAAGGGAACTGGGAGAAGAGGAGGTTGAAGTGGAGCCAGAGCGAGAGGGAGCCGACGCGGTAGACGTCGTTGCCGATGCGATAGGAGACGAAGCGGCCGCCGTGGAGCACGGAGACCGATTGTGAGACGTCGGAGCTTTGCGCCTCTTTGAGGAAGGCGGTGAGAAAGGCGGGGATGGTGGCGTGATCGCGAACGGCGATGACGACGACGGAGCGTTTGGCGCCGCTGGGCCACTCGATGCCTTCGATGAGTGCGTCGGGGAGGCCGCCGGCGGTTTCGAGCTGTCCGGACTGGATGTGATCGGAGGAGCGGACGCGCCACCAGGCGTGCTGGAGCGAGGCGAAGAAGCCCTGGGTGTCCTGGATGTGGAGGCCGGAGCCGTCGACGACGACGGGGAGCGCCTGGGCGAGGCGGCTGAGGGCGGGTTGGTCGTCCACGGTGCCGAGGACGATGTAGTCTTTGCTGCCGTCCGAGCGCATGCCGTCGGCGTTGGTGGGGGTGACGTTGAGGACGGGGTAGCCGGTCTGGGCGCCGAAGTGGCCCATCAGGGTGAGGTACATCTCGATCTCATCGGCGGTGGGGGTGTCGGGGAGGACGACGCCGGTGTCGGCGAGGTCGGCCCTGCGGGTGAAGGGGTAGCCGGCGTTTGAGAAGAGTTCGAGGTTGGGGAGGACGGCCCAGTGCGGGATGTTGCGGAGGTCGAGGAAGGAGTCTTTGAGGATGGTTCCTTGCATGCTCCAGGCGGGGGTGTCCTGGCAGTGGCCCTTTTTGGTGAGCATGAAGATGAAGCGCATCATCATGGAGTTCGAGAAGGGGCGCATGTTGACGACGGGAATGGGGACGACGGTTTCGAGCTGGGCGGAGGCTTTGTCGGTGTGCGGGAGCGGCGTGGAGCTGACGTAGCCGTCGTTCATGTAGACCTGGACGGAGCTGTCGGTCGAGAGCGGGATGCCGTTGTAGCGGTAGCTCATGTGGAAGCTGAGGTTCTGGGTGGCGCCGTAGTAGAGGTCTGGGGGGAGGCGCATGTAGACGCGGATGGGGCTGGAGCCGTCGGTCTGGAGGTCGCCGGTCTGGGCGATGTCGCCGAGGCGGGTGATCTTGTCGGTGGACAGCCAGCGGGGGGCGTCGTCGGGTTCGCGGGGGCGGGGTGGTTTGAGGCTGGGGATGCGGACCTGGTCGCCTTGAAAGAGGTCGCGCTGGAGGGTGAGAGCCATGGCGGCGGTGACGAGATCGTCGGGGTTGTCGCCGGAGAGGACGAGGATCTTCGCGTAGGGGTCGTTGGGATTGGAGCGCATGGCGATGCTCGCGCCCGAGTTTCCCCCCAAGTTGAACGAGTTGGGGAGTTCGGCGGAGTTTTCGCTGAGGACGATGGCGTTGCCAGGGGGGATGGTGCCGAAGGTGACTGGGAAGCGGAAGGGGCGGAGATCGTTGGGGAGCAGGCCGAACCAGGACGCGACGATGCCGGCGGCCTGGAGCGCCTTGGGCGAGGGCTGGGTGAGGAAGACGATGGGGACGACGGGATGGAGGTTGACGGCGGCGTCGTAGAACGGCAGGGGGAGGAGTTTGAGGTCGTTCTGGAGCGGAAGGAGCGAGCCGGCGAGACTGATGGTGGAGGTGCTGTCGACGTGAGCCCAGAGGGTGGAGCTGGTGGGGTCTTCGCATTGTTGCGAAGTGTAGTGGCCGACGAACTCAAAGGTGAGTTCGTTGTTGTGGACGAGCATGTCGGCAGGGAGAGCGAAGTTGGCCTCGAGCAGGGTACCGCTTTGGTTGCGGGTGACGACGACGGAGCCGGTGTCGGGGGCTTGTTGGGTGTGGTCGGCTGCAGATTCCGAGCGGAGGTTGGGTGAGGGCGCCGAGGTGACGGGAAGGGTTGTGACCAGGGTTCCGTTGAGGCTGACCTTGAGGTGGCTGACAGAGGGAAGGAGCCCCGGCGAGAAGTGGTAGCGGAGCTTCATGGCGGCGGATTTGACGACTTCGGTCTGTGGGACGGAGAAGTAGATGGAGTGGAAGGCGTCGACGCCGTGGAGGACGATGTCGTCGGTGGGGCCGAAGTCGGCGAGCGAGAAAGTGGTGTTGAAGGTTCCGGGGAGGCTGGTTTGGGGTTGCGGACTGACGGCGCGGACGGGAGCGGAGGTCCGGCGGGCGCGGGTCTGGATGCGGGTCGGGATGCTGGTTTGTGCGCGGGAGGGCGGAGTGAGGGAGTCGGGGGGGAGGACGGGGGCGTCCGCTGTGGGTGGGGGGTAGGATTGGGGCGCAGGTTGGGGCTGTTGGGATTGGAGCGCGGGTTGGGCTGGGGAAGCGACTTGCGGACGGCGGCTCGATTTGGCCGAGGTGCTGCCGAAGACGGCGAGCAGGAGGATGGGGACGACGCCTGTGACGAGGCGGCCTTTTGGACTGGTGCGGGTGAGGCGGGCGGGGGACTTTGAAGTGGACTGGAAGAGACGTCGGCCGGTCATGTTCAGGCCTCGCATGGAGAGCTTGAAGATGCGGAGGAGGCTGAGGAGGGGGCGGTCCGGCTCGCGCGCTTCTCCCCAGCCGAGCCAGGTGTCGGCGCGGGAGTAGAGCACCATGGTGAGGGCTTCTTCTTCCTGGAGGGTGAGTGCGTCGAATTGTGCGCGAAGGACGTTGTCCTGGAGGCCGATGACGGTGGCGGGGAGGGCTGCGTCGCCGTCGAGCACGCCGAAGACGAGTTGGATGACGTCGCCGGGGGTGACCGGGAAGTCGCGCTCCATGGTGATCATGGCGCCGCCGCTCGACATATCGATGGTGAGGCCGTTGATGAGGGTGCCGTTGGGGAGGAGGGCGCTGGCGGGAACGGCCATGGGGATGCGGACGGTTTGGCGGCGCTGCTGGCTTTCCCAGGCGACGGCGATCGCGGCGCCGAGGATGATGATGTTGAAGCAGACCCAGACCAGGTTGACGAGGACGGTGCCGTAGTGCTGGCCGTCGTAGAGGCTGCTGAGGAGAGGAAAGGGGATGAGGAAGAGGCGGGGCACGGCCATGAGCGCGCCGAATCCGTTGAGGCCGAGGAGGAAGAGGAACGGCTGGGCGATGCGGCCGTCGAAGAACCCTTTGTTGACCACGCCGCCCTTGGCGGTGACGTCGAAGCTGCCCAGCTTGGGGTTGATGAGGGCGAGCATGGTGGGAAGAAGGATGTAGGGGGCGAGGACGGTTTCGTAGACCTCGTTCCAGAAGGAGTGGCGGTGCTGGCCCTGGATGCGCGAGTTGGTGATGGCGGAGAGGATGAGGTGGGGGAAGGCGTAGGCGAGGATGGCGGCCCAGTAGCCGGGGATGTTGGTTTGGCCGAGGACGAGATAGATGAGCGGTGAGGTGAGAAAGATGAGGCGGGGGAGGGCGTAGAGGAAGTGCGACATGGCGTTGAAGTAACAGAGGCGCTGTGCGGCCGAGAGACCCGGCGCGGTGAGCGGGTTGTCGACGCGGAGGATCTGGATCATGCCGCGCGCCCAGCGGATGCGCTGCTTGACGTGTCCGGAGAGGCGTTCGGTGGCGAGGCCGGCGGCCTGCGGGATGTTGATGTAGGCCGTGTTCCAGCCGTTGATCTGCATGCGAAGCGAGGTGTGGGCGTCTTCGGTGACAGTCTCGACGGCGATGCCGCCGATCTCGTCGAGCGCGGAGCGGGAGAGCACGGCGCAGGATCCGCAGAAGAAGGTGGCGTTCCAGAAGTCGTTGCCGTCCTGGACGACGCCGTAGAAGAGTTCGTTTTCGTTGGGGATCTTGCGGAACTGGTCGAGGTTGCGTTCAAACGGATCGGGGGAGTAGAAGTGGTGCGGCGTTTGGAGCATGCCGAGTTTTTTATCGCGCAGAAACCAGCCGATGGTGACCTGCAGGAACGATCGTGTGGGGACGTGATCGCAGTCGAAGATGCAGACGTAGGGGGAATCGAGGCGTTTGAGGGCGCGATTGATGTTGCCGGCCTTGGCGTGCTTGTTGTCGTCGCGCGTCATGTAGCCGATGCCGGCCTCTTTGGCGAAGTTGCGGAACTCCTCGCGCCGGCCGTCGTCGAGGATGTAGACGTTGAGCTTGTCGGCGGGCCAATCGATGTTCATGGCGGCGAGCGCGGTGTAGCGGACGACGGAGAGGGGCTCGTTGTAGGTGGGGATGAGGAGGTCGACGGAGGGCCAGTCTTCGGGGTCATCGGGCAGGGGAACGGGGGTGCGGCGCAGAGGCCAGATGGTCTGGAGGTAGCCGAGAAAGAGGATGGTGAAGGCGTAGGCCTCGGCGCCGACGAGCATCCAGATGAAGAAGGCGTCGACGACGTTCCACTTGGCGCCGGGGTCGAGGAAGAACCGGATGGTGGTCGAGAGTCTCCAGTAGCCGTAGCGGAAGGTGGAGAACATGGACGCCAGCATGAGGGTGAGCGTGAGGAGGTAGGAGGACGAGCTGCGATCCATCCAGATGCCGACGAAGACGAGAAGGAGGCCGAGGATGATCTGCTGCGGCCAGGTGAGTTCGAGGATGCCGGCGAAGAGGAGGAAGGCGAGACCGCCGAAGAGGATGAGGAAGCGCAGGACTTTGAATGGGACGGCTTCGCTGGTTTCAAACGCTTGCCAGAGGTAGCGGATCATCGCTCGCTCCAGCGGACGTTGCGGAAGCCGGCGACGGCGGGGGCGGCGACGCGGCGGAGCCAGCTGGCGGCGGTGCTGTAGTCTTCGGCGACGGGGGACTCGGGGCTGTAGTCGACGACGGTCATGCCTTCGGCGAGGGCTTCGCTGACCGCGGGGGCGCGGCGGATGACAAAGGGGAGCAGATGTTCGCCGAGCTGGCGGCGGAGGACTTCGCGGACGTCGAGATGGAGGGGAAGGGAGCTGTCGAACTGATTGAGGAGATAGAAGACCTTGAGGGGTCGGCCGTCGGCGTCGAGGATTTCGCCGAAGAGGCGCTCTACTGTTTGGAGGCTGATGACGGAGTTCATGTCCGGAGCGACGGGGACGAGGATGGTGGGGCTGGAGCGGGCGAGCGCGTGGGCGATCCAACCGGAGGTGACGTTGAGATCGAGGAGAACGCGATGGATGCCGCGGCTGTTGCGGTGGATGTCTTCGGCGAGGGCTTCGCGGGCGGCGTGGTCGCAGCCGTCGACGTCGTAGCTGACGAGAGAGATGGGGGCGTCGGTGCTTCCGCTGGGTGGAGAGAAGGTGCGGACGGTTCCGTGGCGGAGTTCGCTGGCGCCGAAGTAGAACGGAAGGAGGCCGTGGGAGGTGGTGTCGGTGAGGAGGACTTTTTCGCCGAGGGAGCTGAGGGATCGGCCGAGGGTGGCGACGAGCGAGGTTTTGCCGACGCCGCCGGCGAGCGAGAAGACGGCGACGACGGGGGTTCGGGTTTCTTTTTGCCGGGGTGGGGGTGGTTCGGGCGACTCAGGGCCGGGGTGTTCGAAGACGCCTTTGAGGGCGAACCAGCGTGAGGCGACGCGCTCGCGGGAGTGTTGGAGGGTTTCGGCTACGGAGGCGGGGGGAGGGGGGTGGGGGGTGTCTGGGTCTGGGTTGAGGTGGGGGTTGGGGTTGGGGTCGGGGTTGGGGTCGTGTGGGGTGGAGAGCCAGGCGGGACCGGAGGTTGGGGCGGGGCTGGGGCTGGGGGGAGTGGCTGGGCTGGGTGGGGCGGGGCGGAAGGCGACGGAGTCCTCGCGGCGGCGGCCGAGGAGGGCTTCGGGGGTGGAGTCGTGGCGGATGGCGTCCTGGCGGCGGCGCCGGGGCGTTTCGGTGGGGGCTTCGGGGGTGGGCTCGGCGGGGCGGATCTCTGGGCGGTGGGGAGCGGGGCGGCTGGCTAGAGGCGCCCGGGGCGGGGCGGTGGCGGGGCGGGGCGGGAGGGAGGCGGGTGCGGGCGGATCGGGGCGGTAGATCTCGCGTACGCCCGAGGCCTCGTCGGGGCGGAAGCCGCGGCGGGAGGGGGCGACGGGCGCGGGGATGGAGGCGGGGAGGCTCGGTGGCGGGGCGGTGGCTTGGGGGTCGGGGGCGGCGGTGCGGGAGTGGTCTGGGGATGGGATGGGGAGGGGTTTGGGTGGGCGAAGGTGGGGGCTGACGACGGAGCGGAGGGCGGACTGTTCGCGGAAGCGGTCGGGGGTGGAGAGGATGGGGCGGGCGCCGGAGTGAGGTTGGGGCGGGGGTGGGTGGGGTGTGTAGGGATCGGAGATCCGGCCGGGGAGGTCGGGGTCTTCGATCTCGGCGCCGTCGGGACGGTGCTGTCGATGGTTGAGGTCGGCGATGCGGGATTCGGTGTAGCGCTCGAGCTGTCGGCGGGCGGAGGCGTTGGCTTCGGCGATCTCGCGTTCTTCGCGGCGGGCGGCGGCCTCGGCGAGGGCGGCGGCTTCGGCTCGGCGGGCGGCCTCGATGCGTTCGGCGGCGGCGACGCGGGCGGCTTGTTCGGCCTCGCGGAGGGCGCGTTCGCGGGACTGGCTGGCGTCGGGGCCCTGGGTGGAGGTTTCGCGATGGCGTGCGGCGGCGGCCTCGGCGGCCTGATCGGCGGCGAGGGCGGCGGCTTCGGCCTCGGCCTGGGCCTGGAGCTCGAACTCGCGGACCTGCTCGGCGTTGCGGTGGCGGAGTTGGGCGCGGTATTCGCGGCGGGAGGCGGAGAAGTCGCGGTATTTGGCTCCGTTGAGGTTGGCCCAGGTGTAGAGGACCGCGACATCGTCGGGGGTCTCGGCGACGGACGATTCGTAGGCGTCGTGGACCGACCTGTGTGGATCCGAGTTCTGTGTGCTCATTGCCGCCCGAGTGTCTCTCTGCCTTGGGTCTCTGGCTGCGCCGCGCCCGAGTTACTCGGGATGACTGCGGTTTAGACCGAGGTGTGTCTTATGGCTGAGGCTACGTCTGGGGGTGAGCCAAGTCAACGGCCTGGGATGCTACTTAAGTGTCACTGGGATATTGAGTTGTGCTCCCTTGGGGTGGGTCTGGATGGATGTTGGGGGCGAGTTTGAGCGGAGGTCTGGGTGGGTGTGTTTGTGCTAACTTTAAGGCTAGTGTTGAGAGCGTGTAGCTCAGTTGGTAGAGCATCGCCCTTTTAAGGCGTTGGTCCTGGGTTCGAGCCCCAGCGCGCTCACCACTTCCCTTCCCCCGGTGAGTTGGGGGTACCTCCCATACCCCTTCGATTTTGCGTAAAATATCGGATTCAGGGGACTTAGGTCTGGATCTTGGGGAGGCTGGGTGCGAAAAATCCCATTTTTGCGGGCTTGTTAGCTCTAAAATACCTCGTTTATTGGGGTTAGGTGTTCTGTGAAGTGACGCGGGCCGCCGTATCTCTGCTACCTGTTTCTATTCTAGAAGATTGCGGGAGTTGTTGCGCCAGGTGGTTATGGGTCGGGTTTGCCGCCTGGAGGACCGGGAGCTCCAGCTATTGCGGGACGGTTCTGGCCGAAAGCGTACCTCAGCGGCTAAAGCCGCGTTCTATGGGGCTGCGGTTATGGGATGGCTGAAGCCGTGCCCTTAACGAGGCGGGAGTTGATCAGAGGTTTGTTGGGGTGGATTCGGGGATGGTGGGAAGAACAAGCAACGGCGAGGACAAACGCAGATTCCCTCTGGGAATGACAACCCAAGAAGGGCAACAGCAGATTCCCTTCGGGAATGACAACAAGAAGGGCAACAGCAGATTCCCTTCGGGAATGACAACTAGAAGGGCAACAGCAGATTCCCTCTGGGAATGACAACAAGAAGGGCGAGGGGCAATGGCAACAGCAAGGGCAGGGGAGAAGCAGATTCCCTTCGGGAATGACAACCAAAAGGGCAACGGCAACGGCAACAGCAAGGGCAGGGCAGAAGCAGATTCCCTCTGGGAACGACAACTAGAAGGCAAAGGGCAACTGCAGATTCGCTTAGGTGGTTTTGTCTTCTGAGGCGGCTATTTTTTCTTCGGCTTTGCGGGTGAGGGCGTTGGCTCTCTTGTAGGCGTGGCCGTCGTCGCCTGCTTTTTGCCAGAGTTCCTGGCCGGCGTGGAGCTCCTGTTCGGCTTCGGCGCGGTCGATTTCGTTGGGCGGGAGGGCTTCTTCGGCGAGGATGGTGACGCGCTCGGGGAGGACTTCGACGAATCCCCAGGCGACGAAGAATTTTTGGTCGGAGGAGTTTCCGCCGTGGAGGCGGACCTCGCCGGCGCCGAGTTCGGCGAGCAGGGGGGCGTGGCCGTAGAGGGCTTCGAGGTAGCCTGAGGCGGAGGGGAGATCGACGGCATCGGCGGTTGTGTCGACGAGGACGCGATTGGGGGTGACCAGGCGAACGGCGAGTTGACCGGTTTGTGGGCTGTCTGCCATGAGGTTTTTGAGCGGATCTCCTGTCGCTGTGAGGCCGGATGGAACTCTGATTGAGTGGCTGCGCTGGGAAAGCGTACCTCAGCGGCTAAAGCCGCGTTCTATCAGTTGCGGTTACGGCACGGCTGAAGCCGTGCCCTTAACAATGCGGGACTCTAGGCGGTTTGTTTCATCTTTTCGGCGGCTGCCATGACGTCTTCGATACCGCCTTTGAGGTAGAAGGCTTGTTCGGGGATGTCGTCGTGCTTGCCGTCAATGATTTCCTTGAAGGATCGGACGGTGTCCTGGACCTTGACGTAGGCGCCGGGGATGCCGGTGAAGATTTCGGCGACGTGGAAGGGCTGGGAGAGGAAGCGCTGGACTTTGCGGGCGCGGGCGACGGTGGTTTTGTCTTCTTCGGAGAGTTCGTCGATGCCGAGGATGGCGATGATGTCCTGGAGATCTTTGTAGCGCTGGAGGATTTTTTTGACGCCCTGGGCGACGTCGTAGTGCTCCTGGCCGACGATTCTGGCGGAGAGGATACGGGAGGTGGAGGTGAGCGGATCGACGGCGGGGTAGATGCCGAGCTCGGAGAGTGGACGGGAGAGCAGCATGGTGGCGTCGAGGTGGGCGAAGGTGGTGGCGGGGGCGGGGTCGGTGAAGTCGTCGGCGGGGACGTAGACGGCCTGGACGGAGGTGACGGAGCCTTTTTTGGTGGAGGTGATGCGCTCCTGCAGTTCGCCCATTTCGGTGGCGAGGTTGGGCTGGTAGCCGACGGCGGAGGGCATGCGGCCGAGGAGGGTGGAGACCTCGGAGCCGGCCTGGGTGAAGCGGAAGATGTTGTCGATGAAGAGCAGGGTGTCGGCGCCTTCTTCGTCGCGGAAGTATTCGGCGACGGTGAGGCCGGTGAGGGCGACGCGGAGGCGGGCACCTGGCGGCTCGGTCATCTGTCCGTAGATGAGGGTGGCCTTGCTTTTGGGGAGGTCTTTGAGGTCGATGACGCCGGATTCCTGGAACTCGACCCAGAGGTCGTTGCCCTCGCGTGTGCGTTCGCCGACGCCGGCGAAGACGGAGAAGCCGCCGTGTTTGGAGGCGACGTTGTTGATGAGCTCCTGGATGACGACGGTTTTTCCGACGCCGGCGCCGCCGAAGAGGCCGATTTTGCCGCCTTTCAGGAAGGGGAGGATGAGGTCGACGACCTTGATGCCGGTTTCGAACATTTCCTCGGAGGTGGATTGTTCGTCGAAGGCGGGGGCCTGGCGATGGATGGGGAGATGGACTTTGGCGTCAATGGGCCCGAGTTGGTCGACGGGCTGTCCGAGCACGTTCATCACGCGACCAAGCGTCGCGCGACCGACGGGAACGGTGATGCCGGCGCCGGTGTCGATGGCCTTCATACCGCGGACCATGCCCTCGGTGGCGACCATGGCGATGCAGCGGACGCGGCCTTCGCCGAGGTGCTGCTGGACCTCGACGACGACGTCGAGCGGATGCGGGACGTTGAAGCCTTCGCTGACGATGCGGAGCGCCTGGAAGATGGGGGGCATCTTTGCTTCTTCGAACTGAACGTCAACGGCCGGGCCGCTGATGGAGATAACTTTTCCGATGTTTTCTGCCATGGTCTCTTTCGGGGTTGTGTGTCTTTAGAGCGCGGCGGCGCCGCTGACGATTTCGATGATTTCCTTGGTGATGGCGGCCTGGCGGACGCGATTCATGGTGAGGGAGAGGGCGTCGATCATGTCGCCGGCGTTGGAGGTGGCGGCCTCCATGGCGGTCATGCGGGCGGCGTGTTCGGCGGCTGCGCTTTCGAGCAGGGTGTGGAAGATTTCCGTGGCGACGTAGCGTGGGAGCAGGTGACGAAAGATCTGCTCGGGTGGCTGATCGAAGATGTAGTCGACCTCGGAGGTGCCGAACTTTTTGGCTTCCGCGTCGATCTCGGCGGTTTCGGCCTCGTCCGCGTGAACCTGGACGCCGGCGGCCTCGGCGGCGCGAACGGCGGCGTCTCTCTGGTCTTCGGTCATCTCTTCGGAGCTGGTGACCTCGCGGGCGCCGAGTTTTTTGATGGGCAGTAATTTCTCGACGACCACGCGTTGCGCCATGACGGATTTGAACTCGTTGTAGACGAGGTAGACGGCGTCGATCTCTGCCTGTTCGTAGCGGGCGACGACGGAGTCGCCTACCTCCGTGACTTCGGCGAAGTTGAGTTTGGTGAGGAGGCCGGTGTGGTCGTCGCCGACGATCTCGATCGGCGCCGCGCGGTGGCGGATGGTTTCGTAGTGGGTTGAGAGGTCGTTGTCGTAGTGCTGTTCGGTGCGCTGGTAGTTGGCCTCGGGGTAGCGCTTTCGGTAGAGGTCGCGGCTTTTGCGACCGATGGGCTCGATGTCGACGTTTTTGCCTGCGGTTCGGCTGCTGTCGATAAAAGTTTGCGCGGCCTTGATGATGTTGGAGTTGAAGGCTCCGGCGAAGCCCTTGTCTCCGGCGACGACGATGACGAGGACGTTTTTTTCTTCGCGTTGGACGAGGAGTGGGTGGAGGATGTCGCCGGTGGTTTCGTCGTAGAGATCGGTTCGGCGCACGAGGGACTCGAGGACGTTGGCCAACATTTGGGCGTAGGGGCGGGCTTGGACGGCGGCTTCCTGGGCTCGGCGCAGTTTGGCGGCCGAGACCATCTGCATGGCCTTGGTGATCTGCCGCGTATTTTTGACACTGCGGATGCGGCGCCGGAGATCGAGTACGTTGGCCATGAGGTCCGAGCGGTTAGGCGGTTACGGGCTGTGCGGCGTTGGAGGTCTGGCGGTCGGGGGCCGCGGCGGAACCGGATTTTGGATCGGCGCCGCCGCCGTCGTCGGACCGTTTGTGGCCGGCGAGGAAGTCTGCCTTGTAGGCTTTGATGGCGTCGGTGAGGCTTTTCTTGAGGGGATCGTCGAGCGACTTCTTGGTGGCGATGTCTTTGAGGACGGAGGTCTGGGCTTCGAGGTAGGGGTAGAAGCCGTCTTCGAAGGCGCGGAGATCGCTGACTTCGACGTCGTCGAGCAGACCGTTGGTTCCGGCGAAGAGGATGGCCACCTGTTTTTCGACCGGGAGCGGCTGGAACTGGGGTTGTTTGAGCAGCTCGACGAGGCGCTGACCGCGGTTGAGCTGCTGCTGCGTGACCTTGTCGAGATCGGAGCCGAACTGCGAGAAGGCGGCGAGTTCGCGGTACTGCGCGAGGTCGAGTTTGAGCGTGGAGCCGACCTGTTTGGTGGCTTTGATGGCGGCGGCAAAGCCTACGCGCGAGACGGACAGACCGACGTTGACGGCGGGTCGGACGCCCGAGTTGAAGAGGTCGGTTTCGAGGAAGATCTGGCCGTCTGTGATGGAGATGACGTTGGTGGGGATGTAGGCGGAGACGTCACCTGCCTGGGTTTCGATGACAGGGAGCGCGGTGAGGGAGCCGCCGCCGAGTTTGTCGGAGAGTTTTGCCGAGCGCTCGAGGAGGCGGGAGTGGAGGTAGAAGACGTCTCCTGGATAGGCTTCGCGGCCGGGGGGTCTGCGGAGGAGGAGGGAGATTTCGCGGTAGGAGGCGGCGTGTTTGGAGAGATCGTCGTAGATGACGAGAGCGTGGCGGCCGCTGTCGCGGAAGAACTCGCCGATGGCGGTGGCGGCGAAGGGCGCGAGGTACTGCATGGGCGCGGGCTCGGACGCGGTGGCGGCGACGACGATGGTGTAGCTCATGGCGCCGAAGGACTCGAGGGTCTGGACGACCTGGGCGACGGACGACCGCTTCTGGCCGATGGCGCAGTAGATGCAGATGAGGTTGTTTTTTGCCGAGTTGATGATGGTATCGAGGAGGATGGCGGTTTTGCCGGTCTGCCGATCGCCGATGATGAGCTCGCGCTGGCCGCGGCCGATGGGGATCATGGTATCGATGGCCTTGATGCCGGTGGCCATGGGTTCACGGACGCTTTGGCGGTCGATGACGCCGGGGGCGAGGCGTTCGACGGGCAGGCTTTCGGTGGTGAGGATGGGGCCTTTGTCGTCGATGGGCTGGCCGAGCGCGTTGACGACGCGGCCGATCATGGCGTCGCCGACGGGAACGGACATGATTTTGCCGGTTCGCTTGACCTGATCGCCTTCGCGAACCTCGGTATAGTCTCCGAGCAGAACCGCGCCGACCTGGTCCTCATCGAGATTCATGGCGAGACCGGCGACGCCATGCGGGAACTCGATGAGTTCGCCGGCCATGACCTTGTCGAGGCCGTGGACGCGGGCGATGCCGTCGCCGAGCGAGATGACGGTGCCGACCTCGTCGACCTGGACGCGCTGCTCGAAGTTTGTAATCTGCTGGCGAAGCAGCTCTGTGATTTCATCCGCCTTTATCTGTGCCATCGAATTCTCTGTTACCTTTCAAATACTTTTGTGCTGATGCGCTTGTCGCTGCCGAGCGCTTGATGCGGCGGTGGACCGGGGGTGTGACTTCAGGCCAGGGTCGCCGCGATCATATGCTCTTTGAGCGCGGCCAGCTGCGCCCGGAGACTGCCATCGTAGACGGTGGAGCCGATTTTCAGGATGGCACCGCCTAGCAGCGAGGGGTCCTCCATGTAGCGTGTGCGGACCCGACCGCCGGCGAGACGGACGGCTTCTGTCTCGAGGGTGGCGCGTTCCTGTGGATCGAGTGGATGCGCGCTGGTGATCTCGGCCTCGGCGACGCCGGACGTTTCATCGGCCAGGGCAGCGTACTCCGTCAGGATTTCGTCGAGGTCGTTGATGCGGCCGTGATCGATGATGACGGCCAGGAAGTTGCGGACCGTTTTGGAGATCTCGAGGCGGCTGCCGATCGCATCGAGCACATTGAGTTTTTGCTCACGTGGGATGGAGGGATCGGAGAGCACTTCGCGGAGCTGGCGGCTCCCTTTGACGGTTTGGGCGAAGTCGCGCAGCTGATTTTGCGCGGCGGGTACGTCCAAATTTTGATCGGAAGCGACTGCCGCGAACGCCCTGGCGTAGCGATGAGTGAACTCGGCCATGGCTAGTTCTGGCCTCCTTTGGACTCATCGCCGGCGAGTCGCCGGGCAAAGCTCTGCACGAGGAGGCGATCTGTCTCCGCGGTGACTACGAGCTTTTTGGCGGCCTGATCGATGACCAGATCGGCGGCAAACTTCTGGATCTGGCGCTGCGCCTGCGCGGTGGCGGCGGCGATTTCGCTTTCGGCAGCGGCGAGGATCTTGGACTTTTCTTCTTCGACGGAGGCCTTGATCCGTTGCTCCTCGACGACGGCGTCGATCTCGGCCTGCCTGCGCATGGATGCGATCTGTTCATCGAGCTTGCCGAGCCGGTCTTCGACGCCTTTCAGACGTGCGTTGGCGTCGGCGGTGGCGGACTTTGCGTCGACGAGATCCTTCTGGATGGTGTGGCTTCGATTGCGAAAGAATTTGGGAAGGGTTCGGGCGAGAAACCAGAGGATGAGAGCGGCCAGGATGACGAAGTTACTCACTTCAAAGGTTGTAGCCGCGGCATCCGGGCTTAAGCCCAGCTTGGCGCCGAGCGAGCGAACGACCGCCGAATGCTTGTAGCCGCTGTCTTCGCTTTGGACTTCCTTGGCTTTTTCGGGAGATCGGGACTCCGGCGTGCTCTGCTGGCCGGCTTCAGTGGCGGCGGGCGCGGGGGCAGATGAGGTTTGTCCGCGAAGGTCTGAGGTGGCAAGGGAGGCGCAGAACAGAAGGAGGAGGCAGGCGAGTTTTTGACGTCTGCTGGGATGGATGTTCAGGGCGCGGGTGTTCACTGGGCGGCCTCCCTGGAGGAGATGCCTGCGGGGAGGACGGCGTTGAGGATTTGGGCGCTGAGATCGGAGCTGACGGCCTGGATTTGTGTGCGGGCGGCGTCGGCGCTCCCTTCGATGCCTGCGCGGGCTTCTTTGATGCGATCGGCCGACCTTTGCCGAACCTGATGGAGGGCGGCGTCGCGTTCCTCGTTCCAGCGTTTGAGGCGCGCCTCTCGATCGGCGAAGATGTCGCCGCGGGCGGCTCGGAGGCGGTCTTCAAAGAGGGAGGTTTTGGCCTCGGCGGCGGCGATGGCGGCTCGCGCCAGGTCCATGGCGCCGGTGGTGCGGGCGCGGCGCTCGGCGAGGATGCGGTCGAGGGGGCGCTCGACGAGGAGGCTGTAGGCGATGATGAGGAGGATGAACAGGAGGATGGTCGGCACGGAGCCGAGCACAAGTTCACCGAGTTGGTGGAGAATAAGGTCCATTGATTCGGGATGCGGCCCTCGCCGCTTTAGGAACCTCAGTTCGTTACGGATCACGAACCTGCAGGCGAGGCGAGCGATCTACCTGCCGCGTAATGAGGTATCCCTAAGTTCTAGCAAAGCGGTCGGGACAGTGTCAAACGGGATGGGCGTTTGGACGCGCACGGGGATTGCGGGCTCGGCGCGTTATTTTTCGCGGGGCAGGTGCGTTTGCGGCCCCGGCCGGAGCTATGGGAGGGGAGAGCTTGCTGCTGCCTGCGAGTGCGGGTGTTAGTGGCCGAACTCGTTGCCTGGAGCGGCGACGATGGCGACGGGACGAACATCGGTTCTGCCGTCGAGGCGGCCGTCGGGCCGAAGCTCCGGTCGAACCTCGGATTTGCCATCCGGTCGAACTTCACCGTGGGCGGCAGCGCGTCCGCTGACGACGGTGGAGATGGCATGCTTGAAGATTAGCTGCTCCTGGCTGTTGTTTTCGAGCAACACGGAGTATTTATCGAAGGAACGGATTTTGCCCGTGAGTTTGACGCCGCTCACGAGGTAGATCGTGATGGGGCTTTTGTCTTTGCGGACGGTATTTAGAAAGGTGTCCTGGATGTTCTGCGCCGGCTTGGCTTCCATAAGGCCGATCTCCTTTTTGTAGGCTCAACCTAGAGGCAGAAGATCTGCCTGCGAGGATAGCTCCACTTCTCTTCTGTTTGCGTGCAAGGTTGTTCAGCCCACGATACGAGGATCAGCAAGCAATTTCAACTTAGCCGGGGCCGACGCTGGCCTGGGCTCGGATAAGCAGGTCGGAATCATCCCTGGCGAGCCATATAGCATGGAGTCTGTGGCGGATTCTGACTTGCAGGCTGTTCAGATGCTTGATCTTCGGCGGCAGTTCGCTCCGTTGCGCGAGGAGATGTTGGCGGCGATCACGTCGGTGTGTGACGCGCAGCAGTTCGTGCTTGGGCCGGAGGTTGAGCGATTTGAGGGTGCGGCTGCCCTGGCGTGTGGGGCGCGGTTCGGGCTCGGTTGCGGGAGCGGCACGGACGCGCTGTGGCTTGCTCTGGCGGGGGCGGGGATTGGGTCTGGCGACGCGGTGATCACGACGCCGTTCAGCTTTTTTGCGACGGTGAGCTCGATCTTGCGGACGGGGGCTCAACCCTTGCTGGCCGATATTGACCCGCGGACGTTTAATCTGTCGCCGGAGCGGGTTGAGGATCTGCTGAGAGGCTCGGCGGGACGGTGGATCCGTGCGGTGATGCCGGTCCATTTGTATGGGCAATGTGCGGATTTTGATGGATTCGCGGATCTGAAGGCGAAGTATGGGGTGGTTCTGATCGAAGATGCGGCGCAGGCTTTTGGAGCGACGTGGCGCGGCGTCTCGGCGGGGGCGCTTGGAGATGCGGCCGCCTTTTCGTTTTATCCGACGAAGAATTTGAGTGCGTTTGGGGACGGTGGATTGGTGACGACGATGTCCTCCGAGATCGAGGAGCGCGTGCGTATGCTGCGGTCTCATGGGATGCGCAAGCGATACTTTCACGACGAGGTTGGCGGAAACTCTCGTCTGGATACGCTGCAGGCGGCGGTTCTCGCGATCAAGCTGCGCTACTTACCGGAGTGGAATCGGAGCCGGCGAGAGATCGCGGACCGGTACGATCGGATGTTTCGCGATGCGGGCCTGGCGGAGGAGACGGATGGGGTTGTCCGTGGCAGCGGCAGGGTTGTGCTTCCGTACAGGGACGGGCGCGCGGCGCATGTGTTTCATCAGTATGTGATCCGCGCGGACCGACGCGACGACTTGCGCGAGCACCTGAGCGCACGTCGGATCGGGAGTGAGGTTTACTATCCGTTGCCGCTGCATTTGCAGAAGAGCCTGCTGAGCCTTGGTTACAAGCAGGGGGACTTCCCGGTGAGTGAGCGAGCGGCGGCGGAGGTGCTTGCTCTGCCGATGTATCCCGAGCTGCGGGAGGATGAGCAGGAGGCGGTTGTGGGGGCGATTGGGTTGTTTTATCGGTCTAGTGTGTGAAGAACAGACAACCGCAAAAACAACAGCAGATTCCCTTCGGGAATGACAACCAAGAAGGGCAAGGGCAACAGCGTGAAGCAGATTCCCTTCGGGAATGACAACAAGAAAAGCAAAGGCCTCTGTGCCGATATCTCCGTTGCTCTAGTTTAGTGGTGTTTTCTGCCTTTTTTCTTGGTTTCGTCGACTGGTTCGGGATGCGCTTCATCGGGCGGGGCGGCGTTGGGAGGAAGGAGACGGCGCACCTGGTTGCCTTCGAGGCGGTAGGTTTTTTCGATGGTTCGGGGTGGGATGACGGCGCCGGTCACGGGATCGGGCGTTACGGCCGGTGAATCGGCGGGAAGCACATGGACGAGAAAGGTCGGTGCCGGCGCGGTGGCGGCGGGACCTTTTCCGTACGGGTCGGGCGCGGTTTTGACGACGACGGGGAGGTAGCCCTCGATGTTTTTCTGACGGAAGCCGGTTTCGTATCGATGTTTTGTCCGGTTCCAGATGAAGACGCGGACCTGATCGAAGTCGTAGGGGAGGCCGGCCTTGTACGGGCTGAGCACCGTGACGTATTCGGGAACATCCTTATCGTCCATGGGAGCTTCGGGATCGTTGATCTTGTTGATGATGTAGGCGCCGACGAATCTTTGGCCTTCGGCGTAGCGGGTGAGGGAGTCCGGCGCATCGACGTCCATCATGCGGCTGAGCATCCAGCCGGTTCTGCCCTGCGCGTCGCGGACGAGCCACCAATCTTCCATGATGGGAGCCGCGGGCGGATCGGCTGGGCCGGCCTGCGGAGCCGCGGTTGGCTGCACGGATTGTGCCTTCGGCTGGCCGGATTCTGTCTTCTTGTTGGGTTTCAGAGAGACCGATTTCGGATTGGGCGCCGGTAAGGAAGCGGTCTTGACGACTGGTCTGAGAGGGCGCTGGCCTGGAGGCAGAGCTTTGACGAGGGTTGCGCGCTTGAGGAGCTTGAGCTTGTCTCCCTCGCCGAGGCGGAAGAGCTTTTCGGTATCGCGCCCTGGGCTGACGTGGAGGTAGACCTCGTCGCGGACGACGGCCGAGGCGATGGGAGCGTCGCTTGCGTGCTGTTGCTTCAGGCTTTCGAAGCTGTCGTAGACGTCCTGGGGAACGACGGTTTTCTCATCGATCCAGCCCTGCTCGCCTTTAGGAGTGGCGACACGAACGAAGCGGCGACCGCGCTCGAGGACTTGCAGTTTGTCTCCGTTTTCGACCGATCCTGTCCGATTGGAGACGGCTGCGACGCGATCGCGAAGAAAGGTCTGCTTGGCGGTGACGTAGACGTACTGGTTGGTGAGTGCCGGCTTGAGGCGGGAGCAACCGGAGATGCTGAGGGCGAGGCCGAGGAGTAGGGAGAGGAGGGCCGGGGTGCTTCGGGGCGTTTTGATAAACATTGAAGGATGGGGGGTGAGTGTACGTCTGCATCGATCCGGCGTACTCCCTGACGCGACTTCTAACCCCATGGGTTTATTTTACGCTGGTGTGCGGCGCTCTCCTGCTTTGGGGTGTTGGGGGGGCGAGGGCAGAAGCGGATTCCCTTCGGGAATGACAGCTAGAGAAGCTAGGACAAGGCTAGTAGGTGGTTGCGAGTTGGACGGTGCCCGCGGGGTCGGTTCCGGCCTGGGCATGGGCGAGGTTGTCGAGTTTTCCGCCGGTTATGGCGTCGAAGCCGTACATGGTGAGATCGGGCGAGCCGCCGAGGGCTCCCGCGAAGAGGTACTTCCCGGTTCGATCGAAGATGAGCGAGCTTACTGTCGATCCGCCGGCGTAGGGCGACCCGGGGAGAGCGGTCAGGGTGCCGACTCCGATGGCGTACCCGGAGATGGTTCCGTCGGTTCGGTTGGCGACGTAGGCGTATCTGCCGGTGCTGTCGAGGGTGACGGTGTAGGCGCCGTTGCCGGACGGGAATGGGGATCCGGCGAGGGCGGTCAGTTTGCCTGCGGCGCCGATGGCGTACGCTGCGAGGCCGCCGCCCGATCCGCTGCGGGCGACGTAGAGGGTGCTGCCGGCGCTGTCGACGGCGAGGCCGTTGTCGCTGGTTTGCGCGCCGACGGAGAGGGCTTGGCTTTGGAAGGCGTGGCCGTTCGACGTATTGAAGGTGAAGACGACCTCGCCGCCGGTTCCGAGGGCCGTGAAGATAAGGGTTCCATCGGGCGAAAAACGCAAGGCCTGGCGGGCGATGGGGGGTGTGGCGGTGACGGTAAAGGTGAACTGCTGCAGGGCGGAGAGGGCGGCGGTTGACCGGTTGATCTGCCAGACGTCGAGGGCGGCGGTCTGACCGTCGATGCCGACGAGCCAGTTGCCGTCAGGTGAGACGGCGAGGTTGAAGACGTTGAGATTGGCGACGTTGGCGCCGGAGGTTGGAACGCTCAGCGATCCGTTGGAGGCGACGGGGTAGGCGTTGAGTGTGCCAAGGAGGCCGCTGGCGCCCGCGACGTAAAGGAAGCTGTTGGCGGGGGAGAGCGCCAGGGACTGCGGTGTGTAACCGAGGGTAAGGGGGGTGTTGGGGACGGCGGTGAGGGCTCCTGCACCGACGGCAAAGCCGCTGATGGTGCCGGTGGCGGCGTTTGCGGTGTAGAGGAAGTTTCCGCCGGAGCCCGCGCCGATGCCGGAGCCGGTGGTGGGTGAACCGCTGGTCGGGGTGGTGAAGAAGTTAGCGCACCCTAGAGGACCGAGAGAGAGTGCGGCGGTGAGGAGGAGTGCGTTGGACCACTTGGATTGGGTCGTTCTCATGTCTGCAGGGAGGGTTTTCACGTTTCGGGTGCGGGCTGCTTTGGGCGGCTGACTTGATGGACTGTTTGTCTGTTCGACTTGAGGACGAAGCCGTATCATAGAGTTTATGCCGAGCTTTCAGGACAGCGCCTTTATCTTTATTCTCGCCCTGATCTTGTTCGGTCCCAAGCGGCTTCCGGAGCTTGCGCGCCAGCTGGGGAAGCTGATGGGCGAGTTTCGTCGGGCTTCGAATGAGTTTCGGTCGCAGATGGAAGAGGAGCTGCGGGTCGCGGATCAGGCGGAGAAGACGAAGAAGATCGCGGCGATTGAGTCGGCTGCTCCGGTTTCGGGGGCTGCTGTTGCTGGGTCTGCTGTGTCGTCTGGTGGTTTTGAGGCGGTCGGTGTTTCGTCTGACGATGTGGGGGAAGAGCATCCGCACATGCCGCCGGCGCGCCGGACGTACGGTGAGCCGGGAGCCGAGCTTCAGACGGTACCGATCGCGGCTGTACCGATCGCGAGTTCGGGCGATCTGCATCTGATGCCGCCGGCGACGGGGCTTCCGCTGGCGCGTTCTGGGGACTCGGTTGTTGGGGTCGGGAGTGTGGCTTCTTCTTCCTCGTCTGGCAATGGAGATGCGAGTGTGGCTTCGGTGTTTGAAGCCTTTCCGCAGGCGGCGGATTCTGGGGTTCGCGAGGATCTGGACCTGACGGTGCACGGGAACGGCGTCAGGTCGATTTCGGGCGGCGCCTCTGATTCGTTGCTTGCCGACAAGGCGGCCCACCATGCCTGATGTGATCGACAACGTGCGTGCCGCGGTGGCGGATCGGGCCGAGCTGCCGGGGATGAGTTTGATGGAGCACCTGGGGGAACTGCGGACGCGGATTCTCCATGCGCTTGGATATCTGTTGGCAGGCTTTGCGGTGGCGTGGGCCTTCCGGGAGCGTCTTTACGGGATTGTTCAGGCGCCGCTGGACCGGCTGGGGATTCCGCTGAACTTCACTCATCCGACGGATGGTCTGAATCTGTATCTGAAGACGGCGCTGGTTGGCGGCGCGATCCTGGCGTCGCCTTTTATTCTGTATCAGATATGGCTGTTTATCTCGCCGGGGCTGTATAAGCACGAGAGGAATTACGTCTGGCCGTTTATGTTTGCGACGATCGGGCTGTTTTTGGCTGGAGCGTGGTTTGGGTACAGGTATGTGATTGAAGGCGCGATCAAGATCCTTGTGCTCGGCTTTGGCAAGAAATTTCATCCGATTCTTACGATCGACGATTACACGGGATTTTTCATGGCCGTCATTCTGGGTCTCGGCGTGACGTTTGAGATGCCGATTCTTATCTTCTTCTTGGCGCTGTTCGGCATTGTGGACGGCAGGTTTCTGCTTCGGCATATTCGGTACGCCATTCTTGCGATCTTTCTGATTGCCGCGATTATTTGTCCTACTCCGGACCCGGTGGGGATGTGCCTGTTTGCGAGCCCGATGCTGGTTTTGTACCTCGTTGGTGTGGGGATCGCCTTTTTGGTGCATCCGACGGCGCGGGCGAAGCGAGGGACGAGAGCCGTATGAGCGACCACCAACGCGAGGGTGCAAAGGCGGCGCTGCTGTTTTTTGTTCTGGTCCTGGCGCTCTGGCCTGTTCATCTCCGGGCTGAGGCCGCTGGGGCTGCGCACTTCAACGGACAGGCGGCGTACACGCTGACGGAGCAGTATCTCGCCGTGGCGCCGAAGCGATGGATTGGATCGGAGGGGCACGCCAGGGCGGAGGCGTTTATCGCGGATCATTTCAAGGCGGAGGCGGCGAAGGGGAATTTTGAGGTAGATAGTTTCTCGGCCTCGACGCCCGCTGGACTGCTTTCGATGCACAACCTGATTGTGCGATACCCCGGGAAGCGTGACGGTGTGATCGTGCTGGCGACGCATTATGAGACGAACTATCCGTTGCGTGAGTTGAATTTTGTCGGGGCGAATGATGGGGCGGCGACGACGGCTCTGCTGATCCAGATTGGGAGCTATCTTCGGGCGCATCCTCCGGAGGGGTATTCGGTGTGGCTGGTCTTTGATGACGGCGAGGAGGCGATCCGGTCGTGGACGGGTTCGGACTCGCTTTACGGGACGCGGCATTTGGCGGCGAAGTGGTCGACGGACGGCACGATCTCGAGGATCAAGGCGTTTGTTGTGGCGGACATGGTCGGCGACAAGGATTTGAATATTGATCGCGACCAGAACTCGACGCCGTGGCTTGAGGACATGCTCGTGGTTGCGGCGAAGCACACCGGGCACAGCGACTCTGTGTTCAAGAACACGACCGCGGTGGAGGATGATCACGTTCCTTTCAAGCAGCGTGGCGTTCCGGTGCTGGACATTATTGACCTGGATTATGGGCCGCCGACGCGCGAGCATCCGGAGGGCGGATTTCACCATACGGAGATGGACACGCTGGACAAGGTGAGCCCGCGCTCGCTCGGGATCGCGGGAGATCTGTTTTTGGAGATGATCCGGCTGATTAACCAGAGGGGCTGATTGGGGCCTGTTACACCGGGGCTATGATGTCAGGATCTTCGCGGCTGTGATGTCAGGATCAACGCATCCAAGAGGGATGTCTGGTTCTGCCCCCGCGAGTTTCTGGATAGGATTTCACGTCCTTCTGGGGGTGCTGCTGCTTGCGGAGTATCTCCTGCTGCGCAAGCAGACGACGGCGCGATCCTACATTGCGACGGCGCTGTGGGTAGCTGGAGCGCTGGGCTTTGGGATTGCGATTTATCTTGCGATGTCGCATCAGAGCGCCACCGAATACCTTGCGGGTTATGCCATTGAAGAGTCGCTCTCGATCGACAATCTCTTTGTGTTCCTGCTGCTTTTCGAGAGTTTTCATATTCCCAAGCTGAACCAGCGGAGGGTGCTCTTCTGGGGCATTCTGCTAGCGGTGCTGATGCGCGCGGGGTTCATCTTCGCGGGTGTGGAACTGCTGCATCGGTTTCAGTGGATCACGTATGTGTTTGGCGTGATTTTGCTGATTGCCGCGGTGCGACTTCTGCTTCCGTCGGGAGCGAGCCATACGCGGCGGCAACCGTCCTGGATCGGAGTTGTGCGGCGTTTGACGCCTATCAGCAACAGTCACGAGAGCTTTTTTGTGCAGGAGGCGCGGCCCTTGACGAGTTCAGGTTCGGGCCAGATGCGGACTGTGCCTACGATGTTGTTTCTGGCGCTGATCGCGATCGGCCTGACCGATCTGGTGTTTGCCCTGGACTCGATTCCCGCGGTTCTGTCGATCACGAAGCGCCCGTTTATCGCGTATAGCTCAAACGTGATGGCGGTGATGGGGCTTCGGTCGCTGTTTTTTGTGCTGACGCATTTGCTGGAGCGGTTGAGCTATCTCCACTATGGTTTGGCGGCGGTGCTGGCGTTTGCGGCGGTGAAGATGCTGGCGGCGCCATGGATGGAGCTGGGACCTCTGGCTTCGCTGGCGGTGATTGCGGGGATCCTGGCGATGACGGTTGTTTGTTCGCTGCTGTGGCCTCGTCCTTCGCTTCGCTCAGGATGACGGTGGTGGAACGGGCAACGGCAAGGGCAAAGGCAACAGCAGATTCCCTTCGGGAATGACAACTAGAAAGACAACAGCAAGGGCAACCACAGGGGTCCTTCGCTTCGCTCAGGATGACGGCGGTGGAACGGGCAACGGCAAGGGCAAAGGCAACAGCAGATTCCCTTCGGGAATGACAACCAAGAAAAGCAGGGCAAAAGCAACAGCAGATTCCCTTCGGGAAGGACAACTAGAAGGGCGACGGCAAGAGCAAGGGCAGAACTGGTCTTGGGGTTGGGCCTTAGGGTTTGGATTGGAGCCAGGAGCGGATGAGGCGCGTTGCGTAGGCGCCCTGGAGGAGGGCGACCGCGACGTAGGCGAGGAGGAGATGCCGGTGTTCCATGGTGCTGAGATCGAGGAGGGAGTGGAGGGTCATTGGGGGATCTCGAAGGAGGCTTCGATAGCTTGAAGCGCGGCGTTCTGCTCGGCGATCTGGCGGCGGCGCTCGAGGGCGAAACGGAGGGCGAGAAGGAAGGCGCCCCACATGGTCCAGCCGGCCAGATTCCAGAGGACGGCAGGGTAGAAGCTGTGGTCGAGGCGGCCCTCTCCGAAGACGGGTGCGGGGTGCTGGGTTCGCCACCAGTGGATCGACATGTAGGTGATGGGGACGTCGACCGCGGCGAAGATGGAGAGCACGGCGGCTAGGGTTCTTGTCTGGTCGCTGGGGGAGAACCGGCGGAGGACGAGATAGCTTACGTAGAGGAGCCAGAGTAGGAAGAAGGTGGTGAGGCGGATGTCCCAGGTCCACCAGATGCCCCAGACCGGTCGCGCCCAGAGCATACCTGTGAGGAGGCCGACGGAGACGAAGAGGACGCTGATCTCGGCTGAGGCGAGGGCGAAGGCGTCGGCTGCGAGGGCGCTGAGCGGGTTTCGGGCGCGTTGGTAGTACAGGAACGCGAGCGAGCCGGCGAGATTCAGGAACGGAAAGATGCAGCCCAAGGTTGCGGAGGTGACGTGCCAGTAAAAGATGCGCTGGACGTTGCCCATGGTGGCTTCGGTGGGGACGAGAAAGAGTGCTTGGCGAACGCCCTCGGCCAGGACGGCGAGGGTGGCCAGGAGCCATAGAGCACCGAGCAGATTCAGGTTCCGCTGCGTGCCGAGCTGTGGGCTCGCTCCCATGAGGTCTAGTTTACTCCGATTCTCCGTCGGTCTGCTCGGCTGGGCTAGCCGGCGTTGAGAACGGTTTCGAAGAGAAGAAGGCAGACGGCGGTGAATATGATGTCGTAGCCGGCGAGCATGCGGATCCATGTCCCGATTTCGAGGCTGTCGAGGTTGCCGGTCAAGACACCTGTGGTTGCCTGGACCATTGCGAGGAGCGCCGGCAGGGAGATGGGAAGCAGAAGCAGGGGAAGGAGGATCTCTCGGGAGCGGGCGCGCAGACCGAGGGCGGCGAAGAAGGTTCCGTTGACGACCAGGGCCCATGTGGCGAGGGGGGCGATGAGGAGCAGGAGCCAGGGGTTGCCGAGCACGTGGAGGTTGTAGAAGATGACGAAGACGGGGGCCATGACGAGCTCGACCGCGGTGACGAACAGGAGGTTGGAGAGGGCTTTGCCGAGGAAGAGCGCGGAGGCCGGCGCTGGGCTGAGACGGTGGGCGTCGAGCACGTGATTGCGATGTTCGCGCATCCAGGATTGGTTGAGGGCGGTGATGGAAGCGAAGAGGAGGCTGATCCAGGCGATGCCGCCCGAGATTTCGCGCGCCAGGGTGGGGTTGGATGTGGGATCGAAGGCGAGGGCAAATACGGCGATGACGAGCAGCGCAAAGAAGAGCGCGCCGTTGATGGCCTCGCGCGAGCGCCACTCGATGCGCAAGTCTTTTTTGAGGTGGAGGAGCACGGCCCGGAGATAGCGCATCAGGCAGCTTTCACACGGCGGCCGGGCGTGAGGGGGAGGGGGTGATCGCGCCGCCGACCAGGGTAAGGACCTGATCGGCTAGGGGTGCGGCCAGGTGAGCTTGATGGGTGGTGAGGAGGATCGTGCGGCCTCTTACACCGCTGGCGGTCGGCCAGGTGCGGAAGTCGACGAGCAGATCGACGAGTTGAGCGACGGAGGTGGTGTCGAGGTTTGAGAATGGCTCGTCGAGGAGGAGGATGTCGGGGTCGGTGGCGAGGGCGCGGGCGAGGGAGGTACGCTGCCGCATGCCTTGCGAGTACTGGCCGACGGGGCGCGGGAGGTGGGGGTCGAGGCCGACGGCGTGGAGAGCCATCTCGGGGTTTCGAGTGCAGGCCGAGTCGTTGGGGCCGCGGTGGAGAGCGGCGAAGTATTGGAGGTTTTCGATCGCGGAGAGTTCGTCGTACAGCATGGGGGCGTGGCTCATGTAGCTGATGCGACCTCGGGCTTGGGAGGGGTCGGCTCCGAAGACGGTGATGGACCCGAGGGTGGGTTCTGACAGACCCGCGATGAGGCGGAGGAGGGTGGATTTTCCGGCGCCGTTTGGTCCGAGCAACACGGTCGAGCTGCCCGCGGGGAAGCTGGCGGAGACGTTGCGAAGCGCGGCGAAGCTGCCGAAGGACTTCGAGACCGAGCTGAGCGCGACGGCGTGGGGTGACGGCTTGGATGTAAGCGGGATTGCGGGTTTTCGGGGTTGTGAGGAGGTGGAGAGCGCCATCCCGTTATTTTGTGGGAGCAAGGAGGACGGCGGCCGAGTTTGCCGGCTTGGCTGCGGGCGCGGCGTTGGGCGCGGGGGCGTACTTTGAAGCGCATTTCGCCTGGACCTGCGTGGCGTGGAAGACGCCATCGTGACCGAAGGTGCCGACGGCGAGCGCCTGAGCGTCGTCCTTGAAGGTGTCGGGCGGCGGCTCGGTTCCCTGATAGTTGACGCGGAGGGCCTTGCCCTGTTCGATGAGGGTGAATTGTGCGTTTGTGCCGACGCGGCTGATGGATCCGGGCTGGACGTTGCCGGCGACGCGAAGGTGGCGCGTGTAGGCTTTGTTGCCCATCGATTGCAGCTCGGAGATAGTGACGTAGTAGCTTTTGTTATCGCGCACGCCGGTGACGGCGAGCCAGCCGACGGTGGCGAGGATGAGGGCGACGGTGAGGAAGATGCCGGTCAGAGGTTTCTGTGTGCTGCTGCTCATGGTAAGGGCCAGGTTTAGTTTACTTACTGTCAGGTGCTAAAGATACTGGCTGCCCGGATTTACGGTGCACGGGCTGGTTGCGAGAAGAATAGAAACGGGATCCGTTAAGGATCCCGTCGTGAGTAGGTAGAGCTGTGGGTTAGAAGTTGATTTTGGCGGCGAACTGGCCGAAGCGGCGTTCGTCGGTGGTGCCGTTGATTCCGCCTTTTTGTGCGGTGATCGCGCCATAGCTGCCGTTGTAATCGTTGTTTGAACCAAGGATGTAGAGATTGTGATGGTTGAAGACATCGAAGCCTTCGGCCCTGAGCTCGAGGTTGATGCGCTCGCGAATTGGAAAGATTTTGCTGACCGCTGCGTCGACGTTCCATGCACCAGGACCGCGGAAGGAGTTGCGAGCCGTCATGGTTGATGGGTATGGGCCCCAATCGGAGATACCCTGCAGATGTCCGGGAATCGCGAGAGCGGGGTTGGCGAAAGAGTTTGCCGCCGGGAGCTGCCCAAGAACGTACTGGTTTGAACCACCGCCATTCTGTCCAGCCGGGATCTTCTTGAACGTATGTTGCGGCACGGTACCGGCCAGGGGAACGTAGCGTACGTAGTTGTAGCCGGTAGCGTTGTTGGTTGAGTCGAAGTAGGTAAACGGCGCTCCCGTTCGGACGGTGTAGATGCCGGTGATTTGCCACCCGCCTAGAGCTTCGTTCAGGAGCTTGCTCTTTGAGATGGAGGGAGTGCGATAGATCGGGGCGAAGACGAAGCGGTGGCGGATATCCAGATCGCCGCTGCCATAGTCAAGCCGCGGATTGAAGGGATTGGTATATCCGAGCGAGAAGGCGTTGTTGGTCTCGGAGAAGGTGGTGGAGAGGTCGTCGAGCTCGTGCGAGAACGTGTAGTTTGCGACGAGCGAGATGCCGGTGCGGCGGAGGTTGGAGCTCTGAAACTGAACGTTGACGGCGTTGTAGTTGGAGTCGCCGTTGGAACCGCGATTGTTGGCGTTCGAGTATTGGGGATTGAGCCGGGTGAGAGCCCGCTTCGCTGTGGTGTTGGGCGCCGGGTTGGGGTCAGTGACTGAGTCACCGAGGAGCACGTTTCCACTGCCAAGACCGTTGTAATTTTTGATGTCGTAGAGGTGGACGCCGCGGGCTCCGCTGTACTGGAGCGAAAGGACGGTGCCGGGGCCGAGTTGCCGTTCGATTGCGGCGTCCCAGAACTGGGTCTGCGCGGTGCGGATGTTTTGGTCGACCTGACGAAGGCTGGTTGGAGGCAGGGGGACGCTGCCGCTGGCTCCCGCGAGCGGGCCGGCGTTCGAGTTGGTGACCACGGTGTTGTTGATGATGACGACCGCATAGTTGGGCGGGTTCTGGATGACGTTGAAGGTGACGTTGCCGAAGTTTCGTTCGTAGGAGATGCCGTAGCCGCCGCGGATCGAACTTTTGCCGTTGCCTGAGAAGTCATACGCGAAGCCGACGCGGGGTGAAACGGTGCCGTACTGGGGCTTCCAGAGGCCGCCGCCGATGGGATTGGAAGAGACGCCGGTCGCTATCTGACCATCGCGGATCCGCTGAGGCAGGCTTGCGCCGGGGCCGTAGAAGAAGTTGGATTCAAGGTTCGGGTTGTTGTTGTGTTGGACGCCGTAGTACTCGTAACGCACGCCATAGTTGAGTGTGACCTTGTTTGTGGCCTTCCATGCGTCCTGGCCGTAGACGGCCCAGTCGTGGAAGCGGTTGGAGCGGGCGAACTGCGGTGACGTGGCCGGGAGTGTGATCGAGCATGCCGGCGTTTGAGTGAGAGCACCTGTGTACGGGTTGCGCACGCAGGGCAGAGCACCATTCGGATTGACGGCTGCCTGGAACTCGAAGAGTCCCCCGGTCTGGAGGTTCTGGAGACCCAGAGGCCTGCTATTGCCGAGCTGTTCGTTGGCCTGAGCGTAGGCTCCATAGGCATTGTTGGACTGGATGTAGAGGATCTGGGCGCCGAACTGCATGCCGTGGCGGCCCTTGAGGATAGCCGCGTCTTGATTGACCTGAATGGTGTTCTGAGGACCACCATAGGGCAGGCCGCCGTTTCCCGGGTTTTGATTGTAGAAGCCCGGAAGGTTGATGGGTGTGTTGTCGACGGGGTTGGTGGCATTTACGGAGACGACCAGAGTCGGCACATTCTGAAGGGCTGTGTTGTAGCTGTTGGCGGTGATCAAGCGGCTGAAGCTCGCCTTTGTGATCGAGGTGATTGCGGGGTTGAACTCGTGGGTGACGTTGAGGAGATACGCGGAGTTTGCGATGGAGTTGCCGACGTCGTACTGGGCGTAGGGCGAGTAGAAGTTTGCACCATTGGTGTCGATCTCGTGGTAATCGACGTAACGGAAGAAGGCCTGTGTCTTCTGGGAAAGGTTGTAATCGGCGCGGCCGACCACGTTGTAGGTGTTCTGAGGGAGACCGCCGCCGGCGTCCGCGGGGACGTTGAAGGCAACGCGGCCAAACACGGGGGTACTGGCGGGAACGGTGAAGTAGGTAGTTCCGGCAGCAGCACTGGCGTTAAGCTGACCGGCTGTCGTGACGGACTGGAAGGTAAAGTTTTGCGATCCGGCGTAGGCGCTGAAGAAGTTCTGGATGTTTGGTGCTGCGAGGGCGAGGAACTGAGGTGTGAGGACGCTGGCAACCTGGTTGGCGCCGGAGCGAACTCGCGTCCATTCCGAGGATCCGAAGAAGAAGAGTTTGTCCTTGATGGCGGGGCCGCCGACGTCGAAGCCGAACTGGTTGCGGGTGTAGCCGCCTCTGGGTGTACTGGTCTGCGCGTTGGTGACGGTGTTAGCGGTGTAGGCGGCGAGACGGTTGAACTCCCAAAGATTGCCGTGCAGGGCGTTTGAACCCGATTTAGTGGAGACCGAGACGATGCCGCCGGAGGCTCGACCGTACTGGGGTTCGTAGTTTGTGGTGATGACGCGAAATTCATGAACGGCGTCGAGGGGAACGCGGATGCCGACGGCGTCGCCGAAGACGGAGATGTTTTCGACGCCGTCGAGGAGGATTTCGGTACCGGAGGAGCGTTGGCCGTTGATGTTGAAGCCGACGCCGCGGGTGGTGCCGTTTTCGCTGTTGCCGGCAGAGGTCTGGTCTCCCGAGGAGATATTTCCGGAGAGGGCTACGAAGTCGTAAGGGTTACGGGTGAGTGAGGGCAACTGCGAGATCTGGGCCTCGCTTACGACTTGCGAGAGCTCCTGGGATTGCGAGTTTACCTGGATACCGGATTCCGCGGTGACCTGAACCGAGGAATTGGCGGTAGCAGAAAGGGAGATGTCGACGGTCTGCTTTCCACCGACGGTTACCTCAACGCGGGACCGGAATTCGCCGAAGCCGGCGAAGGAAGGAACGGACACTTCGTACGTCGCAGGAGGCAGACCGTTGAAGGTGTACGTGCCTTGGGCGGTGGATGTGATGGTGCGGGTGGCGTTTGTTTCCAGGTTATGGAGATTGACGACGGTGGACGGAAGGACCGCCCCTGTCGGATCCGTCACCGTGCCGGAGATCTGCCCGGCATCTTGTGCGAAGACGTTGGCCGATGCAGCAAACAACGTAAATAGGAGAGGGAGGCAGGTCATCCATCGCCGAAACTGAAATCGCTGGACAGGGCTGGCGAAGGCCAGGAATGCAGATCTGAGAAGGGACAAGATGGTCTCCAAGCTAGTGTTTAGCTCGGTAGCATGCACGTTGTATGCCAAAGATATGCAGGGCTATGTATTTCAAACGACGGGGCTGAATTGCTGGGGGCGGAGACCGATACATTCTTTAGTAGATCTACTATGGATTTCTGTAGCCGATCGAAGACGTTGCCGCAGCTCGGCGGTGTGCCTGCGGTGGCAGGGGAGGCAGAGGGTTTGGAGGTTGGAGAGGTCGCACTCGCCTCCGCCTTCGGCTATGGGGAGGATGTGGTCGGCGTCCCAGAGGGACTGGCGGGTCGTGGTGGATTTGAGGCCGTAGAAGCGGAGGCCGGCTTGGCGTTTGGCTCCGCGGGATCGTTTGAGGGCGGCGAAGATGGCGAGGGTGTCGGCCTGGCAGAGGGCGCAGACGCCGTGATCTCGCAGAAAGACCTGTTGGCGGAGGTATCCGGGGTCGGAGCGGAGCTTCCACTGGTGGACGCAGAAGCTGGAGCAGAAGGTGCGGCGGCGGCGGGCGAGGATTTCGAGCTGACACCAGCGGCAGAGGGGACGTCCGTTGGGTCCGGTGGGACGGGGCTGGCGATGGTGTTGGCGGCCGGCTTCGGGGAGTCGGCGGGCGGGGCGGGGGTGGATGCTGGTGGACATTGGACAGGCTCAGCTTAGAGGTTGTCCCTGGGGGTTGGGAGTGTCGATTGGGGATCGACTTTGGGGTTGGGGGGCGACTTTTAAGGTGGGGATCGACTTTTGGGGCTCGGGGGCGACTTTTAAGGTGGGGATCGACTTTGGGGTTGGGGGGGATCGACTTTTGGGGGCGGGGATCGGCTTTTAGGAGATCAGGCCGTGGGCGTCGGCGGCGGTTGGGTCGGCTTCAGGGACGTGGCGGAAGCGGGCGCGCAGGGTTTGGAGGGGGAGCTCGACGGTGTAGCGGAGGACGGTTCCGTAGAGGATTGCGATCGCGAGGCCGAGGGAACTGGTGAGCCAGAGCCGATTTGGGACATAGATCCGGAGGGTGGCCAAAATAAATACGTGAACGAGGTAGAGAGAATAGGAGATCCAGCCGATATAACGGACAGCACGCCACTCGAGCCAGCGGACGGTGGGGTGCGAGATCTCGGTGAGGATGAAGGAGAAGATGAGGTAGAGGCTGAGTGCCTGAAGGGTGTAGCGGAGGGTTTCTCGAAAGGCGGGAGGACGAACGAGCAAAGTCAGGACGATGAGGGCGAGGCCGGAGAGAAACGCAGGGAAACGTTGGCGTCTGGAGAGGAGAGGCGGGTCGGCAAAGCGGGGGTTGTTGCGGATGGCGAGGACCGAGCCCCAGAGGATGGAGTCGAAACGGCAGTCTGTGGCGACGTACGTCCAGTTATGCGGCTGAAAGAGGGCGAGGATGACGGTGCGCCAGAGGAGGGCGCCGAGGCAGCAGAAGACGAGGATGCGGGTCTGTTTGGCGGGGGAGAGACCGCGGCGGACGAGAGCGAGGTAGCCGAGGGGGAACAGGAGGTAGAAGTGCTCTTCGACCGCCAGGGACCAGATGACGGTGAGACCGAGGGGGACGACGGCGGGCCAGTGGAGGGCGATCGCGTAGTTGTAGAAGTAGAACAGCATGGCCAGGACGCCGAGGCGGTTTCCGGGATCCAGATGAAGTGCGAAGCGGGAGAGGATGGCGGCGATGGAGTAGGCGAGGTAGAGCGGAACGAAGATGCGTAGGGTGCGACGGATGTAGAAGTCCCGCAGGGAGATGGTTCCGGTCCGGAGGATTTCGGCGCGGAGCAAGGTGGTGATGAGGTAACCGCTGAGAAAGAAGAAGATGGTGACGCCGAGGGTGGCGGGGACATAGGTGCTGACGCGTCCTGGCGTGGCGTGAGCGAGGAAGACCAGGCTGAAGGCAACGGCTCGTATGCCGTCGAGGCCTGGGATGTAGGAGGTTGAAGTGGCTTTGCCGGAGAGCGAGGAGGCTGAGGGGGAACTCTGCATCACGGATGGGTATGGGCTGCGGAGACTTCCTCAGCTAAGAGGAGTATAGAGCGGAAGTAGGGGCAAACCGTTGAGGAACGGTGAATGGTGTGATCCAAAATGGGAGATCGGCGTTTTGCTGCTCTCGAGAGACTTGGGTGCATCAGACGGTGCGAGAGTGACGGTGCGAGAGGTGAGGATGGCGAGGACGCAATCGAACATGGTGCAGTTGGGCACGGAAGCTCCTCCGTTTGAGCTGGTGGATGTGCTGAGCGGACGGGCTCTGGGACGGGACGACGTGTTTGCTTTGAGCTGGGACGAGGAGTCGACGGACCAGACGAACAAGATGCCGGGTGGAGGTGCTTCGCGAACGGGCCGGCATGGGCTCTTGGTGATGTTTGTGTGTCCGCATTGTCCGTATGTGAAGCATGTGGAGGAGGAGCTGGGGCGGATGGGACGGGAGTATGCGGGTCGGATCGCGATTGCGGCGATCCAGCCGAACGACATTGCGCAGTATCCGGAGGATGGTCCTGAGGGGATGCGGGCGCAGGGGGAGCGTTGCGGTTGGAACTTTCCTTATTTTCTGGACGAGATGCAGGAGGTTGCTTTGAGTTATGCGGCGGCTTGTACGCCGGACTTCTATTTATTTGATGCGGAGATGAAGCTGGTGTACCGGGGGCAGATGGATTCCAGCCGACCACGGCGGGGGATTGCGGGCGAAGATTTGCCTGTGACGGGAGAGGATCTTCGGCGGGCGATGGACGATGTCGTTCTGGGCCGGCGGCCGGACACAAATCAGAAGTCGAGCCTGGGGTGTGGGATTAAGTGGAGGTCGTGAGGGTGGGGGTTCCCGGTTTGGGGGTTTAGGGGTGGGGTGAGGGGAAGGCGGTTCGCGCGGGGCGCGAATACCCCACCCTTTCCGACGATGAGGCTGTCGGAGAGGATGGGGCACCCGGTTTGGGGAGAGGATGGGGGATCGGTTCTGGGGGTGGTTTCGGGGTGGGGGAGGGGAGGGCGGTTCGCGCGGGGCGCGAATACCCCACCCTTTCCGACGGTGAGACTGTCGGAGAGGATGGGGCACCCGGTTTGGGGGAGAGGATGGGGGATCGGTTCTGGGGGTGATTTCGGGTGGGGGAGGGGAGGGCGGTTCGCGCGGGGCGCGAATACCCCACCCTTTCCGACGGTGAGACTGTCGGAGAGGATGGGGCACCCGGTTTGGGGGAGAGGATGGGGGATCGGTTCTGGGGGTGATTTCGGGTGGGGGAGGGGAGGGCGGTTCGCGCGGGGCGCGAATACCCCACCCTTTCCGACGGTGAGACTGTCGGAGAGGATGGGGCACCCGGTTTGGTGGAGAGGATGGGGGGATTGGTTCTGGGGTGGTTTCGGGTGGGGTGAGGGGGAGCGGTTCGCGCGGGGCGCGAATACCCCACCCTTTCCGACGATGAGGCTGTCGGAGAGGATGGGGCACCCGGTTTGGGGAGAGGATGGGGTGGCCGGTTCTGGTGGAGAGGATGGGCGTCCGGTTCTGGGGTGGTTTCGGGTCGGGTGAGGGGAGGGCGGTTCGCGCGGGGCGCGAATACCCCACCCTTTCCGACGATGAGGCTGTCGGAGAGGATGGGGCACCCGGTTTGGGGAGAGGATGGGGGATCGGTTCTGGGGTGGTTTCGGGGTGGTTTCGGGGTCGGGTGAGGGGAGGGCGGTTCGCGCGGGGCGCGAATACCCCACCCTTTCCGACGATGAGGCCGTCGGAGAGGATGGGGCACCCGGTTTGGGGAGAGGATTGGGGGATCGGTTCTGGGGGTGATTTCGGGTGGGGGAGGGGAGGGCGGTTCGCGCGGGCGCGAATACCCCACCCTTTCCGACGGTGAGACTGTCGGAGAGGATGGGGCACCCGGTTTGGTGGAGAGGATGGGGGGATTGGTTTGGTGGAGAGGATGGGGCACCCGGTTTGGTGGAGAGGATGGGGTGACCGGTTCTGGGGGCAACTGTCCGGCTTACACTGGAGGGTATGCGAGATGTTTTGGATCGGTTGAAGGTGGGGGTGCGGCGGTTTCAGGCGGAGGTGCATGCGGAGCGTGCGGAGGAGTACGCGAGGGTGGCGCGGATGCCGCAGCGGCCGCATACGCTGGTGATCTCGTGTGCGGACTCGCGGGTGGATGTGGAGGCGATCACGAGTTCGGGGCCTGGGGAGGTGTTTGTGGCCCGGAATATCGGCAACATGGTTCCGGCGTATGGCGAGATGCTGGGCGGTGTGAGCGCGGCGATTGAGTATGCGGTGAGTGCGTTGAAGGTCGGGCATGTGGTGGTGTGCGGGCACTCGGATTGCGGTGCGATGAAGGCGTTGCTGGCGCCGGAGACGCAGCTGGGGATGCCGACGGTGCAGAGTTGGCTGAAGAATGCGGCGGCGGCGATGAGTGTGACGCGATCGACGGCGGAGCCGGATGAGCGGCCGAGTGTGCTCTTGCGACGGCTGACGGAGGAGAATGTGTTGTTGCAGATGGCGCATTTGCGGACGCATCCGTCGGTGGCGGGGGCGGTGGCGAGGGGGGATCTGACGATTTCGGGGTGGGTGTATGAGATTGGGACCGGAGATGTGCGGATTGCGGAGGATGGTGGGCGGATGTTTGCTTCGGTGAGCGAGCGGGCGCTGCCGGAGATTGTCGCCGAGGACGTTGAGGTCTGAGCGATGATTGTTCCGAAGGCGCCACAGATGTGGCGGATGCTGGAGTATGTGGGTTGGCCGTTGGTGGCGCTGGTGGGCTGGGATCTCCTGATTGTGCTGGCATACAAGGTGCTGCATTGGGGGTGGGTGGGGTCGCGGAATATTCCGCTGGCGCTGTATGGGTCGGCGATCGGCATTATTGTGGGATTTCGGAACAATTCAGCGTATGGGAGGTGGTGGGAGGCGCGCGGTCTGTGGGGGCAGATTGTAAACAACAGCCGGAGTCTGGCGCGGCAGGTGTGTTCGACGATGCATCCGGAGAAGGGAGCGCATGACGAGCACGAGCTGGAGGTGGAGCAGCGGCGGCTGGTGTATCACATGATTGCGTATGTGCAGGCTTTGCGGATGCAGCTGCGCGGTTTGGAGCCGTGGGAGGAGATGGGGCGGATTTTGCCGGAATCTGAGGTGGCGGAGCTGCGCGGCGCGGTGAACATACCCTTGGCGTTGCAGACGAGCATGGGGAGGATGCTGCGGTTGGCGAAGGATCGCGGATGGGTGGACGGCTCGGAGTGGCAGGCGATGGATCGCAATCTCGACGATCTGGCGGATGCGCAGGGTGGGACGGAGCGGATCAAGAGTACGCCCCTGCCGAAGCAGTACGACTTTTTTCCGATGGTGTTTGTGCGGATTTACTGCTTGTTGCTGCCAGTAGGGATGGTGGAGAGTCTGGGGTGGTTTACGCCGCTGGGGTCGACGCTGGTGGGGTTTATGTTTTTGGCGCTGGACAAGATTGGGCGGGATCTGGAGGATCCGTTCGACAACACGGTGTACGACGTGCCGATGACGTCGATCACGCGGACGATCGAGATCAATTTGCGGCAGATGCTGGGGGAGCTGGAGTTGCCGGAGGCCGAGAAGCCGGTGCGGGGTGTGTTGTGGTGAAGGTTTGTGGGGGGTTTAAAGCCATCGAGCCCCGTCGAAGTGACCGGGGCTGATGGATGTTTCAGGTGAGGGGGATGGCTTAGTAGGAGCCGGCTTCTTCTTTGCTGGAAGCATCGGAGCCGTGTTGCTTGACCATTTTGTTGTAGAGGCCAAGGAGGAGGAAGGGTGCGGCCCACTGTCCGACGAAGAGGGCGTTGTCGTTCTTGCCGGCGATTTTGAAGCTGACGGACGCGGCCATCGATGTGAGGGAGAGGAGGAGAAAGGCGCTGGAGGGAACCTGGGACGTGTATTTCTCGATTGCTGCGGTTACCTGGTCTTCTTTTGCTTCGCCTGGGGCTACGCGATAGTCGGTCATGATGAGATCTCCTTGGGGCGATATGCCTGATCTGAGAAGAGATGCAAAAAACGGCTCGCGAGAGCGAGAGAAGGGCGTCAATTTTCGAGGGTATGATTTTGGCATGCGAAAGAAAGGTGCAATACGTTGGAAGACCCGGCGGAGGTCGGGATGAGATCTGGGGTTTGGGGGACGGGGGCGGTTCTGGTTTTGCTGGGACTGATGGGGTGTGAGGGCGCGAAGCAGCGGCGGCCGGAGTGGGGCAAGATGCGGTTTCTGGTGGGGGACTGGGGATGCCGGGACATGTACCAGACGCCGCACGGCGTGGTGCAGGTGCCGTTGATTGTGCGGGTGACGCAGCCGCTCGATGGGAGATGGCTGGCGGTCCGGCGGGAGGAGCCGGCGTGGAGCGATGCGCCGACGAATTATCTGGAGGACGAGTATGTGGGATGGGATCGGCAGGGGGGGCGATGGCTGACGATTTCGGCGAGCACGGAGGGGACGAAGGGGTATTTGACGTCGGAGGGGTGGAAGGAGGACACGATGAGTTGGAGCGTGCATCCGTATGCGAGTCTGGGTGTGTCGCGGCCGGGGGCGGAGGTTTGGAAGCGGCTGAACGATGATGAGTGGGTGGTGGAGTTTCATCTGGGCGCGAGCGCGGGGGGTGTTCGGCTGGTGAGTCAGCATTGTTATAAGCGGGGGCGGAATCCTTTGGAGTGAGTTCGGTCGGGTTTGGGGTGGGGTTTGGGGAAGGCGGTTCGCGCCTGGCGCGAATACCCCACCCTTTCCGGCGATGGGGCTGCCGGAGAGGATGGGGCACCCGGGGTTTGGGTGGGTTGGTTTGGGGTGGGTTTGGGGAAGGCGGTTCGCGCTTGGCGCGAATACCCCACCCTTTCCGGCGAGGGGCTGCCGGAGAGGATGGGGCACCCGGGGTTTGGGTGGGTTGGTTTGGGGTGGGTTGGTTTGGGTGGGTTGGTTTGGGGTGGGGTTTGGGGAAGGCGGTTCGCGCGTGGGCGCGAATACCCCACCCTTTCCGACGGTGAGGCTGTCGGAGAGGATGGGGCACCCGGGGTTTGGTGGGGAGGATGGGTGCTCGGGGTTTGGTGGGAGGATGGGGTGGGTGGGCGGTTGTGGGGGTGGTGCGCTCTGGGGGAAGATGTGCAGGGTATGCTCTTGGAAAGCCTTAGCTCTGGTTGATGGTTTCGGGAGGAAGTTGCCGATGCGTGTTTGCTGTGTGCTCTGTTGGGCGGTGGTGTTGGGTTTGGGAGTTTCTGGGCGTGGTTTGGGGCAGGCGGCGGCGGCGTATGATCCGCGGGTTACGTTTGCTCCGTTGACGTTGCCAAATAGCGCGAATGTGTACCGTTCGAGCTCGGGGGCTCCGGGGCCGGAGTATTGGCAGAACGAGTCGGACTATGAGCTGAAGGCGGAGCTGGATACGAAGGGGAAGGTTTTGCGGGCGGACGAGGTGATCACGTACACGAACAACAGTCCGGGAGCTCTGGCGAGTTTGTGGGTGCAGATGGACCAGAATATTTATCGCAAGGATGCTCGGGCGCGGCTGGTGAACGGGGTTCGGCCGCGGCGTGGGCGGGCGGTGGCGGACACGGAGGAGAACCCCAACGATCGGACGACGGAAGGGTTTGTCTTGGAGACGGTGGAGGTGGAGCGGGACGGTGTGCGGACGCCGGCGACGTACTCGCTTTATGACACGCGGATGCAGATCCGGATGGTTGCTCCGCTGCCCGGGAAGGGTGGGCAGATGAAGCTGCGGATTCGGTATCACTATGCGATTCCGGGGGTTTGGGGCGGGCGGAACTCGTGGGGGATGTCGAAGCAGGGGGAGATCTACGATACGGCGCAGTGGTATCCGCGGATGTGTGTGTACGACGATATGCGGGGGTGGGACACCCTGCCTTATTTGGGGAACGAGTTTTATCTGGATTACGGGCATTTTGACTACTCGGTGACGGTGCCGAGCGAGATGATCGTGGCTGGTTCGGGCGAGTTGGTGAATGCGGACGAGGTGTTGACGAAGGCGGAGTTGGCTCGGTTGGCGGAGGCGCGGCTGAGCGACAAGACTGTGATGATCCGGACGTTGGCGGACGTGAACGATGCTGGGAACCGGGCGTCGGTGAAGGGCGCGGCTGGAGCGAAAAGTACGGGGGCTGGAGGGACGCGGACGTGGCGGTTTCATATGGACCAGACGCGGGATGTGGCGTGGAGCGCGAGCAAGGTGTTTGTGTGGGATGCGGCGCGGATCAACTTGCCAGAAGGGAAGACGGCGCTGGCGGAGAGTGTGTATCCGCCGGAGAGCGCGGGGGATGGTGCGTGGGGGCGATCGACGGAGTATGTGAAGGACACGGTGGAGCGGTTTTCGCGGCAGTGGTTTCCGTATCCGTATCCGGCGGCGATCAATGTGGCGGGGTTTTCGACGGGAATGGAGTATCCGGGGATTGTGTTTGACGGGATTGAGGACAAGGGGAAGCAGTTGTTCTGGATTACGGCGCACGAGATTGGGCACGACTGGTTTCCGATGATTGTGGGGTCAAACGAGCGGCGGAACGCGTTTATGGATGAGGGATTCAACACGTTTATCGATATTGGGGAGTCGGCTGAGTTTGGGGGTGGTGTGTATGGACCGAAGCGCGACTCGGAGTATTCGGCTGGAGGGGAGCCGGCGGAGACGATTTTGAAGGTGCTCGATGATCCGAAGGCGCCGACGATCCTGATGCCGGCGGATGCGTATACGTGGCAGATGGGGCATCCGGTGAGCTACTTCAAGGGTGCGTATGGGATGGTGCTGTTGCGCGAGCAGATCCTGGGGCCGGAGAGGTTTGACTGGGCGTTTCGGAAGTACATTCGCGACTGGGCGTTCAAGCATCCGTCGCCGTCGGACTTTTTTCGGACGATGGAGAGTGAGGGCGGTGAGGACCTGGGGTGGTTTTGGCGGGGATGGTACATGAACAACTGGAGGTTTGATCTGGGGGTGACGAAGATCGATGGGACGTCGGTGACGTTGGTGAACAAGGGGCAATTGGTGTTGCCGGCGACGGTGGAGGTGACGTATCGGGATGGGACGACGACGCGGTTTCGCTTGCCGGTGGAGACTTGGGAGTCGAAGGGCGAGACGGTGTGGGTGGGGGAGAAGCCGGTGGGGAAGGTGGTGATTGATCCGGAGCATCAGCTGCCGGATGATCATCGTGAGGATAATGTTTTGGTGGCGCGGTAGGGGATCAGGAGGGTAGGCCGGTGGATGTGGGGAGGATGGCGGCGTAGCTCCTGTCGAGGGCGGGGCCGAGGAGGAGGATGGAGGTGATGCGGCGGACGACCTCGGAAAACCAGGCGGCTTCTTCGGGTTTGAGGGGGCGTCCGAGGAGGGGGAGTTCGCGGTAGGAGAGCCACTTTTTGAGGACCTGGTATCCGCCGAGGGTGTAGTTCCAGACGTGGATGGGGACGGCGGACCAGAAGATGCTGGGGACGTCTCCGGTGGGGTGGTTGAGGTAGACGTCGACGCAGGTTTCTCCGAGGAGGGCTTGGGCCTGGGTTGGCGTGAGGGCCTCGGTCGCGGCGAGGGTTTCGAGCTTGGCGAGTTCGGCGGGGGTCCAGGGGCGCTCGGATAGGCGGCCACGACCGGGCATGACGGTGGATCCCTGGCCACGGGCTCCCCAGCCGGCGGTGAGTTGGAGGTCGTCGGTGTGGAGGGTGTTGTTGCCGGGACGCTGTGGGAGTTTGAGGGCGGCGAGGAAGAAGAGATTGCGGGAGAGGTCGGCGGTGGATTCGGGGTCGAGGAGGTTCGCGAGGCGGCGGCCTAGGGTGGCGGAGTGGGTGAGGAGATCGGCGGTGCTGGGGAGGGGGATGCGGGGCCAGTCGCCTAGGAGGGCACCGGCGTTTTCGGTGCGGTAGAGCGGGGTGTGCATGATGGCTAGGGCGTGGAAGAAGAGGTCGGTTGCTTCTTCGGGCTTTAATCTCGGACTTGCTTCGGGTGATGCGTCGATCCCGAAACGATACAGATACTTCAAGGCTGCTTCGCTTAGGTTTGCAGTTCGGAAGTAAAACGGGCCCAATCCGCGAAACTTATCGCCATTGCCATCCAGCCAATTGTAGTTAGCTACAGCTAGCGTGACGGCGGGAAAGAAAGTCGACAAACCGTTACCAAAATTGTCGGCGATTGCTTTCATCGTGGCACCGCGTGAGAAGGGCGGCAAACTCTCGCGTTGCCGAGCTTCGAGCCAATTCGTTACGCCGATCATGTCAAAAACGTAGTCTTCGCGTTTTTCATCCAGGAGCTTAGACGTTGGTTCCCAATAAAGCCAGCGGGTATCGAAGGGGCGGTACGTGTACTTGAGAATTTGCCACGGACGGTAGCCTTTAAGTTGCAGCGTTTCACGAACTTCAGAGGCGCGGAAGCGAGCGGTGCTGTCGAGTGAACACGGCGACTCGCGGGACATTATTTCGTCAGAGACGCGAGGGTCGAAGTAGTGCTTCATACGAGCTTCGAGCCGGTCGCGGTCGATATCGACAAGGAGTTGGTCGCGGCTGGTCTTGATGCCGGGGAAGAAGACGGGGAAGAGTTCTGGGAGGCGGGGCCAGGTGGTGTAGGCGGTGGAGACGGTTCGGTGGGCGAAGGGGAGGCCGAGGGCTGGGTTGGGGGTCAGGCTGGTGTAGGTGGGGTCGAGTTCGCGGTGGCTTTCGCGTTCGAGGTGGGAGAGTTTGCCCGTTCCCCAGAGGTCGCGGAGGTGGACGGGGGTGGAAGCGGGATGGAGTAGATGATGTTGCGGGTCGGTGGGGAGAGCGGTCGAGCTGACGGCTCGATACCCCACCCTTTCCGACGATGAGGCTGTCGGAGAGGATGGGGCACCCGACGCGGCGGCTCTCGAACGATTGCGGACGAGGGTGGCGATGGCGGTGCCGACCTGGATGCCTTCGCGGTTGGAAGCGGTGGAGAAGGCGCTGGGGTCGGGTTTGCCTTCGGGGGTGGTTTTGCCGGTGCGGTACTTGTCTCCGTTGAGGTTGTCGATGTAGATCTGGCCGAAGGCGTGGAGGAAGTGGGAGCGCATGGAGGTGTGGGAGAGGCCGTCGAGCCAGGCGTTGTTGGAGATGAAGCAGACGATGCCCTGGCCGTCGGGGTTCTGGGCGATGCGGCGTTCGGCGATGCGGAAGAAGCGGATGTAGAGGTCGTTGAGGCCCTGTCCCTGGGGGGCGGGGAGGCCGGCGACGGGAGATCGGTAGGCGGTGGTGAGGTGTCGTTCTTCCTTGATGGTGGCGATGCCGGCGTAGCCGTTGTAGGGCGGGTTGCCGAGGATGACGAGGATGGTGCCGTGCTGCTTGATGTCTTCCGCGGCTTCGCGCTCCTGATCCATCTCGGCGAAGATGGATTTTGGGTGCTGGCTGGGGATCCAACCGGTGAGGGCGTTGGTGAGGAAGACACCGGCGCGCTGGTGGTCGGGTAAGGGGGCTCCGGCTTCTTCGAGGAGGCGATTGATCTCCATGTGTGCGATGACGAAGGGGGCGGGCATGATTTCGAAGCCGAAGATGCGGTTGAGGGCGGCGGTGCGGAGCTGGTCGGGGACCTGCCAGGGGTCGTCTCCGGCCTGCTCGGTCAGGGTGCGGTGGATGCGGTGGAGGACGGCGGTGAGGTAGGCGCCGGTGCCGCAGCAGGGGTCGAGGATGCGGACGTTGGGGCTGGCGAGGCCGAGGGGTTGGGCGAGTTCGGAGCGGAGGAGGTGGTCGACGCGCTCGACCATGTAGCCGACGATTTCGCGGGGGGTGTACCAGACGCCGAGTTCTTTGCGGAGTTGGGGGTCGAAGGCTTCGAGGAAGGGCTCGTAGAAGTAGGCGACGGCTTCTTCGACGCGGAAGACGTCAAAGAGCGCTGGCTGGACGCGATTGAGGACGTTGCCTGCGAGGTCGAGGATTTCGGCGATCTGGATGGAGTCGAGGGTGCGGCGGTCGGAGATTTCGCGGAAGAGTTTGCGAAGGATGGGGACGTGGAGGAAGTCGTCGGCTAGACGCCAGTTGAAGGGGACGAGGGGGTGAGAGGGAGCGTGGTGGGTGGCGGCGGAGGAGCGACGCCAGAGGACCCATGCGGAGAAGATGCCATAGAAGAGGGTTTGGACGAGGGTGGAGCGGAAGAAGTGGTCGCCTTTTTCGCCTTCAAAGGCGATGCCGAGGGATTCTTCGAGGGCGAGCTTGACGTTGCGGAAGAAGGGGAGGTCGTGCTCTTCGGCGCGGGCGCGGGCTTCGCGGGCGTAGGAGGCGAGGAGCCAGGCGACGTCTTTGGGGTCGGCGAGGGGGACTTTCGAGAGCATGACGCGCCGGAGGAAGTCGGGTAGGAGGTCGTTGTGCCTGGTGGCGAGTTGGGGGATGGGGGCGTACCAGAGGTCGTCGGCGGACTCGGCCAGGGTGTATTTTTCCCGGACATGCGGGGAGCCACCGGGGTTGTGTTCGAGCAGGCGGAACTGGCGGAGGTTGGTGATGAGGACCAAGCCGTAGTGGCGGAGGTAGCGAAGGGTTTGCTCGCTGACGGCGATGGTGTCGAGGTCGTGGTTGGCGGGCTTGATTTCAACGACGCCGCGCTCGGGGTGGACGGGCAGGGGTGGGTGCGGGTTGCGGGGGGAGCGTTTGGGTTGGGGGAAGAGGCCGCCGTCGGGCTGTCCGGCGCCGGTGTCGGCGAGTTGCGAGGTGGCGAGGACGGGTGGTTTGAGGGTGCGGCCGGCTTCATTAAGGAGGCGATCGACGGGAGGGTAGAACGAAGTCTCGGGAAGCGCGGAGCCGGTGTTGCGGATGGCGCGGAGGTCGTGGACGTACTGCGCGACGGTGTAGGACTCGGGCACGGTGATCTTATGGTTGCATGCTGCTGCTTGGCGTGAGTTGCGGCCTACATTCGAGGGGCTTAGAGAGGGTCTAGTGGGATTCGGTGTGGGTGATTTGGCCGTCGCGCATGTGGAGGATGCGGTTGGCGATTTGGGCGGCTTCGGGGTTGTGGGTGATCATGAGGACGGTTTGGTTGAGGTTTTGGGCGGAGGAGCGGAGCATTTCTAGGACGGCGTCGGAGTTTTTGGTGTCTAGGTTGCCGGTGGGTTCGTCGGCTAGGACGATGGCGGGGCGGGTGATGAGGGCACGGGCGATGGCGACGCGTTGTTGTTCGCCTCCGGAGAGTTCGTTGGGGCGGTGATGGAGTCGTCCGGAGAGGCCGAGGAGGCCGGTGAGGTGGTCGAGGAGGGGGCGGTCGAGGGGGGATTTGAGCTCGGAGATTTCGTGGGCGATTTCGATGTTGCCGAGGGCGGAGAGGGTGGGGAGGAGGTTGAAGCGCTGGAAGACGAAGCCGATGCGGGCTCGGCGGAGGCGGGTTCGGGCGGCGTCGGAGAGGGGGGCGAGGTCGGTGCCGGCGATGGTGACGGAGCCGGTGGTGGCTTGGGTCAGGCCGCCGAGGAGGTGGAAGAGGGTGGATTTGCCGGAGCCGGAGGGGCCGACGACGGCGACGAACTCGCCGGGGTTGATTTGGAAGTTGACGTCTTGGAGGGCGGTGACTTTGAGTTTGCCGGAGGTGTAGGTTTTGCCCAGATTCTGGGCGGTGATGATGGGGTCCATTGAGGTACTGCTGAGTTTATCAGTGAGGGTGGTTGGGGCATAAGAGGGAGGAACGACGGGAGCGGACAAGAGCAGGAAGGGCGGAGGTGAGGGGATGCGGGCGACGGAGATTTTGCTGGGCGGGTTGGTGCTGTGGACGGCGATTGGGGTGGTTGGGACGGCGGTGTCGGTGTGGGGTGGGCAGAGGGCGAAGGCGTGGGGCGGGGTGCGGTGGATTGTGGGGGTTTGGGTGGTGTATTTGGTGGTGTTGGTTGGGGTGTCGCTGCGACAAGGGCAGAGGGTGATGGCCCTGGGGGAGGAGCAGTGTTTTGACGAGATGTGTTTTTCGGTGGTGGGGGTGGAGGGGTTTCGGGCGCGGGGGCAGGCGGGGGAGCGACTGTTGCGGGTGGGGATCGCGGTGCGGAACCGGAGTTTGAAGACGGCTGAGAGCGAGGGTCTGATCCGGGCGTATCTCTTGGACGGGCAGGGGCGACGGTGGATGGAGGTGAAGGGGTTGGGTGGTGTGCGGTTGACGGCGCGGGTGCCGGCGGGAGGGCGTGTGGTGAGTGAGCCGGTGTTTCTGGTGGGGCGGGATGCGGCGGGGATCTCGCTGGTGTTGACGCATGGGCGATGGCAGCCGGATGTGTTGGTGATCGGGAGTGCGGAGAGTTGGCTGCACCGGCGGACGTTGATGCGGCTGGGGAGGTGAAGGAGCGGGGTGGTTTGGAGTTTGATCTGGATGTTGGTCTCCATTTTGTCTGGCGTTTGCTACGGGTTTTTGATCTGGCGCGGGTGATTGAAAAATGTTTTTCGGAGGCACAGCGATTTCCCTGGTACAGTGATCGCACTCGAAGACTTTTCAGGAGGGCTTTACTGTGTTGCGAACCTCGCAGCTTTTTTGTGTGTCGACCTTTGCCTTGCTGGTTGCGCTGAGCAGCGCAGCGCCGGCGCAGAATTTTCATGCTCGACCGCTGATTACGGAGCGTGTGGACAATAGCCGGCGGATGGTGGCGAGGGGCAATACTCGGCCGGAGGCCACGCCCGAGAACGATATGGGTCTGGTTCGGGACGACATGGAGATGCACGGCTTGCAGCTGGTGTTGAAGCGTTCGCCGGAGCTAAAGGCTGCGTTTGAACAGAGGATTGCGGACCAGCATGACCCGGCGAGCGCGAATTTTCACAAGTGGCTGACGAATGCGGAGGTGAAGGAGCAGTTCAGCCCGGCGGCTGAGGATGTGGCGCGGGTGACGGACTGGCTGCGCGCGGAGGGGTTCCGGGTGGACTCGGCGTCGGGGATGGTGATTGAGTTTTCGGGGACGGCGGGGCAGGTGCGGACGGCGTTTCATACGCCGATTCACAGTTTGCTGGTGAATGGGAAGGCGCACTTTGCGAACTACAACGACCCTGAGTTTCCGGCGGCGTTTGCGCCCATTTTGCATGGGACGGCGTCGTTGCACAACTTTATGCCGAAGCCGCAGCATACACCGGCGATGAAGGCACAGGGTGAGGGGTATGCGGGGAACGGCGTAAATGATGTGACGGCGGGGGACATCGCGAAGATCTACAACTTCAATCCGTTGTTTGCGCAGGGGATCAGCGGTCGCGGGCAGACGGTTGTGGTGGTGGAAGACACGGACCTGTACAGCGCGGGCGACTGGAATGTATTTCGCAAGGTGTTGGGCTTGAGCCGGGCGTTTCCGTACGGCAAGCTGGTGCAATCGAACCCGACGGGGACGAGCACATGCACGGACCCGGGGGTGAACTCGGATGACGTCGAGGCGATCCTGGATGTTGAGTATTCGAGCGCGGCTGCGCCGAATGCCACGATTGTGAACGCGGCGTGCGACGATACGGAGCAGTTTGGCGGATTTTTGGCGCTGGAGAATCTTTTGGAAGCGCCGACGCCGCCGTCGGTGGTGAGTATCAGTTACGGCGACCCGGAGGCGGACCTGGGCTCGGACGAGAACGCTTATATCAACAACCTGTACATGACGGCGGCGGCCGAGGGGACGTCGGTGTTTGTGTCGTCTGGGGACAGTGGTGCGGCGAGCGCGGATCAGAACCGGAGCCGGGCGACGCATGGCGTCCAGGTAAGTGGATTCACGTCGACACCGTACAACATCTCGGTGGGTGGGACGGATTTTGGGTATATTCCTCTCCACTTGGCAGGAACGTATTTTTCGACGACGAACTCGCCATTTTATGTGACGGCCCAGTCGTATATTCCGGAGATTCCGTGGAACGATTCGTGCGCGAGTCCGCTGGTTGCGACGTATGTGGGACGGCCGAACACGGGGCCGACGAGCTATTGCAATGTGAGTTCGGCCCGGAGGACGACGGCGGCGGGCAGCGGCGGGCCGAGCGGATGCGCGTTTGGCGATCCGACGCTGGGCGACTCGATTGCACCGATCATCAGCGGCACCTGCGCGCCGTACCCGAAGCCGGCGTTTCAGAACGTGACGGGCGTTCCGAACGATGGTGTGCGGGATATTCCGGATGTTTCGTTATTTGCGTCGAACGGGGGCTGGAGGAGCTACTACGCGTTCTGTTATACGGACCAGACTCTGGATGGCGGTGTTTCGCGTGGAGGCACGCCGTGCCTGGGCGATCCGGCGACGTGGAACGGAGCGGGCGGAACGTCGATTTCGAGTCCGATCTGGGCGGGGATTCAGGCCTTGGTGAACCAGAAGACGGGCGAAACCTGGGGCAATTCGAACACGGTGCTGTATGCGTTGGCGCGGGCTGAATACGGTGCAACAGGTACCGGAACGGCGGCCTGCAACTCGTCGCTGGGGGCGGGTGTGGGCGCCAACTGCGTGTTTTACGACGTGACGCAGGGCGACATCGTGGTGGACTGCACGGGGACGATCAATTGCTATAACACGGGCGGGACCTATGGTGCTTTGTCGCTGAGCGACACGGTGTACCAGCCGGCGTTTCTGGCGCATCCGGGATGGGATTTTGCGACGGGGATCGGGACGACGAACGCGACGAATCTGGTGAATGCCTGGGCGAGCTATGCGGGGACCTCGGGCGGCAGTGGTGGAGGGACGCAGTAGTACGGCCGCGGGTCTCTCCGATCCGGTCGAGATTGTTGTGGGTTGTTCGCGTGCGAGTGAGTTTGGGAAGTGGGCGATTTAGGACGACGTTGAAACCGAGGAGAACAGGATGCGTTTGAAGTCTGCTGGATTGTCTGTGTTGGTGTTGGGTCTGTGTGGATCGCCGATGTTGAAGGCGGATGTGTGCTCCGCGATGGCTGGCAATGCGGTCTTGAACTGTGGATTTGAGACTGGATCGCTGGCTCACTGGACGGTAAGTGGACCGGATGCGGGCATGGGTGGAGGCGAGAACGGGGCCTACTACGGGACGGAGACGTTTGATCCGTTTGACGGTGGGCTGCCGCACAGCGGGAGCTATGAGGCGTACCTGGCGCCGGTGGATGGTCTGACGCTGTCGCAGACAGTGTCGACGGTTGCGGGGCAGCACTACTATGTATCGTTTGCGTTGCGAAACGATGCTTTGCCGCCGGACTACACGAACGATTTCGTGGTGATGTTCGGTGGCAACACGTTGGCGGCGATCAGCGATCTTGGAGCGGGCGGGTACGGGACGTATACGTTTGGGACGACGGCCACGGGCAGTTCGACGTCGCTGGCGTTTTTCACGTTGAATCCGGCGGGCCAGTTTGATCTGGACGATGTGAGCGTTGTGGTGACGCCGGAGCCGGGGACCTTGGTCTTGCTGGGAACGGGCGTGGCGGGGCTGGCTGGGTTGGTGCGGCGGCGGATCGCGGGTTAGAGGTCTCACGAGCTTCTGGGCTGGGAGGCTTGGGCTGGTTTTTTGGGCCGGTCTGGTCTCTCTGCCGAGAATTTTCTAGACTTCGCGGCTGTGACGTGTAGACTGGCGCCGAGCGGGTTTGTTGCACGCAACAGGGCCCCGGCTCTTGATGGCGTGAAAAGGCGGAAGCTTTCTGCGTCGCGGTCGACCTGAGCTGAGCAGATATAGGTCGAGAGAGCTCCGATCTCGAGCCTGGCCGAGATAGCCGGGAGGCTGCCTGGCGCGGTGTGCCGTGTACCTGTACGGAGAGGAATCGGCATGGACCTGCAAACGCTGCATATTGAGCACGCGGTTCTCCTGGGTTTATTTACGGCATTGACGTTGGTGAACTCGTCCCTGCACCGGGGTGTGCGAGGCGCGGTTTGGTTTCCGGTGTTTACGTTTTACCTGTTTCTGGGGTCGGTGCTGATTGCGCTGCGGGGCACGGTGCCGGACGTATTTTCTGTGGTGATGGGCGGCTTCTTTTTTCCCTTGGCGTTTGCGTGCCTCCATCGTTCGATCACGGAGTTTTTCGGTTTGCGACGGTACTTGTGGCGGTTGCAGGTGGGCCTGGCGACTGGGATGCTGGTGTGGCTGGTGAGTTGGGGCATCGTTTGGCCGCACACGGCGTTTCGACTGATCGGTCTAAGCCTGGTGTTGATGACTCAGCTGACGTTGACGGGGATGGTGGTGGTGCGGGGGTCGACTGGGCCTTTGCGGCTTCCGGGTACCACGATGGTGGTTTTGCTGGCCGGTCTGGCGCTGAACTATCTTGTGCGGACGGTGGCTGTGGTGATCTATGGTGTACCGCAGAATTATTTTGCGGGCACCGGTCTACACCTGAGCCTGGCGGTGCTGGTAACGACGGTTCTGGAGGGCGGTGTGGTGTTGGCGTATGTGTGGTTCACGACCGCGGAACTACGGCACGATTTGGAGACGCAGGCGATGACGGATCCACTGACGCACCTGATGAATCGGAGAGCGATCGAGGTGGCGGCGGAGAAGGAGATTTCGCTGGCGCGGGTGACGCGGCGGCCGCTGTCGGCGATCATGATTGACCTGGACGACTTTAAGCAGATCAACGACACGATGGGGCACAGCTTTGGGGATTCTGTGCTGAAGGGCGTGGCGCGATGTTTGCAGCACGAGTTGCGGAGATCGGATTGTTTGGCTCGGCTGGGGGGCGACGAATTTGTAGTGTTGCTGCCGGGGGCTTCGCTCGATGTCGCGAAGGAGATGGCGGAGCGTTTGCGGGGTCATCTGGAGAAGTTCGAGATGGTTTCGGGCGAGATGCGGACGCGGATTCAGGCGAGCTTTGGGGTGTCGGAGCTGCGGGGTTCGACGGTGGATTGGGGTGAGTTGATGATGAGCTGCGACAGGGCGCTGTATTCGGTGAAGGATGTGGGTGGGAACCAGGTGTTGACGGTGTAGGAGGTATTTTTGCGGCTGGGTGCACATCCAGGGACGGCGTTGTGTCGTAACTCTGGTGAAGCGCCCTGACGTTCGGGTTTGCGGGCGCTGCTGTTGGACTCTGGCTTGTGAACCTCCCCTGCTCCGATGCTGTATCTGCCCTGGAGAGGCGCCCCTGGTGGTGGGGCGCCTCGCTCTCGAAGTTTGGGCTTGAGTGGCGAGAGGAGGATGTTCCGGAAGATGTCGCATACGTTTGAGGCCGAGCAGTGGCTTCCCTTCCCCCTTGAGGGGGTGTTTGGGTTTTTCGCGAATCCGGAGAACTTGCCGCGGTTGATGCCACGTTGGCAGCGAGCTCGGATAGAGGAGGCGCAGTTTCGGGCGCCGCCTCCGCGGCCGGTGGGGACGCCGGTGCTGCCAGGGGTGGTGGCGGGTGCGGGGACGCGGATGACGATCTCGTTTCGGGCGTTTCCGATGTCGCCGATCCGTGTGCCGTGGGACGCCGAGATCACGGAGTTTGTGTGGAACGACCATTTTTGCGACGTGCAGCACCGGGGGCCATTTCGGCTGTGGAAGCACTGCCACCGGCTGACGGCTGAGGCGCGGGAGGTGGCGGGCCGGGAGACGCCGGGGACGATGTTGCGGGACCATGTGGAGTTTGAGCCGCCGATGGGGGTGTTGGGGCAGCTTGGGATGCCGGTGGTGCGGATGCAGCTGGCGAGCATGTTTCAGTATCGGCACCGGCGGACGGCGGAGTTGCTGGCGAAGGCGTTTCCCGGGGGTGGGTAGAACGGATGGAGGGTAGAGGCTCTGTGTACAGGATTGTTTATGAGTTGTGAGTTTTGAGTTTGTGAGTTTTGAGTTTGCCTTCTAGATTGAGGGATACCGCGGCGCGGATGAGGTTTTCGAGGGCGGGCTCATCGACTGGGTCGCCCTTGTGGATGTCGATGGCGCGCCTGACGTTTCCGTCGAGGCTGGAGTTGAAGAGGCCGGAGGGGTCGGGTAGCGCGGCTCCCTTGGCGAAGGTTAGTTTGACGACGTTTTTGTAGGTTTCTCCGGTGCAGACGATGCCGGCGTGGGACCAGGTGGGAGTGCCTCGCCACTTCCACTCTTCGACGATTTCGGGGTCGGCGCGGTGGATGAGTTTGCGTACTTTGGATAGTGTCTCGCCGCGCCAGTCAGCTAGTTGGTTGACCTTTTCGTCGATGAGGGCGGAGGCTGGTTCTGTCGGTGGGGGCGTCTTCATAGGCTGATCTCAGGGGGAGTGGATTAGACGCGGGCGAGGCGTTTTTCCATGAGCTCCGATAGGTAGGGCTGGGCGCGTTGGAGGGCTGCTTCGGCGGTGAGGCCGTACTTTTCGCGGAGGGCTTCGACGCGGCCGTGTTCGATGAACTCGTCGGGCCAGCCGACGCGGAGGACTGGGGTGTTGAGGCCGAGAGTGTTGAGGGTTTCGAGGACGGCGGAGCCGAAGCCGCCGGCGAGGACGTGGTCTTCGAGGGTGATGAGGAGGCCGGCGTGTTGGCCGAAGTTGTGGATGCAGTCGCGGTCGATGGGTTTGACGAAGCGGGGGTTGATGACGGCGGTTCGGAAGCCCTGGTCGGTGAGGAGTTTGCTGAGGCGGAGGGCTTCGGGGAGCATAGCTCCGAGGCCGAAGATGGCGATGTCGGCGGAGGCTTCGAGGGTTCCCTGGATGATTTCGGCACGGCCGATTTCGAGGGCCTGTGGAGCGAGCTTGGGGGTGACGCCGGGGCCGGGGCCGCGCGGGTAGCGGATGGCGGACGGGCCGGTGTGGAGGAGAGCGGTGTACATCATGTCCTGCAGCTCGTCCTCATCTTTGGGGACCATGTGGAGGAGGTTGGGGACGCCGCGGAGGTAGCTGATGTCGAAGAGGCCGTGGTGGGTGGGGCCGTCGTCGCCTGAGAGGCCGCCGCGATCCATGCAGAAGACGACGGGGAGATTTTGGAGGGCGACGTCGTGGACGATCTGGTCGAAGGCGCGCTGGAGAAAGGTGGAGTAGATGGCGCAGAAGGGGCGGAGGCCTTTGGTGGCCATGCCGGCGGCGAAGATGACGGCGTGCTCTTCCGCGATGCCGACGTCGAAGTAGCGCGTGGGGTGGACGGGGCGGAAGAGGTCGAGCGCGGTGCCGTTGGGCATGGCGGCGGTGATGGCGACGACGCGAGGGTCGGCGTCGGCGAGTTTGATGAGCGATTCGGCGAAGATCTCGGAGTAGGTTTTCTGGCCGGTGGGTTTGGTTTCGCCGGTTTCGGGATGGAAGGGGCCGAGGCCGTGGAACTTCTTTTGGCCGGCGAGTGCGGGCTCAAAGCCGCGGCCTTTTTGGGTGATGGCGTGGAGGACGACGGGGCGGTTTTGCTCTTTGAGGAAGCGAAAGGTTTCGATGAGCAGGGGGAGGTTGTGGCCGTCGATGGGGCCGTAGTAGCTGAGGCCGAACTCCTCGAAGATGAGGCCTCGGCCGACGAGGCCTTTGGCGGCTTCTTCGGCTTTGCGGGCGACGTGGCGGGCTGCCTTGCCGCCGATTTTTTCGACGATGCCGGCGGCCTTGTCGTGGAGGCTGTTGTAGGTGGAGTTGGTGACGATTTTGTGGAAGTATTCGGCGATGGCGCCGACGTTTTTGTCGATGGACCACTCGTTGTCGTTGAGGACGATGATGAGGCGCTTGGTCTGGCCGGCGATGTTGTTGAGGGCCTCGAACGAGATGCCGTTGGTGAAGGCGGCGTCTCCGGCGAGGGCGACGATATTTTCCGTGCCGCCGGCGAGGTCGCGGGCGACGGCCATGCCGAGGGCTGCCGACAAGGCGGTACCGGCGTGTCCTGCGCCGTAGCTGTCGTGGGGGCTTTCGGTGCGGAGCATGAAGCCGTTGAGGCCGCCGGGCTGGCGGATGGTGTCGAAGCGGTCGTGCCGGCCGGTGAGGAGTTTGTGTACGTAGGCCTGGTGGCTGACGTCGAAGATGAAGCTGTCTGTCGGCGTGTTGAAGACGTAGTGCATGGCGATGGTGAGTTCGACGACGCCGAGGTTAGGGCCGATGTGGCCGCCGGTTTTGCTGACTCCGGTGATGAGGCGCTCGCGAATCTCTTCGGCCAGGCGCTCGAGTTCGACCATGCCGAGCCGCTTTACGTCGGAGGGCGATTGGATGCGGCTTAGGTACTCACTCATGCTGGGACCTGATGCGCTCGCCTAGGTGGTGAGGGGCGGGGCAGATTTGAGTTTAGCAATGTGGGGTCGGGGTGCCGGCGGATTATCGAACGACGATGACCTCTACGCCCACGTCTACTTCTTTCCAGACGCGGTCGGTTGTGTATACGGGCAGACCAAGGGCCAGGCCCAAGGCGAGGCAGGCGCGGTCTCCGAGCGAGAGACCGTGCTGCCGGGTTCTGTGGAAGAGACGTGCTGAGGTGCGGGCGTGCTCGGGGGAGAACGGAATGATCTCGTCGGCGAGTTCGGTGGCGTCTGCCCAGGCTTGATGTTCGGTTGCGCCGTAGCGGATCAGCTTTGCGAGTGTTTCGGCGAGATTGACCGAGCTCACGACTGTTTTGGTTTCATCCGCGAGGTCGACGGAGAGTGGCTCTTTGAGAAGGTAGGCGATCAGGACGGACGAGTCGACGACAACTCTAGTCATCCTTGAGTTCCCTGCGCGCCTCTTCCCGGCGATCCGCGATTAGCTCCGCGACGATGTCGACTCCCTTTGGGAGGTATCGCGCGGCACTCTCCTGGGCAGCCCGGCGACGTGCCTGGCGGGACATGAGGCGCAGCTCCTGGCCTTCTACGGTGAGGGTCAGGAGTTCGCCGGCGACGAGGCCGAGTTCTTTGCGCATTTCGGCGGGGATGACTATGCGGCCATTTCCGGTCATACGTAGGGTCTGTTGCTGCATGGGTCACCTCCTATTCATTATGCCATAAAAGCGGGGGGTTGCCATCTTTCTGGAAGCCTGGCATTTAGTGTCTACTCTGGCAGGGATTCGAGGACGGCTGGGCTGGGGGGTTCGGTCTGGAAGACGCCTTCCCAGCGGGCGACGACGGCGCTGGCGAGGCAGTTGCCGACGACGTTGGCGGCGGTTCGGCCCATGCCCATGACGGCGTCGATGCCGAGGATGATGAAGATGGGTTCGGGTGGGAGGCGGAGGGAGCTGGCGGTGGCCATGAGGACCATGAGGGTGGCTCGGGGGACGCCGCTGACGCCTTTGCTGGCGAGCATGAGGATGAGGATCATGGTGATCTGCTCGGCGGGTTTGAGGTGCATGCCTGCGGCCTGGGCGACGAAGATGGAGGCGAGGGTGAGGTAGACGGCGGCGCCATCCATGTTGAAGCTGTAGCCGGCTGGGATGACGAAGGCGACGACCTTGCGGGGGACGCCGAAGAGTTCCATGGCTTCCATGGCGCGGGGGAGCGCGGCCTCGCTGGCGGAGGTGGCGAAGGCGATGGAGGCGGGCTCGAGGACGGCTCGGAAGAAGGCGGGGATGGGGAGGCGGAAGAGGGTGAGGGTGGGGACCATGACGAGGAGGACGAGGGCGAGGAGCGCGGCGTAGTAGGTCCCGACGAGTTTGCCGAGGTTGACGAGGACGCCGACGCCGCTTTGGCCGACGGTGTAGGCGAGGGCCGCGCCGACGGCGACCGGGGCGAAGTACATGACGATGTTGGTGAAGCGGAACATGGCTTCGCTGAGGCTTTCGGCGAGCCGGAGCATGGGTGCGCCGCGGGGGCCGAGGGTGGCGAGGGCGATGCCGAAGAAGACGGCGAAGACGGAGACCTGGAGGATTTGGCCTTCGACGAGGGATTTGGCGAGGTTTTCGGGGAAGACGTGGAGGACGAAGTCTTGCCAGTGGAGGGCGGGAGCGGGTGGAACTGCTTCGGTGTGCGTGATGGGAGCGAGGTGAAGGCCGACGCCGGCGTGGGTGAGGTTGATGGCGACGAGGCCGATGACGAGAGCGAGGGTGGTGACGACTTCGAAGTAGAGGAGGCTCTTCCAGGCCATGCGGCCGACGCTTTTGAGGTCGCCGTGGCCGGCGATGCCGGAGACGAGGGTGCCGAGGATAAGCGGGCCGACGATGGTTTTGATGAGCCGGAGGAAGATGTCGCTGAGCAGGCGGAGGCTGACGGCGAAGGCTGGGGCGTCGGCGCCGATCTCTGTGCCGGCGGCCATGCTGACGAAGATCCAGGCGGTGAGGGAGCGTTGTCGCAGAGCGAGGAGGGAGAGGAGGGCGATGGCGATCCAACGGAGGGTTTCGGAGGCGAGGGGCGCGGCGTGCCAGGGGGCGGCGTGGAGGAGCCAACCGAGGGCGAGGAGGAGTGTCGGAGCGGCCCAGAGGGTAGGGGAGATGGTGCGGCCGGGGGTTTTGGGGGTTGCCACTGAAGCGCAGCATACCAGTGTCGGGCGCGGCAGCCGACTCGGTGTCCGGGTTTTTTGAGCGGATGGGTGGTGGCGTCTAAGCTAGTCGGAAGATGCTGTTTCTTAGCTGTTCTTAGCGCCTGACAGGAGTGCCTACACTGTGTTGATCTGCTCGAGTTTTAGCGTGGGAATCAGACCGGGGCGCGGATGGATGCGGGCCGGCTTTGCCGGTTGGGCGTACGTGCTTGTTTCCTTGGCGATTGGCTCGGCTGCGGCCCAGAGCAGCCGGACTGGGCCGGGGTCGGGGCAGGGGTCGGGGCAGGGGCCTGGGCCGACTGGTGGGCAGGCGGGGTTCGACCCCTTGACGCGTCCGACGGTGATCAGCCCCTTGACGCAGCCGACGATTACGCCTGGGGCTCTGTTGCTGATGGAGTTGGAGGGACGGTTTCAGCAGGAGGTTGCGGCGGGGGGTGGGAAGGCGTTTGCGCGATGGTTTGCGGACGATGCGGTGACGCTTTCGAACGGCCGGCCGGCGGTCCTGGGGCGGGCGGCGATTGGGGCGCAGGCGAACTGGGACCCGAAGACGTACCAGCTGACTTGGGCGCCACAGGGTGCGGAGATGGGGCCGTCGAACGATATGGGGTACACGTGGGGGCACTATGAGGGGCGGGCGAGGGATGCTCACGGCGAGCCGGTGGTGACGACTGGGCGGTATATCACGATCTGGAAGAAGCAGGCGAATGGCGAGTGGAAGGTGGCGATGGATGCGAGTGCGGACGAACCGGCTGCGGTGGGGGAGTGCTGCACGTTGCCGAAGCCGTAAGTTTGGCTGGGCTGGCTTGATCTGGCCCTGGTCTGGGCCCTGGTCTGGCTCTGGTCTGGCTCTGGTCTGGCATCTGCTCCCCCAAACGGGGCAGTGTGTTTTTGGGGGCGGAGCTCCTATCATGGAGACGCCCTGCATGAACGCCCTCCTGGTCAAGGACGAAGCTCTTCGGATCGAGGCCCTCAATCAATATGAGGTGCTCAACTACACGCCTGATCCTGTTCTGGACGACCTTTGCCTGTTGGCGGCGCAGGTGTGCGACGCGCCGATGGTGGCGATTTCGCTGATTGGCGCGGACCGCATCTGGCTGAAGAGCCGGGTGGGCATAGGGGTGACGGAGCTTCCGCTGGGGAGCACGCCCTGCGAGAGCACGATTTTGGGGGACACGCTGTACGAGTTGTCGGACGTGCGGCAGGACCGTGAATTTTCGCAGACGGGTCTGCGGGTGGATGGGATCAGCGTTCGATTTTATGCGGGCTCGCCTTTGACGACGCCGGGTGGCATCAGCATCGGGGCTCTGGCGGTGTTTGATCTGCGACCGCGGCGGCTGACGGTGGCGCAGGGGGAGGCTCTGACGATTTTGAGTCGGCAGGTGGTGCAGCGGCTGGAGTTGAACGGCCGCATTCGGCAGATTGATCGTGCGGCCCGAGCCCGGCAGAGGGTGGAGAGTGCTTTGACGGTGGAGCGGAACTTTGTTTCCGCGGTTCTGGATACGGTGGGCGCGCTGGTGGCGGTGTTTGATACGGCAGGGCGGATTGTGCGATTCAATCGTGCGTGCGAGATCGCGTCCGGCTACGACTTCAACACGCTGGTTGGGAGGTATGCGTGGGACAAGTTGATTCCGGAGGAGGACGTCCCCGAGGCGGTGGAGACGTTTGAGCGGTTGCGGTACTGCCGGCTGCCGGTGGCGTTTGAGAATCGCTGGCTGAACCGGGACGGATCGTTGCGGAGGATCGCGTGGTCGGCGACGGCGCTGTTTGATTCGCAGGCGGAGGTGACGTTTATTATCGCCACCGGCATTGACGTGACGACGCAGAGGACGGCGGAGGCAACGCTGCGGGAGAGCGAGGCGCGGTACCGGCAGTTTGTGGAAGGTTCGCTGGGGATGGTCTGCACGCACGATCTCGACGGCACGGTGCTTTCGGTGAATCGGCACGGGGCGGAGACGATTGGACGAACGGTGGACGATCTGGTGGGCCACTCGCTGGCCGAGTTTATGCGTCCGGAACAGATGTCTGCGCTAGGGGTGTATTTGCGCGAGATGGTTCAGAACGGCGAGTCGCAGGGGCTGCTTCACCTTTCTCACCGGAACGGCGAGACCCGGGTGATTGCGTATCGGAACAAGCTGGTCGATGTCCCGGGCCGGGAGCGGTATGTGCTTGGATTTGGCGTGGATATCAGCGAGCAGGTGCGCGCGGAAGGCCGTCTGCGGGCGTTGATTCGGGAGTCTAATTCGATTCTGGAGTCGGTGGGCGACGGTATCTACGGCCTGGATTTGAAGGGCAATGTCACGGTGGTGAACTCTGCCGCGGCGCAGATGCTGGGATACAAGCCGCAGGAGATGATGGGTCGCAACATGCACCAGCTGATCCATCACACGAAGTCGGATGGAACGCCGTATCCCGCGGACGAGTCTCCGGTTCAGCGGACGATCGCGGAGCTGGCGACGGTGCGTGTGGGGGATGAAGTTTTCTGGCGGAAGGACGGTACGTGCATCCCTGTGGAGTACGTGGCGCGACCGCAGATTGAGTCAGCGAGCGATGGTTCGGAAGGCAAGGCTGTGGGTGTGGTGATTGCGTTTACGGACACGACGGAGCGGCGCGCGCTGGACAAGATGAAGGACGAATTTATCTCGACGGTGTCGCATGAACTGCGGACGCCTTTGACGTCGTTGCGAGCGGCGCTGGGTCTGGTGACGGGAGGCGCTCTGACGGCGCGTCCGGAGAAGATGCGGCAGATGCTGGAGATCGCTCTGGGCAACACGGACCGGCTGGTTCGTCTGGTGAACGACATCCTGGACCTGGAGCGGATTTCGAGCGGCAAGTCGGATCTGCAGTTGACCCTGGTGCGAGCGGAGGATCTGCTGGAGCGGGCGGCTTCGTTGCAGCAGGCAGCGGCGACGAAGGCGGATATCCAGATCAGCTGCAAGGGTCGGGATGTGGAGGTTTGGGCGGATCCGGACCGGATTTTGCAGGCGTTGACCAATCTTATTTCGAACGCGATCAAGTTTTCTCCGGCGGGCAGCCGGATCGAGCTGGCGGCAAAGAGGATCGATGACGGGGAGGCGGAGATCGAGGTGACCGATCATGGTCGAGGGATTCCGGCGGACAAGCTGGAACACATCTTTGAGCGGTTTCAGCAGGTGGACGCGTCGGACTCGCGGACGATGGGGGGAACGGGGCTGGGGCTGGCGATCTGCCGGTCGATTATCACGCAGCATAACGGGCGGATCTGGGCGACGAGCGAGCCTGGGGAGGGTACGACGTTTCACTTTACGTTGCCAACCCAGGCGAGTGTGAAGCTGCGCTAGAGCGGTTCTCCTGTTCCTGTGAGTCGGATGGAGTGTGGGAGTGCCGTTTTCATTGGGAAAACGGCCGTGAGACCTGTCTTTTCGCTATGCACCTACAGGAGAACTGCGCTAGGCTTGCCAGTCTTCGACCCGGAGGTTGGGCACGCGGGCGAACTCCCGGACGTTATGGGTTACCAGGACCAAATCCCGGGCCAACGCCTGACCGGCGATCAGGATGTCGTAATGACCGATTGGGAGGCCGGCGGATCGGAGCAGAAGCCGGATTTCCGCGGCTTTGCGGGCATCTTCGCGGTCGAAAGGGAGGAACGAGAATTGGAGGTTGTCCACTTCGCTTAGATTTTGCTCCGGCATGGAGCTCTTGTAGGCACCGAAGTAGAGCTCGTGCAGGGCGATCGTGGGTAGCGCCACGTCGCGGAGAGGGTAACTTCTGATTCGCGCCGCGATGGTGGATTGAGGCTTCCGGAGAAGTTCGATAAGGGCGTTTGTATCGAGAAGATAGAGCATGAGAGCGGATCAGGTGATGGTGTGAAGAACAAACAACCCCAAGAACAACAGCAGATTCCCTCCGGGAATGACAACAAAAGAGCAAATGCCCCTATGACAACACCTCCGTTGCTCTAGGGGAAGAGTTTGTCGAGCTCGGGGCGCTCCTGTGGTTCCGTCTGCTCTCCCCAATTATCGAAGATGGATGGGTCCAGTCTGGATCGGAGTTCGTCGAGCCAGGCCCAATCGTCTGGAGCGTTTTTGGTGGGTACGGATTCCAGGATGACGCTCTTCCCCGATTTTCGGATGCGGACTTCGGTGCCTTCGAAGCGGAACTCTTTGGGGAGGCGGACGGCCTGACTTCTGCCGTTCTGGAAGAGCTTTGCGCGTTTTTCGGTGTCTGGCATAGGGGAGCTCCGGCAGGCTTCTACTTTTGGAGTATAGACCTTTGGTATCTACCTTTCGGTTGATATTATTCTTCGTCGCCGCGGAGCTTGGCGATGACGCCGAAGTCTTCGAGGGTGGTGGTGTCGCCCTTGACTTCGCCGGTGGCGGCGAGTTCGCGGAGGAGGCGGCGCATGATTTTTCCGGAGCGTGTTTTGGGGAGGGCATCGGTGAAGCGGAGGTCGTCCGGCCGGGCGAGGGCGCCGATTTCTTTGGCGACCCATTGCCGCAGCTCCTGCTTTAGAGCGTCGCTGGCGGTTTGTCCGCCTTCCAGGGTGACAAAGGCGGCGATGGCCTGTCCTTTCATTTCGTCGGGGCGGCCGACGACCGCGGCCTCTGCGACTTTTGGGTGAGCGACGAGCGCGGATTCTATCTCCATGGTGCCGAGGCGGTGACCGCTGACGTTGATGACGTCGTCGACGCGGCCCATGAGCCAGAAGTACCCGTCCTCGTCGCGCCGGGCGCCGTCGCCGGTGAAGTAGCTTCCGGGGACCTCGCTCCAGTAGGTAGCGAGGAAGCGCGCGTGATCGCCGTAGATGGTTCGGGCGGCGGACGGCCAGGGTTTGCGGATGACCAGGAGGCCGCCGTGGCCATCGGGGACCGGGTCGCCTGATTTGGTGACGATTTCGGGGAGGATGCCGAAGAAGGGCAGGGTGGCTGAGCCGGGTTTGGTGGGGACGGCGCCGGGGGTGGGCGCGATCATGATGGCTCCGGTCTCGGTCTGCCACCAGGTGTCGACGATGGGGCAGCGTTCTTTGCCGATCTCGCGGAAGTACCACATCCAGGATTCGGGGTTGATGGGTTCGCCGACGGTGCCGAGCAGACGGAGGGAGCTGAGGGAGTGTTTGCGGACCCAGGTTTCGCCCCATTTTGTAAAGGCGCGGATGGCGGTTGGGGCGGTGTAGAAGACGGTGACTTTGTGGTCGTCGACGATCTTCCAGAAGCGATCGGGCTCGGGGAAGTTAGGGGCGCCCTCGTACATCAGGACGGTGACGCCGTTCTGGAGCGGGCCGTAGACGACGTAGCTGTGGCCGGTGATCCAGCCGATGTCGGCGGTGCACCAGAAGATGTCGTCGGGGCGGAGATCGAAGATGTATTTACTGGTGAGGTAGGTGCCGACGGAGTAGCCCCCGGTGGTGTGGAGGAGGCCCTTGGGCTTGCCGGTGGTGCCGGAGGTGTAGAGCAGAAAGAGTGGATCTTCGGCGTCCATGTGCTCGGGTGGGCAGTGTGGGGAGGCGTCGCGCATGAGGTCTTGCCACCAGAGATCGCGTCCGGATTTCATGTGGATTTCGGTGCCGGAGCGCCTGTGGACGACGACGTGCTGGACGGTTGGGCAGCGATCGAGGGCCTCATCGGCGATGTCTTTGAGGCGGACCTCGGCGCCGCGGCGGAAGCTGGTGTCCTGGGTGAGGAGGGCGACGCAGCCGGAGTCGTTGACGCGATCGACGATGGCCTGGGCCGCGAAGCCGCCGAAGATGACCGAGTGTACGGCGCCGATGCGGGCGCAGGCGAGGAGAGCGATGGCGAGTTCGGGGGCCATGCCCATGTAGACGGCGACGCGATCGCCCTTCTGGATGCCGAGGGATTTGAGGACGTTGGCAAAGCGTTGGACCTCGGCGTGCAGGTCGCCGTAGGTGAGGCGGCGGACCTCGCCTGGTTCGCCCTCCCAGAGAAGCGCGATTTTGTCGCGGTTGGCGCCGAGGGCATGGCGGTCGACGCAGTTGTGAGAGAGGTTCAGCTTGCCGCCGACGAACCATTGGGCGTCGGGGCCGTCGCCTGCGAGGACGGTGTCCCAGGGCGTGAACCAGCTGAGTTCGCCGGCTGCCTCGGCCCAGAAGGCTTCGGGCTCGCTGATGCTGTGTTGGTACATCTGCCGGTACTGGTTGAGCGTTTGGATGTGAGCGTGGGCGGCGAACTCGGCTGGCGGCGGGAAGATGCGGCTTTCGCGCAGGGTGGAACTGAGGTGCTGGTGGGGCTGCTCTCCGTTGGTTGGCGCCATCGCTTGACGATCTCCTGTGTGTCTCTTTGCGCATTCAAAACGTACGCGATCCTCTGCTTGGGAGCAAACGGGATGGTCGCGGGTGGAGCGAACGCGATCGAACTCTTGACGTAGCAAACTTTCGTAATGGCGGGACGATTAAGTTCGCTTGCGCCAGCGGAGCCTGTCCCATAGGCTAGGTTTCCATAGAGACTGGGCGGGTCCAACCCAGCGACAAAGGTTGTTGCACATGGCATTGGCGTTTCTTGACCGCGATCGATCGGTCGCTCCTCCCGGGTTTAGTCGCTGGCTGGTACCTCCGGCGGCGCTGGCGATTCATCTTTCGATCGGCCAGGTTTATGCATTTTCGGTCTTCAAGAACCCTCTTTTGGCGCTGCATGGAGCGGACGGCAGCGTTTGGAACTTGAAGGAGGTCGGCTGGATCTTTTCGATTGCGATTGCGTTTTTGGGAATCTCGGCGGCTCTGTTTGGGGCGTGGTTGGAGAAGGCTGGGCCTCGGCGTGCGATGTTTTACGCGGCCTGCTGCTTTGGCGCCGGGTTTGCCATCGCGGGGGCGGGGGCGTACACGCACCAGCTGGCGCTGATTTATCTAGGCTATGGCGTGGTGGGTGGGATTGGGCTTGGGTTGGGCTACATTTCTCCGGTATCGACGCTGATCAAGTGGTTTCCGGACCGACCGGGGCTAGCGACTGGACTGGCGATCATGGGTTTTGGCGGGGGTGCGATGATCGGTGGCCCGCTGGCGAGCCAGTTGATGGCCTACTTCAGGGTGCACGGGCAGCCTTCGATTCCCATGACTATGTTGACCATGGGCGTGCTGTATTTCATTTTCATGATGTTTGGGGTGTTTACGATTCGCGTGCCGCCGGAGGGCTGGAAGCCCGTAGGGTGGACGCCGGCGGTGAAGCAATCGGCGCTGATTTCAACGCACAACGTGGATGTGAGCCATGCCTGGCGGACGCCGCAGTTCTGGCTCTTGTGGGTGGTGCTGTTCACGAATGTGACAGCAGGCATTGGCATCTTGGAGCAGGCCGCGCCGATGATCCAGGACTTCTTTCGCGGGCGGATTGGACCTGTCGCCGCGGTCGGCTTTGTCGGTCTCCTTTCGATCTTCAATATGGCGGGCCGGTTTTTTTGGGCCTCCACTTCCGACTTTATCGGCAGAAAGGCGACATACTTTAGCTTTTTCTCGCTGGGGACCGTACTTTATTTTCTTCTTCCCTGGACGCGGGCGGATCGACTGAACTCCGTCGGCCTGTTTGTGGCGATCGCAGCGGTGGTGATTTCGATCTATGGCGGAGGTTTTGCGACGATTCCGGCGTACCTGAAGGACTTGTTTGGCGGATATAACGTTTCGGCGATCCACGGTCGTCTGCTGACGGCATGGTCGACGGCGGGCATCGTCGGGCCGTTGATTGTGAACGGCATTTTGGATCACTATGTCCGAAACAAGCTGCCGAAGGAAGAGGCGTATCCGCTGATTTTGCATATTATGTGCGGGCTGCTGGTGGTGGGTTTTGTGGCGAACCTGCTGGTGCGTCCTGTCTCTGAGAGGTTCTGGATGAGGGGGGAAGTTCCTCAGGTGGACTACGCCGCGCGTTAGAGCGGATTAGGCTGCGGCCAGCGTTTTCGGTGTTGCGGGCAGGAGAAGTGCATGGCAAGGAGGGAGAGTATGAGTTTGGGGAAGACAGATGGAGCCATCCGGAGGACGTCGCCGGTGCTGATTGCGGCGGCGTGGGCGGTTGTGGTTTTACCGGCTTTGTGGGGTCTTGAACATACGGTTGAGAACGCGCTGAAGATCTTTGCCAAGCCGGTGGCGGCCGGTGGTGCTATGTCTTCCTCCCCTGCTGCTTCCGGTTCGGCTCGGGCGCCGGCTCTGACGCCTGCGAAGTGATTGCTTCAGGGATCGGAGTCGGGAGAGACCTTGGTGGACTGAGCGCGGTCTAGACTGGGCTGACGATGACTCTTTTCCTGAGCGCGCTGATTGGCTTTTTTCTGGGCTTTGCGTTTGGCGTGGGATGTGCTCTGGCGGTGATGTATTCGATCTATATGGGCGGGTATCGGGCGGCTGTGCGGGAGTCGCAGATGGCTGATCCGCCGGAGCGGTTTCGACGGGCGGTTGCCAAAGTGGCGCTCCCGGCGGGTCGGTAGACGTCGCGGGCTACAACCTCGCCGGGGACGTGGCAGCGTGGCCAGGGAACGAGCTCCGGACCGGATGCGGACTCAGCCGTGTGCCGCGATCTGCGTCTTCATCTCGCGGACTTCCTCGGTGAGGCGCCGGAGTTCGAGCATGACGGCGGATCGCTGGCGGTCTTCGGCCGTGGGCTGGATCGCCTCGACATAGAAGGTGCCGTTGGGTTCGAGGACGCATTTTTCGACGTCCTGGACTTCATCGAGACCCTGCTTGTGGAGCACTGAAAGCAATTCGAGATCGGTGAGCGCCTCGCGCTGCATGGCCTCGCGATCCATCGTGCCGTGGCGGATGAGCACTGTCTCTGTGCCTTGGAGAGTCTGGTTGAATTTTGGGTGGCGGTAGAGCAGCCGGGTGAGGACGAAGTTGATGGAAAGGAGGGAGAAGGCGCCGATAACGCCGCCCGAAACGGTGTTGTCGTCGCCGATGATGGCGTTCTGCACGGTGTTCGAGAGGCTGAGCAGGACGACGAGATCGAACGGGTTGAGCTGGGCCAGCTCTCGCTTGCCGAACAGGCGCAGGAAGCCGATGAGAAAGAGATAGACCACGATGGGGCGGAGGATCTTTTCGAGTATGGGGACGTGAAGATGAAACATGCTTGCAAACACACGGTCTCCTTAGAGCGTTTCTCCTGTTACTGTGAGCCGGATAGAGTGTTGGAGTTCCGTTTTCGTTGGGGAAAGCGGCCATGAGCCGGTGTTTTCCGCTATACACCTGCAGCGCTACCGCTTAAGCGGTAGCGCTGCTGCTGCCAGACCCAGGCGGTCTCGACGATGGCGTCGATTTCGGTGAATTTCGGTTTCCAACCCAGTTCGGCCTTGATTTTTGCTGAGCTTGCGACGAGGACGGCGGGGTCTCCGGGACGGCGGGGTTCGACCTGGACGGGAATGGGTTTGCCGGTGACTCGGCGCACGGAATCGATGACTTCGCGCACGGTGAAGCCTTGTCCGTTGCCGATGTTGTAGATCATTTTCGGTTTGGTTTCGAGTGCCGCGAGAGCAAGCAGGTGGGCGTCGGCGAGATCTTCGACGTGGATGTAATCGCGCACGCAGGTTCCGTCTTTGGTGGGGTAGTCCTCGCCGAAGATTTTGATGTTGGGTCGGCGGCCGAGGGCGACGTCGAGGACGAGGGGGATGAGATGGGATTCGGGTTCATGGGCCTCGCCGTAGCCGGGGACCGCACCGGCGACGTTGAAGTAGCGAAGGCTGGCGTATCGCAGGGCGCGGGCCTGGTGGATCCACTTGAGCATCTCTTCGACGATGAGTTTGCTTTGGCCGTAAGGGTTGGTTGGGTCGAGCTTTGCGTCCTCGAGGATGGGAGTTTTTTCGGGCTCTCCGTAGCACGCGGCGGTGGAGCTAAAGACCAGGCGATCGTGCCCGGTGGCGAGCATGGCTTCGAGCAAGGCGAGGGTGGAGGCGGAGTTATTGCGGAAGTAGACCTCCGGGCAGAGCATGCTTTCGCCGGCTTCGATGAGGGCGGCGAAGTGGAGGATGCCGTCGAAGTGGGTTTCTCTGAGGACGGCTTCGACCACGGCACGGTCTGCGACGTTGGATTCAACGAAGGTGATGCCGTCGGGTAGAGAGCTGCGCTTGCTATGGCAGAGGTTGTCGATGACGGTGACGCTATGCCCTTGCGAGAGCAGAAGTCGCGTGACGGTTCCGCCGATATACCCGGCTCCGCCTGTAACCAGCATTTTCATTGTTTCCTCCCCGGTTTTGTTACCTCGGTACCACCAAAGTACCAGTGTCAAGTAGCGGGCCCTGCGGCACACTGGTGGCAATCAGGGCGGCCATACAGGTTTATGTGGCCTGCGCCTGAGAAGGGGAGGCACTTATTTATACCTTTGCTCATGCCGGACGTCTCCCTATGAGAGTAATTCGTGACAATCTGCATCCCCTTGCACATCGCGGCGACAAATTTGGGGTTTGTTCCATTAAACTCTGTCTTATAGGTTGGAACCCGTCTGCATCACAGAAGTCTATCGATTTGTACTGTGTTGGTTCCTGAACGACCGAAGAAATGATCAAGGCCTCGACCCTTGAGGTCTTTTACACAAGGAATACTCCCCATGGCCAAGCCGCTGCGCAGTGAAGATCCGAATCCGAGGAACATGCAGTTTGCTCACTTCGGCGTTCTGAACGCCGGTCAGCAGAGCAAGAGTTCGCTGTTTACCTCTATCACGGTGAATGTCATTTTGGCATTGGTGGTGATTATTATTGGGGCGGCGGCGAAGAAGAGCATGGATCACCGGGAGAAGCTGACGACGCTGGTCGAGCCGATTCCGCTGAAGAAGATTGAGCCGGAGCCGATCAAGCCGAAGATTTTGCCGAAGCCTTTGCCGCCGACGCCGAAGATTGTGCCGCAGCCGCCGAAGATCAAGATGCCGGAGGTGAAGCTTCCGGATCCGCCGAAGCTTCCTGAGGTGAAGATGGCGGCGGCGGTTCCGATCATCCAGCCTGCCCCGCCGAAGCTGGTGCAGGCTCCGCCGGCACCGCGAGTAGTGAATCTAGCGCGTGCGGAGCCGGCCACGGTGGCTCCTTCGGCGCATCCATCGGCGGTGTCGCTGGGCCAGCAGAATAATCCGATCGCACCTTCGAACCGGCCGGCGACCTCGGCGATCAACCTGGGCCAGCGTGGTTTGGCGGGGATGCCGGCGTCGAACACGGGGTCCGGTGCGACGCATGTCAGTCTTGGGTCTGGATCTCCGGGTGGAACGAACATGTCGGCTACCGGAACGCATGCGGTTCAGGGCGTGAAGCTTGGGGTGGCGGGCGGAACTGGACCGATGACCTCGACGACCCGGGTACCTGGCCAGGTGAACCTTGGCCGTAATGAACCTCCTCCGATGCCGAGGGCCTCGGCGCCAACCCAGGTCGCGACCCGTAGCGGCCCCAAGGTGCTGTTCAAGCCGCGACCTCAGTACACCGAAGAGGCGATCCGGCTTCATCTTGAGGGGACGGTTTCTGTTCGCCTCCGTGTTTCCGCCTCCGGCGCCGTCCAGGTTCTCGGGATAACGAGCGGCCTGGGGCACGGTCTTGACGAGTCTGCCCGCGCCGCGGTGCAGGCGACGCGCTTTCAACCCGCGATCGATACATCAGGCAATCCGACCGATTGGGAGGGCGTCGTCAACGTCGCCTTTCAACTCGCGGGCTGACGTTTTTGTTCGCACTTTCTCACTGAAGTAGCATGAGCACCACCAAAGGCTGACCGCACGGTCGCCGCAGGAGCCTCAAAAATATGAACCTCCGGAAATCAGTCCTCGCCGGTCTAGTCTTAGCAAGTTCGGTCGCCGCGAGCCTGCCCGCTGGGGCCGCAAGCCTCCCGCTGATGGGCAAGAAGAAGAAGAAGACGGAAGACAGCGTTCTTTCGCGCAAACCGAGCGCCAGCCAGAATGCCCTGATCGATAGGGCGATTGTGCGCGAGAAGGAAGTCATCAAGGTCGTCAAAGAGCGCGCTCCGCTGGTGGAGACCTACATCCAGAACATGAAGCCGGATCCTGTGCTGAGCCAGGTTCCTGAGTCGGACCAGCACTTCCTGGGCCGGGTTGACTTCAACAAGGTGATCGGGGACGAAGCGTTTCAGGTCAACAAGCAGACCTCGCAAGGCTCGAGCGGGGGCGGGAAGCTTGGTATTTTTAAGCACTCGGCTTCCTACGTTACCGGCCTTGGCAACAGCTTGCACCTGACGTTCAACCAGGGCGGCTTTGTTTCGATGCTGTTGATGGACTCGAACAACTTTGATCGCCAGCACTACACGTTTGGCTTTGTCCGTAACGATTTTCTGGGCAACACGCCGACGGCGGTGTTTGATGTTGCGCCGATCGATCCGGGCCGGGGCCTATTGAAGGGCAACCAGGTGTATGGCCGGTTTTTTGGCCGCATCTGGATTGAGACGCGGAATGGGAATGTGGTGCGCTTCAACGGCGACTTTGCCGGAAGCGACAAGGAGTACAAGGAGTTTTACCACTTTGACAGCTGGCGGACGAACGTGCAGCCGGATATGTGGCTGCCGACCTCCTTTTATGTTGAGGAGAGCGATCCGCACAGCTCGTCGCGCACGCTGAAGTTCAAGGCCATCAACAACATTTGGGGATACGTGTTGAAGGTGCCGCCGAAGGAGTCGGAGAACACGTCGCTGGACGTGGTTGGAGCGACGGATGTGTCGAACGAAGCGCAGGATGTGAGCCCGTTGGGGGCCCAGCGCGCGTGGGCGCAGCAGGCGGAGGACAACGTTGTGGAGCGGCTGTTCCAGGCTGGTTTGCTGGATGCGCCCAGCGAGTTCGACAAGACGCTGGAGGCGCTCGCGGGCAATATTCTGGCTTACAACAATATTGTGCTTGCCCGGCCGATTCGGTGCCGGACGCTGTTGACGGAACCGCTTGAGTCGCTGGCGGTGGGCAACACGATCATTCTCTCGAAGAGCTTGATCGACACGACGGGTGTGGTGACGCAGGACGGTGCGCAGCAGATGGGGAATCTGAACTCGGTTCTCGCGTTTCAGCTCGCGCATATCATTCTGGGCCATCGGCTGGACACAAAGTACGCCTTCAACGATCGTCTGCTCTTCCCTTCTACCTCCACGTTCAATCGCATTCCGATGCACCATACGGATGCTGACAACACGGCGGCGGCGAAGAAGGCAATGGAGCTTTTGAACGCGAAGGAGCTGGTGGACGGTCAGCAATACTTTGGGCTGTATCTGCAGCAGCTTCAGGCGCGCGTGAAGGCATTGAAGGCGCTGAACGAGCCGGTTCTTGGGGATGCTCTGATCAAGAGCGACAGCGACCCGACCTTCTGGATGGCGGCTCTGCTTCCGAAGGGCGGCAAGCTGGATGAGAAGAACCTGAAGCAGCAGGCGGCGATGCCGCTGTCGAGCTTTCTTCGGTTTGATCCGTGGACCGATCAGGTGATCACGATGCACTCGGCGTACGAGCCGATTATTACGGCAGCGGACAAGATGCCGTTTGAGGTGGAACCGGTTTACTTGAAGCTGGCCTACTACAAGTTGCTGACCGACCCGTCGCAGCAGGGGGCACCCACGACGGCGGCGCCTGCGGGTGGCTCTGGGGCGGCGCAACCTGGCGGCGGGACGGCGGCTCCGGGCGGCGCGGCCGACTCGGCACCTGCTCCTGGTATATCTGGGGCTGGAAATACGGATACGGGTCCGGCAGCTTCGGGCGGTGTAGCGGCGGCTCCTCCTCCGGCCGGAGCACCGCCGGCAAACACGTCCACGCAGCCTCAGTAACAAGGGGCTGGTGGACGTTAGCGCGGTTTGTTGCAGGAGTGTCTTGTTTCGAGGCGGTCGGTTCTTTACCAGTTTCCCTAGAGATCGAAATGGGGAGGAGGTTTTACCCAAGATGAAACTCCCCATCGTGGTGCTTGGCGTTTGTATGCTTGCCGGTTTCGTCCATCGAGCGGACGCGCAGGCCACAGCTACCGCGTACCGATCCAGTTCGTTGCAGGCCGGCGCCGGTGTGTCGTATGCGAGCCCGGACTATGGACCTAAGGGCACTAAGGGTGTTTCGGGCTATGTCGATTTTGATTTGACGCGGCACCTCGGCGTGGAAGCGACGGCGCACATTGTCAGCCTGATTACACCGACGGACATCGGGGAAGACACGTACTTGATCGGACCGCGTTATGTGTACCATTACCGTCGCTTCAGTCCATATGCCAAGGTGCTGTTTGGGCTGGGCGAGTTTCAGTACCAGTACGACTATGCTGCGCATTCTCACCAGGGTTACGGTGTGTTTGCGTTTGGCGGCGGTCTTGATATTAGGGCGACGCACCGGCTGAATATTCGTGCGATCGACTTTGAATCGCAACACTGGCCGGGCTTTCCCAGCAACGGTCTGACACCGTATGTGACGACGGTGGGGGCGGCGTACAGATTTTTTTAGTGCCCGAAGCTTGTCTCGACGTGCCATAACCCGCCCGCGTGCTGTGCAGCTGGCCGAACCGATCTCGACGCCACTTCCTCAGGAATGTACGTGCTCCGCAAACTCCTTCTTTTTGGCATTATCTTTACCCCACTACTTCACGCTCAGGCAGGCCCGACGGCGATACGCAAGGGGGACCTGCAGATCGGCGCCGGCTACTCCAACGCGCAGTCGGACTATGGACGGCGATATGCCGGATTCAACATTTACGGAGACTTCGACTTCCGGTCACACTGGGGCGTTGAGGCGAACTTCCACTTTGTCCAGGCGCCCAGCCCGGGCCTTGAATATGAGAAGACCTACGAGATTGGCGGTCGATACTTCCTTACGTACGGCCGTTTTGTCCCGTATGCCAAGATCATGATTGGGCGCGGGGTTTTCAACTTTCCGCCCGCGCCGCCGCCTGCGAGCCAGACCGTTCCGGCGGCGAATCTGGCGTACAACATGTACGCTCCCGGGGCTGGGGTGGACGTGCGAGTTCGGCCGTACCTAAATGTTCGTGGGGACTTTGAGTATCAGCAGTGGCCGGGGTTTCCGCCGAGCGGGCTTGGGCCGTCGGTAATCTCGATCGGGGCTGCGTACCATTTTCGGTAGTCGGGCCACTCGAGGCAGACTGCAGCGAAGAGCCCCGGTCCGGAGACCAGGGCTTTCGTGTTTTGGCGGATCTTGCGCGAGTTTAGAAGTGGTAGGCGATACCGATTGAGGGCGTTGAGATGACTTCGTAGCGACCGGTCTTTAGGTCAGCGTTGCCATAGCCGAAGTCCGGCGTCTTCACGACGAATCCGCGATACTCCGCTCGGATGTCAAAGCTGGGACTCAATTCGTAAGCGACGCCGCCGCCGAAGAGGCCGCCGATGTTTGTGTTGCGTTTGAGTGAAAAGAGATTGGTCCCAGCATCTTGTAGAGGAGAGAACAAGAGAACACCGGGCCCGGCCTCAAGGAAGGGACTAAAATTTCGGTAGTTCCGGCTGTAAATGTAAGCTGCGGAGACTTCTTGAATGCGTGTGTGCACTCTCGCATTCGGTATGTTGCTGGTCACGAATTTTTCCGAGAGCTGGGCAAACGAGTAGTTTGCTTCAAGCGCACTTCGGGGCGTGACCATGTACCGATAGCTGACGAGCGCGCCGATGGTGCTGGTTGTAGTCAGTTGAACCGCGTTGGGTCCGTGGACCTCCGGCGCAAACAGACCTGTGCCGCTGATGCTTACATCCTGCCGGCTTTCCTGGGCAAAACCGGTGGCGGCGCCGGCGATCAGCAGCAGCGCGCCCAAACACATCGTTTTCTTCATTAGTTCCGTATACCTCTTCAGGCTTGCCCGTAGCCCCCCGGCATCGCTTGCCGGCTACGAAGCCGTTTCTTGCGGAGGGTACGGTTCACCAAAGTCGCTCCTCCAATTGTACCCGCACATCTTCCCAGATTCTGGAGGCCTGAAGGTCCACACCTACCGAAAAGTAATGTGGGCCAAAGGCAGTCAGCCCTTGGCCCACGGATCTGGTTGCGGGGAATCTGGACCGGATCGGTTTACTGCTGGGTTGGCGGAGGAGGTGCGCCGTTGCCGCCGTTTTGCCGACGTTCACGCGCCTGGGCTTGCATCGCGTCGAACTAGGCTTCTGATCGTCGGTGAGCACGGCCCGGATTTTGGTCTGCTCGGTTTGGCGGATGGACATCATCTTCGCGCGCTGATCCGAGGTTGGACCGCCGTTCGCGGCCGAGTTGGTCCCGGGTCCGTTTGCCGCGGCGCTGTTATTCCGGAGCGCTGTCATCTGCGCGTGGCTGTCGTCCATGATGGCTTTGACCTGGGTGACCTGGTCTGCCGTCAGGCTCAGGTGCTTGGTCATCATATCGAGGCGCCGCTGCTCCATCTGTGCGGGATCGCCGTGACCGCGATGGCCGCCGGGTCCTGATTGCCCGTCCGTCTGTCCTGCCGGTGCGCTTCCGGTGTTGTCCTGCGCTCGCATGGCCGACGTGGCGCCGCCCAAGAGCAGGCCGCAGACCAGAACCGCTGCGAGATGCGTCTTTACTACTTCCGTTTGCACTTTCATGTTGCTTCCTCCTCGCCGGCTCCATGCTGATGACCGCGCGATCTGTACTTAGTTTGACCCGGATCTGCGGGGAAAGGTGTGCGGTTGTGACGGGGATTAAGACGGCGATCTGCTACCTGCCTTTTTCTGCCCGGAAGCAGTAAGGATGGCCGAACCGCGTAGCGTGGAGCTCGACGACCTTGAGGAACGCGACGGCGGCGTGCGACAGCGTGGCTTCGCGGCGATGGACGAGGCGCAGGTTTCGCTCGATCTGCAGTTCGGGGACTTCGACCTGCACCAGTGACCCGGCCTGGCGCTCTTTGACGACGGTGAGGCCGGGGACGAGCGCGACACCGTTGCCCATTTCGACAAAGCGCTTGATGGCCTCGAGCGAGGGCAGTTCGACGCCCATGCGGAGGGGAGTTTTGTAGCGGCGAAAGGCCTCGACCACCTTTTGCCTCTGCGGGGAGGGGATGTTGTGCGCGACGAAGGTTTGCGCGGCGAGCTGCCGGATGGAGACCTTTCCGGCTCGGGCGAGGGGATGCTCGGGGTTGACGACGAAGGCGAGCTGGTCGCGGTAGACGATGATGGAGCGGAGCTGCGGATCTTCGGGACGGAACGAGAGGACGCCGAGTTCGACGGTGTGAAGGAGGACCTCGTCGGCGATGCGGCTGGCGAGCGCGCGTTGGACGGCGAGCTTGATGCGTGGGTTCTGGCGGCGGAATTCATCGAGCAGGGGGAGGAGGTAGAGACAGGTGTACTCGTTGGCGGCGAGATTCAGGCGGCCCTGGTGGAGTTCGCGCAGTTCGGCGAGCGCGCCGATGGCGTCTGCGCGGAGGTTCAGGAGTTTCTGGGCGTACTCGCGGAGGAGCAAGCCGGCGTCGGTGAGGGTTCCGTCGCGTGCGGCGCGGTCGAGCAGGACCTCGCCCAGCTCGCCTTCAAGCTTTGCGATGGCCTGGCTGACGGCGGGTTGTGTGCGATGGAGGCGAGCGGCTGCGCGGGAGAAGCTTCGCTCCTCGGCCACGGCCAGAAATGTCTCCATCTGTACCAGATCCAAGGTTTGGCTCCGTTCGCGACCGTATCATCAGACACGGTGGCGGCCATCAATAGGGTTGATACAGCTTCTCTTCATCATAAGTATGCATTATGCTCATTCCACAGGTTTGACTGAGGTCCAAACGGTCACTTGGCAAGGTCTACTGAGATGCCTGCGCTCGAACAGATTCTGATTTTTGACACGACGCTTCGCGACGGCGAGCAGAGCCCGGGATGCACCATGCACCATGCGGAGAAGCTGCGCATGGCGCACCAGATCGCTGCCTTGGGCGTGGATGTGCTGGAGGCGGGATTTGCGATTGCGTCCGAGGGTGATTTTGAGTCGATCCGGGCCATTGCGCGCGAGGTGCGGGGGCCGGTGATTGCATCCCTGGCGCGGTGCAAGCGCGAGGATATCGAGGCTGCGGCAAGGTCGGTTGAAGCTGCTCCGAAGGCGCGTATTCACACGTTTTTGTCGACTTCGGACCTCCATTTGGAGGCGAAGTTGAAGATCACGCGCGAGCAGGCGATCGACCAGATCGCAGCGATGGTGACGCTTGCCCGCACCTATGTCGAGGATGTTGAGTTTTCACCGGAGGACGCGACGCGGACGGACCCGGAGTTTTTGCTGAGGGTGTGCACGGTCGCGGTTGAGGCTGGAGCGACGACGCTGAACCTGCCCGACACGGTGGGGTACTGCGTGCCTGAGGACTATGCGGCGATGTTTCGGAGAGTGCGTGAGCGGGTTCCCGGGGCTGATCGGATTACGCTTTCAGCGCATTGCCACGACGACCTGGGCTTGGCGGTCGCGAACACGTTGGCGGCGATCGAGGCTGGGGCGCGGCAGGTGGAGTGTGCTCTGAACGGCATCGGCGAGCGCGCCGGCAATGCGGCGCTCGAAGAGATTGCCGCGGTACTCGCGGTTCGGCAGGACAAGCTGCCATTTGGCAACAACATTGTGATGAAGGAGCTGTTTCCGACGAGCCAGATGCTGGCGGGATGTATCTCGTTTGGAGCGGCGCCGAACAAGGCGATTGTGGGCGCGAATGCGTTTGCGCACGCGGCCGGCATTCACCAGCACGGGGTGATGGCGAATCCGCTGACGTACGAGATTATGACGCCCGAGTCGGTGGGTGTGCCGTCGAACTCACTGGTGCTGGGCAAGCACTCGGGCCGGCGCGCGCTGGAGCACCGGTTGACGGAGATGGGGCATACGCTGTCGCGCACGGAGCTGGATGAGGTTTATCGGCGATTTACGGAACTTGCAGATCGGAAGAAGACGATTTATGACCAGGATTTGATTGGGTTGTTGAAGCCGGAGTCGGCACAAGTTCCTGTTTGATCGACCTCATGCTTCCGCAGGCCGTTGTTGTTTTGTTGCACCGGAGTTCAGAATGAAGCTTCAGATTGCAGTTCTTCCCGGCGATGGTATCGGCCCTGAGGTGACGCGGGGTGCGACGAAGATTCTTGGGGCGGTGGCTGAGTTTGGTGGGCATGATTTCACATTTCCTACGGCCCTGATTGGCGGTGTCGCGATCGCGGAGACGGGGTCGCCTCTGCCGCGCGCGACCTTGGATCTTGCGTTGAGTTCGGACGCGGTTTTGCTGGGGGCGGTTGGGGATAATCGATATAACGCTTTGCCGCCGGACCAGCGGCCGGAGGCGGGGCTGCTGCAGATCCGGCAAGCGCTCGGCGGATTTGCAAATCTTCGGCCATCGATCGCCTACAAGGCTCTTTCGGGGAGCTCACCGTTGCGGCCTGAGGTGACCGATGGGGTCGACATTTTGTTTGTCCGTGAGCTTCTGGGGGGGCTGTACTTCGGTACGCCACGGGCGTGGGACAAGGGTGCGGAGCGGGCCGTGAATACCATGGTTTACAGCAAGTCCGAGATTGTCCGGGTGGCGCGTGTTGCGTTTGATCTGGCGTCGAAGCGCCGGCGCAAGGTGACCTCGGTCGATAAAGCGAATGTACTTGAGGTTTCGCAGATGTGGCGCGCCACGGTAACGGAGATCGCGCGCGACTATCCGGGCGTTGCGCTTGAGCACCAGCTGGTGGACTCGATGGCCATGCACCTGATGAACACGCCGCGCAACTTTGACGTGGTGCTCACGGAGAATCTGTTTGGCGACATTTTGTCGGACGAGGCGGGCGTCATTACCGGGTCCTTGGGAATGCTGCCGTCGGCGACGGTTGGCGGCAAGGTCGACCTGTTTGAGCCTGTGCACGGATCGGCGCCGGATATCGCGGGTCAGGGCAAGGCGAACCCGCTGGGCGCGATCCTGACGGCGGCGATGATCCTGCGCCACACGGCGCATCTCGATCAGGATGCGGAGGCGATCGAAGCTGCCGTCGAGAGCGTTCTCGACGCTGGACATCGGACCGCTGACATCAGTCGCGGCAGCGCCCACACACACACTGTGTCTACCGAACAGATGGGCCAGCTGGTGCATCAGGCGCTGGCCGAATCGATTAATCGCCGCCACGCGATGCATGCTGTGTAGAGACTGAGATGACCCGCAAATCTTTCCATCTCGCCGCCCTTCTGCTGACCGCTGCCGCGGCGCTGGCGCGTGCGCAGGTGGGAGCGGAAGCGCCTACGCAGATTCACACACCTACGCTGAATCCACATCGAAGGACGCACTCCGAAGATCTTTCCTGGATGTTTTCGTATCTTGAGCCACTGCCGGTCGGCGACGAAGCTCGGCTGGCCAGCGATCCCCGCTTTGAGACGTTTTTGAAGCAGCAACTTCTGACTCCGCAGAGCTTCTGGGCTGGTGGCGCCAAGCCGTTGGCCGAGGTGGCCAGCCAGTTTCTTTCGGGGGTTGACGGCTCCGTGCAGCTGATGGACAACCGATACCTCCTGGTCTCGGCGGCGATCCCGCACTTCGTTCCGAATCGGGGCCTTCTCTGGATCGATACCGGTGTGCCGAAGCCTTTGGTGGTCTTCGCCGCGGTCGATTGGGTGAGTGAAAATCGCGCCACCGACGACAAGGCCGCAACGTTTGCGATGTGGTTGTTCCCGAGCCGCGCGCTGGACCCGCACCACATCCTGCCGGCGCTAGCTCGGGGCATTGCACGATGGATGGTTGACCCCAGCTTCGGTTGGACGGAGCTGAACCCGCAGCAGATTACGCGCGTTTTTCTGGTTGACCCGGATGGAACGCCGCACCCGGTGACGCCGGGCACGATCGGTGTCCGGAGTACGTTGGCGGCCGAGACGCATACCGACCCGGAGCCCGATCCAGACCCGCGGAGTCTGGGGCACACGAATGTAGACCGACGCACGGCGAATCCAGGCACGGCAGGCCACACGGACGCGGCCGCACCAACGAACTCCGAAGCGAACCCCAAGGCGAACTCCGAAGCGAACTCCAAGGCGAACCCATGAGCACATCCTTAACCAAATTCCCAAGCGCAACCACAGACATCGCTCTTCCCTGCACCATGTTTGAGAAGGTCTGGCAGCACCATCTTGTGGCCGAGCCGGCCGGCGAACCGGCCCTGCTCTATATTGACCTTCACCTGGTGCACGAGGTGACGAGTCCGCAGGCGTTTGAGGGTCTGCGCTTGGGGGGCCGCAGGGTTCGGCGCCCGGACCGGACCTTGGCTACGGTCGATCACAACGTGCCGACCTCAAGTGTTCAGGATCGGCTCTTCATCGCGGACCAGATCGCCTCGACGCAGGTGGACGCTCTGCGGCGCAACTGCCGCGACTTTGGGATTGAGCTCTTCGATGTGCAGGACCGAGCGCAGGGGATCGTCCACATGATCGGACCCGAGCTGGGCGCGACCAAGCCCGGCATGACGGTGGTCTGCGGCGACTCGCACACCTCGACCCACGGGGCGTTTGGCGCGCTGGCGTTTGGCATTGGGACCTCCGAGGTGGAGCATGTCTTGGCGACGCAGACGTTGCCCCAGGACAAGCCGAAGACGTTTCGGATCAATGTGGAAGGCGAGCTGCCTTTCGGCGTCACGGCCAAGGACATCATCCTCGAGATTATCGGGCAGATCGGGACCGACGGTGCGACCGGATATGTTGTCGAATATGCCGGGTCGGCAATACGTGCGCTGAGCATGGAGGGCCGGATGACGGTGTGCAATATGTCGATCGAGGCCGGGGCGCGGGCCGGGATGATCGCACCCGATGAGACGACGTTTGCGTACCTCAAAGGCCGGCGCTTCTCGCCGACCGGTCCCCTGCACAACGCGGCTTCGGCGATGGGCGCGACCGTCGCGGCTGAGAGTGTGATCCGTCCCGAAGCGATCCCGGCGGCCGACACGGAGGATGCCTGGGAGAACGCGGTCGCGCACTGGAAGAAGTATGTAACCGATGAGGGAGCAATCTTCGATCGGGAGATGACGATCGATGCGTGCGCTCTGGCGCCGCGGGTGACATGGGGAACGTCGCCCGGCATGGTGACCGGGATCAATTCGGCGGTGCCCAGCCCGGAGGCCGCGCTGACGGAGGCCGACCGTAAGAGCTTCTCGCGCGCGCTCGAGTATATGGATCTCAGGGCCGGAACGCCGATCGAGGCGATTCAGATCGACCGCGTGTTTCTGGGCTCCTGTACAAACGCGCGCATTGAAGATCTGCGCGCCGCGGCGGACGTGGTGCGCGGCCACCACGTCGCGACCACCGTGCGGGCGATGGTGGTGCCGGGGTCGCAGGCGGTGAAGCGGCAGGCCGAGGAGGAGGGTTTGGACGAGGTCTTCCGGACGGCCGGGTTTGATTGGCGCGAGCCGGGGTGCTCGATGTGCCTGGGCATGAACCCGGACATCCTCCTTCCGGGCGAGCGCTGCGCGTCGACCTCGAATCGCAACTTTGAAGGTCGGCAGGGGCGTGGTGGGCGGACTCATCTGGTTTCGCCGGCGATGGCTGCGGCCGCTGCGATCACGGGGCACTTCACGGATGTTCGCACGTGGCCCGCACAGATAACGAACAGGTCGGCGCAGACTCCCGAAGCCGCGCTCGATCTGGATCAAATGCTGGTGGATGGAGGTTCACGATCATGACACCGATCGACATTCTTACCTCGACTGCCGCTCCGCTGCCGCTGCCGAACATCGACACCGACCAGATCATTCCCAAGCAATTTCTTAAACGCGTCGAGCGCACCGGCTACGGCGAGTTCCTATTCTTTGACTGGCGACGCATCCAGGAGGGCCCTGAGACTGGCCGGCCGGACCCTAAGTTTGTTCTGAACAGGCCTGAGTACAGCGGCGCTGAGATCCTGATTACCGAGCGTAACTTCGGCTGCGGATCTTCGCGCGAGCATGCGGCGTGGGCCTTGAACCAGTTTGGTTTTCGGGCGATGATCGCGCCCACGTTTGCGGACATTTTCTACTCAAATGCGGGCAAGAATGGAATTCTGCTCGCGCGGCTGACCGAAGAGGAGACCCAGATGCTGCTGGCGCGCTCGACCGCCAACCCGCGGCATCGGATTACGTTGAATTTGACAGACCAGACCGTGACCGACGACCTCGGCTTCCACGCGCACTTCGAGATCGACCCGTTTCGCAAGGAGTGCCTGCTCCATGGGCTCGACGATATTGGGCTTACGCTGCGGCATGAAGCGGAGCTCGACGGCTATGAGCGGCATCATGATGCCGAGTTCTGGCTGGCGCCGAAAGCCGCGGCAAACGTATGAAGAACACACTGCTCCGATTCTTATCTGTAACCGGAATGGGAGCGTTTGTTGCCACGGCATTGGCGCAGACGCCCGACCCTCCGCAAGCGCCGCTGCCTGCCGGGGTCACGACCGCGCACAAGCTCTTTCTCGGCAACGCGGGCGACCAGGAGAACGCGGATTGTCTGCGCGCCTACAATGGCTTCTTTGCTGGTCTGCAAAGATTGAACCGCTTCGAGCTCGTTGCCGACCCCAACGAGGCCGACCTTATCCTCGAGCTTCACTATGAGATCGACCTCGGCCAGGCGATTGCTTCGAACGACCAGCACCATACGGTGCGGCAGTTCCGCGTTGTCCTTCTCGACCCGCGCGCTCACGTGGCCCTGTGGTCTCTGACGGAGCGCACCAACTACGCCCTGCTCCAGAAAAACCGCAACAGCAACCTCGACGAGACTGTCACGAAGCTCACGGCCGATTTTGACGCCCTTACCCAATCGCAGCCACCCAACAACAACTCCCGGATCCCCCACGGTTTTCCCATTCACTAGAGATGCAACACCGAGAGACAAAGGAACGCAGCGCAATGCAGGGAAAAACCAACTCTATCGCCCTTACCGAAGGCCCGTCCCGCGCTGCTGCGCGCTCTTACTTTCGATCGGTCGGCTTCTCCCGCGAAGATCTCTCGAAGCCCATTATTGGGATTGCGAATACGTGGACCGAGATCGGGCCGTGCAACTTCCATCTGCGGAAGGTCGCCGAGGCGGTGAAGCAAGGCGTCCGCGAGGCCGGTGGAACTCCTATGGAATTCAACACAGTAACGATTCACGACGGCATCACGATGGGCACGGAAGGCATGAAAGCGAGCCTGATCTCGCGCGAGGTGATCGCCGATTCGATCGAGCTCGTGTCTCGCGGCAACTCGTTTGACGGCCTCGTCTGCATCGCGGGCTGCGACAAGAACATGCCCGCGGCGATCATGGCGCTCGCGCGCCTCGACATCCCCGGCTTGATGCTTTACGGCGGAAGCATCGCCCCTGGCCATCTGCCGCAGGCCGACGGCAGCACCAAGGAGATCACCATCCTGCAGGTCTTTGAAGGCATGGGATCGCACGCGGCCGGCAAGATCTCTGACGCCGAGCTCGAGCAGCTGGAAGCCTCTGCCTGCCCCGGCCCCGGAGCTTGCGGCGGGCAGTTTACGGCGAACACGATGGCGATGGCAGGCGAGTTTCTCGGAATTTCGCCGATCGAGATCACCGGGGTTCCTGCCATGTCGCCGAACAAGGCAGCCGCGAGCCGCGAGGCCGGCCGATGCGTGATGGAACTCGTTCGCAAAGGCATTCGGCCGTCGAGCATTCTGACCCGCCAATCTATCGAAAACGCCATTGCCGCCGTAGCGGCCTCGGGCGGCAGCACCAACGCCGTGCTCCACCTGCTCGCCATCGCGCACGAGCTCTCCATTCCCCTGTCGATGGAAGACTTCGACCAGATCTCCGATCGCACCCCGTTTATCTGCGATCTCTCGCCTGGCGGCAAGTATGCTGCGAAGGACTACCAGGAAGCGGGCGGTTCCCGCTTGCTTGCGAGCCGGCTTGTAGAGCGCGGCCAGCTCCACGACACGCCCACGGTCACCGGCAAATCGCTACATGAAGAGGCGGCCACTGCCGTCGAAACGCCTGGCCAACAGGTGATTCACCCCTGGTCCGCTCCTCTGAAGCCTACGGGCGGTCTGGTGATTTTGCGGGGCAATCTGGCGCCGGAGGGATGCGTGATCAAGGTGGCGGGGCACGAGCGTCTGCTGCATACGGGGCCGGCACGGGTGTTTGATTCGGAAGACGCTTGCCACGCGGCGGTCGAGGCCGGGCAGATCCGGCCGGGCGATGTGCTCGTGATCCGCTACGAAGGTCCGCGCGGCGGCCCGGGGATGCGCGAGATGCTTGCCGTGACGGCTGCGATCAAAGGGATTCCGGAGTTGTCGGAGACCGTGGCTCTGCTGACGGATGGGCGATTTTCGGGAGCGACGCGGGGTTTGATGGCGGGGCATGTGGCTCCAGAGGCGCAGATGGGCGGCCCGATCGCGGCGGTGCGGGAGGGGGATAGGATTACGTTTGACATTCCGAAGCGGACTTTGACCATTGATGTTCCTGACGAGGAGCTCGCCGGGCGCCTTGCCAGTTTCCACGCACCCGAACCACGCTACCAACGCGGCGTCTTTGCCAAGTATGCCAACAGCGTGAGCAGCGCCAGTTTGGGAGCTGTCACCACGTAGCATTCGGCTTCGTTAGGGCACGGCTTCAGCGTGCGGAAAACTCAGTCGCACTATCCAGTTCAGCAGCGAGGCAAGAGAAATGTCTGCCCGAAGTCACAAAGCGGCCGGTTCCACTCTTCTCGCCGTCGTGGCGATAGGAATGTTCTGGTATGTGGAGGCCGGGTATTTCGAAGACGGCAAAGTTTCTGGGGAGTACGTTTCAACTGAGGACGGACTAACTCGCCACCTATGGATTAAGCCGGATCACACCTTCCAACAAGAGGACGTTGTAAACGGAACCGTTCACCAGGCTTCCGGTACATGGCACGGCACAACCAGCACTGGACGCTTCTGGTTTTCTAACAACTTCATTTGTGCACCTGGAGTCCGCTCACCCGTTTCGGGTGAGGTCTCCGGCGTTTTCGAGAATTGGTTGGGCTTTGTACCGATTACTTTTAATGGCAGCGATCTCCTACTGAACAAGAGGCTCTTTAGCTAGAGGACAAACAAATGGTTAATACCCATACCCCCTCCCCGCAACTCACCGGGGGCGAGATTCTCTGGGCCACCCTCGACGACGAAGGCACTTCCACCGTCTTCGGCTACCCTGCGATCCACAAAGGGGCAATGGCCCGACAACGTAACAGCCTAGGTCGAAGGCCTAGGTCAACCAAGAACAAATTAACTGAAGGCTGAAGGCCCGACACATGCGAGGCTCATTTCCACGCATACCGCTCATCGATCGGCACATGATACTTCTCGCAAAACCCGCGCATTTCCTCCTGAAAACTCCGCCTCGCGTGGTGCGCCTTTTGCCCGTCGATGTAGCGAACCAGCGCACCAAGGTCCGCCGGTCCCACAGAAAACAGGCCATATCCGCGCTGCCACGCGAACCTCGCAACACCCCGCTCTTTCACCCAGACCGAAGACGAGGTCTTCAGCTCCGACACCACCTTGGCCGAGATGCGCGTCGCTGCGAGCCGCAACGCAAGATGCACGTGGTCCTGAACGCCGCCGACGCGAAAGCAATCGCACCCCAGGCGACGCGCCGTTCCCGCAAGATAGGCGTGCAAAGCCGGTGCGATCTCCTGACTGATGAGAGGCACGCGGCCTTTCGTGCTGAAAACCAAATGCACCAGGTTGAAGCTCAAAGTCTGCGGCATGGCTCGCTCACTGTGTCGGGCCTTCAGCCCTCTTCTGTGTGCGCTACACGAGACCTAGGCCTCTGGCCTAGGCTGTTATGCGCTCGGGCCCTTGGCCCTGCATCTGTTCTAAAGAACAGCCCACCGAGGCTCAATCCCTCAAACCTGGTATATGGCCGTGTCTGCGGCCCAGCGGAGATCGCTCGATGACAATGACCAACACGCACCCCACCCTCACCGGAGCCGAGATTCTTTGGGCTACGCTCGCTGGCGAAGGCACGACTACCGTGTTCGGATATCCGGGCGGGGCGATTCTGCCGATCTATGATGCGCTGCGGAAGTTTCCGACGATTCATCACGTGCTTGTGCGGCATGAGCAGGGCGCGGCGCATATGGCGGATGGATACGCGCGGGCGTCGGGGCGCACGGGGGTGTGTATGGCGACTTCCGGGCCGGGGGCGACGAATCTGGTGACTGGGTTGGCGACGGCGATGCTGGATTCGATTCCGATGGTCGCGATCACCGGCCAGGTCTCGTCGAAGGTGCTTGGGTCGGACGCGTTTCAGGAGGTTGATATTACGGGCATCACCTTGCCGATTACGAAGCACAACTTCCTCGTGACGCGCGCTGAGGACATCGCCGGGACCGTGCGGATGGCGTTCCAGATTGCGCGGTGCGGCCGGCCGGGGCCGGTGCTGGTCGACATCACCAAGGACGCGCAGCAGGGTACGGCGGCGTTCTCGTTTGAGGCTGCCGCGCCTGCGCCCACGCGCCAGCATCCGATGTCTTCGACGCCGCGCTCGACTACATCGAACAGCCTTGCGGACGCTGCTGAGTTGATCCGGTCGTCGAGCCGTCCGGTGATCCTCGCCGGCCACGGCATCTCGCAGGCCGACGGTGGTCGCGGCGCCGAGCATGAGGTGATCGCGTTTGCCGAAGCGCATGGCATTCCGGTCGCGTCGACGCTGCTGGGCCTTGGGTCTTTCCCTGCGGCGCATCCGCTCTCGCTCGGGATGATGGGGATGCACGGCGAGAGTTGGGTAAACCACGCGATTCAGGAGGCCGACCTCCTGCTCGCCTTTGGCATGCGCTTTGACGACCGCGTGACCGGCAACCTGCTCAGCTATGCCCCGAACGCGAAGAAGATTCACATTGAGATCGATCCGTCGGAAATCAACAAAAACGTTCGGGTCGACGTTGCTCTGATCGGCGACCTAAAACGGATTTTGCATGAGCTGACGCCGCTTCTCGCCAACGCGACTGACGCTAAGACGTCGGTGGGGACGGGCGGATGGCTTGAACACATCAACCGCAGCAAGGGGACCGCCGCCGTTCGCGACATTGTGAACTTGCCGGACAACGGCCACCTCTACGCAGCGCACGTGATCAACGACATCTGGCGCGAGGCGATTGCCGCTGGCCGGGAGAAAGAAACTATTATCGTTACAGATGTTGGACAGCACCAGATGTGGGAGGCGCAGTACTTCAAACACGAGGTTCGCCGAAGCCTGATCACTTCAGGCGGCTTGGGCACGATGGGGTTTGCGTTGCCGGCGGCGATCGGCGCCAAGGTAGCGCAGCCAGAAAAGGATGTGTGGGTGATCGCCGGCGATGGCGGCTTTCAGATGACCGCCGCCGAGCTCTCGACGATTGTGCAGGAGGGTCTAGCGATCAACATCGCGGTGATCAACAACGGCTTTCTGGGCATGGTTCGGCAGTGGCAGGAGGCGTTTTACGAGAAGAACTACTCGGCGAGCCCGATCCTTTCGCCGGACTTTGTGATGCTGGCCCAGGCGCATGGAATCGAGGGCGCCCATGTGAGTGAGCGCAAGGATGTAACACCTACGGTTACACGATCCCGCACGGGTGGGCGGCCGTTTCTGATCAACTTTCAGGTGGAGAAGGAGGATGGGGTTTATCCGATGATCGCGCCGGGGGCGGCTTTGCATGAGATGGTGCGGCGGCCGCAGCAGGATCCGCTGCTTGAGACGGCGGAGGAGGCATGAGCGACGGAGCTCTGATGATCCTGCTCTCGGTTCTCGCCACGGCGTTAGGCCAGACCCAAGCCGTTAACCCAGGCCAGCCAGGGGACGCGACGCAGTCCCAAACCTCAGCACAGGCCCAGGCCTCAACGGGGACCGCAGCCCCGGCCGAAGTTCCGCTTGCGCCTCACACGCTCCGCATCCGCATCGTCAACGCTCAAACCAACAAGCCTGTCACCAACGAGCGTCTGAATGTCGCGTTGTCGGCTGCTCAGATTGGGTCGGTCGCGATGCCGACGGATAAGAACGGAGTGATTCTGGTCAAGACGGGCCAGGCTACCACCATTCGCATTCTGTCGAATATGTATGCCGATTGCCGGCCGCGCGGGGAGTTGTATACCGACTACCCTATCGCCACGATTCTGGCTTCGGGGATCACCACGGGGAATCTTTGCAGCTCTGCGCGGCCGGCGGCGAAGCCTGGCGAACTTCTGCTGTTTGAGATTCCCAGGACCTACATTCCGAGCGCGGGCCAGCCACCCAACACTTACCTGCCTCACTCGGATGAAAACCAGCACGCACCTCAGCCCTAGAAAGCGCGGCTCAGACCACACCTATGCTCCACACCTTTGTTGCTCTCGTGCAAGATAAACCCGGCGTCTTGACCCGCGTCGCATCGCTGTTTCGGCGGTTGAATATCAACATCGTCTCACTCACGGTGGGCGAGTCGGAGCGTCCGGAGACTTCGCGTATGACGATCGTCTGCGAGGCTCCGGAGAATGCGGCGCATCGGATTCGGGCGTCGCTCTATAAACTTGAGATTACGGAGGATGTGGACGAGGTGGGACGGTCGGAGGCAGTGATTCGGGAGCTCTGCCTGATCAAGGTGGCGGCCGGTCCGAAGCCGCTGCCCGCGCAGCCTGAGGCGCAGCACTCGCGATCGCAGATCTTTGAGTTGGCGAATGTTTTTCGGGCCCGCGTGGTCGACCTTGCGCCCGAGTCCATCATGCTCGAGATGACGGGCGCGGCCTCGAAGATCGAGGGTCTGCTCCAGGTGCTGCGCGAGTCGGGATTTCATATTCTTGAGGTGTCACGAACGGGCCGGATGGCGATGCGCCGAGGGCACCACACGTCGCGCGTGCTGAAGGCGCTTGGTACGGCGGCTGGTGCGCCCGAGCCGGCTCCTGACTATGCCGATCTACCGGGCGGCGAGGAGATTCTGCCGAACGAGTTTGAGGATGTGCATGAGGAAGAAGACCCGTTGCTGGAGTGATTTGGATCGCAATCGCAAGAGGATCTTTTCGGCTGACTTGCTCGACGGACGGAACAGACTCACCGAGTTCGCTGCTAGACTTCACATCTATACCCTAAAGGATCTCAAGACACCAATGGCCAAGACGTATCACGACCAGGACGCTGACCTTTCCCTTATCCAGGCAAAGAAAGTTGCGATTATCGGCTACGGATCGCAGGGGCACGCGCATGCACTGAACTTGAAGGACTCGGGTGTTGAGGTTCGGGTTGGGCTTCGGGAGACTTCGCCCAATGCGGCGCGGGCGAGGAATGCTGGGCTTGAGGTTGGGTCGGTCGCGGACGTTTCGAAGTGGGCGGATGTGATCATGAATCTGACGCCGGACCAGACGGCGAGCAAGGTGTACCACGCCGAGATTGCTCCGAACATGAAGTCTGCGGTGACGCTGATGTTTGCGCACGGCTTTAACATTCGATTTCGCACGATTACGCCGCCGCCGGGGGTGGATGTGAGTCTGGTAGCTCCCAAGGCGCCGGGGCATCGCGTGCGCGAGGTGTTCACGGAGGGCGGGGGCGTTCCGGCGCTGGTTGCGGTTGAGCAGGACGCGTCGGGAAAGGCGTTGGAGCTCGCGCTTTCGTATGCGAAGGGTATCGGATGCACGCGGGCCGGGGTGCTCCAAACCACTTTCACCGAGGAGACGGAGACCGATCTGTTTGGCGAGCAGGCAGTGTTGTGCGGAGGTACGGCGGCTCTGGTGAAGGCCGGTTTTGAGGTGCTGACCGAGGCCGGATATCAGCCTGAACTTGCGTATTTCGAGGTGCTGCACGAGCTGAAGCTGATCGTCGATTTGATGTATCGCGGAGGTTTGGAGTACATGCGATTTTCGATCTCGGACACGGCCGAGTGGGGCGACTATGTTGCCGGACCGAGGGTGGTGACACCGGCGGTGAAGGATGCGATGCGATCGTTGCTTGCGGACATTCGCGACGGCTCGTTTGCGAAGAGATTTATTGAAGAGAACGAGACGGGTCGAAAGCAGTTTGAGCGGCACCGATCGGAAGAGCGTGCTCACCCGATTGAGAGGGTTGGGGCCGACCTTCGCTCGGCGATGCCGTTTTTGGATCCATTGAAAGTTGAGAATGGTGCTGTGGTGAAGGCCTGAAAGGGGGATCAGCGGGAAGCACTTGCGAGCAAGTACCACATCCAACTGCTGGATCATGCGTGACGCGGCTTGCCATGCCGAGGTTATGACACGTCTATGGATCGCAGCGCTGCTGTGCTTTTCTATGTCCCTCCCTGCCCACGCGCAACAGGGACAAGGTCCCCCAACATCGCCTGCCGAGGCGCCGCTTACACTCGACCGGATGCGGGGCCGCTACCGACCCCTCGTTGTCTTCCAACCGGGAAAGGATGAGGGGCTGGACGATCAGCTGAATTTGCTCACCGAATATCGTTCGGACCTGATTGCCCGTCAAGTTATGCTGGTGCTTCGTCCGTATGCATGGGCAGGAGTTGTCGACAACAGGATCCTGACGTTCCGTAGCTGGGAGGAGGACCAGGACCTTCGCCGTCGTTTCGGCGTGAGAGACAACGAGTTCACGGTCATCCTGATTGGTAAGGACGGAACCGAAAAGCAACGCTGGCACAAGCCCCTCACCATCGACGAACTCCGGGATGCCGTTGACAAGATGCCCATGCGCCAAGAGGAGATGCGGGAGAGAAAACGAAAACCGTAGCAATCTCTCCCCCGTAAATCGCGATAGCATGGTGGCAGGAGCCTTTACGATGGCCACCTTGCACGACGCACTACCTGATCTGGACGCGTCCGATCTTCTGTTGTCCGAGGCACCCGCTCCCCGGGCGTACCTTTTCCCCTCTGCTCCGGCCGTTCCGACGCCCTGCACCGAGATTGTGGCTGCACTGCGCACCATTTCTACCTTGGACGGCCTGACGGACGCCGAGTACGAGTGGATCGCGTCGCACGGCACGGAACGCAAAGGCGAGGATGGAGTTCTGGTGTTTCGCGAGGGCGAACCTGGCCTTTGTCTAAACTTTATTCTTGCGGGCGAGATCCATGTGCGGCGCCGACACACCGGTCCGCTCGCGTTTTTTGTCGGACGCGCCGGCCAGATGACTGGCCTGCTTCCCTTTTCGCGCATGGAGACCTACGGCGGCAACGGTACGGCTATCGGTCCGATCTGGGTGCTTGACCTCCACAAGGATCATTTTCCTGCGATGCTGGCGGCGATTCCATCGATTGGGCAGAGGTGTGTGTCGGTGATGCTGGACCGGGCTCGCGGGGTGACCCGCATGGAGCAGCAGGCGGAGAAGCTGAACGCGCTTGGCGAGCTTGCGGCCAACCTTGCGCACGAGTTGAACAATCCAGCTTCGGCGGCGCAGCGCTCCGCGGCCTCTATGTTTCAGGAACTGCAGGGCTACGGCAGGCAAGCGTTTGATTTGGGGGTCTTGTCGACGGATCACGCCGAGAACGAGCGGTTTGAGCAGTGGTTCAAGGCGACCCGGAAGCGGTTGGCAGCTTACACGAGTCGGAGCTGTCTGCTTGTGAGTCCGCTGGCTTTGAACGATCGCGAGGACGCGATCCTGGCGTGGCTGGCGGCTCATGGCGTTGAGAATGCCTGGGTGCTTGCGCCTACGTTGGCAGAGAGCCCGATCGGCTTCGACCAGCTGGACGAGCTTGCGGAGATCGCTTCACCCAATCTCTTGCCGTTGATGTTGACGGCGTATACGAGTTCGCTGCGGGTGGAGCGCATGGCGGAGACGGTGCTGGACGCGACGCTGCGCATCTTTGACCTGATCTCCGCGATCAAGGACTACTCGTACATGGACAGGGCGCCGGTGCAGGACATTGATCTTGCCCAGTCGCTGCAGAATACGCTGATGATGTTTGGATCGCGAATGTCGGGGATCGAGGTGGAGGTCAACTTTGATCCGAAGTTGCCGCCGATCAGCGCGTACGGATCGGAGCTGAACCAGGTGTGGACGGCGCTGATTGAGAATGCGCTGGAGGCGATGCGCGGCTCCGGCATGCTGCGCTTGAAGACGAAGCTGACGGGCTCTCTGGCTACGGTGGAGATTCTGGACACCGGACCGGGGATTGATCCGTCGATCACGAGCCGGATTTTTGAGCCGTTTTTCACGACCAAGGCTCCGGGAGCCGGGCTGGGCCTCGGGCTGGACGTGGCGCAGCGGATTGTGGCGCGCCACTCCGGCTTTCTCCTGGTCGAGTCCGAGCCTGGATCGACGTGCTTTCAGGTACGTCTGCCGATTGATCGGGCCGAGGCTTACTAGGCGGAGATCGCTCTTTCCTGACGCGTCGATTGGGTATCGGCGATGGTCCCGGTGCGAGTGCAGGCCGGAAGATGAGATAGTGTGTAGGCCGTGGTGAGAGAGTGAATGTGAGCGACGCAGCGGAGCGGAAGTCGACCATACTGTCGCGCCTAGACCCTGAGTCGGCGCGGCAGAAGGGCAACGGCTTGGCCGTTGCAGATCTGCTGACCGAGATACGGTCGGAGGAGGCGCGGATCCGGCTGGGTGGCGGGTTGAAGGCGGCGGATGCGCAGCGGGCGAAGGGTAGGCTGACGGTGCGCGAGCGGCTCCGATTGGTGCTCGACCCTGGGACAGATCTGCTGGAGCTTGGACTTTGGGCTGCGCACGGGATGTATGCGGAGTTTGGCGGGGCTCCGGGGGCGGGGGTGGTGACGGGACTGGGCCGGGTGGCGGGCCGAGTGTGCATGATCGTGGCCAACGACGCAACGGTGAAGGCCGGCGCGTTCTTTCCGATGACGGCGAAGAAGGTGTTGCGCGCGCAGACGATTGCGCTCGAGAATCGCGTTCCGACGATCTACCTGGTCGATTCGTCGGGGGTGTTTCTTCCGCTGCAGGAGGATGTTTTTCCGGATCAGGACGACTTCGGCCGAGTGTTTCGCAATAATGCTGTGATGAGCGCTCTGGGGGTGCCGCAGATGACGGCCATTATGGGCATGTGTGTCGCGGGTGGAGCGTATTTGCCGGTGATGACGGACACGGTGCTGATGACGGAGGGATCCGGGCTGTTTCTGGCGGGGCCGTCGCTGGTGCAGGCCGCGATTGGGCAGCGCACGGATGCGGAGGAGCTAGGTGGCGCGCGCATGCACGCGGAGATCTCGGGGACGGTGGATTTTAAGGAGGCGGACGACCCGGCGTGTCTGGCTCGGGTGCGATCGCTGGTCGGAAAGTTGGGATCGAGACAGGGCGCGGGGGCGGGAAGTTTGGCGGGCCAGGCCGGGGCAGGCGAGGTGTTTTCGCGTGTGCCGTACGACCCGGTAGCGGACGTTCCGAAGTACTCTGCGGAAGAGATGTACGGTCTGATCGATCCGTCGCCGGGCGCGAGCAGTGTGTACGACATGCGCGAGGTGATTGCGAGGATCGTGGACCGGTCGGAGTTTGACGAGTACAAGCAGGATTTTGGCCGGACCGTGGTGTGCGGGTACGCGCGGATTGGCGGGCGGGCGGTCGCGATCGTTGCGAATCAGAAGGTGAATCAGTCGCAGACGGTAGCGATTGGACCGCAGGCCGGAACGAAGCGGACGGAGTTCGGCGGCGTGCTGTATACGGAATCGGCGCAGAAGGCGGCGCGCTTCATTATGGACGCGAACCAGTCGCTGGTGCCGCTGGTGTTTCTCCACGATGTGAACGGCTTTATGGTGGGCAAGGACGCTGAGTGGTCGGGGATCATACGCGCCGGGGCGAAGATGGTGTCGGCGGTCTCGACCAGCGTGGTTCCGAAGATCACGGTGATTGTCGGCGGATCGTTTGGGGCGGGGCACTATGCGATGTGCGGAAAGGCTTATGACCCGCGGTTTATCTTTGCCTGGCCGACGGCACGGTACGCTGTGATGAGCGGCGCGAGTGCTGCCAATACGCTGGTGGAAGTGCGGGTGAAGCAGACGGAACGCGCGGGAAAGACAGTCTCCGAAGCGGAAAAGAAGGCGATCTACGACGAGATCAAGGCGACGTACGATGCGCAGGCCGACCCGCGGTACGGCGCGGCGCGGATGTGGGTGGACGCGATCATCGATCCGGCCGAGACGCGATCGGTGCTGATGACGGCTCTGGAGGCGTGCGCTCTGAACCCGGAGGTGGCGAAGTTCAATCCGGGAGTGCTGCAGACGTGAGCGGAGCCGGCGTCGTTGAGATCGTCGAATGTCCGCGCGACGCGTGGCAGGGGCTGCCGGGCAAGATACCGGCGGAGGTGAAGGCGGACTACCTGCGGGTTCTGATCGCGGCGGGCTTCGGGCACATTGATGCGGTGAGCTTTGTGTCGACGGAAGCGGTGCCGCAGATGGCCGACTCCGAGTTGGTGCTCGAGTACCTCGACCCGCCGGATGATGTTGAGATCCTGGGCATTGTGGTGAATGCGAAGGGGGCCGAGCGCGCGGCGAAGACGGGATCGGTGCAGACGCTGGGATTTCCGTACTCGATCTCGCCTGAGTTCTTGCGGCGCAATCAGCGGCAGACGCCGGAAGAGGCTCTCAGCGCGCTTGAGGAGATTGGCGAAGCGGCGTACAAGGCGGGGATGGATGTAGTTGCGTATCTTTCGATGGCGTTCGGCAACCCGTACGGGGACGCGTGGGATGTGGAGGAGGTGGTCGCCGCGTGTGATCTTCTGGCCGACTCCGGTGTGCAGCGGATCTCGCTTGCGGATACGGTGGGTCTGGCGACGGCGGAGCAGATCGCCGAGGTGGTCGGGAGTGTTCTCAGCGCACAGGATGGCGTTGAGATTGGGGTACATCTCCATGCGCGGCCGGGTGACGCGGGGGCTCGGATACGGGCGGCTTACGGTGCGGGCTGTCGGCGCTTTGACGCGGCCATTGGGGGCCTGGGTGGATGTCCGTTTGCTGGGGACGCGCTGGTCGGCAACATCGCGACCGAGGATCTGCTCGCGGAGCTGCGGTCCTTGGGGGCTCCTCTGCCGGAGCTTCGGCCGATCGATGGTTTGGTGGCAGCGAGCGCCGAGATTGCGCGGCGATATGGGCCGAAGGTGCAGTAGGCAGGCTTGCAGCGGTAGGATCAGGAGGGAGATCTCATGTCAATTCAGCCTCGACCGACCGATGCTCTGCTTGTGATCGATATGCAGACGGACTTTATGCCGGGGGGTCCGCTCGCGGTGCGCGGCGCCGATGAGATTATCCTGGGCGTGAACGCGCTGGCCCGTCGCTTCGATCACGTCATTCTGACGCAGGACTGGCATCCGGCGGAACACATCTCGTTTGCGAGCACGCACGGCAAGCAGCCGTTCACGGATACGATCGAGGCGAGCTACGGCAGGCAGGCTCTCTGGCCCGAGCACTGCGTGCAGGGTACAGGGGGCGCCGGATTTCCGGCAGCGCTCGACATCCCGCATGCTGAGTTGATTCTGCGCAAGGGGTTTCGCCGCGAGATCGACAGCTACTCGGCGTTCACAGAGAACGACGGGACGACGGCGACCGGTCTCGCCGGCTACCTGCGGGAGCGTGGGCTGAAGCGGCTGATCTTCGCTGGGCTGGCGTTTGATTTCTGTGTTGGATTTTCGGCGGTCGCGGCGGCACAGCTTGGCTTCGAGGCGATGGTGGTCGAGGATCTTACGCGGGCTGTTGGGTTGCCCGGAACGGTTGCGCGGACGGAGGAGATCTTTGCGAGCCACAATGTCGCGCGTGTTCCGAGCGACGCGATCTCTGCCGATCGGTGAGTTCCCCGGAGACCTGGATCGAGACCACGGGGACGGTGACAAGCTGCCGATTTCAGTTTGCGCGCATGAACACGTTGACGCTGGGCTTCCAGACAGGACAGAAGTTTCGCATCACGTTTGACTATTACGCGCACGGCCAGCTTTACTCGGACGAGTTCGGATCGCCGACCGCGATTGCCCAGAATACGCGGATACCGGTCAGCTACAATCCGCTGAATCCGAGGGAAAACAACCGCAGTTCGGGATCGCCGGATGCTTCATCCCGGACGTCTCTTGTGGCTTTCGGCGTCGCTGGATCGGTCGTGCTATCGCTGGTCTGGTTCGCGCTTCTGCGGGGTTGCAGCTAGCTCTAGCTTCCCGCGAGACCGAGATCGGCTGCCCGTGCCTGCATTGCCCGCAGACACATGCCGATGTGCTCGTCGATCGACACATGGAGCAGATCGGCGCCGCGCGTCATGTCTTCCCGTTTGACGGCTCGCGCGAACGCCTTGTCTTTCATCTTCTTTTTTACGCCGGCAATCTCCACGTCGGCGATGGAGCGGGTGGGTTTGACCAGGGCGCAGGCGGTGAGGAAGCCGGCCAGCTCATCGCAGGCGAACAGCGCTCGATCGAGATGCGTTTCGGGGGTGACGCCTGAGTAATCCGCGTGGGCCAGGATGGCGTGAAGAATCTCCTCGGGCCAGCCCTGCTCGCGGAGGAAGTTGACTGCGACAAACGGGTGCTCCTCGGTGGATGGATGCCGCTCGTAGTCCATGTCGTGCAGAAGGCCGGCACAGATGTAAATTTCGGCGAAGATCTCCGCTTCCCCGTTATGCAGGCCCAGGCGTCTGGCCTCGATGCGACCGTAGGCCTCGGTGCAGGCCGCGACGGCGAAGGCGTGCTTGCGCAGACTCTCGCCGGCGGTCCATTGTTTGAGCAGGGCCTGAGCGGCGGCTTGTGTGTGCTTTCTTTGTCCGGCCTCCGTGGCGTTCATGCGAACCTCTCCCTATACGTTACTACCTGGATTCCCCCTTCGGTTTCCTTTGGGTGCTTTCGGTTTTCTTCGGGATTTTCCTTGACTCCTATGATCCCCAGTGTCAATCTAGGCACGTCATCTGATCCGTTATCGGACGTGTGACACGGTCCTTGCTCTGGGTCCGTCCGCAAGACACAATTTATGGCAACCATGATGGCGTCTGTTGAACAGCGTGAGGTCCTGCGCTGCGACCACTGCGAACTAGTGCAATTTCGAACGGTGAATGCACTTTGCCGACGCTGCAAGAAGTCGCTCGAGGTGCAGGAGCCTGAACCGGCGCCAGCACCGCTCGCTTTAGTTCCGGCGCCGGTGGCGGCCGAGGGTCATCTGCAGGTGGCGACCGCGGTTCGTGACCTTCGCCACGTGCGAAATCTCTCGCAACGACAACTTGCGGCTCGGATGGGCGTTCCCCGCACCTATATTTCGAAGATTGAGAATGGAAAGGCGATGCCGACGCTTTCCTCGCTCGATCGCCTAGCCAGGGCGTTGCAGGTGGATATCTCCGTGCTTCTGCGGGATTCCAGCCGGCGGCATCGCGAAGAGACGGCGGTTCTGATGAACGATCCGTTTCTGGCCGAGATTGCGCAGCATACCGCGCATCTGGACCCGTTGCAGAAGTCTATCTTTCTGAACCACGTTCGTGAGCTTGCGTCTGGGCATCGACGGACGGCGTAGGACAGGTCGAGTGATTCGACCTAAGCCTTCTCCGAGACCTCCTCTCCGGGATCTCTCTCGGTCTTTCTCCCGTGTGCTCGAACTGACCAGTTTGTAGGGTGGTTCGGGCACACGGATTGTCTTTCGCGCGAGCGATGCCGGACGAGCTCTGCCCTTGATTGCGTACCCCTACACGGTGTGCTAGCGTCAATCATCTGCGAGGTCGGTTTTGCCAGCACCCAAGTTCAGCCGCGTCCCGGAGCTCCGCCGTCCGGATCAGAAGCGCTCCCTGCGGAGCCACGAGCTTTCAGCAGAAGAGCAGGCGGTGTACGGCTCGCTTGATCCGGCGCGCATGCCGCAGCATATCGCGATCATTATGGACGGCAATGGAAGGTGGGCAGGAAAGCGCGCTTTGAAGCGTTTTCTTGGGCATCAGCAAGGCGCCGAGAGCGTTCAATTTGTGGTTGAGACGGCATCCCGAATCGACCTACCTTTTCTGACGCTGTATGCGTTTTCGCTTGAGAACAATTTGCGCCGGCCGAAGTCCGAGGTCAGCTTTTTGATGAAGCTCTTGAAGAGCTATCTGATCGGCAACGTGAAGCGCATGAACGACAACAACGTCAGGATGGCCTACATTGGCCGCACGCACGAGTTGCCGAGCGAGGTGCGCGATACGATGGACTGGGCGGCCGAGCAGACGGCGAAGAACACGGGGACGACGCTGACGCTGGCGCTGAACTACGGGGCTCGATCGGAGATCGTGGACGCGGTGCGGTCGATCTTGATGGATCTGGCGACCGAGGCGCACACCCGTGGCTGCTCGGTTGAGGATCTGCTCGGCGCCGGCGCGCTCGACGGGCTTGAGGAGGCGAGCATCTCGCGCGCTTTGTATACGGCGCATATGCCTGACCCGGACCTGATCATTCGAACTTCGGGCGAACAGCGCATTTCGAACTTTCTCCTGTGGCAGATTGCCTATGCGGAGATCCTGGTGACGGACCGGCTGTGGCCGGACTTTCGGGGGGTTCATCTTCTCGAAGCAATTCAGAACTATCAGAGCCGCGAACGCCGTTTTGGTGGGTTGGGCGAGAGCTTTACGGATGAGGATCTGGATAATTTGGAGCCGGCGGAGCAGGTGGCTGAGGAGATTAAGCATGAACTTGACTCGCATGCTGCGCCTGCGTTCAGCCGTCGGTAATTCTTGCGGATGAATTGCAGAAGGTTGAAGTTCGCGATCTGTCTCGAGTTTTTTCTAAAGTGTGGGTGGACGAAGATGTTCGCAATTCTGAGGATTTATGGGTGCTGGTTGCGTTTGTTCCAGGGAGACGACATAAAGCTGCTGCTGCCATGGTCCGGAAGTTGTTGCTAAAAAGGCTGCTAGGGAAAGTCGCGTTAGGACTTGTAATTGGGAGTGGGTGGAGTGCTGCGCAAACAGCGCACCCCATCGCTTCGATGATCGAGACCGAGCCTGGAGTGAAGGTTGAGGTGCTGGACTGGGGCGGCTCGGGCCCACCGCTTGTTCTTCTGGCAGGGCTAGGCGGCAAGGGGAGTGACTTCGATTCGTTTGCCGTCGCACTTCGGGCGAAGTTCCACGTATACGCGATCACAAGGCGCGGATATGGAAGCTCCAGCGCACCCGTTCCCACTGCTGAGAATTATTCTGCTGATCGCCTGGCGGATGACGTACTCGCGGTCTTGGATAAGCTTCACGTGAGCAGGCCCTTGCTTGTGGGTCATTCGCTCGCCGGGGAGGAGCTGAGTTCCATTGGGAGTCGAGTGCCTGACCGCGTTGCTGGGTTGGTGTACTTGGACGCAGGGTATCGATATGCGCTTTCCGGGCCGGGTCTGAATGATCTTCAGATCGACATGATCTCCATGCGACGCTATCTTAGCCATGCTTTGGACGACATCAATCCAGTCCAGGGCAAGAGAGCCGTCGATGCCTTTCTGAAGGAGCTTCCTGAATTTGAGAAGGAGCTGCAGACTTACTCGCAATCGCTTAGCCAAGCACCGCCAATGTCTGCTGCTGACGTAGAAAAGGAGGAAGCAGATAGAAACACATCTGAAGGAAGAGCTGAGCGAGCGATTCTCGATAGCGAACAGCGCTACAACTCTATCAAATGCCCTTTGCTGGTCATTTTCGCCTATCCTCATCAGTTGCCCAGCGACATAGTTGGGACTGATCGTGCTGAGCGCGAGAAGAGAGACATGGAATTCGTTGATCAACGTCTGAAGCTCTTCAGGTCGCAGCCGGACGCGACAGTGGTTCTGCTACCTCATGCAACTCACGGTGTTCAGGACTCAAACCGTACCGAGGTTCTTAAAGCAATCGAGGAGTTCGCCGCAAGAGTGGAGAGGTGAGCAATCTTCGTTCTGCCTACCAGATTGGTCCTGCGAAGTAGCTTTGTGTGTGAAACTCCTTCGGACTGACTCTCTGGGACGAGGGGCAAGGGTGGAAGCGAGTTACCCATGACGCGGCGATGTATCCTTGCCTCTGATCCTTAGATGAAACGTATTCTCACCGCCCTGGTCCTGATCATCGTCGTTCTTGCGTTGATCTTCTTTGGTCAGCTCTGGATGATGACGCTGTTTGCGGCGGTGGTTGCCGAGCTTGCCGCGTACGAGTTTTTGCAGCTGGCGGCGGTGGAGGCGCGGTCGCACAATGCTCAGGTGCAGCTGCCCGCGTGGTGGATGGCGCTGGGGACAGCGTTGCTGTTTGTGGTCACGTTGCCGAATTTTCCTGTGGAAGCGCAGCTGCCTGTGCTTTCGGCGCTGACACTTGTGCTGTTTACCTGGAACGGATTTCGCGCCCCTTTGAATCAGGTGTTGCCGGACACGGCGCAGGGTTTGTTTGGCCTGATCTGGATTGCGTACCCGCTGACGCTGATTCCTCTGCTCTGGAGGGGCGAGGATGGGCCTGCGCTTGTGTTGTTTTTGATGGTTTGCGTGTGGTCGGGGGACATTGCGGCGCTCTACATTGGGCGGGCGTTTGGGCGGCGAAAGCTGGCACCGCGGATTTCGCCGGGCAAGACCTGGGAGGGCTCGATCGCTTCGGTTGCTGGAAGTCTCGTTGCCGCGGGTGTGGTGCTTCTGCTTTCGGAGCAGCTTACGGCGCGGGGCAACCTGATCTTGCACATCGGCGAGCCGGTCTGGCAGTCGCTTCTGCTGGCCGTGGTGCTGAACGTCGCTGCCCAGCTCGGGGATCTGCTGGAGTCTGCGATCAAGCGGGGATGTGGGGTGAAGGATTCGGGCACGATGCTGCCCGGGCATGGCGGCATTCTGGACCGCATCGACGCCCTTTTGCTGGCCGCGCCTGTGCTGTGGTTTGTGCTGCAGATCCGGGAGGCCTTCGGTCTGGGCAGGTTCTAAGTTCGAGTTGAGATGCAAAAAAGATACCGTATGATAAGCACAAGATGAGCACAGCAAGCACTGCCAAGAACGCTGCTGGATCGTTTCGCGAAGTGGTTCAGGATCTTCTTGTGCCTGAGTTGAAGGCCGTGAAGATTTCTGTCGACTCGCTGCGCGCCGAGATGATCTTGCGCGATGAGAAGCTTGAGCAATCGATTCGACTCGGCCTGGAAAACGCTACGTCGGCGATTCGTCATCTCTCCGACAAGCTCGATTATGCGGTGGACGTTCGCGAGCGGCTTGCCTCGATCGAGGCACGTCTGCCGCGTCAGTAGTCGGAGCAGATCTCGGACCGATTGCGGCGGCTGTGTTGCGGCCGATCTGCGAAGATTGTATGTGTGAAACAGCTTGCCGTCCTCGGCTCTACCGGTTCCATCGGACAATCCACACTATCGCTCTGTGAATCTTTTCCGGACCGGTTTCGGCCGGTGTCGCTGGCTGCCGGCTATAACCTCGATGTTGCATTTGAACAGAGCGTTCGATGGCGTCCCGAGGTCGTGTCGCTGGCGACCGAGGAGCTTGCCGCCGAGCTGACCGGGCGCTTGAAAGTAGCCGGCGTCGGCGGAGTCGAGGTGCTCCACGGGACACGCGGAACGGTGTGCTGCGCGACGCTGCCGCAGGCGGATTTTGTGGTTTCCGCGATCGTCGGCGTCGCCGGCCTTCAGGCGACCTACGGTGCGATTGAGGCGGGCAAGACGATCGGCCTGGCGAACAAGGAATGCATGGTCGCGGCCGGCGATCTTCTGCTGGCTGCAGCGCGGGAGCGGGATGTGCTTTTGCTGCCGATCGACTCGGAGCATAACGCGATTCACCAGGCGATGCGCGGTGGCCGGCTGTCGGAGGTGCGGCAGGTCTGGCTGACGGCGTCGGGCGGACCGTTTCGCGACACGCCGGCGCGCGACTTTGAAGGCATTACACCGGCGCAGGCGCTGAAGCACCCGACCTGGGTGATGGGCCAGCGGATCACGATCGATTCCGCGACGATGATGAACAAGGGGTTTGAGGTGATTGAGGCCTGCCGTCTGTTTGATCTTGCGCCCGCGCAGGTCCGCGTCACGGTGCACCCGCAGTCGACGGTGCACTCCCTGGTCGAATTTGTCGACGGCTCGATTCTGGCACAGATCTCGGTGACGGACATGCGGCTGCCGATCCTGTATGCGCTGGCCTATCCGGAGCGCGTCGACACCGACGAGGTTTCGGGTATGACGTTTGATGTTGCGAAGTTGTCGGATCTGACATTTTCGCCGCCGGACCTCGCGCGCTTTCCTTGCCTCGGGCTGGCGTACGAGGCGGTGCAGGCGGGCGCGTCGGCTTGCATTGCGCTGAATGCCGCGGACGAGGTTGCTGTTGCGGCATTCCTCGAAGGAACCATAGGTTTTATGGACATCCCGCGTACAATCAGGAGTGTGCTTGACCGGACCGGAGCCGCCACACTCCTCTCGATTGGAGAGGTGCTGGAAGCTGACCAGACGGCGCGGATGACCGCGCGCGAGGTTATCGCCGAAGCAGCGAAGATGGGCGCCTGACGTCCAAACCGAAGAGGTTTTTTTTGATCGTGACTGTCCTCCTCCTCCTTATTGTTCTTGGCATCATGGTGCTCGTCCATGAGTTTGGCCACTTCATCGTCGCCAAGCTCTGCGGCATTCGCGTCGAGGCGTTTTCGATCGGCTTTGGGCCGCGGCTGTTTGGATTTCACCACGGCGGAACGGACTATCGCGTCTGTCTTCTTCCGTTGGGCGGATATGTGAAGATGACGGGCGAGCAGCCTGGGGAGGAGCGCAGCGGCGACCCGGGAGAGTTCACCACGCACCCGCGCTGGCAGCGTGTGCTGGTCGCGCTCGCTGGCCCCTTTGCGAATTTCGTTTTGGCGATCGCCCTGCTCGCTGTGGTTGCGATGTACCACCACGAGGTGGATGTCTATCTCTCCGGACCCGCGGTCAACGATTACACGCTCGGCAACTCCGCCGCTGCCCGCGCCGGCATTCGACCGGGCGATACGATTGTGCGGTTTGACCAGGTCGACAACCCGGATTGGGAGGCAGTCGCCCTTCGATCTCTCTTGAACATGCACCGCGACGTCGCGTTCGCATTTGTGCATGATGGCCGCCGCACGGATACGACGATCAACGTTTCGGCAACGGACGCCGACGCGTCGGATGGCGATGTGAGTTCGCTGTTGCGTCACATCGGTCTGGTTCCGCGGGCGCAGAACATGCCTGTGACGGTGGTGGATGTGGAGCCGGGCATGCCGGCCGAAGCGGCTGGGCTGCGCAAGGGCGACCAGATCCGGCAGATCGACTCGACGGAGGTGCACAGCGTTCCGTCGCTGCTGGCGTATATGCAGGACAAGGGTGGCAAGCCGGCGATGCTCACGGTCCTCAGAGGCGCGGAGACGCTCACGATACCGGTGACGCCGCAGGAGACGCCAGGGACGGGCGGCACGCATGAGTATCGTCTCGGATTTCATCCTCTCCCACCACCGATGCATGTGGATCGGCTCTCTTTGGGCGCGTCGATCCGCGAGTCGTGGAGGGAGAACCTGAAGAGCGCCTCGATGATCGGCGATGTGCTTAAGGGCATGTTTCAGCGGCGGGTCTCGCCGAAGAGCCTGCAGGGCCCGATCGGCATCGGGCACGAGGTTGGCCTGGCGGCGCGTGACAGCATATGGACGCTCTTGCGGCTGATGGCCGTGATCAGCGTCAACCTAGGCATCTTCAATCTGTTGCCAGTTCCGATCCTCGACGGCGGCATGATCCTATTTCTCGTCATTGAATCCGTGATTCGGCGGGACGTGGATCAGAGCATCAAGGAACGCGTGTACCAGGTCGCCTTTGTCTGCCTGGTTGTGTTTGCTGCGTTTGTGATTATTAATGACATCAGTAAGCTGGGGATCTTCGGGAAGCTGAAGCCCTGACGGTTCCGCACGCGGACTGAGGGAAGTTCAGGGCGCGCGCTAACTGGCTGCCTCGCCGCTTCCGCGTAGTTCGGCGATGATCTCGGCTGCTGCTTCCCTTGCGTCGTCTTCCCGATCGGGTGGAAAGCTGATGGCACCTACGCGTGCGTGCCCACCGCCGCCGTAGCGCTCGCAGATCTCAGCGAGGTTGATGAGATCGCTGCTCGGCAGCGGCGTCCATGGGTTGGTTCCGACGGCGACTTTGGTTCGGAAGCTCGAGCGCGACAGACCAACGTTGTAGGTGCCTTCCGGGTGGAGCGAGTAGGGGATGAATTTGTTGTAGGCCTCGGTCAGCTGGTCGGTGATGTCGAACGTGATGACGCCGGCCTCGACGCGTGAACGATCGCGGATGAGATCGATCATGCGGCTGTGTTGCTGGAGCAGAGGTCTGAGTTCGTTTTGCACGAAGTTCTGTGCGAGGACGTCGTCCAGGCTCTGCTCGGTCAAAAGTGGGATCAGGCGTTTGATCAAGGTTTCGTCGGTGGAGCTTTCGATGACCAGGGTGAGCCTCATCGCCGGCGACTGAAGTCCGACGGCGGCTTCCGCGCTCTCATAACGCGCGCCGTCGACGATGTTGGCCCAGTGAATCAGGTCGGCTAAAGGCGCGGTATCCATGCCGAATTTCGTCTTTGCCACATGCGCGATCCAGCCCGTGCAGGAGGTGTAGTCGGGGTTGAAGAACTTGCGTAGGGTCTCTGTTTCGTCGGCTTGGCCGCGATCGAAGTGGGCTTGATCTTCCGCGGTCAGAAAGGCGCTCAGATGGTGATCGAACCACCATGTCAGCCGGGGTGAAGGGGAGTATTTGAAGTCGACGATGGCGTTCTCGTCGCCCGAGAAGCGGGCCTCGTCGAAGAGCGCTCCGGCGCGGTGCATCAGGCCTTCGTACTGATACGTGAACGCGCCATGGCCGACACACTCGCGGTGAAAGCGGGTAAACAGCGCGGCCGAGCAAGCGCCGTCAAAGCAGTGATCGTGGTGAAACACCTTGCATATCACCGTTCTAGCAACCTCCAGGTCTCTCGCGGGAGCGAATCTCTAAGGATAGTCTGGCGAATTTCTGTGTCAAGTTTTCTGCAGACGGTCCGCCCGTGAGATAGGATTTTTCTCTGGAGAGCTTGCCCGCGCAACGATGGATCCGACTTCCTCACCAGAGTTGTCCGCGGCGTCAGCGTCCTCGTCAACGCGATTTGGCTCTTCCGTTTTTTTTGGCGATGAAGGTCTCCGGGCTGGTTGGGGCTTGCTGTTATTTTTGGCGCTCTGGCTCGTGTTCACCTTTTTAGGACAGACGCTCAGCCGACATCTCGGCGTACACGTCCCAGCTCGCGCCCCGCACACGGAGCTGTTGCCCCGGGGCATGTTCTGGGCGGAAGGTCTTCAGCTGCTTGCGGTGGCGCTCGCAACCCTGGTGCTGAGCTGGATCGAGCACTGTCCCATGCGCGTTTATGGCCTCAGCCTCGCCGAGCTCGGGCACCGCTATGGTGCACGGAACTTTCTTTCAGGCTTGTTCTCCGGTTTTGCGGCACTCTCGATGCTGGTGGCAATTCTCGTCGCGTCGGGCTTGCTTGTCTTTGACGGAGAGCTTCTTTCGCGTGGCGGGGCGTTTCGCTACGGGGCCGAGTGGGCGATTGACTTTCTCCTTGTCGCTCTGTTTGAGGAGTTCTTCCTCCGGGGATATCTGCAATTTACTCTGGCGCGTGGACTTGCGGCAGTGTACGAGGGTGTGCTGGGCACGGGATGGCGGACCAGGGCGCTCGGGTTCTGGACGGCTGCCCTCGTCCTCTCGTTTGTCTTCGGTCTGGGGCACCGGACGAACCCCGGCGAATCTCCGGTTGGACTGTTTGCCGCGGGTGTCGGCGGCCTCCTGTTCTGTTTTAGCTTGTGGCGCACCGGGTCGCTGTGGTGGGCGGTCGGTGCGCACGCTGCGTGGGACTGGGCGCAATCGTTCGTGTATGGGGTTCCGGACAGCGGCGTGATGGTTCGATTTCACCTCCTTGCCTCGCACGCTGTCGGAAGGCCGGTGTTTTCGGGGGGCGTTACGGGACCAGAGGGCAGCGTCTCCGTTCTGCCAATGTTTGGCCTGCTGGCGGGTGTGATTCTGCTCACGTTGCGCGCTCGACCTTGGCCGCAGGGGACTGTAGCGGAGACGCCGATCGAGATCCATCGCTCAGGGGACAGTAGTAAAGACCAGAGCGACGAAGCGATTTAGACTGGAGATTGAGAGGGTCCACACCCGCGGTGGGCAGCATCTGTCTCAGCCTCACACGATGTCCACCAGCACACACCAGCAAGGGTTTGACGACGAGCCGCATCTCCAGACGCGGAGGCAGAGTTTGGAGGCCGAGAGCTCCCGTTTCTCGCAACGAAGCTCGAGCACAGATCCGCGTGGAGGGGTGTGGCGCAGGCGCTCGCGAAGGGCGGTTTTGCTGGTCTCCGCGCTCGCGTTGCTGGTGCTGCTGAGCCTGCTGGGCGGCCGGATCTGGCTCCGTCATGCCGCTCTTGATTCGCTCCCGGTGCTGGATGGCAATCTCTCTGTGCCGGGGCTGTCCGCGCCTGTGCTGGTTCGACGCGACCGTCTTGGAACACCGCATATTCAGGCCGCGTCGATCGACGATCTGTTGCTGGCGCAGGGATTTGTAACTGCGACGGATCGCCTGTTTCAGATGGATCTGCTCAGGCGTCACGCTGCCGGCGAGCTGGCGGAGATCTTTGGGAAGAGCCTGTTGCAGCACGATCGAACGGAGCGCATCTTGAGCCTTGATGTGGCTGCGACCAGAGCTATTGCCGCGCTTCCGCCGGACCAGCTGCGGCAGTTGGAGAGGTACGCGGAGGGAGTAAACGCGGCGATGGAGCAGGCGCGCGATCATCTGCCGATCGAGTTCCGTGTTTTGCGCTACATGCCGCGACCGTGGACGCCGCGCGACACGATACTGGTTTCGCTCTCGATGTACCAGGATCTTTCGACGAGCTTTCCGACGCGACTTGCACGCGAAGCGGTGACGGCCAAGCTGACGCCGGAGCTCGCGGCGGACCTCTACCCGACGGGATCGTGGCGCGACCACCCGGCGGGCCAGCCACCGGTCGACCTTTCCGCGCCCGGGCCCGAGATGGAGGAGATTCCGCTGGATGAATCGCAGGTGAAGGTGCATCGACCCGAGAGGCCGGACAAGAAGACCGACGCTGGACCTCGGCCGGCAACGTTTGCCAGCAACGTTGATCTCTTGAGGATGCGCCTGCAGATATCTCCCGAGGCGACGTGCGACGGTTGCCGCAAGGGTTCGAACAACTGGGTGGTCTCGGGAGCGCACACGGCGACGGGGGCGCCTCTGCTGTCGAACGACATGCACCTGTCGTTGTCTGCGCCGGACCTCTGGTACACGGCTGATCTGCAGGCGCCGACGTCGGCGGGGGAGCTGCACGTCTCCGGTGTTTCGTTGCCGGGCACGCCGTTTATCATCGTCGGCCACAACGCGCATATCAGCTGGGGCTTCACCAACCTGGGCGCGGAGGTGCAGGATGTTGCGGTCGAGCACCTTCGAGGGGACGGCGCACGGAGCGAGTTTCAGACCGTCGATGGATGGCGCCCGGTGCTCCATCGCCCGGAACGCATTGTTGTGCGCGGCGCTCGCGACATCACGGTCGATGTGCGGTCGACCGAGCATAACGGCATGGAGACTCCGCTTATCTCGGATCTTTACCCGTCGGAGCATCGACCGATCTCGTTGCGTTGGACCGTTTACGATTCGACCACACCGACCTCGCCGTTTCTCGCGGTCAACCTGGCCGGCAACTGGAAGCAGTTTACGGAGGCGTTTGCCAGCTTCGGCGGGCCTTCGCAGAATGTGGTGTACGCGGACGATGGAGGCCACATTGGGTATCACGCCGCGGGCCGGATTCCGATTCGCGGGTCGGTCGCGAGCCCGAGTCCTCTGAGCCCGACTCTAGTGGACGCGCTCGATCCGGCGCAGACCTGGACGGGCTACATTCCGTCGGGCGACTTGCCCCAGGCCTTGGACCCGGCTGGGGGCGTGCTTGCGACGGCCAACGCGCGCGTGACTCCGGACGGGTACCCTTTCCCGATCACGCTGGACTGGCCCGATCCTTACCGCAACGAACGCATCTGGAAGTTGCTCAACGGGAATTCCCGCCTTTCGGTCGCGGACATGTTGACGATTGAGACGGACGTCTACTCCGATCTAGACCTCTCGATTGCGCATCGGCTGGTGTACGCGATCGATCACACGACGAAGCCGGTCAGTCGGCGGGTGCGGGACGCCGCCGATCTCTTGCGCTCCTGGGACGGCGAGGTTGCCGCGGGCGAGGCTGCGCCGGCGATCGTGCTGGCGACGCGGACCGCGCTCTGGCAGATGGTCCTGGCACCGAAGCTGGGCGACACGGCGCCACTTTATACGTGGGGCGAGAAGGCGTTTGTGCAGGAACAGATGGTGCTTCACGAGCCCGAGCGTTGGTTGCCGCCAGGGTACAGCGATTGGGACGACCTTTTGGCGGCCGCGGTCGACAAGGGTCTGACCGACGCACGCGCACCGAGGCAGCTCAAATCCTGGCACTACGGCGAGGACCATCCGCTCTGGATCGAGCATCCGGTCTTCTCGCAATCGGCGCTGCTGAGCCGTCTGTTGGGTGTGCCGACCGGGGAAGTGGCGACACATCTTAGCGGCGACGCATCCACGGTGAAGCAGATCCATCCGGGGCAGAAGAGCCCCGGCTCGGCGTTGGGACCGTCTGAGCGGTTTACCGCGGATATGGCCGATCTTGACCGGTCTACCCTGAACCTTACGCTTGGGGAATCGGGCAATCCTAGAAGTCCGTGGTATCTGGACCAGTGGCCGCTGTGGTACGGCAACAGGACGGCGAATCTGCCGTTTAGCGAGGGGGCCGTCGCGAGCGCAACGACGCACCGTCTGCTGCTGCTGCCGCGATAGACCGACGCGTGCGATAGACCGACGCCGCGATTTCGCGCACTCTATGATGACGGTGGCGGATGACGGAGCGCATGTCCTCGAAAACCTACCGTGTGGTGTTGCCACTTGTGGCCTTTCTGGCGGTGCTTCCGCTGTTGATCGAGGGCCCCACGTGCGGGCATGATCTTGGGTTTCATCTTCTATCGTGGATGGAGGCGGCGCGGAGCTTTGCCCGGGGAGACATGCACCCGGCGTGGATCTCTGCCGCGGCTTACAACGCCGGTGAACCGCGCTTTGTTTTTTACCCGCCGGTCTCCTGGACGGTGGGCGGACTCCTGACGCTGATGGCGGAACACGTGGCTCGTTGGCTGCACGTTCGCCCGGAGAGCGCGTTTGCTCTTGTGCCTGCAGCCTATACGTGGATCGCGCTTACCGCAGCCGGCTTCGGGATGCACCGTGTGGCGCGTGCTTACGCCGGCGCTCGCGGGAGCCTCTTTGTCTCGGTGCTGTATGTTGCCAATCCGTACATGCTCTTTACGGCGTATGAGCGTACGGCGTTTGCGGAGTTGCTGGCGGCGGCGCTGCTGCCATTGCTGCTCGGAGCTGTTCTGGAGAGGCGCGTCCAGGTCGCGAAGCTTGGCGTGGTGATCGCCCTGCTGTGGCTGACAAACGCGCCGGCAGCGGTGATGGGATGTTACGCGGTTGCACTGATAGCGGGCGTCCGCACGGCGACGCTGGCCTTTCGTTCGGCCGAGAATCGGCGTCAGCAGGTCCTGCGATACGCGCTCCGTGTCTGCGCGGCGACGCTGCTTGGCCTTGGGCTTGCGAGCTTCTACCTCGTTCCTGCGGCGTACGAGCGGCGCTGGGTGGAGATCCATATGGCGGTGATCCCGAGCCTGCGTATCGAGGACAACACCCTGTTCCACCACTTCGGCGATCCGTTTCATGACGCCGTCAACCACACGGTCAGCATGATTGCGATTGTCATTGCAGCTTTTGCATTGGCGGCTCTGGCGGCCAACTTTGGGCGCAGGTATTTTTCGCGCCGGAGCGGAAGTGGAGCATCTCGGGGCCGCGAGCGAGGGATGGTGGCATCTCTGCTGGCGCTGGTGGTGCTGATCGTGTTTCTGCTGACGCCGTATAGTCTCTGGGTCTGGCACGATCTTCCGGAGCTCGCGTTTCTGCAGTTCCCATGGCGCTTGCTGGCTCTGCTGGCTCCGACAGCGTGCCTGCTCTTGGCGCGAGCTCTGGGGAAGCGAGGGTGGCCTGGTTGGCCTGCCGGCATCTTTGCGTTGAGCGTATGTGTGCTGGCAGGTGGTCTGGTTGTTCCGGCGTACACCGAATTTCATCAGGCTTGTGAGGTGGACGAGGCACCCGTCACACTTTTTTCGTCGTTTGCGGCCGGTCGGGGAACGGAGCCTACGGACGAGTACACGCCCGAGCCGGCGGACAACGACGATCTCCGGCCGGAGAACCCGGGGTATTGGGTCTCGGGCGATCCGGACGCGCCCGCGCCGGAGCACTCGCGCTCGCAGCCTGCGCCCAGGCAGCTCGACCTGAGCCTGCGTGGGCCCGCCTTTCTAATCCTGAATCTGCGCAACTACCCGGCCTGGCGGGTGACTCGCAATGGGGCAGTGGTGTCGGAGCACGTTTCGCGCGACGACGGACTGCTGGTGCTTCCTGTGCCGGCGGGTCGCTCGCACATCGACCTCAGCTTTGCCGAGACGCCTGACCGGATTGCCGGTGACCTCATCACGACGCTTGCCCTGGTCTTTCTGCTCGCGCTGGTGTTGATGAGCCATCGGGGCCGGAGCAGAGGCGGAGCGGAGGACTGATTTATGATCAGACTTTTGGGAACCTTGGAGTTTCGGACTTCTAGACTTGATAGACACAAGCATTCAGAACATTTTGAGCTCGGGTGCGAAGCGCATAGACGACGCTCTTGAACGCCTCCTACCGACCGTCGAGACCGCGCCCCACTCGATCCATCGAGCGATGCGCCACTCCGTCTTCGCGGGCGGAAAGCGTCTGCGACCGATTCTCTGCTTGGAAGCCTGGCGCCTTGCCGGCGTAGATGGAACGCCTGATACTGATGCGGAAGATTTGGACGCGGAACATCTGGACGCGGAACATCTGGGCGCGGCGATCGAGATGTTGCATACTTATTCGCTGATTCACGACGATCTTCCTGCACTGGACAACGACGATTTTCGTCGGGGACAACCGACCTGTCACAAGGTGTTTGGGGAGGATATTGCGATCTTGGCGGGCGACGCTCTCCAGACGCTCGCGTTTGAGACCATTGCCCGGCTCGGATGCACGGCAGAGGTGACGGTCGAGATTCTTCGCGAGGTTGCGCGTGCCGTCGGTACCGGTGTCGGCCTGCCGGTCAGCGAGGGCAGCAGCTGGCGCCGGCCCGTTCTGGATGCTGGACCCGGGCAGGCTCCAGGCATGATTGGCGGTCAGGTGCTCGATCTTGAGTCTGAGGGGGAGCAACCGAAGGCAGCGTTGGTCGAGCAGATCCATCGCAGCAAGACCGGCGCCCTGATCACGGTGTCGCTGGTCAGCGGGGGCCACCTTGCGCGGGCGAGCGCCGATACGATCGACCGTCTGCGCACCTTTGGGGAGAACGCGGGTCTCGCGTTTCAGATTGTCGACGACGTCCTGGACGTGACGGAGAACTCGGAGCAGCTGGGCAAGACGGCCGGCAAGGATGCCGCGACGACCAAGGCGACGTGGCCGGCGGTCTTTGGGGTGGAGCGTTCGATCAGCGACGCGCGGGCGTTGATTGCGGATGCGTTCACGGCGCTCGATCCGTTTGGAGAGGCGGCGAACCGGCTGAAAGCCATCGCGCAGTATCTGGTCGAGCGGAGAAGTTAGAGCGGTAGGTAGTGGTGTGAAGAACAAAGAACCGCAAGAACAACAGCGGATTCCCTTCGGGAATGACAACAAAAGAGAGATGCCCTACCGGCGCGTCTACTTCGCTTCTGCCTGGGCGATCGCCTGCTCGGCGAGTGGCGCCATGATGGCGTAGCCCTTTGCCAGCGGATGGACGCCGTCGCTCGATAGTCCGGGCAGCATGGCGCCTTTGGGGTCGGCCATCGCGTCGAAGTAGTTCAGGTACACGCAGCCGTGGCTGCCGCAGTAATTCTTCATCCAGGCGTTGAGCTCGCGAATTTCGTCGGTCGGTCGGACCTCCGGCTTCCACGGATAGATGTAGGCCGGCGTGATGGAGGCGAGAACGACGCGGATGCCGTTGCTTTTGGCGATGTCGGCCATGGCGGCGAGGTTTCCCTTGATGGTTTCGGGGGTCTCCGGGCCGGTGTTGCCGGCGATGTCGTTGGTTCCGGCAAGGATCACAACCACGGCCGGACGGAGCCGGACGACGTCGGGGAAGAAGCGCACAAGCATCTGCGGCGTGGTCTGTCCGCTGATGCCGCGGTTGACGTAGGGCTTACCGGGAAAGAAGGGACCTGTGCCGGGGGCGCGGCCCCAACCGTCCGTGATCGAGTCGCCCATGAAGACGACGCGACGATCTCGCGGGCCGGGCGCGGGCAGAGCAGCGTCTTCGGCCGCGTAGCGCTTCAGATTGGCCCAATCCTGCAGCTGCGCCTGCATGTGGCGGATCGTCTCCTGATCGGCGTTGAGTGCGCTTTGCTCTGATGTTGCGGACGCTGCGGGCTGTGGCGTTTGGGCGTAGGTTGCGGGGCATACGGCGCTCAACTCGCACAGGAAAAGCACAGCACTCAACGTCAGCAATCGGTTCATGATCCGGAAGTCTCCAGGCAGGTGCGATCCCTGCGATCTCAGAAGATCATATGCCTAAGGGACCCGCCTCAGATCTATCAGTCGTAGCGAAGAGCTTCGATGGGATCGAGGTTGGCGGCCTGGATCGCGGGAATCATGCCGCTGACGGTGCCGACGAGGACCAGCACCGTGGTCGCGACCAGGACGATCGTGGGCGAGACCAGAAGGTGAATGTCGGCGGCTTCGGCGTTGGAGGCGAGCGCGCTGTAGAACGTGATGCTGCCCACACCGCGAGCGACGGCGTAGGCGAGCGCGACTCCGGCGAGGCCGCCGACGCCGGTGATGACCATGGCTTCGGCGAGGAACTGAAGGAGGATGTGGCGCTTGCGCGCGCCGAGGGCCTTTTCGACGCCGATCTCCTTGGTGCGCTGCTGCACGCTGACCAGCATGATGTTCATGAGGCCGATGCCGGCGATGCCGAGGGTGAGGACGCCGATGAAGAGGAGGAGTGCCTGGAGACCGAGGGAGATGATGCGGAACTGCGAGAGCTGCTCCATGATGTCGGCGACGTAGATAGCGTTGCGGTCGGACGGTCGGAAGCCGTGGGCGGCCGCGACCGAAGCTCTGAGGGCGTGTTCGACGGTAGTGTGGTCGCCGGTGTAGCTGAACCAGATGCTATCGAGGTACTTGGTGTCCTTGATGTCGCTCATGGTCGACAGAGGGACGTTGACGGTGCGGTTCAGGTTGTCGTCGCCCTCCTGCATTTTGGCTTTTTTGATACCGACGATCTCGAACGCGACGCCGTTGATGCGGATCTTTTCGCCGAGCGCGTAGGCTCCCGAGAACAGCTTGGTTTTGGCCTCGGAGCCGAGCACGGCGACGTGGGCGCGGCTCTGGATGTCGGCGGCGGTGATGAAGCGGCCCTCGCTGAGGTCGGTGTTCTGGATGGACTGGAGCTCGGGCGTGACGCCGTCGACCTCCCAGGTGAAGGTGTGGAGGTCGTCGGAGACGGGGACGGAGCTCTTGTCGACGCCTGGGGAGACGAGGAGGACGCCGGGGACGGTTTGCTGGATGCGATCGACGTCGTCCATGGTGAGGCGCACCTGGACGCCTGCCTTGGAGCCGCCGGCCTGCTCGGAGGTGCGACCGGGGAAGACGCCGATCATGTTGGTGCCGAACTGGGCGAAGATGGTCTCGAACGCGTGTCCGAAGCCGGCGCCGTAGGCGAGCAGGAGGACCACGGTGGCGATGCCCCAGGCCATTCCGACGACGGTGATGGCGGTTCGCCGGCCGTTGTGCCGCATGGCCTCGAACGCCTGGCCGAAGGTGTCTCGGAGCATCTGCAGGGCCATGCTGGGTTATTCCTTTCGGAGGGCTTCTACCGGCTCAAGCGAGGCGGCTTTGTGGGCGGGATAGAGGCCGGCGAGGACGCCGCAGAGGCTGAGGGAACCGAGGGCCATGGCAGCGGACCAGGGCACGAGCCGCGGCGGATCGAAGCCCATCTTGTTGTTGCCGAGAGCGGCTCCGAGGCCGAGCATGAGGGCGCTCGCGCCGGCGATGCCGATGACGCCGCTGAGGCCGGTGAGCATGAGGGCTTCGAGGAAGAACTGGGTCAGGATAGAGCGCCTGGTCGCTCCGAGCGCCTTGCGGAGGCCGATCTCTTTTGTCCGCTCGGTGACGGTGACGAGCATGATGTTGACGATGCCGACCGCGCCGAGCGCCAGCGTGACGATGCCGACACCGCCGAGAAAGACGTCCATGGCGGTGAAGATGAGGCCGACCGTGCGGTTGGACTTGATGGTGTCCCACTCTTCGAAAGCTTCTTTGAGGGACGGGTCGAAGCCATGGCGCTGGGCGAGGATGCGGTGGACGTCGGCCTTGGCGGTCTCGTTGAGATCTTCCGTGAGCGGCTGGTAGTTGATGGAGGAGATAGCGTCGCGCGGGATGGTGTCGAAGTTATTGAGAGGATTCGTGGCGGGAGGGACGGGCTTGTCGCCGGTCATGGCGAAATTGTCGAGCATTGTCGTCAGCGGGATGTAGATGCGCTGATTTTCGTTGTTGTTGTTGCCGCGGCCGGTCTTGTCGGCGACCCCGATGACCTGAAATCGGCGGCCGTTGATGGTGATGAAGGCGCCGACGGAGGGGTGTCCGGGAAAGAGCAAATCGTTGTTCTTTTTGCCCAAGACGACGACCTCGCGATGCTGGGCGAGATCTTCGACGTCGAGGGCGCGGCCGCTGGCGATCGGGAGTTTGCGGATCTGGGGGAAGTTGGCTTCGACGCCCCAGACCGGACCGGACGCGGAGGAGAACTCGCTGACCTCCTTGAGATCTCCGCGGTTGAGGATGCCGGTGACGTTGCGAACGTGAGGGGCCCCAGAGCGAATGGCGGCGATGTCGCCGGTGGTGAGCCTGTACGGTCGCATGCCGGTGTGCTGGTTGGGAAGGGCCGGGACGGTTCCGCCCCAGGTCATGATGACGTCGTCGCCGAGTTCGGAGAGGGAGCGGCGCTGGCCGGAGCGGAAGCCCTCGCCGAGGCCGATGAGAAGCAGAAGCGAAGCGACGCCCCAGGCGATGCCGAACATGGTGAGCAGGGATCGGAGCTTGTTCGCGCTGATGGAGCGAAAGACCTGGGCGAAGATGTCGAGGAGAGCGCGCATGGTCGGGACTGTGAGGATGGTACGTGGGTTGGACGTTTACGGTTCCCGTGGACCGCACCAGGGCAGATTTTTGACCAGCATGGGCGTGGTCCGGTCCTGTTCGCAGGTGACGGAATAACCGAGGACAGCGAAGAAGGCGAGCATCGTCTTGAGGGTGGCGGGGGCGGCTGAGGGGGGATACAGCAGCCCCAGGGTCTGTGTGGGGACCGGTGCAGGAGAGGTCAGTCCCTGAAGCGCGACGGTGCGATCGGGGCGGTACACGCAGGAGGCGAGGTCGGTGATGCTGAGGGTCTCGGTCGGTGTGCAGAGGATGGTTTTGGGGGGCGCCATGCGGTCGAGCATCGAGAAGATTTCGAGCTTGGACTCGAGTTCGTCGGGGACGAAGTCGATGGCGAGGTCGGCGGTGCGGACCGCGTCTTCGACCGTAAGCGCAAGCGAGAAGGTCTGGTGAGTGGGATCGATGTGGATGAGCTCGGCCTCGGCTCGCCTGAGGTTGGACGGCATGACGTCTTCGAGGGTGACGTCAAAGCCGGCGCGAAGGCAACGGATGGCGAAGCTCCGGCCGGCTTGCCCTGCGCCGATGATGGCAACGGTGCGAATGGCGGTCGGTGGGGGGCCATCTCCGGTGACTCGGGGGCCGTCGGGGAGTGCTGGGCGGACCTCCGGGGTCACTTTTTGCCGGCGACGGCGCTGATGACCGACTCGTAACTCGGGTCCGACTGCTTGATGTGTTCGGATACGCGCTTTTTCTCCTCTTCGGTAAGGGCGGGAAGTACGGAGAGGATGCGGCGGAGGGTGACGGAGATGTCGTCGACGTAGTTCATGGTGCGAATAGCTTCGCCGGAGAGCGGCATGGATGAAGGCTCCTATGGGTCGTCTTTAGCACGCGAGAGAGCGTGTTGTTGTCTAGTCTAAACGTTGGATCTGGTGGCGGTGTCGTCAGGGGCGGGCTTCGAGCTCAGCGCGTTTGGACGCAAGATCGGTGGGTTTGCCGGCATCGACACCTTCGATGGGGACCTCGTATCCGTCGCGGTCGGTAGTTTCCATCAGGCGCGCGAGATCACGGCTGCGGTCGGGGTGTAAGGCATCTGGGTCGTAGCGCCACGTCCAGTTCCCTGCCCCGGCGGCCGGCGTGTTCATGCGAGCGTCGCTGCCCAGGCCAAGCACGTCCTGGAGCGGGAAGATGCAGACGTTGGCGACGGAGGTGGCGGCGGCGTGAATCATCTTTCCGACCACCTCCCGATCGTGATGGACGGGTCCGAGGTAGCTTTGGACAGCATTGCGTTCCACTTCCGAGGCATCGTCCTTCCACCAACCGAGGGTGGTGTTGTTGTCGTGGGTTCCGGTGTAGGCGACGGTATTGGGTGTGTAGCGGTGAGGGAGGTAGAGATGGCCCCCGCGGTCGCCGAAGCCGAACTGGAGGATGCGCATGCCGGGCATGCCGAAGCGCTCGCGGAGAGCGTCGACCTCGGGGGTGATGAGGCCGAGGTCTTCGGCGACGAAGGGAAGATCGCCGAGCACTTCCTTGAGACGTTGGAAGAGCGCCTGACCGGGCGCCTTGATCCACTGTCCATTGACCGCGGTCTGCTCGTCGGCGCCGATGGACCAGAAGGCCTCGAAGCCGCGGAAGTGATCGAGCCGGACCATGTCGTAGAGGGCGAGCGCACGGCGCACCCGGGCGACCCACCAGTCGAAGCCGCGTTCCTGGAGCAGGCCCCACTTGTAGAGCGGATTGCCCCAGCGCTGGCCGGTGGCGGAGAAGTAGTCCGGAGGGACGCCGGAGACGTGGGTGGGGCGGCGGTTCTCGTCGAGCTCGAAGATATCCGGATTGGTCCAGACGTCGGCTGAGTCGTAGCTGACGAAGATAGCGACATCGCCAAGAATGCGGATGTCGCGGGCGGCACAGTACCCGCGCAAGGCAGACCACTGTTCACTGAAGAAGAACTGGAGGACCTGCTCGACGGCGATCTCGCGACCGTGCTGCTTGAGAGCAGCCGAGAGGGCATTGTGATGGCGCTGAGCGAGGTCCGCGGGCCACTCGTTCCAGCTTTTGTAGTCGAAGTTGCGGCGAAGGACGTTGAACATCGCGTAGTCGGGCAGCCACGCCAGATTTTCGACGCAGAACTTCTGGAAACGAGCGCGCTGCTCGTCCGAAGCGTCGTCGAGGAAGTTACCGGCGGCTTCTTCGAGGATGGGCAGCTTGAGCGTGGTGGCCGCGCCGAAGTCGGCCGGGCCACGAGGTCCGGGGAGTCCATCGATGCGATCCTGCGCGAGCCAGCCGTCGGCGACGAGACGTTCGACGCTGACGAGAAGGGGATTGCCGGCGAACGCGGAGAGGGCCGAGTAGGGCGACGATCCATAGCCTGTGGGGCTGAGCGGCAGGACCTGCCAGAGACGCTGCTTCGCGGCTGCCAAGAAGTCGACAAACGCGTATGCGGCGGGACCAAAGTCTCCAACTCCGCCGTGCGACGGCAACGACGTGACGTGCAGGAGAATGCCGGAGACGCGATTGCGGAGGGATGCTTCGGTATTCATGCTGCTCCGTAGATGAGGATCTCCACTGGTGGGAGCGAGTTGAAGGCTTGCGGCCGCGGTGTGTCCTCGGACGTTAGGTGCCGAAGGGGAGGGCTGGTGTGGTCTGCTTTCGGGTGTACCGCACGGCACCGGACTTTTGGTATTTTTCCGTCAGATTGCCGAGAAAGACGCGAAAGAGTTCTTCGTGCTGTTCGCCCAGGAGATGTTCCCGGGTCTGCGCGAAGTTCGTCGCGATCTCTTCAGGCGTGGGCTCCTGCTTGTCGATGACGGTGAGCACGGCGCCGACGCGGCCGGCGTTGATGGGTCCGGAGACGGCGCCCTTGGGAAGCGAGAACGCGACATCGGCGGGTCCGGTCATGGCGCCGAGGTCGGGAACCTGGCTGTCGCGGCCGACGAAATCGCTGGTCTTTACGGGGATGTTCATCTCGGCGGCTGCTTTGCGCAAGTCGTTGAGCACCTTGGCGCGATCGTCTAGCTTGATCAGCTGAGCGTTCAAGAGCTGGGGAATCTGCTGCTGGCGGAAGTCGGCTTCGATGTGCTGGCGATACTCGGCAAAGGTGGGCGCGTGCGCGGGCCGGATGTCGGCAACCTGGAAGACGGCGAAACCATCGCCGGTGGAGACGGCCTCAGGGTCAGTTCCCTTGACGACGGCGAAGGCCTTGGTCAGCAGGCCGGAGCTGTCGGCGACACCTGGAACGACGCCTTCCTTACTGATGTAATCGGTGGTCTGGGGGTGTAAGCCCTTGCTGGCCGCCGCCTTTTCGAGGCCGACTTTCTTTGCGTCCTCGGCGATTTGCGACGCAAACGTCTGCATGGCGGCGCCCGACCTTTGCTGCTCGAGGATGGGGAGGATCTCGGGCTTAACCTCGGCGAGGGAGCGGGTGTGGGCGGGGCGCTTCTCCTCCACCTGGATGATGTGGTAGCCGAACTGCGTCTTGACGAGGTCGGAGGTCTGGCCCGGCGCCAGCGTGAAGGCGACTTGATCAAAGGCGGGTACGGTTTTGCCGCGGTCGAGAAAGCCGAGTTCGCCGCCCTGCATTTTGCTTCCAGGGTCGTCCGAATTTTTGCTGGCCAGATCGGCGAAGTTCGCTCCACCCCGGATCTGCCGGAGGAGGTCTTCCGCTTTCGCTTTGGCTGCCGCGTCGTTTTTCGGGTCGGTGACGGCGACGAGGATGTGACGCACGCGCACCTGCTCTTTGACCTGAAATTGCGCGAGGTGCGCGTTGTAGTAGGCCTGGAGCTCGGCGTCGGTGACCTGCGGCCTGCCGCCGGGAAGGTTGGCGGAGTCAAAGGCGACGTACTGGATCTTGCGGGTCTCGGGGATGGCGGTCGCATAGCGCGCGGAGTTTTGTTTGAAGAACTCCTGCAGCTGCGCGTCGGTCGGGTTGATGGACTTGCTCAGATCTTCGGCGGAGATGACGGCGTAGTCGAACTTGACCTTGGTGCCTTGGAGTTTATAGGCGTCGCGCACGGCGTTGTCGGAGACGGTGGCGCCACCGGTGATCAGCGCCTGAAGGCGGTTCAGCTCCATGTCGCTCTTTACCTGCGACTCGAAGTCGGCCACGGTGGTGTTGAAGGCGGACTGGACGAAGTTGACGTAGGCGTCGGTGCCGATGTAATTGCCGTTGGGAAAGAGGTACTGAGCGAAGGGTCCGGTCTGGAGCTCGCGCCGGAGATCTTCGTCGGACACCTGAAGATGGAGCCGGTCGGCCTCGTGGCGGAGGATCTCGCGTTGCACGAGGATCTGTCCCGCGCGGTCGGCCATGTAGGGCAGAAGCATTTCGGGGAGGCGCTGCTGTTGCAGCTGACGCTCGGCGAGCTGGTTGACCTGGGTAAGTTTTACGGTTGACGTGTCGCTGGTCAGCCGGCCCAGCATGCCGGGATCGTGCACGGTGGCATAGACGCCGCTGTTGTCGCCGGGGTTGGCATTATCGAAGATGCCGGGAACCAGCGTGATGACCATCGTGACGACGGCGAGGCCGATGATGACGGCGAAGATGATTTTGGTGGTGCGGGTATTCTGCTGCAGGAAACGGATCATGCCTGGCTTAGGACCTCTGCTGCTTCGCGCGGACGCCGTCTGTAGGAGGGAAGAGGAGACGGCCGCATGTCCGGGGTTTTGCGTACCGTGCGGACGCTCCCTCTAAAGGGAGTGCGAGGACGCCGGTCGCAGGACAGAACACAAGTATAAATCAGCGATGGCGGTAGGGTGGGGTGAAGTGGTTGAGACCCTGACGCAAACCTGTGACGAGCCTCAACCGGACTTAGTAACGCGAGTAGTACGGGTACGGCCGCGGCCCGTAGACCGGACCTGGTCCATAGACCGGGTAGGGCGCGCGCCGGCGTAGATTTTGCGCGTTCTGGACGCCGTATCCGAGGCGATCCATCTCCTCCTGCGAGACGGTCGTGACCTCGGCGGGAGCAGTGAGGTGGAAGCTGAGGATGGCTTCTGCGGGGATGATGGCCTGCCCACCACCGGATGCGGCCGAAGCTCCGACACCGGCGACGCCGCCGACACCGGCGCCGATCGCCGCACCCGCGCCACCGCCGGCGACCGCTCCGATGATGGCGCCCACCGCGCCGAGGCCGACTGCGCTGCCGACCGTGTTTCCAGTCTTGTCGCGGCCGTGGATCGACCACGTATCCGAGATGATGGGGAAGTTACGGCCGGCAAGCGAGACGTTTGTAAGCCGAAGTGTGAGCTCGCCCTGTCCCTTAAGAGATCCCGCCTGCTCCGCGTCGACGACGACGCCCTCTACCGAGGCCCCGCGCGGGATGGCGACCTCGTTTGCGGCGATCACGTCATTCAAGACAACCGCCACGAAGGGGGTTCCGGGCTGGGTATGTTTGCTGTCCAGACCCTGGTTCAGACGCACCCGGAGCAGGGCTCCATTGGGCACGACGACGGCCTGCCCACCCACCTGCGCGCCATAGGGTCGAGCGGTCTGCTTGCCGCCTTGTTGCGGATAGGGCGGCTGACCTTGTGCGTAGGGCTGCTGGCCCTGGGGATACGGCGGCTGCTGAGGATAGGGCCGTCCCTGACCTGGGTAAGAACCTCCCTGCTGAGGGTAGGGCTGACCCTGCGGGTACGGTTGCTCCTGTTGTGGGTAGGGCTGCTGCTGAGGGTAGGGCTGCTGCCGCTGAGGATATGGCTGCTGCTGAGGGTAGGGCTGCTGTCCTTGCTGCTGGGGGTAGGTCTGCTGCTGGGGCACCGGAGTCGGATAGCCCCCCTGGGCGTCGTAAGGCTGATTACCGGCTTGACTGTTCGGCTGCCCATACGCTTGGGGCGGCTGCCCGTTTTGCTGGGCAGAGTTGTCCTCCGACGGTGCGAGGGTACCATCGGACTGCAAGGTAGGATTTGTTCCCACGGACGCTTCCCCGTTCTGGGCCGGGCTGGTGCTTGGCGCTCCGACCGTCAGTTCGTCGATTACCTTTTTCACGCCGGAGGTGCGGGAAACGACGTTTTCGGCCAGATTGCGGGAGTTCTCGTCGCGGACTGAACCGCTCAGCGTGACGGTACCGTAGACCGTGGTGGTGCTGATGGTCTGGTCTGCGAGCTGCGGGGTCGAAGCCAGGGCCTTGAGAACGTCGGACTCAACTTGGGCGTCCGGAACGTCGGACCGGGTTTGCGCGAAAGCTGGGCTCGCGAGCGCGAGGGCCAGGACGGCGCCCGTGAAGGTCCGGGACGAGCGAGGACGGAAGTAGCCGAGGTCGTTCTGAAAGATCATGAGGTAGGTCTCCTGCTGCCGGAGGCTGTCACCTCTTAGGCTCCAACTTCATCCGGCTAAGTATGCAGACGCCGTTTTGCGCGAAAAGTTACGCCGCGACGACCCTGGCTGGGTCTGTCGCTCCTGAGCGAGTGCGGGTGTATGCGTCCCTTGGTGCAGATGCCTAATCCTTTGAGCGGATATTCAAGTCGCAAGAGAGCTTGCCACAGGCAGAGCTGATAGAAGCTTTACGCGAGCCGGCTTTGCGTGTCTGAACTGCCCGATCTCCTTCTCTGCCCACGTTTGACCCGAGGGTTTTGTCGCGATATATTCATAAGGCGGGGTGGAGCAGCCCGGTAGCTCGTTGGGCTCATAACCCAAAGGTCGTAGGTTCAAATCCTACCCCCGCAACCACTTAGCGAAAACAGTAAGGGCTGTTAGGGATCCTTGTGCCACGACAACTGCTATCATCCGACTTATATAGTTTGGCTTAGCGCGCGCGCCAACCATCTCGGAAACCAGCAGGCTTACTGAGCCACCTTAGGGATGTCGGCTCGGGGAACTTTCCGCTAGCGGTGTCGGCTCGGGGAACTTTCTGCTCGATCTCCTACGGCACAGTATGGACGCGCTCCGGACCGGCTCATGCGAATGCCCGGACGATCTCTCCAGCAGGCTCCTTGGCGAGGGCAAGTCTCTAGGACGGGACATGCGCCAGGTGCAGCACCAGGTCCCCACTTTTAAGCTTAGGGCTTCTGCCGGATGTCAATGAACGCTGCGCCGATGGCGGATGGGTTCCAAAGCGGCTCTTGACTGGGGACACGTAAGTCCCCCGTTCAACTTCTTAACACATTGCCCGACCGGGCGAGCCGCGACAAAGATTGACCGACCGCCGAACGAGTTCAGAGATGCAGGAACATCTTTGCGCACACGAGAGCGCCCTCAGACATTTCGTTCGTCTTGTGCAGAATAGCTTCGTCTAAGCGGCCGATGTTCGCCTTCTGTCAGAAGCATATGTAGTCCGCTAACAAAGCCGGCTTGAGCTGACCCGGCCCACACTCCAACGGATTCGGCGCTAGTCTCCCAGTCTCAACGTGGATCAAACCTTCGAACCCGTGCCCCTATCTCGTCTCGAACCGGCTTGATTGCATACACCTTGACGCTGGCGGCTGCTGCGTTCACGTCATAGTGCGAGAGAAGGGTTGTTAGATCCTCATGGAGAGAAGGTTGACTCTGCGTCGGTGTGCAACAAACTTCCTCGACGACCTGGAACGGGTTTGAAGCATCCATCGCTGGAGAACAGCAACCGGCTTGATTTTCTACCTTGGCGTAAGCGTTTAGATCAGAGCCACTATCGACGATCTCGACGTGAGCGAAGCCTGCCGAAAGCAGCCCCTGACGGTAGTCGTCGATCTTGATCGCGCCTGCGATGCACCCTACATAAGCGGCCATGCTCTGCGCAACAGCTTCAGGGAGCTCATGTTTCAGTGCTATGTCACTCGCGGCAAACCTTCCTCCTGGCTTGAGGATGCGGGCAACCTCGCGAAAGACCGCTGGTTTATCCGGTGCAAGGTTGATGACGCAATTCGAAATGACACAGTCAACCGACGCATCTGGAAGTGGACTCTGGTCGATGGTGGACTGGTAGAACTCCACGTTCGTATATCCGCCCGCCTCGGCATTCGAACGAGCGCGTTCGATCATGGCCGGGGTCATGTCGATCCCGATAGCACGGCCCGTGGGTCCAACCATCTTCGCGGCTAGAAACACATCAAGACCTCCGCCGGAACCAAGATCAACGACCACTTCTCCCGGCCTGAGATGTGCCGTAGCCGTCGGGTTTCCGCAGGAGAGTCCCATGTTTGCCTCGGCGGGAATCGAGGTGAGCTCCTCCGCCGTATAGCCAAATGCCTCTGCGACAGCCTGAACGCCTGCATGGTCGTTTGATAGGGTGCTTTCCGCGACCGCACCGTACTTTGACTTCACCGACTCCAAAAGCTGCTCTGACATCTCGCCTCCTCACATCTGCTTAGGCGACTCTATGGATTGAATTAGTATCCGTCAAGGCGTATACATGAGGCATGGCGAAACAAACCTTCAATGTCGAGCGGTTCTTTCAGGCTCTTGGAGACAACACGCGGCTACGCCTCCTGAACCTGATGGGGGAACAGGAAGTGTGTGTCTGCTACTTTGTCGAAATTCTCGGAGGTCCTCAGCCCAAGATCTCGCGCCACCTCGCTTATCTGCGTAGCGCGGGGATCGTATCGGCGCGGCGCGAAGGCAAGTGGATGCACTATCGGATAGTGATGCCTGCCCATATCGGAGCCGCGCAAATCCTCAAGCAGACCCTCGGCTGGCTCAAGGAAGAAAAGACGATGCAGACGGATTGCGCACGCCTCACCAAGGCCTGCTGCTCTCCTTGGAAGTACGCATTGCTCGACGGGGCTCCTCTGCCGACAGCCATTCAAGATCCCTCCTGCGAGGCCTGCTGATGTCCGCCTCTTTTACCCAAGGGCAAATTGCGCTCCGGCGGCGCACAAGAAGCTCTCGTTTCTTGACCGTTTTCTGATCCTCTGGATCTTCCTCGCGATGGCGATTGGCGTCGCGATCGGCCACTTCGTTCCATCGACTGCCGGTTTCGTCGATCGCTTTGAGACGGGCACGACGAACATCCCGGTTGCCGGTGGACTCATCATCATGATGTCTCCACCGCTCGCAAAACATCCCGCTCGTTATCTACTTCCTCATCATGTTCCTCGTGAGCTTCTGGATGGGCGAGAAACTAGGTGCGAACTACGCGGGTCAGCGACGCTTTCCTTCACCGCCGCTGGCAACAACTTTGAGTTGGCGATTGCGGTTTCCGTAGCCTTCTTCGGTTTGAACTCGAGAGAAGCATCCGTGGGCGTGGGCGGGCGGCTTATCGAAGTACCTGCGCTGATCGGATTGGTGAACGTTGGCTTCTGGTTGAGGAAGCGATACTTCGCATCCGGCTCAACCGCGTTTGTCATTCATGCTTCCGAAGGCACGCCTTGAAAGCAACAAGGTCCGAGAGGCCAATGTGGGATATCGGCAGTCGCTAGGCGGCGCCCCTCCCGAATGGTATCCAAGTGGCTTCACGTTGAAGCCAAAAACCCGATGCGGCAACGTCAGAAAGTCCTTATCAATCCGAATCGCGCCTGGAAAGCTCGACGGGTTGTAACACGTCTGTAAAGGTAGGCGTGGGAGCCGGGGTTATCTGAGAGGTATAGGCGTAGTCAATGTCGTGGTCACGGCGATTCGGCAAATTTAGGAGTCCAGCCGCAAAGCGCCATCATCGAATGCTCCGTTACTGTCCGTCTGCGTCGTGCTCCATACAGTCCCGTTTGCACTCTGGAGCTGTACGGTAGCGCGGGCCGTCAGCGCTCCGCTCGTGTCGACCACCGTTCCTGAGACCCCTAATGAAAAGACCCTTTTCGGGGCTGCATCCTGTGCTGTCTCTTGCAGAGCCATCGCCGGCCGGGCATGGAGCGTACAGAGCGACAAGATGAGCAGGCTGACGACGAAAAGCCTCATCGGGCCTTCGGGCTGCCCCCTAGATAACGCCCAGGCTCAACAGCGGTTCAGATGAGGCGCGATTCGGATGCGGCAAGTGGGCTGAAGCCATGCCTCAATCGTATTCGGTTCAACGCCTGCTTCGCCAACAACAAGATAGCCATTGCGAACAAACGCCTCTCGGAGACGTTGCGTGCCTGCACATCGGCAGGCAGCTGAGTTCGCGGCGGGCCGCAAAGGATTTGCGGAGACGAGTCAGAGATGCTTCAATGATGTAATTGGGTAGGCTTATCTCCATTGCGTTGCTGGCCATCTTCGGCCTGCCGTTTGCATCTTCGCTCCTCGCGCTCACGCCGAAGAGTGAGGCAAACCTGCCTGCGTGCTGCCGGCGTAACGGCAAACACCATTGCATGATGTCTATGGCGGAGCGCACTCAGTTAGCCGGCGACAAGCCCCACCTCGGGGCTCCGCTTGAGAAGTGCCCGTTCGCGCCATCCGACGCGATCACAGTTCCGGCTCACGACTTCCTCGGGGTTTTACCCGGAGGCTCGATTTTCGCTGGCCTCGTAAGTCATCCAGCCGTCTTTCCCCAGACGCTGGCGAAGTGGCGCATCAGTCGCGACCGGTCGCATCAAAAGCGCGGCCCCCCGACCGTCTGAAATCTCCCTTGAAGCCATAGCACCATGCACGTCCCCGTAACCGGAGGCGCGCATTTGTGTATTTCAACCGGCCCAATTGTGTTTTCAGGAGTCCACTTGCCCAAACTAAAGAAGTCCCTCATTCTGCTTGTCTTGACGATGGCCTCGATGGCTCATGCGACCGTGTTTGGACGCGTCAAGGGGCTCGTCCACGATCCTCAACACCGCCCGATACGCGGTGCGGAGGTGACCGTGAAGGCCGCAAACTCGGATCTATCGTTGAAGACTACGACCGCCGCTGAGGGCCAATTCACGCTTTCAGGTGTGCCGGTCGGAGACTATGTTGTCACCGTTCGGAGACCGGTTTTGCAAAGCTTCAGGAAGTGCTGACACTCGCCTCGGACACCTCGCGTCTCTACACTTCGAGCTGCAGATTGGGAGGGTCGATCAGAAAGTCTCGGTCGATGCCACTTCGAATGTCGCAAACGTCAATACCGTCACTCCGACCACCCTCATTGACCGCACCACGATTGCGCAGACACCCAGAGCGACCGCACCAACAGCATGGCCAGTATTACGGATTACGTCTCAGGCGCGTACATGACGCATGACATGCTTCATATGCGTGGCGGTCATCAGGTCAGTTGGCTCATCGACGGCGTCGAGATCCTCAACACGAACATCGCAAGCGACCTCGGCGCACAGATCGATCCCAAAGACATGGACTATATCGAGGTCCAGCGAGGCAGCTATCCCGCCGACGTTGGCGATCGGACATATAGTGTCTTCAACGTGGTTCCGCGGACCGGTTTCGAGCGCAACCACGAAGCGGGACTCGTACTTTCTGCAGGCAACTTCCTGCAGACGAATGACAAATTGAACTTCGGCGACCATACGGAACAGTTCTCGGACTACGCGAGCGTCAGTGGAAATCGCAGCGACTACGGATGGTCGCCACCGATTGGGCAGGTACATCACGATGCGTCCAATGGCTTCGGTGGGTTCGCGTCCTTCATCTATAACCGGACGTCATCTGATCAGTTCCGTCTCGTCACACAAGCGCGCACCGACTTCTTTCAGGTTTCGTATGACCCGGACCCTAACAGGGTCGAAAACCTCCAGTTCGATTCCAGCCGTTTGCGGGACACACAGCAGGAACGTGATGCTCTGGCAGCATTCTCACCGCTCCATACGTTTAGCCCGTTTACGGTTCTACAGGTCTCTCCGTTCTTCCACTACAACGCTGCGAACTACGATCCCAGCGCAAATGACACGCCAGCAGCGACAACCTCACATCGCACTTCGAATGACGGGGCTCCCGAAGCCCCGATCACCACGGAGATTGCTGGTGACACCGTGCCGGCGGGCATTTACAGCTACTTCCTCGATCACTCGAACATCGGCGACTCCGGCATCTACTATCCAGTTACCGTCGATCGAGCTCTTGTACGCGCCTGGGATTTCACTTCAATGACCCGCGTCAGATCTACGGTGAGCTCCGCTACCGCTTCCATCACTGATCTATACGGAGGCAGCAAAGGGCAGAAAGAAGTCTGTACGTCGTTCCATCCGACCGCTCGAACATGCAAGGAGTGCTAGAAAAAAAACATTGCGCAGGTTCTTAGCCATCACGTTGCTGGCCATCTTTGGTCTGCCGTTTGCATCTTCACTCTTCGCGCTGACGCCGAAGAGCGAGGCGAATCTGCCTGCTTGCTGCAGGCGTGGCGGCAAGCACTACTGCATGATGAGCACGGCAGAGTTCCGCACGTTACTGGACGATAAGCCTGGATTCACAGCTCCGCTCGAAAGGTGCGCTTATTGGCCGGCGAATGTGATGGGCGTGCACAACCCCGTTCACTTCAAGCCTTCCTTCGGAAGTGTGTTGCATGCCGCCTTAGTCAGCCAAGCGGCAGGTATTGCTCCTACGAAAAGCAAGTTCCAGATCGCTCGCGATCGAGCGCATGCCAAACGCGGCCCACCACTGCGTAGCTATCTACAGCGTCGGTAATTTCTGGTTGCAGTTCTCTTGTGTGCCACGCCCTCAGAAGCAGACCTCTTTCTGTAAGAGACATGGCCCCTGACTGCACCCAATCGCAACGAAGATTCCAGCTATAGCTATAGGCGGAAAGACTCCGCTTATAGCGGCTCGTTGCTTCGTTGCTTCTTCCACTTCAAACAAGCAAAGGAAGAATCGTGAATCGATTTTGGAAGGAATCCTCTGGTACCGAAGTTGGCAACTTCGGTAAGCCATTACCACCAAAAAACGTATGTGCCCCGCAGTTGGCTTTTACACGGGGCATTCGAAGATGGACGGCTCTCGCGTTCTTGTCGATCGTTACGGCCGGACCCTCCTTCGCACAGAGCACCGGAAGTATTTCCGGCACCGTGCTGGATCCGACAGGCGCTGCAATCGTCGGAGCGACCATCTCCGCCAGCGAGAGAGCAACTGGTCATGTGAGTACCGGCAAGACGAGTAGCGGTGGACACTATGTGCTCCCAACCTTGCCGCCAGGACGGTACAACGTGAAGGTCACAGCTCCTGGATTCCGAAGCCTTGAGGAAACCGACGCCCGACTCACAAGCGATCAGTCGCTCCAGGTAGATGCAACGCTTATGGTCGGCTCGACGAGTTCCACGGTGCAAGTTTCAGCGGTGAACACTTCTTACACCGCGCTTGAAACTAGTTCCGGAACACGCACTGCTTCGCCGCTCATTCAAGTGCCCCAGTCGGTGGAAGTGCTCGACAGCACCTTGATCCGAGACCAGGACCGCCGCACTCTAGCCGATGCGCTGGTGAACGTGTCGGGAGTTGTCCCGACCAAGCCCGAGGAAATTCTTTTCACTCAACCCCTCGTGCGTGGTTTTCCAGCAGAGATCTATACGGACGGTCTTTCCATGTTCGGCAATACGACTACAGCAAATGATCCGACAAGCCTCGTGGGATTGGAACGGATCGAGGTAGTCAAAGGACCTAACTCAACCATGTACGGTGGCGGACTTGGTTCTCCTCTGGGAGGATTGATCAATGTGGTGTCAGAGCGCCCGGAATCAGGGTTAGATGGCTATGTGGCGTTTCGCGGCGGCAACTTTGGAACGCTCGACCCCTACGGTGATATCAACATCCCGCTTAACATGAAGATCGCGGCGCGTCTCGCTGGCGAGTATCAGCAGAATGACAGTTGGGTTGACGTTGTCAGCGGGGATCGCTGGTCCCTGCAACCAGCCATGTCCTTTCAGCTAGGGCCGAAGACTGACCTCTTTGTTCAGGGACGGTTCAACCATCGCGACCAGCTGGAGTATTCAGGTGTGCCAGCGGTGCTGGCAATGGAAGGCCAGGTCGATCGCAATGCGTTTGTCGGTGCGCCTGTTGGACAGCCGCATACAAGGCTTGACAGTCGCATGGCTACGGTGGAGTTCAACCATAGCTTCACCGAGAATCTGAAGTGGAACACAAGTGCACGCTACTACTTTAGCCAAGCGAACGAGCACGGCAGCTTCATTCTTCCGGGCCTCAATCCACCCGATCCAACTCCTCCTGTGTACCAGATTTTCACGCTGGACATGCCATCAAACCCCGTTAGAGAAGGCACCTTCGATACGAATTTGGCGGCCAACCTTCGCGGCCTGGGCGGCAAACATGAGTTGCTCGCTGGCGTCAGCTATGACCACACCAACTTTTACTCGGGGATGGGCTTCTCCGGGATTCCAGTGGGCGAAGAGAACCTCGCACATCCGACGTACAACCTGGCGTTCGGACCTCAGACACCGGCCACTCTGTTTCAGACGGACCGCTATCAAACTACTGCGGTTTATGGGCAGGACCAGGCTACCTATGGACGGCTCGGCCTGACCGGCTCGGTTCGTTACACCAAGCTCGACTTCCGCGAGCGGGAACAGGCAACCGACAAGACGTACAACCATGCATCGGGCAGGATCGGCGGCACATTCAGAGTGGTTAATGGTGTATCTCTGTACGCAGCCTATGCCACCGCTTTTCGTGGCGCGTTCGGACTCGTTGTGCAGCAGGCTCCGCAACCGGAGACCTCGCACAATGTGGAGGGCGGCTTGAAGCTCGCACTTGTCAAGGCGCACCTCGCTGGCACGCTTGCCATTTTCAATCAGACCCGGGACAACGTGGCCACGGCTGATCCGACGAACTTTCTATATTCAATTCAGACCGGGCAGCAGCGTGCTCGTGGTGCGGAAGCTGATCTGACATGGGAACCCATTCGAGCATTCTCACTCCTGGCCAATTACGCCTATACGCAAGCTACGGTAACGGCAGACAACTCCATTCCGGTCGGCAATTTCTTGCAGCGCGTTCCACGCAACAGCGGGCGCGTTGCCGGACGTTACAGGGTACATAACGGCCCAGCGAAGGGGCTGTCGTTCGGCGCAGGAGTTACCGCATTCACGAAGCGCGAGATCACTCTACCAAATACTGTGGCTGTTCCGGGCTACGCGGGCGTCGATGCGCAGACGTCGTATGACTTCGGCAGATACACGGTGCAGGGCTCCGCTGTGAACCTGACGGCGCGTAAGACCTTCGACCCGTACGAGTACTTCGGCTTTCCAGTAGTCATGCCAAATCAACCGATCTCGGCTTTCGTGACTTTGAAAATTCGCCTCGGCAAGGAGTGACCTGGGCGCGTTCACTGTCTCAAAGCAATGTTCTTGGCCGCTTCGACTTTCTTCTTATGCTGCTCTTGGCGAGCCGCCGCAAGAAAGCCAACACCAGATGATAGATGTTTTTTATGTTCAACGAAGAACTGGAGAATTCACAATGTCTAATCGACGCACGTTCCTCAAGTCCGCCGCAATGGGCGCACCCGCAATGATGCTAAGCAGCACACGGCTGTTAGGGCAAGGTGGCGCAGCGCAAGATGCTACTTTATCAACCAACCAGACCAAACCGCTGAAACCGCCGGCCAGCGGGCCGATCAACGTCGCCTTCGTAATTTCGGAGGACGCCAATGTAATGGACATCGCAGGTTCGTGGGAAGTGTTCAGCGAAACCATGCTCACGGCGAAAGGAAAGCCATGGCACGAAAAAGATGGGATGAAGATGGACGACATGTTGATGCCGTTCCATACCTATACGGTTTCGGATTCGCTGAAGCCGGTACGCGCCGGCAACGGGCTCATGATCGTTCCCAACTACAGCTTTGAGAATGCGCCCAAGCCGCAGGTCATCGTCATCCCTGCACAGAGGGGCCGCACCGATGCGCAGAAGGCATGGCTGCTATCCAACTCCGCGACGGACGACGTCACGATGTCAGTTTGCACGGGGGCCGACGTGCTCGCCCACTATGGCTTGCTCGACGGCATGACCGCGACCACGCACCACCTGTTCGCGGCCGACATGCAACAACAATACTCAGCCGTCCGCTTCGTGAGCGGAACCCGATTCGTCGATCATGGAAAGATTGCCACTGCCGGGGGCCTCACGTCGGGCATCGATCTTGCCTTGCACGTTGTGGCTCGGTATTACGGGCAAGACGTTGCGCAGGTCACAGCGGATACTCTTGAGTATCACGGCGACCTTTGGAAGAATCCGAAACTCGGTGAAGTCAAGCCGGTAGTCGCTGCCAAAACTGCAAGATAGATCGAACGAGAGGAGTTACATTGTCAGATCGACGTACGTTCTTGAAGTCCGCCACCCTTGGCGCACCCGCGATCATGTTCGGCAGCACAGGGCTACGGGCAAAGGCCGATGCCCCCATGCTGAAAACCCTTCAGCCGAACTCGATCCCGGTAGGATCGTTGCCGCAGCATTTCGACGTGGATTCCGGCATCCACAATCTGGAGAACGGATATTGGGGAATCATGCCTCGGTCCGTTGCCCAGGTCTACGCTGAGCAGATGCTGTACGTGAACCGAAACAATTCGATCTGGGCCAGGAACGTATTGCCGGGAGGTGCGTGTTTGGCAGCGGGGGGACGCGAAGCGCGGGAAGCAGTTGCGAAGATGGTCGGTTGCGAGGCCGAGGAGATCGCCATCACCCGGAGCGGTTCGGATGCCCTGCAGTTACTCATCGCAAACTACAAGAACATTCACGCTGGCGATGCGGTCATCTACTGTGACCTCGACTATGACGCGATGATTGCGGCAATGGATTGGCTTGGCGACCATCGCGGTGCCCAGGTTGTGAAGTTCGCGATGCCGGAACCCGCCACGACAGAAAGCATTCTCGCTGCGTACGAAGCTGTGCTTAAGCGGACGCCGAATGCAAAGTTGCTGCTGGTCACCCAGGTATCCAATCGGACCGGGCTCGTGACGCCCGTCAAAGAAATCGTCGCCATGGCGCGTCGGCGCGGAGTGGATACGATTGTCGATGTTGCCCATGGCGTCGCCTGCCTTGACTTCCAGATCGCCGACCTTGACTGCGACTTTGCTGGCTGGTCGGTTCACAAGTGGACCTCCGCCCCGCTCGGAACAGGTGCCATGTACATCCGCAAGACTCGTCTCGATGCGATCGACGTGGCATACGAAAATCACGACATTGCTGCGACGGATATCACTGCCCGAGTGCCGGCTGGAACGGTTAACTTTGCTGCGTTGCTTACCATTCCCTCCGCGGCGCAATTCCACTTTGCAGTCGGAGGAGCAGCGAAAGAGAAGCATTTGCGTGGACTTCGGAACCGCTGGGTTGAGCAGGTCCGCGACCTACCCAATGTTGAGATCTGCGTGCCGGATGATCCGAAGAGATACTGCGCGATCACGAGCTTCCGGTTGAGAGGCATGCAAACGGATGAGCAGGCGCAGCGCGTTCAGCATGTTCTCTTCGAAAAGTACCGAGTCCACACCGTGTGGAGGCACGGCATTGCAAAAGGACCAGTAATTCGGGTCACACCTGGGCTTTACAGCACGCCCACCGACTCTGACGCTTTGGTCGGTGCGCTTCGCAAAGAACACGGCATGTTTGCCTAGCTGCGTAAACGATGCCGACCCGGCTCGAACGACGGATCAGCGTGCGCCTAGGACGGTTGGAGAAATTACTCATAGCGAATCTTCGCCGTTCGAGGTTTCGGCTGTCGCGAGTCATCATGAGGTCCGCATAAATCAGCAGCGGCAAGGCGAGAGGCTTTTCTCCGTGGTCTAATTCCGGGCTCCAGAATGCTTCGAGAACCTCCGTGTTCCCGTCACTGCCAAGCGGATCTGTCCCTAAATAAGAAGCTGTTGGCGTCGCGCGTGTAGACGAGCATCTGTTCCGCCTTCAGGTATCCGGTCAGCCGCTCGGCAGCGACCTCCCCTCCCCAGTAGGCCGGTGTTTCTTCCAATCAAGGCCGGGAACCCGATTCCGGTCGGCCTTGGAGGATCCTCTCCGGAGCCATTTTTGGTTGCGTTGATGTAGATTGGACACCGGCAAGGGGCGAGCTCTGGATGGATGCGTTGCTGCTCACGGAGTATGGGTGCCTCGAGGTGGTCGATCTCGCCGCACCCGTTGCGGGCGCGGGTGAGGTGCTGATCCGCGTGGCGGCGTGCGGCATTTGCGGCAGCGACGTGCATGGCTACGACGGCACGTCCGGACGTCGCATTCCGCCGGTCGTCATGGGCCACGAGGCTGCGGGCACGGTGGCTGCCGTTGGTCCGGGAGTGAGCAGCTTCGCGCCCGGTGATCGAGTCACGTTTGACTCGACTGTGTTTTGCGGGGGGTGTGAGTTCTGCGCGCGAGGCGAGGTGAATCTGTGCGAGGACCGGCAGGTTGTGGGCGTCTCCTGCGGCGAGTACCGGCGTCCCGGTGCCTTTGCCGAGTTCGTCGCTGTGCCGGAGCGTATTGTCTATCGGCTTCCCGAGGAGCTTTCGTTTACCGAGGCGGCGATGCTGGAGGCCGTCTCGGTCGCGCTTCATGCTGTCGATGTGGTGGGGCTTCGGGGCGGCGAGACGGCACTCGTCATCGGCGCGGGCATGATTGGTTTGTTGATCTTGCAGGCCGCGCGAGCAGCCGGTTGCTCACGGGTGTTGGTGGCGGATGTAGACCGGACGCGGCTGGATCTCGCGGCCGTGATGGGCGCGGAAGCGTCGCTCTTGGCCTCAGGGGCCGAGTTGGGCGGCCAGATTCTTGAACTTACCGGCGGACGAGGTGTGGATTTGGTCTTCGAGGCGGTGGGTCGGCAGGAGACGGTCGCGACGGCGGTCGATTGCGTGCGCAAAGGCGGTGTGGTGACGCTGGTGGGCAACATCGCGCGCGAGGTCTCGATCCCGCTGCAAAAGGTGGTGACTCGCCAGATCCGGCTGCAGGGGTCGTGCGCATCGGCGGGCGAGTACACCGAGGCGATGCGTCTGGTGGGGTCCGGTGCGATCCAGGTGGCGCCGCTGATTACGGCTGTAGCGCCACTGAGCGACGGCGCGGAGTGGTTTCGGCGGCTGCATGCACGGGAGCCGAATGTGATGAAGGTGGTGCTTGATCCTCGAAGACCCGACAGACCGGGCAGGCCGGACAGCAAGTTGGCGGACGTTTCGGGGCCAACGGATGTTTGATCTTTCCGGGCAGACCGCGCTTGTCACCGGCGCTAGCCGCGGTCTGGGGCAGAGGTTCGCGCGGGCGCTGGCTGGTGCGGGTGCGGACCTCATCCTAACCAGCCGCAAGCTCGACGACCTCGGTGCGTTTGTCGCCGAGATCGAGGCCATGGGCCGGCGAGCGGTCACGATCGAGCTTGATGTACGCGACCACGACAGCATTAACCGGATGACGGCGGAGGTCGAGCACGTCGCCGAGCAGGTGCATATTCTGGTCAACAATGCCGGTTGCAATGTCCGCAAGCCCGCGGCCGAGGTGACGTGGGAGGACTGGAATCTCGTTCTCGACACCAATCTGCGCGGCAGCTTCTTTGTCGCACAGGGGATCGCCCGCGGGATGATGGGACATGGGTACGGTCGCATCATTAACATTGGTTCCGTGACGAGCGTCTTCGGGTATGCAGGTCTGGCGCCGTACGGTGCGAGTCGCGGCGGTGTGCGGCAGCTGACGATGAGTCTGGCCGACGACTGGGGGCTCCACGGTATAACCGTGAACTGCCTTGCGCCGGGGTGGTTCAAGACGGCCCAGAATGCGGTGCTTTACGAAAACCGCGAATGGGTGGAGTATTTGGTGGACCGGATTCCGCTGAAACGGCCGGGCAGCGCGGCCGATCTCGACGGTCCCATCGTGTTTTTGGCGTCCGAAGAGAGTCGTTACATCACGGGGCAGACGCTGCTGGTCGACGGCGGGATCTCGACCGGAGCTACGCGAGCCACGGTGCCGGAGCGGAGCTAAGCTGTGTAAAGGGAGTCTGGAATGCGATCTCAGTGCAAGGCAAGTTGGTTTCGATCTTCTCTGGTGTCGGCGGCGGTGGGGCTGGCAACCATGTGCGCCGTTTCGCAGACAACCTCCTCGGCGGACGCCGCCGGCAAGTTGCGGGTGTACTTTATCGACGTCGAGGGCGGGCAGGCCACGCTGTTTGTGACGCCTGGAGGTCGATCGCTGCTGGTGGATACGGGGTGGCCCGGCAACGGCGGCCGGGACGCTGACCGGATCGTGGCGGCGGCGAAGAGCGCGGGCCTCAGCCGCATCGACGATGTCCTGATCACGCACTTTCACACCGACCATGTAGGCGGTGTGCCGCAGCTGGTGCAGAGGATTCCGGTTGGAACATTTATCGATCACGGACCCAATCGCGAGCTCGATAAGGGAGTGACCGAGCGTGGGTTTGCGGCCTATCAGGCGGTGCTCGCGGAGGGAACGGCAAAGCGGGTGGTGGCAAAGCCGGGCGATGTTTTGCCAGGGCTGGGATCGGACGTGACGGCGACGGTTATCAGCGCGGATGGAGCTCTGATCCAGAGGCCTCTGCCCGGTGGTGGGGGCCGCAACTCCTTCTGCGCCACATCCGAGACCCGGCCCGCCGACCAGACCGAAAACGCACGCTCCCTCGGCATCGAGCTTACGTTTGGGAACTTTCGCATCCTCGATCTCGGCGACCTGACCTGGGACAAGGAGCGCGATCTGATGTGTCCGGTCAACAAGCTCGGGCGGGTGGATGTGTACGTAGTCTCGCACCACGGGTGGTACCAGAGTTCAAGTCCCGCGCTGGTGGACGCGATCGGCGCGCGGGTGGCCGTGATGGATAACGGCGCGACCAAGGGCGGATCGGTCCCGACGTTCGTGACTCTGAAGGGGGCGCCGGGGCTTGAGGCCTTGTGGCAGGTGCACTTCTCGGACGAGGGCGGAGCCGCGAACAACCGAGCGGCGGAGTACATCGCGAACCTGCCCGGACCGGACGCGGGTCACTCCCTTGAGTTGATCGCCGGGCACGATGGTAGCTTCGCGATGCTGAACGAACGCACCGGAGAGACGAAACGGTATCCGGTGGCCACTGCGACGGCGATGCGTTAGCGCAGTTCTCCTGATGTTGTGGCTTAGGACGAAGTTGCGGAACGCCAGTTTCTTGGAGAAAACTGGCGCAATCAGACTCGGCTCGCTCCTTCACCTTCAGGAGAACTGCGTTAGCGCAGGGAACCTTATCTGCGTGCAACTTGTCTGAACGGGATCGGCTCAATCCGGCCCAAGAGAACGATGTAGCTAAGGATGCCGACGAGCAGGTACCCGGCCGCGACGGCAAAGGCCCATGCAAACGTGCCGGTGATGGCGATTAGGTAGCCGGTCAGGATCGGCGCCACGATTCCGGAGATTTGATTTGAGAAGTTGATGATGCCGCCCACGGCGCCGACGCTTCCGCTGGGTGCGATCAGGGATGGGATGGACCAGCCGATGGGAGCCGCGGCCGCGAGACCACCGATTGAAAGGCTGATCCAGAGGAGGGCGACCGTGGGCGTGTGGGCGTGCGCTGCTCCCAGAAGACCCAGGCCACAGGCGGTGCCGCCAATCAGAATTGTCTGCCGGACGCGGTTTGGGTTGTAGCCCTGCTTGATGAGCCAGTCGGCCAGCCAGCCACCGACGAACATGTCGGTGGCGGTCGCATACAGCCAGGGGACGCCGGTATAGAGAAACGAGCGGCGAAGGTCCATGCCGAAGGTGTGCGAAAGATAGCTCGGCAGCCAGGTCAGCAGCAGATAGAAGATGTAGTTGTAGGAGCCAAAGCCGATCGCGAGACCCAGCACCTTGGGCTCGGCCAGAAGAGATCGGAGCGGAATTTGCTCCTGTAGGACGGGACTGAGCGAGGGTCTGCCAAGAATTGGGAGAGGTGACGCCAAGGGCTGGATGTACTCGCGCTCGACGAGGCTGAGACCCGGGTCCTCCTCCGGATCGCGGTAGAGACGAAAGAATAGGACGAAGTAGAGCAGACTGATGAGGCCGGTGGCCGCGAAGCTCCATCGCCAGCCCACGCGGAGGAGAAGCAGACCGATCAGAGGGACGCCGATGGCAGAGGCGAACTTCGCGGCGGAATCGAAGATGGAGGTTGCGAACGAGCGCTCGCTGGGCGGGAACCATCTGCCGATGGCCTTGGCGTTGGCGGGAAAAGTAGGCGCTTCGCCGACGCCCAGGAGAAGCCGCGCTCCGAAGAAGGCGCCGAGACCTGGAGCGACGGCGGCGGCGAAGGAGGCGAGGCTCCACAGCAGCGTGCTGACGCGACCGATGCGGCGCACACCGAAGCGATCGAGCAGAACGCCGACCGGCAGCTGGCAGAGTGCGTAAGTCCAGTTGTAGGCGGCCGAGAGGAGACCAAACGTCCAGAAGGAGATGTGAAAGGTATCGACCAGGGCGGCTTGGGAGACGGACAGATTGACCCGGTCGAAGTAGTTGACGAGGACGCCGAGAGCGAGCAGCCAAGCGATGCCCCAGCGGCGGCCGGGAACCCGAAGCTTGTCTGGGCTGGGCGACGCGCCGGCAGGAGGTAGCAGCGAGTTAATCTGGTCTTCCCTGTCGGCCATCTTCCTGATCCTCTGGATCTTGTATGGATCTCGTATGGATCTCGTACACGTCCGTACGGCCCTGCACACGTGCTGCTCAAGGTACAGGAGGGGGTCGGGGGCGGCAAATCCGGTTGTTTGAACAGGGCATCTTAGCGCATATCCCGGTGCTTTGGGGCTCTGGGCGGCACAGGCGTTGCTTATACCTGTGCCGAGAGACTAAGCTGGCGTTTGCTCTCGCGGTCCGAGCGATCGTGTGAGGCGAAGCCAGCGCTAGTCAAACAACATTTGAGCGCGTGCACTCAAGAAAATTTAGGGAGATGTGGATGAGCATGATGAGGGCTGTACGAACTCTGGTGGCGGGCGCGGCGGCAGTATCGGCGATGGTGGTGGGGGCACAGACAAGCACGCCGGCCAACCTGAGCATCGACCTCAGCAAGCCGCTTCACAAGGTCAGTCCCATGCTCTACGGGCTGATGACGGAAGAGATTAACTATTCCTACGATGGCGGTTTGTACGCCGAGCTGGTGCGTAACCGGACCTTTCAGGACCACGGCTTCGGCGGCGTGGCGCACTGGAACATTGTGCATGGAGGCAACTCGTCGGCGACGATGGCAATGGATCTGACGGACGGTCCGAGCGCGGCTCTTGATCACAGTTTGCTGATTGACGTGAAGCAGGCTGATCCCGCAAACCAAGCCGGCGTGCTGAATGGCGGCTATTGGGGCATGGCGGCGCGGCCCGAGACTGAGTACCGCGGATCGCTGTACGCCAAGGCCGGCGCCGCCGACATCGGTCCGATCACTGTTGCGTTGGTGAGCAACAACACAGGCAAGCCTATCGCAACGGCAAAGGTGGACGGTGTCGGGACGGAGTGGAAGCGGTACACATTTACGCTGCGGACTGGCAAGGTGGAGGTCTCATCCGAGAACCATCTTGTGCTCACGGTCGGACACCCGGGCAAGCTCTGGATCGACGTCGTGTCGCTGTTTCCGCCGACGTACAAGAATCGTGAAAACGGCAATCGCGTGGACCTTATGGAGAAGCTGGCAGAGATGCATCCACGGTTTCTGCGCTTGCCTGGCGGCAACTATTTAGAAGGCGACCAGATCGACGAGCGCTTCGACTGGAAGAACACGATCGGCCCTCTGGTGGACCGGCCAACGCACCGCAGTCCGTGGGAGTACACGTCATCCGACGGCATGGGTTTGCTCGAGTTCCTGGAATGGACCGAGGATCTGAACATCCAGCCGGTGCTCGCCGTGTATGCCGGGTACTCACTCAAGGGTGATCACATCCGGCCGGGCCCGGCGCTAACGCCCTTTGTCGACGATGTGATGGACGAGCTCGAATTTGTAACCGGCGATGCCTCAAATACAAAGTGGGGAGCAGTGCGCGCGAAACTGGGTCACCCAGCGCCGTTCCCGCTCACCTACCTTGAGATCGGCAACGAGGATTGGTTCGACAAGTCGGGCAGCTACGAGGGCCGGTACGCGCAGTTTTATAAGGCGATCAAGGCCAAGTACCCGCAACTGCAGCTGATCGCGACGGCGCCTCTGAAACGCATGAAGCCGGACGTGCTCGACGACCACTACTACCTGCGCACAGACGAGTTTCTGGCCGACCTGCAGCATTACGACAAGATCGACCGCAGCGGGCCGAAGATTTTTGTCGGCGAGTGGGCTACACGCGAGGGATCTCCGACAACGAACATGGGTGCGGCTCTCGGCGATTCAGCCTGGATGACTGGCATGGAGCGGAACAGCGACGTGATCGTGATGGCCTCCTACGCCCCGCTGTTCGTCAACGTCAACCCCGGCGGCATGCAGTGGGAGTCCGACCTGATCGGGTACAACGCGGTCGAGAGCTACGGTGCGCCGAGCTTCTATGCGCAGTCGATGTTTGCGCAGTATCTCGGGACGGAGGTGCCGACGTCCACGCTGACTGGCGGCGACGGCCACATCGCTTATTCGGTGACGGATGATCCCGCGAAGGGCACGGTCGACCTGAAGCTGGTCAACACCCGGTCCACAGCACAGCCGGTCCAGATCAGCCTCTCCGGGGCAAACCGCATTGCGCGCGAGGGGACGCTGGTGACGCTCGCCGGCAGCAATCCGGAGGAGACCAACACCATCACCGCACCCACCCGCATTGTGCCGTCGACAACGAGGCTGCGCGGCGCGGGAACGCACTTCGAGCACACGGTGCCGCCGTATTCGGTGCAGGTGATCGAGCTGTCGACGAAGTAGCTGGCGCTTACAGTGAGCTGCACGTCGATTATCCTCTTGGGATGGCAATAAATACTCGGCCGGAGCAGCGGGATTTCACGGCGTTGGCGAAGGTCCATACGCTCCTTCCGGTATATCGGACGGTGACGGCGGATCTGGAGACGCCGGTGAGCGCGTTTCTGCGGATTGCGAACGGCGAGCCCGAGGCCTTTCTGCTGGAGTCAGTTGAAGGCGGTGAGCGGGTCGGGCGGTATACCTTTATCGGGATCGAACCGTACAGGCGTATGGTGGCGCGAGGTCGGCGGATCGTTGTCACGGAACGGCAGACCATTGGCGATAGAGGTGTAGCCCGGCAAGCGGACCCACGGAGCTTCGAAGGAGATATCTTTCAGGAGCTCAAGGCGGCCTTGGGTGGGCATCGGCCAGCGACGCTGCCGGGGCTACCTCCGTTTACGGCGGGAGCAGTTGGCTTTTTCAGCTACGACGTGGTGCGACAGATCGAGCGTCTGCCAGAGCTGGCCGCCGATGAACTGGGGGTACCGGATGCTTACCTCATGTTCTTCGATCAGGTGATGGCGTTCGACCATGTGCGTAAGGAGATCTACCTGATTGCGACGGTGGATCTCTTGCGCGAGCCGATGGACGGAGCCTATGGGCGGGCCGTCGATCGTCTAGACCGAATGGAGGAGCGGTTGCGGCGGGCTCTGCCGGAGGGGGCCAATGGACGAAGCAGGGCAGTCCTGGCCGCTCTGGAGCTGACGCCGCGAACGCCCAAGCCGGAGTATCTGCGGGCGGTGGAGCAGGTGAAGGAGTACATCGCCGAGGGCGACATTTTTCAGTGTGTTCTGTCGCAACGCTTCGATTGCGTTCCGGAGGTGGATGCCTTTGAGATCTATCGGGCGTTGCGGATTGTGAATCCATCGCCGTACCTGTACTTTCTGCGGTTTGCGATGGGCGAAAGCGAGGATCCAGGAAAGCGGCGAGAGGCGGCAGAAGATAGAGAAAGGGGTGCGCGGACGGCGCATCTGGTGGGGTCTTCGCCGGAGCTTCTGGTGCGTGTAAAAGGTCGGCGGGTGGAGTATCGACCCATTGCGGGGACGCGCTGGAGGCACGCCGATGAGGCGGAGGATCAGCGACTGGAAGCGGAGCTGCGGGGGGATGCCAAGGAGGTGGCCGAGCACATCATGCTGGTCGACCTGGGGCGCAATGACCTGGGGAGAGTGAGCGAGTTTGGCTCGGTGAAAGTGAAGAACCTGATGTTTGTCGAGCGCTACTCGCACGTGATGCATCTGGTCAGCGCGCTGGAAGGCGAATTGAAGGAGGGCCTTAGTGCGATCGATGCGTTTCGGGCGTGTTTTCCGGCGGGGACGCTGAGTGGGGCGCCGAAGATTCGTGCCATGGAGATTATCGAGGAGCTGGAGCCGGCACGGCGCGGGGTGTACGGCGGGTCGATCTTGTACGCGGATTTTAGCGGCAATCTCGACAGCTGCATCGCGATCCGGACGTTGTTTATGGACGGCGAGCTCGGGTACATCCAGGCCGGGGGCGGCGTGGTGGCCGACTCGGTGCCGGAGAGCGAGTACGAGGAGAGTCGGAACAAGGCGCAGGCGGTGGTTCGGGCGATCGAGCGAGCTCGGGGGATGTCGTGAGCTTCCCTACGCTGGCCCGTTCGCTGCGGGCGGCCGCGCGGCCGGTGCGGGCGGGCGGACTTTGCTGCGTTGGGTACGAAGAAACTCCACCAGATCTTTGACTTCGTCTGGAGCGAGGACATCGCCGAAAGGTGGCATGCCGTTGCCTCCGTCGTGGATCTGGAGCTCGATCTGAGCGGACTTAAGATGACGCCCGACGCCGGTCAGGTTGGGGCCTTTATCGGTGCCGGCGAGGTTGGCTCCATGGCAGTGTTCGCAGCCTTTTTCATGGAAGAGGGCTGCTCCAGCTTCGCGGTCCGACTTTGAGGATGCCTGCACGGTGCTCCGTGCGTGCGGGGTAAGGAGGAGAAGGGCGGCCGGCGAGACCAGAGCGAGCAACAGCGCTGTGCTGCGAAGACGAGAGACCATGGACTTTCTGTCGGATGCGAGGGAGCGCGGATTCACTGCTGGGTTGCGCTGAAAGCCGTAGGCAGCGGGCCAGTTGGACGAGCGACCGGCGCATCCAGCTCATGGGCGTGCCAGACGACGCTTTCGTTGGCGACTTCCGTGTGGTTGCGAAGGTACTCGAGCGCGTACGTGGAGGCGGTGGGATCGTCCTTCTGATCGGCAAAGGTGGCCGCTTCGGCGCGCGCCTTGTCTTTCAGGCCAAGGCGGCGGTAGAGGATGGCCAGGTTATAGTGTGCGGCGAGGTCGTCAGGGTCGATCGATTGGACCTGCAGGTATTCGTCACGAGCCTGCTCGTACCTGTGCAGCTGATAGAAGGAGAAGCCGAGCTCGCGGTGGGCATCACGCGAGCGAGGGTAGGCTTTCGCGACGGCCTGGAGATCGAGGATGGCGCGGTCGAGGTTGCCTTCGTTGCGCTCGACGAGGGCCCGATAATAGAGCGCGCGGGCGTTGCCTGGGGCGAGGGTGAGGCTCTTTTCGAGGTGGGGACGGGCGTCGGCGTACTTCTCCCAGGCGATCTCGACGATCGCCATGTTGGTATAGGCATCGGGGTAGTCGGGACGCAGCTTCGCGACCTCGGAGAAGGCGTGGACAGAGGCGGCGTACTGCTGGGCATCGAGCAGCGCGATGCCATAGTTGTTCCATCGCATCCAGGTTGGAATCGATGTTGGGTTCTGGGTTGGAATCTGGTTCGACGTTTGTGTCGATCCGGGTTTGTTCCCCGCCGGGCTTGGCGGCGTCGGCTTGTTCTCCCCGACAGCAATGGTTCGTGAGCTCGACGCCATGTCGATGATGGGCTGGTCGTAGTGTTTGCCGGCAGGCATGTTCATGCCGAAGTCCATGAAGTGCTGATCGAACCGGCGGTACTTGACCGTCGCGGTGATCGTGACGGGGCCGGCGTCCGGCATCTTGAAGGCGTACCGCACGAGCTGTGAACGACCGGACTGGACGGTATTGCTATACGCGACGATGTGAGTGTTCCACACCTGATGCTCTGCGTTGAGGCCGCCCTTGGTGTTGATGAGGCGGTTAGTGAACGAGTGCGCGCGGTCGTCCAGGTCGCCGTTCGGTTTCAGGAAGCCGGACTCCTTGAGGATGTTGCCTGCGGCGTCCTTGACGGTGAAGTCGACCCAGGACTCGTACATGTCGCGCTGCTCGGGAACGTGGGAGTGAGCGATGCCTTTATTTTGGATCACGACATCGGCAGTGACGGTTTCGCCGGGCTTGACGGTGTAGGACACGTCGCCCAGGGGAGCGCTGACGTTGGGGAGCGCGGCGCCGCCTGGCGTTTCGTGCTCGATGGCAAACAGGTCGACGTTGAAGACGGAGGTCTGGAGAAACTTGACGATGCGCTCTGCCTGCTCGTCGAAGCCGTAGAACTTCGGAACGATGGTGTTGGCGCCGAGCCAGCGATGGCTGGCGAGCTGACCGTGCTTGGCGCCGGGGTCCGGGAGCTTCACCGGTTCGCGCTGCATGTGACAGGTTTCGCAGGTCGAGACCGTCTCCTTGGTGTAGAAGGGCAGCGGCGACTGCTTCGCAAAGGAGGAGTTCTGCCACTCGTCGTAGAGCGAGATGGCCCGCTGCCACTTATAGTCGTTCAACTGGCGCGGAATGGCAGCCTTGTGGCAGGTCGAGCAATACTCGGACGTCCGGTAGAAAGGCTTCATCACCGCAGCGGAGTGGCGATCGAGATGGGCCAGGATCTCGCCGTCAGAGACAGGCCTGGTGATCGGCTTTCCAATCTCATCCAAGAGCACCGCTGGCGTGCCCAGGACGTACGACCCCGTTCCGCGCGTGTCCACCTGCTGGACGGAGTGGCACACCGAGCAGGTGACGCCGTCGGCGTCAAAGGGCCGCCGCTTGGTGGAGCCCTGGGTGAGGTTGCCGGCGACCACGGCGATGGGGTCGTGGCAGCCTTCGCAGTGCCGCGAAAACTCGACGCCTTTTTCTTTGTTCAGCAGATCGACGTTGCGGAGATACCACGGCGCGCGGTTGGCGTTGGAGTGCGCGGACTGGCGCCACTGATGTTCAGCCTCCTGGTGGCAGTGACCGCAATACTGCGCTGTGGGAAAGCTCTTCGGATCGAAGAACTCGCCAGTGTCGGTGGTGAGGTTGGAGGGGAGAAAGTGGGCGTTCTCGCCGAAGTGGTCGTTGTACTTCTCGGCAACTTTTTCACTGTAGGCGTGCCGTTTGGCGACGGCCTCGTCGGTTGCGCTGCCTGCTCTGACGGCCGACGGAACATACGCGAGCAGGACCGCTACGGCGGAGAGAGCCGCCAGAGTCTGGGCGAGCCGGATGCGATCGAGTTTGGATAGGATCTTCGGCATACGCTGCGGTGAGAAGCGACAGGAGCGACGCCAGCGATCAAGAAATCTGAAGGACGTGCGCCGCTAAAGATAGTAGCGGAACCTGCGGACGGTCCGCCTCCACCTTTTGGAGGAGGTTAACCAAAACTACTATGTCGGCCTGACGCTACTGCGCGGCCTGGATTGTCGCGGGGCGGGCATCCTGAACCAGAGGGTAGTAGCCCTTCTTGGCAATCACGTCGAGGTTGGGCCGGAGAACCTTGACCTCGATGGTGCGGTACTTGCCATCAATGAAGGGCTCGTGTGAGTAGTACCCGACGGTGTACTGAGTGCGGACCTCTTCGGTGATACGAGCAAAACTCTCTTCGATTCCCTTCTGGCGAAACTCGGGATCGATCTGGCCGCCGGTGGCGTTCGCGTACACGGGGAGGATATTGTCGCGCATCTGGAAGGGGAGGTGAAGGCTATTCATGAAGCCGGTGCCGGGGATGGTGGGTAGGTCGTGGACGAGCGTGGCGTAGACGGCGATTTGATTGGTCTGGAGGTAGCGGATGAGCTCTTTTTGCTTGACGGTCGAGCCGTACTCCTTGCCATCCGAGATGACGTAGACGATGCGGCGACGTCCACGGCCGGCACGCGTGGTCTGCTTGGCGGCCTCAAAGATGGCGTCGTTGAGGGTGTGGACCTCTCTCGGGACGTTCAATTGATTGCTCTGGCTGGTGCCGTGGGACGGGTTCACGTTGGGCATGATGTGACTCTGGGCGTTGTCGTTGATGTTGATGTTTTGCGACAACGGACCCGAAGTGTAGTTCATTGCGCCTTCACGGCCGGTGCTTTTGGCGCGATCGATGACAGCCTGGAGACGGGCGCTCTGGCCGGCGAGGAAGTCCGGATTCTGGAGCTTGGGGCCGTTGTTGTAGGTGATCACGGCGACTTCGTCGTAGGTCGTGAAGGCTCCCTGGATGGCGCCGAGAGCATTGTTGATCTTGGCCATGGTGTCAAACGTGACGGACTGATCGATGACGAGCGCGACCGAGAGCGGGAAGGGGTCGACCGTGAACAGACGCATCTGCTGACGGGTGCCGTTTTCATAGACGCGGACATCGCGCCACGTGATGCCGGGCACCAGGCGCCCCTTGTTGTTCTTGACCGTGAAAGGAACGTCGACGAAGTTGACTCCCACATTCAGGGTGAAGGCCTTGGCGCCTTCTCCCGCCACAGGGAGATCTGGCGCGGAACCGTCGTCTGCGTGGGTGGCCGGCGGGCTGTTCGGGAGGCTTGTTCCGGGAGCGTTCGGGTCGGAGGCGTCCTGGGTCGCAGACGCCGGCGCGGTACCGATGCCAGGGGCGATGGCGCCCGCGGCGGGCAGGGTCGTCTGGGGCTTCGGGGCGTCGGGAATCTGGGCTTGAGCGGAGGCGGTCTGCTGCGGGGACGGAGCGTCTGGGACGCCCGTAGCGCCTGGCTGCTGCCCGATACCTGGCGTGAGGAGTGCGAGCGTGCCTGCGAGTATGCTGAGCCTTGTCACCGATCTACCACCTGTCCGGAACTTCTCCAGCGAATCTTCGCCGGGTCTGTCCATCCGTAGTTTACCAGCGGCGCAGAGAGGTTTCGACTGAGGCGAAGAGGGGCACCACCCGCGAGGAGCAAGAACTCGAGACACGCTGACTTCCTGCGCTTCTCTGTCGTCTAAGTTTTATGCGGTCTTTTGCTCAAGCTCTCGTTCTGTTCGCTCTCCTCTCTCCCGTTGCTGTGTGCGCGCAGGAGGCACCCATGCCCGGCGGACCGCCGCCTGAAAGCTCTGCCAAGCCGCAGGAGATCGAAGGCCTCGACACCCAGACACTCAAGGTGAACGTTAACCTCGTCAACGTGTACTTCTCCGTTCGCGATAAGAACGGCTTTATCACCAATCTGCACAAAGACGATTGCAGCATCTTTGAAGACAAAGCTCTGCAGGTCACCAAGAACTTTACGCAGGAAAAGAACCTGCCGCTAACGATCGGGATCCTGCTTGACACCAGCGGATCGCAGCAAAATGTACTGCCGCTCGAGCAGGAATCGGGAGCGACCTTCCTGAAGAGCGTGCTGACCCCTAAAGACGAGGCCTTTCTGATCTCGTTCGACATCAACGTAGACCTCCTAGCCGACTACACCAACTCGCCCCGCGAGTTGAAGCGGGCCATCGATAAGGCAACCATCAACACGGGCGCGGGGACGGGTTCCGTCACAGGCAACGGGCGGTTGCGCGGAACTCTGCTCTACGACGCCGTTTACCTGGCCGCGCATGACAAGCTGCGGCAGGAGGCTGGGCGCAAGATCCTGGTGATGCTGACCGACGGCGGCGACCAGGGGTCGCAGGAGACCCTGAAGACGGCAACCGAAGCCGCGCAGAAGGCGAATGCGATCGTCTACGTCATCCTGATCGCCGATCGTGGGTTCTACGGCGGTATGTCGATCGGCTACTCGGGCGACCGCGACATGGAGAAACTAGCGACGGATACCGGTGGGCGCGTCATCAACGTCGGCAACAACGGCAGACGTCTGGAGGAGGCGTTTCAGCAGATTCAGGATGAGTTGCGAACGCAATACCTCGCCAGCTATACGCCAACCAATCTGAAGCTCGATGGCGGCTTTCGGAAGTTGGAGATTACGTGCGGCAAGGGTCTAAAAGTGCAGAACCGTCGCGGATATTACGCTTTGTCCGAAGATGCGGCGAACAAAGACTAGACTAGCCTCCACGGCTCTAGGCTTTGAGCGCGCCGGTGTAGACGGCCATGCCGACAACCGCATCGACGCCGATCTGATCGAGGGCGTCGATCTCGGTCTGGGACCGAATGCCGCCGGCGACGATCAGCTGCCGGGCGGTGGTGGCGCGCAGCGTTGCCGCGACCTCAAAGGGGAACCCTGACATCGTGCCCTCCGTGTCGACGTGGGTATAGAGAAAGGCGCCGCAGAAATCCTCCAGCCAAGTGATTGCCACCTCAGGGGTGAGAGGGACGCGATCCTTCCAGCCTTTGACCGCGACTTGGCCGTCCTTTGTGTCCACCGAAAAGACGAGGGCGTCTTCGCCGAGCTGCTGCTTCAGACCGGCGGCGAAGCTCTTCTCGATCCCGCTCGCGCCAAAGAGAGACGACCCAAAGATGACGCGTTTCGCACCCGCGTCGAGCAGAGTTCGGGCGTCGTCTGCCGAGCGCAGACCACCGCCGACCTGACACGGGAGTTCTTTGCAGATCCGCTGGATCAGGGCCTGATTTGAGCCCTGGCGCTTCGCGGCGTCGAGGTCGATGAGCTGCACGAGCGGGTACTTCGAGAAGCGCTCGATCCAGGGCTCGACGTCGTCGAACGCGAGCCTGAGATCTTCGCCTTGGACGAGCTGGACGATCTGGCCGCCCAGGAGGTCGATGGAGGGGATCAGCATCTTTAGCTTTTGGCTCCTAGCTTTTAGCTGTTAGCTGGTTCGTGGCGGGTCGGGACTCGTGGAGTTTTGATTTTAGCCAAGAGCTAGAAGCTAAGAGCTCGCCCTCAACACGGTAGCCGAACAGGAACGCCGGCTCGCTGGAGCTCGGCTTTCAAGGCGCGGGAACTGGTGACGCCGAAGTGAAAGATGCTTGCGGCGAGGGCGGCATCGGCCTTTCCGCCGCCCGGCCGATGGCTGAAGACATCGGCGAAGTGTTGCGCTGAGCCGGCGCCTCCCGAGGCGATCACCGGGATCTGCACGGCCTCGGAGACGGCGGCTGTGAGTTCGCAATCGAACCCGGAGCGCGTTCCGTCGGCGTCCATCGAGGTAAGCAGGATCTCGCCCGCGCCGCGATCTTCGGCTTCGCGTGCCCAGTCCAGCAGGGGCCGGCCGGTGGGCTTGCGACCTCCGGAGACGTAGACCTCGGCGGTGGCAATGGCGTGCTGAACCGCGTCCGCACCGGGTGGGGGCGGAGCCGTTCCGCGGCGCGCGTCGATGGCGACGATCACGGCCTGCGCACCGAAGCTCGATCCGATCTCGGAGATGAGGTCGGGGCGGGCGATGGCGGAGGAGTTGATGGAGACCTTGTCGGCCCCGGCATCGAAGACCGAAGCCGCGTCCTGGGCAGAGCGGATGCCGCCGCCGACGGTAAACGGGACGAAGAGATTTTCGGCCGCGCGACGAACGGTATCGAGAAGAGTCCCGCGCCCCTCATGGGTGGCGGTGATGTCGAGCAGAACGATCTCGTCGGCCCCCGCCGCCGCGTGCCGATGCGCAAGTTCCGCTGGGTCGCCGGCATCGACGATGTCGACGAACTGGACCCCTTTGACGACACGGCCGGAGCGGACGTCGAGGCAGGCGATGATGCGTTTGGTCAGCAAGCAGGTCTCACTCCGGGGGTCCCCCTACCCGGTACACATTTGATCCAAAATACCCGATTCAAAGGAGTTAGGTCTGGATCTCAAGCGATATCAAGATATATGAAGATCTGTGCTTCAGACACCGTGGACTCCGTTGAGAAGGCTGAAGTTGCCATCTCTCTATTGTATGGAATCGGCTTGGGTAACTGCGCCACGGGACGCAAGTTAGGGGAGGCTACGGCGGGTCTCATACGGCAGGAGGAGGTACTTAGGAGCTGACGCTCATGCCCATGACGGGGCACTTGGCGATGGCGGCGTCGCTCTCGGCGGAGCGGCCGAAGCCGAGGTCGTCGGCGTCGAGGAAGGTGATTTTGTGGTGGCGGGCCATCGCGGAGAGCTCGTTGTGGACCATGTGCATGGCCATCTGGAGGGAGTGGACGGAGTCTGCGCCGCCGGCGGGGGTGATATGGTCGCGGCCCAAGGCGGAGATGCGGTAGGGGCAGGCCCAGCCGCGGGCTTCGACGGGGAACGGCTTGCCGAAGGAGACAGTGAGAGTGGCCGGCTGGCCCTCGTGGTCCAGATCTGGCATATGAAGTTCAAGAAAGCGCTCGGCGATGGTTTCAAACGGGATGAGGTCCATGCCGGTCCAGTTTGCAGCTTCTTGGGGGCGGACCATCTCGACTGTGCCTTGGACGATTTCGGTGGTGGTGGTGGTCATGCTCGATGTCTCCGTATTGCATTGTTAGAGGCTGAGAAAGTTCTCCAGGATGCGGAGGCCCGTTTCGGCGGACTTTTCGGGGTGGAACTGGACGCCCATGACGTTGCCTTGCTCGACGGCCGCGGTGAAGGGGCCGCCGTAGGTGGTCGTGGCGGCGGTGGCGGAGGAGACGGGGGCGCGCCAGGAGTGGGTGTAGTAGACGAAGGAGCCGGGGGCGATGCCGGCGAGGAGTTTGGAGTCGGGGCGGATGTTTTCGAGGGAGTTCCAGCCGACGTGCGGGGACTTGAGGGTGGTATCTCCGAAGGCGCCTTGGACGTGGGTTGGGAAGCGCTCGCATTTGGAGGCGAGGTGGCAGAGGCCGTCGGTGGTGTCGGCTTCGGTGGAGCCCTGGTAGAGCCATTGGAGGCCGACGCAGATGCCCAGGAAGGGCGCTCCGCGGGCGATCGAGTCGCGGGTAGCTTGGGTGAGTTGGAGGTCGTGGAGGAGCTGGGTGGAGCGGAAGTGGCCGACGCCGGGGAGGATGACGCGGTCGGCGCGGCGGACGGCCTCGGGATCCTGGGTGATGAGGATGTCGTGGGCGCCGAGGTGGCGCAGGGTCTTGACGACGCTGGTGAGGTTTCCGGCTTTGTAGTCGATGACGGCGATCATGGTTACACAGAAAGCGAGATCAAAAACAGGACAACGAGGTTCAAGACCAGAGCTAATGATGACAACGTGACCGCGAAGATTCTCGCGCCGCCTCTGTTGCGGAAAGCAAACGCGACTGTAGCAATCGCGAGTGGGCAAAGCAGAAAGAGCAGGAGTTCGAGACCGGCCGCCTTCCGTGTGCTCAGATGATTTCCGCGCAGAAGGAGAGTAAGTGCTATTGGGTAAAGGAAGAGGAGCGGCGAAAGCCAAATTGCAACTCGGCCAAGGGTCGAGCTCTGTTTCGATGTAGTTCCTTCACTGGAGGGATAACAACTCAATTCGAGTTTCGAGCGTTGGTGAGACGTGAACAAATTGCGGTAAAGAACAGCAACCACCGCAAATGGAAGGCCGAAAGTTAGAACGGAGCTGATCACGATAACAGCCATAGCTTTCCGAGGAATGGGCTCCTTTAGAGCCTCAAAGATTATCGACAGCGAACCAAGAACCAGCGCTGTTGACGACCAGCCGAGATTGATCCAAACGGCCGCTCTACTTCGTTTTAGCTCGAGAACGATGCCAGCAACCATTGCTGTTAGAAGGGCGAACATGGCAACAAAACCAGCGAAGTAGGCCAGTGATCTCACCTTCCCCTGAAACGGACTAGACAGCTGGACAAGGAAGGACAACCCAACGATGGTCAGGCACGCTAGGTTGACGGCAACGATGCCGTATGAGACGCGCCTTACAGACTTATCGAACAATCAGTGCTCTTTCTTTACAGCAGGCCTTTGGTGGAGGGGAGGAGTTCGCGCATGCGTTCGTCGCGGCTGCAGGCTCCGCGGAGGGCTCGAGCGAAGGCTTTGAAGCTCGCTTCGATTTTGTGGTGGTTGGAGCGGCCGTAGAGGACTTTGATGTGGATGTTGGCTTTGCTGCCGCGGGCGAAGCCTTCGAAGAAGTCGGTGACGAGTTCGGTTTGGAGGTCGCCGACGAGGGGGACGGTGACGAGGGTTTCGACGGCGTAGGCGGTGCGGCCGGAGAGGTCGACGGCGGCGACGGCGAGGGTCTCGTCCATGGGCATGACGAAGTATCCGGCGCGGAGGATGCCGCGTTTGTCGCCGAGCGCCTGGGCGAAGGCCTCGCCGAGGGCGATGCCGGTGTCTTCGACGGTGTGGTGCTGGTCGACGTCGAGGTCGCCCGTGACGGAGAGCGAGAGGTCGAAGCCGCCGTGGCGTGTGAAGAGCTCGAGCATGTGGTCGAAGAAGCGGATGCCGGTTGAGACGGTGTAGGCGCCCTGGCCGTCGAGGGAGAGGCGGAGGTGGATTTCGGTTTCGGTGGTCTTGCGATCGATGGTCGCCGTCCGGATTGTAGGAGCTGGGGCTGCAGCGGTTGGAATTGTAGCGGTCTGGGTTACGTTTTCTGCATGGACCTGCGGCGGCGCGTTCTGTTCTGGAGCGTCGACGTTTGAGATTGTACCTGATTCCGTTACATTCTCTGGAGCTGCGTCTAAGGGCGTGTCCATTGCATCTCCTGGAGGGTTTCGGTGAGGGCGGCGATGCCTTGTGTTACGTGAGACTCGATGCCGACGGTGATGCGGACGCAGCCCTCGCAGCCGGGGTCGGATGAGCGGTCGCGGAGGAGGACGCCTTTGTCGCGCATGCGGCTGACCAGATCTTCGTGGCGCGGACCGACCTCGAAGAGGACGAAGTTGGCCTGGCTCGGCCAGTAGCGGACGTCCATGCGATCGAGCGCTTGCATGATGCGGTCGCGGCCGGCGTGGATCTGGCTGACGTACCAGGCCAGGTAGTCGGCGTCGGCGAGGGCGGATGGGAGGACAGCGAGGGCGACTCCGTTGACGTTGTACGGGGAGGCGACTTTGCGGACGTAACCGATGAGATCGGCGGGGCCGGCGAGCATGCCGAGACGCAGGTTGGCCAGACCGTAGGCCTTCGAGAAGGTGCGGCCGACGACGAGATTGGGGATGCGGCCGACGTCGTCGAGGACGGTGTCGCCGTGGAAGTGGAAGTAGGCTTCGTCGACGAAGACGACGGCGTGGGGAGCGGCGGCGGCGATCTCGAGGAGGTGTTCGCGCGAGACGACGGCACCTGTGGGATTGTTGGGCGAGGCGACCAGGATGAGCTTGGTGCGAGGCGTGATGGCGGCGAGCATGCCGGAGCGCGGGAAGCTGAGGGTGCTGTCGGACTGCACGCGGCGGAGATGGGCGGTCATCATGCTTGCGCTGACGTCGTACATGAAGAAGGAGGGCGTGTTGAAGAGGACCTCGTCCTCGGGTTCGAGGAAGGCGAGCGCGAGGAGGTGGATGGCTTCGTCGACGCCGTTGGTGAGCAGGAGCTGGTCGGGCTGGAGGTTGAAGTGCGCGGCGGTGCTGATCTCGGCGTGCTCGCGCTCGGGGTAGATGGTGAGGTTTTCCGCGGTGAGGGCGCGGATCTGGTCGAGGACGCGGGGCGATGGCGCGAAGGTGTTTTCGTTGAAGTCGAGGCGCAGCATGGCGCGGCTGGCGAGCGGCGGGTGGTACTCGGGCATGGCGAGGACACGGGATCGGGGCTGGGGTGCGCCGGGGTGTGGGCGCGGTGTGGTGAGGGCGTGTTCGAGCTCGGGGTCGACGTTGGTCGAGAGGTTGGCTTCGATGCTGGTGGGTCCGGTGATGGTGCTCATGGTGTCTCCATGCGGGCGCGCACACTTTGGGCGTGGGCGGTGAGGCCTTCGGCTCTGGCGAGGGCGATGGCGTGGGGGCCGAGGGTGTGGAGGCCGGCGCGGGTGTAGTCCTGGACTGTGATGAGCTTGACAAAATCGAGCACGGAGAGGCCTCCGCGGATGCGACCCGCGCGACCGGTGGGGAGGACGTGGTTGGGACCGGAGATGTAGTCGCCCATCGATTGCGCGGAATACGGGCCGACGAAGACGCTGCCGGCGTTCTGGATCCAGTCGAGATCAGCGGAGGTGTCGACGGTGAGGTGCTCGGGGGCGAGGCGGTTGGTGAGGGCGTGCGCTTCTGTAACTGAATCGGTTACAACTGCGTAGCCCTGGGCGGAGAGCGACTCCTGGGCGATCTCGTTCGCGGCGGATTGCTGTTTGGTTTCGGCGAGGACTTGCTCGGCGAGCGTCTGGTTGCTGGTGATGAGGATGGCTAGGGCTTCGGGATCGTGTTCGGCCTGTGCGACGAGGTCGGCGGCGATCAGGGCGGGCGAACCGGTCTCGCTGGTGACGACGATCTCGGTCGGGCCGGCGGGCATGTCGATGCCGCAGACGTTCTGCACGAGAGTTTTGGCGCACGTGACGTAGAGGTTGCCGGGGCCTACGATTTTATGGACTGGACGGATGGTTTCGGTGCCGTAGGCGAGGGCGGCGATGGCCTGGGCGCCACCGATGCGGTAGAACTCGGTGACGCCAGCGAGGTGGGCCGCGGCGAGGGTTTCGCGGGCGGGTTTCGGAGAGCAGACCACGATGCGGGGGACGCCGGCGACCTCTGCGGGTGTCGCGGTCATCAGGAGGGTCGAAGGGAGAGGGTAGCGGCCGCCTGGAACGTAGCAGCCGACGCTCTCGAGCGGACGGACGATCTGGCCGGTGTGGACGCCGGGGGTATGCTCCGCGGACCACTGCTCCGGGAGTTGCGCTGTGGCGAAGGCGCGGATGTTTTTCTGCGCGGTCTGCATGGCGTGCTGGAGGGCTGGGGCGGTCTCGTTCCAGGCCGAGCGCATCTCGTCGGCGGAGACGCGCACGGGCTGATCCGTGCCGAGGCCGTCGAAGCGACCGGCGTACTCGATGAGAGCCTGGTCGCCGCCCTGGTGGACGTCGGCGAGGATGGTGCGTACGGTGTTTTCGACCTTGGCCGTGTTCACGGCGCCGCGCTGCTCCAGGAGGACGAGGAGTTTCTCGGTGGCGGCGGCGTCAGGGCCGGAAGTTTTGAGCAGCTTCATGATTGGGCGGAGTTAGAGGACAACTTTGCTGAGTGGGTACTCGACGATGCCGGTGGCTCCGGCGGCTTTTAGCTTGGGGATGACGTCGCGCACCTGGTGCTCTTCGAGGATGGTGTTCATGGCTACCCAGTCCGGGTCGCTGAGCTGGCTGACGGTGGGTGAGTTGAGAGCGGGAAGGACGCTGAGGATGGTCGCTTGATCGGACTTGCGCGCGTTGAGCATGAGGCCGACGCGGCCTTGGGCAGCGATGGCCGCTTTGAGCATGAGCGAGATGTTTTCGATCTTCTCGCGCTTGGACGGATTGCTGAAGGCGAGCTTGTTGGCGATGAGCTGGGTCTCGCTTTCCATGAGGGTTTCGATGATGCGGAGGCGATTGGCGCGGAGGGAGGAGCCGGTCTCGGTGACCTCGACGATGGCGTCGGCGAGCGTTGGCGGTTTGACTTCGGTCGCGCCCCAGCTGAACTCGACTTTTACGTCGATGTTTTTGGCTGCGAAGTAGCGTTTGGTGAACTCGACGAGTTCCGTGGCGATGGTTTTGCCGGCGAGATCTTCGGGGCGCTGAAAGGGCGAGTCCTCCGGGACGGCGAGGACCCACTTGACCGCGGTGCGGCTCTGTTTGGAGTAGGTGAGCGACGTGATGCGTTCGACATCGCTCTGATTTTCCAGGATCCAATCGTTGCCGGTGAGGCCGGCATCGAGCGCGCCGTGTTCGACATAGCGAGCCATCTCTTGCGCGCGGACGAGCATGCACTCGATCTCGTCGTCGTCGATGGTTGGGAAGTACGATCGGCCGTTGGCGAAGATGCGCCAGCCGGCGCGCTCGAAGAGAGATATCGTGGCGTCCTGGAGGCTTCCCTTGGGGATTCCGAGCTTGAGTTTGTCGGGCATGTGCTCCTTTTCCTTCTGGATGTTTCCGTTGCGTTCTAGGACGCGGGCCGAGTCGCGATGGCGAGTGGGACGGGTTTTGTGAAGCAGCTTACGGTTCCTTCGTGGCAGACGAGGCCATCGCCTTCGACCTCCACCTTGAACAGGAGAGCGTCGTTGTCGCAGTCGGTTGAAGCTTCGACGATCCGAAGCCGATTGCCGCTGGTCTCGCCCTTCATCCACAGCTTTTGGCGGGTGCGGCTCCAGAAGGTGACGAATCCGGTTTCGAGCGACTTGCGGTAGCTGACTTCGTTGAGAAAGCCGAGCATGAGGAGCTCTCCGGACTTTGCGTCCTGAACCATTCCCGGAACGAGGCCGTCCATCTTTGCGAAATCGATCTTGGTGTCCTGCATGGTCTCAGTCTCGTTTCTGTGTTGTGGGTGTTGATCGTCTTACGCGCAGAAGAATGGCCCGCTCGCGGAGTGTGTGCGCTGGCGGGCCGAGGTCCGAATCTTTGGATGTGAGGTTTTGTTACCGGATCACATCGGACGGGTCAGCCGCCAGCACAGGGTGTACGTGGCTGGGATGCGACCGATGGTGATGGAGGGAGACGCACATGCGAATTTCAGGCTATCGCCGGGTGATGAGGTTGTCAAACGGGCGTGGTGGGCTGGTCCGGATAGGCCGGTCAGGCCGTGATGGCGATGCTATCGTTGAGTGTTGGAAGTCCTGCATTGGAGATGAGCACCGCTTGCGGGATTTCGACGGGAGTATTGGGGAAGAAGAGTATGGCTGAGGTAGCAACGACCCTGCGCAAGACGGCGCTGAACGGGATGCATCGAGCGGCAAAGGCCAAGATGGTCGATTTTGGCGGATGGGATATGCCGGTTGAGTACTCTGGGCTGATCGCGGAACACATGGCGGTGCGGACGGCGGTGGGCGTCTTCGATGTGTCGCATATGGGCGACATTCAGCTGCGCGGGCCTGGATCGTTGGCGGCGATCAACGAACTTTGCATGAACGATGCGTCGAGGCTGGCGGTCGGGCAGGCGCAGTACTCGGCCATGCTGACGCCGGAGGGGACGTTTGTGGACGATGTGATCGTGCACAAGCTAAGCGACAACGACTACCTGATCGTGATCAATGCGGGGACGCGCGAGAAGGATGTGGCTTGGGTGCGGTCGCGGATTGGACGCATGCCGGGCGTGCATGTGAACGACTTCAGCGACTACTACACGCAGATCGCGATCCAGGGACCTCGGGCGCAGGAGACGCTGCAGAAGCTGACGCCGGTTGATCTGAGCGGGATCAGGAACTACTGGTTCACGTGGGGTCAGGTGTGTGGTTTGCACAACGTCCTGATCGCCCGGACGGGGTATACGGGCGAGGATGGATTTGAGATTTATGTGCCGAGCGATGAGCCGACCAGCGCGCGGGTCTGGACGGAGGTGCTGGAGGCGGGGCGGGAGTTTGGGATTTTGCCGTGCGGCCTTGGTTCTCGCAACACCTTGCGGATGGAGGCGGCGATGGCGCTCTACGGGCACGAGATTTCGGACGAGATCAATGTTCTGGAGGCCGGTCTGGGACGGTATGCGAAGTTAGAGAAGGCGACGTTTGTGGGTAGGGACGCTTTGCTGGAAGTGCAGGCTCGAGGAGGTCCGGAGCGCAAGCTGATCGGGCTTGAGATGGTGGAGCGCGGGATTGGGCGAGATGGCTATCCGGTGTTGTCGGCTGACGGCGGGCTGGTGGGTAGGGTGACGAGTGGGTCGCCGGCGCCGTATCTAAAGAAGAACATTGCGATGGCGTATGTGGCCAAGGACTTCGCCGAGTTGGAGACAGAGCTGGCGGTCGAGGTTCGAGGTCTTCCGGTGAAAGCGAAGGTGGTCGCTTTACCGTTCTACAAACGAGCAAAAAAGACCGCGTAGGTGCGGGCCGGACCGAACGGGTGCGGAGCACTACAATCAGAGAGAGACGGAGGTCGCGCGGACGGATGCCCTACCCTGAGCAGTACCGGTATACGAAAGAGCACGAGTGGATCGAGGTCTCGGGTGAGATTGGGACGATCGGCATTACGGATTACGCGCAGGATTCGCTGGGAGACATTGTGTTTGTGGATCTGCCGCGGGTCGGATCGGAGATCCAGGCCGGGTCTACGTTTGGTTCGGTCGAGAGCGTGAAGGCTGTGAGCGACCTGTTTTCGCCCGTGACCGGAACGGTGCTTGAGGTGAATGAGGCTCTGGCATCGGCACCCGAGACGATCAACAAGGAGGCGAACTCGACGTGGCTCATCAAGGTGGAGTTGATGAATGCGATGGAGGCGGAGAGTTTGCTCAGCGCCGCGGAGTATGAGGGTTTTATCAAGGAAGAGACTGGGCACTGACGACCATGCGATACCTTCCGAAGTCACCGGCGGACCGGTCTGAGATGCTGGCCGAGATTGGGGTCGGGTCGATCGATGAGCTGTTCTCGACGATTCCGAGTGAGTTCTATCTCAGGCGCGATCTCGATGTTCCGCGGCAGCACGGCGAGTCCGAGATCGTCGATCGATTTCGTGAGTTTGCCGGCAAGAATGCTGTGGGGTTTGCAAGCTTTCTGGGGGCGGGGGTGTATCGGCACTACAAGCCGGTGCTGATCGACGCGATCGTGCAGAGGGGCGAGTTCTTGACGAGCTACACGCCGTATCAGGCCGAGATCTCGCAGGGGACGCTGCAGGCGATGTTTGAGTTTCAGACGATGATCTGCGAGCTGACCGGCATGGAGATTGCGAACGCGTCGATGTATGACGGATCGACGGGAGCGGCCGAGGCGGTGATGATGGCGGTGCGGGTTACCGGGCGATCGGGCGCCGTGGTGGCGCGGACCGTGCATCCGGAGTATCGCGAGGTGATCCGGACGTACGCGCAGCACCAGCAGATCCCGATGACGGAGGTCTCGTATGGGGGCAACGGGCGCGTTGATCTGGCGGCGCTCGATGCGGCGATCACCTCCGACACGGCGTGTGTGCTGATTCAGTCGCCTAACTTCTTTGGGACGATCGAGGACGTTGCGGCAGTGGCGGGGATCGCGCATGCGAAGGGCGCGCTGCTGATCGTGTCGATCGCGGAGGCGATCTCGCTGGGGATTGTGAAGCCGCCGAGCGATGCGGACATTGTGTCGTTGGAGGCGCAGAGCTTTGGCGTGGCCCTGAGCTATGGTGGACCGTACTGCGGCGTGATCGCCTGCAAGGAGCGGTTCTTGCGGCAGATGCCCGGGCGGCTGGTGGGCGAGACCAAGGATGCGGATGGCAAGCGCGGGTTTGTGCTGACGCTGTCGACGCGGGAGCAGCATATTAGGCGGGAGAAGGCGACCTCGAACATCTGCACCAACCAGGCGCTGGTCGCGCTGATGGTGACGGTGTTCCTGACGGTGTACGGCAAGGAAGGTTTGCGGGAGTTGGCGGAGCAGAACCTCGCGAAGGCGGAGTTTGCGCGCCGCACACTGGCTGGAACTGCAGGGGTGAAGGTGCTGTTCGACGGTGCGCCGCGCTTTCACGAGTTCGTTCTCGATCTGCCGGAAGGGGCAGAGGAGACGAACGCTTCCCTGCTCGAAGCGAAGATCATCGGTGGTTTGCCTTTGGCGAAGTGGTATCCGGAGCTGGGTGCGGGTGCGAGCCTGTGGTGTGCGACCGAGGTGACGACGCGTGCGCAGATGGAGGCGGCGGCGGAGGCGCTTGCGTCGGCTGGATCGCACGAGACGGAGCTGGCCCAGGTTGCTGTTGGAGCGGCGAAGTAGGTTATGGACATCTCGGCGATTGAGGGCGAGGAGCTCACCGCGGTTGAGTTCGTGCTGGACTACGTGCAGCTGCGGTTTGAGACGCCGCTGCTGACGCTGTATGCGTGGCCTGCGGTGCTGTTGAGCGACTTCTCGGTGGCGTTTGGCGAGCCTGAGTACAGGAATGCGATGTGCGCGCAGATCGGCGAGAAGGTTGAGGAAGCGGTGCTCGAAGAGGGCGATGCTCTGACGCTGAAGCTTGAGAATGGCACAGTGCTGGCGCTGAGTCTGCGCGAAGAAGATCTGGACGGTCCGGAAGCCGGGATGTACTCGGCCACGGGAACGGCGGCGGACCAGGTGGAGTTCTGAAAGGTGGATGCGATGGCGACGACGGGATCGGTGATGGACGGGGTGCAGCGAGATAGCTCGACGGAGAAGTTTGTCGGCACGCCGAAGAAGGCGACGACGCATGTCAACCAGAACGAAGGCTTGATCTTTGAGAAGAGTTCTCCGGGCAAGAAGGGGTATCGGCTGGCGCAGATGGACGTTCCGGCGGTGGATGCGGCGGCGCTTCTGGGGGACCAGGTGCGGACCGATCTCGGGGTGATGCCGGAGCTGAGTGAGATCGAAATCCTGCGGCACTTTACGCGACTTTCGACGTGGAACTACGCGATCGATCTCGGGATGTATCCGCTTGGGTCGTGCACGATGAAGTACAACGGCCGGGTGAACGAGCTCGTGGCGCGGATGGAGGGGATCGCCGAGGCGCATCCGTATCAGCCGGAGTCGCTGTCGCAGGGTGTGCTGGAGATCATGCATGTGCTCTCGGACGCGCTGATCGAGATTACGGGGATGGACGCGATCACCTTGCAGCCGGCGGCGGGCGCGCATGGGGAGTTTACGGGCATCCTGCTGGTTCGGGCGTATCACCAGTCGCGCGGCAATCCGCGGCGGAAGATCATCATTCCGGACTCGGCGCATGGGACTAATCCGGCGACCGCGGCGGTTTGCGGGTACGAGGTGGCGAACCTGAAGTCGAACGCTCAGGGCATGGTCGATCTCGTTGAACTAGAGCGGATGGTGGATGAGGACACGGCGGCGCTGATGCTTACCAACCCGTCGACGATCGGTGTGTTTGAGTCGGACATTGCGAAGATCGCCGAGATCCTCCATGCGAAGGGCGCTCTCCTGTACATGGATGGGGCGAATATGAATGCCTTGGTCGGCAAGGCTCGGCCGGGGGACTTCGGCGTGGATGTGATGCACCTGAATCTGCATAAGACTTTTTCGACGCCGCATGGCGGTGGCGGTCCTGGGTCGGGGCCGGTTGCGTGCAAGCGGATCCTCGAGCCGTTCCTGCCGACTCCGGTGGTGGCGACCAAGGCGGATGGGACGCTGACGCTCGACTACGATCGGCCGGAGACGGTTGGGCGGGTTCGGATGTTTTACGGCAACTTCGGCATGTTTGTTCGGGCGCTGGCGTACATCCTGGCGAACGGTCCGGATGGCCTGCGGCAGACGACCGAGGATGCGGTGCTGAACGCCAACTACATCCGCGCGAAGCTGGAGGGGACGTTTGAGCTGCCGTACAAGACGCGTTCGCTGCATGAGGTGGTGTTCTCGGACAAGCTGCAGGCGAAGAACGGCGTAAAGACGGGCGACATGGGAAAGCGGCTTATCGACTACGGGTTTCACGCGTACACGGTCAGCTTTCCGTTGGTAGTGAACGGCGCGATGATGATTGAGCCGACCGAGAGCGAGAGCCGCGAGGAGCTGGATCTGCTGATCGACGCCCTGAAGCAGATCGCGCGCGAGGCGGCTGAGAATCCGGGGTTGGTGAAGTCGGCTCCGCACACAACGCGGCTGCGGCGGCTGGACGAGACGGCGGCGGCGCGGAAGCCGGTGTTGCGTTGGAAGGCTCCTGTGGCCAAGACGCCGTTGACTCCGGACTCGGCGGCGAAGGAGTGGTGATAGCGCGGAACTTTGAGTGGCACGCGCGGAACTCGGGGACCAACGCCGTCGTATGATGCTATGCGGTCAAGATCCGGGGTAGGGAGTGCACTTATGCTGCAGAGTTGGGATGTGTACACGGTTGGGATGAGCTCGGCGCAGCGTGCGTGGTTTGCGGCGGAGTATGAGGCGAATCGCAAGGATGAGGTGGTGGGCGTTTTGCTGGCGTTCTTTCTTGGGACGTTTGGAGCGCATCATTTTTACCTCGGCGGAACGGCCTGGGTGTCCTGTATGCGCTGTTTTTCTGGACGGGGATACCGACCGTGTGCGGGTTTGTGGAGTGCTTTCTGATGCCGGGGCGCGTGCGGAGCTTCAACTTTCTCGCGGCTTCGCTGATTCGGAACGGTGTCTCGGCGGGTGTGCCTCTCACGTTTGCTGCTCAGGCTGGGCCGTCGACGGTGATGCAGGTTGTGCCGGGGATGTGTCCGGCGTGTCGGTGTGCGGTTGAGCCTCAGGCGCGATTCTGTACGCACTGTGGGGCGGTTTGCTCGCCCTTGGTTGCGGCCTAGGCAGGCGCGCCATAGCCACACCGGTCATATGAGAAGACGCGTGTCGTGCGGGCGATCTGAGACTGCACGACACGCCAGGCCTGTCGCGCTCCTTCTCCAAAGCCCGTTTCCAGAACGACCGTAGGACTACCCTTGCCCTCGCAAGGCAGACTCAACCGATTGCCGGTCGGCAGCCGGACCATCCGCCCGTGCTGTTCAAACAGCTATACGTGTCTCTCTGAGACGTGGCAGTTTTGTGCGGGCCAGGGGCATCCCTGCCAGGAACAGAGAAACTATTGCGAAGCAGACGTGCATCGAGAAAGGATCATTCAACCAAACAGGGGGTTGATTGTTGAGAAACGCGCTCGGACAAGCGCACCGTCCATGGGACTGAGTGAGTACAGGGTTTTAGGTCCTCTGCTCAGAAAGATGCGATATGGCTGCTGTAATTTCTGTGTCAGGTAGTAGCAGGTGACCAACTCAGCCGCATCATCGTACCAATTGCTGCTGCCGTACAGCGATACAAAGGGTGTACGAGCAAGCAAGCGGTAAGTCGGCTCGGCGGCCTCTATGCTCTCCGGCTTGCCGGCGCCAAACCAGCTGATGTCGAACAACGGCGATCGGTACGCAGGCACTTTGGCCGTCGCATTTTCCCAAATTCCCTCCACGAGCTGATCGGAAGGGTGACTCGCAAAGAGCTGGGGCGAACCCGGCTGACCTCTCCGGTTCGAAATGTCGCGAACATGAACGCTCTCATGTAGAAGGACATACAGAACCGCCGGGAGAGACCCAGCCTGTATAGAAAGTGTGACATCCGGATCGGTCGGGGTATAGTAGCCGCGCTCCTTGCGCGTCAAGAACTCGGAGACGTTTTCGTTCAGGAGTCCAGCGCGAAGCACGATGTCGAAGACAGGGAAAGGAGATCCGGCATCCTTTATCGTGGTTGCGTTCGCAGGGATCCCATCAACAAAGCTGATTGAGCGTACATGTTGGGTGAGGGCTTCACGAGTAAAGGCAGGAAGCTCCTGGAGTACGCTTTCCACTTTCGCGTGCTCGCCTTTGGTGAGTTCATGAAAGGTCGGGGAAGGCTTAGGCAGATCGCGATAACGCTGCCGAACGGAATCCGGGGGAGACGTGATCCGAGAACTGAGCGGGGTTGAAGGATCAAACGGGAGGGGCGACCCAGGGGATGCGGTCTGACCGGCCTGATGCTCCACCTGCTGATTCTGTGCTGAATCAGAACCGGTGAACGAAAGCGAGACACAACAAGCGAGGACAAACGCCTTCATAGCCCTCCTTTGCTGCAGATCGAAAGTTTAACCGCGTATACGTCCGTGAGTCGGCAAGTCAGGTTAGAGCGGAGAAGTCGCATGGTCGTCAGTCATCTCGCTCGTGTGCACAGACGACCGTATCGGGGCGGGGCAGGCGGGCTCTACTGGGCGGTGATGGTGACGTAGCGGTCGGTGTTTTCCCAGCGGATGTGGAGTTCGGTGGTGTTTTTGTGGGTGTTTTCGAAGGAGATGGACATGACCTCCTGCGGTCGGGCGAGGGGGTTGCCGATCATGGGGGTGCGGCCGAGGTCCTGGTCCTGGTGGTAGACGGTTCCCCACTGGCCGGTTTGTTTGTTGACGATGAGCATCCATGTGCCGGCTTCGGGGAGGGTGTAGAGGGTGTAGGTTCCGGCGGGGACGGAGAGGGTGCCGACCTTGAGGTTGGCGGCGGTGATGAAGGTGGTGGCGGGGTTGGCTCCGGTGCGCCAGACTTTGCCGTAGGGGACGACCTCGCCGCCGATGATTTTGCGACCGCGGACGGAGGGTGCGTTGTAGTGGACGGTGAGGGTTTTGCCGTCGAGTTGGGTGGTGGCGGTGGCGGCGGGGCTGGGGAGGGGCTCCTTGCCGGCGGGCTTGTCCATGCTCATGTGGCCGCCGTTTGAGGGTGGGGTTTGCTGTCCGCCGGGGGTGGGTGTGCCCTGGGCGAGGAGGGTGGAGGTGAGGAGGGTGGGGGCGAGGAGGGTAAGGTGGCGGCGTGGCGGCATTGGGTGCGTTCTCTTTTCTGGGATTTGTCTGGTGTGAGATTTAGTGTAGCGGGTGTGGTTTGCGGGCGGAGTTCAGGGGCTGAAGGCTCGTCCCGTGACGTGTAGTTTCGGCAAGCCGCAACAGCAGATTCCCTGCGGGGATGACAACCAGAAAGGCAGGGGCTAGGTCAGGACAGACAGCAGGTCGGTCGTCCGAGAGGACGAGTGGTCGTCTGCGAGTCGGGGAGGTCCGTGCTAGGCTTTTAAGGTGGGCGCCCGTAGCTCAGCTGGATAGAGCGGCAGCCTCCGAAGCTGTAGGTCAGAAGTTCGAATCTTCTCGGGCGCACCAAACCCATCTTCCCACCCAAGAATGCCTCTAATTGGCTAAAAAGGCACGAGTTGTCGACGTTCGAAACCTCCTTTTCGGGGGAGTACCGAAGCCCCTCTGGAAAGAGGGCCTTTTGAACTCTCTGCTTTTGGGCGACGGATGCCATAGCCCAAGCGCCTGGGATGTTTACCAGAATTTGTTGTGAAAAGCGGTATAGCTGGTCGAATGTTGCGCGTGCGGCATCCAGCTCTCGAATTTGGTTCTCCAGGCCAGCAATCTCGCCCCGAGCTCCTTGTTTATTTCCTAAAAGATTGGCATTATCGCCTCGTCTTGCCTCAGATAACAGTCAACAAGCTTCTTGCGGCGCTGGCGGGCATCCTCCACCTTACTCCGGAGCTGTTTGGCAAGGTGCTCGCTGTTGCCCGTGCGCTTTTCCCATTCCGAACGCAAAACTTCCTCAAGTTCGGCTGTGAACTTTGTCCGACATTCAGTCGGGAGAGCAGGTCCATGAACTGCTCAGCGGCTTTGGCGGTGGGCACCGATCGCACGCGCCTACAACCGGACTTGTGACAGAAGTAATAGTCGTAGGTCTTGCCGGTGCTACTGGTTGATGGGCCCCCCGGTGAGCGGGTTTCCGCAAACACCGCAACGGAGGAATCCCCGAAGCGGGAACTCCTCACGATTGCGTCGATACGGCGCGAGAATCGGCTTCTTTCCAGTAAGCACCAATTGCACGTTATCGAACATCCGCTCATCGACGATGGCCTCGTGATGTCCCCGGACCGTTCCCCAAACCTCTGAAGCCATCTTGCCGACGTAAACAGGGTTTCGGAGTATGTCCAGGAAGGCACCCAACGAGAGCGTGTTCCCTCGCTTCGATTTGAGACCTTCCGCCGTCAGTCTGCGCAGAACAGCAGCCGCAGTTTCATGTCCGAGGCTGACAGCTTCGAAAGCTCGTGCGATAAAAGCGCGTTCTGTTTCATCAGGGACGAGGTTAGACCTGCCCTTGCGCTTGTTGCCAAGGGTCCGATAGCCGAGGGGGGCCGGACGGCACCAGCGCCCATCCTCAAAGGCATTGCGCATTCGCAGCCGAGTCTTCTCGGAGTGTTGATCGCTAAAGTCTTCCGCTCGATTGAGAGCATCGCGGATCGCTGTCCGCCCACTAGCAGTGGTGCAGTCAAACAAGGGGCTGTCGGCGGCGATGTAGAAGATACCCCACCCATGCAGCTTCGACATCGCGTTCAACGCGGCGCGTACATCGCGAGCGAAGCGCGAGTAATCGAAGAAGACCAAATTACGTCCCTGTTCTTCGCCAAGAAGTTCATCATCTCGTCAAAGCTTGGGCGTTCTACATCCTTTTTCCACGCTGAGAATCCGGCATCTTCAAAAATTCGCACGACCTCCCAACGCGCTCGGCACACAGTCGTTGGCAAGCCTTCGTTTGCGACTCCAGGCCCTAAGCCTCGGTAGCTTGGTCCGACGTGCTTACCCTGAGGTAAATGATGGCTTTGTCTTTCGGGGCGACAGTCACGCGACCTCCGTATCAGCAACTGGCAGTTTCGCGATTGTACTTTGCTCCAGAAACAGTTCGATAAGCACATTCGCGAGTTGGCGCATGCGTTGCTTGCGTTCGTTCGCTTCAGAAGATGGTGCGAGTTCTTGGTTGTTACCACTCGGTCTGCACTTTTGAGACAAGTGCATATCAGCCGAAAAGTTCAATGCGCATTGTCACCCGGTAGCAGAAGGTAAGTGCCTTTTAGGTACGTAGGGCGACGTGCATCCTGTGTCAAACGTTTGGTCAACCCTCCGACCTTGCTTGCCAGCACCCCTCGACTCAGCCGTTACGCGACCTTGGCCGGGAGCGCGAGAGCGTTGTAGATGGTCATTCTCGTTACCCCATATTCCGTAGCGAGTGCCGACTTCCTTTCCCCCGCAGCGACACGCTTTCGAATGTCTCCGATGTTCTCAGGAGTAAGGGAGGGCTTGCGACCCTTGTAAATTCCCGCCTGCTTTGCGAGCGCAATCCCCTCACGCTGGCGTTCACGAATCAGCTCGCGTTCGAACTCGGCGAACGCGCCCATCACGCTGAGGAGTAGATTGGCCATCGGGGAATCTTCTCCTGTGAAGGTCAGGTTCTCCTTGAGGAACTGGACCCGGATGCCACGCGAACTCAGGTCTTTTACTAGTTTGCGAAGATCGTCCAGATTCCTGCCCAAACGGTCAAGCGAGTGGCAGACGACCGTATCACCCTCTCGCACGTGGGACAGCATGGCATTCAACTGAGGGCGGTTCGTGTCCCTTCCGCTCATCTTGTCCTCGAATAGCTTGTCCAGTTCGACTCCTTCAAGCTGACGAGACGTGCTCTGATCTAACGTCGATACTCTCCGATACCCGACAACCTGTCCATGATGTGCTTTCGTGACCATGCTAAACCCCATGTATAGATAGAGACTAAGACCTTGGATCACCTTGTGTCAACAAGATAACCAACCACCCTAATTATACGTAAAGGAGGGTCAGAGTGTAAAGCTGGTCGGTATAGCTTGGGTGTACTTCAGATTACAGAGCACTTTGCCCTGCGTACCGCGTACGTGACTGAAGGCACATCCGCGCACGGCAAGTAATCCACAGCAGAGCACTTTAAGTCAGATTTGAGAGCTTGTCAGGGGGAGGACATTAGGCGAAGATAAGGCGAATGAAGTCGGCGGTCCAACTCATCTCGCAACAGGTCGAAGGCGCGCTTGCAAAGCGGAATGCTGCGCCGTTTTCGCGCAAAGTGCGCTGTGCCGAGTTCACCGGCTTCGGCATCTCCGCCCTCGATAGCTTGACGCGTGGCGTGCCGGTGGGCGCTCTTACCGAGATGGTGGGTCCTGACTGCTCGGGACGCACAACTGCAGCGTTGTCTGTGGTTTCCGCGCTGGTACAGGGAGGCGGCGTGTGTGCATGGGTCGATGTTGCCGATGCTCTCGACCCCGAGTCCGCAGCGGCTAACGGCGTCGATTTGGCGCGGCTACTGTGGGTTCGATGCGGCGAGCGTTCGCAAACTTCTTCTCAGCACCATGCTAGAGCCGCCCAGAGCGTTCCGGCCCTCATGCACAAACCTCCCGCAATGGAAGCGCCTCCTCTCGGGGGTGGCAACCCTCACCCGCGCTCGGAAGGACGGGACATGCCGGAGGCTGTCCGAACGATCCTCACGGCACATGGCGGTGTCTACGATCGGCGGGTTCAGCAACAGAAGCGCTTGATTGGAACGCCCGGAGCACCGAATCGTCCGGTGTCGTACCGGTCGGACGATCGGGAAGAGCAGGTCAACTCCGACCGGAGGCCCGCGCGACGAGGCGACAACCTCGCTTTTGTGCCGCGATGTGCGGAACCGCAGCCCCGGCAAGCTCCGAGGCAGCCTTCCAGCAAGCTTACTTCTGAGAAGCGATCCGACCTGCTGGAAGACTGCGTTTTCAGTTCAGAGAAGAGCTTGTGGAAGCCGCTCGATCAAGCTCTGCGCACCACGGACCTGCTGCTTCATAACGGCGGATTTGGCGCCATCGTGTTGGATCTTAGCGGCGTCGCGCCTGAGTTGGCTTGGCGCATTCCTATGGCAACGTGGTTTCGTTTCCGTGCGGCGTGCGAGCGAACTCGCACAAGCCTGATTCTGCTGACGCAGCACCCTTGCGCACGGAGCAGTGCGGAGCTGGTGCTGCGCCTCAAGGCCGGAGAGATAGAAGCCCTCGGCAACGTGATGGCCGGTGTGCGTTACGACGCCGGGATTGAGCGGAGCCGCTTTGCGGAGAGCGAGCCGCGCGTTGTTTCAATCCGCAAGCCGCCGCAGCCCGAGCGACCCGGCCAGTGGAAGAGCGGAGCGGCATGGGCGTGAGCAGGCAAGCCGAACCGACGTACATCAGCGTGTACGTGCCGGAGTTTCCCGCACAGGCGCTTCTGCGTCTGCGCCCGGAGATGGCACGCTCTTCTGTGGCGGTCCTGTCGGGCGAACCACCGTTTGAGCAGGTGTGCAGCACGAACGCACAAGCCTCCGGTCTCGGCATCGCGCAAGGGATGACTCGGGCTGAGCTGGAGAGCTTTACCGGCCTGATGATCCTGCGGCGGTCTGAGCCGGAGGAGCGTGCTGCGAGAGCCGCGTTGGTGGAGGCTGCGGGAGCCTTTACGCCGCGCGTCGAGGTACAGCCTTCGGCGGGGGCGGCCTTTGTGATGGTGCTGGACATGACCGGCACTACACGCATCTCTGGCCCTACCCCTCGGGCCATCTCCGGCATTGCGCGTGCGATGGCTTCGCTGCACTTCGTTGTGCAGTGTGCGGCAAGCGCCAACCTCGATACTGCTGTCTGCCTTGTTCCGTTCGCCCGCAAAGCACCGATCATTGTCTCGGCGGGGCAGGAGAGTAAGTTGCTGCGAGAACTTCCGCTTTCCGCACTCCGTCTCACAGCCGGGCAAGCCGAGACGCTGGCCCTGTGGGGGTTGCGCACGGTCGGTGAACTGGCTCTGCTGCCCGAGGTGGACCTGGTGGTCCGGCTGGGTGCCGAGGGCAGACGACTGAGCCTGCTTGCCCGTGGCGAGCACCCGCACCATATGGTGCCGGAAGAGCCAGCATTTTCGCTCCAGGAGTACATTGCCTTTGAGTCGCCTGTTGAGCTGCTGGATTCTTTGTTGTTCGTGCTTGGCCCCATGCTCGATCAACTGCTCGCTCGGGCATTGAACCGCTCCTATGCGCTGTCAAGCGTGACTGTCACACTTGGCCTCGACGGCGGAGCCGAGTATGAACGAACGATCAAGCCTGCCCTCCCCCTAGCGCAGCGCGAGGTGCTGTTGAGACTTCTACAGCTTGACCTCCATGCGCATCCACCGCAGGCCGGTGTCGTCTCCGTCCTCGTGCAAGCCGAACCGGGCCACCGCAGCAAGGTACAAGTTGGCCTGTTCGCTCCTCCACTGCCCGAGCCGATGCGCTTGGACGTGACGCTTGCGCGGGTGGCGGCGCTGGTCGGCGAGGGGCGCGTTGGCCGTGCAAAGCTGCTGGACGCGCATCGCCCGGATAGCTTCGTGATGGAGCGCTTTGTGATTCCGACCGACGAACCGCGTACGCCGAAGAGTACACAGCATGGGGTTGCGTTGCGGCGCTGCCGTCCGCCGGTCGCCCTCGGCGTGCGGGCGCAAGGGCAACGCCCTACGGCCTTTCCGCTCTATGGCAAGCTCTACACCGTAGAGGATGCATACGGTCCTTGGCGCAAGAGTGGCGAGTGGTGGTCCTCCGAGGTGTGGTCCCGCGAGGAGTGGGATGTGTGCGCCAAAGCGGGCGAAGACGACACGCTGCTCTGTGTTCTTACGCACGATCTTTTGCGCCACGACTGGCGTTTGGAAGCGATGTATGACTGAGCGAGCCGGAGGGTACATTGAGCTTCACGCCCGAAGTGCCTTTAGCTTTCTCGAAGCGGCGTCACACCCTGAAGCCCTGATCCGTGCCGCCGTTGAAATGGAGATGCCCGCGATGGCGTTGCTCGATCGCAACGGCGTGTACGGGGCAGCGCGGTTCCACTCCTCTGCTAGGAAGAACGGTGTGCGGGCGCACATCGGCGCAGAGATCGCCGTCAGTGACCTGGGCGAGAGCCTGCAACCCCCTTTGTGGTTGCCACATCAGCACGTTGCGCAGCCGGCTCGGATTTCGTTGCTCTGCACCTCACGCGTTGGATACCAGAATCTTTGTCAGCTCATCACCCGATTCAAGATGCGCGAGCCAAACAAGTGCGAAGGAGCCGCTGGCTTAGAGGATGTAGCGGAGTTTCACAATGGCCTGCTCTGCCTCACCGGGGGCGAGGAAGGTCCGCTGTCTGCGGCTCTTACGTCCGGGGGTGAGACGGCGGGGCGTGAGTGTGTCGAAACGCTCATCCGGATCTTCGGCCACAGCAATGTTTATGTGGAGCTGCAACGGCATGGCGATCGTGCCGAAGAGGCCCGCAATCAAACCGCGCTGCGGATTGCGGAGAGCCTGCGTGTGCCCATCGTTGCAACCAACGGCGTCCGGTACGCGACCCAGTATGAGCGCGAGATTCTGGACGTGTTTACCGCAGTTCGGCATCATCTGTCGCTTGACAGGGCGGGACGGCTGCTCCAAACGAACTCGCAGCGACAGGTGCGTACGGCGCGGGCCATGCGGCGCATCTTTAGCGACCTTCCCGAAGCCGTTGACAACACGCTACTCGTCTCGCAGCGGCTTGCGTTTGAGTTGGACGATCTCGGCTACGAGTTCCCCCGCTACGACACACCAACAGGCGAGCCGATGGAGGTCTTCCTGCGCAAGCGCGTTTCCGAAGGCATCGAAGCCCGATACGCTCCGAAGCGCGATACGGACTTGTATAGAAGGGCAAAAACGCAGGCAGAACGCGAACTTGCGCTTATCGAACAGCTCGGCTTTGCGGGCTACTTCCTGATTGTGTGGGACGTTATCCGGTACTGCAAAGAGACCGACATCCTTGTGCAGGGGCGAGGTAGTGCTGCAAATTCTGTTGTTTGTTACGCGCTCGAAATCACGGCGATCGACCCTGTAGGCATGGACCTCCTGTTTGAGCGCTTTCTGAACGAGAACCGGCGCGAGTGGCCAGACATTGACCTCGACATGCCTTCCGGCGACAAGCGCGAGCAGGCCATCCAGTACGTCTACCGGCGTTACGGCGAACTGGGCGCGGCGATGACGGCCAACGTTATCACTTACCGTGGTAAGTCCGCCGCACGCGAAGTCGGTAAGGCACTGGGCTTCGATGACGAAGCTCTGGGCCGCCTTTCCAGCCTTATCGGTCATTGGGAATGGCGCAGAAAGGACGAGACGCTTGCTGACAACTTCCGTCATGCAGGCTTTGATCTCGAACATCGGCGCATTGCCAAGTACGTGGAACTCTGCGAACGTATGCAGGACCTGCCTCGTCATCTCGGCCAGCACTCCGGTGGTATGGTTGTCTGTCAGGGGAAGCTCAACCGGGTGGTTCCGCTGGAACGAGCCTCCATGCCGGGACGTAGCGTAGTGCAGTGGGACAAGGAAGACTGTTCCGAGCTTGGCCTCGTCAAGATTGACCTGCTCGGCCTCGGCATGATGGCTGTCATGCAGGACTGCCTCAAGCTCATCCCCGAGCACTACGGCCAGCCGATCGATCTCGCACAGCTTCCGCAGGACGATCCTGAAGTGTACGACACTCTCTGCCGAGCGGACACGGTCGGTATGTTTCAAGTGGAAAGCCGCGCACAGATGGCGTCTATCCCCCGCAACGCGCCACGCAAGTTTTACGACCTTACGGTGCAGGTGGCCATCATCCGGCCCGGTCCCATTGTCGGTAAGATGATGCACCCGTACATGCGTCGCCGACAAAAGAAGGAGGCGGTCACGTACCCCGTACCGTCCCTTGAGCCCGTGCTGAAGCGTACCTTGGGTGTCCCACTCTTTCAGGAACAGCTCATCAAGATGGCGATGGTGGTCGGCAATTTCACCGGTGCGGAAGCCGAAGAGCTGCGTAAAGCGGTTGGCATGCGGCGCTCTTGGAAACGCATGGAAGAGCTTATGGTGAAGCTCCGGGCAGGCATGGACGCGAACAACATTGCCCCCCAGACACAGGAGACGATCGTCCAGAGCATTCAGTCCTTCGCGCTCTACGGCTTCCCCGAAAGCCACGCCGCCTCGTTCGCGCTGATCGCGTATGCATCGGCGTACTTCAAAGTAAAGCACCTTGCCGCGTTTACCTGCGCGATGATGAACAATCAGCCGATGGGCTTCTACACGCCTGCCGTAATCGTCAAGGATGCCCAGCGTCACGGCTTGCGAGTGAAGCCGGTCGACGTGCAAGTCTCCGGCACACTCTGCGCTGTGGAGCACGAGCCCGACGGTTCCCTGTCGCTTCGTCTCGGACTCAACTACACGCGCACTCTCAAGGCAAGTACAGCAGCCCAGATCGTCGTCTCGTGCACCGCAGATGGTCCGTTCCGCAATGTCGATGATCTTGCTCGGCGCGTTCCCTGTCTCAATCGGAGCGATCTCGCCCAGCTTGCCCGTATCGGCGCACTCAACCGACTCAGCACGGTTGAGCACCGGCGCGATGCCATTTGGCAGATCGAGCAAGTCGCCCGCCCAGCCGGACCTTTGCTGCGAGACATCGAAGCCGTCCCACACTCCAAGCATTTGCCACTGCGAAAGATGCAAACGGAAGAGCGTCTAAGCGCCGATTACGCCGGAACCGGCCTCACCACCGGCCCGCACCCGATGGCTTACCGTCGCTCCGACCTGCGACGCACGGGTGTCTGCTCGGCACGCGAGTTGCAACAGTTGCCAGACGGCAAGTACGTCTACGCAGCAGGAGCGGTGATCGCCCGCCAACGCCCCGGCACAGCTCTAGGGTTCATCTTCCTGTCGATGGAAGATGAAACCGGCATTAGCAACGTCATCATTCATCCTGAACTCTACGAACGCGAACGCGTCCTAGTTACGCGGGGCAAGTTCCTCAAGGTCTATGGCAAGTTGCAAAACAGTGACAGCGTGGTGCATGTGAAAGCGGAGGAGCTGGAGTTGCTGCCTACTGAGTCCCTGGACGTTCGGTCCCACGACTTCCATTGAAGTGAAGGTGAACGTGCACATACCGCACAAGTTCAACTACGAATACGGGTTCACGGCGTTACTTTCTCACATCAGGTGCTAAAGAGAGTCTAAAGACGATCTACACCTACTTCTGCACTGGCTTCTAGGTAGGCTTCTGAGCATACTTCTTGGGCTGGGGAACATCGGCCGATACATGGAGAATGTTACACATACACAGAAGCTGAACTAACCGTATGGTGAAATTCTGTACGTATTTGAGCATGATGCGAAGAAGGGCGGAGTAGGCCTGGTCAGAGCCTGGAAGGTACGCCAGTCATCGTATCGACCGGCTGTTCCCCCCAGATGATCTTCTTGGCGTGACTTAAGGATCACAGTTGTCCTTGGCGTCGCGCGTACGCGTACGTCTCAAAGATACTTGGAACTGTGGGCTAATCCGATGAACTATCCGACCGGTACTCCTGTAGCAGCTCGGAGAGCTTCATAAAGCCTTCCCGGTCCAAGCAGAGTATCTATCATTCCCGATCGGACGCGCTCTGAGCCGAGACCCTGATCGCTTAGGGACTGGTTTGCAGCCCGTGCGTCCAACATGGCGTCGATCAGCATCCTTTCCAGGTCTGGAGATTGCGCAAACCGGTCCTTCGTATTGCTGCTGGCCTGCCGCATCAGCAGCTCGGACTCCAACAGCTTACCCTTCACGACGTTGTTGACGTACACGAGCTTGTCGCCGTCCGTAGTGTCACCTCCAAAGAGATCGTTCACTTTAGCGAGTATCTCCGACAATAGGACCTTCTCTTTCTCCTGTACGCTTCCTGATCCTGCTTCCGTCATCGGCTGCAGCATGGGCGACTCATCTGCGCCAAGCTGTAGCTTTCGTTTCCCAAGATTGCGCAGCGAGTGGTGTGTGAATTCGATCTTTGACAGGTCCACACCGTCGCGTTCACGTTGAAATTCCAGCAGTGGCAGCAGCCGCTTGTAGAAGATCCCGCGAGCCTCCAGGGCCGTACTTTCATAATTGAAGATTTGCGACAAGAACGTGTATGCACGACCGAAGCTCACCATGTCGCGCTTGAACAACTCCAGCGCCTCCATCTCCTCCTTCGCGTCCTGTGCCGCGCTCTGGTCTCCCCGCGCCTCTGCGAATTTCCTGCGATCCCGTGCAGCCTTGTACCGCCGCACCAGTCTGTCCGCCACGGGGGCAATCGCTGCTGCCAGCTCGGACTGCCGTTTGCCTTGCGACCACGACTCCGCTGCCACCACTCGCTCGACTTCCGACTCATCGTAAAAACCGCTCGCATCCAGCTTGGCGCGAATGTTGTACACCAGGTTCGGATTAGTTACATCCTCTAGCGTCGCGGTCGTGTAGTACGTCTGGAAAGCCTTTAGAATCTCGTCGCCGTCGTTCACGAAGTCGAGCACAAAGGTCGTGTCCTTCAGGCCGTAAGCACCCGAGTACGAGCGGTTCAGCCGGGAAAGCGTCTGCACAGCCTGTATACCGTCCAGCCGTCGGTCCACATACATCCCGCAAAGCAGTGGCTGATCGAAACCCGTCTGGAACTTGTTTGCCACCAGCAGAATCTGGAACTTGTCTGTATCGAACGCATCGCGGATGTCCCGCCCACGCAGGCTTGGGTTCATCACGGCGCTCGTCTCGGAGAAGTCCTCCTCGCCCGACTCCTCATCCGTGACTTCGCCTGAAAACGCCACCAGCGCCGCTAGGTCATACTTCTGCGCCCGGATGTACTTCTGCATCGCGAGCTGCCAACGAACGGCCTCCAGGCGACTTCCCACCACTACCATCGCCTTCGCATGCCCACTCAGCAGCGGCTGCACACTCTTCCGGTAGTGTTCCACCACTACCTGCACCTTTTGCGAGATGTTGTATGAGTGCAACCGGACCCAGCGGAAGATGCCCTTCATGGCCGCCGAGCGTTCCACCTCCGACTCGTCCATCTCCTTGCCGTCGCCGTTTTGCAATCGGAACGCCAGCTTGTATGTGGTGTAGTTCTGCAGCACGTCGAGAATGAATCCCTCCTCGATGGCCTGCCGCATGCTGTAGACACTAAACGGCCCCGGCGTGTTGCCCGGCCCGGCTGCTTGCTCCGGCTTTGGCCTGCGCCCAAACAGCTCCATCGTCTTCGCCTTCGGCGTCGCCGTGAACGCGATGTAGGTAATCCCGCCGTTCCCGGCGTTCACCTCGCTCACCATCACATCTTCGCCGCTCACCTCGCCGCCATCCGCGACAGCCGCCGCTTCGTCCGCGCTCAAGACCTGCTTCAGCTTCTTTGCTGCCTCGCCTGTCTGCGAGCTGTGCGCCTCGTCTGCGATCACGGCAAACCGCTTGCCCTTCTTCTGCACCTCATCCTTCATTTTCTGGTGCAGCGCGGGAAACGTCTGGATTGTGCAAACGATGATCTTCTTATCACCGCTCAGCGCATCGGCAAGCTGTCCGCTCTTGCTGCCCGCGCCTTCGTTCCTGATCGTCGTCACGACGCCGTTGGTGCGCTGCAGGTCGAACACGGCATCCTGCAGCTGACCGTCGATCACCCTCCGGTCGCTCACCACCAGCACCGAATCGAACACCTTGCAGTCCTTCGCGTCGTGCAACTCGCTCAGCAAGTGCGCCGTCCAGGCAATCGAATTCGTCTTGCCAGATCCGGCAGAGTGCTGGATCAGGTACTTCTCGCCCGCGCCCTCTTTCGCTACGGCTTGCAGCAGCTTTCGCGTCACCTCTAACTGGTGGTAACGCGGAAACAGGTAGCCCGTCAGCTTGCCCTTTTTGTCCTTGGTTCCCACCATGTACCGGCCCAGAACGTCGAGGAAGCTGTCGCGCTCCCAGACCTCCTCCCATAGATACGCTGTCCCGTGCCCGTCCGCCGCCGAAGGATTGCCCGCCGCTCCCCCATTGCCCTTGTTGAACGGCAGAAACCGCGTCGTGAGGCCCGCCAGCTTCGTGGTCATCCGTACTTCACTGTTGGACACGGCAAAGTGCACCATCGCGCCCTGCGGGAAGCTCAGCAGCGTCTCAGGCACCTGCCCCTTGGGCGCGGGGTCCCGGACCGTGCGGTACTGCTCGACCGCATCCTCCACGCTCTGCGTGAAGTCGCTCTTCAGCTCCGCCGTCGCTACCGGAATGCCGTTCAGAAACAGCACGAGGTCCAGGCAGTTCTCGTTGCTCTCGGAGTAGCGCACCTGCCGCACCACGCGCAGGCAGTTGGCTCGGTACTTCGCCGCCAACGCCGGATTCATCCCGCTTGCCGGCTTGAACTGCGCCAACGCGAGCGTGCCGCGTACCGGGTGCAGATCGACGCCGTGCCGCAGCACATCGAGCGTACCGCGTACGTTTAGCTGGTCCCGCAACCGATCCAGCAGCACGTCCAGCGCCTTGCCGCCGAAGGCCTTCTCGAGCGCCTGCCACGCCGCAGGCTGGGTCGTCTGGACCCATGCCAGCACATCTTCCGGGAAGAGCGCCCGCCTGCGGTCATACCGCGCCGAAACTCCCGGCTCAAACAGCCATCCGCGCCCGGCCATCTCCTCGCAGATCTCGTCCTCGAAGTGAATCTCCCTATGCAGGCTCATACATCTCCTCGGCGGCTGCTGCGGTTGGTTGCGGAGCGTGGTTGCGAACGTCGATCTTGCCGGTCACGGCGGCGGAGATGAGGGCGGAGCGGCGCTCTTGAAGGAGGAAGATCGCGGTTTCGCAATTGCTAACCAGCTTTGTAAGCTCTCGATCGGCGGCTCTCAGGCGTTTGACAATGTTGTTCTGTTCTTTAATGGGAGGAAACGCGAATCGATAACGACGGAGCTTCTCGGCTGGAAGGTGTTCGATCGTCGCTTCGTTCCCGGCTGCTGCAAAGATGCCGTAGTTTGCCGCCCAGAACAGAACGTAGTAAAGGTATTCAGGGTTATCTTGCGCTGGGGAGAGTGACCGGACCCGATGTAATGCTTTCTGGTAGTAGCACTCGATCTCCTCATTCCAGATCGCGGCGCGTCCCGGATAACTGCCTCCCTCATTGACAAGTAGGTCTCCTTTGCGAAGCGCGAACTTCGCCCGTGCGGTCTCATCAAAATCCATGGCGGGAAGGTCAATGATGCTGATTATCCCCCACTGCACGTCGAATACCCTAAGATATGGGCGAAGATGTTCTCCGGTTATCGCTTTCAGATCGAGCATCTTGCCGAGCTGTACGGAGTAGCGGTTTGCAACCGGCTCAACAGACCACTGAGCTGGAACATCGCCGATCCACCGCACCCCGGAGTGCCGCATCGCGATATCAGAGGTGAGTCCTTTAGTGACAGCGTGCGAGATGATCGCCTGACGCTTCTCCTTCAGCAACTCGATCAGCCGCCGCTGCTCCTCAATCAGCGCATCAATCTTCGCCGTCTCTTGATCGAGGAAAAACGCTATGCCATCCTGTTCTGAGCGCGGCGGCAGAATGATTGGGAACACCATGAGGTCTTCGCGGCTCATCTGCAAAGAGTTGGGTCTGACCCCCGTTAGGAACTTTGTGTACCCTCGGACATAGAACTCCGAGCGCATCAGATGATGGATGAATCGTTTGTTCAGCGACTCGTCGATCCAGTAAGCGCGATATGCCGGACTTACATGGCCTTCTACCGCGGAAACACCGAGTCCGGCGTAATTGAGCCACATGGTATTAACCACCAATTGGCCAACCCGCACAACTCGGTAGCCAACCACGTCTTCTTCGAGACGTCTCTGGCTCTCTTCCTCATACACCTTAACCTCTATCCCCCGGTAACCGGACACCGACAGCATTGGTCCCACGACAGTCTGCTCAATCTTCTCTGAGCTTTCAGAAAATGTGTGGCGGAACCTCGCGACGTCCCATCCCTCCGGCACCTCGCCCAACCACTCCACCCCACTGTCCTTATACCTTGGATACCTCGGAAAGCTCATGCGCTCAGCTCCGCGAGCATGCGCTGGATGTTTGCCGTCACCACCTTCAGGTCCGCATCAATCTCCGCCAGCTCACGCGGCGGCTGAAAGACGTAGAACTGCCGGTTGAACGGAATCTCATACCCTACCCTGGTCTTCTCGTGGTCGATCCACGCGTCCGGCGCATGCGGCAGCACCTCGCGCCGGAAGTACGTCTCCACGTCCTCGCCCAGCGGCACGTTCTCCGTGTCGCGCAGCTCCGGGTTGGGCATCGGCTTGCCCTTCATCTTGCCCTTCGTGCCCACCACCGCCTTGCCTTGCTCGTCGCGCAGCGGACGCTCCACCGTGATCGTCCGATAGCCAAACGCCTCGTTCGGGAAGATGAGCGAGACAGGCACATCCGGCCCCTTTGCCTTTCCCGAAACGCCGGCAGGGTTCGGTCGGCGCACCTCCTCGAACTCGCCGAACATCCGCGTGATCTCGCGGACATGCTCTTCGCCGATCTCGCGCCGCTTCGACCCCAGGCTCTTGCGCATCTTGCTGTAGCAGCTCGACCCGTCGATCAGCTGCAGCTTGCCCTTGCGCTCGGGCGTCTTGTGGTTCGTCACGATCCAGAGATACGTCGCGATGCCCGTGTTGTAGAACATCTCTGTCGGCAGCGCCACGATTGCCTCCACCAGATCGTTCTCCAGCAGATAGCGCCGAATCTCGCTCTCGCCCGAACCCGCGCCGCCGGTAAACAGCGGCGATCCGTTCTGGACGATGATGAACCGCGCTCCGCCGTCCCTTACCGGCCGCATCTTCTTTACCAGGTGCAGCATAAACAGCAGCGATCCGTCCGAGATGCGCGGCAGCCCCGGACCGAAACGCCCGTTGTATCCCTGCTGCTCGTACTCCCTGCGCACCGCCTTCTCCGATTGCTTCCACTCCACGCCGAACGGCGGATTGGACAGCATGTAGTCAAACGTCTCTCCGGCGTGGCCGTCATTCGCCAGCGTGTCCCCCGGCGCGATCTTACGCACGTCCTGCCCCTTGATGAGCATATCCGCCTTGCAGATGGCGTAGGACTCGTCGTTCAGCTCTTGGCCCACCATCACGACGCGAGCGCCCATGCTTTCCAGGTACTCGCCCGCCACCGAAAGCATGCCGCCCGTCCCGGCTGTGGGATCGTACACGGTACGCACCACATCCGGCTTTGACAGAGCGTCGTTGTCCTCGATGAACAGAAGCTCCGCCATGAGCCGGATCACGTCGCGCGGTGTGAAGTGCTCTCCGGCGGTTTCGTTCGAGAGTTCAGCAAACTTGCGGATCAGCTCTTCAAAGACCGTCCCCATGTCTGTGTTCGACACTTTGCTCGGATGGAGGTCCACGGACGCGAACTTCTCGACGATCAGGTACAGCAGGTCGGCCTTTTGGAGCCGGTCGATCTGCGCGGGCAGCTCAAACCGTTCAAAGATGTCCGCCACGTCTGCCGAGAACGCATGGAGGTAGCCGAGCAGATTGCCCACCGCGTTCGATGGATCGCCCGCAATCGACTTTAGGTCCATCTTCAAAGTGTTGTAGAAACTGGCCTTGGACGCCCGTCGCAGAAAGTGCTCCGGGTTGTACCCCGAGCCGTGATGCTTCTCCAACTCGTCCAGCACAGCCTGCTTTGTCGGCTCCAGGACGCAATCCATACGCCGCAGCACCGTAAACGGCAGGATCACCCGTCCATACTCGTGCGGCCTATACTTGCCACGCAGGAGGTCTGCAACCGACCAGAGAAAGGACGAGAGATTCATGGTCGAATCGTATCGCGCTAGGTTAACCCATGTACATACTTCTCCTGTGCTAGGCACCAACACCGTAAGATACGAATCGCGAGTACATGATGCGCGTACGCTGTACACCTGCGCCTCATCCTGTGTAACGCTCGTCATGCCTTCACACCCAGAGATGAAAGCTCTCTTCGCAAGGTGCTTTGGCTGAGGAGCGTAGGGTTTTAAAGGGGTAGGGTGTAAGGAATCCGCGCTGTGGCCCGTCTGTCGGTGATTTGGTCCCTGCGGCGAAGATGAGGCAAGGTGACTTGCATCGGCATTGGGGCTCTGCCCTAAGCCATTGAAAACAGAGGCACATTCCTCATAAACCGGCGTAGCGTCTCGAAGGACAAGAGCCAAAGAGTTCAAATTGGCGGAGCTTGGGTGCACCATCTTTCTCTTTTACTCATTTTTAGGTGCGTGTCTCTCAAGCGGTGGGTGGGAGCTAGGCTCCGCCGCGTCTGCGTTCGCGGGTTTTGAGGACGATGAGGTACTCGTAGAAGGCCTGCAGGGTGCTGTAGGCGAGGCCGGCGGCGCCGTCGAGGATGGCGCCGCGGATGAGGAGCATGTAGAGCCATTTGAAGACGGGGCGGGCGGGGAGTTTGTAGAAGAGGGCTTTCTGGTGGAGGCGGCGCTGGTGGAAGTCCGGGCTGGTGAGGGCGGTGCGCAGCGACGGGTTCTGGAGGCCTTGGCGGAGGTTGATGAGGTCGGCTTCCATGGTGGAGTAGAGGTTGTGTTTCTCTACCCAATGGCTGATGCCTTTGGAGAAGGGGAAGTGGTCGAGCGGGTGGTGCAGGTGGGAGACGGGGCCGCTGATCTCGAGGACCTCGTTGATGGCGCGGGTGTAGTGGGCGCGATCGGGGCGGACGAGGCGGATGTAGAAGGGGGAGATCTGGGCGTGTTGGAGCCAGGCGCCGAAGAGGAAGTCTCGGCGGCGGAGCTGAAAGGCGGCGGTGCTGGGCGGGCAGGTGAGGACGGCGCGTTGCATTTCGGCGGAGAGCTCGGGTGTGGGGCGCTCGTCGGCGTCGAGGAGGAAGACCCAGGGGTGGCGGAAGCGGAGGGTGTTGAGGGCGGCGTTGCGGTGCTGGGCGTAGTCGTCAAAGGTGCGTTGGGTGACGGTGGCTCCGGCGGCCTGGGCGATTTCGACGGTGCGGTCGGTGGAATGGGAGTCGAAGACGTGGATGTCGTCGCACCAGCTGACGGAGCGAAGGCAGTCCGGGAGGTCGCGAGCTTCGTTGCGGGTGAGGATGAGGGTGGAGATCAAAGGCTGGGTGGTTGGATGAGGGGATGCACCAGAGAGAGAGTAAAGCGAGATTCGCCGATAGGCAAGGTGCGGCGGGCGGAATTGGGAAGAATTTACGGGGTATTGGCGTTTCTGACGTGCGATTCGGAGGTTTCCGGGTGGAACCGCGAAAGTTCAGGCATGGGCCTAACACTTGCGGGTGGCGAGCTGTGGACTTTTGAGCGATATGGCCGGACGAACGAGCGATTCAGATCCCCGATTGCGGTGTTTAGGCTCTGTTTTCGGAGGAGAGCCTGAACGGAGACCGTCGGCATCGTTGGTATAGGTTTTTTGTTACGGGAGCGTCTTGGTTTTGTTTGAGTCAGAGCGGAAGTGGACGCTGGGTCATTTTGTCGGCCCAGGACGTAATTTTTGCTGCGATAGACTCGCTTTCAGAACTGAAGATGCTTCCGTGAGGAAGATCGACTTACCGATGGTGCACAGGGATTCCGGAGCAGACTCTCCCTTACGCGTCACGCCTAAAGGAGATAGTTTTGAACGTTTCTGCGCTTCTGCTTTCTGTGCTTTTTCTTAGTCCTTTTTCTCCCGGTACACAGACAAATGCTGTGGCGGCGGTCTCGGGATCGTCGGTCGGGATCTCTGTCGGCCAGCCTCCGTTCGGGTTCAACGTACTTCCGGGCGCGACGCGTCGGGTGTTTGCGACGGTGACGAACGGCTCGACCAATCGCGTGCAATGGAGCGTGGTTTCGGGGTCTGCGACGATTTCATCGAACGCTGGATCGTGGATCGATGTGACGGCTCCGAGCAACGGGAGTTCGTGCTCGTTTACGCAGACGGCGGGTGGATATGCGGTGACGTCGGCGACGCAGTTTGCGTTGCAGGCGACCTCGATCGATGACCCGAGCAAGACGTCGGCGATCACGTTCAATGTGTGCAACCCGGCTGTACAGGTTGCGGTGGTGCCGTTTTATCGGACACTGTATGCGAACCAGCCGGCGGATGTGCAGAGCCTGGTGACGGGGAGCACGGACCAGCTGGTTCGGTGGGCGATTACGTCGGCGCCGGCGGGCGGAGATGGGCAGTTAGGCGACAATACGTTGCGCGACACGGTGTTTACGGCGACGGTTCCGGGGCGGTATGTGTTGACCGCGACGAGCGTGGCGGATGGACGGCAGAGCGGGTCCGCGACGATGTATGTGACGGGGCATCAGATGCCGTACAAGGTGACGCGCAGCCAGACGGAGCCGATCGATTGCACGGTGGATCCGACGATGCTGGGCAGTGTGTATGAGGTTGGGCCTTCGCAAGCGTTTCACCGTTTGCAGGATGTTCCGTTCCCGACCATGAGCGCGGGATCGACGGTGCGGGTGCATAACGAAGACACCACGGGCCAGCATCCGACGGAGTTTCACGAGTATGTGCAGATGTTTCAGAAAGGGACGGCGGCGCAGCCGATTCGGGTGTGCGGTGTTCCGGACGCGGCGGGCAATCTTCCGGTGATTGACGGAACGAATGCGACGGGTCGATCGGATTCCAGCCCGTACGCGGGTGGATATGGTTTGATTACGCTGCATACGAGCTCGGTGTGGACGGTGTATCCGTACTTCAACGGTGCGGAGTACACGGCGATCGAGGGAATTCATTTTCGCAATGCGAAGCTGGGCGTTCCGTTCACCGCTCATGACGGATCGGCGCAGACGTGGGGTGAGGGATCGGCGTGCGTTCGTGTGAGCGAGGGGCACAACATCGCGGTTGCGGGCAATGAGATGGATACCTGCGGCAATGGCGCGTTTAGCTTGTTCAACGCGAACAGCGATTGGGGTGGATCCAGCCTGAACATCTTGTGGGAGGGCAACTATATCCACGGAAGCGGACAGCCTGGATCGTTTCTGGAGCACCAGATGTATCTCCAAGCATGGGGCGAAGTGGTGCAGTTCAACCGGATGGACAAGTACACCAGCGGCGCCGCGGGGGTAAACCTGAAGTCGCGGGGCTTGTTGGACGTGATCCGGTACAACTACTTCGGCGACGGTGTGGCACGCGATATGGACTTGGTGGATGTGGAAGATGCCACGCAGTTTATGTCGTTCGGCAGCTTTGTCTGGGCGTATGGGAACCCGATTGGGAACCGGTACTCGGCGGACCTGTTGGCGGCGGCGCAGGAGGCGTGGAACTCGCACTTTGTGTACGGGAATATTTACTTGAACAGCTCGGCCGGTACGCCGATTCACTTTGCGTATGACCATTCGGGCGATGAGCCGGCGCGCAAGGGAAATCTTTACTGGTACAACAATACGTTTTATGAGCTGTTGTGCCCGGTCTGTTCGGGGCAGAAGTGGCAGCTGTTTGATGGAAGCGCGGGCGGCGGGGCGTACATGCCACAGACGGAGTACCCGACGGTGCAGGCGTTCAACAATGTGATCTGGATGGATGACCCAACGCGGCCGTACTTCCAGTGGAACAACTACGACGCGTTTATCGGGAACGGGGGAAACAATCTCCTGAACGCGAATTGGGGTGCGAATGCGATGACGGGAGCGATTGGGGACGGGTGGAACAACAATCCGAACTCAAATGCGTACCAGAATGCGTCACAGCTTTCCCTGCACCTTACGGGCTTTGACGCGGCGCATGTATTGACGACGGCGGCGATGCCTTTCGACAGGAACACGTGGATACTGAACAGTCCGGTGCTGAACCAGGCGGCTATGCCGATGGCGGCTTGCGAGATGCCGGCGCGGTTCGCGTATCTGCCGAGCCTCGGGTATGCGGTGCCGCGAGCGGCCACTTTGAATGTGGGCGCGACCGATACGGCTGCGCAGACGGCAACCGCAATGCTGACGGGGGGGACAGCGAAGAAGACTTTGACGCGTTTCTCTATCTGCCACTAAGCGGGTCGTGTTGAAGGGCTCCATACGTATGGAGGAAAGTCCGGAGGCAGGCTGGATCGAGGAGATCCGGCTGCTGTCTCCGGACTTTCTCTTTTTGGGCCATAGCCCGCGCGAGTGCGGACCGGCATCGGCGGAAAGCGCGGGATTAGGGTGGAAGGGCAAGGGCAACAGCAGATTCCCTTTGGGAATGACAACAAAAGAACAATGGCGAGAGCAAGGGAAACTACAGGGGTCCTTCGCTTTCGCTCAGGATGACGGCGGTGAAACAAGCGACGGCATCGGCAAAAGCAGATTCCCTTCGGGAATGACAACAAAGAGCAGATGCCCTCTATGCCAATACCTCCGTTGCTTTAGCCTGCGCGAGTGCGGACAGGCGTTCGCGGAGGCGAGGGATTGGAGCGGTTCACGTGTAGGAGAGGAGCAAAGGTACAGGTCTTTCCCTAACGAAAACGGCACGCCCAGCACTTTATCCGGCTCACACACTCTGTCCGGCTCACGGAACGGGAGAACTGCTTTAGACGGGTGTGGAACGGGGCTCGAGGCGACGTTGGAAGAGGCCGAAGGCCTGATTGACGGGACGGGCGATCGATCTGGGGAGCATGGTGGAGATGTTGGCGACGCGGGCGAGATCTTCGGGCTCGAGCAGGCGGAAGATGTAGGCGAGGCAAAAGAAGGCGATGGCGGCGACGAGCATTCCGAGGAGGAGGCCGACGACCGTGGGCAGCCGGTGGACGACTAGGTAGGCGAGAGCTGCGGTGGCGAGGCTGAGGAGCGTGACCTTGGCGATGAAGCGCCAGGGGAGGGGGATCTGGTAGCGGCGGATGCCGATGAGCCACATGAGGCCGACGGCGACGGTCTGGGCGGCGCCGCTTCCGATGCAGGCGCCGAGAGCGCCCAGGGACGGGATGAGGAGCCAGGCGACGCCGATGTCGACGAAGGAGGCGAAGACGGTGGTGATGATGAAGAACTTCTGGGCGTCGTTGCTCTCGAAGAGGTTCTGGATGGGGCCGAGGAAGGCCTTGGGAAGGCAGAGGATGGGAGCGAAGGTGGCGACCAGGATAGCGCCGGCGTACTGCTTTCCGTAGACGACGACGAGCGCGGTGGCGACAAAGGGCGTGGCGATGAGGTGGACGGGGATGGAGCTGAGCGCGAGATAGCGGACCGAGGCGGCGGTCATGGCGGGGAGCTTGGAGCGGTCGCGGCCGTACTGGGCGAAGATGCTGGCGCCGATGGCTGAGCCGAAGACCGCGGGGAAGACGAGTAGGCGCTCTGCGACGCCGAGGGCGACGGAGTAGAAGGCGAGCTGGCGGATGTCGGGGGAGAGGTGTTTGAGGAGGAAGATCTCGGAGCGGTCCCAGACGATAAGGGTGAGGAGCATGCCGGTGAGGCTTTGGAAGGCGAAGCGGAGCATGCGGGGGGAGAGGTCGGGGGGCGGGTTCGGGGGCGGGCTGGAGGGGGAGGTGGGGGACGGGCTGGAAGGGACTTGGGACCAGAGGCGGCGGAAGGTGGGGACGATGCGAACAGCGAAATCGACGAGGCGCATACCGAGCATGGCCGCGGTGATGCCGATGACGCCCCAGTGGAGCACGATGGCGAGGCCGGTCATGACGAAGAAGGTGACGGTGGAGGCGACGGAGGCGGGGAGATTGGCGTCGAGGCGTTCGGCCGCGACGTTGGCCTGGGCGGAGATGAAGTTGACCATCGCGGGCCAGATGCTGAGGACGAGCAGGAGGGCGGCGACGCGGTAGTCGGCGGGGGATTCATGGAGGACCCAGAGGACGGCGGCGAGGGTGGCGAGGGTCGCGACGGTGATCTGGACGACGAGTGTGCGGAGATAGATGTAGCGTGCGGTCGCGTGGTCGCCGGCACCGAGGAACTCGGCCATGTACTTGCGGGTGGTGGCGGGGAGGCCGACGCTGCCGAGGCTGCTGGTCATGGTGACGATCCAGCTGACGTAGACGATGTAGCCCATGCGGGAGGGCCCGAGCGTGCGTGCGACGGCGATGGAGGTGACGAGCGACGCGATGACGCTGATGGCGTTTTCGAGGCCGTACCAGACTGTGTTGCGGGCGATGGTTTTACTGTTCACGCGGTTTTTGAGGTTCGGATGGGGATCCGCTCCGGAGTTTTTGGCTGGTGCGAGGGATTAGGGGAGAAGTACCTGTTGCTGTGGAGCCGGAGTGTTTGTTGCAGCGCCGTTTTCTGGGGAGAAAACGGCGCGCGGTCGGTGGCTCCTAGACCCCACAGCAGGCAATTTGTCTTAACTGAGGCTCTGGAGGGCTTTCTGTGCGTCCTTGCCGCTGGGCGACTCGGGTGCGAGCGTGGCGGCTTTTTTGAGATGGATGATGGCGTCGGAGTTGTCGGCGAGTTTGCTGTAGGTCATGCCGAGGTGGTATTGGATGGAGGCATCTTCGGGAGCGGTTTTGACGGCGTCTTCGAGGAGATCGCGAGCGGAGCCGTAGACGCCCTTGGCGTAGTAGGCCCAGGCGAGCGTATCGGTGGTGCTGGGATTGTTGGGCATGCTGCGGTGGGCGGTTTGGGCGAGCGACAGAGCGACGTCGAGATTGCTGTTGCTGCTGATCATGAGGTACGCGAGATTGTTGGCGGCGATGGGCTGATCGGGCTGGATTTTGAGTGCGGCCTTGTAGTAGTTCTGGGCGGCGTCCTTGTCGCCGCGCGCCTGCTCGAGGGTGCCGAGGATGGCGTTTGCCTGGGCGTCGCCCGGGTGCGACTTGAGCCAATTCTGCCAGGAGTCGATGGCTTTGCCGGGGTCGCCGTGCGCGATCTCGGCGCGGGTGTAGGCCATGACGGCGCCGCCGTCGGATGGATTGATCTGCATGGCTTTTGTGGCGGAGGCGATGGCGGCGTCGGTGTTGCCAGCCTGCATCTGGAGGATGGAGAGCTCGGTCTGGAGGTCCGCGTTGTTGGGGACTTTGGCGACCTGCGCTTCGACGCGGGCGAGGGCTTTTTGTGGCTGCTTGTCGGCCAGATCCATCGAGACGAGGATGGCGACGGTGCGGGCGGAGGATGGATTAATGGCGAGGGCCTGTTCGAGCAGGGCGCGGGCTTCGGCGGGCTTCTTCTGGGAGAGTTTGAGCTGACCGAGCTCCATGTCGGCCTGCCAGTTCCTGGGATCGATTTTGAGGGCCTGTTTGAAGTCGGCGTCGGCGCGGTCGAACTGTTGTTGCGAGCCTTCGGCCATGCCACGCCAGAGATAGCCGTAAGGATTTTCGGGATGGTTGGCGATGGCGAGTTCGGAGGCGTGGGTGAGGAGATTGACGTCGCGGCGGGTGAGGGCTACCTGGGCGAGTCCTTCGTCGGCTTCCATGCTGGAGGGATTCAGTTTGGAGGCGTCGGTGAAGCTCTGCTGGGCGGTGTTGAGATCGCCTTTGGCGAGGGCGGCGCGGCCGAGCAGAAGTTTGACCTGGAGATTTTCCGGGTTGTTCTTTTCTGCCTTTTGGAGGGTATCGAAAGCTTCGTTGGGCTTGCCGTCGTTCATCTGGACGAGGCTCTCGAGAACGGCTACATCGGGATCGGTGCTGTTGGATTTTTCGAGGTCGGCGGCGACGGACTTTGCCTTGGCGAAGTCCTTGTTGGCGAAGAGCAGACGGGCGTAGGCGATCTTGAGGGGAACGTTTTTAGAGTGTTTGGAGACCAGGTCGGCGTAGACCGCGACGCCGCGGTCGAGCTGACCGGTGTGGAGGTAGTAGTTTTCGAGCAGCTGGGCGCCCTGGATGTTGTCTGCGAGATCTTCGCTGGCCTGGCGGAGCGTGTCTTCGGCTTTCGCTTTATCGCCTTGCCGGAGGTAGAGCTGGGCCAGGCTGGCGCGGGCCATGAGGTTTTTGGGGTCGGCGGCGACGGCGGCTTTCTGCTGTTCGAGGGCGGCGGAGAGGTCTCCCTTGCGCTCGAGCATGGACGCGAGCACGAGATGGGCGGTGAGGTTTTTGGGGTCGAGTGAGACGGCTTGGCGGAGTTGCTGCTCGGCGGGACCGGAGTTTCCGGGATCGGAGGCCTGCAGGAGGCCGAGGGCGGTGTGAAAGGAGGACCGGTTCGGGTCGATCGAGAGGGCGCGCTGGATTTGCGTGAGGGCCTCGGGGCGGTTGCCTTTGGAGGCAGCGATGCTGGCGAGAAGGGCGTAGGCATCGGCGTTGTTGCTGTTGATGGCGAGGACGGCATTAGCCTGCTCGGCGGCGCGATCCGGTTGTTTGCCCGCGAGGAGGATGTTTCCGAGATCGATGCGGGCCTGGACGTTGTCCGGCTGGAGAGCGACGGTACGGCTGAGTTCGGCGTAGGCCGGGAGGGGCGAACCCATTTTCAGGTAGGCGTTGGCGAGCTGGTAGTGGGCGTCGGCGAAGTTGTGATCGACCTTAAGGGCGTTTGAGAACTGGATGGAAGCTTCCTTGTACTTGCCTTCGGCGGCGTATCGTTTCCCGCTTTCGAGGTACTTGCGTTTCTGGACGTTGGGGTCGTGATGGCAGCCCGTGGTTGCGCCTAGGGCGAGAAGGAGAGCGAAGGCGGCGGAGGTTTGGAGACGGGAGGTCGATGTGGAGATTTTCATGGTAGTTCTCTTGTCCTTATCGGCGCGATCTGCCGAAACTTTAGGGCCCGACGAAATATTGTGCTTGATGGTGCGTTTTGTGCTGCGCCCGTCGCTGAAGTTTTCTGGGCTGGTTGCATCTAGGAGGCAAATTCCTCGACTTTAGACGGGGATAAAGCGGGAGAGTTGTGGCGCCATGAGGCCGGTGAATCGGAGGACGCGATCTTTGGCGGAGTCGACGCTCTCATTGGGGGCCATGGGGGTGATGACGCGGACGAGAGCGCCGTCGGTGCGATTGAGGCGCATGGCATCGGCGATCATGTAGGCCTTGGAGATGTACTCGTTGGCGATGCTGCGGCCGTGGGCCTGGTACCAGTAGAGGACGAACTGGCGCGACTCACCGTTGGAGATGACGTACTCGCCGACGCGGTAGTTTTTGCCGTTGGCGTCTTGGAGGTCGGTGTAGCGGGAGGATTCAAAGGTCCAGCCGGCGCCGGGGAGGCAGTGCTGGGGGGAGTGGATGGTTTGGCCGGTGCGTTGGGTGGCGAAGTATCCGATAAAGAGACCGATGGGTGGGGTGCGGGGGGCGGCGGGGTCAGTGTAGACGCGATTGAGGAAGTCGCCCTTGCCGAGAACGGCGAGCACGGCATCGTCCATGGGGATGTCCTGCCCGGACCAGGGGCCGATATTGACGGGCATGGCGCTGACGGGTTCGCTCCTGGGGACGCGATCGGCGTCTCCGCGGCGATGAAGAAGAAGGGCGGTGACGGCGAGGAGGAGAACGACGACCCAGTAGCGGGAGCTTTTCATGCCGCCCCTGTTCGCGTACGGTAGACGATCTGCATGAGGCGGTGGAGGAAGTAGAGGCATATGAGAGAGATAACGAACATGACCCAGCCTGAGAACTCGTGAAAGAAACCGACGGCTTTGGACGGGTCCCAATATTGCACGCAGAGGCCGGTTCCGACGATGCGGGCGGTGTTGGCGGCGACGGCGATGGGGATGCTGGCGAGGGCGAGGATCCAGCGGCGGGCCGTGGTTTTTTCGAGGAAGTAGCCGTAGAAGACGGCGAGGGTGAAGAGGCTCATGAGCGAGCGGATGCCGCTGCACGCCTCGGCGACCTCGAGACGCATGATGGGCAGCTGGATGACGTTGCCTTCGCGGTAGACCGGGACGCCGAGAAACGGCAGGAGAAAGCTGGCGAGTTCGGAGGCGAGCAGCTGGAGCGGAAAGGTGATCTGGTTGAAGATGATGGCAGGAAAGGGGATAGCCAGCAGGAGAACAGCGAGAGGAAAGCGCACTTCGCGGAGCATGGCGGAGCCGAAGAAGGTCCAAACGATGCCGGCGAGGAGGAGGACAAAGGAGGTGCGGGACAGGAAGAGTTCCGCGCCGAAGACGCCGAAGATGACAAAGAGGATGCCGAGGAGAACGAGGCTGAGGCCTGCCCAGGTGGGGCGGACGGGGGTGTTGCGGATGGCGGAGCGCTTATCCCAGAGCAGAAAAAGGGAGAAGAAGGGCACGATGAAGCCGTGCGAGAAGTCGGGGATGTTGTACCAGTCGGTGACGAGCTTGACGGCGATGCGGAAGTAGATGGCGACGAGGAGAAGGGCGATAAGGCCGAGGGCGGCCCAGGTGGTTGGGGTTGGGGCGGACGAGCGTCGGGGCGGGGCGGGGTCTGGATTGGGGTCTGGATTGGGGTTTGGGAGGGAAGACCGGAGCGGTGCGGGCGAGAGCACCGGGGTGTAGGGCTCGGTCTGAACGCTGGGAGCAGCGGTCATGTTTAGTGCGTTCTGCTCCAAAGCTCTTCCTCCGCGGACTTCTGCTGCTTTCTTTGCGCGCCTGCGGTTCCTGTATCCGGAGTTCGCCGTTTGGCATCATCCGGAGTTTACGGAGCGCTTGCACTGGGAGTATACCCCCCGGGACGCGACAATTTCGCGGGAGATGACGGCGTCCGTCGCACTTTAGTTGTACGACGCGGGATGATTTGTGATCGTGTTTGGGAGCTCTGTCGCCTATACTTGGGACCTAACCGGGAGTGTTTCCACCTTGCTGAGGCTTGTTCTTGTAACGCAACGGGGAGTTGAACGCACATTTTGGTGGGGTTCCGGGTCTGTATGAGGGAGGGAAAACGGGAAGCATGACGACGCTGGCGAGTGACGGCATTGAAGACAAGTTGTGGGACAGGCTCGCTCAGAGGGTTCCGCACCGGATTTGCTGGGGCTGGTCTTCTGGAGATTGTGATGAAGGTTTTGGGCATTCTCGAAGCTTTGGGCGTTCCCGGGAGAGGTCTGGGTGGTTGGGCGTGACGCTGCTCCTGACTCTCGGTGTCTTTGGACCGGCGGGTTTCTCAGCAAAGCCGGCGATGGCGCAGACCTCGACGCAGACTCCGGCAAATGGCGCGAATTCGCCGAACGGTACGAGCTCGGCTCCCTCCGGACAAGCGGCTCCGGCGCCTCAGGCTGGTGCGGCGGCGACCCAGGCTACACCGACGACTTCTCCGGCTAACGGGGTGCAGACGCCGGCTAGCTCCACACCCCCTGGAGGCGCGACGACCGGAATGGCAGCAGGTCAGAGCAGTGCACCAGCGTCGATGGTCGGTATGGTGGGCGTGAACAATGAGACCTACGTGATTGGCCCGGAAGATAGCTTGCAGGTTACTGTCTGGAAGGAGCCGCAGCTTTCAGGATCGTATCTGGTGCGACCGGACGGAATGATCTCTTTGGTGTTGTTGAATGATGTGAGGGCGGCCGGACTTACACCGATGCAGCTGTCGGCGAATATCACGGATCGATTGAAGAAGCTTGTACAGGACCCGATTGTGTCGGTTGTGGTGAACTCGGTCCCAAGCCAGCGCATATTTATGGTGGGAGAGGTGGGACACGTTGGTCCGATCAGCCTTTTGGCGGGCATGTCGCCGTTGCAGGCGATCGCGACGGCGGGGGGCCTAAGTCCGTACGCGAACAAGAAGCGTATCTATATATTGCGAGGGATGGGGGCGACGCAGCAGAAGATCCCGTTTGACTACAAAAAGGCGCTCAAGGGCGATAACAGCCAGGGCGTGACCCTGCACCCCGGGGACACGATCGTTGTGCCATGAGAACGACCATGCGATGTTTCTCCTTGATTGCGCTCTTGGTTTTGGCCTCTCGGCTGGCGGATGGGCAGGCCGCGCCGACGGCTGTTCCGTCGCAAAGGACGGGGATGGGTCTGAATATCCCGTGGTTGAACGGCGGTCTGCAGTACGGCTTGAACGCCTCGCAGCTGTTTCAGACGGGATACTACGGGGGCGGCGTGTCCAAGCAGGCCAGCGTCTCCGGGGACGTGGCGTTTTCGACCAAGAGCGAGACGGGGCCGTTCAGCCTGGTGTATACGGGAGGGATTCAGATCCCGGAAGAAAGCAATATCTCGACCAACTACTTCCAAAGCCTGGCGCTCTCGCAGAGCATTTTGCTTAAGAGCTGGACGTTGAGTGTGACTGATGTGGTCAGCTATCTGCCGCAGTCGCCGACGGTAGGGCTTTCGGGCATTCCGGGCACGGGCGATCTTGGGCTGGCGCCGGTGGGGATTGGAGGTGAACCTGCGCAGGATGTGCTGACGACCAACTCGACGCGGGTGAGCAACGCCGTGAGCGGAAGTGTGGGACGGCGGCTATCCGGGCGGGATTTTATCTCCGGGAGCGCCTCTTACGGACTTTTGCACTTTTTTGGCGATACCGGGATCAACAACACGCAGATCTCCGCCAGTGCAGGCATGAGCCACCAGTTTGACGCGCGAACCTCGGCCAACATCGGTGCGAGCTACGGCATATTTCGCTATGACGTGGCGGGGCAGTCTTCCTTTGCTACTCGCGGGGTGAGCGCCGGGGGTCAGCGTCAGGTGACACGGGCGCTAGGGGTCTTCGGCTCGGGCGGACCACAGTGGGTGAACAGCTCGGATCAACTTGCGATTCCGTCTCGACTGACGTGGGGAGCGTCGCTTGGAGCCACCTACCTGCTGCCGATCTTTATCACGCAGGTCTCGTACTCGCGCGGGATCAATGCGGGTTCGGGAGTGCAGACGGGATCGATCTCGGACAGCGTGACAGGGTCGCTTTCGCGAAGCTTTGGACCGAGTTGGTCTACCTCGTTGAGCGCGGGATTTACGCGATCGCAGGGTTTGGCGACCGCACCGACGCCAGCCAACGTCGCCGTACTTGGGATCGCGAACAGTGGATCGATCAAGGGATTTTATGGAGGCGCGCAGGCATCACGGCGCATCTCCCGTTCGGTTTCGGCGACGGGCAGCTACACGGCGCTGACCCAGAGCTCCAGCAATGCGCTGACAACACAGGCGACATTGAGCGGCACCGTGCAATCGTTTGCGTTAGGGATTTCGTACTCTCCACGTCAGACTCATCTTGGTTTTTTCTAAGGAGCTTTATGTTAGGCCACCGCGTTTTGACCATGGAAGACTACGGCACGATGTTGAAGCGACGATGGTGGATCGTCGCGATCCCGACGCTGCTGTTGCCGATTGTCGCTTATGCGGCGAGTTATCTGGTTCCGCCGCAGTATGTCTCACAGACTCTGGTGTTGGTGGAGCAGCAGAAGGTGCCGGACGATTACGTTCGGTCGGTTATCAGTGAAGACCTTAGCTCGCGGCTGGCCTCGATGAGCGAGCAGATCATGAGCCGGTCGCGGCTGGAGCCGATTATCGAGAAGTACAACCTGTATGGAAACAAGAAGCAGACGATGGACGACCGTCTGGATTTGGTGCGCAAGGATATTGGGATCAAGCCCATAGGGTCGCGCAACGGAGGTGTTCCGGGGTTTTATATCAGCTTCCGGGCGTCCGAGCCGAAGACGGCGCAGCTGGTGTGCGGCGAGATTACGTCTTTGTTTGTGACGGAAAACCTCCATCAGCGGGAGCAGTCCGCCGAGGGGACGACGGACTTTCTGACCCAGCAATTGAATCAGGCCAAGCACACCCTGGATGATCAGGACGCAAAGCTGGCGGAGTTCAAGATGACGTACATGGGCCGGCTGCCTGGGGATGACGGTGCCAACTCCAACATGCTTTCGAGCTTGGGTGCGCAGCTGGATGCGGCGACGCAGGCGCTGAGCCGGATGGAGCAGGACCGTACATATATGCAGGCCCTGCTGGCGCAGCAGGTGCACGATCAGAGCATGGTGGAGACGGGCGATCGGCCGTCTGCTGCTCCTGGGGCGCAGCAGATGGAGTTGCGGCAGTTGCAGGCGCAGGAGGCGGAGTTGACGGCGCGGTACACGCCGGATTACCCAGACGTTGTCGCGGTTCGGCGGCAGATCGCGGAGCTGCGACGGCAGATGGCGGCGCCCTCGACAGCGGCGCCTTCGCGCGACACGGCTCTACGGTCGAACCGTCCCGAATCGCCGAGCGTGCAGCAGTTGCGCGCGCAGCTTCGGGCGCAGGAACAGGCGATCGCGCAGAAGAAGCAGGACCAGATGGCGATCTCCGGGCAGATGCGGGGATACCAGGAGAAGCTGCATGCCAGCCCCAAGGTCGAAGAAGACTTCAAGAATATGACGCGTGACTACCAGAATGCGCAGAAGTCGTACGACGATCTCTTGGCAAAGAAGACGCAGTCGAAGATGGCGACGGACCTCGAGCGGAGACAGCAGGGCGAGCAGTTTCGCGTGATGGATGAACCCAATCTTCCGGACGCGCCGACCTTTCCGCGTCGCAATGTTTATGTTATGGGCGGTCTGGCAGCAGGCTTGCTGCTGGGTTTGGGGATCTCCGGTCTGCTTGAGTACAGGGATACGGCTTTACGAAGTGAACGGGATATATGGGCGTTTACGAAGCTTCCGACGCTTGCCGTGATCTCGTTGATGGAAGAGCCGCTTGCGGCTGAGACGCAGAGCCGACCGAGAATCTTCGGCCGGCGACGGAATGCGGCTGCTTTAGCGAAGCCGCTGAAAGTTGGTGGGTGACCTTATGTACAACAGCTTTTATCAATTACAGAGCAGTCCGTTTGGGACGAGTCCGGACCCCCGGTTTCTATACATGATGCCTCACACGCGCGAGGCGCTGGCATGCCTGGAGTATGGGATTTCGGCCCGAAAGGGTTTTACGGTGCTGACGGGCGAGGTGGGAACGGGCAAGACGACCCTCTTGCGGAGGGCTCTGGGATCGTTTCACGGGCGTCGTGTGTCGACGGCCTTTGTCTTCAATCCACGGCTCGATGTCCTGGATTTTCTAGAGTTTGTGCTGACGGATTTCGGGATCACGCCGGCCAATCGAACGAAATCCGGGATGCTGCTGCAGCTGAACCGGTGGCTGATCGAGCGGTACCGGATGGAGGAGACGTGCGTCGTTGTGGTCGATGAGGCGCAGAATCTTTCGTGGGATCTCCTGGAGGAGATTCGGCTGCTGACGAACCTCGAGACGTCGTCCGAGAAGCTCTTGCAGATTGTGCTGTCCGGTCAGCCGGAGCTCGATGAGAAGCTGCGACACCCGAGTGTCCGGCAGCTTCGGCAGAGGGTGTCGTTGTGGTGCCGGACGCAGGCGCTGACGGAGGCGCAGACGCACGCGTATGTGGCGGAGCGGCTTCGGATTGCGGGAGCGACGACGCCGCTATTTTCCGCGGCTGCTCTGGACGCTGTGCACCGGTACAGCCGGGGAATTCCGCGCGTGATCAACCTCTTGTGTGAACACGCCTTGATTGTGGGCTATGTCGAGCAGATCCGGCAGATTTCGGCCGCGGTGGTGGATGGGGTTGCGGGCGAGCTGGAGCTGGATGCACAGCCATTTCTGATCTCGCACTCGGCGATGAACCTGGGTGGAGCGAGTGCCTCGCGAGCGCCGGCTGCTGCGGCGGGAGGTCTGACGGAGGTACCGAGCCTGTCGGAGTTTGGGCCTGAGCTGAGCGTGGAGTCATCTGGGAGGCGTGATCGATGAGCCGAATCTATGATGCATTGCAGAAGGCGGAGTTTGAGAAGGGCAGCGGGGCTGTAGCCACAGCGGAGCCCAAGCAGGAGCTGAAATACGCTCGAGCGGCGGTTGCAGAGCTGCCCCCTACGCCGCTGGCGGACGTCAACGAGATGCCGTTGGGCGGATTTGCCGCCGCGGTGAATGGACGTGCGGCCGGGGCTGTCGACCTGAGCGCGGTTCCGGCGCGGTTATGGGCGCCTTCGCTCAGGCAGCTTCCAGCGCTGATGGAGCGTGGCCCGGGGGTCGAGCAGTTTCGCAGCTTGCGGGCGCGGATTCAGGAGATGCGGGATTTGAAGCCGCTGAAGTCGATTCTGATCAGCAGCGGTTTGCCGCAGGAGGGGAAGAGCTTTGTGGCGGCGAATCTGGCGATCAGTCTGGCGCGCAACAAGCATGCCAAGGTCTTGCTGATTGACGGCGACATGCGCCGGTACACGCTGCACCAGATCTTGGGCTGCGACTCCGAGCCGGGGCTGTCAGAGTATCTGGCTGGAAAGGCTACGATAACGGAGGTTATGCAGCGTCCTGACCTGTCCCAAGGCGGGTTGATGAACGGGTCGGGCATACGGAAGGCCGGGTTTCCTGCGATCACCTTTATCGCTGGTGGAAATGGTGGGGACAAAGCTGCGGATTTGTCCGGAAATCATCGATTTGAAGAGCTGATTGAAGCGGTGTCGCCGATGTTTGACTGGATTGTGGTCGATTCGTCTCCGGTCCTGCCGGTTTCGGATGCGGTCAATCTGGCGCGGGCGTGCGATGGTGTGCTCCTTGTAGCGCGCGGCGGCGTGACCGATCTGACGACTGCGCAGCGGGCGCAGGGCGAGTTGAAAGCATCGAATGTGCTCGGATTCGTGTTGAATGCCGTGGTGAAGGCGCCGCAGCTGGGCACGTATTACGGCTATGACCGAGAGAAAGTGTAGTGCGCAGAGGACGACCTGATGATTCGGCTGTTTAAGGTCTACTATCCGACACGCACGATTGTTCTTCTCGGGTGCGAAGCTCTGATCGTGAGCGGGTCCTTCCTGCTCGCGACGGCGATGGTGCTTGGCCAAGATACGTTTCTGGTTCTGAACTATGAGTATGGCGCGCTCAAGATCCTTGGCCTAACGGTTGTGACGCTGCTGTGCTCGTACTACTTCGATCTGTACGAGCCGCAGCGCATCTCGGAGCGGTGGGAGATCTATTTTCGGCTGCTTTTGGTGCTGGGATTTCTGTCGTTTCTTTTGTCCGCGATCACGTATGTGTTTCCCGCGGTGGACATTGCGCATTCGGTTCTGCTGCTGGGGCTGGCCTTTCTGACGGCCGCGCTGGTGGCTTGGAGGAGCGCCTACGAGTGGATTATCGGGCGTGAGGTGTTTCGGGAACGGGTGTACATCCTGGGGGCGGGGGAGCGTGCGCAGACGATTCTGCGGATGCTGCGATCGCGTCCGGATGTGGGGATGGAAGTGGTGGGATGGGACGCGGCCCTGCCCCCCGGGGTAGAATCGCGGGCGGCGTTTGGCGATGTTCTGGACTCGTTTCGTGGAAGCAAACCGAAGGTTGACCGGGTGATTGTGGCGATGGAGGACCGGCGCGGGGCGCTTCCGGTTCGGGAGTTGCTGAAGTTGCGGTTCGACGGCGTGGTGATCGAGGAGGCGGGGATGCTGCTGGAGCGGCTCTCCGGCAAGTTGCAGCTGGACGGCCTGCGTCCGAGCAACTTTATCTACAGCGAGGGATTTCGGGTGAAGCCGTCGCAGCAGATTGCACGCCGGATAGCTTCGACGATGGCGGCTGCTTTGGGTCTCTTGCTATTTTTGCCGTTTTTACCGTTTGTGATGCTGATGGTGCGGATTTCGTCTCCGGGGCCGATCTTTTTCAAGCAGACGCGGGTGGGGCTGGGCGGGCGTCCGTTCTCCGTTTATAAGTTTCGGACGATGCGACAGGACGCCGAGGTGGCGGGCGCCAAGTGGGCCACCAAAAATGATCCGCGCGTGACCCGTGTGGGGATGTTTATGCGCAAGACACGCATCGATGAGATTCCGCAGCTCTGGAATGTGCTTCGGGGGGACATGGGGTTTGTGGGTCCGCGGCCGGAGCGGCCGGAGTTTGTTCCGTGGCTTTCCGAGCAGATTCCCTACTTCGACCTGCGGCATATGATTCGGCCGGGGCTGACGGGATGGGCGCAAGTTCGGTATGGCTACGGGGCGACACTCGAGCAGACTCGCGAGAAGCTGGAGTACGACCTTTACTACATTAAGCACATGTCTCTGGGGCTCGATCTCTTGATCATGTTTGAGACCATCAAGACGATCTTGCGGCGTCGCGGGGCCCAGTGAGCTGGGTGTTCTGGGCTTCGTTTGGGGTCGTCGCGTACACCTATGCGGGGTATCCGGCGGTAATGGGTGTGCTGGCGCGGGTGCGACCGCGGCCCTGGCGTCGGGTGGTTGAGCCCCGATCAGTCAGCGTTGTCATGGCGGTGTATAACGGAGCGCACCTGCTCGGGGCCAAGCTCGGACATCTCTTGTCGCTTCCCGAGACCTATGTTCGCGAGGTGATCGTTGTTTCGGATGGATCGACCGATGGGACGGCGGAGATGCTGGCCGAGACGCGGGAATCGCGTCTGCGATCGATTGTTCTGCCGGAGCGGGTCGGCAAGGCTTCGGCGTTGAACGTGGGGGTCGGGAGGGCGACGAGCGAGATCGTTTTGTTTATCGACATCCGGCCGCGGGTGGCAGAGGGAGCGATTGAGCGGCTGATAAGCAGTTTCGCGGATCCGGCGGTCGGTTGTGTTGCAGGGGAGTTGGTGCTGGACAGCTCGGGGCTGGACGCGGCGGCGACGGCCGTAAGTGGAGTTTATTGGAGGTACGAGCAGTGGATTCGGAACTGCGAGGCGGCCTTTGATTCGCCGGTAGGGGTGTATGGCGGGTTTTATGCGGCGCGCCGGGGCTTGCTTTCGCCGTTTCCTCCGGGAATTGTGCTCGATGATATGTTTCAGCCCCTGTCGATCATCCGGCAGGGATACCGGAGCGTGCTCGACCGTGAGGCGGTGGTGATGGACGCGTGGCCGGGCAAGGTGGCGGGCGAGTTCCAGCGTAAAGTCCGGACGCTGGCCGGCAACTTCGAGCTGGTCAGGCTGGCGCCGTGGACGCTGAGCTTACGAAACCGCGTTCTGTTTCAGCTCGTTTCGCACAAGTTGCTGCGGCTCCTGGTGCCCTACTGCTTTTTGGGGATGCTGCTGAGCGCGAGTTGGCTGGGGTGGACTTCGGGGACTTGGAGGCTGGTTGCGGGGGCGGAGTGGGCGGTGTTGATCTTGGCTTTGCTGGCGTTGCGGTTTCGGCTGCCGGTGGTTCAGCGGTATGCGGCGGCGGCGGGAGCACTTCTGGTTCTGAATGCCGCGGCGGTGGTGGGTTTGTGGCGTTTTCTGTTCTCGGCGGGACCGCTTTGGAAGAGCTGGGCTGTGCAGGGGGCCAAGGGTGGGGTGCCTAGCCATGCTGAGGTCGAAGCACGCGAGGCGTAGGTCTGCTACGGCCCTGATCTGTTCCACAGTTGGCCGGTTGGCATCCGCTTTCGCGTTGAACCAAGACTACTGGCCCGGGGGCGGGTGCCTCGTGTGGATGCCGAGGAGATGAGAGCTTTGCCGCGAGGGGAGCGGTTGCGTCTGGTGGTATGGCAGCAACGGCCACCATCGTGCGACGACGAGGGAAAGTCCTATCAGCAGGAAAGGGCTCGCAAGGTAGATCGGATTTCGGATGCGTCCGTAGAGTCCGGTCGTGACGAGCTGCCGAGCTTGTGGTGTCACGGAAAACGCTCGGCCTAGCTGGATTCTCGCTATCGCCACCCACGCAAACACAAGCAGAAGAAGACACGTTCCGATGATCCGCGTCCATGGCCACGCTATATGGGTGGATTTTGTGACGATCACGACGACGGCGAGGTCGAACACTGCAAGAACAAGCAGAATCCACTGAACCACGCCCATGGAAAGAAGATAGCAAACTGCAAGATTTACTCCCTGAAACGCCGTCGGAAGTTGGAGCCTTTCAGCCTCAAGAGGGTCCAATCGACCGAATTGGTCAACCCCTGTGCGGATGGCGAGGAGCTTTGCTGCGAGGGAGGCTGGTCGCGTCTGGTGGGTGTGCGTCTGTGGTTTATGGGATGGGCTCCGCAGCAGATTTGATCTTGGGCGCGTTGCTCGACAGAATGCGAAATCCCCGTAGTAATGACCGGGATGTGTAGTGCAGCACGTCCCGGTGAAGCGATCTAAACTCTTGACGGGTTATCGAAATCCCAGACAGTTAAGATGTCGGGTGCCAATTGCTTCTTGGCGCGGTCTTTGATCTCTTCGATTCCCCAGGATTTGAAGTTGGATGCGACGTCCTGAGCCATCTTCAACTCTGACTTTTTCTCATAATGCTGCCTTTTGACAGAGTAGGGGTTATTTCCGGCAGTTCGGTTCAGTCGCGTACCCAAAATTGTGAGGTTACCAATGTGCCAAATGTACGGCTCTAGATCTTGCAGCTTTTCCTTGCCACCCCATTCGGCCTCTTTAGCGCGTTGCGGGAAAATGTGCTCCAAGTTTGCCTCATCAATGGTCAGTTCCTTTGTGTCTGTTTGAAGGAAGGCCGCCAAACGGGCAAGCAGGTACTTTGCCTCATCGTTCTCCAGAACTAAGCCCTCGCTAGCTAGCTTCACGGCATCATCTGTCGGAGCTTCTTTTCGAAGTTCCGTCTTCAGAAAGACCAGGGTCTCTTTGACATCTCCGCTTTCGAGAGTGACGGCGTCAACACCGGTACCGCTCTTTTTCTTGGCGATGACCTCGGCGAGTTTCTTGCGGGCCTGTATCGCTAATGCAAACATCACTGTCTCTGCGCCGGAAGGATCTAGTTTCGAAACCACGGAATAGCGTGTCACGAAAACGAGGAGCAGGCGAACCAATTTGTCGAATTCTTGAAGTGGCAGGTATTTGTAGGTTGACAGTAGTAACGGCAACGCCACCTGAAAGTTGAGCTGCCGGACAAGCGCTTTCAGTGGTCGCGCTGTCTCCTTGAAAGACTCCTCGGAAGCGTCGAGCAATGCGACATATGAAACGCATTCGTCAGCACAGCTGCTTGCGAAATCGACCGCTGAAACCCTGCTACTTTCGATTTGAGCTTTAAGGGCGGAAAACGAATCTTCGATTTGAGATCGCCGAATCTGGATACCCAATGGTGCCTCAAGAAACGATTCATGTCTCGCTGGCCCATTTCATTGACCATCTCGTTCCAGAAGCCGCGAATCTGCTTCTGTTCCTCGTCTGTTGAAGAGGCACTCATTAAGTAATTAAGCAGCAAGTCTGGTACAGAAAGCCTCAGACCTCGATCGTTCAATGTTTCGAATATCTGAAAAGCATCTCGCTCAGACTTGACAGGGATGCTGGCCATAATGAGGTCGCTACGAAGTACCTGCAATAGCTCTTTGAGGTACTTGAGACTCGAAGTGGGATCCAGCCCAGCAGTTTCGGCACGAAGAGATTCCTCTAGAAGCTTGCGGGCGGAGTCGATGGCCGTGTGTGATCGCAACTTCGCGATGGGAGCTTCAGAGGGGTCCTTCTGGATCGTCTGTTCAAAATACAACTTATCTAGCTCACCGAGTTCGAGTGCGTACGCTCCTTCAGGCTTTTCTATCATCTCCCGTTGAACGTCACGAGCAAAGTCTGCAGAGGCCTGGGTCTTCAACGCTCTAGCAGCATTACGTATGACTGCGAAGAGGATTGTCGTCGTGGCGAGCCTCTGCTGCCCATCTAATAAATAGATCGCTCCCTTAGATTCTTCCCTGATCACGATCGGTCCCAAGAAGTATTTTTCCGGTCCACCTTTCTTGGCCGTTTCGGTCTTGAACGCACGAAGGTTCTTCCAAAACGCTGTGAAATGCTTCTTTTCCCAGCTGCAGCCGCGTTGAAATCTGGGTACGATTATCCGCGCCCGCTGATTGTTGCTTAGAAGATCTCCGATGCTTTTTGCTTGTGAATCGTACAAGGCAATCCTCCGGTAGTGAGAAAACAGCCGTTTCGCCTAGCCGCCACCCACCTTGCGCCTTCAGCATGCCATTGAGAAGGCGCTGGAGGATTTATGTTACAAGTTCCGAAGGCATAATCCCGATCTCGCGTCTAGCCGTGACTCGCCGGTGAACGGCATCTCTAACGCTGTGGGTGGAATCATTCCCCGATAACGCGTTTGTGGGAAGCGTCGGGGAGGGGACTGCGGTGCGGTACGTGGGGTTGCGGTCAGGGCTTTTGGGTGGGTTGGGGGGTGGGGGTTGGACGGTGGGGGGTGTTGAGCCAGGGGGCTAGGCGGCGGTGCATGATTGCGATGGCTTCGCGGTTGGAGTCGATGAGGAGGAAGCGGCGGCCGTGGCGGGCGGCGGCGGCGCCGGTGGTGCCGGAGCCGGCGAAGAAGTCGAGGACGAGGTCGCCGGGGTCGGAGTGGACTTTGACGATGCGTTCGAGGATGCCGAGGGGTTTTTGGGTGGGGTAGCCGGTTTTTTCCTTGCCGGTGGGGCTGACGATGGTGTGCCACCAGACGTCGGTGGGGGTTTTGCCGCGGAGAGCTTTTTCTTGGCCGACGAGGTTGGGGGCCATGTAGGGGATGCGGTCGGAGCCATGGAGGTTGAAGGTGTAGATCTCGGGCGATCGGGTGTACCAGAGTATGTTGTCGTGCTTGGCGGGCCAGCGTTTTTTGGCGCGGGCGCCGTAGTCGTAGGCCCAGATGATTTCGTTTTGGAAGCAGGGGCGGCCGAAGATCTCGTCGAGCAGGACCTTGCAGTAGTGGACTTCGCGGGGGTCGATGTGGAAGAAGAGGCTGCCAGTGGGGGTGAGGACGCGGTGGGCTTCGATGAGGCGAGGACGGAGGAAAGCGAGATAGTCGCTAAAGGTGTCGGCGTAACCGGCGGGTGGGGTCATGAGGCGCTCGGTGCGGTAGCGATGGCCGCCGAAGCCGATGCGGTCGCCGGTGGGATCGCGGACGGTGCGCATCTGCGGCCGGAGTTGGCGTTTGCCGGTGTTGAAGGGTGGGTCGATGTAGATGAGCGGGATGGTGGAGGAGGCGAGGGTGCGGAGGACGTCGAGGCTGTCGGCCTCCATGATGCGGTTGGGTGTGGGATCGGTTGGGCTGGTTGTAGTTGGTGGGGTCTGGTCGGGTAGCGAGGTTTGGCTCCTGGGATGAGATGGGGATGGAATGATGTTGGGTTTGTGCGTCGGGATTGTCTTTCAGGGTATCGCGGCTTGGCTTGTGGCGGTCGGAGTGGCGGGTTGGCTGGTAGACTCGATCGGCGATGGAGGCTCGATGATGGGCGAGATTGGGACGATTGCGGTGGTGGGCGCGGGGACGATGGGCAATGGGATTGCGCATGTGGCGGCGCGGTCGGGCTTGGGGGTGGTGTTGGCGGATGTGGATGAGGGGGCGATCTCGCGTGGTCTTGAGGCGATCCGGAAGAACATGGCGCGCGAGGTGAGCAAGGGAACGCTAACTGTGAGGGAGGCGGACGAGGCGCGCGGCCGGATCACGGTGACGACGAGGATGGACGATTTGGCGGGGGCTCTGCTGGCGATTGAGGCGGCGACGGAGAGGTTTGAGGTGAAGGCGAAGGTGTTTCGGGAGCTGGACCGGATCTTGGCGGAAGGGGCGGTGCTGGCTTCGAATACGAGTTCGATTTCGATTACTCGGCTGGCGGCGGTGACGGGGCGGCCGGAGCGGGTGATCGGGATGCATTTCTTCAATCCTGTGCCGGTGATGAAGATGGTGGAGGTGATTCGGGGGTTGCAGACCTCGGACGAGACGTTTGGGACGGTGCGGGCGTTGGCGGAGCGGATGGGAAAGACGCCGGTTGCGGCCAACGATGCGGCTGGATTTGTGTCGAACCGGGTGTTGATGCCGATGATCAATGAGGCGGTGTTTGCGGTGATGGAGGGCGTGGCGACGGCGGAGGCGATCGATGAGATCTTCAAGCTGGGGATGGCGCATCCGATGGGTCCGCTGACGTTGGCCGATTTTATTGGGCTGGATGTGTGCCTCGATATTTTGCGGGTGCTGGAGGAGGAGCTTGGAGCGGCGAAGTTTCGGCCGTGTCCTTTGTTGGTGCGGATGGTGGATGCGGGGTGGCTGGGGCGGAAGTCGGGACGGGGCTTTTATAGGTATGGCTAGCGGGGAAGAGGGGCGAGGGTGACGGTTTTTCCGGTGGCGGCGGACTGCCGGGCGGCCTCGAGGATTTGCATGACGATGAGGTTGGTGCTGAGCGAGGAGAGGTCGCCGTCGGGCTGGATCTGTCCGCGGAGGACGGCGGCGAGGTAGTCGAGCGAGTTGGAGCGAGGGGTGGGGAGGGGTGGCGCGGTCTGGTCGGATTCGGACGGTTCGCCCTTCAAGCGGACGCGAAGGTGGTTGGCGCCGACCGTGATGGCGTAGCCGGCGACGCCGTAGACTTCCATGTCTTTGCGGGCGAAGCTCCAATCCCAGGAGGGCATGAGGACGGCCTGGGCTTTGGGATAGCGCAGGATGATGGTGCTGTCGTCGTCGACGTGCGGGTAGATGTCGGGTTTGTCGGTCTGGCTGACGGCGGTGACGCTTAGGGGGGCTTGGCCGTGCATGAGGACGGTCATGAGATCGGCGCCGTAGCAGCCGAAGTCGAAGAGGGCGCCGGCGCCGTTTTGGGCGGGGTCGGTGAGCCAGGGGAGCCATTCGGGGCCGACGCCGATCTCTTTGGGACCTTCGTGGCCGTCATGGACGACGACTTTGCGGAGGTCGCCGAGCTTGCCGGCGTGGGCCTGGTCGATGGCGTCGGTGTTGCTGGCGTACCAGGTGGTCTCGTAGTTGACGAGGACTTGGACGTGGTGATCGCGGGCGGTTTGCTGGATGGCGAGGGCGTCGCTGAGGGTGGTTGCGAGCGGCTTTTCGACCATGGAGGAGACGCCGTGGCGGGCGGCGAGATCGATGATGCGGCGGTGATCGCGGATGGTGGTGTAGACGAGAACGGCGTCCGGGTGCTCGCGGGTGAGCATCTGTTCAGGGTCGGCGTAGAAGAGCTTGGGGTCGAGGTGGTAGCGGCTGGCGTAGCGGGCGGCGAGGGCGGTGTCGGGCTCGACGATAGCGACGAGACGGGCGTTGCGGTTGGTGGGGAGGGTGTTGAGGAATCCGCCGACGTGGCCGTGGACCAGGCCGACGATGGCGACGCGGATGGGCTGGGCTGAATTGGCGGATGGGATGGCGGGGTGAGGGGTTTGGGCGACGGCGTTGGCGACTCCTAGGAGGAGAGCGGAAGTAAGGGCGAGGAGGCGGAGGTTGGCGAGGGAGAGTTTCATGGAGGTTTTGGGCGGCTCTGTGGAGGAGGTTGGGCCAGCGTGCTGGATTTTACGCCTTCGGGCGAGGTGAGGAGGGTGCGGGGGAGGTATGCTTTGGATTCGCGCTGCCTGATTCGGTGGTGTGGAGAGCAGATTTTACGGAGCGGGAGAACCACCATGCTGGACGAGCTGTACTTTGAGGATTTTCGAGCGAACCAGACGTTTCATTCGGAGACGAGCTATCGAGTGACGGCGGAGGAGATCAAGGAATTTGGGAACAAGTATGATCCTCAGCCGTTTCACCTGGACGAGAAGGCTGGGGAGAGCTCGTTTTTCAAGGGTTTGGCGGCGTCCGGATGGCTGACGGCGGCGATTGTGATGCGGCTGCGGGTGCAGTCGATCCGGGTGGCGGGCGGGATGATCGGCGCGGGTGTGGAGGAGATTCGATGGACCGAGCCGGTGCGTCCGGGCGACACGTTGCGGACGGAGGCGGAGATCCAGAGCGTGCGGAGATCGGCGTCGCGACCGGCGTTTGGCGTTGTGCGATCGCGAACGACGGTGTTCAACCAGGAGAACAAGATTGTGATGCGATCGACGGTGAACTTCCTGGCGCCGTTGCGGAATCCCTAGCGGCGAGACGACGGTTGCCCGGGTGTGCGCGGAGGTAACTGGAGGGATGCGGGCGGGACGGTATTTGCAGGGGGAAGAGGCGTATCTTGGGGAGATGCGGATAGCGGTTTTGGCGTCTGGGTCGAAGGGCAACTCGGCGGTGGTGAGCGCTGGGCGAACCCGGATTCTGGTGGATGCCGGGCTTTCGTGTCGTGAGTTGCTGCGACGCATGGAGATGGTGGGGGAGGACCCGGAGGAGATCTCGGCGATCCTGGTGACGCATGAGCATCAGGACCATGTGGCGGGCTTGCCGGTGATTGCGCGGCGGTTGGATGTGCCGGTGTTTTTCACGGAGCCGACGCACCGGGCGTGGGTGCGGATGCTGACGCCGCGAACGACCATGACGTATGCGCAGTGGCTGGACAAGCTGGCGCTTGAGCGGGAGCAAAAGCGGACGGAGACGCTGCCGAATCATGTGCTTCTGGCGGGAGCGTCGCGGGCTGATGCGGAGCCGGAGCGGATGGAGGCGGTTGCGGCGGTCTCGGCTGAGGCGGCCGGGCTTGATTCGGGTCATGAGACGGTTGACCGGCAGGGGCCGACGGGAGATCTGGAGCCGTGTGAGCCGGTCTCTCGCAGTGGGGGCAGGCCGGACCCGACGAGTTTGCCAAGTGTGGAGTATTTCCATGCGGGGACGCGATTCTCGATTGGGGATCTTGAGATATGTCCGTTTACGATCCCGCATGATGCGGCCGATCCGTGCGGATTTGTGTTTTCTTCACGGACTGAATCGATCCGGATGGCGATTGCGACCGATCTTGGGTACCTGCCGCCCAATGTGAAGTCGGCTTTGCGGGATGTGGACGTGCTGTTCTTGGAGTCGAACCACGACCTGGAGATGTTGAAGGACGGGCCGTATCCGTGGTCGGTGAAGCAGAGGGTGATGTCGCGGGTGGGGCACCTGTCGAACGTGGCGACGGCCGAGTTCCTGGAGCGGGACTATGACGGTGGGGCCCACACGATTATTTTGGGGCATTTGTCTGAGGCAAACAATGCTCCGGAGCTGGCGCGTCTGGCGGCGGAAGCGGCGATTGGGGACCGGATGCGGTTGCTGGGGAACCGAATTGTGATTGCGGAGCAGAATGCGCCGATGGAGCCGGTGGTGCTGTAACTGTCGGGCGGCGGCGGTGGAACTTGGGTGCGGGTTTTGGGATTGCCGGGATTTCGGGGTCTCGGGATGGTTACGGGGCCTTGAATCGAACTCCGGGCTCCGCCATCCAAAGTTCTGCGATACTTGGGAGACACGATGCCGAAACCTGCGCTCCATTTTCCATCCCGATCTCGACCTCATCAATCTCAGCCTCGACGGACGACGACGGCCTGCACGGACCAGGTGGTGGGGAACATCCTTTCCGGGTGGCGCTATGATATCTCGGCGCTGAGCCCGGATATGCGCACGGACTATGACCAGCATTTGGCGGAGTGTGCGCATTGCCGGCGGCGGCAGAGGTTGGCGCGGACGATCGATGTTCTTCTGATCACGGTTTCGACGCTGTCGATTGCGGCGTTTCTGCTGGCGGCGGTGGTGATCCGGCGGCTGGAGGCGATCACACGGATTGGTCGCATCCACGTTGAGTTGCACCATACGGCGGTGGCGATATCGCTCGAGGCGGTGGCGGTGGCGGGTTTGGTGGTGTCCCTGCTGCTGTGGGTGCTGGTGGCGGTGGCGACGCCCTTGCCTGGCCTGGTTGGGTCGCTGGTCCAGAGACGTCTGCCGGTGCAGGCGATTGAGGCGGTACGGGACCGCTTTACCCGGCACGCGGCGTAAGGCCGGGCCGTTTTTTCGCATCCAAGTAGACCATGAGATCGGCTCGCACCCATGGATGGTGAAGGTGTGTCAACGGGTCTGGGAGGCAGCGCCGGGGCTCCGATGCCCGATTTCGGGGGGGAGCGGGCGGAGGCGGAGGCGCGGTTTGGCCCGGAGACGGGCGGGGCGTATGTGCGACCGCGCCGACGATCGCGAGCTCCGACGGCAGCTTCGATCCTGATCGGCATCAACGTTGCGGTGTTTCTCTTGATGACGGTTCTCGGGGTTTCGCCGACGTCTCCGACGCCGCGACAGCTGGTCCACTTTGGAGCGATGGATCCGGAGCTGATCCTGTTTCATGGGCAGTGGTATCGGCTGCTCTTTGCCACGTTTGTTCATGTGGGAGTGATCCATATCGCGACCAACATGTGGTGTTTGTACAACCTCGGGCTGTTGGGGGAGCCGCTGCTGGGGAGGTGGGGTTTGTTTGCCGTGTATCTCCTTACCGGGATCGCGGGCAATCTCCTGTCGCTGGCCGTGAGTCTGGGGAACGCGATCTTTCGGCACGACCCTAGCGGACTGTTTTCCGTGGGTGCGGGAGCGTCGGGCGCGGTGTTTGGGATTGCGGGGATCTTGATCGTTTTGCTGTCGAATGCGAAGCTGCCGATCGCGGGGGTGGAGCGGATGCGGCTTCGGCGATCGGTGATCCAGTTTGCCGGCTTGAATCTGTTGATCGGGCTGGGGACGGTGCTGGTGCCACTGATTCGGATCGACAATATGGCACATTTGGGGGGATTTTTATCGGGGATGGCACTGGGGCCGGCGTTGGTGCCGAAGATGACGAGCGGACGCGGGCAGTACCTGGCTCGGCAGAAAGCTACATTTGCCGTAGCGGCGTTGATTCTGATGCTGTTTGGGTTCTGGATCAGCAAGGTGCGATAAATGAGAGCGGCACTCTGCTGGAGACCGGCTGAGTGAACACAGCTGATGGGGTTGGACCTGTGACGTTGTGGAAACGAGGGGATGGGATGTTGGCGATGTCAAAAGATTGTAGGAGTTACTAAAGTTTAGGTACTTGGGTTCTCCAGCGAACAGACCGGTCTGAGGCGGAAGGTGGAAGCTGATGCTTATTGGAGGACATATGTCACAGTATTCCGGTTCAGTGAAATGGTTCAACAACGCAAAAGGTTATGGTTTCCTGGGACGTGAAGGTGGACCAGATGTTTTTTGCCACTACTCTGCGATTCAGACTGATGGGTACCGATCTTTGAAAGAGGGCGAACCGGTCGAGTTCGACGTCATTCAAGGGGACAAGGGACCGCAGGCGGACCGCGTCAACCGCTTACAAGCGACACAAGCGACACAAGCAGCCTAGTAGAAAAATAAAAACTTCCGGGGGGGGGGGGGGGGGGGGGGCGGACGTGGTGGCCACTCGCTCCGGGGCTACACAGTTAAGACAGATGCAAGCATTGGTTTAGGCCTATAGTGGACGGTAGGAGCCGAGTGAAAGCTCTCGCTCCTCCCGCAATTTCTTCCCTTGTCCCTGAGCGGATATCCCTTGCGAGTTTTTGCTCTGAAGGGATATATCCGTCATGAACGAACCGTCTCCTTTGCCAAGTCGATCTTTGGGCTCGCGGGCTCCTGCACCTGAGCAGTCGAGCCGACTTCTGAACGCACTTTCTCCAGAGCTCCGGGGGTCTCTTCTTGCTCGCCTGGAAGCGGTCACTTTGCCTGTGGGTACAGACTTGTTTAAGCTGGGCGAGAAGCCACGTTACGTCCATTTTGTGACATCCGGGATGGCATCGATGGTGACTTCGATGGAGGATGGAGCGATTGTGGAGGTAGGTCTGGTTAGCCGGGAGGGATTGGCGGAGAGCAATCATCTCCTGGGGCCGGAAGTGGGCGCCACGCATTGTTTTATGCAGATTGCCGGGACGGCGCTGCGCATGAACTTCGCTCAGTTCGGGGCCGAGTTTGAACGCGAAGCGACGCTGCGGCGTCTTACCCTGCAACATGTACAGTACTCGCTGCTTCTTTTGTCGCAGCTGGCCGCGTGCAATCGTCTCCACGATGTGGAGGAGCGGCTGGCGCGCTGGCTCTTGATGGTACAGGACCGGATGGGGACGGATTCATTCCTGCTGACGCAGGAGTTTTTGGGCGAGATGCTGGGGACGCGACGATCGTCGGTGACCTTGACGGCAGGGAGTTTCCAGCGCTCGGGATTGATTGCGTATAGCCGTGGAAGGGTTCACATCCTGGATCGTGACGGGTTGGAGAATACGGCGTGCGAGTGCTATGCGATCAGCAAGCGGCTCCTGGACGGTTTGTACAAGAACTGAGTTTCGCGGTGCGGTGGTGGGGGTTGTAAGGTGCCGGCGAGGATGAGGCGGATTTGCCTATTTTGAGGATCTGCCGTTCAATCTTGAATGTCGTCGATATGCGGAGACTGCTCTTCAGCCTGTTGTTGTTGCTTGTCGGGTTGCCGGCGGTGGCTCCGATCCTGCTTTTGGGACAGGGGGCGCGGGGTGCTGTTGCGGCTGTGCCGGCGTGCTGCCGGAGGGCTGGAGCGCATCACTGCGTGATGACCGAGGGGGAGCGCCTCGCGTCTCCGGTGGACGAGACGGCGGTTGTGATGCGTGCGCCGGCGGACCGATGTCCGTTTGCTGCACGCGTGATTCTCAAGACACACCTGTCGACGTTTGCTTATGGGCTGAACGCGACGGAGGCTGCGCCGCTGTGGGTGTGTGGCGTCCGAGCGGCGGGGACGGATTGTCCCTGGCGAGTAGCGACCGACCGATCGCGGCCGAAGCGCGGACCTCCGGCGGCGGAGATTTCTCTCTAGCTGCCTGCGGGTTTTGCGGGTCCTCGGATCTTTGGACTTTCGGACCTCTGGACCCATGTTTCCAATTCCAGCTTAGAGCGGTTCTCTCCTCGGTATAGCTGACCTTTGTGTCGGGCTTTCAGCCCTTGTCCGGATTTCCGTCGCTACCTGGGGCTTCGCCCCAGGCTGTTATGCATCGGGCCTTTTGGCCCGAAGGACCCGGAGCTACACCCATGGGAGAACGGCTTTTAGTCTTCACGGCTGCCTGCCCTCCGGGCATCTCTTTTCCGGATGGAGCGGATGCCTGGGTGTGTGTGTTCTGGGAGTGTGTTGCGATGCGACGTCTGCTCTGGTGTTTGGTTGTGTTCTGTGGGGTCTCGAGCGTACCGGCTCTGGGCTCGATCTTTGGTCAGTTGCAAGGGATTGTGCATGATCCTCAGCATCGTCCCGTGCATGGGGCGCGGGTTCGGATCCAGGGCGTACTTCTGCCCGACTCTGGGAGGGTGACGGAGACGGACGAGAACGGGGGCTTTGCGTTCACGGCGCTCTCGCTGGGCGAGTACACCGTCACGGTCGAGGAGACGGGGTTTCGGACGTTGCAAGAGGGCGTGACGCTGCGGTCGAATACGTCGCCGGTGCTTCATCTGCAGCTTGAGATCAGCACACGCGGGGTGGAGCAGACGGTGACGGTGACGGCGCAGACGGGTGCGGAGAATGTGGACTCGGTGACGCCGACGACGCTGGTGAGCAGAGCGGAGATCGGCGCGACGCCGGGGGCGGACCGGACGAATTCGCTCCAGAGTATTACGGACTTTGTTCCGGGGGCGTATGTGACGCACGACATGCTGCATATGCGCGGGGGGCACCAGGTGTCGTGGCAGATCGACGGGGTGGAGATTCCGAATACGAATATTGCGTCGAACCTGGGGGCGCAGATCAGTCCGCGGGATATCGGGTACATGGAGATTGAGCGCGGGTCGTATACGGCGGATGTTGGGGACCGGACGTATGGGGTCTTCAACGTGGTGCCGAAGACGGGGTTTGATCGCGACGGCGATGCGGAGCTGGTGTTGACGGCGGGGAACTTCCTGCAGACGGACGACCAGTTGAACTTTGGGAGCCATAGTGAGCGTGCGGCCTGGTATGTGAGCCTGAGTGGGAACCGGAGCGACTATGGGCTGGCGCCTCCGGTGGCGGCGGTTCACCATGATGCGGCGAATGGGTATGGAGCGTTTGGGTCGGTGATCGTGAACCGGACGCCGCGGGACCAGATGCGCTTGGTTGGGCAGGTGCGGGAGGACTTCTTTCAGATTCCGTACGATCCGGACCCGAACAGCTTTGGCAACATGCAGTATGACTCGAGTGGCTTGCGGGATGGGCAGAGGGAGAGTGATGCTCTGGTGGACTTCACGTGGGCGCATACGTTTTCGGCGGGGACGCGGATGAAGGGGGGCCTGCTGCAGGTATCGCCGTTTTACCATCGCAATCGGGCGAGCTATGAGCCGAGCTTGAGCTTTGTGGATATGCCGGTGGCGACCTCGGCGGACCGGAGCTCGAACTATGGGGGGCTGCAGGCGTCGGTTACGGGGCAGATTGCGCGCAATACGCTGAGCGTCGGGATTTATGGCTTCGGGCAGCACGATAGTAACGTCTTTGGGGCGGTGTTCAACGATGGGAGCAATCCTTCTTTGCCGGCGCTGCGGACGGGGACGAGCGGGGGTGTGGTGGAGGAGTTTGTCTCCGACAACTTCAAGGTGACGCCTTGGCTGACGCTGATCGGGGGTGTGCGGCAGACGCACTTCTCAGGCGATTTTGTGGAGAATGCGACGAGTCCTCGGGTGGGGGTGGCGGTGGAGGTGCCGCGGTTGCACTGGGTGGTGCGGGGGTTCTATGGGCGGTACTATCAGCCGCCGCCGCTCCTTACGGCATCGGGGCCGGTGGTCGAGTATGCGGAGAGCCAGAACACGACGTTCTTGCCGCTGCGTGGGGAGCGGGATGAGGAGCATCAGTTTGGGGTTCAGGTACCGGTGAGGGGTTGGCTGCTGGATGTGGACAACTTCAAGACGCGGGCGAAGAACTTCTTGGATCACTCGAATGTTGGGGAGTCGAGTTTGTACTACCCGGTGACGGTGGATGGGGCTCTGATCCGGGGTTGGGAGTTGACGTTGCGGTCGCCGCGACTTTGGCGAGGGGGGCAGGGGCATCTGGCGTACTCGAACCAGGTGGGGGAGCAGAGGGGTGCGATTACGGGGGGGTTGGTGTGTTACCCGATCAGCTCGCCGGCGTGCGATGCGGGGTTCAGCTACACGCCGCTCGATCATGACCAGAGGAACACGCTGGCGGTTGGGTACAGTACGGGGGTGGCGTGGCGTGTGCGGGCGTCAACCGATGTGACGTACGGGTCGGGGTTTCACAATGGCAGTCCGGACCCGAGCACGCCGTATCCGAATGAGTACTTGCCGGCGCATACGTCGGTGGATCTGTCGCTGAGCAGGCCAGTGGGCGAGCGGACGACGGTGTCGGTGACGGGGTTGAACCTATCGGGGCGGCGGACGCTCTTGGACAACAGCCTGACGTTTGGCGGATTTCACTTCAACGATCCCCGGCAGGTGTATGGGGAGGTGCGGTTCCGCTTTCACCTGTGAGGGAGAGGTAGGAACCGACCCACTGGGCCGTGCGTCGAGTCGCTGGTGAACCCGTCTAAGACGGTGGGATCCCGCCGTGGCTCTTTAGGCATTCCGGACTGGCGGACGTTGCACACCGAGCCATGTCTACGAGCTGGATCCCTGTTCAATGAATATTGGTTCAACCAGCGTTGGTCGCGCACCTGCTTTGCAGGCCGGTTTCTTGAGTTGGATGCTACTGGGAGCGGGAAGGATTGGCAAGTCAAGGCTCTGCCACGATTGGGTTAGAGATTTTTTTGTGTTTCTTTGATGTTTTCGGGGATGGCGATTTTGTCGAAGTTAGCGGCGAGCTTTTGGAGGCCGGGGGCGACCTCTGCTCCGGAGAGGGGTTTGCCGTGGCCGGGGGCGACGGTGGAGGGGTTGAGGCCGGCGAGTTTTTCGACGGAGCGTTGGGCGCTCAGCCAGTCGGGGGTGAAGTAGGCTGGGGGGCCGTGGAGTTCGGGGTGCTGGAGGAGGGCGGCCTCGAAGAAGGATTCGGGCTTGGTGGTGCAGAAGGCGTCGCCGACGAGGAGGGTCCGGTCGCTCGGGCGGAAGAAGGAGACGTGGCCGGGGGTGTGGCCGGGGGTGTGGAGGAGGGTCCAGCCGGGGAGTTCGGGGAGTTCGGCGGCTTCAGTGGGGAGGGCTCTGAGGCGCTGGCCGACGTTGATGGGGGAGCGGGGGTAGGTGGGGGAGAGGAGGGGCATGAGGCCGCCGCCGGCTGCCCAGTTGGGCGGGTCGTACCTCTGCCGGCCGGTGAGGTAGGGGAACTCGAGTGGGTGGGCGTAGATGGGGACGTCCCAGGTGTCGGCGAGCTCTTGGACATCGCCGACGTGGTCGAAGTGGCCGTGGGTGAGGACGATGCTGTTGGGAGGGACGCCGGCGTAGGTCCGGTCGACCCAGGCGCGGATGCGGTTGGAGGTGTGAGGGATGGCGGCGTCGATGAGGGTCCAGGAGCCGTCCGGGTGGGTGATGCCGAAGACGTTGACGAAGGCGATGCGGAGGCCGCTGAGGCCGGGGGCGATGGATTGGATGGGGACGACGAGATCGTCGGGGATGCTGATTTTGTCCATGGTGCTCCTCGGTGTCTGCGGTTTTGGATGCGGGTGGTTAGGGTGGGGCGGTATACCCCTCCCCCCTCCCGTCAACTCTGTGCTAAAGTCTTCCAAAGATGAGACTTAGGTCTGGACCACGGGGGTTCTGTGGTCTGAAATGTCCCATTTTTTGAGGGACTTGGGTCGCAGAATCTTCATTCTGGGAGACTTAGCCACCTGTGCGTCGGACTTGGGCGAGGGGTATGCCCGCGTCTCCCTCTATTTCAATTGTAAGGAGTTGGGGGAGAGATTGCGCCACTGCAGTTCGGAAGTTGCTCTAGGCAGGAGCAAGAGAACCGCGAGTCTCCGCTCCGCCATGTGCGCTCAGGTTGCGGTGACAAGACCTTACGAGAGGAAGCGGCGGCGGGCGATGCCGAAGACGCCGAGGGCTCCGGAGCCGAGGAGGGCCAGGGTGGAGGGCTCGGGGGTGACGGCGGTGGAGGTGGCGGTGGGGGTGGTGACGGTGAGGGTGAGGGCGGCGTCACAGTTGAGGGTGGGACTTTGGAAGAAGGCGAGGGTGGGCAGGCTCCGAAGGCCGATTTGGGGCGTGGAGAGGGAGGAGGTGCAGACGCTTGTGCCGGTGTAGGTGCCGGGGGTGACGGTGGGGTCTTCGGTGCTGGGATCGCCTGTGAGGAAGAGGGTGCCGTTGCTCGCGGCGATGTTGAAGATCAGGAGGTAGGATCCGTTGTTGACGGCGAGATCGTCCGAGCTACCCGACGCGCCGATGAAGACGTGCGCGTCGGAGGTGCTGCCGTCGATCGAGACAGAGACGGGGTTGTACTCGTACTCGCCGTAGTTGTCGTCGATGTAATTGGCGGTGGGGTCGAGGGAGAAGGCGAGGGAGTAGGGGATGCCGGAGGTATCGGTGGCGGTGAGGGTGAAGGTATCGAGTGTGGATGCGTGAGCGGAAGCGGCGAGGACGACGGCGGAGAGGAGGACGGCGGGGGCCTGGGCGAATCGCATGAAAGGTGGGTCCTGAGGTTGGGATGAGTAGGTGGGGCCACGGTAGTGGATAGGGTTACGCAAAAACAAGGAGAGAAATGGGTAAGGATTTCCGGGGGTGAGTTGGTGGTGGTTTGCGGTGACGGCGGGTTCCCTTTGGGAATGACAAACGAGGGGGGGGGGGCGAAGGGCAAGGGCAACGGCAACTACAGGGTTCCTTCGCTTCGCTCAGGGTGACGGCGTTGAGACGGGCAACAGCAAGGGCAGAAGCAGAAGCAGAAGCAGATTCCCTTCGGGAATGACAACTAGAAAGGCGAGGGCAAGACAACAGCGAAGGCGACTGCGGGTCTCTCCGCTCCGCGCTCTGCGCTTCGGTTGAGTGGGGGAGGCGGGTCAGGGGACGTGGGTGGGTGCGGAGCTTTGGTTGGTGGTAGCGGATTTTTGTTTGGCTGCGGCGACAAGGGCGGTGATGCGGGCTTCGAGGTGGTCGTCTCCGACGCCTATGGTTTCGGATTGGAGGGCTCCGTCGGCGTCGATGGTGAAGTAGTGGGGGAGGGCGTCGACCGAGTAGGTGGAGGAGAGTTTGTGGTCGGTGTCGAGGACTTGGGGCCAGGTCATGTTGTGGGTGGCGGTGAAGTGTTTCCAGGCGACGGGGTCTTCGTCCCAGGAGATGCTGAGGAGGGTGAAGGGTTGGCCGGCGAGCGAGCTGGAGAGGTGCTGGAGGCGGGGGAGGAGTTGTTGGCAGGGGACGCACCAGGTGGCCCAGAAGTCGAGGAGGACGACTTGGCCGTGGAGCTGGTCGAGCGAGATGGGGACGCCGGTGGAGGTGACGGCGTGGAAGGGTGGGGCCATGGTGGAGCGGGCCAGGGCGATGGTGTCGAGGTAATTTTGGGCGCGGGCGCGGTAGGGGTCGTCGGTTGGGCTGAGGGCGAGGTAGCGGTGGAAGGCGTCCGAGGCTTCGGGGTCGCGGTGGAGGGCGGCCAGGGTGCGGCCGTCGAGGAAGAGGGCGGAGCGGAGTTTGGGGTCGTTCGAGACGGCGGCTTGGAGGGCGCTGTGGGCCTGTTCGAGTTCGGCGGGGGTGGGTTGGTCGTCGTGGAGGTGGAGGGTGGCGGAGGCGCGGAGGAGCTCGGCGTAGGCCTGGTCGGCGGGGGAGGCGGTGTAGCGCTCGAAGTTGGCGGCGGCGGAGATGGCTTCGGTCCAGTCGCCGATGCGGAAGGAGAGGTTGGCGATGTGTTCGAAGCAGGGGACGCAGGTGGTGTCGGAGAGCTCGATGGCGCGCTTCCAGTGGAGGATGGCGTCGGCGGGTTGCTGGTTGGGGGCGCGAGCGGCGGCGAGTTCGGCCTGGAGGCGGGGGTCGGGTGAGGATTTGTGTTGGGTTTGGGCAGGTGAGAGGGCTGTGAGGAGGAGGAGGGCAGCGGGTGCGAGGCGCATCTGGGAGAGCATCGGGTGGGCGAGCTAGCCGGCTTTGCGGGTGGGGAGGTCGGTTTCGGTGAGGACTTCGTCGAGTAGGCCGGAGAGGGAGCCGGTGCGGGAGCGGACGATCTGCTGGGACTGGCGGGTGGAGTTGCTGAGGGTTTCGTAGCGGTCGCGGAGCTGGGCGAGTTCGTCGGCGATGTTGAGGGCGGCGAGGACGGCGACGCGGAGGGAGTCGACGGTGCCGCCGTGGGCGGAGACGGCGCGCATTTTAGTGTCGACGGTGGAGGCGAGGCGCTCGATGTAGGCGGGGTCGGAGCCGCGGAGGTGGTAGATGCCGTCGTAGATGTCGACGGCGACGGCCTGATGGATGGGTGAGGGCTCGAGGTGGTCGTTCATGTCGTTCCTTGTGCTGGGGTGGGTGGGTTGGATTTAGAGCGCGAAAGACAAGGGCGAGAAGCAGATTCCCTGCGGGAATGACAACAAGAGAGGCGACGGTGTTCGTCTATGTGGGTTCTTAGAGGAGTTCGTCCATTTGGCCGAGGAGGCGTTCGATGCGTTGCCGGACTTCGGCGCGCTCGTTTTGGAGGGCGGCGAGTTCGGCTTCGGAGGTGCGTGTGGCGGCGGCGTGGGTGGCTTCCTGGTTGGCGATCTGATCTTTGTGGGATTGGAGGTCGTCCCCGAGGGCGGCGGCGTGGGTTTGAGCTTCGGCGAGTTGCTGTTCGAGGGTGGTGATTTCTGATCTGAGCTGGGTGATGTCCGCTTCGGCGGCGGCTCGGGCTTCGCGCTCGCGTTTGACGATGTCGACGGCGCGGAGGACGCGTTGTTCGAGCGCCTGGAACTCGTCGGTGCTGATGGTTGCGGATGTGCTCATGCGGTCCTCGGAGGTCGGGGTTCTTCAAGCGAGAGTATAGATGGGGCTGGTGTGGGATTTCGGGGACGAAATTGGGTGGGGACTCAGGCTGGATGCGGTGCGTTTTTTGTTTGGGCGTGCGGATCTGGGATGGTTCGGGGGGAGGAGGTCGGGCAGCGTCTGTCGGCTGGGTCGGTCGGCTGATGTTTTATTCGGGGGCTCGGATCGTGCCGCCGAGGTCGGTGAGGGTGGTGATGATGTTTGCCCACCAGAGGGTGAGTTCGTCGTCGCGGAGGGTGCGGTGGAGGGATTGGAAGACGCAGCGGAGGAGGAGGGCGTAGTGGGCGGGGGGGACGGAGCTGCCTTTGGGGTCGCGGAAGATTTCGATGGGGGTGAGGCTTTGGAGCTCGGGGATGCTGAGGGCGTGGATGCCGGCGGCGACGGTGTGCCAGGCGAGGTTGTCGGGGAAGGTGAAGGAGAAGTCGCGCTCGACGGCGGGGAAGCGGGAGATCTCGTGGGCGGTGACGCGGCGGAGCGGTAGGGCGTAGAGCGCGGCGAGGTCGAGGGTGAGGAGGAAGACGGGCTGGCGGAGTTTGCGGCGATCGCGTTCGGCGGTGGAGAGTTCGCCGAAGTGGGCGAGGGGCCGGCGGTGGAGGAAGGCGGTGGCGGAGCGGCCGGGCTCAAGCCAGGCGGGGGCCTGGGAGGTGCTGAAGGTAAGGGCGCCGGTGTTGGAGGTGGAGCCGCCGGGGAGGGTGAAGAGGCTGGCGAGGGATTCGATGACGCCTTTGAGCTCGAAGATGGGGGCGTCGGCTGCGGGATGGAGGGGTGTGGGGTGGGGTTTGGCGGAGGTGAGGCCGAGGGCGAGGGATGGGGTTTCGAGGACGTCGGCGATGTGGCTTTGGGGGTGATCTGTTCCAGATAAAGGAGTTAGGGTGCTGAAGATGTTGCCTTGATCGAAGAGGCGAACTTCGGTCTGGTCGCGATGGAGGTTGCCGGCGAGCATGGAGAGCATGCCGGGGAGGAGCGAGGGGCGGAGGTGGGCGGCGTCTTCGGAGAGGGGGTTTTCGAGGGGGACGGGGGTGGTGGCGCTTCCCTGCCCTGTTGCCGATTCGGGGGGAAAGAGTTGGGTTTCGGCGGGGCTGGTGAAGGTGGAGGAGATGGTTTCGGAGAAGCCGAGGGCGAGGAGGCGGTTGCGGACGGCGCGTACGGGACGAGCCAGGGGGTGCTCGCGGACGGGTAGGGGGGCGGGGAGGGTGTTGCTGAAGCGGTTGTAGCCGAAGACGCGGGCGATCTCTTCGATGAGGTCGATGGGGCGGGTGAGGTCGAGGCGCCAGGAGGGGAGGTGGACGGTGAGGGTGGCGCCGGGCGCTGGGGTGACGGTGCAGCCGAGGGCGGTGAGGTACTGGAGGATGATCGCGGGGGTGAGGGCAGATTGGGAGGGGGTGTCGTCGAGGGTGGCGCCGAGGTGGCGGTGGACTTCGGCGAGCGTGAGGGTGACGGGGGGGCGGTTGCTGGTTTGGGCTTCGAGGGCGGGGGTCTTGAGGTCGATGAGGCCGCCGTGAGCGGTGCCGCCGTTTTGGAGGATGATCGCTGAAACGAGGTGGTTTGCGGTGGGTGCGGCGTTGAAGTCGGCGCCGCGTTCGAAGCGGTGGGAGGCGTCGGTGTGGAGGCCGTGTCGGCGGGCGGAGCGGCGGATGGTGGCGGGGTCGAACCAGGCGGATTCGACCAGGATGTTGCGGGTGTGGGCGGAGATGGCGGAGTCGAGTCCGCCCATGACGCCGGCGAGGGAGAGGGCTCGGACGTGGTCGGCGATGACGAGGTCGTCGGGGGCGAGCGTGCGGTCGGTGCCGTCGAGGAGGCGGAGTTTTTCGCCGGGGTGGGCGAGACGGACGACGATGCCGCCGGTGATTTTGTCGAGATCGAAGGCGTGGGTGGGGTGACCCATGCCGAGGAGGGTGAAGTTGGAGGCGTCGACCGGGCCTGAGATTAATTTTTGTCCGAGGAGGCTAAAGTTTTCGGCGATTGTGCCGATAGAAGAGGAGACGGTGATGTCCCGAAGGATCTGGGCGGTGAAACGACCGCAGAGATGCTGGGCGGAGCCGTCGATCTCGACGGGAAAGGAGGGGGGCGGGACGGACGTGGGTGCAGCGGTTGAGAACGGCGGCTGAGGGTCGAGCGGCGGCGCCTGGTTCGGGGTCTGGTTCGGGGTTTGCGGGACGGACGAGGTTGGATCTTTGACAAGCGAAGGGAGAGGGAGGTTGTAGATGGCGGCTGCTTCGCGGGCGATGCCGAAGTGATTCATGGCGTCGACGCGGTTGGTGGTGATGTCCATCTCAAAGAGGTGGCCGAGGGTGCGGCCGTCGGGGCCGGCGCCGAGGTCGTGCACGCCTTCGACGGCGATGCCCCGGAGCGTCAGGTCGTCTGCGAGATCGCGGTCGGAGACTGGAATTGCAGGGAGGTAGGCTCGCAGCCAGCGGGTGAGGATCTTCATGGTTGGACGAGATCCAGTCTAAACGTTGGTTGAGCATGCCCGGCGAGATTGGGGCAGCGAGCCTGCGCTTCGGATTGGCGGCATGATGCGGGCTGCCTCAGGGAGCGCGGGCGGGACCCATCCTGCAAGAAATCTGCAGGGAGTTTGAACAGGGGAACAAAGACGTGCGATAAGGGGCAACGGCGATCCCGGATGGGTCAACTAATCAGGACAGGCAGTGCCTGATTGCGCGCGTTGACGAGGGGCTGCCGGACGACCGCGGAGTTTTTGAGATGAAGATGCAGAATGTAAATGACCTGATGATGACGGGGCTTAGCTACCTCCTGGATTTCGAGGAGAAGATTGGGCAGGAAGCGTCGAAGATGGCCGAGGCGACTTCCGATCCGGAAGTGAAGGAGATGTTTCAGAAGACGGTCTCGAAGAGCCAGGAGTATGCGAGCAAGGTGCAGCAGAGCTTTGAGAAGCTCGGAACGCAGGTGCAGAAGAACGACAATAAGATCGCGAAGGCGATGATCGATGAAGTCGAGAACATGATCAGCAATACGGAGGCTTCGCCGGTACGGGATGCGGCTTTGATTGTGGCGGCGAATCAGATGCAGCTTTATCGTGTGGCGGCGTACGGATCTCTTGAGACGTATGCGCAGCTGCTTGGAAAGCAGGATGCGGCGCGGGGTCTGCGGGAGAACCTGGACGACAGCAAGGCGGGGGATGCCAAGCTGACCAAGATTGCCGAGGAACGGGTCAATCACGAAGCAGCCGGAGCGATGGCAACGGCGTAGTTTTTTGGTAGCGCTCGAACGTCTGCCGGCTGGCCTCTGGGCTGGCCGGTACTGTTCGAGGCCTATGGCAGGGGAAGGCTGGCGAAGTAGGTCGTGCAGAGGTGGGCGTCGTCGAAGTTGGAGGCAAGTTCGAGGAGGGTGCGGCTATTGTTGGTGGGAAGTAAGGCGGAGGAGTAGTTCGGGCAGAAGTTGTCGAAGGCGGAGGGTATGGGGACGGGCGCCGGGGATGTGCTCCATGGGCCTGAGCCGTCGCGGGAGAGATTGGTGAGGAGCACTTGGCCGTTTTGCGGAGATACGGTGTCGTCCGATTCGTAGAGCATCTGGCCGATGAGGACGAGTTGCTGAGTGGAGCGCAAGTACAGGTTTGCCGGGGCGTGGGCGAGGTACTGGCCGGTGTTGGTGAGGACTTTTGTCCCGAAGTTCGAGGGGTCGCCGAAGTTCCAGCCGTCGCTGGAGGTGCGGGAGTATACGGCGCAGTGGCCGGCGGGACCGCATAGCTCGTAGGAGAGAAACCAGAGGCCGGGGTCGGGGTGGCTCACCATGGCCATGCCGGGGCGATCGGGCTCGGACGGGCTGGCGACGAGGTCTTCCTTTGGTGTCCAGATGACCAGGTCGCGGGTCTGTCGTTTGACGAGCTTCTGGCTGCAGCAGGGGTCGGTCTCGTCGGAGACGAACATGACGAGGGAACCGTTTCGGGCGATGTTGAACTCGGGCTCCCAGAGGCCGTGGCGCCCGTCGCCGGAGCGGGCGGGAGTGGAGAGGTACTGCCAGTGCGCGCCGGCGTCGGTGCTGGTGTAGATCTCGATGGCGGGGACGCCGTCGGAGAAGAAGGAGCCGGCGTAGAGGAGGGTGCCGGCTCTGAAGCGACCGATGGGACGAGGGAGTTCGAAGATAGTGGAGCAGCAGCGTTCCTTGTCTTTGGCGTTCGCGTCTGGGGCGGGGCTGCCGGCCTCCGTGTTGGAGGTCGGGACGGAGGTGAGGTAGGTGAAGGTCTGGCCTTCGTCGAGGGAACGAAAGAGCTTGTTGCTGGTTTTGGCGAGGATGGAGTTTTTGAGCAGGCCGGAGGCGTAGTGGAGACGGAGGAGACGTGGGTAGAGGGTGCTGCCGGGGAGGTGAGTGCCGGTGGCGGCGTGGAGGGTTGGTGAGGGCAGGAGGAGGAGGACGACGAAGGATGCGTGCCCGAGATTTGGTTTCTTTTTGCGCGCTTTGGCAGCTCTAGGTTGGATGGACTTTTGCTCCCACTGGAAGATGCGTTTGAGCAGAGTTCGGAGGACGAGGACGAAGGCAAAGATGCGGATCTCCGGCCAGCTTTGGACCGCGAGGATTTTTAGCAGCGTTCCAGCCACCGAGAAGCTTAGGGCAGCAAGGACGCCGCGCGCGATGATGAGGCGTGCGTCGTCGCTGCCGTGCCCGCGGAGGATGCGTCCGACGGCCCAGGCGGCGTGAAACACGACGATGACGGCGGCGACGAGTTCGATGAGTGTGCCCCCGAGCTCGACGTAGGTCGACTCAATGGGTGCCATGGTGGGCGCTCAACGGGTCTGCGGAGGTATCGCGGGTACTGGGCTCGTCGGGACGGAGGGGGCTTGCGGCTGGGCCGAGGGTGGTAGCTTCGGCGGCGAGCTGGGTGGGAGAGGACTCCTCCTTGATCTCGCGTTCGAGGAAGTAGTTGAGCGCGGTGCGGAGGGTGGCGATAGCGGCCAGCTTTTCGATGTCGCTCCAGCGCGGCGTAGCGGCGGTGTTGAGGATATCCGCGGCGAGTTCGAACTCGAGCGCGACGGCAAGCCAGCGAGCGAAGACGAGGCGGACCTGGACCTTGGCCTCGGGTGGAGCGCTGGGGCGGAAGAACAGGACGACGGACTTGAGCGTGGTTTCGAGAGCGGCCATACCGATGATGATGGCGGCAGCAAACTCAACCGCTCGGGCCAGGTACTCGATAAGGGTTTTGGAGATGTCGAGAAGGTAGGCACCCATGTGCGTTCTGATGCGAGAGACCGGTGTTCCGAGGCCGGCTGCCGGGTCGGGAGCGCAGGACAGGTGAGAACCGCAGATGGATGCAGGCCAAGAGCCGTCCTTGATCACATACTGCCACACCCCGCACTTTGGCCCGCATGGATAGAAGCTGATCGCTTGTCCCCTGATTCCGTGTGGATTCGGAAGGACGCTAGATGGTCGGGCTTCCAATTTGTTTCAGGCTTGACGGGGGCCAATGGTAGCAGCATACTCGTTCTGCCTTTGGTAATCGCACGCAGACCTCTAGGTAATCTCAAATTCAGGAAGGTTTTCTATGCCGCTTCGGTTTTCAGGCTCCACACACTGCATGGCTCGCGCCAGATGGATGGCGGGTATGCTGGCTCTTTGCCCACTTCTATCTGCGTCTGCCCAGCAAAGCGCCGATGTTGCGCTTTCCGGCGTTTCGGATCTTCAACTGAAAGCCTGGCACGAAGACCTGAAGAACTACACACCAGTCGAGAGGGGATGTTTCAGCACCTCCTATCCGAGCGTGCAATGGGAAAAGGTGGCCTGCGGTCCACGTCCGGCCTTTGTCTCCGCTCACCGAGCAGCAGCCATCGCCGCCGCGGCGCGTGAGGGGAGGATCCCACTCCAAATTGCGGGCAACGGCAATGATTACGTCGCGCGAACGGCAGGAACGACGCAGTCCGGCCTCGGCACCTTTCCTGTTGCGAAAGGTATTACCTCTGAGAAGAGCGTCGGTGTTGCAGCGTACGGCGGTGGCGGCATTCTTGGAAGCAACGAGTATTCGCTGCAGCTCAACAGCGACATCAATCCATCTTCCACGGCTTGCAGCGCTTTTGGATACGCGAGCTGCTATGTGTGGGAGCAGTTCGTCTATTCGACTGCGGGGAGCGGCTACCCTGCCGAGACTTTTATCCAGAACTGGGTCTTTCCGTCGCAGAGCGATTACAGCAACCGCGGCTGTCCTTCCGGGTGGCAGGATGCATCGTCTTCCGGCAGCCCGGCGTGCGTGGTGAATAGCCAGGCGGTCGGTGTACCGAGCGTCCGTGCCACGAGTCTTGCCAGCCTCAAGCTCTCGGGAACGGTTTCGAATGGGACAGATACGGTGATTTTCACCAATGGGGCGCAGGCCTACTCGGCGTCTGAGCCGGACTCGACCGTCCATCTCGGCTCGTGGTGGAAGCAGTCCGAATTCAACGTGGTCGGCAACGCCGGAGGATCGGAGGCGGTGTTCAATAAGGGCGTATCGATCACGGTCAACCTTGTGGTCAAGGACGGAAGTACAAACGCCCCCACGTGCCTGAGCAGGGCGGGTACGACGGGTGAGTCGAACAACCTGAATCTTGGGACTTGTACGACCGCGGGAGGAGCCTCGCCGTCGATCACCTTTACCGAATCGGACTAGGTAGGTTGTTCTGGCACTTCCGTATAGTTTGAGCCGGCGTTGGGCGAAGGGTATGGCCCTTTCCTCATCGCCGGCTCGATCTATCTGCCGGTTTTGACCTGGCCCGACTCATACTTTCGCCTGCAGTTCCGCGGGATGCGGGAGTACCGACGGGAATCGTAAGCCACGTCCTCAAAGCTCGTCCGGTCTAGATGTGGCAGGTGGGTGAGTCGGGGCAAGCGCGGGCGCGAGTTACGGCAAAGTTCGGGATGCTGATATTTATTCGGTCTTCCAGGCTGATCCGGGCATGATGCGTTTCATGAACTCGTCGAAGAGTGGGACGGTGAAGGCGGTGTCTCCGTGGCTTGGGCTCCAGATCATGCCTTTGTCCGAGAGGCCTTGACGAAGGGGGCCGAGCGAACTGACGCGACGTCCGAGGACCTGGGCGATATCTCCGGAGCGGTGCGGTCCGGGGCCGAGTTCAGCCATGGCGCGGAGGTACATTTTTTCGCGGGGCGTGAGGCGGTCGAAGCGTACGCGAAAGAAACTCTCATCGAGATGGGCGATGGCCTCTTTGGTAGCGGAGATCACTTCATGGAGGCGGATTGGGCTTTGCTCAGCGAGGTCCCAGGAGTGCTTGCCCCATTCCTGAAGGAAGTATGGGTGGCCGTGGGTGCAACTGATGATTTCCTCGAGCGCGTCTGGCTTGTACGCGACGCCTTCGTCTTGTGCCGGCTTTGCGATCGCGAGCTTTGCCGCGTCACGCGAGAGAGGGCCGATTTCGGGGTAATCGAATAGCCGCTCAGCATAGGATTTTGCATTTCCTGCACGTCCGCGGAGTTGGGGAAGACCGGCGCCGACAAGGGTTATGGGCAGTTGTTGCTGGGCGCAGCGGTGCAAAGCGGAGATCAGTGCGGCGAACTGATCTTCGGGCAGATATTGCATTTCGTCCAGGAAGATGGCGACGGCAGTTTCTGCAATTTTGGCCGCTTGGCCGACTTCCTCAAAGAGCGCGCTCAGATCCATCTCGAGGTCGCCGTTGTCGGCGAGTCCGGGCTCCGAGTCGAAATCGACACCAACCTCTATATCTGCATATTTCACCTTCAGAGCCTTCGCGAAGCCTGACAGAGCACGTAGAGCGCGGGTGGCGCGATCCTTTGCGGCCGAGGTGCGACTGATCCGAAGAAGCGCCGATCGCAACGCGGGGGCGAGCAACGACGGAAGCGATCGGCCTTCCGGGGCCTCGATGCGAACGGTGCAGATGCCATCCGCCTCGGCGTCCGCACGCATTTTGTCGAGCAGCACGGTTTTTCCGACGCCGCGCAGACCTACCATGAGGACGCTCTTTGCTGCTCTCCCTATGCGTGTTCTCGCGATGGCCACACGGACCTGCTCGCGAACGTGGTCTCGACCAGCGAGTTCATGAGGGGGGTTGCCGGCACCCGGAGCGTAAGGGTTTCTTACTGAGTCCATACGTGAAATATAGCCAAATTAGGGACGTTATGCTGGAAGGATAATATTGCTAATCATTGTATATTTCAGGCGAATTGTTGGAGGAAGCGGGTATCTCCGGAGTAGAAGTGGCCGATGTCGGCGACGCCGTGGAGGATCATGCTGATGCGTTCGACGCCCATGCCGAAGGCGAAGCCGGAGATCTGGCTGGGGTCGTAGGGAGTTGGGTCGAGGTTGAGTCGGCGGCGTTCGGCGGTGACCTGGGCGAAGACGGCCGGGTCGACCATGCCGCAGCCGAGGAGTTCGATCCATCCGGAGTGTTTGCATTTTCGGCAGCCGGCGCCGCCGCAGAAGATGCAGGAGATTTGGACGTCGGCGGAGGGCTCGGTGAAGGGGAAGAAGGAGGGGAAGAAGCGGGTTTTGACGTCGGCGCCGAAGAGGGATTTCATGGCGTGGTCGAGGGTGCCTTTGAGGTCGGAGAAGGTGATGTCCGGGCCGACGGCGAGGCCTTCGACCTGGTGAAAGATGGGCGAGTGGGTGCTGTCGGCGGCGTCGTTGCGGTGGACTTTTCCGGGGATGACGACGCGCAGGGGCGGTGGTTGGGCGATCATGGTGCGGATCTGGACGGGGGAGGTGTGGGTGCGGAGGAGGAGGCGGTCGCGCGCGGGTTTCGCTGCCTGGTGGGCGATCTGGAGGGTGTCCTGGGTGTCGCGGGCGGGGTGGTTGGGGGGGAAGTTGAGGGCTTCGAAGTTGAGGAAGTCGGTTTCGACTTCGGGGCCGAGGCCGACGGTGTAGCCGAGGCGCTCGAAGACGCGGACGACGGTGTGCATGGTTTCGAGGAGCGGGTGGGGGATGCCGGGGGCGCGGGTGGCGCCGGGGAGGGAGATGTCGATGGAGCGGGCAGCCTTGGGCGGGCGTGTGGATGCGGGTAGAGGGGCTTCGAGGGTCTGCTCGATTTGTTGTTTGAGTTGATTGAAGCGGATGCCGAGCGGTTTGCGGGCTTCGGCGGGGGCGGATTTGAGCCAGGACTCTGAGAGGAGTTTGAGACGGCCTTGCTTGCGGCCGAGCCAGCGGAGGCGGAAGGCTTCCTGGGACTCGGGGGTGCCGAGCGCGGCGGCTTCGGAGCGGACCTCGGTGGATAGGGCGGAGAAGGCTCGCTCGAGGGTGGGTTCGTCGAAGCTGGCGATCTGGGGGATGATGTCCGGCATTTCGTCTTTAGGGTACGACACCTCTTACTGACTCAGGAGCTACGTATGTTGTACTTTACATATAGTACGGTAAAGCGTACCTTCGAGAGGTGTTTCAGGAGGTAGTTATGGATTATCAAGAGAAGTTGGTCTGGGGGCAGTTCCTGCCGACGCTGGTGATATGCGGCGTTTACGTGGAGGCGATCGCGAAGAATGGGTCGGGGGCCCACCTGGAATGGATGTTCTGGACGCTGGTGGTCCTGGCGGGCGTCCAGGTGGTGTATTCGATCCTGGTGGCGGTGATCGCCAAGAAGGAGCCGCGAGATGAGCGCGACCGGCTGATTGAGTACAAGGCATTCAAAGTGAGCTACCTGGTGCTGATGGCGATGTCATTTGTGTGGGTGAGCGCGTGGGCGATGCACGTGCTGCCGGTCGAGCAGGTGACGGGAGCCGAGGCGGTACTGGGCGCCTGGTTCGGCGTGGAGACGATCCGGACGGGAACGGTGCTGCTGCTGCATCGGATGGATGCGGTGAGTGCATGAGCGCCATGCGTATCTCGAACCGGATTCGGCGATTGCGGTTTGAGCGCGGTGAGATGACGCAGGCGTTGCTGGCGGAGCGGATCAAGGCGACGCGGCAGACGGTGATCTCGATCGAGGCGGCGAAGTATACGCCGTCGCTGGAGCTGGCGTTTCGGATTGCGGATGCGTTTGGGGTGGGCATTGAGGAGGTGTTTTATCGGGAGTAGGTTTGGGGGGGCGGGGGCTGAGGGCGACCTAAATTTTCGGTTTCGAGTGCGGACGCTCCGATCGGATCGGCACGGCCAAGCTTGCGGAGAACGGTCTACTTTTTCCGTTTTCGAGGCGGTGGTGCGGCGGATGTTTGTCTCTTCTTGCGGGCGAGGTTTGTAGGGGCGGTTCAGGCGGGGATAGGGATGCGAGCTACACGTTTGGTCGGCTCGGGAACGGCCGTGCGCGCGGAGACCTCTGATATGGAAGTCGATGCCACCGCGAATGAGTTGCTCGGTGGCTTCATAGGTGGGACCTGCGACGCCGAGGCCGGGGAGATCGGGAACGTAGGCGCTCCAGCCGGTGGAGGTTCTTTCGAAGATCACTGCGTATTCCATCATGGCTTCAGACCTCCTTGCTTGAGAATGTTCTTCGAGTGCCCTCATCGCGTCCGAAGGATTTCGAGGCTGCAAACGAGTGAGGGACTCAGCTGGGCCGAGGCCCTCACTTATGCAGAATCTACCGATCAAAGGAGCTCCACTTTGCGGGCGAGCGGAGGGGTCAGGATACGCTCCTCCGCCGCGTTTGCTTTCTATTGAAGGAGTTTGCTGACAGGTCCGGCGCCGATTTGTGGGCCTTGCATGGCTTCGGGTGCTGGTTTGTAGGTGGGATCGTGGAGGACCCAGATCTTCTCCGCACGGGTTATCGGCATTGCGGTGACGATGACGTACGTTTGCCCATCGCTCTCGAAGGAGACGCGATTGAGCTGAACTGTGGCTGGGACTGCTCCGGCGACCGGCATGGGCGAGAGCAGGAAACGTCCCTCACCGGGGATGAAGAGGAGGACGCCGTCACCTGGCTGGTCGGCACCCGCGCTCGATTTCGCCATATCGCCGACCACAGTATTGTTCTTCAGGAGCAAGGGGGAGACGAGCCTGATTTCGTTGGGCCCGGGGTCGTGATTTCCTCCGAGTGCCGGGATGTGGTCTGCCCATTCGCCGGTGAGCGTGAGCTTCAGATCGCCGGTATTTGGGACGGAGAGGGTTTCTCCTGGGGTGAACCAGGATTGTGTCTCGGGCAGAGTGGCGGCCGTGTCGGGTCCGAAGCCGGCTGGACCTATAGGTGTGACCTTGGAGCGGATGGAGAGCAGAACGCGGCTTCCGTCTCGCTTCAGCGCTTTGACGGCGAAGAAGAGATTGGATTGGTCGATTTGTGCGAGGCCGCCACAGCTATTGTGGTCTGTGCCGGAAGCCGATATGTTGCAGGAGAGGCTGTCGCCGCCCTGGGCCGGCGTGAGCTTCAGCATAAGGACTGAGCCGTCTTCGTGGGCGCGGACCTCGACCAGCGCCAGACGTGAGCCTAGGACGATCAGGACGAGAACAAGACAGGCGAATGCAATTCTTGGGATACGCATCGTTTCAAAACCTTTCTGCCACCACATCGTTGTGTTGCGTTGGGTTGTGAGCCATGTGCGATCCGGGACGGGTGTGGCGAGGAGGAGGCTGCCGTAGATGCGCAGTTGGGCTCCGAGCTGGGCGTACCCTTCTAAGAGCTCCTGGCAATCTGCACAGTGGGCCGTGTGTTCTGCTGCTGCGAGCGGCACGGTTTCTCCGTCGTACAACGCCGAGACGTACACTTTGGCTTTATCGCACGTCATGCGACTCTCCTTTGGGTTCAGGGATGGGTTGACGAATGGCTTTAGGGATGGCTGCGCGCTGCCAGATCTCTTGCAATGCGTGACGAGCCATGAATAGTCGGGAACGAACGGTGCCTATGGGGATTTCGAAGAGGAGGGCCAGATCGGCGTAGGTTTGGCCCTCGACTTCGCGCAGCCAAAGGAGGGTGCGCTGCTCCTCGGGCAGGTGTTCGAGGGCGTCCGCCATGACTGACCGGCGCTCGGGATTGGAGGCTGCGCGCATGTCCTCTGGAAGAGGCGCCTGCGGTCGGCTGCGGCGCCACCAATCGGCGGCCCGGTGCCTCGCGATGCCGAAGAGGTAGTTGCGGACGGTTCCGCGTGTGGGATCGAAGTTGTCCGGGTGGGTCCAGAGATGGGTGAAGATCTCTTGGGTGAGGTCTTCGGCGGCTTGAGAGGAGCCGAAGACCTGCCGCAGGAAGGCTCGCAGTCTGGGTGCGTTCTCGCGGTAGAGGGCGTCGAAGGCTTTGCCGTCGCACGGCCACTGCTGCCCAGATTTGGGTTTACCGATCAACGGAGGTCCTCAGCCTAGTATTCGGGCCGAAGTGCCGGAAGGTTCATTTGAGGACGAAAAGACTTACGCGACGACGTTAGCTTTATAGTGTTTCGGTGTTTGTTTTCCGGGTGTGCGTCCTCCTCGCGTTGTTTTCTGGGCTCAAAATGTTTGGGCAGCAGACGGTGAAGTCGGCGGATGCGGTGTGCGCGGGATGTCATGCGGAGGTGTACCGCAGGTATCTGCTGACGCCGATGGCGAATGCGAGCGGAGCGGCTACGGATCGGCTGATGGCGGGAGGTTTTACGCAGGCCGGGGCGGGGGTTCATTACGAGGTAAGCCGGCAGGGGGATGGGGCGTATCTGGACTTTGAAGACCGGCGCGATGCGCGGATGGACTTTGAAGACCGGCGCGATGCGGGTGTTGCGGGCAGGCATCGGCTGGACTACTTCCTGGGCTCGGGGCATCTGGGTGTGACGTACCTTTACACGCAGGAGGGGTATTTGTTGGAGTCGCCGGTGGCGTGGTACGCGGCGACAGGCGGCTACGACATGAAGCCTGGGCTGGAGCGGATGCGGGAGATGCCGGGCGCGATTCCGATGGAGGCGACCTGTTTGCGCTGCCATATGAGCGGTGTGGTTGCTCCTGAGGCGGGCAGCTTGAACCGGTACGCGGGGCTGCCGTTTGGGCAGACGGGGATTACGTGCGAGGGGTGTCATGGGGAGACCGCGGCGCATGTTCGGACGGGTGGGCGGGCGGCGGTGGTGAACCCGGCGAAGCTCGGTGCGGAGCGGCGGGATTCGGTGTGCATCAGTTGTCATCTGGAAGGCGATGTAACGGTGAAGCGCGCGGGACACTCAGCGCTGGCGTATCGTCCGGGGGATCGGATCTCGGATTATCTTTCGTACTTTATCTTTGCGAGCAACAACCCGTTGGACCGGGGTGTGAGTGAGGTGGAGCAGTTTGGAGCGAGCGGATGCAAGCGCGCGTCTGGGGATCGGATGAGTTGTACGAGCTGCCACGATCCGCACGGCTCACCCGCGGCGGCGGAGCGGGTTGCGTTTTACCGGGGGAAGTGCCTGGCGTGCCATGGAGTGAAGTTTGGGGCGACACACCATGTGGAGAATCCGGATTGCACGAGTTGCCACATGCCGCGCAGCACGGCGGCAAATATTCCGCATGTGGCGTGGACCGACCACCGGATCCTGCGTAGGCCGGGGGCTGGGGTGACGTCGCCGGCGGAGAAGCAGGGCTCGTTGACGGCGATTTTTTCGCCGCAGGCAGACGCTCGGGATGCGGCGATGGCGAGGTACACGGCGGGGATGACGGGACTGTTGCACGATCGTGAAGGGACGTTGGCGGCGCTTGAGCGCGCCTATGTCCCGGGGTCTCGCGATGTGCTGTTGCTGGAGGCTTTGGGGGTGACGGAGGCGCTGAGCGGGCGGGCGAGGGAGTCTGAGGCGCGGTTTCGGGAGTTGCTGGCGATCGATCCGCTGAACCTGACGGCGCTGTCGAATCTGGGTGTCTATGTCGCTCGTGAGGGGGATGTCCGGGCGGCTGTTTCGATGTTGAAGCCGGCGTTTGCGCGCAACGAGGATTTGATGGATTTTGCGCACAATCTGGCGTTGCTGGAGTGTGCGATGGGCGATGAGGCGGGTGCGAAGGCTACGTTGGCGGAGGCTCTGAAGTTTTCTCCGGGGGCGAGAGCGGCGCGGACGTTTCGATGTTCTGGGGGCGCGGGGGCGACGAGGAAGTAGCGGTGCTGGGAGGGATTAGGCGCGGCCGGCGAAGTCTCGGGTTTCGGTGGAGACTTTGACTTTTTCGCCTTCTTTGATGAAGAGGGGGACGCGGATTTCGAGGCCGGTTTCGAGACGGGCGGATTTGGTTCCGCTGCCGGAGGAGGTGTCTCCGCGGACGGCGGGTTCGGTGTGTGCGACGGTGAGATCGACGAAGATGGGGAGTTGGAGGCCGATGGGGTCCCCGTTGAATTTGTGGATCTGGAGGGCGGCGCCGTCGGTGAGGAGGTCGAGGGCGTCTGAAAGCATCGCTTCGTTGAGGGTGAGGGTTTCGTAGGTTTCCTGATCGAGGAAGTAGGAGCCGTCGGGGTCGGTGTAGAGGTAGGTGGCGGGGACGAGGACGAGGTCGGGCTCTTTGAATTTGTCGTTGGCTTTGAAGGTTTTTTCAAAGACGGCGGAGGTGAGGAGGTTGCGCATTTTGAGGCGGACGAGGGTTTGGCCGCCGCGTGCGGTGGGTGTGCTGATGTCGGAGTCGAGGCAGGTGTAGGGGGTGTTGTCGAGTTCGAAGAGGGTTTTGCGTTTGATGTTGATGGCTTCGATGAGTGTGGGCATGTGATGGGTTCTCGGGTGGATGCGGTGTGGGAAAGATACGGAGATGCGAAGTGCGTCAGGTTGTTTCGATCTGTGCCTCTTGGGGAAAGCGTCTGGGATCGAAGGTGAAGGGTTCGATGCTTTCGAGAGAGACGTGAGCCCAGAATCCTGGCTGCCGCGGATAGAGGACGGATGTTCCAGACCGGAAGAATGACGGAAGGTACGGCGATGGCGAAGGTTTGATCTCCGAGAGCACCCCGATTGCGGCCAGCAAAGAAATCTTCGGCGTGACGAAGAGAACGTAGGACGCGGACTGAAGCGCCAGTTTGGGTATCTTTCCATGTGCCATCGATCTCTTCCCAGGTACCAGAGAGATGGATCTTCATGAGGACGAGATTGGATGGAATCAGGTGCTTGGGAGTGTAGACCAGACGCTCCGCGACGGTGAGGGCTTGCTCTACCGAGGTGTAGATGGCCTCTTCACCGAGGCTATTCCAGCGTCCGCCATACTTCCAGGCTCCCAGCCCGGAAAGATCTGCGTAGTTCGCTTTAGCGAGTCGGTATAGCTCCAGAGGTTTGGCACGAAAGAGTACCGACGGGTCGAGCTGTCGGTGAGGCGAAGTCACCAATAGACTCCGTGTTCGATGCGCACGAAGATGGGCTCGAAGATTCGCTGCATTTCAGCGGGATCGAATAGGTGCTCGCGAGCGAGCTGAAGGGGTGCCTTGCCGTTGAGGTCATGGTTAGGAGCGGAGAGCCAGCGCGATGCTTTTGTCGGATCGCCGAAGACGTCGATCGTACGGCCTACCAGAGCGCGGTAATCCTCGTAGGCCGATTCTGGAAGGGGTGCTTGCGGGGGCTCCGGAAAGCTGATTGTCTTTGGAGCCGGATCGGAGTTCCGAGGTGCATCGCTGCCGCTGTGGATCACTGGGCCGGACGAAGCTTTGCCGCGGTGCGAGATAGATCTCATGCGTTTCATGCTCTGACTGCGAAGTCGGGATGTCAAGACTTGCGTTTGTCGGCGTCCATGGCCGGCCTGGAGTTGTGCCTAGAGGGCGGAGAGGACGATGAGGAGGACGAGGGCTCCTAGGGCGAGGGAGCGTTTGTCGGTGATGGCGTAGACGACGGGGTCTTCGTGGAGGTCGCCGCGGGAGGCGAGCATCCAGAGTTGGGAGAGCCAGAGGAGGAGGACGGGGACGAGGAGCCAGAGGCGGGTGGTGTGGCTGTAGAGCTGGGCGGCGTTTGAGAGGTTGGAGATGTAGAGGGTGAAGACGACGACCGAGGCGTAGGCGGAGGAGGTGCCGAAGGAGCGGAGTTGTTCGAGGTCGGAGACGTGGTAGCCGCGGCCCATGGGGATGTCTCCGCCGCGTTCGCGGAGATTTTCGAGTTCGGCGAAGCGTTTGACAAAGGCGAGCGAGAGGAAGAAGAAGATGGAGAAGCCGGCGAGCCAGGTGGAGACTTCGACGCCGGTGGCGGCCGATCCGGCGAGGATGCGGATGGTGTAGAGGCCGGAGAGGACGATGACGTCGAGGAGGAGGGCGCGTTTGAGGCGGAGGGAGTAGGCGAGGGTGGTGGCGGTGTAGAAGGCGAGCCAGCCGAGGAAGGCGAGGGGTCGCTCGAGCGTGAGGCTGGGGGAGAGGGCGTGGACGGCGGCGGGGACGAGGAGGGCGAGGAGGAAGGCGAGGACGAAGAAGAGGGCGACGACGGCGACGCCAGAGAGGGCGGAGATGTCTCCTGAGGCGAAGGGGCGGCGGCGTTTGCGGGGGTGGACGCGGTCGGCTTCGAGGTCGAGGAGGTCGTTGATGATGTAGGTGGCGGAGGCGCAGAGGCCAAAGGAGAAGAAGGCGACGAGGGCGCCGGCGATCTGGCCGGGGGTGCGGACATGGCCGAGCAGAAGAGGGAGGAAGAGGAGGACGTTTTTCGACCACTGGTGGAGGCGGATGGCTTTGAGCCAGGCGCGGAGGCGGGAGGTGGAGTCGGTAAAGGTGCGGGTGGGGGTGATGCTGCTGGAGCGGAGGCCGGAGCGGAGCTTGCGTGTGGGGTTGGCGACCATGGGTGCGGAGCAGGCGCCGAGGAGGGTGAGGTCGGGGCTGGCGTTGCCGATATAGCAGAATTGATTGCCGAAGCGGGCGCGAAAGGCGGCGAGTTTGTTTTCTCCGGCGAGGTTGGTTTCGCCGTCGGAGGCGAAGACTCCGGCGAAGATGCCGAGGTGGGCGCTGACGCGTTCGGCGAGGGCGCGGTCGGCGGCGGTGGCGAGGTAGATGGGACGTCCGAGGGCGTGCTGTTCGTGAAGGTAGGCGAGGAGTTGCTGGTTGTAGGGGAGGTGGACGACGTCGAGGGTGACGGAGGAGGTGATGTGTTGTTTGAGGGCGGCCTTGCCTTCGGCGAGCCAGCCGGGGAGCTTGAGGAGGAGGCTGGGGTGATGGCGGGCGAGGGCGAGGGTGGAGTCGACGAGGGTGTCGGATTTGACGAGGGTTCCGTCGAGATCGACGCAGAGGGGGCTGGTGACGGGGGTGTCGGGGGGGAGGATGTCGGCCTGATCGAGTTGGAGGGGCAAACGGGCTCCTTTCTTTCGGGCGGCGGCCGAGGGTGCGAGTTTCGAGCGGACGCAAAGGTGGGAATCCGGAGCGGCTGCAAATTGCAACCTAACCTCCTCCACCAACGTCATTATCATTTATTGTCGAGCTATCTGAAAGGATTAAGAAGCCGGCATCGAGATCGGGGCTCTGGTCGTTCAGGAGAGATGGAGAGAGTTCATGGCGTCCGCACCGATCACGGAGGAGCGACCGAGGGAGACCCTTGCACGATCGGAGGGGCGGGGGACGGGCCCTGAGGGTACGGTTGCGGGGCCGGAGCGGCCGGAGCGATCTGGTGGATGGACGAAGTGGGTGATCCTGCTGTTGGTGCTGCTGGCGGTTGCCGGCGCGATCTGGAAGATTCGGAGTAACACGCGCGAGCAGGCGGCGCAGAGCCAGAAGACGGCGGCGGCGGCGGACCGGCCTACGCCGGTGCAGGTGGTGGCGGTGCAGCAGAGGACGATGCCGATCTACCTGAGGGCTTTGGGGACGGTTACGGCGTATTACACGGTGGATATTCGGTCGCGGGTGGATGGGCAGCTATTGCGGGTTGCGGTGAGGGAGGGGCAGTCGGTTCGTAAAGGGCAGATGCTGGCGGAGATCGATCCGAAGCCGTACCTGGCGGCGCAGGCGCAGGCGGAGGGTCAGCTGACGCGGGATCAGGCCACCTTACAGAATGCTTCGGCCGAGGCGGCGCGGTACACGGCGTTGTACCAGGCGGGGGTGGTTTCGCGCGAGAGTCAGCAGTCGCAGGTGTCGAGTTCGGGCCAGGCGCAGGGTGCGATCCAGGCGGATCAGGCGGCGATTCAGGCGGCCAAGGTGAACGTGGGGTATACGCGGATCACGTCGCCGATCGACGGTGTGGTGGGTCTCAGGCAGGTCGATCCGGGCAATATTGTGCATGCGGCGGATGCGACGGCGCTGATGGTGGTGACGCAGCTGCAGCCGATCGCGGTGATTTTTACGTTGCCGGAGGATCAGCTGCCGCCGGTGCTGGAGCTGACGCGCGCCGGACACAGGCTGGTGGTGGAGGCGTATGACCGGTCGGAGACGACGAAGCTGGCGACGGGCGCGCTCCTGACGGTGGACAACCAGATTGATACGACGACGGGAACGGTGAAGGCGAAGGCTGTTTTTGACAACAAGGACGGAGCTCTGTTTCCGAACCAGTTTGTGAACGTCCGGTTGATTCTGCAGCAGAGGCCGGGGGCGCTGGTGGTTCCGGCGGCGGCGATCCAGACGGGGACGCAGGGGAGCTTTGTGTATGTGGTGCGGCCGGGGCAGTCGCCGGCGGGCAAGCGTGGGAACGGAGCTGGGTCGGGGAGTGCGTCGGGGAGTGGTGCTGCAACGACGAACGCGGCTGGGAGTGGAGCGGCGGGTGGAGCGGCGGCGACTGGGGGCGGACATGGCGGCGGGGCCGGAAATGGAGCTGGGGGCGGGGCTGGCAACGGGCCTGCGTTCTATGTGGATGCGCAGCCGGTAAAGGTGGACATTACGGAAGGTTCGCAGGTGATCCTGGCGAGCGGCGTGAAGGCGGGCGACGAGATTGTGGTGGATGGGCAGGAGAAGCTGCGGGATGGGAGCCGGGTAATTCCACGGCCGGGCACGCCTCCGCAGGGCAGTCCTGTGATTGGGACGGCGGGCGCGGGTCGGGCGGGGCAGGGTTCGGGTACGGGCGGGGGTGCGACCACGGCGCCAGCGCTGGCTCCGCAGGGCAAGCGGGTTCCGGGTGCGGGCGCGCCGGGGACGTTCAACGGCGAGCGGATCGACCCGGACACGCGGCGGCCGGGACAGACGTACAGCCTGGATGAGCCGGGGCGGAATGGGAGCTACGGGGCTCAGGGATCGGGCGCGGGGGCTGGGCAGGGGGCTGGGCAGGGTTCTGGGCAAGGGAGTTCGGGAGCGGGCGCTCCGCCGCAAGCTCCGTCGGGATCGGCGCCGCCGCCGCCGCCCAGGAGGAGACGACCTTGAGTCCGTCGCGGCCGTTTATTCTGCGACCGGTGGCCACCGCTCTTTTGATGGTGGCCATTTTGCTTGCCGGCGCGGTGGCGTACGAGCAGCTGCCAGTGTCGGCGCTGCCGCAGGTGGATTACCCGACGATCCAGACGATGACGTTTTACCCTGGGGCGAGCCCGGAGGTGATGGCGAGCTCGGTGACGGCGCCGCTGGAGCGGCAGTTTGGGCAGATTCCTGGGTTGAGCCAGATGACGTCGACGAGTTCGGGCGGCGGAAGCGTGATTACGCTGCAGTTCAACCTGAATGAGTCGATCGACATTGCGCAGCAGGATGTGCAGGCGGCGATCAACGCGGCGACGAGCTACTTGCCGAAGGATCTGCCGAATCCGCCGGTGTACAGCAAGGTGAATCCGGCGGATGCGCCGATCCTGACCTTGGCGATGACGAGCGATGCGTTGCCTCTGACAAAGGTGGAGGATCTGGCGGACACGCAGATTGCGCAGAAGATTTCGCAGCTATCGGGCGTGGGTCTGGTGTCGATTAACGGCGGGCAGAAGCCGGCGGTGCGGGTTCAGGCGAATCCGACGACGATGGCGAACTACGGTTTGAGCCTGGAGGATATGCGGACGGCGCTGGGGACGGCGAATGTCGACCAGGCGAAGGGAAACCTGAACGGCCGGCAGCAGGCGTACACGATCGGCGCGAACGACCAGCTGCTGTCGAGCGATGACTATAACAAGGTGATTATTGCGTACCGCAACGGGTCTCCGGTGCGTTTGATCGATGTCGCGGACGCTGTGGATTCGGCGGAGAACCTGTATCAGGCGGCGTGGATGGGGACGGCGGCCGAGGCTGCGACAAAGTCTGAGCCGGCGCGCGATGCTGTGCTGAAGCCGGCGGTGATCATCAATATCCAACGGCAGCCGGGGGCAAACATTATCGGCGTGGTGGATAAGGTGCAGAAGCTGCTACCGCAGCTGCGCGCTTCCCTTCCCGCCAATGTTGGTCTGGTGGTGCTGACGGACCGGACGAATACGATTCGGGCGTCGGTGAAGGATGTGCAGTTTGAGTTGATGCTGACCATTGCGCTTGTCGTAATGGTGATTTTTCTATTTTTGCGGTCGTTTCGGGCGACGCTGATTCCGGCGGTGGCGGTGCCGCTTTCGATTGTCGGGACGTTTGGCGTGATGTATTTGCTGGGCTACAGCCTGAACAATCTGAGCCTGATGGCGCTGACGATTTCGACGGGGTTTGTGGTCGATGACGCGATCGTGATGATTGAAAATATCGACCGGTATCTCGAGATGGGCGATTCGCCGCTGGATGCGGCGCTGAAGGGTTCGGACCAGATTGGATTTACGATCTTATCGCTTACGGTTTCGCTGATCGCGGTGTTGATTCCGCTCTTGTTTATGGGCGACATTGTAGGCCGGTTGTTTCGCGAGTTTGCGGTGACGCTGGCGGTGACGATCCTGGTTTCGGCGGTGGTTTCGTTGACCTTGACGCCGATGATGGCGGCGAAGCTGTTGCGGCACACGCCCGCGAGCAAGCAGAATGCGTTGTATCGCAAGAGCGAAGAGTTTTTCGATGCGGTGACGGCGAGCTATGGGCACGGTGTGAAGTGGGTGCTGGCGCATCAGGTGCCGACGCTCCTGGTGACGGCGGCTACGTTTGTCCTGACGGTGTACCTGTACATCATTGTGCCGAAGGGCTTTTTTCCGGTGCAGGACACGGGCGTTCTGCTGGGGATTACGGAGGCGCCGCAGACGGTGAGCTTTGGGACGATGACGGAGCGGCAGCAGGAGCTCGCGAGGGCGATCTTGAGCGATCCGGATGTGGAGAGCGTGTCGTCGTTTATCGGCGTTGATGGAACGAACATGACGATGAACAGCGGGCGCATCCAGATCAACCTGAAGGATCGCGAGACGCGCAAGTCGACGGCGGCGGATGTGGTGCAGAGGCTGACGGCGAAGGTTGGGCAGGTGGCCGGGATCAAGTGTTATCTGCAGCCGCTGCAGGACTTGACGGTTGAGGACCGGGTGAGCCGGACGCAGTATCAGTACTCGATTGAGGACGCGAATACGGACGAGCTGGCGTACTGGACCGACAAGATGGTGACGAAGCTGCAGACGATTCCGATCTTGACGGACGTGGCGAGCGACCAGCAGCTGGACGGGCTTGAAGCCAACCTGATTATCGATCGGGATACCGCGTCGCGGCTTGGGGTGACGCCGCAGAATATCGACGACACGCTGGACGATGCGTTTGGGCAGCGGCAGGTGTCGACGATCTTTACGCAGCTGAATCAGTATCACGTGGTGCTGGAGGTGGCGCCGAAGTTTCAGCGCAATCCGACGTCGCTTGACAACATTTACGTGAAGAGTTCGAACGGGACGCAGGTGCCGCTGTCGACGTTTACGCGCTTTGACCCCAGGCAGACGGCGTTGGCGATCAATCACCAGGGCCAATTTCCATCGGTGACGATCTCATTCAATATTGCGGCGGGCAAGTCGATCGGCGACGCCGTGAGTGCGATCAACAAGGCGAAGGCGGAGCTGAATCCGCCGCCAAGTGTTGCCGCGGAGTTTCAGGGGACGGCGAAGGCGTTTGAGGCTTCACTGTCGAACGAGCCGATCCTGATCTTGGCGGCGGTGATCGTGGTGTACATCGTCCTGGGCGTGTTGTATGAGAGCTATATTCATCCGATCACGATCTTGTCGACGCTGCCTTCGGCGGGTGTGGGCGCGATTCTGGCCTTGTTGATCTTTCATGTGAACCTGAGCGTGATTGCGTTGATCGGCATTATTTTGCTGATCGGCATTGTGAAGAAGAACGCGATCATGATGATCGATTTTGCGTTGGAGGCCGAGCGCGAGAAGGAGATGGCGCCGGAGGAGGCCATTTATCAGGCGTGTCTCTTGCGATTTCGGCCGATCATGATGACGACGATGGCGGCGTTGCTGGGCGGAGTTCCGCTGGCTCTGGGGACGGGGACGGGAAGCGAGCTGCGCCGGCCGCTGGGGATCACGATTGTCGGCGGCCTGATTGTGTCGCAGATCCTGACGTTGTTTACGACGCCGGTGGTGTATCTGTTCTTTGACCGGATTGGGCGCAAGTACTTCCATACGGCGGAGGCGGACGCGGAGTTGCGGGAGCATGAGCACGCGGTGAGCGCGGACTGATGGCGTACGAAGCCAATAATCCGGATATGGCCGAGGCCGAGCGGAGCGCGGAGGATCGACCGCCGCAGGCTGGGTCGGTGAACTTTTCCGCGCCGTTTATCAACCATCCTGTCGCGACGTTTCTCTTGTCGATCGCCATCATTCTGGCGGGCTCTGTGGGCTACAAGCTGTTGCCGGTCGCGAGTCTGCCCCAGGTGGAGTATCCGGTGATCTCGGTGGGTGCGGGTCTGCCGGGCGCGGATCCGGAGACGATGGCGTCCGCGGTGGCGACGCCGCTGGAGCGCCAGTTTGCGAAGATTGCGGGAATCAATGAGATGACCTCGTCGTCGTCGACGGGGTCGGCGTCGATCACGATGCAATTTGACCTGAGCCGAAGCGTGGACGGAGCGGCGCGCGATGTTCAGGCGGCGATCAATGCGGCGCGGAGCCAGCTGCCGGCCAACCTGCCTAGCAATCCCACGTACCGCAAGATCAATCCGGCGGATGCTCCGATTCTGATTCTGGCGTTGACGTCGGATCAGCTGGCGATTCCGCAGATCTACGACGCGTGCGACAGCATCCTGGCGCAGAAGATTGCGCAGGTGCAGGGGGTGGGGCAGACGTTTTGCGGCGGAAGCGCGAAGCCGGCGGTGCGGGTGGAGGCGAACCCGACGCTGCTGGCGGGGTACGGCGTCGGTCTCGAGGAGCTGCGGGCGGCGATCGGGAGCGTGAATGTCAATCAGCCGAAGGGGTACTTGCAAGGCGATGGGCAGCGCTGGAATGTGGGTGCGACGGACCAGATCTTTGGAGCCGCGGCGTATGCGCCTTTGATTGTCGCGACGGATCGCGGTCCGGTGAGTTCGGCGGCGGCGAGTTCGGGGCTGCCGTCTTCAGTAGCGAGCGCGGTTTCGACGGGTACGACGACGAGTGCGAATGGAAGTGCGAGCACGGGCGGGGCGGGGAGTGGTTCGGGGTCGACGGGGAGTTCGGGATCGACGAGCGGCGTCCCAACGACGGGGAGTGCACCTGTCTCCGGTCCGGGATTGAACGCGCCGGCGACCGGCGTGGGTGCGACGCACGGTGTGGTGCGAATTCGCGACGTGGCACAGGTGGTGGATGGGGTGGAAGACATTCACACGGGCGGTCTGTTCAACGGGAAGCCGGCGATTCTGGTGATTGTCTTCAAGAGTCCGAGCGCGAATGTGATCAGTACGGTGGACAACGTCTTGAAGATGCTGCCTACGCTCGAGGCGTCGATTCCGCCGACGATCAAGGTGGATGTGGCGCTGGACCGGACAACGACGATCCGGGCGAGCGTGAAGGATGTGACGCGGACGCTGGTGCTATCGATCCTGCTCGTGATTTTGGTGGTGTTCTTGTTCTTGCGGGAGTTTCGGTCGACGCTGATCCCGAGCGTCTCGGTGCCGCTGAGTCTGCTGGGAACGTTTGGCGTGATGTATGTGCTGGGATACTCGTTGGACAATTTGAGCTTGATGGCGCTGACGATCTCGACCGGGTTTGTGGTGGATGACGCGATTGTCGTGATCGAGAACATCAGCCGGCATCTGGAGAACGGCAAGAGGCCGTACGAGGCGGCGATGATCGGGTCGCGGGAGATTGGATTTACGGTGCTCTCGATGTCGACGTCGCTGGTGGCGGTATTTATACCGATTTTGCTGATGGGCGGGATTGTTGGGCGGTTGTTTCGGGAGTTTGCGGTGACGCTGTCGGTGGCGATCGGGGTGTCTCTGGTGGTGAGCCTGACGACGACGCCGATGCTGAGCGCGAAGTTTCTGAAGGAGCATTCGGCGAACCGGCATGGGTGGTTTTATCGGTTGGGCGAGCGTGGATTGGGGTGGCTGACGGCGGAGTATGAGCGCGGTCTGCGGTGGGTGTTGCGGCACCAGCCGCTGATGCTTCTGGTGACGGTGCTGACGTTCTTTCTGACTGTGTATTTGTACATCCTGGTGCCGAAGGGGTTCTTTCCGCAGCAGGATACGGGTCGTTTGCAGGCGCAGATTCGCGGGCAGCAGGATGTGTCGTTCGACGCGTTGAAGGCGAAGATGGTGCAGCTGGCGGCGATTGTGAAGGCCGACCCGGGGGTGCAGAATGTGATGTCGTTTGTGGGTGGGGGCGGGCCGGGTGGGGGCGGCGGCAACTCCGGCAATATGTTTATTTTTCTGAAGCCGGATGCGGAGCGGCAGAAGTCCGGGGACAGCTCGGAGGTGGTGATTAATCGGCTGCGGCCGAAGACGGGGGCCATCCCGGGTGTGGTGCTGTACTTGCAGTCGCAGCAGGAGTTGCGGATCGGCGGGCGATCCTCGGCGACGCAGTATCAGTACACGCTTTCGGCGGATAACTTGAAGGATCTGGATGAGTGGTCGCCGAAGCTGATGGCGGCGATGATGAAGCTGCCGGAGCTGAAGGATGTCGCGACGGATCAGCAGGACCAGGGTCTGTTGGGGCAGCTGGTGATCGACCGCGACACGGCGAGCCGGTTGGGCGTTTCGCCGCTGGCGATCGACAATACGCTTTCGGATGCGTTTGGGCAGAAGCAGGTGTCGACGACCTACGAGACGCTGAATCAGTATCACGTGGTGATGGAGGTGGGGCAGGAGTTTCAGCGCGATCCTGGTGCTTTGAACAATATTTACGTGAAGAGCACGGGGGGCGCGATGGTTCCGCTGAGCGCGATTACGCACTACGAGACGCGGCGCACGCCGCTATCGGTGAACCACCAGGCGCAGGCGCCGGCGACGACGCTGAGCTTCAACTTGACGCCCGGGGCCTCGCTGAGCCAGGCGACGGCGGCGATCGAGCAGGCGCGGGTGGATATTGGGATGCCGGCGACGATTCGGGGCGGGTTTGCCGGGACGGCGCAGGCGTTTCAGGCGTCACTTTCGAGCGAACCGATGCTGATCCTGCTGGCGCTGGTGACGGTGTATATCGTGCTTGGGATTTTGTATGAGAGCTTTATTCACCCGCTGACGATTCTTTCGACGCTGCCATCGGCGGGCGTGGGTGCGCTTCTGTTTTTGCTGTTGTTCAAGGTAGAGCTGAGCGTGATTGCGATGATCGGCATCATCCTGCTGATCGGCATTGTGAAGAAGAATGCGATCATGATGATCGATTTTGCGCTGGTGGCGGAGCGCGAGGAGGGAAAGACGCCGGAGGAGGCGATTTACGAGGCGTGTCTGTTGCGGTTTCGGCCGATCATGATGACGACGATGGCGGCTCTGCTGGGTGGTCTGCCGCTGGCTTTGGGGACGGGAACGGGGAGTGAGCTGCGACGTCCGCTGGGGATCACGATCGTCGGCGGCCTGATTGTTTCGCAGGCGCTGACCTTGTTTACGACGCCGGTGGTGTACTTGTTCTTTGACCGTCTGCGGATCCGGTTTGAGCGGGTGAAGGCTCGACCGGGGAAGATGGAGAGAGCGCCAGAGCCGGTGGCGGGGGATTAGAGCGGATCTCCTGTTGCTGCGAGTCGGTGACGAAGAGAGCCCGTTGCCTTTGGAGTGAAAGGCAACGGGCTCAGCGACCTCAGAAAGGTGTCTAGACGAGGGCGGGTTCTCGCTGGACCTGGTCGAGGTGTTGGTGGGTGAACTCTGGGACCTCGGCGGTGTGGGCGGCGCGCGTGGAGGGGAAGTAGGCGTCGCGGATGTACTGTCCGAGCATGCGGTCCGTGTTGAAGAAGGAGCCGTTCATGGCGATGCAGTGCTGCTGCATACGGGCCCAGTTGTGTTTGTCGGCGAAGAGGGGGGCGATGGAGTGTTCAAGTTTGGTGTAGAGGCTTTCGGCTTCCGCGGCCTCGTTGTCAGCGTCCTCGATGGCCCAGCCGGTGACGCCTTCGGCGCAGCCTTCGATCCACCAACCGTCGAGGGTGGAAAGGGAGGGGACGCCGTTGAAGGCGGCCTTCATGCCGGAGGTTCCGGAGGCCTCGTAGGGCCGGAGCGGGGTATTGACCCAGACGTCGACGCCTTGGGTGAGCTGTGCGCCGAGGGGCCAGTCGTAGTTTTCGAGGTAGATCACCTTGAGAGCGGGCGAGGTGATGTTTGCCGCGGCCGAGAAGACGTCGCGGATGAGACCTTTGCCGGCCTTGTCGGCGGGGTGGGCTTTGCCGGCGTACAGGATCTGGAGGCCGCCGATCTTTTCGGCGATGGCGGCGAGGCGTTCGGGGTCGTGAAAGAGGAGGCTGGCGCGCTTGTAGGTGGCGACGCGGCGGGCGAAACCGAGGGTGAGGACGCCGGGCTCGAAGCGGACGCCGGTGCGAAGCTCGACTTCGGCGAGGAGAGCTTTCTTGCCGATGCGGTGGGTGCTCGCGATCTGCTCCGGGCTGATGCCGTAGACGGAGCGGAAGTACTGGTTGTCGGTGCGCCAGCAGGGGATTTCGAGGTCGAGGAGCTGCTCGAACGGTTTGGAGAGCCAGGTGGCGGCGTGGACGCCGTTGGTGATGGAGTGGATGGGGTAGTCGGGGAACATGTGCTGCGAGACCTTGCCGTGCTGCATGGCGACGCCGTTGGTGAAGCGGGCGAAGCGGAGGGCGAGGTAGGTCATGTTGAAGCAGCCGTTGTGGATGCCGCCGGCGCTCTCGATGGTGCAGGCGCGGTCGTTGCCGAGGACCTGATACATCTGGTCGATCCCGAAGCGGTCGTGGCCGGCGGGGACGGGGGTGTGAGTGGTGAAGACGCAGACCTCGCGGACGGCGTCGAAGTCGGCGGTGGTGGCGGCGCAGACGGGGCGATTGGTAAGGCGATCTTCGAGGAGGCCAATCGAGAGGAGGGCGGCGTGGCCCTCGTTCATGTGGTGGACCTCGGGTCGGCAGCCGAGGGCGTGGAGCATGTGGATGCCGCCGAGGCCGAGGACGGTCTCCTGGCAGAGGCGGTAGAAGCTGTCGCCGCCGTAGAGGTGGTCGGTGAGGCGGCGATCCCAGGGGTCGTTGCCTTCGACGTCGGTGTCGAGGAGGAAGACGGGGAGGATGTGGCCGGTGACGCCGGTGACATCGTAGCGCCAAGCGCGGACGAGCACGCGGCGGCCGTTCATGAAGATTTCGATGGTCTTGTTAGCCAGGGGGAGGGTGGCTTCGGGGGACCAGGGGACGTCGGTTTCGGTCTGCTGTCCGACGCTGTCGAGGTGCTGGCGGAAGTATCCGCGGCGGTGGACGAGGGAGACGGCGACCATGGGAGCGGCCATGTCGGCTCCGGAGCGGAGGGTATCTCCGGCGAGGACGCCTAGGCCGCCCGAGTAGGTCGGCACATCTGGAGAGAGGGCGATCTCCATGGAGAAGTAGGCGATGGTGCGGTTAGAGAGGTCGAACGAGGAGGTTGGGACGAGGGGTGAGGTAGCGGGGATAAGGCTCATGCGGGTTGAGGATCCTTTGGCCTAAGACGGGTTTAGTGATGCATGGAGCGAGTAGGCTCCGATTGCTGATGGTACGTTGCCGGAGATTCTCTGGACTGGACCTCGTGCGGTTCCGGCTGACGTCGGCACGTTCTGCTAATACAAGACAAGCTTACCAAAGCAAAGTTGCGTCCGAGCTGATTTTGGGTGGTACCGAGGTGTGATCGTTAGGTACTTTGGTTGGATGCGAATGTAGCGATTGGGTACGATACGTGCCCTGATCGGGTTAGATCCTGTCGGGTTAGATCGGGACGGGTTCGATCCGGTCGGCTCTGATCCGGATCAGAGTTTTGGTGGGCGCTTGGGTGTAGGTTCGGCCGCTCGAGATTTCTTTGCTGCGGGGGTCTTTGCGGCGGCTTTGCTGGGGGACTTCGCGGGTGGTTTTGCGGTGGAGTTGGTGTGATCGTCGCTCACGGCACGGGCGACGATCTCGGGAATCTGTTGGGCGATTGCGGGTTTCCTGGCAGGGGTTGCGGGTTTGGGAGCTGCTGTTTTCCTGGCGCTGATTCGTGCCGCTGGGGTGGGGAGGGTTGGTTTGGGCGACGTGCGGGCTGTGGATTTCGGGGTCTGTTTGGCGGCGGCTCGCTTTTTGGGGGCAGGCGAGAGGGCGGGGGGGATTTCGGGGGGAGCAGAGGTTGGGGAGGTTGACGGTGGCGCGGTAGTTTCGGGGGCGGTTTGGGTGCTGGCGGGCTCAGGCGCGGGCTTCGGGCTGGTTTGGGCGAGGTAGGTGTCGAGGCGGAAGCCGGCGGTCTGGGCGGCGGTAAGGGCCGTCTTCAGGCTCTGCTCGATGAGGCCGATGGCGGGCTCGGATGCGCTGGTCTGGCGGAGCAGGGCCGGGAGAGAGGACCACCAGAGAAGTTCGGTGAAGGATTCCTGGTTGAACCAGGTTTTGTCGCCGGAGGTGTTGACGGCGGCGAGCCAGCGGAGGTCGGGGTCGTACCAGAGGTCGGGGTTGTTGAGTGGGGTGGATGTGGGGTCGGGCAGGGACAGGAGGAGGCGGACGCGGGCGGCGGCTCGCCAGGTGTCCTCGCCTTCGAGGCCGAGAGAAGAGAAGATTTCGGCGAGGGCGGAGCGGAGGTGGAGCTGATCGAAGAGATCGGTGCGGGCGGAGGGGGTGGCGGCGAGGTCTGAGAGGATGCTCCAGGCGAGGGCTGGGGCCCAGGTGGAGTTGGGGCGCGGGCCGGGGGTTTGGGAGGGGAGGACGAGACGGGCTTCGGGGGGCCAGGGGATCGAGAGATGGGCTTCGAGGCTGGGCAGATGGGCGAGGGCTTGGAGGCTGGATTGGGCCTGGACGCTGAAGCTGTGCGGTGTGGCGGTTTCGGAGGCCTGGTTTGCCGAGAGGAGGCCGGTTTGGAGGACCGCGGCGAAGAGCTCGGCGGCGTGGTGGGCGAAGCGGCTGAGGCTGGGCGAGTGGACGTCGGCGGCGGGGTTGAGGCTGGCGGCGAGCTGCACGGCGGAGGTACGGGCGAGTTCGGGGTCGAGGATCGAGAGGGCATCGGGACCCGTGGATCTGAGCTGGAGGTTGGGGTCGGCTGGCTGGAGTTCGGCGGCGACGGTCTGGAGGTCGGCGGCGACGGTTTGGGGATTGGGGACGGTGTCGAGTTCGGCCGCGGCGGCGGGTGCGGAGGTGGTCGCGACGATGTTGAGGGCGGTGAGGAGGCTGGGATCGAGGACGCGGCGGAGGGCTTCGTGGACGGGGCGGAAGCGCAGTTTGGCGAGGCTGTCGTCGAGCGAGTGAACGCCGGCGCCGTTGAGGGCGTGGGCGAGCTGGTCCCAGGGCTGGTCGGCGGAGGGCCGGAGTTCGCGCCAGTTGCCGAGGACGGCGTACTGGTAGGCGCGGAGGTCGACGCGGAAGCCGTGCTCCGCGAGGTCGGTGGAGCGGCGGAGGTATTCGAGGGAGGTGGCCGAGTCGCGCCAGCCGAAATAGAGGTCGGGGCTGACGTAGAGGCCGAGGGCTTCGGTGAGGGTGCGCTGGACGGGGACGCCGGCGGCTTTATCGAAGGAGCCAACGGATCGATGGATGGTTCCGCGGGTGTCGCCGAAGTGGTTGTGGAACAGGACGAGGGCGCGGCCTTCCGGGGCTCCGTAGACGGAGCGGTTGGAGTAGGCGAAGACGTTTTCGTCGACCGTGCCGTCGTCGCGCCAGAGGTCGTAGAGGACGAAGTTGGTGGATTCGGCAAAGAGTTTTCGGTTGCGGAGGAGGGGGGCGATCTCGCGGTTGTGGCGGGCGATGAGATCTTCGTTGGGCCACTCCTCGAAGCGCGCCTTTTTGTATTCCATGCCGTATTTTTCGGTGAAGGCCTCGATCTGGCCGTGGCCGAACATGGGGAGGCCGGGGAGGGTGGCCATGAGAGTGGCGACGCCGAAGTATTTGTCGCCGGTGCCGAACTGGTCGATGGCGGTGCGCTCGTCGGGGTTGGACATGAAGTTGACGTAGCGTTTGAGGATGTCGGGGTCGAACTCGACGGTGTTCTTGATGACGGTGCGGTATTTGGCGTTTTCCTCGTCGCGCAACATGTTCATAAAGGCGGAGTTGTAGACGCGGTGCATGCCGAGGGTGCGGACGAAGTAGCCTTCGAGGAGCCAGAAGGCTTCGGCGAGCAGGAGGGTTCCGGGGACTTCGGCGGCGACGCGATCGACGACCTCGCGCCAGAACTCATGGGGCATGAGGTGGTCGAAGTCGGCCTCGGACATGGAGGATTCGGCGCGGGAGGGGATGGCCCCGCCGCCCGAGCCGGGGAGCGGGAACCAGAGACGCTGTACGTGCTTTTTGGCGAGCGTCATGGCGGCGTCGAAGCGGATGATGGGAAAGAGGCGGGCGACGGCGAGGATGGTCTGAATGACCTGCTCGCGGGCGGCGGCGTAGGAGTAGTCGAGCTGGGCGGTGTCGTTCCAGGGGAAGGAGGTGCCGTCGTTGCCGTGGTAGACGAAGCGGGTGTCGCCGGTGAGGGTGTCGCGGCGGCGGAAGACGACGGCGGCGTCGGTTTGGGAGAAGTAGTGGTCTTCGATTTTGATCTCGACGCGGGGATCGGGCGAGAGATTGGGGCCTTCGAAGGTGTAGGCGGGGTAGGGCGAGTCGGGGCGCGAGAGGAACCACTCGGGGTGCTCGATGGACCAGGTGGAGTCGATGCCCATGTGGTTGGGGACCATGTCGGAGGCGAGGCGGATGCCACGGGCGGCGGAGCGGTCGCGGAGGGATTGGTAGGCCGCTTCGCCGCCGAGGTCGTCAGCGATGCGGTAGTCGCGGAGGGAGTAGGCGCTGGCTACGGCGTCGGTCTGGCCGCGGAGGTTCTTGATGGTTTTGGAGGCAACGGAGCGCTCCCAGATGCCGATGAGCCAGAGGCCGTTGAGGCCGCGGGAGCGGATGAGGTCGAGTTCTTCGTCGGGGATCTGGTCGAGCCGGTGGATGTGGCGGGAGTATTTGCGGGAGAGCTGTTCAAGCCAGACGTAGGTGCTTTTGGCGAGGAGGACGACGGAGGGCATCCAGTCTTCGTCGGGGGAGAAGGCTTCGTACTCGAGGGGCGCGGTGGGGCTGGGGTAGGTGGGCGGGCCGTCGTAGTACGGTCGGCCGCCGGGGCCGGGGAGGTTGTAGCGGCCGGCGGCGGCTTGGGCGGCTTCGGCGGCGGCGCGCATGGCGGCCTGGCGGAGGTCTTCTTCGGTGGGTGGGTTGAAGATGCGCCAGATGGCGAGTTCTTCTTCGCTGAGGACGTCGGTGGCGAGGAGGAGGATGCGGCGGATCTTCTCGCCGAGGAGAGCGGGCCAGTGCTCCTGTATATAGGTGAGCTGGCCGGTGAGGGAGTGAGGGGCGGCGAGGATGGGGGCGCGGAGGGCTTCGAGGAGGGTTTGGCCGGTGGGAAGTGGGGGACGGGTGGCGAAGAACTCTGGGAGGGCGGTAAGGGCGGCGGTGTAGGCGGTTTGCTGCCCGAGGGGCGTGTCGTCGAAGAGCTCGCGGAAGGGGGCGAAGGCGGGGTTGGTGTTGCTGAGGTGGAGGAGGAGGAGTTCTTCGAGGGCGACTTCGCGGTTGGGTGTGGGTTGGGGTTGGCCGGGGCTGGTGCCGGCGAGCCAATCGGCGGGGGTTTGCCTGTTGCGGAAGACTGGGGTGTTGGGGAAGAGGTCGGTAAAGGTGAGCAGGAGAGCGTCGGCGAGGGGAGGTGTGCCGGTTTGGATTTCGGGGGATTCTGGGAGGCGGGCGGCGAGGAAGGAGAGCGCTTGGGCGAGGACGGCGGGGTCGAGCGACTGGCGGTAGTGGGCGATCAGGGCGTGGCTGAGTTCGTCGATCAGGCCCATGGCGAAGAGAGCGGCGGGGTTGATTTGGGCGCTGCTTTGGGGCTCGCCTACGGCAGCTTCGCGGGTCTGGTTGATGCGAGCGGCGAGGGTGCGGGCCTGGGCGAGGTTTGCGAAGACGACGTTGCCGTTGAGGGAGAAGAGGGTGTCGTCGACGTTGTAGCGCGATCGAGCAGCGCGAGAGATGTGGAATTCCATGTAGCGCCTCTTGCTTGGGATGTCTCGGGTATGTCCGGAGGTTACCGGTGGAAAACTTTTCTGTGTTGACCCCTATTGTCTCAGGCTGAGATGCCGATATTAGGGGAGAGAGGATTCAAAGATGGCGTAGCGGTGCTCGAGTTGCCATTGCTGGGCGGCGCGAGGGCTGGAGCGAAGGAAGGCGAGGCAGGACGGCGGAGGATCGTCGGCGCCGAGGTTTGCGCGGGCGCAGGCGGCGACCGGATGCGTGAAGTTGTCGGGCTCTGGCCAGAGGCTGGGGCCGGGGAGGAAGCTGTGTTCGAGGGAGGTGCGGGCCATGTCTTTGAGATCGAGGTAGGAGAGGTTGAAGTCAGTAGCGGCGCGGACGTACTCGTGCGTGAGGTCGATGCGGGAGACGCCTTCGTCGTCGGTTGAGAGGGCTACGGGGACGTGCGCGGCGCGGTAGGCCGGAAGGGAGTGGCGGTTGAGCGAGACGCCGAGGATGATGTCGTTGGAGGTGAGATTGATCTCGGTCATGATGTGGCGTTCGGCCATTTCCTTGAGGAGGGCGGCTGGGTCGTCCTCGTACATGATGTCGACGCCGTGGCCGATGCGTTCTGCGTGGCCGAGGTCGATGGCCTGGCGGATGTGGAAGCGGAGGCCGGAGGGCGGGACGAGGCCGGGGGCGACTTCGCCGGCGTGGAGGGAGATATGGACCTGAGGGTAGACGGTGTGGAGGTAGTCGAGCATGCGCATCTGGCGGGTGTACTCGCTCATGGCGAGGAAGTCGTCTTCGGGCTGAACGAGGTTGATGCCGACGACGATGGGATGGCCGGAGTTGGCCTCGGCGGCGGCGACTTCGAAGCCGAGGAGCGCCTGGGCGAAGACCTGCTCCGGCGGATTGGAGCGGAGGAGTTGGTAGAGGAAGCGGATTTCGACAGAGCAGGCGGGGGCGGCGTTGGGTTCGCCGCAGTGCTCGATCTGCCGGCGGACGCGGAGAGCGTCGGTGAGGTCCGTGCGGTCGGTCGCGACTTCGTCTCGGAGGCCGGCGGCGAGGAGTTTGTCGCGAAGGGCGGAGAGTTCCGCGGTGGTAGTGCCGGTGATGTCGAGCGGAGTGGAGGTGTTGGGGGTGATGGTGGGCGGGGTGGCGGGCCAGCCGATCTCGGCGCCGAGCTTAGCGGCGTGGGAGAAGGCTGGGGTCTCCATGATCTCGAGGTATTGTTCGTTTTGCGACGCGGCTCGGCTGGCGACTTCGTCGAGCCACTCGCCGGTGTGGGATTTCGCGAGGCCGCCGAAGCGGCTGAAGCTGGCAAAGAACTGGTCGTGGCCGCTCCAGTCGGGCGAGGGAACGTAGGCACGCAGCGAGAAGGAGTCGACGAGGGCGTTGTAGAGCGGCTGACCGGTGTGAGCGCCTTTGGCGGGATGGAGGTCGAAGGGTGCGCTGGCAGCGAGGTCTCCTTCGGCGCAGACGGGTTGCGGTGGGATGGAGCGGGTGGTGCCGATATTTTTTGTGAAGGCGAGGGTGGACGGATGGATGCAGAGGAGATCGGCGCGGCCATCGGCGATAAAGGTTTCGGCGTAGACGGCGCCCGAGAGGTGCATGTGGAGGTCGGCGCCTTTGGGCATCTGGACGAGAAAGGCGTGGAGCTGGAGGGGATCGGATTTGGCGGAGTTGAAGGCACGGGTAGCGCGCAGTTCGGGGGGTGTCGGGCCGGCCCCGGAGGAGGCGCTGTGCCGAGGCGATGGGCGCGTCTGAGACAGAGCAGGCGTCGGCTGAGAGAGAGCCGCGATCGAGAGCATGAGGAGAGCGAGGGAGAGGGATGTGCGGGCTTGCTGAAGCATCGGGCTGGTTCGTCCTTCGTCGGAGCGAGTATGGGATTGGCTAAGGATAACCGCGGCTGCTCGGAGGCGGCTGAGCAATGATTTGAGAACAGGAGACGTTCTGAGCAGGGCGTCTAGTGATTGCTCGGGCGGTATCTGGTCGCCGGTCGGGATTGGTGTCAATGACACCGAGGCAAATTGTCGAGGAGCAGGGCTGGGCAGACGAGCCAGCGGAAGTGCTTGCTCCATTTGATGTCCTCTTCCTCGGGGATCGGGCAGTATGGTCCTTTGATCTTTGGGAGCGGAACGCAGCAGTACATCTACATCTACATCGATCCAGTTTTGACTCACTGGTCGGAGGACTTTGCATGGGAGGCGTCCTGTGAAAGGCCGGATTCTTTTATTGAACGGCACTTCGAGCGCGGGCAAGTCGACGATAGCGCGGGCGTTACGACCGGCGTTGAGACCTTCTTTTTGCTATTACGCGTCGGATCAGCTTGCGGACGCGGGGTTTCGGCCGCTTGATCCGGTGGAGCGTGAGGCTGGCCGGGAAAGGTTTTTCTTGGGGTTCCATCGCTCGATTGCAGCGTTTGCCGCGGCGGGGAACGATCTTTTGGTGGAGCACATTGTTGAGGAGCAGAGTTGGGCGGACGAACTGGCGGACGTGCTTGCTCCGTTTGACGTGTTCTCTGTCGGGGTTCACGCACCTCGGGAGGAGATCGAGCGGAGAGAGCGCCTGCGTGGGGATCGGAGGATCGGGGAAGGTCTGTTTCATCTCAAGACGCATGCATTCTGGAGGTATGACCTGGAGGTGGATTCGACCTGGCCGATGCAGGAGATTGTTGAACGAGTTGTCGGCCGATGGGAGGCGCGGACGGTGCTCTGAGCGGGTTCTCCTGTTGCTGTGAGTCGGATAGAGTGTGGCTGGACGGGGCAGGGGTGGGCCAGCAGCTCCGTTCGGCGGCGCAGCGGTGCGATGAAGTGTGTGTGATTGCGCCCGAGAGATCACACCTTGCGTGTAACAAACAAGGCATCTAACGGCAGGATCGGTATGAGTGGCTTACCGTGTGGGCGCGACGTTGTGAAGATGTCCGCTGATCGCGGTGATTTCTCGGAGGAGAAGATGGCGAAGGTGGCGATGTTGGGGTTGGGGACGATGGGTTTGGGGATGGCGCAGAACCTGTTGAAGGCCGGGTTTGGATTGGCGGTGTACAACCGGACCGCGGCGAAGGCGCGAGCTCTGGCGGACGGGGGCGCCCGGGTGGCGGACTCGCCGGCGGATGCGGTGAAGGGGGCGGAGGTGGTGGTGGCGATGGTGTCTGACGATGAGGCGTCGCGCACGATGTGGATGGGGGAGAACGGGGCGTTGGGGGCGGCCGAGGCTAGGGCGGTGCTGGTGGAGTCGAGTACGCTGAGTCCGGCGTGGGTGGAGGAGCTTGGGGCCGCTGCGGGCGCGCGTGGGTTGGAGTTGCTGGACGCGCCGGTGACGGGGAGTCGACCGCAGGCGGAGACGGCGCAGATTACGTTTTTGGTGGGCGGATCGGAGCTGGCGTTGCGAGCGGCGACGCCGGTGCTGGGTGCGATGGGAAAGGAGATTGTGCACCTGGGGCCGCTCGGGAGTGGCGCCCGGATGAAGCTGGTGAACAATTTTTTGTCGGGGGTGCAGGTGGCGTCGCTGGCGGAGGGGATCGCTTGGCTGGAGCGGAGTGGTCTCGATCGGGACAAGGCGCTCGACATCCTAAAGCGGGGGGCTCCGGGAAGTCCGATATTTGGGACGATATCGGCGCGGATGACGGGGCGGGAGTATGGGGTGAACTTCCTCCTGCGGCTGATGAGCAAGGACCTGGCGTATGCGGGCGCGGCGGCGGAGGCGGCGGGGGTGGATTTGACGATGGCGAGGGCGGCTCGGGAGATGTTTGAGAGAGCGAGTGCGGCGGGGTTTGGGGAGATGGATATGTCGGCGGTGATTGAGCCTTTGCGGGGGGCGAGTGGTGGCGGGGAATAGAGGCTTGGGGGTCTAAGCTGTCAGGCTTGGAAATTTTGCGGTAATTACGGCAATTACATACCTGACACACACGCTTCGGCGGTGTCGCTATGGATTCTGCCGTGACAGGGCAGCGCTATTTCGATACTTGTTGAAGGCGTGTTGGGTTTTCGCAGTCATACCAGTTTGGTGCGCCGGTATACGGACTAGCAGTCAGCCCCAGACAAAAGGAGTTGCGGACCTTTTCCAGACCGTTCCAGTAGTCGAGTTCTCCGCTCACCTTGAAATGTTGAGCGGCCAGAACCTGTGTATCGAGAGTGACCCCAAGCGGGACTGTGCGCGTTATGAAGCCGCTGGGATAATCAGGAGAGGTGGAGCGCGCCGTAACGATGAGGTGCGAGAGTTGCAACGGTTGGTGATTGGAGACAGTTATACCTCCACTTACGTGAGTGGCAGCTATACGCCCGCTGTTGATTATGTCGATCTGGACAAAAGGGCGTTTACCGAGGTCGCGAATCGAGACGTTTGGCTGAAGTACGGCGGCTTCGGACGACGCAAACTCTTGTCGGGTGAGATCGAGAGTGTTCTTAGCAGTAGTAGAAGCATCGGCAGCGGCGCGGGCAGCATCCTCAGAAGCCTTGGCGGTTCGTTGCGCCTCAATCCACTGCTTATGAGCGTATCGGACAGTCAAGGCCAGTCCCACCAGAGTGAGAGTAGCAACGATGAGAGCCAAGCTGGCAATGATAACGCTGGCAATGTCCGTCCACGTTGGTTTGTTTTCCGGAACCGTTACGCTGATTGTGTTGCAGTTGTCTTCACCTATGTGTGTTGCTTCCTGCTCGGCTTTTGGCTTATACGATCCGCTGGAAACATCAAGGACATAACGATCTTCGGGATTTCGAAGGTGGTGACTGAAGTGATCGTCATTCTCTCGGTATTTGCCTTTGTCATTCACGCGGCTATCCTATTGTTCGAGGCGTTATGAAACCTGAATACCACGAAGGGCCCGAAGCCCTGAAACCATTTGAGGACGGCATGAAGAAACTCTTTCAGGCGCCAAAGCCCGTGAAGAGTCCTTCAAGACGCCCGCGAAACAACCGAAAACCAGCAAGGGCTAGTGTTTACGCTTGCCGCGCCCTTGCCGTTCTTAGTGTGCCAGTGTCGCTCCGGTGAGTCCGCTGTACGTCAACCGCTTGCCCGCTACGTTGCTCATCGCCGGTTTGAACCGCGCTTGATCGTCCATGTTCTTGCGGTTGATGTACCGAAGAGTCTGCTCATCGAAGTAACGAAAGAGATGAAACGGTTCGATGCTCACATAGGTACCGTGAATGCCGCGCTTCAGCAGCGTCCAGAACTCTCCAGCCCGTTCGTGTGGATGCGACCATTCACGTATTCCACGGCGTGATCGACAACCTGATGCGCGTAGTCGGCAGCAAGGCCGTGGTACGAGAGCAGGAAGTCCGTGTACAGGGCCGAACCCGCTTCCACATGCTTGCGGACAACCGCTTGCAACACAGGCTTGCGGCGCGTCGGCACAACCGTCGTGACCACCTTGCCGCAGCGCTGCAGGACGCCCATAACGGCAACCTTGTCTTTCGTGCCGGTACCAGTGATGCGGCGCATACGCTTCGCAACGTGCATGTTCAGCGCCTTGCCACCGATAAAGGTTTCGTCGGCCTCGCGCTCGCCGGAGAGCTTGACGGTGGAATCATCCTTCAGGGTCAGACGGATGCGGTGCAACATGAACCATGCCGACTTCTGTGTGATGCCGAGCCTACGGGCAATCTCGCAGGACGACACACCGTTCTTGCTGTTGGTCAGAATCCAGTAAGCGCACATCCACTTATCGAGTCCAAGCGGGGAATCTTCGAAGATCGTGCCCACCTTCAGGGTGAACTGTTTTTTGCAGCCCTTGCAATGCCAGAGCCGCCGCGTCTTAACAAAGGAATGCTTTTCGGAACCGCAGCGCGGGCAAGAGACCACACCGTTCGGAAACCGCAGATTCAGCGCGTACTGGAAAGCACGGTCGGCATCGGAGAAGTAAACGATGGCTTGCTGAAGTGTGTGAGGCGTTTCATTCCTTAATACTAGGCCGATTCGCCTTGTGTGTCAGATATGTAATTGCCCGCACTAGCGTGCGGCATACCTCGCGAACACGAGTATTTGAACGAGCACGAGCAGTACGACGATTGCGACCGCAACGCGTTGTGTCTTTGTACCCATTCGAGTCCGGATGGGCTCCCTCCGCCAGAAAAGGCTGATCAGTGCCTCATGTTCTTGCCATAGCAGGAGCAGCATCGAGCCAAGCAAAAATGCAGCGGCGATCTCCGCTCCTACGGCGATGTGGAAGAAGATGTTGATCATCAGGATGTTGGCCATGACCGGTGTCAGCAGTGCGGCTCCCAACAAAGCGCTCTTTCGGAAGAGGAGTAACACCCCCGCGAGAATCTGGGTCAGCGCAAGGAGGGCTCCGTAGGCGTGGGAGTATCCGTAGTAGAACCAAGTCAGCTCGAAGCCGCTGAGAGAGCCGATTTGCCTGGAGCCAAATGCCGGCGATAGCGCAAACTGTCCTCCACCGATCAGCTTCCGCGTTCCGTAGGTCAAGATGAGGTAGGCGCTGATGTAGCGCATCCAGTCGAGGTACTTTGGAGGTCCGTACCTTGAGACCGCCGTTGACCAGTTGATTGTCCATGACTTCTTAGTAACATGTCGGCTGTTGCTTTCGCCGATTGGTTCTTTGTGCCGCGAAGCCGGGTTTTCAGAAGTGCTCGGAACCTAACTTGGTGCAGCTCTGCAAAGCCCTCAGGGGTGAGGGGACGGGGGTGGAGCGGGGTCGGCCCAGTAGCTGGTTCGGGCTTTGAGGATGAGGTCGGGGTGGGCTTTGAGGGTGAGTTTGAGGGTGTGGAGGCCGGTGTGCGGGGACGCCGGATGGAAGCTGAGGACGTACTGGTTGGGGATGTGGTTGGAGATCGCGGTGAGGGCGCGTTCGAGGGAGCGGGTGTCTTTGAAGGCGAAGAACTCGCCGCCGGTGAGTTCGGCGACGGTTTTGGGGGCGTTGCGGCGGAGGCTGTCGGTGGCGAGGATGGCGGCCATCTTGGCGAGGGCCAGTGGAGGTGCGAGTTGAGTGAGGCAGTCGAAGGCCTGGACGGCTTTGTTTTGGGTGGCGTCGGGGTCTGGGTCGGGGTCTTTGCCCATGCATCCGGTGGGTGGGTTGGGATGCGGGTTGCCGGGGAGTTCGCGGGCGCCGTAGTGTGCGGCCTCGGATTTGCCGGTCGAGAAGGCGAGGCTGTAGATGGCGGTGTTGGTGTCGGAGACGGCGCGGAGGGCGTCGTCGAGAGGGACGGTGCTGCCGCGGTCGACGGTTTCGCTGAGGAGGAGGATGGCGCGGCGAAAGGCGGGCGGCTCGTGGCGGAGGAGGTTGACGGAGAAGCTGAGGCTGTCGAGGATGGCGGCGCCGTTGTCGTCGGGGGTGAGGTCGGCGAGGGTGTCGGTGATGGTGTTGAGGTTGGGTGTGAAGTTCTGGACGAGGCGGGGCTCCGAGCTGAACTCGACGACGGCGACGGTGTGCGGGGCGCCGCCGACGATGGCTTCGACCATGAGACCGAGGCTTTTGTAGGTGTCGAGACGGCGGGCCGCGGCGCCGCCGGTCTGGACGGCGACGACGAGGGCGAGGGGGCGGGCGCCGGGGTCGTCGTCGAGGCTGATCTTCTGCTCGACGCCGTCGTCGGTGAGGGTGAAGTCGTCGGCGGTGAGGGCGTGGACGGGCGCGCCGGCTTTGGTTTCGACGAGGGTGGGGACGAGGACGAGGGTGGAGCGGGTGGTGAGGGTTGGGGCGGAGGGGATCTGCGCGAGGGCGGCGGAAGAGCAGAGGAGTGCGAGTGCCGCGGTGGCGGTGGGGAGGTTCATGGTCGGGTGTGGCTGGTCGGAAGGTGGGTCGGGGGGCTCACGGGATGAGTTTAGATCGTGCGGGTGCTGGTGGCGAGAGGGCTCGGATCAGGGCGGGATCAAGGGGGCACGGATTAACGGATCAACGAGTCATTTGCCTGGTAATTCACTTGTAGGGACAGAGCCACAGAAGCCAGCTAGCGGGAGATGTCTGCTCGTAAATTCCATTGGGAGCATGGCGAGTTCTGATCGATGGCACGCTCTAAGATGGACCGGCGACACGGCGAATACATGATTCATGACGAAGCCACATTACGAGCTAACCAAAGGACGAAGCTGAAAAACGACCGGAAAGGAGATGCAAGACCTCGATTCACCAAAGCAGCCGTGCGGGCCACGGCCTCGCAGAATTGCGACTAAGAGAAGACAGAACTACAAAAACAGCCGACCCCTTGACAACATGCGCTTTCATACATGACGTGTCACCCTACTTCCGATGCGGAGCAGCGTGGTTTTTGCTCCGGTTGCGGCAAGGCTGCTGGAGATGTCTCCGACCTTTTCTAGGATTGCGGAACTAACACCGGGAACTCAGCCTCTAGCTTAGTCACCATAGAATCGAAAACCTTTCGAGTGGCCGGATCACCCTCGCTCAGGTTTTCATCGAAGGACTCGCCATACAGTTCCTCGGGGCGAAGCGTCACCGTCCCGTCTTTCTGGATTGCCGCCTTCCAGAAGGAGGAACACCGGGCATCTGTGACCTCGAAGAGGATAGCTGGAAACGCGACGAACTGTCGATCGTCATTCACGATTTCAAGCAGAGTCGTATTGCCATATTGTGGTGAGTCGATGACTCCGAGGAGACCAACCACAAGATACTCTTTGCCGACCGAGAGTCGGTGGTTTGGGCGGAACCGAGATGAAGCCGTTAGAAACGACCTCTGCTCATCGGTCAGTTCACGATTTGTACATAGAACTCTCATTGCATTTTGCTCTTCATCTCGACCACTTGGCCGGTCTTAACGTTCTGGTAGGCATGAGTCTCGAAGCCGCCACCCTTTGCTCCTCCGGGGTTGTAGTTCCCGGATGACACTTTCTGCCAGTCGCCGGGATTGCCCCCATACTCAGATGAAAGCCGTTGTGTTGTGACATCGCTTAGCGGCTTTCCCGTTCCCGCTCCTAGGATAGGCTGACCTTTACCCGCGGCCAATTCGCCCATCTGCTCTTGGCTTGCAAGTGATTTATTCAAGTTTAGAAGCGAACCACTATCGGCTGCTGCTGCTTCCGCAGGTATTAACTCCTCAGCCGCTCCAGGAACGAGTGCCAGCCCGAGCATCATCCCCGGCGAGCTCATAACTTGAGACGAGATGTAGTTAAACACAGAGCGGTTCAATTGAACTGTCTGCGTGTTGTTTAAACCCTTCGCTGCATCTGCCGGAGTTTTGCCATTAATCGAGATGTTCTTATACTGAGCAAGTTGCTGGCGGGCGTACGCTGCGTCCTGATCCGAATCGTTGAACAGGCACCACCAAAAGCCCTTCTGTGCGCCTCCGTTCGTGCAATGGCCGTCCGGATCAGTTCTGCTCAGAGGATTGTTGCCAACGTAGCTGTACAGATTGAATGACTGTGGATTCGTTCGATCTGCATACGGAATTGCTACCGGACTCGAATCCCAGTCGGGGCTCATCCACCTGCCCATATTGCTGGCGTAGTATCTGGCCCCGAAGTAGTCGAGTCCTGATTCTGCGTCTCTTTCTTTGCCGGTGAAGTGGTGTTCCGTGGGGTCTGTGATGCCTGTGCATGTCAGGCCATCTCCGAAGGGTAGGCTGGCGCAGGTTTTTCTGGTGTTCCGGTGTCTGAGACTTGCACGCGGACGGTTCCGAGGGGGTCGGTTTGGGGGAAATGCAGGCCGCGGGTATCGTAGGTCGCCAGGAGCTGGCCACCGTTGAAGACGTTGGTATGCTGCCAGGCACCAGTGCCGTCGAACTCGGTCATCTGCTCGCCGGAGGGTCCGAGTACGTAGGTGACGGTGACAACGAAGTTGTTCGGGTCCGCGCACCCGAGGCCGGCAGGCGGATTGCGGGGATGGCCTTTCGCGACTCGCTGTCCCTCGGCGTTGTAGATGTATTGCGTGATTCCGCCGGGCCAAGTGGTATTGGTTGTCGCGCAGACGCGATTTTCGGCGTCGTACGCCACAGAGGTGGCCTGACCATCGAAGGTGACGTTGCCCGCCGCATCGTACGTGGGTGCCGCAGCCGGGCTCGAAATCATTTGATTGTTTGCGTTATACCGTGCCCACCACGGCCCGGGTACCAACGCGTTCGAGCCAGTGGGAGTCTGGCTAAGACGATTGCCGAAGGAATCGTACTGCCACTGAAGGTTGATCCCGTGATAAGCTCCGGCGGAGGCTGTGGCGTTCTGGAGGCGATTGAGCGCGTCGTACTGCATCGTCCATGTGCCCGTGACTGAATCCGTATACCCGGTCAGGTTGCCGTTCGGAGCGTACCCGCCTGCTGGAACGGTGTAGCTGTAGATCGGAGTCTGCGCATCTCCGGCCACAGCCGCGACAACGAAACAAAGTGCACAAGCGAGTTTGTTGAGTGTCGTCATCGGACGCCTCAGGGTTAGTTTGGCTCACTTTGCGGCGGGGGTGGCTAGGGCTCCGTTGAGGGCTACGGCTCCGCTTACGGATTTGGGGTCAACGGTGATTTCTTTGAGTTTTGCGGCGATGTCTGGGGGGACGTCGTGTTGGGAGCGGCCGTTGAGGTATTGGGCGAAGAACTCTTCCATGGCGGTGACCATGGCGAGGTTGTTGATGGGTCGGGCGAAGCCGTGGCCTTCGTCGGGGGCGACGAGGTATTCGATGGGCTTGTGGTTGTCGCGGACGGCGGCGACGATCTGGTTCGATTCGCGGATGTTGACGCGGGGGTCGTTTTTGCCTTGGACGACCATGAGTGGGGTAGTGATGGATTTGGCTTGGGTGAGGGGCGATTCGGCGGTGAGGAGGGCTTTGCCGGCGGGTGTGGTGGGGTCGGCCATGCGGGTGTACATCTGTTTGCGGCCGGCTTCCCAGTAGGGCGGGATGGCGTCGAGGAGGGTGATGAGGTTGGAGGGAGCGACGATGGCGACGGCGGCGGCGTAGACGTTTGGGGTGAAGGCGACGCCGGCGAGGGTGGCGTATCCGCCGTAGGATCCGCCGGAGATGCCGATGCGTTTGGGGTCGGCGGTGCCGTCGGCGATGAGGGCTTTGACGCCCCAGGTGAGGTCGTCCTGCATTTTGCGTCCCCACTCGCCGTTGCCGGCGTTGAGGAACCGTTTGCCGTAGCCGGTGGAGGCGCGGAAGTTGGGTTGGAGGACGGCGTATCCGCGGTCGGCGAGGAACTGGGCGAAGGTGTCGTAGCCGAAGGAATCGCGCGCCCAGGGGCCGCCGTGCGGGAAGACGATGAGGGGGAGGTTTTTCGCGGGGAGGCCTTTGGGCAGGGTCAGGTAGGCGGGGATGTCGAGGCCGTCGGAGGATTTGTAGTGGTACGGCTGGCGCTCGGCGAGTGAGGCGCGGGGGAGATCTTCGCGGATGCGGAACTGGAGTTGGAGGGTGCCGGCGGAGCGGTTCCAGAGGTAGGTTTCGCCGGGTTCGGTGCTGCTGGACGCATTGACGATCCAGATGTTTTCGTCGGCGGAGCGAGCGCCGAAGTGGATCTCTTTGCCGGGGAGTTTGGATTGGAGGAAGCGGTACTGCTGCTCGAAGGCGGGGTCTTTGAAGTAGAGGCGGGTGCGGTCGTCTTCGTATTGGGTGAAGAGGATGCGGTGATCGATGTCGGAGGTTTCGACGCCTTGGATGTCTACTCGCTTGCTGGGGTCGCTTTCGATCTTGGTGACGGCGCCGGAGGTGGGGTCGAGGCTGTCGAGCTCGGTGAGGTTGAGGTCGCCCTTGTTGGTGACGAGGTAGGCGTGTTTCTCGGAGGTGTCGAAGCCGGTGACGAAGCAGCCTTCGAGGACGGTGCAGGAGTAGATCTGCTTGAAGCCGTCAGGGGAGACGCGGAGGATTTCGGTGTCGCCGGCCTGATCCGTGCGGGCGGCGAGTTGGAGGTTGCCGGCGTTGTCGAAGTCCCATCCGGAGATCTGCGCGGTGTTTTGCTTTACGAGCTTCTTTTCGCCGGTGGAGAGGTGGAGTTCGTAGAGGTCGTGCCAGCGCTTGTCGCGATCGTTGAGGCCGATGTAGAGAATGTCGGGTTTTGCGCGCGGGACGGCGTAGATCTGCGTGCGGACGCCTTTGAGATCGGTGAGGGCGCGGGTGGGTGGGACGCCGGTGGCGGGGCTGGCGGGAAGGGTGGGGTCGATGGCGTAGACGTTGAAGTTTTCGTCGCCGCCGTTGTCCTGGGCGTAGAGGAGGTATTTGGAGTCGCGGCTCCAGAAGTAGCCGCGGACGGGGCGGGAGGTTTCGGCGCTGACGGGGCGTGCGGCGGAGAAGGGTTCGTCGGACTTTTTGACCCAGATGTTGCGTGTGCCTTTGTAGGGTTTGAGGAAGGAGAAGTACTTGCCGTCAGGGGAGATTTGGCCGCCGGCGATCTCGACTTCGCCGAAGAAGAGTTTGCGGTCGATGATGGGCGGCTGCTCGGCGTGGAGGGCGAGCGGTGCGGTGAGGGCGGCGAGGAGGGCGAGGGAGAGGATCGGTTTGCGCACGTGGGCACCTGGGAGAGCGTCGAGAATTGGGGGAGGTGGGGACACGCGAATTGTAGACCTGTGGCCTGGACGCGTCTATTTGAAAATGCTGTCGAGGTAGAGGTGGGTCGGGCATTGCATGGGTTCGGGTGGCGGGATCGGATGGGGGTTGTTATAGTTGAGGCAGCAGCGCTTAGGGCACAGACCTGTTTTGAGTCGGGTTGGGGTCTGGTTTGATGTGTGGGCGCGGTGTGAGAGAGATGGCGCGAGCGGGTGGGTCTTGGCGGCCCCGCGATCGAGAGAGTTTTTGCAGCATTGCCAAGGCCAGATAGCTCAGTGGTAGAGCGCGGCCCTGAAAAGGCCGGCGTCGGCGGTTCGATCCCGTCTCTGGCCACCACCACTCTAAGGGATTTAGTGGTTTTGACCACTTGAGGTTTTAGGTACACGACCAATACACGACCATCGCTCAGGCGATGTTCTCTTGGTCTCCCTCTTGGTGCGGCGGTCTTGCGAATCCTGTTCTCGGCGGGTCCGCTTTGGAAGAGCTGGGCCGTGCCGGGGGCCAAGGGTGGGGTGCCTAGCCATGCTGAGGTCGAGGCACGCGAGGCGTAGGTCTGCTAAGGCTTCGGCTTCATTGCACAACCTCTCGCCCAGGGAGAAGGGTATGCGGCTTCCCGGTCCTCACAAGCGGTAGTATCGAGCCAAGAAAAACCTATGGCTCTTGCTCCTATAGCTATAGCCCTCGTTTGTGTCGTGGTCGCCATGCTTTGCATCGGCCGCGTCGTCCTGCTTCGAAGGCATAGCTATTCTTCGGTGCGGGCTCTCGCCGAGGCGGTGCCTCTTTGTGCGGTTGGCATCGCATCTCTGGCCGTTCTCATAGTCAGCGTTACCGATGCGATCGCTTTCCGAGATCAAACGCCACCGGGCAGGATGTACGTTGTTGAGGGCCATCGGATGAGGATCGATTGCGAAGGGGTGGGCAATCCGACTGTTGTCCTTGATGCTGGACTGGGTAATGACGGTCTGATCTGGAGCGCTGTGCAACCGGCTCTGGCAACAACCAACCGAGTTTGTTCTTTCGACCGTGCTGGATATGGGTGGAGCGATCCTATGTCTACTCGACGGGATGCGGAAAGCGTTTCCAAGGAACTGCATGGTCTGTTGATGGCCGCCAGCGTTGATGGTCCGGTCGTTCTGGTAGGACATTCGATTGCCGGCCTCTTTATTCGCGATTATGCGATGCGATACCCAGAAGAAGTTGTCGGTCTTGTCTTCGTCGATGCTTCCGTCCCACCCGGTGGAAATCCTCCGGGGGTGAAGCAGCCCATCACTGGGAAGAAGTCTTTACAAGAGAGTCGCGTCGCGAATGTCGTGTTCGCAATGGGCCTTAATCGCCTGCTCGGAGCTTGCCCAGGCAGCTTTCCGGGATTTCGGTTACGCCTGACACTGCCCAGGATTGAGGGCGTGTGTAGAGAGCACCTCCCGGCCTCTGAGAGCGAGCAGGACAACTTCGACTTATCAGCTTGCGAGGCAGCGGCGTTCAGCACGACTAGACTGCCGACGCTCATCCTTTCGCGGTGGACCATGGATGAGTCCTGGAACAGAAAGCAAGAAGGATTGATGGCGCTTTCTTCGCACAGCCGAAGGGTGATCGCCGCACGTAGCGGGCACTACCTACAGGTAGATCGACCTGCTCTGCTGGGAGAGCAAATCCGCTTATTCATCAAGCAGGTCCGCGGCGAAGTTCCGGAGCCGAGAGAGCTTAGATCCACGAGGGTTGAGTGAGCCGCTTGATAGGTCCCGCCAAACGCCTTTGGGAGAGGTTGGCTGCGGATAGTCTTGCCTCGAAGTTGTCGGATTCGGAAAGATTCAGTGGACCTGATCGGCGGTTGGAGTTCGTAGCTAGAACCACCGGGAGTGCGGCTTGTAGGAACCAATGAACTTCCCTGAGCTAGACACGCGTATGGAGCTGTACTCTAACCACGCAAAACGCCGCACAGGGGTTCGTGAAAATGGCACTAGGGAAGAAACGTCGTTTAGCTACCCTTACGGTTCTGGGTGTGCTCGTACTCTGCATACCGGCGCTTTTGAATGTCTTCCTTGTGCAGAGGGACCACTCTAGAAACCCGGTTCCCGGTGCTTTCTACTCGATCACAGGCAAGGACATGCATATCGATTGCACGGGCTCGGGCGGGCCGACGCTTGTGCTGGAGCATGCCGCAAGCGCTTCTTACATGCTCTGGCGTAGAGTGCAGCCCCAACTCTCCACTATCACGCAGGTTTGTTCATACGACCGCGCGGGTCATGGTTGGAGTGCAACGCGAGACAATCCTAGAGACGCTGAAGTGATTGTTCATGAACTGCATGCCCTTCTAGACAAAGCAGGTGTACGTAGACCATTCATCTACGTGGGTCATTCGGCGGGCGGCCTGTATGTTCGCGAATACGCGCGAGAGTATCCTCATGAGCTCGCCGCTGTGGCATTGATAGACGCTAGCTCCCCTCATCAGATCGACGAGATACCCGGCTGGAGAGCCGGTTGGCAGGAAGATCAGAAAGCGAGGGGACACGATCTTTGGCGTGATCAGCTGAAAGTATGGTCTGGCTGGGATCGGCTGACCGGCGCATGCCACTTCGAAGCCTCCCCGCAAGATCGGCCGTTCGCAGGCCTTTACCAGGCGATGATGTGTCGTCCGGCGTATGTAGACGCTGATGAATCGGAGCTTCCGGAGTTCGAAAGGTCCTCGAAGCAGGCAGCACGCCTCGACGCTCTGGGTTCCATCCCGCTTTTGATCCTCTCTCAAGACCCCTCTCGCTCTCCACAGGACACAGATGCAAGCGAACGCGAGTTCAGAAGTATTTGGGCGCAAGAGCAGGAAGACGCGAAGCGGCTATCTCCTTCGAGTTGGAGGGTAGTTGCAGCGAGGTCCGGGCACATGATCCCCCTCGAAAGACCAGATTTGGTGATCCAAGAGCTCACGCTGCTGGTGGCAGCGGTGAGGGATCAGCAAGAGCCTCCGTACGGAACCACTTCTACGATGTAGTTCAGGTTTGAATCCGTCATGGCTTCGCTTGTAACCGCGTCTAGTCTAAGCGAACGTTTTAAGGTTTGGGCGGAGTGAATTCTTGTTGGCTACGGGCCGTGTTGATTGGTTTCGCGCACCATTGATGTCGCTCCCGGAAGTTTGGTTGGGATCTTTGTGTTTGGTGCACAGCTTAGTGGGAGACGAGATTTTGCAGGCGGAGGATCACGTAGACGACCAGGATGAGGCCGATGGAGCTTATCAAGGAGAGTCGGGCGGCGCGGCCCATGCGCATGCGGGCTGGGACGAGGCCGCGAGTGAGGGCCATCTGGTAGATGACTTGGGCTAGGCCACCGTAGAGGAAGAGCAGCATGACGTAGGCGCGCGAGAGAAACCAGCCGGTGACGAGGAATCCGGCGAGGCTGAGGAGGGAGAGTCGGGCCATGCCGCGGATCTGCTCGGCCGAGAGTTCGGCGGGTTCCGCCAGGCTGGCGAGATGGGGTGGGGGTTGAAGCGGGGTGGGGATGGGGGATGGGGCAGGGACGAGATTGTAGACGTCATCGTCGTCTGCTTCGGCGAGGAGGAGGCCGCCGGCCTTGGCGGGAGTGTGATGTCGGCTGAGGGCGGCAGGTTGAGGGGACCGCATGCTGATGTAGGGGTTGGCGGGGGCTTCGTCGCTGTCGTCCGGAGCTCTGAGGCCGGCCTTCTCGGCGACGCGGAGGTCGCGGATGGACGTAAGGAGGAAGAGCACCCAGAAGAAGAGGCCGAAGAGGCCGAGTTCGGCGGCGCAGACCACGACCGAGTTGTGGGCGGTGATGTAGAAGTACTCGCCGAAGCGCTCGAAGCCGACGCCGAAGATGGGGTGCGAGCGGATGAGTTGGAGGCCGGTGGACCAGGCTTCGAGGCGGTCCGAGCCGGCTTCGACGGAGATTTCGCGACCGCCGGTCCAACCGATGGCCATGGAGCCGGCAAACGCGACGGCGGCTCCGATAAGTGAAGGGATGGTACCTAGTTTTCGCCGGCTCGCGAGGATGCCGACCGCGAGCATGCCGACGATGCCGCCGCGGGAGTGTGTGAGGAAGAGGCCGAAGGTAAGCAGGCCGGCGGGGAGGAGGACGACGAAGAAGTTGCGCAGCGTGCTTCCCTTCTTCCAGAAGAGGAAGAGGAGCGGTGTGAGGCTGACGAGCGTCTGGGCGAGGTCGTTGGGATCGTTGATCTCGCCCAGGCCCTGGATGCGGAAGATGGGAATGTCGCCTTCGGTCATCTGCGTGAAGAGGTAGGGATCGCTGAGCGAGCCCTGCTGGAGGGCGAACCAGGCGCGGAGCACGGTGTAGAAGCACGCGATCGAGAGGACGCCGACGAGCAGGAGGATGTGTTTTCGGGTGCGGACGTTGATAAAGACGAAGAAGAAGGTGAGCGCTTGCGGGAGAAAGGAGATGAGGGCGTAAGGGGCGTGGCCGAGCCAGCCGCTGAAGATGATGGAGATGAAGACGGCGGCGCAGATGCCGAGGATGGCAAACGCCTGTGGGACGCGGGCGAGACCGGAGCCCTGGAGGGCGAAGACGGAGGTGAGGAGCGCGAGGGCGGCGAGGATGAGCTCGATGCGGAACTCGGCGAGCGAGCCAAAGAGCACACCGGGGCTGAGGTACGCGGTGAGGATGTAGAGCAGTGTGAAGAAGAGGGCCATAGGGGATCGCGATAGGGCGGACGCGGGGTCAGCGTGAGATGGCGAGGTCCTCCTTGGGTTCAGTGGTGTGCGCGGCGGGGAGTGGGGCGCGACTCTGGTAGAGGCGCATGTAAGTGTCGGCCATCTCCCTGAGCGTGAAGTGTTGGGCGAAGGCCGATTTGCCGGCGCGGCCGAGAGTTTGGCGTAGATTTTGGTCGCGGCCGAGGCGGAGGATCTGTTGGCTCATCTGGTTGGGGTCGCCGACCGGTGTGCGGAGGCCGGAGCCGGAGTTGCCGACGACCTCGGCCATGCCACCGACGTCGGTGACCAGGGCTGGTAAGCCGATGGACATGGCCTGAAGGAGCGAGACGGGGAGGCCCTCGGAGGTGGAGGACATGGTGAAGACGTCAGCGGCCGAGAAGAAGGGGGCCACCTGGTGCTGCTCGCCCCAGAAGGTGACGGTGTCTGGCGGCGCGATTTCGCGGGCGAGCTGCTCGAGCGATTGCCGCTCGTGGCCGTCGCCGACGATCCAGAGGTGGAGATCGGGGAGCTCGCGTGCGGCGAGGGCGGTGGCGCGGATGAGGGTAGAGAGGTTTTTGACGGGGGCGAGGCGGCCGACGAAGAGCAGGGTGAAGCCGGATTTTGGGGGGCGGTCGGGGGGCGGAACTGGGGCGAGCGGGACGATGCCGTTATAGACCCGGGTGATGCGGCCGGGGTCGGACCAGGGGGCGCGGCGGAGATTGGCGCAGGTGGCGTCGCAGATGCCGACGACGTGGTCGCAGAGGCGGGAGACTGCTCCGTAGAGCCGCTCTTCCTTGCCGTTGTAGGGTGGCGCTACGAGGCTGTGGCGCGTTGAAACGATGGAAGTTGCACCGGCGATGCGGGCGGCCAGCGCGGCCTGGAGGGTGGGTGCGGCGTTGTGGCAGTGGACTACCTCTGGACGGAGCCGCTGAAAAGCGCGGAGGTAGGTTGGCAGCGTCTGGACGGGGTTGCCGGTGCCGAGTACGTCGATCTGAAAGCCTTCGGTCTGGAGCACTTCGCCGAGCGCGCCGACATTGGTTTGGGCGAAGATGGAGACGTCGTGGCCAGCGGCACGCTGCACCCGGGAGAGCTGCGCGACGAGGAACTCGGCGCCGCCCATCTCCATGCTGTAGATGACGTGGACGATCTTCATAGGATGAGAGGTGCGCTGATCGCTCCGATTGCGAAGGCTTTGGACTCCTCTCCTCATTATCGGCTGCCGCGGAGGAAACTTGAGGAGTTCAGCTTACCTCTTTGGTGGTAGATCGCGAGTGAGAAGTGAGTGCCGGATCGGGGCCGAAAGACGGTAGAGTTACCGTGGGGCTCTGGGGATCGGGCCCGGAACGAAGCGTATGGGAGGCGAACGTTGAATTTGCCGCGGAGTGCGGAGCTTTGGTTGCCGGGGTACGTGCGCGACCGGTCGCGGCGTTGGCTCGATCGGAGCTCGCCCAAGCGGCTGTGGGTGGCGATCACGGATCACTACGAGCCGCTGGGCGGGAAGGTCTCGCAGGCGACTGCCGTGGAGCGCGTGGAGCGATGGCAGAGGATGTGGCCGGAGATCGCTGAGCGGGCGCCGCGGGATAGTGCTGGACGGCGGCCGTGTTACAGCTTCTTTTATCCCCAGGAGGAGTACGTCCCGGAGTTGCTGGAGCCTTTGGCCGAGATGACGCGGGCCGGCGTTGGGGATGTGGAGGTGCACCTCCATCACGACCGGGAGACGGCGGACGGGTTTCGAGCGAAGGTGACGGAGTTCTGCCGGCAGCTGCGGGACGACCACGGTCTGTTGCGGGAGCGCGGCGGACGGACGGTGTTTGGGTTTATTCACGGCAACTGGGCGCTCGACAACTCGCGGCCGGACGGGCGATTGTGCGGTCTGACGGGCGAGATCGGGATCCTGCGGGAGTTGGGGTGCTATGCGGACTTCACGATGCCCTCATGCCCGAGCCCGACGCAGGGGCGGATTGTGAACCAGATCTATTGGTCGACGGGTCCGCTGGATCGGCCGCGGTCGTTTGATCAGGGGACGGAGGCGACTCCGGGGGGCGGGGAGCGGGGGGCGATGTTGATGATTACGGGGCCGCTGGGGCTGCGGTTTCGCGGACGTCTGACGCCTCGGATGGAGACTGGCGAGATCGCTGTGTATGATCCGCCGACCGCGGATCGGGTGAAGCTCTGGCTGGCGCTGGCGCCGCGCTTGGGCGAGGATGCGTTTTTGAAGCTGTACACCCATGGTGCGCGGGAGGATAACGCGGCGGCTTTGCTGGGTTCGGGACTGGGCTCGGGGGGTGGCGAAGGTGGGCTTTTGCGGATGTACGGATGGCTGGCGGAGCTGGCGGCGGAGCGCGGGATGGAGGTGCGGTGGGTGAGTGCGTTTGAGATGTTTCAGGCGGTGGAGGCGATCACCGGGGCCGGGGTAGATGGGACCCCAGGGGTGAAGCGTGCGGAGCAGGATCACGCGGTCCTTGCGCCGGGCGGGGGTCGCTGAGCTTGAACGTCTTGCTCGTGACGTTTTCGTTTCCACCGGCGGGCGGGGTGGGGGTGCTGCGGGCGCTGAGTCTGGCGAAGTATCTGCCGGAGTTTGGGGTTCGGTTGGATGTGTTGACGGCAAAGAACGCACCGGCGGTGGGGGTGGACACTTCCCTGCTCCGGCAGGTGCCGGCGGAGGTGACGGTGCACCGTACGTGGACGCCTGATCTGCCGTTTGGGGTGCGGAAGGCGATCAAGCGGGTGGTGTCGGGGAGCGGCGCTGGGAAGAAAGGCTCGGCGTCGGCGGTGAGTTCGGGGGCGGTGAGCTCGGGGGCGAAGGGCGGGGGAAATCCGCTGAAGGCGTTGGTGGGCAATCTCTTGCTGCCGGATCCGCAGGTGGGGTGGCTGCCGTTTGCGTTTCGGGCGGCGCGGCGGATCGTCCGCGAACGCGAGATCGACGTGGTGGTGGTTACGGTGCCGCCGTTTTCGACGGTTCGGCTGGTGACGATGCTGCGACGGCAGTTTCCGCCCCTGCCGATCGTGCTGGACTTTCGTGATGAGTGGCTGACGACGACGATCGATCTGGTGAGCTTCAACAACAATGAGCGGGCTCGACGGGTGGCGGAGAAGGCCGAGGCGGAGGCGGTGCGGGACGCGACCGCCGTGGTCGCGGTGACGGAGGCTGCGCGAAGGGAGATCGCGGGGCGGTACCCTGACGAGCCGGCGGACAAGTTTGTGTATCTGCCGAATGGGTTTGATGGGCCGGCGCCTCGGGTGGAGGAGGCGCAGGCCGGGCCGACAGCGGTCGGCGGTAGCGGCGGGAGCGGGGTGAGCGGCAATAAGGTGGTGTTGACTTACCTCGGGACGGTGTACGGGTCGACCGATCCGGGGACGTTTGTCGAGGCGGTGCTTGGTTTATCGGCGGAGCTGCGTGACCGATTAACCGTGCGATATATCGGGCATGTGGAGACGCCGGCGCTGCGAGCGTCGTTGCTTCGGATGGGCGAGACGCTGGAGATGCGAGGGTTTGTGCCGCAGGCCGAGGCGCTCCGGGCGATCGACGACACGACGTACCTGCTCTTGATTACGCATGACCGGATCAACGTCCCGGCGAAGTTTTACGACTATCTCGGCAGCGGCAAGCGCATGGTGGCGGCGGTGCACACGGAGGGCGACGTGCGACGGTTGTTGGAGCTGACGCGTGCCGGATGGTGGACCGATGTCAGGGATGTGAGTGCGATCCGGCGCATGCTGGTGGAGGTTCTGAGCAGATCGGGCTCGGAGGCGCTGCCGAGGCCTAATCTCGAGGAGATTGCGCGGTTTCATCGACGGGCGGTGGCGGAGCGGTACCGAGAGCTTCTGAGGACGGTTGTTGCCGGGGCTGCTCCGGAGCTCGAGGAGGGACGCGGACGGTGACGCGGGTTGCGGTGGTGACGCGGTATTTTCCGACCTCGTTTCATCCGTGGGCGGGGCACTCGGCGTACCAGACCCTGCGTTTGCTGGCGGATCGATGGGCGATCGAGGTGTTCTATATGGAGTCGCGATATCCGGAGCGGCTGCGACCGCGGAGCCGCACGCACGACGCCCTGGACCCGGAGTTTCGGCCGGGCGGCGTTGATGTCGAGTACATACCTTATCCGGCGTTGCCGCTCGTTTCGCGGCCGCTGAACGGATGGATGGCGGCGCGAAAGCTGTTGCCGCGGGTGCGGGCGTTTCGGCCGGACGTGTTGCTGAACTATGTGGTATATCCGGATGGATTTGCGGCGCTGCGGATTGCGCGCGAGCTCGGCGTGCCGGTGGTGGTGACGGCGATCGGATCGGACCTGAACCAAATCAGCGACCCGATCTGCGGTGCGCTGACACGGCGGGTTCTGCGGGAGGCGGACTATGTTGTGACGGTCAGCGATGCTCTCCGAAGGAAGGCGCTCGCGATGGGAGCGAGGCCGGAGCACAGCCGGGCGGTGCTGAACGGATGCGATACTTCGATCTTTTATCCGCAGGGTCGGGCGGGTGCGAGAGAGGCGCTGGGGTTAGAGGCCAGGGCGGAGATTATGACGTATATCGGTCGTATCGATGTGGCGAAAGGCTTGCGCGAGTTGGTAGAGGCGGTGGCGGGGCTACGGGCGGAGCGTCCGGAGTTGCGGTGCTATCTCGTGGGAGACGGGCCGGATGAGCCTGTGATCCGGGCGTCCGTCGAGAGTCTTGGGGCCGGGGAGCTGGTGCGGATTGTGCCTCCGTGTTCTTCGGGGGGCGTGGCGCAGTGGATGGCGGCGTCGGATGCGGTGGCTTTGCCGAGCTACCGGGAGGGCTGCCCGAACGTGATTGTGGAGGCTCTGGCGTGTGGTCGGCCGGTGGTGGCGAGCGACGTGGGCGGGATTCCGGAGCTGATGAGCGAGGACACGGGAAGGATGGTGCCGGCGCGGGATGTGCCGGCGCTGCGCGAGGCGATTGCGGCGGTGCTCGATCGCGCATGGGATGCGGCGGAGATCAGCCAGAGGCACAGCCGGGGGTGGACGGATGTGGCTGAAGACGTATTTGGAGTGATCGAGCGGGTGCTGGAGCGGCCGGGGCGGGGGAGATAGAGCGGCCCCGGCGTGGGGTGGGATCAGGTCTCAATTTTTTAGAAGGCCCGGGGGCGGGAGAGCGTCGGTCGAAGCTCCGTTTCGGAGGCTTTTCTTGGGACGGTGGTGAGGCGGAGCGGACGCGGCGGTACCTGCGGCATGCCGACCTCGCTGAGTTTGTAGAGGAGTGAGCGGTAGCTGATTTTGAGCCATTTGGCGGTTTTCTGCCGGTTCCAGCTGTTGGCTTGGAGCACCTTGAGGATGATCTGGCGTTCGAGATCCTGCGTTGCCTTTTTGGTGATGTGCTTGAGCGAGACGGGTTCGCTGAGGTCGATGTCGGTGGTGATGCCGTTTTTTGGATCTTCGGGCATCAGCTCGGTGACGAGGGCCTCTTCACTGCCGATGAGGACGTAGGAGCGGATCAGGTTTTCGAGCTGGCGGATGTTGCCAGGCCAGTGGTAGCCCTGCATGAGGCGGACGGCGCTTTTCGAGAGCAGCTCCGGCGTGTGATGGAAGGCGCGGGCGTAGTGGTCGATGAAGTAGTCGACGAGGATGGGGAGGTCAGCGAGGCGGTGGCGGAGGGGTGGGAGATTGATGGTGACGGCGTTGATGCGGAAGAGGAAATCGAGGCGAAATGTGCCGGCTTCGACCTCCTTGCGGAGGTCTCCGTTGGCGACGGAGACGAGTCTGGTGGTGATGGAGCGGGGCTCGTGGCCGCCGACGCGGGTGAAGGTGCCGTCCTGGAGGACCTGGAGGAGCTTGGATTGGACGGCGAGATCGAGGCTGCCGACCTCATCGAGGAAGAGGGTTCCGAGGTGGGCCTGTTCGACGCGTCCGAGTTTGGTGGAGTGGGCGCCGGTGAAGGCGCCTTTTTCGTAGCCGAAGAGCTCGGTTTCGAGAAGGGAGTGCGGGATAGCGGGGCAGCTGACCTTGACGAGGGAGCCGCGGCCGCGGCGGGACAAGGCGTGGAGCAGGTTGACGCAGAGTTCCTTGCCGGTTCCACTTTCGCCCTGGAGGAGGACGGGGACGTCGGTCTCGGCGATGCGTTCGAGTTTGGTGCGGACCGCCAGCATGGCAGGTGTTCTGCCGAAGAGGATGTCCAGGGGCGGGAGGTTGGGGAGAGATCCGGAATCAGAAGTAGAGAGCAAGGCGGACGTCCTGTCAGAGATGCGCAGTGGAGCACGGGAAGAGCTGCAGTACGAGTGGAGGTAGCACGTTTCGGTCCAATCGGAGGAGTGTGCCGGGGCGTGATGTGCGGGTCAGATGGAGCCAGTGTACTTGAGCGGCCTCGGAGCGCATGGGAGCGGCTGTGGGTAGAGGGTTGGTGCTGTGGAACTGTCGCTGGGCGCGGGGAGCGGCGGGAGGGGCAGTGGGCCCGCGTTGGCGGCCCGAAGGAGGACGGGAGGCGATGCTGTGAGGTGGAGAATGGACCGGGTAAGTTACGAAAGAGGAAAACTTTTGTCTCTTTATGGGCAAACATTTTAACAATTTCACTGGGCAATCGCTGCTGAAGCATCTAGAATCCTGCTCAGTTCCCGTACGGTGCGGATTGCTCTCCCCGCTCTTCGTCCGGACGGATTGGCGTTCTTTTTGGGCCGGTTCGTCATCACGCGAATGTGGCAAGGCCTAGGGACGATGATCTCCGGCCTACAAATCAGGGGTTTTTGCATGTCCGCATCTTTGTCGTACTCGATCTCTGCCGCAAGACCCGCAGCTCCCAAGTCGCGCATCGGTATCTTTGAACCGGATGCGGACGTGCTGGAGTATCTGCGTTCGACCTTGACGAAGTATGCTCTCGAACCTTTCTCCGAGCAGGAGGATTTGGTCTCTGCTCTGGGGCGGGGACCTGCGCTTGACATGCTTTTGCTGGCGCAGCGGGCGAATGAGGATCCGGTGCCTCTGCTGAGCAAGATCCGGTCGGTGTGTCCGCAGCTGCCGGTCATTGTCTTGTCGTGCTCGGCCGAGTTGCGGGATCTGGAGGCGGTGATCCGGCTGGGTGTGCGCGGGATTGTGATGAAGCCGTTTCTCGGATCGGACGTGGAGGCGGCGATTGAGGAGCATCTGGCGCTGCTTGACCGGCGGCCCGTGGCGGATGATCCCAAGGAGATCCAGCTGACGGAGACGTACTCCTTTGTGCGTTCGAGCAAGCGGATGCGGGAGCTGGAGGCGCAGGCTTCGCTGGTGGCGCGGGCGGATATTCCGGTGCTGATTCTGGGCGAGAGCGGGACCGGCAAGGAAGTTTTGGCGCTGTTTACGCACAAGATGTCGGCGCGCAGCCAGCACACGTTTTTGAAGGTGAACTGTGCGGCGGTGCCGGCGGATCTGCTGGAGAGTGAGCTGTTTGGCTACGAGCAGGGGGCCTTTACGGGAGCGGTGAAGACGAAGCCGGGCAAGTTTGAGATCTGCACGGGCGGAACGATCTTTCTGGACGAGATCGGCGAGATGCCGGCGATCCTGCAGGCGAAGCTGCTGCAGGTGCTGCAGGATGGGACGTTTTCGCGGCTGGGCAGCCGGTCGCCGATGAAGGTGGATGTGCGCGTGATCGCCGCGACGAACATCAACATGAAGGAGGCGATGGCGCAGAAGACGTTTCGCGAGGATCTTTACTACCGTCTGAACGGATTTACGTTGAGTATTCCGGCGCTCAGGCACCGGCGCGAGGAGATCCCTGTTCTGTCGCAGTTTTTCATGCGTAAGGCGGCGCAGAGGTACGGTCGGGAGCCGCTGTACTTTTCGGCGACGATGATGGAAGCTTTGACCGAGTATCCCTGGCCGGGCAATATCAGGGAGCTGCAAAATGTAATCAACCGGTACCTGGTGCTGGGGGATGAGCGGGCGATCCTCGACGAGCTTTCGATCGAGACTCGGAAGGAAGAGCCTCTGGCGGGCGGTGGGGCGGAAGCGTCGGGGACGGGCGGCGGTGGTCTGAAGCAGATGGTGCGCAGCTTAAAGGGCGAGGCGGAGGCCACGGCCATACAGCAAGTGTTGGAGGAGGTTGGATGGAACCGGAAGGCGGCAGCAAACGATCTGCAGATCAGCTACAAAGCTTTGCTCTACAAGATCAAGCAGTACGACCTGTCTCCGCCGCGTCAGGCGTAGGTCAGCAGATTGGGGTGGGGGAAGCCGGTGTGTTGTACCGCGTTGTGATCCGGTTTGAGGATCATGCGGTTCGGGGATTTGCGCGGGCGAGCGAGTTGGGGTCGGTGGAGCAGCTGCTTCGGAATGATCCGCAGCATCCTCTGGAATCGATCCGTCTGCAGATGCTTGAGACGGAGACGACCGAGCAGGTAGACACGCGCGAGGCGAAGGCGATCTTCTTTGTGAAGACGTTTGACGGCGACACGCGGCACCGACCGCTTCACTTCCACGAGAACACGCCGATTATGGAGGGTCTGTGGGTGCGGGTTTGCTTTCACGACGGAGAGACGATCGAAGGCATCATCAGCAACACGCATGACCACGTGCTGGGCAGCGGCTTCTTTATGATGCCGACCGATCCGAACGGCAACAACAAGCTGATCTATGTGCTGAAGAGTCGGTTGAGCGACTTCAACGTGCTTGGGTTGAGGAAGGCTCCGCGGATGCCGGTGTTTTAGGCCGGCAGTTAGGCCGGGATGGAGCTGGTCTCTCGCGCCCAGCGGATGGTTTTTTCGAGGCCAAAGGCGAGGTCGGCGATCGGTTTGTAGCCGAAGGCCATCTGGGCGAGGGAGATGTCGGCGACGGAGTGTTTGATGTCGCCGGCGCGCTCGGCTGCGAAGTTGAGGTTGCCGGTGTAGCCGGTGATGCGTTTGATCTCGCGGAAGGCGTCGACGAGGGTGGTGCGCTGGCCGGTGGCGATGTTGAAGACGCGACCGGAGACCGGGCCGGAGCTTTTGGCGGCGAGCAGATTCGCGCTGACGACGTTGTCGATATAGGTGAAGTCGCGGCTGGTGAGGCCGTCGCCGAAGACGGTGGGGGTGTCGCCTGCGAGCATCTGCGAGATGAATCGGGCGAGGACGCCGGAGTACTGGCTCGTTGGGTCCTGGCGCGGGCCGAAGATGTTGAAGTATCGGAGAGCGACGGTTTCGAGGCCGAACATGCGGGTGTAGGCGGCCAGGTAGTGCTCGCCGGCGAGCTTCTGGACGGCGTAGGCGGAGATGGGGGACGGCGCCATGATCTCGGTTTTGGGAAGCTCTGGGCTGTCGCCGTAAGCGGCCGAGGAGGCGGCGTACAGGACGCGCCGCACACCGGCGTGGCGGCTCGCTTCAAGCACGTGGAGGGTGCCGTCGAGGTTGGGGGCGTTGGTTCCGATGGGATCTTCGACCGACTTGGGGACCGACGGGATGGCGGCCTCGTGGAAGACGTAGTCGACGCCTTCGCAGGCGGAGCGGAGGTCGTCCCGGTCGAGGATGTCGGCGTGACAGAAGTCGATTTCGCGGTGGATCTCGTTGATGTTGTCGAGTGATCCGGTCGAGAGGTTGTCGATGCCGCGGACCTGGGCGCCTTCGGCGAGCAGAGCTCGGGCGATCGAGGATCCGATAAAGCCGGCGATGCCGGTGATGAGGACGCGTGCCATGAAGGGAGGTCTCCTTTTGAGCCCGGATGGGAGAGCCGGTTACACGGAGATATCGTACCCCGAGAGCGCGGGTGTGCAACGCCCGATTGTGGGATGGCGCGATGAGGAGGTTTGGGTCCCTATTCGGCTGGGTTCTGGGTTCTGGGTTCTGGGCTCTGGGTTCTGGGTTCTGGGTTCTGGGTTCTGGGTTCTGGGTTCTGGGGATGTCTGGGTCGAGCCCCGGCTACTCGGGTACCTGCCAGCCAACGCCGGTCTGGGCGAGGGTGAGCGTTGCCGGAGCCGGAGCGTCGATGTTTTTTGCGGCTTCGGGGTAGGCCTTCTGCACGTCGGCGGACTTGGCCCAGACCGGGACGTCTTCGAGCGTGTAGTGGTAGGTGACCTTGCTCTCGTTGAAGCCGTCGGCGGCTTTAGTGGGCGGTGTGGAGCTGTCGATGCCGGCGATGTGGCGGAAGCCGTAGCAGAAGCGCGGAGCGGATTTCTGGCCGTAGTCGGAGACGGTGTAGCGGGTGACGTGGATGGCCGGCTCGGTCTCGTGGTTGAGGAGTTTGGAACTGACGAGGGTGTCGAGCTGTTTGATCTCGGCGGGGTTGGAGGTCTCGTAGGGGAAGCGGAGGGCGGTCTGGTAGAGGCAGTCGGGGTGGTCGAGGAGATATTTTGCGATGCCTTTGGTGAAGTTTTCGGGCGTGGGCGCGGAGGCCGATTTGCAGCCGGCGACGACGAGGGCGGTGAGGGCGAGGGCGCCTGTGAGGCGAGAGGTGTTCATTGGTGATTCAGGATAAGCGAAAAACGTGGCGAGTTGCGGTGAGAAGCGTTTTTGGTTGCGGTGCTTAGAGCGGATTCGCAGATGTGTAAAGGAGAGACAACAGCAACAGCAGATTCCCTTCGGGAATGACAACCAGAAAAGCCCTCTCCCTCGCGGAATGACAACCAGAAGGAAGCCCTCTCCTCGGGGAATGACAACCAGAAGGAGCCCTCTCCTCCGGGATGACAAACAAACATAAGCCCTTTACACCATCTGCTACGTTGCGCTAACTGGGGCGTGGAGAATGGGGAGACATGCGGTTGTAGAGTTCCTGGAGGGTGCGGACGCCGGCTTCGGCTTCGGCGCGGTCGGGTTGTTCATTGGGGTCGTTCCAGCCGGTGTCGTCGCCTTGTGGGCTGGGCTGGACGACAATGCCGTCTCGGCGTGCGACGACGTTAAGGTCTTTGTAGAGCAGGCCGTAGTTGACGCCCGGCTGGGGGATCAGCCAGGCGATCTGACCGCGCACGGGGATGAGGCTCTCGTCGCTCCAGAGCGCGCGTGCGCCGTAGCCGGTGCAGTTGAGGACGAGGGTTTCTGGAAGCGCGGCGAGGTCCGCAGGGCTATGGAACTCGCGGGTTTCGATGTGACCGCCGGCGATCTGGAACTCTTCGACGAGCGCGCGCGAGTAGCTGGCGACGTTGAAGGTGAGGGTGGAGGAGCGGCGGACGGAGCGGGTGGGAAAGGGTGTGGCGCCGGGGGGCATCTCTTGGGAGCGCGGCGTGAGGTCGCGGAGGCGGTCGCGGAGCCGGACGAAGCCGTGGCTGTCGCCGAAGTCGGACGCCGCGGTCGGGGCGGAGGCGGTCGGTGTGGAGGCGGCCTGGGCGGAACTGGAGGGGGCTGGATCGTCGCTGAGGGCGTACCGGTCGGTCCACTCGATGGGTGTGCCGGGGGAGCCGAGGTAGCTTTGGTAGAGGGAGAAGGAGGCGCGGGCCATGGTTTCCCACTCGGCCGCGAAGCCGGGCGGGGCGGCGGAGGTGAGGGCGATACGGGAGTCGGGGGTCCAGGAGCCGGTGGCTCGGGCGGAGCGCACGTACGGCGGGCGTTCGCGGGCGTAGATGGTGACGCGGAGGCCGAGGCGCTGGGCGGTGAGCGCGGCGGTGAGACCGAGGGCGCCGCAGCCGAGGACGGCGCAGGATCGCGCGTCGCCGGAGGAGGCCTGGAGGGCGCGGCGTACGACGAGGTCGGCGGAACCCCAGGAGAGGGACCAGCCGCTGCCGCCGTGGCCGTAGTTGTGCACGACGATCTTGTCGGCAACGCGCTCGACGTCGAGCCGGGGGCCGGTGGCGCGAAAGGGTCGGAGGCAGACGGTGATGCGAAAGATGCGATCGAGGTCGGCGCGGATGGGGAGGATCGGGCCGGGGAGGTCGTAGAACGGCAGGCTAGGAGCGAGGGTCTGGACGGATTGGGCGGATGCGCTTGGGGGCCGGTGCGCGGAGGCACAACCGGCGAGGCCGAGGGATTGGAGGGTGCCGGCGCCGGCGATGGCGCCGGCGTTCCGCAAGAAGAGACGACGATTCATCGGAGCTGACCTCCAGTGTCTGGTGCTGAGGGGATGTCCATGGCTGTGGCTATGAAGGTGGCTGTGGCTATGAAGGTGGCTGTGGCTATGAAGGTATCAGAGGGGAATTTGACGGGGAGGGCTTCTGATGGAGAGAACGGGCGATCGACCGGCTGAGAGCAACGGCTGGACGGCGGTGTCCGTCACATAGACACACCTGCGCATGTGAGGGGTAGGGTCTGGGGGTGGGAGTTTGCGCATCTTGGTGATCAACAGCGGATCGTCTTCGATCAAGTTTTCGGTGTACCGGGCGGGTGGGGCTGGTGAGGCGGCGGGGCCGGAGATGGTGGCGGAGGGCGAGGCGAGCGGGATTGGGACGGACGATGCGAAGATGCGCTTTCAGGGGGCCTCCGGGGAGGATCTTAGCCGGGGGGTGACGCTGCCCGGGGGGGCGACGGCCGAGCAGGCAGCTGGGGCCGTGGCGGATGCGGTGAGCCGGCCGGGCGACGAGCGCGTGGATGCGGTGGGGTATCGTGTGGTGCATCCAGGAGCCAAGCTGACCACGCATGTGCGCGTGACGCCGGAGGTGCTCGATGATCTGCGGGCGGCGGCGGCGTTTGCTCCGCTCCATGATCCGGAGGCGGTGCGGCTGATTGAAGAGATGGAGCGGAGGCTCCCTCAAGCGGGGCACTTTGCGTGTTTCGACACGGTGTTTCACGAGACGATGCCGGAGCAGGCGAAGCGGTATGCGTTGGGGGAGGAGATGCGCGCCCAGGGTGTGCGGAGGTATGGCTTTCATGGGCTTTCGTGCGAGTCGGTGGTCCGGCAGATGCGGGACGCTGGGGTGCTTCCGCGGCGGCTGGTGATGGCGCATCTCGGCAGCGGATGCAGTGTGACGGCGATCGTGGACGGGCGATCGATTGAGAACACGATGGGTCTGACGCCGACTGGCGGCGTTGTGATGGGGACGCGGCCCGGGGATCTTGACCCGGGGGTGGTGCTCTATTTGTTGCGGCAGCAGACGGGAGATCTGGACGCGGCGGTCAAGACGGTCGAGAAGATGCTGAACCATGATGCGGGTGTGCATGCGGTTTCGGGCATGGGCAACGATATGAAGCATGTGCGGGAGGCGGCCGAAGCCGGGGATGAGCGGGCGCGGCTGGCGATCGAGGTGTTTACGCGCAGCGTGCGGAAGGCGATCGGAAGCTATGTAGCTTTGATGGGCGGTGTGGATGGTGTGGCGTTCGCGGGGGGGATAGGGGAGAACGATGCCCGGTCACGGAAAGAAGTTCTGGTCGGTCTCGGCGCGATGGGCATCGAATTGGAGGACAGTCGAAATTTGGCCAAGGGTTCCGGCATGCGGGAGATCAGTCCGGAGAAGGCGGCAACGAGGGTATGGGTGGCGCCGGCCGACGAGGACCGAGCGATCGCCCGGCATGTGGTTGAGATGACCGGGCTGTAACATGCCCGGCGCAGCATAGAAGGTCGAAGGCAGCACAAGGGAGAACGGTCCGATGAGTGCATCGAGCGTACCAGGCAGACCAGTTGTGGAGCAGGGTTCAGGGTCAGGGCAGAATGGGTCGCCGAATGGGGCAGCGGCGGCGGCGGCCAGTGCGCCAAAGGTGCTGGGCGCCGATGAGTTGCGGCGCATGGATGCGTACTGGCGGGCGTGCAATTATTTGTGCGGGGCGATGCTGTATCTGCAGGAGAATCCGCTGTTGCGCGAGCCGCTGGAGGTGGGGCAGATCAAGCAGCGGCTCCTGGGGCACTGGGGCACGGACCCGGGACAGACGTTTACGTGGGTGCACCTGAATCGTGTGATCAAGAAGTTCGACCTCGACATGATCTACATTGCGGGGCCGGGGCACGGTGCTCCGGCGACTTTGTCGAACAGCTATCTGGAGGGCGTGTACTCGGAGGTGTATCCCGAGAAGAGCCGGGATATCGCGGGGATGCAGAAGTTTTTGAAGGAGTTTTCGTTTCCAGGGGGGATCGGGAGCCACTGCACACCGGAGACGCCGGGGTCGATCCACGAGGGCGGCGAGCTGGGGTATAGCGTTGGGCATGCGTTTGGGGCGGCGTTCGATAATCCGGACCTGATCGTCGCGGTGGTGGTGGGCGACGGCGAGGCGGAGACGGGACCGCTCGCGACGAGTTGGCACTCGAACAAGTTCCTGAACGCGGCGCGGGATGGGGCGGTTCTGCCGATCCTGCACCTGAACGGGTACAAGATCGCGAACCCGACGCTGCTGGCGCGCATTCCCGGCGAAGAGCTGGAGATGCTGTTCAAGGGCTACGGATGGACGCCGTACTTTGTCGAGGGCGACGACCCTGAGCGGATGCACCAGCAGATGGCGGAGGTGGTGGAGCGCTGTGTGACGGAGATCCGGGCGATCCAGGATGCGGCGCGCAAGGAGCCGACGAACGATGCTCCGCGGCCGAAGTGGCCGATGATCATCTTGCGCAGTCCGAAGGGATGGACGGGGCCGAAGTTTGTGGACGGGCACAAGGTCGAGAATTTCTGGCGTGCGCACCAGATTCCGATCACCGATCCGCGTACGAATCCGGAAGAGTTGAAGCAGGTCGAGGAGTGGCTGCGAGGCTACCGTCCGGAGGAGTTGTTTGACGAGAGTGGACGTTTGAAAGCGGAGTACGCGGCGATGGCGCCTGAGGGCGAGCGCCGGATGAGCGGCAATCCGCATGCAAACGGGGGCAAGCTGCGCAAGCCGCTCGATTTGCCGGATTTTCGCGATTATGGTGTAGAGGTCGAGAACCCGGGAACGACGATGGTCTCGCCGACGGGGAACCTGGCGAAGTTTCTGCGCGATGTGATGCGGCAGAACATGAAGAGTTTTCGGGTTTTCGGGCCGGATGAGACGGCATCGAACAAGCTGCAGGCGATCTACGAAGTGAGCAAAAAGACGTGGCTCGAGGAGGAGCTGCCGGCGGATCTGGACGGCAGCCAGCTGGCGCGCAACGGACGTGTGATGGAGATGCTGAGCGAGACGACGCTTGAGGGTTGGTTTGAGGGATACGTGCTGACTGGGCGGCACGGCCTACTTAACACCTATGAGGCGTTTATCCACATCATCGACTCCATGTTCAACCAGCATGCGAAGTGGCTGGAGAAGAGCAAGGATCTGAAGTGGAGGGCGCCGATCTCGTCGATCAATCTGCTGATCTCGTCGGTGGTTTGGAGGCAGGATCACAATGGATTTTCGCACCAGGATCCGGGATTTCTGGATGTGGTGACGAACAAAAGCGCTTCCATTACGCGGATCTATCTGCCGCCGGATGCGAACTGCCTGTTGAGCGTGGGTGATCACTGCCTCCGGAGCACGGACTACATCAATGTGATCGTGGCGGACAAGCAGGAGCACTTGAACTACCTGGACATGGAGGCGGCGGTCGAGCATTGCACAAAGGGGATCGGCATCTGGGACTTTGCCAGCAACGACGCCGGCGATGAGCCGGATGTGGTGATGGCGAGCTGCGGCGATGTGATGACGGCGGAGGCTTTGGCGGCGGTGGCGATCTTGCGCGAGCGGTGTCCGGAGGTGAAGATCCGATTTGTGAATGTGGTGGATCTGTTCAAGCTGCAGTCGAACCTGCAGCATCCGCATGGCCTGACAGATCGGGACTTCGATTCGCTGTTTACGCTGGATAAGCCGGTGATCTTCAACTTCCATGGGTACCCGTGGCTGATCCACAAGATGACCTATCAGCGGAACAACCACGAGAATATGCACGTGCACGGGTACAAGGAGAAGGGCAACATCAACACGCCGCTTGAGTTGGCGATCGTCAACCAGGCGGACCGGTATACGTTGGCGATCGATGTGATCGATCGTGTGCCGAAGCTGCAGCAGGCGGCGGCGCATACGAAGGAGTGGTTGCGCGGACAGATCATCGAGAGCGTGCAATATGCGCATGAGTTCGGGATTGACCGGCCGGAGACGCGCGACTGGAAGTGGCCGCACTAGGGCTCGGCGTGACGTTTGAGGGTTGGGGTGACGGCCGGAAGAGCTGGGCGGGATCTGCAGGTGCGGATCTTGCCCGTCTTGCGTTTTGGTTGGGATAGGGCGGGGTGCTGGAAGCTAAGGTGGGCACGTGAGCGCCCTAACTTCCTTGGGCCCTAGATTTCCATTGACAAATGATGAGAGCGCTGTGAATATTGGCCTACACCGCTACCCAATTTCAGGTAATTGCTGTATTCGACGTAGCTTTCTCCCTCGCCACAACCTAGATGTTGTCCCTTGCTTTGGCAGCCCGTAGCAGACGCACAGGTTTCTCTCACGATAACCGAGGCTCTCCTTTGGACTTCAGAATCAGGCAGCTGCAGTGTTTTCTGACGCTTGCGGACCTTTTGCACTACGGCAAGACGGCGCGCGTGCTGTACATGAGTCAGCCGACGATCACGTTTCAGATCAAGTCTCTTGAAGAAGCGTTTGGGGTGAAGCTGTTTGAGCGAAGCCGGCAGCAGGTGCGGCTGACGGCCGCGGGCGTGGCGTTTCGTGAGTATGCGCAGACCATTCTTGAGACGGTGAAAGAGGCGCGCTCGCGACTCGGCGACATGGATGCCCGGCTGCGGCTGAAGGTGGGCTGTGGTCCGGTGGGGCAATCGGTGCTCTTGCCGGCGGTCCTTCGCACCCTCGCGGCGGAGTACCCTATGTTTGAGCTCGAGGTATTGGAGCTGACGACCGAGCAGCAGAGGCTGCGGATCTCGGAGGGTTCGGTGGATGCGCTGTTGATGGTGGAGGAGATTTCCGATCCGCGGGTGAAGTTTGAGCTGATCCGGGCGGAGCCGCTGGTTGTGATGGTGTCGCGAGGGAGTCCGCTTGCATCCCGGTCACAGATCTCGGTGGAGGAGCTGCGGCGGACGCCTTTGATCGCGTCGCGCGGCAAGGATGGACATCTACAGCAGGCGCATCTTCGCCGGCTTCTTTTGACGTCGGGAGTTACGCCGCGGGTGGTGGAGGCGCCGGAGTCGACCGCTGTGGTGCTGGCCTATGCGGCGGCGGGCGAGGGCCTGGCGATTGTGGCGGAGTCGGTCGGTCTGGCCGGGTTTCCAGGTGTAGTCATGCTGCGTTTCGAGGAGGAGATCTCACCGCTTGCCCTCGGTCTCGCGTCGATCGAGGGTAACGAGAGCGAGGCGCTGGCGGTGTTTCGCGAGGTGGTGATGCGGTGCGCGGGGCGGCCAGAGGTTTGGAGCTCGCGGCCTGACGCGGACTCTGGGGTGGAGGGGTCGGGTGCGGCTGAGGAGTGGGACACGGTTCGGCAGAGGCCGTTGCCGCCGGCGGTCGGCGCGGCTGAGTCGCGGGTCAGAGATCTCTCGCTGCGAGGGGCGCGACCGCGGGCCGCTGGAGCTGGCGGGCATGTCGGACACTTCAGCTCGCCGAGGCCGGCACCGGTACGGTCCGTGCGGCTCGAGGCCTGAAGGGGCCGGTCTGGGCGTACAAGGAAGCGGGTAAAATCAGGGCGGGTACCCCATGGTCTTCGTTCTCGACAACTACGACTCGTTTACCTACAACCTGGTGCAGTATATGGGCGAGTTGGGGGCGGAGATGGTGATCCGGCGCAACGACGAGGTGACGCCGGAGGAGGTGGAGGCGATGCGGCCGGAGCGCATTGTGATTTCGCCGGGGCCGTGTACGCCGGCTGAAGCGGGGATCAGTGTCGATCTGATCCGGCATTTTGCGGGATTGGGCCGGAGGGACGAAGCGGGCCGGAAAGAGCCGGGCCGGAGAGTTCCGGGCCGGAGAGTTCCGATTCTGGGCGTGTGCCTGGGGCATCAGGCGATCGGGGCGGCGTTTGGCGGCGATGTGGTGCGGGCGCCGAAGCTGATGCACGGAAAGACCAGCGAGGTTGCGCACGATGGTCGGACGATCTTCGACGGGATTGAGTCGGTGATGACTTGCACGCGATATCACTCGTTGATTGTGCGTGAAGAGGGTCTGCCGGCGGAGCTGGAGATTTCGGCGCGGACGGAGCCTGATGATGCGGGAGAGACGCTCATCATGGGTCTGCGGCATCGAACCTTGCCGATCGAAGGCGTGCAGTTTCACCCGGAGAGCGTCCTGACGCGGGACGGGCGGCAGCTGATCCGGAACTTCCTCCTCATGTAGGTTTGGTCGCTGAGCCAGGTCTGGGCTGTCTTTCCAGAAGACCCTGGCAATGTAGTCTGGGTCTTGTATGGTACGTCTTGGAACCAGGTCGCTTGCGCTGCAGCTTGTTTGTCTGACCTGCTCTGCCGGGCTTTGGAGTGGGCCTGGGACGGCGGTGGCGCAGGTCGGCGAGGGATCGGGAGCATCCGTGATCGGCGATCTGCGGATCTCGGAAGCGACCATCTCCGGCGCCTTGGAGGTGAGTGGCGGCCGTGCGGTGGTGCGCGGCGGATCGACCATCACGGCGAGGGGGCAGACGGCGGATCTGCGGCTGGAGCGCGGCGGGGTTGCGGAGGTGTGCGCGACCAGCAGCCTCCATGTGACATCGGGCGCGAGCGTGCAAGGCGTGCCGGCGCCGCTGTTGTTTGCGCTGGAGCGCGGGGCTATGGAGCTCAGAACCGTGGTTGATGAGCGAGACGTGGTGATTACGCCGGACCTGCGGTTTACGGTACGTGCGCGAGGTCCGCTGGACCTGCGCATGCGCGTCACGCAGAACGGTGACACGTGCATTGAGAGCCTGGGCGCGCGTGCGCCGGCGCTTGAGATTGTGGACCAGTTTGGAACGGCGAGTTATGAGCTGCGCGCAGGCCAGCATGTGTTGTTTGAGCATGCGAGCCTGCGCGAGGTGGTGGATCATGAGACATCGCCGTGCGGCTGCCCGCCGGCCGCGCCGCCGGTGTCGGTGGCTGAGAGTGGAAGGTCTGCCCTGCCGGGCGAGCGTCTGGCCGTACCGGGGCAGGTGGTCGGATCGGGCGCTGCCGCACAGCATCCGTTTCCGGCAGCGGAGAGTCAGGGTCTGACGGCGGATTCCGCAGCGGCGAGCATACCTCAGGCAAAGCCGGGTGAGGTGCACGCCGAGGTGGCGGCGACGCTAAGCTACGACCCGTCCGCCGGCAGTCAGGCGGCGGGATCGGGAGACGGATCGGTTCCGGCTCCGGCGTCTCGGGTGGTTCCGCCGGGGAGTGCAAGCGGGGCCGCGCCACAGGCCGCTGCCGCAGCATCGGCGGGCGCTCGGGATGTGCGGTCTGCCGGAGATGTCCGGGCGGTTACGCCACCTCCGCCGTCGCCTCCAGGGGCAACCGATATTGCGCACCGGATCGGGCGGTTCTTTCGCCGGCTCTTTGGACGGGCGTAGACGGTGGGCCAAAGGGTCTGGAACGGTCACGGTACCTCGGTGCGCGCGTGCTCTCCGATCGCGGTTCGCGGGACCGCCACGACAGCTAGTCTGAACAAGCTATGACCACCACCACCGCAGCGCGCACGTACTACCCTGAGCTGGACGGTGTGCGTGCGATCGCCGCGATGATGGTCATCTTTTTTCATATGGGGCAGATGGGCATTCCGCTGCGCGGTCCGATCAGCTTTGGGCAGAGCGGTGTGGATCTCTTTTTTGTGCTCTCCGGCTTTCTGATCACCTCGATTCTGTTGAAGGCGCGGCCGGAGGATTGGGGCGAGGTACGGAAGTTCTACGTCCGGCGCAGCCTGCGCATCTTTCCGCTTTACTACGGGTACCTGATTGTGGCGACCATCTTTGGCGCCGGAGTGACGGGCTACTATTGGGTGTACCTCCAGAACTACCGGATCGCGATGGGCGCGCCGATGGGCGAGACCGGCCACTTCTGGTCGCTTGCGGTCGAGGAGCAGTTCTATCTCGTGTGGCCATTTGTGGTCCTGTTTCTGCCGCGCAGGCACCTCGTCAAGGCGCTTTGGCTGGTGCTGGGAGGGTGCATTCTCTGCCGGACCGTACTTGTGACCACATCGCACGTGGATGTCTTTTACTTGACGCTGACGCGGCTGGATGGCCTGTGTGGTGGAGCGCTTCTGGCGGTGTATCAGTATCGGGGGCTGCTCCGCCGTCTCCGCGGCCGTTTGATACTGCTGGGGATCCTGTCGATTGTGCTGGTGAGCTGGCAGGGAGTGCTGTACCACGGCGAAGCTCGGCCCTGGGTCGAGATCACTAAATACACCTTTGTGAGCTGCCTGTTTACCTCCGGCATCGGACTCTTGTTGGTGAGTCCGAGGACGTGGGCGACAGGATGGCTTGCCTGGACGCCGATGCGATTTCTCGGCCGCATCAGCTATGGCCTCTATGTCTTCCATCCGGCCGTTCTGCGCTTTTCTTTTTCGCACCTCCACGGCAGCCCGGCGGTGGTGCGAGCGGGTGCGGCGCTCTTGTTGACGCTGGGCATGGCAGTTCTGAGCTGGTATGGGTATGAGAAGCCGTTTTTGCGGATGAAGGACAGGTGGGCGCCGGAGATGGAGTTTCCCGCTTCGGCGGTAGCGCACACTCCGGGCTGACAGAGGGACGAGCGATGCTCGGCAGACGTGTCCAGTGCACGGACTGATGCGTTTGCTGCGCTACAATCAGGCTGTTGCGGCGCCCCCGGATGTCTGTAGGACAGAGGGTCCGTCGCTGCCACACTTAACAAGATTTGAGGTCCTTTCGTTATGTCGATTCCCGCAACGCAGATGCGCCCGGGCATGATTATCAAGTTTAAAGACGATCTTCACATGGTGTTTTCCGTGGAGCACAGGACGCCCGGAAACCTGCGCGCGTTTATTCAGGCCAAGCTGCGCAACGTTCGCACGGGAGCGATGTATGTGGAGCGTTTTCGATCGCCCGACCCGATCGATCGCGTCATCGTCGACGAGGTCAAGATGGAGTTCCTGTACAACGACGGCGACGAATACTACTTTATGGACGACAAGTACGAGCAGACCATGCTGACGCACGACACCCTGGGTGATGCGGTCGAGTACCTCTTGCCGAATCTCTCGATCAGCGTCAGCTTTCACGACGGAAAGGCGGTCGGGATTGAGCTTCCAGGCGTGGTCGAGATGACGGTCGTCGAGACGGAGCCGGGGATCAAGTCGGCAACGGCATCCAGCGTTACCAAACCGGCGAAGACCGAGACTGGCCTCGTCGTGCAGGTTCCACCGTTTATCAACGAGGGCGAGAAGATCCGGGTCGATACGGCGGAAGGCGCATACATGAGCCGGGCGTAGTGTCGCAACTCCCCTTGCGGCCGTATCCGGTAAAGCACCTCAAGCTACAGCTCTCCAGAGGTCAGAAGTCCCATAGACTAGCTGGATGGTCGCTCATTTTCTGGTGAAGGGTCGCGTGCAGGGCGTCGGATTTCGATGGTTTGTTCAGCGCGAGGCGGCCGAGCTTGGTCTGCGCGGGTGGGTGCGCAACACGGACGATGGATGCGTGGAGATTGTGGCTGCGGGGGTGCCGGAGCTGCTCGGGGAGTTGCGTGCAGAACTTCACAAGGGTTCGCGCGGAAGCCGGGTGGATGCCGTTTTTGAACACGAACTGGAAGAGAGCCAGGCGGCGGGGCTCGAAAATTTTGAGATTCAGGGAGCTTGGTAGAGGACGATGGCGAAGCCGATCAACTGTGAGCCGCTAAAGGAATTGATTCGGACTATTCCGGACTTTCCTAAGCCGGGGATCCTGTTCTACGACATCACGACGCTGCTGAAGGACAAGCGCGGCTTTGCGCAGCTGATCGACGCTTTTGCGGCGTATTACATAGGCAAGGAGGTCGACCTGGTGCTGGGAATCGAAGCGCGCGGCTTCATCTTCGGGCCGGCGCTTGCGTATCGTCTGAACGCGGGATTTGTGCCCGTGCGCAAGCCGAAGAAGCTGCCCGGACCCGCGGCGAGAGTCACGTATGACCTGGAGTACGGCACAGATTCACTCGAGATTCATCTGGATGCGATTCAGCCAGGGCAGCGCGTCGTCATCGTGGACGATCTGCTGGCGACGGGCGGGACGATGGAAGCTACGGTACAGCTGGTGCGCCAGCTGGGCGGTGAGGTGGTCGGTCTGGGATTTGCGATTGAGCTCGATTTTCTGAACGGGCGCGCGCGGTTTGCTGAGTACGACGTGTTGAGTCTGCTGCACTACGACGAGTAGACAAAGGGGGGAGAGGCTTTTCGCGATGAGCGCCTCGATCTGGTCCGGATTTGGGTCGGATCTGGGTCGGATATGCTGGAGTCCGTGGACCTTCGCGACTTCAGCCTGCTGACCAGCAAACGCACGCGGTATTCGTTGCTGATCGCCCTCTTAGTGTTAGCGGGGCTCGCCGTTGCTGTGTGGCTTCGCAAGGAGGCACCGCCCGAAGTTGCGCGGCTTTTGCCGGAGTCGGACGCGATCCTCTACGCGAATTTGAAACCGCTGCGGTCAGCGACGCACTTTGATCGGACGCCGGTGGAGCACAGCCCGGAGTACGCGCAGTTTATCGCCGCCACGGGAATTGTTCCTGAACGGGATCTGGACGCGGTGGCCTTTGCCTTGGAGCGTATGGACGACCCGAGTGGGCCCAATGGTCCGGTAGCGTACTCGGAGGTCTTCGAGGGCCGGTTCGATGGCGACCGGCTCCGGCGGTATCTGCGCTCGATCGCCACGCAGGTGGAGCCGTATGCCGGCCATGAGATCTTTACCATTCCGGTTGGGGAGGTGGTCGCGGGACGGCAGCGACAGTTGCGCGTAACGCAGCTGGGGTACGACACCATTGCCGCGTCGAACACGCCGACCACGGAGCAGATTCATTCGATTCTGGACCGGCATCGATCGGCGGCGGTGCCGTTTGCCGGCTCGTCCCTGCTGGCCTCGCGTTACGGCGATGTACCTCTGCTCTCAAGCGCGTGGGCGATCGGGCACGTCGGCCTTCCGTTTTCCGAACGCGGCCGGATCGCGGTGTTTGGTCTCCAGTTGCCACTTCCGGAGGACACGACGTTTGTGGCGAGCGTGCGGTACGTTGGCTCCGTTCGCCTGCGTGTGGAGGAGCTTGCCCCAAACGAACCGGAGGCCGCCCGAACGGCCGAGACTCTGCGAAGTTTGCTGGCGCTTGTGGGTCAGTTTGAGACGGCTCGAGCGGGGATATCGGGCGCGCCTGAGGATCCGGCGCTGAAGCAGGCGCTGCAGTCTGTAAAGGTGGAGCAGCACAAGGATCGGGCGGTTTTGACGGCGGCGGTGCCGGTGGAGCTTCTGAGGCAGATGGCGGGATCTCCGCCCGATTCCGCCCGTCGATAAGCGTGAGCACGTCGAGACCTGAGGGAACGATCGGCATCTATTAGTAGTAGTCCTGAGGAAATAGTAGCCCTGGGAAATTTTGCGATTTGAGCTAAAGTTTGGGAGATTTATGCCGATAGAGTGGTCAGAGATGATGTCTCGAAGAAAGAATGGATGGGCTTCCGCGGTTGTTTTGGGTTGCTCGGGCGTTGTGTTGAGCTGCGCATCGCTTTGTGTGCAGGCAGGCGCGCAGACGAGCGCGCAGTCAGGTGTGCCGAGCACTGGGCAGACGATTACGGGCAAAGCGGCCTTTACGGATTACTCACAGGAGCACCCGGGAGTTCGCCGCAAGATAACGGTCGCGGACCTTCCGCAGCCGATGGAGGACACGTCGGTCGATAATGGAGCAAACGTTGTGCCGCGTCCTGAGGGTGCGTGGCCGCAGGCGCCGGCCGGATTCAAGGTCGAGATGTACGCGCAGGGTTTCACCGAGCCACGGCTGATCCGCACTGCACCGAATGGGGATCTGTTTCTTGCGGATTCGCACGCCGATAAGATCTGGGTTCTACGCGGCGTTGGACCCGACGGCAAGGTGCAGCAGAAGGAGGTGTACGCGACGATTGTGGACGCCAGCGGCAAGTCGCTGCCCTTCGGGATCAACTTTTATCCCGCGAACAATCCGAAGTGGGTGTACGTGGCGAACACCGTGAACGTCGTCCGTTTCCCTTATAAGACTGGCGATCTGCACGCGAGCGGACCGGCTGAGGTGGTCATCAAGGAGCTTCCCGGATTTGCGCAGCTGCGTGGCGGCGGACACTGGACCCGCGACGTGGTGTTCTCGCCTGACGGCAAACGGATGTTTATATCGGTGGGCTCGGCCTCCAACGTGGACGACCCGGATACGCATCCGAACGAGCTTCATCGGGCGGACGTTCTGGAGTACACACCCGAAGGCAAATTCATCAAGGTGTACGCGAGCGGCATCCGGAACTGCGTGGGTGAGGCGATCAATCCCGTCACGGGACAGCTGTGGTGCTCGACCAACGAGCGCGACCGGCTGGGCGACAATCTCGTTCCGGACTACATGACGAGCGTGCAGGAGGACGGCTTTTACGGCTGGCCGTGGTACTACATGGGCGGCCATCAGGACCCACGCCATGCGGGCAAGCACCCCGAGCTGCAATCCAAGGTGCTGACGCCGGATGTCCTCTTGCAGCCGCACTTCGCTTCTCTGGAGATGACTTTCTATGAGGGCAATCAGTTTCCCGCGTCGTATAAGGGCGACGCGTTTGCCGCCGAGCACGGCTCCTGGAACAAGGCGAAGCGCGCCGGCTACGAGGTGATCCGGGTTCCCATGAGGGATGGCCATGCGACCGGCGAGTACGAAGACTTCTTGACGGGTTTCGTCACACAAGATGGGCAGGTGTGGGGCCGGCCGGTGGGCGTCACAGTCGCCAAAGATGGGTCGCTGTTCGTCACCGACGACGGTACGAAGAGTGTCTGGCATGTGAGCTACACGGGCAATCAGGCGGCGAAGCGCTAGCAGCAGCGGCGTCTGTCGAGGAGCGACCTCCATTGGGGGTCGCTTTTATTTTATGAGCTACAGGCGCAGAGCGCTTGGACGTTCCGGTGCGTCACTTCGTGGCGTGAAGGCGTAAAAGGCCCGGCTTCGCTCCTTGGTTTTCAGGAGCGAGCCGGACCGGAGTTCGATGCAGTTGTGGGTGCCGGTGTTCTTTGCGCGCAATCAGGACTTACTTGCCGCTATGTTGTTCCTGATACTTCTTGGTGTGGTGGTGAACTTCGCCGTCGGGACCGGTGTATTCGCGTGCCTTCAGATCGGCCGAATCTCCGCTGCCATCAGCCTGGGAGCCGCTGCTCTTGCTTGCAGTCTCGCTGCCCTTCGCGCCGGGCCCGTTGGACTGTTGTTCGCCCTTGCCGCCGCCGTTTGATTTCGACTGCTGCTGTTCACCCTTGGCGCCGCCGTTCGACTTTGCCTGCTGCTCTTCGCCTTTGCCGTTCTTGGCGTGAGGAAACGGTTCTTCCGCGCTCTTATGCTTGTGCTTGCCCGTGCCCTGCTCGGTACTTGTTGCCATCGGTGTTGCCTCCTTGCACCTAGGAGGGTTGTTCAGGCAGAGCAGGTTGGCTTACCGGAAGGCACCGCAAATACGACGAAGCGATGCCGATCTAATTCTTGATGTACTCGAAAATGGGCTCGAAACCGACGTACAACCGCGCCTGTCTTTGTGCGGCCCCGAACATAGGGCCGTGTGTCAGCAATGTTTAGCGCTGTGCCAGGGCTGCACCGCCGAGGTCCGCCACCGTGCCGCGAAGGTATGGGTGCGGGTTGACGGGGAGGTCATGGATGCGGACCTCGTAGTGCACGTGGTTGCCGGTGGTGCGACCTGAGTGGCCGACGTACCCGATGATCTGGCCCTTGAAGACGGTCTGACCAGCGAGTACGTTGAAGCCGGACATGTGGCCGTAGCAGGTCTTGAGGCCGTGGCCGTGGTCGATGACGACCTCTCGGCCGTAGCCGTTGCTGAGACCGGCGGTGGCGACCATGCCGTCGGCGGTGGCGCGGATGGGTGTGCCGAGCGGCGCCGAGATGTCGACGCCCTTGTGGAACTCGCCTTCGCCGGTACCGAGGACGGGGTCTTCGCGCTGGCCGAAGCCGGAGGTGATGGGACCCATGACGGGCCACAGGCTGGGGGCGATGGAGGCGTCGAGCGTGGTGTCGATGCCGGGGATGCGGTTCAGGCTATTGGGAAGCCGCGTCCCCGGGGTGACGGCGGGTGCGCTGTTATCGAGGAACCGTGTGGCCGTTCCCGAGATCGCCGAGCTCCGCAGGGCATAGAAGGTGTCCAGCGATTTGTAGTAGCTTGCGTTGGAGAAGGAGGTGCTGTCGCCGGATAGAGGGGCGATCGCTGCGTCCCTCGCGGTGGTGTGGGTTCCAGGCTGGGGGACGTGCGTGGTCGCCAGAGCAAGCTTGGAGGCGGTCATGCCGTAGAGCGCGGAGACCTCGGTTGCGAGCGAACCGAGGCTGGCTGCCTGGATGTCACGCTGGTGCGCCGTCTCGGCCAAGTGGGCGTAGTCGTTCTGGAGATTGATGTGGTCGCGCCTGAGATCGTTGAAGCGGGCCGTCTTGATCAACATGCGTGAGTACGATCCGGTGAGTCCCGTAATCGTAAACAGACCCACAACGGCGACGGCCGCAAACAGGTACGCGTAGTGGAGGGGGATCGGCACCTTGTTCAGTGAACTGTCTGCGTCCCGGCTGACAAGGAGGATGTAGTACCGCTTTTTCGAGATCTTCGAGACCAAAGGGGAGGACCTGTGCAGGGATTTGTCCGCTGGAACCATGTGGTGCGGAGCGCATTCGGGAAACCGCAGAACGAAATGAGATTGGGAATTCCTCATTCGCAACCGCAGAACTCTTCCGACGCCTAGCTATCTTAACTTACGGTACGTGACATTACAACCAAGGCGCGATCCGGAGATTTCTGCCCGAAGCTGTCGCGGTTAGGTGAACAGCGCAGCGCGCCATTGTGCATCAGCTATGCTGCTCTTGCGTATGGGACACAAGAGCAGCATCTCCGGCGAGCTCGATCTGATCGGGCAGATCCGCGACCGGTTTCGGGGCATCCGGAGCAGCGGAGTCGCGCTTGGCATCGGCGACGACTGCGCGGTGCTGCGACCTCCGCCAGGGTCGGAGATCCTGGTAACGACCGACATGTCGCACGAGAGGCGGCACTTTCGCCGGGATCTCCATACTCCGGAGTCTGCCGGGCATCGCACGCTGGCGCGGGGGTTGAGTGACATCGCGGCGATGGGAGGCGCGCCGCTGGCCGCGTTTCTATCGCTGGCGCTGCCGGCCGAGACCTTGGGGACAGCACAGGGGCGGCGATGGCTCGGGCGCTTTCTCGATGGCATGCATGCGCTTGCCGAGGCGACGGGGACGCCGCTGGCTGGGGGCGACACGGGCGAGAGCGCCGGTGCTCTCGTGATGGCGGACATCTGTGTGCTGGGATCGGCCTGGCGGGGATCGGCGATGCGACGAAGCGGGGCTCGGGTGGGCGACCGGATCTACGTGACCGGGGCCCTGGGCGGGGCGGCGGCTGAGCTGAGCGGCATGCTCTCCCGGCCCGGGCGGCCGGATGCTCACGCACGTGGTCCGCAGACCTTTCCGGAGCCGAGATTAGCGGCTGGCCAGGCGCTGCGCCGGCGACGTCTGGCGACCGCGTGCATCGACCTGAGCGATGGTTTATCGACCGACCTCACGCATCTCTGCCAAGCCTCTGCGGTGTGCGCTCAGATCGACCTCTCGGCGCTTCCAGTGCACCCGCTTGCGCTTGCTCTGAAAGGGGAGGGCGAAGCTTTACGCGCGATGCTCGATGGCGGCGAAGACTACGAACTGCTCTTCACAGCGAAGCCGGGCGTTGCAGTGCCGCGCCGGCTTGGAGGCGTTCGGATTACGGAGATCGGCCGCGTCACGGACGGAGATCCGCTTCGGCACCGGGGAGAGGCGGTGTGGATCACGGGCGTCGGGGCTGACGGGCGGAGACTCCCGATCGCGCCAGGCGGGTGGGAGCACTTCCGTTCGTGAACTGCTGTAAGCCTCAACCGTGAACCCCTGTCATCATGCTTGTGGGCAGATGTTCAGCGCATCCCTTCTGTGGCGCTCCGCACGCTTCCGGCTGCTAGCATCAGAGGTCGGGGTCTACGCAAAAGATGCGGGACAGCACGGAGGTAATTCGATCGACGTTGACGCCACCGCGGGCAGGCGAGCCGATGCACGCCGGACCCGTCTTTGTCGCGCCGTTCCACGTTCCCGGCGATCCGGCCGACGTGCAGTACAGCTACGGTCGCTCGGGGAATCCAACCTGGACGGCGCTTGAGGGCGCAATCGCGGCGATGGAGTCGGGCTCGGGCTCGCCCGCGAATGCTCTGGTGTTTGGGTCGGGCATGGCGGCCTGTACGGCGGTCTTTGGCTCGTTGCTGCGTCCTGGCGATGCTGTGGTCATGCCGGCCGGCGGATACTTCACCGCGCGGATGTTGATCGAGGAGTACTTCGTCCCTATCGGCATCGAGCTTCGGCTGGCCTCGACGGCCGGCAATGCGCAGGAGATGTGTCTTGCGGGAGCGAAGCTGCTCTGGATCGAGTCGCCCAGCAACCCGGGGATGGAGATCTGCGATGTCCGTGCGCTGTGCGATGCGGCGCACCGTGCGGGTGTGGTGGTGGCGGCCGATAACTCGACCGTCACGCCGCTTGGCCAGCGGGTGCTCGAGCTCGGGGCAGATCTCAGCGTCGTCTCCGATACCAAGCTGATGACCGGCCACAGCGACCTCCTGCTGGGGCATATAGCAACGCGGGACGGAGATCTGCACGGCCTGATCGAGCGCTGGCGCACGATGACCGGAGCCGTGCCTGGGCCGATGGAGGCTTGGCTGGCGCTGCGGTCGATCGGAACCCTTCCGCTGCGTCTTGAGCGAAGCTCCGAGAACGCTCTCAGGATGGCGGATTTCCTCCTGAACCGGCCGGAGGTCGTCCATGTCTTCTACCCGGGGTTGGCCAGCGACCCCGGACACGCGATCGCGGCGGGGCAGATGCAGCACTTTGGACCGGTGCTCAGCTTTGAGTTGCGAGACCAGGCCGCGGCCGAACAGCTTCTGGCGACGGCCCGGCTCATCACCGAGGCGACCAGCTTCGGCGGCATCACAACCACAGCCGAGCGGCGCGGACGATGGGGTCATGACGCGGTCGCTCCCGGCTTTATCCGCATGAGCGTGGGCTGCGAGGCTGCGGAGGACCTGATCGAGGACATGGAGCAAGCGCTGGACCAGATCCATTGAGAGGTGGAGAGATCGACGCCGGTTTTGAGCCGACCTCGAAGGTTGAGTCGACCTCGACGTTTGAGCGGACCTTGACCTTCGAGCGGACATGGACGGCGGATCTGCTCCACGCGCCACCGATGATCGCCCCGGCCCGGCAGTTTACCTACCCAGTGCGCGTTCCCGGCGAGGACGAGGCGCTGGCGCGTGGGGCGCTTCTTCTCCACGTCCGACCGCGGTCGGGCGGCAGCTTTCTGGCGACCTGCGCGCTTGGCTTTGAGAGCGCTTCCCTGCCCTCCGGGGTCTTTGCCTGCCCTCGGCCGGACGATCTGTGCGCGGTCGCGGGAGGGTACGGGTACATCGTCGACACCGCAGATCCGGCCCGCGCCGCGACCGTTCCGCTGAAGCCGGTGGTTGAGGTCCGGCCCGTGCCCGAACACGGTCTTCTGCTCTTTGTCGGCTTCCATGCGATCGCATCCTGGGGCGCGGACGGGCTGCGATGGGTGAGCGAGCGTCTGAGCTGGGAAGGTGTGGCGGTCGGACGGGTCGAGGGAGCGTCGCTGCACGGCTCGGGATGGGACATTCGCTCCGACAAGGAGGTCGCGTTCTGTCTGGATCTCACGACGGGCCGCCACATGGGTGGGGGATATCTCCCGTAATCACAAAACGTCCGTTGATGCCGGAGATCGGACAGCGTAGAAGCTGAGCGCCGCGTCCCCCTGCTTGAGCGTGCGCGTCTGCTTGAGCGAACCGAAGCTGCCGGGGAGCGGAAGCTTGCTTCCATGCTCGGCCAAGACGAGGGCTCCAGGTGCGAGCAGGGAGAGGCCGCGCTTGCTTCCGAGCAGGCCGAGCGTGGAGCTATAGGCGAGGGTATCGGTGTACGGCGGATCGAGATAGACCAGATCGAACGCGGCTCCATTGCCCGCGGTGTCGCCGGCCCGAAGCAGCAGACGGTCGAGCACCGCCTCCACCTTGCGATCTTCGATCGTCCAACCTGTCGTGACGCCGAGCGCCTGGAGATTGAGTCGGATGGCCGCCGTTGCAGGCCGCGCCGCTTCGGCGAAGAGCACGTAGGCCGCACCTCGGCTGAGCGCCTCAATGCCGACCGCGCCGGTGCCCGCAAAGAGATCCAGAAAGCGCGCGCCAGCGATCCGCGGGGCCAGGATGTTGAAGATTGTCTCGCGCAGGCGGTCGCTGGTCGGCCGTGTCAAAAGGCCAGCCGGTGCACGGAGCGCCCGCGAGCGAAAGGTCCCGGCGATCACACGCATCGGACTATCGTAAATGGATTGCCGGTGCTTTCCAGACGTCCCGACCGACTCCAGATTGCAAAAAGCAGCGAACTCAGGGGCCTTGATCGCCCCGAAGATCAGGACCGCATCTAGAATAGAACTATGCGCGAATGGAGCTTTCCGATCGGAACCCTGCTGGGCGTAGAGCTTCGGATGCACATCTCGTTTTTTCTTCTGCTCGGTCTTTCGATGAGCTACTCGGTGACTTTGACGGGGACGGCTGGACGTGGCCTCGGTTTATTTGCCCTCCTCCTTCTGGCGCTGCTGTTGCGGGAGACGACGCGATCGATCGCGGTGGCAGCGATGTCGCTCGATCTGAGCGGGATTCTGCTGTTGCCGACCGGCAGCGTCCTTCGCTACGCGACGGCCGAGGCCAACGAACGGGCGCATCGGCCCGAGGTGATCCGGCGGCTGGCCCTGGTTGGGCCGCTCACTAATATCGGCACGGGGCTGGTTCTGGGCTCGCTCATTCTGGCCTTTAGCCCGCTTATTCAGCTTGGGGATCGGCCGTGGATCACGCCGGCGCATCTCCTGCGCGCCGCGGTTTGGGTCAACGTGCTCCTGGGCGCGGTTAACTTGCTGCCCGTCGCGCCACTCGATGGCGGAGAGCTCTTTCGCCTCGGCTTAGACGGCCTTCCGGCCGGATTGAGGAGCCGAAGTGGATTTCGCAGCCTCGGTCGACTCGTTGCGGTGGCTCTGGCGGCGGTCGGTCTGGCGCTGCGTAATCCGTGGCTGACCACGCTGGGCGCGTTTCTTGTCTTTGCCGGACCTCTCGATCAGGGGTCGGACCCCGCCACGACGGACGCCGGCACGGAGGCGCATCCGGTGCGCATCAGCGACGTCATGCTGGTCGACTTCAACACCCTTTCGGCCTCCGACACGCTTGAGGACGCGCTTGACCGTTCCGTGCACTCGCTGCAGGACGTCTTTCCCGTCGTGCGCCGCGGCAGCATGGTCGGCGCCGTCTCGCGGCAAGGCATCCTCGAGGCCCTGCAGACGCACGGCAACGGCTACATCCAGGGCGTGATGACGCGTTCCTTTGCTACGGCCCAGCCCGGCGACGCCCTGATGAAGACGCTCGGGCGCATCATGCTCGGGCGGGGTGTGCAGCTGGTGCCGGTGCTCGACGGCGACCGCATCGTCGGCATCCTGACACCGCAGAATCTGTCCCAGTCCATGCGTCTGCTGGACCGAGGGCGAAGGCTTCGGCGCCAGGAGTCGTGACGGACGGTGACGTTCCGCTGGCGGAACCTGCAGAGGTAGAGCCCGGACCTCCGCGTCTGCTGGCGCCCGGGCTCTACCTGGTAGCAACCCCGATCGGCAACCTCGAAGACATGACTCTGCGCGGCTTGCGCGTGCTGCGGTCGGCGGACCGGATCGCCTGCGAAGATACCCGGCAGACCGCCAAGCTGCTCCATCACTTCGGCATTCATCGGCCGACCGTGAGCTACCACAAGCACAACGAGCTGGAGCGAACGTCCGAGCTGATCGCGGAGCTGACGGCGGGTGCTCGCATCGCGGTTGTCAGCGACGCGGGAACACCGGGGATCGCCGACCCGGGCAGTGAACTGGTCGCGGCCGCCATCGCCGCCGGCGTTCCCGTGTATCCAGTTCCCGGCGCGAATGCCGTTGTGCCGGCCGTCATCGCGAGCGGCCTCTCGACGGAGGGTGGCTTCGCATTTCGTGGCTTTCTGCCTTCCAAAGCTGGAGAGCGGCGGAGCGTTCTGGAGGCACTGCGTGCGCGTTTGCGGACGTCTGAACGGGGTGGCGGACCAGCCCCGGTCGAGGTCTTCTACGAGACACCGCATCGGATCGTCGAGGCGCTCGCGGATGTGGAGGCGGTGTTTGGGGCCGGGCACCGCATCGCCGTCGCTCGCGAGCTCACCAAGGTGCACGAGGAGTTTCTGCGCGGTACGGTCAGCGAGGTGCGGGCGGTGCTGAACAAGCGAGAGGTCGTCCGCGGCGAGATGGTGCTCATGCTCGAGGGCACGGTGGCCGCTGCTACCGGTGAGACGATCTCGGTGGCGGAGGCGGTCCGGCGTCTCCTTCAGGCAGGTACCGAAGAAAAGGACGCTCTGAAGCAGGTCGCACGCGAGCGCGGCATGGGCAAGAGCGAGGCCTACCGCGAGTGGCAGAGGAGCCGGTCGGCACGCGGATCTTCATCTAGACTAGACCCGTCGTCCGTCCCAGATTTTTGCTGATCGAAGCTACTCCAGCGGACCTCCGGAGATCTTCCCCGTTTCGGCATGCAGGCGTTGACGAACGGTACTCTCGCGTCCCTTGACCCGATCGTAGACATAGACGTCCGACGTCGTCCCGAGGCTCTCGTTGTACAGCGAGAGGCCGCCGGTGGCTTCCTTCAGCTCTTCGGCGAAGCTGTGGATAGCGCGCAGCTTGTCCGCGGTGGCCGGGATCTCGAGACGGCTCGTTTTGAGGAATTTTTGGTAGCCGCGGTCCAGAATGACGCTGATCTCGCCGTTCAGGAGCCAGCCTGGATACCTCAGCATCTCGACCGTGTTCCCGGGGCCGGCGGCAATCTCCGCCGCGCAACCGTACTTGCGCACCTGGAAGGCCGCCGATGCGCGCTTTGCACCCCCTTGCGCCGGTGCGACATCAAACCGTTGTGTGCCAAGGGCGGAGAGAATGTCGTTGAAACTTCGTTGCTGGACCTTTTTGGCCATAAGTTAGACTCACGTTTACTGTCGCACATCGGCCCAGACGCATCAACGCGTGAGGGCCGGCGGAGACCGTTCCCGAGGCTTATGGACGGCCGGGGTAGAGTTGAGCCGGAGACTGGACGGATGGTGGCTGTCGAAAAATCACTGGGCACGAGCATCCTAGAGCTGGGCACGAGCATCTTGGACCGGATCGGCAACACGCCTCTGGTCCGTCTCGGCACGCTGACCGCCGACATGCCCGGTGTGCAGATTCTCGGCAAGGCCGAATGGGCCAACCCAGGTGGATCGGTGAAGGATCGTGCGGCCTCGGCCATCGTTCTCGATGCGGAACGTCGCGGTGAGCTGCGCTTTGGGCAGCGCGCGGGTACAGCCAGAGGACGCGGTCTGCTGGACGCCACCAGCGGCAACACCGGCATCGCGTACGCCATGCTGGGTGCTGCGCTCGGCTTTCCGGTCACGCTGTGTATGCCGTCCAATGTGTCGCCTGAGCGGAAGAAGTACCTGGCCGCGTATGGCGCGGAGATTCTCTGGACCGATCCCGGCCTCGGCTCTGATGGAGCGATTCGTAAGGCGCGCGCGCTCGCCGATGCCGAACCGGATCTCTATTTCTATGCGGACCAGTACAACAACGAGCAGAACTGGAAGGAGCACTACCGCACCACAGGCGACGAGATCTGGCGGCAGACCGAGGGGCAGATCACCCACTTCGTCGCCGGCCTGGGCACCAGCGGGACGTTTATGGGAACCACGCGGCGACTGCGCGAGTTGAACCCCGCGATCCGCTGCATCTCCATGCAGCCCGATTCGCCGTTCAACGGCCTCGAAGGCCTGAAACATATGTCGACCGCCATCGTCCCAGGCATCTACGATCCAGCGCTGGCCGACGAGAACGTCGAGATGGAGACCGAAAAGGCTTACGGCATGGCGAAGCGACTGGCGCACTTCGAGGGATTGCTGGTCGGCGTCTCTGCGGCGGCGGCCGTCGCGGCTTCGCTGGATGTGGCCGAGCGCGAGGCCCGCGCTGGACGCGAAGCAGTCATCGTGACGGTCCTCTGCGACTCCGCTGAAAAGTACATGAGCGAACGCTTCTGGACGGAGGGTTAGGCCGATGCTGTCCTTGAGCTATGCGGATTATCAGGCCATGCGCGCCCACGGCGAGGAGACGTACCCGCACGAGTGCTGCGGGATTCTTCTCGGCACGCATGTGGCCGGGCATGAGCGTACGGCGAGCGCCAAAGATATGGGCGTCAATGCGGTCCGACGCGTCGTGCGCGCCGGCAACACACGCACCGACTCGGCGCATAATCGCTACGGCATCGCGCCCGAGGAGCTGGTGCGAGCGCAGCGCCAAGCTCGCCGGGACGGCCTCGACATCGTCGGCTTCTACCACTCGCATCCGGACCACCCGGCCCAGTGGTCGGCCACAGACTTTGCCGAGGCGCACTGGATCGGATGCTCCTATGTCATCACGGCAATCGAAAAAGGCACAGCCGCAGTTACAAACTCTTTTTTGCTGCAAGGTCTCGACGAAGAGACCAAGAGCTTCGTGGACGAGGCGCTCGAGATCGACGTAACGGGCGTGGACGAGGACGACGCGAAGCTCGCAGCCGAGCCGAGCATACAAGTTTTAGAGGGAGAAACCAGATGAAGATCCACATTCCGACACCGCTGCGAGCGTACACCGGCGGCCAGGAAATCGTCGAAGTCGGCGCAATGTCAGTGCAGGGCGCGCTCGATGCGCTCACCATGACCGCTCCCGAGTTGCGCAAGCACCTGTTCACCGAAGATAACAAGCTGCGGTCGTTTGTCAACGTCTACCTGAACGACGATGACATTCGGTATCTGCCCGCGAAAGAGGCGACAGGAACCGGCCCCGACGACGAACTGACCATCATTCCGTCGATTGCCGGTGGGTCGATCCGGGATTTGTAACCGTGATTGTTCGCGCGCCAACACCTGTAACCTCCACTGTTACAAATGCCGCCTCTCTTTTCGGCGACACGTCTGCCTCAAGAACTTCGCGGCACAAGGAGTACGCACCATGGCAACTGAGACTCTAATCCCCGACCTCACCACAACCACCGAACTCCCGAAGCTGACGAATGAGGAGATCGCGCGCTACTCGCGCCACCTGATCCTGCCCGAGGTGGGCCTCGAGGGTCAGCAGAAGCTAAAGGCGGCCAAGGTGCTCTGCGTCGGAACGGGCGGTCTGGGAGCTCCGCTCGCCATGTATCTCGCGGCTGCGGGCGTCGGCACGCTCGGCCTGGTGGACTTCGATGTGGTTGATGAATCCAACTTGCAGCGGCAGATCATCCACTCGCAGGCGACCGTCGGCAAGCTCAAGGTTGACTCGGCCGAGATCACGCTCCATGGCCTGAACAAGAACACAAAGATCGTGAAGCACAACACGATGCTGACGAGCGCAAACGCGATGGAGATCTTTCGCGACTACGACGTCATCGCCGACGGCACCGATAACTTCCAGACGCGGTACCTGGTCAACGACGCCTGCGTCCTCTCCGGCAAGCCGAACGCGTACGGCTCGATCTTTCGCTTTGAGGGCCAGGCCAGCGTCTTTGGTCTGCCCGAGGGCCCATGCTACCGCTGCCTTTACCCGGAGCCGCCGCCGCCCGGCCTCGTTCCCTCGTGCGCCGAAGGTGGCGTGCTCGGCATCTTGCCCGGCCTCGTCGGCGTCATCCAGGCGACCGAGACGATCAAGCTGATTCTCGGGATTGGCGAGCCGCTGGTCGGTCGGCTGCTTCTCGTTGACGCGCTCGCCATGAGCTTTCGTACCCTCAAGCTGCGCAAAAACCCCGACTGCCCGGTCTGCGGAACGCACCCCACTGTCACCGAGCTGATCGACTACGACCAGTTCTGCGGCATTCCGAAGCCAGCCACAGCGGGGCCGCTCGAAGTGGCGCGCGACCAGGCTGTAGGGCCGGCGCCCGTGGTTGACGGCATCCCGCAGATCACCGTCGAGGAGCTCAAGCGCAAGCTCGACGCAAAGGAAGGGCTCTTTGTGCTCGACGTGCGTGAGCCGCACGAGTACCCCATCGCCAACCTGGGCGCACCGTTGATCCCGGTCGGCGAAGTGGAGCGCCGCTTGGGCGAACTGGCCGAGCACAAGGACGACGAGATTGTCGTCCATTGCCGGTCGGGAGCGCGGAGCCAGAAGGCCGCGACGATCCTGAAAAACGCCGGCTTCACCCACGTCTCGAATCTGGCGGGCGGCATCTTGGCGTGGGCCGACAAGATCGATCCGACGATGGCGAAATATTAAGGGCGAAGCACAGAGCGAGCGAGAGAACACGACGGGCGACTGCTCCAGGCAGCGGCTAGTCCTCCGCCTTGTCGTCGATCGTCAGCATCTGCATCGACAGCGGCGGCTCCAGCATGCACTCAAACTGCGCGATGGTCGCCACGGCGCGGCTGATGGTCGAGGTCAGGCAGGGCTCCGTCGTGACCACAAACGGCAGGTGATCCTTCGGATATCCCGGCCTCTGCAGGAGCGAGTCGATGTTTGCGCCGACCGTTGCCAGCGCACCTGAGATCGCCGAGACGATGCCGGGTTTGTCGCTCACCATGAAGCGCAGGTAGTGCGGCGCGAAGAACTCGCCCGTGACCTCCATCGGCGTCACCGGAAGCGAGACCTCCGAGCAGCCCTGCGCTACCGAGAGAAGATCGCTGACGATTGCCACCGCGGTCGGATTGCCGCCCGCACCGTGCCCGGAGAAGACCACATCACCGCCAAACTCGCCCGAGGTGACGACCATGTTTTGCGTTCCGTGTGACCACGCGATCGGCGACGCGAGCGGAACCAGCATGGGCGCGACGCGCGCGCGCACAGCACCCCCGTTCGCCGGCGGTGCACCTCCAGATGTGGGCAGCTGCGCCCGCGACACCTGCCGTATGGTGCAGCCCAACTCACGCGCGTACTGAAAGTCGATTGCCGCAACCGCTGAGATGCTCTGTGTGGCGACCTGATCGGGGTTGAGCTCCGCATGGAGGGCGATGCGCGAGAGGATGCAGAGCTTCGCGCGCGCGTCCAGGCCGTCGACATCGGCGCGCGGATCAGCCTCGGCGTACCCGGCGGCCTGCGCCTGCCGCAGCGACTCGCCGTACTCGGCGCCGGCCTCCATGTGACTCAGGATGAAGTTGCAGGTTCCGTTCACGATGCCTGAGAGCCTGGTGATGCGATCGCCCTGCAGGCCATCCAGCGTCGCCGGAATCACGGGCACACCGCCTGCGACGGACGCGTTGTAGCGCAGCTGAACGCCCTGCTCGCGCGCCAGCTGGGTCAGATCGGCGCCGCGATAGGCGATCAACTGCTTGTTCGCCGTCACCACCGATTTGCCCGAACGCATCGCCGCGCGGAGCCACTGGTCCATTGGATCGAGGCCGCCGATGGTCTCGATCACCACATCCGTATCCGAACCGAGGACATCCTCGATGCTGTCGGTCCAGACTGCAGTCTCGGGAACGCTCATCGCGGCCTCGGAGCTCTGTTTGCGCTCAATGCCGCGATTGAAGATGTACGCAAGATCGATGCCGGTGAAGTTCTGAGCACCGAGCAGGCGCGCGACGGACTGGCCTACGGTACCGAACCCGAGGATAGCCACCCGCGTCCGGCGGGACGGCGATGCGGTGGGTCTTACTTCGGCGTCTCTTGCTGTCACGGTCTCTCCTGAGGCGGATCGGCTCGTCTGCGCTCTAGTAGGGGATGCGGTTGGTGCTCTCGATCCAGGCGTCGAAGCTTGCCTGCGCCTCTTCCCTCAGTAGAGCCCTGCTGGGGATCAGCCGATCTCCCATGGGTTTTCTGATCTCATCGTAGAGCAACGAATCGTCGAAGCCGGCGCTGGCCGCGTCGAGAGCCGTGCTCCCGTAGAAGATCGCGTCCAGACGCGACCAGTAGATCGCGGCCAGACACATCGGGCAGGGCTCGCAGCTGGTGTAGATGGCGCATCCGCGCAGCTCAAAACTGCCGAGGGCCGCGCATGCGTTGCGGATGGCCGTCACCTCCGCGTGGGCGGTAGGATCGTTGCTCGCCGTCACCCGGTTTGCTCCGGTCGCGATCACGGTAGTGCCGCGCACAATAACGGCCCCGAACGGTCCACCACGTCCCTCTCGCACATTCTCGATCGCAAGCGCGATGGCCTGTTGCATGAATGCCGGGTTCTCGTGCATGCTGCGTGCTCTTCCTTCTCTACAGTGGATGGAGGATCAGAAGCGGTGCGGGATAATGTCGATTATGGCACAGGCTTTCTTGTCAGACAGGATCGTAACGGGCGACGGGACCCGGGCTGGCGCGCTCCTGGTCGAAGCTGGGCGGATCGTCGCGGTCTGCTCGACATCGGAGATTCCCGCGGACGCCAACCGCGTCGATTGCGGACGGAGCGCGATCCTGCCCGGCCTGGTCGACACGCACGTTCACCTGAACGAGCCAGGGCGAACCGAGTGGGAGGGCTTCTGGACCGGCACCCGCGCAGCCGCCGCGGGAGGCTACACAACGCTGGTCGACATGCCGCTGAACTGCCTGCCCGAGACGACGACAGTCGCGGCGCTCGAGGCCAAGCGCGTCGCCGCACACGGGCAATGCTTTGTCGATTGGGCGGCCTGGGGTGGCGCGGTTACGGGCAATCAGGAGCATTTGCTGCCGCTAGCCCAAGCCGGCGTTCGTGGATACAAGTGCTTTCTGCTCTACCCTGGATGTGACGGCTTTACCATGATCAGCCTCGGCGATCTGGAACAGGCGCTCCCGGAGATCAGGCTTTCGGGCCTCCCGCTGCTGGTGCACGCCGAGCTCGCCGGTCCCATCGAGCATGCAATCGGGGCGCTCGCCGGGAGCGACTGGCGGAGTTATGCGACTTATCTCGCCTCGCGCCCGGACGCGGCTGAGATCGACGCCATCCGGTGCCTGATCGATCTCTGCCGCAAGTATCAGTTCCACCTGCACATCGTTCACCTCTCGACGGCGCTGGCGCTGCCCATGCTGCGGGAAGCACGGGCCGAGGGCCTTCGTATTAGCGTCGAGACATGCCCCCACTACCTCCACTTCGTGGCCGAAGAGATCGCGGACAGGGCGACGCTGCTGAAGTGCGCACCTCCTCTCCGCGGAAGGTCCAACCGCGACGCTCTCTGGGACGCGCTCGGGGACGGAACCATCGACCTGATCGCGACCGACCACTCGCCGTGTCCGCCAGAGATGAAGCAGATCGCGACGGGCCGTTTCGACCAGGCATGGGGCGGCATCGCCAGCCTTTCGATCGCGCTCTCGATCGTCCACACCGAGGCCGGTCGGCGCGGTTTCACGCTCCACGACATCGCTCGGTGGATGAGCCAGGCACCGGCAAAGCTGGCGGGGATGAGCCACGTCGCGGGCGCGCTCAAGCCGGGCCGCGACGCAAACTTCATCCTGTTCGACACCGAAGCTCAGATGGTCGTCACCCCGAACCATCTGCACTTCCGTCACCCGATCTCGCCCTATGTCGGCGAGGCGATCGTGGGTCTTGTGACCGCGACCTACCTTCGTGGGGAGCCAGTTTGGAACGGTGAGGCGTTTGAGAATCAGCCGCGAGGCCGCGAGGTCACGGTATGATCGGCCCAACGATGACGATCTCCGTTCTCGATCAGTGGAACCAGCTCGACGTCCCCGACGCCGCAAAGGAGATCCTGCCCTGTTGCGGCTCCTCGCGTTGGGCGCGTGCTGTGGCAGAGCGACGGCCACTGCTCGATCGCGAAGAGCTCCTCCGAGCCAGCCAGGCCGCCTTCGCAGACCTCACGGACATCGACTGGACCGAAGTGTTTGAGAGCCATCCGAGGATCGGAGAACAACACGCGAATATCGAGACCACCGGACGTTCGCTCGGCTGGAGCCGGGCTGAGCAGGTCGCGGCCGACTCCGAGAATCAAAGCATCGCGCGCCTGCTCCGCGAAGGCAACCAGGCGTACGAGGCTCGCTTTGGGCACATCTTCCTCGTCTGCGCCGCGGGCAGGAGCAGGGCCGAGATCCTCGCACATCTTCACGCACGCCTTCACAACGACCCTGAAACGGAGCAGACCGTGGCCCGCCGCGAACAGGAACAGATCACCGCGCTGCGCCTCGAGCGCTGGCTGGTGGGAGCGTAGGCCAATGGGCATCTCGACTCACGTTCTCGACACCTCCTTGGGCCGTCCCGCTGCGGCTGTCGCAGTCACGCTCGCGTGTCTTGCAGGCGAAGATTGGACAGCTGTCGCGCAGGCGGAGACGGACCGCGACGGCCGCTGCAAGGATCTGCTCTCCAGTGGCGCCGCGATGACCGCCGGCGTCTACCGCCTCCACTTCGGTACTTCCGGCTACTTCGATCGTCTCGGGCTCCCGAGCCTCTATCCTTATGTCGAGATCGTCTTCAGAGTCGCCGACCCGGAGATCCATTTCCACATCCCGCTGCTCCTGAGCGCCAACAGCTACACCACCTATCGAGGAAGCTAGACGCAACATGCATCGGCTCACAACAAATCGCTACGGCAAATCGCGCGTCCGTCTGCTCAAAGTCACGCGTAAACCCGATGAGCACAATCTGTCTGAGTGGACGGTTCAGGTGCTGCTCCGTGGTGACTTTGAAGCGGCACACACGGCCGGCGACAACAGCAACATCCTAGCGACGGACACCATGAAGAACACCGTCTACTCGGTCGCTCGGTCGAGCTCTGCCGACTCGATCGAGGCCTATGCAAAGGAGCTTATCGGCTTTCTGCTCGGCCGCAATCCGCAGGTCAGCTCAGCCGAGATCACGGTCGAAAGCGTGCTCTGGAAGCGCCTCACGGTGGATGGCAAGCCGCATCCATCGAGCTTCATGCGCGGCAGCGCCGAGCGGCAGACCACAGCCGTCGAGCAGCGGCAGAGCGGCCCTTTTCAGATCACCTCCGGCCTCGACGACCTGACGCTGATGAAGTCCGCAGACTCCGGATTTTCGGGCTTCATCCGGGACTCTTTGACCACCCTGCCGGAGACCGACGACCGTCTGTTAGGAACCTCCATGCGCGCCCGCTGGCCCTATGTGCGCGAAGACCTCGACTTCAATGCCGTCCGCGAGCGAGTGCGCGAGAGCCTGCTCGCGACGTTTGCCAATCACAAGAGCCGATCCGTGCAGGAGACGCTCTTCGCGATGGCTTCCGCCGCGATCGACAGCACGCCGGAGATCGACGAGATCGAGATCGCCATGCCCAACAAGCACGCGCTTTTGGTCGATCTGTCCCGCTTCGGGCAGACAAATCCGAACCAGATCTTTGTGCCAACGGATGAACCGCACGGGTATATCGAGGCACGTGTCCAGCGGGCGAGGTGAGCGGCCAGTGAGGAGCTTCAACCCTTGAACGACCACGTGCGCGCTGCACAGATCCTCCTCCGCTGCCGCGAGATTGCGAACTGCACCGAGGTAGCAGGCACGATCACCCGCGGCTACCTTTCCGAGCCCATGCATACCGTTCATCACCTGCTCGGCGGATGGATGAGAGCGAGAGGCATGGAGGTTCGCGTGGATGGGGCGGGCAATCTGCGCGGTGTGCGTCGCAGCCCCACCCCGGGCGCGCGGCGTCTTCTGCTCGGTTCGCACCTCGACACGGTTCCAAACGCCGGTGCGTTTGATGGCATCTTCGGGGTTGTGCTCGCCGTGGCTGCGGTCGAGGCCCTCGGAGACGATCGGCTTCCGTACGAGATCGAAGTCATCGGCTTTGCGGAGGAAGAGGGCGTCTGCTTTGGTAAGCCATTCCTCGGTAGCCTCGCTCTCATCGGCCAGCTCGACCCGGCGACGCTAGCGCGGTCCGACCGGCACGGCGTCACCGTCGCCCAGCGACTTCGCAAGTTCGGCCTCGACCCTGACGACCTCTCCGATGCGCTGCTCGCCGCGAACACCACTGCGTACGTCGAAGTGCACATCGAGCAGGGTCCCGTCCTCGACACAGCCTGCGAGCCGCTCGCGCTTGTGAGCGCGATAGTCGGACAGTCGCGTCTGCACTTCCGATTTTGCGGACAGGCCAACCACGCCGGCACGACGCCGATGCACCTGCGCCGCGACCCCGTCGTTGCCGCGGCCGAGTGGATCGTCGCGATAGAACGTCTGGGCCGCAAGATACCCGGTCTCGTCGCCACGACGGGCCACCTCCACGCACACCCTGGAGCCGTCAACGTCATCGCGGGCGAGGTCGAGGCGACGCTCGACGTTCGGCATGAGGTGGATCCAATACGAGAGAACTTCGTGCGATCCGCAATCGAGAGCGCCCGCGAGGTCGGCGGGCTCCGGGGCATCACGGTCGACGGCAAACTACAGGCCGAACAGAGCTCCGTGCCGATGCATGGAGGTCTCGTTGGCCAGCTCCTCTCGGCCGCGGAGGAAGCGGTCGGCTCTCCTATCCGGACGATGCCCAGCGGCGCAGGCCATGACGCCATGATCCTGGCTCGGAGAGTCCCGTCGGCGATGCTCTTCGTCCGCAGCCCCGGCGGCATCAGCCATCATCCCGCCGAGGACGTACTGCTAGACGACGCCGCCCTCGCGCTCCATACCCTGCACGGCTTCCTTCGTAGCTTCGGGGAGGCCGGCGCGCTCGGCTCGCCTGATATGGTGGGCAGAGATGAGGCTGGCGCCCATGCATAAACTCGGCAGCACGCGCAGCCGCAGCAACCGCGATCACCTTCTGCAGACGCCGGACACGTTTGTGCGTACGCCGCTTCCCTGCCTCGATCGCGCACTCGCCATCATCCACATCGCACCGGCTGCCGGCGCGGCCTTCGCCCAATACACGGTCGAGTTCGACGACGGGGGATCGATGCGAAGCTCCGGGTTCGAGCGCTTCGTGTACGTTCTCGACGGCGAGCTTACGCTGCACTTTGCCGGAGAACAGCACTCTCTGGCCACGGGCAGTTATGCCTACCTACCTGCGTCGCAGGAACATCGACTGCTCGCCCTCGGGGGCGCTCGTGCCGCAGTTATCGAGCTTCCTTATCGTACGTCGGGAACGGGGACGGTTGTCCCACCCGAATCCGCACCAACGTTTCTGCTCGGACGTGAGCCCGAGATCGCCTCCTTCGCGCTGCTGGACGACCCCGGCATCCAGGTGCGATCGCTTGTTCCCGAGAATAGCGCCTTCCGCTTCGCCGTGAACACGATGACCTACGACCCGGGCGCGTCGCTCAGCATGGTCGAGGTCCACGTCATGGAGCACGGCCTTCTGATGCTCGAAGGCGGTGGCATCTATCGTCTCGGCAGCAACTGGTATCCGGTAGCGATGGGCGATTTCATCTGGATGGCGCCGTTCTGTCCGCAGTGGTTCGGGGCCCTCGGCAAGACTCCCACGAAGTACCTCATCTACAAGGACTGGAACCGGCATCCCATCGGATAGAAGCTTCTAGGAGCGCAACCAGGACCGCAACAGGACAGAACCATGCTAGAGAACAAGACGTCGGCGAGCGTCGGCGAAGACACCGGCCCGAACAGCTTCGCCATTGAAGCTGATAAGGTCCAAATCGATGCCGGGAAACTCAGCGCCGAACTCGCTGAGCTTGCAAGGTTCAGCAGCGCGCCAGCCGCCGCTGCGGGTACGGCCGTCACGCGCGTCGTCTTCTCTGAGCAGGATCAGAGCGCGCGCCTCTGGCTGAAACAGCGCGCCTCCGATGCCGGTCTCGAGACACGCGAAGATGCGGTCGGCAACACCTTCTTTCGCTGGCCCGGAGCCGATCCGGATCTGCCCGCGGTCGCCACCGGATCGCACATCGATGCGATCCCGCATGCCGGCATGTACGACGGCACCGTGGGCGTGCTCGGCGGCCTGGAAGCCATCCGCGCGCTCCGACAGAGTGGCTTCCGTCCGCAGCGCTCGATCGAGTTGGTTCTCTTCACCTCCGAGGAGCCGACCCGCTTCGGCATCGGCTGCCTGGGGAGCCGTCTGCTCGCAGGCGTTCTTACGGCTGAGCGCGCTGTGACCCTACGCGACCCGAACGGCGGCACCCTGGATGAGCTTCGCGCAGCCGCGGGCTTCACCGGCCCGCTCTTCTCGGTGCGGCTTTCACCGGGCCACTACAGCGGCTGGCTCGAACTGCACATCGAACAAGGTCCGTTGCTCGAACGCGAAGGGCTCCCGCTGGGAGTCGTCACCGGCATCGCCGCGCCCGCCAGCTATCGCTTCGAGATCACCGGCCTGGGCGGCCACGCCGGCGCACTTCTGATGTCCGACCGGAGAGATGCGCTCTGCGCCGCCGCCGAGGTGATCCTCTCGGTCGAGCGACAGACGCTGTCAACCGGCGCCATCGACACCGTCGCGACCGTTGGCACCTGTCAGGTCCATCCCGGCGCAGTCAACAGCGTCCCGAGCCGCGTCGCGCTTGAACTCGATCTGCGCGACGTTGACCCGGGACGCCGCGATGGCGTCATCGCCGCCGTCCGCAGCGACATCGCCGAGATTGCATCGAGACGCGGCGTCAGCATCACCGAGCAAGTCGTCAACGCCGACCAGCCCGCCGCCTGCGCGCCCGAACTCATCGATCTGCTCGAAAGCTCCGCCGACGCGATCGGCGCTCCCTTTCGCCGGATGGTCAGCCGCGCGTACCACGACTCGCTCTTTATGGCCCGCATCGCGCCCATAGGCATGCTCTTTATCCCCTGCCGGGACGGCGTCAGCCATCGCCCTGAGGAGTACGCTGCTCCCGAGGACATTGCGCTTGGCACCCGTGTCTTGGCGCTCGCACTTGCTAAGCTAGCATCGGTGTAGTGTCCGTATCTCCCCATCGCATGGCCCTGGAGTCCATCAATCCCGCGAACGGAAAGCTCTTGCGCCGCTTTGATCCGCTCGATGCGACGGATCTCCGCGAGAAAGTTGCGCGCGCGCACGTCGCGTTTCGCGCTTACAGGTATGTGCCGATCGAACATCGCGCGCTCTGCATGCGCAAGCTGGCGTCGATCCTCGACAGCGAAGTCGAAGATCTCGCGCGCACGATCACGATGGAGATGGGAAAACCTATCGCCGCCGCGCGCCAGGAGATCCTGAAATGTGCCGGGACGTGCCTCTTCTACGCGGAAGAGGCCGGCCGTATGCTGGCGCCGGAGTCGATCCCCACCGAGGCCGCTCATAGTTACGTCCGATGGGATCCGCTCGGCGTACTTCTGGCCGTGATGCCCTGGGATTTCCCCTTCTGGCAAGTCTTCCGCTGCGTCGTTCCGGCGCTGATGGCCGGCAACGTCGTTCTTTTGAAACCCGCCGCCAACGTGCCGCAGTGCGCTCTCGCCATCGAGAGTTTGGTGCGTCGATCGGGCTTCCTCCCAGGTACGTTTCAGGCTCTGCTCATCGATGTGCGAGCCGTCGAATCGGTGCTTGCGGACGATCGCGTCGTCGCGGTAACGGTCACCGGAAGCGAGGCCGCCGGTCGAGCGATCGGCGCACAGGCAGGTTGGCTGATCAAGAAGTCAGTCATGGAACTCGGGGGCAGCGATCCTTTTATTGTGATGAGTTCCGCCGACCTCGAACGTGCCGCCGACATGGCAGTTCGCGCTCGACTGATCAACAGCGGGCAATCCTGCATCGCTGGTAAACGATTTCTGGTCGCAGCCGAAATTTATGATCGCTTCACCGAGCGTTTTGTCGCCGGCATGCGCGAGATGATCGTCGGCGATCCGATGAACAGCAACACCGACGTTGGTCCGCTCGCGACGAAACGTCTGCTCGACGACCTCGAATTGCAGGTCGATGCGGCCGTTCGATCTGGGGCACGCGTGCTCACCGGAGGACATCGCATCCGCGGTCTTACGTCGGACGGCCCCGAAGACGCGAAGGCCGAAGGAAACTTCTTCCAGCCCACCGTGCTCGAGGGCGTTCCGCGCACCTCGCCCGTCTATCGCGAAGAGCTGTTTGGACCGGTCGCCATGCTCTTTCGCGTTCGCGATCTCGACGAAGCCATCGCGCTCGCGAACGACACCCCCTTCGGCCTTGGCGCCTCCGTCTGGACACGCGATCCGGCTGAACAGCAGCGTCTGATCGCAGAGCTCGAATGCGGCATGGTCTTCCTCAACACGATTGTCGTGAGCGACCCGCGCCTGCCTTTTGGCGGCATCAAACACTCTGGATTCGGCCGCGAACTCTCGGCCTTCGGTATGCGCGAGTTCATGAATGCAAAGACGATCGTGATCGCTTCGTTGCCTTCTCCGCCGCAAAGAGGCTTTGGCCGGTAATGGATGAATCGAGGCTAGAAGCTGAAGGAAGCCTGTAGCTGCAGCCGCTGCACCGCAGCACTCGATGTATACGGAGGACCGGAGAGCTGCAACGACTGGCCGAAGTTGCGCGAGGTCAGAGTACCGACTGGGACTGTCAGGTTCTCCTTGTTGAAGACGTTCTGTAGCTGCGCCCCAAGTGTCAGGTTATACCGCTTACCGGTGCTGGTTCCGCCTCCGCCCATGCCGATGCCTCCACGACCGCCCCCACCGCCTCCACGACCACCCGGTCCGCCGGGACCGCCTTGCGGAGGTCCGCCCTGCCCGCTCCCTTGATCAGCTCTCTCCGAGTTCCGCCGGCCAAAGCCAAAGGTCTTCGTCGCTCGCAGATTCATGGTGAAAAGCGCAGGTCCCGTGCAGTAGTTGATGGGGATAGGCGTGTAGCTCGTACCAAATCCCGGAATACCGAAGGTGGTCTTATCTCTGCAATTTGCCGAAGTCTGTCCCACGAGAAACGTCGGGCGATCGTTGACCACGCTATCGCCGTTGGTATCCTCCCCGGACGTGATGTTGTATGGCTGTCCGGACTGCGCCAGGACAAACGGACTGAGCGAGATGAAGTACGGCAGAGTCACGTTGCCGCCGAGAAACAACCTGCTGCGCACGTCGAACGCCGCACGTCCGTAGTCCGCACCGATGTCGCCTGGGATGGATGGAAAGTAGTTCGGTCCGGAGGTGTCCGCGTGCGCAAAGTTCAGGCCGTAGTAGCCGAAGAGCGTTATACGTCGCGTCCGAATATTGAAGTTGGTGTTGAGCTGATTTTGCCGGAAGACGCCTTCGGATTGGTATTGATTCGTGACCGGCAAGCCCGTGTTCGTCGCAGCATACGTCCGCCCGATCGCAGCCGTGTTCTGACGTAGGAACTGATGCACACCGCGCGCATTCAGGTAATTCACGCTGACCGTCGCTCCGCGAAACAGCTGCTCGTCGATCCCGAATGCGGTCTGCATCGTGTACGGACTTCGAAGATTCGGCGCAATGGTGTACACGGTGTTTCCAGCCGGCGAGACGGCCGCAAGACAGGCGGCGATGTCGCTGGGCGAGCATCCAGGCGCACTGCTTCCGAGGTTTGAGAGTGTGTACTGGGTCTGGTTCACACCGTTCTCGCGAAAGGTCGTCAGGACATTCCCCAGATTGAAGCGGTCATAAAAGATGCCGAAGCCACCGCGAACCACCGTCCTAGGCGAGCCCTTCCCCGTTCCTAAACCATACGCAAATGAGACCCGCGGGGCGAAGTCGTGGTGATCGCTGATCTGGTTCTGCGTCTCATAGCGGACGCCATAGCTGACCGTTAGATTCGGCCGCGGCTTCCAGTCCGTCTCCGCGTAGGTCCCGAGGTCCGTCAGGCGTGCCTCTACTGTCGGCACATTCACCCTGGTAAAGCTGAAGTTCTGGACATTGTTCTTCTGATAATCGCCCAGGCTCGCGTAGCTGAAGATGCCGTTGGTCCCGGCGTTTGTATTGGTCGCTTCGCGGGTCGTCCGCAGGCGACCGCCAAACCGGATGAAGTTCTTCGCAAGCTGGACGGAGGTGTAGTTTTGAACCTCGATGTGCTCCTGGTGGTCCGAGCTCGTGCCGCCGCTCGACCCACCTGAGATAAACGAGCTCTGGACATTAATGGTCGGTGCATAACTCTGCGCGTTCTGAGTGGACCGGTCTCGCTGAAACTCAAAGCGCGTCTCGTTAATGATGCGCGAGCTCACGATCTGCGAATCACTCAGCTGAATCGACGCTTCATCGAAGCTGGTGTTGTAGCCGGTCGATGGAAGATTGAAGCTGCCCAGACCGTTGTTGATGCTGCTGTTCTGCGTATATTGAAATCGCGCTGTAAGCGTATTTGTATTGCTTAGAGCGAAGTCCAGACGAGGGCTAACGTCGGTGCGAGTCTGCGGATAGGTTGTGGCAGTCTGCATCTGCTGGACGACGCAGCTTGCGGCCGCCGAGCCGGGCGGGCAGAGATCCGTCGTGCCGTTCGCGGTGGCATCGCTGCTCGGCGTCAAGACCGTTCCGTTGAAGATGGCGTTGTCCTGGATGTTGCGATGTGAGCCGGACATTGTGAAGGACGACTTCGAGGTGATCGGGCCGGTGATGCTGCCGAACATGAAGATCGTGTGGTACGGGGGCTGGGAGATGGGCACCTGCCCTGACGAAAGATACTGGTTCAGGACTGGATTGCCCGTGTTGAAGCTGGAAGCGTTTCCATTGATCTGATACGACCCGTGCAGCTTGTCGGTTCCAGGCTTGGTGAATACCTCCACTCGGCCAAAACCCAGGCGATCGTACTGCGCGGAAAACGGATTCTGATTGACGCGGATCTCGCGAATCGAAGACTTCGGCGGCAGCTGACCACCCGTAAATCCATCGACATAAATCTGCCCACCATTGGGTCCGGCTGCCGGGCCCGCAAGCGCCGTCAGCTCCGACGACAGCTCATCCGGGTCGTCCGACAGAGCGTCCAGATCCTTGCCCTTAATCACCGTCGAACTCGCATTGTTGTCCTGGTCGACGCTGAGTTGGGTGCCCTGCGCGGTTACCTGAACCTCCTGATTGGTCGTCTGGATCGCCATCTTTGTGTCCAGGGTCAGTGCCTGCCCCGCACCGATCCGCAGACCCTGCTTCACATAGCTCGCGAAACCCTTCATCGTGACTGTGAGCGAGTAGGTTCCGGCCGGCACGGTGCTGATGACATAGCCGCCATCCGCTCCAGACGTCGCCGTCAAAGCTCGTCCAGTCGCCGGGGTCAGGGTCACCGTCGCTCCAGGTATCAGCGCATTGTCCGGGTCGGTCACCGTTCCACGCACGGTCGCGCCGGCCGCTCCCTGCGCGAACACGGGACGCGACACGAGCAGAGACACGGACAGCAACCACAAAAGCAGACCTACGCGAAGAGACATCGGAATTCCTACCCTCTATATCGGCTGTTGGTTCAGAAACTTGAGTCCTGCACGAAAAAGATCAGCACAGGAGTAATCGAAGGGTCGTCACCGCTGCATCTCGTCGCATTCTGGCTGCGCGAAACTCCAAATCACTGGGCGCCCTCGGGAGCCGCTGCGCCAACACTCCAGGGTGAGAGAACCATGGCTCCGCCACCGCTCGGCGCTGCTGCAAGAATCGGCTCTACCCCGGAAAGCACGATGATCGCCGTCATTGGATCGCCTGGCGAAGCCTGGGAGGCAACAATCATCACCGCATCGCCCGTGTGCAGACTCGAAACTGGAAGAGCGGGCAAGCGAGTTACCACCTGCGAAAGATCGCCGCCCGCCGATTTTCCACCACCTCCCGCCCGCCCGCCCCCAGCGGTGCCAGATCCACCCGGATCGCCTCCCCGGCTATCCCTCGCACCTGGCCCGGCGACACCTCCGCCCGATGGAGTCGATGAACCCGACGGAGCAGCAGCGTCGCTGGAAGCGCTCGTCCCACCCGCTCCAGGACGTCCACCCCCGCCAACATTTCCGCCCGCACGTGCACCACCCTGGCTGCCTTCTCCGGCCGCACCCACGCGTTGCCGGGCGGCAAACCCCGCAGCCTGCTCCGGCGAAAGCATATGAACCGCCGTATTGGGCGTGAGCTTGACCGAGACGCTTCGTTTGGTCGTCAGATCCTTCAGCGATACCGTTGACCCGGCCGCGTCCACAGTGAGAAGCGTTCCCGAAAGATTGCGGAACGACCCGCTGACGAGCTCCTCGGCCTGCTCCTGACCGGCGTCGCTCCGCGTTCCGCGTACCCGGATTTGATCGCCGACATGGATATCCGCCAAACTGCCGGGCTTTGCGTCTTCAAACCGCACCGAATCGCCCGCGTACCGGCGAAAGATGGTTTTGCCGTTGGTCAGGACCTCTGTTTTTCGCGTTCCCGAGGTCACCGTAATCGTTCCTGTCGCGGGGTCGACGGCGCTCACCAGACCACCACTCCCGTGCCTCTGCCAGTCCGCCGCCTCAGCCTGCCGCTTCTGGTCGATGTCCGCCGAGCGCATCAGGATCACGCGCACTGCAGAAAATTTCGCGCCATTTGCGCTTCCTGTTGCCAACACACGATCGCCCACCGCGATATCGCTGAAAGTGCCCGGCTGCGCCGACTTCAGGTCCTTGCTGCCCGGCGCCAGTTGAAGGACCCGCGCCGAGCTCGGCACGTCGACCGTAATATCCTGTCCGGCGTCGGTCGTCAGCGTTACCGTCGACCCCTCGATGCGCTTCACCGTTCCGATCTGACGTGCTGCGGGAGACGTCGCAGTCGCACCGGCAGGAGCGCTTTGAGCCTCTAAACCAGGAACTCCGTTCAGAAGCCCTGTCGACAGCATCGCGCTGACCAGAAGAGGCCGCCAGGAGCGAGAAAGCCTAAAAAGCATAAGAAAGATCCTTCGCTGAAGTCGTCTTCCGCCCAAACCCGCTTTGTGTCCAGCATCCCAGTTCAGCTTGGGAGCGAGACGCGAGTTCCTGACTATGGTAACCGGTGCCTTCGATCCAGGCGAGTTGCAGGCCAGGCGCGCGACAACACAGAAGGCGATACTCTGGGAGACGTTTTAGAGAAGTGAGAAGTTTCTCCTTTATGGGTTTTTGCCCGCCTGATTTCTCGTCTTTAGCTTCCAGACCAGCTGATGCTGTTCTCCACCTCCTAGACCGGCCGCCGATCTACACCGTCTCACACGTCAACACCGCCAGACTGCGCGGCGGAAGCGTCACCTGCCCTTGCGAGATCTCGATCCCTGCCATGCTCTCCAACACGGGACGGAAGTTCTCCGGACTATCGAGAACGGCTGGCTCGTTACCCAGGTTGGCAACCACCAGCACCTCGTTGCGTTGCATGCTCAACCACTGCTTCTGCTCATCAAAGCGCACGCGCATGTGCCCGGTATCGCCATCATTCAGCGAGGGCGAATTGCGCCTGAGCTGAATCAGCTTCTTCGTCCAGTCCAGCATTTCCCCGTGCTGACCCTCATGGATCTCGCTCCAGTTCAGCTTTGATCGCTGAAACGTTTCGGGGCTCTCCGGATCGGGGATTTCGTCGGACTTCCAACCAAAGGCCGCAAAATCCCGCTTTCGGCCCTCGGAGACCGCCTTGGCCATCCGCGGGTCCTCGTGGTGAGCAAAGTACTGAAACGGTGTCGAAGCCGCAAACTCCTCACCCTGAAACAGCATTGGTACAAACGGCGAAGTCAGCACCAGGCCCGCCGCCACTTTGGCCAGGGGAAGGCCGACAATATGCTCGATCCGGTCACCGACCGCACGATTGCCGATCTGGTCATGATTCTGGATGTACCCGAGAAAATGATGCGCTGAAAGGTTGTCCACCGGACGACCGTGACGGCGCATCCGATACTTCGAAAAGCAGCCGTCGTACACAAAGATTTTCGTCAGCGACTTCGCCACATCCGCCATGGAACCAAAGTCGTCGTAGTATCCTCGCCCCGGCTCCCCTTCATGCAGGACTGTGAAGAGGGCGTGGTGGAAGTCATCGCTCCACTGCGCGTCCATGCCGTACCCGCCGGCCTCCCGCGGCCGCACCAGCTTCGGGTCGTTCAGGTCGCTCTCCGCAATCAAGACCAGACGCCGGCCAAGCGTCGCCGACAAGACGTCCACCTCGGCCGAAAGCTGCTCCATAAAGTGCACCGCCGAGCGGTCGTTGTACTCGTGCACCGCATCCAGACGAAGACCATCCACGTGGTAGTCCCGCAGCCACATCTTTGCGTTGTCGACAAAGAATCGGCGGACCTCGTCGCTTCCGCCTTCTTCAAAGTTCACCGAGTCGCCCCACGGCGTGCGGTGGCTTTTAGTCAGGTAGGGTCCGAACTTGGTCGCATAGTTACCCACCGGACCGAAGTGGTTGTAGACGACATCGAGGATCACAGCGATCCTGTGAGCGTGGCACGCGTCCACAAAGCGTTTAAGACCGTCCGGTCCACCGTATGCCTCTTGCACGGCAAACAGGCCCACGCCGTCGTATCCCCATCCGAAACCGCCGGGAAACGCAGCGATGGGCAGCGGCTCCACATGGGTGATGCCGAGATCCTCGAGATAGTCGAGCTTCTCGATCGCACTGTCAAACGTTCCACCCTCGGTAAACGTCCCCACATGCATTTCGTAGATCACGGCACCCGCCAGGGGCGACCCCTGCCACTGCTGGTCGTGCCACTCAAAAGCTTTCTGATCGTAGGTCTGCGACGGCCCATGCACGTCCGATATCATGCGCATGCCGCGCGGGTCGGGATAGGGCGTCGGATCGTCTTCAATCAGAAGGGCGTAGTCCGTCCCGGGACCGGCCTCCACGTCCGCCCGCCACATCCCCTCTTTGTCTGGACCCCGCATCGGATGTTGCTCTCCCGCCACGTCGACCGTCATGCGCTTCGCATACGGTGCCCACACCTTGAACTCATGCATGGCTCTTATCCTCTCTCAACCAGCATCCTCTCTCACCAGCAGAGCGACCGGAAACGCCCCAAGCAGGTCGCGCAGAGAGACCATCCCACCCTCGATCTGCTCCGCCGGCCCACCCAATAGCCGATTCACCCACCGCCCCTTCGGCAGCGTGATGGTTGTGTCCTCCCAGGCGCCGGCCAGCGTCAGCGGAAGCCTCGGCACGACTGTCGCCACCTGTCGGGATCGCAGGTACGCCACCGCATGGTCGCGCTTCGCCCCCGAAGCCAGGAGCGGACTATACTCCGCCTCCGGCCCAAAGAACTCCGGGCGTTCTTTGCGTACAAGCAGCGCATGGTGGATTGTCCATAGCTTTGGCAGACCCTCCTCCGATCGTCGCATCACTTCAGAGACCGCCATACCACCGCGGATCTCGCCGAGCAGACGACCCCGCAGGTCGTAGTCCACTGGCCGCCGGTTGTCCGGATCGACAAGACTGTGATCCCACAGCTCCGACCCCTGATAGAGGTCCGGAACCCCCGGCGATGTGTGCTTCATCAGTGTCTGCGCTAACGAGTTCGTCCGACCGGCCGCATTCACCTGCGCAACAAACGCCTCCACCTCGGAGCGAAAGCGATCGGACCCAAGCGTCCGGTCGATAAAGCTCCTCAGCGCGTCCTCATACTCCTTGTTGTTCGCCACCCACGAGGTTTGCTGCTTGGCCTCGCGCATGGCCTTCTCCATGTACGCCTGCATTCGTTCGGGGCCGATCGGCCAGGCGCCGATCAGCGTCTGGTAGAGAAACCACTCGGTGTTGCGATCCGGGTACTCGCCCTGCCGAAACTCCTCGTTTAACTCCGACCAGCGCTTCACCGTCGCCTCAAACTCGCCGGGGATCTCGGTCAGCACGGCCAGACGCGCGCGCACGTCGTCCGACCGCTTGGTGTCATGGGTCGACAACGTCGTCATCGTCTGCGGATGCGTCTTTTGCATCGTCCGCTGATAGTCATGAAAGTCTTCGATCCCGATGCCATCCCGTCCCGGATCGCCACCCACCTCGTTCATGCCGGTCTGCCGGTTGTAGCAATAAAAGGCTGTGTCCTCGACGCCCTTCGCCATCACGGGGCTCGAGAATTGTTGAAACCGAAGCACAAATTCGGTCTCCTTTTTGCCCTTCACCGCCATCGTCAGAACGTCGTGCATAAAGTCGAACAGCGTCGGATCGATGTCGAGCCGGTTGCCCTTTGCGCAATTCGTCGCGCGTTCGATAAACTTCCGGTCCTCACCCGTAATTTCGCCGCGCTGCGGCACCACATACGTTCGGTAGATCCCAAAGCACGACGCCACCTCGCGAAGCGCACGTCGGATCTCCGCTCGGGTAAAGTCGCGATAGTTGCGGTTGCACTCGCAGATCTCCACAAATAAGCTCGTCAGCCGGTTCACATCGCTGCCGAGCGCCTGCTCGGTGACAGAGATCTTCTTATCGTGGGCAATGACCGGGAAATCTGTCGGCTCGCCCGAGAACTCGCCGTACGCCCGGTTCAGATCGGCCATCCCCTCGGGCGAGACCAGAAGATTGCCAGCGACGTTCAGGAAGTCGTATCCGCTGGTGCCATCGATCGGCCAGCTTTCGCGCAGAAACTCCCCCGGCTCCAGGATTTTTTCGCCGATAATCCAGCCGTCCGGCACATGCTCGCGCAGCCTGCGGAAGTACTCCAGAGGATCGCGCAGGCCGTCGGGATGGTCCACCCGCACGCCGTCCAGCACACCCTGTCGCAGCCACTCGATCAAGAGCTCGTGGGTCTCCTCAAAGACGTGCTCCTCTTCCATCCGCAGACCGATCAGCGTGTTGACATCGAAGAAGCGACGGTATCCCAGCTGCTGGTCGGCTGTCTTCCAGTACGCCAGGCGGTAGTGCTGCTGGCTCAGGAAGTCGTCGAGCGCGTCGTGGTTCTTGTTCAGTTCGGCAACCGACCGGTCGATCGCCTCGCACACCCCTTGCTCCTCCGCGCACAGACGGTCGAGCAACCGCAGGAGCACACCTTTATCTCGATTGCGCGCCAGGATCGCGCGCCTGTCCCACATCTCGGGCGAGGGCAGCCGGCCAAACGAAGCTCCTAGAAAACTCAAGGTATCCGAGTGCGCGTACTCCGCCGCACGCGCCAAGATCACGGGCAGCGACGTGGGCGACACCGGCAGTCGCTGCGCCGAGGCCTCCACCTGAAATCGCGCCCCCGCCCGCGTCACGCAGATGCCACCATCCTGCAGCACGCGGCCGTACTGATCGGCGAGAATCGGCACCAGCACCTTGTCGCGCAGACGCTCCTCCTGCGGCTGCCAGTCGATATCAAAGAAGGACGCGTACCGGCTTGAAACACCGTTCTCGATCACGTCCCACCAGTAGTGATTTTCCTGGCCAAGCGACATGTGGTTCGGCACAATGTCGAGCACCTGCCCCAGCCCGACCTCGCCCAGCCGCTGGCAAAACCGCTCATGGGCCCGTATGCCGCCCAACTCCTCATTCACTCGATGGTGGTCCACCACATCGTAGCCATGCATGCTGCCCGGCGCCGCCTGCAGGTACGGCGAACTGTAGACATGCGTCACTCCCAGGTTGTGAAGATACTCCGCGATCGACGACGCATCGTCAAACGTAAAGCCTTTGTGCAGCTGGAGGCGGTAGGTGGATGCAGGAATACGTCGCATGATCCTCAATCAAATTCGGCAATGGTCCATTTGGATCACCCGATCTGGGATTCAAAATTGATACACACAGTTGGGCGCGTTCCGCTAGTCGCTCCGAAGTCCGATTAGGTGCGATCGCCATCGGGGAGGTTGCACTCGACCGCCGCCCGCCTTAGGTCTGATCGGCGACCTCCGGCTTCCACAGACCGCCAACCGTAAACGCGGCATGCACCACCGAGATGTGCGAGAGCGCCTGAGGAAAGTTGCCGAGCATCCGCTTTGCTTTGGGATCGTACTCCTCTGAGATCAGGCCCACATCGTTGGCCAAAGCCAAGAGCCGGTCCAGCAACGCGTTCGCATCGTCCTTACGCCCAATTAGATAAAGATTGATTACGAACCAGAAGGAGCACGTCAGAAACGCACCTTCCTTGCCCGGCAAACCGTCTGAACCCGAGTTCGTGTCGTATCTTTCTACCAGGCCGTCCGGCATCAGCTTTCGCTCGATTGCCTCCACCGTGCCGCGAATCCTCGGATCCTCCGGCGGCAAAAACCCGACAATCGCAATCCTCAGACAGGAAGCGTCCAGCTCCTCCGATCCATAACTCTGCACAAAGCTGTTTAGCTTTTTGCTAAAACCCTTCTCGCACACCTCTTTGTGAATCTCATCGCGATTCTTGATCCATCGCTTCACATCGCCCTGGCCGCCCAGCTGGGCGGAGTTCCTGATCGCGCGATCGAGCGCCGCCCACGCCATCACCTTCGAATACGTGTAATTCAGCTGGCCGCCGCGCGACTCCCAAATGCCGTCGTCCGGCTCCTTCCAGATATCGCAAAGATGGTCGCACACCGCCGCCTGCATGGACGCCGCACTCACGCGCGTGTCCTTTTCCGTGACCGGGGTCTGCACCAGAGCCGTCATGACTTCGCCGAAAACATCCAGCTGAAATTGGTCCGCCGCTGCATTGCCGATACGTACCGGCGACGATCCTTCATAGCCCGGAAGCCAGTGCGCGTCCCACTCCGGCAACTGCCGTTCGCCGTTGATCCCGTACATCGTCTGTACCTGGTCCGGCGCACCCGCGATCGCGCGCCGCAGCCACTGCCGCCATGACTCCGCCTCCTGATCGAACCCGGCCTGAATCAGCACAAGGAGCGTAAACGCCGTATCTCGGAGCCAGCAGTAGCGGTAATCCCAGTTCCGCACACCGCCGATCTCCTCCGGCAGGCCCGCCGTTACAGCGGCTACAATCCCCCCCGAGCGCGTGTACGTCAACGCCTTCAATGTCAAAAGCGATCGCTCCACCATATCGCGGTGCGGTCCCTCGTAGGTGTTGCCCTGCGCCATCCACTCCTTCCAGAACCGCTCCGTCTCGACCAGTGCGTGCCCTTCCGCCGGAACCTTGGGAATCTCCTCAAGCGACGACATGTACGTTAGGACGAACGACACCTTCTCGCCCTTGTGTACCGCAAACTCCGCAACCGTCGTCATGTCCTGTGCCGACAGCTCAATCTCGCGACCGGACGATGCACTCGATCGCAAAACTACCATGTTGTCGCCCGCAATCGCCTGCAGCGCCTTCTTGTGCCGAGTGACCCACGGCACCGTCCGCCCATAATCGAACCGGATGGCCAACTCCATCCGCATTCCCACCTCGCCCTCCAGCCCTTCCACGGTTCGGATCACGTGCGAGTGGTCCCGTCCCACAGGCATGAAGTCCGTCAAACGTACCTTTCCGCCCGACGTCTCTACCTCGGTCTCGAGCACCATAGTCTGCCGCCGGTACTGACGTGCCCGATGCTTCACCTTGCCCTTCGGCGATAAGCTCCAGTACCCGTGATCCTTGGTTCCCAGCAACGAGGCAAAACACGCGACCGAGGAAAAATTCGGCCAGCAGAGCCAGTCCAGGGAACCCTCCTTTGAAATGAGGGCTGCCGTCCGGCAGTCGCCGATCATCGCATAATCCTCGATGCGCGCCGCATGGAGCGGACCCGACTTGGCCTTTTCCACTCGCTTTTGTGCCACCACTGTCTTCTTTGCCACCGCCATCACTCACCTCCGTCCGTTGTCTTGCGCGTCGTTTTCCCTCAGGAGGATCGCTGCACGGCACAGCAACCGCCATCGCCGCCCGCCGCATCTGTACTGGTATGCGCACATGCCTGCAAACGAATAGGCGTGAGATGCTCGCACGGAGCTCCAAGATTTTCTTTTAAGCTGCTTGATTGCCTCTCAACAGAACCCGCCATATCTGGATCCAATGAAACCTCCCGAAGGTAGGACAAGAGTCATTATTGAAGAGGTTCGGCCAGAGGTCGAACACGGCCGATATGCGGTCAAACGGGTGCTCGGCGACACTGTCGAAGTCTCGGCCGCCATCTTCTCGGACGGCCACGATCACGTCGCCGCGCGCCTTCTATACAAGCGCGCCCTGGACGACGGCTGGCGCGCAACACCCATGAAAGCGCTCCCCAATGACCTCTGGACCGGGACCTTCGCCGTCGACCAGCCTGGGACCTGGGTCTTCACTATCGAGGGCTGGGTAGACCACTTCGACACCTGGGCATCCGATCTGACCAAGCGCATTGCGGCGCAGCCCGATCCGCTCCATCCCGATGCCCCTGTTACACCGCAGAACATTCCGCTCGCGCTCCAAACCGGCGCCATCCTGCTCGAAGGAGCAGCCAACCGCGCCGGCGCAGCAAAGGTCAAACCCGACCAGGAGCTGCTCGCCAAGACCGCCGTCCAACTCCGCGACCTCGCCACCGCAAACCACGCCGTCTATCAAAATCCGATCACCGCCGAGATCATCGCCGCCGCCGCCCGCCACCCCGACCTCACCTTCAGCACCGGTTACCCGCACGAGTTTCCCGTCTGGGTCGACCGCGAACGCGCCCGGTTCTCCACCTGGTACGAACTCTTCCCGCGCTCTACCTCGCCAATCCCCGGCCAGCACGGCACCCTCGCTAACGTGGAACGGCTCCTTCCCGACATCCAGGCGATGGGCTTCGACATTCTCTACCTCCCACCGATTCACCCTGTCGGAATCGCTTTCCGCAAGGGCCCGAACAATAACGTGGAGGCTCAACCCGGCGACCACGGCAGCCCATGGGCCATCGGCGCTGCAGCCGGTGGTCACAAGTCGGTCCACCCTGACCTCGGCACCCTCGACGACCTCGACCACCTCGTCGCTGCCACCCGCGCCCACGGTATGGAACTTGCGATGGACATAGCCTTTCAGTGCTCGCCCGACCATCCCTGGGTCAAGGAGCACCCGGACTGGTTCCAGCACCGCCCGGACGGCTCCATTCAGTACGCCGAAAATCCGCCCAAGAAGTACCAGGACATCTACCCGCTCAACTTCGAATCTACCGACTGGCGCGGCCTCTGGGACGAGTTGCTCTCCGTCTTCGAGTTCTGGATTGAGCACGGCGTTGAGGTTTTCCGCGTCGACAACCCGCACACCAAAGCTCTGCCCTTCTGGGAGTGGGTCATCACCGTCGTCCACTCGAAGCATCCCGGCGTCCTCTTTCTCGCCGAGGCCTTCACCCGCCCGCATGTAATGTACTCGCTCGCGAAGGCCGGATACACTCAGTCCTACACCTATTTCACCTGGCGAACTGAAAAGGCCGAGATCCAGCAATACCTTGAAGAGATCACAGAGCCACCCGTCTCGGACTTCTTCCGCCCGAACTTTTGGCCCAACACCCCTGACATCCTCCACGCCGCGCTCCAGACCGGCGGCCGACCTGCATTTATGCAGCGCCTGATCCTCGCCGGGACCCTCGCCGCGAACTACGGCATCTACGGCCCCGCCTACGAGCTTGGGGAAAACACCCCCATGAAGCCGGGCGCCGAAGAGTACCTCAACAGCGAAAAATACGAGATCCGCCATTGGGAGCGCAACGCCCCGCGCTCGATCGCGCCCCTGGTCACACGCATCAACCAGATCCGCCACGCGAACCCAGCCCTCCAGTCGAACGAGCGCCTTCACTTCCACCCTGTCGACAACCCACACCTGCTCTGTTATTCCAAGTCAAACGCTGACGGCTCCAACATCATCCTCGTTGCGATCAATCTTGACCCCACACAGGAGCAGGCCGGCTGGATCGAACTCGACCTCAAACATCTCGGCGTCCCTTATCACCAGAACTTCGACGTCGAAGACCTGCTGACCGGAACTCACTATACCTGGCGGGATCGCTCAAACTTTGTCGCCCTCCGGCCGGAGGTCCTTCCGGCTCACGTCTTTCGTCTCACCGTCCCGGCCTGAGGTCACGTCTGCCTCCCAGCGCGTTACTTGGCCGGTACCAGCGTCCGATAGAGCTCAAGATAGGCTCTCGCCATGCGCTCCGAAGTCAGGGTCTCGGCAAAGGCCTTGCCCGCTCGGGCAATCGCTTCCCGCCTCTCTGAGTCCGTGAGCAGGCCCTCGATCGCCCCCGCCAGAGCAGCAGCATCGCCGCCCGGAACCAGCACCCCGGCCTCGCCGTTCTGCAGCGTAAATCGGTTCGGCGGGATGTCGGTCGCAACGCATGCGCATCCGCTCGCCATCGCTTCCAGCAAAGAGATCGGTAGACCCTCGTTGCGCGTGGCAAGCACCTTGATGCTCATGCGCCGCAAGAGGTCCGGCACGTCCAGCCGATTGCCGAGCAGGTGAACATTCGACGCCGCAAGCGACTTGATCTCAGCCTCCAGCAAAGGCCGATTGACACCGTCGCCAATACTTACGAAATGCACGTCCGGAAACTTCGCTTCGAGCAGCTTTGCCGCCCGGATAAACGTGATCTGATCCTTCGGCGGAGATAACCGCGCGACCATCCCGACCACCGACGCACCCGTCGGAATCCCTTCAATGTCGATCGGCTGAGCACCCGCGAGCCGCGAAAGATCGATGCCGTTCGGAATGCATCGGATCTTCCGGCGAGGGACGTTCACCCACTTCGCGATGTACTCATCGATCTCGGGCGTAAGCACAACCACGCGCCGCGTAAACATTGTCGCAACCCGGTGTTTCGGAAACAACCGCCGCATCTGGTTCGCGTGATGCGTGTGAACCAGCGGCGTACGTGTGCTAAACGCCGCGAGCGAGGCGGGCAGCCAGACGCCCCAGTGCGAGTGCAAGATGTCGACCGGGTGCGCACGCAGATGAGCCCGCACCGCCGCCACCTGCGCCCGCAGCGACGGCCCGCTGCGGAGATGGTGGACCGGCAACCCAAGCGCCAGGGCCTTGCCATCGAGAGCGCCTTCGCCGTACATGGAGCCGATATGGACATCGTGGCCCGCGCGCTTCTGCTCGCGCGCAAGGTCGAGCATCATCACCTCGGAGCCGCCCAGATCGAGAAGATGGTTGATGTGCAGAATGCGCAGCGGGCGGCCCTCCCGCGGCTCTGCCGTCAACGGAACGCCAATCGCCGACGTTCTTCCCTGCGCTGTCGACATCCAACTCTCCCTTCCGGTCGCTCGCTTTATCGAGAGCCCGTGCCTATTGTAGCGAGCATCTGTAGCAAGCAACACGGGGAACTCCGCCGCTCAAACCTCAACCGGGCCCGGCACCCAAGACGGAAGCAGAACGTGATAAACAAATCTGATCGGCAACGTCTCCTCTTTTGATTAGCACCCGAGACGACTTGTCGAGTAGATTGAAGGAACTAACTGTCAACTCCCCCGCTGGACCTCTTTCCACCGGCCATTGCGGCCAGCGGTCGATGATCTTGTTTGCTCTCTGCTCCCTGTTGTTCTTCTCTGCCTTTCTGCCTTCCCTGCCCTTCTTCCTTACCTGTTTCCTGCCCTACCTGTTTTTCCTGCCCTTCTCTAGTTCCACAGCCGCCGCAAACGTTTCTTCAGCTCTATGAGGTGTGATTAACGATGGGGATTTCTAGGCGTGACTTTTTGGCGCGGGTCGGGCAGGCGGGTGGGTACAGCGCCGCGTTTGTGGCAATGCAGGGCATCGGTCTCATGCCGGAGCGGGCCATCGCGGCCGAGCCGATCCAGGCAGCGCCCGGCTCGGGCAAAGGCGTCAAGGTAGTCGTGCTCGGCGGCGGCATCGCCGGCCTGGTCGCGGCGTATGAAATGCGCGCCCTGGGCTACCAGGTCACCGTTCTCGAAGCCCGCGCGCGTCCCGGCGGACGCAACTGGACCGTTCGTCCCGGCGACAAAGTCGTGCTCGACGACGGCAGCGTCCAGACCTGCCAGTGGGACCCCGGCCACTACCAGAATTTCGGCCCCGCCCGCCTGCCCTCCATTCACCCCACCATCCTCGGCTACTGCCGCAAGCTCGGCGTGGATCTCCAGGTGGAGGTCAACATGAGCCGCTCCGCGCACCTGCAAAACGACGCCGCGATGGGCGGCAAGCCGGCGGTCATGCGGCAGGTGGTCAACGATACGCGGGGGCATGTCAGCGAACTCCTCAGCAAATGCGTCAGCGCAGGCGGCCTGGACGCGGATCTGACAAAGCAAGACCGCACACGCATGTTGGACTTCCTCCGCATCTACGGCTCGCTCGACGAGGCGGGCAAATACAACGGCAGCGACCGCGCAGGCTACGCAAGGACCGCCGGCGCAGGCAACGATGCCGGCGTGCTCAGCGAGCCGATCGACATGAAGACCCTGCTCGCCGCCGAGTTCTGGCAAGGCATCATGTTTGACGAGCAGTTCGACATGCAGGCCACCATGTTCCAGCCCGTTGGCGGCATGGACCGCATCCCGTATGCCTTCGCAAAGTCGCTCGGCGACCTCGTCCAGTACAACGCACCTGTCACGGAAATCCGCAAAACCACAAAAGGTGTCCGCGTCGCTTACACACGAAACGGCGCTCCGGCCACGGTCGAGGCGGACTACTGTATTTGCGCCATGCCGCTCACGATTCTGAAGACGACGCCCAACGACTTCGACGCGCCGCACAAGAAAGTGATCGACGATTGCTCCTATTCGTACGCGTACAAAGTGGCGTGGGAGAGCCGACGTTTCTGGGAGCAGGAACAGAACATCTATGGCGGCCTCGAATTCGTCAACGTCGGTTGTAGTCCGATCTGGTTCCCGTCCTGGGGCCTCTTCACCGATCGCGGCATCGCGGTAAGCGGCTATACGGACGAGCGCTCGTCCCCATTCGGCAAACTGCCGATGCAGGCCAAGTTCGACGAGAGCCGCAAATCCATGGAACGTCTGCACCCCGGGTACGGCAAGGAACTCGAAAAGCCGATGTACGTCGGATGGGGCAAGGTGCCGCACAACCAGGGATCGTGGATTCGCAGCTACGTTCCAGGCGAAGTTCGTGGACCGGGCATGCGCGTCCGACCGCAGACAGGACAAAACGCCCATCCGACAGCCTCGCGCACACAGACCAACGAAGGCTATGAGGCCATCATCCAGGCAGACGGCCCGATCTACTTTTGCGGCGATCATGCCAGCCACATCGTCGGCTGGCAGGAGGGCGCTGCCCTGAGTTCGCTGCGCGCAATTGGGTTGATCGGCGATCGCGTCAAGGCGGCTCGGCTTGGCTCGGGAGTAGGCGCCGGAGTTTCTGCCTAACCGGTTTTCAGGGAAACAGAACAGATGTCTTGGAGGCTTTACTGATGATGAAGTTCCAGAATTTTGTGGCGGTCTCGGCGATCTTGGCCGGTGCTTGTGTAGCGCAGGGCCAGGTAGTGGTGAAGCACATTCAGACGGAGAAGTCGCCCATCGCGACAGGCGTCTGGGCCGGAGATACGTTTTACCTGAGCGGGCAGCTCGCAAGCCCGATCACCGCCGCCGATGCGACCAAGGGAACCGCCGCCGACTACGGCGACACCAAGGCACAGGCCGCCAGCATCTTTCCCAAAATCCAAAAACTCTTGCAGGATCAGGGCCTCGACATGAAAGATGTCGTCAAAATGACGGTCTTCCTGGGACCCGACCCGAAGACCGGCAAGCTCGACTTCGCCGCCATGCAAAGCGAGTACGTGAAGTACTTCGGAACCGCGGCTCAGCCGAACAAGCCGGCGCGCAGTGCGTTTCAGGTAGCAGCTCTGGCAGCACCGTGGGCCTTGCTGGAGATCGAAGTCATCGCGGTACGCAGCAAGTAATCGCGCGGACAGCTAACCGTAAATCCACTACGCTGCCTCACCCAACATCGGTACACAATAGAGCAAGGCCCCGGAATCCAGATCCGGGGCCTTGCTGTTGTTAGCGCAATTGCCGCTTACGAGAGGTACGCCGATTCGACGATCCCGCTGGTCCCGTTATGGAGCGAGGCCGTGGTCGGGCCGGCGTCCATCGTCTGCTTGAACGCAGTACGGAATTGCGCCATCTCGTCCGCCGTTCCAACCGTGATCCGCACCGTGTTCGGCCAGATCGGCCAGGTCCTACCGATATAGATGTTTCTCGCCTGCATGTCTTTCATGAACTGCCGTCCGTTGCGTCCGGTGTCGATCATGAAGCAGTTCGACTGCGATCCAGGCAGCACCTTGTAGTTGTTCTGCTGCAGCCACGCGATCGTCTCCGTCCGAATGTCGCCGATGATCTTCTTGCGCGTGGGGATCAACTGCGGATCGAGCAGACTCACATTTGCCGCGATGGAGCCGGTGATCGGCATCGCGTTCTGGCCGAAGGGCTGCAGCTTGGCCAGCAGATCCGGGCAGCCGACGGCGTACCCGCACCGGATGCCCGCCATACCGTAAATTTTCGAGAACGTTCGTATGACGATCAGGTCCTTACCGGCGGCCACCTGGTCGATCACAGTGGGCGCGTCCGATAGGTGGATATACGCCTCGTCGACCAAGAGAATCGAGCCCTTGGGCTTGTTTTCGAGCGCAAAAAGGATGTCCTCGCGAGGCGTCAGCGTGCCGGTCGGATTGTTGGGATTGCAGATGTAGATGAGGCCGGCGTTCGGATTGGCCGCGACCAGACCTTTCACGTCGTGAGTGTAGGTCGCCGTGAGTGGAACCTTCGACACCTTCGCTCCGGTCACCTTCGCGCCGCGTTCGGCAGCTTCAAAAGTAGGATCGGGAACCACCAGACCACGATCCGGAGATGTAAACGCAAGCACGGTGTAATGCAGAGGTTCGGACGATCCGGCGTAGATGCTGATGTGGTCCTCAGGAACCCCGAGCTGGGAAGAGAGGGTCTTGGTCAGCTTGTCCGTCTCACCGTCGATGTCGTATCGACCGCCCTTGGGAGCGATCGTGGCGATAGCGTCGCACGCGGCCTTACACGGGCCGAGCGGATTCTCGTTCGCGTTGATCAGAACCGCGCCCGGGGGCATCGCGGTGCGAGCGCGACGCGTGGTAGCCCCCGTCTGCGCCGCAGCCGACATCGATCCTGCTTTGGGCGCGGTCTGCTGGGCGGCAAGGGCAAAGTGAGCTTCAGTAAGGATGGGCACGGAGGCGGCGGCGACCGAAGCCATCCGCATAAAGGAGCGGCGTGATACGGGAGATATTTCCTTTGTGAGATCCATGATGGCTCCTGTGTTGGGGAAGAGTGAGATCAATGCGGAATTCGGCTGCTAGAGGTGGCAGATCTTTGAAGCAGACTTACAACCCTGAACGTGTGGGTGATAACACAGACTGTACCGCACATCGCGAGCTTTAGGTAGGAGGTTTGCCGTAAATACGCCCGAATTCCTTCATCATCTCTGTCCACAAGCTAGAACATCCCCGGCCTGATTTATTTATAGATCCTTCGTGATAGAAAAAAACGCATTGACTTCCAATCGACCCTTGTCTACGCTCGGCTTCATTATCAAAAACACACTTTCTCCCGTCGTGGAGGCCGGACCGTCCTGGGCCTTCAGGGGCCGAAGTTTCGTCTAAATGTCCCTCGCAAAGAAATCGGGATAAGGCGTCTCTTCCGGCCATCTTGACTTAGCTGTCTGACTTAAGTATCTGGAGGCGGAACGTACATGATAAAGATGCATAAAGGTTGGTTCAACGTAGCTCTGATTCTAGCGGTGCTAGGTGTCGGAAGCGTCTGCGGCTTCGGTCAGTCCTACTACGGAACCTTGAAAGGGTTGGTTACCGACGCACAGGGTGCTGCCATCGGCGGCGCGGTTGTCACTCTGACCGAAGATGCAACCACAATCAGTCGCAGAGGGGTCACCAACGGCTCAGGCGAGTACGTATTCAGCGCGATCGATCCGGGAACCTTTACCGTCACGGTAACTTCCCCGAACTTCAAGAGATATGAAGAACGAGGAATTATTGTCGCCACCCAGCAGACCGTAACGACCGACGTGAAACTGGAAGTCGGATCTACCAGCCAGACTGTGGAAGTCAGCACAGCCGAACCACTTATCGACACATCGACAGCGTCGAATGGACAGGTCTTCGATGCGCAGCAGCTTGAAGATTTACCGAATCTCGGCCGAAATCCATTTCTGCTAGTCAAACTCGATACAAATGTAGCGGCCGTAGGCGATCCAAGGTTCAATCGGTTTCAAGATCAGTCCGGATCTTCGGCGATCTCTGTCGACGGTGGTCCGATCAACGGAAACAACTACGAGATCGACGGCGTGCCCATCACAGACCTCTCGAACCGCGCCGTAATCATCCCTTCGGTCGATGCAGTTCAAGAGATGAAGATCCAGACCAATACATACAACGCGGAGATGGGTCGGACGGGCGGTGGAAACTTCAATACACTCCTGAAAAGCGGAACGAATGCACTGCATGGCAATCTACTTGGAACCACGCGGCAGACAAACTGGTCTGCCAACACCTGGAATAATAACTACTCGGGCAAAGGTCGCCCTGATATCACGGAGTACACCTACGAAGGTTCGATCGGCGGCCCGATTTGGATTCCTAAGGTTTATGATGGCCGCGATAAGACCTTTTTCTGGATGACAGAGGAGGGATATCGGCAGAGATCACCTCTAGGCTCCAACTACTACCTTCCTTCCGCGCTTGAGCGAGCTGGTAACTTCTCGCAAACCTATATCGCCTCGGGAAAACTCCTGACGATCTACGACCCAGCTACAGTCGACGCTTCCGGCAATCGAATTCCATTTTCGGGAAACATCATTCCCGCAGGCAGACTGTCCTCCGTCGGGCTCGCCATGCTCACAGCCCTGCCAGTTTGTGGAAACGGCTGCACCCCCGGCCAGACCTACGGTTCCGCGAACTTTCACCCAACCGATTCACTGGGCGACCGTGCAGATGAGTTCATTGCGAAAGTAGATCACCAGATCACCAAATGGTGGCAAGCGAACGTCTCTTACATGCACTACGGCTCCAAGGAGCCGGGAGGCGATCCTCTAGGTTCGTTCGCCGGAGATGGTAACTCCTACCTGTTGTTTCGCAAGGTGGATGCGACGACCGCAAACAGCGTAATCACCATCAATCCCTCGACGGTCGCAACCGTAGGGTTTGGATTCAATCGCTTCCCCAACAACACGCTGGATCTAACTTCGAACTACGATCAAGCGCAGCTAGGTCTGCCTGCTTCCTACGTCAACGGTCTTCAGAAGAAGGCCTTCCCCCGGCTCACCTTATCGCAAATTGGAACCCAAATCGGAACTAACAACTCCGGACCGGCAGTCTACTACTCGCGTAACTTCGTCGTAGGAATTTCTAAAAGTCTCGGCAAACAGGCTATCAGCGTCGGCTACGTCTATCGATCGATGAGTGTAAATTTCACCAACGTCAGTAACGGCAACGGTTACTTCACCTTCAACAATACCTTTAGCTCGGCGAACGCTAACGCAAAGACGGTAGGGGGTGTAGCGACGGGCGCCGATGTAGCCGATCTCCTTCTCGGCGTCGCAACCACTGGTCAGGTCCAGGTTGCAACACCGCTGGCACTAAACGTTCCTTACAATGCGGGTTATATCCAGGATGATTACCGCCTTACCAACACTCTGACCATCAATGCAGGTCTGCGTTATGAGTATGAACCTGGAATTCATGAACGAAACAACCACTACGCGGTCGGCTTCGATCGATCCATCACAAACCCGATCTCCGCAACCTCGGGTATCCCGACCACGGGCGGCATCATGTTTGCTGGGCAAAACGGCTATCCAACCACCTGCTGCAACAACAGCGACACCAAATTCGCTCCGCGGTTCGGCATTGTGTACGCGCTTGATCCGAAAAGTGTAGTGCGCGCGGGATACGGTCTTTTTTACGCCCCGATCTACTACTCGACGAGTGCAAGTCTGGCGCCAGGTTACGTCGCCACCACTACCTACGTGGCTTCCAATAATAATTTCAATACACCGGCCAACAATCTATCCAACCCTTACCCCGGCGGGTTGAACCAGCCGGTCGGGAACACTCTGGGTCTGAAGCAGGGATTGGGCGATTCCGTGTCCACGATAGACCAGGGTCGGCGTTCCCCCTATGTGCAGCAGTACTCGCTCGATATCGAACGCGAAATGCCGTATGGCTTGGCGTTGCAGATCGGGTACGTCGGATCCAAAGGTAAGAACCTCCTTCCAGGAAACGGCACAACTTACAATATCGACCAGGTCAATGTAGGGGCAATTCCGTACGGTGTTGGAATCTGTCCCGCTAACTCATCTAACTTGTCGGTCGGAAGCTTCCTGAAAGCAACCAGCGCCAACCCTTACTACAACAAGGGCGGCACGGGCGTAATTGGAAGTTCGACGATCTCCAATGCGCAGCTCTGCAAGCCTTTTCCGGAGTTTGCCTCGGTCAATGTCCAGCCTAGCTCGGCTAAGTCGCTCTATAACTCACTCATCGTCAAAGTACAAAAGCAGATGGCGCACGGTCTGGATTTCGTGATGGGGTATACGTGGTCCTCGAACTGGGACTCGAACTTTGGAACGACAAGTTCACTGAACCCGGGCCAGAACGGGCCGCAGGATGTCTACCATCTCAACGAGGAGTATGCCCGAGCCATCAACAACATGCCACAGCGCTTCACGTTTGGTGGAACTTACCAGCTTCCTTTCGGCCGCGGCCGGGCATTTCTGTCCGGAAACCGCTGGGTCGATCTCGCAGTCGGGGGGTGGAATCTGAACTCGACCCTCATCGCTCAGACCGGCGGCCCGATCGCGGTTCGGCTAAACACCAACGATAACAGCACAGCAGGAACCACGACGCAGCGACCGAATTTGGTGCTGGGCGTGAACACCTGCACCTCGGGCACGGTACAACAGAGGCTCGGTCAAGGTGGGCGCCAGCCTTACCTGAATGCCGCGGCGTTTGTGGCGCCAGGCGTCGGCCAGGATGGAAACGCGCCGCGAACGTTGCCAGGATGCTCGTCGCCGGCGTACAGGGATGTGGACGCTTCGGTGTTCAAGGACTTTTCGGTTGAGCGTGCAACCATACAGTTCCGCGCAGAGTTCCTGAACGCGACCAACACGCCTCAGTTTGTGGTTCCAAATGGAAACCTGGCTCTCGGTGCGAGTTCGTTCGGACAGGTCTCCACCAGTGCCATCAACTTCCCGCGGTTGATTACGCTCGGCGGGAAGATTCTTTTCTAAGAAGTTCCACCCCTGGAGAGGCGCTGGCTTCGGCCGGCGCTTCTTTTGCCTAAGATTTAAACCTTGTTGGCCCTGCGAACAGGCCGCAGCCGTCGTTTCTACGATGGTCGTGGCCCGATCAGGGACGGACGCCCGAGGACCTCGGCCTGCGCATAACATCGTGGGTGAGGTGAACGGAATGGTGGTCGCCAGAATCGAGGTACGGCGTCTGGGAGTGGCGGGGCCGGAGGTCTATGCGCTCGGTCTAGGCTGCATGGGCATGAGCGGCGTGTACGGGCCGTCGGACGACGTCGAGAGCGTCCGCGCGATTCACCTTGCCGTGGAGAAAGCCGCATCCGCAGGGGCCCGGCTTCTGATAGATACCGGTGACTTCTACGGTATGGGGCATAACGAACTTCTGATCGCGCGGGCCCTGCGGGAGATGGGTTCGGACGCACGCGATCAGGTGGTGCTCAGTGTGAAATTCGGCGCACAGCGAACGCCCAGCGGTGCCTGGTCGGGCTTCGATGGCCGCCCAGCTTCAGTTAAAGATCGGCTAGCCTACAGCCTGGTGCGCCTCGGTGTGCAGTACGTGGATGTGTACCGGCCGGCGCGCCTCGACGACAAGGTTCCCATCGAGGAGACGGTCGGTGCATGCGCCGAAATGGTGAAGCAGGGCTATGCCCGCCACGTCGGTCTCAGCGAGGTGGGAGTCGAGACCACACGCCGCGCCGGCGTCGTGACGCCCATCTGTGATGTGCAGCTGGAGTACGGTCTCGCTACCCGCGGAATGGAGGCGAAAGTCCTTCCAGGCCTGCGCTCCATGGGCGTCAGCGTCACCGCTTACGGGATACTTGGGCGAGGCTTGCTGAGCGGATCGACACCCGCCGCCAAAGGAGATTTCCGGCGATTTCTGCCGAGGTATGCCGGCGAAAATCTCGCGGCGAATCAGAAGCTGATTGAGGCTCTGCGAACCGTCGCGGCCAAGCGTGGCGTTTCGGCGGTCCAGATGGCGGTAGCGTGGGCGCTCGGGCGCGGCGGATATATCGTTCCCCTCATCGGCGCCCGGACCGTGAAGCAGGTTGAAGAAGCGTTCGCGGCACTCAAATTGGACTTGTCCGACGAGGAAGTCGCCGGCCTCGAAGACGCCCTGCCGGCCGAAAAAGTGATGGGGACACGGTACGACAAGCAGGCAATGACGCATCTCGATAGCGAGCGCTAACCGCGTGTTCGCTGGCATCTAGATTTGGCGGAGAAACTCTTCAAGCAGGTTGCCAGCGACGGCTGCCCGATACCTGGCCGTGGATCGTATGTCGTCGATGGGCCTCACTTCGGCCTGGACAGCCTGGCGGGCCGCCGCGATGGTCTCCAGTGTGAGCGGGCGGTGGAGCAGGGCCTGCTCTGCCGCCGCCAGGCGGAGAGGCCGGTCGCCAAGCGATCCGGCGGCGATGCGAATATCTGTAACCGTGGTTGTGCCATTCTCTGTCGTGGCGTGCGCGACGGCGGCGAGGGCTACCTTGGAGATGGCTTGCGCGTTGCGTGTCCCTACCTTGCGGATATATGTCTTGTAACCGATCCAGTTACGTTTGAGATCCACGGAGTAGATGATTTCGTCAGGCGCGAGCGCGGTGCGCTTGTAACCAAAGTGGAAGCTCGTGTAAGGCAGCGTGCGCGGACCTCGCTCGGCCGAGAGCAGGGTCACGGTCGCGTTGTAAGCAAGCAGGGCAGGCGGGGTATCGGCCGCAGGGGAGGCGTTCGCTATGTTGCCCCCCAGGGTGCCGCGGTTCTGGTTCGCGATGGATCCGGTCCAGCTAGCCGCCTGCGCCAGCAAAGGCAGATCGGAAGCCACGGCCGCGTGCCGGCGAATATCGGTGAAAGTGGTTCCCGCGCCGATAGTGATGGTGTCCGGGCTGACCTCGATGAAGCGCAGATCGCCGAGGTGATGCATGCTCAGGAGCGGCTTGACCGGAAGTCGCCCCGTGTTGAGCGCGACCATCAGTTCGGTGCCGCCGGCGAGCAGCGTGTGCCGCCCGGGGTGGTCGCGCAGAATTGCAAGCAGGTCCGAGAGGGTCGCCGGAGCGGAAAGCGTGTAGTGGGCTGGGTCGGAGCGCATTGTTATGGTGCTCGCCTCGCAGCCGCGAGCTCGACCGCTTCAAAGATGCGCATATATCCCGTGCATCGGCACAGATTGCCGGCGAGACCTTCCTGTATTTGTAACCGGGTCGGTTGCGGATGCCTTTCGAACAGACAGTGCGTTGCGAGGATCATGCCGGGGGTGCAGATGCCGCACTGCGCTCCGCCGGCCGAGAGGAAGCATTGCTGTATCGGCGCGAGCGTCTCGCCTATCGCGATGCCCTCGATCGTGGTAATCGTGCTGCCTTCGGCCTGAAGAACCGGAACCAAGCAGGAGTTGACGAGGTCGCCGTCTAGCAGCACAGAGCAGGAGCCGCACTCGCCTTCGCCGCAGCCCTCCTTTGTGCCGGTGAGGTGGAAATCCTCGCGCAGCACGTCGAGGAGCCGCTTCATCGCGGGTGCCCGAACAGTCGCGGCTGCGCCGTTGATGGTGCATAGAACAGTTACCGGCGGTGAGCTATCTGCCATAGATCCTCGACCAGAATAAAGAAGGCGACCAGCGCGCCTAGGAGGCCGAAAGCGCGGTAGGCCAGGGTAAAGGTAAGGTCGCCTGGCCGGGCAACGTCGCGGCGAAGAATAACGTTCGTCATGCGAATCGGGTCGACGACCACCGCTGTGCAAAGCGCAAAGACGAGAACCGCAAACAGCGCACCGAAGCGTGCATGGACCAGGCTCATGCGGTCTGCCCGCTCGTTGTCTGGTTCGATGTCAACACTGGGATGTTCTCAGTCTCCGGGCTGAAGTACGGTCCGGCAAGCTCCGGGTCCAGAGCTTCGCTGCCCGAGCCGGGAGTCCGCGTCATGCGCTCGAAGATATCTTCCGGAAGCAGCGGAATCTCGGTGAAGCTGATGCCGGTCGCGTGCTCGATCGCGTTCAGGATGGCCGGCGCGGGTCCGTCCATCGGCAGTTCCCCGATGCCCTTCGCGCCGAACGCTCCGTGGATCGACGGTGTTTCTTCGAAGTGGACATGGATCGGCGGCAGGTCGGCCGAGGTCGGCATGATGTAGTTGGTCATCTGGTTGTTCGCGAGATGGCCGCGTTCCCACACGCACTTCTCGTACAAAGCATAGCCGATACCCTGCGCCACGCCGCCTTCGATCTGGCCCCGCGCAAGCGTCGGATGCAGCACACGCCCAACCTCCTGCAGAGCATGGAAGTCGGTAACGGTGGCCGCGTACGTCCGCGTATCCACCGCGACCTCGGCCACGTACACCGCCCAGGCATAGGCCGGGTAGGCGTCCCCGCGGTACTGATCGTCGTCCCAGAAGATTGGTGGAGCATCGGCCGGCAGCTGGTACCGTGCGCTGGTCCGCAGCGGTCCAACTTCAGCCAGATACTTTTTCCCGGCACGCCGGAAGTCGTCTGGGCTGTACTCCTGAGCCAAATGGCCGCTGCCCACCAACGTGGCGCAGAGCTTCTCGGCCGCCTGTTCGACCAGCTTGCCGACGATCATCGCGGTGCGACTGGCCACCGTCGGTCCGGAGTTCGGGACGTTGTTGGTGTCCACCGGCGCGACAAGAATATCCTCGTACGGCAGTCGCAGCGTCTGAGCAGCAACCTGCGCCAGGATGGTGTTGGTCCCCTGCCCGAACTCCGTCGAAGATACCAGCAAGCGAGGCCGCGCATCGTGTTCAGCCGCAAGTTCGATCTCGACCACAGAGTTCAAGCGGCGCTCTCCCGACCCCGTAAATCCAGCACCGTGAAAAAACGTCGCAAACCCGATCCCTCGCTGCACCGGGCTGGTCGAATTGGTCCGATCGAACTCCGCGCGCTTTGTGTAGTACTCCGATTCCCGAAGCGCCCGCGTCAGCAGTCCCTGCATGTCGACCGGATCGGTCAGCAACTGGCCCGTGGCGGTGTGGTCGCCGGTCGCGAGAAAGTTGCGCCGCCGAAGCTCTTCCGGAGATAGCCCAACCACCGCGGCGATCCGGTCCATGTGCCGCTCCAGCGCAAACAGCGACTGCGGCGCGCCAAAGCCGCGAAACGCTCCATGCGGCGGCAGATTGGTTGCCAGCGCCTTCGCCCGGACCGTCAGGTGCGGCCAGTGGTATGGTCCCGGTGCGTGAATCGTGCCCCGCGAAAGCACCACCGGAGACAGCGTGGCATAGGCTCCGCCGTCGATCGTAAACTCGATCTCACCGGCCAGCAGCTTGCCCTCCTTCGAGACCGCCGTCCGGTGCCGTGTACGGCTCGGGTGCCGCTTCGTGGTCGCCGCCATATCCTCGGCGCGGTCGTAGGTGATCTTTACCGGATGACCCGACTTCATCGCCAGGAGCGCCGCGTGCGCGCCAATCACCGAAGGAAAATCTTCCTTGCCACCGAAGGCCCCGCCCGTCTCGGTCTGAAGGACGCGGCAGCGCTCCGCCGGCAGGTTGAAGACCAGCTCCAGCGCATGGACAACGTAAAACGGACATTGCATCGAGCCGCGCACCGTAACCGACTCGACTGACCCATCGAGCGCGCGGTGACACTCCCCGATGACGCCGTTATTTTCGATGTAGAGCTGCTCCTGGGCACCCGTCCGGTAGGTCATGTCAACGACATAGTCGGCGGTCCGAAACGCCTCCGCGATGGCAGCCTCATGACCGGCCTCCGACGCGCGCTCGGCCCCGGAGGTCATCGTGTACGTCTTGAACGTGTTTGGGTGCGATTTCAATCCATCTGACCCGGCAGCGCCCGTGTGGCTCCAGATCACACGGCTTGGATCCCCGCTCGAAATCGCCGCCTCGGACTCCTCGATCGTGAAGACAGCAGGGAACTCCTCGTACGTGATGTGGACTCCCGCCAGAGCCGTGAGCAGAGCGGGCTTGCTCGGATGCGCGAGCAGCAGGATCGGCTCTTCCGGATGATTCACCAGAGCATCGGCCAGACACGGATGGTCCTTGCCTAGATGCACAATGCAGTTCTCGCCCGGGATGTCGGCCGCCGTCACGACCGTGTATTCATGCCACGGAACGGCGGGGTCAAACGTAATCGAAAGTATGCGTCCGCGGGCAACAGTCGATCGAACTGTCCCGCCAAACCACATATCCGGCAGCGTCAGGTCGTCCACATACTGCGCCTGCCCCAGAACTTTGGCAGCGCCCTCCTTACGGTCGGGCGAGGTGCCAACGATCTGGCGGACGATCTGTGGGGCGGAGGTCATTCTGCAGATGTCTAGAGCGGTTTTCCTGTTGCTGTGAGTCGGATAGGGTGTGAGGGGCGCCGTTTTCATTGAGGAAAACGGCCATGAGACCTGTACCTTCGCTAAATCTGCAGGAAAACTGCTCTAGCTAAGCATAACGGCAAACCGGGAAGATCAGGAGAGCTTCGGCGTCCGGCATTGCTCCGGGGAACTTGGCTTCGGGGATGCGACAGGACGGAACCAGCCTTGCCACGCGCGAAGCGACGCCGTCCTTTGCATCCAACTAGCCGGCTTGTGTTGCAAAAAACCGGAGGAGGCTGTCATGGGTTGGAGTGAGCGTGGTTTGAGTCGGCGAGAGTTTGCGCGGCTGGGAGCGATGGGTGCGGCGGGGGGTCTCTCGCACGCAATGCTGGGGCAGACGGCCCGAAGCGCACAGCAGCCATCCCAGACAGCACAGACCTCAGGCAACCAAGGCTCAGGCACTCAAGGTTCAGGCCGCCGCATCGGCTACGCCATCATTGGCCTCGGCGAGATCGCCAATCACTTCATGCCTGGGTGCCGGCAGTCGCAGCACTCGCAGGTGACCGCCCTAGTCAGCGGCGACCGCGCCAAGGCCGAGCGCATCGCAGCCGACTACAGTGTGCCCAAGGAGTCCATCTACACGTACGAGGATTTCGACCGCATCCGCGACAACAAAACAGTCGATGCGGTGTACGTGGCCTTGCCCAACAGCATGCACGCCGACTTCACCATCCGCTCCGCCAAGGCTGGCAAGCATGTGCTCTGCGAGAAGCCGATGTCCGTCTCGGTTAAGGAGGCCGAGCAGATGATCGCCACCTGCCGGGCTGCCAACGTCAAACTCATGATCGCCTACCGCATGCACTACGACCCTCTCACGCAGGAGGCGATCGGCTACATCCGCAACGGCCAGATCGGGCAAGTGCAGGCGATCGAGAGCGCGTTCGGCTTCGATTCGAAACCGGGCGTCTGGCGGCTCAACAAGAAGCTCGCCGGAGGGGGCCCACTCGTCGACGTCGGCATTTACAGCCTCAACGCGACACGCTATCTCACGGGCGAGGAGCCTGCCGAATTCCGCGCGTTCTGGGCGACACGCGACCACGATGGCCGCTTCAATGAGGTCGAAGAAACGTTGACCTGGAACACGCGCTTTCCGTCAGGAATCCTGGCCGCCTGCAGCACCACCTACGGCGCCCAGATGGAAGGCTTCTTCAAGGTGCACGGCTCCAAGGGATGGGTCGCGATGGAGCCCGCGTTTTCCTACGAAGGCCTGAAGCTACGCGCAAAGCTCAGCGGCCAACAGGAGCCCATCGAAAAATCCACCACCTACAAAGACCCCACACAATTCATGTGGGAGGCCGACCACATGGCCGAGTGCATCCTCAACAACCAGACCCCAAAAACCTCAGGCGAAGAGGGCCTGAAAGACATGCAGGCCATGACCGCAATCTACAAAGCCGCAGGTCTGAAGATGCTCGGCCTCTAACACGTGAAACTTATGCTGGGCAGCCTGGACCCGCTGGTTGCAACCCAGGCTGCCGGCAAGGTTCAGTTCAGAGCCGGCCACGGAAACAGATTAGGAAGACGCCTCCAACGCCGATGCTGCAAGCTTGCCGCCCTTTCCGCCGGCCTTCTTTACTGGCTTTTTGCCGGTCGGTTTGGACCCGCCACTCGACTTCGCGGGGGCCAGTACCGAGATCAGCGCCGGAAGCGCGGGCGACCCAAGTCCAGTGCAGGCGTCCCATCCCGGGCCAGCCTGAAACGCTCCATTATTGCCCTGTGTAATGTCCCGGAATCCCGTCTTCGCCCCGTAAATCGCAGGATTGATAAAGCCCGCCGACACCCCATTCTGCTTGTTCGCCACCGCGATCAGGCCGGCCCACAGAGGAGCAACCGCGCTTGTGCCGCCGATCACCATCGTCTGACCATCGACCCGCACGGTGTACCCGGTCACCGGATCGGCATCCCCCGCGACGTCCGGAACGCCTCGGCCGCCGCCCTGGCTCGTCGGCGCCGGCACGTGGGCGTTGTTCTGCCAGATGGGCAGCGGAAAGATCGCCGAAACGCCGCCGCCGGTCGCACCTTCGTTCGCCGCGATCTCGTTCCACACCACCTCAGAGGTGATCGTCGTGCCGCTCGCCAGAAGCTTCGTTCCGCCGCACGCCAGCACATGCGGGCTCGACGCCGGAAAGTCCACCGTATTCTGGCCGTCGGTGGTTCCGTCGCTCGATCCGTCGTCGCCGGAGGCTGCCGTAATAGTCACCCCAAGCACCGCGGCCGACTGACAAGCCTGGTCGAGCGCCGTCAGGGCCTGCTGTGTCCAGCTCGTCTCCGGGCCTCCCCAGCTGATCGAAATCACGCTCGGCTTGTTCACCGTATCGTGGACCGCGGTCGAGATCGCATCGATAAATCCCTGATCCGTATTCGGTGCAAAGTAGACGACGATCTTTGCTCCCGGAGCAACCGCGCCCGCAACCTCGATATCCAGCATCACCTCACCGTCCGCGCCGCTCGCCGTCGTTGGCTTGTTTTTGCCTTTATCGACCGAAACGGCCTTCACCACTGGCGGAGTCAGACCTAAGGATTTGAAGTAGGCCGTGATGTCCGCTGCTCGATATCCGCCGCCAAGCTCGATGATGCCGATGGTCTGTCCGGAGGCGTTGGCGCCCGCCGGCAAGCCGTAAGCCTGCGCCACCTGCACCGGTGTATACGAGGTGCCACCACCGGCATGCGGCAGAAACGTGCCCCCAGGCGAGGTCTCCGCCGGCGCGCTCTTGCCGACGCGAAAGTGCGGCTTGGCCTGCGGCCGGTTGTCGAGGCCGAATACCGCCTCGATGGCCCCCGAAAGCTCGGCCGGGATCTGGATCGCGCCTTCCCGCGTGCGGTAGGGGCAGCCGTCAATCTCGCTCGTGGTCAGCGTCGCGCCAAAGGCTTTGCTCAGCGCCGCAATCGAGCCCGAAAGCATCACAGCGCGGCGCTCCGGCTTCGGCGTGTCCTTTTCCACGGTGAGGCCGTACTCCGCCGCAAACGCCCGCACAAGCTTTACCGCAGCCGGGTCGGCGGCGTGCTCGGCGCGGTACTGCGCCCGCGTCAGACGGTGGCCCGCCACAATCTTCGCCGGATCGAGCGGCGACTTGCGGCGCACGACGACCGTCACCGTCACGCGCCCGGTGGGCGGCGGCAGAGCTTTGCCGCTCGAACGGACGGGCGCGCGCTCCGTGCCGGGAAGAGAAACGCGATTGTTGTCAGAGAAGCGGGACGTCTTTTTGGGAGCCATGGGGGAGGTGCCTCGCGGAGTTGAGATAGTTGCGTGGAGCTACGGAGGGCAGAAAATCTGAACGCTGCTGTCATCTGAGATCAGACGGGCGCTACAACCTGCGCTGCGCGGCCTGTATGGCGAGCTTGCGTTCGATAATACCCGCGAGTTGTCCGACGTTTTGCACCGATTCTAGCTCGGCTGTCTGAAACTTGACGCCGAAGCTGGATTCAACCGCGACGATCAGATTGATGTGATTCGGAGAATCCCAATCGGGGACGTCGGCCGCACTCAGGCCAGGTGTAAGGATCAGCGTGTCGTCGTCAAAGAGATCCCGGAAGATCGGTGTAAGACGGTCGTAGATCTCCTCGGTGGATGTTATTTCAGAAGCCATCGCCTGTGTCGGCCCTCCCCGTCCTGTTTGGTATTTGTGGAACAGCCGCCGTATCCTGTTGGACTCAGCTTTCGGTTCAAAAGTGACGCAAGGTTTCCGTGCTCTGTCGAGAGCTGCGCGCGGGGTCGGGGATCGGATCCGACTGCGGGAGAAAATCGGCGTTCCGCTCCAGCGATCGACTCACAATATCGCGCGACCCTAAACCGACCGCCAGAGCCAGCGTAAGCACGATGCCGCCAAACAAGATGCCAAAGGCAAGAGCGATAATCGTCCCACCGACACCGAGATGATCGAGCGCCATTGCCGCGGCCAAAACCAGCACAAGCCACTTGATGCCGAGCGAGAGAAATCGCGCGTACTGCAGCTTCGCGTTCACCGCCCCGATTAGGACGGAGCGGGCGAGAAATCGAGCCAAGATGTTGCCGACCAACAAGAGCAGGACCGCGCCCACCGAGTGCGTCAGGTACGGAAGAAAGAACGCCGACATCTGCGAACTGTTCGGGTACGAAGCGTCAAACGCCGAGATCCCGATCACGAATCCAAGCAACAGACATGCCCAGAACACCGTATGTGCGATCAAGAGCGTCGGAGACCGGGAGGGCGCGAAGTCGGAGATGCTGGCCGCGGTGTTGCGGCTGAGGCGCTCATCAAAATGGAGGTTCGTCAGCACTCGACGGACGACATACGACAGCAGACCGCCCAAAGCTGCCAGAACGGCTACCGCCAGCAAAAGCGCCAGAACGCCAGGCAAAAACGAAGCCAGGCGAACCAGCACCTGGTGCGCCGATTGCCCGAGCGCGATGTCGATCTGCTGCCATAGCGATGGATTCGAGATCGGATCCGCGGGCGGCGGGAAATTCGGATGCGTGGGATTGATAGGAACTTGCAACATGGCTTCTTTCTCCTGACGGTCTGACCAACGGGCAGTCTGGCGATCTCAAACGTCTCGCGCCCCCCACGCCTCGCAGTGAGGCAGGGCCTCCCGGCTACGGATTGAAGCGGTCCGGCCAGCGCCAGCGCGAGACCAGGTACGGCTTGTCGGATTCAAACGCGATCGCAAGCTCGCGAATATGCTGCTCGGGACTGACACCCGATCGCGTCAGCAACAGATGGGAGGCAACCCACGCCAAGTAAAGCGGCGTAAGCGCCCCCAGGAGGTGTCCACGATTCAACGTCCGCAGGCGAAACGCCAGGATAAAGTCGTAGACAATGCGCACCCAGAGCGCGTCCGGCATGCGAAAGTCATCGGCCGGGAGCAGCGAAAGCTTCTTAAGACCGAGAAGTGTATGCGGCGGCAGCACCAGCGACCAGATCTCGTGGAGATTGGTGTAGGCCACGCGAAACGAACTCAGCATCGGATGCACGTCCGGGATATGACCCGCATCATTCGGGTTGGGCGCCATCGGTGTGCCCAGCGGTTCTGTCGATCGCGACCTCTGCCAGTAGCTGGCCTTGCCTTCCACGTCGGCAAACAGCGATCCGGCGATGTGCGCGAGAATCGCGTTTAGGTCGGCCGAGTCGGGCTGCGGCAACGCGCGGCGCCCCGCCTCCACCTCCGTAATCGGGAACCCTGCCGTGGCGGCCTCGGAGACGGGCCAGACCAGAGCCTCCGCGTCGCCCTGCACCGTCAGCCGCTGGCCAACGGCCGCCAACCGCTCCGCCAACCGCAGCGACATGCCAAGATCGATCGCCAGTGGGAATCGTGAGCGCGCCCCAAACAGAGCGTGCGACACAGGAAACAGCATCGCCGAATTCACCAGACCTTCCCGGGCGCCCAGCTCGTAGTGCGGCATGGCCAGGTCGGCAGCTCCGCCCCGCACACCCGAGCTCAGAGCCGAGAGAGCCGCCGGCGTCAGGCTCTGCGATTCAGCCCCCAGCATGAGGCACGTCGCCGCCCCAGAGTCGCGAGCCACCTTGTACAGATTCACATAATCCGCCGCAGTTGGAAGCCAGCCCGTGTCCGACGTGACCGACGGCGTGTATGGAAGGAGTGTCACCAGGCCCGGACTGGGGAGCTCCGTCCGCACGTAATCCGGAGCTTCAGGGTCCGGCGTGGCGACCAGCACGTGCTCGTGCGGGAACGCCGCCTGCACATGACTGAGCGTCAGCAAAAGCGCGTCCGGGGTTAGCGGAGCGAGGCTGATCATAAGACTCGCCGGGCCATGCATGGAGCTGGGATGCGACCCGGGATCGGCAGCCGGGCCAGGCACCGCGTCAAGGTTGTGGAGCGGATCAGTCGTAATCTCGGTTCTCGCCATCGGCATATCTCAGTCGATCAGGGGTAGATCTTTTCTTTGAAAACTTGGATGTACAGATGCGGTTTTTTCACAGCAGAGAGAGAAGGCCGCGCATCGGTATCGGCACCCAGGTTGGACGATTGTTGATCTCATATAGCAACTCATAGAGCGCCTTCTCCAGCAAACAACTGTCCAGCAATGATTGTGCCTCAACCGGCGCTGGGATCAGGCCGGGCGAACTCTCAATCGTACGCGCGTAGCCGGCCAGATACGCCGACGTCACCTCGTTGGTCCAGAGCTCAGCCCAGATCTCAGCCGCCCCGAGATTGGACGGAGACCCGCGCTCCTTGAACCGGTTCAGGCCTGCGGCCGCAGCGTACGAAAACGACCGCAGCATCCCGGCCACATCCTTCAGCGGCGTCTGCTTCTGCCGTCGCTCCGCAAGCGAACGGGCAGGCTCACCCTCAAAGTCCAGAATGACAAAGTCTCCCTCCGCTCGCAGGATCTGGCCAAGATGATAGTCGCCGTGAATCCGAATCCGGCGTCCACTCGCCTCAGGCGACCGGAGGGAAACCGCCTCGGCACGCGCCATCAGGTCGCGGCGGCGGCTCAGCAAAAGCGCAGCATCGTCCACGGCCGAGGAGCCGTCCCCCATCGCATCAGGCAAGCTCGACAACCCGCGCGTCAGCGTCTGAAGCGTACTCCGAAGCTGGGCAACGATGCGCTCCGTGCTCAGAGAAAGATCGTTCGCCGTAAAAGCTTCGGAAGAAAACGCCGGATCGTCCGTCGGCGTCGCAAGCGCAAGGTGCATCTCGGCCGTTCGCTGCCCAAGCAGAGCCGCAGCGTCGACATAAGCGCCGGCATGCTCGCGAACCGCCTTCGAGATAACCGGCGACCCCAAAAAGCTCGCCCGCTGGCCCATGTCTGCAGGCGCAGGTAAGCTCGCGACAGAGTCGAAGAAGTGCCTGAGTTCCTCCAGCGTCCACTCCCAACCGTCGCCCTCGTTCGCGACCAGCCCCTGGAGCATTGCGACTGTCGTCGTCTGGCCGCCGGAGCTCGCCCCCTCAAGCGCGCCCAGAAACGGAGCAATGCGCGCGAAATGAGCCACCTCGGTCAGAAATCGACCGATCTCGGTGTCCGGATTCTCTCCCACCTGCAGCCGCCGAAAGAGCTTCAGGAGGAACTTGCTCCCATAAAGGATGTTGGTGTTTGACTGCTCGGCCGAACCGATGCGGGCAGGTGCCGACGTCGTGCCGTCTGCAAAGGCGCTCGACCGCTTACCGATCAGCGTGCCGCCCTGCCCGTTGTCCAGAATCTTGTCCTCCGCAACCATCCCCAGCAGCGCCTGTCTGACATCTTCGCGAGAGGTCGCGTCGTGCAGCACAAGATCGCCCGAGAGACTAGCCACGATCGCCTTTGAAGACAGAGAGCGGACCTCCTCCGCCTCCGCCCCGGAGCTGAGAGCGAGCGGAACCTGATAGACGTCTCCCGGACCCTCGCCATAGTTCACCCGCCATGTACTCAGGGCAGCCGCCTTCGTGCCCGGGATTGCAAACCAGTGTTCGAGCTCAACCGAAGCGATCGCCCGCGACTTAGCCCCAAACCACCTCTGGCTGCCCATGTACTTTGGCAGAAGCTGCTGCAAAAGCTCGAGCCCGGGACCCGCGAACAGCGCCGAGATACTCTTGCTTTTGCCGAGCTCGTTCGCCAACAAAACGCCCTCTCCACCCGCTTGTTCAAGGCCCGCTTCATCGCTGTCGGCAGCTTGCGGCTGAGCCGTCTCCGACGTGCTCGGCTGCAGCTCCAGCCACAGAGACGAGTACGGCGCCAGGGTCAGTGGATAGGGCTCGCCCGTGACCCTCGGAAACGAGACGTAGCCCAGCATCTCGACCGGCTGCATGCCTCTGAAGCGGCTCAGATCGAGCGAAACCGGCTGCGCGAATCGCGACAGATTCGACACGCAAACCACCGTCTCCGATCCTCCGGCAGGGTCGTCGTAGTGCCGAATATACGCCAGAATCGTCCGATTTTGCGGATGGAGGAACTCAAGCGTCCCCCGCCCAAACACCTTGAACAGCTTGCGCAGCGCAATCATGTTTCGCGTCCAGTGCAACAGCGAGGACGGATCCGTCTGCTGCGCCTCTACGTTGATCGCCTGGTACCCCCAGATCGGGTCCATGATCACCGGAAAATACAGCTTCCCCGGCACCGCCTTCGAGAAACCGGCGTTCCGGTCCGGGTTCCACTGCATCGGCGTCCGCACACCGTTGCGGTCGCCCAGGTAAATGTTGTCCCCCATCCCAATCTCGTCGCCGTAGTACATAATCGGCGTTCCAGGAAACGACAGCAGAAGCGAGTTCAACAGCTCGATCCGGCGGCGGCTGTTGTCCACCAAGGGAGCCAGACGGCGACGAATACCCACGTTGATGCGCATCCGCGTGTCGGCCGCATACGCCAGATTCATGTAGTCGCGCTCGTCGTCCGTCACCATCTCCAGCGTCAACTCGTCATGGTTGCGCAAAAACAGACCCCACTGGCACGTCTCGGGAATGTCCGGCGTCTGCGCCATGATGTCGGTGATCGGCAGCCGATCCTCCTGCCGCAACGCCATGTAAATCCGCGGCATCAAGGGAAAGTGAAACGCCATGTGGCACTCGTCCGCGTCCCCGAAGTAGGGTCGAACGTCCGCCGGCCACATGTTCGCTTCCGCCAAAACCAGCCGATTCTCATACTCCGCGTCGATAACCTTGCGGATCTCCTTGATCTTGACGTGCGTCTCTGGCACATTCTCGCAGCTGGTCCCGTCGCGCTCCACCAGGTAGGGAATCGCGTCCAGCCGAAGGGCGTCCACCCCCATGTCCAGCCAGAAACGCATCGCTGTGATCACCTCTTCCATCACCCGGGGATTGTCGAAGTTCAGGTCAGGCTGATGCGAAAAGAAACGATGCCAGTAGAACGCCTTCGCCTGGTCGTCCCACGTCCAGTTCGACTTCTCCGTGTCGGTAAAAATAATGCGCACGCCCGAGTAGAGCTTGTCCGTATCGGACCACACATACATGTCGCGTTCAGGCGACCCCGGCGGCGCCAGCCGAGCCGCCTGAAACCACGGGTGCTGGTCCGATGTGTGGTTGATCACCAGCTCGATCATCACCTGCATCCCGCGCTGGTGGGCAGCGTCGAGAAACTGCTTGAAATCGTCAACGCTGCCATACGAGGGATTCACGTCGGTGTAGTTCGCTATGTCGTAGCCGTCATCGCGCAAGGGCGACGGAAAAAATGGCAGGAGCCACAAGCAGGTCACGCCGAGTTCCTGCAAGTAGTCCAGCTTGGACATCAACCCGGCGAAGTCGCCGATGCCATCGTTGTTCGCGTCCATAAAAGCGCGAACGTGAATCTCGTAGATGATCGCGTCCTTGTACCAAAGAGGATCAGTCGCGCTTCCGGCTTTCTTCACTAGACCGCCTTCGTCAGGGTGTATTCGACAGGTTGATGTGATGCGCATTGCGCGGGAAAGGCTGGTGACGGTCGTGCGCCCCGAATCCAGTCCAGAACCTCTTTTTAATCCACTCCAGACCAACCCCAAAACGTCAGCGCCGGCAAAGCCCGAATCGTCCTCCAGCTTACCCAGCCGGGCCCCATGCCTCCCCGGCCTACAACTTCCGTTGCATTGAAGAGACCTAATGCTCTCTGGCAACCTCATCAGTACGCAGTTTCAGGAGGATCGCTATGATCGTCGGCACCGCATTCTCACCCGCTTCCCCCAGCATCTGGAGCTTCTCTACCGCATCCCAGATCGCAGCCCAGTTTGGGTCCCCAACCTCGCCCCGAACTGTCCCCGTCAGCACCGCGGACGATGCCGAAGCCGATCTCTCGAACATCAGCGCAACCGTCTCTCTGGCCCCGGCCGATGTCGCCACGCTCATCGGGATCTACGGTCCAAACGATCTCGCACAAGTGGAAGCAAGTCCCGTGGCTCGCCGATTAGCCGAACAAATCAACGGCCAAAGAGCGGTCCAGACCGGCGTACCAAACCTCGCACCGAACCTGACTTCGACTGCAAGCGGCTCGACTGTCCGCGCCGATGACGCCCTCGGCGGCTCCATGGAGATTACCGGTGCTGTCGCGCCGGCATCAGGCCAGCTAACCCCGGAACTTAGACAGCTCTCGCCGGGCGTCGCGAAAGCCATCGCAGCCCTGTTGCAGACCACAACCGATCTCCTTGCTCCCACCCTCAGATACACCGCCTGAATCTTCGTTTCCACTGCACCCTATCTGCCGCTTCATCGCCGTCAACACGCAAAAAAGAGCCCTCTCCAAAGAGAGGGCTCTTTTCGCCTCGTTCCAGCAGCCCCGCCGCCTAGAACTCCAGCCGCAAAGCGACCTGACCCGTGCGGTTGTCGGCGTTTTCTGCCACCGTCGGAGCGGTAAGCTGCCCAAAGGTTGCCGTGTTGTCGATCTGGGTCGCCGGCGCGGCAAGTTGGTGTGGTTCGGGACGTGGATTCAACCGGAGGTTCAGACGCTCGGTGATCGGCAGGTCCTTGGGCAGACCGAGCACAACAGGCCCTGGGAAACCACCACCGTACAGTCCCATTCTGGTACGGATGGAGCAGCGCTTGTCACTGGGTGCCCCCATTTTCGCAATCGGAAGCAGCCCAGCACACAACAAGACCCCAGCGATCGCTGAGGTCCGTTCTCATCTCTAAATTCGTTTGTGTCCCGGCGTGAACATACTGGCGGAGAGTGGGGGATTCGAACCCCCGATAGAACTTTTGGTCCTATAACGGTTTAGCAAACCGCCGCCTTCAGCCACTCGGCCAACTCTCCGCACCATGCGGCGCGACTTCGGCCATTATAGCGCCTCCCTCTCACCCGGCCCGTGCTCTTCAGGTAGATTTGTCCCTAACACCCGTCCGCACCCGAATTGCCGCATCAGCAGAGGCCGCCATCTCCCAGACCCCGCCCGCGGGCAAAATGCGTCTCCTGCCCCTCATTGCCGCCACCTACTTCATGGTCTCAGGCGGACCGTACGGTCTCGAGGACGTCCTCGGCGGCGTCGGCTATATCCGCGCGCTCGTCCTTGTCTTGCTGGTCCCTATGTTTTGGAGCCTCCCCACTGCCCTCATGGTCGGCGAACTCGCGGCGGCCCTGCCCTCTGAAGGCGGCTTCTACCAGTGGGTCCGCCGCGCCCTCGGCCCCTTCTGGGGATTCCAGGAAGCCTGGCTCTCGCTCGCTGCTTCGGTCTTCGACATGGCGCTCTACCCCACCCTCTTCGCCCTCTACCTCGCCCGCATCATCCCCAGCCTCAACGTCGGCCACCGCGCCCTCAGCCTCAAACTCCTCATCGTCATCGTCGCCGCCCTCTGGAACCTCCGCGGAGCCGTCTCCGTCGGCAACGGCTCCGTTCGCCTCGCCGCCCTCTCCCTCGCTCCCTTCGCCGTCCTCATCGCCATCGTCCTCTCTCGCCTCGCAACCACGCGTACCTTCACCCCCGCCACCGGCGCCGCACCCCCGCACCTCGACCTCTCCGCCGCCCTCCTCGTCACACTCTGGAACTACATGGGCTGGGACAACGCCTCCACCATCGCCGGCGAGGTCAGCCGCCCACAGCACACCTATCCGCGCGCTATGCTCGGCGCCACCCTCACCGTCACCGCCGTCTACACCCTTCCTCTGCTCGCCGTCTGGGCCGCCGGCATCCCCAGCCAAACCTTCTCGACCGGCGCCTGGGTCGACGCCGCCCGCCACCTCGGCGGCCCCATCCTCGCCCTCTCGGTCGTCCTCGCCGGAGCCATTGTCGGCTTCGGCACCTACAACGCCCTTGTCCTCTCCTACTCGCGCTTGCCCGCCGCCCTCGCCGCGGACCGCCTGCTTCCATCCGCCTTCGCCCGCCTCACCCGCCGCGGCGTCCCCTGGGTCAGCGTCCTCGCCCTCAGCCTCTGCTGGGCACTCGCCCTCAGCCTCCCGTTCGAGCGCCTCATCACCCTCGACCTCGTCCTCTACGGCGCCTCCCTCCTCCTCGAGTTCGTCGCCCTCCTCGTCCTCCGCCGACGCGAGCCCCAACTCCCGCGCCCCTTCCAGATCCCCGGCGGCCTCCCGATCGCCGCCCTCACCGCTATCGGCCCCACCCTCCTCATCGCCTGGGCCCTCTACGCCGCACGCCTCGAGCACGTCGGCCGCCTCCCTGCACTCCTCTTCGGCCTCCTGATCGCCGCGGGAGGCCCCATCCTCTACATCGCCACATCAAAAGGCCCAAGCAGGGAACAGGGAACAGGGAGTAGGGAACAGAAAAAATAAAGCAGGGAGCAGGCAAGCTCCTGTTCCTGCCCTGCCTACTGTTCCCGCTCCTGCCCTATCGCCTGCCTGCTGTTCCCGCTCCTGCCCTATCGCCTGCCTGCTGTTCCCTGTTCCCTACTGTCTACGGCCTACTGCCCCAGCCCTGGAATCGCGTTCTCAGCCTTTTTGTCAATAAATCTCTGCTGTGCCTCCACCACCTTTTCGCGCGCAAACGCAGCATCGCGCCACCCCTTCACCTCCACCCGCTTGCCCTCCAGATCCTTATAGATCGCGAAAAAGTGCGTAATCTCCCGCAGCATATGGGGATAAATCTCCGAAAAATTCCACACGTCCTTGTACCGCGGATTGCCCTTGCCCACGCACAGCACCTTCTCGTCCCCCAGCCCCTGGTCCAGCATCTCCAGCAAACCGATCGGCCGCACCTCCATCACACACCCCGGAAAACTCGGCGCATCCACCAGCACCAGGACGTCCAAGGGGTCGCCATCGTCGCCCAGCGTGCTCGGCACAAACCCGTAATCCCCCGGATAGTGCACCGGCGAATACAGGTTCCGATCCAGCCGAAACACATGCAGCTCCTTGTCATACTCGTACTTGTTGATCCCTTCATGCGGAATCTCGATCACCGCATTGATCACCTCCGGCGACTTCGGTCCAACCGGCAGTTCCAGGTAATTCGTCATAAGTTCTCAGTCTTTTCTCGCTCGCGCGGGTACATCTTTTTAGGAGATAGCAATAACCCGCGAGAAACCCTGAAAGCGGCAACGTTGCAAGCTTCCAGGGGGAGGGACTCTCGACGTGGCAGAAGGGTAAAAGCCGCACATCTATAATCGGACACGATGAAGGCCCATGTCTATGTCACCCTGAAGACCACCGTCCTCGATGCCCAGGGCAAAACCGTCGCCGACGCCCTCCGTCGCATGAGCTACAGCGGCATCCGCGACGTCCGGCAAGGCAAATACTTCCTCCTCACCCTTGAAGAAGGCCTCGAAGTCGGAGCCGCCCGCGCCGAAGTCGACCGCATCGCCCGCGAGGTCCTCACCAACCCCGTCATCGAGGAGTACACCTTCCGCATCGAAACCTACGATCCAGACCCCGCCTAGAGCGCCTCCCCGTCACCCTTGCTTCGCCGTCGTCGCAAAAGAGGTCTCTTGCACCAAACCCTGATACAAGCCCAAACCATCGCCCCACCCACGACCCAGAGCCGCTTCGTCCGCGCCTGCCTCCGCCTCCCCACGGACCAGACCCCCGTCTGGTTCCTGCGCCAGGCCGGTCGCTACATGCCCGAGTACATGGCCGTCCGCCAACACCACTCGCTGCTCGAAATCTGCCGCACCCCCTCTATTGCCGCCGAGGTCACTATCACCGCCGCCGAACGGCTCGGCGTCGACGCCGCCATCATCTTTGCCGACCTCCTCCTCCCCTTCACCCCCATGGGCCTCGACTTCGAATTCATTGCGGGCGAAGGCCCCGTCGTCCACACCCCCATCCGCACCCTGGAGCAGGTCCAAGCCCTCCGAACCGACCGCGCCGACGACCTCCTCTACGTCTCCCGAGCCATCGAAACCGTCGCCCGCCACTTCAGCCCACCCCGCCCCGATGGCGACCAGCTCGGCATCATCGGCTTCTGCGGAGCCCCCTTTACCCTCGCCTCCTACATGATCGAAGGCGGCTCCTCCCGCAACTACATCGAAACCAAAAAGCTGATGTACGCGTCCGGCGCCCCCGCCAACACACCACCTGCCCACGAACATCGAGGAAACGAGGAAACCAGCCCAGCCTGGCCCCTCCTCATGGAGAAGCTCGTCACCGTCCTCAGCCTCTACGCCCGGCAACAGGTCGAGGCCGGCGCCGACGTCATCCAGATCTTCGACAGCTGGGCCGGAGCCCTCTCCCCCACCGACTACACCCAATTCTGCCTCGGCCCCACCACCGAACTCGTCCATCGCATCCAGGCCCTCGGCGTCCCCGTCATCCTCTTCGGCGTCGACACCGCCTCACTGCTCCCCACCCTCCGCGAAACCGGCGCCGACGTCATCGGCCTCGACTGGCGCATCCCCCTCGACCAGGGCTGGGCCGCCGTCGGCCCCGGCTGCGCCGTCCAGGGAAACCTCGACCCCATCACCCTCTTCGCACCATCACACCTCCTCCAGGCCCGCACCGAACAGATCCTCGCCCTAGCCAACAACCGTCCCGGACACATCTTCAACCTCGGCCACGGCATCGTCCCCGGAACCCCTGTCCAAGCCGTCATCGACGTCGTCGGCTGGGTCAAACACTTCCACAGACAATCCATGTCCACCTAAGAGTTCATCGAATCCACCCCACCTAAAGACTCGTCGGTCTCTTTGAAATTGAGACAAGACCTCGTCGAAATAGAGCCCGCAACATCTCCCTGAAAGCCCGTCTTGCTAAAAGGGCAAACGGCCTAATTAGGCTTTCCTGGCCTACACTATGTGCGTTCGAGGATTGTGGCGTAGAAGCCGTCGCAGGGGTGGATGCCGGGGAGGGTGCGGAGGGCTCCGTCGCGGGTGAGGGTGGCGAGGTCGAGCTGCGGGTTGAGGATGCCGGCTGTGCGGAGTTCTTCGAGGAAGGGGGGGACGGAGAGTGGCTGGAGGCCGGGGATGGAGCTGATGATTTGCTCGCACTCTTCGGGTTCGAGGGAGCAGGTGGAGTAGACGAGGCGGCCACCGGGGGCGAGGTGCTGGAGGGCGGAGGTGAGGATCTCGCGTTGGCGGGCGGCCTGGCGGAGGAGGTCTTCGGGCTGGAGGCGGAGGCGGATTTCGGGGTTGCGGCTGAGGGTTCCGGTGCCGGAGCAGGGGACATCGGCGAGGATGAGGTCGAAGGGAGCCTCGGTTGTGGGGAGGGCGGCGGCGCCGGTGGCCAGGGTGCGGATGGGATTGGGGAGGTTGGCTTGGTCGAGGCGGGTTTTGGTGAGCGCAAGGCGGCGGGGGCTGATGTCGGTGGCGAGGAGGTCGGCGATGGGAAGGCGGCGGGCGAGGACGAGGGTTTTGCCGCCGGGTGCGGCGCAGCAGTCCCAGACGCGTGGGAGGCGGTTGGGGGTTGGGGGGAGGGCGGCGGCGGCGAGTTCGGCGACGAGGCGGGAGCCGTCGTCCATGACGGGCATGGTGTCGGGAGGGATTGGCTGGGCGAGTTCTGCGTCGGACGAGTCGAAGGGGTCGGATCGTTCTGGGGAGGCTTCGAGGGCTGAGACGTCTGGGCTGGCGGAGGTTTGTGGTATTAGAGGTGGGCTCTGGGGTTTGGCGAGGAAGAAGTTGCCAGGGGTGGGCTCGTTCTGGTCGGCGGCGCAGATGCTGAGGGCGGCGGCGCGGCCGAAGTGTTTGACCCAGCGGTTGACCAGCCAGAGGGGGTGAGAGAGACGCTGGGCGAAGCTGGCGGTGGACTCGTAGAGGGGGAGGGAGGGAGGTTTAGAGGGGGCGGCTGAGAGCTTGCGAAGGACGGCGTTGACCATGCTCCCGGCGTACTCGTGGCTGGCGGCGCGGCAGATTTCGACGCTTTCGCTGAGGGCGGCGTGAGGTGGGATGCGGCTGAGGTGGAGGAGTTGGAAGAGGCCGAGGCGGAGAGCGATGGAGACGACTTCGGGGAGTTTCTGGTCGGGGCGGGTGAGGAGCGGGCGGATCTGGGCGTCGAGCGCGATCTGCCAGCGGAGGACGCCCATGACGAGGGTGGTGGTGAGGTGCTGGTCGGCGGGGCTGAGATTGGCGAGGGCCGGCGCGTGGAGGAGGTTGTCGCTGTGAGCGCGGCCGGCGCTGACTTCGAGGAGGATCTGGACGGCGGCGCGGCGGGCGGGTGAGATCTTGCGAGGAGCGGTGGGTTTGGGTGTGGGAGAGGATGGCTTACGGGCCTTGGGGCTGCGGCGGATGGGGGGCTTCGGGGACATGGGGGGCTATTGGCCGAGGAGCTCGCCGGATTTTGGCTGGTGGCCGTGGAGGAACTGGGCGGCGGTGATGCGGCGTTTCCCTTCGATCTGGAGTTCGCGGATTTCGAGGAGGGTGCTGCTGCCAGCGGTGGCGAAGAGGCGGTCTGCCTGGACGAGAAGGGTTCCGGGGGTGGGTTCGGCTGGAGGGCCGGGGAGGTTGGTGAGGCTGAGGTCGTGGAGGAGAAGCTTTTTGCCGCGCCAGGTAGTGTGGGCGCCGGGCCAGGGATAGAAGGCGCGCCAGCGGTTGTGGATTTCGCGGGCAGAGCGGGACCAGAGGATCAAGCCGTCTTCGCGGGTGAGGATGGGGACGAGGGTGGCGAGGGTGTGGTCTTGCGGGATGGGGGTGAGGGTGCCGCTACTGAGGCCGTCCAGGGTTCTGAGCATAAGTGGGGCGCCGACTTCGGCGAGGATGTCGAGGACGTCGACGGCCATTTGTTCTTCGCCGATGGGGACGGAGGTGGCGAGGAGCATGTCGCCGGTGTCGAGGCCGGCGTCGAGGCGCATGGTGGTGAGGCCGGTGACGGTTTCGCCGTGGGCGACGGCCCACTGGACGGGGGCGGCGCCGCGGTATTTGGGGAGGAGCGAGCCGTGGAGGTTGATGTTGCCGAGCGGGGGGAGGGTGAGCATCCAGGGGGGGATGATGCGGCCGTAGGCGACGACGACGACTGCGTCGGGTTGGATGTGTTCGAGCCGGGCGCGGAGTTCGGGGTTGTTTTTGATGCGTTCGGGCTGGAGGAGGGGGAGGTTGTGATCGAGGGCGAGGCGTTTGACGGGAGGGATCTGGAGATCGAGGCCGCGACCGGCGGCGCGGTCGGGCTGGGAAAGGACGAGCGCGACCTCGTGGCCGGCGGCGAGGATGGCCTGGAGGGTAGGGACGGCGAAGGCGGGGGTTCCGCAGAAGACTAGTTTCACGGGCTACCACTCGCCGTTTTTCTGGAGTTTGCGGATGCGGCGGAGGACGAGGTCGCGTTTAAGGCGGCTGAGACGGTCGATGAAGAGGATGCCATCGAGGTGATCGATCTCGTGCTGGAGGGCGCGTGCGAGGAGTTCCTCGCCTTCGACTTCGAACCACTCGCCGGAGACGTTTTGGGCGCGGACTTTGACGCGGGCGGCGCGCTGGACTTTTTCGCGGATGTCGGGGAGCGAGAGGCAGCCTTCTTCCTCGACCTGTTTGCCTTCGCGGAGGATGATTTCGGGGTTGATGAGGGCTAGTTTTTCCTCGGGGTTCTTCTGGAAGCTGACGTCGATGACGGTGATGCGTTGGGAGATGCTGATCTGGGGGGCGGCGAGGCCGATGCCCTGGGCGGCGTACATGGATTCGAACATTTCGTCGACGAGGGATTTGAGATCGGGGCCGAAATTGGTGACGGGTTCGCCGCGGCGGGCGAGGACGGGGTCGGGGTATTTGACGACCTCGTGGATTTTGTTGGAGCGTTTTTTGGCCACGGTTCCCTGCTCTCTCCTCTGATTAGTAGGTTTTGATCTGTTCCAGGTAACCGTGGAAGTTTCTGTGGAGCTCGTGGAGGGAGTCGCCGCCGAATTTCTCGAGGACGAGGCGGCTGACGGTGAGGGCGACCATGGCTTCGGCGGCTACACCGGCGGCGGGGACGACGCAGACGTCGGAGCGCTCGTAGGCGGCTTTGACGGGCTCGCGGGTGTTGAGGTCGACGCTTGGGAGCGGGCGGCGGAGGGTGGAGATGGGTTTGAGGTAGCCGCGGACGATGAGGTCTTCGCCGTTGGAGATGCCGCCTTCGATGCCGCCGGCGTTGTTTTGAGTGCGAGTGAAGCGGGTGTGACGGGGGGTGGTTTCGGGGGTGGTGTTTGCGGCTGGGTCTGGGTTGCTTGCGTCTGGGTCTGGGTTGCTTACGCCTGGGTCGGGGGTGTAGGTGATGCTGTCGTGGACGGCGGAGCCGAGGGAGCGGGCGGAGGTGACGCCGCGACCGAGTTCGACGGCTTTGACGGCCTGGAGGCTCATGACGGCCTGGGCGAGGAGGCCGTCGAGGCGCTCGTCCCAGTTGACGTGGGTTCCGATGCCAGGGGGGAGGTTGTGGACGACGACCTCGAAGACGCCGCCGACGGTGTCTCCGGTGCGGAGGGCGGTGTCGACTTCGGACTTCATGCGGGCTTCGCTTCCCGGGTCGACGCAGTTGAGGAGGATGGGGGATTTTTGGGCGAGGGCGGCGATTTCGGGCCAGAGGGCGGGGCGGTCGAGCTCGGCCTCGCCGACGCGGACGACGTGGCTCGCGACCTCGATGCCGAGTTGGCGGAGGAGCATTTTAGCGAGGGCGCCACAGGCGACGCGGGCGGCGCTTTCGCGGGCGGAGGCTCGTTCGAGGATGTACCGGGCGTCGGGGAAGTTGTATTTGAGGGCGCCGGCGAGGTCGGCGTGGCCGGGGCGGGGGCTGGAGACGGACTTGTGTTTGGAGGGGTCGCCGGCGCTGACAGGGAGGATGTCTTCCCAGTTTTTCCAGTCACGGTTGGCGAGGATCATGCTGACCGGGGAGCCGATGGTGTGGCCGTGGCGGACGCCGGAGAGGATGTGTGCGGTGTCCTGCTCGATGCGCATGCGGCCGCCGCGGCCGTAGCCTTGCTGGCGGCGCCAGAGTTCGTGGTCGAGAAAGGTTTGGTCGACGGGGATGCCGGCGGGCAGGCCGCTGATGAGGGCGACCAGACTTTCGCCGTGGCTCTCGCCGGCGGTGGAGAATCGGAGCATTGTCCTCTTTTGGGCTCTGGGGGTGCCGGAGCGTTTTTGCGGGCGGGACGGACTGGGGTCCTGTCGCCTGGGCCGCAGAGGAGATTGTAACAACCGGGGGATGGTGATGGACAAAGGTGGGAGGAAGGGATGGTGGTTTGTGCTTTAGGCTCGAGGGTGGCTTGTCTTGTATATGCATCAGAAGAGGGTTGAGCGTGGTGGCTCGTGAGAGTTGGAAGGGAGGAGATGGAGGCATGAAGGACGTTCGACGTGTGCTGGCGATGGGCGCCTCCACCGTGCTCGTGGCTTGTTTTGTTTTCCTGTTTCTGACGCGTGGGGCTATGGAGCAGCTTTCGTTCCTAAAGGCGCAGGCGGGCGGACAGAGCAGCGGCAATTTGGTGGATCAGAGGCCCTGGCAGACGGCGGCTTCGCTGGCTCCGTTGGCGGTGACGGCGGAGGAGCGAGAGTTTGCGCAGGATGCGGAGCGGCTGGCGGACCACGAGGTAGATCAGGCGTTTGCGATGGCGTTGCGGGAGGCGAATGCGGAGACGCGGACGCTCTCGGGCGAGGCTTTGGCGCTGCAGCAGAGGGTGGAGGTTCTGAATGAGACGGTGAAGGAGGATCAGGCGCGGTTGGACGCGCTTTCGACGGAGGCTAAGGGCAAGGGCGAAGGTAAGGCTGGGGCTGATGCCGGGGCTGGTACGGCGGGGGCTGGGGCCGGGGTTGATGGGACGGACCTGGATGTGGCCAAGGCGCAGCTGGGGCTGGACAACGACGAGTTGGCGGACGCGGTGGAGGATCTGGCTCGGGAGAGCGGGGACAAGCGCGGGAAGATTCAGGCGGAGTTGACGGCGCACGAGGCGGCGATGAAGCAGTTCGATGCCGGCGGAGGGGGTGGCGCGCAGATTGCGGTGCTGACGGCGGCGCGGTACGGGACCTTGTATGGGCGGGTGAACGCCTGGTTCAGTCAGCGCAGCCGGGACAGGTTGATCGCGCAGGCGGCGGAGAGTGCGCGTGTCGATGTGGCGGCTCTGACGGCGAAGCACAACAAAATGGAGGCGGTGGCCAATGCCGCAGAAGGCGGAGGTGCGCGGGGCAACGGAGGTGCGGGGACGGCAACGGGGACGGAGCGGGTTCGGGCGCTTGAGGCGATGGGTGCGCGGCGCAAGATCCTGAGCATTCTGGACGACCGGATTCAGACGGAGACGCAGCTAGCGACGGTGTATGGGCGGTGGCGGACGCAGGTGGCGCTCCAGCACAGGATTGTGTTGCATCTGATCGCGCAGTCGGTGGCCACCATTGCGGGGATCGTGCTCCTGACGGTGTTTTTGAACTGGGTCTTGCGGTCAGGGCTGAGCCGGTTTACGCGCGACCGGCGGCAGGAGCAAACGTTGGGGACGATCTCTGATCTTTTTACGGAGATTTTCGCGCTGGTGCTGGTGCTGTTTGTGATGTTTGGGGTGCCCAAGCAGACGCCAACGATCCTGGGGCTAGCGACGGCAGGGCTGACGGTGGTGTTTCAGGATTTCATCCTGGCGTTTTTTGGGTGGTTTGTCCTAATGGGAAAGAAGGGTGTGCGGCCGTGCGACTGGGTGGAGATCAATGGTGTGGGCGGCGAGGTGATGGAGGTGGGGCTGTTCCGGACGGCTTTGTTGGAGACGGGGAATTGGACGGCGAACGGGCATCCGACGGGGCGGCGCGTTACGTTTCTGAACAGCTACGCGATTCGGGGGCAGTATTTCAACTTTTCGACCGACGGGCAGTGGATGTGGGACGAGATCAAGGTGAATGTTCCGTCAGGTCCGGAGAGGTTTGCGCTGATCGACCGGATTCATGAGGCGGTGGTACAGGAGACCGCAGGAGACGCGGCGCAGGCGGAGGCGGAGTGGAAGCGGGTGACGATGCCGAACGGTTTGAGCCAGTTTTCGGCGACGCCCGCGGTGAACATGCGTCCGGCGGCGGCGGGCGTGGATGTTGTGGTGCGGTACGTGACGCGCGCGGGGAGCCGTTTGGAAACGCGGAACCGGCTGTATGAGCGGGTGGTGGAGCTGATGGAGGCACCGGCGGGGGTACCGGAGGCCGTGCCGGCCATGAGTTAGGCGGGAGAGACGGGGTCGAAGGGATCGGCCGGAGTTTCGGCCTGGGCGGGCTTGGGGGTCGAGGGTGGGGGGATGGCGCCGGTGCGGAGATACTCCTGGGAGTTCAGGAGGGAGCGTTCCATGCCGCGGACCCAGTCGGTGACTTCGCCGGGGAGGCGGCCGTTTGCGGCGGCGGCGGCGAACTCGTTGCGGACGGCTTGCATTTTGGCTTCGAGGTCGTCGAGGGCGTGGAGGAGGATGGCTTCCGGGGTCATGGGAAGTTTGGGGCTGCCAAACTCGTATCGACCGTGATGGCTGAGGATCATGTGTTCGACGAGGATGCGGAGGCGCTCAGGGAAGGGGCTGAGGTCGCGGATTTTGTCGGCGAGCATGCGCTGGGCGATGGAGATGTGACCGATGACCTGGCCTTCGAGGGTGTAGTTGAAGGCGGACTTCCAGGTGAGTTCGCGGACCTTGCCGATGTCGTGGAGGATGGCTCCGGTGACGAGGAGGTCGGGGTCGACTTCGGGGTAGAGGGGAGCTATGGCGAGACAGACGCGGACGAGGGTGAGGACGTGTTCGAGGAGGCCGCCGAGCCAGGCGTGGTGGAGGCGTTTGGCGGCGGGGGCTGCGCGGAAGCTCGGGCCGATTTCGGGGTCGTCGAGGAAGCTGAGGACGAGGCGCCGTAGGTCAGGGTTGGTGAATTGTGCGACGTAGCCCTGCAGTTCGGACCACATTTCGTCCACGTTGAAGCGGGTGGCGGGCATGTAGTCGGCGGGGTCGACTTCGGTGTGGGAGGCGTGGCGGAGTTTCTGGAGGGTGATCTGGAACTTGCCCTGGTACTTCGAGATCTGGCCCTGCACCTTGACGTAGCAGCCCTCGCTGCAGGTGGAGATGGAGTCGGCGAACTCTTCCCACATGCGGGCTTCGAGCGTGCCGGTTTTATCGGCGAGGACGAGGGCGAGGTACTGGCCGGGGGCGCCTTTGCGGTCACGCACCTGGACGGAGGAGAGACAAAAGAACGAGGTGACGACGGCATTTTCGAAGCGAACGGCGTCGGCGATGAAGAAGTCCTTCATGTCTCCTCTCGGGGCGGTGCTGAAAGATGGACGAGAAAGCCAGCGCCCCTTGCGTGGGCTGGAGCAAGCTAGATGGAGGGTGGGGCGGAGGTGCCGTTGGGCGTTGTGGATGGATCGCCGGTGGGAGGGAGGGGCTGACCTCCCGGGGGGGCTCCGGGGGCGGGGGCGGTGACGGGAGGGAGAGTGGTGCGGTCGGCGGTGGGGGCGGATGGCGTGGTTCCGGCGGGGCTGGCTCCGAGGGCGGGATTGACGGTGGGCGAGATGACGGGGGTTTCGGCGGGGGTTTCCTTTTTATCCTGGAGGCGTTCTTTCGGGGCGCCTTTTGCGCGATGTTTTTTGGGGTGCTTGGTCGTGTCTCCGTTCAGGCCGAGGGGGGCCGACTGCGTTTGCAAGGAGGCTTTTTCGGTGGGACTGGGCCCGGCGGGGGTTGCGGCGGCCTTTTCGATCACTTTGGTCTGTTTCTTCTGGACTTTTTCGGCTTTGATCGTCGGTTCGCGGGCGCTGAAGCGGGTTTTGCCGGTGACGGGGGCCTTGGGGGCGAGCGGATCGGGGTCGGAGGTGGCGGAGATCTCCGTCGTGGTGCCGGTGGGTGCGAAGGCGGTGCCGGGGGCGGTCGAGTTGGCGGGGAGTGCGGCTAGAGCGGCGGATTGGGTGCCGGGCCCACGGTCGGTACCGACGGTTTCGTCTGCAGATCCGGAGGGGAGCGAATTCCGTGGGGCCTGGCCGTAGCGGATTTTTTCGCGCTTGATTTTGCGGGGTTTATCGTTCTTTGCGATGAGGCGAGTTTTGCCGGAAGAGGGCGGAGGTGCGGCTTCCGCGACGGCCGAGGTGGAGGTGTCTGTGACGGCCGCGGACGGGGTCGGTGAGGTTTGGCTGGAGTCAGTCGGACTGGAGACTTGGGACTCGGCGGTTGCAGGCGGGGGGGTGGCGGCCGCTGGAATGGACGCGGCGAGCGGGGCGGTTACGGGGTGGGCGGAGTTTGCGGTCGAGAAGCGGGTGCCGCGGTCGAAGCGTGCCTTTTGCTGCGGGGTCTTTTTCTTTGGGACGGGTGGGGCGTAGGCGGTGAAGACGGGCTTCGTTTGCTTCGCGCTACTGCCGGTATCGACAAAGCCGGGCTTGATGTCGATGTAGGCATCTTCGCGGAGTTTGGTGAGGTAGGCGCGGAGGGCGGGCTGGAGCTGCTGGAGGTACATGGCCTCCTGGATCTGCGGCTCGATTTCTTTGAGGGGAGGGACGCCCGCCTGCTGGTGGGCGGTGACTTTGAGGATGACGAAGCCCTGGCGGGTGCGGATGGGGGCGGTCGATTCGCCTGATGGGAGGGCGAAGGTCTGGTCTTCGAGGACCTTTGCGAGGGCACCGCGCTTGAAGAGGCCGAGGTCGCCGCCCTGCGCCGCGGTGGGGCCACCGGAGTATTGTTTGGCGAGAGCGTCGAAGGCGGTTCCGGACTTCACCTTTGCGGCGACTTCATCGGCTTTTTTTTGGGCCTGGGCGATGGCGGCTTCCGAGGCGTCGGCCGGGGTGGGGATGAGGATTTCGCTGAGGCGGACCTGTTCGGGCTGTTCGAACTCGGATTTGTGAGCGTCGTAAAAGCTCTGTTCCTGGGCCTGATTCATCTGCAGGCGGCGGCCGACTTCGTCGCGGACGACCTCCTGGGTGAGGATCTGGTTGCGGATCTGGGCTTTGAAGTCTTCGAAGCTGACGCCCTGCTGGCGGGCTGCCTTTTCGAGGGCGTCGAGATCGGGGAGGTTGTTTTGTTTGCGGATCTCATCGAGGCGCCGGATGACTTCGGCGTCGGCGTTGAGGCCGAGTTCTTTTCCGCGGCTGATGAGGAGCTGCTGGTCGACCATGTCGCGGAGGAGATCTTTTTCGCGCTGTTCGCGCTCAGCGGGAGGTGCGTTTTGCTGCTGGAGCTCGGCCTGAAGCTGCTGCTGGCTGCGCTCGAGGTCGCTGCGATTGATGATCTGATCGTTGACCCGGGCGATGACGTCTTCAACTACGGTGCCGTTTGCGGTGATGGGGGTTGGTGTTGGGAGGGGTGCAGGGGCGGGCGCAGTGGTGAAGGGGCTCTGGTATCGGGGGGCCTGGGGAGTTTGGGCGAGGGCGCCGACGCCGGCGAGGGCGGCCGACCACAGGGTAGCAGCGGCGAGGGCTGAGCGAAGGGTGCGGGATCTGAGGATTGGAGCGGGGGATGTCGGAGACGAATTTGGACGCATGGTCACTCTGATCTTTATCCTCTTGGCCGGCCTTGATGTTGTCCGGGCGGTTGCGCTGTCGGCTTAGACTTCAGTCCGGGGCTTGCCGGTAGGCGACGCCTTCATTCTAAACGCGAGCTGCGTGGCGGCATTTGTGGGTCTACTTGGCACCTTTAGTGCGATCCATCTGGCACCTTTGAGGGAGGATCGCGCTCACAAACGGGTGCTATACTCCGTCCAAAGTAAGCAAGAGTGGATTGCTCAGAGTCGCTGAGGGCATCCGTCTCTCCTGAGGACATTTTATCTCCATGGCACCTAGAACCCGTCGCGCTCTCTTTTCGGTCACCGTATTTCTTGGGACTTGCGGTGTTGTTGGGTCGGTGATCAGCCAGAAGGTTGCGGCGCAATCGGCGACGGACGAATCGACGCTGCGGGATTCACTCCATGACTTTACCGGCGTGTACTCGATTGTGGAGCAGAATTATGCGGAGAAGCTAAATCCGGAGAAGGCGGATAAGGCGATCTACGACGGTGCGATTCCGGCGATGCTCCACGTGTTGGACCCGCACTCGAACTTCTATGATCCAAAGGCGTTTGCGCAGATGCGCGAGGATCAGCACGGAAGGTACTACGGCGTCGGGATGCAGATTCAGCCGCAGCCGGACAAGAACGGTGCGTTGAAGATTGTGGTTTTGGCGCCGTTTGAGGGGACGCCGTCGTTTCGGGCGGGGATCCGGCCGGGCGATGTGATTGTTTCGATCGATGGCAAAACGACGGAGGGGATGGATTCTGCGGCGGTGGCGGCCCTTCTGAAAGGGCCTCGCGGGACGCATGTTTCGGTGACGATGGCCCGTGAGGGGGCGGCCAAACCGCTGGTGTTTGATCTGGTGCGCGATGAGGTATCGCGGCCTTCTGTGGATCTGGCGTTTTTGATCCGGCCGGGCATTGGGTATATGCACATTACCAACTTTATGGAGACGACAAGCCGAGAGACGGCGGATGCGATCGACCGATTTGAGAAGGTGGGCGATCTGCATGGTTTGGTACTCGACTTGCGGGCGAATCCGGGTGGGTTGTTGAATGAGGCGGTGAATGTTTCGGACAAGTTTCTGAGCAAGGGACAGATTGTGGTGTCGCAGCGGGGACGGGCGTTTCCGGACCAGGTGTACCGGGCGGCGCATGGGTCAACCGGAAAGTTTCCGATTGTGGTGCTGGTGAATCGGAATACCGCGTCGGCGGCGGAGATTGTTTCGGGGGCGCTGCAGGATCACGATCGTGCGCTGATCGTTGGCGAGACGACGTTTGGCAAGGGCCTGGTGCAGACGGTGTTTCAGATCACCGAGGATACGGGGCTGGCGCTGACGACGTACCACTACTACACCCCTTCGGGCCGGCTGATTCAGCGGAATTACTCGAATGTGTCGCTGTATGACTACTATTATGTGCGGGATAACAAAAAGGAACCGAAGGATGCGGCGAACCGCGAGGTAAAGCTGACGGATTCTGGACGGACGGTGTACGGCGGCGGCGGGATTACGCCGGACGAGAAGATTGAGAACTTCAAGTCGACGCCGTTTGAGGACTCGCTGGCGCAGCACTCTGCGTTCCTCAATTTTTCGAAGCACTACTTGGCGAACCGGACAATTGGAAAAGACTTTGTGGTCGATGATGCGCTGCTGGGGCAGTTCAAGGAGTTCCTAAAGGCGAACAGTATCGACTACACGGATGCGGATCTTGCGGCGGCGAATGACTGGCTGCGGACGAGCATCAAGGCGGAGCTGTTTACGTCTCAGTTTGGGCAGCTGGAGGGGCTGAAGGTTCGGGCGCAGTGGGATCCTCAGATCTCGAAGGCGCTGACGTATATGCCGGAGGCGCAGGCGCTGGAGGATCATCTGAAGCCGGCTTCGAAGACGACTGTAGCTCAGCGCTAGGACGACTGTGCGTTGTGGTGTGAGAGGGCCGGCATAAGTGCCGGCCCTCTTTGCGTGTTGCGGCCATCTTTAGGCTGCGTTGGGGAGGACGACGCCGGGTTGAGCGTTCAGGATGGCCACGACGCCGTTGACAAGGTTGGTGACGTAGGCCTTGTCGACGGCGATGCCGGCCTGGGTGAAGAGCGTGATGATGGGAGCTTCGACGATGGAGAGCACGTCCGCGAGCTTTTGCGTGTTGGCTTCGGAACCCTGAGCCGACCATCGCTGCTGGACGGTGATGACGGTGGCCTGAACGAGTTTGACCGAGGCGGTGAAGGCTTCGAGGGCCGGGGCTGCCGCTGGATCCGCGATGGAGACGACGGCGGCGACGGGGACGGCGTACTTGATGACATCGGCGAGGACGGTGCCGGCGATGTGTCCTGCTTTCTTGAGGAAGCCTTCAAAGGCGGCGAGTTTGCCGGCTTTGGGGGTTGGGGCGGGTTGAGTGATTGCCGGAGTTGGGGTTTGGACGGCAGGCGAAGTGAGGGTGGCTGGGCCGGCGTTGCCTTGTGCTGGGCCGGGCGGGAGGATGAAGGGTCCGGGGGTTTGTGCGTGAGATGGGTCCGCGAGCGGATTTTCGGATGTGTTCATGATGGTCCTCCTCAGTCAAATTTCTGTGTTGTTGTTGGGTGTTGGGTCTGGGCATGGTGCGCGAGGGTCGAGGAGCGGCCGCACGGAGGTCGTCTGACTTTCGGCGGTGGTCATCGTGGTGGCTTCCTTGGTGTCGACCTGATGCGTTGTGGTGGGTTTACCGACTAGAAGGGTTGCCGCGATGCTGGACAGCGCGGTTACGAGGTTGGTGACGCAGAGCAGGACCGCGGTTCGGACGGACGGATCGTTTTTTCCGAGCGCGAAGGCGAGCAGGGCCGTGAGGACCGCCATCACGAGCAGGGTTGCCGCGATGATGTCGGTTCGGCTGCTGCCCTCCTGGGTGGTGAGTTGCATGCTTCTCCTTTCTTGTGGCCGATGGAGCGCGTCTGTTTTCTTGTGCGTTATGGACACGCTTCGTGGCCGATTTGCGGGCAAAGGAAAAGGCTCCCTTGCGGGAGCCTTCCGGCCTTGCCAACATGTGCCTGCGCGCGCCTTTTGATGGGCACGAACATGCTCTATTTCTTATTCTATGGAAGTGTGGGAGTAACTACGCCAAGTTTGGGGCGGTTTCCTTTTGGGGCAGCTAAGTAAGACGACAGAAGCAGATTCCCTTCGGGAATGACAACAAGAGGGGCAAGGGCAACTTTCGATCTACTTGGTAGTGGGGGTGTCTTTGAGGCCGCGGTACTTCATCATGGGTTCGACGCTGGGGGGTTTGCCGCGCCAGGCGGTGTACATGGCGGTGAGGTCTTCGGTGTTGCCGCGGGAGAGGATCATCTGGCGGAAGCGGTCGCCGTTGGCGCGGGTGAGGCCGCCGTGGTCTTCGAACCATTGGAAGGCGTCGTCGTCGAGCATTTCGGTCCAGAGGTAGGCGTAGTAGCCGGCGGAGTAGCCGCCACCCCAGATGTGGCTGAAGTAGGTGGATCGGTAGCGGGGCGGGACGGTGGGGACGTTGAGGTGGGTGCGATCGAGGGCCTGGCGCTCGAAAGTGTCGGGGTCCTGGAGCGGGGCGGTGGCGGGTAGGGTGTGCCACTGCATGTCGAGTTCGGCGGCGGCGAGCAGTTCAGTGAGTTTGTAGCCCTCGTTGAAGGTTTCGGCGCGTTTGAGCTTGGCGGCGAGTTCGGCGGGCATGGCGGCACCGGTCTTGTAGTGCTTGGCGTAGTGGTTGAAGACGGAGGGGTAGAGGGCCCAGTGCTCGTTGAACTGGGAGGGGAACTCGACGAAGTCGCGGGCGGTGGCGGTGCCGGAGAGGCTGGGGAACTCGGTGGCGGCGAACATGCCGTGGAGGGCGTGGCCGAACTCGTGGAACATGGTGGTGACGTCGGTGAAGGAGATGAGGGCGGGTTGGCCGGGGGCGGGTTTGGGGAGGTTGGCGACGTTATAGATGACGGGTAGGGTGCCGAGGAGTTTGGACTGGCCGACGAACTCGGACATCCAGGCTCCGCCCTGTTTGTTGTCGCGCTTGAAGTAGTCGCAGTAGAAGAGGGCGAGCGGCTTGCCGGTGGTGTCGGTGACCTCGAAGACGCGGACGTCGGGGTGGTAGGTGGGGATGTCGTGGCGCTCGTGGAAGGTGATGCCGTACAGCTGGGTGGCGGCGTAGAAGACGCCGTTTTCGAGGACGTTCCAGACCTCGAAGTAGGGTTTGACCTCGGACTCGCTGAGGTCGTAGCGAGCTTTGCGGACCTGTTCGGCGTAGAGGTCCCAGTCGTAGGGCTGGAGCTGGAAGCCGCCGTTTTGGCTGTCGATGACGGCCTGGATGTCGTGGGCTTCGGCGGCGGCTTTGCCGGTGGCGACGGGGACGAGGGCGTCCATGAACTGGAGGGCGGCGGCGGGGGTCTTGGCCATCTGGTCTTCGAGCTTCCAGCTGGCGTGGTTGGGGAAGCCGAGGAGCTGGGCGCGGCGGGCGCGGAGCTGGGCGATGTGGGCGATGGTGTCGCGGGTGTCGTTTGCGTCGCCGCGCTCGGCGCGGTTGAGGGAGTGCTCGAGGAGGGCCTGGCGGGTGGCGCGGTCGGTGAGTTCGGCGAGGGCGGGTTGTTGGGTGGTGTTCTGGAGGGAGAGGAGGTAGCCGGGCTGTTTGCGGGCCTCGGCGGCCTGGGCGGCCGCGGTGAGCTGGGCGTCGGAGAGGCCGGCGAGTTGGGCCTTGTCTGTAGCGACGAAGGCGCCTTCGCGGTTGGCTGCGAGGAGGCGAGTGGAGAAGGTGTTGGAGAGGGTGGAGAGCTGTTCGTTGAGCTTGCGGAGTTCGGCTTTGCCGGTTTCGGGGAGGTTGGCGCCGGCGTGGACGAAGTGGTCGTAAGTGACGTCGAGGAGGCGGCGGGATTCGGGGTCGAGGTGGAGGTTTTCGCGCTGTTGGTAGAGGCTGGAGACGCGGGCGAAGAGCTGGGGATTGAGATAGATTGAGTCTTCGTGAGCGGCGAGTTTGGGAGCGATCTCGGCTTTGATTTTCTGGAGAGTTGGGTTGGTGTTGGCTCCGGTGACGGCGGAGAAGGCGCGCATGGCTCGATCGAAGATCTGGCCGGAGCGCTCCATGGCGACGATGGTGTTGTTGAAGGTGGGGGGCTGGGGGTTGGTGGCGATGGCGTTGATCTCGCGCAGCTGGTCGGCCATGCCGGCCTCGATGGCGGGCTGGAAGTCGGTGTCTTTGATCCGGTCGAAGGGCGGGGCCTGGAAGGGGAGGGGGCTGGGGGCGAAGAAGGGGTTTTGCGGGCCGAAGGTTTGGCTGGGGGCGGGGGCGGAGCTGAGGGCGAGGGTAGCGGCGGCCAGGAGGGTTGTCATGGATTTCGGGATCATCTCAGGGATGATTGTGCCATGACCTCGAGCAGGGTACCTCCCCGGGGGGTATCAATATGGTCTAAAATATCCAATCTATTGGACTTAGGTCTGGACCGGTATCTCCTTATGTGGTTCTCAGATGGCAGGGGCGGGTGAAAAGCGGAAGCAGATTCCCTGCGGGAATGACAACTAAAGAGGCGATGCAGGCAAGGCAAGGGCAACGGCAACTACAGGGGTCCTTCCCCTTCGGCGAGCTCAGGGTCAGGATGACGGCGTGAAACAAGCAACGGCAAAGGCAAGGGCGTGAAGCAGATTCCCTTCGGGAATGACAACAAGAAAGGCGATGCAGGCAAGGGCAAGGGCAACGGCAACTACAGGGGTCCTTCCCCTTCGGCGAGCTCAGGGTCAGGATGACGGCGTGAAACAAGCAACGGCAAGGGCAGAAGCAGATTCCCTGCGGGAATGACAACAAGAAAGGCAAGGGCGAGAGCAACGGCTAAACGCAGATTCCCTGCGGGAATGACAACAAGAAAGGCAAGGGCGAGAGCAACGGCTAAACGCAGATTCGCTGCGGGAATGACAACCAAAGAGGCAAGTGCAGGGGCGGAAGCAGGTTCCCTGGGGGATGACGACAACGGGCCCCATATACCAAAGGGCTCTTTACTTCTATTGTAAGGAGTTGGGCTGGAGAGTGCGCCAAGGAGCGGCGCTTCCCTTCCCTTTTTGGAGGTGAGTGTGTTTTGGACGCGCCGTGGGTTTCTCCGATCGTTGTCGCGGACGGCGTTGGTGTTGTCGCTCGAGGATGTTTTGGGGTTGGCGGGCGGGGCTCGGGGGCAGGTGGGGTCTGGACAGGGTGGTTCTGGGCTGGGTTCTGGGCAGGGGGGAAATTCGAGGCCTGCGTTTGAGGCTAAGCCGCGGCCGGCGCCGAAGGGTCCGCCGTCGGTGGTGGCGGGGACTCCTTTGGGGGTGAGCTTTGTGGATGTGGCGAGGTCGGCGGGGTTGAATGCGAAGACGACGTTTGGGGGGGAGCACCGGAACCGGTTTTTGCTCGAGACGACGGGGTGCGGTGTGGCGTTTTTCGACTTCGACCAGGACGACTGGGTGGATATTTTTCTGGTGAACGGGTCGCGGCTGGAGGGGTTTGCGAAGGGGCAGGAGCCGACGAACCGGATGTTCAAGAACAATCGGGACGGGACGTTTACGGATGTGACGGTGAAGGCTGGCCTAGTGCGGGGCGGGTGGGGTCAGGGGTGCTGCGTTGGGGACTATGACAACGACGGATGGAACGATCTGTTTGTGAGTTATTACGGGCAGAATGTCTTGTACCGAAACAATGGGAACGGGACGTTTACGGACGTGACGGTGAAGGCGGGATTGGCGCAGGCGAGGACGCGATGGAACTCGGGGTGTGCGTTTTTGGATTATGACCGGGACGGGCACCTGGACCTGTTTGTGGCGAACTATATCGATTTTGATGTGAAGACGGCTCCTCTGCCGGAGGCGGCGGGGTGTGCGTACAAGGGGATTCAGGTGGCGTGTGGGCCGCCCGGCCTCGAGGGTGGGAAGAACATTTTCTATCGGAACAATGGCGATGGGACGTTCCGGGATGTGTCGGAGAAGGCGGGGATGTGGGAGACGATTGGGACGTACGGGTTGAGTGTGGCGGTGGCGGATCTGGACGGGGATGGGTGGCCGGATATCTATGTCGCGAACGACTCGACGGCGGCGACGTACTACCAGAATCAGAAGGATGGGACGTTTAAGGATGTGGCGATCGAGACGGGGATTGCGTATTCGCCGGATGGGAAGCCGCAGGCGGGGATGGGGGTGTCGGTGGGGGACTTCAACCGGGACGGTTTGCTGGATCTGGTGAAGACGAACTTTGCGGGGGATACGGATTCGCTGTATCAGAACCTGGGGGACGGGACGTTTGAGGACCACACGTACTTGTCTGGGTTGGGGATGAATACGCGGTATCTGGGGTGGGGTGTTGGGTTTTTCGACATGGATAACGATGGTTGGCTGGATATTTTGATCTCGAATGGGCACGTGTATCCGGAGGTGGATGGGACGCAGATCGATGCTCCGTACGCGCAGCATAAGTATCTCTACCGGAACTTGCGGAACGGGCAGTTTGAGGAGGTGACGGCGGAGGGTGGGCCGGGGATTACGGCGGCGGTGGCCGCGAGGGGGTGTGCGTTTGGGGACTTCGATAACGATGGGGACATGGATGTGGTGGTGAACTGCGTGAATAGCTTGCCGCAGCTGTTGCGGTGCGATTCGACGACGGGGCGGAACTGGATCAAGGTGCGGCTGGTGGGGACGAAGTCGAACCGGACGGGGATTGGGGCGAGGGTGGCGGTGACGACGGTGGGGCTGGGGGTTCCGAGGACTGCCTCGGGGGCGGTGATGGCGGAGAAGCCGTTTGTGCAGATTGAGGAGGTTCGGAGTGGGGGGAGTTACTACTCGCAGAACGATTTGCGGCTGCATTTTGGTCTGGATCATGCGGTGAAGGCGGATGAGGTGAAGATTACGTGGCCTTCGGGGGCGGTGGACCGGCTGAAGGATCTGCCGGCGAACTATTTGTATGTGGTGGAGGAGGGTGGGAGGGTGTTGAAGAAGGTGGCGATGGGATCGGGGCTGGTGGGGGCTAGTCGAGGACCGGCGCAAGGATCGTAACTGCTACGCTGATGAGGCTTGGACCGAATCTGAATCTGCTATTATGCGCTAGGACGCATATGAGTACATCGACAGCGATTGCTATTGCGGTTTTGACGGCGCTGACACCCACCGTTACGTGCCTGATTGGGATTTTGCTGCAGCGTCAAGATACGCGTGATCTCAGGGCCGATATGATCAGCCTTCGCACTCAGGTCCACTCGGATCTTCTTCTTATCCATGAGCGTGTTGCTACTGTGGAAGCGAAGCAACGCTGACCAAAACGGAAGAGATTGGGCGAGGCCACGGCGTGTGCTGTGGCCACTCTTGTTTATGGCAACTATGAAGACGCAACACGAGCATTCTCGGGTGACATGCTCACAAGAGTGGTTGACTGGCCAGTGGTGTGAGGGATGGTTGGCGGTGCTGTCTTTCTTGTTGATGGCGGGAGCTGCTTGGGGGCAAGTGGTGCGACCGTATCCGCCGAGCGCGGAGCATCCTGGGCCGGCGTGGTTTGTGGATGTGGCGGCGAAGGCTGGGCTGACGGTGCGCAATCTTAACGGCGGGGTGGAGCAGAAGCGGTACATCCTGGAGGCGACGGGGTCGGGTGTGGCGATTTTGGATTATGACCGGGATGGATGGCCGGATATCTTTCTGGTGAATGGGACGGGGCTGGCGGGCGCGGGGAAGGGCGAGCGGGCGGCGGGGGCGGAGGCGGCGACGAGTCATCTGTTTCGGAATAATCATGATGGGACGTTTACGGATGTGACGGTGAAGGCGGGGTTGGTGTCGACGGGTTGGGGGCAGGGCGCGTGCGTGGGGGATTACGACAATGATGGGTTTGAGGACCTGTATGTGACGGGGTATGGGAAGAACCGGCTGTTCCACAACCAGGGGAATGGGACGTTCAAGGAGGTGGCGGAGGCGGCGGGGGTGGCGGGGACGGGGAAGGAGTGGGGGACGGGGTGCGCGTTTGTGGACTATGACCGGGATGGGCGGATGGATATTGCGGTGGCGAATTATGTGCATTTTGATTTGGAGCGAACGCCGGCTCCGGGAGAGGCGGCGGGGTGCATGTGGAAGGGGGTGTCGGTGATGTGTGGGCCGCGGGGTCTGCCGAGTGCGCCGAATGTGCTGTTTCACAATCTGGGCGGGGGGCGGTTTGAGGATGTGAGCAAGCGGAGCGGATTTGAGCGGACGGACGGGCACTACTGCTTTTCGGTGACGACGCTGGACTTTGATGGGGATGGGTGGCCGGACATTTATGTGGCGTGTGACTCGACGCCGTCGATCCTGTACCGGAATAATCGGGACGGGACGTTTACGGATGTGGGGGCGGATGTGGGGGTGGCATTTAACGAGGACGGACGGGAGCAGGCGGGGATGGGGTCGGCGGCGGCGGATTTCTTTGGGGATGGGCGGCTGGGGATCTTCAAGACGAACTTTTCGGACGATACATCGACGCTTTACCGGAGCAATAGCGATGGGACGTACACGGATGTGACGTCAGCGGCGGGGCTGGCGGTGAACACGGATACTTTGGGGTGGGGTGTGGTGGCGATGGATGTGGATAACGATGGTTGGCCGGACTTGCTGGTGGCAAACGGGCATGTGTACCCGGAGGTGGACTCGGCGAAGCTGGGGTCGATGTATCGGGAGCCTCGGCTGCTATATCGGAACCTGGGTGGGGGGAGGTTTGAGGATGTGAGTAAGGGGGCGGGGCCGGGGTTGACGGAGGCGCGGTCGAGCCGGGGTTTGGCGATGGCGGACCTGTTCAACGATGGGCGGATGGAGGCGGTGGTGAACAACCTGAGTGAGCTGCCGATGCTGCTGGTGAATGAGGCGGCGGCGAACGGCAACCACTGGCTGGGGGTGCGGCTGGTGGGGACGGCTTCGAATCGGGACGCGATTGGGGCTCGGGTGACGGTGCGAGGGACGAAGCGGGCGTGGGTGGATGAGGTGCGGAGCGGGTCGAGTTATGACTCGTCGAACGACCTGCGGCTGCACTTTGGGTTGGGTGGGGAGGGGCGACTGAGTGGGATTGAGGTGCGCTGGCCGAATGGGAAGCTGGAGCAGTTTGCCGCGCCTTCGGGGGTCGACCGAATGATCGAGTTGACCGAAGGCGGCGGCAAGTAGAGCTGTTTTGGATTGTGTTTACTTGGAGTCGAGGTCTGAGGCGGGGGTTCTTTGGACATCGAGGTGCTCTCGGCGGAGGGTGACCACCTGGGTGTCGCGGCGCTCGGTTTCGCGACGGGTGACGCGGACCTCTTCCTTGAGGATGAGCTGTTTGGTGAGGATGAGCTGCTCTTCGACGAGGGGGTAGATGGTCGTGTCGCCGTCGTGGCGTACTTCGGGGGCGACGTCGATGGGCTGATTGAGGATGATGCGTTCCACGTCGAAGGTGCGAACGGCGAGGGGCTCGTCCAGCTGCTGCTGGTACTCCTGCACGGTTTTTTCGAGGCGTACGGTGCCGGTGGCTACGGTGCGCTTGCCGACGGTCAGATGTTCTTCGATAAGAGGGATGACGGTTTCGTCGATCTCGGTTGAGGCGACGTTGGCGAGATTTGCTCTCGCGCCGTCACCGGACTCGAGAAGACCGGCGGCGGGCGCGGAACGCTGGAGCAGAAGAGCGGTGGGGAGGCGAAGGACTTCGCCGTTCGAGAGGCGAAGTTCGGTGTAGGTACAGGCGAGATCGAGGTTGCCGGAGACGGAAAGGATGTTTACCGGTTCGGAGGAGGCGAGGTTAGTGCCCAGTGTGGAAGATACGTTGCTCATAGAGTCCTATCGTGCGGGTTTCGTGTCGGTCGAGTGCCCAGAGACGGCGCAGGCCGGACTCCGGAGTTGAGGTTCCGTAGGCCGGCCTGGTTGGGGTGCTTGGTCTAAAGCGGTTTTAGTAGTTATCTTTCTTGTTGGTTGTGCCGTAGGAGCCGGTGTTTCCGGTGTTGGAGCCGGAGATGTTCTCGACCTCGACCTCTGTCTTCCGGACGCTGTCGTGGATTGCTTCGGTGCGCTCGGTGCTCTGTTTGCCGACGAGGACCTCTTCGACGACGCGGCTGGACTTGCCGACCACGGCTTCTTCCCCGGTCGCGGTCAGCTCGATGACGGAGCCGGTGCCGGTCTGGAAGTCGGCTGCCGTGGCGGGGCGGTTGACGGGACGACGCTCGACGTTGATGTGTTCCTCGCGGAGGGTGACATCGGCTTCGACCGGCCGCTCGGTGACGTGAGAGTAGATGCGGACACCGCCGCGATCCACTTCACGCTTGCCGACGACGAGCTGCTCCTCGATGATGGGAATCGACTCGGTTCCGGAGACGTTGGATGTGTTGGTGTTAGACGATCCATAAATCGGAGTTCCGGAGTCGGCTGCGCGCTGCGAGCCGCTATCGATGTCCTTTGCTCCGTTCTGCTTGAGGAAGGAAGCGACTTCGTTGGCTTCGGAATCTTCGACGGTGACGGCCAATAGAGCTCCGCCTGAGCTTACGCCCGAGGCGTAGTGGCGATGGGCTTCTTCATCTCCACCGGTAAGAGAACGGAAGAAGCTGCCGATCTTTTCGCCGATGCCTTCGCTTGTGGTACCGGTGGCGCTTGTTGTACCGGTGGTCGAGGCGTTGCTATCGTTCGCCACGACGGAGATGCGTTGTGCGCCGTAGCCATTGCTTACAAGGGACTGCTTGACCTGCTCTGCCTGAGCAACCGTGCTGAAAAGCCCTACTACTGTCTTTGACATTTGTATTCTCCTAGGTTCTGCATAGGTGATTGATGCAGTTTGGTTTACTGCTGTGAAAACAGCTCGACGCGCCGGTTGTCGGCTTTTCCTGCCGAAGTTGAATTGGGCGCGACGGGATCGGACGGACCGAAGCCTTCACCGGTGAGGCGATTTCCTTCGATGCCCTGAGCCTTCAGGTAGTTCCCTACGGTCATAGCGCGTTGCTGAGAGAGCGAGAGGTTATGTGGATCGGTTCCGGTACTGTCAGTGAAACCCTCAAGCCGGAGATGAGCGTTGGGGTTTGATTTCATGGCAGCAGCTGCTTGTTGAAGGGTGGCCTCACCCTCGGGCGTGAGAGTTGCTTTGTTGGTGGCGAAGTGGACGGTTCCGAGATCGGGGAAGGCCGCCGGGGCCGCTGCTGCTGGAGCGGTCTGCGAGACGGGCGCCACTACGGCTGCCGGCTCTGCGCGATGGCGCGTAAGAAAGTAAGCGAGCAGGGCTAGAAGAATAAGAAGGGGAAGAAGCCAGGCCCAGATGGGGAGGCCTTTTTTAGTGGATTCTTCGTAAACTTTGACGCGATCGGCCATGATGATCTCCTGAATAACTTGATGCGGTCCTTTGAGGTGTGACGAGGGCTGCCGAATGAGCGAGCCGCCGATTCTAAGCTGGGCCTAGGTGCGGCTGGTGTTTCGGCTAGACGAGGAGAGATTGTCCGTTGCGGCGATCTCCTCGATCTCTACCTCGGTCTTTCGGACGGTGTCGTGGATGCGTTCGGTTCGCTCGGTCATATCTTTGCCCAGGCGGACTTCTTCGACGACACGAGCATCTTTGCCGATGACAGCCTCTTCCGCGGTTTCGGTCAGTTCGACGGTGCGGTCTGCCATGGCGAGGTCCTGATTTGTAACCGCCCGATCCACGGGACGGCGTTCGACATGGATGTGTTCTTCGCGCAGCTGAACGGATTCCTCGACGGGAATCTCGACGATGCGGCGGTAAACACGAACTCCCCCCTGATTGACAGCGCGTTTGCCGACGACGAGTTCCTCTTCAACGATAGGAATCGCGGCTTCTCCAGAGGTTTGGGAGGTTCCGGTCGCCAGGGGCATTGCAGCCGCGGTCATGGGTGCCGCGACCGTTTCGGTTGTTCCCAGGGTGGCTTCGTCGATCTTGTGGGCTTTGTGAGCTTCAAAGATGTCCTCGACCTTATCGACGTGATCGGATATGGCGGACACCGCGACCACGAGGCCACCGTCTCGGACGCCGTCGGTGAGGTGTTGCAGGTCGCGTGCCGGAACGCCAAGGTCTTCGAGCGATCGGTTCGAGAACTCTGACCCTTGATTCGAGAACTCTGATCTTTGATCAGCCTGGCCGCCGGTCACGGATATTGAAGACTGCGGGACGCCGGCCTGAAGCAAGTCTCTGATGGCTGCCTGTGCTTGATCCTGATGATGAAACAAACACACCAGAGTTGTGAGATCGTCTGTTGTTGCCATGTATCCTCCGCGCTACTGATTCTGTAAGTGGTTAGTCTGGGGATCGGCGCTAGCACGTGTCTTCGCGGGCAAGAGGCGATTTGGACGTGTTCTCAGCAAAATCGCCCCTGCTGACGACATATGGGAGAGTAGCCTTCGGGTCGATACCTGCAGCTCCGTACCCCAGTGCATTGGGTGCCAAGTGAGCCAGTCGGGTTGTCAGGGATTGAAGAGAAGTTGACAAACCTCTATTTTGTCGGTTTTCGGAGTTGATTTACGTTCGGGATATGGGTCGGGCTTTTGTGGGTCGGACGCGTGTGCTCATTCGAAGCTAGGCAGAGGAGCCGGATTTGGCATGATCTTTGCTGAGCGATCTTGGCGAATCGGGGCCTGCGTCAAGGTGCTATGACGACGATGTCAACTCGCCGGTTATCTGCCCGGCCGCGTGGGGTCGCGTTGTCGGCGATCGGGTGGTATGGGCCATACCCAGCGACTGAGAGCATCCCGGGATCGGTGTGGCTGAGAGCCAATAAGGCTTGTAGAACCGCTTCGGCGCGTGCGGTGGAGAGTTCCCAGTTGGATCGGAATGCGGTGTTGTGAATTGGACGGTCGTCAGAGTGACCCTCGATTCTAAGTCGCAAGGGCGTCTGAAATATTATTTTCGCGATGGATTGGAGCTCAGCCGCGGCTTGGGGCGTGAGTTCGGCGCGGCCGGTTTTAAAGAAACCTCCTTCCCTGAGGCTGATTACGAGACCTTCTCTGGTGCGCAGAAGGTTGAGTTCGCCCTTCATCAGCTCTGGTTGTAGCGTCGTACGCAACGTCTTTTCCAGTGCCACAAGGTCGTTGTTTCCGGTATGGGGCGGCAGCGTGGGCCGACCATCCGAAACAGGTTCGGTTTGGCTGTGGGGAGTAGCAGTACCGGAAGCGCCTTCCGACATCTTGGGGTTTGTGCTCTCATGGAGCGGCTGGACGTGTCGGGGCACGCGGAGGGAGCTGGCGAACAAGATAGCGAATGTGGCTAAGAGCAGCGTCATTAAATCTGCATATGAGATAAGCCAACGATCTCGACCCGCTCGGCCGTGTCGCCTAGGTTCCGAACTAGATCTCATTTTGCGATCACCTGCGGCAGCAGCCGGGTGGGCGGTTGCAGAAGATATCCGCTCAGGCTTTCCTCGAGAGCACGAGGACCTGTTCCGCAGAGGATCGCGACAACTGCATCGAGCGTCATTTCGTTGAGGATGTGCGCCTCTTGCGCGCGCTGTCGAAGTTTGCCTCCGATGGGCAGCAGAAGTAGATTCGCAGCTCCTACACCGTACAGGGTAGCCACGAAGCTTGCCGCGATGCCTTTACCAACCTGGTCGAAGTCGGCCAGCATGCGCATGACGTGTATGAGACCCAATACGGCTCCCAAGATGCCGATTGTTGGAGCTAAGCCGCCTGCCGTTTCGAAGACCTCGGACGCGAGTTCTGCACGATCCAAGCGCATGTTCAGGTCTACTTGCATCCGGCGGCGTAGTTCGTCGGGGTGTATGCCGTCTACTGCTAATGTGAGGGTCTTCCTCATGAAGATGTCTTCGATGCGTTCCAACTCAGAATCGAGAGCAAGGATTCCTCTTCGACGGGCCAGCGATGCAAATGTTGTCAGCGATTGGATACGTTGGTTTGGGGCTGGACCATCAGTCCAGAAGAGCAGATGCAATTGGCTGATCGCATGCAGCAGGGTTTGCGCCGGGAACTGAATCATGACGGCGCTGATTGTTCCGCCCAGGACGATTAAGGCTGCGCTTGGCTGGAGGATTTCCGAGTAGCTAACGCCGCCCATAAACAAGCTCGCCCAGACAGCAGCAGCGGCTATACCTAGACCCATGACGGTGGTTTTATCGAGCAACTTCAATCGGTGCGCTAACTGTGTTCTCTTCATAGATAATTGACGGCTCACCCACTGTTTCTGATTGCGCAGCTGCCGTCCATACGACCTTTGACGCATTCCCTCCTAATTGCCCTGATCACAACAACACCTAGCGCCACTAGACTGAACAGCTAAGGGTCGCTCTGACGTCCTCTACTGAATATGTTTCCTGGCGCGCTGGAGTCATAGGCGAGCTGAAGTTAGTCCGAAGATCAGCGTTTCGAAGGTCAAGCTGTTGCCAACTCGCGCGAGTTTGCACGACCAACGCGCCAAGTTCTTCAAATATCGAGGCAGAACCTTGAGCTTGGGCGCACATGATTCTCTGTCTGATGTAGGAGTAAAAGACCATGAGACTGCGCACTAGATTGGTATCTTCAGGGAAATCCAGCCAGCTCTCAAGATGTCCTAGGACAAGCAGGGCGTGATTTGCTTCTCTGCAACGCGCTTCGATATTATTTTGTCGGACAGCCCGACCGGCTCGGCTCAAATCACCTGCCAAGGTATCGTAGAGTGCCACAGTCAAGCCAACTAGACTTGCACCTTCGATAGCCGAACGTCGATACGACAACTCGGTCTCATTCCAACCCATTTCTAACCTCCGTTTGTGTTGCCGAGTTCGGCTTGTATTTGCTTCATCTGTGCGGGGAGCTGTTGGAGGGCGATCTCAGCTTTGCTGAACATACTTGTCAATAAGGTTTTCTGGTTTGCCACATAGGTCGACTCATACGACGAGATCTGGGTGGTGAGATTGCTGATCTGCGTCTTGGTGCTTTTCAGGCTAACCGTGAATGCACCGGAGGAAGGATTGCTGAACTGGCTTAGCTGCTTGACGAGGGAGTTAGCGAAGCCGTTCAGCGAAGGCCCTTGTACAAACGTCTGAACCGAATCTGGATTGTTCTGGATGACAGTTGCGAGCTTTGCTGAATCAAGCGTTAAGGATCCATCATTGCCCATCGATATTCCGAGAGACGCGAGAGTGCTCACGCCCGAAGTTGAGCCCGGCGCCGTGTAGCTGATCGCTTGCATCAGCGTGCTCTGCAGCGACCGCAAGGTTGGATCGGAGCCGAGGACGCCTTGGGAGGAAGTGGAGCTGCTATAAGAAAATTGAGAATTGACCAAGGTGAGCGCCGAGTTGTAGTCCGTTACAAATTGCGTCAAGGCCGACGTGATCTGAGTGGCATCGGGGCTGACAGACAAACCGATAGGTACGCCGGGGGCAGCGTTGGCCAGATTGATGGATAGACCAGGTACAGCGCCGGTTACGGTATTTGTAGCACTGTAGATCGGAATACCATCTATAGAGAGAGAGGCGTTAGTGCCAGTTGTTGCTTCCTTGAAGGCGAACACGGGGTCAGCGCTGAGGCTAACAGTTGCGCTGGGCGTGGTAGTTGCGATCGAGAGATGAGATCCCGAGGCATCAGTGACAACGGTCGCGTTTACTGCAAGTCCAGTGTTGTTGATGGAGTCTGCAAGCTGCTGCAGTGTTTCTCCGCTGGAAACAGCAATCGAGGTCGTCTGCTGTCCGTCTCCTAAGGTGAAGCTGCCGGCGGAGAGAGTCGCAGAACTCGCCAGCGAAGCAGAGCTCCACGCGGAGGAATTTGTACTGCCGGAGCTTACCGAAAATCCTGCTGCGCTCCCGGACGAGTTGCTTAGGATTGAGAGTCGTGATCCGGTTGCGTCGTTGACCACACTTGCTGTAACACCCAAATTCTTGGAATTGATTGCGGTTACGAGTTGACCGAGGGTATTGACCCCCGAACCGAGTACGATTTGTGCTGAGGCTCCGGATTGTGTAGCTATCTGTAGCGTTCCGGTACCAAGGGAGGAGCTACTGCTCGCCACGGCAGGCGAGTACCACGACGCGGTGGAAGCGAGGTTGTTGACGATAAGAACGTGACTGCCGGCCGGCGTTCCTGGAGCCGCCGTTGCGCTTGCGATGGCAGTATTGGTCGAGTTGACGGAGCGCGCCGACAAAGGCCCATTGAGGTCGTTGAGTGAGTTGAGATCGGTCGTAAGGCTGCTCACCGAGGTTTGTAGCTGAGTGAACGCTCCAGCTTGGGATTGGAGTGTAGTGATCTCTGATTGCCACTGGCGCTCAGGCGCCTGGGCCGCGTAGACGGCGGCATTGACGGCGGCGGTGACATCGATACCGGTGGAGGTAGCACCGGTGGCGGCCGTGAGGAGGCTACTGAGGTTAATCGATGAGGTTGAGGAAGTCGAGGACCCCAACAGTGAGTTAACAGCCGAGACCGAGCTCATAGGATCTCCTTACGTCCATTTAAGACGACTTTCTGTGCGAGCTTTCGTTTGGAACTAGCTTGGCGGATTATGGGAGAACAGGAACGGTGAAGTCTCTTCTGACTTCACCGTTCCCTGTTGGGTTACTGGAGCAGTTTGAGAACGGATTGCTGCGCCTGGTTCGACTGTTGGAGCGCGGCCATACCGGTGGACTGGAGGATGTTGTACTGGGTCATGTTCGCAACGGTCTTGCCTACGTCGGCGTTCAGGATGCTGTTCGACGCGCTGGTCAGATTTTGCACCTGGTTCGTCATGACGTTGGTGGCGGCGGTGAGGCGGTTGATGGAGGCGCCGATCGTGCCACGCTGAGCGGCGATCGTGTTGATTGCTGAGTTGATTGCGGTCAGGGCAGATTGCGCGTGAGTCGCAGTCGTCAACGAATTGGAATTCAGGCTCAGCGCGGTGGCAGAGAGTGCGTTGATAGCGGTGTTGATCTGGACATTGGCTGCGACCGACTGTGTACCGTCACTGATAAAGACTGTGGAGTTGTTGGTGCCGCCGACAGTAGGCGCGAAAGCACCGAGCGCGGCGTCATTACTCGTGACATTGAGTGAATCGGAGGCGGTTGAAGTCGCAATCACCAGGTTGCCAGCGGTGATCGTGGCTGTCGTGCCGCTGCTAAGGGTACCGGCGCTGACAGCGGCGGTGATGGCGGAGTTGAGATCAGCAATCGTGTTTCCGGATGCAGCCGTGAAGACAAAGCTGCCGCCAGTAGACGCATCGCTAATTCTGGTCTGCGAACCGGCGGTGAGAGCGGTCGAGGTGCCTAGAGAGGCCTGTGTGGAGGTAAAGGAAGTCGGGGAGTTGGAAGAGAATACATTTTGACCGTTGAAGTCAGTGGTGTTTCCGATCTGGTTGATTTCTGTGAGGATCGACTGAAATTCGTTGTCCAGCGCGGAAGCCTGTCCGTTGGTGCCGGTGGTGATGTTTCCCGTACCTGCTTCGGTGGCCAGTGTCACGGCGCGATTCAGCAGCGTCGTCACCTGGGACAGGGCGCCGTCCGCGGTCTGGAGCATGCCGATACCGTTGGTGGCGTTCTGGGACGATTGCGTCAGAGCGGCGATATTGGCGCTCATACCGTTGGCGATTGAAAGGCCGGCGGCGTCGTCGGATCCATTGTTGACACGGAGACCGGTTGAGAGTTGCGTGAGGGTTTTCTGCAGGTTAGCCTGGGTCATCGACATCGAGTTTTCGGCAGTCATTGCAGAGAGGTTATTCAAAATTGTCAGCGCCATCGGTACATCTCCTTTTTACTTTCTTGTTTTCCCTGCACTCTGCACTCGAATTCGTTGGTTTCGACTTCGGCTTGCGGAGAGCTTAGGTTCTTGTGACATAGACGTTATCGGCAGTTTCGAGAAAATATTTAGCCTTTTTAGCGAATATTTTCTTCTTTTTCTACTTGAGGTAGTTCAGTAGAGAGTTTGGAATGGTCTTTGCAGCCGCCGCGAGCACGGCGCTGTGAGCCACTTCAGCTTGTGAGAGCGCCGTTGCCGAGGTGGCAATGTCTGCTCCGATGAGATTGTTTTGTTGAGAGGTCAGGGTCAGGGTCTCTTGCGAGAGATAGCTTTCCTGGGCATTTACCTGGTTGACCGTGCCAGCGTAGATGGCTCGCTGCTGCCCTACGTAGTTGAGGGCGTCTGTGATCGATACAGAGGCGGCGCTGATATCAGAGGTGGTGCCAGTCTTGAGCGCTGTTAGGAGCCCTGTGAGGGCGCCGAGGACGCTGGCTCCGGCGTGATCGAAGATCTGGTCGCCCGGAACGTTGGTCTGGACAGTTTCCGAGTCGCCGATCGCGACGTTGTTTACACCGCTGTTGCCGTTGTAGGTGTACCCGCTGGGGGAGGCCGGGTCGGCCGCGAAGGGTGTGGACGTCTGAGCGGTGCCGGCGAAGAGAGTGACTCCCCGAAACGACATGTTGGCTTGCGAGACGACGGTAGAGATGATGCCTTGAAGTTGTTGTGCGGCGGCGGCGCGATTTGCGGGAGTCAGATTTCCGTTTGCACCTTCGGTTCCGACGGTGATGGCCTGGTTGAGCGAGGATACGACGTTGCTGAGAGTGGAGTCAGCCATCTGGGCCTGAGAGAGAATCGAGCTTGAATTTTTGGTGTACTGATCGATGTTGGCGGAAGCCGCGAGATTACGGACCATCTCCGCCGAGGCGGATGGGTCGTCTGAAGGTAGGTTGACTCGTTTGCCGGACGACAGCTGGCCGACCGCGAGGTTCAGGGATTGTTGGGTTTGCTGAATCCCCGTGAGGACATCAGGCATTGTGTTTGGGTTTGCACGCATTTCGTTAGTAGCCTCCACCGCCGCTGCTCATGTTGAGGATGACGGAATATAAGGTGTTGATTGTCGTGATGACCTTTGCCGACGCTTCGTAGGATTGCTGGAAGCGGACCAGATTTGCGGATTCCTCATCGATCGAGACGCCGGAGACGGAGCCGATCTGGTCATTGAGTTGCTGGAGAGAGAGTTGCGTGGCGTCCGAAGTTGCGGTTGCGGTGGACGCGGCTTCTCCGACGTTGTAGACGAGGGAGGCGTAGGCACTGGTCGGGCTTTCGCCGGAGGGGAGAACGGAGTTCTGAATTGCCGAGAGATGGGCGAGGTTTCCATTGCTGTTGGGCGTGCCGTCGGCGCTGGCGGCGACGAGTGCGGGATTGGTGGTGGTCAGAGCGATGTTTGCAGCGGCTCCCGAGACGGTCGAAGGGACTGCAAAGAGAGGCTGCCCGGCAGCTCCGTTTGCGTCATAGCCGGACGCTTGGGCCGTGTTGATGGCGCCGGCGAACTGGCTTGCCAGGGTGTCGAGTTGGGTGAGGAGACCGGTGGCCACGTTGTCTCGGAGGTGAAGTGCTCCACCGATCGAGCCGGAACTTGCGGACGCCAGACTGCTGGTGATGTCTGTGCCGGTGGAGTCAAGGATGTGGTGCATACCGTCGGTTCCGGTTGTGACCTGGAGCGGGAAGCTCTGGCCGGCGACGACGAGCGGGGTTCCGTTTCCTATGGTGAGGGTGTCTCCGCTTTCGGTTTTTATCTCCGAGACGCCGGTGAGTTTGGACAGTTGGAGGACGAGTTGATTTTTCTGGTCTGTGAGTGATCCTCCGTCACCTCCGCCGGCGATGACAGGAGCAAGCTGTGCGCTGAGTTGAGCGATCTGGGTTGTAAGTTTGTTGATCTGCGAGACGTCATCGGGAATCTGGGAGTCGGCGTTGCTTTGCAGTTGGTTGAGCGCGGATGAATCGCGATGGAACGCGGCGGTGAGGCTTTTGCCCGCGGAGAGGATTGCCTGACGCGACGATGTATTGGTGGGGTCGGTGGCGAGGGCCGAGATGCTGCTGAAGAAGGTGGATAGCGACGATCCGAGGTCGGTGCCGGAAGCGGCGAAGGAGCCTTGAATCGCTTGGAGGGCCGAACTTTGGGTGTCGGCGCCGCTGCCAATCGATGTTTGCTGCTGCAAGTTGAGTTGCAGTAGCTGGTTGCGGACGCTCGTGAAGCCGCCCAGGACGACGCCGTCGCCGACCGTTGAGTTTCCCTGGACCGAGGCGGCGGAGCTGAGGTTTACGATCTGGCGCGAGTAGCCCGGTGTAGTCGCGTTGCTGATGTTGTTATTGGTGATCTGCAGGGCACCGTCTTGTGCGAGCACGGATTGGGTTGCGATCGTCAGCGATGTATTGAGTCCGGGCACGGCTAGACCTCACAGGACAGAGTTTGGCGGTTTGAACTTTCAGAGTAGAGAGATGAATCGACACTTCCGGAGTAGCTCTTGTGGAGATTGGAGAGCAGATGGGTAAGTCGTCCGGAGTGACGAACAAGGATTTCGTAGCGGCGGTTGAGATCGTGGACGGCTCCCACAGCCAGCTGAATACGCCTGGCCGTGAGTGGATCCGGCGTCTGACGATCGAGCAGGCGAGCGAGACGTTGGAGGTTGCTGCATAAAAGTTCCTGCTTCCAGACGCTCTCTTCGAAGCTGGGGAGAGCGTTGTCGGCGATGGCGCTCATGGCGGTCTGAAGTTCACAGCCGAGTGCCTCGAGTTCGTCGAGATACACGGCGGCGGCGGTCTGCGGATCGGGTTGTAAGCTGTCAACGTTCATGGTTGTTTGTGGCTTTCGCCGGTGAGTCTTTTTGGGAAGGGTACGAGTTACATGTGATCGTTGAGGATGGCGGACGCTATCTTGGCCGGATCGAGTTTGTAGGTGCCGTCCTGTACGGACTGTTTGAGAGCGTCGACTTTCGCCTGCCGCACGGGTGCTGTTTGCATGGCTTGGGTCGTGAGGGCTTTGACTGAAGCCGTGTTGGAGGAGAGAGTTGTACGATCCGCGACGGGGGAAACGACCTTGCTTCCGTCTTGCCCCTTGTTGGGTGTGGTGGGCGTTTGGATTGCTTGAAGTGTGACTGGACTTTTGAGATCGACTCGCATGAGAGCTCCTTTCGACGACTAAGGACCATATCGGCAGATGGGTGCTATTTGTTCAGTCCGAAACGCCGTTGGAGCGGATTTTTTTACAACTTATGTGGGAGGTGGCCGGATGGAGGGGTTGGATCTTCTTTGGGTGGACCTGTCGCCTCGATGGCGTTGTTTGCTTTGTGGAGGCCTTTTGCGACGAGTTTGGCGAGGCCGAAGCCTCCGGAAGCGGTGAGAGAGGTTGCGAGCGACTGCATGGCGATTCCCTGGAGTTGATCTTTTGCTGGATCTTGATCCTCGTCGGTGCCTCCTGGGACGGTGGCGAAGGTCTTTTCAGCGCCTTGCAGCCACTGGCCGATGAGGATGGATTCGAAATCTTTTGCTGATTTCTCGATGGCGCGATCGGTTTGGGGCGCGGGTTTGGCGACCGGTTTGCGTGTGAGGCGGTCGGTTTGGGTATCAAGGGCACTGGCTTGAAGCGGCGAGCCGGTCGATCCGGTGCTTGAAGCGGAGGAGGAGATTGGTGTCATTAGATAACCTCGAGGTCGGCTTGGAGGCCGCCGGCGGACTTGATGGCCTGGAGAATGGCGACGATGTCATGGGCGGTAGCGCCGATGGCATGAAGACCTTTCATGAGTTCCTCGACGTTGGCTCCGTTTTCGAGGCGTATGGATTGAGCGGCCTTGTCCTGTACGGCGAGTTGGGTGTTGGCAACGGTGGTCGTGGTGCCATTCGAGAACGGGGCTGGTTGCGAGACGTTGAAGACGGTTTCGACCTGGATGGTGAGGCTGCCGTGGAGGACGGAGACGGGGGAGAGGGTGACGTCTCCGCCGAGGACGATGGTGCCGGTTCGCTCGTTGACGATCACTTTTGCGGGCGCCTGGAGGCTGATCGAGAGGTTTTGGACACGCGAGATGAGTTCAGGGACGGAGCTGAGGCCGGTGGACTGGACGTCCACGTCGACGCGGCGGCTGTCGAGGGCGATGGCGACGGTGTGGCCGAAGTCCTTGTTGATACGGTCGGCGATGTCGTTTGCGGCGGTGAAGTCGAGGGTTCGGAGGAGGAAGGAGACGGTTTGGAGTCGGTGCAGGTCGATGCCGGCGTCGCGCTCGACGATGGCGCCTTCGGGGATGCGGCCGACGGTGGGGTGATTGACGGATTGGATATTTCCGGCGAGGCCGGTGGAGTAGCCGCCGACGGTGAGCGGGCCTTGTGCTTCGGCGTAAACCTGGCCGTCGTTGCCGTGGAGGGCGGTCATAAGGAGGACACCGCCTTCGAGGCTTTTGGCGTCGCCGACCGAGGAGACGGTGATGTCGATCTTCATGCCGCTCTTGGAGAAGGCGGGCAGGGACGCGGTGACAAAGACGGCGGCTACGTTTTTGACGACGACGGAACCTTGTGGGATCTGGACGCCGAGGCGCTGGAGGGTGTTGGAAAGGGTTTGGACGGTGAAGAAGGTTTGTTGGCGATCGCCGCTGCCGCGCAAGCCGACGACGAGGCCGTAGCCGATGAGCTGGTTATCGCGGACGCCCTGGATCTCGGTGATGTCGCGGAGACGGACCTGGCGGTTGCTGGTCGAGGCGAGCAAGGACACCGGGAGTGAGAGCAGGATGGCGGCGAGCGCGAAGAGGCGCTCTGGAGCGTGGTGCGAACGGGTTTGGGGTCGGGTCGGCATCTAGAATCCGAAGAGCCAGAGGACGGCTTTGGTGAGGGGGTTGGGTGGGCGGACGCTGTCCGAGATGATGCCTTTGCCTTTCATTTCGATCTCGAGACTGCTGAGGGCGGTGGAGGCGACGACGTTGTTTGGGCCGACGTCTCCGGGGCGGGCTATGCCGCGGACGATGATGTTTTCGTGCTGGTTGTTGAGGAAGACCTGGCGCTGGGCTTCGACGACGAGGTTGCCGTTGGGGAGGACGGCGATGACCTGGCCGGTGAGGCTGGTGGAGAAGGTGGTGTTGGAGGCGGTCTGTCCCTGGCCTTTGAGGGTGGTGTTGGAGTTGGCGCTGAGGAGCGGGTTGACGCCGTGGGTGGAGATGCCGCCGGGGAGGCCGGTGATGGCTGAGTTGGTGGCGAAAGCGCGGGCGCTGTTTACGTTTCCGCTTTGGGCGGCGGCGGTCTGGACAGAGACGAGGACGACGATGTTGTCGTGGAGGTTGTGGGCTTTGTAGTCGGCGCTGGGATCGGTGAGGGCGCCGGCGGGGGACCAGAGGCTGCCTGGTGTGCGTGGGTCGGGGTAGGGCTGAGTGTCTTGCTGGAGGCGGGCGAGGTATTCTTCGCGAAGTTCTTCGGGGGACTTCTTTTTGGGAAGTTTGACCGGAATCGCCGCGGTGGCGAGGGTGGAGGCGAGGAGGAGCGCGGGCAGGACGGATTTTTTCATGTGGGTCACCGATCTCCGCCTTAAAGGCTGCCTTTGAGGGAGTCCGCGTCGAGGACTTCGGCGCGGTAGATCTGTTTGCGGTCGTCGAGACCGGCGACGCGGACGGTGTGGCCGACGGCGCCGTTTTCGAGGCAGACCACGGGGACGCGGATGTGGATGCGGTTGCTATCGATGATGAGGGTGGCGTGGGCACCCGAGTGGATGGCGGCGGGCTCCGAAGCGGGCTGGCCGGATGGCTGGAGGCGAGTTTGGCTGCGGAGGGCTGCTGTTGCGGTGGTGGCCGAGGCGGTGTCGGGCCAGGTGAGTGTGGCGAAGAAGGGGAGGCACTGTTTTTGTACGGCGCAGGCCAGCCTGAGTCGGGCTGCTCTGTCTCCGGAGCGCTCGATGGAGGTGAGTTGGAGCGCGGGGGATGGGTCGGTGGCGGTGATTTCGCTGGGAAGGGCGATTTGGTTGGGGCTGACCGGAGCTTCGGGGGTGGCGAGGGCGGAGGCGATGGTGAAGGCGGTGATGGGGAAGCGTTCCGGCCGTTGTAGGGAGGGGCGTTGCGGCGAGGGAGCCGCGGGGGCTTGCGCGTGTGCGGCGGCGGTGATGAGCGCGAGCAGGCCGATCGAGATGGGGTGTGCTGAGCGGGTCATGGCGTCTCTCGCTTACTGAGCCAGCTGGTTTAGCTGTTGGAGCATTTCGTCGGCGGCTTTGACGACGCGGGAGTTGGACTCGTAGGAGCGCTGGGCGACGATCATCTGGACGAACTGATCGACGACGCTGACGTTGGATTGTTCGAGCATGCCCTGGGCGAGGGCGCCGAGGCCTTCGGCTCCGCCGGGGGCGCCAATCACCGGTTCGCCCGAGGCGGTGGTGGCGAGGAAGATGTTGTTTCCGGAGCTGTTGAGACCGCCGGGGTTGGGGAAGATGGCGGTCTGGATGCTGCCGACCTGGGAGCTCTGGGTCTGGCCGGGCTGGGTAACGGTGACGGTGCCGTCACTGCCGACGGTGATGTTGGTGGCGTCGATGGGTATGGCGATGGCGGGCTGGAGTGCGTTGCCGTCGGCGGTGACGACGTTGCCTTGGGAGTCGAGGTGGAAGGAGCCGGCGCGGGTGTATCCGGTCTGGCCGCCGGGGAGCAGGATCTGGAAGTAGCCGGCGCCTTTGATGGCGATGTCGAGGTTGTTTCCGGTGGTGGCGAACTCTCCTTGGGTCTGGATGACTTCGGTGGCTCCGGGGCGGACGCCGAGGCCGATCTGGAGGCCGGCGGCGACGGTGGTCTGCTGGGTGGCGGCCGAGCCGGGCATGATGTCGTTCTGGTAGAGGAGGTCGGAGAACTGGACGCGTCGCTGCTGGAAGCCGGCGGTGGAGGAGTTGGCCAGGTTGTTGGCGATGTTGTCGAGGTTGATCTGCTGGGCGGTCATGCCGCTGGCTGCGGTATAGAGGGCACGAAACAAGGGAAGTCTCCTACATTGCCGGTTTGGCGAGGGGTTCAGGGTTGTGGTTGAAACGGATCTTTGAGTTTTGGATTAGCTGACGCGGGGTAGATCCTGGGTTGCGGTTTTGTCCATTTCGGAGTCGAGCATGGACAGGATGTGGCGCATGGTTTCGGCGGATCGTTGGGCTCCGATGAGTTCGACGACGCCGGTGACGGGATCGACGTTGGAGCTTTCGAGGGATCCCTGGCGGAGTTCGGACTGCGTTGCGGCGCTGCCGGTGTTGGGTGGCGCGGCGTAGTAGGAGGAGCCTTTGCTGGTGAGATCGACGCCGGGGGCGAACTCGACGAGCTTGAGTTTGCCGGCGATGGCGCCGTTGGCAGAGATGGTCCCGTCGGGGCTGATCGAGACGGGGCCGTTGCCGAGGGAGATGGGGCCGTTGGCGCCGAGGACGGGGTCGCCGGTGGCCGTGACGAGCTGACCTTTGGTGGAGATCTGGAAGTTCCCGGCACGCGTGTAGGCGGTGCCGGTGGCGGTTTGGACGGCGAAGAAGGCTGGACCTTCGATGCCGACATCGAGGTCGTTTCCGGTGCGGGACATGGTGCCTTGGGAGAGATCGAGGCGAGTTCCGCTGAGGACGCCGTAGTTGTTGGCCGCCTGATTAAGCGGGGTGAGGGAGCCTTTGCCGGTTTGGGCGAGGACGGAGCTGAAGAGATTTTTCTGTGCTCGGTAGCCGGCCGTGCTGGTGTTTGCCATGTTGCCGGCGATGGTGTCGAGCGCTTGCGTTCGGGCGACGAGGCCTGCGCACGCTGCGTAGTATCCACTATCCATTGCTGAAATCCTCGCCTATGCCTAGTGCACGATGGATGCCAATTGGACCGGGCAAAATTTGCCGGAATGCGGGGCTGTTTCGGGGTTTTAGCGCGAATTTGCGGGGCTGGATGAGATCCGGATGAGAGGTGGCCGAAGGTGCGGGTGCGGCTTTCTCATCTGGGACGGTCTTCCTGAGTCGGCGCAGGCGTTTGCTGCCGGAAAGAGCTGGCAAAGGCAACGGCAGAAGCAGATTCCCTTCGGGAATACAACAAGAAAGGCGAGGGCAGAAGCAGATTCCCTTCGGGAACGACAACTAGAAAGGCGAGGGCGATTCTGCAAGAAAAGCAGACGGTGATTTTGCTAGGTAAGGAGGACGGCCGGCGGCGGCTGGAGGAAAGGAGGTCGGGGCAGGAATTGGAGTGGTTTGAAGAACGGGGTGAGGGTCGAGGTGCGTGGCAGGGGTGTGGACGCACGCGGTTGGGTGACGAAGGGGAAGCGAGTGCGCGAGAGATCGTCGTGGATAGCTTCTGGGGTTCCTTCTGGCGAGAGCGCGGCTAGAGTGTGTGCGTCGTGGAGGAGGCGGCGCCAGGGGGAGGGAGCGCGTGGGTCGAGGGTTTCCCGAAGCGCGGCCGCGATGGGAGGAGGCAGGAATTCTATCTCTGGGCGCCAGAGTTCCTGATGGAGGTGGGAGGTGCTGCCGGTGGGGGGCACGGACGAGCGCACCTTCAGAGATGCTGGGCGATTCCCCTCGGCGGCAAGGTTCCAGCCGAGGATGCTGGGGAGGTTGTGGATTTCGTGCAGGAGGCCGACGATGTAGCTGTCTTCTGGGCAGAGGCCGAATTCGGAGCTGAGGGTGCGGGCGAGTTCGGCTATGGTGCGAGCGTGTTCGGCGGTGGCGGCCATCTCGGGGTTTCGCTCGCGAACATAGGGGAGGGCCGAGACGGCGTTGAACCAGGTGTCGGTGCCGAGGCTGGCGATGCAGTCTCCGACGCGGGGTGTACGGTCTTCGGGGCGAGGTGCGTCGGCAGCGGAGGCGCGGAGGAGTTGGATGACGGCGCCCATGTCGGTGAGGAGGACGGCTGAGATGGCGGCGAGGTCGAGGGCGGATTCCTGGAGGAGAAGTTCGAGTTGGAGGATGGTTGTCGAGAGGACGGGGACTGGGGGCGCGAAAGTGGCCGGCGAGAGGGATCGGATTTCGTTTTCGGCGGGGGACGACGGGATGAGGTGCGAGACGTCACGCCAAGTACTGGAACGGTGCTGGATCATCGTCTGTCGCCTCTGCTGATACCTCTATCGGCAGAAAGCGGGGATGAGTTCACTCGGGCGCGTGAAAAATTCATGGCACGACTGAAGCCGTGCCATGGAGGAAGTGGAGTATTTGAATCGGCTCTATTGATCGAAGAGGGAGGTTGCCAAGGGTGGGATTTCGGTGACGCGCATGCCGTAGTTGCCGTCGACGATGACGACCTCTCCGCGGGCGATGATGCGGCCGTCGAGCATGAGGTCGACGGGTTCTTCTACCTGGCGGTCGAGTTCGACGAGGGAGCCGCTGGTGAGGTCGAGGACTTCCCGGAGGGTGAGCTGGCGCTGGCCGAAGCGGAGTTTTACGTTGAGGGGGACGTCGATGACCCGTTGAAAGCGCTTGTCTTCGGGGAGTGGGGACGATTTGGGTGGAGCTTCAGGGTTGGAGGTGGAGGGATTTGGTGTTTCCGCGGGGGCTGGGGGGGATATGGCGCGGAGGAGATCGGGGCTGACGTGGAGGACGACGCTTCCGCCTGGTTTGCTGTCGGCGGAGAGACGGAGGTGAGCGATGGCGGTGCTCTCGGTGCCGAGGGTTTCTGCCGCCGAGGCCTGGACGGTGACGGCTCCGTGCTGTGCGAGCAGGTCGTCGATGAGCCTGGATGTGGAGGCCTGGAGCGTGTTGAGGAGGGCCTCGCGGTGTTCTTCGGCGATGGATTCCGCGGGTTGTCCGACGAGTTCGGAGGAGAGATGAAGCATGTCGGCGGAGGTGAGCACGACGGAGGCCTGGCCCTCGAGGCCGCCGCTGAGCGCGAGTTCGAAGCAGACGCAGGTGGGGTCTGGGGTGTGGGCTTCGATGGGCTTTGCGGCTTCGGCGCGCCAGTCTGTTTTGGTGGCATCGGAGAAGGCGTTGGCGAGGGCTTTTGAGAAGCTGGTGACGAAGAGGCTTTGGAGTGAGTTAGAGGCTGGGGCAGTGTTCATACAGGTCTAGATCCTCTTTAGAGCGCATTAGATGATGGTGTGAAGAACAAACAACCGCGGATTCCCTCTGGGAATGACAACAAGAGCAGATGCCCTCTATGCCGATCCCTCCCATTGCTCTAGGCGTTTGGCCGGGAGCTGGAGTCGGTTGAGGAGGGCAGGCCGAGTTGCGCTGCTTTTTGGGTACCGCAGCGGACCGGGACGGCTTCAAAGAGTTCCCGGTTTTGGAGGGTGAGCCTGACTGGGGTTTTTACGGAGACGTTGAGGTTGATGAAGCTTCCGGGTTTGAGGTCGACGAGATGGCGGACGGGTACACGGAGGTCGGTGAGGTCGGTGGAGACGAGGAGCGAGCAATTGAACAGGCGGTCGCGGAGGCTGAGCGCGGGGGTGTTCTGGGCGGAGCCGCGGCGCGAGGGTTCGATGAGGCTGTTTCGAAGAAGGGTGTTGGCGAAGGAGGCGGGGATCGCGATGCGGAGGAGGCTGGATGTGGCGCCGAGGGAGACTTCGAAGATCATGACGACGATGCGCTCGGCTCCGGGGAAGAACTGTGCGGCGAAGTTGGGTTTGATGGAGTTTCCGGGGTTCAGGGTGACGGCGCTTCCCTTCCAGGAGGAGGCGAGATGGTCGGCGACGAGGGAGGTTACGCCCTGGATGAGTTCTTCGTCGATTTCGGTGAGTTCGCGGGATTCGGCGAGAGCTTCGCCGCTGCCGCCGAGAAGGAGGTCGATGATGGGAAAGAGGAGGAGGCTGTCGATCTCCATCAGGAGCTTTGCCTGGGTGGGAGCGATGCTGTAGGGGAGGAGGTACTCGGCCGGTTGGATGTCAGTGAGGTGATCCTGGACGGCGAGTTGGCTGAGTGTGATGAATTTGACTTCGACGGCGACGCCGAGATAGAGGCTGAGCGAGTTGGTGACGTTGCGGGCGAAGCTTTCGTGCATGGTGGTGAGGGCGCGTGCGCTTTCGTTGGAGAGGCGGCCGGCGGAGCGGAAGTTGCAGGGGAGGACGGACCGGGTTTTTGGGCCGGCTTTGATGGACTGGGCGTGAGCGGCTTTGAGCATGGCTTCGAAGTCGCTGCGGGAGATCTTCTTCATTAGAACGGTTCTCCTGTTGCTGTGAGTCGGAGAGAGTGTAGGAGCGCCGTTTTCATTGGGGAAAACGGCGATGCGAACTGTGTCTTCGCTATATACCTACCGGTGAACCGCTCTGGGCGGCACCTCTGGTGGATGTGGTGAGGGGCGGTGTGGGCGGACGGAAGTTGGGTTCGAGGTGGTTGAGCGAGGTTTTGAGTTTCAGGAGAGCGGCGGCGTGGATCTGCGAGACCCTGGAGGTGGCGGCGCCGATGACGGAGGCGATCTCTTTCATGGTGAGTTCGTCGCGGTAGTAGAGCGAGAGGATGAGTTGCTCGCGCTCGGTGAGATCGGCGACGGCGGATTCGAGTTGTTCTCTGCGCTCCATTGCGAGGTACTGCTGGAAGGGGCTGGTGTCGGTTCTGTCGGGAGCGGATTCGATGAGGTCGAGGTGTTTTTCGGAGTTGGATTTTGGAGAGGTTGTGGATTTTTGCGAGAAGATCTGGAGACCTTCGATCTCCGAGATGGTTTTCTGGAGTTGTTTTGGGGTGACGGCGAGGGCGGCTGCGAGTTCGGCTTCGGTGGGTTGGCGACCGAGTGTTTGTTTGAGTTCGGTGGTGCAATCGGCGATGAGGCGGGCTTTTTTGCGCAGGGTGCGGGAGCCCCAGTCGAGTTCGCGGAGGCTATCGAGGATGGCGCCGCGGATGCGGAAGCGGGCAAAGGTGGTGAACTGGACGTTTTTGGCGCCGTCGTACTTTTGGCAGGCGTCGATGAGGCCGAGGACGCCGGCGCTGACGAGGTCTTCGAGGTCGACCTGGCGGGGGAGGCGTTCGCGAATGCGGGCGGCGATGTAATAGACCTCGGGTAGCTGCTGGACGATGAGATCGTTGCGATCATCGAAGTCCGAGCCGGCTGTTTCGTAGGCGATTTGCGCTGCGGTCATAGAGGCGCTCCGGGCAGAGAATCTGAGGTGTGGCAGAGATGCAAACGGGCTAGCGGGCTAGGGGCTAACGGACTAACGGACGACACCGAGGGAACGCACCTGGATGACGGACGGGATTTCGCTGGGGGAGATGACGACGATTTTGGGCAAAAAGGGTTCGAGGAGGCGGTGGAGGTAGAAGCGGCCCGGCGAGGAGCAGAGAAGGACGGGAGGGGCGGCGCTGACGTTTTCGCCGAAGGTGGATTTGAGGCCGTCGAGGACGCGACGAGCGATGTTGACCTGGAGGGCGCTGGAGGTGATCTGGTTGGGTTGGAGGTTGGCGGCTTTCATGCATTCGTCTTCGATGGAAGGGTCGAGCGTAACGACTTTGAGTTCGTTGTTGTCGGCGAGCAGAGGTCGGATGAGGGCGCGGCCGAGCGCGTGTCGGACGGCTTCGACGAGGGCGACGGGGTGTTTGTTGACGATGGCGGCTTCGATGAGGCTTTCGAGGATGGTGCCGAGGTCGCGGATGGAGACCTGTTCGCGGAGCAGCTGCTGGAGGACGCGCTGGAGTTCACCGAGGGTGAGGAGTTTGGGGATGAGTTCTTCGACGAGCTTGGGGTGGGAGTCGTTGAGGCGGTCGACGAGGCGCTTGGTTTCGCCGCGCGAGAGGAGTTCGTGGGCGTTGGCCTTGATGAGTTCGGCAAGGTGGGCGGCGAGGACGGAGGTGGGTTCGACGACGGCGTATCCGGAGGCGATGGCTTGCCCCTGGATTTCGGGTTGGATCCACTTGGCGCCGACGTTGAAGGCGGGCTCGACGGTGTCGTAGCCGGGGAGAGCGGGGGCGTCTGGGTCGGAGCTGATGGCGAGGAGGCAGCCTCGGCGGAGTTCCCAGCGGGCGATTTCGACGCCGCGGAGGTAGACGACGTACTCACGTTCCTTGAGCGAGAGATTGTCGGTGATGTGGATGGAGGGGACGAGAAAGCCCATCTGCAGGGCCAGTTTTTTGCGGAGGGAGCGGACGCGGGAGAGGAGTTGTCCGCCCTGTGCGGCGTCGACCATGGGGACGAGGCCGACGCCGACCTCGAGCATGAGTTCGTCGAGCTTGAGGACGGCGTCCATGGGATCGGGGAGGGCGGGGGCTCCGGACTTTGCGTTGGTGGCGGAGGTGGGGCTGGCGGCTTCTGTTCCAGAGGGAGATTTGTCTTTGAGCTTGTAGGCGCCGAAGAAGAGGGCGCTGGCGAGTGAGAAGAAGGCGAACTTGGGGAGGCCGGGGATGAAGCCGAGCGCGCAGAGGACACCGCCGGCGATCCAGAGGAGGAGGGGGCGGCGGCCGAGCTGTTCCTGGACGTCGACGCCGAGCGAGTTCTTGGAGGCGGCGCGGGTGACGACGATGCCGCCGGCGACGGAGACTAGGAGGGACGGGAGGATGGCGACGAGGCCATCGCCGACGGTGAGGATGGTGTAGGTTTTGAGGGCGTCCTGGAACGGGATGCCTTGCTGGAAGACGCCGATGAGGAAGCCGGCGACGATGTTGATGACCATGATGAGGATGGTGGCGAGGGAGTCACGCTGGGAGAAGCGGGCGGCGCCGTCCATGGCGCCGCAGAACTCGGCTTCCTGGGCGATGAGTTCGCGGCGGGCGCGGGCCTGTTCTTCGTTGATGAGGCCGGCGTTGAGGTCGGCGTCGATGGCCATTTGTTTGCCGGGCATGGCGTCGAGGGTGAAGCGGGCGGTGACTTCGGCGGTGCGGACGGCGCCGTGGCTGATGACGAGGTACTGGATGGCGACGAGGGCGAGGAAGAGGACGAAGCCGACGATGTAGTTGCCGCCGACGACGAACTGGCCGAAGGCTTCGATGACCTTGCCGGCGGCGGAGGGGCCTTCGTTGCCGTGGAGGAGGATGCGGCGGGTGCTGGCGAGGTCGAGCGAGAGCCGCATGAGGGTGAGGAGGAGGATGAGGCTGGGGAAGACGGAGAACTGGACGGGGCGGAGGATCTGGATGGCGGTGAGAAGGACGAGGACGGAGGCGGCGATCGAGAGGGTGAGGAGGAGGTCGAGGACGAAGCCGGGGAGCGGAACGAGCATGACAAAGAGCATGGCGACGGCGGTGATGGGAACGGTCCACTCGCCGGAGCCGCGGAGGAGCCGGGTGATGCTGGATTGGTTTGGAGATGTGGCGGCGATTGGCGGCATTACGGAATGATGACCTCTCCCGCGGCGTTTCGGCTGCGACTTTTGGTGTCTTGCGCGCGAACTTCCGCTTGAGCACGGAAGAGGACGACGAGGATTTCGGCGACGGCCTGGTAGAGGTCCGCGGGGATGGCGTCGCCGACCTCGACGCTTTTGTAGAGGGCCTGGGCGAGCGGCTTGTTTTCCATGATGGTGACGTTGTTGTCGCGGGCGATCTCCTTGATTTTCTGGGCGAGGAGGTCGGCACCTTTGGCGACGACGAGAGGTGCGGGGATGTCGGGCTCGTAGCGGAGGGCGACGGCGAAGTGGGTGGGGTTGGTGATGACGAGGGTAGCGGTGGAGGCGGCCTTGAGGGACTGGGTGCGGCGCATGGATCGCTGGAGTCTGCGGATGCGGTTTTTGATGACGGGATTTCCGTCGGATTCCTTGTACTCCTTTTTGATTTCCTCGCGCGTCATGCGGAGGTCGCCTTCCATTTTTTGCCAGGTAAGGAAGTAGTCGACGCCGGACCAGACGAAGAGGACGGCGGCGGCCTTCCAGCCGACTTCGAGGGCCATGCTGCCGACGAGGGCGGCGAGCGGACGGACGCCGAGGTCGTTGGACTGGATCATGTGGCGCCAGTTGGATTCGAGCGAACGGATACCGAACCAGAGGATGAGGGAGAAGGGGATGAGGCTTTTGAGGAGGTTGCTGAGGCCGACGGGGGAGAAGATCTGTTTGAGTTTTGAGCTGGGGCTGAAGCGTTCGAACTTGAGTTGGAGGGCTTCGGGGGCGAGGTTGATGCCGCCCTGAGCGACGCCGGCGACGACGGACAGGAGGAGGCCGACGAGGAGGAGCGGGACGATCCAGCGGAGGACTTCGACGGCGTTCCAGAAGAGGATGGGACCGTTGCTTTGGAGGTCTCCGGTGGCGGCGGCGTCGAGGGTGTTGCGGTAGAGGTTGGTCCAATGGGTGGCGGCGCCGCCGGTCATAAGGGTGAGGGCGCCGGCGATGCCGACGATGGCGAGGACGCCGGGGAGTTCTCGGGAGCGGGCGACCTGGCCTTGTTGGCGGGCTTTTTCGCGGCGTTTGGGTGTAGGTTTTTCGGTTTTGCTGGAGTCGGCCATGGGGGTTTATTTTGCGAGCGAGAGAAGGTGATCGGCTTCGGCCATGGAGGCCAGGAAGAGGCGTTCGAAGAGGGGCGGCCAGTACTTGAGGGTGGCGATCATGAGGACGATGCCGAGGACGCTTTTGACGGCTGGGCCGAGGAGCATGAGGGGCGCCTGGGGGGAGGCTTTGCCGAGCAGACCGAGGATGATGTCGGTGACGAGGGTTGCGGAGAGGACAGGGGCGGCGATCTGGACGCCGATGGCGAAGACGCTTCCGCCGGCGCGCAGAGCTGCGATGGTGAAGGCGCCGGAGATGTGGGCGGAGCCGGGCGGGAGGGCGTTGAAGCTGGCGCCGATGGCGCGAAGGAGCCAGCTGTGGACGTCGAGGCGAAGGAAGATGAGCATGGCGATGGTCTGGTGGAAGAGGGCCATGACGGTGGATTCGACCTGGGTTTGGGGGTCGAGGATATTGACGAGGGAGTAGCCCATCTGCACGGAGAGGACCTGTCCGGCCATTTGGACGGCGTCGAAGACGAGGTTGGTGGCGATGCCGAGCGCGGCGCCGATGAGGAGTTCGCCGAAGACGACCGCGGGCCAGTGGCTCGGGCTGCCGACGTGGAGGGTATGGGAGACGACGGGATAGAGGAGAGCGGTGAGCGCGAAGACGAAGCCGGCTTTGACGCGGGGCGGGATGGAGACCGAGCCGAAGAACGGGGCGAAGAGCATGAGTCCCGAGAGTCGGACGCTGACGGTGAGGAGGCCGCCGAGGGTTTCCTGGAGGGGGAGGTTGGAGAGGTCGAGGGTCATTGGAGGAGACCGTGGAAGTCTGAGAAGAGGTGGATGGTGTAGTGGGCGAGGTGGCGCCACATCCAGGGCATGAGGACGAAGAGGGCGATGCCGGTGGCGAGGAGTCGGGGGACGGCGGAGAGGGTCTGATCCTGGAGGGAGGTGAGGACCTGGACGATGTTGACGAGGAGGCTGACGAAGACGGCGATGGCGAGGATGGGCGCGATGAGGATGGCGACTTCCGCGAGCATGAGGCGGCCGAGAACGACGATCTGATCGACGCCCATTAGTTAAAGCTCCGCATGAGGGAACCGATGAGGAGGTTCCAGCCGTCGACCATGAGGAAGAGCAGGAGTTTGAGTGGGGTGGAGATGACGACGGGCGGCAGCTGCATCATGCCGACGGAGGTGGTGATGGAGGCGACGACCATGTCGACGACGAGAAAGGGGAGGAAGAGGACGGCGCCGATCTGGAAGCCGGCCTTGAGCTCGGAGAGGATGTAGGCGGGCAGCATGACGCGGAGGGAGAGGTCGCCGATGTTGCGGGGCGCGGGCTCTTTGGCGAGTTCGAGGAAGAGGGCGGCGTCCTTTTCGCGGATGTAGTGGGACATGAACTCACGCATAGGACCGCCGGCGCGGACGAGGGCGTCGGTGGCGGTGATCTCGCCGGATTGGAGCGGGGCGATGGAGCCGTCGTAGATTTTTTGGCCGACGGGCTGCATGAGGAAGAAGGTGAGGATCATGGTGAGGCCGATGAGGGTCTGGTTGGAGGGGGTGGTTTGGAGGCCGAGGGCCTGGCGGAGGAAGTGGAAGACGATGAGGAGGCGGGCGAACGGGGTCATGCAGAGGAGGATCGAAGGGATGAGCGTAAGAAACGTCATCAGGACGACGATCGTCCAGGGGGCGGAGCTTCCGCCCAGGCCGGAGATGCGGAGTTCGTTGGGCGAGGGCGGCGGGTTGAGGGGTGCGGGAGCTTTTGAGGGGAGGTTGGCGGGTGGGGCCGGCTTGGTCGGGGCCGGCTTTGGCGCGGTGGCGGGGGCGGGTGTGAGGGGGCCGGGATCGGCGGTTGCGGCGTCCGCGGGCGCCACCATCTGCATGGGCATGGGTGCGGCGGGGTGGACAGCGGCGTGGACCGATACGGGCAAAAGGATGAGGGCCGCGGCGATGCAGTGGAGGAGGTGGGAGCGCATGGCTATGCACCTTTCCGGGCGTTGGCCCAGCTTTCGCTGAGGATGGTTTCGAAGGCTTCGGGTTCTTGTGGGTGCGCGGGCAGATCTGTGAGGAGGGCGATGCTGGAGGTGCTGCCGCCGATGAGGAAGTGGCGATCGTCGACCTTGACGATCGAGACAAAGCGCTTGTCGCCGAGGGAGACGGTTTCGGTGACGGTGAGGCGTTTTGACCGGAGTTGGAGGGCTCGCTTGTCCTTGAGCCATGCCCAGATGTGGCGGGCGAAGCTTTCGAGGGTAGCGGGGGCAGATGGCCGGGATATGGGCGTGGGTGAGACGGGCCGTGTGCTGGGGCGTGTGTTGGGGCGTGGGGAGGGAGGTGTGAGTTCGGGGATGGATGCGGAGCTCGGGATGGATGTGGCGCTGGATGCGGGAAGGTTCAGGCGCGGAGCGGAGGACCAGCCGGCGCCGTAGTCCGGGGCGGAGGATGCTGATCGGAAGCGTACGGTGAGCTTGTTTCCGTCGATGCCGAGTTTGAGGCCGCTTGGGGTCATAGGACACCTGTCAGGCGGACGGCGAGGCGCTCGCCGACGACTTCGAATTCTGTGAGACCGAGGATTTGACCGTTGACTGCGAGCGGGAGGTCGGCGTTGTGGTGGGAGCTGGTTTCGACGATGGAGCCGACTTCGAGCCGAAGGAGGGAACCGACGGTAAAGGACGTAGCGGGAACTTCGAGGACGAGGGTGCAAGGGAGCCAGAGCAGGCGATCGAGCGGGTCTCGTTGCCGGGTTCGGTCGCCGGCGTCGGTGGTCTCGCCTGCGGGTGTTGCGGCGGTCTGAGTAGCCGTGCTCATCTCTGCTCCGTGATCTCGATTGGGATCTCGATTGGGATCTGGATTGGGATCTGGACGCGAGCGCGGGCGCGGGTTAGGCGCGGTGACTCGTGAACAGAGCGACCGAGCCGGTATGCGCTTGAGAGCCGCGTTCCGGTGGACGTCCCTGGCAGGGATGAGTGCAATTGGAAGACCGTTGCCGAGAACAGAACCCAAGGCCGTGCAGGAGGGGGAAACCTGGAGATCTTGGGGGATTTGGCGCGGTTGGTAGTGGATTTGGAGGGGTGGAGGGTGTCTTGCGCCGGTGAGACCCGCGCTTCGGGTGAGAGCGCGGTGAGAGGACGTCCGGTTTCTTTCGAGGCCGGCCGGCGTAGGTGCTGGGCTACGCCGGCCGACTCTCATGGAAAGCTAAGGTTTGCGTTGAAGCGGTTTGCGGGCTAGATGACCTTAGCTCTTCCAGCTCTTCTCTAGCTCTTCATGGCGATGGTTGCTTGTTCGATTTGATCGAAGGCGGTGATGGATTTTGCGTTTGCCTCATAGGAGCGCTGGGCGACGATCATTTTGGCGAACTCGGAGGCGACGTCGACGTTGGATTGCTCGACGGCGTCTCCCTTGAGAATGCCTCGGCCGCCGTTGCCGGCGGTTCCCATGACGGCTGCTCCGGAGGCCTGCGTGACGCTATATGTGCTGTTTCCGGCGAGCGCGAGACCCTGGGCGTTGGCGAAGTTGGCGATGGCGACCTGGCCGATGGTGCGGGTCTGATCGTCCGAGAAGGTGGCCTGCACGGAACCGTCCTGGAGGATGGCGAACTTGGTGAGGTTGCCGGCGGCGTAGCCATCCTGGAACTGGGCGTTGTCGGAGCTGGCCGTGGCGGTTTGGCGGAGGACGGGATGTCCGGAGGCGTCGTCGAGCTTCCAGGTGGGGGTGAGGTTGGCGGCGCCGTTGGCGAGCGGACCGATGTTGATGCCGGTGATGCTGCCGGTGGGCGAGGTGAGATTGCCGCTCGAGTCGAAGACGAGGGATCCGCTGCCGACGCTGGTGCTGGTTCCGGTGCCGCCCTGGATGTCGGTGGACGGGATGGTGACGTTGTAGCTCCAGGCGTTGGTAGCGGTTTTGGTGAAGCTGACAGTGACGTTGTGGAGAGCTCCGAGGGAGTCGTAGACGCCGATGGGGGTGTTGTGACTGTCGCCGACGGCAGCGGTGGCGTCAAGGTTGGTGGTGAGGGAGAAGTTGGACGTGGGCTGCGCGGGGTTGAGGTTGCTGGCGCCGACGTTGATGGGCTGGAGGCCGGAGGTGGTGGAGACGACGCCGGCGACGGCGGGATAACCGAGGAGGAGTTGGCCGCCGAGGGTGGTGATCTGCCCGGCGTTGTTGACGGTGAAGTCGCCGGCGCGGGTGTATCCGTTGGCGCCGAGCGTGCCCTGGGTGACAAAGAAGCCGCCGCCTTGAAGGGCCATGTTGGAGTCCACGCCGGTGCTGGCGACGTTGCCGTTGGTGAGGTTTTGGGTGGTGCCGTTGACCTGCACACCGAGACCGGACTGGATGGGATCTCCGCTGCCGTTGGTTCCGTTGTTCTGGTAGAAGACGTCGCTAAAAGAGACGTTCTGGGATTTGTAGCCGTTGGTATTGAGGTTGGCGAGGTTGTTGGAGATGGCCTGGAGGGCGAATGAGCTGGCGTTGAGACCTGAGAGGGGCGTCGAGAAGAAAGACATGAGGTAGGCTCCGGTGTTGGTGTGGATGATTTGAAGTCTTTTGAAGGCGAGTGTTACTGAGGAAGAAAGCTGGTGAGGGACGAGAGCGATCCCAGGGCTGACGGGTTGAGGGCCGGGTTCGAGGCCATGGTGCTGCCGTTGAGGATTTGCAGCGCTTGGGCGACGGCGGCGGATGCGGCTGGGGTGGAGATGCTGCCGTTCGGTTTGGACGATCCGGTGACGCCGGTGGACGCGGTTGTGGTGCTGAGGCCTTTGGTGAGCACCTGGTTGATGCTGGTGAGTTGGTTGAGTTGGTTGAGGGAGATCATCTGGCCGACCATGGCGGTGCTGTCCATGGGGGCGGTGGGGTCTTGATTTTGCAGTTCGTTGACCAGGAGGCTGAGAAAGGTACTGCCGATGTCCTGGGTGCTGCTGGTGGAGGTGGATGGGGCGCCGGTGGTGGGTGTCGGCGTGGTGGCCCGGGGTTTGAGGGTTGCGGGCGTGAGGGCCGCGGGTATGGGGAGAGCGGAGTTGAGATTGAACATGGACATGGAGGTGCTCCTTGGTGGGGATGGAAGTCTAGATACGGATGTCGAGCCGGCTGGAAGTGGGGAGGGCGGCCGGGAGGATGGTTGGGACGGAATTTTGTGGAAGAGCTCCGGCGCCGATCGAGGGGAGGGTGGAGTACGTTTGCTGTTCGGGGTGACGGCTGTGTGAGTTGTGCTCGGGGTTGCCGGAGAAGCTGCTGCTGTTGCCGCCTATGAGCTCGACGTTGGCTTTGACGCCGTACCCTTCGCTGAGCTTGGCTTCTATTGCGGGGAGGTGGGCGGAGAGGGCCTGGCCGAGGCCGTTGTGATCGAGCGAGATCTGGGCGGAGAGGCCTTCGCGCGCGAGGGAGGTGCGGATGGAGATGTTGCCGAAGTCGACGGTTCGCATGCCGACGCGCATCTCGGATCCGGACATGGTTTGAATGACTTTGGCGGTGTTGATGGCAGGTGTGGTTTGGGTGGTTGGGGTGTCTGAGGAGGCGATGTGCGGGGTGGGAGCGGCGGATGGGTTTGAGGGATCCGGGGAGGTGTGGAGTGTTTCGGGAGGGTTGGAAAGGTTGAGGGAGGTTTGGGTGGATGGATCGGACGATGTGGAGTTGTTGTGCGATGGGGGCGCTGCGATCTCGTGCACGGCGGTGGTGAGATCGTGCTGCGGGCTCATGGCGTTTGGGTTGGAGTCGTCGGCGTTTGATGCGTTGCTGCCGTCGGCGTCGGGTTTGGCGGTGGGCTGGAATTTCGGATCGCGTTTGGGGCCGGCCGGGCTGAGGTTTGCACGGTTGGCTGTCCCCGCGGAGTTTGTGGCGGGTTTGACGGCGGAGAGGAGCACGGGAGCTGGTTCGGTCGACGGGGCCGGGAGTGTGGCGGCAGAGGGGAGCACGGCCGGTGGCGGAGGTGTGGGGATGTTCAGGTCGGGGGCTGGGGCGGCTCCGTTGGTTTCGGGCGAGGTTTCGTGGGCCGGAGCTCCTCCCGATGTGGAGGGATCGACCGCTTTGGCGGGTTTTTGGGAGGGCTCCGTGGGTGCGGCGGGGTCTGATGCCGGGCTTGCGGGGCCTGTGGATGGGGGCTGAGGTTGGAGGTTGGGGGACGCTGATTCGGGGGTGGGGGTGGGGGCTGCGGTGGGAGAGCCTTGGGGGGCTGCGGGTTGAGCTGCTGCCCCTGGCAACGATGGTGCGGTCGATGCTTTGAGAGCGGCTCCTTCGAGGGGGCCTGGGCCGTCTCCGGACTGGGATTGGGCGGAGAGTGCTGTTGGGAGAGCCTCGGACGGGAGGGTGGTGGGTGCTGTTGGGAGGAGTTCGGGGAAAGCGGTCGGCTGTGCGGCGGGGGGAAGTTGTGCTGAGGTGGGGTTGGGGGTCGGAGCGGTCTGAGACGCTGGTTTGATCTCCGCATGAGACTTGCTGGGGGTGTGAGGGTCGCGCGATTTTGCTTCTTTTGCGGGGGGCGCGGGTTTGTCGGTGAGTTTGGATGTCTGATGCAGGACTGCGTGGAACGCCTGCGCCGGTGCGGCTCCGGTGGACGGCGTTGCCGGAGGTGGTGTGGATGTCGCGATGGCGGCCGCAGAGATCTGCATGGCTGGTGTAGGAGCATGTCTCTGGCCAAAGCCGAGGTGGGATGGGGTCGGTTGGGAAGTGGTGGATTTGGGCTGTTTTGGCGATTGAGTGGTCATGGATGTGTGGGTCTTGGTAGGCAAGGGCGGTGAGGTAGGCAAGGCTTGCCGGACTGGAGCTAGGCAGGGTTTGCCTACTTGCGGCCGCGACGTGCAAGGAAGATTTCGTCGAGGGCGCTTTGTTCTTTGCGGGCGAGTTCGCGCTGTTGATTGGTCCGGTGCTGCTCGCGGAGGTCGGTGATCATCTCGCGGTCGCGGCGGGCGGCCTGGTAGATGCTCATCTGGCGATCGCGGAGATCGATCCATTGGGAGATCCGCAGAACGAGATCTGTGCGGGCCTGCTGGAGGAGGGCGCGACGGGCGTATGAGCTGTGGAGGTGGGACGCGAGGAGCGGCTGCTCTATTTCGGATTGGCGTGCGGCAAATGTGCCTGCGAGGTCGATGTCGATGCGATCCAGGGAGCGGCGGGTTTCGCTGATTTGCGCGAGGATTTGGGAGAGGACGCGCTCTTCCCGGAGCTCCGCGTTTTCTCGGACTTTGAGGACGGTGTCCAGCGGGAATCGAGCCGGCATTGAGAGCGGATCTCCTGAGGTTGTGGCTTAGGACAATGCTGCGGAATGCCAGTTTTCTCGGGAAAAACTGGCGCAATCAGACGCGGCTCGCTCCCTCACCTTCAGGAGATCTGCTCTAGGTGGGCAGGGCGAGGAGTTGCTGGAGTGTGTCCGCGTAGACCGAGAGGTTTTCGGAGCGTTGCTGGAGGAAGTCGTTGAGGCGGGGGAGGATTTCGACGGCGCTGTCGAGCGTTGGGTCGGAGCCTTTCTGGTAGGCGCCGATGCGGATGAGGTCTTCGGAGCGGGCATAGGCGGAGAGGAGCAGGCGGAGCTTCTGGGCCTTTTGTTTATGCGGTTCGGAGCTGATGCTGGACATGAGGCGGCTGAGGCTGTCGAGGATGGAGATGGGCGGGAAGTGTCCTCGGGCGGCGAGGGCTCGGTCGAGGATGATGTGGCCGTCGAGGAGCGAACGAACGGTGTCGGCGACGGGATCCTGCTGGTCGTCGCCTTCCATGAGGACGGTGTAGAAGGCGGTGATGCTGCCGGTGCGAAAGTTGCCGGCGCGTTCGACGAGTTTGGCGAGTTTGTTGAGGACGGACGGGGTGTAGCCCTTGGCGGTGGGGGGTTCGCCGGCGGCGAGGCCGACTTCGCGCTGTGCCATGGCGAAGCGGGTGAGCGAGTCGACGACGAGGAGGACGTTGTTGCCTTGTGCGGCGAAGTGTTCGGCGATGGCGGTGGCGGCGAGGGGGGCGCGGAGGCGAAGGAGCGGGGACTGGTCGGAGGTGGAGACGACGACGACGGAGCGGCGCCGGCCGACTTCGCCGAGGAGTTCGAGAAATTCGCCGACTTCGCGGCCGCGTTCGCCGACGAGGGCGAGGACGGTGACGTCGGCGGCGCTGCCTCGCGCCATCATGCCGAGGAGTGTGCTTTTGCCGACGCCGCTGCCGCCGAAGACGCCGAGACGCTGGCCTCGGCCGCAGGTGATGAAGCCGTCGAGCGCGCGGATGCCGCAGCCGAGGGCTTCGCGGATGGGGACGCGGGTGAGGGGGAGGGGCGCCGAGCCGTCGACCGGGACGGTGCGGTTTGCGCGAAAGGGGAGGTCGCTGTCGATGGGGGCACCGGTGGCGTCGATGACGCGGCCGAGGAGCTCTGGACCGACGCGGACCGAGGGACGTGTGCCGATGGCGGTGACGGTGTCGCCGAAGCGGATTCCCTGGGGATCGCCGACGACCATGGAGAGCATGGTGGAGCCGCGGAAGCCGACGATTTCGCCGGTGTAGAGGTTACCGTGGACGGAGCGAATCTGGCAGCATTCGCCGACGGAGCAGAAGGGGCCTTCGGACTCGATGAGGTTGCCGATGACCTGGAGGACGCGACCTCGCCAGAGCAGCGAAGGTGTGCGGTCGAGGTGGTTGTGAAAGGTTGCGAGGGAGCTGGAGTTCACTTTCGGTCCGGGTGGTGGGCGAGGAGATCGAAGAAGCCCTGCTCGACCTCTTTGAGCTGGGCTTCGATGCTGAAGTTTGCGGTGCCGAGGGAGGTTTCGACGATGCAGTCGCCGGGGGCGAGGGATGGATCGGCTACGAGCTTGGGCGAGGTGTTGGAGTGGGTGGTGCTGAGATGCTGGGTCCAGGCGGGGATGTCCGCGGAGGGGAGGCGGATGGAGACCTCGGTGCCTCCTTGCATCTGGTCGAGCGCGATGCGAACGACGGCGGTGAGCAGCATGGGATCGGCGAGGGCTTCGCGATGGAGGATTTTGCGGGCGACGGCGAGGGCGAGCTGGACGACTTCGCCTTCGATGCGGCTGAAGTAGGATTGGCGATCGGCGGTGAAGTGTTGAAGGGCTGTGTTGATGCGATCTCGTTCGGAGCGGAGGAAAGTTTCGAGCTCGGCCTTGTGGCGTGCCTCGATGGTCTTGGTGAGGGTGGCGCAGGCGGAGTCGACGTGGGCGGCGAGATCGGCTTCCGAGATGCCGGGCGGGGCGGGAGGGGTTTCCGGAGCGGGTTCGCCCGTTGCAGACCGGAGGTGGAAGGGCACGGAGGAATCGGCTGGAGCGGAGGTCTCGATGTACTCGAGCGCGAGGAAGGAGGGGAGGGACGCGCTAGACAAAGTCGTCTCCTCCGTCGCTCTTCAGGATCATTTTGCCTTCGGCCTCGAGGTTGCGGGCGGCAGCGACGATTTCCATCTGGGATTTGAGCACGTCCTTGTTGCGGATGGGTCCCATGGCTTCGGTATCTTCCTTGAGCATTTCGACGGCGCGGGACGACATGGTCTGGAAGAAGTGATTGCGAAGATCTTCGGCTGCGCCTTTGAGGGCGATGGCGAGGCATTTTTTATCGACGGCGCCGGCGAGCTCACGCATCTGGATGACATCGACTTTGAGGAAGTCTTCAAAGGTGAACATGAGTTCGCGGACGCGGACGGCGAGGGTGGTGTCGTGTTCTTCGATTTTCTGGAGGATTTCGCGAGAGGATTCGGAGTCGATGCTGTTCATGAGGTCGGCGACGCTTTGGAAGCCGGAGTAGGTGCGTTTGTTGTCTTCGCCGGCGGAGCGGAGGCGGCGGTTGACGGCGGTGGAGACGCGTTCGGCGATGCGGGGCGAGAACTGGCGGAGGCTGGCGAGGCGGCGCACGGCGTCGGCGCGGCGTTCGCGGGGGAGGTGCATGAGGAGGGCGGAGGCCTGCTTGGCGTCGAGGTGACCGAGGATGAGGGCGATGGTTTGGGGGTGTTCGGCTTCGAGGAGGCGTGCGAGCTGTTTGGGGTCGGCTTTCTGGAGGGATTCCACTCGGCCCGAGCCCATTTCTTCGTCGGAGGCGAGGCGCTGCAAGAGGCTCTTGGCTGTGGTTTCGCCGAAGGCTTGTACGAGGAGACGTTTAAGGGTTTGCGGACCGCCCTGAGTGACGGGGTCGTTTCCGGAAGCGAGCTGGTGATACTCCTCGAGGACCTGCCGGGAGATGACGACGGGGACGCGACCGAGGCTGTTGACCTCCTGCGTGATGCGTTCGAGGTCTTCGTTGGGGAGGTTGCGCAGGATCCCGGCGGCGGGAGCTTCGCCGATCGCGGAGATCAGGATTGCGGCTTTCTGCGGGCCGGTCAACTTGGTGTAGTCGGAGACTTCGGTCATGCGGGATCCTCGCGCAGCCAGGTTTGTACGGTGCGGGTGGTAGTGGCGGGTTCGGCTTGCACGAGATCGATGATCTGTTTCTTGAGAAGGAGCGTGCCGGCGTCGCCCTCGGTGAGACCGGGCGCGGACGATGGAGCGAGTTCAGTGGTCGCGGAGCCAGCGAGTGCCTGGGTTTCCTTTGGTGGAGCGAGTTCTTTCGATGTCACGGATGCGAAGACCCTCTTCTGCATGGGGCGGAGGGTAAAGAGATAGACGATGAGGAACAGGGCGAGGACGGCGGCGTAGCGGACGACGTTGGAGTAGTCGGCGAGGCCTTTGCGGACTTTATCGAGCTTGGTTTCGGGGACGATGTCGGGAGTTGGGGCGTGGTCGAAGGCCATGTTTTCGACGCTGATGAGGTCGCCTCGGGCGGTGTCGAGGCCGATGGCGGCGCCGGCGAGATCGGCGAGTTGTTTGAGTTCGGCGGGGGAGCGTTTGTGGTCGGTTTCGATCCATTTATTGCCGGCCTGTTTGCGCTCGACGAGGTCGTTGACGAGCAGGGCGGCGGTGATGCGGCGGATGCGGCCGGCGGGGGAGACGGTGTGGCGGGAGATTTTATTGACGCCGTAGGCGGAGTTCTCAGTTTTGGAGATTTGCGCGCCGTCCGCGGGCATGGCGGTGGCGGCGGGCGCTCCGCCTTTGGCGTTTGGGAGATTGCTGGAGGTGCCGGGGACGCCGCCGACGCCGGCGCCGGCGCCGGTTTGCTCGTCGGAGCGCTGGGTGGTGAGTAGAGCGCTGACGGCGGGGTCGTATTTATCCTGATTTTCTTCACTGGTGCTGAGGTCGTATTCGACGTTGACGCTGGCGCGGAGGTTTTCGGGGCCGACTGCCGGGCCGAGGGTGGCGATGAGACGGGCGGCGAGCGCCTGTTCGATGCTGTCGCCTTTGGCGCCGGAGCTGGAGGATCCGAGCGCCTGGTTGGAGTCGGCGTCGATGATGGCGACGTCGGCGGGGGCGAGTTCGTCCACGGCTCCACTGAGCAGGCGCGAGATGGAGGTGAGTTGATCTCGAGAGAGGGTGCCGTGTTTGAGGCGGAGGGTGACGGATGCTTTGGCGCCGTGCTCTCGGTCGAGGAAGACGGAGCTTCTGGGCAGGACGAGGTGGACGCGCGCGCTTTTGACGTCGCCGAGGGTTTGAATGGTGCGTTCGAGTTCGCCTTCGAGGGCGCGCTGGTAGTTGACCTTTTCGTCGAATTCGGTCTGACCCCAGGAGACTTTGTCGAAGAGTTCAAAGCCAAGGCGGCCGCTGCGCGGACCTTCCTGCGAGGCGACCTGAAGGCGAGCCTGATCGATCTGGTCGGCGGGAACGTTGATGGAATGGCCGTCGGGGCTGAGTTGGAAGGGGATGTTTTTCGCGGTGAGCTGGGCAGAGAGAGCCTGTGCGTCCGCGGGTTCGAGACCGACCATGAGGGGCTTCATGTCCGGGGTTGTGATGATCTTGGTGAAGCCGCCGAGAAGGGCGACGGTGAGGACGGCACCGCCGCCGAGCAACAGGCGCTGGCGCGGTTTGAGACCTGCCCAGAATTGTTTTGCTTGCTGAAATGTTTGGTCGAGCCCGGCCATGATCTTGGGGTCCTAGATGTGTGCGACGTGCTTGAGGAGGCGAAGTACATGTTCCCTGCCGAGCGGGAGCGGTTTGTCTAGAGCCGACTTCCTGGGGAGGAAGCGGCTCTAGACCTTGTGGCTCGCTGTGCACCGGCAGGCAATTTGCTTTAGAACTGCATCTTTTCAATGTCCTGGTACGCGTTTACGATTTTGTTGCGGACCTGCATCATGAGTTGGAAGGAGATGTCTGCTTTTTCGACGGCGACCATGACGTTGGAGACATCGCCGCTGCCGCCCTGGATCATGCTGCCCACCTGCTGATCGGCTGCGGAGCTGAGTTTGTCGACCTGGTCGATGGCGTCTTTGAGGACGCTTCCGAAGCCTCCCTGATTGTTTGCGGAGGAAGCGGATTTGGAGGTTGAGAGGTTGTCGTAGAGGTGCTGGACGAGGGATGCGCCGGTGCTGATGCTGTTCATATTTGGGTCTCGCTTTTAGCTTTTGAGGATGTCGATGGATTGCTGGATGAGCTGTTTTGAGGCGCTGATGGCGGAGGCGTTGAGTTGGTAGGCGCGGACGGAGCCCATGAGGTCGACCATTTCCTGGACGGGGTTGATGTTGGGGTAGGCGACATAGCCTTCGTTGTCGGCGTCGGGGTGTCCTGGGTCGTAGCGCTTGATGGGATCGGCGGGGTCGTCGACCACGCGGGAGAGGCGGACGGTTCCGGGTTGTTTTTGAGCGGCGGTGCCGTGGCCTGCGAGCATGAGGCGGAAGGCGTTGCTGGAGGAGGTGCTGAAGACGACCTCTTTTCGGCGGAAGGGGCCGGCGCCCTCGGATGTGTGGGTGGTGTCGACGTTGGCGAGGTTGGTGGCGGAGACTTCGGAGCGTTGACGCTCGGCGGAGAGGGCGGAGGCGCTGATGGAGAGGACGTCGAAGAGTCCCATGGTTACTGATCACCTTTGATTGCGGATAGGAGCTGGTGGAATTGCGATTTGAGCAGTTGAGTTCCGAGTTGGAACTGGAGCTGCGATTCGGAGAGCAGGAGAGATTCGCGATCGAGGTCGACGTCGTTGCCGTCGGGTCTCTGGAGGAGGCCGGGAACGGTGTGGGCGGTGACCTCGAGGTTGGCGCCGGGAGCGCTTGTGAGGGCTCGCTTCATCTCACGGCTGAAGTCCATGTCTTCGGTCCGGTATCCGGGCGTGTCGACGTTTGCCATATTGGAGGCGATGATTTTTTCTCGTTTGGCGGTGAGCGTAAGAAAGCTCTCGAGCATTGAATTTACTGGAGGTGTGGGCATTTCAGGCATAGCTCCTTGGTGGGAGATCGTACTGTCGAATTTTGTTGCGGACGGTGCGTAGGCTGATGCCGAGCATTTCGGCCGCGCGGGTTCTGTTGCCCTGGGTGAGTTCGAGGGTTTGTTCGAGGTGAGATCGTTCGAGTTCGCGGATAGAGACACCGGTTGGGGAGGTGCTGCGATGCGGCGGGATGGCCGGCGGAGCAGACGGTTGAGAGCGGTTGCGAGCAGGTGCGATCTCGCTATCGAAGTTTGCGGCGGTGATGACGTTTCCGGGGTTGAGGGAGAGGACGCGTTGGATGAAGTTGCCGAGTTCGCGGATGTTTCCCGGCCAGAGATGGGTTTGGAGGCGATCGAGGAATGCCGGTTCGAGGTGGACCAGCGGGCGGTTGCATTTGGTGGAGAAGATTTGTGCGAAGTGGTTTGCGAGGAGAGGGATGTCTTCCGTTCTTTCGCGCAGGGGTGGAAGGGAGAGGGGGATGACGTTGAGGCGGTAGAAGAGGTCGCTGCGGAAGCGGCCCTGCTCGACCATGGAGCCGAGGAAGACGTTGGTGATGGCGATGACGCGGAGGTCGGTGCGTACGGAGCGGGTTTCGCCGAGGCGTTCGAACTCGCGTTCCTGGAGGGCGCGCAGGAGTTTTGGCTGGAGGTTGAGGGGCATCTCGCCGATTTCGTCGAGAAGCAGCGTTCCGCTGTCGGCGGCTTCGAATTTTCCTTGTCGGGCGGAGGTGGCTCCGGTGAAGGCGCCGCGCGAGTGGCCGAAGAGTTCACTTTCGAGGAGGGACTCGGGGAGCGCGGCACAGTTGACGGCCACGAAGGGTTTGAGGCGGCGGTTGCTGGCGTCGTGGACGAAGCGCGCGAGGAGTTCCTTGCCGGTTCCGCTTTCGGCCTCGATGAGGACGTCGGCGTCGGTGCTGGCGGCGGCTCGGGCGCGGGCGATGGACCGCATCAGAGCTGGGGATTTGCCGACGATCGCGGCGGCGGTGTCGTTTGCGGGGGCGGGGTTGGAGCGGCTCTGACGCAGGACTTTTTCGACAACGGCTTCGAGTTGTTGGAAGGAGCAAGGCTTTGTGAGGTAATCGACGGCTCCGCCTTGCATGGCGGCGACGGCCTGGGGAACGGTGGCGAAGGCGGTGAGGAGGATGAAGGCGGTTTGGGGGGAGCTTTCGCGTAGCGATTGCAGGACTTCCATCCCGTCGCCATCGGGCATGCGGACATCGCTGACGACGAGGTCGAAGCAGGTCTGGTGGGCGATGTGGAGGGCTTGACGGACGCCCGAAGCGGTTTCCACGCGCCATCCGCGGCGCAGGAAGTTGGCCTGGAGGGCGAGGCGGATCCCTGGTTCATCGTCGACTACAAGCACGGAGCGTGCGGAGAGGAGGCTCATAGGAGGGGGAACCGGAGGGTGAATGTTGTGCCTTGGCCGAGATGGCTACCGACGGAGATTGCGCCGTTGTGCTGCTCCATGATGCGACGGCAGACGGCGAGACCGAGACCGGAGGTGTGGCCGGAGGCGCTGAAACCTGGATGGAAGATTTCGTCGAGGTGTTTTGGTGCGATTCCGGAGCCTGTGTCGGAGAAGATGACGAGGGCGTGGCGGGCGCCGGTGTTGTCTGGGTTGTGGATCGGGGCTGTGGTTACTTCGATTGTGAGCTGACCGCCGGGGTCGGTATGACGGATGGCGTTGCGAGCGAGATTGAGGACGACCTGCTGGAGAGCGTTCCGGTTTCCGGAGATGCGGATTTGGGAGTCACCGGGGATGTGCCGGAGGTTGACGCCGGCTTCGTCGGCGATGGGGCGTATGAACTCGACACCGGAACCGATTGCGGAGTGCAGGTCGACGGGGGCCATGACCGGAGGCTCGCCGGCGTGGAGATCGAGGACATTGTTGACGGTTCCGGCGAGCTGCCGGATTCCGGCGCGAAGGTGGGAGATCCAAACGGAGCAGCGCTGCTGATCGGAAGGGCTGGAAGGGCCGGCGTTGACGGTGTCGGAGAGGAGATCGGTGAAGAGCTCGAGGCTTGCGAGCGGATTGCGGATTTCATGGGCGAGCACGGTGGAGACCTCGGCCAGGCTGACGGCATTGCGCGCCATTTCGCGATCGCGTTCCGCGCGCTTGGCGTCGGTGATGTCGCGAAGGATGAGGATGGCGTGATCCCGATTGGGCTCTGAGATTCCGACGGAGACGTCCGGCAGCTTCTGGTAGCGGACGGCGATCCAGCGTTTGTCCGCGGAGGAAGACGGGTTGAGGCGGAATTCCTGCTCGACGTTATCGAGCGTTGGATCGGTATGGAGCGCGGCAAGTTGGAGGCAGGGGTGGGCGGCGAGATCTTTGATGGAGGGCAGCTTGCTGGACTTGAGATCCAGCAGACGAATGGCTTCGGGGTTGACGAGTGTGACGCGCTTCTGGGCATCGAGCACGAGCACGCCGCAGGGCATGGAGTCGAGGATTTGTTGCAGAGCGGAGCGGACGGCGCGGGTCTCAGAGAGGCTGCTGCTGAGGGCGCGATTGCGGTCAGCCAACTCGCCGCTCAGGAGGGTCACTTGTTCCTGAAGATCGCGATAGGAGTGTTCGAGCCGGGCGGAGGCGGTGATGAACTCAGAGAATGCGTTGGCGAGCAGGTTCTGCTCTGCGAAAGGAAGCGGCATGGGCGGGGGAATTATTGGAACGAGATGAGAACTGGGCAGCATCTGCCTAGAGAAGGTGCACGACAGTATCCAGACGGGGGCAGAGCGTCTACGACTAAAGGATGATGTGCTCGGGTGCAATCTGACGTTCTTCCCCTGCGAAGATGCTTGCGCGTTCGAGGACATTGCGGAGTTCGCGGACGTTGCCGGGCCAGGGGTGTTGATGGAGGAGGTTTCTGGCTTCAGAAGACATCCCGACACCGGGGCAGAATTTGGCCAGAAAGGCCTGCACGAGAGGGTCGAGGTCGCCGATTCGATCTCGTAGCGGCGGCAGATGGATGGGGAAGACGGCCAGGCGGTAGTAGAGGTCTTCTCGGAAGAGGTTTTCCTTGGATAGTTTTTTCAGGTTTGCGTTGGTTGCGGCGATGACACGGACGTCGACTTTCAGGTTGTCTGTGCCACCGAGCCGTTGCACTTCACCTTGTTCGAGAAAGCGGAGGATTTTGCTTTGGAGGGGAAACGGCATATCTCCGATCTCATCCAAAAATAATGTTCCACCGTGCGCGGCGTGGATGCGACCGATTCGCGACTGGATGGCTCCTGTGAACGCACCCTTGACGTAGCCGAAGAGCTCGGCTTCGAGCAGGGGCTCGGGGATGGCTGCGCAATTGATGACGACGAACGGCTGCTTCTGGCGCGGGCTGGTGAGGTGGATGCCGCGCGCGACGAGATCTTTTCCGGTGCCGCTTTCACCTGTGATGAGGACGCTGGTGTCGCGGCGGGCGACCATGCGAGCAGAGGTGTAGACCCGCTGCATGGGTTCGGAGCTGCCTACCATGCCTTCGAGACCTGTCCCTTCGTCGGTGGAAAAGCGCATGGCGCCGATGTTGAGGACGGACGTTGATGCGATGGACGAGCTTACCTTGAGGATCTCCGCTAGTTGTGTGGACGCGTTGGTTGGGGAGGAGGCGCCAACCACCGTTTGTCCGGTTTGCGAGTTGATGGTGAGGACTTGAACGGCGGGAAATTGATCGGCGACGAAGCCGCGGAACTCGATGGGGTCGAGGTCGGGAAGCGCTGTGTCGAGGAGCAGGACATCGCTTTCGCACTCGAGGAGTTTATCGAGCGCATCGGAACCGCTGTGTGCCTCGCGCACAAACCAGCGTGCCGATGCGAGTTTGTCGCGCAGGTTGTTGCGGAGTTTCTCGTTTGGACTGACGAGAAGAATTCGTACCTGGTCTGCTGCGATTTCGGTTACGGACGAGGGGAACATACGGACTTACTCTACGGTGTAGAACGAAAGTTTGTGCACCTCGTAAGTTGTATGTTCAGCGACGTTTGTGTGCGTAGGGCGATAGAAATTCAGAGGTGTGGAGAAGGGAGAGTGAGTGTGGCGATCAGGGGTTTGCGTGTGAACGACATGGTGGCACCGTCGGCCTGGAGGAGGGCTTCGGCGATGACGAAGCTGAGGTGGTGCGCGAAGCTGAGGTGAGTTACGTCGGCTTCGGTGGTGATTGTGAGGATCAAGTTGCGGACGGGGGTTTCGTTGCGAGGCTGGATCTCGGTCGCCAGGTTGATGCTGCTCCGGGGGGGGGACATTTCCGCCGCGATGCGGATGATGGTGCGCATTGCGTGGAGAAAGCGAGCTCGATCAACAAGAACGGATGCGAGAGGGTGTTTATGGGTGATTGAGAGGCGTACTTCGGACTTCCTCGTTGCCGATCTGAGATCTTCCGAGAGATGGTCGAGAGCTTCGCTGACGTGTACTGCTGCCGGGGCGGACGTGCATTGGCCGAGGGATAGGAGGTCGCGCAAGCCGCTGTACGTTGCGGACAGGCGTTGAACTTCGCCGGCGAGATCCTGAAGGAGATCCGGGGATGCAGATTTCAGGAGATCCGGCATGGCGGCTAGAAGGACATAGGACTGGAGGATGGTCAGGGGCTGAGCCATCGTGTGGAGAGTGGATGAGATGGCCTGGACGACCGGAGCGCTGAAGCTCATCTCCGGCGCAAGTGTGTGGGACGGAGGCGGGCTACTCACGAGTGATCACGTAACCGACACCCCGGATGGTGCGAATGAGCTTTGGCTCGCCGGGAAGATCGACTTTGTCGCGCACGTACTTCATGTAGACGTCGACGACGTTGGTGGAGGGATCGTACTCCGCGTTCCAGACCTCGCGCATGAGCGTGGCGCGCGAGACAGGGGAGCCCGTGCTTCGCATGAGGCATTCGAGGATGCCGAACTCTCGCGGCGTGAGGTCGATTCTTCTTCCGTTCCGTTCTACTTTGTACTCTTCCCGATTGAGGGTGAGGTCGGCGACTCGCGAGGAGATTGGGACGAAGCCTGCGTTTCGTCGCATAAGGGCGCGGACGCGGGCGATCAGTTCGATAAAGGAGAATGGCTTGATGAGGCAATCGTCGGCGCCGCTTTCGAGCGCGGTGACCAAGGCTTCGTCGCGACTTCTGGCGGTGAGAACCAGAATGGGAAGCCGAGGGTGAGAGGGCCGGAGTTGATTCAGGAGAGAGAGCCCGTCGATCTTTGGGAGGTTCAGGTCCAGGATAACGAGGTCGTAGGGGGACACATTCAGCATTTCGATGGCGGTCTGGCCATCGTGCACGAGATCGACGAGGAAGGATTGCGCGTTCAGGGTTCGGCCGAGGAAACGGGCTAATGGCTCGTCATCTTCAACGATGAGGAGACGTCCGGCACGAGCGGAGGGGACGACGCCAGAGTTGCCGGCCGGGTCCGGATCTCGGTGTTCCGGAGCAGAGTTGAGGTCGCTTCGATCTGCATCCTGGATATTTGGCGACATCTCGTGGCTACCCTCGCTTGCGAGGGGGTGGATCTCACCTCACCTCGGTCCATTGCCGGTTTTAGAGCCGTCTCGAACTTGGATTAGGTTACGGTGAGAATGCTCGAATTTACGTGCTGCTCCCACGCAAGTTGTAGAGGAAGTTGAGGCATTGTGGGCCGCGATGGCTAAACTGACAACATGGTTTTCCTGCAGAAGTTCCGATATCGGGCTCCGCGCTTTGTCACCGCATTTCCGATCGAACTGATTTTGAATGATGTCGGCATCGATGGAAGTTGCTATGACATTAGTGCGGATGGTATCCGTGCTGAACTGACGCGTGCGGTCGATGTGGGAGATCGTGGCGTACTTGTGTTGAAGCCGGGAAGAAGCACATTTGCTTTGGAAGCTTGTGTGACTCATACGGAAGAGTTCGAGGCGGGCATTCGATTTCTGTTTGAAACGCCGGAGGAGAAGGCGGCGATTCGGAAGCTGCTCCGGGCGGTTCGAGAGATGTCTCAGGGCCGAGGCGAGGGAGCGGATCTTTCGGAGCGAAAGTCCGCTTCTAGAGGTTGACTTATTCCCCTTTCGAGGCCTCCTCTTTTGTGCCTTCGCTTTTGGCTTTGGCTTCGGCGGGCTGATTGGGGGAGGACTTCTCGGGTGCAAGTGGAACATCCACGGATTGGACGATCAGAGTGATTCTGCGGTTCGAGGAATCTTGGGGCTGAAGCGGCTTTCGGAGTTTTTGGTCGGCGAAGCCGCGGACCTGCGCAACCTGACTTTCGCCCACTCCGCTTTCCTGCATGAGGCGTCTTGCGATGTTTGCGCGATCGGCTGACAGCTCCCAGTTGCTGTAGGTTTTGCTGGAGGAGTAGGGGGTGGCGTCGGTATGTCCCTCGACCGAAATCTTGTTTGGCATCTTGCCTAGTTCTTGCGAGAGGGCTGTCAGGATTTCGCGGAGAGCCGGTGTGGGCTGGGAGCTGCCTAGTTCGAAGAAGGTTCCGTGGGGGTCTTCCATGAGTTCGATGCGAAGGCCTTCCTGGGTCACTGTGATTTCGATCTGTTTTTTGAGGCGCTCGAAGTCGGCGAGTTTCTGGGCCGATTGGAGGAGGACTTCTTTGAGTTTCGAGAGATCTTCTTTTTTGAGCGGTACGGCGTCTCCGGTGCCGCTCTGACTGCTGCCGACCTCTTTGGCGGTGCCTTTGGGATCGTTGAAGTAGCCGCTTACGGATTTTTTGACGTTGTCGCTGCTGCTCATCAGCCAGAGGACGATGAAGAGCGACATCATGGCTGTGACGAAGTCGGCGTAGGCCACCTTCCAGGCGCCGCCGTGATGGCCGCCGTGTCCGACTTTTTTCTTGATGATGATGATGGGCTGAAGAGGTTCGGGCATGGCGGGTCTCCTGTGTATTTTGTAGGTATTTAGGCTGCGGCTGCGACGGCGGCGTCACCGCCCTTGTCGCGGCAGGCTTTTTCGACTTCGGTGAAGTTGGGGCGGACGTGGGCGGGGATGGCCCGACGACCGACCTCGACGGCGAGGATGGGTGAGGTGCCTTTGATGAAGGAGAGGAGGACGACGCGGAGGACGTGATAGTAGGCATGCTCCTCGTCGACGCTTTTGGACATGTTGGAAGCGAGCGGGCCGACGACACCGTAGCAGAGGAGGATGCCGAGGAAGGTTCCGACGAGGGCGGCGGCGACTTTGTGGCCGATTTCGGCGGGTGGACCGCCGAGGGCGCCCATGGTGATGACGATACCCAGAACGGCTGCCACGATGCCGAGGCCGGGGAGAGCGTCGGCCATGGAGTTGAGAGCGTTGGTGGGGAGCATGGCGTTGTGGTGGTGGACTTCCATGTCGAGTTCCATCATTTGGTCGACGTCGAAGGGCGTGACGCCGCCGGTGATTGCCATGCGCATGGTGTCGCAGACGAAGTCCAGGGCGTGGTGATCTTTGGTGAAGGCGGGGTATTTCGAGAAGATGGGGCTTTTGCTGGGCTCTTCGATGTCGGACTCGATGGACACGAGACCTTCCTTGCGGGCTTTGTTGAAGATGTCGAACATCATCTTCAACGAGTCGAGGTAACGTTTTCTGGGGAATTTGGAGCCACCGAGGACGCCGATCAGACCTGCCAGCACGCCTTTGAGGATGTGGATCGGGTTGGCGGCCAGAACGGTGCCGACAGCAGCGCCGGCGATGGTGATGAACTCCGCCGGTTGAATCAGGACGGCCAGTTGTCCTTTTTCCATGAGGAAGCCGCCAATGACTGCCCCGAGAACTACCAAGATTCCAACAATCGAAAACATCTGTTCTCTCCCCTGAGCGACCGGCGCCTTTTTTTGCGGTCCGGTGCTGCGTCCCTTCCCCTTTTCAGCTCTGCTGAGGAGGTCGGTTACTTTCCTTATCGGCAGAACGGGGGAGAACTTTAGTTTTTTCTTCGCCTTTTTTTTTGCTTGACAGAGATGCGTCACCGGCCGGTGTGGGCGAGTGCCGGCGAGGCGCGCGGGGAAGCAGATTTCATTCGGGAATAACAACTAGACGGCAAAAGCAGATTCCCTACGGGAATGACAACCAGAACGGCAACGGAAACATCGGGTCCGGATGGGTTGGATCTAGCGGTCGAGGTACCAGGGAACGTTGACTACGATGATCCGGCCGTCTCCGCGAACGAGCAGAAGCGCTTTGAGGGCGGTGGAGCGGTGGTTGTGGAGGAGGTAGTGGTACCACTTGCCGCCGACGAGTTCGGGAACGATGACGGAGATGGGGCGGCCTGGGCTACTTTGTTCCGTTGCGAGGACGTGTTTGAGGATCGGTCCGTTGATAAAGCGGAAGGGCGACGGGACGGACACTACCTTTGGGGCTTTCACGCCTGACTGTCTGGAAGCTTCGTCGAGTTTGGATTGCCATTTTGCGGAGGTTTCTTCGCCTGCTTCGTCTGTGCACTCGACGTGGAGGACCTCGACGTCGGTGGTGAGGCTGCAGGCGTACTGGAGGGCGGCCTGGGAGGCCCGATTCCAGCGCGAGATGGGCACGATGGCGATGGTCGCGGGGGCTGGTTGGAGGTCGAGCGTGTCGAGTTTTGTGAGGTCGGAGACACGCTGGTAGTGCTTATGGACGGAGCGCATGAAGAGGATGAGAGACGGGACCAAGAGAACGGTGATCCAGGCGCCTTCGATAAACTTTGCGACCAGGACGACGACGACGGTGCAGCCGGTTGCGACCGCGCCGAGGCCGTTGAGGTACATGTTGAAGTGGGCATGTTTGCCCCCGCCGGTGCGCTTCCAGTGACGGACCATTCCCGCTTGCGAGAGGGTGAAGGCGAGGAAGGCGCCGATGGCGAAGAGTGGAATCAGGCGATCGGTGACGCCGCCGAAGACGGCCAGGATGATGGCGGAGAAGAGGGTGAGGATGAGGATGCCTTCGGTGTAGACGAGACGTCGGCCCCGGATGGCGAAGAATTTGGGGAGGTAGCCGTCTTCGGCGATGAGGTGGCAGAGGCGGGGGAAGTCGGCGTAGGCGGTGTTTGCGGAGAGGGAGAGGACGACGAGGATGGAGGCGATGGTGGTGTAGTAGACGACGCCTCGGCCGGCGATGGCGGCGGTGAGCATGGAGAGGAGGCTCTGGTAGCCGGGCTGACCTGGGTCGGTGGCGAGGATGCCGTAGGCGCGAACGAGGTAGGCGATGCCGGCGAGGAAGATGGCCAGGAGAGCGACGATGATGGTGAGGGTCTGGCGGGCGGTCTGGGTGGTTGGATCTTTGAAGGCTCGGACGCCGTTGCTGACGGCCTCGACGCCGGTGAGGGCGGTACAACCGCCGGCGAAGGCGCGGATGATGAGCCATAGGCCGACGGCGGCGACGGTGTGACTGGAGGGTCCGGGTGGAGGCGCGACGACGGGAGTTGGATGACCTCCGCTGAGGACGGTTTTAGCGACACCCCAACCGAGGACGCCGAGGAGACAGACGACGAAGAGGTAGGTGGGCGCCATGAAGAGGACACCGCTCTCGCGCACGCCGCGCAGATTGACGATGGTGAGGAGGACAAGGATGACGAGGCAGATGCTGAGGGTGTGGGGGCCGAGCTTTGGGACGGCGGAGACGAGAGCGCCGACGCCGGTGGAGATGCCGACGCAGACGTCGAGGAGGTAGTCGAGCATAAGTGCGGCAGCGGCGAGCAGACCGACTCCGCGACCGAGGTTTTCTCCGGCGACGGTGTAGGAGCCGCCGCCGTTAGGGTAGGCATCGATGGTTTGGAGGTACGAGAAGTAGACGAGGGCCAAGAGCGCGATGATGGTGAAGCTGAGCGGGAGGACGTACGCCATGCCGGCGGCGGCGGCGGGGATGAGTACGGTGAGGGCTGCTTCGGGGCCGTAGGCAGCGGAGCCGAGCGCGTCGAGCCCAAAGGTCGGAACACCGGCGGCGACACCGACTCGTTGTTCCGCATCTTCGTCCGAGGCAAGAGGCTTTCCCAGGAGAAGATCGAGGACGGCCATGGGAGCTAGGATGCGAAACAGAGTAGATGGCGGAAGTACGGATCGCAGGTAATTTGCTTCTTCTTAGTGCAGGGCGGGGACCTGGTGGGAGGGTTCGGGTGTGGCGTTTGCGGTGAGCCGGAGGTGTTTCAAGAGGCGATTCATGGTGAGGCCCTGGCCCAGGATGGACGCGATCACGACGCTGTAGGTGAGGGTGAGCAGGAGATTGCGGTTGTCGTCCCGGGGGAGCGAGAGTGCGAGCGCGACGGAGAGAGCACCGCGGAGGCCTCCCCAGGTGAGCATGCGGATGGTGCCGGGGGATCGGCGGCTGATCCAGCTGATCCGGCTGATCCAGCTGATCCAGCTGATCCAATGGATGGGTGCGAGCACGGCGGAGACGCTGATGAGCCGGGACGCGAGCACGACGGGGATCATTAACACGCCGGCGATGAGGCGGTATCTGGGGAGAGGGATGACGAGGATCTGCAGGCCGAGCAGGAAGAAGAGGACGGCGGTGAGGATGTCGTCGGCGATCTCCCAGAACTGATCGAGGTGCGCACGGGATTTTTCTGACATGGCGAACTCGCGCGCCTGTCCGTTGACGACGAGACCGGCGGCGACGGCTTCGAGCGGCATGGACAGACCGAGGCTGTCGGCGAGGGCGTAGCCGCCCATGGCGAGAGCGAGTGTGAGCAGGACTTCGACGCGGTGATTGTCGATGGGGCGGATGAGCCGGTAGGTGATGTAGCCGAGAGCCAGGCCGAGAGCGATGCCGCCACCGGCCTGGAACGCGAGGGTACGGAGGAAGTGTGGGAAGGAGGGGAGGGCGCCGCCGGTGGACGCGGCTAGGAGAGCAAGGAAGAGGACTGCGCCGACGCCGTCGTTGAAGAGGGATTCGCCGGCGAGCTGGGATTTGAGGGCGCGGGGGGTGGGGACGCGGTCCAGGAGTTCGAGGACCGCGACCGGATCGGTGGGTGAGATGAGCGCGCCGAAGAGCAGGCAGACGAGCCACGAGGCGGAGATGTGGAGGAGAGCCAGGATGAGGTGGAGGCCGGCGCCGACGAGAAGGGTGGAGAGGACCGTGCTGACGACCGAGAGCAGGAGAACGGGGAGCTTTTCCCGGCGGAGCTGCTCGAGATCGAGGTGGAGGGAGCCGGCGAAGAGGAGCAGCGCAAGGATGCCATGGAGGACGACGGCGTTGAAGTTGATACGTGCTTCAAAGGCGAAGGCAGCTTGATGGAGAGCGACGGCGTGGCTGCCTGCGATGCGGAGAGCGGCCGCGATCGAGAGGGCGAGGATCATGGTGCCGATGGTGGTGGGGAGACGGAGCCAGCGGTAACTGATCCAGCCGAACAGGGCGGCGAAGGATACGACGAGGCTGAGGATGGCGAACGTGGACATGCGCTATACGGGCGGCGATGCTAGAGCGGTGGAGCTGCGAGGCCGGCCTTTTGATAGAGTATCGGACGCTGGCGATTCCAGAGCTCGTCCATGCAGACGTCGGCGGGGCGGTCGAAGTAGTTCCAGGGGAGGTGGGGTGGGTTCATGCCGACGAAGTGTGCGCCGGAGGTGCCGAGCTCGGGCGAGCGTGGCCAGAAGGGCGAACATATGCTGACGTCGGAGGTGGGGACGACGAGGGCTGGTCGGAACCAGGAGAGGGCGGCGGCTTGGAGGCCTTGTTCGTCGAGCTCGGAGGTGAGTTGGACGGGGCCGGGGCAGGTGGAGCGGCGGCTTTGCTCGGCGAGCACGGCTTGCATGGCGGCCCCGAGGTCGAAGGCGGGAGGGAGGCCGCGGATGCCTGAGTTCTGGAAGCCGGGCGGGCAGAGTGCGTCGAAGATGCCGAAGGCGCGGCTGATGTCGGCGGCGATGAGGCAGCGGTCTGCGGATGCGGAGGCGAACCACTGATCGAGGATGGCGGGGGCGCTCCAGAGGATGCAGTCGTTATCGAGGGAGAGTTCAAAGCGATCGGGGCAGAGTTGGAGCGGAGCGAGCTTCCAGCCGACGCCTTCGGCCATTTCGGCGCCCAGGTGTGGGCGGAGGAATGCCGGGAGGTCGGCTTTGGTGATCGGGAGCCAATCGACGGAGGTGGGGAGATCGCCTGCGCGGGCCTGGGCTTCGGCGACGGGGAGCGAGTTGACGCAGACGGCGAGGCGGGTTTGGGGGCCGAAGAGGCGGGCGGCGCAGTGGATGGAGAGGCGGAGCATTTCGAAGCTGCGAGGGCGGGCGTCTCCGATGGTCCAGCGCACGCAGAGGGGAGGGGTCAGAGGGGTCATTGGGAGATGCTCTCCGGCGTCCGTTCGCGGTGTGCGGGTGGGGTTTTAGGAGGCGATGGGCGGAGGTGGATGGAGACCAGGTGCTGGTAGAGATGGAGGTACTGGTCGGTCATGCGGGTGAGGGAGAAGCGCCTTTCGGCAGATCGGCGGCAGGCTTTGCGATCGAGGCGGGAGACCTGGTGGATCGCGTCCGCCATTTCGGCGGCGGTGGTGACGAAGAGGCCGGTGGTGCCGGGGTCGAGGATTTCGGGGAGAGCGCCGGAGGGGTAGGCGATGACGGGGGTGCCGGCGGCGAGGGCTTCCATGGCGACGAGGGAGCTGGTTTCGGGGGCGAGCGTGGGGAGGAGGAGGCAGCGGGCGCGCTGGAGGAGGGAGTGCTTGTGGGTGGGGTGGAGGGGGCCCAGGTAGCGGTGGGGGCTGGGGGGCGCGAGGAGGGGCTGGAGGTGTTGGCGGAAGTAGTCGAGGTGTGTGCTGTAGGGGAAGACCTGGCCGCCGAGGAGGACGGGTGTGTTGGCGAGGGTTCCGGCTTGGAGGGCGGTGTGGAGGTTCTTCTCCGGGCAGATGCGGCCGAGGGCTAGGGCGAAGTCTTCGGGTTGGGCGGTGAGGTCGAGTGGGGGTAGGGCGACGCCGTTCTCGATGACGGGGATGTGCCGGTGGGAGGTTGGGCAGCTCCTCCGTTGGGTTTCGGAGACGCATTGAAACTGGACGTTTGGGCCGTAGGTGGACCAGATGTGCCCGGGGTACCAGGAGGGGGGCATGTGGAGGGTGACGAGGACGGGGAGGGTGGAGGGGAGCTGGAGGAGGTGGAAGTCGATGCCGTGGAGGTGGAGGAGGTCGACGGCGTTGGACTGGAGGGCGGCGTCGATGACGGCTTGAACTTTTGGGATGTGGGCGGTGCGGGTGAGGTCGTCGAGGAGGCCGGGGGGGAGGGGGGTGGGGTAGAGGGTGCCGGCGGCTTCCGAGCCCTCGCAGGCGACGACGAGGGAGGTGTGTCCGGCGTGGGTGAGGGCCTGGTCGAGGTCGGTGAGGATCTGCTCGGCTCCGCCGACGGCCTGGGGGCCGACGGGGGCGAAGGTGTAGGCGATGCTGAGGACGGTCAGGGGTTGCGTCAGGGGTTGGATGAGGGGCATGGGATGTCTAGATCGGCGAGGGCATCTCGGGCGAAGTCGGAGAAGTGGGTGGATTTGAGGGGCCAGGGGAAGCGGTCGTAGAAGGCGGGTCGGGGGTCGGGGAGGTGGGTGAAGTCGTAGGTGGGGGCGATGCGGAAGGTTTCGGTGGCGGTGCCGAAGTACCGGAGGGTCTTCCCTTGGGTGGTGAAGCAGCGGAGCAGGGCTTGTTTGTGGGCTTGTTCGGCGGGTGTGAGGTGGAAGGTGAGGTCGGTGTCGGGGTTGGGGTGGAGGAAGCGTCCGGTCTCGATTCCGTCGGGGCCGGAGTGGTAGGAGGTGGGTTCGACGATGAGGGGTGGGGTGGGGGTGTGGAGGAGGTTGACGGCGGTGTGGACGGCGAAGGAGCAGCTGTCGTGGTCGGGGTGTCCGCCCTCGTAGGGGTGGGTGAAGACGACCTCGGGTTGGTGGGCGTGGAGGAGAGCGAGGATCTTCCGGGTAAGGCTGGGGAGATTGAGGGCGGCGCGCTGGTCGGGGATGCCGAGGTTTTCGCGGCGGATGTCGCCGACGCCGGCGAGGTGGAGGGCGGTCTCGAGTTCGGCGGCGCGGGCCTCCCGGTAGGCGGCGAGGGTGGTGAAGCCGTTCCCGCGGCTGTCGAACTCGTCGAGCGGGGCGCCGTCGGTGACGTGGACGAGGTGGGCGGAGCGGAAGCGGCGGAGGCGAGCGCCGAGGGCGAGCGTTTCATCGTCGGGGTGGGCGAAGATGAGGAGCGCCGACGGTGTTGGGAGGTGTGAGTTTTCGGGGGCGGTGGATCTTTGGAGGAGGTCTAAACGTCCGCGGTCGTTCAAAGCTGTCGATATCCTCTTGGAAGTTCGGAGTTTAGGATACCTTTACTCTGTTTGAGGCCTCCCCCCTCCCTCATGAAAAGTGTGCAAAATCTTCTATTGATTGAGGTTAGGTCTGGACCGGCAACCATCCGAGGGACGACCTCGCGGAAAAATCCCATTTTCGATGGGTTGGTTCCGGTAAAATACGCGATCTATTGAGGTTAGGCTTTCGCATCTTTGGGGATCCGGTTGAGGTTCTAGATTTTTGGTGTCTGTTCTGATTATAGAGGTTTGGTTCGGGTGGTACGCCAACGGTTGGGTTTTTGGTTGGGAGGATTGGCGGGGTTTGGGAGAGCGGTTCGCGTCCCCGCGAATACCCCACCCTTCAGGACGATAGGGCCGTCGCGGAGGATGGGGCACCCGGGTTTGTGGTTTCACGACGGTCGGGCTGTCGCGGAGGATAACAGCAGATTCCCTCTGGGAATGACAACCAGAAGGGCAAGGGCAACAGCAAGGGCGCTCGATTTGCTGTTTTTACTGGAGGGTCCAGGTCTGGTTGATGCCTCCGTTGGGGGTCCAGAGGATGATGCTGGGGCCTGGGTTGGGGTTGAAGCCGCTGTCGTCGATGACCAGGCCGGTCGCTTTGTTTTTGATGATGAAGCCGCCGCCGGAGGTGGAGGTCAGGGACCAGAGCTGGGTGTTGTCGTCCGTTGCGTACTGTTGCTGGAGCGAGATGCCGGGGGAGGTGTTGCCGTTGGTGTCGGTGAGGAGGAGACCGCTGGTGACGTTCTGGATGGTGAAGAAGCCGGAGCCGTTATAGGAGAGGAACCATTTCTGGTTTCGGCCTCCGTTGGCGGTCCACTGGTACATGGAGACGCCGGGGGTGTAGGAGCTTCCTGGGTCGTCGAGGAGGAGTTTGCTCGAGTTGTTGGTGAGGTTGTAGATGCCGTCAGGGAGGGGGGCTGGGGTTTGGCGGAGGAGGCCGAAGATGCCGACGCTGTTTGTGGTTCCGACGTAGACTTTGCCGTTGTTGATGGTGGGTGCGATGAACTTGTTGCCGGCTCCGAAGTGGTCGCGGGCGTTGGGGGCCTGGTTGGAGTTGTAGAACTCTGTGGAGAGGTTGGTGGCGTCGTAGGCGTGGAGGACGGCGGGGCTGGAGTTTTCGGTGGCCCAGACGATGGCGTTGGACGTTCCGTAGGCGGAGACGCTGGGGGTGGCGCCGGGGTAGCCGAAGCTGGTGACGGTGGTTTGGGTGGGTGAGGCGAGCAGCTTGGCCTGGTTGACAGTGAAGGAGGCGAGGTTCTGGCCGACGGAGCCGTAGAAGACGCGATAGTTGAAGTAGGCGGGGCTGGACCACTCACCGCCGGGGAGGGCGTTGGGCAGCTCCTGGTAGAGGGTGGAGTTGTTGTTGGGGTTGAAGTGGCCCATGTTGTTGCGATCGGCGACGTAGATGTTGTGGTCTTTGCCGGCGTTGACGATGAGTTGGCGGGTTGTGCCGGTGGAGTCGGTGAGGGGAGGGAGGAGCATGAGGCCGCCGGAGCCGAGGTCGGTGTCGACGCTGGACTCGGAGTTGGAGTTGTACATGGTCCAGAAGTCGGTGGGGGTGAGGTTGGAGCCGGAGAGCGCGACTTTGATGAGGGAGTTGCCGAAGTCGCCCTGGGAGGGGAAGCCTTGGGCTGTGAGGGTGGTGTCGAAGGTGCCGTTGCCGAGCGAGAGGTAGACGTTGCCCTGGGGGTCGGCCGCGGGACCGGCTCCGGCGTTCCAAGGGGCGGCGTCGCTGCCGTTGGGGACGAAGTCGAGGACGGCGATCTGGCCGAGGGTGGATTTGTTGTAGGCCATCAACCAGCCGCCGTAGGGGCGGATGTCGCAGTGCGATCCCCAGGAGGTGTAGAGGGTGTTGTTGACGATGAGGAGGCCGGGGCGCTCCTTATATTGTTTGGGGTCGAAGGTGACGATGCCGCCCGAGCTGCCGTCGCCGTTGCCGGGGTAGGTGGCGTGGACGGCGGTGGGGGAGTTGGGTTGTTCGGCGCCGCTGGAGAGGTCGATGGCGTGGATGCGCTGGAAGTAGTTTCCGGAGCCGTTCTTGCTCATGGCAACGACATAGATGGTGCCGTTAGGGCCGACGGAGCGGTCGATGGCGGGGGTGGCGGTGATGCCGATTTCGGGGATGACCTGGTCGCAGTTGCGGGTGTCGGAGGTGGTTTCGCCGGGGCCGAGGAGGCTTTTTTGCCAGAGGATGGCCCCGTTGTCGGCGTCGATGGCGTAGAGGCTGTCGTGTTCGGTGGCGACGAAGAGGGTGTTGTGGGTGCCTTTGCCGGGGATGGCGAGGGCGGAGACGTAGAGGGGTTGGGCGTCGACTTTGCCGTCGACGAGGACATTTTGGAGGAGGCCAAAGGTGGAGGTGCGGACGTTGGTGGGGGTGAGGAGGGCTTCGTTGGTGTTGGCGCCGGTGCGGAAGCTGTCGTTGTGCCAGGTGAGGACGTCGGTTTGGCTGTGGGCGACGAGGGGGAGGGAGATGGCGGCGGTGAACGCGAGGAGGGCGTGGGCGCCGGGGGTGCGTGGGTGAGGCATGGTGTGGGGCTCCGGTGAGGTACGGAGCGAAGTCTACGCCCTCGGTGGTGAATCGGGTACAGTGGAGGGAGCGAGCCTGTGCGAAAGTGGCGAAATTGGCAGACGCACCAGACTTAGGATCTGGCGGAGCAATCCGTGGGGGTTCAAGTCCCCCCTTTCGCACCAGTGATTTTTATTTGTTTGTTATTTAGATAGATGAGGGATTGATTTCCGATGAGCAGTCAGCAACGACCACCAGTGGAGCCGACCTTGCATGTGACGCGGTCGGAGAGTTATCGCGAAGAGTATGCGAACAGCGTTCAGGTGCGGATGAGCGTTTGGGATTTCCTGCTGGTGTTTGGGCGGCTGACGCAGGACTCGGCGGAGCAGATTGACATTCACAACCTGGCGGCGATCTATATCAGTCCGCAGCAGGCGAAGGCTTTGTGGAATGTCCTGGGGCACAATTTGCAGCAGTATGAGCAGACGTTTGGGGCGTTGTCTCTGGAGCCGGTGGGTGCGGCGGGGCAGGGTGGGCCGGTTCACTGACGGGGTGGGGCGGGGGTAGACGGGGTGGCGAGGGCCTGAGCCGGGGGGCGCGGGCGGTGGGTCTGCCGATGTTGTTTCCGTTGTTTTTTGTCGGTGTGTACCTTTCGCACATCTCGTTGTTGCGGCTGCCGTATTTTTGGGATGAGGCGGGGTATTACGTCCCGGCGGCGCTGGATTTTTTTCGGACGGGATCGTTGGTTCCGCGGTCGACGATCTCGAGTGGGCATCCGCCGCTGCCGTCGATTTTGTTGGCTGGATGGTGGGAGCTCTCGGGGTTTGTGGTGAGCGGGACGCGGACGGCGGTGGCGTTGGTGAGCGCGGGTGCGTTGCTGGCGGTGTTTCGGTTGGCGCGGGGTTTGCTGGGGACGGGTGCGGCGGCGGTGGTGGTGGTGCTGACGGCGGCGTATCCGGTGTGGTTTGCGCAGAGCACCTTGGCGAACGCGGATATGTTTGCGGCGTTGTTTTCCTTGTGGGGATTGTCGATTTACCTGGTTGGGGGAGGGGTGCGGGGGCGGGCGTGGTGGTTGGCGGGGATATTTTCGTTGGCGGTGTTGTCGAAGGAGACGGCGATTGGGACGCCGGTGGCTTTGGCGGGGTTGGAGGTGTGGTTGTGGTGGAGGTTGGGTGAGGGGCGGGGGCGACCGGTGTTGGTGGGGGCGCTCTTGTTTCCGGTGCTGCCGTTGCTGGGGTGGTATTGGTTTCATTATTTAGAGCTGGGGTATGTGTTTGGGAACCCGGAGTTTTTGCGGTACAACGCGTCGGCGAATCTGGATCCGGTGCGGTTTGGGTTGGCCCTGTGGCATCGGGGGCTGCATTTGTTTTTGCACATGAACATGTTTGTCCCGGTGTTGTGCGCGGCGGCGGCGGTGCTGACGGATCGGCGGAGGGATGGGCCGGAGGGTTTGCCGCGGAGGGTGTTGGTGGCGATTGGGGTGGTGCTGCTGGCGAATTGGGTGGAGTTTTCGGTGCTTGGCGGGGCTTTGCTGACGCGGTATTTGCTGCCGATGTTTTCGTTGATTTTGCTGGTGTGCGTGGCGGTGTGGAGGTCGCATCTGCGGCTGTGGTGGGCGGTGGGGGCGTTCAGTTTCGTGGCGTTTGTGGCGGCGCTGGTGATCAATCCTCCGTACGCGTTTGCGCCGGAGGACAACCTGACGTACCGGGACTATGTGGTGCTGCATCAGGCGGCGGCGGGGGTGATTGGGCGGCGGTTTCCGGGGGCTCGGGTGTTGACGGCGTGGCCGGCGACCGATGAGTTGGGGCGGGCGGATCTGGGGTATGTGCGGACGCCTCTCCGGACGGTGTGGATCGAGAATTTTTCGGCGGAGCAGATCCGGATGGCGGGGCGGAGATCTGAGGATTTCGATACGGCGCTGGTGTTTTCGACGAAGGCGGTTCCGCCGGCGGGAGCGACCGATGTGGGGGGCGGGCATCGGGCGAGCGATGAGAGGTACTTTGATTTTCATCGGGATTTGGGGCCGGCGGAGGTGGCGGCGGCGCTGGGCGGGGAGGTGGTGTGGGAGGGGACGCGCAAGAGTGAGTGGGCGGCGGTGGTGCGGTTTCCTCGGGGGGGAGTTGGGGCTGGGGTTGGGGCGGGAGTTGGGGCTGGGGGGAGAGATGTGGGCGGGCGTTGACGGATTTATACTTGACCGGTGAACGTTTTGGGTCGAGATCGGGTGTGGGTGCGGGTGTTGTTTGTGCTGGGGTGGATGGCGGTCTGGCCGGGCGCTCGGGTGTGGGGACAGAGTGCTGGGGCGGTGCCTGAGACGGCTGCTGGGGCGGCGATGGAGACGCGCGAGGGGCTGGGTCGGGTGGTTCTGGTTTTGCCGTTTGACAACCGGTCGGGGCAGAGCAATCTGGACTGGATTGGGGACTCGTTTCCGGACACGTTTAGTCAGAGGCTGATGTCGACGGGATTTTTGACGATTTCGCGGGACGACCGTCTGGATGCTCTAGAGCATTTGGGATTGCCGGCTAGTTTTAAGCCGAGCCGGGCGACGACGATCCGGATTGCGCAGACTTTGGATGCGGACTTTGTGGTGGTGGGGAGTTTTACGGCGAAGGACAAGCGGATCCAGGTGCAGGCGCGGGTGTTGGAGGTGAACCGTTTGCGGATGTCGGCGCCGATCGAGGACTCGGCCGAGCTCGGGCGGTTGCTGGACGCGGAGAATGCGACGGCGTGGAAGGTGGCGCGGGTGATCGATCCGCACTTGCAGGTGGCGCAGGCGACGTTTTTGGCGGCTTCGGCGGGGGTGAAGCTGAGTTCGTTTGAGAACTACATCCGGGGTGTGGATGCGGTGTCGCCGGCGGAGAGGTTGAAGCGTTTGCAGGCGGCGGTACTGGAGACGCCGAACTATCCGGCGGCGTTGCTGGCCCTGGGCAAGGCGCAGTATGCGCAGAGGGATTACGAGCACGCGGCGCAGACGTTTGGGAAGGTGCCGGCGACGGACCGGAGGTCGTTGGAGGCGGAGTTTTACCTGGGTTTGTCGCGCTTCAATATGGCGAAGTATGCGGAGGCGGAGCGGGCGTTTGCGTCCGTGGCGGAGCGTCTGCCGTTGCCGGAGGTGGTGAACAACGAGGGTGTGGCGCGGAGCCGACAGGGACGGGATGCGTCGGCAATCTTTCAGAGGGCGGTGTCTTCGGATCCGAATGACGCGGACTTTCACTACAACCTGGCGGTGTCGCTCCTTCGGCGTGGAGACCGGGCGGGGGCGCAGACGGAGGTGGCGGAGGCTTTGCGTCTGAAGCCGAACGATGCGGAGGCTGGGGAGTTGCGGTCGCGGTTGGCGGGTGGTGGGGCGGCGGCGGCTCCGGTGAAGGTGGCGGCGAGTGCGGGGGGTGGGGCTGGGGGCGGGGCGGGGGCTGGGGCGGCTGGGACGGGGGCTGGGACGGGGTCTGGGACGGGGTTTGGGACGGGTCAGTTTGGGACTTTTGATCCTCAGGAGCGGATTCGGCGGACGTATTCGGAGGCTTCGTTTCGGCAGGCGGCGTTTCAGCTGGATCAGATTCGGACGTTGCGGATGGCGACGCTTTCTCCGGGGGAGCAGGCGGCGCAGTTGACGCTTCTGGGACGGGATTACCTGGGGCAGGGATTGCTGCCGGAGGCGGAGCAGAAGTTTGAGGCGGCGATTCTGGTCGATCCGGGGAGCTATGCGGCCCATGCGGCGCTGGCCGAGGTGCGGGAGCGGAGTGGGAGTGAGGCCGAGGCGAGGCTGGAGGCGCGGAGGTCCTTGGACATCCGGAAGAATGCGGCGGCGTACCTGGAGCTGGCTCGGCTGGAGTTGCAGGCCAAGGAGATGGCGGCTTCGGCGGCGGATGTGAAGCATGCGTTGGACCTGGAGCCTGGGAACACGGCCGCGTTGGGGATGAAGCAGGCGTTGCAGGCGCGTGGGCAGGCGCTGCCGTGACGGCGGTGTTTGGGGTGCTGATGCAGATGGTTCCACCTGCGCCGACGTGGGGCGAGCGGGTGATGGAGAAGCTGGCGACGCCGGATGTGGCGGTGATTGTGCTGGCCCTGGGGGTGTTGTTCTGGTATGTGGAGTTGAACCTGCCGGGGTCGATTTTGCCGGGGTCGGTGGGGACGTTGCTGGTGTTGCTGGGTGGATTTGCGTTGAGCCGGATGCCGGTGAATCCGGTGGGTGTGGTGCTTTTGCTGGGGGCGGCGGGTTTGCTGGTGTTGGAGGCGAAGATGGGGAGTCATGGGGTCTTGGCGCTGACGGGGACGGTGTGCCTGGTGGTGGGGCTGTTGCTGCTGGTGGATGGGAGTTCGCCGGAGATGCATGTGCATTGGTCGGTGGCTCTGGGGCTGGGGGTGGGGGTGGGTTTGGTGTCGACGTTTCTGGCGGCGATGGCGGTTCGGGCTCGGCGGGGCAAGCAGCTGTTGGGGCCGGAGGCGATGGTGGGGGCGGTGGCGGTGGCGCGGACGGAGCTGGCGCCGGTGGGTGAGGTGGAGGTGCGGGGCGAGCTGTGGCGGGCTCGGGTGAGGGGTGGGGCGAGGGTGGGCGTGGGCGAGGAGGTGACGGTGCTGGAGGAGAAGGACTTGATGCTGGTGGTGAGGCCGGGGGTTTCGACGGAGGTGCCTGGGGGGATGGTGCGGGAGTAAGGCCTTTTGGGGCGGATTAGGTAATGGTGTGAAGAACGAACAACCGCAAGAACAACAGCAGATTCCCTCTGGGAATGACAACCAAAGAACAACAGCAGATTCCCTCTGGGAATGACAACAAAAGAAGCAGATGCCCTCTGGGGATGACAACAAAGAGCAGATGCCCTCCCTGCCAATACCTTTGGTTGCTCTAGGTGCGGGAGTAGACTGGAAGATGTCTTCTGGCGTGTGGCGGAGACGGAGATTTTTGAGGAGTTGGTCTGAGATGTTGAAGTGCTTCCGCCCCCGGGCGAGACGGTTTTCGGTTCTGGTTGCTGGTTTGGGTTTGCTGGGCTTGGCCGGGGGATATGGTCCGTTGCTGGGTGCGCAGGTGACGCGTCTGGCGCAGATTGGCGAGCGTGTGGAGTTGGGTGTGACGGCGGTTGCGGAGATTACGCCGTCGGTGAGCGGGACGAACTATTTGCAGACGGGGTTGACGGCGAATCCGAGCAATACGGTGGGTGTGGTGGGGACGCTGCGGTATACGCGGTCGGCGCTGTTGGGGGCGGAGTTGAACTTCGGGTATGCGCGGTATACCGAGAATTTTACGATCGGGGCGAACCCGAACAATCAGCCCGCGGTGGGCGGTGTTCAGCAGAATGCGCTGGAGTACACGCTGGGGTATGTGGCGCATGGGCCGCGGCTGCTGGGGGTGAGGCCGTTTGGGTCGGCGGGTGGTGGCGGGATCAATTTTCATCCGACGGGCGGCGGTGGGCAGGGCTTGCCGTCGAATGGTCGGGCCGCGTTTTATTATGCGATTGGGGCGGATTCGCCGGTGTTTACGGATCATATCGGGATCCGGGCGCAGCTTCGGGAGGTATTTTTCAAGGCTCCGGATTATGGGCAGAACTACTTGACGATTAACAAGCGGACGTCGACGTTTGAGCCGGGGATTGGGGTTTACCTGCGGTTTTAGGGATTTGGGACGCTAAACAGCTGAGAAGTAGAAAGTGTAGTGTGTTATGCCGGTCTTGATCGCGGTTGTGGTGTTTGCGCTGTATATTTTGAGCTCGCTGAAGGTGTTGAAGGAGTATGAGCGGGCGGTGGTGTTTCGGCTGGGGCGGGTGCGGGACCGGGCGAGCGGGCCGGGGCTGATCTGGGTGTTTCGGCCGATCGACCAGATTGTGCGGGTGAGTTTGCGGCAGGAGGCGATGGAGGTTCCGCCGCAGGACGTGATTACGCGGGACAATGTGACGTTGAAGGTGAATGCGGTGATTACACTGCGTGTGGTGGATCCGACGCGGGCGGTGATTGAGGTTTCGAACTATATCTATCAGACGTCGCAGTTTGCGCAGACGACGTTGCGGACGGTGCTGGGGGAGTCGGACCTGGACGGTTTGCTGGCGCATCGGGAGACGTTGAATCTGCGGATCCAGGCGTTGATTGACGGGCATACGTCGCCGTTTGGGGTGAAGGTGGTGTCGGTGGAGGTGAAGCAGGTGGATCTTCCGGAGTCGATGCTGCGGGCGATGGCGAAGCAGGCGGAGGCGGAGCGCGAGCGGCGGGCGAAGATTATCCATGCGCAGGGCGAGTCGGATGCGGCGGCAAAGCTGGTGGACGCGGCGGCGTTGATGGCGACGCAGCCAATGACGTTGCAGCTGCGGTACTTGCAGACGTTGTCGGATATTGGGGTGGAGAAGAATACGACGATTGTGTTTCCGTTGCCGATGGAACTGATGAATCTGTTGAACCGTACGGCCGTGCATGACGGGGCGCATGCGGGCGCGGAGCAGAGTGCGGGGACGGAGAGGGCGGGGTAGAGGATGAGCACACCGTACGAGAGCGATCTGGACGATTTGCACGAGGCGCCGAGCCGGGAGCGGGAGATTTCGCTGGGAGCGGGGACGGTGCTGGGGATTTTCCTGGCCCTGGCGGCGGTGTGCGGCGTGTTTTTTGCGTTTGGGTATACGGTGGGTCGGCGGTCGAATCCGAAGCCGTTGGCGGTGGATACGGCGGTGTCGGCGTCGGGGAGTGGATTGGGGAGTGGGACGGGGTTGGGAGCTGGAAGTGGGAGTTCGGCGCCTAAGCCTTCGCCGGGGAGTTTGCTGAGTGGGTCTCCCAGCGGGATGGGGACGCCTTTGCCGAGTGCTGCCGGTGCGGTGCGTGCTGGGACGGAGGAAAGTGGATCGGGTGCGCAGGTGCCGGCGCCGGCGGAGGGCGATGGGGCGGCTCCGGAGGTGGTGGTGAAGAAGCCGGTGGTGGCTCCGAAGGCGGTGGTGACGGCGGCGGATGGAGCTGTGGTGGGGGATCTGGTCCCGGCTGCGCCGAAGGCTGTGGGGGCGACTACTCCTGGGGCGATTGGGGCGGCGAGTGGAGCGCCTGTGATGGTGCAGGTGGCGGCGGTTTCGCATCGGGAGGATGCGGATTTGTTGCTGACGGCGTTGCGGCAGAAGGGGTATGAGGCGGTGGTTCGGGGGGGTGGGCAGGACAGCCTGATGCACATCCAGGTGGGTCCGTTTGCGTCGAAGAAGGAGGCCGAGGCGATGCGGCAGAGGCTTTTGGGGGACGGGTTTAACGCGATTCTGAAGTAGGGGATGGGGTGGGGGTGGTGGCGGGTCTGGGGACGGTCTGGAGGGGCTGTAGCGGCCGCATATCGTGGGGGAGCGCGGCGGCGATGGCGGTGTGGACGGCGGTCATGAGGTCTTCGCGGGTGGTGTAGAGGGTGGGTTCGATGGGTGCGAGGATCTCCATGCGGGCTTGGCCGGGGTGGATGGCGAGGGAGCCTTTGCGCATCATGGTTTCGGTTCCGGAGATGGCGATGGGGACGATGGGGGCGGAGGTTTCTCGGGCGAGGAAGAAGGGGCCTTTTTTGAAGTGGGAGAGGCGTCCGGTGGGGGATCGGGTGCCTTCGGGGAAGACGAGGATGTTGAGTCCGGAGCGGAGGGCGTTGGCGGCGGCGGCGACGCTTCGCTGGGCGGCTTCGCGGCTGTTGGATCGATCGACGGGGACGAATTGTGCCATAAGGAGGGCTCGGCCGAACATGGGGATCTCCGTGATTTTCTTTTTGAGGAGGACGGAGCTGCGGCCGGGGAGGTTGGGGAGGAGGACGGGTGGGTCGAGGTTGGAGACGTGGTTGGCCATGAAGATGGCGGGGCGGCCGGGGGGGACGTTTTCGAGGCCGGTGACTTGGATGGAGATGCCGGCGGCGCGGGTGCCGAGGCGGAGGATGCGCATGGCGATGCGGTAGAGGGGGGCGATGTCGCCGGTGAGCATGGAGATGGGGACGCCGAGGAGGCTGGCGATGGAGCCGAGGACGCCGAAGATGGTGAACATTTTGAGGGCGGGGAACATGTGTCTTTTGAGGGTATCGCAGGGGGGTGGTGGGGTGTTTGCGCGTGTGTGTGCCCGGCATACCCCAGGGGCTATGGCGGTTTCACGCAGCTAGAGTTCCGGCGGTCGCAAAACTGCAGGTATGTCCGCTCTGCAGACGATGGGACTGTCTGCTGCGGTCGAGATGACGCAGCTATAGCTATATGAGAACAGCTCAAAGGAACCTCTGGTTTATAGCCTGCGCTGGCCGAAAGCGTACCTCAGCGGGCTAAAGCCGCGTTCTATGGATTTGCGGTTACGACACGGCTGAAGCCGTGCCCTTAACAAGGCGGGCCTTGATCAGAGGTTCCCTAAAGCCCCGATTTTGGGGTGGGTTTTGATGCCGAGGCTGAAGCCTCGGCCTACCCTAGAGGCGAAGGCATGGGCAAGGTCTCTCAGCTCCGGTGGAGATGGCAGATTTTGCGGAAGAACGGGTTCGCGCGTTTTCCGCGCGAATACCCCACCCTTCACGACGGTGAGACTGTCGCGGAGGATGGAGCACCCGGCGATGGTGGCGGGGATGGAGATGGGGCACCCGGTCTGCAACCTTCGAATGGCTGAAGGTCAGGTTCTGAGTCAGGTGGTTAATGAGGTGGTGAGGGAGGCGGTTTGGAGGGCTCGGGGGAGTTTTTCGTAGATGTTGCCGAAGGCGCCGTTCGAGAGGAGGACGACTACGTCTCCGGGGTGGAGCTGGGGGACGAGGGTTTGGATGATGGTGTCGGCGTTGGGGCTGGTGTGGGCGGGGATGCCGAGGGACTGGAGTTTGGCGGCGATGTGTTCGGGGTCGAGGCGGTCGGGGGCGGGGATGGATTCGGAGCGGAAGACGGAGCTGATGAGGACGTGGTCGGCGAGGGCCAGGCTTTGGACGAGGTCGGCTTCGAAGACGTTGCGGCGGAGGGTGTTGGAGCGGGGTTCGAGGACGGCGAAGAGGCGTTGGCCGGGGTAGGCGGAGCGGAGGGCGCGGAGGGTTTCGCGGATGGCGGTGGGGTGGTGGGCGAAGTCTTCGATGACGGTGATCTCGTCGACGATGGCGCGGACTTCGAGGCGACGGCGGACGCTTTGAAAGGTGCTGAGGGCTTCCATGATGGCGGAGGCGGGGATTCCCTCTCCCGCGGCGAGGGCGGCGGCGGCGGTGGCGTTGAGGGCGTTGTGTTCGCCGGGCATGGGGAGGGAGAGTTGGGCGAAGGTTTGGCCGGCGCGGTCGAGTGTCCAGTGGGTGGTGCTGCCTTGGTGTTGGAGGTTGCGGATGCGCCAGTGGGAGTGGGGTGCGAAGCCGTAGCGTTCGACGGTGCAGAGGGCGTGGGCGACGCAGTCGGTGACGTTTGGGCTGCCGTCGAAGGCGACGACGCGGCCGCGACGGGGGATGAGGTTGATGAAGCGGCTGAAGGCGGTTTTGACGGCGGGGAGGTCGGTGTAGATGTCGGCGTGGTCGAACTCGACGTGGGTGAGGATGGCGGCGTCGGGGAAGTAGTGGAGGAATTTGGGGCCTTTGTCGAAGAAGGCGGTGTCGTACTCGTCGCCTTCGAGGAGGAAGGGGCGGGTGGGGCGGACGGCGAAGCTGGTACCGAAGTTTTCGGCGACGCCGCCGATGAGGAAGGAGGGGGCGAGGGTGGGGTCGGTTTGGGAGGCGACCTCGTAGATCCAGGCGAGCATGCTGGTGGTGGTGGTTTTGCCGTGGGTTCCGGCGACGACGAGGCGATCGCGGCCGAGGAGGAACTCGTCGTGGATGAGGGCGGCGAGGGAGGTGAAGGGGATGCGGTGGTCGAGGAGGTACTCGAGCTCGGGGTTGCCGCGGGAGATGGCGTTGCCGATGACGACGAGGTCGGGGCGGGGTGAGAGGTTTTGCTCGGCGAAGGGTTCGAGGATGGGGATGCCGAGCGAGGTGAGGAGGTCGCTCATGGGCGGGTAGCTCCCGGTGTCGGAGCCGGTGATCTGGTGGCCCTGGCCTTGGAGCATGCCGGCGAGCGAGGCCATGGCCGTGCCGCAGATGCCGATGAGGTGGATGTGTTTGCGCGGGTGTTGGGGGGTGGTGGGGGTCATTGCTCTGCTGGGAGTCATCGCTGCTGTGAGGCTAGATGGTGACGGCGCTTTCGAGGAAGTGCATTGTGGGGTGCGTGGGGTCGGAGAGGTCGATTTGGACCTCGACACCGAGGGGGAGGGTGAGGTTGCGCTCGGAGACGTGGCCGGAGCGGAGGCCGATGGCGATGGGGCCGGGGAAGTTGTGGAGGGCGTGGAGGATGGCGGATTCGAGGAGGGGGATTTCTTCGGGGGGGACGCATTGGCGCATGTCGCCGAGGATGATGGCGGCGACCCCGGCGAGCTGGCCGGCGGCGATGAGGTGGTGGAGCATGCGGTCCCACTGGTAGGGCTTGGTGGCTATGTCTTCGAGGAAGAGGACTGTTGGGTTTTCCGGGCGCGGGCTGAAGGGGGTGCCGAGGGATTCGGTGAGGAGGGAGAGGCAGCCTCCGCGGAGGGTGCCTTGGGCGATTTGGGTGGAGATGCCGGGGCGTAGGGTGCGTAGGCCGGAGTTGGCGGAAAGAGGCTGGGTCGTGAGAGGCCAGGGGGCGGTTTGGTGGAGGCTTTGGGACCAGGTTTGGGGGTCGATGCCGTCGGGGCGGGAGAAGTCGGCGGCGACCATGGGGCCGTAGAAGGTGATGAGGCCGGTTTCGTTGTGGAGCCAGGTGTGGAGGGAGGTGTGGTCGCTGTAGCCGATGAAGGGTTTGGGGTTGGCGCGGATGAGGGTGGGGTCGAGGTGGGGGAGGAGTTCGGCGGCGCCCCAACCGCCGCGGGTGCAGAGGATGGCGTCGACGGTGGGGTCGGCGAAGGCGGCGTGGAGGTCGGCGATGCGGTTGGGGAGGGCGCCGGCGTAGTAGAGGGGGCCGCGGCTGAGGGCGTGAGGGGCGAGGGTGGTGCGGTAGCCGAGGGCGTGGAGGTGATCGCGGCCGGCGGCGACGAGCTCGGGTTTAGCGGCGCTGGCGGGGGAGAGGATGGCTAGGTTGCTGCCGGGTTGGAGGGCTGGGGGTTTTAGGCGTGGGTAGGTCACGATACGAGATTCTCAGGCTGGAGGAAGGCTTGGCCTTGGCAGAGGAGTTCGGCGGGTCCGGTGAGTTGGAGGGGGGTGTCGGGGCTGGGCCAGAGGACGTGTTGGGGGCCGCCTTCGGAGAGGACTTGGAGGTCGCGGGCGGTGGCGCGGAGGGCGATGGCGGCGGCGGCGGCGGCGGAGGTTCCGGTGCCGGAGGAGGTGGTGGGGCCGCAGCCGCGCTCGAAGATGCGGAAGGTGATTTGGGAGGGGGAGTCGATGCGGACGAACTCGATGTTCGCGCCGTGGGGGAAGGCGGGGTGGTTGGTGAGGAGGGCGCCGAGTTGCTGCCAGGGGAGGCCGTGGGTGGTGAAGTCGGGCGAGGCGGGGTCGACGAAGAGGACGAAGTGGGGGTTGCCGATGTTGACTATGGCTCCGGGGATTGGGGGGAGGTTTGGGAGCGTGATGGTGCGGGGGGTGACGTGGGGGATGCCCATGGAGGTTTGGATGTGGTAGAGGGGGCCGGTGTGGGAGAGGACGCGCGAGGTGCGGGGGCCGCCGTGGGTGCCGAGGGTGACCTGTTGGATTCCTTCGGTGTGGGCGAGCCAGGCGGCGACGCAGCGGGTGCCGTTGCCGGAGAGTTCGGCTTCGGAGCCGTCGGCGTTGAAGAGGCGGAGGAAGAGTTGGCCGGAGGTGTGCGGGTCTGGATTTCGGTTGAGGAATTCGATGCCGTCGGCGCCGATGCCGGTGTTGCGGTCGCAGAGGGTGCGGGCGAGTTGGGCGTGGTTGCCGAGGGCGTCGGCTTCTTCGAGGAGGAGGAAGCTGTTGCCGTTGCTGTGGGCTTTGAGGAAGGGGATCATCGTCTGGGTTTGAGTTTACTTGGGGAGTTAGAGGGACGATCACCGGTCTGGGCTTGCGGTGACGAGTCGATGCTCGAAGCGCCCGATCTGGCCCTTAGGCATGCTGCTTGAGCTGAGTAGGTCCGACTTCCGCGATAGGGGGTTTCCCGTGACCTAATCCTGTGTCGCTGCACGTCCGATCCAGCGCGCATCGTCATGACACTGATTCGGCAGAGCATATCGCTGGTTCCCGATCATCTTGTATCCAATTGCTCACTTACATCTTTGTCGCTCGGCCTGCATGAGCTAGAGGGCGCCGTAACCCAGCATTCAGCCACGTCCCTTGCCGACCTACGCAACGCCGGGTTTGCCGATTCATCGTTCGACAGCGCCAATAAATGTTCTCTCTGTAAGGCCAACTGCGCTGGAGTTAACCGAAGGCTAGGCACAAATTGTAGAAGAAAGATCGTCATTGCCTTTTGCTCGAAAACTCGCCGCAACGCTTCGTCGTCGACCCGATCGCTGGCCGATCCTAGCGCGAGGATGTGCAAGCATTCGACGAGGGTCGATTTTGTCTGATCTTGGCGATCCAGGAACGCAATGATGGCATCGTCCACGACGGTGGAAGGCTGTTGCCACTTCGTTAGAAAGCTCAACAGCACCGGACCTTCAGCGGGCAGCTTGATGGTTTTGCGAGGCATCGCTTTGAACCGAGCTTGCTCTTCCGGCGTCATGCCTGCAAGCATTCGCTTCTCGCCCTCGATAAACGTAGGGTTCGGGTATTCGGTCAGCGCGTCCGGCTCGCGAAGCATCGGTATGAGAAGCCTGATGAGTTCATCTCTGCCTGCCTGACTGTATTCGGCAGGTTCCAGTGCCGCGAGTGCTAGGGAGCGTACCCCTACATCTCTATCGCGTAGGTGTGCTGCAATCGGAGGTACATATTGGGCGGGCAGCGTCATGCCATCCAGGGTGTTTGGCCGCTTCTCGCTGGGCAGGTAGAGCAGTCTGATCGACAGAAAAGCGCTGCTTCGCACCCAAGGCCGCTCATCTTCAAGCCAGTGCACAAGGCCTGGAAGTGCGGCGTCGCGATCTGCAGTAGTTGCGTTCTCAATAGCTCCCATGTAGGTTTCCTGCTTAGCCGATTGGTAGTAAGCGGGTAGATTTCGTACCACTTCGGCAAGGCTTACCTGCGTAGTGGACGCGGTCCTGGGAGAGGAGGCCCTCTGCTGGGCTGTCGAGGCCTTTCCTTGGGCGAGGAGGAACCCAACTAGCAATCGGGTCATCACGTGCGGCAAGCTGAATTTCAACGGTTCCCTCCTCAGCGTATGGTACCGAAAGGTGGCAGTATCAGAGGCGACGCGGGCCTAGGACGAACAACGGTTCAGGGGCGCGGCATGAGAGATGCTTGGGGGCTGCGAGTCGCTTGCGCTTTTTCTCCACTTGAAGTTCTGGGACAGATCCCTCGCTACCGGGGGGTGGGGCAAGGCAGATGCAGGTCTCTCCACTGTGCTGCAGCCCTCTCGTTATCGCGACCGTAGCGTACAAGGCTTGGCGATTTGGTTGTACTCACTGAAAGCTCCGTTCAGCGTTGCGCTCAGAATCAGGCCACGACTTCCAGCCCCTTCTTATCCACGAGGGAAAGTAGCTTTAGAGGCGCTCCCTGGGGGTGCTTTCCCCGCGCTCCCACTTGCTGACCAGGCTGGGTGTGACGTTCAGATAGGCGGCAAAGACCGCCTGACTAGCCTTTTCACGAGTTCGCAGGGCGCGAATCTTCTTCGGCGTCATCTTCTGGATAGGCGTGAGACACAGCGCGTCGAACTTGCGCATCGTCTTTTGATCCATGCCGCCGACGCGGTGCAGATCGGCTGCCGTCTCGTGAATGGCGGCTAGGACATCACTCCGATGTTTACTCGGCATTGTCTTCTCCGGGCTCTTCCACGTTGAAAGAGCGCCCCATCTTTTACTCGATGTCCGATCTCTGAATCCGTGTAGCCGAGGGATTACCTCCGCAAGCTCTCGAAACGCTTCCAGTTCCCGGCGATCGATACTGGCAGCATTTTTTCTTTTCTAACCCGTAGACGTACACAGCACGATTGTTCTTCTTGAAGAGAAGGATCTTACCGTGAGCCTCCGGACTTCCCTTCCCCTGCCCGAGCGATACGCTGCTTGATCACACCTCCACCGAGATCGGCGTCGACCAGAGCATCATTCGCCCCCCGCTGTGCTGCCTGCCAAAGATCGGCGTCCGTAATGCGAGCTTTCTGGCAAAACGGACGAACGCCTTGGCTTTGTAGACCGACAGCATTCTGGAGGGTGCCGATTTCACTATCGAAGTGTAGCACTGGGTACCATAGATCGCGGAATGTTGCTCCCTTCAGACCACTGGAGGGACGTTTCAGAGGGTGCGGGCGCGTTGGGCGTGGTTGCCTCCGGCGTCGGCTTCTTCGAGGGGGGAGGAAGCTGTTGCCGTTGCCGTGGGCTTTGAGGAAGGGGATCATCTCTGGGTTGAGTTTACTTGGGGTGGGGAACGTGATTATCAGGCGAGTTGAAGCGAGACCTAAGACCAGCGAGATGCCTGATAGAGGATCGGTGCATGAAGTGCGTTTTCCGGAAACCCTAGATCTAGTAACAAGACGCACCTTAGAACGGAGTGGAGCTTCTGGTTCAACATGAAGAGGTCCTTTGTGTCTGTAATAACGTTTTTAGACTTACGAATACCAAGGTGAGTAAAGAAGTTGCGTGTTTCCACTATGTTTCGCGTGAAAGCCTCTCTATCTTCTATTAATTGGGTCGCGAACTCTTCCGAGAGTAAGCCAATTGTATTCTTAATTCTCATAGCATATGTGATCTCGTTAGCATGACCGATTGATTCGCAAATCCTTTTGCGTATCATTGTGTTGCCACATATTTCTTCAACTAAGGCCTCGACTTCTTTCGAAACCGTTCGAAACTCTGCTTTGGGGATAATAGAGTCGCTGAACCGTAATCGCCCATATGCTTCTAAAGATTGGGCGAGACTCAAAAATTCTGTTCGTACGAATAACGAACTTTTGCGGAGCATGACTAAGAATGTGCGCTCAACCGAGCTTTCGTCATCAGGTACATTCATCCACTTTTCAAGCGCCACACCTAGAGTCTGGGCTTCGCACCTGACCCACAGCTGCATATTGGTTTTCTCGGTGTTCCGTTTCTCATGTATAACAATCCACCCGCTCCGCTCTCCTTGGAAGAGTTGTACGGATTTGAGCGCGATTGAAGTTCCCACGAGTAATGAGAAGAAGTTCTCTACACGATGCGATACGTCCATAAACCACTTGACAGACCGGGGCTTTCGAGGAGCAATGGTTAGTTTGGGTACTGATCTAAGCCGCACTCCATTGTGAAGTCCTACATGTCCGCTAGACAACACCTCAAAACTGATCTGTGCCTCTAGTCCACTAGTAAAACAATCGAATAACTTCATACCACTATTTGGTTGTGAATAGATGACCTCCTTTTCGTTTGAGGAGATGGTCAACGGCGGCGGTACCCACCCAGTTAGACCCGTCAGTGTAAGCTCAGCCCGTTCTATTAAGTCCGCCTGTGGTGAAGGGATGTGACAGCCCATAAGTGTCGCGGATGCCTTATACCTTATGGCTTCTAGCAAAGCGCCGTCTTTTCCGTCCAGCACTTGCTGATATGGCCTTCGGTCTGACCAGAACAGGGTGCATTCACCTTCCTTCGTTCTTCCATAGAGCACATCTACCTGCGATGCGTCACTTTCTCTGTTCTCAGTTTGATTGATAAGAGCGAAGACTTCGGCCGGGGTTAGGAAACGCAGCGAAGGAGAAGCGAGCAACTCCACCTTTCCGTCGACGGCAAACAGCGTGCCGGTAATTAGTGAGTTAGGGCTTTCTGGTCTCCAAAATCCGCCTAAAACCTCGAAATTTGAGTTGACACGGAACTTAGTCATTTGCCCTCTGATTCATGCCTGCCAGCAGGATGCTCCACTGAACATTTAGTGCTGCGGGAAATTGTCGGATTTGTAGATGCGGGCGCAGGGTTGGTTGGTGGTGCAGAGGACGGTTAGTTCGGTGAGGTGGGCGGGGTGGGCGGCTATGGCTTGGGAGGTGGGGTCTCCGGCTATGGCGATGATGTAGGCGGCTTGGTGGGCGGGGTCGGATAGGGCTTGGCGCCAGGAGTCGAAGTCGCTGTCGGAGAGGATTTGGCGGAGGGGGATGCCGGCTCTCTGGACGGCTCCGATGTGGTCGGAGGTGTACATCATGATGGGGGAGCCGGGGGGAAAGCTCTCGAGTTGGCGGGCGAGGGCGGCTTCAAAGGCGAGGCGGGTGGTGGAGTTGACCATGCCTTCCTTGAGGACGAGGGGGGTGAAGTACATCATGGCGATGGAGTTGAGGGCGATGGCGAGGAAGGAGAGCGGGCGGAGGAGGCGGGCGGCGAGAGCAGATCTCCCGTCTCTGGGAGCCGGATAGGGTTGGGGAGTGCCGTTTTCCTTAGGGGAAAGCGGCCATGGAACCCGTGCTTCCGCTGTAGAGCTGCGGGAGATCTGCTCGAGGGGTTGGGTGGGGGTGAGGCGGGTGCTGAGGTGTTGGAGGGCGAGGGTGCTGAAGAGGGCGAGGGCGGGGAGGAGTTCCATGCCGTAGCGGGCGTTGTAGAAGGCGTGCGGGTAGAGCTGCGGGATGAAGATGGGGACGGAGCCGAAGGAGATGGAGTAGAGGTAGAAGGGGAGGGGGAGCCAGAGGAGGAGGCTGGTGCGGTCGAGACGTTGGCGGAGGTTGAGGGCTAGGCCGGTGAGGGCGGCGAGCATGAGGGGGAAGCCGAGTTCCCAGGCGGCGGCGTCGACCTGGGCGGTGCGGGTGTAGTAGAGGAGGGCGTAGAGGGGGTTGTGCCAGCCGTGGTAGCGACCGGCGCTGGGGGGCGACGTGCGTTTTTCGATGGCCGCGGGGGAGTAGGGGCCGCGGAGGAAGTCGAGGGGGTCGTGGAAGAAGTGCTGGTTGTAGGCGAGCCAGCCGAGGGGGGCGGCGACGGTGAGGAGGGTGGCGAGGGTGTAGCTGGGGGCGACGGTGCGCCAGAGGGGGCGGTTGTGGGCGAGGTGGTAGGTGAGGAGGAGCCAGGCGGCGGCTCCGAGGATCCAGCCGTCGTAGCGGGTGTAGACGGCTGCGACGGTGACGAGGCTGACGAGGAGGAGGCGGCGGCGGACGCGGGCGGTCTGGATGGTGGTCTGGCGGGCGGTTTGGGCGGTGGTCTGGATGGAGGTTTGGGCGGTGGGTTGGGTGGCGCGGATGCTGGTGACGCATTCGGCGGTGAGGAGGGTGATCCAGAGGAGCTCGGCGAGGAAGAGCGGCTCGGTCATGGCGGTGGTGGAGAGGTAGAGGAGGTTGGGGTTGAGGGCGTAGAAGGTGGTGGCGACGAGGCTCCAGCCGGGGGAGAGGAGGCGGCGGGAGAGGGCGAAGAAGCCGAGGTTGCCGAGGATGTAGCAGGCGAGGGAGGGCCAGGCGCCGGCGAGGCCGTTTTGCCACCAGTCCATGTGGGAGATGAAGGGGAGCATGAGGAGGTGGGGGAGGGGGAGCCAGACGCCGCCGAGTTGGGCGAGGCCGGGGTTGCGGGAGTCGAGGATGCGGCGCGCGATGCCGAGGTGGGCGACGGCGTCTCCGTAGAGGAGGAGGTAGCCGCGGGAGAAGCAGATGACGAGGGCGAGGAAGCCGAGGACGGTGGAGGCGAGGGCGATGGGGAAGAGGTCTTGGCGGGTGGCGGGGGTGGGTGGGCCGTCGAGGTTGGTGCGGGTGAGAAGGGTGCGGGGGGTAGTGGGGGTGGTGGGGCGGCGGCGGCGGGATCTTGCGGCCGGGGTGTGGCGCGTGAGGTCTGGGTTGCGGGCGGCTGGGTATTGCGGCAGGGAGTTATGCGGCGGGGGGATCAAGGTGGGAGATCTCCTCGAAGAGGTGGAAGCGGGCTTGGATTTCGGCGGGGGTGAGGGTTTGGAGGCGGTCGGTGCCGAACTGTTCGACCGCGAAGGAGCCCATGACGCTGCCGTAGAACATCGCTCGGCGGAAGCTGGCGGGGGTGAGTGTGGGTTGGGAGGCGAGGTAGCCGAAGAAGCCGCCGGCGAAGGAGTCTCCAGCGCCGGTGGGGTCGACGACTTCGGGGAGGGGGAGGGCGGGGGCGCGGAAGGGGTGAGGCGGGGTTTGGTGGGGGAAGGCGCGGTTGCTGAAGAAGGCGGTGGCGCCGTACTCGCCGTGTTTGATGACGAGGGATTTGGGGCCTTGGGCCATGACGGTTTGGGCGGCTCGGACGAGGTTGGTTTCGCCGGAGAGGAGGCGGGCTTCGCCGTCGTTGATGAGGAGGATGTCGAGTTCGCGGAGGACTGCGGCGAGGTTGGCGCGGTGGTCGTTGATCCAGTAATTCATGGTGTCGCCGGCGATGAGTTTGGCGGACGGGAGGGCTTGGCGGACTTGGAGCTGGAGGACGGGGTCGATGTTGGCGAGGAAGAGGTGGCTGGAGTCCAGGTAGGTGGGTGGGATTTTGGGGGCAAAGGTGCTGAAGACGTTGAGGTCGGTGGAGAGGGTGGTGGCGGTGCTCATGTCGCCGGTGTAGGAGCCGGTCCAGTGGAAGGAGAGGCCGGGGGCGTGCTCGATGCCGGTGGTGTCGATGGATTTGGCGGTGAGGACGGCTTCGTGTTCGGGGAGGAAGTCTTGGCCGACGACGCCGAGGACGCGGACGGGGGTGAAGAAGGAGGCGGCGAGGGAGAAGTAGGTGGCGGCGCCGCCGAGGATTTTGCTGCGCTGGCCTGAGGGTGTGGTGAGGGTGTCGAAGGCGACGGAACCGACTACGAGGATGGACATGTCTAGTTTTTAGTTACCAGTCTTAGTCTTAGTTGGGTTTCTTGGGCGGAGTCGAGGGTGCTTGGATGAGGTAGTTGGACAGGCCGGTGAGCATCTTTGCGATCTCGACGACCATTGGTTCGGCTTGTTTGAGGGTGTCGGCGGTGATGTAGTTCAGGCGGGCAGCGATGAGGAGTTGGGTATGTACTTCGTAGCTTGATCCTCTCGCAATGTCTACGAAGGAGCGGAAGTCGCGTTTGGTTGATCGGCCGCAGCCTTCGGCGATGTTGCTTGCGATTGAGATGGTGGCTCTGCGGATCTGCGATGTGAGTCCGTAGGTCTCCGACTTCGGGAACTTCTCTGTGAGGCGGTAGATCTCTGTCGTGAGTTCCATGGCCTTCTGCCAGACGAGGAGATCGCGAAAGGTTTTTGCCACGAGATGTGCCACTTGGTAAGACTAACAATTTCGAACTGAACTGCGAGGAACGTTTTCAGCTGTTTCGGGAAGAGGTGCCCACCCGGACTCCAGGGTTGACGCTTATTCACCGGGTACATGCTGTCCGCGTCACGCCTCAAAGGCTTTCTCGACGGCGTCATCAGAGAAGAAGAGCCGCGCGAAAGTGGGTTCCGTGCTGGCGCGGAGTAGAGCTCGCCGGAGGACACGTTCGAAGCTGTTGTAGTGCTCTATCAATTCATCGCTGACTTCGGTGAAGCTTACAGCAGAGCCGTGCACGAAAGCGGAACGATCTTGGTACATCTGCCTCGCGTCCGTGTCGGATAGATTGAGCCCGACCATTTCGGCGAGCTTTGGGGCTTTGGAGGCGAACTGCTCAGTTGACTTGTACTTAGAAACCTTTAGTAGGCTTTCGAAAGACGTGACGAGTGAAGCGAAGCGCTGGTCTAGATAGAAGGCGTGAAAAGCATTGTCGATATGTTTCCGGGCGAGCCGGATTCTTTCTGGAGCATTTATTTGGTAGTTCGGCAAGAGGTCGCGAAGCTGCTCGAGTTCGGGCATGGATAGCCAATCTCGGTAGTCGTCTTTTGCGACGATGTATGAATGCGCCCCGAGACCTTGAGTGGGGCCGGGCACAATTGTTTTCAGCTCATCATCTTCAAAGTAGAGTTTCGCCGATGAAGCATTTCCTATCGATGTGGGACGAATGAGACGCGAAAGGAACAACGTTCTGCCGATGGAGATGTCGCTATCCCATTCATAGAAGTTGTTGTCATCGGGCTGAACACGCCTGCAGAAGGCGTAGCGCATCCCGTACAGGCGGTGAGGTTTGAAGTTGAAACCGGCCGAGTGGCAAGCGTCGAAGACGGAATCCGACTCCACACCTTTCGGCAGCGAACAAACCCAGAAGTCATCCTCCAAAAAGAAGTTGTCATCAGGAGGAAGGTTTTCTAAGTGCGTATCCAGGTCAGCCTGGAAATGACCTGTGGATTGAAGGACAACGTCGAAGACTTCTTCGTTCATGGCTGATTCAATCTAGAGGTATTTGCCGAAGAGGGTTTCTAGTTTGGCTTTGGTGGCGGCGGGGATTTGGGTGGGGTCGGTCATGATGGCGTGTTTGGCGGCGGCTTGGGCGGGGCTGGGGGAGAGGTCTTGGGGGAGGAGGCGGATGGCGGCGCGGAGGATTTGCTGGGCGTTGCTGGCGTTTTGTTGCATGACCTTGATGACCTCGTCGACGGTGACCGAGTCGTGGCCTTCTCGCCAGCAGTCGTAGTCGGTGACCATGGCCAGGGTGGCGTAGGAGATTTCGGCTTCGCGGCTGAGTTTGGCTTCCTGGAGGTTGGTCATGCCGATGATGTCGGCGCCCCAGGCGCGGTAGAGGTTGGATTCGGCGCGGGTGGAGAACTGGGGGCCTTCGATGCAGACGTAGGTTCCGCCGAGTTTTCCGGGGACGCCGACCTCTTGGCAGGCCTGGGCGAAGGCTTGGGCGGCGATGGGGCAGATGGGGTCGCCGAAGGGGACGTGGCCGACGATGCCATCGCCGAAGAAGGTGCTGTTGCGGGAGAAGGTGCGGTCGATGAACTGGTCGGGGATGACGAAGTCGGTGGGTTTGTGCTCTTCCTTGAGGGAGCCGACGGCGGAGACGGAGAGGATGGAGGTGACGCCGAGGAGCTTCATGGCGTAGATGTTGGCGCGGAAGGGGAGATCGGAGGGGAGGATGCGGTGGCCGCGGCCGTGGCGGGCGAGGAAGGCGACCTCCCGGCCTTCGAGGGTGCCGAGGACGAGTGGGTCGGAGGGCGGGCCGAAGGGTGTGGTGATGGTTTCTTCGTGGATGTCGGTGAGGCCGGGCATGGTGTAGAGGCCGGAGCCTCCGATGACGCCGATTTCTGCTTGGGGCAAGGGGTTTGGTCTCTTTCGTTGGGGGTGGGGTGTGCTGTTGAGAGCGTACCTCAGCGGCTACAGCCGCGTTCTATGGATTGCGGTTAAGGGCACGGCTGAAGCCGTGCCCTTAAACAAGGCGGGACTTGATCAGAGGTTCCCTAGAACGGCGAAGGCAAGGGCAACGGCAACGGCAACGGCAACGGCAAGGGCAAGGGCAAGGGCAACTATAGGGGTCCTTCGCTTCGCAGGATGACGGCGGTGAAACAAGCAACAGCAACGGCAGAAGCAGATTCCCTTCGGGAATGACAACTAGAAAGGCAACGGCAGAAGCAGATTCCCTTCGGGAATGACAACTAGAAGGGCGACGGCCAGGGCAACTACAAGGGCAAGGGCAGCGGCAAAGGCAAAGGCAAGGGCAAGGGCAGCGGCAAAGGCAAGGGCAAGGGCAAGGGCAACTACAGGGGTCCGTCGCTTCGCTCAGGATGACGGCGGTGAAACTGGCAACAGCAAAGGCAAAGGGCAGAAGCAGATTCCCTTCGGGAATGACAACTAGAAGGGCGACGGCCAGGGCAAGGGCAGAAGCTGGAGGGGGATGAGGTGCTGGAGGGTGCGGGCCAGGTTGAGTGAGGGCTCTTGGGCTGGGGTGGTGGTGGCGTTGAGGAGGGGGCCTGTGATTTGGATGGATTCGACGGTTTGGCGGACTTTTTGGGCGAGGGGGAGGGGGAAGCCTTCGCTGACGAAGACGAGGTTGCCGGAGCGGGAGAGGAGGATGTCGCCTTCGGGGGAGGTGTAGATCTGCTGGTCTTGGAGATCGGAGTCGGAGTTGGAGTTGGAGTTGGAGTTGGAGTTGGAGTTGGAGTTGGAGTTGGAATCGGGGGCGGAGTTGGGGTTGGGCCCGGGGGCGATTTTGTTGGTTGGGTGGTTGGGATGGGGGGTGAGGGAGGTGTAGCGGCGGGGGAGTTCGGCGGTGTAGAGGTGGAGGAAGGAGCGGGCGGAGTCGGCGTTTTTCCAGCGGGAGAGGTAGAAGAAGGCTAGGGAGCTGGGGGTGAGTTTTTCTCCGGCGGTGGCGGAGCGGCGCTGGGCGGCGTAGTAGAGGCCACCGTTCCAGCTCGCGGTGAGGGCGGCGGACATTTCGCGGCCGCCGAAGAGTTCGGTGAGGATGCGGGTGTCGAGTTCGCCCATGGCGCCGATGTCGTAGGGGGCGAAGTCGGGGTCGAGGAGGGGGTGGATGTCGGGGAGCGGGAGGACGGGCGGGGGGATGTGGGCGAGGTAGGCGGAGGGGTGGAGGATCTCGGAGGAGCTTGTGGGGGGGTGGGCGAGGACTCCGGAGAAGGCGGCGGCCTTGCCGTTTTTGAGGAGGACGGCCTGTTCGAAGGCGAGGCCTTCGTTGTAGGGGAAGAGGAGGGATTGCTGGAGGAGGAGGGGGGCGCGGGCGAGGACGGGGGAGCTGGAGGTGGCGGAGTTGGCGGCGGAGAGGTCGTCGAGGTGGTCGGTGAAGGCGGGGAGGTCGGCGACGGTTTTGCCGGAGGAGCGGAGGCTGTAATCGAGGAAGGTGACCATGGCCTGACCTTCGGCGACGGCGGTGCGGGCGGTGTCCTGCTCGTCGAGCTGGATGTGGCGGTTGTCGTCGGCGGCGTTGTGGGAGATTTCGGAGAGGGGGACGTCGTCCCACTTCTGGAGGTCGACGCGCTGATCCTGGAGGGCGTGGGTGAGTTCGTGGGCGAGGACGGGCTTTTGCTCTTCGGGGGCGATCCAGCTGAGGAGGTTTACGGTTTTGGTTTTGTTGTCGTAGAAGCCGGCGATCTGTTCGGTGAGGAGGGAGAGGAGGAAGGGGCGGAGATGGAAGTCGCGGTCGAGGAGGCCCATTTTTTTGAGGACGAGTTCGGAGCGCTCGAGGCGGCGGGCGCTTTCGTCTTCGCTGAATTTTTCCTGGAGGATCTGGTTGACCTCCTCGCGGGAGATGAGGCGGCGCTTGACGGTGTGCTGGATGGGGAGGCCGGTGTCGGCGGAGACGAATTGGAGGATGCTGTCGACGGAGCGGAGGAGTTCCTTGGCCTGATCTTTGGTGAGGACGGTGTCTTTTGGGGGGTTGGCGGGCGGGTTTGCGGGGGTTTGTGGAGGGGTTTGCGCGGCGAGGTTGGAGGTGAGGAGGGCGGCGAGGAGGATGGTGCGCGGGCGTGTGGGGCGAGGATGCGCGGCTCGGTTTGGCCGGTTGGGGTTCAGGGTGTGCCTCCGTCGCGGTCGGTATGCCTCGGTTGCGATCGCTATAATCGAGTGTACTGAGACTTGGGATGAGGGCTGTTTCCGGCTCTTCCCTGCCCTGAACCGATATGTCTGAAGACGCTCTGATTGCCGATGTTTGTCCCGGCGCTTTGGCCGATGGGGCGGCCGCGGCCGAGCTTGGGGCGATGTTGCGCGGGGTGGGTGTGTGTGCGCTCGATGAGGTGGGTTGGATTGAGGTGCGCGGGGCGGACCGGGTGCGGTGGCTGAATGGGATGGTGACGAATTCAATTGGGACGATGGGGCCGGGGGAGGGTTGCTACAACTTTTTCCTGAGTGCGCAGGGGCGGATCCAGGGGGATGCGTATGCGTTTGCGGAGGTGGAGGGGATTTGGCTGCGGACGGATCGGGGGCAGGTCGGGCGGCTGATGGAGATGCTGGACCGGTTCATCATCATGGATGATGTGGAGCTCGTGGACCGGACGGATGGGCGGCGTGGGGTGACGGTGGCGGGGCCGGGGGCGGCAGCGATGCTCGGGGAGGTTGGGATTCCGGTGGTGGGGGCGGGGATGGGTTGGGAGTGTCGGGCGGAGGTTGGGGTGTGGGGGGCGGTGAGGGTGCTGGTGGTGCAGGTGGGGAGTCCGATGGCGCCGCGGTTTGAGGTTTGGGCTGAGGGGCCGGCGGCGGGGATGGAGTTGTTGGCCGCGTTGACGGCTGCGGGGGCGGTGGCGTGTGGGGCGGAGAGTCTGGAGTGGTTTCGGGTGCTGGAGGGGCGGCCGCGGTATGGGGTGGACATCCGGGATCGGGAGCTGCCGCAGGAGACGGGGCAGGGGCGGGCGTTGCATTTCAGCAAGGGGTGTTACCTGGGGCAGGAGATTGTGGAGCGGATCCGGTCGCGGGGGGCGGTGCATCGGGGGTTTGGCGGGTTTCGGATGGAGGGAGCGGAGGTTGGGGGCGTGCGGGGGCTGATGGTGGATGGGAAGCCGGTTGGGGAGTTGACGAGTGTTGCGGAGATACCCGGGGTGCCGGGGTTTGGGGAGGGGCTGCGGGTGGGGCTGGGGTATGTGCGGCGCGAGGCGGTCGAGGCTGGGCGGGTGATTGAGTATGCGGGCGGGGTGGCTCGGCCGATTGGGCTGCCGGTCGCGATGGGTGCGGAATCTCGGGGCGGCGCCGAGGCATCCTAGAAGAGATCAAGGAAGAGAAGATCAGGTTTGGAGAGCAGGCACTATGCCCGAAGGTAGCAAGCCGTTTGTGGTTACGGATCGCCGGAAGTTCACGATGGATGGGCAGCCACGGCCGGATGCGGATCCGTCGCCGGAGAAGGAGTCGGCGCGGGCGGTGGTTGCGGCGACCGACGCTGCTCCGGCTGCTGCGGGGCCGGTTGCTGCTTCGGGGCCGGTTGCGGCGATGCCGGAGACCGAGGTTGTGAATGAGTATGAGGATGCGTTGCCGGCGCCTACGGCGGAGCAGACGGCGCAGTCGCGGATGGCGTATGAGCAGACGGCGGACCGTCTGGATACGGCGATCCGGGCGACCAATCCGGGTGGGAATCATCCTCCGCCGATGAACTTTGAGCAGCTGGTGCAGAGCATTTACATGACGGCGATTGTGCAGATGGGAGGAGCGACGCCGGAGGGGGAGCAGCCGCGGGTGGACATCCTGGGGGCGCGGCAGAGCGTGGACATGCTGGGGGTACTGGCGGAGAAGACGAAGGGGAATCTGTCGGTGCAGGAGCAGAGGTTGCTGGATAGTGCGCTGTTTGAGTTGCGGATGGCGTTTCTGGAGGTTACGCAGGCTTTGGCGCGGTCGGCTGCGGCAAAGGGGGCGGGTGCGGGTCGGCCGGGAGCTGGTGGCGGGCCGGGTGCTGGTGGCATGGGCATTGTTCGCTGAGGATGGAGGCGACGCTTACGTTTTTGGGGAGCGGGACCTCGATGGGGGTTCCGACGCTTGGGTGCGGGTGCAGGGTGTGTGTGTCGGTGGATCCGCGGAACCGGCGGACGCGGCCTTCGGTGCGGGTGGAGTGGGAGGGGCGCACGGTGCTGATCGACACGGGGCCGGACTTTCATGCGCAGGCGTTGCGGGAGGGGGTGCGACGGGTGGATGCGGTGTTGTATACGCACGGGCATGCGGACCATGTGCTGGGGTTTGATGACTTGCGGCCGCTCAGCTTTGGTGCGCGGGGCAATCTGCCGATCTATGCGGATGAGCCGACGGCGGCGTCGATTGAGCGGATCTTTGAGTACACGTTTCGGAAGGTGGACCGGTATCCGACGAGTGCGCGGGTGGAGATCCATCGGATCGGATCGGAGCCGGGGGCTGGTGTGGAGCTGTTTGGGGCGTGTTTTCGGCGGGTTCCGGTGACGCATGGGCGGGAGGAGATCTCGGGCTACAGGTTTGGCGGAGCGGCGTACTTGACGGACCTGAGCGGTCTTCCAGGGGAGAGCCTGCCGTTGCTGGAGGATCTGGATGTGTTGATTCTGGATGCTTTACGGAGGGAGCCGCATCCGAGCCACTCGCATTTGGAGAACTCGATCCGGATTGTGGAGCAGCTGCGGCCGAAGCGGGCGTATTTCACGCATATCAGTCATGATCTGGACCACGGCGCGACGGAGGCGGTGCTGCCGCCGCACATCCGGCTGGCGTATGACGGTCTGCAGATCGGGTTCACGATCGCATGATGCGGGTGTATCGCAGCCTCCACGAGGTGCCGGCGGGCTATGGTCCGGTGGTGGCGACCATTGGGAACTTTGACGGTGTGCATCGGGGACATCAGTGGGTGATTGGGCAGGTGATTGCGCGGGCGCGAGAGCTCGGGGTGGAGTCGCTGGCGATTACGTTTGATCCGCATCCGGCGCGGGTGTTGCGGCCGGAGTTGAGTCAGCCGTTGTTGACGCCGCTTGAGGAGAAGTTGCGGCTGCTCGGGCTGACGGGCGTGGATGCGACGGTGGTGCTGCCGTTTACGAGTGAGCTTTCGGGGATGAGTGCGCGGGGGTTTGCCGAGGAGATTTTGCGGGCGAGGCTCGGTGTGGTGGAGCTGCATGAGGGGGAGAACTTCCGGTTTGGGTACCAAGCGGAGGCGGGGGTGGAGACGCTGGAGCAGATGGGGCGGGAGCTGGGGTTTCGGTTGTGGAGCTATTCGCCGAAGAACGCGCGGGGGGAGGCGATCTCGTCGAGCCGGGTGCGGGCGGCGGTGCGGGAGGGTGATCTGCGGACGGCGCGGCACTTGCTGGGGAGGTCGTTTGCGGTGCGAGGGACGCCGGCGGCGGGGCGCGGGTATGGAACGAGGTACGCGGTGCCGACGATCAATCTGGCGGCGTACGGGGAGATGTTGCCGGGGAATGGGGTGTATGTGACTGAGGTTACGATCGGGGCGGGGGCGGAGCAGAGGACGTTTGACGCGGTGACGAATGTTGGGAATCGGCCGACGTTTGGGGCGGACTCGTTTGCGGTCGAGTCGCATTTGCTGCGGTTTGAGCCGGTGTCGCTGGACGAGGGGACGCCGGTGGAGGTGACGTTTTTGCGGCGGCTGCGGGCGGAGCTGCGGTGGGAGAGCCCGGAGGCGTTGCGGGAGCAGATTGGGAGGGATGTCTGGGGGGCGGAGCGGGTGTTCCGTTTATGCCGGGCGGTTTCAGGTGGCAGTGGCCAGCTCCAAATTGGAGGCTTTCAGGCTCAGAGGGGCTGCGGCAAGGACAGTGAAGGGTTTAGCTAGTGAGTCATGAGTAATGAGTTGCGAGTCATGAGTGAATAACCGCGGAGGCTAGACACTCCTACTGTATTGGCGCAAGCAGGAACCGGCTAGCGAGGCGGGGTGGAACTCGGCGCGGTAGTGGGGGCGTCATCGGGAACAGCGTTGATAGGAGGTGTTGCGGAGATTGGGGGCGGCGGGGTGTTTGGGTCGGCGTCTTCGGGGTTGGGGGCTTCGGTTGCGGGAGCGGTGGCGGGGGTGGAGCCGGCGATGTTGAAGACTTTCTTGGGGGCTCCGGCGGTTGGGAAGGCTTCTTTGTCTTTGCCGACGATGGCGGCGCGCATGAAGTCCATCCACATGGGGAGGGCGGCTCGGGCTCCGGTTTCTTTTTCGCCGAGGGTTTCGCGGTTGTCGAAGCCGATCCAGGTGCCGCAGGTGACGGAGGGCGAGAAGCCGATGAACCAGGCGTCGGTGTAGTTATTGGTGGTGCCGGTTTTGCCGCCGAAGGGGTGTCCGAGTTGGGAGGCGGCGGCGGCGGTGCCGTAGTGGACGACGGCCTGGAGGAGTTGCATCATGGTGCGGGCGGTTTCAAGCGAGATGACTTCGGTGACTTGTGGGGTGCGTTCGGGGAGGGCGAGGCCGTCGGCCTGGGTGACTTTGCGGATGTAGTGGGGCTCGATGCGGATGCCGTCGTTGGGGAAGACGGTGTAGGCGCCGACCTGCTCGGCGAGCGAGATGTCGGCGGAGCCGAGGGCGATGGGGAGGAAGGCGGGGATGTTGGAGGTGATGCCGAAGCGGTGGGCGGTTTCGATGACTTTGCGGATGCCGTACTGGTTGGCGAGGCGGAGCGCGGGGATGTTGCGGGATTCGGCGAAGGCGCTGAGGAGGGTCATGCGGCCTTTGTAGCCTGCCTCGTAGTTGTGTGGGGTGTACCAGCCGCTGGGGGTGGGGAAGCTGGTGGGTTCGTCGAGGACGATGTCGGTGGGTTTGGCGCCGGCTTCGATGGCGGTGGTGTAGACGTAGGGTTTGAAGGAGGAGCCGACCTGGCGCTGGGCCTGGGTGGCGCGGTTGAACTGGGAGAGGGCGAAGTCACGGCCGCCGACCATGGCGAGGACCTCTCCGTTGGAGTTGTCGACGGCCATGAGCGAGGCCTGGGCGCCGGAGTCCTGCTGGAGGGTGGCGTGGAGGTCGGGGCTGGAGGCGGGGCTTTCGATGCGGACGTAGACGATGTCGCCGGGTTTGGCGAGGATGTTGCCGGAGGGAGTTTGGGTCCACACCCAGTCGGCGGGGGTGAGGTTGACGGTGCGGGCGCCGAGTTTGACGGCGATCTGCGTGCGGGAGCTCGCGAGGACGAGGCCGTGGAGGTAGGCGCCGGTCTGGATGGGCTCGGTCCAGTCGGGGTGTCGGTAGGTGTTGAGGTCGGCGGGGCTGGCTCCGGTGAGGATGTTCTGGAGGTGGCCTTTCCAGCCGTGGCGGCGCTCGTAGGTGGCGACGTTGTCGAGGACGGATTTGTTGGCGACGGTTTGGAGCTCGAGGTCGAGGGTGGTGTAGACGCGGAGGCCGGCGCCGTGGACTTCTTCGACGCCATACTGTTTTTCGAGCTGGCGGCGGACCTCTTCGACGAAGTAGGGGGCGATGGTGTTGGCGGGTTTTTCGATGTTGAGGCCGAGCGGGGCGGATTTGGCGGCGTCGGCCTGGGCAGCGGTGATTTTGCCGTCGAGGAGCATTTCGTTGAGGACGAGGTTGCGTCGGCGGAGGGCGCGATCGGGGTATTTGATGGGCGAGTAGGACTCGGGGCCTTTGGGGAGGGCGGCGAGGAGGGCGGCTTCGGGGAGGGTGAGGTCGCGGACGTGTTTGGAGAAGAAGAATTGGGAGCCGGCCTCGAAGCCGTAGGTTCCGTGGCCGAGGTAGATCTGGTTGGCGTAGAGCTGGAAGATCTGTTGTTTGGTGAAGCGGCGCTCGATCTGCATGGAGAGGAAGATTTCTTGCAGTTTGCGGCCGTAGGTTTTTTCGGAGGAGAGGAAGAGGTTGCGGGCGAGCTGCATGGTGAGGGTGGAGGCGCCCTGGGCGCGACCGCTGGAGTGGAGGTCGCGCCAGGCGGCGCCGACGGCACGGACGAGGTTGACGCCCCAGTTGCTTTCGAAGCTTTTGTCTTCGATGGAGAAGATGGCTTCGCGGAGGACGGCGGGGAACTCGGTGTAGGGGACGGCGACGCGGCGTTCGAGGGCGAAGGAGCCGAAGATTTTGCCGTGGACGTCGTAGAGGTCGGTGGTGGTGTTGGGGCGGTAGTGGGCGAGATCGTCCATCTGCGGGAGGTCGATGGAGTAGACGGCGGTGAGGCCGGCGAGGGCTCCGAAGAGCGCGGACATCGCGAGGAGGGTGTAGAAGAGGGTGCGGGCGGCGGCCTGGCGGCGGGTGCGGCGGGGCTGGGTGATGCGGAGGCGGACGACGCGGGCGCGCCACCAGGGACGTTTGGGATCCTGCGGGTCTTTGGGATCCGGGTGAGGCGAGGCGGGTCCGGAGGGCCGCGTTTGGGGGTCAAATAAGGTCTGCAACGCACCTTACCTGAGCGGGCTGCGCGACCTTGGGGGGCTGCGCGACCTTGGGGGGCTGCGCGAGATGAGGGCGGGGGAGATCTCCCGGCGCGTCCGGGGCGCGGAGGAGCATGTGTGGGCTGCGGAAGAGGTTGGGGACGAGCATGTGTGGGGGCTAGGCTGCTTTGCTCTTTAGAACTTCGAGGGCTTTGGAGAGTTGCTCGTCGACGGCCACGCCGGATTTGGCGGTGTTGGCGGGCTTTTCGGAGGGGGCGTCTTCGTCGTCCGCGGCGTCGTCCGGGGCGTTTTTGCCGGCGACTAGGATTCCGGGGGTGACGCCGTCGTCCTGGAGTCGCTTGCCGGAGGGCGATTCGTATTTGGCGACGGAGAGGATGAGGGCGGCGCCGTCGGGGAGCTCGAAGGTTTTTTGCTGGGCGCCTTCGCCGAAGGTTTTTTCGCCGACGAGATCGGCGCGATGGTTGTCGGCGAGGGCGGCGGCGACGAGTTCGGCGGGGCCGGCGGTGCCGCGGTTGACGAGGACGACGACGGGGGCGGAGGTTTGGATGGCTTTGGCGGGGTCGGCGGTGAAGACCTGCTTTTGGACTTTCTGGCCTTCGAGCGTGGCGATGGTGCCGTCCTTGAGGAGGAAGTTGGCGAGGCGGGTGGCTTCGCTCATGTCTCCGGCGGCCACGTCGCGGAGATCGAGGAGGATTTTTTTATTGCCGGTGCGGGGCATCGCGCGGAGTTTCGCTTCGATCTGGTTGACGTGGTCGCGGTCGAGGACGCCGGGCTTGAGATAGAGGATGGTGGAGTTTTCGTACATGGTTTCGGCGACGGGCGGGAGGGCCTGCATGGAGCGGGTCATGACGACTTTTTCCGGCTCGGCGCGGCGCGGGCGGACGACGGAGAGGGTGAGTTCAGTGCCGGGCTGACCGCGGAGAAGCATCTGGATCATGGCGAGGGAGAGTTCGCGTGTGTCTTGCGGACCGATGGCCTCGATGATGTCGCCGTCGTTGAGATTTGCCTTGTCGGCGGGGCTGCCGGGGGTGACGGAGACGACGGTGGCGTAGCCGAAGCGTTTGGAGACGTTGAGGCCGACCTGGGCGTTGCCTTTTTGGCCGGCTTTGTAGATTTTGTAGTCGGCGGGGGTGAGATAGCTGGAGTCGGCGTCGAGGGACTCGAGGAGGCCGCGGAGGGCGCCGTCGGTGACGAGATGGATGTTGGGTTCTTCGACGTAGTCGGTCTGGATGTGCCGGAGCACCTCGCTGTAGACGTTGATCTGCCGGTAGGCGCCGTCGCCTTCCTGGACGGTGGCGGCGCTGACGCCGCGCGAGTTTACGCCGAGGAAGATGGTGAGGACGAGGGCGACGGAGAGGGCGAGCAGCGAGATTTTCACGAGCTTCGGCATAGGCTAAAACGGGCTCCCTTGGAGGCACGGGGCAGGATGGGCTGGAGGGTGCGCGGTGCAGGGCTCCGGGCCGGTCGCGACGTGAACAGAGTTTAGACGTCCCATGTGGTCTGAATGATACTCCCCCTGGGTGGAGGAGGGGAGTGGGGAGGGGTGCCACTTTTGGGTGGGGCGGGGAAAACGAGTGTGCTCGCCGGGGCTTAGAGGCCGGCGAACCAGTCGTAGCCGAGCCGGGTCCAGTAATCGTCGGGCTTGTGGTTGGTGTAGGCGATGAGGCCGATGCGTTTGATTTGTTTGTAGCCGTATTTGGTGGGCATGTGGAGGCGAAGGGGGGCGCCGTGGAACTGGGTGAGGGGAGCGCCCATCATCTCGGTGACGAGGAGGGTTTGGGGGTGGCGCATGATGTGGAGGTCGTAGCCGGTGTAGAAGTCGCCATCAGGGGTTTCCATGTAGACGTAGCGGGGATCTTTGCCGTTGATGGGTTCGGGAGGGTAGGCCTCGAGGAAGTCGGACATGCGGACGCCGGCCCAGTGCACGATTTGGCTCCAGCCTTCGATGCACTTGAATTGGGTGACGAGTTCGTGGCGGGGGAGATGGAGGATGTCTTCGATCCGGAGGAGGAGGCCAGGTGTGCCGGGGTCGAGGGTGGAGTGGCTTTCGCCGGCTTCTTCGCTGCCGCGAGGTTTGCGGCCGGTGTGGTTTTCGTCTTCGGCGGCTTTGCCCTGCATGGATTCGGGAGCCATCCTGGCGGCGATTTGGAGCTTGGGATCGACTTTGGTGTCGTGGCCCTTGTCTTCGGTGTCCGCGGCTTTGGTGTACTCGTACTCCCAGGCGGTGACGTCGTTGGTGTAACGCGGGTCTTGGGGATTGGCTCGGGCGCCGACGAGCTGGAGGCGCCAGCTTTCGGGGACAAGGGCTTTTTTGAGGCCGTAGATGCCGTTGACGCGGAGGGTTTCGGCGCGGCTGAGCGGGTAGGTGGGGGCGAGTGCGTGGTCGAGCGGATTGTCGCGGGAGAGCAGGGCGCTGAACTGAAAGGCGCGGCGGATCGGGACGGGCTGCATCTCGTCGGTGGGGCCGAGGTTGAGGTAGGCGTAGAGGCCCGCGCCGGCGGCGGTGGCAAGACCGGCGACGACGAAGGATCGGCGGGTGTGCCGGCGGGAGGCGGCGAGCACGGCTTGGTCGGCGGCGTTGTTTCCTGGCGTAGGCGCGGTGTGGACGTCGTCGGGGTCGGCGGGGTCGGCGGGACGTTGTTCTGCCTGGGGGCTGGAGAGAGGCTCGGCGGCCGGGTTGGCGCTTGGGGCGGGCTGGGCGGTGTGGCCGGGATTGTTGGCTGGCTCGGCGGGGGTGGGGGCGTGTTCTGCGGGAGCCGGGATAGCCGGCAGTGCGACTTCGGCGGGTGTGGGGTCTGAAGTTTCTGTTGCGGTTGCGACTGGGGATCCGGCGGTGGGAGGTGCGGTGTTGGCCGGGGTCGCGGGGCGGATGTCGCCGGGGGATGCCGGCGCTTTGAGGTCTGGGTTGGGCTGGCTTGTGGGATCTGGAGTCGTTGGATTTGGGCTTGCGGGATTTGGGCTCATCGTGACTTTCTCCGTTCTGCCTCAAGCGAGGGGGCTCTGACGCGCTGGACCTCGAGGCCGCTGATCATGGAACGGAAGTTGTTCCAGCCGGCCAGGGCGACTTGCACGACGTGGACGACGAAGAAGCCGAGAAAGCTGACGGTGAGCCAGAAGTGGAGCCATCGGGCCATCTCGTAGCCGCCGCAGAGGGTGGTGAGCCAGTGGGTTTCGGTGGGTTTGTAGATGGCGAAACCGGTGAGGAGCATGCCTGCGCCCATGAGGATGACGGAGGTGTAGGCGATGCGCTGGGCGCCGTTGTATTTGGTCTGTGGGGGGAGGCCTTTGCGGAGGTGGAGATCGACGAGGGTGACCTGGATGGCGTCGCGGACGCTCTGGCGTTGCGGAAGGAGGAAGCGCCACTCGCCGGAGAGCCAGGTGTAGAGGACGTAGGCGAGGCCGTTGAGGGCGAAGATCCACATAAAGAGGAAGTGGTATCCGAGGCCTTGGGTGACGTGGAAGGGGACGTGGAGCTTGTTGTAGAACCAGTCTGGGAAGAAGCGAAAGAGCGTGAGCTTGCCGATGCCGACCTGGTAGACGCGATGCGGGTGCCGGTAGGCGTTGTCGGAGTCGTTCCAGTAGATGAGCAGACCGCTCCAGATCATGGTGAAGAGGACGGGGAAGTTGACCCAGTGCATCCAGCGGATGGCGAGGGGGTGCTTGGGTTCGAGGCGGATGCCGGCCTGCTCCGGCTTTGCTGCTGGAGCCGGGTGGGATGCCGTCGTCTGGATGGGCTGGGCGGCGAGGTAGTTTGGATCGTTGAGGGCGGCTCCGCTCATGGTCGTGCTCCGTTCTGTCTTTCAGCAGCGGGTCGGATGCGATTCTATGCTTTGTTGAGGGCGTGAGATTGGCGGCAGAGGTTTCGGGTATAACGGGTGATGCGCGCGCCGCGGACCTGCCGTGTGTGGGACTGGGCGGGCGGATGGGTTTGGGGTACGGGCGCGAAGGGAGGAGTGGTGGCGGTGGACAGAATCGAACTGTCGACCTACGGGTTATGAGTCCGTCGCTCTAACCATCTGAGCTACACCGCCTGGGTGTCGAGGTTCTTGATGCATTCGGTGGCGGACGCTCTGCCGAAGCGGGGAAGAAGGAGACAAGGCTTCCGATGTTCACTATACGTGAGCCGGGTGGGTGGGAGAAAGAGCGGATGAGGGTTTTGGGGGTGATTCCGGCGCGGTTGCAGTCGACGCGTCTGCCGCGCAAGGTGTTGCGGACGATTGCGGGGAGGCCGATGCTGGCCTGGGTGGTGGAGGCGGCGCGGAGGTGCCCGGAGCTCGACCGGGTGGTGGTGGCGACCGACAGCGCGGAGGTGATGGAGGTGTGCGCGGCGCATGGGTGGCCGGCGATGCTGACTTCGGCGGAGTTGCAGAGCGGGACGGACCGGGTGGAGGCGGTGGCTCGGGAGATGGAGGCGGAGATCTACGTGAATATTCAGGGGGATGAGCCGCTCTTTCGGCCGGAGCATGTCCGGGCGTTGCTGCGGCCGTTTGGGCGGAAGGGTGTGGAGATTGCGACGTTGAAGGTGCGATGCTCGGCGGAGGCGGTGGGGAATCCGCATGCGGTGAAGGTGGTGACGGCGGCGGATGGTCGGGCGATGTATTTTTCGCGGGCGGCGATTCCGTTTGATCGGGACGGGGCGGGGGCGACGTACTGGAAGCACTTGGGCTTGTATGCGTACCGGGGGGAGGCTTTGCGGCGGTTTCGGGGGTTGGCGCCGAGTGAGCTGGAGCTGACGGAGCGGCTGGAGCAGCTGCGGTTCCTGGAGAACGGGTTCAGCGTGTATGTGGAGGCGGTGGAGGAGGATACGGTGGGGGTGGATACGGAGGCGGATCTGTGGGCGGCGGAGGCGGAGCTGCTGCGGAGGCTGCGGGGTTAGCTTACGGGTGAGTTTGAGGTTTGCTCCACGGGGGTGAAGCGGAGGGATAGGCCGGTGGGGGTGGCGGTGACGAGGACGTGGTCGAGGGAGGGGGCGATCCAGTTTGCCTGGTGCAGTTGGGCGACGGTGTGGGTGCCGAGGACGCCGAGGACCTGGCAGCCTGCGGCGATGCCGGCGCTGACGCCGGAGGGTGCGTCTTCGACGACGATGCAGTCTTGGGGACGTAGGCTGAGCAGTTGGGCGCCGCGGAGGTAGGGTTCGGGGTTGGGTTTGCCGTCCGTGACGGATTCGGCGCTGACGAGGCGTTCTGGGACGGGCAGGCCGGCGGCGGCGAGTCGGCCGAGCAGGAGTCGGCGGGTGGCGGAGGTGACGATGGCCCAGCGGTCGGGTGGGAGCGAGCCGAGGAGGGACTTGACGCCGGGGAGGACGGTGAGGTCGGCGGTGTCGGCGATCTCGAGGTCTTCGATGACGCGGAGGCCGGCGTCGGCGTCGATGTCAGGGCGGAGCTCGCGGATGATGTCGATGGCGCGGCGGCCGTGAGGGACCTCGTAGGTGTCGGGGTCGGGGACGTTGTAGAGCGCGGCCCATTGGCGCCAGCAGCGGACGACCGAGCCGATGGAGGAGATGAGGACGCCGTCCATGTCGAAGAGGAGGCCCTGGGTGTGGATCTCGATGGGAGGGGTTAGGGCAGGGTTCATGTTGTCTTATCTTGCATGACGGAGCTTTGATCTTGCATGACGAAGCTTTGGGCGGCGGCGAGGATCTGGTGGACGGAGGTGGGGGAGCAGCTTTCGCAGTAGACGCGAAGGAGGGGTTCGGTGCCGGAGGCGCGGAGGAGCAGCCAGGTTTCGGCGGCGTTGGGTTTGGTGTGGCACTCGGGGTTGCTGAGGTAGAACTTGATGCCGTCGAGGGTTTCGATGCGGTCGACGGGCATGCCGGCGAAGGTTTGGAGGCCGGCGCGGGCGCGGGTGATGGCGGAGTGTTTGAGGGTGTCGGGGATGTGGAGGTCGACGCGGCCGTAGTGGTGTTCGCCGAACTCGGATTGGAGGGCGGCGACGAGTTCGCCGAGGGTTTTGCCTTCCTCGGCCATGACGTTGGCGAGGAGGAGGGCGTTGAGGAGGCCGTCGCGCTCGGGGAGGTGGCGGCTGATGCCGATGCCGCCGGACTCTTCGCCGCCGACGAGGATTTCGCGGCTGAGCATGAGGTCGCAGACGTATTTGAAGCCGATGCCGTGCTCGTGGAGGGTGCGGCCGAATTTGTGGCAGATGCGGTCGAGCATTTTGGTGGTGTTGAAGGCGCGGGTGACGTCGCCGGGCCAGGATTTGCGCCGGAGCAGCCAGTGGAGAAGGATGGAGAAGATTTTGTGAGCGTCGACGACTTCGCCGTGCTCGTCGACGGCGCCGATGCGGTCGGCGTCGCCGTCGGTGATGAGACCGGCGTCGCAGTGTTGGCTGACGACGGCGAGCTGGCTGGCGTGGATGTGAGGGAGGATGGGTTCGGGGTTGATGCCGGGGAAGGCGGGGTTGCGATCGGCGCGGATTTCGACAGAGGGGATGCCGGCGCGGGTGAAGATGCCGGCGAGGACGCCCGCGCCGGCGCCGTACATCGAGTCGATGAGGAAGCGGTAGCCGGAGCGTTGGATGGCGGCGAGGTCGACGAAGCGCTCGATGGCGGCGACGTAAGGGGGGAGGAAGTCGACCTCGGTGATGGGGGCGGGGGTGGGGGCGGGGGGTAGGGGCCGGCCGAGGTAGCTTTCGATTTTGGCGGTGATGGAGGGGCTGCCGGAGCCGCCGTAGCTGGCCTTGTATTTGACGCCGTTCCACTCGGCTGGATTGTGGCTGGAGGTGATCATGACGCCGCCGGCGGCCTGGCGTTCGCGGACGTCGAAGGAGAGGGCCGGGGTAGGGGTGACGTCGGAGCTGAGGAAGACGGGGATGCCGGCGGCGGCGAGGACTTCGGCGACGAGGTGGGCGAAGGTGCGCGAGCCGAAGCGGGTGTCGTAGGCGACGGAGACGCCGGCGGTGGGGTCTTCGTGGGCGAGGACGTAGTGGGCGATGGCGCGGGCGGCGACGCGAACGTTGCTGTGGGTGAAGTCGTCGGCGATGATGCCGCGCCAGCCGTCGGTGCCGAATTTTACGGGGCTAGCGGTTGCGGGTTCGGGGGTGGGGGCGGGGTGTGCTGGAGTGGAGGGGGCGGGGGAGCTCATGGTGTCCTGAGGTGAGGTGGGGATTGCTGTTTTAGAGGAGGTCGGTGCGGCCGGATTCGGCGAGGGCGCGGGTGAGTTGGCCGACCTCCTGCGAGCGGGCGCGGGTGGTGACGAGGACGGCATCGTCGGTGACGACGACGACGAGATCTTCGACGCCGAGCAGGGCGACGGTGCGGCCGGGGGCGTAGGCGTAGTTGCCGAGGGCGTCGATGCTGACGGTTTGGGCGGCTTCGGTGATGTTGCTGCTGGGGGGCGAGCCGGCGTGGGTGTGTTGATGCTCGTAGAGGGCAGCCCAGGAGCCGAGGTCGTTCCATCCGAAGTCGGCGGGGAGGCAGAAGATTTCGGCGACGGCTTCTCCCTGGGCCGAGCGCGGCTCGAGGACGGCGTAGTCGATGCTGATGTTCTGGCAGAGCGGGTAGAGGGCGGCGAAGACCTCGTCGAAGCGCGGTGTTCCGTGGGCGACGGCGATCTGTTCGAGGAGGGGCGCCATGTCTGGGCAGAACTCCCGGATGGCGCCGGCGAGGGTTTGTGCGCTCCAGAGAAAGATGCCGCTGTTCCAGGTGTAGTTTCCGGAGCTGAGGAAGTGTTGGGCGCGGGTGAGGTCGGGTTTTTCGGTGAAGCGGCGGACGCGGCGGGGTTGGAGGTTTGGGTAGAGACTTGAGGCGAGGTCTGGATAGAGGTCTGGATAGGCGTCTGGATAGACGTCTGGGGCGGGGGCGCCTGCTTCGATGTAGCCGTAGCCGGTTTCGGGGCGGGTGGGCGGGACGCCGAGGACGACGATTCTTTTGCCGGTGGCGGCGATCCTGATGCCGGCGCGGATCACTTCGGTGAAGCGGTCGGGATGGCTGACGACGTGGTCGGAGGGGAAGATGCCGATGACGGTCTCCGGCTCGTTTTTTTCGAGGAGAAAGGCGGCGAGGGCGCAGGCGGGGGCGGTGTTGCGGGCGGCGGGTTCGCGGAGGATGTGTTCGGGTTCAAGTGTGGGGAGCTGATTTGCGATCTCGGGGAAGAGGAGATCGTTGGTGATGACCCAGATGTCCTGGGGGGCGGCGAGCGGGAGGAGACGGTCGAGGGTCTGCTGGATCATGGTCCGGTCGCCGTCAAGGGCGAGGACCTGTTTGGCGCGGGAGCGGCGGCTGCGCGGCCAGAAGCGGGTTCCGCTGCCGCCGGCGAGGATGACCGGGGCGAAGCGGGGGTGCGGAGGCTGGAGCTCGGTTGCGTCTCTGGAGATCGCTTGTTCCAGGGGCGTCGTCATGCACCCATCTTATGGGAGGGGCGTGCCGCTTTAGCCGAGAGATGTGAGGTAGTTTCGCATTTTAGTAATGCCCTCGTCGATGACATTGCCGGAGACGGCGTAGGAGAGGCGGAGGTGGTCTTTGGTGCCGAAGGCCTCGCCGGGGACGACGACGACGTGGGCCTCTGAGAGCAATTTTGCGGCCAGATCGGAGGCGGAGGTGATCTCGCCGCGACCGATGAAGCTCTGGACGTTGGGGTAGACGTAGAAGGCGCCCTCGGGCCGGGTGCAGGTGAGGCCGGGGATGGAGCGGAGGCCGGCGAGGGCCTGGTCGCGGAGGGAGATATAGTCGGCGCGCATCTCGCGGACGCACTCTTGTGGGCCGCTGACGGCGGCGACGGAGGCTCGCTGCACCATGCTGGCGGCGTTGGAGGTGCTTTGGGATTGGAGCTTGCTCATGGCGGCGATGAGGGGTTTGGGGCCGAGGGCGAAGCCTGCGCGCCAGCCGGTCATGGCGTAGGTTTTGGAGAGGGAACCGAGGACGACGACCCAGTCTTTCGAGGTGGCGAAGCTCGCTCCGCTGACGAGCTTGCCGGTGTAGTTGAGGTAGATGTAGCACTCGTCGAGCAGGAGATAGATGCCGCGGGATTGGGCGAGGTGGACGATGGCTTCGAGGTCTTCGGGGCTGACGACGGCGCCGGAGGGATTGGAGGGTGTGTTGAGGATGATGGCGCGGGTTTTGGGGGTGATTGCCGCTTCGATCATGCCGGCGGTGACGCGGAAGTTTTCCTTTTCGTCGGTGTCGACGAGGACGGCCTGGCCGCCGGCGTACTGGATGATGTCCTTGAACGAGACCCAGTAGGGGACGGGGAGGATGACTTCGTCGCCGTGGTCGACGAGGATCTGGAGTGCGTTGAAGAGGGCGAGCTTGCCGCCGGTGGTGAAGATGCACTCGTCGGGGGTGAAGTTGGTGCCGAAGTCGCAGCTGTGGCGGTCGACGATGGCCGAGCGGATCTCGGGGATGCCGGCGACGTTGGTGTAGCGGGTGAAGTTTTTCTCGATGGCGTCGATGGCGGCGTCTTTGATATGGCGGGGCGTGGGGAAGTGAGGCTCGCCGGCGCCGAAGTCGGACAGGCTGACGCCCTGGGACTTGAGTTTGAGGGCCTGGGCGGTGATGGCCATGGTGGCCGAGACTTCGATGCGTCCGATGCGGTCGGAGAAGGTTTTTGTTGCTGGCATGCTCACGTGGATATTGTTGCAGAGATTGGGGATGAGAGAAAGGCGGAGGCGGGGGTTATGTCCGGGTTGGCGACTTGGCTTTGAGTCGCTCGACGACGAGGGAGGGGACGAGGGCGGTGACGTCGCCGCCGAGCTGGAAGACGCCTTTGATGAGGCGGGAGCTGACGTAGGTGTATTTTTCGGCGGGCATCATGAAGAGGGTTTCGAGGTCGGGGTCGAGTTTGCGGTTCATCATGGCCATTTGGAATTCGTACTCGTAGTCCGAGATGGCGCGGATGCCGCGGAGGACGGCGGTGGCGCCTTCGGAGCGGGCGAAGTCGACGAGCAGACCTCCGAAGGTGGCGACGGAGACGTTGGGGAAGCCGGCGGTGGCTTCGGAGATCATTTCGAAGCGCTCGTCGACGGTAAAGAGGGGAGCGGCTTTTTCGCTGTTGCGGAGGATGGCGACGACGAGTTGGTCGACGATTTTGGCGCCGCGGGCGATGAGGTCGAGGTGACCGTTGGTCAGCGGATCAAACGTGCCGGGGTAGATCGCCTTGACGGTATGCATGACAGAAGCAGCATACGGCTGGCAAGGTTGGGTTGCAACGCCGGGTTTGGCGGGGGGAGGCGAAGTTATCGTCGGCCGAAGCTGAAGTTATCGTCGGCCGACGCTGCGGATGACCTCGACGGCGTTGGAGGTGCCGTTGGCGGGGACTTCGGGGATCTCGACGGGGACGGCGAAGGCGCCGATGCCGAGTTTTTTGCGGAGTTCGGAGTCGATGCGGCCGAAGACGTCTTTATTTTCCTTGAGGAAGTTGCGGACGTTTTCGCGGCCCTGGCCGATGCGTTCGCCCTGGAAGGAGTACCAGGCGCCGCTTTTGTCGACGATGCCGTTGGTGACGGCGAGATCGAGGGCATCGCCTTCGCGGGAGATGCCTTCGCCGTAGAGGATGTCGAATTCGGCGTCGCGAAAGGGGGCGGCGACCTTGTTTTTGACGATTTTGACTTTGGTGCGGGAGCCGACGACGACGTCGCCTTCCTTGACGGCGCCGATGCGGCGGATGTCGATGCGGACGGAGGAGTAGAACTTGAGGGCGCGGCCGCCGGTGGTGGTTTCGGGGTTGCCGAACATGACGCCGATCTTGTCGCGGATCTGGTTGATGAAGATGAGGCAGGTGCGGGATTTGGAGACGGTTCCGGTGAGTTTGCGGAGGGCCTGGGACATGAGGCGGGCTTGTAGCCCCATGTGGGAGTCGCCCATTTCCCCGTCGAGTTCGGCTTTGGGGACGAGGGCAGCGACGGAGTCGACGACGAGGACGTCGATGGCTCCGGATTTGACGAGGGCCTCGACGATTTCGAGGGCTTGTTCGCCGTAGTCGGGCTGACTGATGAGGAGGTTGTCGATATCGACGCCGAGTTTTTTGGCGTAGGCCGGATCGAGGGCGTGTTCGGCGTCGACAAAGGCGGCGAGACCGCCGGCTTTTTGGGCTTCGGCGATGATCTGGAGGGTGATGGTGGTTTTGCCGGAGGATTCTGGACCGAAAATTTCGACGACGCGGCCGCGGGGGACGCCGCCGACGCCGAGGGCAGCGTCGAAGGAGATGGAACCGGAGGAGATGACGGAGATGGGGACGATGGCTTCTTTTGCGCCGAGGCGCATGATGGAGCCTTTGCCGAACTGTTTTTCGAGCTGCGAGAGCGCGGTTTCGATTGCTCTGTTGCGGTCGTCTGCCACGGTGGGGGAGTCTCCTCTTCCTATTACTTCAGTGCGGATTCTAGCACTTTAAAAAGGCAAAGAAAAGGCGAATGCAACTAGAGTCGTAGATGAGGCCTAGCGCCGCAAGAGATCGACCGGTTCATTGACATCCGAGATGCGGAAGTGGGTTGCGAGGGAGGGGTAGCGGCGGCGGACGGCGGTGAAGATCTCCCATGCGACGCGGCGGTAGCTGAAGTGTCCGGCGGGGCCGGAGCGGAGTTCGGCGATGTAAAGGGCTTCGCGGAAGTCCATTTTGAACATGGATCGGCAGCGGGTGCCGAGGGGGAGGAGGTACTGGGCGGAGGCTTGGGCGTCGGGGAGGCTGGAGCCGCGGATTTCGCGGGAGAGGGCGAAGGCGGAGGAGATGCTGTTGTGATAGAGGGTGCTGAGGCCGGCGTCGGCGAGTGTGGGTTGGCCGGGGCAGACGGGATCCTCGTAGCCGTGGACGTCGGTAAAGGGCTGGAGGAGCTGGATGCAGCGGCGGTGGCGGTGCATGTCGCGGAAGCCGCCGACGTCCATGAGGATGTCGAAGCGGAGGCTGCCGCCGGCGCTGAAGGGGCGGAGGAGTTCGTCGTGCGGGCCGCGGTGTCGGGCGCCGAGCTCGATGATTTCGTCGCGGCGGTGTTCCGGGAGCGATCTGACGGCTTGGCGGAGTTGGCGGTAGGAGAAGTGGCAGTGAGGGTAGAGCAGGGATGTGGCGAGTTCGAGTTCGAGGGGTTCGTCGCCCTCCGAGTCGTTGAGGAGATCGACGACGGGGGCGGGATCGATGGTGGCGTCGCCCATGAGATCGGCGGCGGCGGAGGTGAGGTCCTGGCGGGTCTGGAGGAGGTACGGGCTCGGGGCGGCGTATTTGACGAGGGTTGGCGCGGCTTTGACTTCCCTTGAATCGTTGTGGGGGTTCCAGGCTGGGCTTGCGGCGGCGGCGCGGAGTTTTTCACCGATGAGGCGGATCTCCGCGAAGGTGCTGGAGAGGAGGCGCGAGACCTGGGTTTCGAGGGTTCGGGCGTTGACGATTTGGCCGAGCGAGGTGTTGGTGGCGAGAGGGAGGAGGTAGCGGGCGACGTCAAAGGCGCGGGCTTTGAGGGTGCGGACGTAGGCTTCGGGCTTCATGCTCTCGGGGCGGGGGATGGCGTTCTGGAGGGCGTCGAGCATCTTTGCGCCGATGGTTTCGTAGCTGGCGAAGAGGCTTTGGATGGCGGCAGTGTAAGTGGGGGTTGCGGGGCCTAGGTCGGGGGTGAACCAGCCTGATTTACGGAAGTCCTGGTAGCGGGTGGAGCGCTCCTGACCGTCCCAGCGCTGTTCGTCGACGAGATCGATGGCGGCGAGGAGCGAGAGGCGCTCGATGGCGAAGGGGATGTGGGCGAGGTCGGCGATGGAGCGATGGCCGTACTGGAAGTAGAAGGTGTTGAGGAACTGTTCGGCGCGCTGGGCGCTGATTTCGGCGAGGGATTCTTTGAGTGTGAGCGAAGACCGGGAGTACTTGGCCATGGCGTACGCGAGGACTTCGGGGTCTGCGCCGTGGATGGCGTAGACGTCGGTTTGCTGTGGCGGGGTTTGATCTTGTGGGGCTTTTTCTCGGGTGTCGCTGGGCGGTGTTTCTTGGGGGGCTTTGTTGGGGTTCTGGGGGAGGTTCTGGGGCATGGGATTTCAGGATACGGTATAGAGGAACGGTGGCCGGCCGAGTTGGATGGAGGAGCGCGGGCATGGGTGTTTTACGGCGTCTGGTGGAGGAGGCTCTGGGGATGCGGGTGTGCCGATTGCGGGCCGTGTTGGCGGCCGTGTTGGTGCGGGGGACGATGGCGCACGCCTGTACTGTATGTGGATCGAGTACGGGGGAGAGGGTGCGAGCGGGGTTGTTTGACGGGCACTTTGGGCAGACGTTGCTGATGGTGGCGCTTCCCTTCCCGGTCTTTGCGGTGGTGCTCGGTTTGTTGCCTTGGGTGATCCCGGAGGTTTTGGAGGCCGAGGACGACGGGCGGCGGAGCGGAGGACGTGAGTCATGAGTGACGGTGGGAGGACTCGGCCGCTGGTGACGGCGGGAGCTTTGCTGGGGATCGGGATGGGTGGATTTGTGGACGGGATCCTGTTTCACCAGATCCTGCAGTTGCACAACATGTTGTCGAATCGGGTGCCGCGGGATTCGCTGGTCAACGAGCAGATCAACATGTTCTGGGACGGGATATTTCACGCGTTTACGTGGGTTTCGGTGGCGGCGGGGATCTATCTGCTGTGGCGCGCGGTGACCCGGCGTGGCGCGATTCTCTCTGGAGAGGCGTTTTGTGGGGCGATGCTGCTGGGGTGGGGTTTGTTCAATCTGGTGGAGGGTCTGCTCGATCACGAGATCTTTCAGCTGCACCATGTGTATGAGAATGGGAATCATTTGCTGTGGGACATGGTTTTTCTTGGTTCGGGAGTTCTTCTGATGGGTGTGGGGGGCGTCTTGATACGGCGGGGATTTGGGAGGTTTGGCGGGAAAAGCTGAGGCCGGGAGGGTGCGGTAGGCGCCGGTCTGTTTTGATCGGCGGACGGGTTGGGATGTGTGCTTTGTCTGGCGCTCCCGCGGGCTTTGGTGCGATACTGTCAATGTCACGTGAACGGCTGCTGAGGCCAATGCGTGTTTCCTTTCCGCTCCAAGCGGCGCATTTGCGCCAACAGCGGCATAAAAGATTATTTGAAAGAAAAGGCCGGCCCGGCCAGAGAAGCTCGATTCCGTCGGCCGGACAGGCGCCCAAGGGAATGAATGCATGTGGATGGCGAACGGCCCCGCCTCACGGGAGTGAGGTTGTTCTGGTCACAAACTCCGCCTGCTTCCCTGGTCGAAATCGATTGTTTGTGCTGATGATTTCCTCTGTGTTGCCACAAAGACGCACCCCCAACCGCGTATGCTCGCGGGCGAAGTGCAGGCGCGTTTCACAACGGAGATTGTCGGTTGTCGGTTGTGGCTTGTCCGTTTCTGCGGTGGATTGCGTTTAGCGTTCTGCTAGATGGGATCTTCGAGACTGTTCTCTGTTCCGAGTCTGCCGTCCGGTTGCTCTTCAACCAGGGCCCGGGCAGAAAGCGTACAGAAGAATGTCGAAAGAAATATTTATCTCTTCCACGCCGCATGAGACGCGGCTTGCGATCCTTGAAAAAGACGAACTAACCGAGATTTACTACGAGCGTGAGAACGAGTACACGCTGGCAGGGTCGATTTACAACGGTCGCGTGACGCGTGTGCTTCCGGGGATGCAGTCCTCGTTTGTGGATATTGGGCTGGAGCGGGACGCGTTTCTTTACATTACGGATTTTATGGAAGAGGCGGGGGACACGGCCGACTTTGACGCGGGCGATGGGTCGGCGCGGCAGGGTGGCAGGCGTGAGGGTGGCCGGTCTGAAGGTGGAAGGTCTGAGGGTGGAAGGTCTGAGGGCAGGCGTGGTGAGGACCGATCGGGGCGGGATGCTCGGGGCGGCGGCGCGGGCACCATGGCGGGGGATGGGCCGGATGCGGGCGGTGCTTTGCTGGAGCGGTCTGGTTCGGAGCGGTCTGGGCTGGAGCGGGTGGGTTCCGAGCGGATGGGTGGATCCAGGGAAGGTGTGCGGTCTGGGTCTGGATCTGGTCTGGGATCTGGTTTAGGGGAGACGCCGGAGCGCGGGGATCGGGGGTCTGGTGGTGGACGGAGCGAGGGCGTCCGAGGGGATCGCGGAGACCGGCGGGGACGGGGTCGGCGGGATGGCGTTGGCAATCGCGAACGTGGCTCACGGCAGGATGGAGAGGCCGGGTCGCGCCCTGGTGTGGAGATGCCTGAGCGAACGTTTTCCACGGCGCCCGCACCGGAGGTCGATCCCGAGTTTCTTGAGGCGGCTGAGCCGGGCATGGTGACGGAGGTTGCGGCTGGGGCGGAGTTTTCGCCCGGGGAGCAGGTGGGTGAAGGTGCTCCGGGAGCGGATGGGAGCCGTCGCTGGCGTGGTCGTCGGGGGCGTCGTCGAGGTCGTGGAAATGGGCCGCGCGAGGGTGTGCCGGCGGTCGCTGCCGGTGATCTGGGTGGGGATCAGGGAGTGAGTCCGTTTGCGTCTGGGCCGGAGGACGCGTCTGGAGGAGCGAACGCGTTTGGGCCGGAGGAGATTGCGGGGGGGAGTGAGGCGGTCCTCCCTGAAGATTTTGGGGGGCGGAGTTTGCCTCCGATCGAGGTTGCGGGGGAGCCCGAGCTGGGTGCGATGGGGGACTGGACGGGGGCTGCGCCGGATGAGGATGTCGCCGAGCGGGGCCGAGGTGTGGAGGTTCGCGGGGCGGAGGTGCGTCGGGAAGGCCGCCGCGATGCGGGGGGACGGGATGAGGGGCGGACGACGAGGGGTCGGGGGGAACGTGGGGGTCGGGGGGAACGGGGATCTCAGGGCGAAGTTGCATCTCGGGGTGAGCCTGGATCTCGGGGGGAACGGGGATCTCGCGATGGAGGAGATCGACGTGGCGATGGACGTGTGCCGCGAGCTCCGCGGGGGTTTGCGCCGTCGCGCGCGTTGTATGGGGTGGAGGCGACGCCGACGTTGGACGAAGTGACTGGACCGACGGCGGAACCGATTGTGTTGCCAGGGGAGTCGCTTTCGAAGTATCGCAAGGGTGGTGAGGAGCCGGCTGGCGGGGTTCGGAGTTCGGCGGCCTCGCTGCCGGCGCCGTCGACCGAGTTCACGCTTCCGGGGAGCTGGGATGGGGGCGCGACGCTTCCGGGGGAGACGTTGCAGCGGAGGTCGGCCAGTTCCCGGACGGGGGCCGAGCATGGGTCGCGTGGGGGCGATCGGGAAGATTTTCGGAATCGGGAAGGTCGCAATCAGAGGGGGTATGAGCGGGGCGGTGCGCCGCGGACTGAGGCGGAGATCTCTCCCGCGGTGGAGCCGGTTGCGTCGGATTGGCCTGCGATGCCTGCGATGCCTGCGACCGGAGTTGATGCTGACGGAGGTGCGGCTGAGAGCGGCGAGCAGCCGTTGTCTTCGGCGATGGCTGAGGTGTCTGGATTGGTTTCTGGGCCGGACTCTGGGTCCGTGTCTGGGCCGGAGCCGGTTGCGGCGGAGGCGGCTGGTGCGGGGGAGCCGAAGATCTTCTCTGAGTATGAGCCGACGGAGGGTTCGGCTTCGCTGCGGTTTGACTCTTTGACGCGGCAGGAGCTTCGGCAGAGCGCGCCGGTGGTGGAGCCTGAGATGGAGCTGCCGGGAGTGGGAGACGCCCTGGAGCCGGGCCATGACGTGACGGAGATTGCGTCTTCGGGCGATATGCTTTCGGGCTTCCCGGAGACTGCCGAGATCGAGGTGGCGAGGCCGACGTCGCCGATCCACGCGGAAGGCGCTGTGGTGGACGAGATGGCTGACCGGACTGAGGCGGGTCTGGGTCTGGGTTTGGGTTTGGGTTTGGGGATGGCGGCGGCGCCGGTCGAAGAGACTGGGGTGATCGAGAGCCTGGATGCGGGGGAGGCGAGGTCGCCTGAGGCCGAGATCGCCGGTGGGAGCTTTGATTTGGAGGAGTTTGAAGACGAGGAGTTTGTGGGCGAGACGCTGCAGGCCTCGGCGATTGAAGAGATGGATTACGAGGAGGAGGCGCTCGAGGGGGCGACGGACCTGGGCAGCTTGTTGCGGGAGATGTCGATCGATCAGATTACCGGAGCGACGACGGCCCTTGTGCCGCGGGATCCGGAGGACGATGACGAACTGGAGGAAGAGGACGCGATCGATGACGGGAGCTTTGGGAGTTCGGACGAGTTGGGTGTCTCGGGGCCGATGCGTGGACGGGAGGATCGTCCACGGGGTCCGGAGATGGAAGTGGGGCCGGAGTCGGACGACGATCTGACGCCGGAGTCGTTGACGGAGACGTCTGAGGCTTCGTTTGGCGGAGCGGGCGAGTATACGGGGACGTCGGGCGGCTTTGGCCGTGAGGCGGACCGGGGCGGTGTGAGTCGGGAGCGGAGTCGGGAGGTGGGCCGAGGCGAAGGTGTTCGGCGTGGGGACAACCGGCGGGACCGCGGACGGAGCAACGCGGCTGGAAATAGTGACCGCAACGGGGGCGACCGGAATGGAGGCGATCGGAACGGGGGTGACCGGAGCAGTGGTGGGCGGCCGGGGCGACGGGATGGTCGGCACTCTGCGCAGATGACGAACTTGCCGGCGATCAGCGATCTGCTGAAGCCGGGGCAGGAGGTCCTGGTGCAGATTGCCAAGGAGCCGATGGCGAAGAAGGGTGCGCGGATTACGTCGCATATTGCTTTGCCGGGGCGGTTTCTGGTGTTTATGCCGACGGTGAACCATATCGGTGTGTCGCGCAAGATTGAGTCGGATGGGGAGCGCCGGCGGTTGAAGGAGATCCTGCTTTCCGAGAAGGGGGAGGCGTCGGGCGGATTTATTGTTCGGACGGCGGCTGCGAATGCGAGCGAGGAGGAGCTTCGTTCGGACTTGCGGTTCTTGCTGAATCTTTGGGCCGACATCAAGCAGAGGTCGGAGTCGTCAAAGAGTCCGGCGCTGATTTATCACGACCTGAACCTGGTGGAGCGGATCCTTCGCGATCAGGTGACGGATACGTTTTCGGCGATCTGGGTGGATACGGAGACGGAGTACGAGCGCGTCTTGCGGTTCTTGCAGAGGTTTCAGCCGTCGCTGATTCGGCGGGTGAAGCTGTACACGAAGGACTTGCCGCTGTTTGAGCAGTTCGGCATTACGGAGGAGATCAACAAGGCGCTGCGGTCGAAGGTGTGGCTGAAGTCTGGCGGATCGATTGTGATCAATCAGACGGAGGCGCTGGTGGCGATCGACATCAACACGGGCAAGTACGTGGGCAAGACGGCGCGGCTTGAAGACACGATTGTGAAGACGAATCTGGATGCGATTCCGGAGATTGTGCGGCAGATTCGTTTGCGGGACCTGGGCGGCATCATCATTATCGACTTTATCGATATGGATGAGCGCAAGAACCGCAATCGCGTGATGGCGGCGCTGGAGGAGGAGTTGAAGAGCGATCGGGCGCCGTCGAAGGTGCTTCAGTTCAACGACTTTGGCCTGGTGGCGATCACGCGCAAGCGGGTGAAGCAGTCGCTGGAGCGAACGCTGTCGACGACCTGCGGCATCTGCCAAGGGACGGGGATGGTGAAGTCGGCGGTGACGGTGTGCAACGACATTTATGTCGAGATGCGGAAGATGCAGAAGCACCTGGATCGCGGGGATGTGATGCTGCGTGTGAACCCGGAGGTGGTGAAGCAGCTGAAGAGTCCTGGGACGAAGTGGCTGCAGGAGATGGAAGAGATGGTCGGGAAGACGATCCTGGTGAAGAGCGATCCGACGCTGCATCCGGAGCAGTTTGATATCCACTAAGTGCTGGCTGGTGTGTGTGCCAGCGCACATTGGGTAAGTGCTTCTGAGACGGGAGACGCGGGCAGCCTCTATTATTGGGGGCTGCCCGTTGTTTTGCGGGTTTGGTGGGGTGGGTTCTTTCATCCAAAAGTGAGGGACGCGCGTCTTATAGGGTGTGGCCGGACGCTGCCACGCACGCACAACAACAAGTGATGCTGAATCGGGTTCTCGATAGAAGAACGGTTGGAAGACCGGTCAGCTACAAGGGAGTTACAAGCGATGCAAACGCCGTACCGATTTTCTCTCAGCCGCCGCCTGCTATGCCGCGCAGCGAGTCTGACAATGTTTGCTGCCGCGGCGAGTGCGGCTCTTGTCGCGGAGGCGCCGACGGCTTCTGAGGCCGTGCAGCCGAAGCTGGATTTCCGGGCGGCGCTCAAGAGCCCGATCGACTTTTCCGGCTCCGATTCGCTCGGGTATTCGAGCAGCGTGGGCGCTGTAGAGACGGCGTCTGCCGAGAACTATTTTGTGGGTAGCGCCGGCATGCAGCCGCCTCCGCGACGGCGTCGATATGGACGACCGAACTACAGCGACCGTGGCCATAACCCGGACGGCTCGAGCAAGATTGCGTTTGTTGTCGGCGCCGGGTTCACGAATCCGGTTGGGGATGTCACGACGAAGTACCTGAAACTGAGCTGGAAGTTCCAGGGCGGGGTTGGTTACAACTTCAACAAGAAGGTGGGCGTGATTGCGCAGTTTGACTGGGATAACTTCGGTTTACCCGGGGCGATACTCGCGAACCAGCAGGCGCTTTACAGCAGTATTTTCGTAAATTCCGACGGAACCCCGGCTGACTTCACGGCCCTGGATGGACATACGCATATCTGGTCGTTCACGCTGAATCCGACGTATACGTTTTATGACGCGGACAAGTTTGGCGCCTATGCCGTGGTGGGTGGCGGCTTCTATCACAAGGTGACGGATTTTACCTTGCCAGCCGTCGGGACCGGGTATGACTACTACTACGGCTATTACCAGTATGAGTTCAACCAGGTGTTTGACCATTACATGAGCAACTCCGCGGGTGTGAACGGCGGTCTTGGCGTGACGTACAAGTTTGGCCGGTTCTCTTCCGCGAAGCTATTTGCCGAGGCCCGGTATGTGCACACGTTCAACAACGGCCGTGTGGGGTATAACCCGACGACCGGGACCGGAGATCCGAATAATTTCTACCCGGGGAACGCGAGCACGTCGGACTATGTTCCTGTGACGGTTGGACTTCGGTTCTAATTGCTGGTTGGTTGGATAGCGGGAAAGAGCCTGGAGGCGACTCCGGGCTTTTCTGTATGTGCAGGCCGGCCAGTCTAGTGCGGATAGGTGATGGTGTGAAGAACAAGCAACCGCAAGAACAGCAGCAGATTCCCTTCGGGAATGACAACAAAAGAAGCAGATGCCTTCTATGCCGATAGCGAAGTTGCTCTAGCTAGAGCGGTTCGCACACAGGTATAGTTCCGGCGGGTTGCAAGACCGCAGGTCTCTCCACTGCGCAGACGATGGAACTGTCTGCCCCTGTCGAGATGACACAGCTATCGCTGTACGAGAGCAGCTCTAGTGCAGGCGTAGGGCGTAGCCTGCGAAGACTCCGGCGATGAGGCAGACCGTGAGGAGGATCTGGTGGGCGAGGCCTCTTTGCCGGAGTTCCCAGCTGTTGATCCAGTTGATGCTGACGAGGATGGCGGCGAGCGAGAGTTCGGTGACCAGGGGGTGGATGCTGCCGCCCACGGCCGCGGAGGCGTAACCGCCGATGGTGGATGCGAGCAGGACGACGAGCTCCTGGGAGAGTTTGTAGCCGCCGCGCAGGTAGTGGTTCGCGATGACGAAGCGCGGGGCGAGGGAGCTGATGAGGAAGGTTCCGCCGAGGGCGCAGGCGAGGGTGACCAGGTATCCGAGCAGGAGTGAGACGACGAGGACAGTGGCGGTGATCATGGGTTGTTGCTACCGGTTGCAGCGGTGGAGCGCATGAGGGCTTCGACGGCCGAAGCCGTGTGCGGGAGACGCTCGATGAAATCGACGAGATGGCCGTCGCTGCTGACGTAGAAGACGTCCTCGATGCGGACGCCGATGTGTTCTTCGGGGATGTAGATGCCGGGTTCGATGGTGAAGACCATGCCGCGGTCGAGCTTGGTGGTGCTGTAGTTCATGGGGTCGTGGACGTCGATGCCGACGGAGTGGCCGAGGCCGTGGACGAAGTACTTGCCGAGCGGCTGGCCGTGGAGGTCTTTGCCGTGCGTGTTGATGTAGTCGAAGGCGATTTTGTCGAGCGAATCGGTGACGTCGGAGGTGCGTTCGTTGATGTTGCCGAGACGGAATTTGCCGGCGACGAAGGCGGTGGCGGCGGCTTGCTGGGCGCCGAGGACGATGTCGTAGATCTCGCGTTGACGGGGCGTGAAGTGGCCGTCGACGGGCATGGTTCGGGTGATGTCGGAGGCGTACATGCTGTATTCTCCGGCCTCATCGATGACGACGACGTCGCCTGCCTGCATGGTGCGATCGTTCGAGGCGTAGTGGAGCGTGGTTGAGTTGGGGCCGGAGCCGACGATGGCGGCGTAGCTGGGGCGCTCGCAGCCCTCCTCCATCATTTTTCCGATTTCGATGCCGGCGACGGTTCGCTCGCGGACGCCGGGGTGGATGGCGCGCATGCCGGCCTCTTGCGCGAGGATGGAGGCGTCACTTGCCTTGCGGAGGAGGTCGATTTCGGCGGGGGATTTCACTTCGCGGAGTGGCGTTGTGAGCGCGTGGATATCGTTGCCGGGGGGCGGGTCGGCGATGCCGAAGCTGGCGGCTAGGAAGGCGAGGGTGGCGGTTGCGGCGGGCATGTCTAGTTGACGCCAGATGAGACGGCTGCGGGCGCGACGATCGGGGCCGACGAAGCCGGCGAGGACGGCGGGCAGGCTGCTGATAGGCATGATTTCGTCGAAGCCGGTGCTGGTCTGGACGCCTGAGGTGGCGGCGTCCATTTTGGAGCCGGTGTATTTTTCGGTGACGAGGTCGCGTTCGGGGAGGAAGAGGATCTCGCGGTAGGGGTGCGCGGGAAGCTGGGTGCCGACGCGGGGGACGGTGGTGTCGGGACCGGGGCCGAGGATGAGGAGGGCGGCGCCGGGCTCGGTCCAACCGCTGAGGTAGAAGAAGTCGGAGTCCTGGCGATAGGGCATGAAGTCGAGGACGGGTTCGACATTTGCGAAGAGCATGGCCGCGCCGCCGTTGAGTTTGGCGGCGAGATGGACGCGGCGCTCGCGGTACTCGGATTTGGGGACGGACTCGAGGGCGTGCGCGGCGCCCGAGGCGAGGAGGGAGGCGGTGATCGCGAGGCGGCAGAGAAGGTTCAAAGGATCTCCGGGGTGAAGTCTAGATGCCTACGGGGTAGGGCTTTTCGTGCATGGCCTGATTGCCTGCGCCGAAGCGGTCGAAGCGGCCTTGGAGGAGGCTGAGCAGGCCGGTGTACCAGTAGCCGAAGACGAAGAGGAGAAGGAAGGGGACGGTGAAGTAGTTTTCGGTGGTGACGGCGTAGAAGACGGTGTAGGCGAAGTAGCAGCCGAGCGCGAGTTCGACCCAGGGGACCCAGCCGAGGCGTTTGCGGTACTTTGTCGCCTGACTGCGTTCGCCTTTTTTGGTGACGGAGTATTTGGGGGTTCGGGCGAAGGCGGATTGGACGCCGAAGAGGGCTTCGAGGACGGCCTTGGTGTTGGTGATGGTGAGACCGGCGCCGAGGGCCATGAGGAAGGGGACGTAGAGGATGGTTTTATACCAGGAGCGCGGGTAGAGCTCTTTCTGGCTGACGAGGTAGAAGCTGGAGACGGACATGGTGCTGGCGAGAAAGAGCGGGAGGTCGATGAGCAGCATCTGGAGGTAGCCTTGCCAGCTGCGGATGATCATGGCGGGCATGAGCAGGGTGGTGAGAACGATCATGAGGGGATAGCTGATGTTGGCGGTGAGGTGGTACCAAGCTTCGAGTTTGATGTGCCAGGGGGCGTCGCTTTTGAGGACGCGGGGGAGGATCTTTTTGCTGGTCTGGATGAGGCCTTTGGCCCAGCGGGCCTGCTGGGTTTTGAAGGCGGTCATTTCGATGGGGAGTTCGGCGGGGCAGACGACGTCCTGGAGGTATTTGAAGCGCCAGCCTATGAGTTGCGCGCGGTAGCTGAGGTCGGTGTCTTCGGTGAGGGTGTCGTGCTGCCAGCCGCCGGCTTCGCCGATGACGCGACGGCGCCACATGCCGGCGGTTCCGTTGAAGTTGAAGAAGACGCCTGCGCGGGAGCGGCCGCCGTGCTCGAGGACGAAGTGTCCGTCGAGAAGGATGGCTTCGACCTCGGTGAGGAAGCTGTAGTTGCGATTGAGGTGGGTCCAGCGGGTTTGGACCATGCCGACTTCGGGCTCGGCGAAGTGGTGGATGACTTGCATGAGCCACTCGGGCGGGGGGACGAAGTCGGCGTCGAAGATGGCGATGAACTCGCCTTGAGCGGAGGCGAGGCCGGCATCGAGCGCGCCGGCTTTGTAGCCGTGGCGGTTTTCGCGGTGGAGGTAGACGATGGGTTGCGGCGGGAGGCCGGCCCAACCGGCGGCGTAGCGATCGACGATCTCGCGAGCGACGGCTCGGGTTTCGTCGGTGGAGTCATCAAGGAGCTGGATTTCGAAGCGGTCGCGGGGGTAGTTGAGGCGGCAGACTGCGTCGATGAGGCGCTCGGTGACGAACTGTTCGTTGAAGATGGGCAGTTGGACGGTGACGGACGGGAGATCGGGGGTGGAGAAGTGTGCGGGCGGCGAGGCCCAGTGGGCTTCGTTTTTCTTGTTGCGGAAGTAGAGCCAGACGAGCTGGTAGCGGTGAATTCCATAGAACGCCAGGATGATCATGACGAGGAAGTAGGGGATCAGGAGGGTGGTGTCGAAGGCGTTCCAGCGGTAGAGGTGCTCGAAGGTTTTGTCGCCGTAGTGGGTTCGCCAGTAGTGTCCGAGGGTGTGCGGAGCGGCGAGCAGGACCAGGCCTAGCGTTTGGATTGCAGACAGCAGACATACACCTCAAAGGGATGATTGGGCCATTTTACGCGAAGGTGCAGATCAACTGACCCAGCTCAGTATCTGGAGACCGTATGGCTACTATCTGCTCGGGCTTATCAGGCATTTTGACCGAATATTTCGTTGAACAAAGCGGAGTGTCTCGGCAAGCAAGGGTGGTTATGGTTTGTGCAGGGGACATACATGCCATTCTGTTTCACAGCTCTAGAATCTACTTTGTTTGCGCCACTTTTCTGCCTCACGGATCTGGAACTACAGGCGCGCAATGCCCGGCGTGTTTTTTGCACACACGCACCGGGTTTTCCTTGCCGTGTAAGCCTTGCCGATGCGCAACCTGGGGAGGAACTTGTGCTTACCCATTTTGAGCATCAGCCGGCCGCCACTCCCTTCCGCGCCAGTCATGCGGTTTACATTCGCAAAGATGCTGTACAAGCCTCGCCCGCGCTCAACGAGGTACCGTCGTTTTTGCGCACTCGCAACCTTTCCCTGCGTGCTTTCAGCGCCCAGCACATGCTTGTAGCCGCCGAGGTTACGAGGGGCAGAGATCTGGAACTAGCGATCAATTCGCTACACGAGAGACTGGATGTGGAATATCTGCACGTACACCACGCCGCGATGGGATGTTATCTGGCGCGTGTCAACCGCACTTAGACTGATGTAGTTTCGTAGCGGGCGATTTCGAGTAGATTGCCGTCGGGGTCACGGACGTAGATGGATTCGATGGGGCCTTTTGCGCCTTTGCGTGGGACGGGGCCGAGGACGACGGGGACGCCTTCGATCTCGAAGTGTCGGAGGAGGTCGGCGGCTTCCATTTTGGTAGTGAAGCAGAGGTCGGCTGAGCCGGGGGTTGGGGCGAGCGCGTGTGGAGCGATCTCTTCGCCGCTCTGGTGGAGGTTGATCATTTGCGCGCCGAAGTGCATGGACCAACGGCCTTTGGATTCGACGATTTCGAAGCCGAAGACGCGCTCGTAGAAGGCGCAGGTTTCGCCGACGTCGGCGCAGGTGAGGACGAGGTGGTCGAGGCGGAGGATCTTGGGGCTGGCGGCACCGTTGGTTTTGAGTCGAGGCAAGCGCTCGATCTCCGGTGTGCGGTGCGAAGAGTTAGTTGAGGAACATCGTTTGGTAGAGGGTGTCGCGCTGGACGGGGCGGAAGCCGGCGTCGCGAATGATGCGGCGGAGCTCCTCTTCGGTGGTGCAGTTGGAGGTGCCGGCGGCGCGGACGACGTTTTCCTCGAGCATGACGGAGCCGACGTCGTTGCCGCCGAAGCGCAGGCCCATCTGGAGGACTTTGAGGCCTTGGGTGACCCAGCTGGACTGGACGTTGCTGATGTTGTCGAGGTACATGCGGGAGATGGCGAGGGTTTTGAGGTACTCGACGGAGGTGGCCTCGTCCCATCCGCGGCCGCCGAGGGCGGTGTTTTGGGGCTGAAAGGACCACGGGATGAAGGCGGTGAAGCCGCCGGTCTCTTCCTGGAGGCGGCGGATGACTTCGAAGTGGTTGACGCGGTGCTCGACGTTTTCGCCGACGCCGAACATCATGGTGGCGGTGGTGCGAAGCCCAAGTTCGTGGGCGGTGCGGTGGACGGAGACCCAGTCTTCGGTGCGGCATTTGAGGCGAGCGATCTTGAAGCGGACTTCGTCGTCGAGGATTTCGGCGCCGCCGCCGGGGATGGATTGGAGGCCGGCGTCGCGGAGGCGCATGATGGTGTCGCGAAGCGAGATTTCGGAGTATTCGGCGATGGCGAGGATCTCGGAGGCGGAGAGGCAGTGGAGCCAGATGGAGGGGAAGCGTTGCTTGATGCCGCGGAAGAGCGATTCGAACCAGTCGATTTTGAGGTCGGGGTGGATGCCGCCCTGCATGAGGACGCCGGTGCCGCCCATTTCGAGGGTTTCGGCTATTTTGCCGTAGATGGTTTCGAAGTCGAGGATGTAGCCTTCGGCGGCCATTTTGCCTTTGAGCGGGCGATAGAAGGCGCAGAAGGTGCAGTACTCGGTGCAGAAGTTGGTGTAGTTGATGTTGCGGTCGATGATGTAGCTGACGGCGCCTTCGGGGTGGAGACGGCGACGGACCGCGTCGGCCTCCATGCCGATGCCGATCAGATCGTCGCTTTGGAAGCAGTCCAGGGCCTGTTCGCGCGTGATTCCCATGGGGATTATTTTACGCCCTGGTGTGGGCTGGACCTGGTGGCTGTCTGTAAGAAGGCAACGGCAACAGCAGATTCCCTTCGAGAATGACAACTAGTGCGTGCGGAGGAGAAGGACGACCAGGAGGATGAGGATGGCTAGCGCGGCCAGACCGAGTAGGACGAGGAGGGTGCGCAGGGTCTGGAGGGTGTGCTCGAGGGTGGTGAGGCGGGTCTCGACGGATGCGATGGCGGACGCCGTGCGGGAGGTGTCGGCGGCGATGCGGGAGGTTTCGCGCGCGGTGTCTGTGGTTGCGAGCGAGATTTCGCCGACGTGGGCGACAAAGCTGTCGAGGCGTGTGGCGAGATCGATGTGGGCTCGGGCGACGTCGCCGAGCGAACCTTTGACGCCGGCGGACAAGTCATCGAGGGCTTTCTGGTTGGCGGCGCTGGAGACGAGGAGTTTGTCGGCGATGGGGACGACGCGTTTGACGTGCGGGAGGAGGTCGATGAGATGAGGGAGGTACTGGACGAGGAGCTTAGGCCACATGGGTGGGCCTCGCGCGGTGTTGCGGTGTGGGCGTGGTGCGGCCATCGCCTGACGGCGGACGTTGCCGCCAGCGCCAGAGGAGGACGGCTGCGGCGAGAGCGAAGATGATGGTGACGATGGCTTGCGAACAGAGGCAGTAGATGCACCATTTTTGGAGCACGTAGGCCTCGATGTAGGTGAGGAATGCGGCGAAGAAGAAGCCGACCTGCGCGAGTTCGAAGACGACACCCAAGCGGCCGAGGAGCGCAAAGGCGGCGATGAGGGCGTATCCGGCGATGCCGAGGGTGGCTACGGGGACGTGGACGTGGTTGGAGTTGGGGTCCTCGTCGAAGGTGCGGGGCGGGAAGACGGCGTAGCGGGAGTGGTTGACGGCGCCGCAGTCGAAGCGCTCGGTGACGGCGCAGGGAGGGGCGTCGCCGGGGGCCTGATTGTGGACGCGCAGGGCGAGGAAGCTGACGACGATTCCCGCGATGGCCAGAAGTGCGATGAGGTACCGCATGGGGATAGTTTACGTGTTTCCGGGGGTCGGGTCGCTTGTGCGGATGGCGAGGGGATGAGGGCTTTGCCGCGAGGGGAGGCGGTTGCGTCGGGCGGGTGTGCGTCTGGGCTTGCAGCAGATTCGATATTGGGGCGCGTTGCTTAACCTAGATGATTACCCGCTGGAGTTTGTGCCTGGATCGAAGTTCGTCTACTGCGACACGAACTACGTTTCTGTTGGCGATCATTGTGGAGGCCGTCTCCGGAACGCGCTTCGACGACGTACTCCAGCGATGCAGTTTTTCTAAGCCTTGGCTGTAACAGTCGTTCGGAAAGTACACGCAGGAATATCTATCACTCACATCAGGTGAGAGAAAGCCACACTTGCGCAGACTGTCCCATAAGGGGCGCGGATGGAACCTGCATCACGCCGTGTCCCTCGGAACAGATGTACTCTTGCAGGTTCCAATCGAGCAAGGCCCATGATGGACGTCCGACATACACGGGGCTGCTAAGCCGTTTCAGACAGGTGGGGCAGCGTCGATTCTGATCGGTACGGGTCCAGCGCAGAAGAACAATATAGCCGGCGAGCGAAGCATCAAAGTGAAGCACGGTCGTCTCACCCGCTGTAACGAAGAGGCTGCTCAACGCGAGTGCAGCAAAGTAGACCAGAGGAACGCCCAGCAACAACTTAGCCGAATGAAAGGCGAGGGCCTTGATCTCAGACCGCACACTGCCCCTCGCACGCTCGGGTCTGGGCGAAAACAGCGGCCTCAAGACGATAGTCGCGATCATCAGAGAAGTGAAAGCGGTAACCTCGACGAGGGCCAATTGCTGATCCCATTGAGCAGCAATATTCTGCAAACACTGACCGGTGTGGGCTCCCGCCAGAACGCCACGGCAGGCAAAGACAAGTAGCCCCAGCGAGATCAGAACGATGTTCAGCAGAGCCATCGTGAGGAGGCAGTTGCTCGGACAGCAAACCAGGTAAGAGGGCTCGTCCGGGAACTCACGCCTGATATCGGCTGCATCCTCCACACTGCCGAGGGTGAAACGCCAGGTGTCGGTCCGTGTAGCACCTTCGCTGTGGACATGCCATACCTCAGAGTCCCACTGTGCGAGCCATTCTGCGCGAACGGGGGCAGGAAGGCTGCAGGCGACGGCCCAGATGAAGATGCGCTGTGCGGTCAGGCTCGCTTTCATTGCGTGTTGCCCGCCGTTACGCGTTCTGAGGTCTGCGCGTGTTCGTCGTCCCTCGTAAGCAACGCGTTGGCCTTTGCGGTCAGGCGATAGTACTTGCGAGGAGGTCGTTGGTCCTGCTCCGAGGGCGGCCGCTGTTCCCAGTGCGAAACGATGAGCTGCTCCCGCTCTAAGCGGCCAAGTATGGGGTAAATCGTTCCGCTCGGCAACCCGGTGTTTAGCATGATGCCGTACCCATACACCTGCCCGTGTGCGATCGCCTGAAGGACGAGGACGGCTTTCGGTGAGAGTTTTGGTGTGTCAACCACCCCCTCATTCTACATATGTACGAAACCTCTTGATATTTTGTCTCGCGAAATGCTACATATGTAGGAAGTCGCAGCATCTCGCCTCCAGGAGAGCTCCTCGTGCTTGAACTGATCAATGTATCCAAGCGGTACGCCGGGATACCTGCCGTGGAAGGCGTCAGCTTCACCGCTGCCGGAGGAGAGGTCACCGGCTACCTTGGGCCGAACGGCTCCGGCAAATCGACGACTATGAAGATCATCACGGGTCTTCTGGAGCCGTCTTCGGGCGAGGTCCGCTTTCGGGGCGAACGCATCGATCGCGACCTGATCGCCTATAAGCGCCGTATCGGCTACGTTCCGGAGGAGCCACACCTCTACACTCACCTTTCGGCCACGGAATACCTCACCATGGTCAGCCAACTCAGGGGTCTCACATCACGGCGTGATGTGGATCGCATCGATGGCCTATTGCAGCTTTTCTCCCTGCATGGCGATCGCGACGCATCCATCTCGGGCTACTCCAAAGGTATGCGGCAGAAGGTGCTGCTGATTGCAGCTCTGCTCCACAACCCGGATCTGGTGCTGCTGGATGAGCCGTTCTCCGGTCTGGATGTCGGTTCTGCCCTGATTCTGAGAGATCTTATCCGCGCCTTGGCGGATGCCGGAAAAGCGGTTCTCTTTAGCTCCCATGAGCTCGACACTGTCGAACGCCTCAGTTCGCGCGTCGTGATCCTGCACAAAGGAAAGCTCGTGGCAAACGACTCGGTCAGCCGTCTCCAATCCATGATGAAGCTTGCCAGCCTGGAAAGCATCTTCGCGCAGCTGGCTGTGGAGCAGGACAGTAGCTCGATTGCCCGGCAGATGCTGGAGTTCATCCATGCCTAGCCGATCGGGACATGAGTTCAACACAGCCCGGATCCTCTATCGGCAGTTCCTCTTCCGCATCGTGGAGCTGGAATCTCTCTCTTCGAAGGCTGATGTGGCGAAGCTCCTGGGTCGGTTTGCTTCTGTACTCGTGTTGTTCAGCCTGATTCAGATGTTTGCAGGACTCCTCTTTACCGACGCTAAGATGACCGCGGCTGTGCGCTCGGCAGCTACTTGGACCGTGGAGTACCAACTCTTGTCATTCACGCTCCTTGTAGCCGGTTTGTTCAGCGTCTTGAGCTGGGAAGCGTTGCTTCCCGACCAGAGAGATGCTTTTGTTCTTGGACCACTGCCCGTCCAGCCGGTCACACTTTGTCTTGCCAAGGTGATCGCCAGTGCCTCGGCGGTAGGCCTATCGGCCTTTGCGCTGAATTGTGCTTCGGGGCTCATCTGGCCCGCGGCCCTGGCCTCGGCCGGATTCGTTGCCGTATTGCGAAGCTATGTTGCGTACTGGCTTACCCTGCTCTGTGCCGTATTGTTTCTGTTCAGTGCGGTTCTCGTTCTCGAAAGCGCCGCCGCCCTCATCCTCCCAAGACCTGCTTTCCTGCGCCTCTCCGCCGTTCTCCAGACCATTCTGTTCGCGGCTATGCTCGGGTGTTTCTTCTTCGAGCCGATGACGCATGTGTCCTGGTTTCCGCCCTTTTGCTTCACTGCTGTGTTCTTCCAGATGCAAGGAACTCTACCGGCCGCCCTCAGCCCGGTGGCAATCCATGGTTGGATGTTGCTAGCGGTGAGCGTTTCAGGAGCGATCGTGTGCAGTGCGGCTCTGTACCCAACACTGCTGAGCCGCATTGCTTCCACCCCTGATCTCGTCCAGCGGCGATCCAGTCTGAGGCGGTTGCCCGGGGTTGCAGATAGCCTCGCTAATGCCATGCTCCTCTTTGTCGGGAGATCTTTCACCCGAAACAAGCAGCAGAAGCTGATTGCAGCCTTCTACTTAGGTGTGGGATCGGCGATTCTGTTGGGTATCCTGGGGGCGAATACCGAAGCCCATACCGTGACACTTCCGCCCCGGATTAGCCTCCGCTTCCTGGTTTCGACCATCGTTGTAATGACAGTCGCCGTAGTTGGCTTTCGAGCCACCTTCTCCTTCCCCGTATCGGTCCGAGCGAATTGGGTCTTCAGACTTCATCAGATCCAGGTGGCTTCTGCGTATCTAAGCGCAACACGCCGTGCACTGATCTTTTTCACCGTGGTTCCTGTGTGTGTTGTTTCTCTTATATGCGGGTTGATCTCTGAACCGGTGAGCTCCTCCCTGGAACATGTTGCATTGTTGGGTCTGTATGGCATCCTCCTGGCGTACATGTGCCTCTATGAAAATACAAAGCTGCCCTACACCTGCTCCTACCTGCCGGGGACTGCTCAGATGCCTTTCCTGTTCTGGGGGAGTGTCCTCCTCTTTATGCCGATGACAGACGCATGGACGCACCTAGAACAACGTCTTCTCGATAGCCTTTCTGGTTTTGGCGCGTTATTTGGCCTGCTGCTACTGTGCATCTGCCTCTTGGAGTGGCGGAACCGGGCGTCGTCAGCCTTTGCCGAGATCCAGTTCGATGATCTTCCCGAAGACTTAATCGTCGGTCTAGGATTAAGTGGCGGCTAGGGCTCTGCGCGTCGTGGTTCCACGTGCGAAGCAGCTCAATCCGGACAGCTCTCCTATTGGTTGAGCGAGTCCGTCACACGTCCGTGGGAAAAGCCTGATCAGTTGGGTAACCGTAGGTAAACAGCGTTCATCTCTGCGACGATCCGCCGAAGAGTTCAGCCCTTGACGCGGCGGTTCTGCATGATCGTGAGCAGGGCAGGGGAGAGAGATAGGGGTTCCGGGCAGCCTGGCATTCTCGATAGAACCTTTCCAGCGCGGATTGTCCAGATGCGTCCCTCTCTGCTTCGCAGCTCCGAGCTCGGCCTTCGTGCGCTGGGAGATGGCGTCGCTTCGTGCTCAGCGATGGCGGCTAGGATGTGAATGGTCAGCCGGTTCGCCTGGGGCGTATCGACCACAGCGAAATCGACCCCGCTCACCATCAGCCGGGAGTGAAGTGGATGTTGCGGGCAAGCCTATCAAGCGTGGCGATGACGAGTGTGGCTTTTTGTCGTCGGCAGGTATGGAGCGCGGCGGCGATCTGCGCCGGTTGGTGTGCCGTTTGCCGCTCTCAATCTCCTGGAACTCGGGGAGCAGCTCCTGGAACTCGGGGAGCAGCTCCTGGAACTCGGAGAGCAGGAAGCTGGAACTCGGAGAGCAGGAAGCGCCGTGGTGAAAGCGGGCACAGCCGCACGCTGGGCCTCTAGTCCGCGTCCGCTTTCGCCTTGGCGAATCTTGGGGCGCGAACCAGGACGAGACGATCGCAACGCCGATCCGGGGAGCGTGTGGGCGACGGTATTAGGCCCCTGCTTTGGCGCCGGCGACGAGCTCCTTGAAGTAGGCGAGCAGTGTGCGTGGCTCGCGTCCTAGGATCGCGCGCAGGGTGACAGCGCTGCCGACCAGGCCGTGCTCGTCGTACCAGTCGTACATCTTCTTGAGCGCGGGAAGCTGCGCTTTGGCGTGATCCAGCTTGCTTTGGGCAACGAACTCGTCGAAGCTGACCTGCTTGGGCTCGATCGTGCGGCCAAGCGCCTCGCTCATTAGTTTCGCGACCTCGCGGCGGTTGAGATTGCCTTCGGCGCAGAGCTCGAATGTCCCGAACAGCAGTCGATCTTCGGTAAGCGCGATGGCCGCGGTCTCGGCTACATCACGGTAGTCAACGCGCGTTACAGCTTTTTCATTTGAATAGGGCTCCGCAAATACGCCCTTTTCGGCCACCTTCGGCCAAGCCGCGGCATAATTCTGGAAAAAAAGCGTTGGGTGCAGGAAGGTGTATTCGAGATTGGATGCGATGATCGCCATCTCGACAGGACCCTTGGCGCCATGATTTGCAAGCTCGGTCAGTATCGGGTCGATGACCGACGAGAACACGATGCGGCGAACACCCGCTCGTTTCGCAGCCGCCACTATGTTGAGGCCAAGTTGCGGCTCGTCGGGCTGAAAAGCCGGTGCGACGTAGAAGACACGCTCGATGCCTTCTAGCGCCTTATCGAGGCTGGCCGGATCGCGAAGATCGGCGACGACAGCCTCTTGCGCGCCATTCCGGCGCATCGTGTCAACGTGCTCGGGCGTGTGTGTCAGGCCCCGAACCTGAGCGCCGCATTTGACGAGCTCGGGAACAACGAGGCCGGCGAACTTGCCAGCTGCTCCAACGGAGAGGATCTTGCCTGTCATTGTTACTCCTTATAGCCAGCCCCGCGCACTCGTTATAGCTAGCCCGCAAGGCATAGCTAGCCCCGCAAGACTTAAAAATAAAGTAAGTTCTAACCGCTTGTTACAAAGGAGGGGAACTGCGAGTAGGTTTGAATAGAGGTTGCCTTGGCCCATGTATCGGTTCATAAGGGGTGTAAAAAATGCATACCCCTCCAAGGCAGGCTGTAGAGTTTGCCTATCTCGATGTTGGGATAAGGAAAGGTCTACTCGTCCCACAAACATCGAGCTCGCGCCGAATTGTTAGGTCGTCTTCTTCAGGTAGTCCAAGAAACTGCTTGGTTTGCGGCCCAGCAACGATTCAAGAACATAAGAGTTACCGGTCAAGCCGTGGCGGTTGTAGTACATCATCATGCGTTCCATGGCATCTGCCTTGTAAACTTCTTCCACCGAAGTTCGAGGAAGCTTATCGATCATGCCCTGGGCTGGTACGACTTCAACCGAGACCTTCCGACCTTTCTGCTGAGTTATCGAGGCAGCCATCTCACGGATCGAGATTGGGTCGGTTCCAACTAGCTCGTAGGTAGCGCGAAGGTGTCTTTCCCCCGTGAGAACCATCACCGCCGCCTCCGCTACGTCGTCCTGATCCACGTAGGACATCGGCGTATCGGCGGAGTAGGGTGTCGTCCATGTACCAGTTTCTAAAACCTTCTCGATCCCGGCGGTCTGCAGGAAGATCGTTGGCTGGAGGATGGTATATGGGAGCCCGGAATCGAGAAGATACTGCTGCACCAGAAGCTTCATGCGATGGTGCGCAAGCGCAGCGATGTAGGGATGGATCACAGAGAAGAAGCAGAATTGCCGAACCTTGAACTCTGCGGCAAGGTCGATCATGGACTGGCCGATCGCGAACTCACGGGGGTGTTCAGGAGGAGCAATATGGAAAACCTGGTCTACGCCGTCGAACGCACGGCGCAGCGTCGGCGGATCGAAGAAGTCACCATCCAGGTAGTCAACCCCGCTTAACTTTTCAGCAGGACTCCCTCCCTGTGCAAGTCCAAAAGCGCGTACTGGAAGGTGGCGGGCAGCCGCCGCTTTAACGATCTTGCTGCCGACATGGCCATTTGCCGATGTGACGAGAATCATTGAACTACCTCCAAAGCACGGACTCCTACAATTGACGGAGGCAAGATTGGCGGCGTTGCATATTCGATCGGCTAGTGCGGTTTGCAATATATGCAACAAGCGCCCTCGAGTTGCGCTCCATCATTGCCGGCAATCACGATCCGCTCTTCGACCGCGATCCGAAGTTGGCGCGCGCTCATCTGACCGAGGCCGTCTATCTCCAGGATTCTGGAATCACCCTCGAAGGTGTGAAGTTCTGGGGATCGCCGGTCAACTCGGTCTCAGGAGATTGGGCTTTTTGCACGGGAGCGTGTGGTCAAGCTTCGGAAGCTTTGGGATCTTATCCCGGCTATGGCCGGGAGTCTGCGTGGCGTGGGATGACCCTGGTCAACTGCGTTGTGGTCGATAACGCTCGCATCCTGGCCAAACCTCCGACGGTGGTTGAACTCAGGCGATAGAGGCGCTGGTGGGAAGATGTCGCCATCCCCTGCCGTCAGAGGAAAGCTCCAACAGCTCGGCGTTGCTGATGGCCGGACTTCCCTTGCCCCAGAACTTCCGCATTTTGTTTCGTTCCGAAAGCTCGGCATCGATCACCAGCGATCGGACGGCCTGGATGAACTGCCCGTGGGTGAAGAGGTAGGCAAGGGCGTCGTCGGGCATGGCTGCGAGTCGCTCCAAAGCCGCTTTCGTCCGTTCAAGCAAGGTGCTGAAACTTTCGGCGCCCTCGCCATCGCAATACTCTGGATCGGCCTGGGCCCAGTAACGCTGGATGGCTGGCATGCGTTCGGAACTCAGGGTGCCGTTCCAGCGGTCACGATCAGGCTGGGCGCCTCGGTCCAGCTGGCCGCCACTTCCCTGCTCTGCCCCCAGCCCAGATCGGTCAGTTCCAGAAGCGAAAGATCGTGGGCCGGGAGGCCGGCGTTACCGGTCGATTGTCCGTGGCGGAGCAGGTGAGGTGCTAAGGGCGTTCCGCCCCTAGCCAAAGCCGGTCCAAGAACAGACTTACTCTTGGCGAGAGATGCCTGCCTGCCGGAGGGCCCGCGCCACTGCGGTCGTGCGACGACCCTGATAGAGAGCGACGGCTATGTCATCCGCTGTGGGAGGAATGTCGCTATGCTGGCCCGAGACCATGGTCGCACCATAGGGTGTACCAGCCTTGAACAGTGACGGATCGGAGTACCCCAGAGGCGTGATGATCAACCCCAGATGGGACATGACGTTATAGAGCGACAGCACGGTGGATTCGTTGCCGCCGTGGTTGGAGGATGTAGAGCTAAAGGCTCCGCCGACCTTTCCATTGAACTTTCCCTGAGCCCAGGGTCCACCCACTGAGTCGATATATGCCTTCAACTCGGCGCAGACGTTGCCGAAGCGGGTCGGCGTTCCGAAGAGGATCCCATCAGCCCAAACCGCATCCTCAGGAGTGGGATCCTTGTATTCCTTTTGCATACGGTCCCGGTTCGCAGCCCATCCAGGAACCTTCTGGATGATCTCCTCCGCCACGATGTCGTGCACGCGGCACAGACGCACCTCCGCGCCTGCACCCTCGGCGCCTTTCGCAACGGCCTTTGCGATTTGCTCGGTGGAGCCGTTTCGCGAGTAGAAAGCGATCAGAATATTTACGTCAGCCATAAATTCTCTCCAGAGACCTGCTGAGGATGTGAGTGAAGCCGGTTTGATTTGCCGATCGGAGTTATTCCTCGCCGCTTGCGCGCGAAGGAAGGTTATTTACGCTCCGGGCGGGTTAGTAGGCGCTCCCTGAGTTTGGGTCCACCGCGATTTCTATCAGCATCGGTCCTGCCTCGCTGAAAGCGTTTGACAGCGCTTCCCGCAAGGCGTCCGCGCGATCCACGCGCACGCTCTTGAGACCAAATCCTGCGGCGATCGCCTGGAAATCGAGGCCTGGCAGCTCGATTCCGGGAGGCGGCTTTTCACTGCCCAGCATTTTGCTGAACGACTTCATGGCGCCATAATCGCCGTTGCGCATCACGATGACGGTGAGGGGCAACTTGTGTTGAGCCGCGGTCCACAAAGCTTGGATCGAGTACATCATGGCGCCATCGCCCATGAGACAGACCACGCGACGGCTTTGCCCGAGAGCCACGCCGACGGAGGCTGGCAGCCCGTAACCCAGGCCGCCGCTCGCCATGGTGTAAAAGCCGCCGCTCTGGCGGATGGGCAGATAGTGTTGCATCGCGGGCCGATGCGAAGCTGCTTCTTCAACCACCACCGCTTCTTCAGGCATGACCTGCGAAAGGGTGTGCATGACGAACTCGATTTGCATCGGGTCACCGGCGCTTACAGGAGGGGCGGGAGGCCGGGCCGCCGGCTGTGCGGCGCGAGCGCCAGGCTCAATCAGATCGATCAACATTGTGAGCGAAGGCTTCATGGTGCCGAATACCGTGGTGGCTTTGGTTGCAAGCGCCGCTGCCACGGGCGTGTCGGTGATCTGGTAGATGGGAACGTCGGACGTGAGCACACCGCATTCGCCGGCTGTATGGAAGGTAAAAACGGGCGCTCCGATGACGACGATCAGATCGTAAGGGGCAAGACTTTCCGACAGTTTGTCGGGGAGCGCGGGCAGGAACCCTGCGAACAGCCTGTGGGTCTCCGGGAAGCTCGCGCGACTGGAAACCGGGGACTCCCAGACCGGCGCGTTGGCACGCTCTGCAAGCGCCACACCGAGATCGTAAGCCCCTTGCCGATCAACGGACGGCCCAAACACGAAGCAGGGTCGTTGGCTGGCATTGATGGCCGAGGCTAACTCGGCAACCAAGGCGCGGTCTGGACCGAACTCCCAGGTCAACTTGCGCGGGATGACGGGCGTCGTCATCGCGGCCCAGTCGTCGGATGGGATGGAGATGAACACCGGACCGCGTGGATGCTGCATGGCGATGGCGTAGCCTTGTGCGATCGCGATCGGCACATCTTCGGCGCGTGCGGGTTCGCGAGCCCACTTTACGTAGGGACGCGGGAACTCCGTGGGATGAATGGCGCCCAGGTAGGGATCAAAGGGCAGCATGCTGCGAACCTGGTTGCCTGCCGTGACCACCAGTGGCGTCTCGTTTTTGAACGCTGTAAACAGAGTGCCGAGGCCGTTGCCAAGACCCGCCACGGAATGCACATTGACGAAGGCCGCGCGCCCTGTAGCTTGCGCGTAGCCGTCGGCCATGGCGATGACGGAAGCCTCCTGCAGGGCCAAGATATAGCGGATGTCGGTGGGCAGGTCATTCAGGAAGGACAGCTCGGTCGATCCTGGATTGCCAAAGATGGTGGTCATGCCGGCATGGCGCATGACCTCCACCGTAGCTTCCCGAACCGTCACCAGGTCGGTTTTTGGAGTGTCTTGACTCACGATGAACTACCTCATTTCCCGGCAACAGTTCCTGCGTTGAAGGCGATATGTTTGTACTCAAGGAAGTCATCGATAGCCGAGACGCCATTCAAGCGCCCGACCCCACTATCCTTGTAGCCACCCTCTTCGAACTCGTCATAGATCACGGCCCAATCATTGATCCAGACCGTGCCGGCCTTGATCTCGCGTCCCACGCGAAGAGGACGGTCCACATCCCGTGTCCAGATGCTGGCTGCGAGGCCATAATCGGTATCGTTTGCGAGCGCAATGGCCTCGGCTTCGGTATCGAAGATCTGCATCGCGAGCACCGGCCCGAAGACCTCCTGCTGCATGATGGGGAGCTTTGAGTCGGTGACCTCAAGCAGCGTTGGACGATAGAACGCGCCCTTGGCCAAGGGACCATCGGTGATGGGACCGCCGCGCACGACGACCTTGGCGCCCGCGGCAATTGCGTCTGTCACCATTTTGTCGATGCGGGCCACGTTCTTTTTATCGATGACGGGCCCCATGTCGCTCGACGGATCGGACGCGGGACCGACCTTGACCGCTTCCAGCCGCTTGGCGATTGCGGCGCGGAACTTATCGGCAACGGTGCGCTGCACCAGAAGTCGCGTCCCGGCCATGCAGAACTGCCCCGAAAAGGTTGTCAAGGCCTTCTCGATGCGAGGCGCCGAGGCTTCGATGTCCACATCGTCGAAGACCAGCATGGGCGTCTTTCCTCCCAGCTCGAGACCAAAGCGCTTGAGGTTGGCCGCGCCTACCGCGGAGATCGCCTTACCCGTCTTGGTGCTGCCGGTGAAGCTGATCACAGGTACGTCGGGGGACTCCATCAGGAACTGCGAACCTTCGCTTCCGCTTTCGCTGAAGATGTTGATGACGCCTTTCGGCAGATCCGCGGCCTCGGAGATAATCTCGCTGAAGAGCCGGTTGACTTGCGCCGTATTGCCTGGCATTTTCACCGCCATGGTTGTTCCCGCGGCAAGCGCCGGCGCCAAGGACCGGATCGTCAGAAGCACGGGAGAGTTGAAGGGGGCGACGATGCCGGCTACGCCGATGGCCGAGCGGATCACGAAAGAAAAGTGCCCTGGGGTGATCTCTGCCGCGCGGCCATACTCGGTCAAAACAGTGGACGCCCAGTAACGAAGCTTGCTCGCCACCATACCCACTTCAAATTCGGACTCGGAGATGACCTTGCCGTTTTCAAGCGAAAGAACTTGCACCAGCTCGTCATGCCGCGCTTCGAAGCGATCGGCGATTTGATTCAGAACGCGCGCCCGTAGTTTGCGATTATCTTTCCAGTCGGTATCGCGGAAGGCTTTCACGGCCGCGGCCACGGCCTTGACCGCATCGTCGCGTCCTGCGTCTGCATAACTTCCGATGACTTCGCCGGTTGCCGGATTGAGGCTATCGGTATGTTTGGCGGCGTCCGTCCACTCCCCGCCGATCCAGTTCTTTGCGACGCCAAGGGCGCTGATATTGTGAGTATCCACTTCGTTGCTGGTCACGACTGGCATGATGACTGTACCTCCCGGCGCGCACGTCTGTGCCCACCCTGTTAGGTTTGTGAAGCAAAGGCCTGAACCTTTGGCTTAGTTCAGGTGGCCGCTGACTCCTGGATCTTCATGAAAGCAAACCAGGGTGCACGGTCCGGTTGGGCTAGGTCAGTTTGAGCAATGTTTCCGCGTTCTGGTGAGCGATCTTGTGCTTGTCTTCATAAGCGATAGGCGCATTCTCAAGAAAGGTTCTGCCCATCAAGGGATGAAACTGGAAGGGGTAGTCCGTCGAATACATGACGCGGTCCGCGCCCATGACTTCAATCGCGCGAAGAAGGTACGGTGTACTGTAGATTCCGCTACCTGTTACAAAGAAGTTTTGGCGAAAATAATCGGGGATGGACTTCTGAAGATATGGGGTCCATCGCCCCAGGCTGGCGGCTCGGTCGAGATAGAAGGTAAGCATTTCGCCCCAGTGCCCGAGGATGATCTGCAGGTTGGGAAATTCGTCGAACACACCAGACAAGATCAGTCGCAAGGAAGCTACGGCGGTGTCGGCATGCCACCCCCATCCACCGCAGGCAAAGCCCACGCTTAGGTCATCGCTGAAGCCGTCGTAGTACAACGCGCGAACGGCGCGCGGCGGTATTTCCGGATGGAGGTAAATGGGCACGGCAAGCTCCGCGGCCTTGCCCAGGATCGGCCGAAACTCTTCCTTGTCGAGATATCGGTCACCGGTGCGGCTGTGGATCATGGCGCCCTTTAACCCAAGCTCTTGCACCGAGCGCTCCAACTCCTTCACGGCGGCCGCGGGATCGGGCGTCGGAAGCGTTGCAAAGCCGGAGTAGCGGTCGGGATGGGCCTTGATCGTGGCTGCCAGACGATCATTCGCCTGTTGCGCCAACGGCACCGCTTCTTCTGGTGGAAGCGCTTGAGTGGAGGGTGTCGTGACGGAAAGGACCATCATGTCCAAGCCGACAATATCCATCTGCTTTAGCCGCTCATCGCCGAGATCTTCCAGTTTGGCTTTCTTTTCCGCATTTTCTAAGACATGCAGGCTGTCATCCCGCTGTTCTGGGCCAAGCCGGCCCAGCGCAGCGGTGATCTCAGGTGTACGAAAATGCTCTTCGAGTCCGATGAACCGCATACATCTCCCCGATCTTTTGCTTTCAAAAGAGTTGACATGACCTGAGGTGTTAGCTCAAGTCACCTGGTCATGGCTACATTTGTCATCGCTCACGACTTCTTTTTCGATGGGTCATCATCAGGATTGACGAAGACCGTATCCGTGGGTCCATAACCGGTAATCTGCACAATCCCGGTCTCGTCGCCCACCATTGCAAAATGGGGCGCGCGATCGGGCTCTGTATAGATCGAGCCGATGGGAAGGTGTTGAAGTTTTGCCTCGTCGAACTTTTCTCCATAACCAAAGTTCCACGATCCGCTCAGCACCGTCGCTACCCGATCACCGGCGTGGTGGTGCGCCGCAATTCTTTGCCCTGGGGCACACTTTAGCAGTTGGACATACATCCCTGGCTTTCCAGGGTCGCCAAGAATGGTGACCTCCTGGGCGCCTTCCACATAGGAGCTGCCCGGGCTGTGCGTTTCTTTTGCGGCTGCAAGTTCGGCGGGAACCTTTCGAACCGCAGGGAGGTTCGCTGGAGGAGGCGCTTGCGTTTTAGGGTCTTGCGATTCGGAAGCCATTTTCATTTCCCTCACATTGCTTCGTCTACTGCAGGTCGTTTACTGCGGCTCTTGGAGCCTTGCACGTGCCCATCGACCGTTGTCTCGATTTCAAGTACCGGAACCGAGCGGCTGACGAACTGAGCGTAACTCCGATATCGGTTGCGCGCACTGCAAACCACAGTTGCTCGAACGCTCGACATGGCAGGCAACCACGGAAGGAGCGTCTGAACTTGCTCCATGTCACCGCTTAGTGGGCTGATCGACAATCTCACTGACGTTTAGAGCTAGTCTGGCTTGCAGCGTATGCAAGGCCTGTCCGGTATACGCTGACTGGTCACACGGAACCGGCCTATGGCAAGTTACGGCGCGACATGCAAATCGAGCACCCGGACTCGGGAGGCTTGAGGCCTTAGGAACCTGGTTCTAGCCCGCTCGCTTGTTCATCTTTGTCCGCATTTCTGGAGAGCACGCTACGGGGTAGGGTTTGACACCTTTCTCCGCAGCGGCCATAGGGATTTTGCCTACATCCGCGAACGTGATCTGCTCGGCGCTGCGTGAGCATCTCTTTTCAACTCGAACGCCCGAAGCCCATCAACATGCTCCAGCCTTCGTCACTGTCACAAAGCAGCCAAGCGCCTTTTTTTCCGCTGACATGTCTCTTATCGCTGTGAGTTTGGTGCTTATCAATGTCTCGATGCATGGGGTCGTCCGTCAGACAGATGAGGGGACCACGCCCATCTCTGGCAGCTACTCATGGCTGGACAGACGCTGACTGTAGGGCTGTTCGCGAATTTGGTGGCTTCCCCGGGCTCCGCGGCAGACGCCACTCAAAACGGTAGATTTACGACGGCTTTGAGGTAGGTGCGGCGGGTATGCGGGTTGCGGATACTTACAGTGAAGAAGCTTATAAAAGCGCAGGCCGCCCTCGGGCATGGCCTGAACGAGCACGGGTAGGTGGGGACTGCAGACCTTAGCAGGACGGCGGAGCTCATGAACGTTCTCTGAGGAAGGTCCGGTTAGTAACGCATCTCCACATCGACCCTAGGTATAGAAATCAAATCTTCCTGCAACTCGAAGCCAACTTTCCCGAGCACGCGTTTGGATGCCGATGCCAGGTTCGAAGTGGGCGAGTACTGCCGGTGATTGAGGAGTATCACCTGCCCACAAGCACGGGCGTCCGCGCAGAAACTAGCGGCGCACCCATGCTCCCCTTTAGCGCAGGAGATGGCCGCTCATGAGTCCGCCCGGACGACGGGGCTTTACGATCGCAGGAGTGACGAGGTTCCCTCGACGAAGTCGAGAGGATCGGGATCGAGAGAGGTAATCAGCACTCTGGCGGGCAGGCCTTGACGATCTAGGAAGCTTAGTAGACACTCCTCCCTAGACCCTCTAGGAGGAAAACCTCTTGCCGAAACAGGTTGACCTGCTCCAAGGAACCCTGGATCTCCTGATCCTTAAGGCCGTTTCGCTCGGCCCGCTTCATGGCTACGGCGTCCTTGAGCGCATCGTGCAAATGTCCGGCGACCAGCTCATCATTCAGCAAGGATCTCTTTATCCGGCACTCTACCGACTGGAGGCCGCCGGAGCTCTTTCTACGGAGTGGTCGTCCAGCGAAAACAACCGCCGCGCCAAGTTTTACACCCTCACCGATCTCGGCCACCGCCGGCTCGCCAACGAGACCGACCGCTGGCGCGAGATGGCCCGCATCCTGGCGGCCGTCCTCAAACTGACTGCGGCGCCCGGCGCACAGGAGTCCGCACGATGACCTCCTCCGTCTGGAATCGCGTCAGCGTCTTCCTGCGCTCCCTTGTCCATCGCGCCCGCTTTGAAACCGACATGGATGACGAACTCCGCTTTCACCTGCAGACCCACACCGAACACCTCATGTTGCAGGGCCTCTCTCCTCGTGATGCCGCGCGGCAAGCCCGCCTCGAGTTTGGCACGCCCGACACCATCAAAGACGACGTTCGCGCCACTCTCGGCCTTCGCTTCCTCGACGACCTCCGCGCCGACCTCCGCTATGCGGTTCGCATTCTCAGCAAATCCCCCGGATTCACCGCCATCGCCATCAGCTCGCTCGCTCTCGCCATCGGCGCCAACACCGCCATCTTCTCCGTCGCGAACGAGATGCTCTACGCCCGCCTCGCCGTCCCCCGCGCCCGCGAGCTCCGCCTCCTCGCCGCCGTCAGCCCCGATCCCTCCGTCATACATGGCAACTGGGGCAGCAACTCCACCCTCAACGGCCAGGAGCACCACGATTCCATCGCCTATCCCATCTACCGGCAGATCGTCGAGAACAACCGTTCCAGCCTCAACCTGTTCGCTTTCAAGGACATCGGCCGCGTTAACGTCACAGCCAACAACCAGGCGCAGTCCGCCTCAGCCCAGCTCGTCTCCGGCAACTTCTACAAGGAGCTACAGATCACCCCGCAGCTCGGCCGGCCTATTCTCCCCTCCGACGATGCCGTTCCCGGCCAGGGCACCGTCGCTGTCATCAGCGACGCCTTCTGGCACCGCACCTTTGGCGGCTCGCCCACCGTCCTCGGCCGCACCCTCAACGTCAACGGCCACCTCCTCACCATCATCGGCGTCAACCCGCCCAGCTTTACCGGCGCACAGGCCGTCCAACTCTCTACCAGCCTCTTCATTCCGCTGTCCATGGTCCGCGAACTCGTCTCCGGCTTCCGCGACGACCTCCTCACCGGCACCGACATATGGTGGGTCAACATCGGCACGCGCATGCCTGGCGGCAGCGCACAGACCACTGCCGAAGCCGCCCTCACCAACGCCTTCCAGACCGCCGTCCGCGCCGCCATTACCCCCAAAGCAGGCGAGCACATTCCCACCCTCATCCTCGAAGACGGCAGCCGCGGCCTTTCTTACGTCTGGACGCAGCTCGAACTCGGCAAGCCCCTCAACGTCCTCCTCGCCCTCAGCGGCCTCGTCCTCCTGCTCGCCTGCGCCAATATTGCCAATCTCATGCTCGCCCGCGCCTCCGTCCGCCACCGGGAAATGTCCGTCCGCCTCGCCCTCGGCGCCAGCCGCGGCCGCGTCCTCCGCCAGGTCCTCACCGAAAGCCTGCTTCTCTCCTCCCTCGGCGGCGTCTTCGGCCTCCTCCTCGGCTACCTCGGCCGCAACGCCCTACCTCGTCTCATGCACAGCGCGTGGGAAGGTACCGACCTCATCATTCCGTTCAACTGGCCCATCTTCGCCTTTACCGCCGCCGTCACCCTCCTCACCAGCCTCCTCTTCGGCATCCTCCCTGCCTGGCGCGCCACCCGAGAAAACCCCAATCAGGGCCTCAAGGAAGGGGCTACCTCCGCCTCCCGCCGACGCTCCGCCTGGTCCGGCAAAGGCATCGTCGCCTTCCAGATCGCGCTCTCCACCCTCCTCGTCGCCTCTTCCGCCCTCTTCTTCCGCACCCTCGTCAACCTCAACCGCGTCGACCCCGGCTTCAACGTCGACAACCTGCTCACCTTCGACCTCCAGGCACCGGAAACCCGCTACCCCGGCCCCTCCGCGGCAGCCCTCTTCCAGCGGCTTGAGGAAGCCATCGCCGCAGCCCCCGGCGTCTCCGGCGTCGCCGTCCTCAATCCACCCTTTCTCTCCAACAGCATGTGGAACAACGACTTCGACATTGAGGGCCAACCCCCCATTCAGTTCAAGAAGGGCGACATGGGCCAGTACCCTAACGTGATGGACGTCGGTCGCAACTTCTTCTCCGTCGCCCAGATCCCCATCCTTCGCGGCCGCGCCTTTGGCCCGCAGGACACCGCGACCTCCACCTCCGTCGCCATCATCAACCAGTCCCTCGCCCGCAAGTTCTTTCCCAACTCCGACCCCATTGGCCGCCGCTTCAAGGACGACGAAGACAAAAACCACGTCAAGCACTTCCGCACCGTCATTGGCATCTGCGCCGACACCCTCTACAACACCGTCCGCGACCCCGCCGGGCCCATCCACTTCGACCTCTATGTCGACCAGAAAGATTTCCGCGGCGCCACCTTCATGGTCCGTTCCAACCGCCCACCCGACGCCCTCACGGCTGACCTTCGCCAGGTCCTGCGCCGCATTGACCCCGATCTCCCCATGACCAACATCCGCACCCAGCAGCAGCAGATCGCGGCCAACCTCCAGCAGGAGCGCATGTTCGCCGCCCTCACCACCGGCTTCGGCCTCCTTGCCCTTCTGCTCGCCGCGGTCGGCATCTACGGCATCATGGCCTACACCGTCACCCAGCGCACCAACGAGATCGGCATCCGCCTTGCCCTCGGGGCCCAGCGCCGGCACGTCCGAGCCATGGTCCTCCGCGAAGCCGCCTCCCTCTCCCTCATTGGCGTCGCCATCGGCATGGCCGCCGTCCTCGCCCTCGTCCGCCTCGTCAAAACCATGCTCTACGGTCTCCACCCGCGCGACCCCGTCTCCCTCGCCGCCACCGCCCTCCTCCTGCTCGCCGTCGCCTTTCTCGCCGCCTGGCTCCCAGCCCTCCGCGCGTCACGCGTGGAACCCACAGTAGCTCTCCGTCACGAGTAGGAACACCGCCTACCGCGGTCTATGCTGTTTTGGGTCCCTTCAGAAAGGGACAATAAAGAATGCTAAGAGAACTGACAGCCTTTGAGCAGTCCCCGTTTTCCGGTAGCAACGACAGGTCTAGGAAGTCGAGAACGTCCTGATCTTTTCAGGATCAGGGCCGGGGACAACTCTCCTCCCGGCTCGAAGCTTGGCCAGTTCCTGCCGCATGAGCGCATCCGGCTGCTTCGAGACTGCCGTTCGCTCGTACAGCAGCGAATCGATTCGTTCGCGGAGGGTGCGGACGCTCCAGCCCTCGACGCGGAACATCTCGGCGTAGAACTCCCGTTGCAACGGGCGGGAAAGCGGCAGCAAGGCCTAAAAGTGTGTTCCTTCGTGATGGAGATCGCCTGATGGAAGGACACGGCAGGAAGTCATTTTTGAGAGTGGCGCTCCTGGGCTTGAGACTGATTTGTATAAGATGACCTCAAACTAAGCTTTCCTGCAGGGGTCTTCCATGATGTGGTTTCGCCGTGCCTTTATTCTGCTCTTGCTCTGCTCTGCCTTCTTGGATGTTGGCGTGTTGAAGATTTCTGCCCAAAGCACGCCAGACATGCATTGGCGGATGATCGGGCCGTTTCGTGGAGGACGTACGCGCGCCGCCACGGGCGTTCCCGGCGAACCGAATGTCTTTTACGTCGGGCAGGTGGATGGTGGTGTATGGAGGTCGACCGATTATGGACGGACCTGGGCGCCTATCTTTGATGGGCAGCCGTCGCAGTCGATCGGTGCGATCGCGATTGCGCCTTCTGATGCGAACATTGTGTATGTTGGCAGTGGCGAAGGTCTGCACCGTCCGGATCTGTCGGTGGGCGACGGCATCTATCGGTCGGCGGACGCGGGCAAGACGTGGCAGCATCTGGGGCTGCATGACGGACAGCAGATTCCGGCGCTGGCGGTTGATCCGCGGGATCCGAATCGTGTGTACGCCGCTGTTCTGGGGCATCCGTATGGCCCGAATGAGGAGCGCGGCATCTTTCGTTCGACCGATGGCGGAGCAACCTGGAAGAAGGTTTTGTACAAGGATGCCAACACGGGTGGCGACGACGTGGTGCTCGATCCGGCGAATCCAGACGTCGTGTATGCGTCGCTGTGGGAGTCGCGCCTGGGACCCTGGGAGGATGGCAACCAGTACGAAGGCACGCATGGGGGTCTGTTCAAATCGACCGATGGCGGAGAGACCTGGAAGCCGCTGACGAAAGGCCTTCCGGAGAACCTCGTTCAGGCTCACATCGCGGTTTCGGCCAGCGACGAAAAGCGCCTGTACGCGACAGTTGCGACGGCGAAACAAGGCGGATACGCGTCCGGCGCCGGACTTGGCGTGTACCGATCGGACGATGCCGGCGAACTCTGGTACAGGGTGACGGACGATCCGCGGCCAGCCATGAAGATTGGTGGCGGCGACCTGCCGGAGCCGGCCGTTGATCCGAAGAACGCGGATGTGGTGTACAGCGCGAGCATCGTGACGGAGCGGTCGGTGGATGGGGGCCACACATGGATGAGCCTGCGTGGGGCCCCGGGCGGCGACGACTATCAGAATCTCTGGATCAACCCGCTCCATCCGGAGATCATTCTGTTGGTGAGCGACCAGGGTGCGCTGGTGAGCGTGAACCGCGGGGAGAGCTGGAGCTCGTGGTACAACCAGCCGACGGCGCAGCTGTACCACGTCGCCGTGACGAACACGTTTCCGTACCAGGTGTGCGCCGGCCAGCAGGAGAGCGGATCGGTTTGCACGTCGAGCAGGGGCAACGACGGCACCATCACGTCTCGCGACTGGCACCCGGTCGGGGTGATTGAGTACGGCTATGTTGCGCCCGACCCGCTGCATCCCGAGATCGTTTACGGCGCCGGGCGCACCGAGGTTTCGAAGTACAACACGATTACGGGGCAGGTGCAGAACGTCACGCCATTGCCGACGCGCACACCGGAGATTCGCGCGGACCGCACGGAGCCGATCATGTTCTCGCCTATCGATCCGCACCTGCTGTTTACGGCGACCAGCGTGTTGTTTGAGACCAAGGATTATGGCAACACATGGCAGAAGATCAGCCCGGATCTGAGCCGCGAGCATACCGGCCAGCCTGCGTCGCTGTCGCCGCTGCCGGAGAAGGACCAGGCCAAGCGCAGAGGCGCGATCTACGCGCTTGCGCCGTCGTTCAAGTCGGTCGGCGTGTTGTGGGCGGGGACCGACGATGGCCTGGTGTGGACGACGCACGACCATGGCGCGCACTGGAAAGACATCACGCCGCCGGCGTTGACGCCGTGGAGCAAGGTGACGCAGATTACGGCGTCGCACTTTGACGACGCGACGGCTTACGTGTCGGTGAGCAAGTTGCGCATCGACGACCTTCATCCTTACCTGTATCGCACGCATGATGGAGGTGCGACGTGGCAGTCGATCGCGGCGGGCCTGCCGGATGGCGCTCCGGCCGACACGGTGCGCGAAGATCCTGTTCGCAAGGGACTTCTGTTTGCGGGGACCGAGACAGCGGTGTGGTACTCGATCGATGACGGCGACCACTGGCAGCCGCTGCAGCTCAACCTGCCGCATACGTCGATGCGCGATCTGTGGGTCAACGGCAATGACCTGATCGTCGCGACCCACGGCCGGTCGTTTTGGATCCTGGATGACATCTCTCCATTGCGGCAGCTTGGGAGCTTCAACCCGGATACGGTCAACCTCTTCAAGCCGGGTGCGGCCTACCGTGTTCGGCGCAGCACCAACTCGGACACGCCGCTGCCCGTCGACGAGCCGCAGGGCGAGAATCCCCCGGATGGTGCAGTGATCGACTACTCGCTGCCCGCGTCGTTCAGCGGAACGGTCGGCCTGGAGATCCTGGACGGCAGCGGAAATGTGGTGCGCAAGTATGCGAGCACAGATGCGCCGTACGCGACACCCGGCGAGCTGGCGCGGCAGCTGATTCCGCTTTACTGGCTGGAGATGCCGCAGACGCTGTCTGCCTCGGCGGGCATGCATCGCTGGGTGTGGGACCTGCGTGCGACCACGCCCAGAGCGACGCGCTATGCGTACCCGATCTCCGCGGTGCCGCACCGGACTCCGCGTACACCGCAGGGGCCTCTCGTGCTTCCTGGGACCTACACTGTCCGTCTGACTGCTGGGGGCAAGGTGCTGACGGCACCGCTGGTCATCAAGATGGACCCGCGCGTAACGGCTTCGCCCGCGGACCTGATGGCGCTCTATACGGCCGAGTCGAAGCTCGCCGCGTTGACTTCGTCGAGCGCCGAGGCCGCGCTTGAGGCGCACTCCTTGCGCGAGCAGATTGCAAAGCTCGGCAAGGAAGCGCCCGCTGCTCTGAGGCCTTCGCTCAATCGGTCGGACAAGCAGCTCGCAGATCTGCTCGATGGCAAAGAAAAGTCCGTGACGAGCGAAGATGTGCCTGGACTCGATGAGGTTTCGGGTGAGGTTGGGGGACTCTATGCGCAGGTGGGGCAGGTTGACGCAGCGCCTACAGCGGCGCAGCAGAAGGCAGCGGCCCATGCAGCGGAAGAGACCGGAGATGTGCTGCGGAGATGGAGCCAGTGGAAGGCCGGCTCGCTCCCAGAGCTGAACAGTCAGCTGACGGCGGCGCATCTTTCGCGGCTGGATCTGCGGCACAGGCCCGAGACAATGCCCGAAGGCGGCGACGAAGACTAGAGCGCTTGCGGTCCACATACAACAAACCCGTCGCGGAGAAGACCATGGCACGCTGGACCGTTACATCCTTGAAGCTCCTCGATGCGCTGCTCGCCAGCACCCTGATTGTGGCTACGCTGCCGGCGGTCGCGCAGACTGTTTCGCCGCGGATGTACAGCGACATGGACTGGCGGCTGATCGGTCCATTTCGCGGCGGTCGCGCGGTTGCGATCTCCGGTGTGCCTGGGGACGGAACGACGTTTTACTTCGGGTCTGTCGACGGCGGTGTGTGGAAGACGACCAACGCCGGTACGACGTGGAAGCCGATCTTTGACGGGCAGCCGGTCGCTTCGATTGGAGCGCTCTGCGTCGCTCCCTCAAATCCAGAGGTGATCTACGCCGGCACAGGCGAGACGGACATACGCTCGGACCTTGCCTCCGGAGCGGGCGTCTATAAGTCGATCGATGGCGGCGAGACATGGAAGTTCGTGGGCCTGAAAGAGACGCGGCAGATCGCGAAGATTGTCGTCGACCCGAGTAATCCCGACATTGTTTTCGTGGGTGCGCTCGGCCATGCGTATGGGCCCAACCCGGAGCGAGGCGTCTACAAGTCAACGGATGGCGGCGCAACGTGGCAGCACGTTCTTGATAAGGGGCCGGAGCTTGGTGTGGCGGATCTTGCCATCGCTGCCGCGAAACCGAACGTCGTCTTTGCGTCCCTGTGGAACGCGCATCGTCCGCCCTGGAGCACATACGCGCCGATTGTCGGGGATGGCAGCGGATTGTACCGTTCGACCGACGGTGGACAGACTTGGCAGGCCTCTACCGGGCACGGTTTGCCCGAGGGCAAGTGGGGTCGCGTCGGCGTTGCGGTCAGCTCCGATGGCCAGCGCGTCTATGCCCTGATCGAAGCCGCGAAGTCTGGGCTCTACGTCAGCTCCGATGGCGGAGCGAACTGGTCGCTGCGGAACTCGGACAGTCGCCTCACCAGCCGCGCGTGGTACTTCAACCGCATCACCGTGGACCCCAGCGACGCGGACACCATCTACGTCCCCAACATTGCGCTGATGGGCTCGACCGACGGCGGCAAGACCATCACGGTGGTGCGCGGAGCTCCCGGCGGCGACGATTACCACGAGCTCTGGGTCGATCCGAAGGTTGGATCGCGGCTGCTGCTTGCCACGGACCAGGGGACGTCCATCAGCCTCGACCGAGGCAAGACATGGTCGACCTGGTACAACCAGCCCACGGCGCAGATGTACCACGTGACCACCGACGACAAGTTCCCGTATACTGTCTACGGCGCGCAGCAGGACAGCGGCGGCGCCGGCGTGCTCAGTCGCACCGACCACGGGCAGATCACGCCGCGCGACTGGTTCCCCGCGAGCGGCAGTGAAAGCGGATACTTCGCCGTGGATCCAAACGATTCAGACGTCATCTACGTCAGCGGCAGCTACGGCACGGTGCAGCGCTGGGACAGGCGCGTCTCGCTGTCGCAGGATGTCTCACCATGGCCGGTGTCTGTCTTCGGCACCGACATCCAACAGCGCAAGTACCGCGACCCGTGGACGCCTCCGCTGGTGTTCTCGCCAGTCGACAAGACGAGCCTGTACCTCGGCACGCAGTATCTGATGCGCACCACGGATGGCGGCCTGCACTGGAAGGAGATCAGCCCCGACCTCACCGGCGGAATGACCACGGTGCATCGCTCGGCGATTGCTGCCGCCGGAAATCCGTCGGCAGGAAACTCGGTGAGCACGGCGCCCAAAACTCCTACGCTGGGGAACGCGGTCGCGCTTGGCTACGGCACCCTCGCGACCGTCGCGCCGTCGTATCTCGATAAAGATGTGATCTGGACCGGCAGCGACACCGGCGTTATTTCCCTCACGCGGGATGGTGGTGCGTCCTGGACGGACGTCACACCGGGGGCGACCAGGGCGCCGGCCATGCTCTGGACGCGCATTTCCTTGATCGAGCCGTCGCACTTTGACCCGGCGGTCGCCTACGTCGCGGCGAACCGCTACCGCGTCGACGACCGCACACCTTACCTGTTCCGAACCGGCGACTACGGCAAGACCTGGCAGCCGATCACAACCGGACTTGCGGATCCTGCGTTTGCGATTGCGGTGCGCGAAGATCCGAAGCAGAAAGGTCTGCTCTACGCCGGTACCGAGTTTGGTATCTATGTTTCGTTCGATGACGGCGGCCGCTGGCTCCCGCTGCAGATGAATCTGCCCGTCACATCGATCCGCGACATGGTGGTTCATGGGGACGACCTGGTCGTCGCGACGCACGGGCGATCGTTCTGGATTCTCGACGACATCACACCGCTGCGCCAGGCGGCGGCTCACGCGGCAAGCACATCGGCATTCCTGTACACACCTCAGGTGACAGTCCGCATCGACAACGATGCGTTCTCCGGCACACCGCTTCCGCCGGAAGAGCCCACGGCCGAGAACCCGCCGGCCGGCGCGATCCTTGATTACTATCTTCCGGCCGAGTCGAAGTCGCTCGACCTGAATATCTACGACAGCGAGCACAAGCTGGTGCGTCACGTTTCCTCAGCGATTCCGGCGCAACCTTCGCATATGGATCTCCCGATCGCCGAACGCTGGTTTCCCGTGCCGCAACGTTTGGCGACCGCACCTGGACATCACCGCTTTGTCTGGAACCTCGCCTGGGGCACCTCGGGCGTTGCGGAAAGCGACGAGCCCGATGACGGCGAGGGCAGTATCCCACGCGGCCCAAAAGTCGCTCCGGGGACCTACTCTCTCGAACTGAGCGTCGACGGAAAGCCGCTACCGACGCAGGAGCTTACGGTGACGATGGACCCCCGCATAAAAGCAACGACGGCGGAGCTCCAGCAAAACTTTGAGACGGCGTACAAGATCTTTTCTGCATCGCTCGCATCCCGCTGCGCGCTTGCCGAGATCGGCTCGGTAAAGAACCAGATCGCGAAGAATTCCCTCAGCCATCCGCAGATCGCTCAGGGGGGAAAGGCGCTGCTCGCCTCGATCGACGCCATCACCTCCGGCACGGGCGCTAGCCTCGGCCTCGATCAGGCGAACTCCGAGATCACCTCCGCGCTCAACGTGGCTGAGAGCTCGGACCGTGCTATCCCTGCGCAAGCGATGGAGGTGTATGGGGAGGCGAGCTCTGCCTCCGCGCTCCGCATTCAACAATGGTCTGCCCTCAAGCAGGGTGCGCTCGCGCAGTTGAACCGGCAGCTCACGCGCGAGAAGATCTCGCCCATCGCCATCTCCGCAATCGAACACGAGGTGTACGTCCTGATGACGCAGTAGTTCTCTTTGGAGCTCCGTGCGAACACTGATTCTACTGGGCGGGTCTTGGGGCGAAGTAGCCTTTGCGGGCTCGGACGTGGTAGCGGGGGTCTAGGGACTGGAGGTAGATGGTTCGGAAGGCTCCGTCGGCTTTGAAGTTGGCGGGACGGTATTCGAGGGAGTACTGGGAGCGGAGTTCTTGTTCGATGTTGCGGAAGCCGATGGCGACGTCTTCGAGTTTGGTGGGGTAGAAGGCTTGTCCGCCGGTGGCTTCGGAGATGGCGCGGAGGACTTCGTCGCCTTTGTCTTTGGAGGGACTGATGTTGGTGGAGATGGTGTAGACGATGGTTTCGGAGCGCTGGCACATTTTGATGGCGTCGGACTCGAGGGCTCGGGAGTAGTTGTCGTCGCCGTCCGAGACGAGGACGAGCGCTCGGCGGACGGGGTCGATGTCGCGGAGGGTGAGCATCTGGTCGCGGCAGGTTTTGTAGAGGGCGTCGAAGAGGGCGGTGCCGCCGCCGGGGCGGAGTCGGCGGACGCCCTGGTTGAGGAGGTCGACGGAGGCGGTGAAGTCCTGGGCGAGGTTGGTGTTGATGTCGAAGCCTTCGATAAAGGCGCGGTCGTTTTGGTGGAGGACCTGTAGGAAGAACTCGACGGCGGAGTCTTGTTCGAACTGAAAGCGTTGGCGGATGGAGGAGGAGGTGTCGAGGAGGATGCCGACGCGAAGGGGGAGGTTGGTTTGCTGGCGGAAGCCGAGGACGGCTTCGGGGGGGCGGCCGTCGTCGAGGAGGCCGAAGCTTTGTTGCTGGAGGCCGGTGATGAAGCGACCGCGCTTGTCGGTGACGGTGAAGATGAGATTGACTTCGCGGGCCTGGACGCGGATGGTGGGCACGCTGGCGTCGATGGGGGCTTCGTCTGGGGGACGCTGCTGGAGGGTGGGTTGGGTTTGGGTGGGCGTGGTCGGCGGGGGCGCGGCTTGCTGGTTTGAAGGCGCGGCGTCAGCGGGTTGGGACGAGCTTGGGGCCGGCTGTGGGGTGGTCTGCTGCGCTGGGGCGGTCTGCTGGGCTGGGGCGGTCTGGGATGCTGGGGGGGTTGGAGGTGGCGGGGCGGGTCGGGCGACGGGTGGAGCAGGGCGCGGGGTAGAGGGCGCGTCGGGGAGCTGGTCGGGTTGGCTCGGGGCCTGGGCGTGGAGAGCGGCAGAGAGGAGGAGAACGAAGAGGGCGGTGGGGGCTTGCGGCTTGCGGCGAAAAAGGGCGATCACCGCTTGATTTTAGCGGAGACGGGGTGGGATTGCGGATGGCGGGGGAGGTGCGTGAGGGTTGGCGGAGCTCTCGTTGCTCGTTGTGAGTGGAGGTTTTGGGTTTCTTTCAGAGGTCAGCTTTCGGTTGGGGTGCGGAGGTTGTGGAGGAAGGTGGTGAGATCGGGGGGGAGTGGGCTTTCGAGGGCGAGGGGCTGGGCGGTGCGGGGGTGGGTGAGGGAGAGCCGGGTGGCGTGGAGGAAGTTTCGGGGGAGGGCGAGGTCCGCGCGGATCTCGCGGGGGGCGCCGTAGAGGGTGTCGCCGACGATGGGGTGGCCGAGGGATTGGAGGTGGACGCGGATCTGGTGGGTGCGGCCGGTTTCGATGGTGACTTCGACGAGGGTGAAGAGGCCGGAGGGGGTTTGGAGGCGATCGAGTACGTGGATGTGGGAGCGGGCGGAGCGAACGCCGGGGCTGCCGAGAGGTCGGCGGGTGGTCATGCGGGTGCGGCGGACGAGGTCGCGGCCGATGGGGAGATCGACGGTGGTGTCGGTGCGGGCGAGGTTGCCGTGGACGAGGGCGAGGTAGGTTTTGTGGACTTCGCGGGCGGCGAAGAGGTCGGCGAGTTGGCGGTGGGTGAGGTCGTCTTTTGCGACAAGGAGGAGGCCCGAGGTTTGTTTGTCGAGGCGATGGACGATGCCGGGGCGGAGATTGCCGCCGGTGGTGGAGAGATGTCCGTGGAAGTGGTGGAGGAGGGCGTTGACGAGGGTTCCGGAGCTTCGGGGATCAGCGGCTTCGGGATCTTGGGTGGAGGCTCCGGCTCCGGCGTGGACCTGCATGCCGGCGGGTTTATCGATGACGGCGAGGTATGGGTCTTCAAAGACGATGGCGAGCGGGATGTCTTCGGGGGTGGCGTTGAGCGGCGGTGGGTGGGGTGCGCCGGAGATGGCGACGGTATCGCCGGGGGTGAGTTTTTGTTTGGGTTTGGCCGCGGCGTGGTTGACCTGGACCTGGCCGTGCTCGATAAGGAGCTGGACGCGGGAGCGGGAGATTTCGGGGATGGCCTGGGCGAGGTACTGGTCGAGGCGGAGGCCGGCGGCAGCGAGCGGGACGGTGATGGTGTGGAGGTTTGGCTCCGTAGGGTCGTCGGAGAGGTGGAGGTCGAGGGAGGGGATTTCTGGGGTGGAGGGTGGATCGACGCCGCGGGTGGCGACGTAGGCGGGGCGCACGGAGCGGTGGCGGTGGCCTTTGGGAAGCATGTTTTGGGAGGGCATTAATGGGGCTCCATCTGGCGGGCGCTGGGGGATGGACGGGAGAGCGGGGTGGTGATGATGAGGGCGAGGATGCCGGCGAGGAGGAGCATGCCGAGGGCGAGGATCTGGATGGGGTCGAGTGGGAGCGCGGGGAGATTGGGGTCGTACGGGAAGGGTTGACGGAGGAAGCTGAGGAGGAACTGGGCGAGGCCGGTGAGCGCCAGGGCGAGCGCGGCGATGTGGCCGGGGCCGTGCGGGCGGCGGAGTTGCCGGAGGTTGAGGACGGTGAGGAGGAGGGCGGCGATGGCGACGAAGAGGGCGACGGGGATCTGGAGGTCGGGGTCGGGTGGGACGCGGACGGCCCACGGGGCTCGGCTGGGGAGGCCGGGGTCGGAGCCTTCGGCGAGGTGTCCCAGGGCGAGAAAGGCCCAGAGGAGGGTGGCCGGGGCGGCCCAGGCGTCGAGGGCGGGCAGGAGCGGGATGCGGCGGAGCTTGAGGTAAGCGAGGGTGGCGAGGGCTGTGAGGAGGAGGCCAGGGGCGGTGAGTGAAGGCCGGGTTAGGACGAGAATGGGGTAGTGGAGGAAGCTGTGGAGGTTTGTGGCGATGAGGAGGAGACGCGAGACGAGAAAGGATGCGGCGATGAGGAAGAGGGTGCTATTCCAGAGTGCGTCGGGGAGGAGGCCGGCGAGGGGTGCGGAGCGGAGGGTAAGGGAGAGTGCGAGCATGAGGCCGAGCGCCGCGAGGAGGCCAAAGGTGGGCAGGGTGGTGCGGCCGAGGTGAAAGAGGACGGGGTGCACGCTGAAGCTAGTTTAGCGGGCGGGGTGCAAGGAATGAGGCGGGGAGAGTTTTAGGCGAGGGAGGTTTGGGCGAATTTGCGGACCATGGAGAGGAGGAGTCGGCGGTCGGCTTCGCTGAGGTTGGCGGAGTAGCGCTGGATCTGGGTGAGAAAGCGGATCTCGTCCTCGTTGAGGTTGAGGCCGGAGATGTCCTTACCGGCGGAGCCTTCGGCGAAGAACTCGGAGAGCTGGAGGTTGAGGGCTTTGGCGATCTTTTGGAGAGTTTCGAGCGACGGGATGGTGTGTCCGTTTTCGACGCGCGAGAGGTAGCAGCGGAGGAGGCCTGTGCGTTTTTCGATGTCTCCCTGCGACATCCCCTTTTCGAGACGGTAGCCGCGGATGGTGCTGCCGATGTTTCGGGCGAGCGGCTCTTCGGGTTCGGGGAGAGGTGCGTTGAGGGGGAAGGTCTCTAGATCAGCCATACGCCGTACGCTACCGAGCCGTAGGGTGCGGGTCAATCGATATCTTGGGAGATGGGCTCTGGTGTACCCGGCGAGGTTCGGGCGCAGTGAGATGGGGGGATTTGTTCAAGGAAAGGTTGAAGGGGGTTGGGGGTTAGGGATCAAGGATGTTGATAACTGGCTAGTTAACAGGTGGGTCTACGCCAGAAGCAAGATGTGGGTCACCGTATGCCTCGGTCGAGAGGACGGGCTGAGGTGAAGCAGATTCCCTACGGGAATGACAACCAGAAAAGCGACAGCAAGGGCGAGTGCAGGGCGATTCTGGCTCTTGTTGGCCAGAGAAGATCGGTCTGCTCTCTTCTCTAACCCATGTACATGCCGCCGTTTACGTCCAGGGTGTGGCCGGTGATATAGCTCGCTCGGTCGGAAGCGAGGAAGACGACCGCGTGGGCGATGTCGAGATCGGTGCCGGCGCTGGCGAGCGGGACGATCGAGGTCATGGCGAGTTTCTGGTCGTCGGTGAGGACGGCGGTCATGGCGGTTTCGATGTAGCCGGGGCTGACGGCGTTGACGGTGATGCCGCGTGAGGCGAGCTCGCGTGCGAGGGATTTGGTGAGGCCGAGCAGACCGGCTTTGGAGGCGGCGTAGTTCGCCTGGCCGGCCTGGCCGGTTTCGCCGACGACGGAGCTGATGTTGATGATGCGGCCGGAGCGGGCCTTGAGCATGGGGGGCATGACGGCCTGCGCGAGGAGAAAGCTGCCGGTGAGGTTGGTGCGGAGGACGTCGTCCCAGTCGGCGCGCTTCATACGCATCGAGAGACCGTCGCGGGTGATGCCGGCGTTGTTGACGAGGATATGGATGGGGCCGAGGCGGCTGGCGGCGGATTTGACGCAGAGTTTGATGGAGACTTCGTCGGCGACGTCCAGCGCGAAGATTTCGGCTGTGCCGCCGTTGGAGCGGATCTCGTCGGCGACCTCGGCGAGCTTGTCGAGATTGCGTGCGGCGAGGGCGACTTGGGCGCCGTCGCGTGCGAGTTCGATGGCGCAGGCGCGGCCGATGCCTTGAGACGCTCCGGTGACCAGGGCTACACGTCCTGTCGCTTCGGTCATGTTGCGGTGTCCTCCTGGGGTGACCAGTCTATGATGCGGGGCTGCGGGGAGGAGGACTTGTGGTGCGCTCCCTCCGCCGCGGAGCGGCAGAGGTGCACGTGTCTCCGGCTAGGGACGTGACGGATACCGGGCGGTTGAACTCAGTTGACGAAGCGGCGCATCCGGATGTTCATGACGATGCCGAGGGCTAGAAAGGTGAACAGGACGGACGAGCCGCCGTAGCTCATGAGGGGAAGGGGGATGCCGGTGACGGGCATGAGGCCGATGACCATGCCGACGTTGACGGCTATTTGAAAGAGGATGACAGAGACGATGCCCATGATGAGAAAGGCGCCCGGGATGTCGGAGGCGGTCTGGGCGTTTTGGATAAGGCGCATGAGGATGAGGAAGTAGAGGACGAGGACGCCGATGGCGCCGACGAAGCCGTGTTCTTCGCAGAAGGCGGCGAAGATGAAGTCGGTGTAGGGGATGGGGAGGAAGTCGCCTTGGGTTTGCGTGCCGCGGTGGGAGCCCTTGCCCCAGACGCCACCGGAGCCGACGGCGATGAGGGACTGGCGGATCTGGTATCCGGAGCCTTTGGGGTCGGAGTCCGGGTTCATGAACGAGGTAAGGCGGGCCTTCTGGTAGGGCTTGAGGAGCTTTCCGGAGGACCATCCGATGCCGAGCAGGAGGGTGAAGCCGAGGAGGAGGATGCCGGCCTGTTTGGGGCGGATGCCACCAAGGAGGAGGCCGCAGACGAGGATGGGGACGTAGGTGAGGGCGGTGCCGAGGTCGGGCTGTTTGAGCACCATGAGCATGGGGATGCAGACGAGGGCGAAGGCTTTGCCGATGTCGGGCCAGGTGAGGTCGCGTCCGCTGAGGTTCCAGAAGAAGCGGGCGACGGCGACGATGAGCACAAGTTTGACCCACTCGGAGGGCTGGAAGTGGATGCCGCCGGGGAGTTTGATCCAGCGGCGGGCGCCCATGACTTTGCTGCCGACGGCGAGGACGGCGAGAAGGGCGACGATCGAGACGGCGTAGGCGCTCGCGGCGATGTCGATGAGGCGGTGGTAGTCGATAAGCGAGGTGAGGAACATGAGGGCGAGGCCGACGGCGAGGAAGCCGACCTGTTTGGTTTCAAAGCCGTGGAATTTGGTATGGAGGGTGGCGGAGCTGATCTCTAGCACGCTGATGACGGAGAGGATGAGAACGAAGCCGAGGAGAACCCAGTCGAAGTCGCGGAAGCGGGAGAGGCGGGTCATGCTGACTTGAGTTTAGACCGGGGCGGACGGTGTGTGAGGGCGGATGCATGATGGCGAGGTGGTTGGTGTTGGTTTGGTTGGTGCTGCTGGTGTCTAGGCCAGGGAGCGGAGCTGGGCCGAGGTGATAAGAGAGGGGGTGAGGGCGGAGACGTAGCGGATTTCGAGGCGAAACGAGAGGGCGCGATTGCGCGCGAGACTCCATTCGGTGTGCCACAGGGACGCGCAGAAGCCGACGAGCGTGACGTGAGCGTCGCGATTGAGTTCGAGTCCGGAGGCGAGAAGGGCGGAGTAGATCTCGAAGACGGAACAGAGCCGGAGGTCGAGGTCGAGTTCGACCGAGGTTGGAGAAGTTGGTTTACGACCGAGCAGCCAGCCTCCGTGAAGGGCGACGAGCTCGACGAGGTTGGGGAGGATGGCGTCGATGGGCTGACGAGTGAGAGACTTCAGAGGGACGGGGCTCATGATCCTGGATTCTCCATAGCTGATATAGGTGCTGCGTTCGATCTTGATATGGTTATCGGCGGGAAAGCGGATCGCGTGAGGAAGTTTCAGGTACGTCGGTCACGTGACGATTGTTTTGCGGTGTGCAAAGATTTGCGCCGAAGTGTTCTCGGGAGGGTGCAAGATGATTTTGGGGGTTGGGACGGACCTGATCGAGATTGGGCGGATACGCGACAGCGTTGAGCGATTTGGGGAGAGATTTTTGGGCCGGGTTTTTACGCCGACGGAGATTGAGTATTGTTTAGGCAAGAAGAAGGGAGCGGCGGAGAGTTTTGCGGCGCGGTTTGCGGCGAAGGAGGCGGGTGCCAAGGCACTTGGAACGGGGATCAGCCGTGGTATCGGATGGAAGGACATTGAGGTAAGGAGGGATCCCGGGGAGCGTCCCCGGCTGGTGTGGAGGGGTCGGGCGGCAGATCGGGTGCGAGAGTTAGGGATTCGGCGTGCCGAGTTGAGCCTGACGCACAGCCGGGACTTGGCTATGGCATTTGTCGTGGTGGAGGGAGATGGTGAGAGTTTGTGAAGCTCAAGATCCATCTGCGGCATACACGGAAGGAATCCGTGGTTGGCTGTCCCGAGAGTGCGGGACGAGTGTACGCCCGCTGCGGCCGGAACCTTTTCCGGCGAGTTCTTTCCCTTTCAGGGCGGTCATGGTACCTGAGCGACCTTTTTTCGTCTGGATCGCTCATGTATTCTCCGCTTACGTCGATAACTACTGTGTAGATCGTTTGTAGCGGTGCATAGTGCAGCAGCTCTCGCGCGCAGAGGCTGAGATCAGAGAAGAGGAGTTTGGATGCCTAGTCAGCAGGAGGTACGGTGGTCGCAACTAAAGGTTGGTGTGATTGTAGTCGTCGCGACTGTTGTCCTGGTGACGCTTCTTTTCTTGATGACGAGTTCGACGGGACTGGGTTTTTTTTCGCATAAACTGACGGTCACGACGTACTTTGAGAATGCTGCGGGGCTGAAGGACGGCGCCGCGGTGAATCTGCAGGGCGTCACGATTGGGACGGTCAAGAGTGTGTCCATCGTCAATACACCGGACCGGAAGCTCACTCCTGTTCAGGTCGTGATGAAGCTGAATGCGAAGTATGCGGCCGACTTGCGCAAGGATTCGAAGGCGGCGTTGTCGACCATCGGTGTTCTGGGAGATACGGTGGTAGACATCAACAGCCAGTACGCCGTTGGACCGCCGCTCGAAGACGGCGACCAGTTGAAGACCGTGGAGACGCCGTCGATTCCGGACGTGGTGAAGGCGAGCCAAGGGACGATCGAAAGCCTGAATGTGATTTTGTCGAAGATGAACACCATCGTCGACAACCTTCAATCGGGCAAGGGGTCGATTGGTTTGCTGATTAATAACCCGGATTTATATAATCGCGCGAGCGCGACGGTGGATGAGTTGCATACGCTGACGGCGAACCTAAACACGAGGAAGGGATCGCTGGGCAAGCTGTTGAACGACGATGCTATGTACAACCAGCTGAATAGCACGGTGGGAAAGCTTAACCAAATTGTCTCGGGTTTGCAGAACGGCAAAGGGACGGCCGGCAAGCTGTTGAATGACGACGCTCTGTACAACAACTTGAACTCTACGCTGGCGCAGACAAACCAGCTCTTGACGGACGCGAATCAGGGCAAAGGGGCGATTGGTCTTTTGGCCAAGGATCCGCAGTTCCGGCAGCAGATCCAGGACACGGTAGCGCAGGTGAACAGCCTCATGCGGGGCATCGATCAGGGCCGTGGGACTCTTGGGAAGCTTGCGACGGACGATACGGCCTATACAAATCTGAACCGGTTGCTGACGGAAAGCACATCTCTTGTGACGACCATTCGGCAGGATCCCAAGAAGTACCTCACCATCCATTTGAAGATTTTCTAGAGCCGGTGGCGCGGGCGCCAAGGAGTTTTATGTTTCTGAGATTGTCTGCTTCCCTCTTGCTGCTCTCGGGCACGTATGGTTTTTGCCAGGCTCCCTCGATGTCGATTGCGGATCCCAATCTGGGTTTTGCGATGGGCGAGATGGCGCCTGGACCGACCTCGGAACCGAAGAAGCCGGTGAGCATGGATCTTTCGGCGGTCGACAAGACGGCCGATCCCTGCACCAACTTTTACCAGTATGCGTGCGGCAACTGGAAGAAGAACAATCCGATTCCGCCGGATCAGACGCGCTGGGGGCGATTCAACGAGCTGGGTGAGCGCAATTCATACCTGCTTTATGCCGATCTGAAGTCGGCTGCAGACGCTCCGAAGACGCCTCTGCAAAGGAAGTACGGCGATTACTTCGCGGCCTGCATGGATGTTGGTTTGGCGGATCGAATGGGTACAAAGCCGTTGCAGCCGGCGCTTCAGACGATTGACGCTTGGCGGGAGCGCAAAGCGCTGGCGGGCCTCTTGAGCACGCTTGAGAACACGTATGGCGCCCCGACGTTTTTTGATTTCGGGTCGGAGCAGGACCAAAAGGATTCAACCAAGGTGATTGGAACTCTGGAGCAGCGGGGGTTGACGCTTCCGGACAGAGACTACTACCTGCAGCAGGACGATCGGATGAAGACGATCCGAGTGCAGTATGTGGATCACATCACGAAGATGTTTGTGCTGTTAGGGGACACGCCGGATCGCGCTTCGGTTGAGGCGAAGAATGTCATGGCGATCGAGACAGCGCTGGCCCAGGGCTCGATGCCGAGGGTTGACCGCCGGACGCCGGCCAACGTTTACCACATTACGACGGTGGCACAGCTGGACCAGCTTACGCCTGACTTCAGCTGGACCACATACCTGGCAAGCAAAGGCGAGAGCAGCCTCCGATCGGTGAACGTCGGCGAGCCGGAGTACTTCCGGACGATGGATCAGCAGATTGCGACGGCCGATCCGGAAGCGTTGAAGAGCTACTTGCGATGGCAGGTGCTTCACCGGTATGCACCTCTGTTGAGTGAGCCATTTGCCGTGGAGAATTTCAATTTCTTCAATGCGACGTTGGTTGGACAGAAGGAACAGACACCCCGCTGGAAGCGATGCACGGCGAGCACGGATCGAGCGCTGGGCGAGGCGGTGGGACAGGACTGGGTAAAGCAGAATTTCCCGCCGGCGGCGAAGGAGAATATGGAGAAGTTGGTTGCCGCTCTCGAGCGCGCTCTGGACGAAGACATCAAGCAACTGGACTGGATGAGCGACGCGACCAAGGTAGAAGCCAAGAAGAAGCTCGATGCGTTTCGAGACAAGGTGGGATACCCCGAGAAGTGGCGCGACTACACGAGGCTTGAGGTGAAGCGGGACGATCCTATTGGGAATCTTGAGCGGGTGACGGAGTTCAACGATCAGCGCGAGCTGAGCAAGATCGGCAAGCCGGTGGACGAGAAGGAGTGGCACATGACTCCGCCGACGGTGAATGCTTATTACAACCCGGCGATGAACGACATCAACTTCCCCGCCGGCATACTGCAGCCGCCGTTCTATGACTTCAAGATGGATCCGGCAGTGAACTTCGGTGGGATTGGGGTGGTGATCGGGCATGAGATGACGCATGGTTTTGACGACCAGGGGAGCCAGTACGACCCGCAGGGCAATGTCCGGGTGTGGTGGACGGCGGAGGATCGGAAGAAGTTTGACGAGCGAACGGCGTGCGAAGTGAAGGAGTACGGCGGGTTTGAAGTCGCGCCGGGGCAGACTTTGAATGGGAAGCTGACGCTTGGGGAGAACACGGCGGATAACGGCGGTTTGCACATTGCGTATCAGGCGCTGATGGAGACGCTGGCGACGAGCAAGGATGACGCTGCGACCCGGAAGACCGACGGGTACACGCCGGCCCAGAGGTTTTTTCTAGGGTTTGGCCAAGTGTGGTGCGAGAACCAAACCGAGCAGATGGCGCGAATGCGTGCGAAGACGGATCCACACTCGAGCGGGGAGTGGCGAACAAATGGAAGTGTGCAGAATTTCGATGCGTTTGGAAAGGCGTTCGGGTGCAAGGTCGGGCAGCCGATGATGCCGGTGAAGGCTTGCCGCGTCTGGTGACTGCTCCAGCATCGATCTCGCCTGGCTCAGGCTTCAGCTATATGCGGGTACCGCACACGCCTGTTATGGGCTTATAACCGGGCCAGTCTGTTTGCTGCGCATTGTTTTTGTCGGCATGGAGAGATGGGGAAGGTTCGTGAGGGGCATGCGTCCGACATGTCGGACGAGAAGGGTGGTTTATTACTTCCGACCTGCTGCTGTGCCGCGAGGGCAGCGGGCCAGCGGGAACACGACCCGGGCCGTGTTCAAGGCGCTGCGGTAGGTGGCAAGAGCGCCTGCGCGCAGCGGCCTTGACCCCAAATGATCTTCCTCCCTCGGCGGTGTACCAGCCGATGCGGCGCTGGATGAATGGGCTCAGCCGACTCGGGAGCTCCGAGCCTTGTCCGCGAGCTCCTCTACGGCTTGCGTCACGACGGTTGATCCGCGCGCACGATGGTGGAGCTCAGCACTAAGGTTGGGGATTGTTCTGATCGGCCACAAGGTTGCGTAAACAGCAGGTCCATACGCCCGTCGAGGCCCAGCGCGCAAACCACTTAGGAACTTTTTGTACTTGCGCTAGAAATCCAGCAGGTCCGTCGGCACACGCCGGAGCAAATCACCGGTAGCAGCGGTTTACAAAACGCGCGGTTATCCTCCTCCGGATGACCCACCGTCCGAGCCCGCCTGTGGCAGCAACGGCTCGATCTGACTATGCGCCTGGGTCAGCTGGCCCAGCTGACACCACCACCGATTCCATGCCTTGGAATGGGACACGACCTACCAACGGTGTGCGGATCTTCTCCTGACTGGTGGCGCAAACGCACGATCACTTCTACAATTGGTAGAAGTATCCGAGATCCTGGTAAGTTTTCGCGGAAGATGCCGCGGCTATCGCGATGTAAGCGCGAAGCTGGTGGCGGGAGTGGAAGAGACGCATGAGGTTGAGTAAGGTTGGCCGGTTGTCCATGGCCTTGGTAGCTTCTGTCGCGCTTGGACTTGGCATGACGGCGTGTGGCGGTGGAACGATCGGGTATCTCTGGGTTTTGGGCAATCCCGCCACCAGTTCGCAAGCGAGTGCGATTGTCGGATTCAAGATCGACGATTACACAGGCAATCTAACCGCGATTCCACACTCGCCGTTTACTACCGGTGGAACGAATCCGTTGTCGATTGTGGTTAAGACGGGCGGACGTTTTGTCTACGTCGTGAACGGTGGATCGGGCAAAACCGCGAACGACGCGAATGTGTCGGAGTTCAGCGTTGGCGGCGATGGCACGCTGACGTTTCAGTCGTCGAAGTCGACGTTGCCCGGAAGTCCGATCTGGGCGGCGATCGACAGCACGGGCAGCTACCTGTATGTGTTGGACAGGCATGGGATCAAGGTGACGGCGAGTCCGCAGGATGATTACACGGGCGTCGGCATTATTACGGTTTTCTCGCTCGATCCGAACACGGGACGTATGACGCTGGTGACCAATCAGCAGATCAAGGATTCGTCGGGGGCTTACCTGAATTTCTTTCCGGTCGGTTCGGCCGGAACGCAGGTGGCGCCGATTACGATGCGTCTGACTTCGGGGTGTATGTACGTCCTGAATGGGAATCAGACGGTGTTTCCTTACGCACTGGCGGGTGGCGGGCAGTTGACGCAGACACCGAATGGAGCCATCGCACTGAACACGGTGAACGCGAATTCACTGAACACGAATCCGGGCGGAGGTGCGGTATACGTGACGGACTCGGGCAATAATACGATTGTGCCTTTCTCGACGAATGGATGCGCTTTGACGGCGGTGTCTGGCGGCGCTGTAGCGAACCTGGCGAATACGTCCAATCCGAGTTACGTTCTGATCGATTCGAAGAATCAGTATGCCTATGTACTCAATCAGTCGGGGTCGAACTCAAACATTGCGTATAGCACAATCTCGGCTTACAAGATTCTGCAGAATGGGCAACTGAGTCCGATTGGGGGCACGGACAATCCATATCCCATCGGCGCCGGACCGGTATGCATGGTGGAAGATCCGACGGAACAATATCTGTATACCTCCAACAATGTTGCCGGGACGATTACTGGCAAGCGTCTTAGACAAGACACCGGTGATCTCAATGATCTGGCGCGCGGGTCGACGTTTCCGGCCACGAACAAGCTGACGTGCCTTGCCGTGAGCCCGAACGTGAGTTAGAAGCAAGAACTGATCTGATCAACCTAGGCAATAGGACGATTGGAGGAATGGGTCGGGTGAAGGCCCGACCGGGAGTAAGGGTAGCGCATGACGAGCAATCGGATTAGGCGTGCAGCGACGGCGACAGCTGTTTCGCTTGCGTTGGGACTTGGCGCAACGGCTTGCAGCCGCGACTACACCGTGGCTTTCCTGTACGCGACGGCGTCGACGACCGGGACGGCGGGCGTGGTGAACGGGTACGCGGTGGACTATCAATCGGGTGCGTTGTTGCAGCTGGCGAACTCCCCGATTCCGTCGGGGGGCAAGAATCCTGTGACGGTGGTGGCTGCGCCGAGTGGAAAGTTCATTTACGTAGTCAATCGCGACGACTCAAATGTGGTTGAGTTTGCAGTGGGCACCGACGGCAAGTTGTATGCGGAACATACGTACAACGTGATTGGAAGCTTTCCGACATCGGCGGCGATCGATGCTTCGGGCAAGTTCTTGTATGTGACTTCGACGTATCAGCCGGGGTTTACGACCGCTCTTCCGGGACCGGGCGATGTCACGATCTTTCCCATTAACAGCGACAATACGCTGGGCGCGGCGACGTCGGTGAATGTTGGGCACAGCCCAGTCGGGATCGCGGCCAGTGCGATATTTTGTCTGGCGGACCAGAGCGGACGCACGTACTCGACAGCCACGTGCACGGCACCGGGCGGAGCGGCTGGGCACCTTACGAGTCCGTATGTGTACGTGGCTGACCAGGAGGGTGGCGGCGTGGCCAGTCCGTTTGGCGTTCTGCTTGGATTTGCCGAGAACGCGAGCACGGGCGCACTTACGCCGATCGCGACATCTGGTGCGACGACGCCCGCGGGTGGATTTCCGGCGGGTGTTCAGCCGAGCGCGGTGGCGGAGGATCCGACGGGGCGTTTCGTTTACGTGACTGACGAGGCCTCCAATCAGCTGATCGGCTATACCGTCCTGGCGGGTGGCGTTCCGGTGGCGATGACCAATGGGCCATTTACCACGGGCAATCAGCCGGTGAACCTGACGATCGATCCTCGGGCCAAGTTTCTGTATGTGGTCAACTATGGATCTTCGACAGTCGGGGCGTATGCGATTGACCAGGCGACGGGAACGCCGGCGAACTCGATCGGGACTTCGAGCGCGGTGCCAGGGACGAATCCGCGGTGTGTGACGATCGAGCCGGCGCTCGGGATTTACATGTACAGCGCGAACTACACGGACGGAACGGTTTCGGGATTTCAGTTGGACCCACACACTGGAAGCTTGAAGCAGATTCAGGGCAATCCCTTTAGCGCAAATGCGCTGCCGACCTGCGCGGTTGCGGTCGCGAATGGATCGCATGCGACGCAGGTGGTGAGCCCGTAGCGCCACGTCTGCGCAAGGGATGGGATTGGTGAGAGCTCCGCGCGTGCGGGGCTCTTTCTTTTTGGTCGATTGTTGCGGTGGGACGATAAAGCAGTGGCGTCGCTAAGCTACATAGAGCTCCAACGCCAAGCTGATCTTGCAGAAGAACTTCCGCGACGATCGTCTGGTGCTGGTGGCGAACGGCACATATGGTCCGGAGTGGCGCCGGATCAAGGATCCGGACTCGGGTCAGGTGGGCATGGGAGAAGAGACGGACGGGCCGATGGACTTAGGCGCCTCTTATCGACGTATGAGTAAGTGGTCGGGGGCTTTTGAGATTTAGAGCGAGCGTGAGTGGATATTCGGCCTGCTGTTCGGCCACATTGCCGGACTCTGGCCGCACAGATGCAGGAGATGGTCGAGCCGGTCCATTCGGAAGGAGAGGTCACTTTCCCTTCGGATCGAGGCCGATCAAGGGATGGGCGGTGAGTCATGTTCTCATGAGCGATCCCGATTCGCCCAGGGCTTTGGCGGCGTGGTGCGGAAGGCTGCGAGGATGCGCTTGCGAGCGGGGGTTTCGATGTAGCGGTAGGTGAGCCATGCGAGAAGAAAGATGGCGACGTAGGAGATCCAGGGGTCGAGTGCGCTGAGGTGGAGCCGCTCTGGGACGCGGTAGGTGTGGAGCAGAAGAAAGCCGTTGAAGTGAATGAGGTAGAGGGCGAAGGTGGCTTCTCCGAAGAGGACGAGGGGACGCCAGCCGATGGCGTGGGAGATGAGGTTGGGGCCGGAGAGACCGAGGACGAGGAGGCAGAAGACGGGCAGGAGAAGGGCGCCGTGGATGACGACGTAAGGCAGGTGAGGCGCGGCCGTGTAGAAGAACGCGACAAGGATGGCGATGGCCGATGTGGCGGCTGCGAGGCGCTGGCGCGAGGTTAGATGGAGGCGCAAGTGGAGCTTGCCGAGGGTGAGTCCGGCGAGAAAGGTGCACATGTAGGCAGGTGGGGTGAATTTGAGGACACGGATCCAGAAGAGGCCGGTGTAGCGGTCGGCGGGGGCGGAGAGGTGGTCGGGGTTGCGGAGGAAATACCACAAATGTGGCATGATGCCGACGATCCATAAGCCGATAAGGAGAGTGAGGAGGCGACTTGGTGTGTTCCAGTGCGGCGCCCGCGTGTTCCAGGCGCGGAGGAGAAAGGGGAACGCGAGATAGAGCATGACTTCGGCGGAGAGGGTCCAGGCGACGGTGTTCCAGAAGGTAGCGAGGGTTGGGCTCCAGCCCTGAAGGAGGAGCGGGGTGAGGATGACACCGCGCCAGAACTCGGCGTGTGGGCGGGCGTGCCACTCGACTAGAAGGAAGGGGAGGGAGAGGAGGAGGGCGAAGATGTAGGTTGGGTAGAGGCGAGAGAAGCGGGCGAGCCAGAAGTCGCGCTTGACGAGCGAGAGGGCACGGTCGTCGTAGTTGTAGGAGAGGACGAAGCCGGAGATGAGGAAGAAGCAGCCGACGTAGACGTACGCGCCATCGATGATGGGGCGGATGCGGTCGATGTGACCTGGCGTGAAGTGAAAGAGGACGATGAGGGCGGCGAGGAGGGCGCGGAGGCCGGTGAGCGCGGGGAGGGCGGGTTTGCGCTGGTAAGCGCTGGACGGGAGATCGGGTACGGGGCTTTCTGCCATAAGGGATGCGGCCTGGTGCGGGCGGGTCTGACCTCCTTCTGCTGTGTTGTGCTCTGATAACAGCCAGTTTTGGGATCGGGTTTCGGCTTCGGGTTTTTCGGGCTGCGGGAATCTTGGGCGAGCGAACCTTTGCTGATTAATGTAAATGGGCGCCGGCGAAATAGGTTTGTATGGGCGGTACCGGCGGTTTGTGCGCGGGAGTGGCGCGGGGTTGGAAAGGGGTTCGCGCGCCTGATGACGCCGGGGAGCTCGCTCGCGGAATTTGCGCACGGATCCTTTGCCATACGCCCGGCAGGCTGCCATTTCTGTACGGCGGCTTGACAAGCGGTTGATCGATGACATACAAAGATCGCCAACACTTAGCTGAAACGTTTCAGCAGTTGCTTGGAGGAGGTTGACGATGTCGATCCAATCGCAGACTTTGGCATGGGGGTTCTTACCGGAGGCATTGAGGCGGAGGAGCTCTGCTTTTGCTTCAGGCGGATCTCTCACGAGAGGCCGGGGCGTGAAGATGTCTGGGTTGGTGAAACTGCCTGGCCTCTTTCGATGGCTCGGGTTGGTCTTGATCGTGTTGTGCCTGGCGAGCGATGCTTCGGCCCAGTTCAGCGGAAGCATTCAGGGCACGGTTCTGGACGCGTCCGGAGCGGTGATTCCGTCGGCCAGCGTCACCCTGACCAACATCGATCAGAACGTCACGCGCTCGGCCACGACCGACAGCTCCGGTATCTATCGCTTTCCCTCGCTCGCTCCCGGCAACTATCGCGTTACGGCGCAGTCGACCGGCTTCAGCAAGGGCGAGGCCACCATCATCCTCAGTACGAGCGAGACGCGCGATGTTCCTGTGACGCTTGGGGCGGAGGGAGTTACGCAGGGCGTGACAGTCACGACGGAGGCGCCGCTTCTGAACACGGCCGAGACGCGCAACGAACTTACGATTGGGACGGAGGCGTTTGACAATCTGCCGCTGCCGGGTCGCAGCTTTCTGGGCCTGATCGCGCTGGCTCCGGGCGTTTCCGGCATTGGAACCGCGGGCACGTACGCGGACAACTTCAACACCGAGACGGGGAACGATGTGAGCGCCAATGGCCGCGGCGCGAACGGCAACCTGTACGTTGTGGACGGTCTCGACATTACATCGAGCGTGCTTCCTGGCGTGACGAATCTTGTGCCGAATCCCGACTCGATTGCCGAAGCCTCGATCCAGACGAACACATTTAGCGTCGATTATGGCCGTGCCAGTTCGATTCAGACGACCATCACCACCAAGTCCGGATCGGACCAGTTTCATGGCTTTGCGAGCGACTTTTTCACGAACCAGTCCGTCTTCTCGCGAACCCACTTCCAATCAAAGCTGCCGCCTTTTCACAGCAACAACATCTCGGCGGGCATTGGTGGGCCGATCTGGCGGAGCAAACAGGCCTTCTTCTTTTTCTCGATCGAGCCGTTGCGCGCGTCGTACTCTACCGGTGGGCAGAACGTCACGTTTGAAGATCCTGCTTTTATTCAGTTCGCCAAGACCACGTTTCCGAATACGGTTGGAACCAAGATCGTGTCCACATACGGGGTTGCGAATGTGGGCAAAGTTGCAGTGTCTCAGACGGCAGCAGGCGTCTTTGGCCCAACGAGTGCGTCGCCTTGCGGCACGGCAGCTTCGAGCTTTTTGCCATGCACGATGCCTGTGATCGATTCAGGAATCTTCAATGCGACTTCGTTCCGGAACGCCGTGCAGTACAACGTTCGGCTGGATAAGTACTTCAAGAACGACCGGCTGTATGGCACGGTGTACCGTCAGCACCTCAACACCGGCGGGCCGAACCTCCGACCCGCGTTTACAACGAACAACACATCGCAGAGCCAGGCGTATCAGGTGAACGAGACGCACACCTTCTCTGCCAACACCCTCAACGAAGCCAGCGCTGCCTACCTCCGCGTGGAAGGCGTGAACGACAATACGGGCGACTTTACGGTGCCGGCGATCGGCGTCTCCGGAGTGGCCGGCTATGGCGTCGGCTTTGCTCAGGGCGACTTCATTCAAACGAACTATCACTGGCGCGATGTCTTTACGCATATCGTGGGCAACCACAGCCTGCGCGTGGGAGTGGACGGTGTGTACTACACGGGCGATGCCTTGTTTGCGACGGTACACACGCAGCCGAATTTCAACTTCAACAACATTCTCGATCTGGTGCGCGACCAGCCTGTCAACGAGAGCACGCTCTCCTACGATCCGGGAACGGGCAAGCCGCTGCCTGGCAATTACGGGTACGCCTCGCAGGTGAACGGTGTGTTCGCTGAAGACACGTGGAAGATCAACAAGCGGGTGACGCTCAACTACGGCTTCCGCGTGGACGACTTCGGCAACTCCTACGGCAAAGACAATTTTCAGTTCGTGAACTTCTTTCCGGGCTCGGGCACTACGCCAGCACAGCAGGTCGCCAGCGGCGTTGCCAAGCCCGTCGCGAATGCCTTTGCACATCGCATCATGGGCTACAGTCCGCGTGCGGGCTTCGCCTATGACATGTTCGGTACTGGAAAGACCGTGCTGCACGGCGGCTTCGGCGTCTTCCACGACAGTCCGACCTTGCGGGCCACGGGCGATATCTTTAACGGAAATCCGTACATCGGCCCCAACGGCACGTCCAACTACGTCGTACCCACTTTCTTCAACGACGGTTCGACGGCCGCGCCGATCTTTGCTCTGGGCAGCAGCGCTGCTAAGCCGGCTGGTTTCCCGTACCCGGCCTTTGTGGGCCAGCCGCTGAATGCTCAGGGAGGTATCACCGGGCAGCAGATTGGTCTCGGCGGGATCGACCGGAATCTAAAGACGTCGAACACCTACAACTACGTCCTGACCGTCGAGCAGCAGGTCACACCGCAGACTGTCGCGTCAGTCGGCTACGTCGGCTCGTTCTCGAACAATTTGTTGACTGGTGGCGGCAACACCGCCAACGTCGGTTACGGCACGGACGTAAACCGCTTCGACGGGGATCTGTTTCAGCAGACCGGCGTCCTGGTTCCGGGAACGGGCACTGCAAGTGTTCCCGCACGCTATACCTATCGCAGTGCCCCGACGCGGCTCAACACCAGCTTTGGCGCGATCAATTACATCCAGAGCCTCGCGAATTCCAATTACAACGCGCTGGTCACTGCCCTGCGTGGTCGGCTTACCAGTCGGGGCTTCTTCACCGCCTCTTATACCTATAGCCGGTCGATGGATGACTGGCAGGTGTACCCGACCAACGACTTCGAGCACTTTTACAGCAGGTCGAACTGGGACGTGCCGAACCGATTTTCGCTGGGCTACAGCTATGAGCTGCCCGCGGTGGGCAGTTCGCGCCTGCTCCGGAGCGCAACGGGCGGGTTCACGCTCGCCGGCACCACAATCCTGCAGCAGGGTGGCCGCTTCACCGTGTACACCTCCGCAGCCTTTCAGCCGACGTTTGGCGCCGGTGGCGTCATCAGCGGTTTGCAGCCATCGAGCGGCGACTTCAACGGCGACGGCTTCAACTACGACTTTCCAAACGTGCAAAACGCCAACCAGCACTACAACCGCAAGCAATATCTCGGTGGTGTCTTCCCGACCTGCGGCACCCCCACCACCGGCTCTACCCCATTCGGTACTCCCGGCACACCGTGCGGACAGTTCTCTCTGCCCGCGCTCGGGGCGGAGGGCAATGAGATTCCGAACGGCTTCCGCAATCCGGGATACGCCGATTGGGACCTGAATGTGAAGCGTTCCATCAAGCTTTACGAACGGCTCTCGGTGGATGTGCGCTTTGACATCTTCAATTTGTTCAATCGGGTCAACCTGCAGGGTGTGGATGGAAACGCAAGCGATGGAAATTACGGCAGGTCTAACCAGCAGTATCCGGCGCGCAATATGGACCTTGGCGCACGGATCAACTTCTAACGGCGGTCGCTCTGGAGGGCTCAGGGCGACGCTGGCGTGTCTCCTTTTTCTGTCGGCTCCGTTTGGCGGGAGGATGTTGGCGGAGCAGACCTCGGCGGCACCTCTCAATGGTGCGGGGCGGACGGATCGTGAGCTGAGCAACGGGCACGTGACGGCCAGCTTCGGGCTGACGGGGATGACAGAGATCAGGAGCAGTGGGTCGGGAGAGACGGCGCACGGCTTGCGGGACTCGTGGTCGCTGAGCATCGACGACGATCGGCTCGACAGCCAGGGCACGACGCCCACGGTGCGAGCGGGCGCGGGCGAGATCACGTACGTGTACCGCATGGCGGGATACGAGGTCGAAGTCGTGTACCGGCTGCACCCGGAGTGGAGCTTTGTCACCAAGGAGCTGGTGGTTGTGCATGCGCCGAGAGCGCGGTACACGGTGCATGGCGTAGCGCCGATGCTGCTTGACCTCGACGAGGCGATTGCAGACGTGCGGGTACCGACGAGCTACACGCCACAGCTGGGGAGAACGATCGCGGAGACGCATCGGGCGCTTCCAGGACGGGACTTTGGTGTGTTTCTTCGTCTCGGCGGCGAGAGACACGCGGGGTTGATGCTGCTGGCGCAGAATCCATATCTCGACGTCGCGCACACGGATCGATCGGCGAGCGTTCGGTATGCTCCGGAGCTCAGGTGGGATCAGAGTTGGGGTCCCTTTCACAGCGATGCGGCGGTCTTACGACCTTACCGCGTGGCGGGCCGGCAGCTGCCGCGCGAGATGCTTTTGGAGTGGAAGCTACCTGGGACGGAGCGGATTTCGGACGGCCTGGATACGGCGGAAATCGATGCTTTTACGGATTGCGTCCGGGCCTTTCTGTTGTCGCCGCCGGCTGAGCCCAGTCGTGTTGAGGTGGGGTGGACGTTGAACGACTATCAGGTGGATGTTGAGACGAGCGCGGGCAAAGAGGAGTATCACCGCATCATCGATGCGACCGCGGACTTGGGTCTGAAGACGCTCTTGTTCGCGCCGACGAACAACAGCTTGGCGAAACGTGACGACGACACCGATTCGTGGCATTGGGAGCACACGCTCTGGCTAAATCTTGGCCAGAAGATTCGTAGAGGCGAATGGGATCCGGCGCTAAGTCCGATCCCCGCGGATGTGTCGGCGATGGTGGATTATGCGAAGTCGAGGCATGTGGGCCTGCTCGCGTACGTGTACCCGTCCGTGCCGTTTCAGCAGGATCCGGCGTGGCTGGTGCATGGCGCCGGCAGGGACGCCGGGAACTCGTATGCGACGCTGGCTTCGCGGCCGTTTCAGGACCTGCTCGTCCGGGACCTGATCGCCTTCAAGCGTCGCACCGGCATCGCGGGGTACTCGTTTGATTATGCGTTTCTCGATCTGCCGGGCAGCAGCAGCTACTCCCAGTGGTTTGGATGGCGGCGTGTGATGGAGGAGTTGAAGCGCGCCCAGCCTGACATTGTGATCGATGGCCGGCAGAGTTATCAGCTCTACGGTCCATGGATCTGGCTGGCCGGCACGTACCCGCATCCGACGGGCCAGGACGAGCAGCCGGAGAGCTTCGTTCCCTACCCCGATCTTCACTTCGATCGAGTGTCCGCCGACCGCACACGGTACGTGAACTTCTGGTATCGGAACTATCAGTTTGCGCCGTCCGAGATCGTTCCTGGATATGCGACGCACCAGACGGAGCGCTCGCGCAATGTGCCCGCCGATGCGGAGACTGGGGGCCACCCGCAAACAGTCGAGGAGGTGCATACGGCGTTTCGTCTGCGCGACTGGGATTACCTCGGGTTTCGCTACTCTTTTCTATCTTCGATCGGTACGGGCGGTTGGAACAATGTTGTCGATATGATTCCGGCGCGCGATACGGAGGAGTTCAAGCATTTTTCAGAGCAGGACAAACAGTGGATTCGGACGTGGCTCGATTGGACTTCGACCCACAAGGAGCTGTTGCGGCACACCCGAACGATCCTGCACCAGCCGTCGATGGGGAGGCTTGACGGAACCTCCGCGATCGACGGGGATCATGGATTTGTGTTTCTCTTCAACCCCAACTATCGCGCTCTGAAAGATGTGCTGCCGCTTGATAAGAGCATTGGTTTGGAGAGGGGATCGAAGTTTCTGTTACGCGAGATTTACCCGCAAGCGGGCCGGCTCTGGGGCAAGCCGAATGGGGGTCTGTGGACGCTTGGCGATGCGGTTCCGCTGGCGGTTGCCGGTACCAGCGTCACTGTGCTCGAGATCGTGCCGGTGGCGGAGGCGCCCGCGGATGCTGTCTTCAACGCTTCGGCGGTCAACCAGCAGAAGCCTGCGTTTGTGCTCCATGGCGCGTCGCTTTCCATCTCCGGTGTGGCCGGCGAGCCGGGGACTTCGGCGGAGCTGGGCGTTCTTCTTCCGGAAGGGCGGGGAGTGCGATCGGTGACTGTGAATGGGCAGCCGATGGCGTTTCGGCAGAACGCGGATTATGTAACGATTCCTGTTTTTTTTGCCGGCGAGAGGTTCGCTCAGGCGCAGCAGATCGGCCTCGAACGGTCGGCGGATGGGAGCATGAGCGGCACGGTTGTGGTTCCGCAGCGCGTGATCGAGCAGCTTCGCGATCGCGCCCGTGCGTGGCCGATCCCATGGACGGCCGATGATTATCAGACGACGTGGCTTGCGCCCGAGCGGCTTCTCCTGTTTGTCCAAGCGGCCGAAGCGAGCGACAACATGTCGGCGAAGCTGACGATCGATGGCAAGCCGATCGACGTGAGGCGTGCGTATACCTCGACACGGGTGCATCCCGAGGCGTTTGTCGGTCTGTATGCCGATCTTTCGCGCATTACGCCTGACGTGACGCACACCGTGAAGCTAACCGTTTCCGGAGTGACGCCTGAGCAGTTTCAGGGTTTGTTTTTTGACAATGTCGAGCCGCAGTTTACGACGGAGATCCGCCGCGTTCCTTGAACACAGCGTCGATCCAGGCTTCGGCCCGAGGCGCTGCCGTCGATTCGCGGATGACCAGAGTGGTGGGTAGGGATTGGAGTTTGCACGGATCTTTCGCGAGCAATGCCGCTACCGTCATTCGGCTGAGCTCTGACCGCGAAACATCGACCGTGGTCAATGGCGGATGGAGAAATCGGCTGAAGTAGGTGTTATCGAAGCCGACGACGGAGACGTCGTCGGGGATACGGACCTCTCGCGATTGCAAGCCACGATACACGCCCATGGCGACCATGTCCGTAACGGCGATGACGGCGGTGAATCGTACTTTTCCCCCGCCTGACCGGAAGAGGGAGGCGATCGCTTCTTCGCCGGCATCGGCTCCGGGGCCGTGCACGTCGACGACGGTGGTTCTCAGACCATCGACATCGCAAGCCCGCACGGCCGCCTTGAATCCCTGGTCGCGCAGCTTGTGGGAGAGCAGAGATTGGCCGCTTGCTTTTTGCGAGTTGCGAACGAAGAGGAGGTCGCGATGGCCGAGATGGAGGAGGTGCTCGACGGCAGATTTCATGCCGCCGCGCGAGTCCACGCGGATGACTGAAGTGGTGTTGGTCGGCTTGCCTACGTCCAGAAATACGGCCGGAACGCCGTTGGCGAGGATCAGATCGCGACTTTGGTCATCGTGCTCGGACGTGATGACGGCGAGGCCGGCGAGGCGGGCCCCGAGCAGCTGCGTGACCGCCGCCCGATGCTGTTCCGGCGAGAAGTTGGTGGCCATGAGCGAGATCTGAAACCCATGCCGTGCGGCCTCGTCCTCGATGGCCTGTGCGGTCTCGGCGAAGAAGGGATTTTGCAGGTTCGAGACCACGACTCCGAGCACCTGGGTTTGGCGCCGGGCGAGATTACTGGCGTAGAGATCGGGCCGATACCCGAGGTCCCGGATGGCATTTTGCACGCGATCGCGGGTCGCCTGGCTGACGCGGCCGTTGCCGTTGAGGACGGCCGAGACGGTGCCGAGCGAGACGCCCACGCGGGAGGCCACATCCTGAATCTTCGGCCGGACGGCGCCCCCGCTGACAGCCGGCCTGGAGCTTGCCGGTGGGGCTTCGCTCACCGCCGATTTTTCAAGTGCGGACTTCACAAGGACAGACTACGCTGAGGGAGAGAAACAGCCACTTGACAGCCGGCTTCGCAACGCGAGATAGTGGCGCTGAAACGTTTCAGCATACCCGGAGGTTTCTTCCATGAGCGCGCTTGCGACCGAGAAATTTGCAGAGAAGATCGACGCCGCCTTCGACCTGACGCAGCTGCAGATCGATTTCTATCGCGAGAACGGGTACGTCAAGCTGAAGCACGTCCTTTCGCCCGATGTGCTTGAGCACTACCGCCGAGCGATCCACGACCGGGTCGCCGATCTTTCGCGCGATGCTCTGCCGATCGATCAACGTGACACGTATGGCAAGGCTTTCTTGCAGATTATGAATCTTTGGACGAAGTCGACCGAGGTGAAGGAGTTTGTCTTTGGCAAACGCCTGGCGCGGATTGCAGCGGAGCTGATGGGCGCGACCGGGGTCCGCATCTATCATGACCAGGCTCTGTACAAGGAGGCCGGCGGGGGTATTACGCCATGGCACGCGGACCAGTATTACTGGCCTGTGGACAGCGATCGCACCATTACGGCGTGGGTACCGCTGCAGACGACGCCGCGCGAGATGGGGCCGCTCATCTTCTCCGAGAAGAGCCACCGTTTGCAGATCGGCCGTGACCTCGAGATCAGCGACGAGAGCGAGATGACGCTCAAGCAGGCGCTTGAAAGTTTCAGGCTCGAAAACAGCGACTATGATCTTGGCGATGTCAGCTTTCACGCTGGTTGGACCTTTCACCGCGCGGGCGCGAACACCACGGACAAGCCGCGTGAGGTGATGACCATGATCTACATGGACGAGAGGATCCGCGTCACACCGCCCAAAAACAAGAATCACATCGCCGACATGGAGCGATGGATGCCTGGGCTTGCGCCGGGCGACCTTTTGGATTCGCCGCTGAATCCGGTCCTCTACACATCGTCGGAGGCGTCGGACCCGTCGAGAATCAGCCCGGCGTGATCGCGCTCGACCTTTTGGCCGCGCGGCTGATCCCTCTCAACTGGCTCGATACGACGGTGATTGCTGTCTACTTCGTCGCTGTGCTCGGGCTTGGATTCCTGCTGCAGAAGCAGACGCACACCAGCGAAGACTTCTTTCTAGCCGGTCGAGAGATGAGCGCGTGGGTGGCCGGTGTCAGTTTTCTTGCGGCGAACATGGGTGCGCTCGAACTGATGGGATGGGCCGCCTCCACGTATCAGTACGGCCTGCTGGCGGCGCACTGGTACTGGATCGGCGCGGTGCCGGCGATGCTGTTTCTCGGTCTGGTGATGATGCCGTTTTATTACATCTCCCGGACGCATTCTGTTCCGGGGTACCTGAAGCTGCGCTTTGGCGAGCCTACGCGCGCTCTGAGCGCCGTCTCGTTTGCGGGCATGACGGTGCTGATGAGCGGCATCAACATGTTTGCGATGGCGAAGGTGATGCAGGTGGTGCTTGGCTGGAACCTCCACTTCTCGATCCTGATCTCGTCGGTGACGGTGGCCGTGTATGTCACGCTGGGGGGCCTCCGGTCCGCGATCTTGAACGAGGTACTCCAGTTTTTTCTTATCTGGGCCGGAGCTCTGGTGATCCCAATTCTTGGTCTGATCGAAACCGGCGGCTGGGATGGCCTGAAGGCGCGCGTGCTCGCGAACACCGGATCGAGCGGCTACCTGCATCTCTGGTCGACGCTGGGCGACCCGCGGGCGAACAGCATGGGCGTGCACTGGACGGGCATTGTCTTTGGCCTGGGTTTTGTCGGCGCGCTGGGATACTGGACGACGGACTTTCTGGTGGTGCAGCGTATTTTGGCGGCGAAGGATTTGCGCAGCTCGCAGATGGCGCCTGTGATCGGCGCGTGGTTCAAGATGGCGGTGCCGTTTATCGTGATTCTTCCTGGACTGATCGGTCTCGCCGTTCTTCCGGGCGCGGGTCTGGCGCTGGTTGGAGAGGGTTCGGCGCATGCCGGGCAGCACACGTACAACGAGGTTCTTCCGCTGCTTCTGATCCGGTATGCCGGTCCCGGGCTGCTGGGCCTGGGGATCACGGCTTTGATCGCGGGATTTATGTCGGGCATGGCCGGAAATGTGAGCGCGTTTTCCGCGGTGTGGAGCTACGACATCTACCGGCCGCTGCTCCGCCCCAAGAGCACGGACGCGCATATGCTGACGGTGGGGCGATGGAGCACGGTGTTGGGGGTCTTAGCTTCGATCGGGACGGCGTATTTTGCCATGCATTTTTCGTCGATTATGGAGTATGTGCAGGCGCTCTTCTCGTTTTTTGTGACGCCGCTGTTTGGGACCGTGATTCTCGGCATGTTGTGGAAGCGAGCTACCGGCGCAGGCGCTTTCTGGGGTCTGCTGGTGGGCACGGGATCTTCGATCGGCATGTGGGCGTGGGTGCAGGCAGAGCCGAGCGCGCTCAAGATTCTTGCGCTTTCGCCGTATGCGCAGCCGATGGCCGAGTCGCTGTATCGGATGCTGTGGTCGTGGCTCGCGTGCGTGGTTGTCACGGTGGTCATCAGCCTGTTGACGACGGCTCCGCCGTACAGCACGCTAAACGGGCTCGTTTATGGATGCACGGCGGTCCCGTCGCAGGGGCGCTACCCTCTGGTGCAGCAGCCGGTCTTCTGGGCCGGCGCCGCGGCGGTCGTCTTTTTCTGGTTGCAATGGCTGTTTCGCTGAGTTGTAAGGGGTCAGGGCATGCGACGAACGTTTGAGGTCTGGTTCTACATCGGCGCCTTGCTGGGCTTTTACGGCGTCATGCTCACGCTCGCCGGCGTTTATCAGTGGGTGCATCCGCCCCCGACGGTTCTGGCGGGCAAGCACGCCACTTTTTGGGCGGGCATTATTCTTCTGCTGGTTGGGGGCGGCTACACGATCGGCTTCTGGCCCAAACCCGGACCCGGCGATCCCCATGACGGTTCGCGTGTTGAATAAAGGATGACTTGCGTGTTGAATAGATGACGGCTTGCGTGTTGACGAGCCACTTATGTTGAGCGTTCAGGCAGCCGTCGGCAACGGCGACGGCACATTTCAGATCGAGACGATCGGCATCGACGAGCCCGAGGCGGGCGAGGTCCTGGTGCTCATCCGCGCCAGCGGTGTCTGCCACACCGATTGGGACTCGCTCCGCTGGCCTCGCCGCATCATCCTCGGTCACGAAGGAGCGGGGGACGTCGTCCGTGTGGGCGAGGGCGTCACGCGATTCAAAGCGGGCGACCGCGTGATGCTGAACTGGGCGATCCCTTGTGGCGTCTGTTTTCAGTGCGCGCGCGGCAAGGAGAACATCTGCGAAGACCGCGGCACGGTGCCGGACGGTCGATTTCATCATCGCGCCGGGCCGATCGATGCCTCCTTTTCGCTCGGCACCATGGCGACGCACGCCGTCGTTCCCGAGGCCGCGGTGCTGCCACTTCCTGAAGCTGTTCCCTACGAAGTCGGGGCCATCATGGGATGCGCGGTGATGACGGGCTTCGGATCCGCGGTGAACGCGGCGGAGGTGACCGAGGGCAGCACGGTGGTTGTGCTGGGCTGCGGCGGCGTCGGCCTGAGCACCATGCTGGGCGCGCTCTACCGCAAGGCGGCGCGGGTGATCGCGATCGACGTCAACCCGGCACGTCTTGAGTTGGCGCGGAAGTTCGGCGCGACCGAGACCCTGCTTGCGGATCGCAGCGACAAGGGTCTGCTCTCTGCGGCAAGAGAGATCAAGCAAAGGTGCGGCGGTCGCGGGGCCGACTTCGCTTTCGAGTGCACGGCAGTTCCGGAGCTTGGCTCGGCGCCGCTCGCGATGGTGCGCAGCGCCGGCACCGCGGTCGGCGTCAGCGGGATCGAGCAGGTCGTCCCGGTCGATATGGAGCTGTTTGAGTGGGACAAGATTTACATCAACCCGCTTTATGGGTCCTGCCGTCCGCAACGCGACTTCCCTCTGCTGGTCGACCTTTACACCGGCGGCCGGCTCCCGCTGGACGGCATGGTCACACGGCGGTACCCGCTCGGAGACCTGAAGCAGGCCTTTGCGGACATGCATGCAGGCATCAACGCGAAAGGTGTGATCGTCTTTGATTGACGACGTGAACTTTTCTACGATCGAGCTATCGGAACCGGTGTACGAGCACGAGGGGCTTCGTTTCGCGACGGTGAAGAGCAGGGCGCTTGGGCGTCGCGCCGATGTTTCGGTTTGGGTACCGCGGGCAGAGAGGATCGGCACGCTGCTCTTGCTGTTGCACGGTGTGTACGGCAGCCACTGGGTGTGGTCGCACAAAGCGGGCGTGCATCGCACGGCGCAGCGTCTGCTCGCGGCGGGTGACATCGCGCCGATGGTGATCGCGATGCCGAGTGACGGTCTGAGCCGGGACGGCTCCGGGTATCTCAGCTGGCCGGCCATCCAGACCTCGATCGGTGGGGGCGCCGAAGATGTTGAACGCTGGATCGTCGAGGAGGTTCCCGCGATTGCCCGGCTCGCCGCACCGGATCTGTTGCCGGACGCGAAGATCGCCATTGCGGGTCTGTCGATGGGGGGCTACGCTGCTCTCCGTCTCGGCGCGAAGTACGCCGATCGCTTCAGTGCGATCTCGGCTCATTCAAGCATCACGGACATCCACGAGATGGAGAACTTCACCGAGGAGCCGCTTGCGGATTACCTGACGTGCGCGCCCGCTCCCGAACTTTCAGCTCTCCATTGGCTCCAAATGCATCGCGACATACTTCCTCCGATCCGGTTTGATTGCGGGGTCGAAGACGATCTTCTTGGGGGCAATCGGCGTCTGCACCAGTCGCTGATGGAGGGGAAGATCGCCCACGAGTACGCTGAGTTTCCGGGCGCTCACGAGTGGACCTACTGGCAGCGGCACATCCCGGGCACGCTCCGTTTCGTGAACCGGATGTGCGCTCGCTAAGGATCGATGAAGAGGATTTCGGGTGGGACGTAGGACGGCTGAATGCTAGGCTTAACGGCTATGAGTCGAGAGCTTGCGAAGGCGTACGAACCGGCTGCGATTGAGGAGCGGTGGGCGGAGTATTGGGTGCGGGAGCGCCTGTTTGAAGTAGGGGCAGGCGGGGGGGCGGCGGTCTTTCCGGGCGCAGAGGAGAGTGCCGAAGCGGGCGCGGCCGCAGCGAGCACGGAGCGCTTTGTGATGCTCTTGCCGCCGCCCAATGTGACTGGTCGGCTGCATATGGGGCACATGCTGAACCAGACGGAGATGGACATCTTGACGCGCTGGCACAGGATGCGCGGAGAGACGGCGGTGTGGGTGCCGGGCACCGATCACGCGGGCATTGCCACGCAGATGATGGTGGAGCGGCAGCTGGCGGCCGAGGGTACGGGTCGGGAGGAGCTCGGCCGCGATCTGTTCACCGAGCGGGTGTGGTCTTGGAAGCGGCAGTATGGGGGCGCGATCACCGACCAGATGAAGCGTTTGGGCGCGAGCGTTGATTGGAGTCGCGAGTACTTCACGATGGACGACGCGCTCTCGATTGCGGTGAAGGAGGCGTTTGTTCGCTTGTGGGAGCAGGGGCTGATCTATCGCGGCGCCTACATCGTCAATTGGGATCCGCAGCTGCAGTCCGCCGTCTCCGACCTGGAGGTGGACAGCGAAGAGCGGGCCGGCAAACTTTTCCATATCCGGTATGCGCTTGCCGACGGCACGGGTGCGGTGGTGATCGCCACCACGCGTCCGGAAACGATGCTTGGGGACGTTGCTGTTGCCGTGAACCCTGCCGACCAACGGTACAAGGAGGTTGTGGGGAAGCTCCTTGTGCTGCCGTTGAGCGGGGTGCATGGCAGACCGGAGCGGCAGATTCCGATCATCGCGGATGAGTGGGCCAATCCTGAGTTCGGCACGGGTGCGGTGAAGGTGACGCCCGCACACGACCCGAATGACTTTGCGATCGGCAAACGCCACGGCTTGGCGCAGCCGTCCATCATGGATGAGTCGGCCCGGATCCGGCTGGAGGGATCGCCTTACGATGGACTCGACCGGTTTGCCGCGCGCGAGCGCATGGTCGCCGACCTCGAAGCCTCGGGTGCCCTGGTGGAGGTCAAGGAGCATACGCTGACGTTGCCGGTCAGCCAGCGAACGGGCGCGGTGATTGAGCCGCGGCTCTCGACCCAGTGGTTCATCGCGGTGGCGAAGCAGCCAGCGGGTGGAGGTCCCTCCATGGCCGCAAAGGCGATGGACGCGGTGCGTGAGGGCCATGTGCGCTTCACTCCGGAAAACTACACCAAGACCTACTTCGAATGGATGAACAACCTTCACGACTGGTGTATTTCGCGCCAGCTGTGGTGGGGACATCGCATCCCCGCGTGGCACTGCGGTGCCTGCCATGAGATCGTTGTCGCGCGAGATACGCCGTCGGCATGTACGGCGTGCGGCGGCAGCGATCTGCACCAGGAGACGGATGTGCTCGACATGTGGGTCTCCTCGGGTCTGCTTCCGTTTACGGTGTTCGGATGGGACGGGAGCGATACGCTGACGCCGGATCTGGCTGCGTTTTACCCCACGGACCTTCTTCTGACCGGCTTTGACATCCTGTTTTTCTGGGTTGCCCGAATGATCATGCTCGGCTGTCACCTGATGGCCGACGTTCCCTTGCCTGATGGAAGCCGCCGCGCGCCTGCTGATACGGTGCCGTTTCGTCACGTGTATATCCACGGATTGATCCGCGATGCGGACCGGCAGAAGATGTCGAAGACGAAGGGAAACGTCATTGACCCGATCGACATCATCGGTCGGTTTGGGACCGATGCTGTGCGATTCACGCTGGCGAGCATGGCTTCTCCGGGCACTGACATTGCGTTTAGCGAGGCGCGGACCGAGGGCAACCGGGCGTTTGCGAACAAGATCTGGAATGCGGCGCGATTTGTCTTTTTGCAGTTGGATCGGGCCAAGGTTGCTGGATACAAGGTTCGCGTGGGCGCGGCGGCGGGAGGTGGCCGCGCGCTGCCGGAGACGACGCCGATCGAGACACGGTGGATCTTTTCGCGGCTGAGCGCGGTTGCGGCTGAGGTGGACCGGGCGCTGACCGCATATCGCTTCGATGAGGCGGCCAATGCGGTGTATCAGTTCTTCTGGGGCGAGTTCTGCGACTGGTATCTGGAGTTGGTGAAGCTGCGGCTGGAGTTTGGGGAGGATGCCGCTCCAAATGAGGCGACGGCGATTTCGCTCGGTGCGCTGGCGAGCGTCTTTGAAGCGGCGCTGCGTCTGCTTAGCCCGTTTATGCCGTTCTTGACGGAGGAGATCTGGCATGCGCTGTATGAAGGCGAGGCGCCGGCGAAGTCGATTGCGCTGACGCGGTTTCCGCAGGCGGGAGACTTCGCCGCGGACGATCGTGCGGAGGCGGCGATGGGGACGTTGCAGGAGCTGATAGTGACGGTGCGCGGGCTGCGCAAGGAGACGGGCGTGCCGGAGAAGGAGGGTGCCCCGATCGTGGTGTATGGGGAGAACCGTGTGTTGGCGTTGATCGATGCGCACCGGGATGTTCTCGGCCGCATGGCGCGAGTTCTGGGAGTGGAGTTCGCGGAGGCGCCGCTGACCGGAGCCGGTGCGCGTTCGGGTGGAGGCTTCGATGTCAGCGTGCAGTACCAGCGAGTGGTCGATGCGGTGGCTGAACGTGAGAGGCTGCTCAAAGAGATTGCCCGTTTGGAGAAGGGTGCGGCTGCGGCCGAGCGGCAGCTGGGCAACGCCGGATTTATGGCAAAGGCGCCGCCTCACATTGTCGAGGGTTTGAAGAAGCAGGCATCAGAGACGGCCACGCTGCTCGATCGGGCGCGCGCGGCGCTTGCAGAGCTTGGCTGACGGTCTGCGGGACGGTGTCTCGTTTGGTGCCTGGGATAGCTTTGGCGCGCGTGACAACGAGAGCCGGGGCAGCGGCGTCCAAGCCAAGCAGAGGAGATCTCGCTATGGCCTATGCAACAACTCCGCACACGCAGACCCAGCAGAATGTCGATCCTGCGCAGGCGGATCTTGAACCAAACCAGATGGCGCAGGACAGCGGACAAGGCGAGGACGCATCGATCTACGAGAACGCCGATGGCGCACAAACCGGTGGAACGCGAGCCTCTAACGCCAACGCTCCTGAGATGAGCAAGCACAGAATCGAGGGCGAAACCGGAGCGACGGAGGGGAAGCTGACCACGCGGACGCCCCGGAGCGACAATCAAGGCATTACGAACCACTCTGCTACAGAGGAGAGTGAGCGTCAGGAGAAGGTCGTAAGTGAGCGGCCGGATTCGCTGGCCGGCATCAACCGATTTGCCAAGTAGATGGAACTCAGAACGCAACAAAAGACGCGACCCGAGTGGGTCGCGTCTTTTGTATTTCAGTTGGAACTTATGTTGGGGTCTGGCGCGGTTTGTCTTGGAGAATCTGCACGCCAAACGCTACTGGTTGCGGTTCGTCTTGCCGATCCGGGAGACCTCTTGCGGCGGCTCTTTTAGATCCTGGCGGGTGTCGGCTGCGACGTTGCCTTGCGGTGTGGTGTGGACCGGGAAGGGGTTGTTCTTGTGGGCCGCGGGCGAGTGCGCATGGGCAAGATCGTCGCCTGGGACAGCATCCTGCTGAGTTCCTGTTTGCGCAGCCCGGTTGTGAGCGTCGGCTTCGTGCATGGCCTGTTCGCTGGCTCTGCTGGGTGAATTCCGGTTCTTTTCGTTTGACATGATGAGCTGTTTCCTGTTCTCGCTGCTTGGGTTATTCCTGCAGAATGTTCTTTACTGCTTCGGGGCTGGGCTGGGCTTCGCTGGTGTCGATGGCTTCATCGCCGAAGTCGCGTGCGCCGTAGTCGTAGTCGTTGCCGCCATCCTTTTGCTCAGCGGGGGCGGGCTGGGTTTTGCGTTCTTCTTCGTTGAGGCCCCAGCCTTGCTCGTGCGCGTACTCGCTGGCGAGACCGCGACGGTGCTCGCCGAAGCCACGGGGCTCGTCGGCATGTTGAGGCGGTTCTGGTGCTGTCTGCTGGGACATTTTTCACTCCTGGGCTGTTTAGCGGCTGTCGGGCTGGCTGTCTAGCGCTCTCTAGCCGATGTGATGTCACGGCGGGCGGTGGGGTTAGCCTCGGGCGGATGGTGCTGGAGGTGTGGGCGACTTCTCGCCGAGGGCGGTCTGCTCGACCGCAATGGAGACGTTTTCGTGTTTGATGTCGAGGCGGAGTCGATTGAAGAAACTCATATAGATGTTGGCGACCCAGACCAGGGCAAACCAGGCGATCAGGTATCCGCGCCAGCCCTCGTAGAGCATCTGAAAGCGCGTCACGAGCAGAAAAAAGGCTGACACGTAGTGGCTAAAGCAGTACTCGCACGTGAAGAGGTAAAAGAACTTGCGTGCGACCATCGGCTTGCAGTTCTGGCTCTGCGACTTGCAGAACTCGCGCGGCTCGCGGAAGACCTCTTCGTGGGTGACGGTCCAGCTGGCGCACGCGACCGGCAGGGCCAGGAGAACGAGATAGGCGAACTGCCGAGAGAGCATCATGGGCATACGGTAGGCTACACCCGTTGGCTGCTGACCGCGCGGGCGGCCTGCGCGAGGGAAGAGCTGCGTTTAGGATGCTGGTGAGGGAAAGAGGACGCGGTTATGGATTGGAAGAGCAAACGGGTGCGTGCGGTGCTGGAGACGGCGCTGATCGAAGACCGGGCGGCGGACGACGTGACGACCGCGCTGACGGTGGACCCGGCGATGCGCGCAACCGGCACCATTGTCGCGCGGCAACCGTGTGTGGTGAGCGGTCTGGGGTCGATCCCTGTGTTTCTGGATCTTTTCGGCGAGATGTTTGGACGGTCGCACGCGGGCGGCGGAGCGGGTCGCTTCGAGGTGATCAGCCACAACGAGATCTTTGACAGTGTGCGCGTGCGCAAAGGGCAGACGCTGGCCGTGATCCGCCACAATGCGGCGGCGATCCTTTCGACCGAGCGGGTGATCCTGAACCTTTTGCAGCGCATGAGCGGAATCGCGACGCTGACCCATGCGTATGTGCGCGCGGTCGAAGGGACGAACACCAAGATCCTGGACACGCGCAAGACGATCCCGGGTTTGCGACCCATGGACAAGTACGCCGTTTGCTGCGGTGGCGGCGTGAATCATCGGCAGGATCTGCGCGACGGCATTTTGATCAAGCACAACCACAGCGTCCTGGCGGGCGGTGTTGGAGTTGCGCTCGGGCGGGCGATCGTGGGGCGCAAAGCCGGGCAAAAGGTGGAGGTCGAGGTACGTACGTTGGCCGAGCTGGACGAGGCGATTGTGGGCGAGGCCGACTCCATCTTGCTGGACGGTATGTCGCCGGAGATGGTGAAGGCGGCGGTGAAGCAGATCCGTGGCGAACGTCCGGGGGTGGCAATCGAGGCCGCAGGCAAGATGGGTCTGGATGAGGTCAGACCATATGCTCTGGCGGGTGTGGATTATGTCTCGGTCGGCGCTCTGACGCACTCGGCGACCGCCGCCGATCTGAGCATGCGCATCGCTCCGGATGTCTCGTGAGCTCGGACGCGGAGCCTCCGACTTTCGATCTTCGGGGTGTGGAGGCGGGGATCCGGGGGACGCAGTTTGCCGGTTGTCTGATGCACTTCCCTTCTGTGGGCTCGACCAACGCTTCGGCGCTGGAGGCGGCGCAGGCGGGAGCGCTCGTGGGCGTGTGGGTGGCTGACGAGCAGACGGCGGGGCGGGGCAGGGGCGGTCACCGGTGGCATTCGGCGGCGGGTGAGGGGCTGTACGTGAGCGCTCTAGTGAGACCGCCGCTGCCTATGCGAGCGGCGCTAAAGCTTTCCCTGAGCACCGGCTTGGCCGTACGATCGGCGATGCTCGAGACCACGGGTCTGGCCGCCGATCTGCGCTGGCCGAACGATCTTCTGCTCGGTGGCCGGAAGTGTGGCGGCATTCTGGTTGAAACGGCTGTAGACACCCCGGCGGAGGCTTCGGGATTGCCGATGCTTCGGTATGCCGTGATCGGGATCGGCCTGAACCTGAATCACCCTGCATTCCCTCCGGAGCTCAATGGGCTTGCGACCTCGCTGCGGTTAGAGCTTGGAGGAGATGCGGTGCCGAGAGAACCGCTCCTGGCGGCGCTGTTGCGTGCGCTGGACCGAGAGATTCGGTTGTTGGTTCGGCAGGATGGGGACGTTCTGAACGGGGCCGGTGTGCTTGAACGCTTTGGGTCTGCGTCGACCTGGGTGCGGGGCAAGCGGGTGCGGGTGGGTGAGGGTGACGGCTATACTGGCGTCACCGCGGGGCTGGGCCCTGACGGCTTTCTTCTAGTCGACGGCGACGACGGTGTACGGCACACGGTGCTCTCTGGAGGTGTGCGCGAGGACTCCGATGCACGCGATCGGGCACGGAGGTAGTTCATGCTGGGCGAGGCGGGAGAGCGAAGATGCTACTGGCACTCGATGTAGGGAATACGAATATTGTTCTTGGGCTGTACGGTCCTGCTCCGGAGAATGAGATGGCGGCGAATTGGCGCATTGCGACGCCGGCGACGGCGACCGCCGATGAGTTTGGTGTGCTCTTGCGTAGTCTCTTCGCGCTTCGGGCGGTGGACGTACACGCCGTCGATGGTGTGGCGATTTCGTCCGTTGTCCCACCGCTCGACAGCATGCTGCGGCATGTCTGCGAGCTGACATTTGGGGTGAAGCCGGTGTTTGTGGAGCCTGGGGTTCGCACCGGTCTGCCGATCCTGACCGACAATCCGTCGGAGGTTGGCGCGGACCGGATTGTGAACGCGATTGCAGCGTTTGAGCGCTTTCACGGACCGGCGATCGTTGTGGACATGGGAACGGCGACTACGTTTGATGTGGTCTCGGCGAAGGGCGAGTTCATGGGCGGAGCGATCGCACCGGGGCTAGGCATCTCGGCGGAAGCTTTGTTTTCGCGGGCGGCGCGTCTGCCGCGGATTGAGATCCGCAAGCCTGCCAAGGTGATCGGTACGGGAACGGTCGACAACATCCAGATTGGGCTTTACTACGGGTATATCGGCCTGGTCGACGGCATCTTGGAACGGATGATCGCGGAGCTTGGACCGGACACCAAGACGATCGCGACTGGAGGACTGTCGCGCCTGATCGCGGGTGGATCGCGCTTTATCGGCGAGGTTGACGAGATGCTGACCCTGACCGGTCTGCGGATTGTGTACGAACGAAACGCGGAGCGGGGTCGGCGGCGGGCTTAGGTCGGACGTTTGCGTCAGGATGCAAAATTACTTCAACTACTTCACGGAGATTGAGGAACGGTTTCAGCAGAGGCGGGGCTCCTCCCTGATGCTTTCGACGCTGGACTGGGCGTTGATTGAGACGTGGCGTGAGGGCGGCGTTCCGCTCGAAGTTGTGTTGCGCGGGATCGATGAGGCGTTTGACAAGCACGATGAAAGAGCGCGGTCGGGAAAGGGTCGGACGCGCCGGGTAAACGGGCTGGCGTGGTGCGCGCAAAGCGTGATGCGGGCAGCCGAGCAGAGGAGCGAGGCGATGGTGGGAACGACGGCTGCCAGAGGCTCGGGGACGCGGGAGGGGGAGGAGAGCGGATTTGAGGCGGAGCGCGTCTCCCGGTACCTGGAGGGGAATGCAAAGTCGGTGGCCGGGGCACATCTGCTCGCGCCGGCGGACGCGGTGGCGGCGGAGATTGCGGGACGGCTCTGTGCGTTGGCAGGGGAGGTGCGGATGTCACCGACGCGCTCACTTGAGGATCTGGACCGGACGCTGACGGCGCTCGAAGATCGACTGTTTGCGGCTATTCTGACGGCAACCGGTGAGGCCGAGTTGGTTGAGTTGCGAGAGGCTGCGGCGCGGGAGCTGGCGCCGTACCGCGGAAAGATGGGTGCGGTGCAGACCAAGCAGGTGCAGGCGCAGTTCTTGCAAAAACGTCTGTTGGCTCGGCTAGGGCTTCCCCGGCTTAGCCTGTTCTATATGAGCCACGGATGACGGAGCCAATTGCGACCGGAGCCGATTTGCGGCAGGAGCCTGCGGCGTCGCTGCGGATCGAGAAGGCGGTGTACGGCGGCAGCGGGCTGGCGCGTGACGAAGTCGGCCGCGCGGTGCTGGTTCCGTTTACACTGCCCGGGGAGCTGGTCCAGATGACGCATGCCCCTGCGCGGCTGCTCGCGGACGTCCGGATCCTGGAGCCTTCTGCCGACCGGGTGGCACCGCGCTGCGTTCACTTTGGGGTGTGCGGTGGGTGTCAGTATCAGCATGCGAGCTACAGGGCTCAGATAGAGATCAAGCGTGCGATCCTGGCCGAGACGCTCGCGCGCGCGGGGGTTGCCGGACTACCCGCGATCAAGGAACACGCGGGCTTCCGGGAGCATGCGGCGGAACCGTGGGGCTACCGGAATCGGATCCGTCTGCAGGTGCGCGAGGTGGAAGGCAAGCTGCGGTTTGGGTACTACAAGCGCGAGTCGCTCCTGTTCTTGCCGATTGTGGAGTGCCCGATCGCGGCGCCGCTGCTCCTGCGTGCGGCCGAGGCGCTGGTTGAGGTGGCTGAGGAGAGCGCCGAGGCGGAACGCTGGATACGCGCGGCGACGGAGGTGGAGATCTTCGCGGCGCCGCCGATCTCTGCCCCAGACGAGCGTAGCTTGCAGATCAGCTTCTTTGTGCGCAAGGGCATGGAGGCTGGCGGCTTCGACCGCATGTGCGAGCGCCTGCGGGCTCGTGTGCCCGAAGTAGCGGGCGCGGGAGCGTACGAGATGGTGCGTGTGCCGGGCAATCGGGGCGGCTCCGGGTATCCCCGAACCGTGGCCGCCTGGGGACGCGACGGTCTGCTCTACCGTGTGGGCGACTCCTCGTACTGGGTGAGCCGGGGCGGGTTCTTTCAGGCGAATCGATTTCTGCTTGGCGAACTTGTGCGGCTGGCGACGGAGGGCCGCCAGGGTGCGCTGGCGTGGGATCTATACGCGGGCGTGGGGCTGTTTTCCCGGCGTTTGCGGCAGAGCTTCGGGGAGGTGGTTGCGGTCGAAGCCGGGGACGTGGCAGCCGGTGATCTGCTTCGGTCTGCGAAGTCAGCCAAGGTGCAGGCTGTGCGAGCCACGACAGTCGCTTTTCTGCGGCAGGCTGTGCTCGAGCGTCCGCGCCCGGAGCTGGTTCTCGTCGATCCGCCACGCGCTGGGCTCGGGTCCGAGGTCTGCGCCCTGCTCGGCCGCATCCGGCCACCGGAGATCGTGTACGTGTCCTGCGATCCCACCACACTGGGGCGCGATCTTCGGGAGATGGTAGACTCCGGCTACAACCTCGCTGAGCTGCATCTGGTTGATCTGTTCCCGCAAACGTTTCACATGGAGACAGTGGCTGTGTTGCGGCGGTGCTAGGCGCGGTGGGACGGATCGGCCTATGCACAGTTGGGCACGGAAGTTGGGAGTGGGGCGAGCGGCGGCTGGGGTGCTCCGATCCGCGGCTAAGTCGCGGCCAAATCCTGATCTCTGGCCCAAGAGCCGGGCGCACCTGGAGCCGCTTCGTTTTCGACGCGCACCTCTCTTAGCGGCCGCGATATGGTTTGCTCTCGGTGAGGGGCTCGCTCGCTTCAGCTGGCAGCCAACGATCGTGCTTGTTCTGGCTGTCGTGGCGCTTCTGGGGCTGCTGGGCCTGGCGCTCCGGCGAAGCCCGCGAGCAGCCGTCGTCCCCGTGGCCGCGCTCTGGATCGTCGCTGGTTTCTGGAGCGTTGAGGTGCGGCCCGTTCCCTCAAACCAGACCGATCTGCTGCGCTACGCCGACGGGCTTAGCCGCACGGTGCGGGGGCGCGTGGTTCGGGTGCGGGCACTTCCTCCGCCTGCACCCACGGGGACCGAGGATGCCGAGGCCGCGCCGTGGAACGAGCGCGAGGAGCAGGCTCCCGAAGCAGGTGCGCTCTCGGTCGATCTTGCCGTCGATGCGGTGGAGGATGTTACGCCGGACCGCGCCTGGATGACGCCGGTTCAGGGCGGCGTGCGCGCGACGCTCTCGCCAGAGAAGGACGATGCCGCCCCGCTGCCTGCGCTGAACTGCGGCGACATCGTCCAGGCTCCGATGCGCCTGAAGGTGCCCGAGCGCTACCGCGACCCGGGGGCCTGGCAGTATGCCGAGTACCTGCTCGAGCAGGGTGTGGGCGCGCAGGGCAGCGTTCCTGCCGAGAAGCTTGAACGGGTCGGGAAGGCGCAGGCAGACGTGCAGTGTCGCCTGTACGCGGCGCAGAGCTGGGCGGCCGGACGGATCTCGGCGTACGTGCGATCGCGCGCGAACCTGCGGCTGCCAAAGCTCTTGCGCCTGAGCGCGGACGATGCCGGCATGCTGAACGCTATGCTGTTTGGCGATCGCGCCGGTCTCAACCATGGCCTGCGTCTCGGCTTCGAGCGCACCGGATCGTTTCACCTCTTTGTCGTCTCTGGCATGCACGTGGCGCTGGTGGCCGGCGGGTTGTTTTGGATCGCGCGCCGCCTGCGGCTCAGGGAGAGCTTTGCGACGCCTCTGACGCTCGTCTTCACGTTTGGGTATGCGCTTCTGACTGGCTTCGGCGCGCCGGTACAGCGTGCGCTTTGGATGACGACGGTCTTCTTGCTGGCACGTCTGCTCTCGCGCGACCGCAGCGTCCTGAACGCTTTGGGTGCAGCGGCGCTGGGTGTTCTTGTGTGGTCACCGTCCGCGCTTTTTGAGGCGAGCTTTCAGATGACCTTTCTCGCCATTGTCGCGATTGGCGGGATTGCGGTTCCACTCGCCGAGTGGACCTTTGTGCCGTACGCGCGTGCTGCTCGGGATGTGGACGACGTTTGGACGGATTCGTCGCTCCCGCCGAAGCTTGCCGAGATGCGGGTGATGCTGCGGATGTGGGGGGAAGCCTTTGCCGCGATCTCTGGCCAGTGGGCTTACCGGGTTCCGGGTCTCTTCGTCAGAGGCGTCCTGGGTGCGCTGGAACTGGCGCTGATTGGCGCCGTTGCGGAGATGGTGATGGTCCTCCCGATGGCGGTTTACTTTCATCGCGCCACGATGTTTGCGCTGCCGGCGAACATGGTCAGTGTGCCGGTGGTGGCGATGCTGGTGCCGATGGCGGTAGCGACGTTTGCCGGGACGTTGCTTAGTCCGTGGCTGGCGCTGGCGCCTGGAGCCCTGACGGCGCTTCTGCTCCATGCGATCACGGGAATCATCGGCGCTGTGAGCCATCTGCACTCGGCCGATCTACGTATGCCTGGTCCAGTCTGGTGGGTGGTGGTGTTGGTGGTGCTCTCGTGGGCATTCTGCTGCTGGGCTGTGCGACGGAGTGGGCGGTGGGCAGCGGTGGCGGCTCTGGTGCTGCCGGCCGCGGCGTTGCTTGTGCTCGTCTCTCCGGGCAAGCCCGTGCTTACGACGGGCGCATTGGAGGTGACTGCGATCGATGTCGGCCAGGGCGACTCCATCTTCGTCGTCAGCCCGGACGGTAAAGCCATGCTGGTCGACGCCGGCGGACCTACGGGCGGCGTAAAGGAGGCGGCGGAGGCCACCAGCCGCTTTGATGTTGGCGAGGAGGTGGTTGCGCCGTATCTGTGGTCGCGGCACCTGAAGCGCTTGGACATTGTTGCCCTCACCCATGCGCACAGCGACCACATGGGCGGGATGGCGGCGGTGCTGCGCGATCTGCGGCCGCGGGAGCTTTGGGTCGGTGTGGACGCGCACGCCGAGGCCTTTCGGAGCTTGCTCGCGGAGGCGCGGGAGCTCGGGATCGAGGTTCGGCATCTAGAGGCCGGCGAGGAGTTCGCCTGGGGTGCGACCGACGTGCGCGTACTGGCGCCCGAAGCCGGATATGTGAACGGGGGCGCGCCCAAGAACGACGATTCTCTTGTTTTGCGCGTGCAGTTCGGCCGGAGCTCGGTCCTGCTTGAAGGCGACGCAGAGGCTCCGAGCGAACGGCGGATGCTCGATCAGGGCCGCATCGTTCCAGTGACCCTGCTCAAGGTTGGGCACCACGGCAGCCGCACCTCGACAACGCCCGAGTTCTTTGCGGCGCTGGCCCCACGCTTTGCCGTGGTCTCGGTCGGCAAGGGAAACCGCTTCGGCCACCCGCGTGCCGAGGTCATCAGCCGCTTCGCCGACGCCGGAACGCGGCTCTATCGCACGGACGAGTTCGGCCTGACGACGTTTCTGCTGAGTCGTGACGGGGAGGTGCACGAAGTGGTGGGCGCCGGCGACGCCGAGAACTGACAGGAGGATCGTCCCTGGTTTTATGCTGAAGTTGCACGTCAGAGGAGCGATCGTATGGAAGAAAAGACGGGAGAAGCAGCGGCAGCCGGGATGAGCGCGGAACAACAGACACAACGGGCTGAGGAACAAGCGCAAGAACAGCGGCTGCTCCGGCGCCTGCAGATGATGATGAACATGGTGATGCAGACCATCGCCCAGGACGGCTCGCTCACGGTCGACGAGGCCTCGCAGATGGTGGCCGACAGCCGCCGCGCCGCGTTGGCCATGTTTCCCGGCAAGGAGCTGGCGTACGACCTGATCTGGCGACCGCGCTTTCAGCGCCTGATGCGTGAGCGATTCCGAATCATGTAAGCAGGTATGATGGGCGGCGGCGCGGGCGCTGTCTGGTCTGCCGCGTTCTGGGGTGTCGCGTTCTCGGGCGCACCTCATGTTCGACGAGGATCTGCCGATAACGAGGGTGAGGAGGAGTATGAGATCTGGGCTGCGTGCGCGATGGTGTTTGGAGGGAGCTCTGCTCTTGGGCTGCTTTGGCCTGGGTGTCGGTCCATTGCGCGCGCTTGAAAACGGTGTGGCGCGGACGCCGCCGATGGGCTGGAACAGCTGGAATAAGTTTGCCTGCGACGGCATCAACGAAAAGGTCGTTCGGGCGGCTGCGGACTCGATGGTCAGCAACGGCATGAAGGATGCCGGCTACCAGTTCGTGAACCTGGACGACTGCTGGCAGACCGGGCGCGATGCCGCCGGAAACATCGTCCCGGATGCGGCGAAGTTCCCTAGCGGCATCAAGGCCCTCGCCGATTACGTGCACAGCAAGGGGCTCAAGCTGGGGCTCTACTCGGACGCCGGTATGCTCACGTGCGCGAAGCGGCCGGGCAGCATCGGCCACGAGTATCAGGACGCCAAGCAGTATGCGGCGTGGGGCATCGACTACCTGAAGGAAGACTGGTGCAGCACGCTACCCGGTCAGAACCAGGAGAGCTCGTACACGCTGATGCGCAACGCGCTCGCGGAGACGGGACGACCGATCGTGTTTTCCATCTGCGAGTGGGGAAGTTCGAAGCCGTGGCTGTGGGCCGGTCCGGTCGGTAATCTGTGGCGGTCCACGGGCGACATTCAGGATTGCTGGAGCTGCAAAAAGGCGTGGGGAGGGAATGGCGTGATGGAGATTATCGACCAGCTGAACGGGACGGAAAGCTATGCCGGACCTGGGCACTGGAACGACCCGGACATGCTGGAGGTGGGCAACGGCGGCATGTCGCAGGAGGAGTACAGGTCGCACTTCAGCCTATGGGCTGAGCTGGCGGCTCCCCTGCTTGCGGGAAACGATCTCGCGAACATGACGCCGGATGTACGCGAGATCCTGCTGAACAAAGAGGTGATTGCAGTTGATCAGGACCCGCGCGGAGAGCAGGGGCGTCGCGTCAAGAAGACGGGCGATCTCGAGGTCTGGTCCAAGCAACTGGCCGACGGAAGCCGGGCCGTTGTTCTTCTGAACCGCGGGACCGGACCGGCGAAGATCGACGTGCGCTGGACGGACGTTGGGTATCCACCGGAGCTGGCCGCCAGAGTACGCGATCTTTGGGCGAAGCGGGACCTGGGCGAACAGAAGGGCGGCTATTCGGCAGAGGTGCCAAGCCATGGTGTGGCGATGCTTACGATCCGGCCATAGCTCAACCGAACTCGGGACTTTATTCAGGCTTGCCAGCGTTCTTACGGCGCTGCGGCGGGACCGATCTGCGGAGTTTTTACGGGCGCCGCCAGGCCGACGAACTCCGTAAGACTGTTGTTGCCGAAATTTGTGATCCAGACGTTGCCGCTCGCGTCGATGGCGAGGGCAAATGCTGCTTCGAGAGGGAGCTCTGGAGTCCAACCGGCGGCGGGGGAGAGGATGGCTCCGGGCTGCGCGGAGCGGGCGCCGGCGATCTCGGTGACTGTGCTGCCCAGGTAGTTGGCGACCCAGACATTGCCTGCACCATCGATGGCGATGCCTTGTGGGTGATCGATGCCGCCACCGCGAACGCTGCCGTTCAGGAGCACGGTTCCGTCCGCGGCGACCTCGCTCAGGCTGTCGCCGTAGTAGTTGGCGACCCAGACGTCTCCTCCCTGGTCGATGGCCAGCCCTGACGCGCCATCGCAGCAGGCGACGGAGGTGATCTCCGCGCCATCGGGCGAGCTCCGGGCGATGGTGGTTCCGCTCTGATTCGCGACCCAGACGTTGTGCGTCGCGTCGATGGCCAAGGCGACCGGGAAGACGAGGCTCGGCGACCCGTAGCCCGCGGCTCCGGAGAGAGGCGCGCCGGTTGAGGACAGGTGCGTGAGGCGCGAGTTGCCGTAGTCGCCGATCCAGGCGCTGCCATCTGTGTCGATCGCGACTGCCGTTGGGAAGTTCAGGCCACCGGCGCTGAAGCCGCTCGGGCCGGCGATGCTTACCCCCAGTGGGTTGAGGACCGAGACGCTGCCCAGGCCGCCGTTGACCGGTGCCGAACTCGCCTGGTCCGGCACCCAGACGTTGTTGTGCGCGTCGATCGCCAGACCGTAGGACTCGTCCAGGCCCGCGCCCGAGATGCCGGAAGGGAACATCGGCGCGCCGGACGGGGAAAACTCCGACAGGACGCCGAAGTAGCTTGCGACCCAGACGCTGCCCCCTCCGTCGATCGCGACGCCGGTCGGGGACTGGAGGCCACCGCCGGTGAAGGCCAGGGAGAAGGTCCAGTCGGCGGGGGCGCTCGGGAGCGCTGGCGCGAAGTGTGAGGATGCTCCGGAGCGGGCGAAGATCGCGGCGACGTTCCGGCCTGGGTTGTGAACGATGCTGATGGCGGCGGCGAAGGTGTCTGTAGGTGGGGCTTGGTCAGGGGAGGTCGTGAGCGCGAAAAGGCTGGCGCAGCCGCCGGAGCTTGGCGCGGATGCTGTGCAGGTGTTCAGGAGGTTGGCTAAGCTGTTCAGCTTCTCGGCCGGGAGGGCGGAGCTCGCGGGCGTGACTGGGAGCAGACCTGCGCCGGTTTGGCTGCTGACGAGGTTCTGCGCGGTCAAGGAGGCGTTGCCGATGCCGACGGTGTTGGTCCCGGTTGCGCCGAGGTTGCCGCTGGGCGACAAGAAGGGCGCGAGCGCCCAGCTGAGTGCGACCGTGGTGGCTTCATTGATGCGAAAGGTTGCGGCTGGGCCGATGGCTTCGCAGCTTCCGACGGCTGTTGCCAGGGCGATGGCAGGGTTGTCCGCGCCGGCGCTGACCGATCCGCCGCGCGCGACGAGGTACAGTCGCGAGCCAGGCAGCGGGCAAGGATAGCCTGCGGGGATGGCGAAGTTGCCGGAACTATCTGAGGTCACGGCGCTGGGGAGAAGGCGGCTGGGGGCGGATCCGTTGCCGCCCGTGCCGGCGGCGAAGATCTGGACCGCTGCTCCGTCTATAGGTTGAGAACCGGCCATCACGGTGCCCGAGAAGGGGCGACCGGCGAAGCTGCCAACTGGCGGTGGAGGCGGGCCGGTCTCGATCGGGACTACGACTGTGCCGCAACCTGTGAGTGCCGCGACCATAAGGGCTGCCGCAAACAGACAAGGTCGTCGATCGCTCAGATGTGCTTGGACCTTGGTCATGACGGAGACAGAGATCATCTTAGCCGAGCTCTGTACAGCGGAGCGCGCGAGGCACACCGGTCTCAGCGCGTGCCGTACGATACAGGAGCGATGAGCCAGACAACCGACTCCGGACAACCTCTTCAGTACAGCCGTGCGCAGGCTGCCGTCGAACATATCCGCTCGGTCTCGCCGCTGCGGCCAGAGGTGGGGATCATCCTTGGCTCTGGCTTTGGGGACTTTGCCGAGGGTGTGGAGAATCCGGTAGCTGTCCCGTACACGGAGATACCGTACTTTCCTCGGTCGACGGTTGCCGGTCACGCTGGGCGGCTCGTCTTGGGGCAGATTGGGGCGACACCGGTTGCTGTGATGCAGGGGCGGGTGCATGCGTACGAGGGGTACGCGGTCTCGGACGTGGTGTTTCCGACGCGTGTCCTGGGGCTGCTAGGGTGCCGATCGATGGTGGTGACCAATGCGGCGGGCGGGATCTCCCCGGCGTATCGGACCGGTGAGCTGGTCGTGATCTCCGACCACATCAACTTCACGGGCACAAACGCGGCGATGGGGCCGAATGAGGCTCGCTTTGGGACGCGGGCTGGGACCGGCGAGCGCTTCTTCGATATGAGTTCCGCGTATTCGCCTCGGTTGCGCGCGCTGGCGCAGGCCGCGGCCGCCCGGCAGAGGCTACTTCTGCCGGAAGGTGTGTATTTGTCTGTGCTTGGGCCGTCGTTTGAGACGCCCGCGGAGATCCGGGCGTTTCGGACGCTGGGCGCCGACCTGGTTGGGATGTCGACGGTTCACGAGGTGATCGTTGCGCGGCACATGGGTCTGGAGGTGCTGGGCATCTCGCTCGTGACGAACCCGGCGGCTGGGCTAGCGGCGGAGCCGATCGATCACAACGAGGTGATGGAGATCGGACGGCGATCGGTGGCGCGGTTTTCGAAGTTGCTGGCCGCAATCTTGCCGGAGATCCGGAGCCTGCAGAGTTAGTCACCGAAGACTGTCGCGAGAGAGGAGCCTCCCCCACGGTCCGACGGTCTAGCGGAAGGCGGGTGTTGCGGTGTCCGTTGAAGCGGGTGTGGCGACGCCCAAGGCGGGGCTGGGCGGGGTGGCTGGTGAGGCTTCGGCACCCTGGAGCTTGGATTCCCCTGTGAGGGGGACTGCTGATGGGAGGATGGTTCCGGTGAGGCTCTCAAAGGCGGCCACGCGGCGGTCCAGCTTTTCACCGGAGGTGGAGCGTTGGGGTGCGGCGGTTTCGTGGTCGTGGAGGGCGGCGGGAATGCGGTTCCAGGCGTAGCAGGCGCCGAAGCCGAGGTAGATCTCGGGCTGAAAGAGGACGAGGGGGACGGCGTATTTGGGGTCGAGGGTGGCGGATTCGCAGAGGTTGCGCGGGGGCTGGCGCCAGCTTTGGAGGATGGAGCTGGGGAACTGGACGGTGCGGAAGTGGGCGGAGGGTTGGTGGCGGAGAGTCCGGCGGAGGGCGCGTTCGACGGCGCGCGGTGTGGTAAGGCCGAAGTCGAGGAAATGCCGGACCTCGAGGTCGTCGCCGAAGTAGAGTTTGAGGACATGTTCGCTGTAGACGGCGCAGTTGCGACGGAGGTAGTTGTAGTGGAAGTCGGGGCGATCGGCCTGGATTTTGGCGATGACCTCCCGGTCCTGCTCGGCGGAGGTTTCAAAGGTGAGGATGCGGACGGAGCGGCGGTAGGCGCGACCGAGGTACTTCTGTCCGAGCCGCGGGTTAAGCGAGGGATAGATTGGGGCGAGCGAGCTCTGCCATGCGGCGACATCGCGACCCGCGCGACCGGAGCGGGATCCGAGAAAGAAAAGGTCGGCGGGGATGGCGGCGGTGCCGGGGTTGGTCCAGTAGGAGGTGCTGGTGAGGACGACGCCGGGGGAGTGCTCGCAAAACTCGATCTCGCCGGTGGAGGTGAGGCACGCGCGGGAGAGCCAGACGGAGGCGTGTCCGGCGTCGGTAAAGAAGCCCATGGGGCCGGAGGGCGACTCGAGAACGAGGCCGACGTCGGCGTGGGCGGGACGGTTCCCGACAGAGAGAAAGGCGAGCAAGAGGGCGAAGAGTCTCGCCCAAGCGGTGGGGATGTCGCGAAGCATGGCGCTCCTGTGGCCTGGTTTGGTCGATCAGGGGTGACGTGCTGGGACCCGTGGTGCTGTTCTGTTCTTGTTTGACGCAGCCAGCCGATTTTGACGGCCGACAAGTGCTGACATGCTGAAAGTATTCGAGCGCCGGTCTGAGCTTTTCCGTTGCTTAGTCTAGCGGCGAAGAGGATGGATTTCGGTCGAAGTTACCATCGAGAGAGGGTGGTGATTACCGGCACAGGTGAGAGTGCAGAGAGGACCGTCGCAACTTGCAGGTCGCGCGGATGGCGGCTCCGGCTGCGAGATTACAAGGCTGTTGTGCACGATGGAAAGGCGGTGGCAGGAGTGGATGCCATGCGGAAAGGCACAGCGGTGGCACTGAACATCTAGGAGCTGAGTCTGGCATGGTTAGCAATGTGACGTTTGCCGAAGAGCTTGGAGCGCGGTTTGTGGCGTGGGTGAATGATCTGCCGCGAGGTCGGGCAACGCGGGTGCATGTGTTGTGCGACAGCGATGCCGATGGTTTGCCGGCGGGGGCGTTGCTCGTGCGGGCGATGGGGGCGGCGGGCTTCGGGGAGGTGACGGCCGAGACGCGGCGCAAGGGCGAGTCGGCGTGGGATGCGGAGGTGCTGGAGCGGGTGCGGGGATTTCGCCCGGAGGCCTTGATTGTGGCGGATCTGGGGAGCCGGCCGGGTGCTCTGTTGCCCGGGGTTCCGACGCTGTTGCTGGATCATCATGTGCCGACCGGGGTCCCGGAGGGTGCGGTGCTCTTGACCGGGTATGGGCGTGGGCTGGAAGGCGGCGACGGGAAGGATGTGCCGACGACAGGTCTGATGGCGTGGTGGTGCGCCCGTGCGCTGGTGGGCGAGGGGGTGGCGGAGGAGTGGCTGTGGCTGGCTGGAATCAGCTTGTTGAGCGATCTGGGTGATAAGGCGCCGTTCCCGGAGTTGGCGGTGGCCAAGAAACGGTTCGGCGGAGGTGCGCTGCGGGATGCCACTTCGCTGTTGAATGCGCCCCGGCGGTCGGCGACGGGCGATGGAAGTGCGGCGCTGCGGTTGTTGCTCCAGGCGAACGGGCCGAAGCGGGTCTTGAGCGGCGAGATCCCGGAGACGGCGGAGCTCCTGCTCGCGAAGGAGGAGGTTGGTGCGGCTTTGGGGGCCGGCTAGAAAGCTACCGCCGCGGTTCAGCACCAAGGCGCGGGAGGAGTTAGGGGCGGACCTGGTTGCGGTGCGGATGGAGACGCCGTGTCAGGTGCATCCTCTCGTGGCGATGCAGTGGAGGTCGCGTTTTCCGAAGAGCGTGGTGTTTGGGGTGAATACGGGGTACAGGCCGGGGTGGGTGCATTTTAGCGGGCGGGCGCCGGCGGGAGTGAATCTGATTGCGTGGCTCCGAGCGCACCGGCCGGCGGAGGCGGATGGCCACTATGGGAACGGGCACGACCAGGCGGCGGGCGGGGCTTTGCCGGTGGAGGTTTGGAACCGGTGGGCGCAGGAGGTGGGGTTTGGGCCGGAGATGCAGGTGGAAGTTGCTGTGCCAGGCGCGCGGGAGGCAGGCAATTGACAGCGCAGGCGGAGGTTCGGACGGCGCAGGTGGCGCGGTTTAAGGAGTTGACGGAGGTAGTGTTGCCGGCTCTGGCGCGGGCGGGGCGGTGGCCGCTGCGGCTGGATCACTGCTTCAAGCGCGTGTGTCTGGATTGGGCGTTTGGGGATGTTTGGTACCGACATCTCCGGCGGCCGGCGGAGCGGCATATCGCCGGTGAGGCGCTCAGCCGGGCAGTGCGCTGCGCCGAGGAGATCGCGAGACAGGGGCCGACGGTCTTGGAGAAACGAAATGCGGCGAGCCTGCGAGTGCGGGGCAAGGCTGTGCGGCATCTGACGCGAGAGACGGCAAAGGGGGAGCTGCGGGGCGATGGCTGAGGGCGAGGTTCAGGCGGAGGGCGGAGAAAGCCGCCGGCGCGGGCGGCCGCGAAAGAGTGTGGGTCAGGCTGGGCGCGTCCCTGCGGAGATCGCGGCGCAGGCTGCTCCGGAGGCTGCTCCGACCAAGGCGAAGGTGGTGAAAACGGGTCGAAAGGGAAAGAAGAAGGCGAAGAAGAAAAAGATTGCGGCGCCGACGAAGAAGGAGCTCGCGGAGCTGGAGCTCCAGCGGATGGAGACGACGCCGATGTCGCAGTGCGTGGCGCTGGCGGGCCTCGATCCGATCCGGTTTCCAGCTGCGGCGATGCGGCTGGGGTTTGCCGTCAAGGTGATGGGTCAGCCGGGGTTGAAGTCGAACGACACCCGGAGGTGGCAGCAGGGGCCGCACCTGCGAGTTTCGCTCGGCTTCCTGTGCGAGATCTTCAGCTACTTGCGCAAGCACGGGATCCATATGTACCGGATGTCGAGCGACCTGGCGCCGTACCACACGCATCCCGACATGCCGCAATTTCATGGGATGGTGAAGGAGAGTGCGTCGGACTTGGCGCACGTCGGTAAGCTGGCGCGAGCGCAGGACTTGCGGCTGAGCTTTCATCCGTCGCAGTTCATCGTCCTGAACAGCGGCAATGAGGTGCTGACGCAGAAGAGCATGGCAGATCTGGAGAGCCAGGCCGAGATGCTCGACCTGATGGAGTGCGGGCCGGAGGCCGTTCTGGTGGTGCATGTGGGCGGTGCGTATGGCGACCGGGAGAGCGGATGGCGGCGATGGGTCGAGACCTGGCCGCGGCTGGGTGAGCCGGTGCGGAGGCGCCTGGTGCTGGAGAACGATGACATCCGCTACTCGGCGGCGGATGTGCTGAAGGTGCATGAGGCGACGGGGGTGAAGTGTGTGTGGGACTACCAGCATCACTGGTGCTTCAACCCGGAAGGTCTCGAGATGGGGGAGACGCTGCGGCGCTTTTTGCGGACTTGGCCCGAGGGTGTCCGCCCGAAGATGCACTGGAGCTGTGCACGGACGGAGATGCGCGAGTTGAAGCGAAAGAATCGCAAGTCGGGCAAGACCGAGATGGTGTTGCAGCCGCCGGTGTGGACCGGACATGCGGACTACAACAATCCATTCGAGACCATTCAGTTTCTGCGATCGATCGCGGATGTGGACGTGGACGTGATGCTGGAGTCGAAGGCGAAGGATTTGAGCCTGATCCGGTTACGAAACGACATAGCGCGGTATGCTCCGGAGTTGGCGGGCCGTTACGGGATCGATGTTGGGGAGCCGGTGGAGGATGTGGGCGAGGTTGTGGAGGAGGTAGACGAAGAGCTGATGACGGGGTGAGATGTCCGATCTGGATGTCCGATCTGGATGTCCGATCTGGGCGGCTGGTCAGCACTGGGGTAGCGGCAGAGATACTGCAAAGGTTGTAGACGGGCGCGGTTTCCCTCTCGGGGCGCGGTAGCATCAGACCTAAGGGTAAATGTGGCGTTTGACTCCGCCTGCTGCCGGGGGAAGAGATGAGCATGTCCGGGTCTATTTCGCTGATGCCGCACGCTATATGCTGGGCTGCCGCTCCGCGGCTGATCTGGACGATGGTGGTGACCAATCTCATCACTTTTCTGAGCTATTTGAGTATCTGCTTGACGCTTTTATACCTGGTGCGGCATACGCGACGTGTGATTGCGCGCGACTGGGCGTACTTTGTGGTGGGCTTTGCGCTGTTTATTGTGGCGTGCGGGTCCACGCACCTATTGGAAGTGGTGACGACCTGGATTCCCGTGTTCTGGGTGGATGCGTGGACCAACATCGTAACGGCTGTGCTTTCGGCGTGTGTGGCGGTAATGCTGATCGGTCGAGCTCCGGTGATCGGATTTTCGATCAACGACTATGCGGCTCGGCTGGCGAATGCGGAGGTAGAAAAGCAACAAATGGAGGAGAGCCTGCTGGCGGCGCAGAAGCTCGAGGAGTGGAGCCGGATGTCCACGGTGGTGTCGCACGAGATCAGCAGTCCGCTCGAGTCGATTCAGAATCTTTTGTACCTGATTCAAAGTACCGGGAGCTGTTCGCCGGAGGTGGTGGAGATGGCGCGCATTGCGGGCGAAGAGGCCGCGCGGGTGACGGAGATCTCGCGGTCGACGCTGTCGTTTTTCCGGCAGACATCCGAGCCCGAGCCGATCGATCTCTCCGCGGCCGTGGCTTCCGTGCGATTTTTGCTGGACCCCTTGATCCGTACGTCGGGTATCGCGTTTGAGACAGAGACGCGCGGCGAATGTGTCGTGGAGGCATCGCCGGGCGAAACGCGGCAGGTGCTTCTGAACCTGGTGCGGAACGCGTGCGAGGCGGTGACACGGCCGGGATCGCATGTGCGGGTCAGTCTGCGGGGGCAGGCAACCGGAGTGGAGATTGTTGTCGTGGATGAGGGCGCGGGGATTGCCGCGGACGTGCTGCCGATGCTGTTTCAGTTCGGCAAGAGTACCAAGGGCGAGAAGGGCAACGGCCTGGGTCTGTGGACCGTAAAGCACATTGTGGAGAAGCACGGGGGCACGGTGCGGTTGACGTCAGCGGTGGGCGAGGGTAGCCGGTTTACCGTGTGGTGGCCGCGACGCTACGAGATGCGAACCCTGCCTGTATCGAGCGCTCGGGAGGCGTTTGCATGAGTGGCTACCGAAGTTGCTTGAGGTTGTCGGTGAGTCGCTGGAAGGCTTGCTGAAACGCTAGCTTGTCGGCTGGTTTCGCGTCGGGCGCCTGGCCGGATCGCATGAATCCATGGCCCGCACCGTCGTAGATGACGGGATCGAAGCGTCTCCCGGCGGACTTCATGTCTGTGATGGTCTGGGGAACGGTGGCTGTGATGCGGGCGTCATTGGCGGCGTAGAAGCCGTAAACCGGGGCGACAATCGTGTGCATGTCTCCGGCCGGCGGAGGTGGACCGTAGAAGACGAACGCCGCCGCGAGGGAGCTCCGGTGAGTGGCGAAGCTGAAGGCCTTGCCGCCGCCCCAGCAGAAGCCGGCGGCAGCGATACGGCCGTTGCTGGAGGGGAGATGCAGGCCGTAGTCCGCGACGGTATCGAGGTCGGCGAGAACCTGCGCGGGTGGCAGGGCGGAGACGGCTTTGGTGATGGCGTCGGTGCCGGTGAACGAGTCGGTGCCGCCGAGTTCGGCATCGGTTGCGGTGGTTGAGGCTGGGCCCGAGTGTGTCGTCGAGGCGTTGGCGCCGGAGAGGAGGTCGGGGGCGAGGACGATGTAGCCCTGGGCGGCGAGTTCGTCGGCCATGAGCTTGGCCCAGTCCGAGAGGCCGAAGATCTCGTGGATGAGGACAACGACGGGGGCTTTGGTCGAGACTTCGGGGTAGACGACAAAAGTATTGACGACGCGGCCGTTGTGCGTGAGATTGACGTACTCGCGATGGCGTGGGCTTTTGCTGAGGTCCGCCTGGGCCCAGACCTGGGCGTGAGCGGAGGTGGCCAGGAAGGAGAGAAGGAGCGCTGCGAGGAGAACGAGAGAGCCGGCGCGGCGATCTGTGCCTGGGGTCATGTTGCGGAGTTTACTTGGCCTATGGCGGGGGCGCAAACGTCGGGTCGGCTGGCCTTTGCCGGTCGGAGGGTCAGACGATCTCTAGTGCAGCCTCGATCGAAGAGCAACTGAGCCAATCCGGGTCGTTCGTTGTTACCGTACGATCCTACGGATGCTGTGATGACACCTATTCGGGGCAATTCACGGATGCGAGGCTTTGGGACGAGGCTGGGCCGGTGCTAGACTCCGCGCATGCCCGGCTGTGACAAGATCTCTTTGGCAATGCTGTTTCTGCTGGTGTCCGGGGCGGAGCGCGGCTCTGCTCAGGTCAGAGTTGGGGCAAAATCGTCTCCATGCTCCGCGCTGTGCCGGCAGATCAAGGCCATGACCACCGAAACCTCCGTCAGCCGGGCGCACTGGGGCGTCATGGTCACTGGGATGGATGGGGCGCCGATCGTCACTCTGAACGCCGGGCAGATGTTTCAGCCGGCAAGCAACGCCAAGCTGTTCACAACAGCTGCAGCCATGGCGCTGTTGGGTCCGGAGAGGACCTCCGAGACGCGGGTGGTCGTGCACGAGACTCCCGAGACTCAGAAGTTGTCTCCACCTGCCCCCGACAGCACGGTCGTCGCTCATGCGCTGCACGGAGATCTCTACCTGACTGGAGGCGGAGATGCCAACCTCTCCGGCAGAACTCTTCCGTACCGTCCGCGCGCGCAAACGGGCTCGGCGGCCGTCGCCGGTGTAGAACCCGGAGACCCGACTGAGGTTCGAGATCCCATGCGCTCGCTCGCGGAACTCGCAGATCAGGTCGCGGCCGGCGGGCTCACCTCTGTTTCGGGCGATGTTGTGGCTGACGACACGCTGTTTCCGTACGATCCCTACCCCAGCGATTGGTCGATCGACGATGCCGTCTGGGGCTACGGCGCGCCTGTCTCGGCCCTGACCGTGGCCGATAACGAGTTGGGGATAACCATCACACCTGGGCGCACCGTGGGTGCCGCCGCCACCATCACGCTCGGTTCGGGCGTTAGCTCGACCTACTACACCATCGACGGAGAGGTTTCGAGCGGGCCGCCCAAAAGCGGCAACACGGTCCACGTGGACCGCATGATCGGATCGCGAGAGGTACGTGTCTACGGTTCGATCGCGATCGACGCGGCGCCTGATGTTGAGCAGATCGCGATCGAGGATCCGGCGGAGTTTGCGGCGCAGGCGTTCAAGCAGATGCTCGCGCAGCGTGGGATCAGCGTCGGCGGCGTGGCCCGGACAAAGCACCTCCTTCCGCGCGATCGGCGTGGCTTCCTCGAACAGACTCAGGAGCCCTTGGCCCTGAACGGAGAGGAAGCCGCGAGGTGTGGCGATGCGGGGCGGCCAGCGCTCCAACGCGACGAGCACGTCCTGGCGACACATCGTTCGCCAACCTTGAGCGAGGACGTCGTGGTGACCAACAAACTGTCTCTGAACCTCCACGCAGAGCTGATGCTTCGGACGCTCGGCGAAGTGTGGACCTGCAAAGGAACCGGCGCGCAAGGCGCTCGGGTGCTTCGGAGCTTTCTCGTGAGCCGCGTCGGTATGGAGGCAGACGAGTTCGTCTTCTACGACGGTTCCGGCCTGAGTGGACACGATCTCGTGACGCCCCGGGCCATCACGCGTCTGCTCCAGTACGCAAGCACGCAGCCATGGTTTGCGGAGTGGAAGCGATCTCTGCCGGTCGGCGGGGTCGACGGCAGCCTCTCTGGCCGGTTCCGCGAACCCCCGCTCCGCGGCCATGTGTTTGCGAAGACCGGTACTCTGGGCGAAGCGCGCGCTCTGAGCGGCTACCTCGAATGTGCGAGCGGTCGGACTGTGATCTTTTCCATCCTGGTCGGCAATCACATGCCAGGATCAGGCGTTGACCGGGATGTGATTGACCGTATGGTGGCGGCCATCGCGAAAGCAAACTAGCCAACTAGACTCAAACTAGACTAGGGATCGGCGGTGGTCGAAAGCTCGTTTACCCGCGCTCACCTCCCGCAACTCCCGCCCGTGCCGAAGCTCGATCTACCGATCTTGTGCGATCCTGATACGCCCGATGCACCGGATGCGAAGATAGAGAGGTGAAAGATTGTTTCGCTCGCAGACCGATCCGAGATGAAGTCGCTGCAGCTCTGTTTGCGACAGGCTTCATGCTTCTGGTGTCCGCGGCCGTCGGTTGTAATCGCACATCGCCGCCGACCCCGCTCGACCAGCTGAATCCGCAACAGAGGGCCGGGCACGCCGTGTACCAGGCCCGCTGCGCCGTCTGCCACTCGGACCGCGACGATCGCGCCAAGGTCGGTCCGGCGCTGGTCGGCGTCTTCAAGAAGCCGTACCTGCACAGCGGCGCCCCTGCCAACGACGAGCGCGTGACCGCTACCATCGAGCATGGGCACGGTCTGATGCCGGCCATGGGCGCGCAGGTGCAAGGCGAAGACCTCACGGATCTCCTCGCATATCTGCACACCTTATGAACCGCGTTCCCGAGCCCCTGTCCTCACAACAACACGGAGAACAAAGACCGCAAAGCCCGCCGGAGCCGGTCGTCCCCGCATCCACTGGACGCCGCACCACGCCAGGCCAGATGCTCCCCGGGGTGGCAGGTATATGCCTCTTTATGCTGTTCCTCACCATACTCAACGTCTACGGCGCGTTGCTGAACGCCTTCGGCACGGGCCCCGAAAAGTATGCGGTCCTTGGCCTGTGCACACTGCTCGCTCTCGGCATCTTCGGCCTCCTGCGGCTTCGGAGGTGGGGTTGGGCGCTTGTGCTCGGCGGCTGCGTCATGCTGTCTTTCGGCGACTTCATGTTCTACCACCTCACGCATCAGGGCTTCTTCCTGGTGCGCGGCCTCTTCTCGCTCGTCTTCTTCCTCTATCTCTCCCGGACTGAGGTCCGCGAGCAGCTGCGCTAGATTGCCCTTCCCGCCAGCGCATACAATCAGAGCGATGGTCCACGCTGCCGAACTCATCCAGATCGACCTTTCGCCCAAGCAGCCCGTGCGCAAGCCGGAGTGGCTGAAGGCGCGGGCGCCGATGGGCGAGACCTTCCACGCGCTGAAGAAACTTGCGCGCGAACTCGACCTCCACACCGTGTGCGAGAGCGCGCGTTGCCCCAACATCGGCGAGTGCTGGAACCACAAAACCGCCACGTTCATGATGCTCGGCAACTTGTGCACACGCAGGTGCGGCTTCTGCGCCGTACCTAAGGGACGTCCCGCGCCGATCGATCACAGCGAGCCCGAGCGCGTCGCCTACGCGGTGGCGCAGCTCGGCATCCGGCACGCCGTCATCACCAGCGTCAACCGCGACGACGACAACGTCGGCGCCGCACAGGCCTTCGTCAACGTCATACACGAGATCCGCCGCCAGGCCCCGGGCTGCCAGGTTGAGGTGCTCACGCCGGACTTCCAGGGCGTCGACATGGCGGTCCGTATGGTCGTCGAGGCTCGGCCCGAGATCCTCAATCACAACATCGAGACCGTCCCGCGACTCTACCGCGTCGCAAAAAGCGGCGGCCGTTACCAGCGCTCGCTCGCCTTTCTCAGCAACGCCAAATCCATTGCCGCCGAGCACAGTCGCGAGATCGTCACCAAAACCGGCATCATCGTCGGCATGGGCGAAGAAATGCACGAACTCCTCTCTGTATTCCGCGATCTCGCCGCGCGCAAGGTGGATATCCTCACGATCGGCCAGTACCTTCGCCCCAGCCGGGACCACCTCCCCATGGCCCGCTTCTACACGCCCGACGAGTTCGCCTATCTAAAGCATGAAGCCCTCCTCCTGGGATTCCGGCACGTCGAATCCGGACCTCTCGTGCGATCGAGCTATCATGCACACGAGCAGGCCCAGAGCACGGGTCTGCAAGCGCAAAAGATAAGCCTGCAATAACGTCCATCACCGGCGCACCTCACGCCTAAATCCTCTATCGGCAGATCCCGTCCACTTGATTAGCGCATTTCCAACTTTTTCGCACAAAGGTAACCGATAGAACCGCTCGAGCCTCACTTCGCCAGCCCGCACGCCGCCCCACCTGCACCCGCCGGACATCCCGCCTCACCAGCACCGACCCCGCCCTAGACCCGGCCTCACCCTCCTCCACCTTGCCCACCCCTGGCAACGTCGACGACCTCGCCTTGAACTTCCGGTAATCCGAGTCGACCACTCGCACTCGTCCCCTGAAGCTAAAGACCAGGAGCGCCCGCGCCGACCCCTGCGCATCGATCCGAGACGGCAGCCACACCTCCCCATTCACCTTCGCCTGTTCCGCGTCAAAGTGCGTCCCCTCGGCAACACTCGCCACCAGTCCGCCACCCACCTTGAACGGCTTCAGAAATCGCCCCTCGATCCGCACATCCGCCCTGCCCGCGCATCCACCCACACCGTGCCCGCCAGCATCTGGATCACATCTTCCATCCGGTTTCGCGCCTTCGCCTTGGGGTCCCCCTCGCAGTCAAGAGCAATCGTGTCCCGCCCGTGCATTTGGAACTTCCGCTCACCGCTAAACCGCCCCAGCTCGAGCAAGCGCGACACTGACACCACATCGTGCCCGCGCGCGTCCGTCCCCTTGCCGGCCTCGTCACGAACAGCTTACCGCTGCATTGCGAAACCAGGCCATGCCGTTCCCGACGTGTGGGCGATGTGTCTTAATTGAATGCGTTTGAGCGGAGGGATTGCGCCAAACGGTCGCTCAGGATTTGAAGACGGTACCGGCAGCGGAGGGCATGTACTCAGCTTCGATAGCTTTGACCTTGTTGAGGCGGCGGACGAAGCGGGGTTGTTCGGCGATGAAGTTGGCGCGGAGGTAGGCATCGACGCACTCAAAGGCGAGTGCCGGGCCGATGATGCGCGCGCCGAGGACGAGGACGTTCATCTGGTCGTGTTCGACGCCCTGGTGGGCGGAGTAGGTGTCGTGGCACATGCTGGCGCGGACGCCGGGCATCTTGTTGGCCGCGATGCAGACGCCGACGCCCGAGCCGCAGATGAGGATGCCGCGGTCGGCGGTGCCGGCCATCAGAGCTTTGCCGACGAGGACCGCGAAGTCGGAGTAGTCGTCTTCCGGGTCAGGCGTGAACGCGCCGAGGTCCTCGAGTTGGTGTTCGGAGCGGCCTGCCAGGTACGTCTTGACCTCTTCCTTTAGGGGAAAACCGGCGTGGTCTGCGGCGATGGCGATCTTCATGGGTGGGTGTCCTGTAAGCGTGATTGCCGAAGAGCCGCAATGGAGCGCGACTGACCCCGGCCATGTTGTGCGGCGGGCTTGCGGATCTTGATCTTTCGCTTCGGTGCGAATATGGACACGGTCTTCACGTATCCTTGACGATCGAAGTGGAAGCCGATCCCACGGTCGTAGCTGAACCAGCGATCAACGTAGTTCCCGCCGGGAAGCTGGAAGTCACCACCTCTGAGATCAGGCGAACCAAACTGATCCACGACACTCTTCTCGGTTGTTCCAAGCAGGGATGGGACGCCAGGCTGATCTGAAGTCTCCGCACGTGAGAAGAAGAGGCTGAGAACGTTACCTGTCCTTCTGGAGATGATTGCTTCCAGACCCAGGACGGGGTAGAGCCAATAGTCGCGAAAGGTTCCAGTTTGTCGGATGGATGTTGGCTGGCCGAACCTGTCGCGCAACGACGAAGAAGTCTGCCCAAGATGCAGATCATGGCTTCCAAAGCCTGGACTAAAAGTCATCGCTTCGCGCCTTACCCTTTCTGGAATGGTTCTCCGAACGTTTTCGGTCGCTAATGGCTCTGTTCAGCTTACCCTTTTGAAGCACTTCTAACTTCACATAATCGAGAGGACGCGCTCGAACAGGGAGGCTACGCAGTGCCCGAAGCGCCTCGCGTGCGACCTGCTCCCGCTGCTTCGCCTCTCTCAGGCGGCCCTCGTTTACTTTGGGATCGTTTCTTCCACCACCGGTTCGCGAACTCAAGGCAGATTATTGGTCGGTCTCCCAATCCTCTTCGGGGTCGGGCGGGACGGTGTCTTCGTAGGTCGGCTGGAGCGAGGTGAAGCGGTTTGTCGGAGTGTCGGGGAGGTCGAGTTTGCGGATCATTTCGCGTTCGTTGGTGACCATGGGCGTGCTCTCGAAAAGGATTCAACCGGAGGCGGTGTCTGCGGCCGACCTCCGGCGCTGTACTTACTTTTTCACCAGTTTGCGGGCGAGTTCGAGGATGTGGTCAAGGGAGATGCCTAGCTTTTCGAGCGCGACGGGGCCGGGGGCGGAGGCGCCGAAGCGGTCGAGGCCGATGACGTCGCCGTTGTGGCCGACGTACTTCCACCAGCCCATTGTGGCGCCGGCTTCGACGGCGAGCTTGGGTATGCTCTCGGGGAAGACCTCGTCTTTGTAGCTCTGTTCCTGCTGCTCGAAGATCGCGAACGACGGCATGGACACGGTGGTGGCGTTGATGCCTTCGGATTTTAGCTTCGCGGCAGCCTCCATGATGAGCGACACCTCGGAGCCGGTTGCGACGAGGATGATGTCCTTGCCGGAGCCGTCGAGGATGTAGGCGCCTTTGCGGACGCCTTCGCGGACCTTGTACTTCTCATTGTCGAGGACGGGAAGGTCCTGGCGCGAGAGGGCCATGAAGGCGGCCGAGTGTCGCTCAAGCGCGAGCTGCCAGCAGGCGGCGGTTTCGTTCGCATCCGCAGGGCGGAAGTCCGTGAGCTGGGGTATGGCGCGGAGGCTCATCAGCTGCTCGATGGGCTGGTGGGTGGGGCCGTCTTCGCCGAGGCCGACGGAATCGTGCGTGAAGATATACAGCGAGTGCGACGACTGGAGCGCGCCCATGCGAAGGGCGGAGCGGCAGTAGTCCGAAAAGGTGAAGAAGGTGGAGCCGAAGGGGATGATGCCGCCGTGCGCCGACAAGCCGTTGACGGCGGCCATCATGCCGAACTCGCGGACGCCGAAGAAGACGTTGCGGCCTTTGGGGTCGACGTGAAAGGAGGGGGAATCCTTGAAGATAGTTTTGGTGGAGCTGGTGAGGTCGGCGGCGCCGCCGAAGAGCTCGGGAACGACCTTTTCGATGGCGTTCATGACGATCTGGCCGGCGTTGCGGGTCGCAATCGGCTTGTCGGTCGGAAAGACGGGGAGAGATTTTTCCCAGCCTTCCTTGAGTTTCATCGAGGTGCGGCGGTCGTACTCAGCGCCGAGCTCGGGGTACGCTTTTTTGTACTCTTCGAACTTTTGTTGCCAGGCTTCCTGAGCTTTTTTACCTTTTTCCTTGGCCTGGGCCCAGTTCGTGCCGGCGGCTTCGGGCACGTAGAAGGCTTTATCTTCGGGGAAGCCGAGGTTGCGCTTGGTTTCCTTGGTGGCTTCCACGCCGAGCGCCTCGCCGTGGACCTTGTTGGTGCCGGCCTTGGGGCTGCCGTAGCCGATAACGGTGCGGACGCGGATGAGGGAGGGTTTGGTGGTCTCGGCTTTGGCGTTCAGGACGGCGCGCTCGAGGGCCGCGAGGTCATTGCCGTCGGCGACGTACTGGACGTGCCAGTGGTAGGCCTCGAAGCGCTCCTTGACGTTTTCCGTGAAGGAGAGCTCGGTGGGGCCGTCGAGCGAGATCAGGTTGTCGTCGTAGAAGAGGATGAGTTTGCCGAGGCCAAGCGTTCCGGCCAGCGAGCAGCTCTCGTGCGAGATGCCTTCCATGAGGTCGCCGTCCCCGCAGAGAACGTAGGTGTAGTGGTCGACCGGGGTGTTGTTCTCGTGATTGAAGACGGCGGCGAGGTGGCGCTCGGCAATGGCGAGGCCGACGGCTTCGGCGAGGCCTTGCCCGAGGGGACCGGTGGTGACCTCAACGCCCGGGGTTTCACCGTACTCGGGGTGGCCGGGGGTGTGGGAGCCCCACTGGCGGAACTGCATCAGCTGTTCCATCGGAAGGTCGTAGCCGGTGAGGTGAAGTACGCCGTAGAGCATGGCGGAGGCGTGGCCGTTTGAGAGGACGAAGCGGTCGCGATCGGACCAGAGCGGGTCCGTCGGGTTGTACTTCATGACTTTATGAAACAGAAGATAGGCGATGGGGGCGCAGCCGAGAGGTGCTCCCGGGTGGCCGGATTTGGCCTTTTCGACCTGATCGACGGCCAGGAGACGGAGTGTGTTGATGGAGATCTGGTCGATGTCCTGAGAGTTGAGGTTCTCTGTGGGGAGGTTCGGGGTTTCGAGCTGAGCACTCATGATTGCATCCTTTTTTCAACCGCGGTCAGGGGGGTAGGCGGCGATGTCTGTCAGAAGTTTAGCCCCGAGATAGTCTACAGGGCTGTCGTGATGATGTGGGATGCGCGATCCTGGAGCCGAGATCGTCTCGCCTAGATCGTCTGTCCGGGCCGAGATCGTCCGGGCCGAATCTCCTCTGTCCGGGCCGAACCTCCTTTTTAGGAAAGCGTCGGCGGGGGGACGATGTTGACCTCGATGTTGTGGCCGAGCCAGCGGTCCGGGTCGGGTTTGCTGTCTTCGCCGGCGGTGCCCGACCAGTTCAGGGTAAATACGATTTTGCCGGTCTGGTCGGGGCGTGTGGGGATATCGGCCAACGCGCCGGACAGGCCGACGCTGCTGGATTGAACCGTCGTGTTGGTGGCCCAGTTGTCGACGGTGTAGAGGACGCGGAAGCTCTCGGGGTTGACGATGCGGAGAGTGTAGCCGGCGATGATCTGATCGACAGGACGGGAGAGTTTGAAGATCTCGATCGTGCTGGTGAAGGCGCGTTTTTCGCGCGCGACCGCGTATCGATCTTCGACCACGGAGATGCGGTCGAAGATCTTTTTGTCGTGAGCAGAGCGAAGGAGTTTAATGTATTCGGCGTGGGCCCAGACGAGGGGTTGGGCGGAGCCCGCGGATTGTCCGAGGAACATGGCCTTGGAGGGGATGTCGGGGGCATCCCAGATCTGCTCGGGGAGCATGCCGCCGACAGACGAAAAGTTCTCGATGGCGCTGACCAGGGGCGCGACGTCGTTGCCCGCGGCGAGTTCGTAGTGGGCGCGCTCGCCGACCAGCAGCGGCCAGGCGCGGCCTTGTCCCCAGCCCACGTAAGGGCCTCCGTCGTCGCGCTGTCCGTAGCCGTCGTGGTTGTAGCGGCGCCAGCAGACGCCATTCGGCATGGAGACTTTGAGGATGTGATCGACAACCTTGAGCGAGTCGACGATCAGGGGATCGTCGGCGCGGCGGATGCCGTAGCGGACCAGATCGAGAAATCCGGCGTCGATCACTTCGCGGGCTTCAAAGACGTCTTTTTCGCCGGGGCCGCGATTTGCGATGCGGATGGAGCCGACGGGGATCTCGGGATTGTAGAAGGGCTGACCGGGGGCGGGCGCCTGGATGCGCACGTAATGATGCTTGACGTCAGGGTGAAGGACGCCTTCGGTGGTGGTGGTCCAACGCTCGAGATTGGCTTCGATCCAGTCGGCAAAGGTTTCGAAGTAGCTGGCCAGGGCGTCGTTTTGACGCGATCGGACAATGTCCGCGGCACAGACAAGGGCGGAGATGACGATGGCGAGCGTCGATGGGGAGTAGCCGGCGTTTTCTTCCCAGCGCTCCTGCTCGGTGACCGGAGCGAAGCGGACGAGGAAGGAGGCGGCGCGTTCGACAAAGGGGACGACATCGAATTCGCCGAGGGCGTCGAGTTTGAGGAGCCGCCATGCGAGCACGATGGGAAAGGCGACCTCGTCGAGCTGAATTCCGGTCCAGTACGGTGTTCCGTCGATCCAGAAGTTCTGGGCGAAGGAGCCGTTCGGAAGCTGCGTGCAGGCAAGATAGACGAGCGCGCGGAGAGCTGTGTCGGTGCGTCCGCAGGCGAGCATGGCGGTGGCGGACTGAACCATGTCGCGGGTCCAGACCAGGTGGTATCCGCCGAGATCGGCATCGCCTTTGGCGTTGCCCCAGGGGATCGAGGCCGAGGCGATAAAGGCGCCGGAGTAGGTTTTGTCCTCGTGGGTAAGGACGACGGCCTGACTGATGCCGAGCAGACGTCCACCGTCGCCCGAGGCGGAGGCGATCTTATCCGGCGTGCTGACGCGCTTCCACTGCGCGATGAAGTGGTCGCGGTGTTCGGCGAACGGTGTAGCCAGGGTCTGCATCAGGTTGGAGAGGGCGGCGTGGTGCCCTGTACCGAGCGAGACGGCAACGGTGAATTCCGGGTGTTTGCTGAGGTCGACCTCTCCGGTCAGGGCGAGATTGCCGTCCATGGCCTGCCCGAAGCGCCAGTCCATCTTGCGATGTTGCGAGATGTCCTGGTAGCCGTCGCTGGCGCCGACGTAGCCGCAGGAAGATGCGCTGAAGCCGCAGGAGGCTCCGACGGCGAGCGAGAAGATGCCTTTCCAGGCCAGGATAGCGCGCTTTCCGGCAACTTCGATCGATCGAGCCGAGTTGCCGGTGCCGCCACCGTCGAGGTGCGGTGCGAGCAGAACGTAGCACTTGAGCTTCGCCAGCATCTCCGGGGATGCTTCGACTTTGACGTGCATGAGAAGGACGGAATGGTGCGGATTCGAGATGAACTCTTTGGTGACCTTGTACTCGCCGCCCGGCGCGGTCGCCACCGCCCGGACGGCGAATGCCTTGGGATCGATGTACTCAAAGCTGTACGCCAGGTCGCGTTTTTCCTCGTGAAAAAACGATCCGTCGGTAAAGAGCAGCTCCATGTCGCGGGTCTGCGGACGATCGATAGTGGGGTAGTAGATCTCGTTGACGGTTCCGTGCGAGACGGTGTACCAGATGCGGCTGGACGCGGCATAGGACATGATGACAGCGTCTTTTTTGCTGGAGGTCCAGCGAGGTGGAAGGCCGGGCGCGCCAAACGCGGCGCCGTCGTCGTCCAGCCATGTGTACAGCGGTTCGGAGTTGCTCATAAGGAGCTTAGATTGCACGGGACCCGATTTAGTCCCAAAGAAAATTCGTGAAAGCCGAAGTTGCCCGAGACTGCACGGTGGCTGCGGACGATTGCGATGTCTTCTGCAGGCGCGTTCCAAGCCGACTTCGACCAGGGCACCGAACCGCGGTCAAGATCCGTTTGCATCGCGGTGTGCGAAGGAGGCATCTGACGGACGTATGAAGGCACCGGGAATAGGTCCCGGACGCGACCGCACGACCAAGCACGACAGGAGATCCAAACGTGGCCTACGAACTTCCTCCCTTGCCCTACGACTACGCGGCGTTGGAGCCGTATATCGACGAAGCGACGATGAAGCTGCATCACGACAAGCATCACCAGACCTATGTGACGAATTTGAACGGCGCGGTAGAGAAGCATCCGGAGCTTGGGGCGAAGTCACCCGCCGACCTGGTGAAGGATCTGGCGAGCGTGCCTGAGGACGTTCGCACGGTGGTGCGCAACAACGGCGGCGGCGACGTCAATCACACCATGTTCTGGCAGATCATGAAGCCAAAGGGCGGAGGTCCGCCGAGCGGTCCGATCGCCGATCAGATCAACAAGGATTTTGGAAGCTTCGACGACTTCAAGAAGCTCTTCAACGAGACGACGGCCAAGCAGTTCGGTTCAGGCTGGGGTTGGCTGGTGTTTGAGGGCGGCAAGCTAAAGGTCCTTACGACGCCGAACCAGGATAACCCGCTCTCGCAGGGGCTTTACCCGATCCTAGGCAACGATGTCTGGGAGCATGCGTACTACCTGAAGTATCAGAACAAGCGGCCGGACTACCTCCAGGCGTGGTGGAATGTCGTGAACTGGGATGAGATCAACAAGCGGTTCGTGACGGCGCAGGCGGGCAAATAGGCACGACGGATTGATCGGAGCAATGACAGAGGCCATCCGCGTGGTGGCCTTTGTTGTTGCTTGCAGCTGCGGCAGTTTGCAAGATAACGTTGGACCTGAACGAATTTTGAGAGGGAACAGATGTCAGCAAACGTTGAGCACGGACCGAGTGACGAGAAGGAGATCAACCCCAAGATAGCGTCGGATATCCATTACTGGAGCGCGCATTTCGGCGTGACAGGAGAGGTGTTGCACGAGGCGCTTCGGGTGCATGGACACAGCGTTTCCAAGGTCTCGGCGGCGCTGGCCGGCCATAAGCATGGAGCGGGTCAACACGACAAGAAAGGCGCTTAGACAGGTCGTCGCAGGCACTTGTCGCGGAAAGAAAAAGCAAATTCCCTGCGGAAACAAGAAAAGCAGAACCGAAACCACGTAGTCTGGCTCATCAAAATCTCGGGCCAGACTACGCTCGGCTGAGGAGCTTACTCGAGGGTTGATCCGCCTCGGTTGCCCTTGGGCCGGCGGTTGCTTTGGAGGATCTTTTTGCGCATCCGGAGCGACTTGGGTGTGACCTCGACGAGTTCGTCTTCGGCGATGAACTCGATGGACTGTTCGAGCGTGAGTTGCTTGTACGGCACGAGGCGAAGTGCGTCGTCCGAGCCTGAGGCGCGCATGTTAGTAAGCTTTTTCTCGCGCACGGCGTTGACGTCGAGGTCGTTGTCGCGCGAGTGCTCGCCGATCACCATGCCCTCGTAGACCTCCGTACCATCGCCGACGAAGAGGATGCCGCGATCCTGCACGCCGTCGAGCGCGTATGTGGTGGTGACGCCGTTGCGGTCGGAGATGAGGGCGCCGGTGAGGCGCTGCGGAATCTCGCCCTGGTAGGGGATGTACTCGCCGGCGATGGAGTTCATGACGATGGTGCCGCGGGTCTCGGTGAGCATTTCGTTGCGCAGGCCGATGAGGCCGCGTGAGGGGACCTTGAACTCCATGCGAACCCGGCCGGAGCCGTGGTTGGCCATCTTGACCATCTCGCCCTTGCGCGGTCCGAGCCGCTCGATGACGGTGCCGACGAAGTTTTCGGGGACGTCGATGGTGAGGACTTCGGAGGGCTCCATGAGCGCGCCGTCGACGCGTTTGGTGACGATGGTGGGGCGCGAGACCATCAGCTCGAAGCCTTCGCGCCGCATCATTTCGATGAGGACGGAGAGCTGGAGTTCGCCGCGGCCGAGCACCTTGAAGGTTTCAGGAGAGCCGGTGTCTTCGACGCGGATGGAGACGTTGGTCAGAAGCTCACGTTCGAGGCGTTCCTTAAGATTGCGCGAGGTGACGAACTTGCCTTCGCGACCGGCGAACGGTGAGTTGTTGACCGAGAAATTGATGGCGATGGTGGGTTCGTCGATGGTGATGGGCGGCAGCGGCTTGGGGTCGTCGAGCGCGCAGAAGCTTTCGCCGATGGTGATGCCGGGGATGCCGGCGACCGCGACGATGTCGCCCACGGCGGTCTCGACCGTGTCTTCGCGCTTGAGGCCGTTGAAGGTGAAGAGCTTGGTGACCTTGACGGTTTGGAGGGAGCCGTCGAGCTTGGAGAGGTTGACTTCCTGCCCGTTTTGAGGGTGCCGTTGAAGACGCGGGCGATGGCGAGGCGGCCGAGGTAGTCGGAGTAGTCGAGGTTGGTGACCAGGATCTGGAGATCGCCGTCAGGGGTTCCGGTGGCGGCTGGGATGGTGTTGATGATGAGGTCGAAGAGCGGCTGCAGATCGGTGCCGGGCGTGTTGAGGTCCATGGTGGCCGTACCGGCTTTGCCGTTGGTGTAGATGACGGGGAAGTCGAGGATGGACTCGTCGGCGTCGAGGTCGATGAAGAGGTCGTAGACCTCGTTGAGGACTTCTTGCGGGCGGGCGTCGGGGCGGTCGATCTTGTTGATGACGAGGATGGGTGTGAGCTTCGCTTCGAGCGCCTTCGAGAGGACGTAGCGGGTCTGCGGCAGCGGGCCTTCGGAGGCGTCGACGAGCAGAACGACGCCGTCGACCATCTTGAGGGCGCGCTCGACCTCACCGCCGAAGTCGGCGTGGCCGGGGGTGTCGACGATGTTGATCTTCGACTCGGCTCCGCGGGTGCCGTGGTATTGGATCGCGGTGTTTTTTGCGAGGATGGTGATGCCGCGCTCGCGTTCGAGGTCGTTGGAGTCCATGACGCGTTCGGCTACGGCCTCGTTCGAGCGAAATGTGCCGGACTGGCGAAGCATGGCGTCGACGAGGGTGGTCTTGCCGTGGTCGACGTGGGCGATGATGGCGATGTTGCGGATGGCTTGGGTGCTGGTGGCTAGGGTGCTCACTTGCGGGTATTCCTGTCTGGGCGCGGTTGAGAGACGGAGTGGAGGCGAAAACGCGCGTCTCTTTAGTCTACCGCAGCTGGTGGTGATCGCTGGCCGGACCGATCTGGGCTTGAAACTGACTTACGCAGGGCGCGGGAAAGAGTTGTGCCTCCATGCGGCGATACTGCTATGAGAGGCGGTGCCCGTGCCGCTATACTCAGGGTTCCTGATGCCCCGGACACCGTCTTCCCAGTTCGACCAAGCTGCGCTGAAGAACTATCTGCTGGACCATGCCTACGACGAGATGTTTCAGTCGGAGGTCAATCTCCATGAGCACTACGAGCCTCTGCTCCAGCATTTTTCGTCGCTGCCGACGGAAGAGTTGCAGCGTCGCAAGCAGGCAGCCGACCTCAGCTTTCTGAACCAGGGCATCACGTTTACGGTGTACGGTCGGGATGAGGGGACCGAGCAGATCTTTCCGTACGACCTGCTTCCGCGCATCATCACAAGCTCGGAGTGGGCGACGATCGAGCGCGGTCTGACGCAGCGCATCACGGCGCTCAACCTGTTTTTGAAGGACATCTATAACGAGGGTCGGATCCTCGAAGACGGTGTGGTGCCGCGCGAGGTGGTGTTCAGCTGCAAGCATTTTCGGCGGCAGATGCGCGGTTTGCCGGTGCCTCGGAATGTGTATATCGCGGTGTGCGGGACGGACCTGATCCGGCTTGAGAACGGATCGTTTGCGGTACTTGAAGATAACTTGCGCGTGCCTTCGGGCGTGAGCTACATGCTGACCAACCGGCGCGTGATGAAGCGGATCTTTCCGCACCTATTTCGGACGTACAACGTCCGTCCGATCGAGCAGTACACGCAGCTTTTGCTGGGCACGCTGCGGTCGCTGGCGCCTGAGGGCCGGCCGGAGCCGAACATCGTCCTGCTTTCGCCGGGGGTGTTCAACTCGGCGTACTACGAGCACGCGTACCTGGCGCGGCAGATGGGGATCGAGCTGGTGGAGGGGCGCGATCTGGTGACGCACGACAACATCGTGTACATGCGGACGACGAGCGGTCTGCGGCGGGTGGACGTGATCTACCGCCGCGTGGACGACGACTTTATCGATCCTCTGGCGTTTCGCGGGGATTCGATCCTGGGGGTCGCGGGTCTGTTCAATGCGTATCGGGCGGGCAACGTCTCGCTTGCGAATGCGTTTGGGACGGGAGTTGCGGACGACAAGGCGCTGTACGCGTATGTGCCGGCGATCATTCGGTACTACCTGAGCGAGGATCCGGTGCTCGACAACGTCGAGACGTTTCTGCTGACGCGGCCGGAGGAGCGGAAGCATGTGCTTGCGAATCTCGACAAGCTGGTGGTGAAGGCAGTGGGCGAGAGCGGCGGGTACGGGATGCTGATCGGGCCGCAGTCGACGGCGGCCGAACGCGAGGAGTTTGCGCGCAAGATCGAGGCCGACCCGAGGAACTACATAGCGCAGCCGACGATCTCGTTTTCGCGCGCGCCGTGCCTGATTGGGGACCAGATGGTGCCTCGGCATGTGGATCTGCGGCCGTATGTGCTGTACGGCGACAAGGTGACGATTGTGCCGGGCGGCCTGACGCGGGTGGCGCTGAAGGAGGGATCGCTGGTGGTGAACTCGTCGCAGGGGGGCGGGAGCAAGGATACGTGGGTGCTGAGCGGGTAGGAGTAAGCTAGCCAATGTTTATGGAGATTTTTGAATGGGATACACGCAAGGCAGAGGAGAATCTAAAGAAGCACAGAATCAGCTTCACTACGGCTGAGGCAGTCTTTCGCGATCCATACGTTTTCTTTCGGAAGGACTATTCCAGCAGGGATGAGAATCGGACGCAAGCAATCGGCCAGGTTGGTCCGAAAGTTCTCCTCCTGGTCGTGCACACGGTGACTTATGAAGACAGCGCAACGCGTATCAGAATCATCTCCGCTCGAGCCGCAGATCGTGCAGAACGAAGAGCATATCGTGAGGCATATTCATGACCCCAATGCGCCCTTGTCCGCCGAGTCCCTGCGAGAACTCGAGGCCTTGGCTCAGATGCCGGACTCCGAGATCGACTACTCGGATATCCCGGCGCTGACGGACGAACAGCTGAAGGAGTTTGTTCACGGTCCGTGGACGCCGCTGGCAGAGCGAACGGTTACGCTGCGGATCGATGACGAGGTCTTTGAGTGGCTGACAAAGCAGGGGCGCACCCACGCCTTTCTGGTCAATCTGCTTCTCAAGCGTGAAGCTCAGCGAGGTCGCGAGCGAGAGCACCAAGTCGAATCTTCTCCGGCAGGCAGCCCGCCCATCAGCAAAGCGAGTTGACCCGTTTGAAGATTCAGATCCAGGGAGAGGACCGATGCTGAGCCGTGTTGCCGATAGTCTTTACTGGATGAGCCGCTATCTTGAGCGTGCCGAGCACACGACGCGGCTGCTCGATGTCAATTTGAACCTGATGCTCGATGAGGGTCCGTTGAACGCGGACCGGCGATGGCAGCGGGTGTTGTTTGTCCTAGGCAATCCAAAGGATGTGCGGTGGAACGGCAATCCTTATTCGCTGACGCAGCGGCTGACCTTTGACACGGGGCTGAAGAGCTCGATTGTGTCGTGCATCATCTCGGCGCGGGAGAACTCGCGGCATGTTCGCGAACAGATCTCGACCGAGCAGTGGCATCGGCTAAACAGCCTGTACCTCCAGGTAACGCGGCCTGAGATCGAGCGTGCGGCCGATCCTGAGTCGCTGAGCGCGGGCATGGCGCAGCCGACCGAGTTTCTCCAGCAGGTGATGGAGGCCGTGCACCAGTTTCAGGGCGTCACCGATTCGACCATGAGTCACGGGGAGGGATGGCAGTTCATCCAGGTAGGGCGGTACATCGAACGCGCGTCCGCCACCGCCATGCTGCTTGAGGCGTATCACGAGGATCTGTGGGGCGATCGCGAACGTGTGCATGAGGCCAACGAGTACCTGGAGTGGATGGGTCTCCTGCGGTCCGCGACCGGATTTGAGGCGTACTGCAAGGTGTACACCGCGGATCTTTCGCCGGCATGGATTCTCGAATTTCTGCTGCTGGACCAAGAGTTTCCGCACTCGCTTCGGTTCTCGATCGACAGCTTGCAAGGGGCGCTTGAGGCGATTCATCTGCAGAGTGGAAAGAACCGGGCAGAGGCCCTGCAGCGGCTGGCGGGGCGGCTTCAAGCAACCCTGAGCTACTCGAGCGTGGAGGACATCCTGAACGGCGATGTGATCGGGTATTTGCAGAACATCAAGGCGCAGTGCTGCTCCATTCACGAGATGATCTATGAGTTGTATGTGGATTACAGCATTCAGACCGCGCTGGCTGGATAGGTGCTGACTTTTAGAGGGAGGGAGGTGGCGATGTACTACTCGATTCGGCACCTGACGAAGTTTCTTTACAGCAATGCCGTGAGCGAAAGCATGATGGAGACGTACATGCATCCGCGTTCGGACGGCAACCAGCGCTGCCTGACGTTTCACCTTTCGGTGAGTCCGCGGTGCCGGGTGTTTTCCTATCGCGATCATCTGCAGAACCATGTGCATCACTTCGATATTCCAGGGCAGCACGGGCAGCTGGTGATTGTTGCCGAGTCCTTGGTGGAGTTGCAGCCCGCGGCGCAGGTTCCGGCGTTTCTGGCGCCCGAGGCATGGGGCGATCTGGACGAGTTGGTACGCTCCGGGGACTTCTGGGAGATGCTGCATCCGAGCGAGTTTGCCCAGCCGACCGCGGCGCTCGATGCCCTGGCCGAGCGCTTCGGCACCGAGCGCTCGGACGACCCGCTGATGAGCTTGCAGCGGCTGAACCACCAGATGTATGAGTACTTCGACTACAAGCCGAAGTCGACCAACGTCGATTCGCCGATCGATCTGGCGCTAACCACGCGCGCGGGCGTGTGCCAGGACTTTGCGCATATCATGATCGCTCTGGTGCGGTCGAAGCTCCGGATTCCGTGCCGGTATGTGAGCGGGTACCTCTACCACGGCGAGAGCGACGCCGACCGCTCCGGGAGTTCCGCCACGCATGCGTGGGTGGAGGCGCTGATTCCGCAGCTGGGATGGGTCGGGTTCGATCCGACGAACTGCCTGGTGACGGGCGACCGGCATATTCGGACGGCGATCGGTCGCGACTACTCGGACGTTCCTCCGACGCACGGGATGTTTCGCGGACGGGCGAAGAGCGATCTGACGGTGGCCGTGCGTGTGACGCCGAGCGAGGGTGCGTTCTCGCTCGACCAGGAGTTGCCGGTACCGGAGGACTGGTCGATCCTGGTGGAAAGGGCGACCGCTCTGCCGGAGCAGGCGCCGCCGCTGACCAGGCAGCAGCAGATGGCGCAGCAGCAGCAGTAAGCCGCTACTTCTTATGCGGGAGAGGATCACCGCCGAGGGTGAAGTCGTAGACCGAGTCCGGGGTAAGGTTTTTATCTTTTGGAATGAAGACGATAGCGTACTCGCCGGCATCGAGCGGCGCTTCGGGTGTCACCTTGAGCCAGTTGGTGTCCGGGACATCGCTCTTTGAGGCCGGCACCTCGTCGTAGTACCTTGAGCGCTGACCGCCGAAGATGTTCATCGTGAACTCGGAGACGACACGTTTGTCCTTCTCCGGTCTGAGGCGGATCAGGGTGACGCGATTACGCATCAACTCCGGATCGTCGCCGGAGAGACGAACGTAGAGCACGGTCTTGTTGGTGTGCAAGGTGACGGCAGAGCTGATGCCGACGAGCTCGGTCGAACTCCGCGGTCCGGCGTAGACCGCGCTACGTGCGAAGTTGCCGGCGGCATGCGAGTTGTAGTGGATCTCCGACGGGTGCAACTGCAGGAGCGCAGGCGCTTCGTGGACCTGGTCCAGAACAAAGATTATGCCGGTCGACGGCAACGGGATCCCTGGAGCGGCCTCGGGAGCAGCGGTGCTGGTTTGTGCGGAGACGAAGGACGTTGCGAAGAGGGCGGCAGGCAAGAGGAAAAGACGCAGGGATTTCATGCGCAACAGAGTAGCGCATTGAAGTACGTCCGGCTATACCTCTTTTACAGGTTCAGCTTCTTGAACACGCGTTCCGGGATGTGGCGAATGACGAACATGATTGGCTGCCACTGGAACGGTGTGTAGAGCGTGTCGCGTCGTGCGTCGACGGCTTTGACGATCGATTGCGCGACCTTGTTGACGTCGGCGAACTTGTGGCTGCCTTTCATGCCGGCGGTCATGCTGGTGCGGACGGGGCCGGGCTTGATGTTGAGCACGGTGACGCCTTCGCGGTCGACCCGGTTGCGCAGGCCTCCGAGAAAGGCGGAGAGGCCGGCCTTCGAGGCTCCGTAGAGGTAGTTCGACTTGCGTCCGCGGTCGCCGGCGACCGAGCTGATGACGGCGAGCGTGCCGGCGTGGCGCTGGACGCAGAAGTTCGCGAGCCACGTGAGGAGCGAGACGACGGAGAGGAGGTTGGTGTGCAGGATCTGCGCGGCGACGCGGAAGTCCTGCTCGGCGGCGTTCTGGTCGCCCAGGATGCCGTGGGTGAGATAGGCGACGTCCATCCCGGTGAGCGAGTTGATGGCATGGGCGAGCAGCTCTGGGTGTTTGTCGGTGTCGTCGAGGTCGGCGACGGCCGTGTCGACGTAAGCGGCGCCGCGGGTGCGTAGATCGGCGGCGACGATGGCGAGTTTTTCGGCGTTGCGCGCCACCAGAAAGAGGCTGGCGCCGTCGCGGGCCCAGATGCGGCATGTGGCCTCGGCGATGCCGGAGGTGGCGCCGAGGACGAGGATCTTCTTCGGTTGCGTTGAGGATTTGGCCCGGGTTGCGATCGCGCGCGTGCTGGTCTCAGGCGGCGATTGGGCGAAGGTGGCGGTGGTGGAGCTGCTCATTGGATCGGGTGATCTCCGGTGACGCGCTCCCAGAAGGAGGAGGTGATCTGTGGGTCGCGGTAGCGGGCAAAGGTCTGCCACTGCGGGTAGAAGGCCTGGAACTGCGCGGCGGTCATGGCGGCGTCCTTGGCGGGGTAGAGCCGGCCGCCGAACTCGCGCGTCATGTCGGCGAGGCGGCGAAAGAGCGCAAAGCTCTTCTCCGGTTTGATGGGAAAGTCGAGAGCAAGTGTGATGCCGGGCTTGGGAAAGCTCATCATGCCCGGCGAGGGTCGGTCGCCAAAGGCCTTCAGCACGGCTAGAAAGCTGGCCAGACCGGACTTTGCGACCTCTTTGAGCACGGCGATCGTGCCCTCGTACGCGTGGTCCCACGGGATGACGTACTGGAACTGCAGGAGGCCGCCCTTGCCGTACATGCGGTTCCAGTGGAGGACCTTGTCGAGCGGGTAGAAGAAGGGCTCGTAGTCCTGGAGGGCGGTGACGCGTTTGTGGATCTGCTTGTGAAAAAAGGCCGTGTTGAAGAGCGAGACCGACAGAGAGTTGAGCGCGAAGCCGGGGGCCTCGACCGGGAAGACGAGCTTGGGTTCGGGCGATCGGGTGAGCGAATCGGGCTTGCTGGAGTGCTCACCCTGCATGAAGATGCCGCGGGCGAAGTTTTTGCCGGTCGAGACGCAGTCGACCCAGGAGACGGTGTACTCGATGTGCTCGGCCTGTTTGGTGAGGTCGAGGAACTCGTCGATGCCGTGGAACTGGATGCCCTCGTAGTCGATCTTGCGCGAGACGATGGGACGGAGCTTCAGCTGTGCCCAGGTGATGAGGCCGGTGAGGCCGAGGCCGCCGATTGTGGCCGCGTAGAAGTCCGGGTTTTCCGTGCGCGAGCAGAGGCGCCGCGAACCGTCGGAGCGGACGAGCTCGAAACACGGGACATGGACGCCGAACGTCGCCGCGCTGTGGTGATTTTTGCCGTGGATGTCGTTGGCGATGGCGCCGCCGAGCGTGACGTACTTGGTGCCCGGGGTGACGGGGAGAAACCATCCAAGCGGGACGCAGAAGTCGAGGATCTGGGCGAGCGTGATGCCGGCCTCGGCGGTCAGGATGCCGGTTTCGGCATCGAAGTCGAGCAGGCGGTGCATGCCTGTGGTGAGGACGAGATTGCCGCCCTTGAGCAGGCAGACATCGCCGTACGACCGGCCCATGCCGACCGGAAGAACGCCCTCGTGCATGCCTTCGGTGACGGCCGGGTACTCGCTCTGCCAGTGGAGCGGGACGACTTTGGCGGGGTAGTTTGGGTATCGTCCCCACGACTCAAAGAGAGCGGCGGCGGAGCTGATCGATTCCTGCGGCGAACTGGGTGCGGCCATGGGTATAGGATACGTTGTATCCGCCTCATCAGGCACCTCCCTTGCAGAGCTACACGTCTCCGATGAACCTGGATCTCAATCTGGACCTCAATCTCCACCGCCGGGCGCACACCATGGCAGACGAGTTTCGGTCGGGGATGCCGACGGGCGCGGGGAGCGGGGCTGTGCTGGATCCGGTCGTGGCCGAGGTCCGAGCTCCGGAAGCGCCACCGAAGCGGCCGCCTCTGCCGCACATCACCGCGCTCGATGGATTTCGCGGATGCGCTGTGCTCCTGGTGCTGCTGTTTCACTACCTGCCGCGGCGCGGTCTGGGCGCGTTTGGCCTGGTAGCGTCTCCGGGGTGGACCGGCGTCGATGCCTTTCTGGTCCTGTCGGCGTATCTGATTACTTCGATCCTCTATCGCCAGCGTGGATCGGAGCGCTTCTACCAGAACTTCTACATGCGCCGGGCGCTGCGGCTGTTTCCGCTCTACTACTTCATCCTGTTTGTCGCGCTTGCCCTTTCGCCGCTGCTCCACATTCACTGGAGACTCGGGCACATCCCGTTTTTTCTGTACGGCACCAACATCGCTCTGGGACAGGACCAGAGCCTGGGCGCGCTTGGGCCTTTGAACTTTCATCACCTCTGGACCCTAGCGCTTGAAGAGCAGTTCTACCTGATCTGGCCATGGTTTATCGGCAGCCGGATGTCCCGTGCGGCGCTGGTGCGCGTCTGCTGGACGGGGGTTGTGCTTGCGTTCTGTCTGCGTACAGGCATGATCCTGCACGGCCATGCGAACGGCTGGGCGATCTACCAGGACCTGCCGACGCGGATGGATTCGCTCCTCTTTGGGGCGCTCCTGGCCCTGTCGCCTCTGCCCTCGGCGCGCGCCGCATGGATTGCGCTGGTGGGCGCTCTGGCCGTGGTCACCGTGATCGTGCTTCGCGCCGATACGGTCTGGTTCGGCAGCCTGCCGATGATGACGTTCGGCTACACGGCTCTGGGCATCTTCTACGCCGCTGTACTTTCGCTGGCGCTGCGGGCGGGGAGTGTGGCCGGCCGCGTCCTTTCGTTCGGCTGGCTGCGCTTCTTTGGCCGATATAGCTACGGCCTCTACCTGTGGCACTACATCTGCTCCGAGCAGATCGACCGATGGACGGCGTGGATGTACGGCGCGCTTCCCTTCCCGTCAGCGGTGACGAGTCTGCTGTGTTTTGTGGTGATCCTGCTGGGCTCGACGGCAGTCGCGGTCGCGAGCTATCACGCGATCGAGGCTCCATTTTTGCGGCTGAAGCTGCGATATCAGGCTTAGGGCCGGTCGGTCGGGAGGGCAGAGGTCCACGTCGCGGGGTTGACCTCCGAGAGGTCAGCGGCAGGTGGCTTCAAGCTGTTTGTAAGGCTTGCTGCTGGGCGGGATCTCGATGTGGCGGGCTGGGGCGACCTGCTCCTGAAAGGCGCCGCCCTCCTTCAACGCAACGTCGGGATCTTGCTTGTAAACCGCGTCCTTCATGGCTTCAGGGAGGGAGATAAAAGTGAAGCCGCGCCGACGAAAGAGGGCGACGAGGTCAGGGAGCATCTTCGCGTCGAACGCTCCGATGTGGAGGAGGAGAACGTAGGGGATGTCGCGACCGTAGAGAGTGTGCGTCAGATCGCGGAAGACCGTGATGTACTGGTCGGCCGTAGCCAGGTAGCTGTTGCGCAGAGAATCGATGGCTTTGTCATCGTTGCGCGCGACGCAGCGGGCGTAGGGAGCGTTCCAGAGATAGTCTTCAAAGTCGATCGAGACCTCCGCGATCTGGTAGTGGTTCTGCCGAAGATAGCGGCGAACGGCGCGGCGCTTCTCGATGGTGTCGCCCTCCAGAAGATAAGGGTAGCGGAACCAGCGCCAGTCCTGGCCCTGCATGAGCGATGTGAGGACGGGTTCGTCCTTTGCGATCTCGGCTTCGAACTCCGCTGGGGTGAGGTCGTTGAGAGCGGGATGGGACCAGGTGTGACTTCCGAGAGGCTCCCCGGCTGCGCGCCACGCTTTGAGGACTTCTATGCCGTCCGGCGCCTCTTCGAGCTTGGCGGCGTTGATGAAGCCGTAAACAGGAGGGAGGTGCTGGTCGTGGATCGTGGCTAGGATGGACTTTGCGACATCGAGGCGCGTCTCGCCGGGCGGGAGGTCGCCGTGGGAGGGAAGGTCGTCGAAGGTGATCGCGACCTGCTGCGCGGGCGCGGAGAGGATGCCTCCGAGAAGGAGCAGGGCTATCGAGAGGGCGCGGCGCCCAGGATGACGCAGCCCGATCAGAAGTCGGCCAGAGCCCAGGCCGCGATACGGGGATTGTTCGCGCTCAGATTGACGGATCAAATGTGTCCCTCGCACCGATACCATGGCATGGCCTTTACAGGAGATCAAGAAAAACAAAACAGGCCCCCGAAGGAGCCTGTTTGTGACATCTCTATCGCGTCCCTTACGCCGCCTGCTGCTTGGAGGCCAAGCCGGACTTCGCCTGAGCGACCAGCGCGGTAAAGCCCGCGGGGTCATTGGCGGCGATGTCGGCGAGAACCTTGCGGTCCAGCTGATTGCCGACGGCTTTGAGGCCTGCGATAAAGGTCGAGTAGCTCATGCCGTTGAGCTTGGCGGCGGCGCCGATGCGGACGATCCAGAGCGAGCGGAACTGACGCTTCTTCTGTTTGCGGCCGGTGTAGGCGAACATAAGTCCGCGCTCGACGGCTTCCTGGGCGGCCTGGTAGAGCTTGGATTTGGTGAGAAAGTAGCCGGAGGCGCGCTTGAGAATCTTTTTGCGGCGGTCGCTGCGTTTGGTACTCCGTTTGACACGGGGCATGGTCGATCTCCTTTTTGGTATTTCGGGCGAGCGGCTGGAGGAAAGGGTTCCTCTTCACACGCTTTGGGTTGGGCTGATCTCGGTGGAGCGTGCGCGGGGAAGATCGCAGATCCAGGGGCCTTGCGAATATGGCCCATTGCTTCAACAGATGAAAGCGGCTCGATCAGAGTTCGGTTTGTCCGGGTTCCTCAGGCGTATGGAATCATGCGGGCGATCTTGGGAGCGTCCGCCTCGGAGATGAGCGCCGACCCGCCGAGCTTGCGCTTGGTCTTGGTCGCCTTCGATGTGAGAATGTGGCGCATCTTCGACTGTCCGCGCTTGAACTTGCCGGTGCCGGTCTTGTGGAAGCGCTTGGCGGCTCCGGAGTGTGTCTTGAGTTTGGGCATGGTGATCCTAGAAGTTCTGGAGAAGCTGTTTAGGGACAACCCTTTGAGTATATAGGAGCGCCGGACCTTTCGCCGGATGCATTCGCGCGGAGGCTCTAAACTGAAGAGATGAGACAGGAGCTTAGGCGGGAGATGTGGACGCTCCGGCGATGTGCGCCAGGGGACGCGGAGACGCTCGCTCTGGTCGGGCAGGCGACGATGCTCGAGACCTATGCGGGAGATCTGGAGGGCGAGGATATCTTGACGCACTGCGCGGTGCAGCATAGCGCGGCGAAGTATGCCGGCTGGATCGCGGCAGAGGATGCGGCGTGCTGCTTGATCGAGGTGAAAGGTGCTCCGGTGGGGTATGCCGTGGTGTGTCCGCCCGATCTTCCGGTCGCGCTTGAGTCGGGCGATGTGGAGCTGAAGCGCATCTACCTCTTCCATCGATTTCAGGGCGCCGGCATGGGACGAGCTCTGATCGAGTGGGCGGTCGGAGAGGCGAGATCGCGCCGCGCCGGCCGGTTGTTGCTAGGGGTGTACGGCCGAAACGATGGGGCGCTGGGGTTTTACGCTCGGCAAGGCTTCGAGCGGATCGGAACACGAACGTTTACGGTGGGCCGGATGGTGTGCGACGACTTCGTGCTTGGGTTGCGGCTCTAAGGTGCGGTCCAGATAGCGTCTGAAATGGCTGGTCCGCGCCGTTTACCAACCTGGCGAAAGGCGGCTCGAAAGGCTATCCGCAAGTCTGGTTCGGGACCGTCGAAGAGGCTGGCAGGAACCCCGCGAATGCTATACTTAAGGTGCGGGACAAGTCCGTCCAGAGCGAGCTAAGGCGCTGATTTAGCTTGAGTTCTTGAGTCTCTGAAGAGGATAGATCGACCGCACTGGAGATTTGATGGCGACGACCGCACTGCCGACCGAAGCGACCCTTGATCTTGACCTGAACGACGATGTTCGGCCGGTGGAGGGTGGCGGTTACTCGGCCGAGAACATTACGGTGCTCGAAGGTTTGGCGGCGGTGCGGCTGCGGCCGGCGATGTATATCGGGTCGACGGGCGAGCAGGGTCTGCACCACCTGGTGTATGAGGTGGTCGACAACTCGGTCGACGAGGCGCTGGGCGGACACGCGACCAGGATCGATGTGACGATTCACGTCGACAACTCGATCACCGTGGTCGACGACGGGCGCGGCATTCCGGTCGATGACAAGGTAATCAACGGCGAGAAGATGCCGGCCGTGCAGGTGGTGCTCACCATGCTGCACGCGGGCGGCAAGTTCGACGCTTCAAACTACAAGGTTTCAGGCGGCTTGCACGGCGTCGGCGTGAGCTGCGTGAATGCTCTGTCGGAGGAGTTTGACGTCGAGATCTGGCGCGACAAGCATGCGTGGGAGCAGGACTACTCGAAGGGCGCGCCGATCAGTTTGCTGCGCAAGATGGGACCGTCGAAGCGACGTGGAACCAAGGTGCATTTTCTTCCGGACAAGTCGATCTTTACGGTCACGGAGTTCAACTACGACACCTTGGCGCAGCGTCTTCGCGAGCTTGCGTTTTTGAATAAAGGCCTGGAGATTCACCTGACCGACGAGCGCACGACGGACGCGAAAACCGGCGAGGCGAAGCATCAGGAGTTCAAGTACATCGGCGGCATTGCGGAGTTTATCAAGCATCTGAACCGCGGCAAGCAGGTGTTGCACGAGAAGCCGATCTACATGGAGGCCGAGCGCGACAACGTGGCGATGGAGATCGCGTTGCAGTACAACGACGCGTACTCGGAGACGGTGTTTACGTTTGCGAACAACATCAACACGGTGGATGGCGGAACGCATCTTTCGGGGTTCAAGACGGCGCTGACCCGGACGATCAACGCGGCCGGGCAGTCGCTGGGATTGTTCAAGGATGTGAAGGAAAATCTCTCGGGCGACGACGTGCGCGAGGGCCTGGTGGTCGTGATCTCGGTGAAGCTGTCGCAGCCGCAGTTCGAGGGGCAGACCAAGGGCAAGCTGAACTCGGACATCGCCGGGACGGTGCAGGCGTTTGTGAACGAGCGCCTGGGTGCGTTTCTCGAGCAGAACCCGTCGGTCGCGAAGAAGATCATCAACAAGGCGATCGACGCGGCGCGGGCGCGCGAGGCGGCGCGCAAGGCACGCGACCTGACCAGGCGCAAGGGTGCGCTCGACGGCGGCGGTCTTCCGGGCAAGCTGGCGGACTGCTCGGAAAAAGATCCGGATAAATGCGAGCTCTACCTGGTCGAGGGTGAGTCGGCCGGCGGCACCGCGAAACAAGGCCGCGACCGCAAGTTTCAGGCGATCCTGCCGCTCAAGGGCAAGATCCTGAACGTCGAAAAGGCGCGCTACGACAAGATGCTCGGCCACGAGGAGATCCGCGCCATGATCACGGCGCTCGGCTGCGGCATCGGCAAGGACGACTTCGACGCGACCAAGCTGCGGTACGGCAAGCTGATCCTGATGACCGATGCCGACGTCGACGGATCGCACATCCGAACGCTGCTCCTGACATTCTTCTTCCGGCATATGACGGAGCTGATCAAACGCGGTCACGTCTACATCGCGCAGCCGCCGCTCTATCGCATAAAAAAGGGCAAGTTCGAGCAGTACATCAAGGACGATCGCGAGTACGTCTCGGTGATGGTGAAGCGCGCGTCCGACGGCATGGTGATTCGCTACGGCGAGGGCGGCGCCGTGCTCGACGGCAAGGAGCTGACGAAGTACATGGGTCAGCTGAACGACTACCTGGCCATGTTCGACAAGGTAGCGAAACGCATGCGCAACGACGATGTCGTCCGCGCGTTTTCGGAGATCTTTGCGAGCGAGGGCAAGGACCCGGCGCGGCGCGTCGACTTTGAGTCCGCGGCAAAGCTGGAGCAGATGCGGTCGCGGCTGAAGTCGCTCGAGCGGGCGTACCAGTTCCGGCAGGTCTCAGGCGTCGAGTTCGACGAGGAACACCGCACCTACTCGGTCAGCTTCACCGACGCGCAAGGCGCTCTGCGGCGCATCGACTGGACGCTGGCGAGCTCGCCCGAGACGCGGCAGCTGCTGGCCAAGCACGCGCAGATCGGCGACAAGCTCTCCGGTCCGTTCTCGGTCGAGTATGCGGCGAAGCAGCCCGCCTCGACAAGCCAGACGGCGATGGACGAGGCGGACGAGGTCGCGCAGGAAGAGGGCGTGGTCGACCTGATTGCCGCCGCTCCAGGGACGATGGCCGAGGCCAAACCCGGACGTCGCCCGGGCAAGGCGGCGCAGGACCCGGTCGAGAAGCAGACGGTCCGCGAGCTCTTCGACTACGTCATCGAGCAGGGCAAAAAAGAGTACCAGGTGCAGCGCTACAAGGGTCTGGGCGAGATGACGGCGCCGCAGCTGTGGGAGACGACGATGGACCCGGCCCGGCGCACGCTGCTGCAGGTCCGGCTCGAGGACATTGCCGGATGCGAGGAGATCTTCACGACCCTGATGGGCGAGGATGTCGAGAGCCGGCGCAAGTTTATCGAGGAGAACGCGCTGGACGTCAAGAACCTGGATATCTGAGAACCTGGACATCTAGATCTAAGGTCGCGGCCGACCGTAGACAACAATGCCTCTGCGATTGGATCGCAGAGGCATTGTTGTCTGTTCTGCGCCGCAACCTGCGCGTTATTTGCGGGACAGTCTCTTGCGTAGGCCGCCAGCGGCCGCCAGCAGGCCCGTTCCCAAGAGGGCGATGCTGGTCGGTTCGGGGACCGTCGATGTCACGGGCGTGGGGACGCTGCCCGTTGCGATGTTGTCGAAGACAAACGTGACGTCGTTGTAGTCGAAGTCGCTGTGTGCCTTGTTCAGGTCTTCCATGCCGATGTAGGTGCCTGCGGGGATAGTGTCTCCGTTGACGATGACGCCGCCGGAGTAGGCTGCCGCATAGGCGTGATTGATGCCGTCCTGGCTGAGGCTCGGGTCGGAGGAGAAGGTCTGATTGAGGTTTGCGTCGTAGACCTCGAAGGCCAGGGTGTCGCCGGCAGTGACTGCACCGAAGTTGGCCGAGGCTCCGAGCGATTCGGTCTGGTTGTTGAAGAAGTATGGGCTGGTGGCGCCGGAGGTCTCGTCGACGAGGCGAACGGTATCGGTGTAGGCCGCGTTAGCGCCGAAGAAGTAACCCATCACGTCGCCGGTGGTCGCGGCCGTGAGGATGCTGGTCGGGGCGATCGAGCCTGGGTTGCCGTACGGAATATTGTCGGCGCGGGCGAGCGCGGAGGCCAAGGCGAGAGAAAAGAGAGCGAGTGAGGCAGAAAGGCGTGACATTGAAGATCTCCTGACAACAGTGCGGCAAGACGTGTGTTCCCCGTCTTCGCTGACCGGCGATTTTGCGCGCCTTGGTCGTTCTGGATGTCTGGGAGCGTGGTGCAGAGGACGGCAGGATTGCAGGGGTTCAGGGATGCTTTTGTCCGATACTATCGAACATCTGGCGTGTGAGTATTAATCTTCTGCTCCCTCCCCGATCCGGATTCCCAGATCGGACCAGAGGATCGGACCAGGTTTTGGCAACCATTTGGGATTGCAGGTCGGTAGTCTGTCGGTAGTCTTGGGGCTGAGCGGCGGATGGATGGGGCGGAACAGGCCCGGAGGTTTCGGTGAATCGACGAGCGTTTCTAGAGGTTTGTTCGATGGCGGGGTTGGGGCAGACGCTCTTTCCTGGAGCGGTTCTGGGTCTGACGGCAAGGGGGTTGGAGCCGGCCGGATCGGGGACAGCAACCCAGGCGCCGGCCTCCGCCGTGACCGCGTTTGGCGAGGATGCCGAGGCGTTGCCCACGATTACGCCGGAGATGATCGAGGAGGCGGCCGCGATCGCCGGCCTGCGCCTCTCGCCGGAGCAGCGGGCGATGATGGTGGAGGGGGTGACCGAGCAGAGGTCGTCCGTGGTCGCCATCCGCAAGCTGCACATGGAGAACGCGGTGCCGCCGGCGTTTGTGTTTGATCCTGTGCCGGCCGGGATGGTGCTCGACACCGCAAGGGAGCCGATGCGGATGAGTGCCGTCCCGGCCGGCAAGCAGATGTCGTTAGTCGCCGACGCACGGAAAGACGCGCTCGGGAACTGGGGCGAGGAGGCGATTGCGTTTGCGACGGTGCGGGAGCTCGCGGAGCTCTTACGCACCCAGCGCGTGACCAGCATGGAGCTCACAAAGCTGTACCTCGGCCGGCTGAAACGCTACGACCCAGAGCTGAAATTTGTGATCACGCTGACCGAGCAACGCGCCCTCGCCAGCGCCGCGGCAGCGGACCGGGAGATTGCGGCGGGCAAGTATCGCGGACCGCTCCATGGCGTGCCCTGGGGAGCGAAGGACCTCTTGGCGGTCAAGGGCTATCCAACGACGTGGGGTGCGGCGGGGTTCGAGGGTCAGAGCTTCGATGAGGACGCCGAGGTGGTGCGACGGCTGGATGCGGCCGGGGCTGTCCTGGTCGCCAAGCTGACCATGGGGGCTCTCGCGCAGGGCGATCTGTGGGGCTACCCGCGAGGTTCGGGCAAGCCCGGCGGACGCACGCGCAACCCCTGGAATCCTCGGCAGGGGTCGAGCGGATCTTCGGCCGGAAGCGCGAGTGCCGTCGGCGCGGGCTGCGTCGGGTTTGCCCTTGGAACTGAGACGCTGGGGTCGATCTCGTCGCCGTCGACGCGCTGCGGTGTGACGGGTCTGCGGCCGACGTTCGGCTTTGTCCCGCGCACCGGTGCGATGGCGCTGAGCTGGACGATGGACAAGATCGGTCCAATCTGCCGGGCGGTGGAGGATTGCGCTCTGGTGATGAGCGCGATCTACGGTCCCGATGGACACGACCGGACGGTCCGCAACGCGAGCTTCAACTGGAATGCGGATCTGGACTGGCGTCAGCTCAAGGTCGGCTACATCAAGGCGGCGTTTGACGCTCCCGCGCCACCGGTTGCGACCAAGCCGCCCGAGACGTTGAAGGGCAAGGAGCTCGAGGAGTTCAACACCAAGGCGTCGCGGGCCAAGGGCGACTATGCCCGGCGCGTCTACGACATGCGCTACAACACGGCGGCGCTGGCCGCGCTCCGCAAGATGGGTGTGGCGCTCTCGCCGGTCGAGATCCCGAAGTTTCCGTTTGGCGATATCGTCCCTGTGCTCGAGGCCGAGGGTGCGGCCGCCTTTGACAGCCTGACCCGGAGCGGGCGCGACCGCTTGCTGGCCGGGCAGGAGACGTTTGACTGGCCCAACCAGTTTCGCGTGGCGCGCATGTATTCGGCGGTCGATTACGTGCAGGCGATGCGGGCACGCATGCTCGCGATCGATCTGATGGCGAAGGTCTTCGCGGGCCTGGATGTGATTGTGACGCCGAGCGGTGGCGTGCAGCTGGTCGCGACGAACCTGACGGGGCAGCCGGCGGTGATCGTGCCGAACGGGATCCGCGGAGAGGACGCGCCCAGGCCCGAGAGCGACGAGGACGGCAGCCTGCGCAACGCGGGCGGTCCGGGGACGCCCGTGAGCCTGACGTTTCTGGGGCCGATCTTCTCCGACGCGCGCCTCCTGGCGTTCGCGCGGGCGTACCAGATAGAGACAGTCTTCGCGGTCGCACGGCCGAAGCTGGCTGGTACTCCGAGGCCGTGAGGACGGAGGCTCAGGACCCGAATGGGAGCCCAGATCCCAGACAGGATCCCAGCCCAGATCCCAGCCCAGATCCCAGACCGGTGCTGGTCGACGCGCGCGGCCTGGTGAAGGTATACGCGCGCGGACCGGAGCGGGTGCGTGTGGTCGATGAGGTCTCGCTCAGTGTGCGGCGCGGCGAGACCCTGGGGCTCGTGGGCGAGTCTGGATCGGGCAAGAGCACGGTGGCGCGCATGGTGCTCGGTCTGCTCCAACCGACATCGGGCGAGGTGTGGTTTGACGGTGCGGAACTCGGAGCTCTGAACGGTCGGGCGATGCGCGCGATGCGTCGCCGGATGCAGGTCGTCTTCCAGGATCCATTTGCCGCGCTCGACCCGCGCATGCGTGTGCGGGAAATTCTCTTGGAGCCGTTTCGCATCCATCGCGAGCGGCCGCCTGAGGGCGACGACGCCCGGCTCGGGGCGATGCTGGCAGAGGTGGGCCTGGACCGGAGCGCTCTCGCGCGCTACCCGCATGAGTTCAGCGGAGGGCAGCGGCAGCGGATCAACATCGCGCGAGCGCTGGCGCTGCGGCCGGAGTTCCTTGTGCTCGACGAGCCGGTGAGCGCGCTCGATGTCAGCGTCGGTGCACAGGTGGTGAACCTGCTCCGCGATCTGCAGCGCACGCACGGTCTGACGTACTTGTTTATCTCGCACTCCATGCCTCTGGTGCGCTACCTTTGCGACCGCGTGGCGGTGATGCGGCGAGGTCGCCTGGTCGAGTGCGGCAATGTCTTGGACGTGTGCGAGCGTCCGCGCGAGGAATACACCCAACGGTTGATCGCGGCGACGCCCGAGATGCCGGTGCAGGAGGACCTCTGAGCGCGCGAGGCCGCCGGTCAGCGACGCTGAAGCGGGATCGAAAGGTTGTTCGTCTGCGCAGGATCGACCTCCTGCCGAAAGAGAACGTAGGGTCCCTGCGAGACCTCAAGCAAGTACCGGCCTGCCGCGATGTGGTTGAAGCTGAAGCTGCCGGATGTGTCTGTGCTGCCGATCACAACAGCGGCGCGCGAGTTGGTCGGCGGCCTCAGTTTTACCTGCAGATTGGGCGTGCCCTGCCTGCTGGCGGCGTCGATGACCCGGCCAGTCAAGGACCCTGCGCTTTGGGCTGAGGCGTGGGAGAGAACGAGGCAGAAGAGGAGAGCAAGAAGAGCGAGACGATGGCGCATGGCGAGCCTCATTTGTAGCCGTTCGGAACCGGTCCAGTGGCCAGTCGAAAGGGTGGCGGTGTCAGGACGGCCGGCTTGAACTGGACCTTGATGTCGTCCGGGCCGTGGCCGGAGACGGTCTCGGTGTCGAGCACGTAGCCGTTCGCCACGAGGAGCACTTTGTAGTCCTGATCCTTGTCGCCGATGATCGGAACGTTGACATGGAACGGCTGGCCGTCTTCGGTGATGGCGTCCGTCGTTGGGATGGACGCGTAGACGAGCGTGGGATAGATGCTGGTCTTCGGTATGCCGGTTACGTCGACGTGGACGACGTGCGGGTATTGCACCAGCTGCTTCAACTCGTGAAACGGCCAGATCAGCGGGATAAAGCCGAGCACAAACAGCGCCAGCGCGGGGTAGTTGCTCTTGAAGCTGAGGTTGCCGGGGAGCTGGATCTCGATGGGCTGGTTGGACTCCTTGTCGATGTAGATCTTCTGCTTGTAAAGGAGCCACATGCCGCCGACGACCATGATGAAGCCGGCAAAGGAGACGAGATAGAAGAGCATCAGCCGAGCGTCCGTCATGGGGGAGAACCTCCGGTGTACCTGGCGGCTCCTTCCAGGAGCAGACCGCGTGCAAACTCTGTGCAGAAGAAGTGAAGCAGCGGGCCGGATCGTTACAGATGGCTACAATAAGGGGAGATGATCTCTGAGCTCTCCGTGCACTGGCGTTACCTGTGGCTGGTGAGCGCCTCGCTTGTCGCGGGTGTGCTGAACGCCATGGCCGGCGGCGGATCGTTTCTGTCGTTTCCCGCGATGCTCGGCGTGGGTGTCGCTCCCGTGGCGGCAAACGCGACCAACACCGTGGCGCTTTGGCCGGGGCAGCTGACGAGCCTGGCGACCCTGCGCGGCGATCTGCGGCGAGACCTCCTGCCGGTGATCGCGTTGACGTCGGTGGCGGGCGGTTTCGGAGGCGCGTGGGTGCTCCTCCACACGGCGCAGCGGACGTTTGTGCACCTGATCCCGTGGCTGCTTCTGTCAGGGACGCTGATCTTCGGTGTGAGCGGTCCGGTGAGCCGGTGGATGCGCCGACGGTCGCGGCAACCGGCAGACAATCTGGCGCGGCCGGGATATATTCCGTTGTTTCTGGCGCTCTTTCCCGTGTGTTTCTACATCGGGTACTTCGGCGCGGGTGGCGGATTTCTGGTGATGACCGTCCTGGCCCTGTTTGGGATCGAGCAGATGCCGGTGCTGAACGCGATGAAGGTGGTCGCGGCGTGCCTGTCGAACTTCTGCGCCATCGCCACCTTTATCGTGAGCGGGGCTGTCGTGTGGCACTTCTGCCTGATCTCGATGGTGTTTGCCGGCCTGGGCGGATGGCTGGGAGCACGTTGGGCCCGGCAGAGCAATCCGGAGGTGCTGCGCGGGACGGTCGTCGCAACCGGTCTGGTGATGGCGGCTTACTTCTTCTGGAGGCAGGCGTAGTGGATGTGAACGCGGGTCCGGTCGAGGGCGTTTTTCAGCAAAGGAAGAGGTAGAGGTTTGAGCCACGAAGGCATACGCATTGTGCGTGGGGAAGAGGCGACGCCAGAGCCGGAGCCATTGTCGAAGCTCGCGGCCACTCCGGCAAAGGTGCGCGTCAAGAAGACGGAAGGGACCGGCGTCGAGATTGATTGGGCGGATGGGCACCGGAGCTCGTGGACGTTTTCGTGGCTGCGCAACGCCTGCCCGTGTGCGACGTGCAACGAGGAGCGCGAAAAGACGGGAAGGCCGGCCGGCGTGCCCAAGCCGAAGCCGGGCGGACCTCTGGTGCTGTACGAGGCTCCCGTGCGCCCGGTCGATGTGACGCCCGTGGGCAAGTACGCGCTCCGGTTCAAGTGGAGCGACGGGCACGAGAGCGGAATCTATAGCTGGGATTACTTCCGGCGAGTCTGCCCCTGCGCGGCGTGCGCGGGGCGGAGATGAGGCAGACGCGACAGGTTTACTCGCCCGCTTCGATCTTCTTCTCCTGGTAGTGCCCGATGTGCTGGTAGACCTCGTCCGGGAACTTGAGATTGCGATACAGGTTGCCGCAGTCGGGGTCTTCAGGCTTCGGCAGGATGGGGAACTCCTGCTCCTTCTGCCACTGGAGGATGCGGTCCCGCTTGGGCGGTGTGTAGTCCTTGCCTTCGACCTGCCGCAGCATCAGCGTCGCCTTCTCCTCCGAGACATCAGCGTCCTGCATCAGGAGGCGAAGCACCTCCTCGTGCGGGAGAAAGTGCCGGGCGACCATCGCGAACGTAAGCCGGCCGTAGTGGCCGATGTCCTTGCCGTCGGCGAGCGAATCGAGCAGATGCGCCATCATGGAGTCGTTGCGGAGCTCGGCCTCGCCCTCTCCAGCTGACATCGGCGGCGTCTCACCGGCGGTATTCGGGCTGGGTGGGTCTTTGAGCGCGGCGTCAGTGCCAGCAGTGGGCGAGGCCTCGCGCGCCGCCGGACCAGACGTCTTCGCCACGCTCGGAGCTGCCGGCTTCGCGCCGTGGGCAGCGGCGTTCTTCAGCTTTGCCAGCTCCTCTTCCGCACGCTCGGCGCGCTCCGTCGCCGTGCGGATGGCCTCCGCCTGTTCGTCGACGAGTACGGGTTGATCGAGAACAACTTCACGCTCTGCCATGGTGCTTTGCTCCTGACTTTTAATGGGTGACTCTGCTTTGCTTTTTCTTCGCCTCTCCGGCTTTCTAGATAGACGCTGGAGGAGCGTCCGACGTTGCATCCAGGCCGCCCGCGCCCGTTGCATCCAGGGCGCCCACGCCGAGCTGGCTAAGGGCATCTTCGACCGTAGTCGCGGAGAGCAGGATCTCGCGGCCGTCCCCTCGAAGCATGCCCTCGCTCACGGCATGGTCGAGAAACTGGAGCAGATGGTCATAGAAGCCCAGCAGATTGAGCAGAAGAATGGGTTTGGTATGCAGGCCGAGCGTCTGCCAGGCAAGCACCTCAAACATCTCCTCCATCGTGCCGAAGCCGCCCGGAAGAATCAGAAACGCGTCCGCCCGATCGCTCATCAGCGCCTTGCGGGTGTGCATCGTGTCGACGATGTGGAGCTCGGTCAGCCCATGGTGCGCGACCTCTTTGTCGACCAGCACCTCCGGGATGACGCCGACCACATCTCCACCGCTATCAAGAGTGGCCTGCGCGACGGCGTGCATCAGGCCGACGTTTGATCCACCGTAGATCAGGCCGATCCCGCGGGCGGCGAGTTGGCGACCAAGCTCGGCGGCAGCCTCAGCATAAGCAGGGCTGGCGCCGGAGGCAGAGGCGCAGAAGACGGCGATAGCGCGGAGCGGCACACAGCCAGAATAGCCGGTCGGAGCGGACCGGTTTTCCGATCGGCAAACCCCTAAAATAAAGGCGGGGGAGCGCACGGTGCCGGAACTTGCCTCACGATTTACCGAGAAGATGAATCCGCAGCAGGCGGAGGGCGTCATCGCCGTCGACGGTCCGGTACTCTTGCTGGCCGGCGCCGGCAGTGGCAAGACCCGCGTCATCACGCACCGGATCGCGTATCTAATCGAAGACCGCGGCGTCTCGGCCGATGCCATCCTGGCGGTCACCTTCACCAACAAGGCGGCCAAGGAGATGGCCGAGCGGGTCGAGAAGATCCTCGGACACACTTCGCTTGCGCGACCCACGCTCGCGACCTTTCACTCCTTCTGCGTTCGCGTCTTGCGGCGCGATATCGAGGCCTTGCGCGTGAATGGAAAAGGCCTGACGCGGACCTTTGCGATCTACGACGAGACCGACCAGCAGGCCGTGATGAAGCAAGCTCTGAAGCGGCTCGGGGTCGACGACAAGCAGCTGAAGCCGCGTGTCGCTCTGGGCCGGATCTCATGGGCGAAGAACCACATGATTGATCCGCAGGAGTACTTCCTGGCGAGCACAAATCCGATGGAAGAGAAGATCGCGCACCTCTTCGAGATCTACCGAAAAGAGCTGAGCAAGGCGAACGCGCTCGACTTCGACGATCTCCTGCTGGAGACCGTCCGTCTGCTGAAGACCGATGCAGAGGTGAGAGAAAGATACAACCGACGTTACAAATACCTGATGATCGATGAGTACCAGGACACCAACCGACCGCAGTACGAGCTGATGAAGCTGCTGGGGACGCACGGCAACGTGTGCGTGGTGGGCGATGAGGATCAGTCGATCTACAGCTGGCGCGGCGCGGATATTCGCAACATCCTGGAGTTCGAAAAAGACTTTCCCGAGGTCCGGACGATTCGGCTGGAGCAGAACTATCGATCGACGCAGACGATCCTCGAAGGCGCAAGCGCCGTTGTGGCGCAGAACACGCAGCGCAAGGGCAAGAACCTGTGGACTTCGCGCGAGGGCGGCAGCCTGATCGGGCTCTACGAAGCGCCGGACGGAGAGAACGAGGCGCTCTTTATCGCCGACCGTGTGCAGCGCTACCTCCGCGAGGCCGGACAGGCAGAGGAGCAGCCGCGCTGCGCTGTGCTCTACCGGACGAACTCGCAGTCGCGCCTGGTCGAAGAGGCCCTGCGACGATACGCGATCAAGTACCACATGGTCGGCGGCTTCTCCTTCTACGATCGCGCGGAGGTCAAGGACATCCTCAGCTACATGAAGCTGGTGATGAATCCGCACGACTCGGTCGCGCTCGGCCGGGTGGTGAACTCGCCGGCGCGGGGCATCGGCAAGACGACGATGGAGACGCTTGAGCGGATGGCGCTCTCGACTGGGATGAGCACGTGGGATGCGATCGGTGCTGCCATCGAGGACAAGCTCTTGCCTGCCCGGGCGCTGGCGGCGCTTGAGGGATTTCGGCGCCTGATCGAAGACGGGCGGGCGATGCTGGGGCCGGGATTTGCCGAAAAGCTGATGGGGGATGTCGAAGATCTGGAGGGAACAGGGAACGGGGAACAGGAGGCCGGCGTGGAGGAGGACGACGCGAGCTTTGATGTCATGGCGTTCCCCACCGCAGCCGCCGAGACGACGCTGAGCCACGAGGACACGGGGGCCGAGACGGGCTTCGACACCAGCTTCAACTTCGGCTTCGACTTTGGCCCGAGCGAGGAGATCTCAACCGTCGCGGCCGAGAACACGGTCGACTCGGACACGGCGCATGGGATCGATCTGTCGAGCTTCAATCCGTTTGCGCCGGTCGTGCTGAAGTCTGGCGCTGCCGAGACGCGGCTTAATCGCGTGGAGGTCGCCGCGGCTGAAAGAGCGCGGCCTGACGTGGAAGCTCGGCCGGCGTTCCGGACCGAGGGCGATCGCGCCACGCTGCCCGAGCTGATCAAGTTCCTGAACGATCGATCGGGCTACATCCGCGCGCTCGAAGAGGAGGCGACGCCGGAGTCGTTTAGCCGGATCGAGAACCTGAAGGAGCTTGCCAACGCGGCCCAGGATGCCGAAGAGCGCGGCGAGACGCTCCATGAGTTTCTGGATCACGCCGCTCTGGTGAGCGATGCGGACGGCTACTCGGCCGAGGCGCGGGTCACGCTCATGACGCTGCACGCGGCAAAGGGGCTGGAGTTTCCGCTGGTGTTTCTGGCCGGGATGGAGGAGGGGCTGTTTCCGCACTCGCGCACGTTCACCGACCCGACCGGTCTCGAGGAGGAGCGGCGCCTCTGCTACGTTGGCATGACGCGGGCGATGGACACCTTGGTCCTGACGCGGGCGCGATACCGTCGCCGTTACGGAAGCGACATGCCGGAGGCGAGCGTGGCGTCCCGCTTTCTCGAAGAGGTTCCCGGGCGGCTAGTCGAGGATCTCGGAAGTCCACCGGCGCGCGGGCAGTTTGGCGGGGCGTCCGAGTACGGATCTGGCTACGGAAGCAGCTACGGGAACGGCTTTGGCGGCGGGCGAGGGGCGTATGCGACGCCGTATCCGCAGGCAGGGGGACGGTCAGCCGCGGGTGCCGGCGACGTTGGTGAGCGGCACTACAGCTATGAGGACGAGAGCCAGGAGCGGCAGAGCGGAGGTGCGGGCGCCAGCCGACCTGCCGCCGTGAGTCCGGGACGCCCAGCTTCCATCGACAATGTCGCCAACTTCTTCGCGGCACGTGGGCAAAAGGTGCCGGGGCAGGGCGGCGCCGGGCAGAGGTTTGGCCGGCCAAAGCTCGACATCCCCACGCCCACCGGACGGACCGGGCTCAGCAAAGGGACGCGGGTCCGGCACCCGAAGTACGGCGAAGGAACGGTCGCGCAGCGTGAGGGCGACGGGGAAGACGCAAAGATTACAGTACAATTTCAAGGACACGGCCTGAAAAAGCTGGTGGAGAAGTTCGCTCAATTGGAGCGGATGTAGATTTTTGCTCTCAAGTTTTGAGAGATCCTGACGATAAAGAGAAGTAGGAGAGCTAATTGGCAAACACAAAGAGCATCACGGACACGGAAGAACGCAAAAAGATCAAGCGTGCGGCTCGCAAAAAGGCGACGCCCAAGGCCAAGCGCACGGGCGCTCGCGGGGCCAACAAAGCCAAGCTGAAGAAGGCATCGCGCGGGCAGAGCAAGCGGTAGTTTCACGCAGACGCGAGCACCAGAAGGATCCTGACGCACACCGCCCTGAGCAGGCCTGGCGGAACTCGCCTGGGCCTGCCCCGGCGGTGTCGTTTTTGTGACGATCGGCAGCGAAGAAGCGCAGACAAGCTGGACTAGATCTGTTGTGAGAGGCGGACCGGCTGGGCAGACAAATCTTCGCCAAGAAGTCGATCGACAAGCTGATCGCAGATTCCGAGCTGCCGCAGAATGCGCTCAAGAAGACGCTCGGCCCGGTCAGCCTGACCGCTCTGGGCATCGGAGCCGTCATCGGTTCGGGCATCTTTACCGTGATCGGGACGGCGATCGGCGGAAATCCTGCCGCCAAAGCCGAGTGGGCCGATTCGCCCGTTGTCGATCTCATCCTCGGCTGGCTTCACGGAACGGGCGGAGCAGTCGCAGGCCGGCCCGGTGCTGGACCGGCACTCGCCATCTCGCTCGTCCTGGTCGCCATCGTCTGCGCCCTTACCGGACTCTGCTACGCGGAGCTGGCGAGCATGATCCCCATCGCCGGGTCAGCGTACACCTATACCTACGCCACCCTGGGCGAGCTGATCGCGTGGATCATCGGTTGGGACCTGATCCTCGAATACGCGTTCTCCAACATGAGCGTGAGCGTCGGTTTCGCCGCGCACCTCGTCGCTCTACTGGACTGGCTGGGGCTGCAACTTTCGCCCAAGTGGCTCAGCCCGGCGTACCTTCCGCTCGGCCTCCAGGACCTCCAAGGCCGCGACATCTACGGACAGGGGTGGCACGCCGGTTTCAACATCCCCGCCTTTCTTGTCGTACTTGTGCTCACGGTGGTGCTCGTTCGCGGCATCCGCGAGTCCGCGCGCACCAACAACATCATGGTGCTGGTCAAGATCGCCGCCATCCTGGTGTTCTGCCTCGCCGGAATGAGCTTCATCCAACCGGCGAACTACCACCCGTTCTCGCCCAACGGTTGGAGCGGCGTCCTCGCTGGCGGATCGATCATCTTCTTCACGTACATTGGCTTCGACTCCGTCTCGACCGCAAGCGAAGAGTGCAAGGACCCGCAGCGCGATGTGCCGCTCGGAATCTTGCTGACGCTGATTGTCTGCACCATCCTGTACATCGGGGTCGCCGTCGTTCTGACCGGCCTCGTGCCTTGGGCGACCGTCGCCGGCGATGGCGCGCCCGTGGTCAACGCGCTCAAGCGGGTCAGCCTCCAACCCGGAGCGCACGTCCTCCATTGGGTTCGTCTGGCCGTTCTGCTCGGCGCCATCGTCGGCATGGTGTCGTCGATCCTGGTCTTTCAGCTCGGCCAGGCACGCGTGTGGTTCGCCATGAGCCGCGACCGCCTGCTCCCAGCCGCCTTCAGCCGGGTGCACCCGCGATACCGCACGCCGGCGTTTGCGACCTGGGTCGCGGGCATTCTGGTCGCCATCCCGGCCGGCCTCTTCGACGTCGGCACCTTTGCCGAGATGTCCAACATCGGCACGCTGTTTGCGTTTGTTCTGGTCAGCCTCGGCGTCATCGCGCTTCGGCATTTGGAGCCGGACCGGAGGCGCGGTTTTCGGGTTCCATTTGGTCCGGTTATCCCGACCCTGTCGATCCTCTTTTGCGGCCTCCTGATGGCCGGTCTGCCCGCCAAAACATGGCTGCGCTTCTTTGTCTGGTTGCTTATAGGTCTGGTGGTGTACTTCTTTTACAGCCGCAAGCGGAGCGAGTTCTACGTCCCTCGCTCGTAATCCCGGCCGCTCCGATCCGTCTTCCCTCGACCGAGACCCGAGTAGCCCAGTTTCAGAGGCCTTCGGGTAACTTCTTCCGCGCGGTTGTGTCTAAAAGAGTGGGAGGCCCGACCCCACATGCGCCTGCACCCTGCCCTTCTCTCTTGTGCCCTCTTCGCGCCGCTTGCCGTGTGCGCCCAGCAGCCGTCGTACGGTCCGCCGCCACCACCAGTCCAGAGCGTGCCCCACCAACTCGAATCGATGGCCGATCAGCCCGCCACACATACGTCCTTTACGCTCGACCGGTCGCAGATCCAGAGCGCCCAAGGCCTGCTTGGACCGGAGGGATCGAGCGCGCGCCGCGTCGCCGCGTCCATCACCTCCATCACCGTCGACAGCTACCACTTCCCACGGCCGGCCTTCTACGCGCCGGAGGCCTTTGGCGGCCTGGTCGCGACCTACAACGCCGCGGGTTGGCACCACCTGGTCAACGGCAAAGGTGGCAGCCCGGGAGCGAACGCGCAGCCCACCTCCCAGCTCACCGATCTCTGGCTCCACTTCTCCGGAACCGATATCGACGACGTCGCCGTCCTCACGCGGGGCGCGCGCGAGATGAACCTGATCCAGATTGCCGGCGACCTCCGTCCCATCGACCTGCTCCATCTCGCCGGACACTTCGGCATACCGCAGGTCGATCCTGGCGCCGTCATGGTCCCCGCGCCGCCCGGCCGCTAGCTCCTCCGCACTCCCGCAGGCACCCATGGCCGTACGTCAGTATAGGATGGGTCTCGACACAGGAGACCCATCCTCGATGCCTGTTTTGCTCCCCCGAATCTCCCTCTTTCCGGCCGTCCGTCCGGCGTTGCTGTCGCTACTCCTTGGCGTCCTTGGCGGATGTTGCCTCTTGAGCAGCGCGCTCGGTCAGGCGACCGGAGCTCCCACCGCAGAATCCCCTCTGCAGGCGATGCCCTACTCGCCGTCCCTCGACCTCTCCAGTCTCGACCGGACCGTCGACCCTTGCGTCGACTTCTACAGGTTTGCGTGTGCCGGTTGGCAGCGCAACAATCCGATCCCGGCCGACCAGGCCTCGTGGAGCGTCTACAGCAAGCTCGGCACCGAAAATCAGCAGTTCCTCTGGGGCATCCTCGAGGACGCCGCTCGATCCGACCCGAAGTCCCGCACCGTCGTGCAGGCGAAGATCGGCGACTATTTCGCGGCGTGCATGGATCAACCGGCAATCGATCGCCGCGGTCTCGATCCGCTGCGGCCGGAGCTGGCGCGGATCGCAGCACTTCCGGATCGGACGGCGCTGATCGCCGCACTCGGCTCCATCCATCACACGGACCCGGGAACCTACTTCTTCAACTCCGGCGCCGAGCAGGATGCGTCAAACTCCGACGTGATGATCGCCGCGGTGAACGCAGGCGGCCTCGGTCTGCCCGATCGTGACTACTACGTCAAGACAGACGCCCGCAGCCAGCAGATTCGCGAGCGGTACCAGGCTTACGTGGCGCAGATGTTGGCCATGATCGGCGAGCCTGCGGCTCAGGCACAAGCCGACGCCGCGACCGTGCTGCGGATCGAGACGGCGCTGGCCAAGGCATCGCTGACCCGAGTAGAACGCCGCGATCCATACAAGACCTTCCACAAGATGACGCCGGAGCAGATCGCCGCCCTGGCCCCCGCCATCCCATGGCCGGCCTACTTCGCGGCGCAGGGCATAGCTCCCCTAACCACTCTGAACGTCGCGCAGCCGGAGTTCTTCAAAGCCCTGAACACGGAGCTGACCACCGAAAGCCTCGACAATCTGCGGACGTATCTGCGCTTCCATCTTGCGACCGCCGCGGCGCCGTCGCTCGCACAGCCGTTCGAACAGGCGAACTTCGACTTCTACAGCAAGTTCCTGCGCGGCGTACCGTCCATGCCGCCACGATGGAAGCGATGCACGCGACAGGTCGATCGCTACCTCGGCGAGGCGCTCGGGCAGGAGTTTGTCCGGCGCACCTTTGCGGCCGAGACCAAGGCCAAAACGCAGCGAATGACGGAGCAGATTGAAGCCGCGATGGCTCAGGAGATCGCCGGTCTTGACTGGATGAGCCCTTCCACCAAGGTCGAGGCGCTCCGCAAACTGCACGCCATCCGCAACAAGATCGGCTACCCCGAGACGTGGCGGGATTATTCGGCGCTCGCGATCCAGCCCGGAGACTACTTCGGCAACGTCCGGCGCTCCGTCGCCTTTGAGGACGCGCGCGATTGGGCCAAGGTCGGCAAGCCCGTCGATCGCAACGAGTGGGGCATGACGCCGCCGACGGTGAACGCGTACTTCAACCCGCAGATGGGCGACATCAACTTTCCGGCCGGTGTCCTGCAGCCGCCGCTCTACGACCCAAAGCTCGACGACGCGCCGAACTACGGCAACACGGGAGCGACGATCGGGCACGAACTGACGCACGGCTTCGACGATGAGGGCCGACAGTTCGACGCCAAGGGCAACCTGAAAGACTGGTGGACAGCGGACGATGCGAAGCGCTTCGAGGAGCGCATCCAGTGCGTTCGCGACCAGTACGCCGGGTACACCGTCGTTGACGACATCCACATCAACTCAAAGCTGACCAGCGGCGAAGATGTCGCGGATCTCGGTGGCACGCTGCTCGCCTACATCGCCTGGCAGAAGGAGATCGCCGGTCAGACCTTGCCGGATCGCGACGGATTTACACCGGGGCAGCGGTTCTTTGTGGGGATGGCGCAGTGGGCGTGCGAGAACAGCCGGCCGGAGAACCTGCGGGTGAACGCGATCACCGATCCGCACTCGCCCGGCGCCGCGCGCATCAACGGCGTGGTGGTGAATCTGCCGGAGTTCGCCCGCGCCTTCAGCTGCAAGGCCGGCCAGCCGATGGTGAAAGAGGAGGTCTGCAAGGTCTGGTAGATCCCGGCCCGGGCGGGCGACCCCGAACGTAGCCCGTGCGCTTGCAGACAGCACAGCAGAATCTACGCGGAGCTCGACCGCACACGCGCAAAGACGTACGGTCCCTCGGGAACCAGAGCGACGTGCGCGCCCTCCGGGAGGCCATCCAGAACGGCCGCCACAGCGGCTTCGGGGCTCGTGTAGCTCCGTTCGGCGAGGCTTCCGAGACCGTCGCGACCGACCCCAGGAACGTAGAAGAAGAGCTCATTCTTGAGGCCCGCCAGAGCCAGCTTCTCGATCTGCCACTGGTCCACCTCGACCGGCGCCTGCTCTATCTCGTCCAGCATCTGTCGCGACCCCGCGAAGCTGCGCAGCTTCGCCGAGAACTCGGGCGATCCGGCGCCCTCCGCGCACGCCGCCAGCAGCAGAATGCGACCGCCCGGCTTCACCAGATGCTGCGCCGCCGTGACGCCCTTGACTGCCTGGTAGAACGTCAGGTCGAGCGGAAATCCCGCGGCGCTGGTGATCACCACATCCGCCAGACGGTCCAGCGGCTCAAGCGATGTCCGGCGCAGAAAGTCGACGCCGGCCGCATGCGCGGCGGTAGGCTCGCCGGCAAAGACGCCCGAGATCTCGCGATCCTGCGTCAGCGTCACATCGAGCAGGAAGTCGTGGCGCGCCATCGCGGCGATCTCGAGCAGCTCGGCATGAAGCGGGTTCTCAGCAATCGACCCCTCGGTCGCCATCGGCTCGCGCATAAAACGCGGCGAGTGGATCGCCTTGATCGTCGCTTCCGCCCCCAGCCCCGGAGCGACCAGCTTTCGGCCGCCGGAGAAGCCCAGCATCAAGTGCTGCTCGATCAAGCCGAGCGTCAGGTGAAGGTCAGCGTCCAGGAAGCGCTTGGCGATCGCCACCGGCGTGCCGCGGCCCGTGCTTCCCAACGAGCGATGCTCCGACGGATCCCGCGCATCATGATTGAGGATCGGATAGGTCCGAGCGATCTCCGGTCCAAGGATCGTGCAGAGCTCGTCCGTCGTCGCCGGTCGGTGCAGCCCCGTGGCAATGCAGATCGTGACAGCCTCGCGCGGGATGCCGGCCTCACCCAGTCGCCGCAGGATAGGCGGCAGCGTCTGCCGATTCGGCGCGGGCCGCGTGATGTCGCACACCGAGATCGCCGCCGATCGCCGGCCAGCCGCAAGCTCGCGCATCGACGGCCCGCTGACCGGAGCCTCCAGAGCAGCCTCGATCGCCGCTCCAGCGTCGGCGATCGGACGCGCGGATCGACTCTGGAGCAGGTGGTATCGAGGGCCATCCGGAAGCCCGAGCGTAAGTCCGTGCCTCCCAAAGGCGAAGTGCGTCTGCGGCATAATCCTGCTATGTACAAAAGGCGAGCGCGGGTCGGCCAGCGTGCTCGTCTGTCGCGCTTACTGCTTGTCCGTCGAGAAGGCAAACACCGTCGTGCTGTGGCGTGTCTCGCCGGGATTCAGACGCGTGGTCGGAAACTCGGGGTGGTTGGGCGAGTCCGGGAAGTGCTGCGTCTCCAGGCAAAACGCGGAGTTCCTGACGTACTTCTGACCGCCCGGACCGGTGATTGTGCCGTCCAGGAAGTTGCCCGTGTAGAACTGCACCCCCGGCTGCGTCGTCGAGACCGTCAACGTCCGTCCCGACTTCGGATCATGCACCCGCGCCGCCAGCTTCATCGTGCCATCCGGTCCGTTCAGCACCCAGTTGTGGTCGTATCCGCCGGCCATCTTCAGCTGCTCATTCTCCGCGTGGATGCGCTCGCCGATCGGCGTGGGCTTGCGAAAGTCAAACGGCGTCCCCGCCACTGGAGCCAAATCGCCGGTCGGGATCAGACCCGCGTCCGTCGGCGTATATCGGTCGGCGTTGATCATCATCACTTCATTCAGGATCGTGCCGGAGCCCTCGCCGCCGAGGTTGAAGTACGAGTGGTTGGTCAGGTTCACCACCGTCGGCTTGTCCGTCGTCTCGGTGTAGTCGAGCTTCAGAGCGCCGCCGGAGAGGGTATAGCGCACGTGCGCCGTCAGCGTGCCGGGAAAGCCCTGGTCCCCATCCTTGCTGACCAGCGTCATCTCCACGCCGTCATGGATCTCATTCGCGGTCCAGACGCGCTGGTCAAAGCCGACCGTGCCGCCGTGCAGCGTGTTGATGCCATGGTCGTTGAGCGGCGTCTGATAACTCTGGCCATCGATCGTGAACTTCCCCTTCGCGATCCGGTTCCCATACCGCCCAACGATCGATCCGAAGTAGGTCTTCTTATCCTCGATGTAGCCCTCCAGGGTGGCGTGCCCGAGCACAACATCGGCGACCTTGCCCGCGCTGTCAGGCGCCTGGATCGAGACGATGCGAGCGCCGTACGTCATCACGCGCACCTCAAGTTCTTTGCTCTTCAGCGTGTAGATCTCGACCGCCTTGCCGTCCGTGGTCGTTCCAAACGCGGCTTTTGTGACCGATCCCTGCGCTCCCATCGTCCCTATCGTCATCATCATGGTCAGCAGAATACCCCTTCGCTTGTTCATCCGTCCTGTTGCCCTCGGCTTCCCTGTCCTTGCCACGGCCATGCCACTACTTGCCACTACTTGCCACAGCAATGCCACTATACGTGATGCGGGCGACCGTCGGGAACGCCCCCTCACGGCACGAGCGACCGACAAGAAAGGTAAGATAGATCGGCGATCCGACCGATCCGCAAAGGACCATCTCCATGCCCCGCGACCTGCCCCATACCCTGCGCCGCTCCGTCTGCTTCCTCGCTCTGCTTCTGCTCGCCCGTTCGTTTGCCGCTGCAGCTACACCGCCGCCCGATCGCTGGGTCGGCACATGGGGCGCCGCGCCGGTCGCCGCGGGCGAGAACGACCCCAAGTTCGGAGGGGCGGACACCACCTTCCGCGAGATCGTGCACGTCTCGCTCGGCGGAGCTCTGGTCCAGGTATCGTTGTCCAACGAATTCGGCACAGATCCGCTCCTGATCGGCGCGGCGCACGTCGCTCTGGCCAGCGGCAAGGACGGCGGCATCTCGCTGTTTTCGGCAAACGCGCTCACCTTTGCCGGCCGCCCGTCCGTCACCATCCCACCCGGCGGCATCGTCGTCAGCGACCCCGTCGCCATGAAGCTTCCGGCCTTCGCGGACGTGGCCGTCAGCCTCTTCATCCCCGCGCAGACGATCTACCGCGCGACCCTCCACAGCTTCGCCGACCAGACCAACTTCGCGGCTCCAGGCAACGTAGTCAGCAGCGCAAAGTTGGCCGGCGCCACGCCGGTCTACTCGTGGCCATTCCTGCGCGAGATCGACGTCCAAACCTCCGCTGCAAACGCGGGCGCGGTCGTCTGCCTCGGCGACAGCATCACCGACGGCGCACACAGCACACGCGACGCTAACGCCCGCTGGCCCGACGTCCTGGCGCGCAGGCTCGCCGGCCACAAGGCGACGCGCGACCTCAGCGTCCTGAACGAAGGGATCGGCGGCAATCGCATCCTCCACAACGGCTACGGTCCAAACGCTCTCGCGCGCTTCGACCACGACGTCCTCGCGCAGGCCGGCGTCAAGTACCTCATCCTGCTCGAAGGCATCAACGACATCGGCGCCGCATCCGGACCAGGCGCCGCATCGGGACCAGGCGCTGCATCCGGCCCGCGCGACGTCGTCACCGCCGACGATCTCATCGCCGGCCTCGGCGAAATGGCCGCGCGCGCCCACACCCACGGCATCCAGGTCTTCGGAGCGACACTCACACCGTTCATGGGCGCGGGCTACGCCTCACCGGCGGGCGAGGCGATGCGGGAGGCCGTCAACACCTGGGTCCGCACCAGCCATCAACTCGACGGCTTCATCGACTTCGACAAGGCGACGCGCGACCCGTCCAACCCGGCCGTCTTCAACGCCTCGGCCGATTCGGGCGACCACCTGCACCCCAAGGACGCGGGCTACAAAAGCATGGGCGACGTCATCGATCTCAAGCTCTTCGAGACCAAGAAATAGGGGCGCTACTGCAGCTCGTACCCGGCAAAGAAGTAGCCGATCTCAAACGCTGCCGTGTCTTCGGCGTCCGACCCGTGGATCGCGTTCTCTTCAATCGAACTCGCAAACTGCTTGCGGATCGTGCCCGCTTCGGCGTTCGCCGGGTTGGTCGCGCCCATCAGCTTGCGCAAGTCGGCGATCGCGTTCTCCTTCTCCAGCACCATCGGAAAGATCGGCCCGCCGGACATAAACGTCGTTAGATCGTTGAAGAAAGGCCGCGCCGCATGGACGTAGTAGAAGCCCTCGGCCTGCACCTTCGAAATCGAAATCTTTTTGATAGCGACAATCTTGAATCCGGCCTCTTCGATCTTCGCGAGGATGGCGCCAGTCGAACCCTTGCGAACGGCGTCCGGCTTGATGATGCTGAAGGTGCGTTGTGGCAAAGCAGTCTCTCCTGAGAAACGGTTGTCTCCCCATCCAGTCTATCGCGGCTCCCTGACCCGAATCGCCCTGACCCGGACCGCTTCCCTATTGGAGCAAGTGCGGCATCAGCAGCAACCCTGCCACCAAGCCCAACGCCGCAACCGCACCGCCCAATCGCAAGCTCGGCTTCGGCCCAAGCTGCCGAGACAACGCCGAAAGCGAGTAGATGCTGACCGGCCCCAGCGTGCATAGCAGCGCAGCCACATATGGCAGCGGCACGCCCGCCCGGTAGAGCACATACGAGAGCGCAACATCAAGCGCCATCGGCACCGGCAAAAGCGTTCCCAGCACAGCAACCAGAGCTACGCCGAGCACCGACACCGGCAGATGCGTTCCGTAACGCGGAATCAGCTCCGCCGCCAGCGCCCCCGCCAGCGCTGCCAGCAGCATCCACGGCAGCGTCATCAGGGTCAGACGCCCGAGATTCCGGAAGTAGCTCTGAAAAAACCGCCAAAGCCGGACGGAGATCAACTCAATGGGCTCCGGCATCCGCAATCCAACCGCCGTCCGCCGGTTCTCGGCCACCAGCAGCGGCAAAGCCAAGAGAAGCAGCGCCGGGACCGCAATCCGCAAAAGCGCCAGGGGAAGCGGAAACACAACAAACACCATCGCGACCACAACTGGATTGAACGACGGCGAGCTGATCATCGCAGCCAACGTCAGCCGCGTACTCGCGCCACCCGCGAGTAGACTCTGCGCAACCGGCGTTGCGCAGTTGGTGCAAACCCCCATCGGAGCTCCGGCAACCGCACCGCACAAGATGTTCGCCGAAGCCGAAGCAAAGCGTCGTGGCGCCGCAACGCCCGACAGAAACGTCATCACAGCCGCTCCAAACGGCAGAGCGAAGTACATCCCAAAACGATTCGTATAAAGCCAATTAGCCGCCGTCCGAGCCACCCGCGACGGCGCCGGCATCGCCCCGGTCACCGGCAAAAGAGTGTCAAACGAGATCGCTCCGTTTACCCGCACCGACGATCCCGCATGGAGCTTCTTCAGCAACGCAGGATACCGCTGCTGACTCCAAAACGTCCCCAGCACGCCAAACGCAATCAGGAGCGAAAGCACGGCCTCCAAAGTGCGCTGTCTCGTCCCAACCTGTTCCCGTTCAGCTACTCGCATCGTCCGGCCATTCTATTGACCGACGCAGACACAGCGCCTCCACCATTTGGAGGACTCGCCCCCTCTAGAACAACTCCGGCCCAACTTCTTGGTAGGCGGAAGTACGTCAGCTCTACCCTCGGCAGAGATTTTCTATTTCCCGCAGGTGAGGTCTAATAGGGCGATGCAGCGCCTCGCGTGGATCTGGTTTGCGGGTTTCGTGGCCTGGATGGTCGACGGCTTCGTCAGCGTCCACTACCGCGCCTGGCCCCACGCACAGCTGGCCTTCATGCTCGCAATGGTCTTCCTCGCCGCAGGCTTCTTCTACCGGCAGCAGCGGCGGTAGGCTAACGTTGATCCAGGTCGAAGGCGTAGTGCAGGGATCCCCAATTCGTTTGTGTCACCTCGTATTCGCCGCAACCGCTACATCCGACAATCAGAGTATGAGCGTCACGCCAAGCGAGATGAATGGATCCTCTACCCCTGAGGCAAAAGGGATAATCTTCGCCTGTCTTGATAAAAGATGTGTGGCGCTGGACCCGGACAGCCAGACTGCGCTCCTCGCCACAAACGGATGCGCTCTCGAAACGGACTACCTCGACGCGGTACCGTCCTGTAGGAGATTCAAGGGAGGCGATCCGCTTTTCCCACGGAAGTCCACGGAAGACGAGTCCCGCGATGCTCCCGGCTCCTCCCAGGGTCAGGAACGGTAGAAGCAACCGGATGCACAACCGTACTCGGCGTTGTGTTCGCGTCACGCGTCACACCCCGAACTATCCCTTGCCAAGCACCCGCGCGATCGCTCCCCCAATATCGGCAGGCGACTTCACCACGTGAATCCCGGCAGCCTCCATCGCCTTCATCTTCTCGGCAGCCGTGCCTTCTCCACCCGAGATGATGGCGCCCGCGTGGCCCATGCGGCGGCCCGGCGGCGCCGTCTGCCCCGCGATAAATCCGACGACCGGCTTGGTGACGTGGTCCTTGATGTACCTTGCCGCAGCCTCCTCGGCCGAGCCGCCGATCTCGCCGATCATGATGATCGCCTCGGTCTGCGGGTCCGATTCAAGCAGCTTCAACGCATCGATGTGCGTCGTGCCGATGATCGGATCGCCGCCGATACCGATCGCGGTCGATTGCCCAATACCCCGCGTCGTCAACTGATACACGGCCTCGTACGTAAGCGTGCCCGACTTCGACACGATCCCGACCGAGCCCTCCTTGTGAATGCGTCCCGGCATGATGCCGACCTTCGCCTTGCCCGGCGAGATGACGCCCGGACAGTTCGGCCCAATCAGCCGCGAGGCCGACTGCCGCACAAACTCCCACGCCCGCACCATGTCGAGCGTCGGTATCCCCTCCGTGATACACACCACCAGCGGAACACCGGCCGCCGTCGCCTCGAGAATCGCATCCGCGGCAAACGGCGGCGGAACAAAGATCATCGAAACATTCGCGCCCGTCTCCCGCACCGCCTGCTCCACGGTGTCAAACACCGGCCATCCCTCATGCGTCGTTCCACCCTTGCCCGGCGTGACGCCGCCGACCACATTGGTCCCATACTCCGCACATCCCTTCGCGTGAAACGTGCCTTCGCGGCCCGTAATGCCCTGCACAATCAGGCGTGTGTTTTTGTCGACTAAGACGGACATGATTCTCTCCTGAGCAGAGGGAACAGGGAACAGAGGACAGGGAACAGAAACAGAGTCCGCATCAGAGCTTGTCCATGAGGGAGACGAGCATCTTCCCTACTTCGTGCGACAAAGCTTCTGTGTGGTCCAGCGTGTCTGTATCCCCATAGCCAAGCTCTCTTGAGATCACCAACTGCGTTTGCACTTCCATATTGGAACCGCGTGCCATACCGAGAAATTGCTTGTATTCTCCCGTCGACCCGCGGCCATACCCTTCCGCGATGTTACTTGCCACTGAGACTCCAGCTCGCCGAAGCTGACTGACTAAACCATATAACTCCTCGCGAGGATATCCAGAGGTTAGCTTGTAAAGAGAGACACTCATCTGAATCGACCTTTGCCAGACGATCAGATCCCGAAACGACGCACCCACAAATCCGTCCCCTATTCCCTGCTGTTCCCTGCTTACTGTTCCCTGTTCCCTGTTCCCTGCTTACTGTTCCCTGTTCCCTGCTTACTGTTCCCTGCTGTTCCCTGCTCCCTGCTTACTGTTCCCTGTTCCCTGTTCCCTGTTCCCTGTTCCCTGCTCCCTGCTTACTGTTCCCTGTTCCCTGCTTACTGTTCCCTGTTCCCTGTTCCCTGCTTTGCTGTTCCCTGTTCCCTGTTCCCTAGCTTTTCGCCGCCGCAACCGCCAGATCCGCCGCCTCCTTCATCGTCGAGCCGACCTGAAAATTGAACCCCGACTCCGCGAGAATCTTGCGCCCTTCTTCCACGTTGGTGCCTTCAAGCCGCAAGATGATCGGCAGCTGCACGTTGAGCTTCTTGGTGGCGGCGACAACCCCGTTCGCCAACGTGTCCACACGCAAAATCCCGCCAAAAATATTGATAAAGATCGCCTTCACATTTGGGTCGCTCAACAAGATCTCAAACGCGTTCTCGATCTGCTGCTGATTCGCTCCGCCACCCACATCGAGAAAATTCGCCGCGCGTCCGCCCGCATACTCGATGATGTCCATCGTCGCCATCGCCAGGCCCGCGCCGTTCACCATGCAGGCGATGTCGCCGTCCAGCTTGATGTAGTTCAGCGCATACTTCGACGCCTCCACCTCCAGCGGATCCTCCTCCGCCAGATCGCGCAGCTCCTTCAAATCCTTGTGCCGAAACATGGCATTGTCGTCGAAGTTGATCTTGCAATCAAGCGCCAGCAGCTTGTCGTCCTTCGTCGTGATAAACGGGTTGATCTCCATCAAGGTCGCGTCCGTCTCGACAAACGCCTTGTACAGCCCCGTCATAAAACTGACCGCTTGATTGATCTGCGTCGGCTTCAACCCAAGCTTGAACGCAAGCGACCGCGCCTGAAACGGCTGAAACCCGATCGCCGGATCGATGAACTCCTTGTAGATCGCCTCCGGGTCCTTGGCCGCGACCTCCTCGATCTCCATGCCGCCGGCCTGCGACGCCATAAACACCAGCTTCGCCGTCGCGCGATCGAGCACAACCCCAAGGTAGAGCTCGCGCTCGATCTGGCTCGCCTCCTCGATCAAGAGCCGCGCCACCTTCTGCCCCGCCGGCCCCGTCTGGTGCGTCACCAGCTGCATCCCGAGGATCGCCTTGGCCGCCGCGTCGGCATCGGCCAGCGATCGCGCCACCTTCACGCCGCCACCCTTGCCCCGTCCCCCCGCGTGGATCTGCGCCTTCACCACCACGGCCGCGTTTCCCGCGCTGAATAGCCGCTTCGCCTCAACATCGGCCTGCTCAAGATCGGTCACCATCTCGCCCGCCGGAACCGGCACACCGTACTTTCGAAGAATCTCCTTGGCCTGATACTCGTGAATCTTCATCGGTCTCGTCTCCGCTCCACCCGCGCCTGAAGTGTAGCGGAGCCGGAGCCGTGTCGACAAACATGCGGCCCCGGCGCAAGCTCAATCGCGTCAACCCAGCGACTCCCTGCTACCCTCTCAAAAGTGATGTCGCTCCCCTCGCTCCCGTCGCTCCACACCACACTCAAGCGCGTCCTGGAAGCGCGCGAAACGCTCTCGGAACCGGAAGCCCGCGACGTAATGCGGCAGATCCTCTCCGGCACCGTCGCCGACCTTGAGATCGCGGCCCTGCTCGGAGCTCTGGCTGCCCGCGGCGAACGCGCCGAAGAGATCGCCGGCTTTGCCCAGGCCATGCGCGAGACCGTCACCCCACTTCCGCTCACCGACGCCGAGCGCTCCGGCCTGATCGACACCTGCGGCACCGGCGGGGACGCGAGCGGAACCTTCAACATCTCGACCGCCGCGGCTCTGGTCGCAGCCGCCGCCGGAGCCACCGTCGCCAAACACGGCAATCGCGCCGTCACCTCCATCTGCGGTTCAGCCGACGTGCTCGAAGCCCTCGGCGTCCCCATCGACCTCTCGCCCGAGCAGGCCGCCGCTTCTCTGCGCACCCATCGCTTCGCCTTTCTCGCCGCCGCCGCCTTCCATCCGGCGGTACGGTCCGTCCTTCCGGTCCGTCGTGCGATCTCCGTCCGAACCATCTTCAACGTCACCGGTCCGCTAGCCAACCCAGCCGGGGCCCGGCGGCAGGTCATGGGCGTCTACTCAAAAAGCCTCGTTCCTCTCGTCGCCCAAACCCTCGTTCGCCTGGGATCCGACCGAGCCCTTGTCGTCCACGGCGAGACCGGCGATGCCCTCCGTCCCGGGCTCGATGAGCTCTCGATCAGCGGCGAAAGCCACATCGCCGAGGTGCGCGGACAGGCAGTCCGCACCTCCACGCTCCGGCCGGAAGACGCCGGCCTCAGCACCGCACCGCTCAGCACACTCGCCGGCGGCAACGCCCAGACCAACGCCGCTATCCTCGCCGGCATCTTCCGCGGGGAGCCCGGACCGCCCCGCGACGTCGTCCTCCTGAACGCAGCCGCCGTCCTCCTCACCGCCGGCCTCGCCGACGATCTCCGTGAGGGCGTCCGGCTGGCCTCAGAAGCGATCCGCTCCGGAGCCGTCACACAGCTCGTGGCTTCGCTTCGGAGCTTCGGAGCCTCCGACAGAACCGAGACCCCAGCGCATACAACATCGCAGCCATAGCCCGGCTCTCCCACCTATGCGAGAATGGCCGCGAGGTCGTCCGCCTATGTCCGCCCTGCCACCCCCGCCGCCGCAACCCCTCTTCGACCCCGCCTTCGTCACCACCGCCTTTGAACTCCCCGGCCATCGCATCGTGCGCAACTACGGTGTCGTCCGCGGCATCGTCGTGCGCTCGCGCAACATCTTCGGCACCATCGGCGCCAGCCTGCAGACCATCGTCGGCGGCAACATCACACTCTTCAGCGAACTCTGCGAAAAAACCCGGCGCGACGCCTTCGGCCTCATGATGGAGCACGCCGCCGCTCACGGCGCGAACGCCATCATCGGCGCGCGCTACGACGCCAACGAACTCATGCAGGGCGTCACCGAGGTCCTGGCATACGGCACAGCGGTCTACGTCGAAAAACTCTAAAAGATCGCAAAGCTCTAAGGAGGAGCACAGCAATGGCACGTGTCACCGGCATCGGCGGCGTCTTTCTCCGAGCGCGCGACCCCAAAGCGCTCGCAGCCTGGTACGCCGAGCATCTCGGCCTCCCGCTCAGCAAGTGGGGCGGCGTCAAGTTCGCCTGGTCCGATGAGATCCCCGCCGGCACCGGCACGACCGCCTGGTCCACCTTCCCCGCCGACACGGACTACTTCGGCCCAAACCGCCCTGACGGCCCGCAAGCCGCGATGATCAACTACCGCGTCGACGATCTAGAGGCCCTCCTATCCAAGCTCGCCGCCGCCGGCGTCCAGATCGTCCCCCATCGCGACGACTCCCCCTTCGGCCGCTTCGCCTGGATCGTCGACCCCGAAGGCAACCGCCTCGAACTCTGGCAGCCACCCCCACGCACACCCGAGCCGGGCGGCGAACTCCTGAAATAGCGATCGCCAAAGCCGATCCAGCAGCGCCAACGCAGAGCCCAAGCAGCGCCAGAACAAAGCCAGAGCAACGCCTAGCGTATCCTCTCTCTGACCCTCAGGAGATCCCCATGCACCGTCGTTCGCTCCCGCTCGTCCTCTTGCTCGCGCTCCCAGCTTTCGCCAAACCGAAGGAGACCGTCACCGTCCCGCTCCAGACCAGCCAGGGCCAGGACGCCGGCACCGCCACCTTCACGGAGAACAAGGACCACCTCGTCATCAAGCTCAAACTCAAAAATCTGCCCATCGGCGATCACGCCGTCCACCTCCACCAGAACGGCGTCTGCGATGCGCCTGACTTCAAGACCGCCGGCCCTCACTTCAATCCAGACGGCAAGCAGCACGGCAAACTCAACCCCGCCGGACACCACAACGGCGATCTCCCGGAAAACGTCACCATCGGCGAGCAGCACACGGGCGAGGCGACCTTCAAGGTCGACTACCTCTCGCTCACCCCCGGCGCCCCAAACGCCATCTACGGGACCGCCGTCATGGTGCACGAAAAGCCGGACGACATGAAGACCGACCCCAGCGGAGCTGCCGGCAATCGGATCGCCTGCGGCGTGGTTCCCGCAGCCCCGAAGTAGAGCGGGCCCAGAACTCCGGCCATCGCTCTCAGCGCGGAACAGCGTCGCAACGCCAGCGGAACATCGCAGGTCCCGCGTGCGTACAGACGCACATGGGCGTCCTCCACATGGGATTTCTGACCGATCCAGCACTTGGCCGGCCCCAGGCTCGGCCGGCGCTCGCCCGCGAGTCGCCCGTGCCGTCCAATCCCGTGCCGTCCAGCCCCGGACGCTCGGATCCCGGCGGTACACTTGCACCATCCCGCAGGCACGAGCACACACCGTTGGTCCGTACGCCGGAACAGATCGCCGAGCAGGACACACTCACCAGGCTGGTGCGCCAATGCATCGGTGGCGACCAGGAGGCCTGGTGTGATCTCGTCACCCAGCAGCACCGCCGCGTCTACAGCATCTGCTACCGCTTCACCGGGTGCGCCGGCGACGCCGAAGACCTCACCCAGGACGTCTTCCTGAAGGTCTACCGCAACCTCCTCAGCTTCGACGCGAGCCGCGGCAGCTTCCCCACGTGGATCACGACCATGACCCGCAACCTCCTGGTCGACCACTTCCGCCGCACGCGTCTCGATCGGGCCACCGACTCGATCCACGCCGGCTCCGACCCCGAGACCGATGGCCCCTCGATCGAAGATCAGCTTCGTGACCCCGGACCATCGCAGGTCGACCACGTCGCAGGCCTCGAGCTGCGCGTTCGCATCCAGGCAGCGCTCCAACAGATCTCGCCCGAGCTCCGCGAAGCCGTCATCCTCCGCGACCTCCAGGACATGGACTACAAGGAGATCGCCGAGGTCCTTCGCATCCCCGAGGGCACCGTAAAAAGCCGCATCAGCCGCGGCCGCGGGGAACTTGCAAAGCTTCTCGGACGTACAGAAGGACAGGTGGTTTAGCGTGGCAAAGTTCAACTTACATAACGAATTTGACAGTCAAAGGCCGCAAAAGACGGCAGATGCCCAAATCTGTGCCCAGACCTGTGCCCAGACCGAGGCGCTTCTGGCCGACGCTGCCGACGGTAGCCTCGATCCCGAGCTCCAGGCAAACTTCGACGACCACATCGCCACCTGCGTCCGCTGCAGCCTCATGCTCGCCGACGCTCGTCGCGGCGCCGCCTGGCTGGAGATGCTGAAGTCCCATGCACCCGAGCCCCCACGCGACATGGTCTCCCGCATCCTCGCCCAAACCAGCCTGGCCCAAACCAGCGTCCAAACCAGCGCCCAAACCAGCATCCAAACCAGCGCACCTCCTGCCGCCACGTTTGCCGCTGACACCGCCTTCGCCGATCAACCCAGCCTCCTCGCCAACCTGCCCACAGGCATCGGCGCTGACCTCCCCATCTCAACGCTCCGTCCGTCAGCAAATGTGCTTCCCTTCCGCGCCCGCGTCGCCGCCGGTCTGCAACCTCTGCGCTCCTGGAAACAATCCTGGAACGAATCCTGGAAACAATCCGGGAGGCACACCGTCCTCCAGCCGCGACTGGCCATGACGGCCGCCATGGCCTTCTTCTCCGTCGCTCTCACCCTCGACGTAACCGGCATCCACCTCAACCAGCTCCGAGCGAGCGAGCTCCGGCCCTCCAACCTCAAACGCAGCTTCTACGCCGCCGACGCCCACGTCGCGCGCTACTACGACAACCTCCGCGTGGTCTACGAGCTCGAGTCCCGCGTCCACGATCTCCAGCGCTCCTCCGCGGACGACAGCCCGACGCCGACCCAACCACCAGACATCCGCCCGGAAGATGGTCCCCAAGACAAACCTCAAACCAAGCCCGGCAAGCAGGACCATCCCGCGCCGAGCCCCGGAACCAGCCGCCGCCGCGAGACTGCTCCCAACAATTCCGCCGGCCGAAAGATCGACCGCACATCGCAAGTCCCCGGCATCCTGGCCCTGGCCAACCTGCCCGTCCCTCTTCCGGCCCCGTTTCCCGCCCATAACCCGCCCCCGGCGCCCCATCGGACCGCATCCGCCCCAGCGCCAAAGGAGAGAGGAGATCTCGCATGAACACCCCGCATCCGCCCGATCCGTCCCGTCCCGATCCCAACCGCGTCGTCTTCTGCCAGAACTGCGGCAAGCCCCTGGGCGCCCAAGATCGCCGCGTCGTCGGCCAGGCCATCTTCTGCGAGCCCTGCCTCGCCGACCGCCTCGCCGCCGCCGCCGTCGGCCCGTCGCCAACCTCCATCCCGGGAGCCGCTCCCTACGCCTACCCCTCATCCCTGCCGCTGCCCGGCGCCCCCAACCCAGGTCTCGCCGCGCTTCTCGGCCTTATCCCCGGCGTCGGCGCGATGTACAACGGCCAATACGCCAAAGGAATCGTCCACCTCGTCATCTTTACCGTGCTCGTCAGCCTCGCCAACCAGGCCAACGTCCTCGGCATCCTGGTCACGGGCTGGATCTGCTACCAGGTCTTCGACGCCTACCAGACCGCGCGTGCTCGCCGCGACGGCCTCCCCCTGCCCAATCCCTTCGGCCTCAACGACATCGGCGAACGCATGGGCTTCGGCAGAGGCTGGTCGACACCATCTCCGGCCGCCCCGGGCACGGCCGCCTCCACCTACCCCCCGAACCCCTCCGCCGACCCCGCCACCTACACTTCCTCCCCAAACCCGGCCGCGTTCACCGGAGCCCCCGAGACCGGTCCACGCACTCCAGTCGCAAGCGTCTGGGAGGCGCCGCGAACCACCTTCGGCAGCTATCCCGAAACGCCTTTCACCCCACCGCCTGCACCGCCGTACGCCGCCTCGACGCTGCCGGCCGACCTCGGCCCCAACCTCCCCGGCGCCGCCCGCTTCCCCGCGCTTGCGATCGTCCTCATTGCCCTCGGCACCGTCTTTCTCATCGGCAATCTCGGCATCTTTCAGGGCTTCCCCGTCCAGCACCTCGTTCCGCTCGTCATCATCGGCCTGGGCGTCTGGCTCTTTGTCCGCCGCATGACCACCGCCGGCCAAAGCCTCGCCGACGACGGCAGCTCAACCTATCGCCTGCGTCTGCTCTGTGCCCTGCGCGGTCCCGTCTGGATCGTCCTCGTCGGCATCCTCTACTTCCTCGCCGACTTCCACATCCTCGGCTGGGATCGCAGCTGGCCGCTCTTCATCATCCTCGCCGGCGTCATGACCATGCTGCGACGAACCGCCTTCTTCGCCCCTCTCTCTCCGCTCGGCAGCCCGTACGCGACCCCCGCAACCTCGGTTCCGCCGGCCTACCCCGCTGCAAACGCCACCGTCGCACCGACCGACACCCCCACCGAACGCCCTCGGGAGGCCTGACATGGCAAGCTACCCACCGCAGTACCCGCCGCCCCCCAGAGGCGACTGGCGCTACCAGCGCCGCGTCCTCAAAGATCAGGCCCGCATGCAGCGAGACATCTTCCGCGCTCAACGTGACGCCTACCGCCTGCAGCTCCGGGGTGCGCGCCGCGGCTCCCTCGTCGGTCCACTCCTGGTCATCCTCGTCGGCGTCGTCTTTCTGCTCATCCAGACCGGCCACCTCACCCACCCGCAGGTCTGGGACTGGTACGGTCGCTGGTGGCCCCTGCTCCTCATCTTCGTCGGCGTCCTCCTCGTCGCCGAGTGGGCCTTCGACCTCCTGCTCCATCGCCACGACCCCGCCGGTGCGCCCTACCCACGCCGTACCCTCGGCGGCGTCACCTTCCTCATCCTTCCGCTCGTCCTCCTCGGAATCATCCTCAGCGGCGTCCACAGCCCCCGGCACGGAGCCTTCGGACACCTCTTCAATCAGGAAGATCTCGACCAGTTCCTCGGCGACAAGCACGAAAGTGAAGTCGTCACCTCCGTCCCCTTTGCCGCAAACAGCACGCTCACCATCGACAATCCGCACGGCGACGTCACCGTCACCGGCACCAGCGACGACCACCAGATCCACGTCACCGCCCACAAAGAGGTGTACAGCCGGACCGATCGCGAGGCCGACAGCCGCTCCGCCCAGCTCACACCCCGTCTCTCCTCAACCGCCGACAGCACCACCGTAACCGTGCCCGCCCTCGACGGTGCGCACGCCGACCTCTCCGTCACCGTGCCGGCCGCGCTCAGCCTCATTGTCAACTGCAACCACGGCGACGTGCGCGTCAACTCCCTCACCGGTCCCGTCACCATCACGGCCAACCACGGCGACGTCGAGGTGGGAACCATCGACGGCAAAGTCAACCTCCACGTCAACAACGGAGGCTCCTCCGTCTCCGCGCACGCCGTCACCGGTCCGCTCACCGTCGAAGGCCACGCGAACGATCTCACCATCTCCGACATCAGCGGCCCCGTCCAGCTCACCGGCGAGTTCTTCGGCACCACCCACCTCGAACGCATCCGGGAGGCGGTCAAGTTCCGCACCAGCCGCACCGCCTTTGAGCTCGCGCGCCTCGACGGCGAAGTCGAGATCAGCCCCAACGCCGACCTCTCCGCCGATCAGGCCGCCGGCCCCGTCGTCATCAACACCCGCAATCGCAACATCAAGCTCGACCGCATCTCCGGCGACCTCTCCGTCACCAACCGCAATGGCTCCATCGACCTCACCAGCGCACCCCCGCTCGGCAACGTCACCGTCGAAAACCGCAACGGCTCGGTCGACATCACCGTTCCAAAGGACGCCGGCTTCTCCGTCGAGGCGCAAACCACCAACGGCAACCTCGAAAATGACTTCAGCTTCGCAACCGCCGATACAAACAATCACAAGTCCTTTGCCGGCACCGTCGGAGCCGGCGGAACCGGCGGACCCTTGATCCGCATCAACGCCAGCCAGGGCGATATCTCGCTCCACAAAGCATCCATCGCTCCCCTGGCGCCGCTTCCCCCCATGCCGCCGCACTCGCCCGAGTCGCCCGATCTCCATCCGGCAACAGGCCTCTCGCGCCAAGATCGCGAAGAGATCCGGCAAGTGACCCGGCAAGCCGCCCAGGACGCAAAACAAGCCACACGCGAAAGCGCGGCAGAGATCAAGGACTCAAAGGAACAGATTCGCCAGGCCGCACGCGAAGCACGCCAGGCCGCAAAAGAAGCAGCCCAGGCCGCACGCGAGGCCGCACGATCCACGGATCACGACAACTAACTCAACCGACCTGCGGTGTACGGATGAAAGCCGCCTCATCTTCCCCCACCAGCCATCCCTCCGCCGAAAATGTGTACAGCAGCAGCAACAAGCCAATCAGCAGGAAAAAATACCCCCACACCAAGACGTTCAACAAAACAAACATCGTAAGCGCCACACACATCTGTCGGAGACACCGCGTCGCTGTGCCGCATCTCCGCCTTGCCATGCTGTATGCGAGCCACCCACCAACCACAATCGCCTGCACGATAACGAGACGCCCGCTCCCCACCACCGCCGCCGCCGCATACGACAGATTGATCACACGCGCGCTCACCGCCTGGCCCTCCCAATGGCCGATCGTCCCATACAAAAAGCTCCCCGGAGAGAGCAGCAGGAACGGCAGCAGGAGCACAGCCGCGGTCGCGACCGAGACCCCCACCGCTCGCCAGAACGCGCGCGCTCCATGCCTCTGCCACCAGAAAAGCAGGAAAAACGGAAACACCACCCAACTAAACTGCGACATGCCGATACTCACACCCATCCAGAACGCGCTCCATCCCAGCCTCCCACGGCCCATCAGCAACAGACTCGCCGTCAGACATAGCCAGTGCGGCACCGTGTACAGCTCATGCCGATACTGCAGGTAGGGCGAACATAAGAACACACCCAGAATCAGCGCTGCCCCAAGCCGGAACTCCCGCTTCACCCCGCGATAGATCAGCACGAGCAGCAAAAGATCGCACGCCAGCGTCACCCACCGCGGATCCACACCGAACAAGCCGGCAGGCAAAAACGCCGCCCAGGTCCCCGGAAGATAGGTCAGCACCACAGACTCCGTCGCAAACCGATAAAGATGGTACGGATTCTGCCCGTGAACCGCAGCAGTGTCTGCCGCCTCGATCAACGGCAACATATCGGAGCGCTCGACACTAAGCGGGCAGCTCGAGATCGCGAGCAAAAACACAGAGGTTAGCGCCAGGCCAACCACCCCCACAACAAACCTCGCCCCTGGCCGACGTCTCGAGAACGCCCCCACCAGAAACAAAGCTGCCGGCGCCCCAAAGCAAAGCATCACGGCGACCGGACGAAGACGATAACCCTCCAGCGCATAGTGGTGTGCGGCCGCCACAAACAACAGACCACTACAGACCTCAAGCGCTGCAAGCAGACAGAGCTTCGCCCGCAAGCCACTTCTCGCCGCAGCTTTGCTCGCCCGCCGTGAGCTGGCCCACAGGAAAGCTGGCCACCGCAGAGCCAGCCTACTCTCTTCGGCGCTGTCCCCTATCAAAAGCAATAAAACCCACAGGAAGCCAAGGCCGCCCAGGGTCAACACCACCTGTCGGCCAGAACGCAGCGGCCCCATCCAGAGCCCATCTCCCTCGAACGCAACCGCCAGCAGAACGAGCACAAGCAACCGGCTACGACCGCTCGAGGCGATCTCTTCAGACCCAGGCTGCATCATCTCTTCCAGAGATCAACCCCCGCCCCACCGCAAAAGCAAAAGGGCCCCACCGTGTGGTGGGGCCCTTCCAGATTATGCCGGCGATCACCTAATCTCCCACACACTTACGCGTGCAGTACCATCGGCCCGACGAGGCTTAACTTCCGTGTTCGGGATGGGAACGGGTGTGACCCTCGCGGAAAACTCACCGGCAAACTTTAGAACGACCGCCTAGCGATCCTTCACAACTGAATAGATTGAGTAGACACATTACCTTGCGTTTTTTATAACTACCAGGCTTGTGTTGAGAAATCCTCAGAGCAGCAGACCAACGCTGCGCAGAGTAAATTCTATGGACAAGCCGAACGGGCGATTAGTACTGGTAAGCTACACGCATTACTGCGCTTCAACCTCCAGCCTATCAACCAGGTCGTCTTCCTGGGCCCTTCTTTTCCCTTACGGGTTGGGAGATCTCATCTTAGAGCGTGCTTCCCGCTTATATGCATTCAGCGGTTATCACAACCGAACTTCGCTACCCAGCCGTGCCCTTGGCAGGACAACTGGAACACAAGAGGTTCGTCCATCCCGGTCCTCTCGTACTAAGGACAGCCCTCTTCAAATCTCCTACGCCCACAGCAGATAGAGACCGAACTGTCTCGCGACGTTCTGAACCCAGCTCACGTACCGCTTTAATAGGCGAACAGCCTAACCCTTGGAACCTTCTACAGCTCCAGGATGCGATGAGCCGACATCGAGGTGCCAAACCGGAGCGTCGATATGAACTCTTGGCTCCGATCAGCCTGTTATCCCCGGCGTACCTTTTATCCGTTGAGCGATGGCCCTTCCATACAGAACCACCGGATCACTAAGGCCTGCTTTCGCATCTGCTCGACTTGTAGGTCTAGCAGTTAACCACACTTATGCCTTTGCACTCGACGGTCGATTTCCAAACGACCTGAGTGTAGCTTCGCGCGCCTCCGTTACAATTTAGGAGGCGACCGCCCCAGTCAAACTACCCGTCTTACTATGTTCCTCTCCCGGATCACGGGAGGAGGTTAGAATCACAACACTCGCAGGGTGGTATCTCACCGTTGGCTCCACCGAGCCCAAAAGCCCGGTCTCAAAGCCTCCCACCTATCCTGCGCAGCAAGAGCCGTAACTCATAGTAAAAGTATAGTAAAGGTGCACGGGGTCTTTTCGTCTAGCTGCGGGTAACCGGCATCTTCACCGGTACTACAAGTTCGCCGAGCAACTCGTTAAGACAGTCGTACGATCGTTACTCCATTCGTGCAGGTCGGAACTTACCCGACAAGGAATTTCGCTACCTTAGGACCGTTATAGTTACGGCCGCCGTTCACCGGGGCTTCAGTTCAAAGCTTCGAGCTTGCGCCCTAACCTCTCCCTTTAACCTTCCGGCACCGGGCAGGAGTCAGCCCCTATACGTCGTTTTAGACTTTGCAGAGACCTGTGTTTTTGTTAAACAGTCGCCGTACGCGTTTCACTGCGGCCACTCTGGGCTATGCACCCGAAGTGGCGACCCTTCTCCCGAAGTTACGGGTCTAATTTGCCGAGTTCCTTAACAAGCTTTCACTCGAGCGCCTTTGGATATTCTCCTCGTCTACCTGTGTCGGTTTGTGGTACGGTTCCCAATCCCTCTCCTTAGAGGTTTTTCTTGGCAGCATGAACTCAGCAGCTTTCAGCCATACGGCTTACTGCTCTACGCCTCACTGTTAAGCTCCTCCGGATTTACCTAGAGAAACCAGCTTTCGCGTATCGAACCCCATAGCCATAGAGGGTCCTGCTTATCCTTCTGCGTCACCCCATCGTAATAACGAGATCTTGGGAGGTCCGGAATATTAACCGGATTTCCATCGCTTACGCCTCTCGGCCTCAGCTTAGGGACCGCCTAACCCTGAGCGGATTAACCTTCCTCAGGAAACCTTAGACTTTCGGCGTGAAGGGTTCTCACCTTCATTATCGCTACTTATGCCGGCAGGGTCTCTTCTCAACGCTCCATCAGTCTTCCCAGTCTGACTTCATCGCCTTGAGAATGCTCTCCTACCACGTCCTTTCGGACATCCGCTGCTTCGGTATACAGTTTTAGCCCCGTTGTATTGTCGGCACCGGACCGCTTGACCAGTGAGCTATTACGCTTTCTTTAAAGGATGGCTGCTTCTAAGCCAACCTCCTGGCTGTCTGAGCGTTCCGACTTCCTTTCCCACTTAACTGTAATTTTGGGACCTTAGCAGGCGGTCTGGACTGTTTTCCTCTCGACTGTGAAGCTTAGCCCCCACAGTCTGACTGCCGGGCTGGTTGTGATCGGCATTCGAAGTTTGATTAGATTCAGTAAGCCGGAAAGCCCCCTAGTCTATCCATTTCTCTACCACCGATCCAAATCACCCGACGCTAGCCCTAAAGCTATTTCGGAGAGAACGAGCTATCACGGAATTTGATTAGCCTTTCACCCCTACCCTCAGCTCATCCGAGCTTTTTTCAACAAACACCGGTTCGGTCCTCCAGTGGGTGTTACCCCACCTTCAACCTGGCCAAGGGTAGATCATCCCGCTTCGCGTCTATTCCTGCCAACTTATCGCCCTATTCAGACTCGCTTTCGCTGCGGCTCGCTCACGCTTAACCTTGCTGACAAGAATAACTAGCCGGCTCATTATGCAATAGGCACGCGGTCAGACATTCCCTTACGGGCATAGTCCTCCCACTGCTTGTAGGCACACGGTTTCAGGTACTTTTCACTCCCCTCAATGGGGTGCTTTTCGCCTTTCCCTCACGGTACTGGTTCACTATCGGTCAGAAACGAGTATTTAGCCTTACGGGATGGTCCCCGTGGATTCAAGCAGGGTTTCTCGTGCCCCGCCTTACTCAGGTACCTGCTTCGAGTCCCGATCAATTTCGCCTACGCGTCTGTCACGCTCTTTGGAGTCCCTTTCCAGAGACTTCGGCTATCGACGGGATTGGTAACTCTACTGTCGCAGGCCCTACAACCCCCACTGCACCGAAATGCAACGGGTTTGGGCTGTTCCGATTTCGCTCGCCACTACTTTCGGAATCGAGGTTTCTTTCTCTTCCTGGAGGTACTGAGATGGTTCACTTCCCTCCGTTCGCTTGTTCCCGCCTATGTATTCAGCGGGACATACCATGGGATTGCCATGGTGGGTTTCCCCATTCGGAAATCTCCGGATCAACGCCTGTGTGCGGCTCCCCGAAGCTTATCGCAGCTTGCCACGTCCTTCATCGCCTGTTTCTGCCAAGGCATCCACCGTGCGCCCTTAGTAGCTTGTCCATAGAATTTACTCACACGCACCAGCGAAACCACCGCTAGATCCGCAGAGAAACCTACGTCATTTAGTCCGCCTGGCAATCATGCATAAACATCCTGCACAACTGCTCAAATATTCTAAAGACACTCAACACTGATATTCAGTTCGCTCCAGAGAAAACCCGGAGCTGAACTGCTCAGCCTTGTAGTTATATTTACCCAATCTATTCAGTTGTCAAAAATCATAAGCGGCATAGTGCCACCGTCGCGCCCTCAGGCGGCTTGAGCATCGCTGCTCAAGGCTCAAACTCTGCGCAGGGAACATTCAGATGCAAGATCCGAAGCGCAGAGATTCAGCCTCAAGCAGAGGCTTTGAAACAAGATCGAGATGCTTGGTGGAGCTGAACGGGATCGAACCGTTGACCCCCTGCTTGCAAAGCAGGTGCTCTCCCAACTGAGCTACAGCCCCGACATGTGTCAGTTTACCAAAACTAGACACGGAGATAAAGGTGGTGGGCCTGGGTAGATTCGAACTACCGACCTCACCCTTATCAGGGGTGCGCTCTAACCAACTGAGCTACAGGCCCGGCTGGATGCCGGCCGCCAATAAACACGGCGGAAGCACCTGCTGCTCTGTCGATGCAACCGGACATGCCGGAGCACAGTTGAGCTCTCTCGAAAAAGGTTTCGAGGACACAGTTGAACGTGCGAAGCAGCTACGCCGCTTCTGACCATCGGTGTTGATAGATAAACGAAAAAGAGAAGGTTTAGTTCAGGCTCCCGACTAAAGCTCTCCGTCGACCAAGATCGACTTTGACGTTTGTTCGGGGTGTCTGGCACATGCCCGACTCGGCTTCGCAGCCGCCCGCTATCGCGGGTCGTCAGGGATTGCCAGAACGTTCTCTCTTAGAAAGGAGGTGATCCAGCCGCAGGTTCTCCTACGGCTACCTTGTTACGACTTCACCCCAATCATGAATTACACCTTGGGCGGCTGCTCCCTTTCGGTTAGCGCACCGACTTCTAGTGCAACCCACTTTCGTGATGTGACGGGCGGTGTGTACAAGGCCCGGGAACGTATTCACCGTGGCATGCTGATCCACGATTACTAGCGATTCCAGCTTCATGGAGTCGAGTTGCAGACTCCAATCCGAACTGAGGCCGGCTTTTTCCGATTAGCTCCCCCTCGCGGGTTTGCAGCGGTTTGTACCGGCCATTGTAGCACGTGTGTAGCCCTGGACATAAAGGCCATGAGGACTTGACGTCATCCCCACCTTCCTCCCCGTTATCCGAGGCGGTTTCGTCAGAGTGCTCAACTAAATGGTAGCAACTGAAGATAAGGGTTGCGCTCGTTGCGGGACTTAACCCAACATCTCACGACACGAGCTGACGACAGCCATGCAGCACCTATACACAAGCCTATTGCTAGGCGCCGACGTTTCTGCCGGATTCTTGTGCATTTCGAGCCCAGGTAAGGTTCTTCGCGTTGCGTCGAATTAAACCACATGCTCCACCGCTTGTGCGGGCCCCCGTCAATTCCTTTGAGTTTCAGCCTTGCGACCGTACTCCCCAGGCGGATTGCTTATCGCGTTAGCTTCGACACGGCAGGATTGGGTACCTGCCACATCAAGCAATCATCGTTTAGGGCTAGGACTACCAGGGTATCTAATCCTGTTTGCTCCCCTAGCTTTCGTGCCTCAGCGTCAGTTATGGTCTAGTGAGCCGCTTTCGCCACAGGTGTTCCTTCCGATATCTACGCATTTCACCGCTACACCGGAAATTCCACTCACCTCTCCCATACTCAAGCCCGACAGTTTCCCATGCAGACTCTGGGTTGAGCCCAGAGATTTCACATAAGACTTGTCAAACCGCCTACGCACCCTTTACGCCCAATAATTCCGAACAACGCTTGCCCCCCTCGTATTACCGCGGCTGCTGGCACGAAGTTAGCCGGGGCTTCTTCTATAGGTACCGTCATAATCTTCCCTATCGAAAGGAGTTTACATCCCAAGGGATTTCATCCTCCACGCGGCGTTGCTGCGTCAGGGTTTCCCCCATTGCGCAAAATTCCCCACTGCTGCCTCCCGTAGGAGTCTGGACCGTGTTTCAGTTCCAGTGTGTCCGTGCGCCCTCTCAGGCCGGATACCGATCATCGCCTTGGTGGGCCATTACCCCGCCAACTAGCTAATCGGCCGCGACCCCCTCCCCGAGCGCATTTCTGCTTTGACTCGTAAGTGTTATGCGGTATTAGCCCAGATTTCTCTAGGTTATTCCCCACTCAGGGGTAGGTTAGTCACGTGTTACTCACCCGTGCGCCACTTTACTCAGAGATTACTCCCTTTTCTCGTGCGACTTGCATGTGTTAGGCACGCCGCCAGCGTTGATTCTGAGCCAGGATCAAACTCTCGTTTAATCTTGGTGTGTCTGCCGCACCAGGACAGGGGTCCGGGCGGATCAGACGCCTGCAGCCGCTCGAAAAGCGCTGCAGGATATAACTAGTGAGAATGACTAAACCAAACTTCGTATCATCTCACGACTGGCACGTTCAACTATGTTGTCAAAGATCCGTATCTACACACGCCTAAGCGGGTAGCTTTTGGATCAAGGAACTGGTCGGGCCGAAGCCTCGGACCTGTGTCCTCGAACTTGCATACACTCAAAATTTGCTGTTTGACGCCTCTAAATGGGCCGACATGTAGACTCCATGTCCGTCACCAGCTTTGTTAGAATAGCAAGATCAATCTCGGTTGTCAACCCGCCCTTGCTTGAGGCTATACAGGGAGACGCGAAGCAGCTAATCCTCTATTCACAGTGCATGCTGAAACTAAACCATCGATCAACCGATACTCGGTTGCGGAGCACTTAGCTCCTTCGAGAAACTCATAAGCAGTGACTTGGGTTTGTGTGTGGCAGGCCTAAGCTCTAAGCCACGGTCAAACGCTTGGACTACTTGCAACTTCGTCTTACAAACGCCTAAACGCCAGCGCGGCGAAGTCTTCAATCAACCACTTCTCTAATATAACCTAAACCAGAGATACTTGCAACTTCCTGGCCAGCGCCGCTAAAGCGCCTTGAAAGCCCGCTCTCAACTGCGACTTCCTGAGAGTACCAGCCCGGACACCCGAACGCAACCTAGCGAGCTCTGTTGAAAAGCTCACTAAACTCTGGAAATCTTCCCCGGCGCCGCGGCGACCCACACGACACACACCCATACTCCGCCTCACCCCCCTTCTCCCACTACGCCAACCCGGCAACCCCGTAAAATCCAACCCATGGAACCCACAGAGATCCAGGAATTCTCGAAAGAGATGCGCGAAGCCGGCGAAGCTGCCCTCACTCGCATCTCGCTCGCTATCTCGATCCTCGCCGTCCTGGTCGCCATGGTCACCGTCCTCAGCCATCGCACTCACACCGAGGCCGTTCTTATGCAGTCGCGCGCGGGCGACATCTGGAATGAGTACCAGGCAAAGAAGATCCGCAGCGAAACCCTCGCCAACACGCTGGATCTGCTCGCGCTCCAGCCCGTCAACAATCCATCCGAAGCGGCAAAGAAGACCGCCGAGTACAAGGCGCACCTCGATCGCTGGAAAGAGGACCTCCGCGACCAGCAGACCGAGGCCCGGCGCCTCGAATCCGAGGTTCAGGTCGCCGAAAAGAAGGCCTCCCGCTTTGACCTCGGCGAAGCTCTGCTCCAGATCGCCGTCGTCCTCTCCTCGATCACCCTGCTCACACGCCGGCGCACCTACTTCTTCTTCGGCCTCACCATCGGCCTCGCCGGCGTCCTCATCGCCGCCACCGCCTTCCTCACGCACGTCTCGTAAATCAGCCCCTTACTGTGCCTGAAAGCTCGCCAGCATCGCGTCAAACGCAGGCTTGATCTGAGCAAAATCCCGCTCCGGCGCGACAAACACCACATAACTCAGATCGCCATCCCCGCGCGCCACCGCCACCAGGAGATCGCGCTCAGGCAGCCGCGCACCCCCGTCCACCACCGGACTCTGCCCCCGCAACTCGACCGAGTTCGCCCGCTTGCCGTCCACCAACATCGCCTTCGCCGAGCCCGCCTGGCTCAGACCCGGATTCTGAGACACCAACCGCGTCACCAGAGCCGAAACCGCGGCCCGGAGCGAAGCTTCATCCGTCACCCCATTTCCAGCCACCTTGTCCACATCGATCGTCGCCCCATACGCCAGCCCAAACCCGCCCGACCCACCCGGCGGCGCCAGCGTCACAGCCCCACTCGCGTCCTCGCTCTTGGTCCATCCCGCTGAATACCGCACCGCAAACCGCGCCCCTCGCAACGACGTCGTCCCACCTCCAACCAGCATCTGCGCCCGCGAAAGCGGAGCCGCTGCCGCCCCGTCCGAAGCCGCTGCCCCAGAGCTCCCCCCAGCTCTGCCGCCAACCGAACCCGCACCTCCACCCCCCACCGGTGAACTAACCCCGGCAACTCCACCCACCCCAGCACCCGGCCCCGACGCATACTGCCCGCTCCTCCGCCACGCCCCCGCCTGCACTTCCTTCGCCGAAAGCGCCTGCTCGCCCTTCGCCAGCGCGTGCACCTGCTTGAACTCGGCCGTCGTCACCACCGATCCCGACCGCGCCGGCAGCGTCTGAATCTCCGCATTCACATACTCGGTCCGATTGCCCGGGTTCGGATGATCGCTCATAAGCTGCGCCCCACCCGCCCCATACTTCGCCTGAATCGTCTCAAAAAACTGCGGCAATCCCCGCGGGTCGTACCCCGAGTCGTACAGAATCCCCGTCCCCAAGAGATCCGCCTGCCGCTCATAATCCCGCGACATGTGGAGAAAATCGAGCCCCTGCACCGTCCCAATTCCGGTCTGCGCCAACGCTCCCGCGGCTCCGTTGCCCAGCACCACCGCCGACCCGATCGCGCCGATCCCGTACAAAATACTCCGCTTGCGCTGCTTTGAAAGATTGCAGGTCGAGTGCCGCATCACCACATGCGAGATCTCGTGCGCCATCACACCGGCCAGCTGCGCCTCCGTCTCGGCCGCCTGCACCGTCCCCAAGTTCACAAACACCGCCCCGCCCGGCAGCGCAAACGCGTTGATATCCGCGCTCGCCACCACGTGAAAGCTGAACGGCCACTGCTGCCCCACCCCCGGCATCACCGGCGCCCGCCCTACCAGCTTCGCTCCCAGCCGCTGCACATACACGGTCACCGGATCGGCGTCCGACAGCACCGGCATCGCCCGGTACACCTCCGCCGCCGCCTTTCCGCCCTCGCTGATCTCTTCCGCCACCGCGTACGAGTTCTTGCACGTCACCGGCTCAAAACGCGCCCACGCCGGCACACCACCCGCCCCAAGCAACACCAGCCAAACAATCCAGATCCGCCGCATCTCTCTCCCGCCTCACCTCTCCCTACCCTCGTCAACCTCCGTCAAAAAAGAGGGCGGACGAAACATCGCCTTCACCGCGCCTATGCCGTCTGAACTGAGGGAGCCGCCTCGATCAAGTCGTCGCTAGACGCCCGCCAATCCTTCCCTGATCGCACCCAAAGCTCGTCCGGGAAAGGATAGCGAAGGCACAGGGAAAGCAGAACGAGCAAAACCACGGTCTGCACGTGGCCGCCAAACCGCATATCATGTCGCACAAACAGGCTGAACGGCGCAAACAGCGGCACAAAACACAGCATCAGCGGAGTCAGCCCCGGCACGGCAACTCCCCGGCGAGCCGCCCGAAACGCCACCATGCACAACATCGTCCACGGCAGGTACAGGTACACAAACGTGTAATCAAACGAGTTCGGCGGCAGGCTGATCGCCATCACCATGATGAACAGGACCTGGTTCAGCAGAGGAAGCCGCAACGACCGTCCAAAAAACAGCACGAGCGCCAGCACTCCGGCAATCAGGTAATACGGGTGCAGCCACGTCTCGTAGCGCAGCCCAAGCCCATGCCCCACAGCCTTGGTCAGCGAAAAAAACGAGTGATCCATCCCACCGTCGGACGCCCGCGCAGGAATCGAATAACTCTGCTGATAGTTCATCACCGTCTGATTGAACCCGTGAAACGCCGTCATAAACGTAGGCCCGGCGTACCACAGCGAAAGCACATCACACACCGCCGCCGTCAGGATCGCGACCCCCACAGCGCCATACCGTCGTCGCTGCAACAGCAGCCCACAAAAAATAATCGGATAGATCTTCATCGAGGCCGCGGCGCCCAAAAGCACCGCCGCACTCTTGGCATACCCGCTCAGATACAGAAACGCGCCCAGGTAAACCAGGATCCAGACCACAAGCTCCAAATTGCCGCGCTCCAGCATAAAATCCAGCGGAAAGGCCCCCGCCAGCATCAGGAGAGCAACTCCCGCCGCCACCCCCACCCTCGATCCCGACCGTCGCAGCATCCAGTAAAGCCCAAACGTCAAACAGAGAGCCCAAACCCCGCCCAGCATAAGATAGTCACGCGTCGGCCGCCCAAGACCGTAGAAAAAGCGGTACACCACCGCCGCCGGTGCAGGGTAGGAAAAATACGGAAGCTGAAAGTTCGAGTACTGGTTGAAAAACTCCGCCCGATGAAAGAAAAGCTGAAACCGGAAGTTGTACGTGCGGAAGTCCGTAAACGGATCCCAGCTCTGATGGATAAACGGACTGGAATACGGCTGGCTGTGCCCCAGCCGGTAATGGATCAGACACGAGATCCACGTCACAGCCGTGTACAGGACATAAACCGTCAAGAAAATCCGGAGCGGACGCGGGACAGACTCCATCAACTTCCGCGGGCGTTGATTCAGCATACTCAGCTCGCTCTAGAGAGGTTCCCCTGACAATATCACCTGAGCGCCCCGGCGATCGGTACGCCACCCCAAAACTCGCACCGAGCAAAGCCCCAAAGTAATCCCTTGCCCCCTGCCCCCTGCTCCCTAATCCTGCCCCCTGTCCCCTATCCCCTGTTCCCTGCCCCCTAATCCTGCCCCCTGTTCCCTGATCCCTATCCCCTGTTCCCTGTTCCCTGTTCCCTTCCCCCTGCCCCCTGCCCCTTGCCCCCTGTTCCCTGTTCCCTGCCCCCTGTTCCCTGTCCTTGCCCCCTGTTCCCTGTTCCCTGATCCCTATCCCCTGTTCCCTGCCCCCTGTTCCCTGCCCCCTGTTCCCTGTCCTATCCCCCCGGCTTCGCAATCACCCCCAGGTCCACCATCCCATTCACAAAATACTGCACCGCCAGAGCCACCAGCAGCAGACCCATCACACGCACCAGGATGCGAATCCCGGTCTCGCCCAGAGCGCGCGCCACCCGGTCCGAGTTCCCCAACACCAGGAAGCAAATCAACGCCGTCAAAAAGATCGACCCCAAAATCGCCAGGAGCTGCCACCACTTCTGCACCTGCCCCACCAGCACCATCACACTCGTAATCGACCCCGGCCCGGCCAGCATCGGCACCCCCAGCGGAACAATCCCCGCATCCTCCTTGTGCGCCGCCTCTTCGGCCTCCTCGGTCGACTCCTGCGTCGGCGATCGCTTCGCCTCCAGCATGTCCAACCCGATCAACAGCAGGATCACACCGCCCGCAATCTCAAACGCCGGCAACGTAATCCCAAACATCTGAAACAGATATTTCCCCACAATCGAAAACGCACTCAAAACCACCAGGGCCGTCAGCGACGCCTTCCGCGCGATCGCCCGCCGACGCAGCTTGTCCGCACCCGCCGTCACGGCCAGAAACGTCGGCAAGGCCGCAAACGGATCCACCAGAAAGAAGATCGAGCTCAGCGCCAGCAACGAAAACCGCACGTACGCCGCATACTCCGTGCGCGCCAGGATCATCGAGTGAGAATCAAACACCACCCCCAATTCTCCCACGCACGGTCGCTCCGTCCGGTAAACATACCCGCCCGCATACCCTTGCTAAAATGGGCTCTCCCATTCCGGGACAGCCTCGAGACCGAATAGCCGCCTACCCCTACAATCGACTCAGGAGCCAACACCATGCCCATCGAAACCACCGAGCACATCTGGCACAACGGAAACCTCATCCCGTGGCAACAGGCCCAGATCCACGTCATGAGCCACGTCGTCCACTACGGCTCGTCCATCTTCGAAGGCATCCGCTGCTACACCCAGCCCAGCTCCGCGACCGCCGGCGTCTTCCGCCTCCCCGAACACATGGCCCGCTTCCTCGACTCCGCCAAGGTCTACCGCATGCCGCTCGGCTACACCGTCGACCAGCTCTCGGCCGCCGTCGTCGAGGTCGTCGAAGCCAACAACATCGCCCCCTGCTACATCCGCCCCGTCGCCTTTCGCGGCTACGGCGAGATCGGCGTCAACCCCCTCCGCTCCCCGGTCGAGATCTACATCGCCAACTTCCCGTGGGGCAAATACGTCCCCGGAACCCAAGGCGCCGACGTCTGCGTCTCCTCATGGTCCCGCCTCGCCCCCAACACCATGCCGTCCCTCGCCAAGGCCGGCGCCAACTACATGAACTCCCAACTCATCCGCATGGAAGCCGAGATCAACGGGTACTCCGAAGGCATCGCGCTCGACGTCAACGGATACCTCTCCGAAGGCTCCGGCGAAAACCTCTTCCTCGTCCGCGGCGGCGTCCTCTACACCACACCGCTCGCCAACTCCGTCCTCAACGGCATCACGCGCTCCTCCATCCTCACCCTCGCGCGTGAGTTCGGCATCCCGGTCGTCGAACAAACCCTCCCTCGCGAGTTCCTCTACATCGCCGACGAGGCCTTCTTCACCGGCACCGCCGCCGAGGTCACCCACCTCCGCTCCGTAGACCGCATCCTGGTCGGCGACGGCAGCATGGGACCCATCACCCGCATCCTCCACGATGAGTTCTTCGCCCTCGTCAACGGCGAAAAACCCGACCGCTACAACTGGCTCACACCCGTCAAAGTCGCCGTCCCCGAACCGGTCGGAGCCTAAAGCAACGGAGGTATTGGCGTAGAGGCATTTGCTCTTTTGTTGTCATTCCCGAAGGGAATCTGCTGTTGTTCTTGGGATTGTTTGTCCTTCACGCCATCATCTAATCCGCTCTAGCACCTGCAAAAGATCCAGTCCGGAGATCGGCCAGCCCCGCCGTCTCTCCGGACTCCACCTCTACGCACTCTCCAACACCCGCACCCGGCTCTCCGCGGGCAAGCTCAACGTCATCGCAATCAGCGCCGACAACACATACATCCCCGCAAAGATCCAGATCACGCCCACAACTCCGATCCGCGGCAGAAAGATCCCCGCAATCGCCGGCCCCAGCCAGATGCTCGTCCCCGACCCAAGATTCATCACCGACATCGCCGCTCCCTTCGACTCAGGAGCCAGCGTCGCCATGATCGCACTCAGCGGAACAAACCCCGCCAGCGTCGCTCCATACGCCATCCCGGCCAGCGTCACCAACAGGTAATTCTTGCCAAAGTGGTGCGGCACATAAAACAATCCCAGCGTCGTCACCGCACACCCGCACGCGCCCACAAAGGTCACCGTCCGACGCCATCCAATCCGGTCGCCGACATATCCCCAAAGCAGATTGAAGACAACGTTGGTCGCAAACATCACACTCAGGATCTGCAGCCACTGCTGCAACGAAAATCCAATCGTGTGCGTGTAATAGATAGGGAGGAATAAGAGAAATCCAAACTCGGAAGTAGTCGTAATTACCGCGACCAGACCTCCCAGACCTACCTTCGGCTTCTTCCAAACAATCGAAATTCCCGAAAATAAAACGTGGAGCGGATTTCCCGTTCTTCCGACCTGCAGACCCGTTCGGCCGAGCGCCTCCTTCACCCCAAACAGCGCAATCAACCCACCGATCAAAACAAAGATCGTCGATAACCAGAGCGAAGCATAGGCGCCCCACTTCGGTACCGAAAAGCTCGCCAGCAAGGAACCTAACGTAGGTAGTCCGCCGGTCCTGGCTACCCAGAACCATCCCACCGCGGTCGCTAGGTATCTACTCGGTGTAACTGCCGTCACCCACACCAGAAATCCAAACGCAAACAGCGGATATCCGAAGCCGCGCAACATGTAACACACCGCAATCACCGGGTAGTTCCGGTGAGCTACACCGATCAGCAAAAACGGAATCTCAAAAACCACCCAGATCAACAGACCGGCCCACATCACCTTCTTCGGCCCCCACAGATCCGACAACGTCCCACTCAGCCACGCAGCGATCGCCGCCGTAGCCCCATACAGCGTAAAAACAAACGCCGCCTGCGACTCGGAAAAGCGCATATCCACCAGCATCGGCGACAGAAACCCAGCTTCGACCCCGTCGCCGATCATAAACAGCAACAGTCCCAAGTACCCCACCGCCAACTGCGGATGAAGCCCGATCTTCTCCAACCAACTCTCTTTCTGTCCGTTCACAGAGCTCCCTTTTCTTCCAGATACATCTGCATCGTCGCCCGCGTACCCATCTTTGAAAGCAGCTCCATCCCCCGCTGAACCTGTTCGACAAATTCCACGTTCTGAGGTAGCACCTGCCCAAAGATCGAAGTAACTCCCAGCATGGGTCGGGGATCAAGCCCCGCCGACTTACCTATCGCGCCTAACTCCCCGGCCCGCGCATCGATAATCTCGAGCGCCTTCCCGCGTTCATCCGGACCTCCCTTCAAGTAAGAGATCCAGCTCGCAATTACGAGGCTAAGTAAGTGCACCGACTTCCCTTCCTCCAACAATTGAAGAATCGATGGCAAAACCCACTTAGGCATCTTCGCCGAACCCTCCGAACAGATACGGGTCACCTGGTCCCGAATCGCAGGATTCGCAAATCGCTCAACTAACACCCTCTTATACTCCTCCACCGAAACCCCGGGGATCTTCGGCACAACCGGTGTAACTTCATCCATAAATGCCCGAATAAATCGGATAAAGACCTCGTCCTGCATCACCTCATGCACAAAGGTGTACCCGGTAAGCGCGCCCAGGTACGCCATGGCCAGATGGCTGCCGTTCAACAGCCGTATCTTCATCAACTCATACGGCACAACATCGGCCACCATCTCCGCCCCGACCTCCTCCCAGCGCGGCCGGCCATTGCAGAAATGATCCTCAATCACCCACTGAATGAAGTTCTCCGTCATCACCGGCCATGCGTCCTCCACACCAAACCTCTCCCGCATCGCCTCCCGATCCTCCACCGTCGTCACCGGCGTAATCCGATCCACCATGCTGTTCGGAAACGTCATCTGCTCCGCGATCCACCGCGCCAGCTCCGGGTCCCTCAACTCCGCAAACGCCAGCAAAACCCGCTTCACCACATCCCCATTGCCCTGGAGGTTGTCGCACGACATCAGCGTGAACGGCGCAATCCCGCGCTTCCGCCGGCGATCGATCGCCTCCGCGATATACCCAATCGACGTCACCGGCTGCCCTGGATGCGCCAGATCGTGCTGAATGTCCGGATGCCCGGACGTGAACTTCCCCGTCGCCTCATCGATAAAATACCCGCCCTCCGTGATCGTCAGCGACACAATCTTCGTCTCCGGCGAAGCCATCTTCTCGATCGCTCGCTCCGGATTCTCAGGCGCATAAATGTAGTCCGCAATCGACCCGATCACGCGCGCCGCCTGCGCCTCCGCACTCTTCTCGACCAGCGTGTACAGGCAGTCCTGCCCCTTCAGCGCATCACGCATCCGGTCGTCACTCCGCAGCACGCCGATCCCGCACTCGCCCCACCTGGGCTGCTCCGCCTTGTGCAAAAGGTCGTCAAGATACACCGCCTGGTGCGCCCGATGGAATCCCCCAACACCGATGTGCACCGTGTTCTCGACCAGCGCTCTCCGGTCGTACGTCGGCGTCCGAACCTCCGTCGGCAGCGCCGACAGATCCGCCTCGCTCAAACGCACACAGTTCCTAACCTCGCCCATGGACTTCTCCTCTTCTGAAGCACACCAGCATAGCCTAAGCACCGCACGCCTGGTTTCCGCACGCCTACCCCCACCCATCTACCCCCACCCATCTACCCACCCCGATCTACCCCGCCCGACCCGACCCCAGCTCCTCCTTCAGCAGATCGCTCACCAGAGTTCCATCCGCCCGGATGCCGCTGGCAGCAATCCTCTGCCGCACCACCCGCATCGCCGGTCCAATGTCCTTCGGCCCCGGCCGCACACCCCCCGCATCCTTCGCCAGGTGCTCGATCGACCCACGAATGATCGCCCGCACCTCCTCATCGCTCGCCGACTGCGGCAGAAACACCTCCAGCATCGCAATCTCCAGACGTTCCTTCTCCGCCAGCTCCGGCCGGTTGCCCTTCGTAAACTGCTCGATCGAGTCCTTCCTCTGCTTGATCAGCGTCGTCAAAACCGCCTGCTCCTCCGCCTCCTCGAGCGGCAGCCGCTTCTCAATCTCCTTGTTCTTCATCGCCGACTTCGCCATCCGCAGCGTCGTCAACCGATGCTCATCCCTCGCCCGCATCGCCACCACAATCTCCGTCTGCAACCTGTCCCCAACTGTCGCCATCGCCTCACACCTCGCTCAGCCTTCCATCATAGATCGCACCAGCGACACCGGAGGAGAGCTTCCCGTCAACGTCCCCGCTCCAATAAAAGCCGCTCAAAGTCCCGCAAAAACCAACGTTATAAAAGCAGTCAACACAATGGCGTCTATTAGGATCAACCAAGGCTCACCTCCCTACGGCAACCGGAGTTGTCTGGGGGTAACGGAGTTTTCTAAAAACATCGTTCCTTTACGGATAATGGGGGCTAGTTGGATGCCCGCTGACATCAGAGCAAGATGGCAAAAATTAAGGACGGGACAGAAGGCGGGGATTGCGATTGCGGCTGCGTTCATACTCGTGCTGGCGTTGGCTTTCTTCGCCCCCGCGTCACCTGCACCCACAGATAGCGTGATGGAGGCTAAAATCTCGGCCTTGAAAGCCCAGACTGCGGCGTTGAATGCTGAGGCTGCGGCGTTAAACAAGCTCACAGATGACCTGAAATCTAGAGAAACCTCTTGGACGATACTCGCCGCGACGGACCCGAAATGGCCTTTCACCGTCCCTGAGGCAGTCATCAGATGTGAGCAAGATACGTCAACCGCCGGTGGAGAGGTGCTGACGATTACAGCGAACAAGACTGAGTACGCCTTCGCCTTCCCCATGATGGAAACTGGGGCTTATCCACTTGACACGCCCATAGTGAAACCCGGTGCCGCCAATATCCACCAGGCGGACATGTACATGTATAGGGGCGCAAAAAAGCTGTGCCGCACGGTTAGCGGCCAATGAAAAGGGGGCTTCCCGCCTCTTGACTGTCCCTTTAGCCGGTGGCGGCTCTGCTTGTTGCCCCTGAAACGGACGTTCAAACCGGAACGGATCAGTAACGCCAAGTCGCATTCCCGGCAGAAACTACCGTGTCCTTGTGGGGCGTAGCCAAATTGGCTACACTCTGACAGGAGAGCGTATGCGTCAGATTTCTCTGCGTGAGTTCAGAACTCGGGGGACCAAAGCCTTGCAAGCCGTGCCGAACGGAGAGACCGTATTGCTGGCAGGGCAGAAAGGGCCAGCGTACTTCCTGATTCCCGTCCTTGGAGATGTCGTCATTGAAGACCGCGAACTGCGGCGGGCAATGGCCAAGGCGAGTCTGCATAAAAACTGGGACCTTGTTGAGAGTGCCGGGAAGCTTCTAAGTGACGAGGAGATTGAAAGCGAAATCCATCAGGTGCGATCCGTTCGCCAGCGTGGGAATCATGAATGAGACTGGTCGTACTCGATACGAACGTCATCGTATCCGCCGGCATCAAGCCAGGAAGCGCTCCTGCGAAACTCGTGATGGATTGGGTGCTCGACGGGCAGTTACAGGTCGTGACGAGCCCATGCCTCATTCGCGAGTACCGTGACGTCGTCCATCGCCCCAAGTTCCAACGTTACGGATTCCCTCCGCAATGGCTGGAGTTCCTGATTGACGAGAGTCTGCGGCTTCCAGATCCAGCAGCCTGGGTGGAAGGAGGGCCTGATCGGACGGATTTGCCTTTTCTCGCTCTGGCCAGGGTGGCAGGAGCTTGGCTGGTAACCGGAAATTTGAAGCACTTTCCAGAGACCTTCCGTGGGGGTGTCACTGTGCTTTCCCCTGGGGAATATCTCGCGCACCTAGGTGAAGATTGACACCCGGCACCCGCAACCGGCCTTGCAATGCGGGGAGAGCAGAAGGTTAACGAGCTGCTGAACCACTCGGCTGATCAGTACCGCCAAGTCGGCCTCGGGTACTAACACGCCCCTGCGTAGCTTGGCCTTCAAACCTTCCCACCCGCGCCCATACAATATCCCCATGATCCGCAAAACCCGCCTCTTCACCCCCGGCCCAACGCCCCTGCTCCCCGCCGCCCAGTTCGCCATGGCCGCCGCCGACATCCACCACCGCACGCCTGAGTTCCGCGCCCTCTTCAACCGCGTCCTCACCCAACTCAAACAGTTCGTCGGCACCACAACCGGCGACATCGTCCTCCTCTCCTCCTCCGGCACCGGCGCCATGGAAGCCGCCATGAGCAACCTCACCTGCCCCGGCGACCGCGTCCTCGTCCTCACCGCCGGCAAGTTCGGCGAACGCTGGTCCGCCCTCGCCAAATCCTTCGGCTGCGACGTCGACGTCGTCAGCGCCCCCTACGGTCAGACCTTCTCGATCGACGACGTCCGCCGGTCGCTCAAACTCGAAACCCGCGCCGTCTTCATGCAGTCCACCGAAACCTCGACCGGCGTCCGCCACTGCACGCCCGCCATCGCCAAACTCCTCAAAGACACCGGCTCCGAAGCCCTCCTCGTCGTCGACGCCATCACCGGCCTCGGCACATCGCACCTCGACATGGACGGCTGGGGCGTCGACGTCCTCATCGGCGGATCGCAAAAAGCCGTCATGATCCCGCCCGGCCTCGCCTACCTCGCCGTCAGCCCGCGCGCCTGGGACCGCATGGAAGCCACCTACAACCCGCGCTACTACTTCGACCTCCGCAAAGAACGCAAAAACGCCCGCGCCGGCGAGTCCGCCTACACCCCCGCGGTCGCCCTCATCGCCGCCCTCGGAGCCTCGCTCAACTGGATCGCCGAGCAGGCCGCCACCCCTGACAACCCCGCCGGCGACCTCGTCGCAGGCCGCAAAAAACTCATCGACAACGCCGAAACCATCGCCGCCATGACCCGCGCCGCCGCCCTCGCGCTCGGCTTCACCCTCTTCGCCCCAGATGCCCCAGCCGCCGCCGTCACCGCCATCGTCCCACCTCCCGGCGTCGACTCCGGCCTCATCGTCAAAGAGCTCAAATCCCGCTTCGGAGCCATCATCACCAACGGCCAGGGCGAGATGAAAGGTCAACTCTTCCGCATAGCCCACCTCGGCTACTTCGACTACATGGACACCATCGCGCTTATCGGCGCGCTCGAACAGGTCGTCCTCAAATCCCTCCCCCAAGCCAAGACTCCCGACGGCAAACCCGTCCAGTTCGGCGACGGCCTCATCGCCGCCCAAAAACTCTTCGCCCAAGCCACCCACCCCACAGCCGAACGCCGCCCCTGCATCTGCGGCCGCACCGACACCGACTGCGCCCTCCAACACGAAGCAGCCGGCGCCCAAACCAACCTCAACCCCACCCAAGAACTCGACCCCCGCACCGAACACACCACCGCCGGCGTCTGACCCCGCCACGAACCTGGGTGCCCCATCCTCTCCGACAGGCTTTCATCGTCGGAGAGGGTGGGGTCTCAAACCACAGAAACTTCGGAGCCCGCATGAACCTCCGCTTCAGCGACGACGTCCTCCCCATCACCTTCCGTCCATCGCTCCCGCTAAGCGACGAAGACCTCATGCGGCTCTCCCGCGAAAACAAGCCCTACAAAATCGAACGCACTCATAGAGGAGAGCTCACTGTGATGACTCCAGTCGGCGGCATCGGCAGCACGCACGAGGTCTTCGTAGCTTCCGCTCTTTACAATTGGAACGAGACGGTACGCACCGGCGTCGCCTTCGGATCAAACGCCGGCTTCAACCTCCCCGACGGCTCCTGCCTCTCGCCCGACGCCGCCTGGCTCGCCCTCCCGCGCTGGCTCGCCCTCACCCCCGAACAGCAAGCCGGCTACCCACCCCTCTGTCCCGACTTCATCATCGAAATCCGCTCCCGCACCGACCCCCGCCGCCTGCTCGAAACCAAAATGCAACTATGGCTCTCCAACGGCGCCCAACTCGCCTGGCTCCTCGACCCCATCGACCAGACCGCCACCATCTACACCCCCAACGCCCCACCCCAAACCCTCACCACCCCCACGCACCTCACCGCCACCAGCCCCATCGCCGGCTTCACCCTACCCCTCGCCCGCCTGTGGTCCCCCTCCTAGGCTGACATAGAAACATTTGCACTTTCATCGTCATCTGAGCTTGCTAGTCCCCTCAAAACTTAGTTCGCATTAGTCAACTCTGCGTCGTACCCGGCTCGCGATGACGATAGTAGTATTCAACTCGTTGACGTTGTTAGTTTCAGTACTCACCCTAGGTGCTCTCGTCTGGTACGCAATCGAAACAAAAACTATGCGAATAGCTTCCCAGCATCTCGCAAGATCTACTCAAGGCTTCAATGGATCAAGTGGAGAGACTGTCTAAGCCTTGTCTTACTTTGTGTTCCGATTCGCGTGACACTTTCGATGCGATCTACGATCAAGCATCCAAGAAGCAAGCCGCAACCATGGTCGCTCGCACCATCGCCGGAAGATTCGCCGTTGAGAACATCGGCAACGGAGTGGCCTTGAATGTGACCTACCGAATCATTCCCGAGAATGGGAGCAGTGGTAGCTCCGTCCACAAGTCGTACATACAAAATGTTCTTGCAGGTCAGCGAGTAAGTATGCCAGAAAGCACCAGTAACTACGCTTCCGGCGAGTACAAGGTGATCTTCGAATACGAAAGCATCGGCGCAAGGAGGTATCGTACGACTCTAGAGATGAGCGACCTCGCTCTAACTGCATTCTTTCTCGAAGAGGTTACGACATCGGCAGATCAACCATGAAGCGCTCCCTCCAAGTCACCGCCCCACTCCTCGCCTCCGCCGCCCTCGCCCTCCTCGCCGGCTGCCGCAAACCCGAGATGCAGCGCTGCGTCGATGAAAACAACAAGGTCGTCGACGACAAACTCTGCGCAAACCAGCCTCCAGGCCAGCCCGCCAACCTCAACGGACAACAGCAACCCCGCCGCGACCCCAACGGCGTCCTGATCCCCTTTATCCTGCCCTACCACTTCTACTACGGAGGATACGGCGGCTACGGCCTCGGCTCCACCGTCGGCGGCGGCAGCAACACCCCGCTCTCCGGCCACACCTACGCCGGCTCCTCGGGCGCACGCACCGGCGGCACCTCCCGCGGAGGCTTCGGCTCCACCTTCTCCGGCCGCGGCGGCGGCAGCAGCGGGGGCGAGTAGATGCAGCGCATCCCCCTCACCCCCCGCCCTCACTGGCAACAAACCGTCGAACAGGCCGGCCTCACCTTCCACACCCCCGACGGCCCCGACCGCCCCTACTGGGACGAGTCCGCCTGCTACGAGTTCACCGCCGCCGAAATCGACACCCTCGAGGCCGCCGGCAACGAACTCCAAACCATGTGCCTCGCCGCCGCACAGCACATCATCGACCGCCGCCGCTACGCCGACCTCCTCATTCCCCGCTCCGCCATCCCCGCCATCGAGCGCGCCTGGAACGCCGAGCCCCCCGCCCTCTACGGCCGCTTCGACCTCATCTGGTCCGGCAGCTCCTCCAGCTACGCGCCCAAGCTCCTCGAATACAACGCCGACACCCCCACCTCCCTGCTCGAAACCGCCGTCATCCAGTGGAGCTGGCTCGAAGAGGTAGGCCCACACCTACCCACCCACAGCTTCCTCTCCTTCAACGCCGCCGAACCCGACCAGTTCAACTCCCTCCACGACAAACTCATCGCCAAGTGGCGCGACCTCGACCCCTACCTCACCAAACCCGTCTACTTCGCCGGCGTCGACACCCCCGACAATCCCGAAGACGCCCTCACCCTCGCCTACCTCGAAGACACCGCGCAGCAAGCCGGCCTCCCCACCCGCCGCATCCGCATGCTCGACCTTGGCTGGAACAGCCCTCGCCAATGCTTCGTCGACCTCGCCGAAAACCAGATCTCCTCCCTCTTCAAGCTCTACCCGTGGGAGACCATGCTCAGCGAAACCTTCGGCCCGCACGCCGTCGGCGCCTACCTCCAAACCCCGCCCAGCCTCCACTGGATCGAGCCGGTCTGGAAGCTGCTCCTCTCCAACAAAGGCATCCTCCCCATCCTCTGGGAGCTCTACCCGCACCACCCCCTCCTGCTCGAAACCTACTTCGACCGCCCTCACTCCCTATCCGACTACGTCCGCAAACCTCTGCTCTCCCGCGAAGGCGCCAACGTCTCCATCACCCACGCCGACGGCACCACAATCGAAACCGGCGGAGAGTACGGCGGCCGTCGGTACGTCTGCCAGGCCCTCGCCCCAACCGCCGTCTTCCCCGACAACCTCCACCCCGGCCGCAATCGCCACCCCGTCCTCGGCCTCTGGATGATCGACCAGGAATGCTCCGGCCTCGGCATCCGCGAGTCCGCCGGCCCCATCACCGACAACCTCAGCTCCTTCATCCCACACTTCTTCCGCTAAACCCGCCACCAACCCGGCGTCAGAGCAGCCTAACCTCGCCAACTTCCCTTCTCGATCATTCGACATTCGGACACGATATATCTGCTATCTGATTTAGAGAGTCATGGTAGCTGTAAATCTGCAACACCGTCGCACCCTGTTTGGGACCAAGATCAGAATGAACAGGTCTTAGTATCCAGATTCCTCGAGCACCTTTCTGAACGATGACATCCGCTATCTCAGGACCTGTCTTATCCCTTTCATCTTCCGCACTCAGAATCTCATCTTTAGGTCTACCTAGCGTATTGATTGCAAAACCCTTCGCCCCCTCAATAACGAATGTGATATACCCCGTCAACAGTGCACCTAAATCCTGCATTGTTGTGGCGGGGGCATCGAAATGTGCAAAGCGAAACCTAAGTACTTCCTCTTCTCGCCTACTTGGGTCCGGAGCATAGATGTTATACACTCCTTGTCCGCTAATGTGGAGCGTATATGCGGTCCCTTCTAGGCTTTTGTTGATAGCTTGCGTGCTCGACATTCCCGAAAAGTCGTAGTGCTTTGTTCGTTGGCAGAGTGTTGGGTTAACCCCCATAACTATGCCCGCAGATAACTTATCTGCTGTTGCGATACTAAGGATAGCTTGCAAAGCGGTATAGTCACCTCCTTGGGAGGTGGTTGCTTTTACCGTGGAGCTTCGTACCCTTTGCTCACCAACGGTAAACACACTTATAAGCAAAAGGACAGTACCCATACATTGTGCTTGCCGCATATCCTCTCTACTTCCCATTAATCGTGTTGCCGTTACATGTATAGACAAATTGGTTCGGACTCGAAACAATCTTCGATGAAGTAGGCACTTGAACAGTTACCGTATTATCTTGCTGAGAATAGGCCTCAGTCACATAACACGCCTCAGCTCCAGCGTCATATGAGTAGTCAGTTTCGTGGAAGGAATTATGTACCACCGTGGAACCGCCGGCGCTCCCAGCCAGCACGACCCAGCTCGTTGATGCATTATCTGGACCAATGCCGACTACGCTTGAAGAATCTGCCCAGACACTGTAGTTGGAGTAACTTACTGGGTAAGTATATAATTCGCCGTGACATGCGTCCCAGCGGACGTTTCTAGTCCAACCGCTGTCAAACTGGGAAATGTCGCGGTCTTGGGATCATAAAAACGAATTGGGGCGGAGTAGCCCAGCGCGAAAACAGTTCCTACGGTGCGTAGCGCATCGAGCGCTCCGTCGAAAATTATCTCGCAGGCATACGCTTTGTCTCCGGTACGAACAATGGGATCCTTGCCTGAAGGATCAATGTTGTGAAGCTTGGTCGTCTGGGCCGGGACGACGAACTCAGCGGATGCAAGTCCACACTTCATTTTCACAAAAACGCTATCCGTCGAGGCGTTTATGAGCGCGAGGCGAGCTTTGCCATTCTCTGGCATTCACAATACTGCATCACGCTGCGTGCTTTTGAAGTCGCCGCTGAGGCTACGTGGAGAATCAACTCCCGGTCCGCTCTGATCGGGATACAGCGTCAACTGCGCTCCCATCTCCAGAGCAACATCGCTATAGTCCAGCTTGATCCATCCAAGCTCCTGGTGCCCTAAACCCGCGGTTTGTAGAAGCGGGCTTAGTTCAACTAATTTGCTTTCCTGCGCAACCATCTGAATATTGGGCAGTGCGACGCGCAGACCTGAGGCTGTATAAACGGTGATCGCCGTAGTCATTACATCTGGCCGATTGGTTGTCAAGCGTCAGCAAGATGCGTTCGGCTGCCGTGTTCCCGGAAAAGAGCAGCAGAACTTCTTGTGGTGTATGGGGGGGAGGTGCGGTTGTGGGATAAACAACGTGTTTCTGGCTTAGAGAAGGCAACACAATAAAATGCGCAGACTAGGCAAACGCCAAACATACCTTCAGGGGATGCTCCGATCTTGATCGAATGGACAGACAGTACCACATCCGTGTTGATTTCAACTGCTTAAAGTGGAAGAACTTGCAGACATAAACGCCTGTGCTCATTCAAGGCGGCCTCAGAAAACGGGGAGCACGACAAAGAGGGTGAGCGCCTGCATATACATTCAGGACCCGAAGCTCGGTATCCACGCACCCCCACCCGTAAACTAGATCCACACACCATGAAGATCGTCCTCGCCGAAAAAGTCTCGCCCTCCACCCTCGCCGTCCTCCAGCAAGAACCCGGCTGGAACATCGTCACCGCCGACAAAATCCCCAGCCCCGAAGCCCTCAAACAGGAACTCGCCGACGCCGACGCCCTCGTCGTCCGATCCGCCGTCCAGGTCGACGCCCCTCTCCTCGACCACGCCCCCAAACTCCGCGTCATCGGCCGCGCCGGTGTCGGCGTCGACAACATCGACATCGATGCCGCCACCCGACACGGCATCGTCGTCATGAACACCCCCGGCGCCAACGCCGTCGCCGTCGCCGAACTCACCCTCGGCCTCATGATCTCGATGGCCCGCTCCATCCCCCGCGCCAACAGCTCCATGCACAGCGGCAAATGGGATAAAAAATCCCTCCAGGGCACCGAACTCCGCGCCAAAACCCTCGGCATCATCGGCCTCGGTCGCATCGGCCTCGAGGTCGCCCGCCGCGCCCGCGCCTTCGGCATGAACCTCCTCGGCTACGACCCCTTCGTCGCCCCCGTCATCGCCCGCGAAAACAGCGTCACCCTCGTCGCCATCGACGACATCTTCAAACAATCCGACTTCCTCACCCTCCACGTCGGCCTCACCTCCCAAACCGAAGGCCTCATCAACCAGCAATCGCTCGCCATCAGCAAACCCGGCATCCGCATCATCAACTGCGCCCGCGGTGAGCTCATCGTCGAAGCCGCCCTCGCCGACTCCATCCGCTCCGGCCACGTCGCCGGCGCCGCCCTCGACGTCTTCACCGTCGAACCCCCCAAAAACTCCCCCTTCGCCGACCTCGACCAGGTCCTCCTCTCCCCTCACATCGCCGGCGCCACCGACGAGGCCCAGGAAGCCATCGGCATCCAGCTCGCCATGCAGGTCCGCGACTACCTCAAACTCGGCGTCGTCCAAAACGCCGTCAACCTCCCCTCCCTCACCCACGAGGAGTACATCGAGATCGCCCCCTTCGTCGAAATGGCCGAACGCCTCGGCCGCTTCCTCGCCCACGGCGCCCCCGGCAACCTCGAAACCATCCAGATCACCTACACCGGCCGCCTCGCCCAAGGCAAAACCGACCTCATCCGCAACGCCGCCCTCGCCGGCATCTTCGCCGCCACCGAGCCCGGCGCCAGCGGCGCCATCAACCGCATCAACGCCACCGCCGTCGCCGGCGAACGAGGCATCCGCATCCAGGAAGACAAAAGGGAGTTCGGCCCAGGCACCGGCGGCGCCGGCTCCGTCCTCAAACTCGTCCTCCACTCCTCCACCGGCGACACCAGCGGCTCAGCCACCGTCCTCCACGGCGCCTCGCCCCGCCTCCTCACCCTCGACGGCATCGACATCGAAGCCCCGCTCACCGGCACCCTCATCGTCATCCGCAACCAGGACGTCCCCGGCGTCGTCGGCCGCATCGGCACCCTCCTCGGCGAACACGGCCTCAACATCGCCAACTTCGCCCTAGGCCGCGGCGGCGCCACCACCATCTCCCGCCCCGAGAGCACCCGGTCCGACCGCCTCCCCCAAGGCCAGGCCATCGCCGTCGTCCAAATCGACGTCCAAAGCGCCCAAAAAGCCGCCCCCGCCATCGCCGCCCTCCAAACCGTCCAGGCCATCGCCAGCGTCCGCCTCCTCGAACTCAGCTAACGCGGCTCACCATCCAGTGCACTTCCAGCTCAAAAGCAAGACACGCCCAAGGTGCAAGCTTCGCAGTTAGATCTGAATCGCGCGGCAACGCTATGAGGAGTTGCCTTCGCGCGCTTTGCGTTGCTGTTCAACCCAGTAGCTTCCCGGCCGGTTCATATCTTGCATGGCTTCCAGAACGTGCGCCCTGGTTTTACCGGCTCATGCGTCACTACAGCGGTTCTTCCGTCAGTGTAGCTTCTGGTCCGCTGGGCTGAAGGCCGAGACCTAAGACCCTGGAAATGAAGCCCCAGGTGATTGACGGAAACCCGAGGGGGCTGAATCCCGACACAAAGACTAACGACGAACCCGCGTCAATTGCGAGAAACTGCGCGCGGCGTTGACATCGTCTGTTACCGCAAGGCCAGTTACCGATAAAAACCCGCCGACCTGAAAGAACCCCGAAAGCGAGCGCAAACTCGCCTACGTCGGCCACACCCGAGCGCAGGACCTCCTCTACGTCCTCGGCAACACCCGGTCCGGCTTGCTCAAGGAATTGACCGACTTCGCCGAGACTCACGCCGCCCAAACTCGCGCCCAAACTCACGCCGGCCAGACCACACCGCCGAACCCACTTCACTAGACGGTTCCGCCTGTGGGTGTATAGCGCGACACAGGTCGCCTACCCATTTTGCCTAGCGGGAAAGCGCCACTCCCACACTCTATCCGACTCACAGCACTGGAGAACCGGTCTAGGGAACCTCTGATCAAGTCCGCATTGTTAAGGGCACGGCTTCAGCCGTGCCGTAACCGCAATCCACACATCGCGGCTTTAGCCGCTGAGGTACGCTTCCGGCCAGCGCAGGCTCGAAATCAGAAACTCTCTACAACGGTTCTCCTGTAGATGTATAGCGAGAACACAGGTCGCACGGCCGTTCTCCCTAGCGAAAACGGCACTCGGACCACTCCATCGGACTCACAGAAAGATGATCTGCCTTAAGCTGTACCTAAGGACATCCAACCTCAATGCCGCTCTACGAATACAAGTGCCTCACCTGCAACCGGCACACCGAAAAACGCCAAAAGTTCTCCGACCCCGAGATCACCGATTGCCCCACCTGCGGAGGCCCGCTCGAACGCGTCATCACCGCCCCCGCCATCAGCTTCAAAGGCGGTGGTTGGTACGCCGATGGCTACGGCAACGCCAAACCCAAAAGCTCCGACGACAAAAGCTCCGAAACCAACAAAGCCGACGCTAGCGCCGCACCCTCCGCCACATCCACCGACAGCAAAGACACCAAGCCCGCAACCCCCGCCAGCAAGGAAACCACCCCCGCCCCCTCCAGCACACCCACCACACCCGCACCAACCTCGAGCCCCGCCAGAAAAGAATAACGGCCCATCCTCGCCGTCGCCCCTGCTGTTGCCCTGCCCTTGCCCTTCAAGTTGTCATTCCCGAAGGAATCTGCGTCGCCGTTGCCCTTGCCGTTGCCGTTCTAGTTGTCATTCCCGAAGGGAATCTGCGTTTGCCTTTGCCGTTGCTCGTTTCACCGCCGTCATCCTGAGCGAAGCGAAAGGACCCCTGTAGTAGCCGTTGCCCTTGCTCTTGCCCCGGCCGTTGCCGTTGCCCCTGCCCTTCTCGTTGTCATCCCCGAAGGGAATCTGCTGTCGCCCTTGCCATTGCCCTTCTAGTTGTCATTCCCGAAGGGAATCTGCGTTTGCCTTTGCCGTTGCTCGTTTCACCGCCGTCATCCTGAGCGAAGCGAAGGACCCCTGTAGTAGCCGTTGCCCTTGCTCTTGCCCCGGCCGTTGCCGCTGCCCCTGCCCTTCTAGTTGTCGTTCCCGAAGCGAATCTGCGTTTGCCTTTGCCCTTGCCTGTTTCACCGCCGTCGTCCGAGCGAAGCGAAGGACCCCTGTAGTTGCTCTTGCCGTTGCCGTTGCCCTTCTAGTTGTCATCCGCAAAAGGAATCCGCTTTTCCCTCGCTCCCCAATCCCTCGCTCCCCGTCCCGAAGGTGTGCGCATCAGAGCGCACGAAAGAATTTAGATTTCATGAACCAAACCTGGCGCAACCACCCCCGCCGATTCCTTAGAATTAAACTAAGGAGAAATCACCCTTGAAGACCGCCGGAGACCCATGCCTGAAACACCTAAGTCGTTTGCATTCGATATTATGAGAGCCCACACAGACCAGAAATCGGATGTTTCGGACCCAAGACAGACCCGGATCCAGACCTAAACTCAATCAATAGAATATTTTGCACGAAAACAGATAGGAGAGGGGGGGGCACAGAGCCAGGTGATCGCAACGCAAGAATTCGAGCCGGCACAGACGGCCCGAACCCATTGCAAAGAGGCCCTACTTCTTCGATCGATTCGGATCCGGCGGTACCTTCTTCCCCGCCCGCCGAGCCTCGCTCAAACCAATCGCAATCGCCTGCTTCGGGTTCGTCACCTTCTGCCCACTGCGACCGCTCCGCAGCGTCCCCGCCTTCATCTCCCGCATCTCCCGCCCAACCTGGGCGCCAGCAGCCGGCGAATACTTACGCCCACTACCCTTCTTCGCCGCCGCCTTCGCCGAAGATTTCTTCGCGGACGTCTTCTTCGCAGGCGCCTTCGCCGAACTCTTCTTCGCCGCCACCTTCCGCGACGCCGCGCCGGTCGCCTTCGTGCTCGCGGACTTCGTCGCTCGCTTCGCTACCGCTGCCTTCTTCGTCGCCATCAGAGTCCTCCTACAGGACACATCAACAACCACATAGGAGATCTCCAGGCCACATCCGCGTTGCACCGCGTATGGTGCATCTCTTGATCCCAAGCCGTCACACCGCGTCCAGCTTCTCGACCACCAACTCATTCAACAGCGCCGGATTCGCCTGCCCCTTCGACAGCCGCATCACGTTGCCCACAAAGAACGCCGCAACCGTCTTCTTCCCAGCCCGATACTGCTCCACCTGCTTCGGGTTCGCCGCAATCACCTCGTCGATCATCCGCTCGATCGCCGCCCGATCCGAGATCTGCTGCGGCTTCTCCCGCTCATACACCAGCGCGAAGTCCTCGCTATCCGCAAAGCACGCATCCAGCAGCACCTTCATCTGCTTGCTCGAAAGCGCGCCCGACTCCAAGAGATCCGCCGCCATCACCACACCCGCCATCGTCACCGGCGAGCCCTCCATCTCCAACCCCGCCGCTCGCAGTCGCGTGGTCAACTCACTCAGCAACAGCGCCGCCACCCGCCGCGGACTCTTCGCCAACCTCGCCGCCCCCTCGAACTGGTCCGCAAACGCCCGCGTCGCCGTCAACGTCGCCGCATCCTGCTCCGAGATCCCGTACTCCGCGATCATCCGCCTCCGCCGCGCCTCCGGAAGCTCCGGCATCGCCCGCAGGATCTCCTCACGCCACGCCGCCCCCACCACCAGCGGCGGCAAGTCCGGCTCCGGAAAGTACCGGTAATCGTGCGCCTGCTCCTTCGACCGCATGGAAGACGTCCGGCCCTCCGCGTTGTTCCACAGACGGCTCTCCTGCACCACCCGTCCACCCTCCTCCAGCACCCCAATCTGCCGCCCAATCTCGTACTCCAGCGCCGCCCGGATGTACCGAAAAGAATTTACGTTCTTCACCTCAGCCTTGGTCCCGAACCGGTCCGCGCCCTTCAGCATCACGCTCACGTTCGCATCGCACCGCAGCGACCCCTCCTCCATATTGCAGTCGCTCACACCCGTGTACAGCAGGATCTCCTTCAGCCGCGTCAGGTACTCAAACGCCTCATCCGGACTCCGCAGGTCCGGCTCACTCACAATCTCAACCAGCGGCGTGCCACACCTGTTCAGGTCGATATACGTCCGGCTCGCCGAGTCCGCAAATCCGTCATGCACGCTCTTCCCCGCATCCTCCTCGAGATGCAGCCGCGTGACGCCGATACGCTTCGTCCGCCCATCCGCGTCCGGAACAGCGCCTGCGGCCGGGACCCAGATCTCCCCGTGCTCCGCAATCGGCTTGTCAAACTGCGAGATCTGGTACCCCTTCGGCGAGTCCGGATAGAAGTAGTTCTTGCGCGAAAACACGCTCGTCTCCCGAACCTCGCACCCGATCGCCTTCGCCGCCAGTACCGCAAACTCCACCGCCCGCCGGTTCAACACAGGCAAAGCCCCAGGCAGCCCCAGGCACGTCGGGCAAACATGCGTATTCGGCTCCCCGCCATACTCATTCACGCACCCGCAAAACGCCTTCGTCCGCGTCAGGAGCTGAACATGCACCTCCAGCCCAATCACAGGCTGGTACTTCGCGAAAACTTCCGGTAACAATGCGCTCATCGCTGACCTTTATCGAGAAACATTACATCCTTGATTTCGGATCTTTCTGTAAGAAGCATCAGGCCGGCTCCGGGAACCTCCGTTGTTGCACCGACCTCTTCAACCCAGGCCGCTTGAGCGAGAAACACGGTGCGTTCTTCTCCAGATTCAGCGTACTGTTCCAGCCAGCCGATTACGCTGCGACCATCACCTAAACCGACGTGCACATTGCCCCTGAAATTTAGAACAACATCGGTCCAGACAGACTCTCGGCTGCTCCGCTGTGTCAGCCTCCACCTACGGAGGAGCTTCAGCAGAAGGTCGTGACCTCTGACGTACCCCCAGCCAAATCCGAGAACAAGAGCGATAAGAACAAGGCTCAGTAATCGGGAACGATGAACCGCAAGGTTGGAGGGAGCAACGCTGTTGATTGTTCCAGCGGACCATTCCAACGGCAGCTTAGGTCCAAAGATCGCAAAATAGCAGATATACGTAAAGAAGCTGAAGAGGAGCGCCTCGATGATGCGCTCCAACTCCGTCTGCTGAGATCGCGCCGACATCATGCGCATCACCCGAGCACTCACAAAGCCGGGTAGCAGGACGAGCAAGGCCAGAACCGCTTGCAGTCCCTGAAGCATCCGGGCTTATTTTCCTGGTCTTAGAGGAGGAGTCGGTACTCGAACTGGCGCCGGGCGCTGATAATTCGGCGGAGGAGGCGGGTTATAACCGCTTCGTACTTCACCGCTGTTCGCCTTGGATGAGGATGCATTCGACATCTGCCACTCCTGTGATCTCTCTTCATTATATCGAACTGATCCACGCCGGCAGTTCGGGCGGCCTGCATCCTAAACAACAAGACAACACACATTAGTAAGCAGGTCCCCTATGTCCTTTCCGTTCCGCCGCCGCCGCAAGTCCAAGACCGAGCCAGCCCCAGCCGTCGTCGCGCAAAAAGATCTCGAACGCCCCAGCGCGCAAGAGATCTTCGAGCAGGTCGCCAACAACGCACGGCAGGAACTCAAGCGCTCCAGCATGGCTCTCGCCATCTCAGGCTTCGCCGGCGGCGTCTTCATGGGCCTCAGCGCCATGGGCAACGCCATCGCGCTCGCGATGCTCGGCACCACCAGCCGAACCCAGTTCGTCGCCAAGATGTTCTACCCCATCGGCTTCATCGTCGTCATTCTCGGCAGGTCGCAGCTCTTCACCGAAAACACCCTCTACCCCGTCGCTCTCGTACTCGCCGAAAAGCGCCACTTCTGGAACACCATGCGTCTGTGGTTCTCCGTCCTCCCGGCCAACGTCCTCGGAGCCCTCACCTTTGCCGCGCTCGCCAGCCTCACCAGCGCGCTTCGTCCAGATGTCGTCCAACAGCTCGCCCAGCTCGGCCTCGAAAACGTCCATCGCACCCCCGCCGCCATCTTCTGGAGCGGCGTCATGGGCGGCTGGATCATCGCGCTCGCCGCCTGGCTCGTCTCCGGCTCCCACTCGATCACCGGCTCCGTCATGATCATCTGGATCCTCACCTTTGTCGTCGGCCTGGGCAACTTCGCCCACTGCATCGCCGCCAGCGGAGAGGTCCTCACCGCCGTCCTCCTCCACCAAATCCCCTGGAGCGCCTACCCCGCCTGGTTCTTCCCCGCCGTCGCCGGAAACATCTGCGGCGGCGTCGGCATGGTCACCCTGCTCGAATACGGCCAGGTCGTCTACGGCGACGAGGGCGAACCTAATGAGAAGAAGTCTCTCGAAGAGGTCGAAAAAGCCGCCGCCTAAAGCCGCACGGAGAAAGACCCGCAACTTCACAACCTGCTCCGAATCCCATACGTGGCACACGCCCTGATCGTGGTCGCCGCGAAAAGGATCATCATGCCAGAAAGCACCGTACCGAACACCGCCCCAGAGACACCGCCCAAAACAGTCAAGATCGTCCGATTTCACCAGCTCGGCGGCCCCGAGGTTCTCCAAATCGACAACCTCCCACTCCCCGAGCCCGGCCCCGGCGAGGTCCGCCTCCGCGTCAAAGCCATCGGCCTCAACCGCGCCGAACTCGTCTTTCACATGGGCCGCTACCTCGTCCAGCCCGTGCTTCCGTCAAAGCTCGGCTACGAAGCCTCCGGCACCGTCGAAGCCGTCGGCCAAGGTGTCGACCCCGCGCTCGTCGGCCAGATCCGATCCACCGTCCCCTCCTTTATGGCCGACAAATACGGCGTCTACGGAGAGGTCGCCATCGTCCCCGCCTCCGCGCTCGCCTCCTATCCCGAACATCTCTCCTTCGAAGAAGGCGCCAGCATCTGGATGCAGTACCTCACCGCCTGGGGTGGCCTCATCCACGTCGGCAAGCTCACCCGCGGCGACTTCGTCATCATCCCCGCCGCCTCCAGCTCCGTCGGCCTCGCCGCCATCGAAATCGTCCACGCCGAGGGCGGCACCTCCATCGCCACCACACGCACCTCCGCCAAAAAGTCCGACCTCCTCGCCGCCGGCGCCGACCACGTCATCGTCACCGAGCAGGAAGACCTCGTCGCCCGCGTCAAAGAAATCACCGCCGGCAAAGGCGCTCGCCTCATCTTCGACCCGGTCGCCGGCCCTGGCGTGCAACAACTCGCCGAGGCCGCCGCCGACCACGGCATCCTCCTGATCTACGGCGCACTCAGCTCCGATCCCACACCCTTCCCGCTCTTCCCCGCCCTAATGAAACTCCTCACCGTCCGCGGCTACACCCTCTTCGAAATCGTCACCGTCCCCGATCTCCGCCTCACCGCCGAAAAATACATCTTCGACCACCTCGCCGCCGGAACTCTCAAGCCCCGCATCGATCGCACCTTCCCCCTCTCCGAAATCGTCGAATCCCACCGCTACATGCAATCCAACCAACACATCGGCAAGATCGTCGTGACCGTCTAGATCCACCCCGCAGCGCCGGTCGAGGGCGCCGCCCTTCAAGAGAGAGCAACCCCCACACCGCGCGCTGCGTTCCAAAGCCCATGCCCGCAGCCTCCATCGCCGAGTTCCTCCGCGACCCCGACCAGATCCACCGTCGCGAGGAACTCCTCGCCTTCTTCGGCCCGCACGCCGACATATACCTCACCGTCTACGACCGCCTCCACAGCACCGCAAACCGCGTTCCCGGCCAGAAGTTCCAGTTCAACTTCTTCGGCGGCGGCCTGTCCGGCCCAGCCTTCTTCGTCGGCCCGGTCTGGTTCTTCTACCGCAAGATGTGGCTCTACGGCGGCATCCTCACCGGTCTCATGGTGCTCCTCGCCGCCCTTCCAGCCTTCCTTTCTGTCGGCCGGCTCAGCCTGCCGATCAGCATCGGCATCGCCATAGGCGCCAAGCAAATCTACGTCTCCCACGCCATCAGCACCATCCAGAAACTCCGTGCGGCCAACCCCGCCCTCACCCCCCAAACCCTCGCCCAAGCCGGAGGCGTCTCCAAAACCGCCGGCTGGATCAGCGGCGCCATCTACGCCCTGCTCCTCCTCCTCGGCATCGGCGGCACCATCTACATCCTTCACCACGGGCTTCCGCGGAGCTAAGCAAAGACCCGCCAAAGTCTCATCCCAGCCCCGTGTCACCGCCTCCGACGATCCCCCGAAACATCTCCATCCCACGCAAGCTCGATACAATCAAAGCACCAATGATTCTCCCCTTTGTCCGCGATCTCCTCGCCGACCTCGAACACTCCGAAGCCTTTGAACGCGTTCGCCGCCACCTCGCCGCGGGCACCGGACGTCGCCGCGTCTCCGGCCTCACCGCCACCGCGCGCGCCCTCTACCTTCCCCTCTTCGTCCGCGCCGCCAACGCCCCGTCGCTCGTGCTCGTCCCCGACAACAAAGCCGCCGAAAGCCTCCACGCCGCCGTCCTCTCCGCCTGCGACCTCACGGGCGCTCTCACCCGCTCGCAAGTCCTCCGCCTTCCCGCGCACGACGTCCTCCCCTTTGAAAACCTCTCCCCGCACGCCGACATCCAGGAGTCCCGCGCCGCCACGCTCTGGAAGATCGCCAGCACCAGCGCCTCCACGCCCCGCCTCGTCATCGCGCCCGTCGAATCGGCCTGCATGCGCCTCTTCCCGCGCGACCACTACACCGCCCTCGCCCTACGCCTCCGCGTCGGCGAAGAACACCTCCCCGACATGCTCGTCGAGCACCTCCTCTCGGTCGGCTACACCAAGGTCGACGTCGTCGAAATGCCCGGCCAGGTCACCATCCGCGGCGGCATCATCGACGCCTACTCCCCCGAGCAGGACCGCCCCGTCCGCATCGACTTCTTCGGCGACGAGATCGAGTCCATCCGCCGCTTCGACCCCGAAACCCAGCGCTCCCAATCCACCCTCGACGAGGCGCTCCTCCTCCCACTCACCGAGACCCCCGTCACCGATCGTCTCCTCGGCGCCATCAACGCCCGCCTCACCCGATCCGGCTCCGCAGCCGCCGCACAACTCGAAGGCGGCGAAACTCCCAGCGAACTCCAGACCCACATAGCGACACGCACCGGTACTGAATACGGGGTCCCCGGCGATCCTCATCGCCGGGGTGTTGAATACGGGGTCCCCGGCGATCCTCATCGCCGGGGTACTGAATACGGGGTCCCCGGCGATCCTCATCGCCGGGGTACTGAATACGGGGTCCCCGGCGATCCTCATCGCCGGGGTGTTGAAGCAACAATCTTCCCCGGATGGGAGTTCTTCGCCCCCGTCGCCGGCGCACGGAGCACTCTGCTCGACCTCCTCGGCCCCACCACCCGCGTCTTCACCGAAGAGCCCGCCATGATCAAAAATCAGGGCGAACGCTGGTGGAACAAAGTCGAACAGCGCCACGACCGCTCCGGCATCGGATCCCTCGTCCGCCCCGAAGACATCTACGTCTCGCCCTGGGCGCTCGACGACCGCCTCCGCACCTTCACCGGCTGCGAGCTCGACCAGCTCGGCGCCGTCGACATCCTCGACGCGGATCGCTCCGACCTCTCCGAAGTCAGCTTCTCGACGCGCCCCACCATGCGCTTCCACGGCTCGATTCCCGCCCTCATCGAGCAGCTCAAATCCCTCATGGCCGCCGACGCCCGCATCCTCCTCACCGCGCCCAACCAGGGCGAAGTCGAGCGCCTCGCCTCCATGCTCCAGGAGTACAACCTCCCCTACCGCCTCGGATCGCGCGGCGAACAGGCCGGCTCCTCCACCGTCTACTCCGAGAGCTCCTACCTCTCGGGCGACCTCCGCACCCCCGTCATCGTCAACACCGCCATCGCCGCTGGCGTGCAGATCCTCGACCTCGATCGCGCCTCCGCCCGGGAGGTTGTCATCTTCGGCGCCAACGATCTCTCCGACGACGCCGACGTCAGCGCCCGTCCCGTACCACGCAAAAAGTCCAAGACCTCCGCCTTTATCTCCGACTTCCGCGACCTCGCCGTCGGCGACTACGTCGTCCACGTCGAACACGGCATCGCCCAATACTGCGGCCTCCGCGTCCTCGACGAGGGAAAAGGCGACCCCGGCGACCCGCCACCGCTCGAACTCATGATCCTCGAGTTCGCCGACGCCGCCAAACTCTACGTCCCGCTCACCCGCCTCGACCTCATCCAGAAGTACCGCTCCACCGACACCGGCCCCGCCCCCGAACTCAACAAACTCGGCAGCCAGCAATGGTCCAAAACCAAGGCCCGCGTCAAAAAAGCCATGCAGGACATGGCCGCCGAGCTCCTCAAGCTTTACGCCCAGCGCGCCGCCGCCGTCGGCACCGCCTTCACCCCCGACACCAACCTCCAGCGCGAGTTCGAAGACTCCTTCGCCTTCACCGAAACCGACGACCAGCTCCGCGCCATCGCCGAAATCAAGCGCGACATGGAATCCCTCCAGCCCATGGACCGCCTCCTCTGCGGCGACGTCGGCTACGGCAAAACCGAAGTCGCCATGCGCGCCGCTTTCAAAGCCGTGCAGGACTCCAAACAGGTCGCCGTCCTCACACCCACCACCGTGCTCTCCTTTCAGCACTTCGAATCGTTCAAAAAACGCTTCGCAAACTTCCCCGTCAACGTCGAAATGATCTCCCGCTTCCGCACCTCCAAGGAGCAGAAAGAGATCCTCGAACGCACCGAGGCCGGCAAAGTCGACATCCTCATCGGCACCCACCGCCTCTTCTCAAAAGACCTCAAATTCCAGGACCTCGGCCTCCTCGTCGTCGACGAAGAGCAGCGCTTCGGCGTCCGCCACAAAGAACGCCTCAAGCAGCTCCGCGCCGCCATCGACGTCCTCTCCATGTCCGCCACGCCCATCCCACGCACCCTGCATATGTCACTCATCGGGTTACGTGATATGTCCGTCATCGAGACCCCGCCCAAAGACCGCATGGCCATCCAGACCATCGTCGCCAAGTTCGACGAAAAGCTCGTCCGCACCGCCGTCGAAATGGAGCTCGAACGCGGCGGCCAAACCTACTTCGTCCACAACCGCGTCGAAACCATCTACGAACTCGCCGCCAAAATCCGCGAACTCGTCCCCCAGGCCCGCGTCATCGTCGGCCATGGCCAGCTCCCCGAGGCCGAGCTCGAAAGCGTCATGCTCGCCTTCATGAACGGTGAGTACGACGTCCTCTGCGCCACCTCCATCATCGAAAACGGCCTCGACATCCCGCTCGCCAACACCATCATCATCAACCGCGCCGACCGCCACGGCCTCTCCGAGCTCTACCAGCTTCGCGGCCGCGTCGGCCGCTCCAATCGGCGCGCCTACGCCTACCTCCTCATCCCTCCAGAGCAGCAACTCACCGAAATAGCCCGCCGCCGCCTCGCCGCGCTCAAAGAATTCTCCGACCTCGGCGCCGGCTTCAAAATCGCCGCGCTCGACCTCGAACTGCGCGGCGCCGGCAACATGCTCGGCGGGGAACAATCCGGCCACATCGAAGCCATCGGCTTCGAAATGTACACCACCATGCTCGAAGAAGCCGTCCGCCAGATGAAAGGCGAAGGCACACCCGAGCACATCGGCGCCACCGTCAATCTCGGCATCTCGGTACGTATCGATGACAGTTACATACCCGAAGAAAACCAACGCCTGCGCATGTACAAACGCATCGCCGGATCGATCTCCCAAGCAGATCTCGCAGAGATTCGCGATGAACTAACAGACCGCTACGGCGCCATACCTGATTCAGTTACAAATCTCCTCGCCGCCGGCGAAATCCGCCTCCAGTGCGAACATCTCGGCATCGCCTCCATCGAAAGAAAGCGCACGGCCATCGAAGAAACCGTCCCATCCCCCGCAAAACCGGCCGCCAACGGACGCCCCACCCCCACATCCCTCCAGCCCCTGCGCCCCGGCCAGATCGCCCGCCCCGCACCGCCCTCGCGACCTCTGCAATATGGCACACGCACAGTTGCAAATCGAGAAATCACCAACGCCACCCTCGCCGCCCGAGCCACCGTCGGCGCCCGCCCCGCCACCGCCCCGCTCGCGCAGGCCGGCAAACTCAAAGCCATGCGCGACATGCTCCACATCAAATTCATCGACCGTTCAGAATCCCGATCCACCACCGCGGATGGCGCCGGCGACAGCTTCGCCAACCCCGGCCGCCCTCACGCCTCCCTCGGCGTCGACCCCGCCTCCCTCATGAAGCTCGTCAGCCGCAACAGCAAATCCGGCGCGCAGTTCACCCCCCAAGGCGTCCTCCGCTGGCCGCTCACCAGCGCCAAAGCCGAAGTCGTCCTACGCGAGACCCGCGACCTCTTGAACTCGCTCCAACCCGCCGCCACCACGCCCGAACTCACAGCTCAGTAGCCCGCCGCCTTCCCATACGCGCGCCGGCTGTCATGCCCGGCCATCAGCGTGTGCGTCTTCGGGTCCACCGCAATCAACTCCGAATCGCCCCACGTCCCCGGCGAGTGCTCATCCGCCGCCATCTGCCGATTCGTGTGGTATCCCATCGTCAAAAGCTGCTGCGCCACATCGTCCGGAAACGTCTTCTCCAGATCCAGCCGGTCCGGCAAGTATTGATGATGAAACCGCGGCGCATCGGCCGACTGCTGAATCGTCAAACCGTTCTCAACCACACTCAAAAAGTCGTTCGCCACCGTCGTGATAATCGTCGACCCACCCGGAGTCCCCAGCACCAGCCGCAGATCGCCCGGCCGCCCATCCTTCGGCAGCGTCGTCACAATCGTCGGCGTCATCGCCGACAACGGCCGCTTCCCCGGGGCAATCGAGTTCGCCGGCCCCTGAATCAGCCCATACATATTCGGCACACCCATCTTCGAAGCAAAGTCGTCCATCTCGTTGTTCATCAGAAAACCAAGCGGCGCAATCGTCACCCCCGAGCCAAAGTAGCCGTTCAGCGTATACGTATTCGAGACCGCATTGCCCTCCGCATCCACAATGGAAAAATGCGTAGTCTCACTCGATTCATGACGCTCCGGACCCATCCGCGGCGGCGCCGGCATAAACCCCGGCGGCCGCTTCAACTCCGCGCTCGGCGTCGGCTTCGCCGGATCGATCGAAGCCCGCCACGCCGCCGCATACGCCGGGTTCTCCATCTCCTTCACCGGCTGCGGCGTAAAGTCCGGATCACCCAGGTACTCCGCGCGATCCATATACGCCCGCCGGAACGCCTCCGTAATCAGGTGCACCTGCGCCGCGGACCGGTCCGGCCCCAGCTTCGGCAGATCGTACGTCGACAAAATATTCAGGATCTCCGCTAACACCACACCACCCGAAGACGGCGGCGGCGCCGTGATGATCTCGTACTCGTGATACCGGCTCACAATCGGCGCACGATCCTTCACCTCATACGCCGCCAGGTCCGCCGCCGTAATCAGACCGCCGCCACGCGCCATCTCCGACGCAATCGTCCGCGCCATCGCGCCGTGATAAAAATCCCTCTGAACGGCCGCAATCTTCTTCAGCGTCTCCGCCAGCAACGGCTGCTGAAACCGATCGCCGCCGACATAGAAGTTCCCGTCCCTTTGAAAAATCCGCGCCGAAGCCGGGAACTTCGCCAACTGCTTCGACTGCAAATCCGCCGCCTCCGCATCCGACAGCACAAACCCCTCCGCAGCCAGACGGATCGCCGGCGCCATATCCTCCGCCAACGTCAACTTGCCGAAGTGCGCCTGCGCATACACCAGCCCCGCCACCGTCCCCGGAACCCCCGAAGCCTTATACCCCACCGTCGACAGCCCCTTCACCACATCTTTGTTCGCGTCGAGATACATATCCCGTGTCGCCAGGGCCGGAGCCTTCTCCCGATAATCCAGAAAATGCGTCGCAAACCCGTCCGTTCCTCCGTGCGCCGAGTCCGCGTGCTGCCGAATCAGCATGAATCCACCGCCCCCAATATTGCCCACCTCCGGTCGCACCACAGCCAAGGCAAACCCCACCGCCACCGCCGCGTCCACCGCATTTCCACCCTTGCGCAACACGCTCACACCCGCGTCCGTCGCATCATGCTGAATCGTCACCACCATCGCATGCTCGGTCACCACAGGCACTGCCGCGCGCGCCGGAGCTCCCGCAGGACCCGCGGCACTCTGCGCCCCCATCTCCGCCGCCGTCCCACACACCATCAGCAGAGCGCCCACCACCAAACGTCCCCATCGAAAAGAAACAACAAACGGGTCGCGATCCACCACAGAGACACTCCTCAGAACTGCATTGGGTCTGAAGAGAATACACCGCCGCCTCCACCCGCCCGCCCGTTGACCCGTCATGAACTCCCCAACAAATACTCCCAACGCAGCGAAACTTTGTCCCCAGATCAGAGTCCAAGCCGCATCTTCATCCAAATCTCCTCCGGTCGGTTGCCCCGCATGAGTCCCTGGTTCCCCTCTCTCCTCGGTGGGCTTGCTCTGTCCCTCGCCGCGCCGCCGCAACTCCTCGCGCAAGCCGTCCCCACCCCCGCGCAAACCCCGCGCTTCGCAGGCATCCTCTCCGGCACCGTCAACGACCCCTCCGGCGCCAAGGTCGGCGGAGCCCAAGTCCACATCGAGAGCCAGTCCCACCTCGAAAACCCCACCCTCACGCGCGACAGCACCACCGACGCCACCGGCCGCTTCTCCGTCGACCTCCCGCCCGGCACCTACCGCCTCCTCATCACCTCCCCCGGCTTTGAACCCCTCCTTCGCGAAGGCATCGTCCTCCGCGACCGAGCCCTCCCACCCCTCAACCTCAACCTCCGCATCGCCACCGAAAACGAAGTCCTCAACATCGACGCCAACAACTCGAACAGCACCTCCGCCGGCGACAACGCAAGCTCCCTCGTCTTCAAAAAAGAGCAGCTCGACACCCTCTCGAGCGACGACGCCACACTCCAGCAGCAGATCCTCGCCATCGCCGGCGGCGACGGCCAGCATCCCCCGCAGGTCTACATCGACGGCTTCTCCGGCGGCCGCTTCCCGCCCAAAAGCTCCATCCGCGAGATCCGCATCAACCAGAATCCCTACTCCGCCCAGTACGAAGGCCTCGGCTTCGGTCGCGTCGAAATCTTCACCAAACCCGGCACAGACAAGCTCCACGGCTACCTCCAGTCCAGCGGCAACGACCGCGCCTTCAACGCCCGCAACCCCTTCACCGGCGCCCAGCCCCCCTACCACACGCTCTACATCGACGGAAACGTCAGCGGCCCCATCGGCAAAAAGACCTCCTTCTTCCTCTCCAGCAACTACAACGACCAGCAAAACAACGCCGTCATCAACGCTGTCACCCTCGACCAAAACCTCAATCAAACCGCCCTCTCGCAAGCAGTCGCCGACCCGCAAACATCCCACTCCTACTCCGCTCGCCTCGACCGCCAGCTCACCACCAACAACACCTTCACCGCACGCTACGAGTACAACCAGAACCTCGTCACCAACGGCGGCATCGGCCTCCTCACCCTCGCCAGCGAAGGCTTCAACAACACCGCAACCACCCAGACCCTGCAAGTCGGCAATACCCAAACCATCGGCCCGCACCTCGTCAGCGAGACCCGCTTCCAGTACATCCGCACCCGCCTCAACCAAACCGCCGTCAGCTCCGCCCCAACCCTCATCGTGCAGGGATCCTTCAACGGCGGCGGCGCCGGGAGCCAGTTCCTCCGCGACAACCAGGATCGCTACGAGTTCCAGGAATATCTCTCCGTCGACCACGGCAAACACTTCCTCCGCGCCGGCGCCCGCTACCGCCTCGTCCGCGACGCCAATCTCTCGACTGGCAACTACAACGGCCAGTACACCTTCCCCGACCTAGCCACCTACCAACTCACCGAGAAGGGCCTCGCCCAGGGCCTCACTCCCGCGCAGATCCGCGCCTCCGGCGGTGGCGCCACACAGTTCAACCTCACCGCCGGCCAGCCCAGCGCCTCCGTCCTCACCGGCGACCTCGGCCTCTACGCCGACGACGAGTGGAAGCTCACCAAAGCCTTCACCCTCAATCTCGGAGCCCGCTTCGAAACCCAGTCCGGCATCCCCGACCACGTCGACCCAGCCCCTCGCCTCGGATTCGCCTGGGCCGTCCATCAGGCCGACAAGAAGCCCGCCTGGGTCACCCTCCGCGGCGGCTTCGGCCTCTTCTACGACCGCTTCGACAGCTCCAACCTCCTCACCGCCGCACGCCAGAACGGCATCACCCAACAAACGTATTACCTCAAAAACCCCGACTTCTACCCCGCCATCCCACCCCCGTCTGCCCTCACCGGAACCTCTCCCGCCACCTACCAGGTCAGCCCCAATCTCCGCTCCGAGTACGACATCATCGGCGGCATCTCCGCCGAGCGTTCCCTCGGCAAAATCGGCAGCATCACCACCACCTACCTCAACATCCGCGGCGTCCACCAATGGCTCTCGCGCAACGTCAACGCCCCCCTCCCCGGCACCTACAACCCCGCCGATCCCACCAGCGGCGTTCGCCCCCTCGGAGGCACGGACAACCTCTACCAGTTCTCCTCCGACGGCCTCAGCCGCGGCAACATCCTCTTCACCAACTACAACCTCCACCCCGTCAAATGGATCAACATCTGGGGCTTCTACATCGTCCAGCACGCCAACTCAGACGCGAGCGGCGCCTCGAACTTCGTCTCCAACTCCTACAACGTCCACGCCGACTACGCCCGCTCCATCTGGAACATCACCAACCGCCTCTTCACCGGCGGCACCATCACCCTCCCGCGCGGCTTCACCCTCGAACCCTTCCTCATCGCCCGCGGCGGCCGCACCTTCAACATCACCACCGGCGCCGACAACAACGGCGACACCATCTACAACGACCGCCCCAGCTTCGCCACCGACCTCACCCGCCCGTCCGTCGTCCGCACCCGCTTCGGCAACTTCGACACAGACCCCATCGCCGGCCAAACCATCATCCCCGCCAACTTCGGCACCGGCCCCACCTACATCTCGCTCCAGCTCTCGCTCTCAAAAAGCTTCAAATTCGGCCCCCGCCCAGCCGTCGAAACAGAAGCCCCACCACCCGCCGGAGCACCCCCAACCAAGCCCGGCGCCGCCCCACCCAAACCCGACCCACGCTACGAACTCGGCTTCTCCACCGAAGCCCAAAACATCTTCAACCACGTCAACGGAGCCGTCCCCATCGGCATCCTCACCTCACCCTACTTCGGCAAATCCATCTCCCTCGAAGGCGGCTTCTTCAACAACTCCGCCGCCAACCGCACCGTCAACGTCCGAGCCTTCTTCCGCTTCTAGCCTAGACCTAACGCACCCGGGTGCCCCATCCTCCGCGACAGCTCCACCGTCGGCCATACACCCGGGTGCCCCATCCTCTCGCGAAGCGAAAGGGTGGGGTATTCGCGCCAACCCATCGCGCCAGCTCGACCAGAGCGAAAGCCCCGCAACAAATTAATGTATGTAAAGAAAGAAATTGGTCGGGACGACTAGATTCGAACTAGCGACCTCACCCACCCCAAGGGTGCGCTCTACCAGGCTGAGCCACGTCCCGACTTCCGTGCCTGCCAGCCTCCATCAGGACGCCGGCACCAGGGTTGACCTACACGCCAAGTGTACACGACACCCCTACCGGCTCGGCGCCACATACTCCTTCGGCAACTCGCCACCCTCGCCAAAAAAGAACTCATTCATCTGCTCCACCAAGAACTCCTGAGCCTCCCTCGTCCAGGGCTGCAACCGATACTCATTCAACAACATCTTCTGCCGCTCCACCCACTCGCCCCAAGCCTTCTTCGACACGTTCTTGTAAATCTTCTGCCCAAAATCCGAGTCAAACGGAGGCTCATCCAACCCCTCCATCTCCTGCTTGTACTTCGTATCAAACACCATGTGCGCCATCAGAATCACTCCTTCTCTCGTGAGACTTCCATTGTAAGTCGAGCCCCGTACCTAGCCCTCGCCCTAGCGCCGCTTCCCCTTCGCCTTCTTGTCCCGCAGACGCTTCTTGGCCGTTCCCTTCTTCGCCTTCCCACTTCGCTCCGGACTCGCACCACCCTCCCCAACCTTCCGCCGCCGCAACGATCCCCCGCCCTCCGCAACCTCCACCTCCGGCGTCCCAATCAACGCAAACTGTAACCGCCGCTGCTGCCGGTCGATCCGGTCCAGCAACACCCGCACCCGCGTCCCCATCCGAAACACGCGGCCACTCCTCTGCCCCACAATCACCCGATCGGTATCGCGAAACACATACCGGTCTTCCTCCCTATAGTCGCGAGCCCCAAACCCACCCAGCGAAGCGATCGGCACCAGACCCTCAATAAACAAATCACTCAGCTCCACAAAGAACCCATACTTCGTACACGACAACACCACACCATCAAACTCCTCGCCCACCCGGTCCTGCATAAACTTGATCTTCTTCCACTCGATCAGCTCCCTCTCCGCATCGTCGGCCCGCCGCTCCGCCTGGCTCGACTCCGCCGCAATCGCCCCCAGTTCCGCCACCGCCATCGGCCCGTCATCCGCCTGCGCACCCGCAACCCGCTCCGCCTGACCCCGCCCTACCTTTCCCCGAGCCGCCTCAAACTCCGCCCGCCACGGCTGCCAATCGTCCGAGTGAATCGCCTCCCCGTGCGGGTCAGCCCCCGCCTCCAGCAAAGCCCGCAATAACCGATGCACAATCAGGTCCGGATACCGCCGAATCGGCGACGTAAAGTGCGTATAGCTCGGGCTCGCCAGCGCAAAATGCCCCTCATTCCGCTCCGAATACCGTGCCTGCTTCAACGACCGCAGCATCAGGTACGACAAAATCCGCTCCTCCGGCGTCCCCGCGATCTTCGCCGTCAGCTTCTGATACATCTGCGGCGTCACCGGGATCCGCTCGGCGACCTCATGCACCGCCGCCCCTCGCTCCCGCCCACCTCCACTCCCGCCCCGCCTCACCTCCCGACGATCGGATTTCATCGTCAGCTTCTTCACCGGCAAATTCCCGATCCCAAGCGTGTACCCAAACCCCGCCGCCGTCTCCTCAAAATCCACAATCCGCTTTGGGTCCGGCATCTCGTGGATCCGGTACATGCTCGCGATCCCCTGCCGCTCAATCCACGTCGCCACACACTCGTTCGCCGACAGCATAAACTCCTCGATCAACCGGTGCGACCACCCCCGCTCCGACCGCGTAATCGCCGCCATGTTCCCATCGGGATCGAACCGCACCACCGGCTCCGGCAGATCGAAATCGATCGATCCCCGCCGCTTCCGCTTCGCATTCAGCTTCAGCGCCAGGTCGTACATGCGCTCAAACTCCGCTACCATCTCCGCAAACTCCGCCCGCACCTCCGCATCGCCGTCCAGCACCGCCTGCACCTGCGTATAAGTCATCCGCCGCGCGCTCCGGATCACACCCTCGCCCACCTCGTACCCCACCACCTCGCCGCGAGCGTCAATCTCCATCACACAGCTCAGGACAAACCGGTCCTCCCCCGGCCGCAAGCTGCACATCCCACTCGAAAGCTGCGGCGGAAGCATCGGCACCGCGCGATCCGGAAAATACACACTCGTCCCACGCAGCCGAGCCTCCAGATCCAGTGCCGTCCCCGGCCGCACATACTGGCTCACATCCGCGATATGCACCTGCAGCTCCGAGTTCCCATTCGCGAGCTCCCGCACCAGCACCGCATCATCGAAATCCCGCGCGGTCTCCCCATCGATCGTCACAATTGGTGAACCACGAAAATCCCACCGCCGCCCGACCTCCTCCTCCCCCGCCGCCTCCACCGTCTGCTCCGCCGAAGCCGTCGCCTCACCCAACACATCCGCCGGAAACACATGCGGCAAGTGATGCTTGCGGATCACGATCTCCACGTCCACACCAAACGCATCCGGCGGCCCCAGCACCTCGATCACCCGGCCCTTCGCCGGCCGCCCCGGCTGCGGAAAGTCCGTAATCTCCACATCGACCGCCAACCCTTCCATCGGCTCAAACTCCGAACCCGCCCCAAACCCGGGTCCCCCACCCTCATCGCCGAAACCCGCCACAGAACCGGGTGCCCCATCCTCTCCGGCAGCCTCATCGCCGGAAAGGGTGGGGTGAGACCCACCACCAACCCCCACCCCAGACCTCCGCAGCGCCGCCACCGCCTCCTCCCCCAGCACCCGATCCACCGACGCCCGCCGCGTCACCACCTCCATCCCATCCGGAATCAGCACCGGCTGCGCCATCCGCTCATCCAGCGGCATCACGTAGTTGCCCTTGATCAAGAACCCCTCCGTCCACTCGCTCTGCCGCCGTCCACTCCGCCGCGAGCTCCGCGCATAGTGAAAGATCCCCACCACCGTCGGGTTCCGCCGCGTCAACACCCGAGCCACCCGCCCGCTCCTCCGCCCATCCCGCCCCGGCGGAGCCTCATCCACCAGCACCTCATCGCCCTGCATCGCCCCGTTCAGCTCCGTCGGCGGCACAAACAGGTCATCCGCGCGATCCGAACTGCCATTCGGCCGCACAAACCCATACCCATCCCGATGCAAATCCAGACGTCCCGCCACCAGACGATCCCGCCCCTCCCGCAACCCCGCCCCAGCCCCAACTCCAGCCCCAGCACCAGACCCAGCACCAGCCCGTCCAGCCTGCGCCAAAGCCGCCGGCCCCCCCGCCGATCCCCGAGCCGTCCGCGCCAGCGCCGCCCCCGGCAACCCCCACATCTCGTCCTCCACCTTCACCAACTCGCCCCGAGCCGTCATCCGAGCCAGCTGCTCCAGAAGCAACCGCCGCTCCGGCCCGCCCCCCAACCCAAGCTCCCGCACCAGCTGCTTATACCCCGCACGCCCCCCCGCCGAGCGCTCCACCCGCCGCCTCAGCTCCCCGTCCGTCTGCTTATAAGGTGTCTTCGCCATCGTTCCTTAAAGCATATCCCGCAGAGCCCTCACGAGACTTTCCACCCAGCACTACCGCTCCCGTGACAGCACCAACGCCTGCTCCATCGTCGTCCCGTGCGGCACCGGCCGAAACTCCGTCTCGAACTCATCCTGCTGCTCGCCAATGCTCTTGAACATCAGCGCCTTGCCGTCGATATGCACATGCGTCTCGGTGATCTGCCACAAGCCCGGCCCCACCTCACGCCGCTCTACCCGAAACGTCCCACCCTGCTTCATCCGCCCCAGCAACCCGTACCCAAGCATCACATCCGTCGTCAGCGTCCCGCGTAACGTCCGAATCCGATGCGTCGCCCGGTTCACCACCATCTCGCCCGACATCGCCCCCAGCACCCGCGACTGCATATCCGGCGGATGAAACTCCGGATTCGGCGCAAACCCGAGCTTCACCGAGCCCGCATCCTCCCCCTCCACCTTCCACACAAACGCATCCGGCAACATCCGCAGGAGCTCGGTCGCGTTCTTGCCATCCGCCGCCGCATCCCGCTTCGCCTTGGCCAACCTCCCCGCATCGTGGATGTACGCCGCGAGCCGCGCCTCCTCCGCCCCGGCCTCCGCCTCCGTCAGCGGCCGACCATCCCGCTCCACCAGCCGCTTCACCGACCCCGCATCGGTCTCCACCACCACCGACACCGTATGCTTCGTCTGCTCCTCATCGCGGTACCGCCAAAGCGAGTGATCCTCCCGGTCCGCCGCCAGCTCGGCCTCGACAGCCTTCTGCACAATCGACCTCGCATCCTGAGCACACACCGGCTGCACCCTCAGGACAGTGAGCCCCGCCCCAACAATCATCCCCAACATCCATCCCGACTTCAGCAAGCTAGAAACACCCTCGATTCCTGTAAGTCTTACCTCTTCGTAGAGTTAGACGACCTCCACACCCCATTTAGCTCCCGATCCCAACAAAATCCCTTGCTGTCGCCGTTGCTTGTTTCACGCCGTCATCCTGAGCGAAGCGAATCCATCCCATCCAACAAACCCTACTCAACCCAAGCCACCCGCACCTGCCGCTTGCCCACCCGCAGCACCATCCCGTCCTCAAACCCACCCGTCCGCTTCAGCACCTTCTCCGTCGTCTTCACCCCATCCACGCTCACCGCATTCTCCTCGATCTTGCGTCGCGCCTCCCCGATCGAAGCCGCCAACCCCGCCTCCTTCAACAGCACAGCGAGATTCAAGCCCGTTCCCACCAAGAGCTTATCCGCACATCTCCGAACCCGCGCCGCCGGCACATCCTCGCCCACCGCCCGCTCCTGAAACTGCCGCGCCCATCCCTCCGCCGCGCGTCCCGCCTCCGCCTCGCCATGGAAATCCGCCGTGATCGCCCGCGCCAGATCCTTCTTCGCCTGCATCGGATGCAGCTCACCCGCCGCCACCCGCGCCCGCATCCCCGCAATCTCACCTACCCGCACATCCGTCAGCAACTCGAGGTACCGCCACATCAACGCATCCGAGATACTCATCAACTTCCCGTACATCTCCGTCGCCGGCTCGCGAATCCCGATCGCATTGCCCAGCGACTTCGACATCTTCTGAACGCCGTCCAGACCCTCCAGGATCGGCGTCGTCAGCACCACCTGCGGCTTCTGCCCCGCATCCCTCTGCAAGTCGCGCCCACGCATCAGGTTGAACGTCTGATCCGTCCCTCCCAGCTCCACATCGCACCCAAGCGCCACCGAGTCGTACCCCTGCGCCACCGGGTACAGCATCTCGTGCAAGCTGATCGGCTGCTCCGCCCGAAACCGCTTGTCGAAGTCCTCCCGCTCCAGCATCTGCGACACCGTAAACTTCGCCGCCAACCGCACCATCCCCTCAAACCCCAGACGGTCGAGCCACTCCGAGTTATACCGAACCTCCGTCCGCTCCGGGTCCAGGATCTTGAACACCTGCTCCTTGTACGTCCGGGCGTTCTCCTCAATCTGCTCCCGCGTCATCGCCGGCCGCGTCGCCGACCTCCCCGTCGGATCGCCAATCAAAGCCGTCGCATCCCCGATCAAGAAAATCACCGTGTGCCCAAGCTGCTGAAAATGCCGGAGCTTCCGAATCAGCACCGTATGCCCCAAATGCAGGTCCGGCGCCGTCGGATCAAACCCCGCCTTCACCCGCAACGGCCGCCCCTCCAGGCGCGCCTCCGCCAGCCGCTCCTCGAGCGCCCCGGCCGGCAAGATCTCCGCCGCGCCCTTCCCCAGCAAATCCATCTGCTCCTGAACTGTCGGAAATTCCTGAACGGTCGGAAACATCACCTCCCAAGTATAAGGACCAGCCCGCCCTCACCCGTTCCCCTGAAGCCATAAACCCGCGAGCGATCAAAAATTGCAACCCCCACCGCTTCGGGCATCATCTCAATACCTCGGTGCATTGCGGATCTGCTCGATTTGTCCCAATCTTCCCCTGCCTCGGATCGCTCAGGTCAGGCCTGTGAGGCTCTTCCAGAGTGCCGGAGAAAACGAAACAAATCCTCGTCGCCATCTACGTCCTCGCGACCGTACAGTTCGCCTGGTGCTATCTCTGGATTACGCGACCCTACGTCAATACTGCCCTCTACGAAGCCGGCCGCGAACGCATGCCGTTCCAGGGCCGAGTCCTCATGATGTACCCCCTCCGCTGGGCACACCAAAGCTCCGTCTTCCACTGGTTCGCCGCGCCCTTCGCCCACTCGCACTTCTGGTTCCCCAAACCCGTCCAGCCCGAAGTCCTAGTCCAGGCCATCGTCAACGTCCTCTGCCTCCTCATCGCCGGCCTTCTCACTACCCGCCTCTACCAGGCCAGCTCCCGCCACGCCATCCTCGCCCCCGTCGTCTACCCCCTCTTCCTCGTCTCCTGCGCCGCCACCTACGTCCTCCACACCGTCCAGAACTTCCGCTTCGTCTACGACCTCCCCTCGCTCGCCTTCTTCACCGGAGCGATGTACCTCCTCTACTTCCGCAAGCCCCTCCGCTACTTCGTCCTCCTCTTTCTCGTCGCCACCGTCAACCGCGAAACCACCCTCCTCCTCCTTCCGCTCTACCTCATCAACTTCGCCGTGGAAGACGGCAAGGACGGCAAACTCCGCTGGTCCCGCCTCCTCAACCGCCAGCCCTGGCTCCTCGTCCTCCCCCTCGCCGCCTTCTGGGCCGCCTGGCAGGTCTTTATCCGCCACGCCTTCCGGCACAACGTCTCCGAGTTCTACCCGCGCATCGACTGGAACCTCAAATCCCTCCTCGTCCCCCAGGCCTGGCCGCAACTCCTCTCCACCTGCGGCTACCTCATGATCTTCACCGTCGCCCTTCGCCGCCGCATCCCCGACCCCCGCCTCCGCGCCTGGCTCCTCCTCCTCCCCATCTGGTTCGTCTTCATGTTCTCCTTCGGCATCCTCATCGAAACCCGCGTCTTCGGCGAGCTCATCCCCTTCTTCGTCTGCTCCACCGCCCTCATCCTCGAGCAGCTCCTCATCGCTCGCATGGCCGCCATCCCCGCCACCCACGTCTCCAAACCCGCCCGAGCCGCCATGCGCGTCGGAAAAGCCGCCTAGTTCCAATCAAACCACCGCCGCATTAGGTCCCGCGCTCCGTAAAGTACGTTAGCGTACAAACACAGGAGCCTCCCACCATAGAAGATGGTGAGAGAGAACAGGATTGTGTGCAGCGTAAGTTGGTCTGTACGCGCGTGTTTCACCTGCATCAAACACAGGCGTTGGAGGCCAGTAAGCATGACTGATGGAGGCAAAACGGACGTAGGCTCTTTGCGGGACGCTCGTATCGATCAGGTAGATGTCATGAACGAACGTACCGTCCTCGTCGGCTTCTCAAACGGCTCCTCGGCCCTCGTCGACGCGCAGGAACTCAAAGAGTTCGCCTTGACCGCAGCGAAAACCATTCTTCATAAGGAGGATGTCCCGGAGTAGAACAGACTCCCGGACTATACGTGACGCCAGTTCACGCCGCCTGCCACCCGACGGCACGGCGTGATGCGTTGTATTCGCAGGACGCGCCGTCTCAGGAGGCCTTCGGCAAGCTCGACCAGAGCCCCAGGTCCATGCTGCCCGTCAAAACCGTGAGCTTTCGCGTAACCGGGCAGAGCGCCACAGTCTGGTGTCTTTCCAGCAGTACGACCCAGCTTTCGGAACAGCATAGATCGAGCGCCCTGCATAGACGTTCGCGAATGTCTTGCGGGACGGTGTGGCATATCAACACCGTCGCGAACTTCTGCTCTTCGATCAGCCTGAATGCAAGCTCCGCCCGCACGCTGATCACCTCTGCCCCCGTCAACTGCAGCACCTGGTGCCGAGTCTCCAGAAGACTTGTGTCACAGCCAACCATCAGTATCTTCGCCATCTCCGTTTCCCTTTTCCCGTTATGTATCCTGCCAGAAATCGTTCCGAGCCCACTGCACGGTAGCGCACATTGCCGGTGACTTTCCCCTAATCCTCCAAAGCTTGCCTTCGCTCGAAAAGGCCACCACGCCCCGGGTGTGAGATTAAGTAAATTATAAATTCACTACGAGCAGCTCTCCTACCGGTGTATAGATTTTCGCCGCCGTTCTCCCCAAAACGGCACTCCCACACTCCACCCGACTCACAGGGACAGAAAATCCGCTCGAAACGCCAGTTCACGCCGCCTGCGCAACCGAAAGCATGACGTGTTCCGCAGCAGCCGTGGATCGCGGCGTACTCAGGAGACCTTTCGCAAGCTCCACCAGAGCCCCCGGTCCACGTTGCCAATCAAATCCACGAGCCTTCGCCGATCCAGGCAGCGCCCGGTCGGTCGGTCCTTCCAGCAGAACAATCGGGATTTCGGGACAGCAGCGATCGAATTCCCTGCACAGACGTACGCAAACGTCTTCAGGAACGGTGTGGCATATCGACACCATCCCAAACTCCTGCTCCTCGATCAGCCTGAATGCAAGCTCCGGACGCGCGCTGATCACCTCTGCCCCCGTCAACCGCAGCACCTTGTGCCGAGTCTCCAGAAGACTTGCGTCAAGGCCCACCGAGAGTATCTTCGCCATCTCCATCTCCCTCTCTTTCCCTTGTTGATCCTCCCAACGAACCCACGGGGCCGACTGTACGGTAGCGCACACACCCGTGATTTCCCCCTGCTCAGTCCAAAGCTTCGCCCTCGCTCGGACCGGTCTGAACTACACTCACGTATAGGGTCGATCGGCTCGAAACGCAATTCTTCTCGCTTTTCCCAAGCGACTATCCCTTGCGAATCCTCCTGGGGAGATTTGCCTGTGGCCCATCCGCTCACCAATCGCCTGCTTGATTCCATCCCATCCGCGGCCAAACAGAATGTCGCAAAGTATCTCGAACCCGTTCCGCTTCCGATTGGAACCCTCATGTATGAGATCGGGCAGGTACCTCGATACGCCTATCTCCTGACCTCGGGTATAGCTTCGGTCGTTACCGAGATGAGCGGCGGAGACGCCGTCGAGGTCGGACTCACAGGCCGCGAAGGCCTGCCTCAGGCACTCCATCTCCTCGGCCCGGAGACAGGAGATACACGTGCCTTCATGCAGGTGGAAGGGACAGGTCTGCGCATGGACTTCCAGCGTTTCCAGGGGGAGTTCCGGCAAAATACCGTCCTCAGCGCCGCGGTTCTGCGGTTCGTTCAGTACGAGGCCCTCGTCATGGGCCAACTGGCCGCCTGCAACCGCCTCCATGAGGTCGAAGAACGACTCGCCAGATGGCTTCTGATGGTCGCCGACAGAATCGGCGATCTCCGGATGAATCTCACTCAGGAGTTCCTCGCCGAGATGCTGGGAGCGCGCCGCTCCAGTGTCACCATCGCCGCAGGCTCCTTGCAACGAAGCGGTCTCATCGATTACCGCCGCGGCACCATCGTCATCCTCGATCGCGAACGCCTGGAAGATGCCAGCTGCGCATGCTATCCCATCACGGAAAGGCTGCTCCACAACCTCTACCGCGAAGACCTAGCCTTACGCCACGCAAAACCGCGCTGAGTCTCAGTTCAGTTTGGGTGCGTCTCGGCGCCCGCGGCAGACTTCTTTTCGATCTGCAAAAGCTCGTAGACAGGACGGTCCGGTTCGTACACAAACACAAGTCCTAAAAGCGCGAACTGCGCAAAGAAGTTATCCCAGGAGATCGGCCGCAACTCCGCCGTGCCACCAGCAGGGCCGCCGATCAGAAACCGCAGGATCGCCGGCTCAGAGTTGAAAACATGAGGCATTACCTCCGCGGGAATCGCTCGGTTAGCCTCCGCCCACCTCCGAATTTCATCCTGATCCGTCGTCGGTCCGCACATGCGCATCCGGAGGCACACTCCTCAGAGTAGATTGCGTTCACGTGCTCGCTTTGGTTGGAGAACAGCACCGCATCGCAGGTTGTCTCCACCACCATTGCCCGCTGTGCTGACCTCGTCCCTCAACCCGACACGAACCAGGAAATTGACCCCGCGGCCGCCGACACCGTCCTGCTCACGGGCGCTGGCCTTCCCTTGGCGCTCAAAGGCATAGTCCCCGAGAACGCGCGCCAATGAACCCAATGACTCCAATGACCGGCTTCCGGACCGCATCCCCATCGGCGCCTACGCTCCTCCATCAACTGCTCGTCCCTCATCTCTCAAGACCAGTCTCCGCCACCCTCGTCCTGCTCTATCTCGTCCTCATCACCGGCAGCCTCCACGAAGACGGCCTCGCCGACACCTCTGACGGCTTCGGCGGCGGTCGTTCCAGCCCCGAGAAGATCCTTCTCATCCTCCGCGACAGCCGCATCGGCAGCTTCGGCGGCGTCGCCCTCGCCCTCAGCCCCCTCGGCCGCCTCGTCCTCATCCCTTCCATCCCGCTCGATCAGGTCTCCTCCATTCTCATCTCCGCCGCCGTCCTCTCCCGTTGGACCACCCTTCCCCTCAGCTGCTTCCTCGCCCCAGCCCGCCGTCCAGACATCCCAGCCCACCTCGGCCAGGGAGCACGCATCGCCCACCTCCCATCCCCATCCACCCTCATCTCCGGCGCCTTCTGCGGTCACTCCGATCCACCCATCAACGCACGGGGCGAGCAGCAGGTCGCCGACCTCATCGCCCGCCTCGGCCCGCATCCGTTCGCTAAAATCTATTCCAGCGATCTCTGCCGTGCCCACAACACCGCCCATCTCCTCGCCGCGTCCTCGGCAACTCCCATCGAAACCACACCCCACCTCCGCGAGATCCACTTCGGTGACTGGGAAGGCCCCACCTGGTCCGAGATCGAACTTCGCGATCAGGCCTTCGCCCAACGCTGGATCGCAGACTTCCCCACCCTGACCCCGCCCGGGAGGCGAACCTTACCTCCACTTCAAGGCCGCATCCTCGCTGAGGTAGACCGCATCCGCTCGCTCTCGTCCGCGCACACCGTCGCCCTCGTCACCCACGCCGGAGCTCTCCGCATCCTCCGCCAGCCTCTCTTCGCCTGCTCCGAGCGACAGGCCTGGTAGCTCACCAAATCCTTCTGCGTCGCCTTCCTCTACAAAGGTCCAAGCACCCCGCCGAACTCAACCCCAGCACCCCAGCAACCCCAAGGAGATCCATCATGAGCATCGCAACCAAACACGGCGACGGCGGCCAGACCAGCCTCGCCGGCGGCATCCGCGTCTCCAAAGCCGACCTCCGCGTCGAAACCTACGGCACCGTCGACGAACTCAACACGGTCCTCGGCTTCGCTCGCAGCATCTGCCAAAATAGGGAGATCGCCGCCTGGACCGAGACCATTCAGCGCACGCTCTTCCGCCTCGGATCGGCTCTCGCCACACCCCCCGAAAGCAAAACACTGCCGCCCGCCCTCTCCCCCGAGGACATCAGCATGCTCACCGACCTCGTCCACAAGATCGAAGCCACCGAAGGCGTTCTCGCCGACTGGTCCCTGCCCGGCGCCCACACCGAATCCGCGGCCTACGAGGTCGCACGCACCGTCTGCCGCCGCGCCGAACGCGTCGTCGTCCGCTTCGTCGAAGACGGCGGCGTCCTCCAGCCCAACATCCTCCCCTACCTCAACCGCCTCTCCGACCTCCTCTGGCTGTTCGGCCGCCTCATCGAATTCAACGCCGGCGTCGAGTCCCGCCTGCGCCCCGAAGACAAAGCCGGCCCCAAATGGTCGCGAGCCTGGTAATGCCCGACCCGCACTTCGACACCCACGCCCGCGACGCAATCTACACCGTCATCGCGGCGCGACGCGATGTCCGCCGCGGCTTTACCGACCGCCCGCTCCCTGACGATCTGCTCCACCGCCTGCTCGCGGCCGCCCACTCCGCCCCGTCCGTCGGTCTCATGCAGCCAACCCGCTTCATCGTCGTCCGCGACGGCGCAACACGGGAGCTCGTCCACGCGATCTTCAGGGAAGCCAACCTCCAGGCCGCCGCCATCTCGCGCAGATAAAAAATCCTCCGATGCCGACGTGCATCAGAATCCCATCAGAGGGAGCGCATCATGAATCTGCAAGGCAAAGTAGCCGTCATCACCGGTGCAGGCACAGGCATCGGTCAAGGAATCGCTCTCGCCATGGCAAAGGCAGGCGCCAGCATCGTCGTGGACTACGTTGGCCCATCCGCGGGCGCCGAGGACACCACGCAGCAGATCGAAAAGTTGAACGGCAAAGCCATCGCCGTCGAAGCCGACGTCTCGAAACCGGACGACGTCAACGCCCTGGTCCAGAAGACAGTGGCCGCCTTCGGCAAGCTCGATATCTTCGTCAACAACGCCGGCGTCGAGAAGAAATTCCCCATCGTGGACTATCCGCTCGAGGAGTGGCAAAAAATCATCAGCATCAATCTCACAGGTCCGTTTCTGTGCTCCCAGGCCGCCGCAAAGCAGATGATCGCCCAGGGCAAGGGCGGTCGCATCATCAACATCTCGTCCGTCCACGAAGATCTGCCGATGCCCACCAACGCCCCATACTGCGCCAGCAAGGGCGGCCTGCGTATGCTCATGCGCACCATGGCGGTCGAGCTTGCACCACACAAGATCACGGTCAACAACATCGGCCCCGGCGCCATCTACACCCCCATCGATAAAGACGTGGAGAGCGACCCAAAGCTGGACCAGGCGATCCTCGCCGAGATCCCTCTCGGACGCTGGGGCCAGCCGGATGAGGTCGGCAACCTCGCCGTCTATCTGGCCTCCGACTTGGCCTCATACCTCACCGGAAGCACCCACTTCATCGACGGTGGCATGTTGAGAAACGCAGGCAGTTTGTAGACAGAAACCCGCAATCCAAGGACGGAAACCCGCAATCCAAGGCTATTGGATGTGCTAGGATGGTGCCCTCGTCACTTCCATGCACATCCTCTAGCTTTCGAGTTCGTCGCTTTCTCATCACAGACGACCCTCGGCGGGTATCCAGTAATGGCATCGGTGTTTCCAGGTTCATGCGTCGCCTCCCTAGCTGCTTCAACGACGCTCGGCGCGCCGTCCTGGTCGTGGTCGCCAACCACCATCTTCTCCCCGGACTCCACGCCCGCCAACGCCATCTTCGGCCTGTCGCTCTTCGTCTTCACCATCACCGGTCTCATCTTCGTCGGCGTCACCGCCCTCCTCGTCTACGCTCTAATCCACTTCCGCGAGCGCCCAGGCGATGACAGCGAGCCGCCTCAGGTCTTCGGAAGCACGCAGATCGAGCTCTCGTGGACCATCATCCCGATCCTCATCATCGTCGTCCTCTTCCTCGGCACCGCCCGCGTCATCTTCTCCATCCAGGACGCCAAAAAACCCAAGGCCGCCGTCAACGTCGTCGTCGTCGGCCACCAGTTCTGGTGGGAGTTCAACTACCCGGACTACAACGTCGTTACAGCCAACGAGCTGCACGTCCCCGTCAGCGACGCGCAAAATTCCAGACCTACCTTTATGAAGCTCAGCTCCGCGGATGTCGTCCACAGCTTCTGGATCCCGCGGCTCGCCGGCAAAACCGATCTCCTCCCCAACCGCGTCAACGAGATGTGGATCGATCCGCAAGGCACCGGCGTCTACGAGGGGCAGTGCGCTCAGTTCTGCGGTGCCGAGCACGCCAAAATGCTCCTCCGCGTCTACGTGGACACCCCCGAACAGTTTCAGGCCTGGATCTCTAACCAGCAGAAACAGGCCGCCGGAACCTCGCCCTCCACCACATACGCGCCGGTAAACCTGGCCGGCCAAGCGCCGGGCCAGCCGCATACCCTCAATGTCTCTCAAACCTCCACCCCAATGCCCAAACCGGCGACCAGCCCGGCCGAAATAGGTCGAGAAGTCTTCGAGCACAGCGCCTGCATCAACTGCCACACCGTCCGTGGAACGGTCGCCGACGGTCGTTTCGGACCCGATCTGACCCATCTCATGGGGCGCCACACCATCGCCGCGGGAGCAGCCGACAACACCCCCGAAAACCTCAATAAATGGATCGACGATCCGGCTACCTTCAAGCCTGGCGCGCTTATGCCGCCCATGCACCTCACCCAAGAGCAGAACGCCCAGATCACAACCTACCTGACGACGCTGAACTAAGACGGTTGGAGGACCCATGGCAACCCCGACAATGCCGGCCCCCGGCGAGATCGAAGAAGCGCTCGATCGGACGCCGTCCAAAGGCTTCGGCGGAACGTATCTCGAACTGGTCCACAGCTGGATCACCACCGTCGACCATAAAAGGATCGGCATCCTCTACATCTGCTATGCCCTCATCTTCCTGCTCATAGCCGGCGTCGAAGCGTTGCTGATCCGCATCCAGCTGCTCCGCGCCCACAACGACTTCATCACCACCCAGGTCTACAGCCGTCTGTTCACCATGCACGGCACCACCATGGTCTTCCTGGTCGGCATGCCCATCCTCTTCGGCTTCGGCAACTACGCCCTTCCGCTCATGCTGGGCGCTCGCGACATGGCGTTCCCCCGTCTCAACGCGTTCAGCTTCTGGATCAGCGCCTTCGCCGGCATCCTCCTCTACTTCAGCTTCATCGGCGGCCTCGGCCTCTACGGCGCAGGCACCGCCCCCGACGTCGCCTGGTTCGCGTACGCCCCGCTCACCGAAAAAGCCTTCTCCCCCGGACACACCGTCGACTACTGGGCCGTCGCCCTCATCCTCAACGGCGTCGGCTCCATCGGCACCGCCATCAACATCATCGCCACCGTCGTCTGCATGCGCTGCAAAGGCATGACCATGATGCGGATGCCTCTGCTTCCCTGGATCTACCTCACAACGGCGGGTCTGGTCCTCGTCGCCATCAGCCCCCTCACCGCCGCCCAGGTCATGCTCCTGATCGACCGCTATCTGAACGGCCACTTCTTCGACACGCAGGCAGGCGGCTCGGCCATCCTTTGGATGCACTTCTTCTGGATCTTCGGGCATCCGGAGGTGTACGTCCTCGTCCTCCCCGCCTTCGGCTTCGCCAACGAAATCATCCCGGTCTTCTCGCGCAAGGCAATCTTCGGATACCCGGCCATGGTGGCCGCAACCGTCGGCATCGGCTTCATCAGCCTCTCCGTCTGGGCACACCACATGTTCACCGTCGGCATGACCTCCTTCGGAAACACGTTCTTCACCCTGTCCACCATGCTCGTCTCCATCCCCACCGGCATCAAGACCTTCAACTGGCTCGCAACCCTGTGGGGCGGCAAAATCCGCTTCAAAACCCCCATGCTCTTCTCCGCCGCCTTTGTCCTGCAGTGGGTCATCGCCGGCCTCACCGGCATCATGCTCTCCGTCTCTCCCTTCAACTGGCAGCTGCATAACTCCTACTTCGTCGTCGCTCACTTCCACTACGTCCTCGTCGGCGGCATCCTGTTCATGATCTTCGGCGCCTTCTACTACTGGTACCCAAAGATGACTGGCCGAATGCTCGACGAGACCCTGGGCAAGTGGCACTTCTGGCTCATGGTCGCCGGCTTCCACCTCACCTTCGACTTCATGCACATCCCCGGTCTGCTCGGTATGCCGCGCCAGATCTTTACCTACGAGCCCGACCGTGGATGGGAGATCTGGAACCAGATCGTCTCCGCCGGCGCTGTCCTCCAGGCCGCCGCCGTCGCCATCTTCGTCTACAACCTCGTTCACTCATACTTCCGCGGACGCATCGCCGGCCCCGACCCCTGGGATGCATGGACCCTCGAGTGGGCCACCGCCTCGCCTCCACCCGCATACAACTTCGGCGTCGAACCCATCGTCTCTAGTCGTCGTCCCCTCTGGGATCTCAAACACCCCGAAGATGCGGATGGCCCCTATGAGTAATCTCGCCGGAACCGTCCCTCTCGCTCCCGCCGAGGACAGCGCCGCCTGGCACACGCCCTCGCGCGGCACCGTCGGCATGGTCTCGCTCATCATCGCCGAAACCGCCGTCTTCACCATCTTCGTCGTCGCTTACGTGTACTACATCGGCCGCGACCAGTTCGGTCCAACCCCCAAAGATGTCCTCGAACTTCCCATCTTCAACACCGTCTGCCTGCTCTCCAGCAGCCTCACCATATGGATGGCAGAGCGTTCGATCGAACGCGGCAACCTCTCCCGATTCACCCTCTGGTGGGCAGGGACGTTCCTCCTCGGATCCATCTTCCTCGCCGGCACGGCACGCGAGTGGTACAAACTCATCGTCCACGATCAACTCACCGTCCGCACCAACCTCTTCGGCACCACCTTCTACTCGCTCGTCGGTCTCCATGCCACCCACGTCGTCGTAGGCTTGCTCATGATCGCCGTTGTGCTTACACTTTCGCTCACAAAGCACGTCCGCCCAGAACACAGCAAACGTATCCAGACGCTCGGCCTCTACTGGCATTTCGTCGATGCCGTGTGGGTCGTCGTCTTCACCGTGGTCTACGTGATCGGAAGGTAGAAGACATTCGCCATGCAAACCACACATCCACCCACACCCCCCGCAGGGCACGGTAAGCTCACGGAAAATACGGTAGCTCTGCCCGCTCCGACCGCCTGGCCCATCCTCCTCGCCATGGGCTTCGTCCTCTGCGGCGCCTCCCTTGTCACCAACTACGACATGGGCATCCTCGGCCTTATCCTCGTCGTCGTCTCCACCGTCGGCTGGTTCCGCGACGTCCTCCCCCACGAAAAACACGAGCTGATCAAAACCGAGGAGGAGATCATCGTCGTCTCGGCCGTCCCGGTCGCGGTTCGTCGAATCGAGGTCGGCGAGACCCACCGTGCACAGCTGCCCCTCAGAACCTTTCCCATCTCAAGCGGTATCAAGGGCGGCATCGCAGGCGGTGTCGCCATGATCGTCCCAGCGGAGATCTACGGCGTCCTCCGCTTTCACAGCATCTGGTACGTCATCAACCTGCTCGGCGGCGCGGGCGTGGCCGACTGGACCAACCCCACCACCGCCCAAATCTCCCACTTCCACCTCAGCGCTTTCATCACCGCAACCGTCATCCAGATCGTCACCTGCCTTCTCGTCGGCCTCCTCTACGGCGCGCTTCTGCCCCTTTGGCCCAAACATCCCATCCTTCTCGGCGGCATCATCGCTCCCGTGCTTTGGACCGGCCTCCTCCACAGCGTGCTCGGCGTCGTCAACCCGTTTCTCGACCAGCGCATCGACTGGGTCTCCTTTGCCGCCTCCCAGGTGCTCTTCGGCCTCGTCGCCGGCTATACCGTCACCAAACTCGGAAATCTCAAGACCCTCGCCCAGGTGCCGCTCTCCGTTCGCCTCGGCGTCGAAACCCCCGGCCTCCACCCTCTCGATCACGGAAAAGGGCCCCGTCAATGATCGTGGCCCGAACATCGCGCACATCGATCTCGATCTCTGCAATCCTCGCCGCCGGCATGGCTCTCAGCGGATGCACGCTGCCAGGCAAACCCAAACCCGGTCCAGAGGTCCCGCGTCCGCAGGCCGTCCTCGCCTTTGAACCTCTCTACAGCCAGAACTGCTCCGCCTGCCACGGAGCCGATGGACAGAACGGCTCCGCCACGGACCTCGCCAACCCCGAGTACCAGGCCCTCATCGACGACGCCACCCTGCGCGACATCACCGCCAAAGGGCAAAAGGGAACCCTCATGCCGGGATTCGCCGTCTCCGCCCACGGCATGCTCATCGACCAGCAGATCGACGTCCTCGTCCACGGCATGCGCGAACGCTGGGGAAAACAAAACGTCTTGGCCGGCCTGAACGCTCCACCCTACAAGGCCGCCGGCCCCGGGGACCCGTCCCACGGCCAGGCCGTATACAACGCCGGCTGCGCTCGATGCCACGGTGCGGTCGGGCAGAAAGCCGGTCCGGCCGGCAGCGTCCTCGAAAGCTCCTTCCTCGCGATCGTCTCTCCCCAGACCCTCCGAACTACCATCATCGCCGGCCGCCCAGACATCGGTCAGCCCGACTGGCGCGGCGACATCCCCGGTCGCGCCCTCACCGATCCCGAAATAACCGACCTGATCGCATGGATGATCGCCCAACGCCCACCGTCGCCCGGACGTCCCTACCCCGACCTCTCCGACACCTCCGACTCCCCCGGAAACCACGAGCCAAAACCCGTCAGCCGACCCCCAGCCGACCGGAAATAATAAAAGAAGGAACCCCCATGGAAGAGATGCTGCCGCCACCCACACCCGAAGAGCAGGAGAGCCGCCAGCACACAGAAAATGTCACCCGTCGCACCTTCATGATGCAGGTCGGCATCGCCCTCAACGTCGCCATCGCCGCCGCCATCGCAACCCCGGTCGTCGCCTACCTGCTCAGCCCCGTGCTCCGCGAAAAAGAGTATCGCCACTGGATCGAGATCGGCAACGTCTCCGACTTCGAGACCGGCGAAACAACCCTGATCGAGTACCAAAATCCGTTCTCCGAAAAATGGGACGGCGATACCGCCAAAGTGCCCGCCTGGGTAAGCCTCTCCAAAACAAATCAGTTCACCGTCTTCGCCATCAACTGCGCCCACCTCGGCTGCCCCGTGCGCTGGTTCGCCGAGTCCCAGCTCTTCATGTGCCCTTGCCACGGTGGCATCTACTACGCAAACGGCGACCGAGCCGCCGGCCCGCCCGAACGCGGCCTCTTCAAATACGATCAACGCATCGATGCCGGCAAACTCTACATCGACGCCGGCCAAACACCCACACTCTCGAACAAAGCCTCGCTCTCCCCCTGCCCAAAAGGACCTGAAAACGCCCCGGGACCCGCACTCGTCACAAGGATCAATCCATGCCCTGGTACAAACAAACCTACGATTGGCTAGAACGCCGCATGCAGCTCGAAGGCGTGGTCAAAGAATCCGCCTTCCACATGGTGCCGCGCAACACCGCAAGCTGGTGGTACGTCTTCGGCAGCGCCAGCCTTACGCTGCTCATCCTCCAGGTCGTCACCGGCATCCTTCTCGCCCTCATCTACGTCCCCTCGGCCGCCAACGCCTGGAACACCCTCCAAGTCCTCAACCATCAGCTTCCGCTCGGCTGGTTCCTCCGCGCCATGCACGGCTGGGGCTCCAACTTCATGGTCGGCGTCGTGCTCATCCACATGGCCCAGGTGTTCCTCTTCGGAGCGTATAAGTTCCCCCGCGAACTCACCTGGATCATGGGCTTTCTCATGCTCCTTCTCACCCTCGGCATGGCCTTCACCGGACAGGTCATGCGCTTCGACCAGGATGCCTACTGGGGCCTCGGCATCGGTGCCTCCATCGCCGGCAGAGTCCCCCTCATCGGCGGACAGGTCGTCAATCTCCTGCTCGGCGGTCCAACCATCGCCGGCGCAACCCTCACCCGCTTCTTCGCCCTCCACGTCTTCATCATTCCCGGCGCCCTCCTCGCCTTCACCGGCGTGCACGTCTGGCTCGTCCTCAAACTCGGCGTCAACGAGTATCCCAAGCCCGGCTACCTCGTCCGCCGCTCCACCTACGTCAAGGACTACAACGCACTCGCCCACAAAGGCATCCCCTTCGTCCCCGGAGCCGTCTGGAAAGACCTCGTCTTCTCCGCCGCCATCCTCTTCGCCGTCGCCTTCTGTGCCGCCGTCTTCGGCCCCTACGGCCCCACCGGCGTCCCCGATCCCACCATCATCCAGACCGCCCCCAAGCCCGACTTCTTCTTTCTCTGGATCTACACCATCCTCTCCTTTCTCCCCTCCTCCATGGAGACGCCGTTCATCCTCATCGCTCCCGTCGTGGCCATCTGCCTCATGATCGCCCTCCCCTTCATCGCCGGCATCGGAGAAAAAAGCTGGCACCGCCGCCCCGTCGCCGTCTTCTCCGTCATGTTCCTCGCCATCGCCTTCGCCGTCCTCACCCATCTCGGCACCTACACCCCCTGGAGCCCGCATATGGACGCCTGGAGCGGCGACATCGTGCCCGTCCGCTACGTCCACGCGGCAACTCCGCTCGAGCGCCAGGGAATCAACGTCTTCCAGGAAAAACAGTGCCGCAACTGCCACGCCATCGGCGGGGTCGGCGGAAAACGCGGCCCAGCCCTCGACGACATCGCCACCCGCCTCACCGAAGATCAGCTCATCCGCCAGGTCCTCCAGGGCGGTGGCAACATGCCCGCCTACGGCAACGCCCTCACACCCTCCGAGACCACGGCGCTCGTACGCTTCCTCGAAACCCTGCACCCCTACTACCAGCACTCCGCCACAGACGCCTCCCGCGGAGTCGCCCAAACCGGCAACATCCCCCAGGACAGCACACTAGAACGCGGCGGAGGCCCCCACTAGGCAACGGATATATATAAAGCAACGGAGGTATCGGCGTAGAGCGCACCCGCCTCTTTGGTTGTCATTCCCGAAGGGAATCTGCTTCTCTTGCTGACATCCCCGAAGGATTTCTGCTTTTCTTGTTGTCATTCCCAGAGGCAATCTGCTTCTTTGTTGTCATTCCCGAAGGGAATCTGCTTCTCTTGCTGACATTCCCGAAGGAATTCTGCTTTTCTTGCTGACATTCCCGAAGGGAATCTGCTTCTCTTGCTGTCATTCCCGAAGGGAATCTGCTTCTCTTGCTGACATTCCCGAAGGAATTCTGCTTTCTTGTTGTCATTCCCGAAGGGAATCGGCTGTTGTTCTTGCGGTTGTTTGTTCTTCACCCATCACCTAATCCGCCCCAGGGAACCTCTGATCAAGGCCAGCTTTGTTAAGGGCACGGCTTCAGCCGTGCCGTAACGCAACCGATAGAACGCGGCTTTAGCCGCTGAGGTACGCTTTCGCCCAGCCCAGGCCATCTGCTTTTCTTGTTGTCATTCCCGAAGGGAATCTGCTGTTGCTCTTGCTGTTGTTCGTTCTTCACCCCATCCCCGAATCCGCCCTAGAGGCCAGCCCCGACCCTCACCCCAAAACCCCATGAACGAGTTCCTCCGCAGCATCCCCCACGCCTGGACCTTCCCCGCCGTTCCCGCCGCTCTCATCGCCGCGACGGCCGTCCTCTACCTGCGCGGCTGGAGCATCGCTCGCAAAACCCGTCCAGACCATCTCCCGCCCCTCACCGCCGTCTCCTTTCTTCTAGGCCTCGCCGCGCTCTGGATCGACCTCGCCTCCCCCATCGACGCCCTGGACGACTATCTCCTCTCCGCCCACATGATCCAGCACTTCCTGCTCATGTCCGTCGTCCCTCCCCTGCTTCTGCTCGGCGCTCCCGCCGTCCCTCTCCTGCACGGCCTCCCCCGCCCCATCATCACCCGCGTCTTCGCCCCCATCATGCGCCGCACGTGGTTCCATGGCCTCGCCCACGCCGTCGGCAATCCCATCTTCGCTTGGCTAGCCATGAACCTCGCCTACCTCGCCTGGCACATCCCCTCAGCCTTTGAGCTCACCCTGCGCTCCACCCCCATCCACAACTCCGAGCACCTCTGCTTTCTCCTCACCTCCATCCTCTTCTGGTGGGTCGTCATCTCGCCCTGGCCCTCCATCTCGCGCCTCCCCCGCTGGGCCATCCTCCCCTATCTCCTCACAGCCGACATCGTCAACACCATGCTTTCAGCCTTCCTCACCTTCTCCGGCCGCGTCCTCTACCCAACCTACGCCGCCGCCGCACGCATCACCGGCCTCACACCGCTCGCGGATCAAGCCGCCGCCGGAGCCGAAATGTGGGTCCTCAACTCCTTCGTCTTCCTCATCCCCGCCGTCGTCATCACCGTCCGCCTGCTCTCCCCCAAAGGCCTCTCCGCCACCCCGCCTCTCTTCCCCCAGAAGGCCAATCAAAGAGGCCTTTAGAGCAACGGAGGTATTGGCACAGGGGCATCTGCTCTTTTGTTGTCATTCCCGAAGGGAATCTGCGTCTACCGAAACTTCATGTTTCGCCCGAAATCGGCGGTACCGGCCAAGCAGCGACGCCGGCCCGCGAGCTCGCAGAAACACCAGGTTCCCTTCAAACCGCTTCTCGTCAATAATCGCTCCGCTTTCAAGCGCCGCAAGAATAGATCCTTCCGATTGCGGCAGCCGAAATCTAGACTCAACCAGCGGATCGACCACAAGCGCTCGATCGATCGCCATCAAAAGCTCGTCGAGCCCAGTGCGCCGAAGCGACGACACGGGAATCGCCTCACGATTGCCCAAAAGTTGGGCGAGCTCCTGAGGCGCAACCAGATCAACTTTATTCAAGACCTCGATCACGGGCTTCGTCGAAACCTCAAGCTCAGCCAAAACCTTCTCCACCTGAGCCTTCTGCTCCTCACGCATCGGGCTGGCGCCATCCTGCACATGAAGCAGAACCTCGGCGCGCTCCACCTCCTCAAGAGTGGCGCGAAAACTCGTGACCAGCGTGTGCGGAAGATTCCGGATAAACCCGACCGTATCGGAGAGCAGAATCTTGCGCCGCGAAGGCAGCTGCAACTGTCGAAGTTTAGGGTCGAGCGTAGCAAACATCCGCGCCGATTCAAGCACGCCGGCCTCCGTCAACGCATTGAACAGCGTACTCTTCCCCGCGTTGGTATACCCCACAAGCGCAACCACCGGCACCGGAACCGCCTCACGCCTCTGCCGCTGCTGATGTCGAATGCGCCGAACCGCCTCCAGCTGCGTCTTGATATGGTCGATGCGCAGGTTAATCTTGCGACGATCCGTCTCAAGCTGCGTCTCACCCGGACCCCGCGTTCCAATGCCGCCGCCAAGCTGCGACATCGCCCGACCGCGCCCCGCCAGGCGCGGCAGCTGGTACTCCAGCTGCGCAAGCTCCACCTGAAGCTGTCCTTCGCGAGTCCTCGCGTGCCGAGCGAAGATGTCCAGGATCAGCTGCGATCGATCGATCACATGGCAAGGTAGCCGAGCTTCAATGTTGCGCAGCTGCGATGGCGAAAGGTCGTGGTCAAACAGAACCAGCGACGCGTCCGTGCTCGCCACCACCGCAACAATCTCTTCAAGCTTGCCCTGACCGACCAGGCTCGAAGGATCGGGCCTCTGTCGACGCTGCACCAGAGTCGCCGCAATCGTCGCTCCCGCCGATCGAGCAAGCTCCTCAAACTCCGCCCGGCCAGCCTCAAAATCGAGCGCCGATCCACCCCCATCCCCCGACTCTTCTTCTCCTGCCACAACCGCCGCCGCGGTCCGCGCCAGTCGAGCCGCCGCCGTTATCTGCTTGCGCTTGCGGAGCTCTCCCGTAAACTCAACCACCACAACCACAGCCACTTCCTGCTGAGTCTGTGAGGTGCGCAGATCGCGCGCCAACAGCGCCGCCGCCTGAGCCTCGCTCGCCTCCACAAGACTTCGACGAGCCGTCTTCCCGCGATTCCGCCCCGCGCCCGCTTCCTCCGTCGTGGCGTCCGGCAGAGCCTCTTCGCTGGTCTTCCGCGAAGCCTCTTTGCCGGTCCGCCGCGAAGCCTTTTTGCTGGTCAAAGAAACCTCAATTCAAAGCGATCTCAATCCGACCCGCCGCTCTCGGCCGACTCTCCCCATACTACTGACATCCAGCCTCCATACGCCCTCACGCCAACCTCTCCGGCCCCGCGTCAAACAGCCCCCGAAAACTCCGCCAGTACGCCCAAATCAAAAACACCTCCAAGAACGCCCCCAACAGCCCCAGCGCAACCCCGCTCGGCTCCAGAAGAAAGTGAAACAAAAGAATATTCACCAGAATCGGTCCCAAAATCACCAGCGCCAGAGGAACATACCGACCCACCAGGAGCAGCAGCCCCGCAATCACCTGCAACACCGACACAAACCGCATCCATCCGTGCGCCACCAAAATCCCCGCCAGCGCCCCCGCATCCCCCGTCATCGGCGGCATCTTCAGGAAGTGCAGAAGACCATTCAAACCAAACACAAAGAACATCAATCCCAGCAGAATCCGCACCACCACGATCGCCTTCCGCATCACTCCACCTCGTTCGCCCCGCGCCCAAAGAGTACCACCCACCTTGCATCCCCGTCGGTTGTCCGTTACCGTCAAGGCCCATGCACAGCATCCCCCCCGGCCCGGCCAAACCCTCGCTCCCAACCCCCGTCAACCCCTCGCCCCCAGACACCGTCAGCCTCACGCTCAGAGGCCGCGTCGCCCTCATCACCGGCGGCTCCCGAGGCATCGGCGCCGCCACCGTCCGGCTCTTCCGCCAGGCTGGCGCCCGCGTCGTCTTTAGCTACCAGAGCGCCGCCCCCCAAGCCATCGCCCTAGCCACCGAGATGGGCGGCGAGGGCCTCTGCCACGCCGTCCAGCAAGATCTCTCCACGCCAGACCACGGCCAGACACTCGTCCAAACCGCCCTCCAAATCTTCGGCCGCCTCGACATCCTCATCGTCAACCACGGCGTCTGGCCCGCGCACAATCAACCCATTCACACCATGCCCGACCAACAGTGGCGATCCACCCTCTCCATCAACCTCGACAGCGTCTTCGGCCTCGTCCGGGCCGCCACCGCCCACATGCTCACACATCCCCGATCCCCAAGCCCCGACGATAAGCCGAGCCCCCGCGGCCACATCGTCCTCGTCGCCTCCACAGCCGCCCAGCGCGGCGAAGCCTTCCACGCCGACTACGCCGCCAGCAAAGGCGCCCTCGTCTCCCTCACCAAAAGCCTCTCCTCCGAGCTCGCCCCCCAAGGCATCCTCACCAACTGCGTCGCCCCCGGCTGGGTCGCCACCGAAATGTCCGCCGCTGCCCTCGGAGACCCCGCCGCGTCCAACACAGCAATGTCGCAAATCCCCCTGGGCCGGCTCGCCCACGTCGACGAAATCGCCGGCCCCATCCTCTTCCTCTGCACCCCCTTCGCCAACTTCATCTCCGGCGAAATCTTCAACGTCAACGGAGGAGCCGTCCTCGTCGGCTAGTGTTCCTGCCGTTGCCGTTGCTGTTGCCATTGCCTCTCTAGTTGTCATCCCCGAAAGGGGATCTGCGGTTGCCGTTACCCTTGCCCTTGCCGTTGCCAGTTTCACCGCCGTCATCCTGAGCAAAGCGAAGGACCCCTGTAGTTGCCATTGCTGTCGCCGTTGCCGTTGCCGTTCTAGTTGTCATTCCCGAAGGGAATCTGCTTCTGCCCTTGCCGTTGCCAGTTTCACCACCGTCATCCTGAGCAAAGCGAAGGACCCCTGTAGCTGCCCTCGCCCTCGCCTCTCTAGTCATCCCCGAAGGGGATCCCCATTCGCCCCTCCCCACACCCGCAACCACACAACCCGATACCCTAAACCCATGAACCGAAACACCCTCCTTGCCGCATTCCTCCTCTCTGCCACCCTCGCCGCCCACCCCCAGGCCCGCGACATCCCGCTCGCCGCCGCACCCCTCCCCACCGGCCAAACCCAGGAGACCCGCGGCCGCCAACTCCTCGATCAGATGATCGCCGCCCTCGGCGGCCAAGCCTGGCTCTCTCGCTCCACCATGTCGGCAAAGGGCCGCACCGCCGCCTTCTTTCGCGGCCAGCCCAACGGCTCCACCATCGACTACATCTCCTTCACCCGCTTCCCCGACCCCACCCACACCCCAGCCGAGCGCATCGAGTTCATCTCCGACAAGAGCATGATCCTCCCCGGCAAAAAACGCGACGTCGCCCACGTCTTCACCGCCGACAACGGCTACGAGATCACCTACAAAGGCAAAACCACCCTCCCCCAAGAACAGGTCGACGACTACCTCCGCCGACGCCACCACTCCGTCGAAGAAGTCGTCCACACCTGGCTCAAAGCCCCCGGAGTCATCGTCATCGCCGAAGACCCCACCATGGTCGAACGCCACCTCGTCGACCAGGTCACCATCCTCTCCGCCGACAACGACGCCGTCACCCTCGCCCTCGACACCCGAACCCACCTCCCCGTCGGCCGGACCTTCACCTGGCGCAACGAAAAATTCAAAGACCACGACGAAGACCGCGAAACCTACGACGACTACCACACCATTGGAGGCCTCCCCACACCCCTCACCCTCACCCGCTACCGCAACGGCGACATGATCAACCAGCGCTTCCTCACCAACGTCACCTACAACCCCACCGACCTCCCCCCAGACACCTTCGACCCCGACGCCCCCCTCCGCAAAAAATAACCCCCGCGAGACCGCGTAAGCTCCTCGCCTTTCTAGTTGTCATTCCCGAAGGGAATCTGCTTCTTCCCTTGCCCTTGCCGTTGCCTTTCTAGTTGTCATTCCCGAAGGGAATCTGCTTCCGCCCTTGCCCTTGTTTTCCTCACCGTCAGATCGCCATCCGATTTACCGGTCGAGCATGGCGCATCTACCCGACCCATTCCATACAATTGAACATAGAAGTGTTCCGCCTAAAGCATCAGAGACAGTCCGCCTCGGGTGTACCTAGCTGGCCTTCCATGAGCAAGGTGCACTGGCCGCTTTGCTCGATTGAGCGGAGGAGCATCATGAGCAAACGCATCAAGGTGGCCGATCTACCCGAGTTCGACAGCGCCCGCTACCTCGAAAGCGAGACCGCCATCGCCGCATACCTGACCGACATTCTCGAGGCCAACAATGCAGCTTTATTAGCTTCAGCGCTGGGAGACATCGCCCGCGCTCGCGGCATGACGGAGATCGCAAACTCGGCGGGAATCACCCGGGAAGCCCTGTACAAAGCTCTACGACCGAACAGCACCCCGCGGTTCGATACCGTCAGCCGCGTCTGCGCCGCACTCGGTGTGCGCCTGGTTGCCCAAGCTGTCCATCCTGCTCCGGACGTTGCAGAGGTCTGATCCTCGTGGATCTTTTCAGATCTCCAAACATACCGAGATCCAGACCTAAGTCACCTCTTTTGAAGATTTTGCACCAAAACAGATGGGGGTGGGGGAGGGTCCACATCCGCCGCCCCACTCACCCTCCAGTCACAGCCCCACGCCCCATCCCTTATACTCAACACCTGCCATGGCCACCACCCCAACCGAGCTCGCACCCCAACCCACCCCGGCAAAACAAACCCTCGACATCGTCGAGATCATGAGCATCCTCCCTCACCGCTACCCCCTCCTCCTCATCGATCGCATCCTCGAAATCCACCCCCGGGAGCGCGTCGTCGCACTCAAAAACGTGACCGCGAACGAGCCTCACTTCCAAGGCCACTTCCCCGACTACCCCATCATGCCCGGTGTCCTCATCATCGAAGCCATGGCCCAGGCCGGCGGCGCCCTCCTCCTCACCGAGATCCCCGACCGCGACCAAAAACTCATGGTCTTCACCGGCATCGATAACGCCAAATTCCGCCGCCCCGTCGTCCCCGGTGACCAGCTCCGCATCGAGGTCACCGTCCTCAACTGGCGCTCCCGAGCCGTCCGCATGCAAGGCTCCGTCACGGTCGACGGCAAGCTCGCCTCCGAAGCCACCATCACCTGCCAGCTCGTCCCCCGCCCCGGGAGCGCCCCCCCATCCACCCCACCCATCGTCGACTAGCCGCCGATGCCCATCCACCCCACCGCCATCGTCGACCCCACCGCCCACATCCCCGCCACCTGCAACATCGGCCCCTTCTGCACCATCGGCCCGGGCGTCACCTTGGGCGAAGGTTGCGAGCTCGTCTCCCACGTCGTCCTCGACGGGGACACCACCCTCGGCGACCATAACAAAATCTTCTCCTTCGCCTGCCTCGGCGTCGCCCCCCAAGACCTCAAATACAACGGCGAACCAACCCGCCTGACCCTCGGGGACAACAACACGGTCCGCGAGTTCGTCACCATCTCCCGCGGCACCGCCGGCGGCGGCGGCCTCACCACCGTCGGCTCCGACTGCCTCATCATGGCCTACACCCACATCGGCCACGACTCAGACATCGGCAACGGCTGCATCCTCGCCAACTCCGCCACCCTCGCCGGCCACGTCACCGTCGAAGACTTCGCCACCGTCGGCGCCCTCTGCCCCGTTCACCAGTTCTGCCGCATCGGCCGCTACGCCTACATCGGCGGCGGCACCACCATCACCCAGGACGTCCTCCCCTACTCCCTCACCTCCATCGAGCGCAACAACCACGCCTACGGTCTCAACAAGGTCGGCCTCGAACGCCGCGGCTTCACCCCCGCCCAGATCCGCGAACTCCGCTCCGCCTACCGCACCCTCCAAGCCTCCAAGCTCAACACCACCGACGCCCTCGCCACCATCCGCGCCAAGCTCGCCAACCTCCCTCCAGACGACCCCACCACCCCCCACGTCCAATACCTAGCCGATTTCATCTCCGCTAGCACCCGAGGCATCATCAAGTAGCCGCCAAGCGCAGAGCCGGCGCGAACGCATCGCGGGATTAGCTACGCGGAAGCAAATCAAGCAACTCCGCAACCGTCCGCCGCAGCACCGGATGCACCATCTCCGGTGCGATCTCTGCCATCGGCTCCAGGACAAAACCGCGCGTGTGCATAGCCGGGTGCGGAAGCGTAAGTCTCGCGCTACAAAGGACCTGATCCCCATAAAGCAACAGATCTAAATCAATAACCCGCGGTCCCTTGTCCACAGCAACGGCGCGGTCGCGCCCCATCCCGCGCTCGATCGAGAGCAGAGCGTCCAGCAGATCCCCCGGGCCAAGCACGGTGTCGAGCAGCACAGCCCCGTTCAGAAAGCGCGGCTGCTCCACCCTACCGACAGGCCACGTGTCATGGAAGCGAGAAACCGCCCGCAAGCGTCCAAGATAGCCAAGCCGCCGAACCGCCTCACGCAGATTCGCTTCCCGGTCGCCAAAGTTGGAGTGGAGATTCGATCCGAGCGCGATGGCCGCAAGTGCAGAAACCCCGGCACCCTCAGCTTCAGGCAACGGCACTGTGCATCTCTTCAGCGATGTCCTCGCGCTTGGCCGTGTCCAGCCCGTGCGTCAACTCCCACGCAGACCGATCGCGCAACAACCGTTGTACCAGCGCCGTATGCATCGCATGACCGGCCCGTTCCGCCACCACCCGGCCCTGAATCCGTCGACCCGCAAGCGCCAAATCCCCAATCAGGTCCAGCACTTTATGACGGACAAACTCATCCGGGTAGCGCAAGGGTTCATTCTGCACCCTGCCTCCGCTCACAACAATCGCGCAGTGCTCGGACGCGCCTCGAATTAGGCCCATGTCACGGAGTTTGGCCTCATCTTCGCGAAACCCAAAGGTGCGCGCAGGCGCAATTAGGCGTGCGTATCCACCGTCCTCCAAATCGCCCGAAAACGTCTCGCTCCCGATCGGCTCCGGAAAGTCGATTGTGTAGTGGATGCTGTAACCGGACCCCGGATAAACGCCAATAAACTTCGACCCGTCCCGAACCTCAACTTCCTTCAAAACGCGCAAGTACTCCCGGCGGCGGCGTTGCTGCTTCAGCCCAACCTCCTCAAAGGCTGCGACATAGGGCAAGGCGCTGCCATCCAGAATCGGCACCTCGAGGTTGTCAACCTCGATGATCACATTGTCCACGCCAAACCCGATCAGCGCGGAAAGGAGGTGCTCGGTCGTGGAGATAAGAACACTTCCGCGCATTAGGCTGGTCGCATAGCTCACGCGGGCAACATTGCGTCCATTCGCAGGAATCTCAAAGTTCTCAAGATCCGTCCTCCGGAAGACAATGCCCGATCCTGCGGGCGCGGGCACCAACCGCATATCCACCTCGGCCCCGCTGTGCAGGCCCTTTCCGCTGAAGCGGATCTCGGAACAGATAGTCCGTTCATACGCGGTTTCAGCCAACAACGATCAGACCTCCTCACCGGAATAACAACTACACTACACACATTGAACACCGGCAAAGTGCGGTAATTTAGACACACGTCACTGCAAAACAACACGGTGAGACCTGGGCCAAAAGGGGTCAGAGTGCCGGAATGGAGGCCAGATGTCCGGAGACCAAAGCACCGCCAGATTCACGCAGATTGACACAGTGCCGGTCCTGAGCTGAAGGTGCCGCCTTGTTCGTGCTCGATCCTTACCAGAAATCCGAGACTCCCAAGCCAGCCTGCGCCTCGGCCAGCAAAGCCACCGTCCGAGCAATCGGAAGCCCAACAACGTTGAAGTAGTCGCCCTCGATCTTTGGGATCCAACGCGCCGCAAAGCCCTGGATCCCGTACGCGCCCGCCTTGTCGAGCGGCTCGCCCGAAGCCAGATACCGCACCAACTCGCGATCGCCGATTTGGTCGAAGTAAACCTGCGTCACCTCCACGTCGGCAAAGGTCTCTTCGCGCGTAAGCACCGCAACGCCCGTGAGCACCTGGTGAAATCGTCCGGAAAGCAGCTCGAGCATGCGGCGGGCATCGGCCTGGTTCACGGGCTTGCCAAGAATCTCGCCGGCACAGAGCACCGTCGTATCCGCACCAAGCACGATGAGAGGATCATGCGGCGTGTCCCCACTTTGATGCTTCGCCCAGACTGCCTGCGCCTTGGCTTCCGCCAGCCGCAACACGTACTCGGCGGCAGACTCGCCCGGCTTCATGGTTTCAGGCACGTCGGCCGTCTCCACACGAAAACGAAATCCGGCCTGTTCCAGCAACTGGCGGCGACGGGGTGAAGCAGACGCAAGAGTCAGCATGACCCTTGGACGCCGCCAACCGCCTTCACGCCTACCGGATGCTGATCTCGGCAGCCATCGTGTGCGTCTCTCCTGCGCCCAGCGTCACCCGATCGTCGCCCGCGTTTGCCGTCTCGACACACAGCATATGGGCCCACTCTTCGGCTCCGAGATCAGCCATCGCCTTCCATGGATTGAACACCACCGTCGTACGGGAGTTTGTCTTCTGCACCATGATCTGCCGCCCGGCGCCATGATCGTGCAACGTACAAGCAGCCTCCGTGCGGTTGTAAACGCGATCCGTCGGTCCGCCGCACACGAGCGGAACGCCACTGGCCGGCTTCCTCCGGATGCCGTCGATCTTGTCCAGGTAGGGCGTCGCCTCGAGCCCGCTCACCGTGGTCTCGCGTACGTCCGCGACAGCAAAGTAGGTATGAAACGCCTCCTCAAACACAAGTTGATCCGACCCATCGTTTCCCACCGTGAGCCGCAGGGCGAGCTTCGATCCGATCGTCACCTGATACGCGAGACGGAAGCCATCAAAACCTAGCTCGCGACTTCTTGGCGACGGTCCAAGAGTAAACGTGAGATTTACGTCTTCTCCGACAACGGCCGCAAACACGAGCGTCCACAACTCCGTGCGGGCAAAACCATGCGAAGGTCCGGGCTTGCCCTCAAAGCGCGTCGGTTTGCTGTCGGTCGCAAACCACGGAAACGAGATCGGGACCCCGCCGCGAATAGCCTTCCCCGGCATAAACTCCGATTGCGGACTCAAGAACAAGACCGGGTTGGCGCCAGCCGGAGCCCAATGCGTTACATGCGCTCCCTGCAGATAAATTGTCGCCGTCGCACTCGGTGTGGTGACCTCAACCGAGACCAGCCCCGCCTGGTTCTCTTGAAATCCAAGAACGCCGGGAATCCCGAACTCGGCTGTCATCTCGGCATCTGTGCGCATCCCGGGCTAAGCTCCGTCCGAGCTTCCATCATGAAACACCGTGGACACGTCGCTCCGATGTACGCGAGCCTCAGCCCTCCCATACCGAGCGCGCCGATATCGGTTCACTCCCCACAAGGCTCCCAAGGTAAGCGCGGCCTGGATGAAAACTCGGAACAGAATCATGGAAATTCCTCGCAGACAAACCAGACCCAGCATAGACGCGGCGGACGATTCCTTCAACGGCGGCCGTCCATTGAAGCACAGGAAGTTAGGGGAGATGACTCTGGGAGAAGCCGTTCCTTTCTACTCCACACGTCGCTGTTTCAGACCTATGCAAAAGGGTGTAGTATGGCGCCCCTCAAGAAGATCGTCTTCCGCGACTCATTCTGCGCGCGGCAGGGCAAGGCTGAAGCACAGAGAAACATCCAGAGGAGATCAGCATGGCAACGTTTGACACTTCGAACAAGGGCCGGGCGCGAACAGGTCTTGGCCTTGCAGCCACAGCACTGACGCTGCTCGCGGGATGCCAGCAAAGTGGTCCCAAGCAGCAGTACTACCTGCTTACCACCAGCACAAGCCTCCCCTACTGGCAAACGGCCGTTGCCGGATTTCAGAGGGCAGCCAAAACGTATAACGTCTCCGCGGAGATGCAAGGCCCCGAAACCTTCGACCCCCAGGCGGAGGTCGATGCCTTTCGAGCCGCGGTCGCCAAAAAGCCCGCGGGCATCCTGGTCTCCGTCGCGAACTCACGCATGATGACGCCGGAAATCGATGCAGCCATCTCCGCCGGCGTGCCCGTCATCACCATCGATTCGGATGCCCCCGAAAGCAAGCGCCTCTACTTCATTGGGACAAATAACCTTGCAGCCGGACGCCTCGGCGGCCAAAGAGCCGCGGCCCAGCTGAACGGCAAGGGCAACGTCGTGCTCTTCACCATCACCAACCAGCCAAATCTTGAGGAGCGCCTCAAAGGGTACAAGGACGTTCTCGCCTCCTACCCCGGCATCAAAGTCGTCGACGTCTTCGACACCAAAGGAGATTCCGGAACGACAATGCAGAAGGCAGCCGAGTACCTGCAACGCTCCGGTGCCGGCAAGGTCGATGGATTCCTCTGTCTTACATCCGCTGCCGGCCGCGACGTAGGCGAGGCAATCCGCCGCACCGGCGCGCAGGGGCGCCTCGTCGTCGCCATGGACGTGGACGGATCGACGCTGCAGCTGGTCAAAGAGGGCCTCATCGATTCAACCATCTCGCAAAAACCCTACACCATGGCCCTGCTCGGACTCGAGGCCTTGGAAGAACTCCACCACCACGCGCCAGGATCAAACTCGCTCAGTGGAGACTACGGGCTCGATCCATTCGCCCCCTTCCCGGCGTTCGTCGATACCGGAGTCTCGCTCGTAGACAAGTCCAACGTACAGACGGTTATGAATCAAAGCGCCAAAGTCGGAGCGCAGTAGAAGTGAAGCAGAATCGGGGTGCCAGAAGGAGGAGCTTTTGGCCCCATGCCCTTTGTTTCCTGGCCTAAAACGACAGCCGCGCCCCAAACTGGAACTGCCTCGGATCCGAGCTGGCCGTCGGTCGGCCAGCGTCCGTATACAGCCGGTCAACATCGAACACATTGTTCTTGTTCAACAGGTTGAATCCATCCGCCGTAATCTGCAGTGCAAGCTCGTGCGGCAACGGAATCGCCCGAGCCAAGCGGAGATCCGTAAACGCCACAAACGGCCGCGTCCCCGTGTTCCGGCCGAGGCTGCCGTTGAAGTACGAACTGCCCACCCCCGCACCCGCGGGAGCATCGATGTAGCACGGCAGATTGAGAGCTCCCGTGGGCGAAAACCGTGAAAGCACCGGGGCCGTCCCGCAACTCGTCGGTGCACTCCCAGGCGCAACCGCGTTCGGTCGATCCGTGAGTGGGTCAAAGTCGAAGTTCGTATCGGTCCCAGTCACGATATTGAATGGCCGGCCGGACGCGATCTCAATAATCGGCGCGACCGTGAAACCGGAGAACACGCCCGGAAGAAAGCGCGAACCAAAGATCGATCCCGAAAAATGGCCAGAGTTGTATACGCCCGAGAGCACCATCCGGTGACGCTGGTCAAATGTCGAAACAGCGCGTTCGGCGTTCGGAGCGAAGTTGTTTTGCGGCGCATCGGACGTTGAAACAAGGTCGGTGGAGTCGTCAATCGCGTGCGACCACGTATACGAGAGCAGAAACTCGTAATTGCCTGAGAGACGCTTGCGCAGATTCACCGACAGCCCGTTATAGGAAGAAGTTCCAGTCGTCAGATTAGGACTCATATCGCCGAAAGGAACAGCGACTCCCACGCCGAGCGAGTCCGCCGCGGCAATCTGGCTCGCAAGCTCAACGCACTGTGCAGCGCCCTGCCCCGATAGAAACTGCCCCAGCGACGTATTCAGCCCCGACCGCCGAAAGAAGTTAAGCAACGGTGGAGCGACATACGGTCCACCCGGACCCTGACCGCACGGCGCCGTCCCCGTCGCTGTGGCCACCGTAAGCGGGTTCGACGTAGAGCTCGCAACCGCGTGGATGTTGCCGCCTGGGAGGACGCCGGCAGTCCCGGCAGCAACCGCGGCGTTCGCAGCCTGCCAGTTGCGCACCAGGAGCGCCGGGTTGACAGGGTTCACGTTCACCGGCCGGTTCAGACGCCGGCCCCCGGTCGAATTGTAAGCAATATTGAGCGACAAATTGTGCCCAAGGTCGCGCTCCACACCAAACGAAATCTGCTGCACGTACGGCGTGTGATACTTCAAATCTGCAGGAAGTCCCGAAGGAAGAATCGCCAACGGAAATCCAGCAGCCAGAAAGTTCTGATCCACAAATAAAGAAGCGGCGTTGTTCGGGTCAAAACGCTGCTGGCTCGCTTGATAGTTCAGGCCGGCCACCGGCAAACAGTTCGCGTTCGAGAGCGAGCCCTGAAACGTGTTCGTCGCATTCAGATTCAGCGGACTGATCGTGCTCGCTGCCGTGCACGGAGATCCACCGGCCAGAATCACCAGAGGCACCTCGGTCGAATTGAAGACGGACGACTGCGCCGGCAGATTACCCGGCGCCCGGTCATAGAAAATGCCGTAATTCGCCCGAACCACCGTCTTCCCGTCGCCGGCAGGATCGTACGCCAGCCCTATGCGCGGCGCCACATTCTCATACTGCAGTCGGATCCCCTCGCGAACCCCAAAGGCTCGTTCTGCCGCCTGCGTATCGGCGTTCAAAGCATTCTGCGTCGGAAACGCCTCCACATCGTACCGAACCCCGTAATTCAGCGTCAGATGGTTGTTCACGCGCCAGCTGTCCTCAAGGAACGCCCCAAGCGTCTTCAGGTCGTACTTGTATCGTGTGGGCCCGATCCCCTGCACAAAGGACTGCGGAAGTCCCAAACCATAGGCCTGGATCGGCGAAAACCCAGGCAGGCCGGCCAGCTGCGGAGAAACATCGCTGGCGTTCAAGCCCGCAAACGTGTAGTCCCCGCCCCCATACAGTTGGCCCTGCTTTATATTGATCGGAATGTAGCGCAGATCGATGCCAACCTTGACCGTGTGCCCGCTCCGGGTATAAGTGAAGTTGTCCTGCACCTGCGTCTGATCCTCAATGCGATCAACCACCGAAAAAGGTGTCTTGCCAAAGTACGCGAAACCAGGAATGTTTACCGCCGTATTGTTGCCGCCCGGCGAACTGGACGGCGCATACCGAATCGGGTGCCGGGCGAACTGAATGCGCAGCTCGTTCACTTTGTTATTGCCAAGCAGATATGTGTGCTGGCCGAGAATGCCGAAGTCATGAAACGTCTGGATCGCCGTTCGCGAGAAGCTATTTTCCCCAAGGTTCTGGTTCGCGGCCGACTCCCCAATGCCGGTGATATTGGACGGACTAACATTCCCGCGAAGCAGCAACTGCTGATTCGCCGTCAGCTTCTGGTCGAGCCGAAGTGAGTAAATCTCGGTCTTCTCGGAGATCGGATAATTGCCCATCAAAGCGTTCAGCGGCTGAAACGTCGCCGGCGTCGCCTGGCCCGACGTAACAAAGCGGTTGGTCCCGATCGTGGGTACCAGAAACGCCGGATTTTGGCCCGTAAGCGCGATCGACGAGGACGAGCCAACCAAAGCTACATACTGCTGAATCCCCGGAGTTGTGGCTGGAACCGCCGCCAGAAACGCACCCTGCGCAGCAGTCCCTTGAATGCTGAGCGCGCCGGCCGGTGCACCGTAAAGCTTGCTTACGTCTATCGGCACAAGTCCGAAGTTGTTCCGCCCGATGATCGAGAATCCAGTCTCCTGCCGTCGCGTGATCTCCGTCGAAAAGAAATAAAACGTCCTGTCCGGCACAATCGCGCCACCCACCGTGAAGCCCGCCTGGACGCGCGTATACGCAGGCTGGTACACCGTCGAAAACGGATTCGTCGCCTGAATGTATCGGTTGCGCAGAAACCCGAACGCGCTCGCATGCGTGCGATTTGTGCCGGATTTCGTCACGATATTCACCACGCCGCCCGATGCCCGGCCGTACTCCGCCGGAAACCCATTCGTGATGATCTGGAACTCCTGCACAGCATCCTGAGACACTGTCGCTCGCGTGCCGCCGGAGATGTAATCGCCCGCATCCGCACCGTCGATGTTGATCGAGTTCGACCGCGCCCGAACGCCGCCAAAATTCAATCCCGAGGTCGGGATCGCTCCCACGGATGGAGCAGCATCCCGCGCAATCTGCGAGTTGGTCAGCGTGAAATTGATATAGTTGCGCCCATTGATCGGAAGGTTGACGATGCGGGCTTGGTCGACCGTCGTCGATTGTGACGATCGCTCCGTCTCAATGATCTCCGCACCGGAGGTCACCGTCACAGTGTCCGAGTTCCCAATCGTGAGCGCCAGCGGAAGATCGGCCTGTTCGCCTGTGGTCAGGACGACATTCTCCTCCACCAGCTTGTTAAACCCGGCCGAAGTAGCCGTCACCGTGTAGGTCCCGGGCAGCACCTCAAGCATCCGGTAGTGGCCTTCCCGGTCCGTCGTCTCCATTCGAGAGTAGCCTTTTGACGGATCACTGATGGTCACCGCGGCACCGGCAATCACGGCACCCGACGGATCCCGAACCGTGCCGTTCAGCTGCGCGGTCGAGACGTTCTGCCCAAACCCCGGCACTGCGATTAGACAAATAAACAGAAGGCAGAACGCCGCGACAAAACGGACTGGACGCCGCGAAAGGTGGTTTGACATCGTAAGTTACTCCTTGCACTCGCGCATCTTCCGGCCCTTTGAAACGCCGAGAGAGAACCACAACGCGCCGCGAAATTCTTACATGAATGAACGTTCAGTGTGTGAGAGAAAGTGTAGGCGGTCTCCCAGCCGTTACACTCTCGCTCCTTCCGCTGCATCTAAACATAAAACGCGACAAACAACCAATGACAAAGGAATCAGATGATTCAGGCTTTGCTTTGCGATATCGACGGAACCCTAGTGCAAAGCAACTGGCTGCACGCAGCCGCATGGAAGGACGCACTCGCGGGCGCAAGCATTCAGGTCGAACTCGAAGACGTGCGCCGGCAGATCGGCAAGGGCGGCGACACTCTGGTCCCCGTCTTCGTGCCGTGGTGGCGCCGCAAAGCTATCGAGGAGCCCCTCAAGGCCTATCGCAAATTCATCTTTCACCAGGACTACCTCCATCAGGTGGAACCGCTTCCCAAAGTCCGCGATCTCCTTCTCCGCCTCAAACAGGCCGGCATCCGTCTCTCTCTCGCCTCCTCGGCCGACCAGGAAGATCTCGCAATCTACAAGAAACTCACCCACATCGAAGACCTCATCGAGGAAGAATCCTCAGCCGACGATGCAGACAAATCCAAGCCGAACCCCGACATCTTCATCGCCACGCTCAAAAAACTTGGCGTCGAACCAAAGCACGCCCTCGCTCTCGGAGACACACCCTACGACGCCGAAGCCGCCGGCAAGGCAGGCGTCTGGACCATCGGCGTTACTACCGGCGGCTGGAGCGAGAAAGATCTGCTCGAGGCCGGTTGCATCGAGGTCTACAAAGACGTGGCGGATCTCCTGGAGAACTTCGACCGGAGCGCTCTCGTCCGCTTTTAGGCCCGCCCTCACCCGCTTCTAACACCCTCCCGTCTGCCTCTGCCCATGCGGGCACAGCTTCAGCAACGGGCACTCAGCGCAGCGTGGGTCGGCAAACGTACACAGTGTCTGCCCGTGGACTTTGACCAGCGAGTGATGCTCGTCCAGCATCTCCGCCGTCCATGTCTCGGGCACAAGCCGCATCAGCAGTTCTTCCGTCCGGCGAGCATCCGCGCGTGGCGTCAGCCCCAGACGATGCGTCACCCGCAGATGATGTCCATCCACGCAGATCGCCCGCCGCCGCAGAGTCGAAAAGTTGACCACGGCCGCTGAGATCTGTGGTCCCACTCCCTCAAAACCCTCCACCCAGGCACGGATCTTCTCCGTGCGATACTTCGCCAGAAAATCCAGCGTCAGCGATCCATACCGCGCCGTGATGCCGAGCAGGGCAGCCTTCAGACGCGGCGCCTTCACCTCTGGAAACGTCACCACCGCAATCGCACGTTCGATCTCTTCCACGGAAGCGTCCCGCACCGCCTCCCAGTCACTCGCTACCGATTCAGGGACGTGCGGATTCGGACCAAAGCGCGCGCGCAGATCCCGCATCACCTCCTGTGACTGCTGCTCCTTGGTTCGCGACGAAAGCAGCGAGTAAACAAACTGCGTCAGCGGATCCCACGGAGCGCGCGGCAGAGGCTGGCCATAGTACCCCAGCAGCAACCGATGAATATACGGAAGACGGTCAGGGTCGACCGCCGGCGTAGCTGGCGGCGTTATGCGCGCTTCGGGGAAGAGGCTCTCTGCCATAGTCCTTTAGGATGCAACAGCGTGCTCGGGTCTGCTTACCCGTTTCGCGTCACGCCAACCTCCGTGCCCTTGGCAGTCTGAAGTCCCCAGGCCATCCGCGGTGTGTTATGGGCAACACCAAACCGTCCATCTGGACCAAGCAGAATAATGCCCGCGTGCCCGCCCAGACGCTCATAAACGTATTCGATCGCTGCCGCCGCTGCAGCCTGCGGCGCGCTTCCGCCGGCAACCCGATCCACCGCCCACTTGCCGAGCACCAGCTTCATGATCGGCTCACCCCATCCAGTCAGCGACACCGCAGCCGACTGGTTATCGGCGTAGCATCCACAGCCGATCAGCGACGAATCCCCAACTCGCCCCGGCGCCTTCGAAAGCGTCCCACCCGTAGAGGTCGCCGCCGCCAGATTACCCGCCGCATCGATGGCCACCGCACCCACCGTATCGTGCGAATTGAGGGCTGGATCGTCGGCAGGAAGAAACTCGAGCGCCTCACGCACGGAAGCAGAAACCGCCTGACCTGCCTCTACATCCGTGTGCCCGACGTTGAGCAAGGTCCGTTCAAGATCACCTTTCGGCAACCGCAACTCGCTCTCGCCTGTTATCAAAGTATTTCCTCGAACCCCGGAGAAAGTGGTGTCTTCTGCGCCGGCGAGCTCGGCTCGCTGAAACTGCATCAGACGCTCGCGCTCGCGCGGCAAAATCAGCTCGGTGTTGTCGCAAAGCACTATCCCATGCTGCCGCGCAAACCGCTCCGCACCCACACCCACGAAGTACACATGCGGGCTCTTCTCCAGCACAAGACGCGCGGCATGGATCGGATTCCGGATCCGCTCCACACACGCAACCCCGCCCGTGCGCAACGTCGCTCCGTCCATCAGCAACGCATCCATCTGCACGCGTCCATCCCGCGTTAGAAACGACCCCCGACCTGCGTCAAACGTGTCGTCATCCTCCATCGACGCAACCGCCGCTTCAGCCGCATCCACAGCACTTCCACCCTTGCTGAAAGCGGCATACCCCGCCGCCAGCGCCGCCCGAATGCCACGTTCATGCGCATCCACCGCGTCGTCCGGCAATGCCCACGCGCCCCCATGCACCAGAAGTGTAGGTCTAGTCGTCATAGCTAAATTCTACCGGCGGCGCAGACCTCTCAGGCTTTGCCGTCCCCGACCGCATGGTGGTAGATCGCAACCTGCTCCCTCGCATTGCCAAAACGATCCGGGAGCGCGTCTTGGGGTGGCAGGTCGACCGTGTAGTCCCACCGCTTCGTAAACAATCCAGAGCGATCGAGATCCCGGTCACACGCAGGATTAACGTACAAAAGCCAAGCCTCGCGAGGCTTCCGTATAAGCGATCGACTTAGATTCCCCAGCAGCCTCCGAAACACCGGCGCCAGAAATGGATGGTACAGAAACAGCACCAAGGGCATCTCCGGAAGCTCACGCCGCGCTGCATCGCCTTGGCAGACCTCGATCGCCCGACACTTCTGCCACGGTGCTCTGAAGTTCCGGATGTTCAGCTCCGCAATAGCGTGGAGCTCAGAGGAAAGCTCCACTCCAAGAATGCTCCGGAAAGATCTCCGCGAAGCCAGCAACAGAGCTCGACCCTTCCCCGAGCCAAGATCAACAAAAGTGAAGTCCTCCCATGAAATACCTTCGCCCTCTAATCTCTCAAAAGCAGATTCGAGCACCAACGGCGCAATTGCGTAGTACGCCGTGCTCCACAGAGCGGTTGCACGCGTCTCCGATGCGTTAGCCTCCCGCGAAAGATCCTCACCCCAGATCAAACCGCTCGTATTCGTCCCATGCTCCGCGTCGAACGGATGGATTGCTCCCGGAACAGGCGGCATCGCTGCCAGAAACGGTTCGGTCACCTCCGGTCCCACTCGTCGCAAGAGGCGAGCGACCCCTTTGCGAGCCAGCAACTCCGACGCTCCCAGCGAGCCCCGTCCAACAAACATCTGAAGCGTTCGACGAGCGATCGTGCACGGTGCCTGCATGCTCTCAAGAGTAAGCCAGAACAGACCCCCTTAGACCAAAACCCAGACCAAAACCCAACCGCAACCCAGACCTAACCCAGACTGAACCCAGCGCATCCTACGCGGGGCACACCATAGGTTCCGTCCAGCGCGTCTTATACGTCCGATCAATGTACTCCGAGCGACTCCCCACCTTCACCGCGAGATAGCCCTGATCGAAGTTCCCCATCCCTGCATACTTCGGTGCCAGAACAACCGCACCGGAGCGATCGATCAGACCCCACACACTGCCTTTCTGCACCGGACACACACCATCGCTGAACTCCGCCGCCTGCTCCCACGCCGGTTCGATCACAACCACGCCTTTCCTGTTCAGAAACCCCCACCGATCCCTAATCTTCACCGCAGCCAGCCCCTCGTTGAAGCTAGCCGCGGCAGGATATTGGAACGGGATCGCGACTGCCCCAGTCTTATCGATAAAGCCCCACTTTCCCCCTAGCTTCACCGGCGCCAGATCATCATTGTACCCATTCGCACCCTCGTACTTCGGCGGTATCGCTAGTTCTCCGGTAGGCGTGATGTACCCCCACTTGCCCGCCAGCATCACCCGCGCACGCTCGTTCTGAAAGCTCCGCGCAAGCTCAAATCGAGCCGCGAATGCATCCGCGCCATCAGGTCGCACAAAGCCCCATGCAGAGCCCGTCCGCACTGGACTGCTACCCGAGTGAAAGTTGCGAGCTTCGTCATACCGCGCGGGGAGCACCATCTTGCCCGTCCGGTCAATGTAGCCCCACTTGCTCTGCACGCGCACAGCAGCCAGATCGCTCGCGAATGCAAAGGCCGCCTCAAACTTCGGTGCGACTTTAACCGTCCCGTTCCCATCGATAAAACCCCATCGGCCGCACACGCTCGCCGGCAGCAGCACCGCTCCCTCCCTGGCTTCTGCTATCCCGACCCGTGAAAAGGCAAGGGCGAGCGCACCCACTGAGCCAAGTTGAACGAAACCCCGTCGAGAAATCTGCGACATACGTATGTTCTCCTGAGAACTTCAGTGATTGATCCGGTACACCAGCAGCCCCGCAACGTCGACATCCGTCTTCGGATGCACAACAAAAAACATCCCAACCTGTGGAACAATGACGGACGTCTTACCACCATTGGTCGGAATCCGCGTGATCTCGGTGTACATATCCGGCGTGTCTTGGTGAAAGACGCTTAGCCCCTGCGTCCCGCTCACGTACAGCAGCTTGGCTGCACCGTCCCAGTTCATGTCGTCGTTCGTCTCCACGCACGGCAGCTTCGCTACCAACTTGCCGTCCCGTTCAAAGACGTACAAGACCCCCGGCTTCCTTCCGGCTACAAAGATGCGCTCATCCTGCGCATCTACCAGCAGCGCCGTATTGCGGTTCATGTCCGGCGTAGTCCAAGTCGTCAAAAGCTGCTTGGTGTTCAGGTCATAAACGCCGATCTGCTTCTTGTCGCGAATGTTCACGTACAAGCGATCATGCAGATCGTCCACACCGATACTCTCCACGTTGTCGCCCGGCACCTCCAGGTCGCCAACCAGCTTTCCCTGGTCCACGAAAAAAATCGAGATCTTCGAAGTCAGCTGGTTTGCCGACACGCCACCGTTGCCGATGTAATACAAGCGGTGTGTCGCATCGTAAAACGCAGCATCGGGCGAGTCGCCCTTGGTCGTCGCCGAGCCATCAATCAACTGCACACGTCCCGTGCGCTGAAGCGTGTCGCCGCTTACGAGAATCAATGCCGAGTCGCCTCCGTCGCACACCATCAACTCGTCCTTCTCGGGCGCAAACGCCAACGAATGCGGCGTCTTGAAACCGCCAATGCTCTGCAGATGCTCGCCCGTCCGAAGATCAAACATCTCGACCGAGTGGTGCACTTCCGCCGAAACAAACAGGTGATTTCGCTTTAGGTCCACCGCGAAATGGTCAAAGTCGCCCGTGATCTCCGGCAGGTACACCTGCGACACAAGCGTCAGAGGTGGCTGCCTCGGCTCCACCGCACGGCCGGAAACGGTTAGGGCAGCGATAAAGCTCAAAGAGCTCAGTACGAGAGGAAAGCGGGTTTGCATCATCAGTTCATCCATCCTGTCTTGATCTAAGGAAATTTCATACGTCACATAAGCTAACCATGCACCCGCGTAAGCTAACCAGGCACCGCGGTCTCAATACGTAAGCCGCAAAGCAAACTCCAGCACCCGTGGCGTCCCGGTCCCAACCAGCCCCTGCGAATTGATCACACTCGTAATCTTTCCGAAGCTGGCCGGAGCCGACAGCGCTGGCCGGCCGTCCGCCCGCACGCCCGAGCCCGTCGCCAGCGTCGATCCGGGCTGACCATACTGCGCGCGATTGAAGATGTTGAACGCCTCCGCCCGAAAGATCAAGTTGTTTCGCTCCGTTAGCCGAAATGACTTCTCAGCCGCGCTATCGTCCTGCCACAATGTCGGCCCAGTCGCGATATCGCGCCCCAGATTTCCCCACGTACCGGCACGCGGCACCGCAAATGCTGCGGGATTCAGCCACGAATTGATCGCCCTGCCCAGGTAGATCGGCTGCCCATACACGCGATCTGGTCGCTGGTTCTGATTGTTCCCATCCGGTAATGCCGAGCTCGATCGGCTAATAGTAACGTCCACCGGCAGCCCAGCCCGCGCAATCAGCAGACTATCGACTGACCATCCCCCGACCGCCAGATCAAGCGACCGGCTCCCACTCAGAAAGCGTCGGCCCACCCCGAACGGCAGCTCATACACCACACTCGCATTGGCCGAGTGGCGAACATCGTCCACGCTGCTCGCATATTCACAGCGGAAGCAGGAAACGTTCTCCGCGGAATTCGCCTCGCCCGCCCCAACCGCACCATCATCAAGCGCGTGCGAGTACATATAGTTTCCTGCAACAAAGAATCCATTGTGAAATCGACGGTTCACGTTCAGCTGAAGCGCATGAAAGATGCTCATATTTTCGTTCTGCTTGGTGTCAATCTGGCTCGGAAATCCCAGCAACGGACGTTTTCCGGTAACAGGATCAATCAGATTTGTGTAAGTGCGCCGAAACAAGTGCGTCCCCTTGATCCCGAGATATGTCGCCGTCAACGTCGTATCATGCCGCAAACTCTGCTGCACAGACGTGGTCCACTGCGTCGTGTAATTATCTGGCCGCCGCAGCGACATCGATCTCGGCGTCGTTGCCAGACCCGTAATCGGAATTAGGGCGATCGACGAAGGATAGCTATACACCGTCGTAGACGAAGAGGTCAGCTGCGTCGAAGGCGCCGTATTCACAACCGGGCTGTCCTGGTCGCCAAGCTGCGACTCCCCGTGATAAATGCCAAACCCCGCACGCAGAACCGTGTTCCCACCCATCCCCGACGGGGAATACGCCACTGAAACTCGCGGGTCGAAGCTCAAGTAATTGGGATCGGAAAAGTTCGTTCCCAAACCGCAGTACCCTCCGCAAGCCATCACATCGAACGGGTCGTCGTTGCCGTGTGCCTCATGGAAGGGCCCAAAAAAGTTGTACCGCAGGCCGTAGTTGAACGTTAGCCCCGGCGCCGGCTTCCACTGGTCCTGCGCATACCCTGCGTACTGGTTCTTCCGCAGCCCGCGCGGGGTCAGCGCCGTCGTCACCAGAATAGAGTTCAAACGGTTCGCTAGGAAATTCGCCTCAGACGTATAGCTGGCCGTCCCATCAACCGAGTTCGACTCGTTGATCATCACGTGCCGGATGTCGATCCCCGCCTTGATCGTGTGCTGCCCCAAGGTCTTGGTCAAGGTGTCATTCACTGAAAACGTCTGCGGCACCTGCAGCTTCGAGTAGTTCTCCGCAAGTGTTGTAAATCCCGTAATCGAAAAATTGTAAGGAACCCCCGTCGTCTGAAACTGATAATACGTATTGCGATTCAACCCAAACTCCGCCTCGTTCAACATCGTCGGTCCAAAGATATGCAGCTCCTCCAGGGCGAAGTTCTGCATCCGCGACGCAATCGTGCTGGCCTGGGCAAGCGCATTCAGCGCTGAGGTCGCCGTCCCATCGTCGATCGAGTAGCGCCCATACATCGAGTCTCGATCGTTGAAACGATGATCGATGCGCAGCACACCGGAGTTCTCGTTGTCCGGACTCGGCACCACGCCCGTAAAGAAGGCCGCGTTCGGATCGCTGGTCGAGGGCGCAGTCCCCGCGGGATACGCGTTTAGAATCGCGGCTAGCGCCGGTTGTGTCGCCGCCACACGCGCGCGAAACGCCGCGCTAGGCACAACCCCAATCTGCGGAATGCCACCCAGCGTCTGCCGAAAACCCTCGTAATTCGCAAAAAAGAAGGTACGTTCCCGCACGATCGGACCTCCCAGATTCCCGCCAAACTGATTCAAGTGAAAGTTGGGGTGTGCCGTACTCTGGATCGGCGATCGCGCGTCGAAGTAGCTGTTCCGCAAATAATCGAACACCGACCCGTGAAACGCATTCGTCCCGCGCTTCGAGATTAGACTCACCTGCGCCCCCGCCGTGCCGCCCGTGTCCGCCGTGTAGTCCGCGGAAGCCACCTTGAACTCCGCAACCGCCTCCGTCGAGAACTGCAGCCGCAGCCCACTCTTTAGTGACTGCCGCAGAACGCCGCTCGCATCCACCCCATCAAAACGGAAGTTGTTGTCATCGATCCCCTGACCCGCAAAATGCACAGAACTCTGCTGCCCCGTCCCTGTGTCGATCGCTCCCGGCGCCAGCAGCTCCAGCGTCGCAATGTTGCGCCCGTTCAGCGGCAGGCGAGCCACCTGCACAGACTGAATCGTGCCTCCAAAGCTCGCGTCGTCCTTATCAAGATTGTTCTCCGGTTCGGCCTCTACCTGCACCGTCTCCGTCGCCGACGCGACCTGCAGATGCGCATCAATCGTGCGCGTCGTCCCGGAGTTCAGGTCGATCCCCGGCAAACGAACATCCTTAAACCCCTCCCTATGCACCCACAAAGTGAAGCGCCCAACCGGCAGCGACGACAACACATAGCTGCCCCGCGCACCCGACATCACCATTCTTTCTGCGCCGATGGCCTCCTCGATCGCGTGGACGTCCGCGCCGCGCACAGCCGCACCGCTCGCGTCCGTCACCGTACCGTTAATCTCCGCGCGATCAATCTGCGCCAGAACCATCGTCGATGCCGTGGATATCAGAAACACACTGAGAAGCTGGGTCACTCTCATGCCGGGCTGTCACCTTTCTCGTTGGGCTCTGCTACTTTGTGGGCTGTTCCGTGTCGCGCAAATACGCGTTGTTGGAGAGATCGCGCGTACCTCGAACCCCCACTCACCGGAATGCTGGCGCTCAGCATCGAGGCGCGCCCCCGCCTCATCGGTCGCACTGCCGAGAGGCGCCTCTAACGGCAAGCATTCAGAATCAGGAAGTCGGCTGTCGGGACAGAATCGAATCATCGGATGTCTGTCAACCTACGCGCGGCCTGCAAACGCACGGCGAACAGGAGATAACAAGGAGGTAAATCTCTCCTTCACGATCGTGTCCCCAGGCGAGACATAGCGACCTCGAGCCAGTTCAGACGCGCGCGTCACCAACAGTCCACTACAATCCTTCGTCGGAAGCCGCCCTAGACCAGAGCAGTCCTCCTGAAGGCGTATAACCGAGCCGATTCTGATTGCGCCAGTTTTCCCCAAGAAACCTGGCATTCCGCAACTTTGGCCTAAGCCACAACCTCAGGACAATCGGTCTAAGCGCCCGAGTACAACTGAAACGGAGCCCAGTACAGCGGCTTCCGAAAGACGCCTTCCGTGTGCAGCATCCTCAACTTGGCCGCACGCAAGGCTGCGTCCGGCCGCATCCCACTCACAAGATCTCCATAAAGTTCGCTCATCAGCTCGGGCGTCGAAGCGTCACTTACCTCCCATTGCGAGGCAATCACATTATGCGAGCCTGCACGCAAAAACGCCCATGCCAGACCAACCAGACCCTCGCCCGAGTAGAAGCGAGATCCCGAACCATAACAGGCCGAAATCGTTACCAGATCGGCGCCAATGCGCTCATCCAAGATGTCGCGAGCATACAGCTTGTAGAGATCCGGTCGCCCTCCCGTCGGTGAAAGCGTCACGGACGAACGCAGCGGGTTCAACTCACTGGCCGCGCCATGCGCGACAAAGTGAATCAGCGAAAATCGTCCCGGCCCGCTCGCCGCATAGGAGCCTGGAGACGCGTCCACACCGGTCAACACCAGACGATGTTCTGGCGAAAAATGCCCCGCAACCGCCGAAACCTCGTGCGCGGCTTCGGGCAGGCTGTCCTCCCTCCCGGGCCCGTGGATCGGATCCCCGATCAGAAGAAGATTCGCCCCGCCCTTCACGCGCTCACTTGCTCTCACCCCACCCGGCCTTCCCGCGGATAGCAAACTCAGCGATGCCGCATTTGAAATCGTCGCGTCTTCAATCCAGAAGTGCGGCCCAGAAATTGCGGAGGCAGGAACAACGATGGTCTCGAAGTTCAGGCTATGTAGAGCGTCGTCCCCTACCAGGAATACCCTTCCGCCACCTCCCGGAAGCATGCTCGCGGCCGGGCGCAACAAAGCATCGTAAAGCGCTTCTCCAGCTTGCCCACCCTCCCCCAGCACGTCGCGCCCGTGCACAATTCCATCCGTATAGGCCTGGACCAGCGTCAACACCCGCTCCCGGTCAGGAAGCAGAAAGAACTTCGTTCCCGCAGCCCCGACGGCCCAAAGGTACGATCGCTGCGGCCGCAAACAATACACCAGAATCGTGCCGCCCAGCTGCTTAGCAAGCTCCCGCGCATGGAATCCCGTTCTCGGCGACCTTGCCACCCTTGAGAGCCCCAGACCATCCGCCAAAGTCGCCGCCCGGCTCTGATCCAGCACCGCCAAGGCATCGTCCGTCCGACCCTCCCGGATCAGCTGCTCCATATACCCGAGGTACAAGTCCGTGCCGTTCTCCAAAAACGGCAGTTTGGACTCAACGGTGCGAAACGTCGAACGCTGCCGATCAAACGTCTCGATCGCCCGCTCAAACCACCCATCAGCCAAACCGCCGTTTCCCGCAGCCACCTCAATCTCGGCCAGCTGTTCCTGCACCTCCCAGAGTACCGACGGCTTCCGAAAAACGCGGCCCAGCAGCCCGAGCAACTGCGCCCTCGCCTCAGATGTCCTTCCCAGCGCCTTCAGAGCTCGCGCCTGCAGCAGAACCGGCGGAAACGCTCCACTCTCGTCCGGCCGAACCTGCACCTCCGCCTGAGCCTGTCGAGCGTACTCCAGAGCCGCAGTCGCATCCCCTTTCCTCAACGAAAGCTGCCCCAGCGAAACTAGCGCGTCGGCCGCCTCCTCTCCGTTCGTGATCGATCTCGCAAGTGCAAGCGAATCCTTGTAGGCGGTTGCAGCTCGTGCTAAGTCCCCCAGCCTAAAATAGTCCAGCCCTGCATCGTGAAGCCACGCCACCTGGTCGCTGGTCGCTCCAATCGCAGCAGCTTCCTGTTGCGCTGCCTCCGAGCTCATCAGAGCCTTCTTGTAATCGCCCAGCTTGTAAGACACCCAGCCCACATCGCCCGTCAGGTTTTCAAGGTCGTGCCGGGCTCCAATACTCCGAGCTACATCCGAAGCCTGTTCAAACCTTAAGAGCGCATCTTCAAAGTGTTCCTTCCGGATCGATACAACACCTAAATTTAGAAGCGCTTGCGCCTGCTGAAAACGATCCAGGGTGTCCGTCGCAGACGTGAGACTCAGTTCGAAGTAACGCTCGGCTTCATCAAGCGAACCCTTCTGCGCTTCAAGCAAACCGTGCGCCATCGCGATTGCCGTACGCGACGCACCGTCCGGGCTATGCTGTTCTGCTCTTGCAAGCGCGTCTCGCGCCCGCACAGGATCGTTCGTCCGTCCGTATGCGATCGCAAGCAGCGTGTCGCGCTGCACAGAGTTCCAGCTCTCAGCGCCGTACCTTCCTGCCTCGTCTTTCCCTCCAGGCGCCGCCGCTGGCGCAACCAGCAAAGCAAGTGCCTCTGTCGGTCGTCCCCGGTAAAGACGGATCTTTGCCTGCTGCAAGCGAAACCGATCAACTTGTTCTGGAGTGCCACGCCCCAGAATAAATATCTCAGCCCGCTGCCACTCCGCCTCCGCGGACGCCAGCTCCCCAGAGACAAACCTGTGCTCAATCTCGGCATACAACCGGTCCAGCGTTCGAGGCTCCCGCGGTTGGCAGCTGAATGCAAGCAATGCCACTGAACCTGCAAGGATCAGGGCATGAACCGGCCGTTCGATGACGCTGAGCACATGCTGAGATCGCCGTCCGCCATGCAGCCCATCTCTATCCGAAGCATCGTCAGATGAAAAGAATGACGGCTCAGCAGCAGTTCGCCCAGAAACACGTTGCCAAAGTCCGGAATGTGCAGCACATGCGCGAAGCTCGCCCCGGGGGCGCCTACCGACACTTCTCCAACGACGGAGCATAGCGCAGATCCTTTCTCCTGAACATCTTTTCTGGGATCGTTCTTTCCGAGCCGGTCCTCCAGCCACTCCGGATGCTTCAGCGCCGACCTCGCCTTATGTTGATCCGAAGCCACCTCCAAGAGGTCCTCAAACGCAGGGTGCGGAACTACATCCAGACCGTCCTGCCGCACATTCGGATGGGGCGCAAACACGCCGGCGTGTAACTTCGCCTCTACCGGTACCCCCGCCATTTTTAGGTTCACAAAGTGCGTTCCCAGCATCGATATCCGCGACTTCTCACCCGGAGAGTGCGCCACCGAAACCTGCGCAACAATCCGATCCGCCGTCACCACCTCCAGCAAGTGCAGATGTTCGATCGTCGCCGTCACCAGAGTTCGGAAGACGCCCGTCTCTTGATGATGACGTCCAGAAACGTGAACCGACGCCGCGTCACACGACAACACGTGATCGACCCGCAAACGTTCCTCGCGCGACTCGCTATACCCACCCGCCTGCGCCAGCGACGCCGACGCCCGGCTCGTTATTACCCGCTCCACGGGATGGCGGAGAGTTCCGCCGATCGCATTCGCGTGCGCGTGAAAATAGAAGCTCTGCTTTTTGCTTCGGTTCATAAGTTGCTCCTGGGAAATGAGCGAAAATCTACTGAATATCTGTGAAACTCTGCTCTGACTCTTACTTTTCGACTCTCAGATCGAATTTGTAATTCAGCAGTTCAGGAGACGCCTTCGGGCCCGCGTCGGCTCCAGCAATACCCTCAACCGTAAGCCGGTGAACTCCCGGCTCCGTTGCCGCCACAGGAACACGCAGAGGCACTGTGTCCCGGGCAGCTTCGGCCGTCACCTGGCCCTGCCAGACCACGGCGCCGCGAGGAGAATATAACACGCAACGATACGCCGAAAATGTCGACTTCGTCGGAATATCAAAAGAAACCAAAAAAGATCCGCCCTCCGACGCGTGCACCTGTCGAGCCCCACTCGCCTCCGATCGCGTCGCCCCCGCTGCCAGCGTCACAGCAGGCAGAATAGCCGGAGACTCCGCCCTCGCCAGCTGATACTCCACTCGGGGAATCACCACCGCCGACTCGTACACCACAGCCACCAGACTCGCCGCGAGCGCCGGCGCGAGCCATACCGGATTCAACCATAGACCGAACCGATGCTTGCGCTTCTCTCCCGCATCCGCCCGTACACGCACCGGCGCAGCCAGTGCTGGACGCGAAGCCTCAAGAAACTCAACCCCCAAGCGCAGATCTTCCATACACAAAGCACACTCAAACATGTGCTCCTCGAAAGTCTCCCTCTCCCCGCCGGAGATCTCGCCCAGGATGTACCGTTCAACACTCGATTGCCGGATAGCGTCCCGATGATCCATAGAGAACCCCCGATCTACAAAGTAGTGTTTCAGCGCGCCAAAACGTTTCAGACCGAGCAAAACTGCCCATCAACCCGTCAATCTTCACAGATCACGCGATCCGCTCGCGTACAAACGATCCCCGCTGGACCGTTTCCGGTAGCTCTGCCGGAACGACTCCTTCGCCCGGTGGACCAGGACGCGCATGTACCCCCGATCGATGCCCAACTCCCGGCATACCTCGTCCTTGTCACGCTCTTCCAAAAATACCGATCGCAGGATCTTCCGGTCACGTTCACTCAGGTCCTTCAGCACTTCATGCACACTCTCGGTTGTCTCGGTCGAGATCACGCCAGTCAACGCATCGGATGTGCCATCCACCAACTGATACGCCACACTGTCCTCCAGAGGTTCGGCTCGCTTGTTCGATCGGTACTGCTCAAACAGCACGTGGTTGCACACCGAGTTCACAAGAGCCCCCAAACGTTCTGCCTGGCGCACCCCACCTTCCTTGCGCAGCAAAACAAAGACCCGCGAAAACGTCTCCTGCCGGACATCCTCGATGGCCTGCCTCGACCGCAGACGAGACCGCAGCTTCAGCGTGATCAGGCCGCTGAAATAGCTGTAAAAATGCCGCTCCGTCTCCTGGTCGCCGCTCCGTAATCTTTCGAGATACGGAGCATCAAACGTCTCGAAGTTCACGGTTTCTCCAGATTTCTGCGGTTGACGGATTCTACACCGGCGCGTCCTCGTTTTTGTCCCAACCACCAGACTTTCCCTGGCTTTTATCCGAGAACCTCTCGCGAGAGCCACCGTCCAACAGATCTACTCGAGCCTTCAACTCGCGAACATCCACCAGCAGACCCTCAACCGTTCGTTCCAGATCGAGCATCCGCTCCCCGTCCGAGCCCAAACCTCCCGAAACCACACCCACGGGAGAACTCCCCGCTCGACCCGGTCCCGTAGCAGCCCCGGCCGGCACATCGCCCCCAAGCAGGTGCATATACCGCGACTCCCGAGCTCCAGGCTGCCGCGCGAGAACAGCTGTCAACGGCCCCGTCGCTTCCGGTATGATCGGCTGCCCCGCCGCAGCTGGCGACCGCCCAGCCATCCGGTCCAGCGTCGACGTCACCTGCGCGAGATCGTCGAAACTGTACAGCCGGTCCGCCCGCGACCGGATCTCCCCCGGCGTCTGCGGCCCGCGCAACAGCAAAAGGGCGAGCACCGCCGTCTCATCGCGACGCAAATTCAAAACCGTCCGCGCATGGTGCTCCCACTTCGATACGCGACCATCCCTCGTCGGGCTCACCAACCCAAGATCCCCCAACCCATGCAGCGCCTGACGGACCTCCTCCTCGGAAAGCTCCATCACCGGGTCACGCGACGATCTCTGATTCGACGCCGCCAGGAGCGCGTTCAACGACAGCGGATAGTATTCCGGCGTGGTGATCTCCTTCTCCAGCAGAGCCCCCAGCACCCGTGCCTCAACAACCGAAAGTGTCATACCTCCAGCCTGCCACAAACCTCCCGCCGCGTCCCCCAATCACCGCCGGAAGCCCCTTTCCACATGGCCTCAGCAAAGGTGCGCGCCGTGACACAAAAGTTACATTCGCCGCCCCCTTCCGTGGCGCAACCACCCACCGGACAGAGGTAAACTAGTGAAACGGAATCGAGATCGAGGAAACTCATTGGCGATCTCGCATCCCAAAGAGCGCACCAAAGGGGCAAACATGGCACTACGCTTTGGAAAACACGCTGCGGTGGCGGCCATCATCGGTTTGCTGGCCATCAGCCAGCAAGCACACGCCGGCAACCTGCTCGAACCCGGTACCGTCGGTCCCGCAAGCGCCGTCGCGGCCACAACACCCGGCCCACGCTACGCCCTGCACCTGCACCACCTGCACACCGGCGAAAACCTCGACATCATCTATCGCGTCGGCAACGTCTACCTCCCCGACGCGCTCCAGAAACTCAATCTCTTCCTGCGCGACCACAGAACCCAGGCGAAAAGCAGCTACGATCCCTCCGAATTCGATCTGCTCCACGCCGTCATGACCCGCCTCGGCCGCCCCGACGGCCTCATCGACATCGTCTGCGGCTATCGAACCCCGGAGAGCAACCACTACCTCCGCACCCGGTCCGCCTCCACCGGTGTCGCCGAACATAGCCAGCACATGCTCGCAAAGGCCATCGACATCCGTGTCCCGGGCGTCCAGACCAGCGTCCTGCGCGACGCCGCACTCAGCATCGGCGCGGGCGGTGTGGGCTACTACCCCATCAGCCAGTTCGTCCACGTCGACGTCGGCCCCGTGCGGGAATGGCAGTACGGCGGCTTCACCCGCAGCCTGCGAGCCAGTTCTCTGCGAGCCAGAGGCCGAGCGCGGCGCCATGCGATCCACTTCGCGCGCGGCATGTAAAAGGCACGATAGATCTTTCAAGATTGCACAAGAAGAGGCCCTGAGAGATGCAGGGCCTCTTCTTTGCTGAGCTCCGCAGGTCGATGGGATTCTGCTTGGCCCAGATCTAGCGCAAACACTGGTATGCTGCGCGAAATGAATACTGGAGCAATCGCTGCGGTGCGGGCTTTGGGCCAGGGCAGATGGAGCCTTCCCAATGCACGAGAGGTCGCCCGTCAGGTAGAGCCGCATCCGCCGGCAGTGTGGGCTCTCGTGGAGGCCATATTCGGCATCGACGCCGAGCAGAGAAAGCGCCCAGCAGACGTAGCCCGGCGCATCACGGAACGGAGTCCCGAGCCCCTCTTGAGGTACGCCGATCAACTCGCCGGATTACTCGCCGACCTGGACCCCACGGAAAAACGAACCCGCTGGCATCTCGGCTTGGTCGTAGCGCGCACAGCCCACACGCGCGAACAGCGCGTCCGCGCTGCGAGGCTGATGCAACTGCTGGCAGAGGACGACGGAAACGTGGTCCGGTGCTCCGCGATCGAAGGTCTCGCGCTGCTGGCGTGTCAGGAGAAGTCACTCGGAGACGTTGCGCGAGAAATTGACGGAGCGAGCACTGCGGCTCGGAACCAAGGGCGGAGCAATGTCGAGCTAGGGAGAGCTTGAAAAGGATGCGTCGTGCCCGCGCTCTCTCAGGGAAAGATGGCTGATCCAGAAGCGTAAAGATGGTGCAGCTTCAAAGGACAGGATGCCATTGCATCCTCGCAGGACAAGCAACAGAAAGGCCGCCATCGTTGGCGGCCCTCCCTTTGCGATCGACCGGAGCTTCAGTCGCCTGCCACTGTCTCTTCATCCCGGATCGCGTTGACCACTTCGACGTTCTGCGCCGGCGCGGGCTTGATCCCGCCCATGCTCGAACCCGTGCTTGATCCCGTGCCCGATCCCAGACCGCCGATGTCGCCGATCGCGACAAACCCACCCGGCAGCTCCGCCTCCTGCAGGATCTCCTTGCGGTAGAGCTTGGCCATGCGGGCATTCTCGGCATCCTGCTTCAGCTTCGCATCCCGCGCGCGAATCTTCTCTTCACGCGCGTTCTTGGCCACACCGGACTTCTCGTGCGTGTCGTTCGCAGCCGCGTTCACGTGCTCGTCGTTCAGGACCAGGTCGTACTTGTCCTGCTTCTCGATCGCGACCTTCTTGCCGCCCGCGAAGATCTCGTGCCGCCCATGCTCCTCATACCACTTGGTCAGCGTGGAGGTCATGTGCATCTTCTCAATGATGTTGCGCCAGCCCACGCCCGTGTTATACGCGCAGAAGCTGATCTCGCCCTCTTGCGTCGCGTACGGGATAATGCACTGCTCAGTGCGGCGGAAGTCGTAGTTGAACAGATCCTGAAACCACATGCCCGCGATAAACAGGAAGTTCCACCGGTCGGCGCGCCGCATCTTGATGTCGTCCATGGTGCGGTCTGCCGTCACCTTGCCGTAGTTCCTGCCCGTCGCGCCAAAGCACTTATCAAACTTCTGCAGTAAATCCATGATCTTGAAGTTCGTCGGCGCTTTGGTCGGGTCGTAGTTCCTCAAAAGCGCAAGCGACACGCCCAAGATCGAAAGGTACTTGCCCCGCGCCGCATCATTGATGCGCGCGACGTCCTTTGCCAGGCGATCGGCGTTCAGAAACGCCGTCACCGGCACGGCTTCCTTGGTCTCTTTGTCGATCATCAGCGCCATACCGATGCCGCAGTTCGGGTGGCAGCCGCAAGAGAGCTGACCCCAGTCGCGGTTCGGCCCGTGCACCAGATCCGCCCAGTCAGAGAATGTCGACATGAACGAGATAGGGAACCAGTCGCGCGTCGGCTCGCCTAGGCCGGTCTGGTTCTTCACATCGTGCGCCAGGTGCGACAGCGTATAGCGCTGCGCCTTGCGCCGCTCATCCGACACCTCCTCGTCGCGGCCCGTAAACGAGACCGGCTGAAACGATAGAAAGTTGATCTTCTTCGGGTTGTCGAGCGCAAACTCGATGATGCGCCCCACCTGCTCGTTGTTGATCCCATTGACGATCGTCGTCACGGGCACAATATCGACGCCGGCCTCATGCAGGTTGTGAATGGCCTGGAGCTTCACGTCGAATGCATTGCCCACCTTGCGGTGAGAGTTCGCCGCATTGCCGATCCCGTCGAACTGCAGGTATGCATACCGCAGACCAGCCTCAGCCGCGGCCTTCGCAAACTCCTTCGACTTGGCGAACTCAATTCCGTTCGTTGCTGCCTGCACCGAGGTGTATCCGACCTTGCGGGAATACGCCACCGCGTCCAGGAAGTACGGCGAAAGCGTCGGCTCGCCACCGGAAAACTGTACCGACATCTGCCGCCGCGGCTTGATCGTCACAGCATTGTCGAGCATGGTCTTGATCTCTTCCCACGTCAACTCATGGACGAAACCGACCTGGTTCGCGTCCATAAAGCACGGATCGCACATCATGTTGCAGCGGTTCGTCAGATCGATCGTCAACACCGAACCGCGGCCGTGTGTCACCGTCGAGGTCCCGTGATTGTGCAGCTTCTCGTCGTTGTGCGCGCGGATGTCGCGGCCGGGAAAGACTTCTTCCAGGTGCTTGAAGAACGCCGTGTCGATCGACATCACATCCTCAAAGTGGCCGTGCATCGGGCAATCCTTCACCATCAGGATTTCGCCATTCCGCTCGATGATCTGCGCCTTTATCTCGCCCACCTTCTCATTCAACAGGATCTCGTGCGGCAGCTTGCCATCCACAATCTGCTGCCGGATCTCCGGTATGCACTTCGGGCACAGCGAGTCCGTCGTCCGCGGCCAGCCGAGTGGCGGCTTCTCTTTTTCGTAGCTCTTCAGCAGCGGCTTGTCGCTCCACTTCGGGGTAAACGAGGCGTTCGGGCTGAAGGAATTAAGCTTGTTGAAGGCCGCCCATCCACCCTTGGCGGCAACGGTAAGAGCTTTCTCGGCTAGTTTTAATGTAGTGGCCATGTAGGTCTAGATCTCCTGGGAAGTTGGGTCCGATGTCTTAAAAAGCGTTTGGGCTCGGAGCTGGCCTCAAGCCAAAACGCCTCAGCATTAGTTCGCATTCGGTTTCGGCAGAAGCAGCCATATCCGTCGGCATAGTCTCCCGCCCAGTAAGCGTACGCGTCATTATTTACCTTACTCAGGCGCTTCCGCATCCGGAAGCGATCGCTAGCGAACGGCGAATGGATGCAACGAACGGTGTAATTGCCCATCTGAACGGTTGCGGACTCCACATTAAGTACAACTTTCGCGCAATTGCCATATGAAGCCCGGAAGGTCGCCCATGATCGCAACACACCTCCGAATCCCCCTTCCCGTGGCCCGGCCGCGTCCACAAACAGCATCCTGCAGACGACCGAAAGCGCGCAAACGAGCCTCATAGATGACTACAGCTGTGAAGCGTCTTGCAAAGCAAGCCCCAAAGCATGTGTTAGATGAGCCCGTTCGTCCTTGGATTGCTATTTTTTCGAGTTCCATCACCAGCACATCCGCCCCTCAGCATGCCGGTCGAACCTCCACTTACCAAAAGGAAGCGCCTCTATCTGGGCCGTCCGCCCGTTGACGTCTCCGCGAGATCGCCGGACTATAGGTCTTGGGGAGAAAACACATGACCGCCGGTGACGACAGAAAACGCTGGGAGCAGACGCTAGGGGCCGCGACCACCCGAGTGGAAGAGGATCTCCGCCGAGCGATCGCCTTCCTCAACGATGAGGTCGTTCCCGACGTCCGGAGGAATAGCTCCGTCGCCCTCCAGACCGCAGCCGACGAGCTCTACCGGCTAGCCGAACGCATCAACAATAACGGCCGCCCCGACAGTCACGATACCTCCCGAACCCGCCCGGCAAGGCCGCCTCAGCGAGACACACCGGATCGGTGAACAAGTTCTCCAGCGTCCGCCCGCACAATCTCCTGGCCGCCGTCGCGCCCCTTCTGCTCCTCACCGCCGGCTGCCATCACCGCACGAAATCCGCCACCACACCCCCGCCGGCACCGGCCGGATCGCAAACCGTCTCCCGCAGTTCCCGGCACACCCACACGGAGGCCCCCGAGGATCCTGACTCCGCCGTCGTCGGAGATACCCCAAACCGCACACCTCGCACTGGCCGCTCCCCTAGCAACCCTCCTTCACCGGGCCCGGCATCCCTCCACAGCAAGCCCTTCGACACCGCCGTCGGTCTCGCCAGCTGGTACGGTCCACCGTACGCCGGCCGCAAAGGCGCGGACGGCACCGTCTACGACCAGAACGCCATGACCGCGGCCCACCTTACTCTCCCACTCGGTACCGTCGTCCGCGTCACCAATCTCACCAACGGCGAAAGCGCCGTCGTTCGCATCACCGACCGCGGCCCTTTTGTCCGCGGCCGCATCATCGACCTCTCGCTTGCCGCAGCCAAGAGCACCGGCGTCTACCGTGCCGGAGTGGTCAAGGTCCGCGTCGAAGCCTTTGACGCACCTCCGCTCGCGCCAAACGTGCCCGCCGGTGGCCGTTGGTGCGTCCAAATAGGCGCCTTCCCCACCGAGGTCGACGCCCGGCAGGAGAAAGCCGACCTGCTCCAGCGCTACATCGACGCGAAAGTCATCGCCTTCCAGGGCCCCACCGGATGGTGGGTGCGCATCAACCCCAAGCTCGCCGACAAGACCCACGCCACCGAGATCGCCGACAGCATCCACCTGCCCGACGAAGCCCAGCCTTACCTCACCCGCACCGACTAGCTCGCACCGTACCCGCCCACTGAGCCCACGCCCCAAGCACCGATCCCACCGCCCCGCTTCTACTGCACAACCCGCTTTCCCGTCCTCTGCGCCAGCTCGGTCCGAAACTCAGCCGAGCCCGCATGGTTGAACGTGTGCGTGATTTGCACACCATCCCGGCCAAACACCCGCGTCACCGCACCCCCGCTAGCAGAGAGCACATTCAACACGTCTGGGTACGCGATCCGCTTCTCCGCCCGCAGCCAGAACCGCTGCAGCACTCCCGTATCCGTCAGCACAATCGTCCCCGGGTACTGGTACAACCCAAACACCACCGCTACAAATAAGAGAATCAGGAACCACGGTGGAATCGACTGCTGCGAGATCCACAATGGGTACGCAAACAGAAAAGCGTACAAGGGCAGCGCAACCGCCCGCGAAAACACAACAACCGGCTTCAGCGGAAACGCCAAGCCAACCGAAGTCTGGCGTGGCGATCCCTTTACCAGTCGCCCGGCAAACAGGAGCCCAAACACCAAAACCATCGCGCCCAGCTGAAGATTGCGCAGATCTGGATGCACCACCTGACCTCTTCCCTACCTCGCCCCCTCCGCCACCGGTGGCGGAGGGTAATACGGAAGCTTTTGCTGCTCTTCGCTCGCCCGCTTCACAACAATGTCGTCGAACAACAGCTCCGGTGCAATCGTCGTCTGCGGAATCGCTCCAAGCGTATTCGCGAGATACGGCGTCCCTCCCGCCGCCACCACCGAGGATCGCAAGCTCCGGTTGTCCAGCTCGTCAAAGGTCGCGCCTCGCACCAGCTCCCGCTGCCCATCCGGATGTACCAGGTACAGCACGCGCGGAGACAGTTCGCCGCCCAGGGTATCGACCGCGTACACATCCCGCTTCTGCTCCCGCGCCAGCGCCAGCAGCCGGTCATTCATCGCCGCATCCGAAAGCGTCTGCCGATCTGTCCCCGGCGACGGCTGGAAGACCATCACCCCGGAATGGGACCGCGCAGCCTGCCCCGGAGCTGCCCGTCCATGCCCATTCGACTCTGGAAAGTCCCGCACCGGCTCCCGTCCAATCAGGTAGCTGTTCAGCTTGCCCGCCTCGACCACGTCAACGACCTCCGCCGGCACACCCTCGTCATCCACCTGGTATGCGCCTAGAAGACGCTGTCCGTTAAAGCTCAGCCGCGTCGGATCGTCCGTGGCCGAAAGCACCTCCGGCAAAATGCGCGTGTGCAACGACGACGTATACGTACCCTGCGTGCGCGCCGTGGTTCCGGGATCTGGACGGTCCGCCTCGACGTTCGGCACAAACAACCGGTTCAGGACATCCGCCGACGCATCGCCCGAAAACAAAACCGGCCCATGATAGTCGTCAGCCGCCACCACAGGCGCGGCCGTCAAGGCATGAAAACTCTTCAGATCCGCAAGAATCCGTGCGCGAAACGCCGGCCCCGTCTCAAGCTCAGCCGCCGTCGCCGCTGTTGACCCATTGTCCCGGCCCAGCCGCATCCCGTCCGGCGCCTGCCCACCGACCGAAATGTTGGCCTGATACCCGGTGTACCCCGTGCGCAAGGTGGTGCCCTCTGTGTTTACCAGGTAACGGTTCATCGCGACCGCCCGCAGGTTCGTGGTCGAGTACTGCACGTCCTGGCTGAACCCCCGCACCTCGGGGTCGGTCGCATACAAGCCGCTCCCCTCCACCAAGCGCCGCTTCCACTCCGTCCTTGCCCGATCATCGAAATCGAGCGTGCGCACAGGCTCAATGTGCGTCACCGGCTTTGCCAGGGCAAAGTCCTGCTCCTTGCGCTGCTGCTCGAACTGCTTCAGCGTCGCCTGCTTGGCTGTGTACGCGCGTAGAGCCACCTTGTACGCCTCGTCCGTCGCCAGCCAAAGCGCGTACCGGAGCGCCTCGGGATTGTTGTCCTCGGGCGCCAGCTGCACATTGCCATCCCCGCGCGTGCCCGAGTTGTCCGAGGCATATGACCCGATGCGCACCGTCACCCGAACCACCCGCTGATGCCCGCTCTCCTCCCGCGTCAGCGCCCCATAGTTCGCCACCGCTTCGTAGTTGGCGATGTCATCCAGCCGGTACTCGATGAAGTACGGCCGCTGCATGCCGGGGAGCACCAGCCCAGCCTGCTCCCGGTCGAGCTCCGCCCGCATCGCCTGTAGGAGCGGGTCTGCCGGACCACTTGCCACAGCCGAAGCCTCGGCCCAGACTGCACCCGTGGTCGCCGCCAGCAGCATGCCCGTAGCCACGGCACGCCCAACTCTCCCGGAACTCTTCCAACTCCGGCGTACGCCGCTCGAAATACTCATCGGCTCCCCCCGATCCCACCTGTCGCTGACGTTGTTGCTGGCACTGAAACTCCTGGCGGCGGCAGGATCGGGGGCCGGTTGTTGCCCTGCGCCTGCCGCTGCGTCTCGATCTCACTGACCAGCATCGCCGGAGCCACCGCCGACACCGGAATCTGCCCAGACTCGGCCCCGCAGATGCCATTGAAGATATCTTGCCGGTTGCCCGTCGCCAGGATTCGGTTCAGGGCAGCCTGCGGCGTCCCCACAATCGAGACGCCCCGCACCAGCTCATCCGGCCGGCCATCCACAAACACCCTGTACACCACCAAAGGAATCACCTGAAACGCCTGTGGACTCCGCCTTGTCGTCACCGCAAACCCCGACGAAATATCCTCAAAGAACAGACCGTACGGCTTGCCCTGCTTCTTGGCTTCGTCGATCAGCATCTGCCGCAGCTGCTGGTCGTCCACCGTCTTGGTCGAGGTCACGATCAGGTTTCCCTGCCGCCCCGTCGGCATATGCCCCGACTCCGCCCGCCCATGCCCGTTCGAGCTGCTGAAGGACGCAATCGGCAGTCGCGACATCAAAAACGTCTCCAGCACACCATCCTTGATTAGGTCCACGCGCCGCGCGGGTTGCCCCTCGTCGTCGAAGCTGTAGTGCCCCGACAACGGATGCCCCTGAAACTCTGCGATCGTCGGATCATCGGCCACGGACAGAAACGTCGGCAGGATCGGCTTCCCGAGTAGTTTGGTGAACGTCTGCCCTTCTTCATCGCCCCTCTGCCTCTGCCCTTCCAGGCGATGCCCCAGCACCTCATGGAAGAACACCGCCGAAGCCCGCCCGGAGAGGATCGCCGGTCCGTTATACGGCTCGGTGATCGGCGCCGTCCGCAGCGCCTCCAGGTTCTTCGCCATCGCCAAAGTCTTCTCGGTCAAGGTCTTCTGATCCGGCAGATGCGCCAAAGTGTCTGCCTCAAACGTCTCCGCACGAAAGAGATCCATCCCATCGGCAGCCCGCGTCCGCGCCACCACAACCAGCCGAGCCACCTGGCTCGGTGTCGCAACCCGCGTCCCCTCGGACGACACAAAATAGTCCGTCTCGGTCGAGGCCTGCAGCGCTACCGTGTTGAAAAACACATCCGGAAACTGCCGAAACAGCCCCGAAAGCTCGCGAATGCGATCCTTCCATACAGTGTCCTCCACTCGCAACGGGGGCGACGCCGGAAGCGCCTCACTAACCGGCTTTTCCTTCGAGAAATCTGGAGAAACATCTTCCTCGCGAGCCCGCACCTGCTGCTCCGTCTTCACCTTCAAGTACCCGTCAAGTGCCTTCCCGTACCCCCGATTCGTTGCAAACCACAGCGACCGGCTGATCGCCGCCGGATCGTCCGTCAGCGGCAACGGAATCGTCGTCAGCGCCGAGTTGCGATGGTCCCCATGCGTGTTGTCCTCGGCGGGAGACCCCAGCCGAATCTCCACATCCGCCGACCTCCGATGCGACCGGTTGGCCCCCGTCAACGCCCCAAATTGCGCCGACATCGACAGCGAATCCGCATCCGACACCGCGTAGGAAAGAAAGTAAGGCTTTGGCGTCTGCGTCCCTGCGTCGGCGGCCTTCGCGCCCGGCCCCGCACCAGACCTTTCCGCTGCTTGCGCTCCGGTACCCAGGTCGCGCATCGCCCGGCCAAGCTCCGCGTCCATCGTCCGAAGCAGCACCGAGTCCACCGGTCGACTCGCCCCAGCCGGCGGCGCTGCCGCCAGAGCTCGCGAGCCCCAAAGCCCGCACAGCATCACCAGAGCCGAGGCAGAGGTAAGGCGCGAAGAAGACAGACACACCCGCAGTGTGTGAAAAGAGGCAAAACAGCGATTTAGCATCAAAGGTGGGGCCCGTTCTTTACGGAAGTCAGCTCTTGGCGAGTGTATCGGATCACACCCGGTGCATGCCCGGCCTTGATCCCATACCTTTTAGGACGCGCGCCAGCCCGGTAAGATAGTAGGCGGCCTGGGCGGCCTCAGAAATCGCGAGCCGAGACACCCGCAAAGCGTGAAAACACCATGAAGTCGTACCTGGGCACGATCCCGACCTTTTTGCTCGCGCTTCTCGCATTGCTCGCGTGCACGTGCGCAGCCTCTGCGTCGTCTGGACGCCAAGAGGCCGCCGCAGGCACCACCACCACCGGTGGTAGACCTAACGGAGCGCAAGCGAGGGAACCCGCCTACCATCTCTCGCCCGAAAAACTCCGGCAAGCGATTCGTTACTCCCGCCAAAGGGCCGTCCTCAGCCTCGCCGGCGAATTCTGGGGCATCCTCGTCCTCGTGCTCCTGCTCACCACCGGCACCGCCTCTCGCTTTGAAGCCTTCGCCGCCCTTCGCACCCGCCGCCGCTGGCTCCAGGCTCTCCTCTTCACCGCGCTTCTGCTCGCCGTCACCAGCCTCGCCGACCTCCCCTTCGACCTCTACGGCCACCACCTCTCGCTCCTCTACGCCCAATCCGTCCAAGGCTGGGGAAGCTGGTTCGCCGACCAGGCGAAGTCCCTCGCGCTCACCTTGGTCATCGCCGCCCCGCTCGTCCTCCTGCTCTTCTGGGTCATCCGCCGATCGCCTCGACACTGGTGGTTCTGGTTCTGGATTCCAGCCATGCTCCTGGTCGTCCTCGGCGTCTTCGTCACACCCGTGCTCATCGACCCACTCTTCAACCGCTTCGAGCCCCTCGCCCAATCCGACCCCGCCCTCGTCGAGCGCCTCGAGCAGGTCGCCGAGCGCGGCGGCATCACCATCCCACCGGACCGTATGTTCCTTATGCGAGCCAGCGACAAACTCACCGGCCTCAACGCCTACGTCACCGGCATCGGCGCCTCCAAACGCGTCGTCGTCTGGGACACCACCATCGCCAAGGCCACACCGGACGAAATCTCCTTTATCTTCGGCCACGAGATGGGCCACTACGTGCTCCAACACATCTGGAAGACCCTCGCCTTCCTCGCCCTCCTTCTCCTCGCCGAGTTCTACCTCGGCTATCGCGCTTCCGAGTGGCTTCTCCGGCGTTTCGGTGCCCGCTGGCACATCCCAGCAGTCAAGAACTGGGCCTCGCTCGTCGTCCTCTTGCTTGTCCTCTCCGTGCTCGGCTTCCTCTCCGAACCGATCACCAACGGCTACAGCCGCATGCACGAGCACGACGCTGACGTGTACGGACAAGAAGCCGTGCACGGCATCGTCGCCGATCCGCAAACCGTTGCCCAACAAGCCTTTCAAGTTCTCGGCGAAACCAGCCTCGTCGACCCGGACCCCAACCCGCTGCTCGAGTTTTGGACCTTTACCCACCCCTCTATCAGCCGTCGTGCCGCCTTTGCCCGCGCCTACAATCCCTGGCTTCCACCCAAAAAGCCACGGTACTTCTCCACACGCGGAAGGACCCCATGAGCCAAAACTGCATCTTCTGCCGCATCGTCGAGGGCACCATCCCGGCCGACCGTCGCTACGAGGACGAGATCTGCCTCGCCTTCGCAGACCTCCATCCGCAGGCCCCTGTGCACCTCCTCGTCATCCCGAAGCTGCACCTGCCGTCCCACGCTCATGCGCTCGCCGGACACACCGAACTCGTCGGAAAGGTGATGGCCGCGGCCAGCAAACTGGCGCGCAAAGAACATCTGGAGCGCGGCTATCGCCTGGTCATCAACACCGGCGCAGACGGCGGCCAAACGGTCGACCACCTTCACGTTCACCTACTTGGCGGACGCACGATGTCCTGGCCCCCAGGCTAAAGCTGCCTTTGCAAAGGTCATGTCGAGCCGAGCAGACTGCTCTACCGTCCGCGCAGGTTGAGACCGTGGTTGCTTTAGGCTCGACCTTTGGTCGTATCTGCTTCTCCGACCCGGAGAAACCGTAGGCGCTTGCACCAGCCGTACCTGAGAGACCACAGCCTACTGGTTGAAGTTCGCCTCTTCCTCTTCTTCAATCCCATAGCGCCGAAGCAGATTCGGCAAATTTTGCGAGAACGCCGATCGCGGCATCACCGTGTCGCATCCAGCCTCTACCGCCTTTGCCTTCAGATCACCCTGCAGATGGCTCAAAAATCCAATGATCGAGGTCGACCGCTTCAACTTCGCCTTCAACTTGGGAATCAACGTAAGCGGCTTCGCATTGGTGTTATTCAGGTCAACGACGATCAACCCTGGCCGATCCGCCTCTTCGCCTCCGGTCAGCTGTGCCAAGGCCTCCTTGTCGTTCTTCACAAACGCGACCTTTACGCCCAACTTGCGCGCGGTCTCCTGGATCTTCGCCAGAAAGAACAAATCCTCGATGAAAAAGAAGATCTTCGTCGGCGCATCCTCAGCCACCGGAACCACCCGGCCCTGCGAGTAGTCGATCGGCTGCGAATCGCCGGAGTGGTACCCTCCGCGTCGGCCAAAGCCAGTCCCCGTGTCGATGGTCGAAGGTGAGACTTCTCCAAAATTCCCACTCACCGCCCGGTACGAGTGGTCCATCGGTCCCACAAACCCGCCACGCGGTCCACGATCTCGCGACTGCTTCCCGCCGCCCCCACTCGATCCCTTGCGCTTGAAGCCGTCAGCCCGATTCCCAAACTGGTGGGTCCCCGTATCCCGCACCACGGGAGCACCATTGCTCCCGCCGGACCCGTTACTCCCATAATCGCGGAAGCCGTTACTGGTCGTCGAGGCGCCCTGCGTATTCCCAGCGTTGTCCTCACGCCGCGGCGGACGTTCGCGATCGCGAAACTTCTTCTTCCACCGCTTGCCGCCCGCACCACCGTCCCGATTCTGGTACTGTCCCGCGGCAGCCTGAACCCCCTGCTGCTGCGGAGGCGCCGGGGAAGAAGCCTCCCGCGCTACACTCGGCTCCGCGCTCGCCTGAACCGACGAGATCACTCCCTGTCCGTCGCCCGCCGACACCTGGGCGCCCGGTGCGCCCTCTATACCCTTGTTCTTGCGCTTGCGCCGTCGTCGCCGGCTGCTCTTGGACTGGCCCACGCCATGCGAAACATCCGCACCGCCGTTATAAGACCCGGCCTCGGTTGGCGAAGCTTGCTGCATCGGGGGTGCACCACCAAACATGGGCACGTCAGGACCGTTCTGTTCTGAACTCATGCTTCCACTTCCTAATTTTAGTGCTAACTACAATCGCGAACGTGTGGGATAGACATCGACCGTTGAGCCCACGCTATCGGCGTCGTCTCACAAGGGCGAGCAAAGGGAAAAAAGCATCGGGTTGCGCTATCCGGGATGTCGATCTGTTGTAAGGATCGCACGTCGTATGTGTGTCACTTCATGTTTGCGAGAAGCCAATCTACGGCCCGGAAGAGAAGCAAAACGCCATATCAGGTGAGGGTCAACCTGATCACCGTTTCACGTAGACCTAAGATTTCGGCCCCAGTCCTGCTCATCCGCCCCGGCGACCCGCAGGGAAACCGCACCCACAGCCACTGTCCAGACAAATCGGATAATACATGAGAGCGGGGAACGCGGCAAATACATCCTTTGGGCCATGGCCTTTACAGGCCAAAATCAGCCAGCACTTCTGAGAACCAAGGGAGAAGCCAGAGAGGTCGCCGGCTAAACCGCAACCCCTCCCGCAATGGCCAGTCACGGCCTCCAGAATTCTATACAGACTACCCGATCCGCCGGTGCCCCTTTCAAAAAGGGCATCTCTGCCAGATGAGTGCCAGGCAGGTCCGAAACTCACCAACCTTGTCCTTGCATGATCACCTAATGCAATTCAACAACCAATCGTGCATAGCCCTTCATAGTCACTAAAAGCCCAATTCCGCCGCCACTTCCCGCAAACGTCCCTGCCGCAGCCGCCATTTACATCCTCGCGCCCGCTGAGAAATGGAAGACCCAACAAGCCACCCTACATATTCTGGAAGTCAGCCGCCCGCCCCTATCCTCCCCGCCCATCCCCACGCGCGTTTGACCGCCCATCCAGCGAACCCTATAATTTGAGGTCTGGAGACTGCGGCCCGCGTCAGCACCCACGTGCGACATGGGACGTGACAACCGGTCCCAGGGCGCGTCTCTCCGAGTGGGCTTAGCCCGCTCCAAGGGAAGCAGTGGAGCGATCCGCTTCCCGCGCACCAGATTTCGCGGGCAACACCCGGCAAACGAACACCGCCCAATCATCCAGACCCAATCATCCAGAACAGTTACCGAGGAGTACACCACACAGCATGAAACGCTCTCTTATCAGGCTCTCCGCGCTCAGCGCAGGATTGTTCACCTCCGCTGCCCTCGCCCAGACGACGGCGCCCCAAACCACCGCACCCCAGACTGGTCCCCGATCTGCCGCATCCACAGCACCCGCCGGCACCGCCGCCGCACCCCAAGCCGTCCCCGCAAAGGTCGCTCTCATCGCCTTCCAGCAGGCTGTTTTCGCCACCAACGAAGGTCAGCGCTCCGTCCTTGACGTCCAAAAGAAGTATGAGCCCAAAAAAGCACAGATCGACTCCCTCCAGAACGAGGTCGACTCCCTCCGAAAACAGCTCCAAAGCGCACCCGCCACGCTCTCCGAAGAAGAACGCGCCACCCGCCTCCGCAACATCGACACCAAGGAAAAACAGCTCAGCCGCGATACCGAAGACGCCTCCAACGCCTACAACACCGATCTCCAGGAAGCCTTCGGCAAGGTCGCCCAGAAGTTCGACACCATCATGAAGTCCTACGTGCAGCAAAACGGCTTCACCCTCCTGCTCGACGTCAGCAACCAATCCAGCAACGTCATGTGGGCCCTCCAGTCCATCGAAGTCACCCAGGCCGTCGTTGATGCCTACAATCGCTCGTCCGGTGTCGCCGCCCCGCCGCCCTCAGGCCCCTCGGCCGCGCCACGTCCGCGTCCCGCGACCTCCGGCGCGCCCCGTCCATCCACCCGCTAGCCGCGGCGTCGCAAGTCCGTGAGAGCCTCCCTCCCGACTCTCACGGACACAGCTTCCTGTGGAAATCTATGTGGATCGGCACATCCGCATCTTCACACAAGCCCCCGCACCTATCCTCTCAAGACCTTAGCCGCTTTCCGCCAGCCCACCTAACTCCCTCTAAACAAGCCGCTTACAAACGCCGCGAGCAAGCCCCCGCACGTTCACACCCATCCACGACCAGCCTCCGACGGATTCCACAGGCCGACCCATCCGGGTATGTCCTTCGTTACCTCCCACCCTGATCCGCCCTTGCACAAAACCCCGCACGGTGGTGACCGGTACTCCACCTCGGCAACACTTCGGTTTAATCCTCCCCCACCTTCAACACCGCCAAAAACGCCTCCTGCGGAATATCCACCTTGCCGATCCGCTTCATGCGCTTCTTTCCCTCCTTCTGCTTCTCCAGGAGCTTCCGCTTGCGCGAAATATCCCCCCCATAGCACTTCGCAATCACGTTTTTCCGAATCGCGGTCACCGTCTCGCGCGCAATCACCTTCGCCCCAATCGCCGCCTGAATCGCCACCTCAAACATCTGCCGCGGAATCAGTTCGCGCATCTTCGACACCAGGAGCTTGCCCCGCTCATACGCCGCATCCCGATGCACAATAATGGACAGCGCATCCACCGGATCGCCGCCGATCAGAATATCCATCTTCACCATGGGCGACACCCAGCTGCCCGCGAGCACATAGTCCAAGGAAGCGTACCCGCGCGAGACCGACTTCAGACGATCATAGAAATCCAGGACTATCTCGTTCAGCGGCAGCTCATAGGTCAGCATCACCCGCGTCTCGGAAACGTACTCGAAGTTCTGCTGACGCCCGCGCTTGTCCTCCACCAGCTTTAGAATCCCGCCAACATATTCCTCGTTGGTCAGGATCTTCGCAATAATCACCGGCTCTTCGATCGTCTCGATCTCGGTGGAGTCCGGCCACCGCGAAGGATTGTCTACCTCCACCACCGACCCGTCCGTCAGCGTAATCTTGTACCGCACCCCCGGCGCCGTCGTAATCAGGTCGAGGTCGTACTCCCGCTCCAGCCGCTCCTGAATAATCTCCAGGTGCAGGAGGCCCAAGAATCCGCAGCGAAATCCAAACCCCAGCGCCACCGAGCTCTCCGGCTCAAAGTTGAACGAACTGTCGTTCAGCCGCAGCTTTTCAAGCGCATCCCGCAACATCGCGTGCTCGTGCGAGTCGACCGTATACAGCCCGGCAAACACCATGCTCTTGATGTCTTCAAACCCCGGCAGCGCATCCGCGCACGGCCGGTCGACCTCCGTGATAGTGTCCCCTACCTTGGTGTCGGCGACATTTTTGATGGTCGCCACAAAGAACCCCACCTCGCCCGCCGAGAGCTCCGTCAGCTCCATTGGCTTCGGCGTCATCACCCCCATGGAATCGACGTCAAACGTCCGCCCATTCGACATCACCTTGATCTTCATGCCCTGCCGCAGCCTGCCGTTGATCACGCGCGCCAGCACAATCACGCCGCGATACGCGTCAAACCAGCTGTCGAAGATCAACGCCTGGAGCGGCGCCTCCGGGTCGCCCGCCGGCGGCGGCAGCAGTGTCACTACCGCCTCGAGGATCGTCGCGACATTCAGCCCCGTCTTCGCCGAGACCGCGATCGCATCGTCCGCCGGCAAGCCCACCGACTTCTCAATCATCGCCTTGGTCCGCTCGATGTCGGCCGATGGCAAATCTATCTTGTTGATCACCGGAATAATCTCAAGGCCGTTTGAGATCGCCAGATACGCATTCGCCAGCGTCTGCGCCTCCACCCCCTGGCTTGCGTCCACCACCAGCAGAGCGCCTTCGCAAGAAGCCAGCGACCGCGAAACTTCGTACGAAAAATCCACGTGCCCCGGCGTATCGATCAGGTTCAGCTGATACATCTCGCCGTCTTCGGCCTTGTACATCATGCGGACGGTGTGCGCCTTGATAGTGATCCCGCGCTCCCGCTCGAGATCCATCGCGTCCAGCACCTGGGCCTGCATCTCGCGCGAGGTTAGCGACCCCGTCAGCTCCAGGAGCCGGTCAGAGAGAGTGGACTTCCCATGATCAATATGCGCGATAATCGCGAAGTTGCGGATGTGCGACGGATCCATGCGGAGCGAGCTTTGCCTCAGCCTCTCATCTTAACACCCACACCCGTACCCCCCGGCGCTCCGCAGAGCGCATCTCTCCGCACCGCAAACCCATGCGTCGGGACCCGCTCTACCCGCCAGAACCGCTTGTACACTTCGTCGCCGCGCAGCATATCGATCGTCCGGATACCCTGCTCCGCCGCCCGCTCCATCGCCATCGCCGTCAGCAGCGTGCCCGGATGCAGCTCCGCATGCTCGATCGAATGCCCGATCAGATAGTGATATTGCGTCCGCCCAGCACCCTCGAGCCCTGGCCGCCCAACCGGATCGACCAGCGAGTACAACACCGCGATTACCTCACCATCGAGCCAGAGGGCGCACATCCACAGCAACCCCGCCGCCAGCAGCCCCGGTAGCGCCTCGCGATGCCACCCCAGCACCGCCGCATCCGCCAGCACGCCCGCCTCGCCGCGCTCTGCCCACACCGCTGTATGGAGCCGCACCAGATGATCAAACATCTCCGCCGCGACCGTCTCTTCCCCCGCGACCGTCAACTCCAACCTGCCCCGGCTCGCCGCAAAGTTCCGGAAATACCGCACATCGGCCCGCACCTTGCCCGGAAGTTCAGCGATCGACAACGCCTGGCACCGCGACGTACCTTCCCCCGCATACCGCTCCGCCACCGCCGGCTCCAATCCGTCCAACGCCCGGAACAGCACCGACCCGGGCACAATCTGCGCGAAGTGCCCGACATCCCACATCGCGTCATCCTCGAGCAGATCCAACGCGTGAATCGCGTCCGCCACACCGCACTCAGGGGCAAACACCCCATCCAGATAGTCCGATGTCCCCGCCCCTAACAGCAAGAGCTGCCGCTCAGCAGACACCGGCTCCCGATACACGTACATCGGCAGAACCGCTAGAAGCGTCTCCCCCGCCCAGCCTGCCAGCACCCGCAGCTCCGGCTGCGAGAAATGATGCCACCAGGGCACCAACCACGCCGGATGCTGAAACGGCTTCGCCCGCGCGTCTCGCCCCCACAACTCGACCCAGGCCGGCGCCAAAGCCTCCATCTCCGCCGTCGACCGCACAACCTCCCACCGCACCTGCCCCATCCAGACCCTCACCCCTCGGCTAGAATACAAACAAGCCCATGCCGCGTCCTACCCATATGCTCCGCTCCGCCGCCGCTACCCTCGCTGCCGCCCTTCTCCTCGCGCTTCCCGCGGCTACCCGCGCCCAAAGCTCCGTTCCAGCTGGCACCGGATCGGTGTTCAAAGATACTTCCATGGTCAAGCCGCCCGCCGGCGCCCGCGTCGCCATCTACGAGTTCGAAGACCTCGAGTGCCCCGCCTGCGCGCGCGCCTTCCCCCTCGTCCACGACGCCGCCGACCACTACAAGATCCCCATCGTCCGCCACGACTTCCCCCTCCGCATGCACCTGTGGAGCCTCGACGCCGCCATCACCGCACGTTATATCCAGGACAAAATCTCCCCCCAAGCCGCCGAAGACTACCGTCGCGCCGTCTTCGCCAACCAGATCTCGATCGGCTCCAAGGAAGACCTCCAGGCCTTCACCCAGCATTATTTCCAGCAGCACGGACGCGCCATGCCTTTTGTCATCGATCCCACCGGCCAGTTCTCCCGCGAGGTCCTCGCCGACCAGGCCCTCGGCGACCGCATCGGTCTCACCCAGACACCCACCATCTTCGTCGTCACCCCCAAACAGTGGATCCAGGTCACCGACCCCACGCAGCTCTACCAGACCATCGACACCGCGCTCGCCCAGACGCCTAGCACCAACACCGCCTCCACCAACTCCAAGCTCCGGCGCCCCTCCACAGTCCAACGCTAATCGCAAACCCTGCTGAGAACACCCATGTGCGCAGGTTCACGGCGCATCTGGGTGTTCCTACAGGCAGGCCCGAAACCTTCCGACCACTAGAGGCCTACTGCACACTCCGGATCGTCCACAGATCCGACGCCAGCCGTTGACTCGTCAGGTACGCATAAGGCATCTTGAAGTACCCCTTCAGCCCCCACGTATCGCCCCACGAGTTGCGCACCAGAAACTCCCGCGATCTGTCGTCATACCCAACACACACCACAGCGTGTCCGCCCACTACCTTCTCGCCAGACTTCGGCATCGGCAAGATCCCCGTCTCCGCCACCGCCTGGCTCTCAAACGACTCGTAGCAGGTAAACCCGAACACAAACGGAAACCCCGAAGCCAGGCACCCCTTTAGCGTGTTCACCTCCTGGATCAATCGCTGATACAGGGTCACCAGATGCTGCTTCGCATCCGTAAATGCTTGCGTTGGCGGCTGCTGAGCAAACTTTGTGATGTCGTACTGCCAATCCGTCTCGGGCGGCACGCCCACCTGCGACACACTCTTGATCCCGTCGCGAATCTGCGCTCCGGAGTCCGTGCTCACCGTTCCCTCCATCGATCGCTCGTTGTAGTAGATAAACAAACGCGACGGCACAAACTCCTTTTCCTTCGCCTTTCGCTGGTCGAACTCGATCGCTCCGGCGATCGCATTTGCCGTGCAGCTTCCCAGATGCCCCTGGTCATACACCGGCGGACACTGTGAGCTCAGATCCATAGACTCCGGAATGTTGGTCTGAAACGGTGTGGGCGCCGCGTACAGGAAATCCCGTTGATCCGGAAGATCCGGAATCCAACCAAACTTCTGCACCTTGCGGCTCGATAACTTCGTCGTCGTAGCGGATGGCATAACAATAACCTCGAAATGAAATAAGAAGATGGCCCAGGCAGAAATCCAAAATCGGCAAGCCTAGCTGCCTTAGAGAGTGACGCAGTAGCTCCAGTGCGCCGCGTCCGCCCCGATTCACAGCAGCCGACGCACACTGTAGTAGTGCCGCCCAACCCCGATCCGTTTCACCCAAGCGTGCCACTTCACCGCCCTGCTTTCCAGGGCACTTACTTCGCTTCAAAGATCACAAAGTAGTCTTGCCCATCGGCCTTGGTGAAGTCGTACCGGCCCACCACACGGTATCCCGCCTCGCTCATCTCACGCTCCAGGACGTCGCGGTTGAGCGCATGCGCCGTGGCCTCACCGTTCCGATCGATGACGCCCACCCGCCCGTCTGGCCGCAACGCTGCGCGCAGCTCCCGCATCACCGGCACCGGCCGCGCAATCTCGTGGTACACCTTCAGCAGAAGCACGGCGTCCACACTTCCAGCTGGCAGTTTCAGATCGTCCGGCGTCCCCAGAACCGTCCGCACATTGGGGAGGTTCTCCTTCTTCGCCCGCGCATCGATGTACCCGATCGCCTGCGGATTGATATCCTCCGCAAACACCGTTCCCGCCGGTCCCACCCGCCTGGCCGCCCGCACGGTAAACCAACCCGAACCCGCCCCCACGTCCGCCACACTCTTCCCCGGCCGGATCCCAAGCAGATCCATCACTCGGTCAATCTGCAGCTTCCGGTCCCGATCCGGATACTCGAAGATCGACAGGTCCCCCGAGTACGGCGTGCTGGTCGGCCGCTGCTGCTGCTGCTCGACTTGCTGCGGCAACGGCAACCCAGGAATCCTTCCCGACCCGTCCCGGAGAACACCTTCACCTCTGGCCGCCATAACGGCTAGACCCAGCACCAGACTCCCAAACCGGCCCAAACCACGCACCTCAGAAGACCTCATACGCCCAAGCATCCGCCATTCCGCACCGGCATGCAATGGCTTTCCCTCCCGTCCGCTGTCCCGTGAAGGGTGCGCATCTCCAGCAAACACCCATGCATCCATCGTTATATCCCCGCTACCAACTTCGGAGATTCCACCCATGCAGAGAAGAGACTTCCTCCGTCGCTCCGTAACCGGTCTCAGCGCCGCCTGGCTCGGGGGCAAAGCCGCCCTCGCTGCTGCCCTGGACGTTAACCCGCTCCCCCGCAAGCACAACGCCCACGACGACGTCGTCCTCGGCCGCACCGGCATTCGCACCAGCCGCCTCGCCATTGGCACCGGAACCATGGGAGGTGGCCGCCGCTCCAACCAGACCCGCCTCGGCACCGACCCCTTCACCGCCCTTATGCTCAACGGCTACCACCAGAACGGCCTGCGCTTCTTCGACGCAGCCGACTCCTACGGCAGCCACCCTTACGTCGCCCGCGCCCTCAAACAGCTTCCCCGCGACAAGGTCACCGTCCTCACCAAAACCGACACCCGTAACGCCCCCGGCGTCCAGGCCGACCTCGACCGCTTCCGCCGCGAACTCGCCACCGACTACATCGACATGGTCCTCATCCACTGCGTCACCGAAGCCGACTGGACCACCCGCCTCCGCCCCGTCATGGACGTCCTCTCCGAAGCCAAGGCCAAAGGCATCATCCGCGCCCACGGCGTCTCCTGCCACTCCATCGAAGCCCTCCGCGCCGCCGCCGCCTCCCCTTGGGTCGAAATCGACCTCGTCCGCCTCAACCCCCTCGGCTCCCACATGGACGCCGACCCCGACACCGTCCTCTCCGTCATCAAACAAATGCGCGCAGACGGCAAAGGCATCATCGGCATGAAGATCCTTGGACAAGGCGACATGCGCGACCGCCCGCAGGAAGCCATCCGCTATGCCCTTTTCACCGGCGTTCTCGATGCCTTCACCATCGGCGCCGAATCCCAGACCGAGCAAAACGACCTCACCCACCGCATCGCGGCCGCCTAACCGAACGCCCTCGGATGGCGGAACAGACGCTACCGAATCTGCACCAGCTCCGGCGCTGCGCCCTGGCCCGCCTCCGGCAGCCCCGTCCCCGGCGACTCCGGTCTCTGCGGCGCCCGCCAGTGATCGATGTAGCTCACCTGGTGAACGCACGAGATCGTGCAATTCGGCGAGCAGCCCTTCTCGGTCAAGAACTCGCGCTCCACATCGGCCGTTGTGTACCCGGATAACGGAACGCCCGGATATCCGCGCTGCTGCGAACAGTAGTGCACCAAGCCCTGCTCACAGATGTATAGATAACGGCCGCCGGCCCGGCACCGCCAGACGTTCGGCTCGCCGTTCGCGATCGCCTCCTGGAAATGGTTGAAGCGCGAGTAGCTTCGGCGCGTTAGCTTGCGGACACGATCCCAAACCTCGCGCTCCTCCGGTCGCAGCGGCTTCAGCTGCCCGCTTCCATCGTGAATGATCCCGATGGTCGACGAGAAGCCCAGCCCAAGCGCGCGCTTGGAGATCGTGTATGCGTCCTCCGGGTCCACGATGCCGCCACCAACCACGGAGTTGATGTTCACATGGAAGTCCGCGAACTCGGCCAGCATCTTCAGCTTTGCGTCCAAGACCTTCAGGCTCTTCTTCGACACAGCATCCGGCATGACGTTGTCGATCGAGATCTGCATGTGATCGAGCCCAGCGCGGTTCAACCGCTCGATCCGCTCCGGCATCAGGAGATAGCCGTTGGTGATCATGCCCGCGATCGCGCCGGTCTTGCGGATACGCGCGATCACACGGTCGAGATCCGGATGGAGCAGCGGCTCGCCACCCGAGATCGTAACCACGGATGTGCCGAGCCGACCGAGATGGTCGATCCGTCGCTCCATCTCCTCGATCGGCACAGGATCGGAGACATTGTCGAACTCATTGCAGTACGTGCACGCGAGATTGCATCGGCGCATCGGCACAACGTGTGCCATGTACGGATGTGAGGTCGACGCCAGAGCCGACCCGATCGAGCCCAGCTCCCGCAGCTTTCGGGTGACGGCACGCCACCGCTTTTTGCCGGCAGACGTGCGCCTGATCCCTTGTATCCCTGTGTTCATCATCCCTTTAGATATTGAAACACACAGGAAGTTTCCCGCTTACCGAGATCGGCGACGACGCAAGAGAAGTAACACACCCAGTATCAGCACGACGACGATCCACAAACGCATGAGCTGACCGTTACTGCTGCATCCGAGAGTCCGGACAACGCTCGAACTGCTCACGCCTCTGTTCCATCTGATTCTCCACGTCACTCATCTGCTTGTGGATCGTCTCAGTATCCAGACCCGTCAGGCTGTCCTCGATCTGCTTCCCAAACATCGGATCGCCGATCTTAGCTCGCTTAGCGTTGTCCAGCAGCTTGCGGAGCTCGGCTTCGTTTGAAAGCTTCGCAGTTTCGAGCATGGGTTGCATCTCTGCCACCATTGCGCTCGCATCTGGAAGCGCTTCGACCGAAAGGCTCTCGAAGCCGGGAAGATCGAGCCACTGGATCGAGGATCGACGCTTGCCGTCCGGCGTCAGCGTCAAGCTCTGCTCGTGCTTGTCGCGCAGGACAACGAGGTTTACTGGCCTGCCCTTGTTCTCGTGCATCAACCGAGCCCAGTCGCTGCCGTTCGCCACCACGATCTGGTTCACCTTGACCACAACATCGCCGGCCTTCATCCCGGCAACCGAAGCCGGACTGTTGGGTTCGACGCTGCGCACCAGGAGACCCGATCCGCCGGCAACGCCGAAGAACTCGGCCAGCTGCGGCCCCAGCGCTTCGAGCATCGCCCCACTTCCCGAGGCGCCCATCACGGCTGTTGGACCGATCATCGACCCCGAGAAGCCGCGAGGCATCGCAGTGCCGCCGTGGAGAAACCCAAAGCCAGGTTGCGATCCAGAATCGTTGCGTCCAGAACGGGCCTCGGGAGCTCCAGGCGATGAACCGGCGTTTGTGCCTGGATCTGGAACCGTCAGGTGCTGCTCCCACGCCTGCCGCTCGACAACGGACCGATCGGCCAGCATGATGTTGACGGTCTGCTGCTGCCCGTCACGGCTGAAAACGATCGTCACCGCTCGCCCCGCAGGCGTCTCTCGCAGCATGCGCCGCAGCTGTTCCTCGCCCTCGATGATCTGCGCATTCATCCCGAGGATGACGTCGCGCTCGCGCAGCCCGGCCTTGCCCGCCGGACCGTCGTGATCCACACGCGTGATCTCCGCGCCACGCGACTCTTTCAGCTTGAGCACCACGATCTCGTCGTCGTTGACGTCCCGGATGTCGACACCGAGATACCCCTGCGTTCCGTGAGCTCCGCCGGCCAGCATAAGGCGCACCGGAGCGACCGCGCCAACGTTGCTCGGCGATCCCAAAGGCGTCCTCGCCGAAGCGCTCGTCACGAGCAGGGTTGCCGTGATGGCCGCACAGATACCTTTGGAGGTCTTGGCATGGGGTGTCGTCATCGATCGTCTCTCTGTCCGTAGTGCTCTCAAAAACATGCGCCGACGTGACTTGTACTGACAACTTGGACCACACAGCAGGACGTTGGTAATCCAGAATCTCACTGGATGTCAGCCGCGCCCTGCAGGGCCTCATAGCTGGTTCGGCGAATGTAAGGATTTTCATCCTGCGTCGATACGGTCCTGAGCACCTCTCGGACGCTTGAGTCGGACTGCACGGGCTCAAGCAGGGCGATCGCTGCCTTTCGGACGTTGGCGCTCGAGTCATGCATAAGCGACTCAAGGACGGCATCGCGCACTCTCTGGTCCTGGTCGACGTAGCGTTTGAGACCACCGAGCGCCTTGAGCCGGACCCCTGGATCGCGATCGTAGCGAAGGCTCACGAGGAGCGCACTGCGGATGCCCTGGCCGTCCTCACCGGCCTCGCAACGATGTCCCGAACTGCACTCGCTGGCGAGAAGTGCGACCGAGTTGGTCCGGACGCCTTCTGTCGCCGCCGCGGTGGTTCCCTTCATCAGGAGCTGCCGGATCTTGGGATCGTCGAGTGAGCCCTCCATCGTCTCGGGGACGATGCGGTTGTAGTGCACCTGGACGAGCTCGGAGTCGGGCGTCTGGACGATGCCGCTCACGTTGGCGATCGCACCTTGCTGTGCTCCCATGACCATGGTCGGCGGAAGCTTGGGAGCGTGCGCAGCCTGGTAGCGGAAGGTGAGATTGCCACCGAGAAAGCCGGCGCCGAGCAGAAGTGTAGCGAGAGCGGGAGCTCCCTGGACGAAGCCGGACCAGCGAAACAGGTTCGACCGAAGCCGCGTGAGCAGGCCATGCGCCGGCAGATTGTCCAGTGCCTCATCAAGCTGCATGCGGCTCTGTGCGAGGAGGTTGGGGGAGGGTTCTATGACGGGGAGGCAGCTCAGATCGCCGGCCAGCTGCTCAAGGCAGACCCACTCTAGCCGGCAGGGACTGCATTGTGACAGATGCTGTTCCAGACCGATGGAGAACTCATCGTCGAGCTCACCGTAGTGAAGCAAAACCAGACGTTCCTGCGCCACTTCACACTTCATTGCTCAACCTCAGACCAGCCTCAAAGATTTCGTTTCTTGCCTGCAATGCGCGGATCGATGTGTCCGCTTACGTCTGTCTCTGCCATTTTGATATCTACTATCCTGTGTACTTCTTAGAACAATCGATCAGGCGCGGAGCTCCGACAGATTCGCCCGCAACTTGCGCGTCGCACGGAAGAGCGTGTTCTTCGCGGTTTCCTCTGTGGTGCTGAGCATTTCACCGATGGTGCGGAGCTTCAGGCCCTGGTAGTGCTTCAGTTCAAAGACGGTTCGCTCGCGAGGCGTGAGCTTCTCGAGCGCGGAGGCGATGCCTTCGGCCATCACCTTGCGATCGAGTTCACGGCCTGGATTCATGGCGGCGCGATCGTCCCGCACGCTTGCAAGTAGATCCATTTCGTCGCCGCCGGCGTCGGTCACGGTCGCCGGGTCTTCACGGCGACTCTTTCGGCGACGCAGCTGATCGAGGCAGAGATTGGTGACGATGCGATACAGCCAGGTGTAAAACGAGCACTCAAAGCGGAAGTTGCCAAGGTGGCGGTAGGCCTTGATGAAGGCTTCCTGGTGGACGTCCTGGGCGTCCTGTTCGTTGCCAAGCATATGCAGAGCGAGTCGAAGGACACTCTGGTCGTAGCGGCGGACCAGGGTGTCAAAGGCTTCACGATGGCCTTTCTGCGCCTCGCGGATGAGTTCATCGTCCTCCGTTCGCTGCTGCGCTCGCGCCTCCAGCTGCGCTGGCGTGAGTTTTCCGCGTCCGGTGTGAGTGATCGCCTTCCCCATGCTTGGGGACGATTCTACCGTCGCCACAGCACCCTGAGCCGCAAAGATGACGGACTTCTGTCCGCGCGTCCCAAATGTTTTCGCAAACTCCCCCGTGGGGAGTGTTCCAGCAAACCCAGCGCTCATCTTCCGACTCCGGAGTCAGAAATACGTTTCTCTTCTCTGGTAGACCGACGGCCCAGAGAAAGGTGAGCATCTGTGTAGTTTTGCCGTCTACTCCGGGATGATCTTCACAAAGATCCCATCCGGCAGCCCCTCCGGCCCTAGAATCCGCACCACGCCATCCCGCGTAAACCCTCGCAGCATCGCGGGAGTCGCCGCAGCCGATTCTTTCAGAGCCGGTTTCTTCAGAGCCGGTTCTTTCAGTGCCGCTTCAGGAGCCCGCGATGGTTCCGGATCATAGATCTTCGGCGCCGGTGGCGCCTGGCTGCGTTCGGGATAGGCTACCGCCCGCAACGGCGAGCTCTCGACGGCGGCGGAGGTGCGCTCACCCCGACGCATGCCCCGATCCATCGCCTCGTTCGCCAGCCGGTCCGCGTCCTTGTTTTTGTGCCGCAACGCATGCGTGATCTCAAATTGCCCGAGCCGCGCAATGCGGAGCTTCGCCTCCTGCCACAGCGGCTTCAGATCCGGCGAGTTCACCTTGTACTTGCCCTGGATCTGCTTCACCATCAGTTCGGAGTCAGACACGACCCGCAGATCCGCATGCCCATGGTCCAGAGCGTACTGCAGACTGGCCAAAAGCCCGGCGTACTCCGCATAGTTGTTGGTGCGGAACCCTAGGAATTCCGAAAGCTCGGCCAGCACAGCACCGTCCGCCCCCGTTACCTGCACACCAAAGCCTGCCGGGCCCGGGTTGCCCCGAGCCCCGCCGTCGCAATGCGCCGTAATCATGTCTCCTGCGCCTCCTTAGCTCAGGACGGGAAGCTGGAGGGTGTGGCCGACGGGGATGCTGTTGGGGTTGACTCCGTTGGCCTCGGCTACCTGTGGGTATTTGTTGGCGTTGCCGTAGAAGAGCAGGCAGACGGCGGAGAGCGTGTCACCGCTCTTGATGGTGTAGGGCTGCTCCTGGCCGCCGGTCGTGGCGATCTCGTGGTGGAGGTCGGAGTAGGTCGGATCGACCTCTTTGATCTTGTCCCAGACGCGGTTGGCTACCACGGTGCTCGGGACCTCGCCCTTGAGGTGAAGCTTGCCGTCCGGGTCCTGATCGACACCGTCGAGCTTGGCGCCGTAGGGCTCGAGTTTCGTGAATAGATCGAGTACCGGGGCGTACTTCTGCTTGAGCTGATCGAGGTCGGCCATGGACTTCTCCTTAGAAGATTCTGAGCTGCAAACTGTGGCAAGATGCGCGGGGAGTGTCCCCCTGACGCACTTGCCACAGCCTGGATGCGCTTGGGTGGATGGGGCTTAGATGAGTCTTCCGAGGACGGACTGGAGCATGCCGCCCTGGTCGGGTGGGGGTGCGCCGGTGGATTGGCCGTCGGAGGTCATGTGGCCGTTGGAGACGAGGTGGTTGATGACCAGGGGGACGGCTGCGGCGAGGCCCATCTGGACCGCTGTCTCAGGAAGTCCGGTTCTCTGGGAGATGCGTTCGATGATGCCGGTTCCGCCGAGGCCCTGCTGCATCTGTTGGGGTGTGGCGCCGCCGGTCTGTCCGCCCGCCCACTGCTGCACCATGCCGCCCATGCCGTTGCTCTGGAGCGCGGAGAAGAGGCCGCCGGCGCCTTGCGGGTGCTGCTGAAGTTCCTGCATGAGGCCACCGGCTACTTGTGCGTTCTGGCTGTTCGCGCCAGATGCCTGGCCTGCCATTGATTCGATCGAGTCAAGAATTCCCATAGTGGTGTCGCGTCCTTGCGCCGGTTTACGGTCGCTAGCAGGATGGATGCTGCTCCGGTAGGTGGCGGCCACCCGAGGAGCGAAATTTGGTCTTCCTGCCGTATTCCCAGCTTCGGCGAGGGATACCCCACCACCTCCTAGCAAAGTGTCTCAAAATCTTCAGAACAAAGAGCTTAGATCTGGATCTCGGTCTGTCGGGAGATCCAACAAGGTACAACAGATCCGCGATCTGGGCGTGAGTTCTTCTGAGTCTTCGAATGGTCTGAAGCGTGAACCTGGATAACGGGAGATGCTGCTAGTGGAGACGTGCAGAGCCTCTCCCCTATTCCAGTTTAGAAGAATTGGCCGGACTTTACGCCACGTTGTGTTGCAGCGTCGGCATGGAGGGGTCGAACACCAGGTCAGTGAGGTTCCACTTGCGGCTCGCGGAGGAGGCTGAGGGCGTGGCGGTAGCCGTGGAGGGTGCCGACGTCCACGTAGGAGCTGCCTGCCTGCAGGCCTACGGCGCGGCCGCCTTGGGCCAGGTAGGCGTTGACGAGGGTTCCGAGGTACTCGTCGTTGCGACCGGGTTGGGACCACAGGGTGTGCAGACGGTGGAAGACATGGCCAGGCATTTTGAGGGCTCCCCAGATCCAGTGGGAGCGGGGGTGCGGCTGCTTGACCTCGACCGTTTGGACGTTGCCGAGCGCGTCGGTGACGACGGCGTCGAAGAGTTCGGGGTGGTCGACGGGGAAGAGGAGAAAGGAGAGGACGTCGTCGGGGAGCTGGGCGAGGGCGTCTTCGGGGAACCAGACGGTGTCGGGGAGGCCGATGGCTACGGGCTCGTCGGTTGGGATGACGGGGAGGGCGCGGAAGAGCGCGTCGCAGAGGCCGCCGGGCGAGGGCTGGACGGCGTAGACGATGTCGGCGCCCCAGATGCGTGAGCCGAAGTAGGCGAGGATGTCGGATTTGCCGGGCGAGATGACGAAGCAGAGCTTGGTGGCGCCGCCGGCGATGAGTCGCTCGACGAGGTACTCGGAGACGGCGCGGGGGCGCTCGGCGCCCGCTTCGACGCGGGAGCCGACGGGAAGGAGTTCTTTCGAGAAGGCGAGCGGCTGGATGCGGCTGCCGGTGCCCGCGGCTGGGATGATGCCCCACATGGATGGTGGTTCCTGGTCGGTTGCGGTTGGTTTTAGCTTTTAGCTTCTAGCTGCTAGCTGCTAGCTGCTAGCTGCTGCTAGCTGCTAGCTGCTAGGGAGAGATGTCTGGACGGGGTGATTGTGGGTGCGGTTTCTGGCGAGGAGCCGCAGAGGGCTTCGAGTTGTTGGACGCGAGCTTCGGCGGTGTGCTCTTCCAGGGTTCGGGCGCGCGCGGCTTTGGCGACGCGGTCTAGTTCCGCGTCGGAAAGAGAGAGTGCGTCGAGGACGTCGGCGGTGGTGCGGGCGGGGAGGATCTCCTCGCCTGGAGTGAAGAAGGAGCTGAGGCCTTCCCATGTGTCGGAGACGATGGGGGCGCCACAGCCGGCGGCTTCGAAGAGGCGACCGGAGGGGCAGAAGCCGTACTCGGCCATGGCCTGGCGGGTGACGTTGAGGGTGAGGCGGGAGGAGCAGAAGAAGCCGGGGTGCTCCGCGGGCGGCATGTGCTGGACGAAGAGGAGATTGGGCACCCAGGGGAAGGTGTCGGGGTACTGAGCTCCGCCGATGACGAAGCGGCGATCGGAGAGCCGGCGGGCGGGCTCGACGAAGAGGGTTTCGAGGGCGGGTTGGCGGTCGGCGGCGTAGGTTCCGAGGTAGGAGAGGTCGCAGCGAAAGCGATCGACCGGTGGGACGGGGCGGTGCGCCTCGGGGTCGACCCAGCCGTAGAGCGGGCTGACGCGGCGGGCGCCGAGGCGAGTCTGGAGCTCGGTGAGCGCGCGTCCGCCGGTGTAGGAGAGGACGAGGTCGAAGGCGCCGAGGCCGTCGTCGGGAAGGTACGGGACGGAGGCTCCGGCGCCGAGGCGGCTGAGGGTGACGGGGGTGTCGAGGTCGTAGAAGGCCTTGGTTGCGGCGTTGGATTCGAGGAGAAGAGCGCTGGCGTCGCGGCCGTCGGGGCAGAAGCTGGTGGACAGGGCGAGGTCGGCGGAATTGCAGGCCTGCCGAGCCTCAGCTTGGATGTCTTCGAAGCTGGTGTAGAGGCGGAGTTGGCTCCGGCCGGGCAGGTCTGTGAGATCGCGGGTGCTGCTGTAGAACGGGAGGTCGCGCTCAAAGAACGTGACGGTGTGGCCGCGGCGGTTGAGTGCCCCGATGAGGCCGCGCCAGAGGGTGGCGTGTCCGTTGCCCCAGGAGGAGCTGACCGTGAGGCCGAAGATGACGATTTTCATGCGGATGTACGCCTGCGGGCTCGGAGAGGGAGCGATGCGGACCGGTGAGGCCGGGTCGGTCGCGCCCTCTCTGATGAGGAGGATACACAGGATCTACATTGCTGATGGTTGGGTCTGGCGTTGCTGATGGCTCTGGCGTTGCTGATGGTTAGGTCTAGCGACCGGTGCGTTTGGATGCGGTCTTGGCTGTCTTCTTGGCTGCTTTTGTTGCCGAGGGGCGCTTGGCGGCTGCTTTGGCTCCGGAGGCTCTGAGGGAGATGGAGGTTCGCTTGCTGCCGGCGCCTTTGGTGGCCTGTTTTTTAGCTGGTTGTTTGGCGGACTTTTTGGCTGGCGATGTCCGTGCGCCGGACTTGCTCGCGGAGCTTTTCACGGATGCGGATTTTCGGCCGCCGGCGGAGGATTTGGTGGGGTTCTTTGCTGGGCTCGATTTGGCGGACTTCTTGGCGCTTCCGGCGCGCGCCGAGTTCGCGCTCTTTTTTGCGGATTTTTTGGCGGAGGCTGAGACATTTTCGGGGTGAACGAGTTTGTTGAAGTTGCTTTGTTCGCCGTCGGCGGTGAGTTCCTGGTAGACGAGGGCGAGGCCGCTCTTGTCGAACTTCTCGAAGAACTCTTCCCACGAGATTTCTTTTAGGTTGGCGTCGTTGGCGTTGGTGGCCTTGGGGAACTCGAGCCGGATGATGCCTGTCTCTCCATTGCGTTCCGTGCTGGCGACTTCGGCGGGCTTGGCGCCGCGAGTTTCAGCCCATTTCTGGATTTCTTCGTGATCCTGTGTGGTTTTCGATAAGGCCATCTGGTCTCCCTTTGGATGTGTGGCGAAACAACTGTACGCGAACACCTGTTGTGATGGCGACACCGGGTGTGGCGGTGTCTCGATGGGTCGAAGAGTTGCACAATTTCTGGTTCAGGGGCAGGTGGAGGGCAACTTGGGTTGGGCTGGCCGGCTCCGGCGGGGGAATGTGTGCGCGGGACCTCTCCGTGCGAGTGCCGTCTTACAATGACGGAGGACGATGGCGAGCTTACGGAAGTTAGAGATGGCGCGGCGGTGGATGGTGGGGGTGGCGTGCGCGCCGTTCTTGTTGCTGATGGGATGTCCTCAGGATCAGGCGTCTGCACCGGGTCGAGCTCCGGTGACGGCGACTGCGCCGGCGATTGCGTCGAGTGGATCGGGCGCGCATGGGGCTGGGAGTAAGGCTCCGAGCGCTGCGGGATCTGCCGCGGGATCTGCCGCGAGACCTGCCGCGAAGAGCCCGGCGGCGGCGGCGGCCAGCGCGGGTGTGGCGGCGAGTACGGGTGCGGCGCCGGCTGCTGTGCAGGAAGATTCTGCGGTGGCGGCAAAGGTCCAGAGCTTGATTGCGGGGGCGGAACGGTCGTACGCGAGCGGTGTGAATAACTATCGGGCGGGGCATCTAGATGCGGCGCGCAACGACTTCGATTATGCTGTCGATCTCCTGCTGACGAGCGGCATTGACCCCAAGGGAAACGCGCAGATGGCGGATGAGTTCGACCACCTGCTGAACGCGGTGAACTCGCTTGAGATGGCGGCGTTGAAGCAGGGCAACGGGTTTTCGGCGCCAGTGGAAGCGGCGCCGCTTGAAGCAACGACGGATCTGACGTTTGCTCCAAACCCGGAGCTGGTGGCGAAGTTGAAGACGGAGCTGAGTACGGCCTCGGACCTCCCGCTGATCATCAACGATGAGGTGGCCGGGTACATCGGCGTGTTTTCGGCTTCGGACAACTTTCGCAGACACATGGCGGCGTCCATGCAGCGCGTGGGCAAGTATCGGGGTCTGATTCAGCAGGTGCTGAAGGAGGAAGGCGTACCGCAGGATTTGATCTATCTTGCGGTGGCCGAGTCCGGGTTCCAGCCACAGGCCATCAACCCACGTTCCGGTGCCGGCGGCATGTGGCAGTTTATGACGTACACGGGGCCGGAGTATGGACTTACCCGCAACGGCTACTACGACTACAGGTTTGACCCGGAGAAGAGCACGCGCGCCTATGCCCGGTACATCAAGAAGCTGTATGGAATTACGGGCGACTGGTACCTGGCGATGGCCTCGTACGACTGGGGCCTGGGCAACGTGCAGAGGGCGGTGCAGCGAACGGGATACGCGGACTTCTGGGCGTTGTATCGGCGCAATGCGATGCCGGCCGAGACGAGGGCGTATGTGCCGAAGATCCTGGCGGCCGTGATCATGGCGAAGAACCCTGAGCGATATGGTTTGAACAAGCTGGTGCCGAGCCCGCCGGTGATCTACGACACGGTGCAGACCAACGGCGCGATCGACATACGTCTTGTCGCCGATGTAACCGACGTTTCGCCAGGGGAGATTGCGGCTCTCAATCCGAGCTTGCTGCGGACGAGCACGCCGCCCGATACGAGCTTCGATCTGCACCTTCCGCCGGGCACCAAGGCTGTGTTTGCGGAACGGATCAAGGAGATTCCAGAGGATCGTCGGATGAGCTGGCGTTTCCATGTGGTGAGGTCGGGCGAGTCTCTGGAGGGTGTGTCAGGTTCGCTCCATGTTCGAGCGAGCGAGGTCGCCGAAGTGAACGGGATGAAGCCGGGAGAAGAGGTCGGGGCGGGGGACGAGCTGGTCATTCCGGTGGAAAGCACACTGAGCGCGTCGTCGTCGCGGCCGCAGCGATACACGGTGGCGCGTGGAGACACGCTCCTTGCGGTGGCGGATCGCTTCAATGTATCCACGAACGAGTTGCGGCGGTGGAATCGTTTGTCATCGAACTCGGTGACGCCGGGGAGAACTCTGGCGGTTGCGGAGCCGGTGCGGTTTCTCGTCAGGTCAAGAGTGCGCGGTCGAGGGATGTCGAGGGGTGTTGCTCGCGGCGGGTCCAGCCGGTATGCGCGGGGCAGCGGCAGGGGCGTCGCGCGATCGCGATCGTATGCGGTTCGGTCAGGGAGCGTGTCTCACGCGCGAGGCGTTCGGTCACGCAGCGTAGCCCAAACGCGAGGATCTCGATCGGGCAGCGTGTCTCATGCGCGAGGCGTTCGATCCGGCGGCGTGGCTCAAGCGCGAGGATCTCGCGGGGGCAGAAGAGCAGCGCACTAGATACCCCTGGGAAAACAAGTCTTGCCATGGCTGGCTCATCGATGCATTCTGTTGCTAGAATCCGATGCGGCGCGGGCACGCGAATATTTTGGTTGCACCAGAGATGGTGCAACCACCAAGTGACAAGGCAGTGAGGGACAGCGATCATGGCGGCGGAAGAGTTGATCAGGATGTATGCGGCGGCAGCCGAGGACGACGAGAGCATGGACGATGATGTTGAACTCGACGATGCGGACGATGCGACGGATGAGGACGACGAAGAGGAAGAGGTGACGCTGACGGCTGAGGACGATGACGACGAGACCGAAGACGATCTGGATGACGATGAGGATGACTCGGACGATCCGATCGCGGAGGAGGACGCTGCGAGTGTCTTGGACGAAGACGATGCGACCGACGGGGACGCGGCCGAGGACTCGGGTGCTGACGTCGAAGATGACGATGATGAGATGGACGAAGACATTGACGACGAAGAGGGCATCGACGACGACGGGTCGGAGCGGGACAGGCTTTTGTACGAGGGCAGCACGCACGCGGAAGAAGCTGTGCTGCTGACGGAACCACCCGCGCCGCTGGGACCGTACGAGGTCGCCGACAGTATGTCGCAGGCGCCGCATCGGGAACGCAGCGGGCAGAGTGTTGGGGAGACGCTGAAAGAGATTGCGGCGGAGCATCGGGCGCCTGTGCCTGCAAAGAAGGGTGGAGCGAAGAAGGCGGCGGCCAAGGGTGTGCCGGAGAAGCATGCTGCCAAGAAGGCGGCTGCCAAGGGTGCGCCGGAGAAGCATGCGGCGAAGAAGGCCGCGGCCAAGGGTGCGCCAGAGAAGCATGCGGCGAAGAAAGCTGCGGCAAAGGGAGCGCCCGAGAAGCATGCTGCGAAAAAATCAGCCGCGAAGAATGCGGGGAAGAAGATTTCAGGATCTGCCACTCAGGGCTCGAAATCCTTGAGGGGCGGTAAAGCTGCTCTGAAAGGAGCAGTGAAGAGCAGGGGCACGACGCAGAGCACACAACCTAAAGTGAGAGGTAAGACCTTGGCAACCAAGAAAGCGGCAGCAAAGAAGACAAGCACGAAGAAGAGCACGCCTCAAAAGAAGACCGCCGCGAAGAAGTCGGCGACACCGGCCAAGAAGTCTGCCACGGCGGCTAAGAAGACATCAACGCCAGCCAAGACGACAGCCAAGAAGGCCAGTACGAAGAGCTCTGCGACGACCAAGAAGGCGGCGACCTCTCAAAAGAAGTCAGCACCTCAAAAGAAGTCAGCAGCCAAAAAGACAGCGAAGAAGTAACAGACTCACACTTTCTCCAGACGTTTTCTCAGGGCAAGCAAAAGGGCCCGGATCTCGTAAGGAGAGGCCGGGCCTTTTTGCGGCCGGTCGGTTCTGACCGAGACTCTACTTCCGGGATTGCGTGCTGATCTCTTCGAGAACTTCGTCGCTATGGTTCGCGACCTTGACGTCTGACCACACCTTGACCACCTTGCCCTGAGGCGAGATGAGAAAGGTCTCGCGGCTTGCGAACTTCATCGGGCCGACGGACTTGATGGGAACACCGTAAGCGTCGATGGCTTTGTGGTCAGGGTCGGCGAGCAGCTTGAAGTTCAGGTTTTCCTTGGTGCAGAAGGCTTTGTGGCTGTCGACGGTGTCGAGCGAGACACCAAGGACGGCGGCGTTGAGGGCTTTGTATTTTGCCTCGTCGCGCTGGAAGTTGTGGGCCTCGACCGTGCATCCGCTGGTCTGATCCTTGGGGTAGAAGTAGAGCACGACCCACTTGCCTTTGTAGTCGGCGAGCGAGACCTGCTTGTCTTCCTGGGACGGCAGCGTGAAGGTTGGGGCAGTTGCGCCGGCGGCGAGGGTGTCGGCTGCATGGGCGGCTGGGAGAGCGGTGAGGGTGAGGAGGGCGGCGGTCGAGAGGAGCTTGCGCATAGGGTTTCTCCGTGGGTTGAGATCGATTTTACTCTGCCGCGATGGCGATGCCGGCGCGGTCGGCGGCGGTGGCGATGGCGTCCGGGTCGAAGAGGAGGGTGCGTTTGGCTTCGAGCGCGAGGCAGGTGGCGCCGGCGGCCTGCATGACCTCGACCGTGCGGACGCCGATGACGGGGACGTCGAAGCGCATGTCCTGGTTGGGTTTGGCGACCTTGACGACGGTGAGTGCGCGGGCGAGGGTGGTCTGGGCTGGGCCGGTGGTGGCGGCGCGGAGGAGGTCTCCGGCGCGGGTGATGGTGGCGTCGGTGCCTTCCATGGCTTCGACGGCGACGCACGCTCCAGCGGCGATGACGACGGTCTGGCCGAGGTCGTAGGCGGCGAGGCCTCGGGCGACGGTGCGGCCGTAGAGGATGTCGGCGAGCTCGGCTTCGGTGGGTGCGCGCGCGGTGAGGACGCCGGCTTTGGCGAGCAGGGGCTCCAGGTATTCGGTGGAGGAGATGAGGGTGATGCCTTCGTCGGCGAGGACTTGGGCGATGGCTCCGAGGAGCATGTCGGTGGAGCGGGTGCGGAGGTTGAGGAGGAGCTTGGCGAGGCGCCAATCGGGGCGGATGGAGGAGAAGATTTGCTTGTGACGGACTTGTCCGGCCATGGTGGCGCGGCGGACGTCTTCGGCGTGGAAGATGCTGATGAGGCGCGAGAGTTCGCCGAGCGAGATCCAGTGGAGGTGGATGTTAGGGTCTCGGTCGGCGCGCGCGGTGATCTCGGGGTCGGTCTCCTCGCGGATGGCGGCGACGACGACGGTGAGGCCGTGGGCGCGGGCGGCATCGAGGAGGAGAAAGGGGAAGCGGCCGTTGCCGGCGATGAGGCCGAGTTTGCCTGCTGTGGGTGTGAGGATCTCCTCCGAGCTGGTCATGGGTTAGAGCACGCCGTCCCAGAGGCGGAGTTCGGAGGCGAGGGGCTCGGTCTCGATGTGGCTTTGGCGACTGAAGATCATGGTGGGTCGCGAGGTGGGGTTGTACTCGCGCCAGGCGGGCAGGCCGGGGGCGGCGGGGGTCTGGCCGTGGATGAAGGCGACCCAGGCGGTGTGCATTTGGACGGAGATTGGGGCGGCTGCCGGGTCGGCCTGCTCGGCGGGGTCGAGGTGGCGCCAGACGAGGCTGAGGTCGAGGGAGTGGAAGGCTTCGTCCGCCATGCGGCCGGTGGGTTCGGTGTAGTCGAGGCGGTACATCCACGCAGCGCCGCCGGAGCGGGTGAAGGCGTCGGCGAGGCGGACGGTGGGGATCCAATACTCTTCGGCGGTGACGGCGCGGATGCGGCGCTGCGGGGCGGGCATTGCGGGATAGAGGGCGCTGTAACGGGCGAAGACGTCGGTGAAGCGCGGGAGCGGGAGGTTGCCGAGGTCGCTCTGCTTCGGGTCGGAGGCCGGGTGCGGGCCGAGGAAGAGGGCGCTCTCGTCGAGGTTGGAGCCGAGGAGGAGGCGCTTGCCGGCGAGGTGCGCGGTGCTGACGAGGTCGACTGGGCGCGCTGTGAAGAGGTGGCCGTCGATCTCGGGGCGGAAGGGGAAGTGGCGGGTGGAGGTGCGGATGAGGTTGGACTGGGTTTGGATGAGGGCTTCGGGAGGTGCGGAGAGGAGGGCGGTGAAGCTTTGCGTCGCGGGCTGGTCGTGCTGCCATTGTGCGCCGAACTCGTGTGCGACCGCGGCGGCGTCGGAGAGGGTGAGGACGCGTTCGCCGCCGCCGGACTCGGAGATGGCGGAGCGGAAGAGGTTGCGGGCTTCGGGCAGGGCAAGGAGGGCGGCGGTGGCTTTGGCCCCGGCGGATTCGCCGCCGACGGTGACTCGGGTGGGATCGCCGCCGAAGCTGGCGATGTTTTGATTGACCCAGCGGAGGGCTTGGACGAGGTCGAGGATGGCGTTGTTGCCGCTGCCGGCGAAGCTGGGGCCGAGCAGCGGGCCGAGATCCATGAAGCCGAAGACGCCGAGGCGGTAGCTGACGGTGACGAGGACGATGCCTTCCTGGGCGAAGCCGGCGCCGTCGAAGATTCGGTCGGAGGCGCGACCGCCGGTGTAGCCGCCGCCGTGGATCCAGACGAAGACGGGATGGGGGCCGGGGGTAGGAGGCGTCCAAAGGTTGAGGTAGAGGCAGTCCTCGCTCTGGGGGAAGTGTGCGTCGGCGGGCTGCATGGCGGCTGGGGCGAAGCGGAGGGCGTCGCGGGTGATGTTCCAGGGTGTGGGAGGCGCGGGCGGGCGGAAGCGCAACGGGCCGACCGGCGGCTGGGCGAAGGGGATGCCGCGGAAGACGCGGATGCCGCCGGGGAGGGTCTCGCCGCGGAGTGTGCCGAGCGGTGTGGTGACGACGGCGGGGCTCGTCTGGGCGAGGAGGCGCGGCGAGTCGAGCGCGAGGCTGGCGGTGAGCGCGACTCCGGTGTGAAGGAAGTGGCGACGCGAGGTTTTTTGGGCGGAGTTTGTGACTATTGCCTCCTGAGGCTTGGTTCTGGTCTGACTCGATTCGGTCCGTTCGATGCCGGCCGGACTAATTAGGTCCGCACACGTCAGGCCAGCATCTCCAGCCCATGCTTCTGCACGATCATAAGAAGCTTAATAGCCATGCCGCTTGGCCGTTTGACCCCGGTCTCCCACTTCTCGACAGTCGATTCACTGGTGTTGAGATAACGGGCGAACACGGGCTGACTCACGTTCTGGCTTTCTCGGATCCTTTTGATCTGTTCAGGTCCGATGGTCTCGGGCATGGTGAGGCAGGACTCGTCGAAACCGCGCATGGTCTCCTTGTCGACGGTGCCAGCCCGGTACATACCCGCCACCGCGCTATGGATGGCTTCGAAGGCATCACTCTTGTACTTGCGACTGCTTTTCATGGCATATCTCCACGAGCTCTTTGAGTTGCAGATCTTTGGCCAGGTCATTTTCTGTCTTTCGGGCATAAAGTCCGGCCAACGCCCGGAAGCTCACGAGTTCGTCCTCGTCGATATTGGCTCGATGCTGCTTGGCAAACAAGTAGGCATATACCCAGTACTGCCGGCCCAGGGGCGAGGATTAGGGATCGGTCCTGATTCTTGCTGAGACGCTTCTTGAACACGCCGCCTCCGAGATCGTCAGCTTGGCCGAGCATGACCTGACGGATGGCGGAACAAAGCTCGTCGTCGGTGATGCGAGCCTTCTTGGAAGCTTTGGTGAACCAAGCTGTCTTGAAGACTCGTTGCGGCTTCGTCACAGGCCATTGTAGCACCCGGTGCTACCTAGATGTGACGAGGAACAACCTTGTCCGGACAGAGAGGCATGGTCTGTAAGGGGGCACTCGGCTTGCGTATGAGGAAGGCAACCGGGGATTACAAATCGGGACGATTGTGATGGTTGAAGACCTATAATGGATACATATTATGCCCGACGATCAGAACCCTGAATTGCCGCTTGGATTGCCCGAATCTCGTCCGAATGAACCGCTTGGATCGCCCGTTCCGCCGTCGGCGCAGGATGCTGGGTCGAATGCTCCGCCGCCGGCGGGGACGCCGCCTGGGGGGCCTGGGATTACCGGGCCTGGGGCGCTGAATCTGATCTCGATCAACATTGAAGATGAGATGCGGCGGTCGTATCTCGACTATTCGATGTCGGTGATTATTGGGCGGGCGCTGCCGGATGTGCGAGATGGCTTGAAGCCGGTGCATCGGCGCATTTTGTATGGCATGCAGGAGATGGGGCTGCAGTTTAACAAGAAGTATACGAAGTCGGCCAAGGTGGTGGGGCACGTGATGGGCAACTACCATCCGCATGGCGACTCGGCGATTTACGACACGATGGTGCGGCTGGCGCAGGATTTTTCGCAGCGGTATCCGATGGTGGACGGGCAGGGGAACTTTGGGTCGGTGGATGGCGACCCGCCGGCGGCGATGCGGTATACGGAGTCGCGGCTGACGCGGTTGGCGGGCGAGATGCTGGCCGATATTGATTCGGATACGGTGGATTTTGCGCCGAACTATGACGAGTCGACCGCGGAGCCGACGGTGTTGCCGGCGCGGGTGCCGAACCTGATTGTGAATGGTTCGACGGGCATAGCGGTGGGCATGGCAACGAATATTCCGCCGCACAATTTGACGGAGGTGGTGAACGCGGCGATCGCTCTGGTCGAGGACCCGAACGCGGGGATGGAGACGGTGCTCGAGCATGTGCTGGGGCCGGACTTTCCGACGGGCGGATTTTTGTATGGACGGAGTGGGATTCCACAGGCGTACCGGACGGGACGCGGGCGGTTCCTGATGCGGGCGAAGTGTTCGATCGAGAATATTTCGGGCGGACGGCAGGCGATTATTGTGTCCGAGATTCCGTACCAGGTGAACAAGGCGAAGCTGATTGAGCGGATCGCGGAGCTGGTGAATGAGGGCGTGATTACGGACATTGCGAGGGATGAGTTTCGCGACGAGAGCGACCGCGACGGGATGCGGATTGTGATCGGTCTGAAGCGCGGGTCGGAGCACCAGATTGTGTTGAACCAGCTGTATAAGCACACGCAGATGCAGGAGAGTTTTTCGATGATTTTTCTGGCCGTGCACAATGGCCAGCCGAAGGAGCTGCCGCTCGACAAGGCGATTCGGGCGTTTCTGGATCACAGGGTAGATGTGGTGCGGCGGCGGACGGCGTTTTTGCTGGGCAAGGCGCGGGATCGCGAGCACATCCTCCTGGGGTACCAGATTGCGCTCGACCATCTGGATCAGGTGATCCGGTTGATTCGGCAGTCGAGTTCGCGGACCGAGGCGCGGGAGAACTTGTTTGCTCTGTTTTCTGGGCGAACGGTGAATCTGCGGGGGACGGAGTTGGCGGGGATTACGCTCGATCCGGCGCGGTATGGCGTCGACCCGAATCTCTTGCCGCTGGCGGCGGGAGGTGCGGCGGCAACGCTGATCCTGTCGTACCGGCAGATCGACGCGATTCTTGAGTTGCAACTGTACCGGTTGACGCAGCTTTCGATCGACGAACTCCTGCGTGAGCTGGGCGAGGTGCGCGGAAATATTGCGGAGTTTGAGTCGATCCTGGCTTCGGAGAAGAAGCTCCGACGCGTGATTGTGAAGGAGCTCGAGGAGATCCGGGACAAGTACGGCGATCCGCGGCGAACGCAGATTTTGGATGAGACGACGGAACTTGGGCTTGAGGACCTGATTGCGGATGAGCAGGTGGCGGTGACGGTTTCGCACACCGGGTACCTGAAGCGGACGCCGATCTCGATCTACCGGCAGCAGAGGCGCGGGGGCACAGGGCGGCTGGGGATGAAGACGCGCGACGAGGATTTTGTCGCGCAGCTGATTATCAACTCAACGCACGCGTACCTGCTGTGTTTTACGAACACGGGACGAGTGTACTGGCTGAAGGTGTATGAGATTCCGGATGTCGGGGCGGCGGGCAAGGGCAAGGCGATGGCTTCGCTGGTGGCGCTGCAGCCAGGGGAGAAGGTGGTGACGATCCTGCCGGTGCGGAACCTGACCGATGAGGCGCACAATATTTTGTTTGCGACGCGGAACGGGACGGTGAAGAAGACCCCGCTGCGGGATTTCTCGAACGTAATGGCGCGCGGGATCATTGCGATCAACATCGACAAGGACGACGAGCTGATTACGGCAAAGGTGACGGATGGGCAGCAGGTGATCTTCCTGGCGACGCGCGACGGGATGGCGATCCGGTTCAATGAGCTGGACCTGCGGCCGATGGGCCGGCCGGCGACGGGCAATCGCGGAATCAATCTGCGCAAGGGCGACGTTGTGATTGGGGCTTCGGTGACGCCGTCGCCGGAGGCTCGGGAGCGCGCTCGGCGGGCGGCTGCAGAGAAGCTGGGCTTGACGGCACAGCTCGAGGACGCGATGGATGAGGCGGGCTTGTCGACCACGACGGCGGATGCGGGTGCGATGCCTGGGGCGCCGAAGTTTTCGGACGTCTCGAAGCGGACGGGAGCGCCGGATGGGCAGGAGATCCTGGGGTCCGATCGCGAGGGTGCGGCGGTGGATGCGGCGGCTCAAGCGAAGCTCGACAAGATCGACGAGAAGCTGGGGCTGACGCCGTGCCTGATTTTGACCGTGAGCGAGAACGGGTACGGGAAGCGGACGGATGTGGACCGGTACCGGTTGCAGTCGCGCGGAGGGACGGGCGTGATCAACATGAAGACGGGGTCGAAGACGGGCAAGGTGACGTCGATCCAGCTGGTTGACGACACGACGGAGATGATGGTGATCAGCCAGTTTGGAAAGATTATCCGGATCGATACGAAGACGATCCGGTCGGCGGGACGGTCGACCTCCGGGGTGCGACTGCTGAACCTGGATGAGGGCGATAAGGTGGCGGCGGCGATGACGATTCCGCCGGAGGATGTCAAGGTGCAGCCGGAGAATGGGACGATGTTGCAGTAGGTTGGGGGGCGTCGAAAGCTACTTCATAAGATCCACGCCGGGCTTGATCCATGAGGTGAGGAACTGCGCCAGGGATGGGAATTCCGTTGCAAGGACGAGCAGTGCCGGGATGCCGCCGACGCTTATCAAATGTTTGAAGAGGTCTGCGTAGACGACCTGACCGGCGGTGCTGTTTTCGATCAGGCTCAGGATCGGGTTGCGCTGGATCTGAACCATCATGGCGGCTACGCTGAACATAAGCAGGATGAAGATTGCGGTCAGCAAGGAGCCCAAGTGCGCTTTGCCTTCAAACGGGTAGCTTGCCACACAGACGACGAGTGAGGCGAAACCGTAGAAGACGAAGGTGTAGAGATTGCGGATGTTGAGCAAGGTGAAGCGGATGAGGGCGACGAAGCGCAGGGCGAGGTAGCGCTGGGATTCCGCGCCGCAACGGCTGTACCGGGTCGGCTCTCGATAGAGGTAAGCCAGCGCATCGTTCATGGGCGCGTTGAGTTCGTTGAAGAGGCATTGTGCATCGGCCGCGGAGTGGAAACGATTGTTTGTCCTTGCGGAGCGCACGGCGTTCAGGGCCCGGTGCGCCGCTTTCGCTTTCTCCTCTCCGCAGAGCTTTCCGATGCTGTCGACGGTTCTGCCGTGGATGGTGAGGTCCTGTTCGCGTTTTCCGAGATCCCAGATGCGCAGCTTGGGTAAATCGATGTCGTGCAGGCCGGCGAAGGCGGGACCGAGCTTGGTATCTTGCAGCCAGCTGAGGATATCGCGCAGTTGTGTCCAGAGCGACCAGGCGCGCAGCACGGTAAAGGCGACCAGGGCGAGCAACAAGCTGAATCCGCAGAAGAAGAGCCAACCGCGGAAGAACCGGCCTTCAAAGCCCATAAGTGAGTTCCACACGTGGAAGCTGAAACCGAACAGCAGGATTCCGACGATGGCGAAGTAGAACTTGGGTTGGATCTGACTTGGACACGGCTGGAGCGAAGAGGCTAGACGGTCGACGCAGGCTCTAAATCTTTTCAGGTTCGGGTACAACTTGATGTCGATGGGCAGACAAACACCGCGCCGAGCGGCCCAGTCGATGCCGTAAAGCTCGACTGTCGCGTAGAAGATAAAGGCCGCGGTTAGGATCAGAAACGGAACCAGGGGCGAGAGGCCTTCCGAGATCATGGAGATGCGGAAGGCGTTCACAGGCACGTTCGAAGGCTTGTAGCCGGGGTAGAACCAGAGCACACGAATCCACATGACGACGGCAGCGGCGGTGTACGCGAAGGAAAGCAGGAGGGGAAGCCAGGCATCGTGCAATCGCTTGCTCTCGACGATGCGCAGCACAAGCACAGATGTGGCGCCGAGGCACAAGATCGAAAGCACAAGGATCAGCATGGAGGCAGCCTGACCGAGCAGATGTCCTCGGAACAAGACCCCCAGGGCGTACGAAGTGGTAAGGACGGCGAAGTTGATCAGCAGGTACTGATTGTTCAGGGCGGTGAGTATGCCGAGGCGCTTGGCTTCGTGGTCGACGCAATCGACGGGATAGGACCAACTCCTCGCGCGGATGCAGAGGGTGTTGCCGAGCTTCATTGCGCCGGAACGCCACAGGTAGATCAGGTGAATGAGCGTGATGACGAACGTGAGGAGTAGAACGCCGGTCCAGGCGTGGGAGACGGTGAAGAGATCATGGTTGGGCAGATCGTCTTTCGTGTCGATGAGATAAGGCGCAACCTGGCCTTTGGAGTCCACGCAGGGAAAGGTCATGTCGTTCGATTCGGGCGCGAGCGATACGAAGCCGGTTCGGCCGACGACCGATTCGGTTGCGCATTGATTCGGCGGCCTTTGCTTGACACCGGAAAGAGGAGCGTTACCAATCAAAAGGTCGGCCGCGACGTACGTTGCTTCTTTGTCGCTGCTTCCGAAGCTGACAGAACGGGACTCATAGCCTTTTCGCTGCACCGCATTGCGTAACAGCGGCAGATCGGAGATGGACAGAGTGCCTGTGAGATCGACGTCCTGGGGACGTCCGATCTCGAATTCGTCGGCTTCCAGAGTGACAAACCTCATGTTCGGAAGGTGTTGGTGGAAGTATTTAAGAAGAAACATTGTATCGAGGGAGTTACTCGCAAAGATGATAAGAGCTCTCGTCTGAGACCTTCTCAAGCGTTCCACAATAACTCCCAAGGCGTGGTCGATCCTCGACGCCTCCTGGTCGGTCGCAAAAGCTCGTGGGCTGTCCTGTACCACGTGCGGCGTCTCTCCAAATGTGACCGGAATACTTAGGAGGGGAATCTTGACGCCGTTGATCTCGGCACCGGATGAAACAGAATCAGAGCGATTTCTCAAAGAGGAGAGATCGCGTGGATACGTGAACTGGCGTACTTTCGGCGGGCTCTGTGTTTTGCTTTTACTGTCGGCGAGGCCGGGATCCGTTATTTCGTCATGGACGCTGAAGGCGCTCTCGTCTTCGCTCAGTTGTGCAACGTGATCGTTCGGGTAACCCATTTTACTTAGATAGTCGAGAGCTGCCTTGGTTAGTTTCGGCGCTTGCAGTTTCAGAGAGACGAGGCAGTTTTCCTTTCCGCTGCAGGGTGGAAAGCGATCAGTGGTTGGAGAGGACCAACTAAGATCCGAAGCGCCAGACAAATGTTTCGAGGTCTTCATTACGTCGAAAAAGTTTTGGATCAGTTCCGGAGAACTGCCTTCAGGGTTAACGACGTCGACACACGATTTACCCGAAACGATCCCAGGGGACGAGAGGATTTCGCCCATGCCGAGGAAGGATCCGGAGAAGTGGGGTCCGGCGATTCGGATCGCGGAGGCTTCGTCACAGGCCGATCCTGGTGGCTGGTTGGGTGCGGTTTTCTCGATGACTTGCTTCATGTAGCGCAGAGCGCGTGCGAACTGGACGCGATCGATGCCGGTTGTGGGTGTTTCGCCTACCAGAAAGATGAAGAGTCGCCCGCCATCTCCCCGGTGAAAGACGAGGACGCCGGGTTCCTGAGCCTTGGCCTTGTTTTCCGCGAACCGCGTGAGGTCCGTCGCGCCGGCAGATGGAGCTTCGGTGATTTCCCAAGGCAGCCAGAATTGTGAGATGGCGAAACCCGAGTTGCCCGCTGCTGCCTCCAGAGCTTCGATGTCTCGGTCGAAGTACAAGGAGAAGTGACTTGCGACGGGGTCGGGGATGGTTGCGAGGAGGACTTGCACGTTTGTTTCTCGTCCGAGGCAGTCCCCGATATTTCCGATCGTGTGGGCTTTGACCTGGTATTTGAGATCGACCTTGACGCCGTGTTTGGTGGTGGTGTGGGTTGTGTATTCGACGGCGGTAGGATCGCCGGCGGCCGCGGGCGTGCCGTGGGTGGAGGTACCGGTCGGACCCTCCGAGTGCTTCTTGGGATCGTCGGTCGCGGTGGCGTATTCGCGGCAGATTGCAGACCATGGGCCGGAGTCGTTTTGAACCGAAGGAGCTTTCGATTGTGTCGCGGAAGCTGGGATGGTGGTTGCGCCGGAGGGCGATTTTGGGAGTGTTGTTGCGGCCGGAGAGAGAAAGAGAGCGAGGATGGCTGCTCCGCCAAAACCAGATATCAGACCGCCGCTCTTCTCCATAGCCCCACCTCGCGGATTGCTCCAAGACTGCTGTGGTGAGGATAGTGATTTGGGACGGCGGTTCGTTTCGGGATTTCAGCTGAGCTCGGCTGCTTGGATGTTGTGTATAGAGAGGGGCGAGGACGAAGTCGGCGTTCCGCGGGGAAGGCGTGCTACTCTTCCTGACGTTCCTCGGGAGGTGAGTATGAGCACGAGCAAGCTGCGTCTTCGTATCTTTGACGGCTCCCGCCAGCTTTTTGCGGCGTCCGCCAAGTTCCTTGTCCGCATTACCGACGGCAACCAGAAGGTGCATACGTGGACGGAGTACACCTTAAACGATCTCCCGTTCGCGCTGCCGTTCTTTGACAATCTGGGAGATCGATACACGGTGCTGGTGTCGTCGGACGGGTACAAGCAGGCCGGCTACTATCCTGTGAAGCTCTCCGAACGTTACCTGACTACGCTCGATCTGATGCTGATCCGCAACGATCCTGGCTTCAGCTTTGTGAACGCTCGGTGGCCTGCGGCAAAGAGCAAATTTCCGTACCTCGCGTCGGGCGCGACGGAGCCAGCGGGAGAGCAGCGCAACGACGATCTGCTGGACAAGACGGAGAAGTCGCTTGCGTCTCTGCTGAACCTCGGCGAGGCGATGAGCCAGATTCACTTAGCGCAGGGTACGCCGCTGGACTACACCAAGGAGGTTCGCTGGGATGCACCGTACAGTCCGCAACAGGACCGCTTTTTCGCATGGTGCGACAAAGAGCTTATCAATCAGGTCAAGCGGTCTGCTGCCGAGGGAAAATTCGCGGTCGAGAACGCACCGGGGCTCTTTCACCCCGGAGCTACGTCGAGCTGGAAGCAGATACAGTTCGGTGAAGCGAATGTGCAGCTAACGTTTCATGAGAACGAGACGAGCACGATCAACGGCGTGGATTGCGTGATGGTTGAGCCCGACATTGACTACTACAGGGATCTCGGGGCACATACGATCTTCGAAGTTGTCCCGAACGGTTTGACCCACAGTGTTACAGATCCCACGGAAGTCTACGTCCTTCGGTGGATAGCGGGTCAGACCGTCGGCGTACCCGAATTCGCACCACTATACCGTTACGTAACGGGCAGCTTTTGTTAGACCAGAGGGACGGACACGGCCGCAGTACTCTAGACGAATAGTGGGCGGTTGGTGCAGCTTAGTTTGCTGCGACTGTCTTCTCCAGGTCGGCGGTTACGTGGACGCCGGTGCCGGCGACGTTCATGGGGCGGGTCCAGCCCGTGGCCCAATCTATCTACTCTTAATCACTTCATACTTTGCCGAGGAACTCAAAGACGATCTGTGCGCAATGGGATGCACCAGAAACAGTAAAGCAGTTCACAAGAACCTCTTTGCCGGACGGAGGTAGATGCCCTAATGTCCACATAATTGGGAAATCAAGGCACACTATGGTTTGGTCTCTAAGTTGCACCGCATCTAGCTAAGTTGCACTGCATCTACAGGTAAGGGACTTCAGGAGGTTCATGTACAAGCAAGTTCTTTTGCCGCTCGCGTTTGTTGCCACCTCGTTTGCGCCACTTTCGGCCCACGCTGATGAATATCTGTACTCGCAGAATGATCGAAGTACCGCTACTCGTTTCAACTTCGCGTTCACCTATCTGAGCCCCGATCTCATTACAACCGCAACGACCTTCACCCCAGACACCTACGAGCTAACGAGCAACGGCGTTCTGATCACGCCAGCGAGTTTCACCGTGACGATCAATCCGAACGCGTATCCGGATGGTGGATCAATTAACGTCTTAGCTAGCCCATACTTTAGCAGCTACACAAGTACGCTTCCCCCGTCCTTCTTCACTGTGGGAGAGCACTCCATTTTCTTCATCCCCGTTCCGTACACCCTGGACATTACGGATATCCCGGCAACTACAGCTACGACGGTGACCCCTGAGCCTTCCACTCTTGCTCTCCTGGGTACTGGTGTTTTTGGAGTTTTCGGAACACTTCGCCGCAGGGTATTTTCGGCAAGTGATTATGCCGGAGTAAGCTCTCGCTTAGAGCGGTGACCGCGTCGGTGCCGATTCTGGCGGCAGTTGCATGTCGTTGGGATGGCCTTCGCCAGAACTGAATGTCAGCTTAGTTTGCTGCGACTGTCTTCTCCAGGTCTGCGGTTACGTGGACGCCGGTGCCGGCGACGTTCATGGGGCGAGTCCAGTCGGTGTAGCCCTTCTTTTTGACGACGATCGTGTGTTGGCCTGGCGTTACGGAGACGGTGGATGGGGTGTTACCGACGAAGTTGCCGTCGATCTCGATGTCGGCTCCGGGGATGGGCGAGTCGACGGTGAGGCTGGCCATCTGGGCTGCGGCGGGAGTTGCGTTTGTGGGCGCTGTGCCGAGGGCTGGCGCGGTCAGCCTGGCCATGTCGAGCTTCATGTCGCCTTGGACGAAGGCGGTGACCTCGGTTCCTTTGGGGATGGTGATGTCCTTGCCGTGCATGAGCAGGAAGAGGGGGGCGGCCGGGAAGAAGACGATCGACGTTGCTACGATGGCGCCTGTCATAGCGCCGACGTGTCCGCCGGCCTTGGTGTCTTTGATGGCCCGGAGCTGGACCTTTTCGCCGTCAATCAGGCGTGTGCTGTCGACGTTCACATCGAGTTTGCCGCCCCGGCCCATGCGCTTTTTGGCTTCTGCATCGGTGACCGTTGCGAGAGCTTGCGTGCCCTTTGGTATGACGGTCACGCCCTCGACCACGACGTCTTCGGTGACCTCGAACGGAACTTGCTGGCCCGTCTTCGCGTCCGCAGAGGAGATAGTTTCGGCCAGCCGGAGCTTCACGGCCGTTCCATCCATGAGAGTGTTGGGGGTTGGAACGGTGGTCGGAGCCTGGGTAGGTTTGGCAGCGTCGGTCGAGGGCGAAGATCCGAGCTTTTGCGCGGATACAGCTGCGGGAGAGGGTGGGGCGGATGAGTTGGTGGCGGGGGTTTGTTGCGCGAAGGCCGGGTCAGTGGCGGCAAGAAGACAGGCGAATGAAGCAGCGGCGAGAGTACGTTGCATAGGAGAGACCATCCAGGCAGAAGAGAGTAGTACAGCAGTGAGGCGCGTCTTACAGTACCGTGAATGGTTGCCGGAGACAAGTACTTCCGTACCTCCGGCGACATCCTTGTGTTTCGGCGATCGTTTTATAGAGGTGGAGCTGCGGGCGGGGGTGAGGCAGGCACGCGGGTTACCGGTGGGGTTAGGGCTTGGGGGTTTCGGGGGGCATGATGGTGCCGGCCTGGACCCACTGCTCGATGGTGTGGATGTCGGTGTCGGAGAGTTTGGGGCGGGGGCTGGGGGGCATGGGCATGGGGTCCGAGGGTGGGCCTTCGTGGCGGATGAGGCGGATGAGGAGGCTTCGGGCGGGGTCGCCGGGGACGATGGCCGGGCCGCTGTGGCCGCCTTTGAGCAGGCCGGCTTGGGTTTCCATGTTGAGGCCGCCGCGGTGGTTCATGCCGCCGTGGCAGCGGTAGCAGTTGGTCTGGAGGATGGGTCGAACGCGGGTGGTGTAGAACTCGGGGGAGGCGGGATTTTCGTCGGCGTGGACGGGCGCGGGGGCGAGTCGGTGACCGAGGAGAAGGCCAGACAGACCGGACAGGGGGGCGAAGTTGGCGGCGAAGATGGCGAGGGCGGCCCCAACAGCGAGGGCGGCGGGCTTGCGTTTCGGCGGGTGCGTGGGCGGGATTTTTCTGCGGTGGTGCACTGGATCTGTTATGGGCCTTCGTCTCCGACTTTCAGTATAGAAGGACGACCGTTGGGATCGTTGGGCGATCGAACCCAGGTTGCTACTCGCGGGATGGGGTGGCGAGCGGGTAGGATGAGGTTGCTCTGGGGCTCCGCGCCTCTGTCTTGATCCCTATGACTTTTGTTTGTCTGTCTGGCCGTTGGGGACGACGCGACCTTCTGCGTTTGCTGGTTTTGTGTTTAGGTGTCGGCGTGTTTTCGGGTGCGCGCGCCGGCGGGATTGTGCGGTCGGCTCCGGTGCGGGGGCGGGTGGCGCATGACCGGTCTGGGATTCGCGATCGGTCTGGGGCTCGGGATCGAGATCGATCCGGAAGTCGGGATCGGGATCGGGATCGGTCCGGGAGTCTGAGCCATCGCTTGATTCCGCAGCCGAGTCAACGGATGTTGGCGCTCGCTCGGCGGAGGCCGGTGGCTGAGCGTCTGAGGGCGCCGGAGCGGGGGCGAACGTCGCGGGTGGCTGAGGAGGAGAGGGCCGGAGCGCTGCGGGCGGGGCAGAAGGGGCGGGCTCGGACGAGGCGGGTTGGGGCAGGGCGAGGTGAGACGGAACGGGCTGGGGATGAGCGGAGGGGGCTGCGAGGTCCGCGGCGCGGGACTGGACGGGGGGACGTGGAGCGCGATGCTCGGGTGCGCGGTCGGGGGAGACGACCGGAAAAACCGGCCGCGGAGGAGGTAGCGGCGGATGCGCATCGGCGGCGGGATCTCCGGGCGCGCGGGCGGGATCTGGAGGATCGCTCCCGACCGGATCAGGGTGCGGGACGGGGATCTGGGCCGGCGAGTGCGGCGGTGTCAGTGGTGAGTGTGATTCGACGGACGGCGGAGCATCCACAGATGCCGAGTCTGGTGGACGCGGTGCTTTCGCCGGTGGTGTTGCCGAACATTTACGACGATCGTGGGCGGTTAGTGATGCCGGCGCCGATGTTGGGGTCGCGGCAGATCTTGCTGCACCAGAATGAGGTGGCGGATCTCGATGGTCTCGGGCGGGTGCAGAACGACGACGATCTGCAGGCGATGCGGCAGAAGCGGATGCTGGTGGCGGTGCCGGTGTCAGACGGTTTGCGGTTGGACGATCGGTTGCCCGAAAATCGGCGGTACTGCCGGGCGTGGACCGCGCAGTTCCTGGCGGATGTGGCGCGCGCGCATTTCGCGCGGTTTGGGACTGCGTTGCAGGTGAACTCGGCGGTGCGCACGGTGGAGTTTCAGCAGAAGCTGATGCGGCGCAACGGCAATGCCGCGCCGGCGGAGGGTGAGACGGCGTCGCCGCACTTGACGGGGCAGGCGATCGATCTGGCGAAGCGAGGGCTGTCGATGGCGGAGATTGCGTGGATGCGCGGGTATCTCCGGCCGCTGGTGGAGGCGGGCAAGGTGGATGTGGAGGAGGAGTTTCAGCAGTCGTGTTTTCACATCAGCGTGTACCGCAAGTACCTGCCGCCGCCGATGGTGCCTGCGGCACAGCCGTTTGCGGAGGCGTTGCCGCGGGGTTTGCCGGGTGGAGGTCTGCAGCCGCAGGCGATTGTGCGGGCTACTCCGTAAGCGGCTGGAGCTCCGGTCTGCCTCACGGCAATCGCCATGTATTCCGCACAATCGCGGCTTGTGGGACGGAACCAAACGTCACGGGAACGCTACTAATTTATTAGCATAGGTCTATGAGCACGCCACCTGTCCCTGCTGTAAACAAGCCGCGGCGCGTTTTGGCGGTTTCCCGAACGATGTGGTCAGGTTGGTTGGTGGAGCTGCTCAGCATAGCGATCGTGCTGTGCGGCGGTTTAAACGTGCTTGTTGGCTTGCGATTTTCGCTACCCCGGATGGGTTCCTTGTCCGAGCTCAACGACCCGTTGCCCGCGGTGGGCGCGACAGGGGAGGTCATCCTCGGCATCGTTCTGGTGCTTCTAGGGATTGGGCTCTGGTGGCGCCTGCGGGCAATGTGGCTGTTTGCAATTCTGATCCTGGTTCTCACCTTGGCGGCAAACGCCGTTCTGCACCGCTGGGGCCCGGAACTCTTTCTGCCGCTGATTATGCTTGTTTGTCTCGTCTTTGCCCGCGGAAGTTTCACACGGGCCACCCGGTTTGCAGGCAGCCTGATCTCTCTGGTCTGCGTGATCGGGACGCTGGCCTACGGTGTGATGGGCAGCTATATTCTGGGGAGCGGATTTCAGCCGCACATCGCCAAGATAAGCACCGCGTGGTACTTCACACTTGTAAGTCTTTCGACCGTTGGCTACGGCGACATCGTAGCGGTCAGTGAGGAGGCGCGCATCTTTGTGATGACGCTGCTGGTGGTCGGGATTGGCGTCTTTGCCACAGCCCTGGCATCGATTCTGGGCCCCTTAGTTTCCGGAGAACTTTCCCGGCTACTGGAAACACGAAAGGACAAAGTGAACTTCACGGATCACATCATTCTCGTAGGCGATGGACTTTTCGCGCGTGTTACCGCGTCCGAGCTTGAACGGAGGGGCGCTGTGTTTGTCCAGCTCTTGGGGCCGACCGCGGATCCGATCACACCCAACCAGCCCTTTGAACGAATCGATACGGACGAGGAAGCGGGCCTGCGCAAAGCCGGTGTGGAGCGGGCGAAAACCGTCATTGCAGCGCATGACGAAGATGGGAGAAATGCGTTTTCAACGCTTCTTGTGAAGAACATCGACGCGCGCATCAGGGTCATCTCCATCGCCAGTTCCCGCCGGAGCATTCGGCCGTTGGAGCTTGCAGCCGCGGATGTGGTCTTCGCTCCTGTGCTCGCGGGCGGTCGACTCTTGGCAGACCTCGCGCAAGGTGTAGAGATTCCGCAACAATTTACGGACCTTCTGCAGCGCAAGTGATGTGAGCCGTCTTGGATGCGCCGTTGACAATCCTTACAAGCGTGATTCTCCCTGGCCAACGCGCGGCATCTACTTTTTCTCAGGGAGCGGTGCAGGCATTTCCATGCGTGGGAGCAGATCCGGCCTGGTCGCGGCGTTGTAGGCAAACCATGCTTCTATGGCCGCGGCCTGCATCACGTCGCCCTTCTGCACGCGGTCATACAGGTCCATGTTGCTGTGGTGCGTGCGCGTTCCGTACTCGAGCGGATCCTGCATGAAACCGACACCGTCCAAGCCTATCCAGGAGAACGAAGTGGAATCGGTGCCGCCCGGCTGCGCTGTCGGTCCTGCCGTGGCGCCGGTGACAGCGGTGATCTCAAGGTCGCGAATCGGAGCGATCCACGACTGAAAGATGGCCGCGAGCTGGGCGTTTCCGAGCGCCTGCACTCCACGAAACCGACCGCTGCCGTTGTCGTCGTTGAAGTACACGTCCAGCTTGTCGTATTCAGGGGTCTTCTTCATGGTGTCGCGTGGAGCGAAATGTTGCTGCACGTAGGCCAACGAGCCGTAGAGACCTTCCTCCTCGCCTCCCCAGAGCGCGACACGAACTGTGCGCGCCATCGGCTTATGGAGCGCCGCCAGAATGCGCATGGCTTCCATGGCGACGGACGAGCCCGTTCCGTTGTCGGTCGCACCCGTGCCGCCTTGCCAGCTGTCGAAGTGTCCACCCACCATCACGACCTCATCCGGCTTGGTCGCTCCTGGGATTTCGCCGATGACATTGAATCCCATCTGATCGTCCTTCTGGTACTCCGTTTCAATGTCAAAGGTCAGCCTGGGCGAGACGCCATGATTCAGCAGGCGGCAGATGCGGTTGTACTGCTCCGGTGTGATGGCTGCCGCCGGCGGAGGGATCGGGTCCTTCGGGTTCTGCGATCCTCCAAAGGTGGCGAACACGGTTCCGCCGTCGCCGTTGTAGCCGGGCGTCAATACCATCGCCGCGCCTTCCTCCTTCAGGAACTGATTGACCTTGTTGCGCAGCACGCCGCCGCTCGGCGCGGCTGTCGACAGCGTGGCAGGCGTGATGTCGCCGGGACGAGGCGCCGGTGTATTCGGTCGACCGCCACCAAAGCCGGTGCGCGATGGATCGGGCGTCTTTGTGCGGGTTTCGATCTCAGCGTCGGTCAGGCGATGCGCCTCGGGCTCCGTGTGCATCTCCAACTCGCGTGGATCAAAGATCAGGACGATCTTGCCTTTGAGCTTGCCTTTGTACTTGGCGAAGTCGCTTTCGCTATGGAGCGGCGCCAGTACAGCTTCGGCCGTAAGTGGTCCGTTCGTTCCCGGGGTCCACGCCAGCGGAAATCCGATCAGCGGAGCGTACGCCGGCGTCTCCAGGGCGCCGTAGAACTTTTTGATCTGCCAGCCATAGCCGAACGGCCCCCACGTTTCAAGGTGCACGTTCTGGAGACCCCACGCCTTCATCTGCTGCATCGCCCATTCGGCAGCTGCTCGATGGTTGCGACTGTTGTTCACGCGCGGCCCATACACATCGCTGATGTAGTACAGGTTTTCCATCACCTGCGAGCGGTTGAAGGCTTCGCGTTTGATGTTCGTAAGTGCGTCGAGGTCCAACCGGTCTCCGGTGTCCGTCTGCGCAGGTGCAAGCGGCCCCAGAGCAAACAGCGTCACGCACAGGGATGCAGAAAGCTTGGTTTGAGAGTGCGTCAAAGGTGTTCTCCCGAATAACGAGAAGCAAAAAGGGGCCCATTGCCATAGTGCGAATACTATTTCGCTAGAAGCTTACCTTCAGAGCGAACTGCATGTTGCGAGGCTCACCGGCGCCCAGACCGGGTGCTGACGATCCGTTGCGGGTGGAGTTCAGTATGCCGAAGCTCGACGACGTGAGGGTGCCGCTCGGATTCGCGAAGTTCGCCTGATTGGCAAGGTTGAAGATCTCCGCGCGCAGCTCGGTGCTGACCCTCTCTGTGATAGCGGTGCGCTTGAACATGGACAGGTCGACCGAACCGAAACCAGGTCCGACCACGCTGTTGCGACGCTCGTTGCCATAGCAGTAGCAGATGGTCTTGCCGGCCGGAACCGGTGTCCCCCACGCCGCCTTGTTCAGGTAGGTGTAGCTTCGGGTCTTCGACGTGGCCGTCTCCACCCGCGGAGCATAGGGAAGCGGACCCACAACACGATTTGGACGATCCTTGTTCTCGCCGGTACCGCTGATGTTCGAGCCGGCCAGGATGTTGATGGGCAGCCCACCTGCAAAGGTGTACAAGGCAGTCGCTTGATACCCTCCTGTAAGACGCGGCAGGCGATGCGAAAACGTGGGCAGCGCATAGCTGGAAAAACCAGTGACCGTATTGCGAACGTCAAAGGTCGACAAGCCATAATCCTGGCGCAGATTCAGGCTGTTCATCGGTGTAGTCGCGCTCGACACCGTATCGAACGACTTCGCCCAGGTGTAGTAGAGCGTGGCGCTGATGTTGTGCCAGTTTGACTGCTTCAGCGAGATCTGCATGGAGTTGTAGTTGGACGTCGCTCCACTATTGACCTGGTTCACGGCGGCGAAATTGCCATACTGCGCAGGGTTCGCGACGTTCAGGGGACGATGGTGCAGCGGGTCAGTGAGGCTGACCTGGTTAATGTCCGCGACGTAGGCCAGGCGGCGACCTACGCTGCCCACATAGGCGACTGTCACCAGCGTGCTTTTTGAAAGCTGCTGCTCTACATTAAGGTTGTAGTTCTGCATGTAACCCGCACGGTAATTTGGATTGATGGCAAGAACGCCGGTTACTGTAGTCGGTGTAAGTCCGGCGGGAAACGTAGATTGTCCAAATGTGTAATTCGTACCAATTACATTCAGCACCGGAGTCGGTCCGGCCGGGTTACCGTAGATGCCCGGCGATCCCGTGTTGCCGATGTTGTTGTAGACAAATTGACCGACAGTAGGCTGATCGAAGAACCATCCAAAGCCGCCGCGCAGAACGGTTGTACTATTTTCTCGAAATGGCGACCAGGCAAAGCCCAAACGCGGTGCAACATTGCCAAGGTTCTGGTTGTAAAGCGGCTCTGGAAAGAAGCCGCGCGATGGCTCGAAGTTATAAAGTGAACTTCGGTCGTCGTACACGACACCAGGGTAACTCCAGCGCAAACCGTAGTTCAGCGTCAGGCGCTGACTTAGTTTGTAGTCGTCTGCGGCATAGAAGTCGAACGTATTTACCAGATACACGCGCTGCGGGTTGTTCCGCAAGATCTGCGCACCTGACGTGCTCTGCGGCGTACCCGCGAGGTAGTCCGCGACCTGCTTCAGCGTGGAGCAGTTCTTCCCGACGGGGCTGTTGTTGGCTGACGTGAAGCCAACCGCATCGCATTGCGCGTTGGTATACCCACCCCGGGTTCCGTCAAAGGTGAACACACCACGTCCGTTGGTGAAGTAGGCCACGTTGAGATTCGCCCGGCGGTACTCACCACCGAACTTCAAATCGTGATTTCCCAAGGTCCAATGCATCTGGTCGGTGACGTGACCTGTAACGTCCTGCCGACCTAATGGCGGAGTCGCTCCGGTGTAGTCAAAAGAACCGACCTTCAACTGCGTGGCGCCTGACGCTAAGATGCCGGTCAGGCCGAGGTTGAGCCCAGCCGCCTGCACATTGAAGTTCTGATCGCGGTCGTTGAAGGTCTGCAGAAACGATGCAGCCGCAAACGTCACCTGATTGACGATCCTGCTCGAGAACGTGCTGTTCTGCACGATGGAGATGTTGTGGATGTGCATGGGCGCGGTCTGAAAGTATTCCGCGAAGTGAGAACCCACGTCGGCCGATTGTGTCCCTGTAGTTCCTAGATACCGTAGCGATAAGGTGTATCTATCAGTGAAGTTATGGTCTAGCTTAACGATTCCGTTGTAGCTGTTATAGGTGTTACGGCCGATGCTTTGGTACTGCGACTGGTAGCCGCTGCTGGTGCGACTGTCGGCTGGAAACAGCATGTTGTATAGGTTGGTCGAGACTGGATTGACGGTCCGGTTCTGCTGCGCCAAAAGCGCGGTACCACCCGCGACCCAGTCGTTGTTCAGCACCGTGTCCGCGATGCTGTTGTTTGCGTTCGCGATCTGAACTTCGCCTGCGACGAAGAAGAACGTTTTGTCTTTGACGATAGGTCCGCCCACGGTGAAGCCGCCCTGGTGGTTGCGGATCTCCGGTACCCGACTATGCTTGGCTACCGTGGGGTTCAGCCAGGCAAAGTACTCGTTGCGATCGTAATAGAACACATCGCCATGAAAGGAGTTTGTGCCTCCCTTGATGACCATGTTGCTGTTGGCGCCGCCATTCCGGCCTACATCGGCCTCGCCGCCGGCCTGCATGCTGAACTGGTCGATTGCCTCGATCGGGATCAGGCCGCCTGCCACGCCCGCCACACCGCCCTGATTCGAAGCAACAGCATTCGACCAGGGATCGTTGTTATCCGCGCCATCAATCTGAAAGTTGACCCCAGCGGTACGCGATCCGTTGACGGTGTTGCTGTAGGCGCCCACGCCCGGAGCCAGCTTTGTCATCTGCGTGAAGTTACGGCCATTGAGTGGAATCTCCTGCACCGACCTCGAATCCACCACGGCAATGAGCGAGCTCGTCGTCGTATCCAGGCTGACACCGGAAGCAGTTACGTCGACCACAGTGGATTCCGAGCCCACGGTCAACTGGATGTTCTGATTGTTTACCTTGGAGATCTCGATAGCCACCCGATCTACATTTTTAGTTGTGAACCCGGGCGCGGAGATCTGCAGCCTGTAACTGCCTACCGACAATTCCGGAAAATTGAAGTCGCCGCTACTATTCGCCTTATTGCTCAGGACCTCGTTTGTCGCGGGGTTGGTCAACACAACCGACGCATTCGGTATGGTTGCTCCGGAGGCGTCCGTGACCGTACCTGTCAACGAACCTCGAAAGGTTTGCGCACCGGCAATGGCGGTGGAAACCAGGACGGCGCAGGAGGTCAGCGACATCCTTGAGAGATAGCCCATCGTTTGCGTCTCCTGTGCTGCGCAATCGCGGGGACGATTGTGCAGATGCAGTAATGCAATGACCTTGCAACCTAGTAGGTGCACGGCAGAATAGTCCCTTACAGGACCGCTTAGTTGATGATGTGCCCCAAACCTATCGGAGATCTGTCGAAAAATCAACTAGAAAACTTTGGGCGCATAGCCGAGTGCCTGCAGATCGGTTGGCTTCCCGGTCTCCTCCACCTGAGTATGAAGCGTGACAGGATAGGCGTCTCACCATGAAAGGTCCTACGAAGTCCATACCACCATTGAATCAATGCTTCGCACGTCTCAATACCATTGAAGCTGCATTCCCTTGGCCCGGCGGACTTCGTAGTATCGGCAACATGATCGATTTGGATGGTTCCACGCTGTCGATTGAGGATGTTGTTGCGGTAGCGAAGTGCTCGACAGCCGTCGCGATCGCTCGATCTGCTCTCGACCGTATGAATCGATCGCGTATGCAGGTGGACGCTGCGATGGCAGGAACGAGGCCTGTCTATGCCCTCAACACCGGAGTCGGTCTCTTGGCTAACATCCGTCTCCATGAGACTGAGATTGAAGCGATGCAGGTGAACCTGATCCGTTCGCATTGCTGCGGAGTCGGCAGTCCACTGGAAGCGGGCGTGGTTCGCGGAATGATGGTGATCCGCGCGAATGTGCTGGCCAAGGGTCTGTCAGGGATCAGGCCAGTGGTTGCCGAGCGCATCTGCGACCTGCTGAATCATGAGATCACGCCGGTCATACCTTCACGCGGCAGTGTTGGCGCGAGCGGAGATCTTGCTCCCTTGGCCCACATGGCCCTGGTCCTGATCGGCGAGGGCCAGGCCGAGTACAAAGGACAGATTCGGCCTGCCCTGGAATGCTTCGAAGATGCCGGCCTGGAGCCGCTTCGGCTGCTCGGCAAGGAAGGCATATCGCTGCTGAACGGAACGCAGGCCATGCTTTCTATCGGATGTCTGCAGCTTCACGCGCTGGAGCAGCTTTGGACCTCGACGCAGATCACGGCGGCGCTCAGTATCGAAGCTCTGCGCGGGACCTCCGCGGCGTTTGATCCGCGGCTTCATGCAGCCAGGCCGCATGCGGGTCAGCAATCCAGTGCAAGTCACCTCCTTCAGTTGCTCAAAGGAAGTCCGATCCCGCGCACCCACGGTGAGGGCAGCCGGATCCAGGATGCTTATTGTTTGCGTTGCATTCCGCAGGTGCATGGAGCGGTGTGGGACACGCTGGCGCACGCACGCAACATTTTTGAGATTGAACTCAACAGTGCGACGGACAATCCGTTGGTGTTTGACGACGCAATCCTGTCGGGCGGAAACTTCCACGGTGCGCCGCTTGCTCTCGCTTTGGATTTTCTCGCGATTGCGCTGTGCCAGCTTGCCGGCATCTCTGAACGACGCACAGAGCGGCTGCTCAATCCGAGTTTGAACGAAGGTCTTCCGGCATTCTTGGCATCGCAGCCGGGTCTCGAATCGGGCCTGATGATGGCACAGGTTACAGCCGCCGCTCTGGTCGCTGAGTTGCGAGTTCTGGCATCGCCCGCCTCCACCGGTTCCATCCCAACGAGCGGAAATCAGGAAGATTTCGTCAGCATGGGGATGACCTCCGCGCTGAAGCTGGAGCAGGCTGTGACGTTAGGGAGAATGGTGATCGCGATCGAGCTCTTGGCCGCAACTCGGGCGCTCGACCTTCGCGGAGACCGCTCTACCGAATATCTCGAAGAGGCGCGTAGCTTGTTTCGATCGCGTGTTCCGGCCTGGCAAGCGGACTGTGTTCTTTCGATCTGGATGGAAGAGGCTTCGCGATTTCTTGGGGAAGCCCCTTTTGCGTCAATCGACGTCGGTGCGATCGAGGAGGCGGTTCGATGACCGAGGCTTACACACCCGTTCGGGCAGCCCGCGGCAACGTACGCACCGCCAAAGGCTGGATTCAGGAAGCAGCGAAGCGGATGCTGATGAACAACCTGGACCCGGAGGTCGCGGAGAAGCCGGAGGACTTGATTGTCTATGGTGGGCGCGGAAAAGCGGCTCGCAACTGGGAGTGCTTCCACACGATTGTAGCGACGCTGGATCGGCTGGAAAACCATCAGACGCTGCTTGTGCAATCGGGTAAAGCTGTCGCTGTGCTGGAAACGCACCGTCTGGCCCCGCGTGTGCTGATCGCCAACTCCAACCTTGTGCCGAAGTGGGCGACGTGGGAGGAGTTTGATCGCCTGGACGCCGCCGGTCTGATGATGTACGGCCAGATGACGGCAGGCTCATGGATTTACATCGGCACACAGGGTATCTTGCAGGGAACCTATGAGACGTTTCGCGGCGCGGCGAAGCTCCACTTCAACGACACGCTGGCAGGCACGATCACGGTGACCGCGGGATTGGGAGGCATGGGCGGCGCACAGCCACTCGCCGTCAAGCTGGCCGGTGGCGTGAGCATCTGCGTCGAGATCGATCCGGAACGCATTCAGCGTCGCATCGAGACCCGCTACCTGGACAAGGCGACCGCGTCACTCGATGAAGCGATACAGTGGGCCATCGCATCGAAGGCCAGGAAAGAGGCTGTTTCCATCGGTCTTCTAGGCAACGCAGCCGAACTTCTGCCAAGGATGGTGAAGCTCGGCTTTACACCGGATCTTGTCACGGACCAGACAAGCTCTCACGATCCCAAGTGGGGCTATCTTCCGGTCGCACGCGCGGACGAGGACCTGAACACCATGCGCGCTCAGCAGCCGGAGATCTACAGCGATCGTGTTCAAGCCTCGATCGCACAGCATGTCGAGGCCATTCTGGAGATGCAGAGGCGCGGTGCGATTGCGTTCGACTATGGCAACAATCTCCGAACGCAGGCAAAGCTCGCCGGTGTTACCGATGCCTTCTCCTACCCCGGATTTGTGCCGGCCTTTATTCGTGATTCTTTCTGCAGAGGTCGAGGTCCGTTTCGCTGGGTAGCGCTTTCCGGCGATCCGGAGGACATCGCGAAGACCGATCGGGCGTTGCTCGATCTGTTTCCGGAAGACAGGCGCCTGCAGGAGTGGCTCACGTTCGCCTCAAAGGAGATTTCCTTTCAGGGTCTGCCCGCGCGTATCTGCTGGCTTGGGTACGGCGACCGCGACCGCGCCGGTCTGCTCTTCAACCAGATGGTTCGCGACGGCACTCTCAAGGCTCCCATTGTGATCGGGCGCGACCATCTCGATGCGGGTTCCGTTGCGAGTCCACATCGGGAGACGGAGGCGATGCGAGACGGCTCGGACGCTGTCTCGGACTGGGCTTTGCTCAACTTTGCCACCGGCATCGCGAGCGGCGCGGCGTGGATGAGCTTCCATCACGGCGGCGGTGTTGGGATGGGCTACAGCCAGCACGCGGGCCTGGTTGCCGTAGCGGACGGCAGCGACGAGGCGGAGGAGCGCTTGCGGCTCTGCCTGAAGAACGATCCCGCGATGGGCGTCGTTCGTCACGCAGATGCCGGCTATGAAATAGCCTTGGACACAGCGCGCGAGCGTGGTCTCGACCTGCCGAGCATCCGATGACACCAGGGATCAAAGCCGATCTGCTCATCACAGGGATCTCGCAGATCGCTACCGCGAAAGGGCCCGGGCCGAAACATGGAGCCGCCATGCGAGAGCTTGAGGTGACAGAAAATGCTGCCCTGGCCATCACGGACGGCCTGATTGCCTGGACAGGCAAGCTAGGCGAGTGGACCGGAAAGCCGTCCGAGACAATCAATCTCGGAGGTCGGGCCGTGCTCCCGGCACTGATCGACCCACACACGCACGCGGTGTGGGCCGGGGACAGGCTGGCCGACTTCGAAGCAAGGTCGTCAGGTCGCAGCTATGAGGAGATTCTCCGTGCCGGCGGAGGGATTCGCAGCAGCATTCGGGCTTCCGCGGCAGCGACGGGACCGGAGCTCGTTCAGCTTGCTAGGCCACGCATCGCGGCGCTTCTGCGCTCCGGTGCTGCGACGATCGAAGTGAAGTCCGGCTACGGCTTCGAGCCTGCGGCGGAGTTAGAGATGCTCGAAGTGATCTGTGATCTCCGGCCGCTGACGCCTGCCCGGATTCTTTCTACGTTGCTGATACACATCCCGCCTCAAGACGACGCGGATCGTGCAAAATACGTCGCTGCGGTCTGCAAGGATCTCATTCCGGAGGTCGTGAGGAGAGGTCTAGCGTCGGCGTTTGATGTGTTCATCGAACGGGAGGCCTGGCATCTCGAGGAAGCTGACGCCATGCTGCGATGTGCGAAGCAGCACGGGCTTGCGATCAAGGTACATGCAGAGCAATTTCAGCGTGTGGGTGGACTGGAGCTAGCCGTCGAGTTAGGTGCTCTTAGCGTCGATCACATGGAGGCCTGCGAACCCGCACAGTTCAGGCTGCTGGCGAACAGCGATACCGTCGCAACGATTCTTCCGGGCGTAACGCTTCATCTCGGCATCCCGTCGGCGCCCGGTCGAAAGCTCATCGATGCCGGCGCGGCGGTCGCAGTCGGGACGGACCTCAACCCTGGATCGAGTCCTTTATTCTCGATGTCTGCGGCGCTTGCACTCGCGATCCGCTTGAACGGACTGTCGGCAGCGGAAGCTCTGGTGGCCGGCACCGCGAACGCGGCCTCTGCCCTGGGCTTACACGACACAGGCAGGCTGGAAGCAGGTTTGCGAGCAGACTTTCTCGTGCTCGAAGCGAAGGACTGGCGTGACCTGGTGTACACCTTGGGTGCGAACCCCGTGAGAGAGATATGGATCGCCGGCAAAAAGGTCGAGACGTCAGCTGCGAGCCAGACGGAGTCTGCGTCACCTGCAATCCAGGCGGAGTCTGCGTGAGCACCTTTTACTCGCCGGAGCTTCTCTATCTCGACGGCAACTTCGTCAGCGGGAAGGGCGTCCTCGTCGAGGATGGGGGACAGATCGAGCGCGTCGCAACCAGGCAAACCGCCGGCCAAGCCAACATCGTCGATCTCCCTCGCAAGGCGCTCTTGCCAGGATTCATCAACACACATTCGCACACCTTCCAGCGTCTGATCCGCGGCAAATCGGAGTCGAGGATCGTAAGCGGAAAAGACTTCTGGAGTTGGCGAGGCACCATGTATCACGCCGCCGCCCAACTAAGTCCTGAAGAGGTCTACGACGTCGCCCGTATGGCCTTCCTGGAGATGTTGCTTGCAGGAATTACGACCGTCGGTGAGTTTCACTACCTTCACACGGACCCGACCGGCAAGGCGTATATCGACCCCAACCTCTTGAGCAAGCAGGTTATCGATGCTGCACGATCCGTGGGTATACGGATTGTGCTCCTGCGCACAGCCTACCTTCGATCCGGGTTCAATCTTCCTCGCGATGGAGGCCAAACCCGGTTCTTTGAGTCGAAGACCGAATTTCTTCGCAACATGCAGGCACTCCTCAAAGATTGTTCGCATGGGTCGGCGGATGTACGCTTCGGCGTTGCGCCACACAGCATCCGTGCGGTGCCCTTGGAGGATCTCAAGGACATTGCGGCATGGACCCAAGCAGAGCGGCTACCGCTGCACATGCATGTCGCCGAACAAGTCGCTGAAAACGCGGCGTGCGTTCAGGAGTACGGCTGCACCCCCGTCCAACTGCTGAGCCGTAACGGCATCCTGACAAGCCGATTCACCGCGGTTCATGCCATTCATATTCAACCGGACGAGGTTGCGCAACTTGCGGACGCCGGAGCCACCATCTGTTCGTGTCCCACCACAGAACGCAATCTTGGAGATGGTATCTTTGCCGCCGATCAGGCGATGACTTCGGGAATTCGAGTTGCCTTCGGCTCGGACAGCCAGGCCCAGATCGATCCTTTGGAAGACGCCCGCGAACTTGACTACCATCTTCGGCTCCGTGACCAGGAGAGAGCGATCCTCGATCAAATCGACGGCCGGCCGCTTGCAGAGCGCCTCTTCCTCTGCGCCACGCGGAACGGGGCACTCGCGCTCGACGTACCGACCGGAGAGTTTCGCGAGGGTCAGCTCGCCGACGGTTTCACGATCGATCTCGATGATCTGTCGATTGCCGGTCACTCGCCGGACGACCTCCTGCCGATCCTCGTGTTCTCTATGAATCGGTCTGCCATCTGCGATGTTCTGGTCAATGGCCGATGCGTTGTGCGTGACCGGAAGCATCCTCTCGAAGGCGAGATTGTCGCTCGTTATCAGGATCTCCACTCGCGCGTGTGGCACACAAAGCCGACGGGTGCAACGCGGTGAAGGACGTTGTCCATCTCCTTCAGGATCTCGTCCGCATTCCATCGGCGTCTTCGCTCTCGAATCGAGCTGTCGTCGAGTACGCGCGGTCCGCATTGCATCAGGCCGGTTGGACCACAACCACATCAGCCTACGTTGACCCCTCCGGCGCGGAGAAGATCAACCTCCTTGCAGCTCCTCCGGGACAGATCTGCGAGGATCCGGTCGTCGATCGCGCCTTCGTCTGTCACACCGATACAGTCCCGCCTGCGAGCGGTTGGACGGCAGCGCTCGAACCCGTGATCAAAGACGGCCATCTCCATGGATGCGGCGCTTGCGATGTCAAAGGCTTTCTCGCGTGCCTGCTTGCGGCGGCCGGTCGGACATCGGACGCGACCTATCGAAGCGGCCTGCGCATCGTGCTCACGGCAGACGAAGAGATCGGCTGCCTGGGTTCCTATCATCTGCTGGCCGAAGGCTTGCTCCATCCACGGTCTCTCATTATCGGTGAACCGACTTCTCTCCATCCGGCCCGGGCGGGCAAGGGATATTGCTTGGCCGAGATGACGACCTTCGGAGCAGAGGCGCACAGCGCTTACCCTGGCCGGGGGCGGTCTGCGATCTACGGTGCGGCCAAGTTGATCCACGCCATCGAACAGTTCGCAGAGCAGCTAATGCATCAGACCAACCCGTTCTTCGACCCGCCCTACACCACCCTCAATATCGGAACGATCCGAGGTGGGACTGCCAAGAACATCGTTCCAGCCGAGTGCAGATTTCTCCTCGAATGGCGACCGATACCGGGCCAATCGCCCGAGTATGTGCCTGATGGCATCCGACGCCTGTTGGAGAATTTGAAGCGGGCCGACCCAGACCTTCAGTACGACTTCACGGTCCATCGTCAGCAGCCCGGCTTTGAAACGCACGCCGAATCGGAGCTTGTCCTGGCCATCGAACAGCTTACCGGCAAGCCCCCTATCTCGATCCCGTTTGGGTCAGAGGCAAGCGTGTTCGCGACTGTAGCTGAGGAAGTGGTCGTGTTCGGACCAGGAGATATCAGGACAGCGCATAGCTCTCGCGAGTGCGTTCCTATCGCCGAGTTAAGACAGGCGGCGTCGTGTATCGAAGCGCTTCTGCGGAACTGAGGGAGCAGACCTGGGCTTTAGGGCGATCTCCTGTTGCTGTGAGTCGGATAGAGTGAGGACGTTGTCGGTTCCACCTCGGGCGAAGTCGTATCCGAGTCACGTCCATCCTAGTCACGCACCTGTGATCGTTAGACATCGCCAGTTTGCTTCCTAGCGCCCAAAGGCGAGCTTGGCTGCGAGCACAACCAGAAGGATGGCGAAGCCCCTCCTGAGGACTACATCGGACACGTGCTGCGCCCAGATTCCTCCGAACCAGCCTCCGATGGCAAACCCGGTTGCAATCAGAAGGGCTAACTTCAGGTCGACGTGCCCGGCCTTGTAGTAGGTCCAGAAGGCGAAGATGCCGATCGGTAAAAGAAGGGTCGCAAGCGATGTGCCCTGCGCGGTCTTCTGCGACATGCCATAGAAAAGAATGAGCGCGGGGATCAGGAACGCTCCGCCCCCGATCCCGATCATCCCCGATATCCCGCCGATGACGAGCCCCAATGCTAGACCGCCTGCGATTCCGAGCGGTGTCATGCGTTTTAGTCTAGCTCCTGGATTGTTGGCTGCGCCGGAGATCGTCCGCTGTGGCGGGGCGAGACGGTCTCTGCCTGGCCGGTGTTCCAGCTCCGGTAAGCGGCGTCGAGGATGCGCATGTTCTGGAGACCGTCGGCGCCGGACGCGCGGAAGTTGGTCTCACCGCGGGCGGCCTCGGCGAAGCTGTCGAGCATGCGAGTGTAGCCGTCGGCGTTCGAGACGGTGAGGCGCTCGATCAGATCTCCGGACCGCTGCAGCGAGAGTTCGGAGGAACGCTCGACGTTGAAGGCGTTTTCAGCCGTGAGGACGCCGTCGGTGCCGGAGACTTCGAGGAGGGTCCGGTAACTCGCGCGGGCGCTGACGGTGACGTCTGAGAGGATGTCGCCGGACATCTTGAGTTGGAGCGAGGCGACGGCTTCGACGGCGCCCGGATGGCTGTTCTGGGCGTCGTGGCGGGCGAGGGTGCGGACTTCGAGGACCTCCCGCTCGAGCACAAAGCGGAGGGCGTCGATACAGTGGACGCCGACGTCGCCGATGGGGCCGCCGCAGGCGAGCGATGGGTCGGCGATCCAGGTGCGTGGGGCCCGGTCGGCGGGGTAGCAGAACTGCGCGAGGGCGAGTTGCGGGTCGCCGATGCGGCCGGCCTGGATCTGTTCGGCGATCCACTCGAGGCTCCGGTTGTAGCGGAAGTTCTGGGCGACGCCGAAGAGCGCGTGGGCGTGTTCGGCGGCGGCGACCATGGTTTCGGCCTCGGCGGCGTTCATGCTGAGCGGCTTTTCGCAGAGAACCGCCTTGCCGTGCGCAAAGGTGAGCAAGGCATCTTCGCAGTGGAGCGCGTCGGGCGAGGTGATGAAGACGGCGTCGATCTCGGCCGAGGCGCAGAGATCTTCTTTCGTCGGGAAGGCCAGGGGGATGTTGTGGTCGGCGCAGTCGCGTGCCAGAGCGGAGGTATCCCGGCGCCACGCACCCTGCAGAACGGTGTGTTCGGAGTGCCGGAAGGCGGGCACGAGGCGGCGCAGGGCGTGGTGGCCGAAGCCCAGGATGGCGAAGCGCAAGCGGGAGTTCGGCATCGTTGTGCTCCTGTCTGGCTGGGAAGTGGGGAGATCCGTGGAGGTCGGTAGAGGTTGGCGGTGGGCTGCGTTTGGACCGGTACGAGGACGATACTCCTTGCACGGGAACGTCGTTTTGCGCCGCCGCTCCCACCGTCGGGCGTGGGCTGGATATCGGTCGCGGGCGGCCCCATCGAGCCTCCCTGTTATAAATGAAGTGGGAGGGTACTGCCGCCGCAGAGCTCTCTGGACCCGCCAGGAGGCCTGAGCGGGACTTCTCCCGAAGTTGCGTTCGATCTCTCTTGCCATCGCCTGTCCAACCTTTGCCTGCACGGATTTCGAACTTCCAGACCTCCTGTGAAGCCGTTCTGTGCACTTACCCCAGCGTCGATCGTCCCAGGATCCATGCGGAGAACCTTATGAAAACTCTCTTCGGAAAGCTTGTCGTCGTCCTCGCCGTTGCCGGCGCCTCGGTTGCTGCCCATGCGCAGCAGCAGACGCAGAATGTGGCTTTTGGCCGCACAACCGTCAACATCAGCCAGACGTTTCTTGATTCACTCGTTCGTTCGGGCGCGACCCTGACGGACCTGAGCGGCAACACGGTTACGTCCGCCGGAACCACGTTCACCGAGGTGGGCGGCGCCCTGAATACGAGCACCAAAGCCGGTGAGATCTTTCACTCCGGCGGCTACGTGATTACGGGCGCGGGGCAGACCGTACGTGTGCAGGACTTCATCATCGACACGACCAACACCTCGCACCCGATGATCAGCGCCTTGTTTGTGGTGAACGACACGGTGTATGGCCGGGTGGTGCTGTTTGATCTGCAGGCGACATCGAGCTTCATGTTCACCGCGATGCCGGGGTCCGGCGTGGCGAATCTGAGCGGCATCTCGGTGTCGATCGATGCTGCGGGTGCGAGCGCGTTGAACTCTATCTTTGGCGGGCAGGTGACGTCGGCTGGAACGCTCGTGGGCACGGAGACGCAGTTTGTGGTGTTTGCCGCGACGCCGACCGCGGTCCAGTAGGCTCTAGGCCTGGCGTGCCCCGTTTGCGGGCGAAAGAAGAAGGCTCGGGCCAAATGGTTCGGGCCTTCTGCTTTGGCACGGGTGGGTGGCAGCGTGAGTGGGGGTGGCGTTTGTGATAGCCTCAGCTCATCGGTGACACCAAAGTCACGTAGAATGTTGTTACCAGCTGTTCCGAATCTACGCACCTGTGCAGGGTCAATGGCCGCCGGCTTCGCAATCCCGATCGATTCCCTTCCCCTCGAGAGCACGCCGCCAACGCGTGAGCTGCGATTTCGCGAAGCTCGGTTGCCGGGGTGCTTCGTTGTGGAGTTTCCGAAGTTTTCGGACCATCGCGGTTCGTTGGTAAAGGCGATCCAGCGATCGGCGTTTGCGGCGCATGGTCTCCGGTCTGACTTTGCCGAGGTGTTTTATACGACTTCGGAAGAGAATGTGTTGCGCGGGATGCACTTTCAGGCGCCGCCGAGCGATCATGCCAAGCTGGTGTACTGCCTGGCCGGGTCGATCTCAGACGTGGCGCTGGATCTGCGGGCCGGGTCCCCCACCTTTGGCGAGCACGAGGTCTATGAGCTGACCAGCGAGGCAAACAATGCGATCTATCTGCCGAGCGGAATCGCGCATGGATTCTACGTGCAGGAGGCTCCGTCGGTGGTGGTGTACCACGTGACGACGGAGCACGATCCGGCGCGCGATGCCGGTGTGCACTGGGACTCGTTTGGGGCGGTGTGGCCGGGCGAGAAGCCGATTGTGTCCGCGCGGGACGCCGGGTTTCCGACACTGGCCGAGTATGAAACGCCCTTCCGGTATGTCTCGCCGCGGGGTGGAACGGTTGACGATGGTCGCCAGGGGTGAGCCTGACGTCCCGGCGCACATCCCCTAAGGGCCATGAGATTAAGGCCGATGAGATTAAGCGCGATGAGATCTGCCGATGCGGGTGTCCATGCTGAGCGGCTCTGGTGCGTCTGACTTGCCGGTGCGCATGTCCGGCCCGTCAGACCTGTCCGGACTGTCCGGACTGTCCGGCCTGACGCTGCTGGTCGGCGCGAGCGGGCAAGTGGGGGCGCAGATCCTGCGAGCGCTTGGGGACGAGCATACGGCAGTGACAACCCGGTCCGGCGGGGCTCGGGCGAGTTCAGGCCTGGAGCTCGATCTGGCGGCACTCGGAGGTGTCGCGGAGGCAGAGCAGAGGTTGGCGGAGGTGCGGCCGGACCGGGTATTTTGTATCGGCGGGATGACCAACGTCGAGGCGTGTGAAGATGTGCCCGAGGCGGCGTTCCGCACCAACGCGCGCGGGCCGGGGTGTCTGGCAGGGTATGCGTGGAACCGGCGGGTTCCGTTCGTGTATGTGTCGACCGAGTATGTCTTTGACGGTTCGGACGATCGTCCCGGACCGTACATCGAGGAGGACCAGACCCATCCGCTGAGCGTGTATGGGCAGAGCAAGTTGGCCGGCGAGGAGAGGGTGCTGGCGGAGCACCCGGAGGCGCTGATCCTGCGGACGACGGTGGTGTATGGTCCGGACGCCCAGGCCAAGAACTACCTCTACAGTGTCGTGCGGAATCTACGGGCGGGGCGGCGGATGCGGGTTCCGGCTGACCAGATCTCGACGCCGACGTACAACCGCGATTTTGTCCGGGCGGCGTGTGCTCTGGTGGCGGCGGGTGCGACGGGGACCTACCATGTCTGCGGACCGCAGCTGTTCGGGCGGTTGGAGTTTGCGCGGGAGATTGCGCGTTTGTTGGATCTCAACGCGGATCTGCTGGAGGGTGTCGCGACAGCGGAGCTAGGGCAGCGTGCGCCGCGGCCGCTCCGGGCAGGCTTGCGGACCGAGAAGCTGCGGCGAGATCGACCGGAGATTGCGATGCGGACGTTGGGCGAGAGTCTGCGCGATTGCGCGCCGGATCTCGAGGCGTTTGTGCGCGAGGCGTCCTGATGGACATCGCCCGCAGAGCCGGAGAGCAGACGGGCGACAAGCCGCTGATCTCGCTGGTGGTTCCGGTCTTCAATGAAGAAGCCAACATCGTGCTGTTCTACGAGGCGGTGTGTCGCGTCCTCGACGGTTTGCGGGATGAGTACATGTTTGAGTTTGTGTTTACCGACAATCACTCAGCCGACCGGACGCCGCAGATTTTGCGGGATCTTGCGCAGGTGGACCGGCGGGTGCGGGCGTTTCGGTTTTCGCGCAACTTTGGGTACCAGCGATCGATTTTGACGGCATATCTGCGATCGGAGGGTGCGGCGGCGATCCAGTTGGACTGCGATCTGCAGGACCCGCCGGAGCTGATTCCGGTCTTCCTGACGCATTGGCGGGCGGGCTCGGATGTGGTGTATGGCGTGCGCAAGTCGCGTCTGGAGGCGCGCCGGTGGAGCCTCGCGCGCCGAGTGTTTTACTGGCTGGTCGACTTCTTGTCGGAGGATCCGATCCCGCGCGATGCGGGCGATTTCCGGCTGGTGAGCCGGCGTGTGATCGAAGAGCTCCGGCACATCGACGAGCCCAGGCCGTACCTCCGCGGGACGATTGCGACGCTGGGATTTCAGCAGACGGGCGTGGATTATGCGCGAAGGGCGCGCGCGCTGGGTGAGTCGAAGTTTTCGTTTTACGACAACATCATGCTCGCGCTGGACGGCATTGTGAATCAGTCGGTGGTGCCGTTGCGGATGGCGACGTACGTGGGGATGCTGGTGTCGGCGATTACCGTGGTGGCGATCTTTGGCTATGTGATCGCGTACTTTACGGCGGGGTTTCGGGCGCCGGCAGGGTTTACGACCACGACGGTGCTGATCCTGTTTTCGTTGGGGATTAACGCTCTCTTGCTGGGGATCATCGGCGAGTACCTGGGGCGGATGTATCTGCAGATGAAGCGCCGATCCCTTTCGATTGTGGAGCGGGAGCTGCACCGCGAACAGCCGGATCGAGGTTGAATCAGCGCCGCCAATCTGAGGGTGTGCGCGCTTGCGCAACGCGGTGGGACCGGCAACAATCAAGTGCATGAGTCAGACGAAGTCGGCGGTGAGTACAAAAGAGGCGCCTGCGGCGATCGGGCCGTACTCGCAGGCGGTGCGGGTCGGCGATACGTTGTATACGTCAGGGCAGGTGGCGCTTGATCCGGCGACAGGGGTGCTGGTGCCGGGCGGCATCACGGAGCAGACCGTGCGTGTGCTTGAGAACCTGAAGGCCGTGCTGGCGGCGGCGGGGATCGACATGGTGGACGTGGTGAAGACGACGGTTTACCTGAAGAATATGAGGGATTTCGCGGCGATGAACGAGGTGTATGCGAGCTACTTTGCACCGGCTGGCGTGGTCCCGCCGGCGCGGTCGACGGTCGAGGTGGCGGCGTTGCCGAAGGACGCCCTGGTGGAGATTGAGGTGATCGCGAAGGTGTCGGCGGAGGCTTGAGTGGATGGCTGAGGCTCGGACGGGACGAAGCGCTTGGGGCTCTCGAGCATCTAAATATGTGGAGCATATTAGGAGCGAACGAAATGGCAGAGACGTCGACGGCAGCGGTAACGAAGCAGAAAGTTCAGAAGACGGACGCGGAGTGGCGAGAGCTTTTGACCCCCGAGCAGTTCCAGATTTTGCGGCAAAAGGGCACGGAGCGGGCGTGGGCAGGCGCTCTGAACAGCAATCACGAGGACGGGATGTATCACTGCGGGGCGTGCGATGCGCCGCTGTTTTCGTCCGACAAAAAGTTCGATTCAGGCTCGGGTTGGCCGAGCTTCTGGCACCCGGTGAGCTCGGACGCGATCGAGGCGCACGAGGATGTTTCGCACGGGATGCGGCGGGTCGAGGTGACGTGTGCGACCTGCGGCGGGCACCTGGGGCACGTGTTTCCCGATGGTCCCAAGCCGAGCGGTCTGCGGTACTGCATCAACAGCGCTTCGCTTGGCTTTCAGAAGCAGGGTGAGAAGTAGAAAGCACAAGCAGCCGAAGTGAGCATCGCATAGAGAGCCCCGACCGTTTAGGATCGGGGCTCTCTGTTTGTTCCAATAAACTTTAGTGGAAGCTAGGCGGCTTTGATGATCTTGCCGGCCTTGATGCAGCTGGTGCAGACGCGCATGCGCTTGCTCGCGCCGTTGACGAGCGCCTTGACGGCCTGGAGGTTGACGTTCCAGCGCCGACGCGTCGTGTTGTGCGCATGCGAGATGTTGTTGCCGAACTGTGGTCCTTTGCCGCAAAGTTCACACTTCTGTGCCATAACCTGCTCCGATCCTGATAGTGCGTATGTATGTCGTGGTGGCTGACTTGCGTCTGAGCCCGGGGAGGTTCGCGCAGGCGATGCAAGCAGACATGGGAGAGCACGGGTGGGCGCTCTCCTCGACCTAATGAGGATAGCACAGCGGGGTTTAGGTGGACGGCCGCGAGCTGTGGGCCGCCGGTTCGCCGAGGGCTGCGCGGAGGTCGCCGTCTGCGTCCGAAAGGCGGGCGCGGGCGTCGGCGAGCGGGATCTGGAGGCGGGCCATGAGGATGGCGAGCTTGACGTCCCCGGCGTCGCTGAGCAGAGTGTGGGCGGTTGCGCGGTCGCACCTCCCAGCGCTCTCGATGATGCGTTCGGCGCGATCCACGAGCTTGGCGTTGGTGGGTTGGACGTTGACCATCAGGTTGCCGAAGACGGCTCCGGAGCGGATCATGACGCCGGTCGAGAGCATGTTGAGGACGAGCTTGGTCGCGGTGCCGGCTTTGAGGCGCGTGCTTCCGGTGAGGACTTCGGGGCCGGTAAGGGGCGTGATGGCGATCTCGGCGATCTCGGCCATGGGCGATCTGGGCGTGCACGTGAGGGCGATGGTGAGGGCGCCGATGGCCCGCGCGTGCCGGAGCGCGCCGAGGACGTACGGGGTTCGGCCGCTGGCGGCGATGCCGACGAGGGTGTCCTCTGTTTTGCCTGTGAGTGCGTGCCCGAAGCCGGCGGCCTGGAGGTCGTGGGCGCCGAGTTCGGCCGAGTCTTCGGAGACTTCGATCGAGGTGCGGAGGGCGGTGTCGCCCCCGGCGATGACGGCGTGAAAGAGATCGGGCGGGACCGAAAATGTGGGCGGGCACTCGCTGGCATCGAGCACGCCGAGGCGCCCGCTGGTTCCGGCGCCGACGTAGAACAGGCGGCCGCCGCGACGGAAGCGGTCGGCGATGAGGTCCACTGCCGCGGCAATGTGGGGGAGTTCGGCGCGAACGGCGGCGGCGACGGTCGCGTCTTCGTCGTTGATGATCTCGAGCATCTGGAGCGTGGGGATCTGGTCGATGTCTGCCGATCGGGGGTTGATGGCCTCGGTGGCGAGAGTGGTAAGGTCGGTGGTCTGGGGAGTGGGTTGAAACATAGGCCTCAGGGTAGCGCGAGTGAGCTGCAAACGTAGAATGTGGAGAGGTTGGCAACGGAGAGGGACAACGGCAGATGGCAACGGGAGTGGAAGCAGGGTTGGCGGGGAAGATCGAGGCAGCGGCGAAGGTTGCCGGGCTCCAGGTGACGCACACGGAGGCGGGGCAGGACTTTTCCGGGGACGAGACGGTGCGGTTTCAGATGGCGCGCGTGGGTGCTCCGGAGCGCACGCAGATGCTGGAGCTGAGTGCGGGGCTCGATCTTGAAGCTCGGCCGGCGCTCGGGGAGGAGCTTGCCCGCTATCTGCGGGAGACGTCGATGCGGCTCCGGAATCCTCGACCGGATTGTTACGTTTCGATCAGCGGTCTGCCGCTCGAGTTTCGGAAGTTTGGATGGCCGTTTCACGCGTCGACCTCGGGCGCGGACACGTTTCTTGTGCACGGCGAGGTCTGGCTGGCCGATGGGGAGCAGAGTCCGTTGCATGCCAAGGTTGCGGCGGCGATGACGCAGACGTTCAAAGATGTGGTGGCCGCGATGGAGCAGCCGTTTGCCGAGGGATTTATTTACAACGCCGTGCGAAAGACGATGGACCAGGGGCAGCTGGAGCTGGTGAAGAGCGGCAATCGCCAGCCCGTGCCGGTGACGACGCGCTACTTCAGCGCAAAGCAGAACAGGTTTATCTTCAACGACACGACAGAGACGCAGAGGACCGAGTATCTGGCGGCAAAGGCGTTCTGGATCTCGGGGGTGCTGGGCGGCGGTGAGCCGGTGTGGCTGCTCGACCCGCGGGATGCGCAGTATCTGAACACGACGGTGGCGGAGCTGGGGAAGAGCGTGCAACAGATGGCTGCGGGCAAGCTAGTCAACCTTGTCGGCGATGGGGAGTTTGGGGCGGCGACGGAGCTGTTAGTGGCCGATCGGCCGAAGTACACCGCGGAGATGCAGGAGGTCCTGCTTTCCTTGAAGCCGTCGTTCAACGAGTCCATGCGCGGCGGGCAGACGAATATGTAACTGCTGAGTACCGCTCAACCAGTACCTTTGGTGGGGCGGGGCCGGGCCCAAGTGCAACGGCTCCCGCGTGCACCGCGTCCTATTTTCCAGATGCGGGTTTAGGGAACTGAGGGTACGACAATGAAAATAGCAACTCTGGCAGCAAAAAAGACAGCATCGACACTGGCACTTACACTTGCCTTGATCGGCGGCTCGGCCGTTGCACATGCGCAGTATGGACCACCGCAGGGCGGACCGCCGCCGGGTGGTGGTTACGGACAGGACCGGGGCGGCTACGGGCAGGACCGCAGTGGCTGGGACGCCCCTCCGCAGGAGTATCGCGACGTGCAGCGTCAGGGCTTCCACGACGGCATTGAAGGCGCCCGGAAAGACTTCGAAAATCACCGTCGCCCCAACGTAAACAACCGCGATGAGTTCCGTCACCCCAACGTTCCGCGCAATCTCCGTCATGATTATCGCGACGGATTCCGCCGGGGCTATAACGTCGGTGTGCAGCACATGTATGGCGGCGGTGGTGGACCGCGGCCGTTCTAAGGCTGCGGCGAGATCTGCTCTAGAATGGGCCTGCAGACACTTAGTCTGCAGGCTTTTTCTATTTGCTTGCGAGGGACGGTACGGCTTTGAAGAGGGCGATTTCTAGAGCAGTGCCTCTGCTGTGGATGTGTTTGTTTTTCGTGGGGATGTCGGGTTTCTTACCGGCGGGGGCGCAGGTCGGGCCGCAGGTGGGCGCGCAGGCGCCGAGTGTGGGTGCTGGGTCGGATCCGGGGAGCCCTGCGGTCCGCCGCTCGGAAGCTCCGGTTGCCGGGTTTGTGCGCAAAGATAACGATTCGCTGGCGTTTGCTCTGGCGGGATCGGCTGGAAGCCCGGCACGCGATCTCTTCTTGCACCACTTCGACTTCAACGGCGATCCGGTGCCGACCAGCAAGTTGCATCTGCGCGAGCTTGGGCCGGGCGTGGTGGAGGTGACCAGCGTCGCCTACTCGGTAGGAGAGTGGCAGTTCTCTCTGTCCGACCGCGCCGACTACTACGGCTTTGGGGAGCGCTTCAACACGCTGAATCATGCGCGGACGACGGTGCGCAACGCTTCCGTGGACAACGCGTACGCGAAGGGTGGATCGAGTTACAAGCCGGCTCCGTTCTGGATGAGCACGACCGGCTACGGCGTCTGGGTGGACACGACGGCCGACGCCACGTTTGACATGAACGCGACCAGCTCGACGGACGTGATCGTGACCGTTCCGGCGGAGAAGCTGCGGGTTGTTCTGTTTCGCGGCCCCGAGTTTCCGAAGATCCTGGAACAGTTCACCGGTCTGACGCAGCGAGCGATCGTGCCGCCGTACTGGGCCTTTGCGCCGTGGATGGGACGCGACTTCTACAAGGATGACGCGGAGGTGCGGGAGGATGTGGATCGAGGGCGGGAGCTGGGTCTACCGGCGAGCGTGATCCTGATCGACTCACCGTGGGAGACGTCCTGTAACAGTTACAAATTTAATCCAAAGCAATTCTCGGATGCGCCCGCCATGGTGAAGCATCTGCACGAGGCCGGCTACAAACTTGTGCTTTGGCATACGCCGTGGATCAACACGCAGACCGATCCGCCGGGCGAGCCGGGGTTCGCCGGAAAGATTGCGCCCCATTCCGAGATCTACGATGAGGCCGCGCAGCATGGCTTCTTTGTGAAGCGGCCGGATGGAACACCGTACGTCGGGCGTTGGTGGAAGGGGTTGGGATCGCTGATCGACTTCACCAATGTGCAGGCGAAGGCATGGTGGCAGAATCAAGTGCGGCAGGCGATCCGGGCCGGGGCGGACGGCTTCAAGGATGATGACGCAGAGGGGAACTTCCTCGGGGATGTGACCTTTGCCGATGGAACAAGCAAGGAGCTGATGCGGAACCGGTACGCTCTGCTGTATCAGAACGCGGTAGAGGAGCTGATCGCGAAGGATCTGAAGGGCAATGGCGTCGTTCTGGCGCGAAGCACGACCACGGGGGCGAACGGTCTAGGATTTTTGTGGGCGGGCGACAACGAATCGAGCTTTAGCCGCGAGAACGGTCTGCCGACGGTGGTGACGGCGGGCCTGAACGCGGGGATGAGCGGCATGCCGCTGTGGACGGCGGACCTGGGCGGGTACATCGCGATGCCGGGCGGCCCGGACCCGCGTCTGCTGATGCGATGGACCGAGTTTGCGGCGTTCTCGCCGACGATGGAACTCCTATCCCAGACCAATCTGCCGCCGTGGAAGTGGGATGCGGCAACCGGCGGAACAAGAGCGCTCGACCTGTATCGGAAGTATGCGGTGCTGCATATGAGTTTGTTTCCGTACCGGTACGCGGCGGCGCAGGAGTCGGCGCGGACGGGGATGCCGATCCTGCGGGCCTTGCCGCTGCTGTACCAGAACGACGCCAAGGCGCGAGTCGCTCCGGCGGAGTATATGTTTGGTCCGGATTTCCTGGTCGCGCCGGTGGTGGACGAGGGAACTCAGCGGCCGGTGTACCTGCCGGTTGGCCGGTGGATCGATCTCTGGACGGGGGTGGAGACAAGCGGCGGGCAGACGTTGGTGGTGGATGCGCCGATGGACCTGGCGCCGGTCTTTGTACGGTCCGGTGCGGTGATCCCCAAGATCCCCGAGGATGTGATGACGCTGGTGCCGGCGAGCGAGATCGGCAACACGGGCGTGAAGTCGATGGATCAGCGGCGCGTGTACGAGGTCTTCGGGAACTCGGGTGCGGACGGGACGACGACGATCACCGATTTTGAGGGTCGAAAGCTTGAGCGCAAGGGCAACGTACTCAAGATCTCAGGAGACCCGGCGCCGGTGACGGTACGGCTTCGCTTCAGCCGGGCCGGACGCGTGACGGTGAACGGCGCCTCGATGCGGTTGGACAGCCGCGGCGATACGCGGTCAGTCGAGTTCGATCACGCGGGAACATCGACCGTCGCGTGGGAGTAGACGGACAGGAGAAGCCCTAGGGACGAACTCCCGCTCCGGCCTCCAGCGCGGAGATGCTTTCTGGATGCGGCGCGGCCCCGGGTAGGGTGGAGGTGGCAGGGGCGTCCGCGCTCTGTGGGCTGCTCATGCGTCTCCAGAGGATGCGCAGGATGGCGATGACCGGCACAGAGATGAGCGCACCGACGACCCCGCCGATCTCGCCGCCGGCGAGGACGCCGAAGATCTGGGCGAGCGGGGAGATCTCCAGCGATTTGCCCATGATGCGAGGGGCGTTGACGTAGTCCTGCAAGAGGCGCCAAGCTCCGAGAAAGATCAAGAGAAAGACGATATGAGAGTAGCCCGACAGGACGGCGATGACGATGACCGCGAGCGCGGCGACGGCGGGACCGACGACCGGAACGAACTCAAAGAGGCCGGCCAGCGGTCCAAGAATAAAGGCGTACGGCACGCGCATCAGGCTAAGGACGACGGTATAGGTCACGAGGGTCATCGACGCGAGGATCAGCTGCGATCGGATGTAGCTGCCGAGCATAATGTTGACATCTCCTGCGATGCCGGCGAGAGTTCTTCTTTGCTCGCGGTCGTTGCCGAAGTTGACGAGGCTATCGGCGATCTCGTGGCCATCTTTCAGGAAGAACAGGCTGAGGATGGGAATCAGGATGAGCCACCAGATATGCTCGGCGGGGGCCGCGAGCTTGGCGGCGGCCATGCGTCCGTAGTTCAAGATTTCGCTGCGATGCGAGAGAAAGAACTCCTGCACTTGCTGCTGGCGTGCCTCGGTCCAGCCGTGATGGGTTCCCATGCGCGCGATCAGTTGGCCCGAGGCAATCTGGTCGATCAGAGCGGGGAGGCTGGCGACGAGCGATCGGCCTTCCTCGGCGATCTTCGGACCGACCACGAAGCCGAGCCCGACCAGAACGCCGATCAGGAGCAGGTAGACGACCGCGATGGCCTTGATTCGGCCGCGCAGTCGGACCTGCAGGCGAGCGACCAGAGGCTCGACAAAGTAGGCGAAGAGGATAGCGAAGAGGAAGAGCGTGAGGGTCTCGCGGGCCGCATGGAGAAATGCAAGCACCACGACAAAGATCAGAGCGGTGAAGAAGACGCGGGCAGCACGTGGATCCCAGAACTTCGACAGCATCGATCACCTTGCCTGTTGCGGAGGGTTTAGAGACTTCGATGCAGAGCCGGGCGGAGGGAGCGTGCCGTTCCTGAAAAGAGAGTAAATGTGGGTGAACTCCGCGCCGAAGTAGAAGATTTGCGCCGAGTAGTAGACCCAGAGAACAAGCACAACGAGCGATCCGGCGGCGCCGTAGGCCGATCCTGGGCTGGCCTTGCCGAGATACAGACCGAGGAGGGATTTGCCGATCGTAAACAGGAGTGCGGTCGCGAGGGCGCCCAGACGGACGTCCGCCCACTCGACTTTGGTCTCGGGGACATACTTGAAGATGAGGCCGAAGAGCAACGCGATGCCGAAGAAAGAAATCAGGAAGTTAGCGACCGCGAGGACCGACGCAGGAATGGGCAGATGTTCGGCGGCGAACTTTGAAATCACCGCCAGAGCCGTGCTAACAAGCAGCGATGCCAGCAAGAGGAACCCGACACTAAGCACCATGCCGAAGGAAAAAAAGCGTTCGCGGAGGTAGGCTACGACACCGGAACTCTGCTTGGGGGTGGCGCCCCAGATCGTGTTGAGAGCAGATCGAAGCTCGCCGAAGACGTACGAGGCGCCGTAGAGCAGGGTGGCAATGCCGATGAGGGTGGCGAAGATGCCGGCCGACGCTTTTTCGCTGCCGGCAAGCATAGATTGGACGGCGGTGCGACCCTGGGGGCCGATGGTGGCCTGCACCTCATTGAGCAGCTCTGCCTGCGCCGTGGATCGGCTGAGGAAGATCGACACAATCGCGATCACGAAGAGCACCAGAGGAGAGATGGACATGATGGTGTAGAAGGCGAGCGACGCCCCGAGACGGGTGCAGTTGTCGTCGTTCCAGTCCGTGAGGCTGCGTTTGAAGAGGTCGGGAATTGCTTTTAGGTTCATGGTTTGGCGCCCGAACGAGGCAACCCTGTCAGAGTGGGGATCGGCCGGATCGGTTGTAAGCGGGGCGGATCGGGGCGGCAGAGACAGGCCGCGGCAAAAAAGTCGAGCCTGGACGCGACCTCGTTGGCGGGGTCGCGTCCAGGCTCGGGGCGCTTCTGTAGAGTTGGGCTTGCCAGCTGATATGTGGGTCCACCTGGCTAACATTATCTGCGGAAATGTTTTCCAGACGCTAGCTGGCCGTGTGCTAGCTTGGGAGCCGTATGCGCGAGATCACAGCCATCGTCGGAGGTTCGGTCGGGTCGGACCCGTATGCGGCGAAGACGTGGTCGGGAAGTGCCGCGCGGCTGTTCCGGGCCATGGAAAACGGTGGTTTGCTGGACCGGGCGGTTGGGGTGGAGCTGCCGCCGATCCAAAAGGCATTGCTTCTGGCCAAGAACTTCCGACGCGATCGGGCGGTGTGGCGAAAGCACTTCTTCTTTGATCCGGCGTACCGTCGGGCTCTGACCCGGGCAGCGGCGAAGATCCCGGTGGAGAGCCCCGTGGTGTTTCAGCTGGGATCGATGTACTCGCTCGCCGAAGCGTTTCCGGGACGAAAGGCGATCTCCTACCACGACGGCAATCTGCCGGAGCTGGTTCGGAGCGGATTCGGCCTCGCGGGCGTTTCTACGGGCAGAATCGACGAGGCGCTGCGGTATGAGGAGGCAGTGTCCAACGAGATGGCGGCCGTTTTCACGATGTCGGAGTACCTCCGTCAGTCGTTTATTCGCGATTTCCACGTGCCGGCCGAGCGCGTCTTCAACGTGGGAGGCGCGGTCAATCTGGACGAGATCCCCGCCCCGCCGGCGCCGGATAAGGATTACAGTCGGGCGCGCGTGCTGTTCCTGGGGGCGGAGTTTCAGCGCAAAGGCGGCGATGTACTCTTGCGGGCGTGGGAGCGGGTGCGGGAGGCGCTTCCAGGGGCCGAGTTGCATGTCGCTGGGCCCGCACGACCGGCGGAGACGGCGGCGGCTGGCGTGGTACACCACGGCTTCCTACGCAAGAGCGACCCATCGCAGAGGTCGGAGTTGGAGGCGCTCTTCCGGTCGGCTTCCCTGTTTGTCTTGCCGTCGCTCTATGAGCCGTTCGGCATCGCTCCGCTGGAAGCCATGCTCTACGGTCTGCCCTGCCTGGTGACCGCGGATTGGGCGCTGGGCGAGACAGTGACGCCAGGGGTGAACGGGGACACGGTAGCCAAGGGAAACGCCGAGGAGCTGGCCGCGAAGCTGGTGGCGCTCTTGCAAGATCCGGAGCGGCTGGCCGAAATGGGCGCGCGCGGGCGGGAGATCGTGCTCGAGCGCTATACGTGGGCGGCCGTGGTGGGCCGGATGTCAGGCGCCCTGGAGCAGATGGGCCTTTAGACTAGAGCGGTTTTCCTGCAGGTCTATAGCGAAGACACAGGTCTCATGGCCGTTTTCCCCAATGAAAACGGCACCCCCACACTCTATCCGACTCCCAGCAACAGGAAAACCGCTCTAGCGGCCGGTTTGGGTCTCCCGGATAAAGGCAGCGGCGTAGTCGTGCATGCCGCGCAGGGCGTCTTCGTTGATGTAGACCATGTGTCCGGTCGGGAAGAAGTGGAAGGAGATGTTGCTCTCGAGCGCGCGGGGGATCGGCAGGTGCTTCATCTCGTACTCCGAGCCGAAGTAGAGCGTGCCGAGGTCGAAGTATCCGCCCATCAGCATCACCCGCATCTTGGGGTTGCGCTTCATTGTGCTCGCGAGGTCGTGCATGACGTTGACGCTTGTATCGGGGCGACTGCCGTCGAGCGGAAGCCGGTGGCGGAGCTCCCAGCTGAAGCCCGGATCGCCATACGCGCTCGGCTTGTAGGTCATCTGCTCGCCGAACTTGAGGTCCTGGCGAACGTAGGTGTTGATGGCAGCGGTGTAGGCCGATCCGATGGCGTTGGTGAACGGGTCGTAGTCGGTCTCGGCGTTGAGCGGTCGCATCGGTGGTCCCTGGTAGCGCGAGTCGAGACGTCCGGTCGTCAGGCCTTCGGAGAGTTGGAGTTCGCGGGCGAACTGGGCGCCGGAGACGCGGAGGTCGGCGCGCATCCAGTAATCGGCGGGGATTCCGGTGAAGCTGGTGAGCTTCTCGGCCACGGCGCGCTTGCGAGCTTCGGGCAGGTCCGAGCCGAGAAGGAGGGCGCTCGCGTACTCGCCGAGAGCGTACTCTTCGGCCTGCCTGAGCACGGGTGCGAGGTCGGCAGTTTGGCCGGCAGTCTGGCCGGGGATCTTGTGGTGGTACCAGGCCGTGGCCGCGAAGGAGGGGAGGCTGCTGATGTAGCCGAGATCCGTCCCGGGGTTGGCTTCGGGGCCGTCGGCGGTGTTGTCGAACGAGAGAATCTGGCTCAGGAGCATGACGCCGTTCAGGTCGACGTTCTGAAGCAGATTCGAGACGACGGCGGAGCGGGTGGTTCCATAGCTCTCGCCAAAGAGGTACTTGGGCGAGTTCCAGCGGTTGTATTTGGAGAGGAAGCGGCGGATAAACCGGTCAAACGCGTGCGCGTCCTGGTCCGTTCCCCAGAAGGCCTTTTCCTTGTCTTTGCCGAGAATGCGGCTCAGGCCGGTGCCGGGCGCGTCGATAAAGACGAGGTCGCTCGCGTCCAGCAGGCTGTACTGGTTTTCGACGATGCGGTAGGGTGCGGCGGTGTCGTGCTGGGCGTCGGTGGTGACCACGCGTTTGGGGCCGAAGGAGCCCATGTGGAGCCACATCGTGGAGGAGCCGGGGCCGCCGTTGTAGAGAAAGGTGACGGGGCGCGCTGGGTCAGGCGCGGCGCCCGGCCCGCCAGCGGTACGGAAGTAGGCGGTATAGAACATGCGCGCCGTGGCGGGCGCGTTCTCGGGCTTGTCCTTGTCAGGCGGCTTGGTGCCGGAGTCTGGGAGGAGCCGGCCGTCAAAGCCGATCGACGCGTCTTCCTGGTCGGTGGCGCCGACGGTGAGGATGCCGGCGACGGCTCGGTACGCGATGCGCTGGCCGCCAACAACGGTGACAGATCCATCGGTGGTGGAGTCGGGTGGGAGAGCGTCGGTGCTCGGCTGCGCTTCGGCGGAGGTCGGCCTCGGCCCGTGTTCCTGAATGTCTCGGCTATCTGGCCTGTCGTGGCTATCGCGGCTGTCGCGATCTGCACCGCTGGCCGAGGCAATGCTGAGACCGGTTACCACGGCGCAGAACGCCAGCTTGCTCCATCTAAAAGACATCGATCACCCTTGCTCCCCAATCGAGCTTCAGTATAACCAGGGTCTGGGTACTGCTGGGGATCTCCGAAGTACGGAGGATGTAGAGCAGTCACCCCAACGCGTCATCGTTTGTGCGGCGCGCGCTCTGCTACGTTGTCCTTACCATGAAGACCACTGAACACCTTTGCCCAGGCTGCCGAGCGAAGTACCATATCGCCGCCGATCCCGAACACCAACCTCTGCGATGCGCGTTGTGCAACTATCCGATTCGGATGGGACACACGGCTGCGTATCGTCCACACACGGTCGACTACGCGGAACGGGAGGGGATGTAGGCGCACTCGAAGCCGCGGCAAGCACTTCCCACGAAGATCCAGATGTCCCAGAGAGGACCGCAAGGCGCCGGAGAGCGTCGACGGTCCCGTTGGGTGAGATTCAGGAGCGATGTTTCGCTACTGTTTGCGGGGTATGTAGACGTCGATCTTCGCGTCGTCGAGAGCGTCGGGGTCGGGTGGGCTGATTGTCGTTTCGACGTAATCGCGTTCGATTGCATCGAGGATGACGGGCGGCACACGGGTTCGGTCGTTGTGCAGGAAGATGAGCAGACCGAAGTGATTTCCCTTCCACGCCTGGAAGATGGCGGGCTCAGCGCCGACGGGAAAGGAGGTGCCGGGATGCCACCAGACGGGGAGACCTTTGGGCGAGGCGAGGCGATCTCGTGCGTACAGGAATTCCATCCGGGGACCGAAGAACACGGGCGTTCCATGGGCCTCTGAGACAACCTTATCGGTCTCGTCGAGGACGGAAAAAAATGGCGGGCAGGCATGGAAGCTTCCGAAGAAGGGATCGGACCGGCGCTCGAGCGCGCGACCGCATCTGTCCTCGGCCCACTCGCCGACGGTCTGCATGCGTTCGCGTGTGGCGCAGAAGAACGCCGCTGTCATGAGCATGGAGTAGAGCGCGTAGACGTATGCGCCTCTGAGCCATGGCGCGGGCTGGAGGTGACGGACGCTAGAAGCGCGGCAACGAACAGGAGCGACGGTGCGTCCATGGGGCTGAATTCTGTGTTCGTTCCCAGACCCACGAGAGTGACGACGCAACCGCCGAGGGCGAGGACGTGGAGGCCGGACGCTTTGCCGCGCGAGAGGTGTCTCGCCGTCACCCAAAGGACCCACACCAGAACCGGAAACAGGACAAGATACGACGTCAGCCTGAGCATTCCGAGGTAGGGATCGCGGTTCCAGATCAGGCCCTCGAGGTAGCCCTTTGGAACGAATCTGGAGCTGAGTCGGGAGTACACCTGACCTTGCCGAAGAAGGGAGGTGTGGACGCCGAGCAGAAGGATCGAGGTGAGCCCGAGCGCTGCACCGACGGCGATCAGGGCTGTTGCTCGCGTGTTTTTGCGGATCAAGAGGGCGAGTGTGCAGAAGGCGAGGGCGGGGAGGCCGGTGTTGGGTTTGGCGAGCAGGATGAGTGATTCGGCCAGGCAGAGGTGGGCGAGGAGCTCCACCCTGTGGCCTCGTGCGAGGGAGTCGATCTCAAGCAGCGCGAAGGTTGCGGCGAAAGCGTAGAGGTCGGCGGCTTCGGTCCAGGAAGAGTGCCAGGGGTGTCCGATCGCCAGGTAGGGCAGCAGCTGGAGGACGGCGAAGACAAGGGACAGGCGGAGGACGGAAGCGTCGCCGAGACGTTTGCGCAAAAGCAGAAGGATGCGCATGCCTAGCAGGATGAGGCCAGAGGTGTAGAGGGCAGAGGCGACGGAGAGGGCGAGCCAGCGTACGCCGAGGATGCGGAACGCAAGCGCGACGCCGACGTACAAGATGGGCGGAAACGTACAGATGAAATCCCGGTTGGGAGCCTGGCCCTGGAGGACCCGCCAGCCGCTGTCGATAAGGGGGCTGAGGTCATATCCGCCGAAGCGATATTGCAGAAAATGCAGAGTGAAGATGCAGGCAGAGAGGACACAGAAGACGATGCCTGCCCAGGCAGACCAGAACAGACGTTTCGGCATGTGGACGATGGTATCAAGCGAGGACCGGAAGGCAGCCGGTCTGCTCGCGATCGTATACTTGGAGATTGGCGTGGGAGATTGATGGCGCGACGTGCGGTGATTATTGGGGCGGGCCCGGCTGGTTTGACGGCCGCGCTGGAGCTGTTGCGGCGGACCGACGTTGTGCCGGTGGTGCTGGAGCAGAGCGACGAGATCGGGGGGATCTCGCGGACGATCCGGTACAAGGGCAACCGCATGGATATCGGGGGGCACCGGTTCTTTTCCAAAAGCGACCGGGTGATGCGGTGGTGGATGGATCTCCTGCCACCGGAGCTTGAGGACGCCTCCGCGACGGAGATTGCGTATCAGGGAAAGACGCGGGTGGTGGAGGTGCCGGCGCGGCTCCCGGAAGAGCCGGTGCTGCGAGGCGCGGGGCCGATCCGGGGGACAGCGCCGATCGCGGTCGTGACAGAGACGGAGGAGACCGATCCGGCGGGCGAGGTAGATGGGGAGGCGACGGGGCATACGGAGACGGTGGTCGAGGTGAGGGCGCCGGCCGATCCCGACCTGGTGATGCTGATTCGGCCCCGCAAGAGCCGGATCTACTATTTGCGCAAGTTCTTTGACTATCCGATCTCGCTGGGGGCGCGCACGCTGAGGAACCTGGGCGCCGTGCGAGTGCTACGCGTGGGGCTAAGCTACTTCGCGGCCAAGGTGCGCAAGATCGAGCCGGAGCGCAGTCTGGAGGACTTTCTGATCAACCGGTTTGGCCGCGAGCTCTACCGGACGTTTTTCAAGAGCTATACGGAAAAGGTGTGGGGGACTCCGTGCTCGGAGATCTCGGCCGAGTGGGGGGCGCAGCGGATCAAGGGTCTGAGCCTGACCGTGGCGGTGAAACACTTTGTGCGGAAGACGGTCTCTCGGCGGCGTGGACGCGGTGCTCGGGGCGGCGCGACAGGGCGGTTGGACGTGGCGCAGAAGGGGACCGATACGAGCCTGATTGAGCGGTTTATGTATCCGAAGTTTGGGCCGGGGCAGATGTGGGAGCATGTGGCGGAGCTGGTGCGCGAGGCTGGCGGAGAGGTGTGCACGGGCTGGCGGGTCGAGGCGGTCGAGACCGACGGCGCGGGGCGGGTGGTGGCCGTCCAAGCGACGCACGCGGGGGGCGAACGGCAGAGGTTTGCGGGGCATTACTTCTTTTCGACGATGCCGATGCGCGATCTGGTGAGGGCGCTTGAGCGTGGCGGTTGCCCCGTGCCGGCCGACGTGCGGGAGGTTGCGGAGGGCCTGCAGTATCGCGACTTCATTACGGTGGGACTCCTCTGCGACCGGCTCAAGGTTCGGGAGGCGGATGGGGGCCTGCTGCGGGATACATGGATTTATGTGCAGGAGCCGGATGTCCTGCTTGGCCGGCTGCAGATCTTCAACAACTGGAGTCCCCATCTGGTGGCGGACCCGGAAAAGGTGTGGATCGGGCTCGAATACTTCTGCTACGACACGGACGATCTGTGGCGGATGGACGACGAGGCGCTGAAGCGGTTTGCGATCGCCGAGCTGGCGAAGATCGGCATCGTCGATCCGGAGGCGGTGCTGGACGGGCACGTGGTGCGTGTGCCGAAGACGTATCCGGCGTACTTCGGGACGTATAGCCGGTTTGACGAGCTGCGAGCGTGGACGGACGGGTTTGAGAATCTGTTTCTGGTCGGGCGAAACGGCATGCATAAGTACAACAATCAGGACCACAGCATGCTGACAGCGATGACGGTGGTGGACGGGATTGTGGCGGGGCGGGTAGACAAGGCAGCGCTGTGGGGGATCAACACGGAGCAGGAGTATCACGAGGAGAAGCGGTGATGGTAGTCAAGCGTGGAGGTGCTGCTTGGTGAAAGAGGTGGCGATTTGAGGCGATTTCTGCTGCTGCTCACGGTTGTGTTTGTGGTTCTGCTGGTGGTCTGGCGCGACCGGCTGTACTTGCGCGATCCGCTGGGCAAGGTGGAGCGCGACGGCGTTCCGGTCGAGGGTGCACGGGTGTTTATCGACTTTTCAAACGACGTTCTCGTGCAGGAAGATGGCGGACGCCGGATGTTTCTGGTGCGGCACGTCGATCGCCGGGAGGCGGTGCCGACAGGTCTGAGCTGTGTTCAGGGGATGGCGTGCTTGACGCCGGCGGACGGAGCAGCGGAGGCGATTGGCGGGGCCGGGGCGGCGACCATGAGTGACCGGGAGGTGGTCTTTACCGACGTGCCGGGCGCCCGGGTGCGGGTAGTGATTCGGTAAAAACACGAGGAGTAGGAAGGCTGAGGGCCGGGATCGCGCCGAGCCCTCAGGTTCGCTGATGTGTGTGCTTGCTAACGGTCCCGGCCACCCTCCCTCGGCTCGGAGCGAGATTCGGGGCGAGGCTGCTCGTTGCGCGGAGCTTCGGTACGCGGTGCTTGGGCGCGAGGAGAGGCCGGCTGCTGCTCGCGAACCTGAGGCTGGGCCGGCCGGCCCTGATTGTTGTTGTAAGGCTGCGCCTGATTGCCGTTGCGATTGTAAGGCTGGTTCGGGTTGGCGTTGTTGTTGTAAGTCTGGGGCTGGTTGCGGTTCTGGTTGCGGTTGTATGGCTGGTTCTGGTTGTAAGTGCGATCACCGCTACCGTTAGGGGTGTAGGCCGGGTTTTGGTTGCGATTTGCGTTCGCGTTGCCGTTGCCGTTGCCGTTGCCGTTGCCGTTGCCGTTGGGAGACTGACGGTTGTTGCCTCCGTTCGTCTGCTGAGCTGCCTGTCCCTGCGCACCTCCGCCGAAGCCCTGGCGGTTGGTTCCGTTGAGGGGCTGTGCGCCGCGGGCGGGAACGACGTTAGTGCGGTCGCCGATGCGAACCTGGGCGGCGAGCGGCGGGCGGCCGCCGTTGACGGACGCGAACTGCGCGCGATTCTGGCTGGCCGAGGTCTGATGTTGGATCTGGTTTTGCGTGGCCGCGACGTGCTGTTCACGGGTGAAGGCTTGATCCTGCGAGCTGGGACGCGCCTGGATGCCGCCGTTGCCGCCGTTGTAGCTGATCCGGTTGTTGCTGACGTTATTGACGACCACCGACCTGTTGTAGACGTTGGTCACATTGGTGACGTTGATGTTGTTGACGGCGCGGTTGTAGGCGAAGCGATTGCCCTGCCAATATCCGCCCTCGTAGCCGGAGCCGCCGTAGCCGAAGCCGTAGTTAACGCCGCCGTAGAAGCCGACGTGCGGTCCCCAGTAGCCCTCGTGAAAGATGAAAGCGTTGCCGCCCCAGCCCCAGTAACCGGGCGTCCAAAGATAGCCGACGGTGGGTGGCTGCACCCACACGCCGGGGACCCAGAAGTAGCCCTCGTCGCTGTAGGCCCAGTAGCCGGGAGTCCAGATGTAGCCGTCGCCGGGGCACAGCGGTTGGGTGTACACGGGGAGCACGGGCGGGGCGATGCCGACCGAGAGAAAGATGCCCGCGAAGGAGGCGGAAGGAAGCGCGGTGAGAGCGGCGGCGATGACAAATCTGCGGACCAGCCTGGTGATGCCCATAGGAACCTCGGCGTCATCGCTTTGATGAGGGCGATGCGTTTTTATATCAGCGCGGTGTGATTTTCCACCACGGTGCTTTTGGGGTATAGACACGGTCGCTGGTATGAAGTTTTTGTTTTTTGCTGCTAGGGCCGGGCAGGGCTATGGGGCTGGGGTGAAGTCGCGGAGGTCGGCGACGGTCTTTGCGTCCATCTCCGCGAGCAGGGCGACGACAAGATCGACCATGCGGTCGAAGTCGCGGCGGTTGACGATGCCGTTGTGAGCGTGCGTGTAGCGGACCGGGACAACGAGGTTGACGGTGGGTGTGCCACCGTTGGTGGTCTGGATCTCGGCCGAATCGTCGCCGTAGCCCTGGACGAGGTCGAGCTGGAGTGGGATCGATTTAGCCGCGGCCGTGGCGCGGACCAGGGCGACGAACTTGCGGTTCGGGAGGGTGCTGCTGTCGTAGAGGAAGATGCCGGGGCCGCCGCCGAGCCGGGCCTGGGTCTCCTCCGGGTGGGCACCGGCGGTGTCGCCCGTGATGCCGCCCTCGATGGCGATGCCCACGTCGGGTTTGACGGTCTGGGCGGCGGTGCGGGCGCCGCGGAGGCCGATCTCTTCCTGCGTGGTGGCGACGAAAAAGATCTGGTTGGGGTGTGGGGCGGTCGCGGTGCGGCGCATCGCTTCGAGCAACACCGCGCAGCCGATGCGGTCGTCCCAGGCCTTGCCGAGGTAGTTGCCGGAGCCGTTCATGTCGGTAAAGGGCGCGTCGGGGACGACGGGATCGCCAGGCTCTAGCCCCATGCCGGCGGCTTCCTGCGCATCTTTCGCGCCGACGTCCAGGTAGAGACTGTCGCGCGGGAAGACCCGTGTGCGCTCGTCGGCGGGAACGACGTGGATGTCGCGGATCCCGGTGACGGCGTGGACAGGGCCTTTGGAGCCGAGGATGATCCAGCGCTGGTCGACAAGCGCCTGGTCGAGCCATCCGCCAAGCATCTGCATGGTGAGAAAGCCGTTGGGAGTGATGCGCCGGACCATGCCGCCAAGCTCGTCCATGTGGGCGTCGACCATAATGCGCGGCCCGGCGGACCCCTGCTGCGCGATGACCGAGCCCATGCCGTCGTAGCGAATGGGCGCGGTCGCAAGCGGCTTCATGCCGGCGACCATGATGGCGCGAACGGGCTCTTCGGCGCCAGGCGGACCCGGGGCGTCGGCGAGGCGCTGAAGCAGATGGGCCGTGGGGTCGAGCGCCGGTGCGGTTTGCGCCTGCAGAGGAAGAGCCGCGAGCAGCGACAGGGCCGCGAGGGTGCTGAGGAGGCCGGGAAGCGTTTGGGGCATGTGGCGAAGCATAGCATTGAGGTTTGTGGACCGAGGTTTTGGTCTCAGTAGTACCATCGACTTACATAGAGGGAGGCCAACTGTGGGATCTACAACTTTATCGAGCCGAGAGTTCCTTCAAGACACGGAAGCTGCAAGAAAAGCAGCTTACCGAGGGCCAGTCATCATCACGGATGGCGGGCAGCCAGCCCACGTTCTTCTTAGTGTTTCGGAGTATGCACGACTGGCGGAAGGTAGCGAGAAGAACGTTCGCGCAGAGACAAAGCAATTGCGCGGACGAAGCCTCCTTGAGGCGCTGTCCGGCTCACCGCGAAGCATCGTTGAGCTGCTGGCCATGCCTGAGCTAGATGGCTTGCCGGACGATTTCGAGTTTCCGAAAGCGGAGTTTCATTTTAGGATTCCTGATTTCGAGGACTGATGTACTTGCTGGATACGAACGTACTTTCCGAGCTCAGGAAAGTGGGCGCGAAGAGGTGCGACCCGCACGTGGCCGAAGCAATGGGCCGTTTGCCTGCTTCGGAGTTATACCTGTCGGTAGTCACTCTCCTCGAAATACAGCAAGGTGTGCTGCAGCTGCAGCGCCGGGATCGACTTCAGGCGCGGGCTCTGCAAGTGTGGCTGGACAGGTTCGTTATATCGGGGTTCGAAGATCGATTATTGCCGGTCGATCTGCCGATTGCGTTGCAATGCGCGCGGCTCCATGTGCCTGATCGAAAGGCCGGACAGAGACGCCCTTATCGCGGCGACTGCGCTGGTGCATGGAATGACAGTGGTGACAAGAGATGTGAAGGACTTCGAGCCGATGGGCGTGCCGGTTCTTAATCCGTGGATCTAATCGGGATAAAGTACGCCGGTGGCAGATAACTTTGCACAGACCGTAAAAGGACAGGCCGACATCGTCAAGGTGATCGGCGAATATGTGCGTTTGCGCAAGACCGGCGCGCAGAACTACACGGGGCTGTGTCCGTTCCACAAGGAAAAAACGGGCTCGTTTTCGGTCAACGCGACGCACAACTACTTTTATTGCTTTGGCTGCCACGAGAAGGGCGATGTCTTCACGTTTGTGATGAAGATCGAGAGCCTCAGCTTTCCGGAGGCGGTGCGTGCCGTGGCGGCGAAGTCTGGCATTGCGCTGCCAAAACGCGAGTGGAGTTCGCCTGAGGAGGCGCAGGAGGCGGGGCTCCGGCGGCAGCTGATCGACATCCACGAGGCGGCGACGCAATACTTTGAGGCGGCTCTGAAGAGCCCTGGGGCGGCGCGGGCGCGGGAGTACCTGACCGGGCGCGGAGTTTCGGCCGAGACGTTGGCGAAGTTCCGCATCGGCTATGCCCCGGACGACTACAACGACATGCGGGAGCGTCTGCGGGCGCACTTCCCGGAAGACGTCCTGCGGGCGAGCGGCCTGTTCAGTTCGAAGGAGCAGGCGGACGGGGCGCCGGGGCCGATGTACGCAAAGTTTCGCCGGCGAATCACGTTTCCGATCGCAAACGAGGCCGGCAGAACCATTGCCTTTACCGCGCGGGCGATGGAGGACGTGGACGACAAGGGCCGGCCAGTGGCGAAGTATATGAACTCGCCCGAGACCCCGCTGTATACGAAGGGGCAGGTCTTGTTCAACCTCGATAAGGCCAAGGCCGACGTGCGGACGCACGACTTCGCCCTTCTGGTCGAGGGGCAGATGGACTGCATCTCGGTCTATATGGCCGGGGTGCGGAATGTCCTCGCGACCTCCGGGACGGCGTTCACGGAGGCGCAGATCCGGCTCCTGGGGCGGTTTACCAAAAATGTGCTGGTGAACTTCGACGCGGATCGAGCCGGTGAGGGGGCGACGGAGAAGTCGATCGCCGCGCTGGTCGAGGAGGGCTTCGCGGTCAAGGTGGTGACGCTTGAGGGTGGCATGGACCCGGACCGGTTTGTCCGCGAGCGTGGCGTGCAGGCGTATATGGCGGAGCTGCGCGGGGCGCGGCGGTACTCGGATTACCTGATCGACCGGGCGCGCAAGGAGTTTGGCGGCCGGACAGCGGAGAGCAAGGTAAAGGCGATGAATTATCTGCTGCCGCACATCCGCCGGATGCCGAACGCCTTGGAGCGGACGGAGTTCGCCGAGGACGCGGCGCAGAAGCTGGGGGTGGATTCGGCCTTGTTGCGGCAGGAGATCCGGCAGGCGGCGGCAGCGCGGGTAGAGAGCGTGCGGACAGCGGCGCACGAGCCGGCGAGTGAGACGGAGAGGATCCTCTTGCGAGCGCTGGTTTTGGGCGAAGCGGACGAGGCGCGGAGGTTGGCGGCGGGCCGGTTGGCGGAGCATCCGGAGTGGGCCGACGGCTTACCCGCGGCGGGGTTGATCGAGGCTTTGGCGGGGGCTCCGGCGCCTGAGAATCCGCTCGATGTGGCGCCGGACCGGGAGAGCCGGACGTTGTTGGCGCGGGCTCTAGAGGGTGCCGAGGGCGGGGCCGGGCGCGATGGCAACGGCGGGGAGCAGCCCATGGACGTGCAGGTCGCGAACGCGCTCCACACGCTGGAGCGCCGGCACCTGGAACGGCGGCAAAGGGAGATTCGCATGCTGCTGGCAGAGGCCGACCGGCGCGGGGACGAGACGATGCTGTTGCAGCTGACGCGGGAGAAGATGGGGCTGGACCGGACGTTGCGAGAGCACGACCGGGCTCTGCCGTCTGCGTGACCAGACACCATGGCGCGCGTGACAGGGGCGAAAATGTAACGGTACTTCGGTTTGCGTGGCTACGGCTTGCGGGCGGACCTGAGCCGTAGAATGGCAGAGACTATTGCTCCGGAGAGAGCTGGCCGCGCCCTATGGGAGTTTTTACCCGCATCCTGAAGAACCTTGGCGCCATGTTTACCGGACGCCTGCTGACGATTGTGCAGCAGGTGATTATGCCGCCGGTATTCATCTACCGCTACTCGCTGGCGCAGTTCGGTGAATGGGGCGTGCTTTCAGGGGCGATCGCGGCTCTGGCGGTACTGAACTTCGGCGTACAAACGTATATGAATCAGGATCTTGCGGTGCGCTATGGGCGCGGCGAGATCGAAGGGTACAAGGTCCGGCAGTCGACCGCGCTGCGGCTCTTGATCGGTGTCATCGCCGTAGCCGGGACGCTGGCCCTGGTGTTGTTCGCCCTGCCGCTCGACCGTTGGTTGAAGCTCGATATCGGACGTCACACGGCGCAGCTGACGGCGTATCTGCTGGCCTGGCAGGTGCTCTTGAACATCCTAAACAGCTACGTCGCTGGCATCTTCATGGGCGTCCGGCTGGCGCACCGCGGGGCGTATTGGAACAATTTTCAAGCGCTCTTGACGGCGCTTTGCGTCCTCGGCTGCGTGGCTCTCCGACTTCCGTTTCCGGTGCTCGCAGGCGTGCAGGTGCTCACAATGAGCCTGACGATCGTTCTTGTGCTGGTCGACATTCGCCGGACGGCGCCGGACATCTTCCCCACCCTGAACTACTGGGACGGCGCCGCGGTGAAGGATATCTTGAAGCCGAGCGGGTACTTCGGGCTCCTCACGGTCTGCACTTTTCTGACGTACCAGGCGCCGCTGATCGTGATTACGCGCACGCTGGGACCAGTGGCGGTAGCTGGGTTCATCGTAATGCGGCAGGTATTTTCGATGTGCCGGCAGATCCTGGCGATGTTTACGCAGTCGATGGGGGCGGAGATTACGACGCTCTTCGGCCGGTCGGACTGGCCCGGTCTGTCGCGGCTCTATGACTACTCCGAGCGCTTTATCTTTTTCCTGATCCCCGTCGTGAACACGGCCGTTCTGCTCCTGTCGCCGGTCCTGATCACGGTGTGGATGCACAAACGGGCGGAGCTCTTCAGCCCCTATCCCTACGTGCTTTCGGCGGCGATCTCGATGGTCATCAGCCTGAAAGAACACAAGTACCAGTTTCAGTTTTCGACCAACACCCACGAAGATCTGGCGCGGACGATGTTTTTCTCCTACCTCGCCATGGTTGGGGTGTCGGTGCTCACCGTCCACAGGTTCGGCATCGTCGGCTTTCTCTGGACATGGCTCCTGACCGAAATCGTCCAGATGATCCGGATCGTGCTCTTGAACAAGCAGCTCTTTCTCGCCTTTGAGCCGCTCGAGTTCACCTACCTGCGCCGCCTGGTCGCAATCTGCGCGGTCGCGCTGTGCGTGGCGTTTGTGGCCCTCAACCGGACGTATGCGCTTCCTCTGCTCTTGCAGGTGGCAGGCGGCGTGGGAGCGGGCGCGATCCTTACAGTGGTGGCGTGGCCCCTGTTTGGCGTGGGGGAAGTGGTGCGGCGAATGACGGCACAGTTTTCACGGAAATTCGCCTAAGCGCCTTGTTATAACGGATGTTATACTTGGCGCTTTGGAGATAGTTTATGGCCACCAGCGTCCGCGTTACCGCGATCGGCAACTCACTTGGCATCATCCTTCCCAAAGAAGTCCTGAATCAACTCCACGTCGGCAAGGGCGACCAGCTGTTTTTGACGCAGGCCCCCGATGGTCTGCGGATTACGCCGTACGACGTGACGTTTGCGGAAAAGATGGACGTTTTGGAGCAGGTGATGCGGGACAACCGCGACGTGCTGAAGCGGCTTGCCGAGTAGGGGATGCCTCTCGCTGAACCGATCTGGATTGAGAAGCCGGAGACCCTGGCCGCGCACTCTCGACAGTTAGCCGAGCACGGCGGCAGCGACGGTGTGCGCGACGAGACGCTTCTGGAGTCTGCCCTTGCGAAGGCCAAAAACGTCTTCGCGTACACCGAGCACGTCGACCTGCCTCGGCTGGCCGCGAGCTATGCGTTTGGCATCGCGCGCAATCACCCGTTTGTGGATGGCAACAAGCGAACGGCGCTGGTGGTCTCAGAGGGTTTTCTTCGGCTGAACGGTTTGCGGGTCGTCAGCAGCAAGGAAGAAAAGTACAATGTTTTTCTTGGGTTGGCTACCGGGGCCGTCTCCGAAGAGCAGTTAGCAGCCTGGTTCGAGGACCATACACAGAAGTGCTGATCTCCGGCTAACGAGCCAGGGCTGGCAGGTCAGCCCTGGCCCGCACGTCCGTCTGTACCTCATGTGGCAGTCCCCGCGCATCTTTTTGGCATCCACCGCGTCTAAATGAATGTGGTATCCTATGGTTCGCGTGGGAACTGCGCCCTTGTGTGCCCGATCCTCAGATCCGGCCGGCCATCGCGGTCTTTACCGCACTCTGCTCCCTGCACCCGACTCAAAACAATGTCTGTGATTCGTTCGCCTGGATACCGCTCCGTGGGCGGCGTCTGAATCCAACTTATGCAAGTGACCACAGAGGTGTGCAAGCCGTGGCTGATGAAACTGATAAGTACGAAGATGAGCTCGATAAACTGATCGATACCGGCAAAGAAAAGGGATATCTCACCTTTGGTGAGGTCAACGACCTCTTGCCCGGAGATATTACGACGCCGGATGATCTGGACGATCTTCTGACGACCATCAACACCCAAGGGATCGATGTCCTTTCGGGCGAAAGCAAGTTCTCGGGCGACCGGGAAAAGTACGAGCCCGAGGCGGGCGAAGAGTCCGACGACGTCGAGCTCGATCTTTCGCCGGGAACGCTCGAAAAAACGAACGACCCGGTGCGCATGTACCTGCGCGAGATGGGGACCGTTCCGCTTCTGACGCGTGAGGGCGAGGTAGAGATCGCCAAGCGCATCGAGCGCGGGCAAATGCGCGTGATGAAGGCGATCTCGCGGTCGCCGATCGTGATTCGCGAGATCGTCGGCCTGGGCGAAGACCTCAAGCGCGGCGTTCGCAACATCAAGGAGGTCGTGACCTTCGACGAGGAGGAGCTGACCGAGGAGATCCTCGCCTCGCGCGTCCGCTCCACCGCGAGCCGCATCGACCTGATCGTCAAGCACCAGAAAAAGGTGCAGGGCCTCGAAGAAAAGCTCGAAGGCGCCAACGCGCTCAAGGACGCCAAGGCGAAATCCAAGGAGGTGCGCAAGCACCGCTGGCTGATCGGCCGCGAGCATGTGTACATCAACCGCGTTGTGCGCGAGCTGAAGTACACCAACTCCGAGAAGAAGCGTCTGCTCGACAAGGTTAACAAGACCGTTGACGCCATGCGGACGCTCGAACGGCAGATCAAGTCGCTTGACGCAAAGTTCGACGCCTCGAAGTCCGAGGAGCTGCGCAAGGAGTATCGCCGGCAACAGAAGAACTGCCGCACCGATCTTGAGCGTGTGGAGCAGGATGCCGGCATCTCGATCGCCGACCTGAAGCGCACGCAGCGCGAGATGGTGCAGGGCGATATGGACGCCGAGCGGGCCAAGCGCGAGCTGATCGAAGCCAACCTGCGTCTCGTGGTGTCGATCGCGAAAAAGTACACCAACCGCGGCCTGCAGTTTCTCGACCTCATCCAGGAGGGCAACATCGGCCTGATGAAGGCGGTCGACAAATTCGAGTACCGGCGTGGGTACAAATTCTCCACCTACGCCACGTGGTGGATCCGGCAGGCCATCACCCGCGCCATCGCGGACCAGGCCCGGACCATCCGCATCCCGGTGCACATGATCGAGACGATCAACAAGCTCATCCGTACCAGCCGACAGCTGGTCCAGGAGCTTGGCCGCGAGGCATCGTCGGAAGAGATTGCGCGCCGCATGGATATCCCGGTCGCCAAGGTGCGCAAGGTGCTCAAGATCGCTCAGGAGCCCATCTCGCTCGAGACGCCGATCGGCGAAGAGGAAGACTCGCACCTCGGGGACTTCATCGAGGATCGCATGGCGGTCTCGCCGTCCGACGCGGTCATCTCGGTCAACCTGAAGGAGTACACCTCGCAGGTCTTGCGGACGCTGACGCCGCGGGAGGAGCGCGTGATCAAGATGCGGTTCGGTCTTGAGGACGGCTCCGAGCACACGCTCGAAGAGGTCGGGCAGTCCTTCCAGGTGACGCGCGAACGCATCCGGCAGATCGAGGCAAAGGCCCTGCGCAAGCTGCGTCATCCAAGCCGCAGCCGTAAGCTGAAGGCGTTTGTCGACGGTGTCAGAGATATCTAACAACCGTAAGATCTCGTGACAACCGTAACAAGATAGACAAACAGACAGGCCGCCCATGCGAGGCGGCCTGTCTGTTTGCGATCGAAGAATCTCCGTTCGACATCCCCACGGACTCCAAACTATGCAGGCCGAAGTAACTGGGCGCACGTGCGCGGCATCTACAAGGCTTAACCGGCCATACAAAGGCGTACTCGGAGCACAAGCGCACACCTTCAGCGCACACCTCCGCACATGGACCGCACTTCTCGCGCTTAACGAATCTGAAAGGACCTGACGATGAGCACAACACCTGGAATGACCTTCGGCTCGAACTCGACAGGATGGCCGCTCTGGCTCGCCGTCCTCTTGATTGTTGCCGGTTTTCTGGCGATTCTGGCCCCGCTTGTCTCGGGAATCGCGATCACTCTCATCATCGGCTGGATCCTCCTAATGGTCGGCGCCTTCCACTTCCTCCTCGCCTGGAAGCGGCACCACGCCTCATCCATCGTCTGGGAGGCGCTCATCGGCGTTCTATACCTCATCGCCGGCCTCTATCTGATCTCTCACCCCATCCTCGGCCTCACCTCCCTCACCCTCATCCTCGCGGTATATCTCCTCTTCAAAGGCGCCTTCGAGATCATTCATTACTTTCAGTTGCGCTCGCGCGGCTCTGCCACGTGGCTCCTGATCACCGGCATCATCAACCTGGCGCTTGCCGTGATGATCTGGCGCTCGTGGCCGTTCAGCTCCGTCTGGGTCATCGGAACGCTCATCGGGATCAGCATCCTCGTCACCGGGTTCTCGCGCCTGATGCTGACCATGGGAGCCCGGCGCATGCTACCGGCCTGAGTTCGGCCACGCCGATGCTGCCCAGCGCGAATATGAGTTACTTACTATCACATTATGCAACCTGCGATCGCCACAGACATCTACTCTTGTAAGGTTCTAGCTCCAAAGACGAGGGTGTGATGGCAATCAAGTGGGACAAATTGACAGTGAAGTCGCAGGAAGCCGTTGCGGGTGCCCAGCGGCATGCGGCCGAAAACGGGAATCCGGAGGTGCTGCCCATGCACCTCCTGGCAGCACTTCTGGACGATCGCGAGGGTGTCGTACTTCCAGTGCTGGAGAAGGTCGGCGTGCCGGTGCAGCAGATGCTGGCAAGCGTGAACGCGGCAATCGCGAAGCTGCCCAAGGTGACGGGCGGAAGCGCTCAGCCCGGGCTGAGCAACGCCCTGCAGCGCGTGCTCGAACAGGCTTTCAAAGAAGCGGAAAACTTCAAGGACGACTTTGTCTCGACCGAGCACCTCCTCCTGGCCCTGACCGACGCGAAGAACGATCCGGTGCAGGCCGCGCTGGCGTCGTTTGGCGCAACGCACGATGCCGTGCTGAAGGCGCTCGGCACAGTGCGCGGGTCGCAGCGCGTGACGGACCAGAACCCTGAGGGCAAGTTTCAGGCACTCGAAAAATACGCGAAGGACCTGACGGACTTGGCGCGGCGCGGCAAGCTCGACCCGGTCATCGGCCGCGACGAGGAGATCCGCCGCGTGGTGCAGGTACTGGCCCGCCGGACAAAGAACAATCCGGTGCTGATCGGCGAGCCTGGCGTCGGTAAGACGGCGATCGTCGAGGGCCTGGCGCGGCGAATCTTCCTGGGCGATGTGCCGGAGATCCTGCGCGACAAGCGCGTCTGTGCGCTCGACCTGGGCGCAATGATCGCCGGCGCGAAGTTTCGCGGCGAGTTTGAGGATCGTCTGAAGGCCGTGCTCAAGGAGATCGAGGAGTCCAACGGCGAGATCATCCTCTTCATCGACGAGCTCCACACGCTCGTCGGCGCGGGAGCGGCCGAGGGCGCGATGGATGCCAGCAACATGCTCAAGCCGGCGCTCGCTCGCGGCGGCCTGCGGGCCATCGGCGCCACCACGCTGAACGAGTATCGCAAGTACATCGAGAAAGACACGGCGCTCGAGCGGCGCTTTCAGATCGTCTATGTGGGCGAGCCGAACGTCGAGGACACCGTCGCGATCCTGCGCGGCCTGAAGGAGCGCTACGAGTCGCATCACAAGGTGCGCATCAAGGATGCCGCGATTGTGGCGGCGGCGATGCTCTCGCACCGCTACATCTCGGACCGCTTTCTCCCGGACAAGGCCATCGACCTCGTCGACGAGGCAGCCGCAGCGCTGGCGATCCAGATCGGCTCCGTGCCGGTCGAGATCGACGACCTGGAGCGCGAGGCGACGTCGCTTGAGATTGAGCGCGCGGCTCTGGGCCGGGAGACCGACCCGAACTCCAAGGAGCGTCTGGCGGTTGTGGAGCGCGATCTGGCCGAGGTGAAGGAGAAGGTGGCAGCCTTGCGGGCGCGCTGGCAACAAGAGCGCGGCGCGATCGGCCGCATCGCGGAGCTCAAACAGCAGCTCGAAACGTTGCGCTTCCAGGCGGGCGAAGAGACCCGCAAGGGCAATCTCCAGCGCGCGGCCGAGCTCCAATACGGCGAGATCCCGAAGGCTGAGGCCGAGCTGCGACAGTTGACGCAAGCCCAGGAGACCGCCGTCGCCGAGGATGCGGCGGAGGCGAAGTCCGGTGCCGCCTCGCGACCATCGCGCATGTTGAAGGAAGAGGTCGACGAGGAGGACATCGCCGCAATCGTCTCGAAGTGGACCGGCATCCCAGTCTCGAAGATGCTCGAAGGCGAGATGCAGAAGCTGGTCGCGATGGAGACGCGTTTGCGCGAGCGCGTCGTTGGGCAGGACGAGGCGTTGCTCGTGGTCGCGAATGCGATTCGTCGCAGCCGTGCAGGTTTATCTGACCCAAAGCGGCCGATCGGCAGCTTTATCTTCCTCGGGCCAACCGGCGTCGGCAAGACCGAGACGGCGCGGGCGCTCGCCGAGTTCCTCTTCGACGACGAGAACTCCATGGTGCGCATCGACATGAGCGAGTACATGGAAAAGCACGCGGTGGCGCGGCTGATCGGCGCGCCTCCAGGGTACGTGGGCTACGACGAGGGCGGTCAGCTGACCGAGGCGGTCCGTCGCCGGCCGTACTCTGTGGTGCTGTTCGACGAGATCGAAAAGGCGCATCCGGATGTCTTCAACGTCTTGCTCCAGGTGCTCGATGACGGCCGGCTGACCGACTCGAAGGGCCGCACCGTCGACTTCAAGAACACCGTGCTGATCATGACGTCGAACGTCGGCGCCAGCGCGCTTTCAACCGCGTGGGCCGAGGGCGAGGACGGCTTCGCCGAGGCGCGCGAGCGCGTGATGGACTCGTTGCGCGAGCACTTCCGGCCCGAGTTCCTCAACCGCGTCGACGACATCGTCGTCTTCCATCCGCTCGGCGAGGAGCAGCTGACGCACATCGTCGATCTCCGGCTCAAGGATCTGCAGGCGCTGCTGGCCGACCGTCGCATCACGCTGACGCTGACCGACGAGGCGCGGCGAGCGATCTTCCACGCCGGATACGATCGCGCGTACGGTGCGCGGCCGCTGAAGCGGGCGATCCAGCGGCTGGTCCAGGACAAGCTGGCCGTCAAGATTCTGGACGGGTCTGTGCTGCACGGCGACCACGTCCTGATCAAGACGCGCAAGTCGAATTCGGGCGCCGAAGATCTGGAGTTCGAGGTGGATCGCACGGGCGAAGCGGCGGCGCGCGAAGCGGAGATGGCGGCCGCGCTGTAAGGGAGTAGTCCGGATCAGGATGGGCGCTCTGTTGAAAGCAGGCGCCCATCCTGTTTCTGTGACCGATCTAAGCGGCTTAGTTATTCCACCCGACAGATCAGGCACTTCAGATAACTCGTCTCCGGCAGGCTCAGGATCGCGGGGTGGTCTGGCGCCGCTCCGCGCGTCTCCAGCACCTGCACGCGTCGGCCCGCGTCGTGTGCCGCGGAACCGAGCATGGCGGTGAAGTCCTCTAACGAGACGTGGTGCGAGCACGAGCACGTGACCAGCGTTCCCCCCGGCGCCAGCATCTTGATCGACCGGAGGTTGAGTTCTTTGTAGCCGCGCATGGCGCCTTCGACGGCGCGCTTCGATTTCGCAAACGCCGGCGGGTCGAGCACGACCGTGTCATAGACCTCGTCGGCGGCCTCGAAGTCGCGCAGGAGGTCGAAGGCGTCGGCCTCGATCCAGTCGACCTCCGCGCGAAGCTTTACGGAGGACGCCTCCGTTCTGGGCGAGACCTCGTCCGTTCCCTCGTCCGTCTGCTCGTGAGTCTGATTGAGCGCGAGGTTTCTGTCGGCAACTTCGAGCGCGGCGCGACTCGCATCGACGCCCGTCACGCGATCGCACGCGCGCGCCAGATGCAGCGCAAATGCACCCTGGTAGGTGCAGATATCGAGCGCCCGGCCGCGCGCGTGGCGGGCCGCTGCCTGGTAGTTCAGGCGCTGGTCGAGGAATGCGCCGGTCTTCTGGCCGGAGCCGGCGTCGTAGTGAAAGCGCAGGCCGTTGATGGTGAAAATGGTCGTGGTCGGGGCTTGGGCCGCGTCCTCGCCTGCACGGAAGAAGAGCGGCTCGCTCGGAGAGGGCCCAATCTGTTCGAGCTCGCGCATCTTCGGGTCCGTGCGTTCCCAGATGGCCGCGCATCGGCTCGTAAAGGCAGCTGACAACTCCTCCGCAAGCACCGCGCGCACGTCGTCCCGGGCGGTCGCCTGCGTGAGCAGCTGCAGGAGAATCAAGTCGTTGTACTGGTCGGCGACGATGCCGGGCAGGCTGTCTGCCTCGCTGAAGAGAAGCCGCCTCGCGTTGTTCTCGGCGGAGATCAGGGCCAGCTCGGAGCGGAGACTGAGCGCCGCGCGAACACGTGTACGCACGTCCACCAGGTACTGCTCGCGGCTGATGCCGGGCCGATCGGAGACGACCCGCAAGGCAATCTGCGAGAGGGAACTGTACATCGCCGAGCCGAGCGGAATACGGCGGCTATCGACCACCGTGACGATCGATCCGGGCGAGATCTCTCCGTCGCCGCCCCCGGCTTCGAGTCCCTCCAAGTCGGATCGATAGACCCACAGGTGGCCGGCCCTGAGCCGGTCAGCGGCACGTCGCGCGATCGTCGCAACCGCACCGGAGGCGCCGTTTAGCGGTCTGGTTGCCAGACTAGTTGCCAGACTGGGTCCCTCTGCATCTCTGAGCTCCGCCATCTCACCATGGTCGCACGTCGGCGGCCCGATGGAGCTCCGCTGGATCTCAGCTGGAGCTCAGCCCGCGAGAACGGCGCGGCCAAGGATTACGATGAGATCGGGAGATCGCCGCTCGGACGGGATCTCTCGATCCCTTCTATCCTCTGAGGCCGCTCCCACCGTCGTGCAAACCGTTGATGTGATCGTTGTTGGCGCTGGAGCGGCCGGCCTGATGTGCGCCATCGAGGCTGGTCGGCGCGGCCGTCGCGTGCTTCTGCTCGACCACGCGGATCGCCCGGGAAAGAAGATCCTTATCTCGGGCGGCGGACGGTGCAACTTCACCAATCTCAGCTGTGGCGCCGAGAACTTCGTGTCCGAGAACCCGCACTTCGCGCGTTCCGCTCTGGCTCGATATACGCCCGCTGACTTTCTCGCGCTGGTCGAGCAGCACCGGATCGCGTATCACGAAAAGACACTCGGCCAGCTCTTCTGCGACGGCTCCGCCCAGGCCATCGTCACCATGCTCGAGCGCGAGTGCACCGCCGCCCGCGTCGAGATGCTGCTCGGAACACGAATCGCAAAAATCTCACAGGCCACGCAGATCTCACAGGCCACGCAGATCTCCGGCGCAGATACAGAACAGAAACATCCGCGGCCAGAGCGTTTCCTCGTCGAAACCTCACGCGCGAGCTTCTCTTGCTCATCCGTGGTCGTCGCCACCGGAGGTCTCTCGATCCCGAAGCTGGGCGCGACAGGTTTTGGCTACGAGATCGCACGGCAGTTTGGGCTCCGCGTCGTCCAGCCGCGGCCGGCACTCGTTCCACTCACGCTCGCGGCCAACGATCGCGAGCGTTGGAGCGATCTCGCGGGCGTCTCTGTCGCCGTCGCGTGCACCACAGAGCCGCGCCGCCGGCCAACGCCGACTTTTCGGGAGAAGCTGCTGATCACGCATCGCGGTCTCAGCGGACCCGCGGCCCTGCAGATCTCGACCTTCTGGCAACCGGGAACAAGCGTCACGGTGGACCTCGCTCCCGAGATCCGCGTCACGGAGGGATTCAAGATCGCCGGTGCTGAGCGCAACTCCGCGGAGCTCACACGGGCGTTGAAGGCCGTTCTTCCGGCGCGCTTCGCCGAGCGCTGGACCGATCTCCATCCGCCGCCGAACTGGAAAGACGTTTCAGTCGCCGACTTCGAGCGAAATCTGCATACGTGGGAGATCTTTCCTGACGGCACCGAGGGTTTTGCCAAGGCCGAGGTGACCGCCGGTGGTGTCAGTACCGCCGATCTCGTCCCGCAGACGCTCGAAAGCAGAGAGGTGCCCGGCCTGTATTTCATCGGCGAAGTCGTCGATGTCACCGGCTGGCTGGGCGGCTACAACTTCCAATGGGCATGGGCCTCGGGCGCATGTGCCGGACGCGTCGCGTAGAGCGGTTGCGACCGCGCCCCATCGCCACTTACGCATCCTACAGAGCATGAGTTCGCTCACCACATCCCCGACCGCGTCGCCGGCCATCTCCCCGACAGATCGTGTCCGTTTCGGCTTCAAAAACACCTACGCGCGCCTTCCCGAGCGCTTCTTCGCCCGGGTAAACCCGACGCCGGTCCCGAAGCCGCGCCTGGTCAAAGTCAACGAGCAGCTAGCGCGCAGCCTCGGTCTCGATCCCGTCGCTCTCGCCAGCCCGGAGGGCGTCGAGATCCTCGCCGGCAGTCGTGTCGCCGACGGGTCCGAGCCTCTCGCGATCGCCTACGCCGGGCACCAGTACGGCCACTTCGTACCGCAACTCGGCGATGGCCGCGCCAACCTCCTCGGCGAGGTGACAGGCGAGGACGGCCGCCCCTACGACATCCAGCTCAAGGGCTCTGGGCGGACCCCCTTCTCCCGTGGCGGCGATGGCCGAGCCACCCTCGGCCCGGTCCTGCGCGAGTACATCGTCAGCGAAGCCATGGCCGCCCTCGGCGTGCCCACAACCCGTGCGCTGGCCGCCGTCTCTACCGGCGATCGCGTGTTCCGCGAAACCATCCTGCCCGGAGCCGTGTTCACCCGGGTCGCTGGCAGCCATCTCCGCGTCGGCACCTTCCAGTTTTTCGCCGCACAGGGCGACCTCGAAGGCACGCGCACGCTCGCGGACTACGCCATCGCACGCCACTTCCCCGACGTTGCCCGCTCGCCGCGACCGTACCGTGCTCTACTCGACGGCGTGATCGCCCGGCAGGCGCGCCTAATCGCCCACTGGTTGCACCTCGGCTTCATCCACGGCGTCATGAACACCGACAACACCTCCATCTCGGGCGAGACCATCGACTACGGTCCTTGCGCCTTCATGGAGGCCTATGATCCCGCGACGGTGTTCAGCTCCATCGATCGCCACGGTCGCTATGCCTACGCAAACCAGCCCCGCATCGCCCTCTGGAACATGACCCGTCTGGCCGAGGCATTGTTGCCCGTCATGAGGCAGGAGGAAGACACCGACGAGGCCGCTCTGCTCTCCGCGCAGGAGGCGCTGGCCGGCTTCGAACCGGAGTTCCAGGCCGCCCACAGCTCCGGTTTCCGCCGTAAACTCGGACTCTCCGCCGAGCTCGCGGGCGATGCTGCCCTCGCCGACGACCTCCTGGATCGCATGTCCGCAAACCAGGCCGACTTCACCCTGACCTTTCGCCGTCTGTGCGATGCTGCGGCCGCACCGGAGGGCGACGCCGGCGTCCGCACGCTATTCGCCGACCCCGGCGCGTATGACGTCTGGGCTGCGGCGTGGCGAAAGCGTCTGGCTGAAGATCCGCAGTCAGCCAGAGAGCGCGCGTCCGCCATGCGCCTCGTCAATCCCGCGTTTATCCCGCGCAACCATCACGTAGAGGCGGCCCTCAACGCCGCTATCACGGAGGGGAACTTCGCCCCATTTGAGGCCCTGCTCGACGTCGTCTCCCGACCATACGACGACCGACCCGACCGACCCGACCTCGCCCAGTACATGACCCCGGCCCGGCCCGAAGAGTGCGTCACAGCCACGTTCTGCGGTACGTAAACGCCGGAGCCGCACTCCATTCGCCGCAAAGCTCACGGTCGGTCTCGTCCCTCCAGCGCACCATCCTGCACACGCTCACGCAACAGTTTGTTGTAGACGCACAAGCCGTCTTGTTGTATCCATAAACACACCAGCCGCTCACTGATCTGCTTTCTGATCTTCTCCTCCGAACGTGTTTGCTCCTACCCGGGCAAGCACTCGCAGAGTCGCATCCCACCCTGCCCGTTAGACAGCGTTCAGCCCAGTTAGACCCGTTCCCGTGCTGAAGCGGAGCGAAGACCTACACCCAAAAAAACTGTCGCCCAGCACCCGAGCACCCCGAGAACCCTCAGGAGAGACGCCCATGAGTCACTTTGCCCACACGTCCGGTCACACGTTTCAGAATTCGTGGTTCCTGCTCGTCTTCGCGACGCTCCTCCTTTCCCTGAGCACGCATCGCGCCGCCGCCCAGGATCTCGCGGGCCAGGGCGCCCTGCGCGGAACCGTCGTCGACAGCTCGGGCGCCGCTGTGTCCAACGCCGCTGTGCTCGTGCGCAACCAGGAGATCGGCCTAACGCGCAATATCCAGGCGTCGGCCGACGGCACCTTTGAAGCCACATCGCTGCCTCCCGCCGGAGGATACGTCGTCACCGTCACGATGAAGGGCTTCGCCGGCTACACGGAGACCGGCATCGTCGTGCACGTGGGTGAGATCGCCACCGTGCCGGTCATTCTGCGAGTGTCGGGCGGCGCCGAAACCGTCTTGGTCGAGGCCACCAACGAAGCTCTCGAGACGACGCGCTCCGGCGTCTCCGATCTGGTCAGTCAGCGCGAGATCAACGACCTTCCCATCAACGGCCGGCGCGTCGACCAGTTCGTCCTCCTCAGCCCCGGCGTCACCACCGACGGAGCCGGCGGCGAACTCTCCTTTCGCGGCGTCCCCGGCAACAACATCTTCCTCCAGGACGGCATCGACGTCACCCAGCAGTGGGGTCAGGACAACGCCGGCAGCACAAGCGCGTTTTCGCCCATCTCGCAGGACGCCGTGCAGGAGTTCCAGGTGCAGGTCTCGAACTACTCGGCCGAGTTCGGACACGCCGCCGGAGGTATCGTCAACACGCTCACCAAGAGCGGCACCAACAACTTCCACGGATCGGCCTTCGAGTTCTTCAAAAATCGCACCCTCAACTCGCCCGATCCCTTCTCGGTCGACGCCGCCGGACACGTCTTCAATCCACCCAACTGGCGCCACCAGTTCGGCGGCAGCATCGGCGGTCCCATCAAGCACGACCGCCTATTCTTCTTCGGCAACACAGAGGAGACGCGCGAAAGCCGGCCGCTCGTCAGCTCCTACAGCGACTCGCACCTGAACCCCAACGGATCGTTCGTCCCGGGCGCCTGCGATACCACCGTCGCCACCGCCGCGCAGTGCGGTGCGGCCCAGAGCTACATCCAGCGCACCTTTGCCACACTCCCGCGCCACGTCAACGAAAACATCGGCTTCTTCAAGCTCGACTACCGTCCCTCCGATCGCGACAGCATCACCGGCAACTTCAACCTGATGCAGTTCGCGTCGCCCAACGGCACCGTCAGCGCAACGGCGCTCACCGACGGCTCCGGCTACTACCCCAACGGCGACCAGATCGACCTCACCCGATGGGCCCGCTTCTCCTACGCCCACGTCGTCTCCAGCCGCTCGCTCAACGAGTTCCGCTTCGGCTGGTACAAGGACACACGCAAACAGTCGCTCGATCCCAGCCTGCTTCCGAGCGACGGCCTGCGCTCCGGCCTCTCCGTCTCGAGCCTCTCGAATCTCGGCCTCTCCGTCAACATCCCCAACTCGCAGCCGTCCGAAGATCGCTTCCTCTTCACCGACAATTACTCCATCACCGTGCGCAACCACCAGCTCAAGTTCGGCGCCGAGACCAACTACCTCCGCGACGTCGAAAACGCCCTCTTCTTCGCGAAGGGCGAGTATTTCTACAACACCATCACCGACTGGGCGCTCGACCTGACCCCCGTGCCCGGCGAAGGGAACCCAGGCAAGCACTGGGGAGCTTTTCTTCAGAGCTACGGTCCTCTTCTGACGCGCGCCATCGTTCGCGACTACAACGGCTACGCGCAGGATCAGTGGCAGATCCGCCGCCAACTCACGCTCAATCTGGGCCTTCGCTATGGCTTCAACCGCTTCACCCAACCGCCCGAGAACCCCGCCTATCCGGCCACCGGCCAGCTCAACGAGCCGACAAAAAACTTCGCGCCGCGCCTCGGCTTCGCCTACTCGGCCAACGCCGGCAACACCGTCCTGCGCGGCGGCTACGGCATCTCCTACGCTCGTCTGCCGTCCGCCAGCGTCATCCGTCTGCAGCAGCGCAACGGCGCCGTCCAGAAGACGGTCTACTTCTTCGGCGGCAATCCCACAGCTCTGGCCGCCGGTCCCACCTTCCCCGGATACCTCACACAGGCGCCCAATCTCTCCGGCGGCGTAAGCAACGTCACCTTCGCCGACCCCAACCTCGCCACGCCCTATACCGAACAGGCTGACCTCGCGGTCGAGCAGAAAATCGACAGCAAAACCACCCTGGACATCGCTTACCTGTGGAACGACGGCGTCAAATTCCTCACCCGCAAGGATGACAACCTAAAGCCGCCCACCACCACCACCACCTACCGCATCCTCGATGCCAACGGGAACCAGGTGGGAACCTACACCACGCCCGTCTACACGCAGAACTACTACGATCCCTCGATCGGCGTGCTCAACCACATCTACAACGGCGGCCGCCTCTACTACGACGCCCTTGCCCTCACGGTTCACCGCCGCCAGTCGCGCAACACCGAGTTCTCGCTCGCCTACACCTGGGCCCACTCCATCGACAACGGCCTGGGCGGCGGCGCCGACAACATCTACTACACCGATCCTCCCGTCACCGTCTTCAACGGCAATCAGGCGTTCGAAAAAGGCAACTCCCCCCTCGACCAGCGCCACCGCCTGGTCGCAAGCGGCATCCTCTCGCTGCCCAACCACCAGTTCGGATCGCGCTTCGTCTCCGCCCTCAGCAACGGCTGGCAAGGCTCCGTCATCCAGACCTACGCCACACCGCAAGGCGTCGATCCGCAGATCGTCGTCAACGGCCAGCCCTTCGCAAACGGCAACTCGAGCTCCACCCTCAGCGGCATCGGCATCGGCTTCGCCGCCACCCAGCGCGTCCCGTTTCTGCCGCGCTCCAGCATCCGGCTCGGCACCGTCCTTCGCTCCGACGCGCGCCTCACCAAGCTCTTCAACATGCCGCGCGAACAGACCCTCACCCTCAACGCAGAGATCTTCAACGCCTTCAACTACACCACCATCACCTCGGCCTACACCACCGCCTATTACAGCAACGCCGACGGCACCTTGACCCCGTACGATCCAGCGCCGCCGCCGACTCCGTTACATCCGACGCCGTTGCCAAACATCCCCGCCACCCCCGGCAAAGGCTACGCCTCCGCCGGCTTCCCCGACGGCACCAACGCCCGGCGCGGCCAGGTGTCAGTTCGGTACACCTTCTAACTTCGCAATCCGGTCTCGATAGAAGATCTGCTCTAGACTTGGAGCCATGCGCCTCCACCCGCTTCTCGCCGCCGCAGCGACATGCGCCGCCCTCTGCTGCCTCGCGCCTCCAGCACGATCCGCCACCTGTGCCGACCTACGCAACGTCCACGCCGCCGGCGCCACCATCACCCTCGCCGAACCCGTCACCTCCGGCACCCTGACCACGCCGATCGACGAAACCATCGCGTCCCTGCCCTCCTTCTGCCGCGTCGCCGGCATCCTCCGCCCCACCTCCGACTCCGAAATCCACTTCGAGGTCTGGCTCCCAAGCTCCGGCTGGAACGGGCGATTACTCGCTGTCGGCAACGGTGGTTTCGCGGGCACCATCAACTACGGACAGATGGCCGACGGCCTCCGGCTCGGCTTCGCGACGGCCAGCACGGACACCGGTCACCAGGCAGACGCCGAAGACGCCAGCTGGGCCTATCACCATCCGGAAAAGGTCGCCGACTACGGCTACCGCGCCCTGCACCTCACCACCCAACTCGCGAAACAGATCATCAGGGCCAACTTCGGCCGCGCGCCCGAGCACGCCTACTTCGACGCCTGCTCCAACGGCGGTCGCGAAGGCCTCATCGAAGCCCAGCGCTTCCCGGAAGACTTCGACGGCATCCTCGACGGCGCCCCGGCCAACAACTGGACAGCGATGCTCAGCTCCGGAATCGACGTCGCCCAGACTCTGAACGGCAACCCCGCGGCGTACATCTCTTCACTGAAGCTGCCCGCCATCCATCGCGAGGTGCTCAGAGCCTGCGACATGCTCGACGGCGTCAAGGACGGCATCGTCTCCGACCCGGCGCTCTGCCGCTTCGACCCCGCCACGCTCCTATGCCCCGCCGGTGCTGATTCGCTCGATTGCCTCACCGCCCCTCAGGTCGCAACTCTGCGCAAACTCTACGCCGGCGGCAGTTCGCGCACGGGCGAGCCCATCTTCCCCGGATACGCCCCCGGTTCCGAGCTCCCCGGCTGGCCCAACTGGGTCCTCGGTTCCGGGCCGGGAGCCAGCGCAGGCGCGCGCTATCCCATCAACTTCTTCCGCTACATCGTCACCGAAGATCCCCGTTGGGACATCCTCAAAGCCGATCCGGCAACCTCCAAACAACAAGCCGACGCCGCAACCGCAAAAGTCCTCAACGCCACCAGCCCCGACCTCCACGCCTTTGTCGCCCGCGGCGGCAAGCTCATCCTCTACCACGGCTGGTACGACGCCGCCATCTCGCCCTGGAACACCATCCACTACTGGAACGACGTCCGCCACACCCTCGGCGACGCCACCACCGACTCCGCCGTCCGCCTCTACATGGTTCCCGGCATGGAGCACTGCAGCGGAGGCCCCGGACCCACCAGCTTCGGTCAACTCGGCCTTCCCCCGGGCGCAGGTCCCGGCTCCGGCATGCTCGACCTGCTCGAGACCTGGGTCGAGACCGGCAAAGCCCCCGGCCCCATCCTCGCCTCAAAGTTCACCGGCTCCGGTCACCAAGGCCCCTCAAGCCAGGCCCGTCACGCCACCCTCACCCGCCCACTCTGCCCCTACCCACAGGTCCAGACCTACAAAGGCCAGGGCGACCCCAACACCCCCGAAAGTTTCTCCTGCCAGCCGCCCACCAAACCCTGAGGGTCACCCAATCCCTCCGCTAGCGCAAACATAGCAGTCGGCGAAGTGCACTTTTGGTTGTCATTCCCGAAGGGAATCTGCTGTTGTTCTTGCGGTTGTCTCTTCTTCCCACCATTGCCACTCCGGCTCTAAACGTCCGCCTCGCAGCTCTCCCAACATCTCCGCCCCTCCAAACACACCGACCGATGCACGTAATGATCGTCCGGCCCCGCCTTGCCCATCGTCTTCAGGCACCAATACGTCGTCGTCGCCCCCATCAGCTCCACCAGTTCTTCATGGAAATCGCCAAACGCGCCGTAGGAGGATTTGCTGCGAAGCGAGCCGCATCGAATTTGTACCAGCGTCGGTGTCATTTTGTCAGGCCTCCTTTAGCCGATCGAACTCGGGTCGCGCCCCATCTGTCCAGCCGCCAGCAGAATGGTGCGGTAGATCGCCGTCTGAAACATCTGTGTCTTGAAACCGTTCTGCGAGAGCGGGGTCGCGCTCTGCATCGCAGCCTTCGCCGCCGCGCGCGCCGTCGCCTCATCGATCGTCTTCCCGGTCAGCACAGCCTCCGCCGCCGCGGATCGAATCGGCGTCGGCGCCGCAACTCCCAGCGCAATCGCCGCCTTCCGGCATCGCGCTCCGTCCATCGTCAGCACCACGCCGGCATCGGCCAGCGGCCAGTCGAAGCTCTCCTTCTCGCCATATTTCTGGTACGCCGAACGCGTCCCCGGCTCCGGCAGCGGAACAAAGATCTGCGTGATCAACTCCCCCGGCTGCAACACCGTCTCGTTCACCAGGCTCTTCTCGGGCGGCACATAAAACTCGCTCAGCGCCACCGTCCGCTTTCCACCGCGCGACGTCAACTCCAGCCGAGCATTCATCGCCAGCAACGGCACCGCGGTCGACGACGGATGCACTATCGCGCACGTGCTGTTGTTCATCACCGCGTGGTACTGATTCTCGCCCTCGTGCGCATGGCAGGTGTCGCTGGTTCCGCCCTTCTTCTTGCAATCAAAGTCGTCGGACCGGAAGTACCAGCACCGCGGCCGCTGCGTCAGATTGCCGCCCAGCGTCGCCATGTTCCTCACCTGCGGAGTCGCCGCGTGCCCAGCCGCATCGGCCAGCGCACCGTAGCTCCGCCCGATCTCAGGATGCACCGAAATCTCCGTCAAGGTCGAAAGCGGCCCCAGAGAAAGACCTTCCTTCGTCATCACAATCCCCCGCAAAGCCCCGATATTCCGAATATTCACCAGCTTCGGCGGAGCGACAATCCCCTCCTTCATCAGGTCCAAGAGATCGATCCCGCCCGCCTTGAACATCGCTCCGCCGCTCATCTCAGACAGCGCCTGATCCACCGTGGTGCAATCCGCAAACGCAAACTTGTTCATGCCCGCACCTCTGTCTCTGTCCGGCCAAGCGCGGCCAGGACGTTCGCCGGAGTCATCGGAAGCTTGCGCATCCGCACCCCCGTCGCGTTGTAAAACGCATTTCCGATCGCCGCCGCCAACGTAATAATCCCCGCCGACTCCCCAATCCCCGCGGCATCGGTCGAGCTCTGCGCAATGTAGTTCTCGACCAGCACAATATCGATCTCCGGCACCTCGCACGCCCCGAGAATCTTGTAGTTCTCAAGGTTCGCGTTCAGCATGTATCCCTGCTTCCGATCCATAATGCGCTCCTCAAACAGCGCATACGAGATCCCCTGCAACACGCCGCCGTTGATCTGGCTGATCACGCCCGTCGGGTTGATCGGCCGGCCACAGTCGTGCGCTCCAAACACCTTCTCGATGTGCACGCGCCCAGTCTCGGTATCGACCGCCAGCTCCACACAATCCACACCGCCGTACGTCAGCTTCTCCTTGGCGTACTCCGCACCGCGCGTCGCCTGGGCAGAGATCTCATCGGTCGGCAACTTCGCCGTCACCTGCTTCAGCGTCCAGCTCTTCGACGCATCGCCCTCCACCACAACGCGCCCGCCCTCGATCGCGAGCTTGTCCGGCGTCGTCCCCAACTCCGCCGCGACCGCCCCAAACATCTTCTGCTTCGCCTGATACGCCGCATTGCGCGCCGCCGGTGTAATCGATCCCGCCGTGATGCTTCCGCCCGAGTCCGGCCCGATCGGAAACCGCGTGTCCCCAATCCGGATCCCCACGCTCGCCGGCGGTATGCCGAACTCTTCCGCCACAATCAGCGCCAGCAACGTCTTCGTTCCGGTCCCAAGGTCCTGCACCGCCGACATCAACTCCACCGACCCATCGCGCGACACGCGAACCTCGCACGATGAATTCATGCTCACAAACCGGTACCAGACCGATTGCGCCACGCCCATGCCGCGCTTGATCGGCCCCGTGTCCGCCCCGGCCGCCTTGCGATTGCGCCAGTTCGATCGCTCAAGAATCACCTTCCGCTCCACCCGCCGCGCCGGATTGTCGTCGATCTTGTCGCGATACACGAGCGGATCCACCCCAAGCTTGATCGCCAACTCATCGATCATCTGCTCAAACGCAAAGCACCCCTGCGGATGCCCCGGCGCCCGAAACGCCGCGCCCGGCCCCGCGTTCACAAACACGTCGTACTCCGCCGTCAGGAGGTTCGGACACTTGTACATGTTGGTCGCCGGCCCCGCCGTCCCGGCGCCCGTCCCCACACCCGCCGTCCCATAACTCGTCAGCTCGATCGCCGTCAGCGTACCGTCCTTCTTTGCGCCGATTCGCAGCTTCTGGTGCGAGTCCGGCCGGTTGCTCACAATATGCTCCTGCTTGCGATCCAGCATCAGCTTCACCGGAGCGTTCGCCTTGCGCGACAAGTTCGCCGCCATCACGCCCTCATTGCCGGCGCCGAACTTCGCCCCAAATCCGCCGCCCATATACTCCGTAATCACCCGAACCTTGTTCTTCGGCAGCTTGAACACATCCGCAAACTCATTCCTGACGCTCGACGTACCCTGCGTCGACGCATACACCGTCACCTCGTCCGGCTTCCAATCCACCACAAATCCGTGCGTCTCAAGCGCGGAGTGCGTCTGCACTTGCGTAAAATACTCGCCCTCCACAATCACATCCGCCGCGGCAAACCCAGCCTCCGGATCGCCCACCTTCTTCTCCTGCGGACCATGGACGTTGCCCGTCTGCGGAACGCCCTTCGGCCCGCCCCCGCCGCCCGCGCTTCCCGCCGCATCGGCCGGCCCCGGAAACACCACCGGAGCATCCTCCGCGCGAGCATCGTGACGGTCCACCACAAACGGCATCGTGTCGTACTCCACCTTCACCAGCGCCGCCGCATCACTCGCAATCTGCGGCGACACAGCCGCCACCCCCGCGATCGGCTGCCCGGCATACCGAACCACCGGATACCGCGACGGCGTCTCGATCTTCGGATCGCGCAGCTCGGCCACGCCGTACACATGCTCGATCACATGCACCGCGCGCACCCCAGGCAGCTTCTCCGCCGCACTTGTATCGATCCTGACAATCCGACCGTGCGGGACCTCCGCGTCCACCATGCGTGCGTACAGCATCCCCGGCAAATGCACATCCGCCGTGTACTTGCCGCGTCCCATCGCCTTTGCCGGGCCGTCATACCGCACCGTCGGCTTGCCGATATACGTCAGCTCCGCGTTTGCCGGCATCGGCGGCGGCTCATCGAGCGGCACCTCCCGCGACTTCCGCTCCAAACCATCCTGCGGAATCCCAAACACAAAGCTGTCCGTCCGCTTCGGGATCGCCTGCGCCGAGGTCGGCGGCGTCGCTGCATCCTTCTTCTCGGCGTCGCGCGTCGGCTTGGCCTCGCCCTGCACACCCTTGGACCGCGACTTCTCCTGCGTCGCGCCCTCTTGCTGCTCCTGAACGTCCACACTCTCTTCCGCGAAAACCGTCTCGGGTGCCATTGCTACGCCTCCTCTGCCAAGCCGCTAAGGTGGACCAGGCCGGCCGTTTGACGGCGCTCGTGCGCCACCTCCAGCGTCGCCGCAAATACCTTGGGGTACGTCCCGCATCGGCAAAGATTGCCGCTGACCGCATGCTTCACGTCCGCCAGCTTCGGGTCCGGCATCTGCTCCAGCAACGCCGCGCAGCTCATCACCATCCCCGGCGTGCAAAATCCGCACTGCATCGCGTCATGCTTCACAAACGCCGCCTGCACCGGATGCATCACGTCCCCGTGCGAGAGCCCCTCGATCGTCGTCACGTCGCGTCCCACAACGTCGATCGCCAACGTCATGCAGGCCAGCGCCGGCACCTTGTCGATCCACACCGTGCACGCCGAACACGACCCGCGATCGCACACCACCTTGGTCCCCGTCAGGCCCAGGTTGTCCCGCAGCGTCTCCGCCAGGGTGTACCGCGGCTCAACCGACACCGCATGCTCCTGCCCATTCACCCGGAGCTTCACGGCGACCGCATCCGGCCCCGCCGTGCTACCGCCGTGCGCCGCATCCCGCGCCTCGCGAGCCACCGCGTGCGCACTCTCAATCACCGTCGTCGCCGCCGTGACGCCGGCGCCCTTCAAAAATCCGCGACGTGTAAACACAATCTTGGGGTCGTCTGCCATAACATGGCGCCTTTCGGGGGGAAGCCTGAGTGCGTCGACGGGACGTTCGGCCGAACGTTCAGGCCAGGGTGGGGTGCGTCCTTACTGTAACTCCAGAACGTTACGCAAGCTAGTCCCGGGGAAAAAGTCTACCCGCCAGGCCGCCCGACAAATCTCCGCAACTCCTCCTGCGCCCGACGATTCTCCTCCGGCAAACCGATCGAAACGCGCGCCCATGTGCTGTAAGGCGGATGCGCCCGGCCAATATCGATCTTTGCCGCCCGCATCTCCCCGGCCAGCTCCGCCTGCGGCCGCTCCGTATCGAAAAACACGAAGTTCGCCTCCGCGGCCGTGTGCTTCAAACCAAGCTGGACCAGAACCGCCATCCACCTCTCCCGCTCGCGAGCCACCGCCACCCGCGTTCGCTCCACCTGTGCCGTATCCGCAAGCGCCGCCGCCGCGGCCGCCAGGTTCAAACGTCCCAGCGACTCGGCGTTCCCCGCGCCCTCCGTGCGCAAAGCCTCCGCCAGCGCACGCGGAGCCAGCACATACCCGATCGGCAGACCCGCCAGACCATGGATCTTCTCAAACGTCCGAAACACCATCACATCCGCCCCCTCGCGCACCAGCGACACCGCCGACCGCTGGGCGAAGTTGGCCATGTACTCGAGATACGCCTCGTCGACGATCACCACCGTCCGCGCCGACATCTCACGCAAAAACGCCTTCCACGCAGCATTCTCGTTCACCGTCCCCGTCGGATTATGCGGATTGACCAGGTACACGGCGCGCGTACGCGAGTTGATCTTCGCCCGGAGCGCGCCGAGGTCATTCTCCCCACGCGCATCGAGCGGCACACCCACACCCACGCCACCCACCCTCGCCGCCGCATCCACCAGCGCCATGTACCCCGGGATCGAGTACACAAACTCACCCCCCGGCCCGCCCTTGCTCCCCAGATAAAGACCCAGCAACTCCAGGATCTCGCCCAGCACAACCTGCTCTACCGAGACACGCTCATATGCCGCGATCTGCTCCGCAAACGCCCTCGCCGTCCGCTCGTCCGCGTACCGGTTTGCCCGCGAAAGCTCCCTCTGAACCGCCGCAATCGCCGCCCTCGAAGGTCCATACGGATTCTCATTGAAGCAGAGCCGAATCATCTCACCCGAACCCGAACTCGAAGCCCGAACCGGCCCAGGCCCAGCAGCCTCTATCGGAGCCATCGCCCCGGCTCCAAGCATCATCCCAGCCCCCCGCAGCCCAGCCCCCCGCAGCAACGTCCTCCGCGTCATCCCCAAACCGTCGATCATGCGTTCGAAACCCTCGCCCTCGCCGCCCGAACACCGCGCGTCAAAACGACACCCGCAGACCCATCTGAAGATACCGCGGGAAGTTCGCCTGCGACGTAATCACACCGAAGTTCGAGCTTCCAAACGCCGTGTTCGGACCATTGAACTCCGGTGTATTGAACGTGTTAAACGTCTCCGCCCGAAACTGTGCGTTCACGCGGTCGCGAATCAACACGTTCTTGAACAGCGACATATCCCAGTTCATATACGCCGGCCCGCGCAACGACAGAGTTCGCGGAGCATTGCCAAACGTCAGCGCCGGAGCGGTCAGAAACGCAGCCGGATTGATGTATCCGTTCAGCCTGTCCTCAACGCTTCCCCGCGTCCCAAGCGAGGCCCCAGCCACCAAGTTCGGCCGCTGCATCCTCGCGCCGATAAAGCTGTTCAGATTGGTGCTCTGCCGAATCGAAACCGGAAATCCCGCCTGCAGTGTCGGCACAACGTTCATCTGCCAGTGTCCCAGGATCGCATCGGCCCAGCTCTGCCCGGTCGAGAACCGCTCCCCCCGTCCCAGCGGCAAGTCATAGATCACCGCCGCGCTCAGGCGATACGGAACGTTGTTGACCGCATACGAATACTCCGCGTTGAGGTTATACACATTCTGCGGCGCCGAAATCCCCGACGTCTGAATGCTGTTGCCCGCCGCAAACGACGCGTCCCGATTGCGCGACCACGTAAACGATCCCACCAGATTCAGCCCGCGCCCCGCCCTTCGCTCCGCCTTGATCAGCAACGCGTTGTAGTCCGCATGGCTCAAACTCGTAAACAGATTCACCGAACTAAACTGCGGAAACGGCAGGAGGAGCTGCGACCGCGCCACCGTCGGTCCGCCAATCACACCCGTCCCGCCCTGACCATAAAACGGGTTCGCAACAGCATCGTTCAGCGATCCTCCCAGCCCAAAGTTCGACGGATTCAACTGATTGACATTGATCGCTCCGCCACCCGTCGGTCCCGGCGAAAGATTCTCCGACCGCGATCCGATATACCCGGCCTGGAGCGCGATCCCGCCCGGCATCTGCCGCTCCACATCCACCGAGAACTGCTGCACCCGCGGCGCCTTGAAGTTCTGATCAAAGCTCGTCACCGACGTCCCAACGCCCGTCAACAAGCCCGCCGAGTTGCCCGCCGGCTGCTCCAGCCCGTTCGGAAACGGATTATCCAGGCGGTTCGCCGGCGTCTGCCCATTGTTGTTGCTGCTCACATACGGCGTGTACTGCGTGTACCCCGGAGCCAGCGCCGCGATCGGATCGTACCGGATCGGCGCATACAGGATCCCGTAGCCGCCGCGCACCACGGTCTTCGACGTCAGCTCATACGCCGCCCCGATCCGAGGCGCAAACTTCAGCCGCGAAAGGCTGCCGATGTCCGTCTGATCTCCATGGACGCCCGCAAACAAGATCCCGCCCTTCACGTTTGTGCTGGGCGAAAGCGCCACCGTGGCGTTCCGATCGAATCCAACCGCCAAGCGATTGTTGTCCTCCTTCAGGCCCGTCTCGCTCTCATACCGCAGCCCAAGATTCAGCGTCAGCCGCCGCGTCACACGAAAATCATCCTGCGCAAAAAGAGCAACGTAGTCCAGATACGTCTTCAGCGGCGTCGAGGTCTCGATCAAGCCGCTCGCCGGATACCCCAGCAACAGATCCGCCACCGCCGATCCCGTTCCGTCGTTCGCCACCGTCGGATCGCGCTGCGTAAACTGGCCGCTAAACGTGTACGTCCCCGGAGCATCCCCAAGATCCTGAAAGTTCATACGCAGCCGCCGATACTCCGCGCCAAACGACAGGTTCTGCCGACCCACCGACTTGCTCAGCGTCCCATTCACAATCTGCGACTTCCAATCGTCCAGCGACGATGTGTTCTGCCCCAGCTGGTCAAACCCGTTCAAAAAAATCGTCGGGAAAAACTTCGCCTGCATCTTACTCGTCAGCGACGTGGGAAATCCAAGCCGCGCCGGATCGAAGCCGTTGGAAACCTCCGCGATCAGGTTCGGAAACCGGTTGTTGCCATACCGAGCCGTCAACACCGTCGTCGGATTCAAGATCCACGTGCTGTTGACCTGCGTCGCATCCACCTGCCGGTGATACGTGTACGAGTAACTCCCCGGCAGCGTCCCTAGCGGATTCCCGAGCGGCTGCAGGGCCTCGTAAAACAGGTACGATCCGCTCACGTTCCACCACGGCCGAATCTGCTGGTCCAGCTTTACCGTCACCTCCTGCGCATGATCCCGCACGTTGTCCGTGCCCGTAAAGCTGTTGCCCGTCTGCGGCACCGCATAATAGCCCGCGATATTCCGCCCCACCGTGCTCATCTGCGCCGCCGGAATTCGGTTCCCCGCAAACGGCCTCCGATGAATCCCAGCCGCATCGGTATAGGTGTCGTTCGGGTTGTAAAGAATCGTCGCGCTCTCGGAAAAATCGCCCGTCCGCTCAAGCGCCGTCGGCACCACAAACCCCTGCGTATACGGCGAAGTCTGGATGTACCCCTCCGACCCAAGGAAGAAAAACGTCCGGTCGCGACCGTCATACACATGCGGAACCCAGACAAACCCGCCCAGCGATGCGCCCCAGTTGTAGTACGGACTATCCTGCCGCGGAATGCCTTCGCGATTCGCAAAAAAATCGTTCGCCAGCCACGCCGCTTGGCGAGTCCCCCCAAACACCGATCCATGAAACGTGTTCGACCCCGACCGCAACAGCGTGTTGAACACACCGCCACCGGTCCGGCCCACCTGCGCGTCGTACGTGTTCGCCTGCACCTTCACATCCTGGATCGACTCAATCGTCGGAATCACGATCGGCCGATTGTTCGTATCGGTAATCGGAACGCCATCGATCAGGTACAGATTCGCCGCGATCGGCCCGCCCGCCACCGATGTCTGCGACGTCCCGTTCTGGTCGGCAAACCGCACAAACTGCGGGTTTCCCGTCGAAACAAACACCCCCGAAACCTTTGCCGTCATAAACGGATTTCGGCCCAAAATCGGAATATCCTCCAACCGTCGCTGATCGAGATCCGTGCTCACCGAAGCCGTCGAAACATCAATCAACGGCGTCTCCGCGCTCACCTGAACCGTGTTCTTCTCGCCCACCAGCAGCGCGACATCCAGCGTCAGCGTGTCCTCGGTCGAGAGCACAATCTCTGTCCTATGCGCGACGCTGAAACCCGCCGCCTCGACGTCTAGCGTGTAGCTCGAAGGCGTCAGCGCGTTGAAGCTGTAGCTGCCCACGCTGTCCGTCCGCGTGGACCGCAGCTGCGCCGTCGCTTGGTCATGCAGCGTCACCGTCGCCCCTGGCACCGCCGCCCCAGTGCCGTCCGTCACAACGCCCCGGATCGCACCCCGGTAGCTCTGCCCCAAGACGGCAGTCGGTAAAATCCCCAGAAAGGCCAGAACAAAAACGGACACAGCCAGCGCCGCACTGCAGCTCGGCCACAGCGTCTGGGTCAACTTCCGAAAGTGGGTCAACTTCCGAAACACAGAAACATAGCTCATGTTGGATCTCCTGGAAGATTTGGAGCGGGGAAGGGGAAAATCTCAGAAAAGCAAACGTGGCAAAGTTAAGAAAGCGGTCTGCGAGGGAAGCCTGGTCAAGCTGAGGAAGAGCTGCGGTCTGAAGCTCGGAGACTAGAAACACCGCATCGGCAAGAGTCCGCTCAACTCAAAAAGCCTTAAGCCTTTGAGGAACAGGGACAACAATGCCGTAGGCGCGGGTGCACGGCTTCAGCCTACCCCGAAACCGAATCCACCGCAAATCAGCGCCGGCCAGCCCCGCCGTCTCCTTCACCGCCCTGCCCCTGCAGACGATACCGATCCACCTTCTGCTGCTTCAACGCGTTCTCTTTCCGCGCCGCCTGCAAGCGCGCCGTCAACCCTGGCAACGCCGTCTTCTGACCCATCCGCCTCCGCGCCTGCAGCTCCTGATACAGCGCCGACTCGTTGTTCGGGTCCTGGGCCAGCGTGCGCTCCGCCTGCTCAATCGCCAACTCCGGCTTCCCCGATCGCATGTACAAGAGGATCAGCAGATCCTGCGCCGGCAGATACTTCGGGTCAAGCACGGTGGATCGCTTCGCCGCCGCAACCGCCCGCTCCAAGTCCGTGCCCAAATCCGCGCTCCGCCCCGCGCCCTGCCCCGCCCCCTGCTCCGCCCCCCGCGCCTCGCGGTTACTCCCAGCAATCTGCTCCGCCAAAAGATACTGCAGAAACGCATCGTCCGGATGCACCTTTGCGAGCTCCTCAAACCGCCGGAGCGCCGCCCCATCCCGGTGCTGCTGCGTGTCCAGCAAACCCATCGCATCCATCGCAAACGAAAGCGTGTTGTCCAGCCGATGCGCTCGGTCGAAGTCCGCCAGCGCCGCCTCCGTCCGGCTCATCTGCACCTCCAGGACACCGCGCGCCAGATACAACGCGGCCGCGTCTGGCAGGCGCTTCAGACCCGCGTTCAGCATCTCCACACCCGCCGCAAACGACGCGTGATCAAACGCCAGGCCGCCAAACGCAACGTAGTTGTCCGGGTCGTCCGGAACGAGACCGATCGCCTTTCGCAACAGCTCGACCGCCCGCGGCGTATCGCCCCGCTCCTCGCTGATCTTCGCCCCCAGCGCAAACGCCGGCTCAAAGTGCCCGGCAGCCAGAAGCGGCGCCAAAGTCGCCATCGCCTGGTCGAGCTCCCGCAGCTTCCACTCAAGCACCGCTACGTTGTACACGCTCGCGTCCGTCGGTTGCCGCGCCGCCAGCTCCTTGTACTGCCCGAGCGCCGCCCGGCTATCGCCCGTCTCCGCCAGGCACGCGGCGTACCGCTGCTGAAACTCCGGCCGGCTCGGAAACGCCGCCCGCGCCGCCACAAAATGCGAAAGAGACTCCGTGCACTTGCCCGCCTCCGCCAGCGTGCTCGCCAGCATGGCATGTGCCGGCACATTTTCGGGCTCAGCCGCAAGAATCCTCCCCAGCGTCCCGACCGCCGCCGGATCATGCCGCCCATACTCAATCTGCGCCGCGCCCTCGAGCGCCGGAAGATACGCCGGACACCTCCCCAGCGCCTCTCGAAACGATGCCAGCGCCGCCTCCGCCTGCCCGAGGCCCGTATACGCCAGACCCTGCAGCGACAAAAGCCGACAATCGCCCGGCCGCCGAAGCAACGCGCTCCTCGTCGCCTCAAGAGCCTCCTGGTTGCTTCCCCGCCGCAACGCCGCAATAATCGGCTCGTCCCCTCCGCCCGCCGATCCGACCGCCTGCCCCGCCGCCTGCCCCGCCGCCGCCGCTGGCAGAAAACCCAGCAACAAGGCAACCGCACACACAGAGAGCAGGCGTCCGGCAAAGATACCTGGTCCTCTTCGAACTCCTCCATCCGAATTGAGAGTGCAAACGCTCGTTGTTCCTCCCCGCGTGCCCAGTCGATTCTAGAGCAGTTCTCCTGATTCCGTGGCTTAGGACAATGTTGCGGAATCCCAGTCATTCCCGAAGGGAATCTGCTTTGCCGTTGCCGTTGCCCTTTCACCGCCCTCCATCCTGAGCGAAGCGAGGGACCCCTGTAGTTGCCCTTGCCGTTGCAGTTGTCGTTGTCCGCCGCTTTTCTCGTTGTCATTCCCGAAGGGAATCTGCTTCTGCTGTTGCTGTTGCTGTTGCTGTTGCTGTTGCCGTTGCCGTCGCCGTTGCCGTTGCCCGTTTCACCGCCGTCATCCTGAGCGAAGCGAAGGACCCCCGTAGTCGCCCTTGCCGTCGCCGTTGCAGTTGTCGTTGTCCGTCGCTTTTCTAGTTGTCATTCCCGAAGGGAATCTGCTTTGCCGTTGCCGTTGCCCGTCGCTTTTCTAGTTGTCATTCCCGAAGGGAATCTGCTTCTGCCCTTGCCCTCGCCGTTGCCGTTGCCGTTGCCGTTGCTGTTGCCCTTGCCGCTGCCGTTGCAGTTGCAGTTGTCGTTGTCCGTCGCTTTTCTAGTTGTCATTCCCGAAGGGAATCTGCGTTTGCCGTCGCCGTTGTCCGTCGCTTTTCTAGTTGTCGTTCCCGAACGAAATCTGCGTTTGTCTTCATACCCGAACATCCCGTCATCTCGACCGTGGCGCAGCGGAGTCGAGAGACCTGCAGTCGCCTCCAAAGCTGGCATCCCGACTGAAGCCGGGTGCCCCATCCTCCGCGACAGCGTTATCGTCGTGAAGGGTGGGGTATTCGCGCGGAAACGCGCGAACCCGTTCCTCCGCAAAATCTGCCACCTCGACCGGAACTGAGAGATCCACCGCCGTGGGTCGGCCCTGGGCGTCTACCTCGGCGTGGATCTTGGTGCTCAGCCCACCCTTGCCGCGGCCGATGGCTTGATCCTCGGCGTCTCGGCCCCCTTTTGCGGTCTTCGGCGCTACGCTGGTGGGCCCGTACGATGGTGGCGTCGATCATGGCAAACGCCTCGTCAGCGTCTTCGGAAAGATGGGCAAACACCGTCTTTCAGACGCCGCGCTCGGACCATCGGGTGAAGCGCGTGTGAACCACCCGAAATTCCCCGAAACATTCCGGGAGGTCGCGCCACGGAATGCCGGCGCGGTAGTTTGGGCAGCACCGCCTCCACAAACAACCGATTGTCCCGCGCTGCACGACCCTCGGTCCCCGCGCGTCCCGGCAGCAGATCCCGAATCCGCTCCCGCTGCACATCGCTCAAGCCATAGCCTGCCCTCGCCTATCCCTCTTGATTACGACCGGAAATTGATTGCAACCGGAAACGACGCTTGCGGAATAACTGGTTCAATGACACGCCATAGACTAGTCCGCTCTAAACCGGCCCTAGAGCAACGAAGGTATCGGCATAGAGGCATTTGCCCTTTTGTTGTCGTTCCCAGAGGGAATCTGCCGTTGTTCTTGGTGTTGTTTGTTCTTCACCATCACCTAATCCTCTCTAATCACTATGATCAGCGCGATCGACGCTCCCCCTTAGGGGGGCTCTGCTCCTCACGCGCAGGCTGCCCAGAGGTCCGCGCTCCCGGCTGTACGCGGGCAGGTGCAGGCGGGCCAGAGGGCCGCACTTCCGGCTCGACCCGAGGCTGAGCCTGGGTCTGAGTCTGAGGCTGAGTCTGAGTCTGAGTCGCGGATCGCACCATCGACCGGGGCGAAATCTCCCGAACCGTAGGTGCAACCCCCCGAACCGCAGGTGCAACTCCCTGAACTGTAGGTCGAACCTCCTGAACCATAGGCCAGGAACGCGGTGCTGCCTGCGCCCGCGAGCCGTTCGGGTCCAAGCGTTGACGCCCCATCTCAGCCTGACCCCCGCCAACTTGCTGCTGCCCCTGCTGCCCTCGACCTCCCGTCTGAGTTCCAACCCGTTCCCGCAGTGCCTGGTCCCGAACAGGCCATGTCTGGTCCCGAACAGGCCGTGCCTGGTCCCGAACAGGCCGTGCCTGGTCCCGAACAGGCCGTGCCTGGTCCCGAACAGGCAGTGCCTGGTCCCGGACAGGCGGTGTCTGGTCCCGGACAGACTGCCAGGCCTGGCCGCGATTCTGCCCCGGCTGCCCTCGATTAAGCTCGCCCCGCCCTTGGCCATGCCGAGTCTCTCCGTACACCCCACCCTGCGCGCCTCGAACCTCAAGCTGAGTTGGGATTTGTGCCTGCCCCGGCGGCGTCCACTGTCCATAACCCAGCGTCTGCCTGGCCTGAACCTGTGCCTGCGCTGGCTCAATATTCCGCCGCTGCCCTGCGCGAAGCCCCGCCCCCTGGACAGCCGCCGCCGCTACTCCAGCCGCCACCCCAGGCCGCATCCCCTCCCCCGCACCGAAACCCGCAGGGACCGCAAGAGTCCGGTCCGCCACCACCGGGCGCGGCGCCACAGGGAGCGCCGGCCTACCCCCGTTCGCGGCATAAAACTGCCGCCGGTCGGCCGCCGCCCTCTCCTCCACCGCCATCTGCGTCCGCATCGGAGCGATCCGTGGCGTGCGCAGTGCCGCCACCTCCGCCGGCGCTGGCCGCACCTGGATCCCACCCCGGCCGCCGTTATAACTCGCGCGATTGACCGCAACGTTGTTCACATAGCGATTACTCGCCGCGTCATTAACGGTCATGCCGTTCACAATCTCAGTGCGGTTATAAACATTGTGGATCTTCGCAACATCCACATTCGTCACCGCGCGGTTGTAGTTGAAGTGATCCCCATTCCAGTACCCTCCGCGATACCCAGACCCGAAGTACCCGAAGCCGTACGCAATCCCCCCATAAAACCCAATATGCTGACCCCAAAACCCCGGGTGGTACCCGTACCGTCCGCGATACGCGCCCCAGTACCCCGGCGTCCACAGAGCCCCGCGATACGGCGCCGCCACCCACACGCCCGGCACCCAGAAGTACCCCGCCGCCGCATAGTTCCAGTACCCCGGCGTCCAAAGATCGTCCGGCTCCGGCGCCGGCGGCTGCTCGTACACAGGCAAAGGAGGCGGCGGCTGATCCGCAACCTCCGTCACGTTGCTGTATGCCGCCGGATCATAGCTCCCGACACTCCCATTCGGCCCGTATCCCGCGTTGTACCCCGGCTGGTTGTCCTGCGTCGTGTTGCCCTCCGGCAACCTCCGCTCAATCGGCGCCTGCGTGTACCCGCCCGGTCCGCTGCTCCCGTCCCCATACTGCTCCGCAGTCCCCTGCATCTCATCGGTCCGCCGCTCGGCCAGCACACGTCCACTCGGCTTCGGCGCGTTCTGCGGCCGCGACGTCCCATAACTCCCGCCCGGCAGCTCGTCCGCGTACGCCCCACCCCCGTTCGCTGGTCCGACATCGCTCACCGGCGCCATATTCATCTCCGCAGGATCGAGACCGCTGTCGTTCAGCAGTGGCTGCGCCGGCTTGCGGCATCCCTCCACGCCCGCGACTCCGACCATGACCACGCACAGCCCCAAAACCCCAGCGCCAAACGTCGTCCCCCATCGTCTTAGCCCAAATCGCTTCAGCATAGACTTCCTCTTCTCTCGCCAACGCCAGCCTCTAGACCCACACCGCCAGTCCAGACCGCCAGTCCAGACAGCCTACCTCCATCTAAACGCCCTTTCCGCACGAAGTTCCGCACCGCAGATAGGCCCTCCACACCTCAAAAACACCGCACACAAACATCCTCCGCACCTCCACCTTCTTCCACCACGCCACCCGCACGCAAGCGAATTCAGATCCGCTTTGGTTACCTCCGTGTACGTCGTAAAATATCCCTATGGCTGGCTGCTCCCCAATCCCCAAACGATTTCGCCGCGGACACCACGATCGCGGCCGTCCGTAAGCCCCAGCCCCGCTCCTCTCTGCTAAGCTTCTCCCCACCGCTCGCCGCTCGCCGACCCACGGCCGCACCGCTCTAACTCGCGCCCCGTCCGGACGCACTTCGAGGCCAACACCCGATGCCCCAAGTCATTCCGCAAAACCACCCAGACACCTTTCAGACCCACGCCACCCTCGCGTCCGGCACCATCACCATCAACTACTTCTCCCTCGCCTGCCTTGCGAAGACCCTCGGCACAGACCTCCGGCGCCTGCCCTACTCGCTCCGTATCCTGCTCGAAAACCTCCTCCGCCACGAAGATGGCAAGACCGTCACCGCCGCCGACATCCGCTTCCTGAGCGCGTGGGATCCCACCGCCGAGCCCGCCCGCGAGATCGCCTACATGCCCGCCCGCGTGCTCATGCAGGATTTCACCGGCGTCCCCGCCATCGTCGACCTCGCCGCCATGCGCGACAGCATGCGCGCCCTCGGCGGCGACCCCGACCGCATCAACCCCCTACAGCCCGCCGAGCTCGTCATCGACCACTCCGTCCAGGTCGACGAGTACGGCACCCTCGGCTCCTACGACATCAACGCCGCTCTCGAGTTCACCCGCAACCGCGAGCGCTACGCCTTCCTCAAGTGGGGACAGACCGCCTTTCATAACTTCTCCGTCGTCCCCCCCGGCATGGGCATCTGCCACCAGGTCAACCTCGAGTACCTCGCCCGCGTCGTCTACATCACCCAACCCGACTCCGACGGCAAGGTCACCGCCTACCCCGACACCCTCGTCGGCACCGACTCCCACACCACCATGATCAACGGCCTCGGCGTCCTCGGTTGGGGCGTCGGCGGCATCGAGGCCGAGGCCGCCATGCTCGGCCAGCCCGTCTCCATGCTCGTCCCCGAGGTCGTCGGCTTCCGTCTCACCGGCAAGCTCCGCGAAGGCACAACCGCCACCGACCTCGTCCTCACCGTCACCGAAATGCTCCGCAAATTCGGCGTCGTCGGCAAGTTCGTCGAGTTCTTCGGCCCCGGCATCTCCGAGCTCCCGCTCGCCGACCGAGCCACCATCGCCAACATGGCCCCCGAGTACGGCGCCACCTGCGGCATCTTCCCCGTCGACAAGGAAACCCTCAACTACCTCCGCCTCACCGGCCGCTCCGACTCCTACATCGGCCTCGCCGAGTCCTACTACCGCGCCCAAGGCCTCTTCCACACGCCCGAATCCCCCGAAGCCACCTACTCCGCCACCCTCTCGCTCGATCTCTCCACCGTCCAGCCGTCCGTCGCCGGCCCAAAACGCCCGCAGGATCGCGTCCTCCTCTCCGAAACCCCAGCCTCCTTCGCCAAACACCTCCCCACCCTCCAGGGCGCCAACGCCAACAAGGCCGCCGCCCGCCAGATGGTTCGGTGGGAGGGCGAAGGCGGACACGCCAGCGCCACCGGAGACGTCACCTCCGCCATCGGCGCACCCGCCCCAGGCGTCGACGGCAAACTCATGTCCGCCCCCGCACAGGCCGGCATCGAAGCCCCCGTCAACTCCATCCAGGCACGCTTCGGCCTCAGCCCGGAGCAGTACCTCGTCGACGGCTCCATCGTCATCGCCGCCATCACCTCCTGTACCAACACCTCCAACCCCTACGTCATGATCGCCGCCGGCCTCCTCGCCAAAAAAGCCGTCGAAAAAGGCCTCCGCACCCCGCCCTGGGTCAAAACCTCCCTCGCCCCCGGCTCCCGCGTCGTCACCGACTACTACAACAAAGCCGGCCTCATGACCTACCTCGACCAGCTCCGCTTTCAGACCGTCGGCTACGGCTGCACCACCTGCATCGGCAACTCCGGACCTCTCCCCACCGACGTCTCCTCGGCCATCGAAGAACACGACCTCATCGCCGTCTCCGTCCTCTCCGGCAATCGCAACTTCGAAGGCCGCATCTCGCCCGAGATCCGCGCCAACTACCTCATGAGCCCACCGCTCGTCGTCGCCTACGCCCTCACCGGTCACATCCAGCACGACTTCCAAACCCAACCCCTCGGCTTCGGCTTCGACAAACAACCGGTCTACCTCCGCGACATCTGGCCCACCCAGCAAGAGGTCGCCTCCACCGTCAGCGCCTGCATCGATCCCGAGATGTTTCAGAAGCAGTACTCCACCGTCTCCCAAGGCGACGCAAACTGGCAAAACCTCAAAGTCCCCACCGGCGACACCTACGTCTGGGAGCCCGACTCCACCTACATCCGCCGCGCCCCCTACTTCGACGGCATGCCCGCCACCCCCGCGCCCGTCGAGGACATCCGCGCCGCACGCGTCCTCGCCGTCCTCGGCGACTCCGTCACCACCGACCACATCTCCCCCGCCGGCTCCATCAAAGCCTCCGGTCCCGCCGGTCGATACCTCATCGAGCACGGCGTCAAACCCACCGAATTCAACTCCTACGGATCCCGCCGCGGCAACCACGAAGTCATGGTCCGCGGCACCTTCGCCAACGTCCGCCTGCGCAACAAACTCGCCCCCGGCACAGAGGGCGGCGTCACCCGCCTCCTCCCCGAAGGCGCCGGCATGAGCATCTACGACGCCTCCGTCATCTACGCCCAACGCGGCACGCCCCTCGCCATCCTCGCCGGCAAAGAGTACGGCTCCGGCTCCTCCCGCGACTGGGCCGCCAAAGGCCCGCGCCTGCTCGGCATCAAGTTCGTCATCGCCGAATCCTTCGAGCGCATCCACCGCTCCAACCTCGTCGGCATGGGCATCCTCCCGCTCCAGTTCCAAACCGGCGAAAACGCGGAATCGCACGGCCTCACCGGCGAAGAAATCCTCCACCTCGGCGACGAGCCCGGACAGCTCCGCCAAATGCTCGACAACAAATTCGCCAACGGCCGCAACATCACCGTCATCGCCGAAACCGAGACCGGCCTCACCACCAGCTTCCCCGTCACCGTCCGCATCGACACCCCACAGGAGATCCTCTACTTCCAGCACGGCGGCATCCTCCAATACGTCCTCCGCCAACTCGCCGAAAAAGCCTAGCCCCTAAACCGTTCAGCCCGCCCTAGGCCTTCAGACCTCGACGCCCCATCGGCAGACGCAGCTTCGACCCCAGCACCCGCATCGTCCCCACCACCAGACCGGCCCACACCCCACCCCCCACCACAATCCGCAAAACATCCCCCTCGTAGCTCCGCATATGCGGCAGAAAACGCAGCGCCAGCAGAGCTCCCGCAACGCTCACCCCCGCCGCGCACATGCTCTTCCACACCTCGCTCCAGTCAAGCCCGCCCGCACTCCCAAACAGCGGCACCAGATACCGCCGATGCAGCAGCACCGCAAGCGTCACCGTCTGCAACAAAATCGCCAGGTCCGAAGCCCACGCCAACCCCACCAACCCAAACATCCGATGCAAGCCAAAATAAATCGGCAGCGCCAGCACCGTAACGATCGTCCCCGCCAGCATCGGCGCAAACGTCTCCCCCGCCGCATAAAATGCCCGCGCATAGATCGCCTGCGACGTCCACAGCGCCAACGAAACCGCAAAGATCGCAAAATAACTCGCCGTCAGGATCGCATCCTCGCGCGTAAATGCGCCACGCCGAAAGATCAGGTCGACCGCCGGTCCAGCCACGGCAATCATCAGCGCTGAAGCCAGCACCGAGAAGGCAATCAACCGCGTCACCGACCGGTTCACCGACTCCGCATAACTCTGAAACTGCCCGCGCTGAAACAACGAAGCAAAAAACGGCATCGACGCCGCCCCCGCCGCCTGCCCCAGGATCGCCATCGGCGCCGTAAACAGCTTCTTCGCATACGCCAGCCGCGAAATATCCCCCGCCCCATGCTTCGCGAAATACGAAAGAATCTGGCTGTCCAACGTGATAATCGTCACCCCCAGCATCAAGGGCAGCGACATCCGTGTCCAATCCCGCAAGCCCTGGTCGCGAAAATCAAGCAGCGCCCGATGCCGTACACCGGCTCGCCTCGCCCCGATCGCATTCAACAGAAACGGCCCGGCAATCGCCCCGACCAACGCTCCCACACCCAGCGACGCCGTCCCCATCCGGTGCGCCAGCAACACCCCACCCGCAATAATCCCGAGGTTGTAAACCAGCGGCGCCACCGCCTGATACGAAAACTGCTTCCGCACCAGAAGCACCGACCCCAACACGCCACCAGTAAAAAAAAACAGCTGCCCCGGCAAAAGAATCCGCGTAATCCGCGTACACAAAATATTGTCCGGCGTCCCGGCCCGGAACCAGAGCTCCGTGAACTTCGGCGTAAAAATCTCGGCCACCACGATCGCCGACCCCAACACCAGCACCATCGTGTTCAAAATCACCGACAGCGCCCGCTCCCCCTCCTCCTCCCTCCCTTGCCCGCGATACCGCTCCAGCAACGTCACAAAGCTGATCGAAGCCGCGCCCCCGACCAGCAAATAATTGATCAGCTCCGGCAAATTGAACGCGACGTTGTACGCATCGGTCGCTCGTCCCGCGCCAAACACATACGCAATATACTGATCGCGAAACAGCCCGATCACCCGCGAAAGCAACGCCGAGATCGTCAAGAGAATCGTCGCCGAAGCCGCCGTGTGCTGGCGCGAAAAAGAAAAAAACCCGAGCCGTCGCGGCCGCGCATCGACGTCCTCAGTACCATCCTGAATGGGAGCAGGTTTCACAAGCATGTGCGTGGCGCCGTCGCAACCTCAGTCCAGGCGCGGTCGCAACCTCATTCTATCCGCGCAGCCTCTGCCAGACGCTCTCCCCTAAGCACTCTTCCGATACCGCCCGATCCGCGAATGCCGCACCTTCGACGCCACAGAAATCCCGGCAATCGTAAAACTCACCATCTGCCGCTGGCTGCATCGCAAGCACCGCACCGGGTACCGCATCAGGAGCAGCTGCTTGATGTCCTGCGGCCGAAATCGCGACCTCCGAAACGTCTGCCCCACGCAAAACTGACACTGCACCGGAAGACTGTCCCGGACGTGCACCGCCTCGAGACCCCCATCCACAACCGCGCCCCTCGATCTCCGCCCGCCGTCCTCGCCCGCCTTCTCCATTGGCTCATCCCCCCGGCCCTTCTGATCACGATCAACATCATCCTCTGATCATCGCTCAGGAAGCCGCCCCTGCGTCGAGGGCGGCGGTGGAAAGTCAAACAGGTTTTCATGCACCGGAGGGACAACCCGCGGTCGCGCCGCCCGAATCGGGTGTATCGTACCTCCCTGCTCAGCTCCGCCGGCCAAACGCCCAACCGGTCGCGAAAGCATCGCCTGGATCGCCCGGAGCTCGCGTCGTACGTGTTCCATCCCCCCGCCCCCGACGGCCTGATCCCCAGCACCGACCCCCACCTCGTCCAGCTCGGGGAGCTCCGGCTGATCCGCCTTCAACTCCGCCCGCAAGATCTGTCGAGCACCCACAATCGTGTACCCCTGGTCGTAAAGCAGCGTCCTGATCCGAAGCGCCGTCTCCACATCCCGCCTCCGAAACAGCCGCTGCCCCGTCCCACCCTTGTTCGGCTTCAGCTGCCGAAACTCGCTCTCCCAAAACCGCAGCACATACGCTGGAACCTCGCACAAACGCGCAACCTCCCCAATGCGAAAATACAGCTTGTCCGGAATCGTCGGCAGCCTCCCTGACGGCGGTGGTGGAGGTTGCGATACTCCGGATACTCCGCTGCGAATTGGCTGTTGGCGCGCGATAAGAAGATCTCCTGATCCGGCACTCTCCCGGGCGCATCGGCGCCCCGGCTGTCGCCAGTATAGGTTCGCGGTCCCGGCGCAAGCTACACATTTCCAAGCCGCCCCATCCCTACCCAACCTCCACCCGGAACCTCCAGCGCCTTTCTCGCGTACTATCCTCTGCAACCACACGAGAGCCACCGCCTATGCTGCCCACATCGCGCATCCTCCGCTTTACCCTCCTCGCATCCACCCTCCTCACCGGCTGCCGCTTCGAAACCAAAAAAGCCGACGGAAACGACCACGTCAAATTCGCCACCCCCTTCGGCGGCATGGAAGTCAAAACGGACGACGCCGTCACGCTCGCCGCCATCGGCCTCCCCGCATACCCCGGCGCCACTCCGGTCAAGAAGGACGACGGAGACAGCGGCGCCGCCGACGTCAACCTGAGCTTCGGCAACTTTCAGCTGCGCGTCAAAGCAGCCAGCTTCCACACCCCCGACCATCCCGACCAGGTCAAGGCCTTCTACACCAAAGCCCTCGGCCGCTACGGCGATGTCATCCAATGCGTCAACGACCGTCCCGTAGGCTCCCCCACCCGAACCTCCGAAGGCCTCACCTGCGACCGCGATAAGGAAACCCACTTCTCGGCAAGCGACAGCACGTCCGGCGCGCTCGAACTCAAGGCCGGATCCAAGAAACACCAGCACATCGTCTCCATCGACCAGGATGGCGCCGCCACAAAGTTCGGCCTCGTCGCCCTCGACCTCCCAGGACAACTCTCCTGACACGGAGCGGACAACCTCCAGTACGTTAGAGCAACGGAGGTCTTGGCATAAAGAGCATCTGCTCTTTTGTTGTCATTCCCGAAGGGAATCTGCTGTTGTTCTTGCGGTTGTTTGTTCTTCACATTACCTGATCCGCTCTAATCCCATAGCCTCTCGCCTCCCTACCGCGACGACCCCGAAAACACCGCAGATCTGCCCTCCGAGTACCCCGTCATCTCCAGGTACCCCGCCCCACGCACCGCCTCACCCTGACGACGCCCGCTCACATCGATCGCCCCTTCCCAATAGCTAGGCCCAAATCGGCTCACAAACTCCTGGCTCTTCAGCGGCGTCGATACATCAAGCTCCAGCTTCAACACCGGAACCGAGATCCTCCACGCAATCGGATACGTTCCCCCCGTCTGTCCGCTCCTCCACGTCTCGCCGGATCGCGTCAGCGTAAAATCACGCAGCTCCAAGTGCATCGCCCTACCCTGGCCATCCACATACGTCCCCGAAGAGTAAGGGTCCACACTCCCATCCCTGTGCCGCAACAGGTACAGCATCAACTCACTGTTGTCATCCAGTTGCACGCTGAACCAATCCCACCCCACCTCGTCCCCACCAGCAGATTCGCTGAAGAACTCGTGATCCATCCAAGCATCGCCCTCCACCCTGTACGCCGTTCCATTCAGCCCCACCGTTCCCGTCGTCGTCATCCGCGTAAACGAGATGTAGTGCGATGCTTGCCCCTTCCCCTCAGCCTTCTGACTCACTCCATTCTGCCCATGAATCACCGGCTGCTTCCCCGGCCTCACCTCCAAGTCAAACGAAAAATTCTCCCCCACCCCACGCAGAGTGTGCGCTTGCTCACCCAACCTCGTCTGCCAGTTGCCATTCCAGATCGTCCCCGACGCCGCATCCGCAGCCGCAATCCCCGGACCCGCGCGATTGATCCTCTCCACCGCGTAATACTTGCCGCCGCTCACGTCGCTCAGCGCCAGATGCGCCATATACACATCGTGGATAAACCACGGCGAAGCGTTGGCCGCGCGCGACACACCCTGCCGAAAAAAAGTCAGCTCAAACCCAAATCGATGCCCATCTTTCGCCCGCAAATTCCCCGTGTAATACCACCACTCCGTCCCATACTCGGGATGATTGAAGTGGTCGCGTGGAAACTCGTACTTATACCCCGGCAGCGCCGGAACATACGTCTGGGCATGCCCCGTGCTACACAGCACCGTGAGCAGCAGCAGCAGGCACAAAAGCCTAATCCTCATGCACCACCTCGATCGGATTCAGCCTCTGCGCAACCCTTGCCGGATAGATCCCCGCCAGCACTGTCGCCGCATACACCACCGTCAGCGCGCCAAGCAACACACCCACCGGCCAATGAAACCGGATCGTCCATCCAAACGACTGCTTGTTGATCACAAAGACCAAAATCAGCGACAGCGCCACCCCAAGCACAAGGCCCGCAATGTTGGACAGGATCCCAATCAAACCTGCCTCCGCCAAGATCAGCCGCCGAATCTGCCCCGTCGACGCGCCCAAGTAATGCAGGAGCCCAAACTCACTCCTCCGATCAAACACAATCGACATCAGCGCCCCCGCTATCCCCATCACCGCCACCAGCACCGAGATCGCTTCGAGCGCATACGTAATCGCAAACGTCTGATCAAAGATCCGAATCGCTTCATGCCGCAGCTCGCGATCCGAAAAGATCAACACATTTCTGCCCGCCGCCGCTCGCTCAATCTCCCCGCGCACCGTCTCGAGATCCGCACCCCCCTTCACATACACGGCCAAATTCGAGGTCGACGGATCGTGCAAATACGACAGCATATTCCGCCGCGCCACAACCACATACCCGCGCTCATTCGCATAGTCGTAAAACACATCCACAATCCGCAGGCGCGCCATCTCCGATCCCAACGGAAGCTCCAACACATCGCCCGCCTTGACGTGATGTTTGTTCGCAAACGGCTCGCTCACCATCGCCGTTCCAGGCTCCGACATCTCCCGCAACACCGCCTCCGGACGCCGCCCCGACACAAAGCCCGAACTCTCGTCGTACCGCGGAGCCTCCGTGTCGATCGAAGCCACCGTGATCGGCAGCCCCTGGTACTCCACCTCATACGCCCGAAACCGGCTCACCGCAGCCACTCCTGGCAGCGTCGCCATCTGCTCGGCAAGCTCCGGCGCAAGCGTCGGATGCCGATCCACCCCCGGACTCCCCGCCGCCCGCAAGTAAAGATCGGCCGGCAACTGCGTATTCATCCAGCTGATCACCGTCTGCCGAAAGCTCCCCACCATGATCGCCACCGACGTCATCATCGCAACGGCCGTCGCCAGCGCACACACCAGCACAGACGTTCTCCGCAGCGATCCATTCAGGCTCCTCGACGCCAACAGCGCCTCGACGCCCAACCAACGTCGCAGCATCTCCGACGTCGTCGACAACACCCCATGCACAAGGCTCGGAACCGCCAACGAACACGCCGCAATCAACAACATCGCCGCTAAATACCCGAAGATCGGCTTGCCCGCGATCGCCGGCAGCTGCGCCGCCCCAGCCCCCAACATCGCCAGCACCACCGCCGCCAGCAGATCCCGCCCCCGCGCCACACCCACCGCATACTCGCGCGCTCCACGAGCCATCGCCTCCGTCGGCGACACCCGCGAAGCCTCCATCGCCGGAGACATCGCCGACACGAGCGTCACACCGATCCCCACCGCAAACGCCAAACCCAGCGACGCCGCCGACATCGTCATAGCACCCGGCCGACTCGATATATAAAGCGCATTCACCGTCGTCGAAAGGAGCCGCACAGCTCCACTCGCCAGGATCCGCCCCAACGGAACCGCCAGCGCCGAACCCACAAACCCGAACGCCGCTGCCTCCGTCAAAAACGCCACCAACACTGCACGTCTGCTCGCTCCCAGCGCCCGAACCGTCCCAATCTGCGGTCGTCTGCGCACCACAGAAACCGAAATCGTGTTGTAGATCAAGAACGCGCCCACCAAGACCGCGATATAGCTCAAAACCCGCAAATTCCACCGAAACGCCGACAGCATCTTCCGGTTCGCCTCGGTCTGACTTCCCTGGGGCGCAATCTGCACCCCCGGCGGCACCGATCCGCGCAGCCTCTGCGTCCACTCCCCAAGCTCCCCGCCACCACCCTCCGGCAGCTTGATCAAGATGCGGTCCACGCGCCCGGTCCTCCCCGTCGCCGCCTGCGCCGCCCCAATATCCATCACCACCGCGTCCGTCCCCAAGCGCGCACTCTCCGGAATCAGTCCGCGAACCACATACGCCCGCCTCGTATCGTTGATCAGCAAGAGCACGCGATCCCCCACCGTCTTCCCCAGACCGCGCGTCACCCACACCGCATCCGCGTCGTTCACGTTCTTCAGGCTGCTCCAATCCCACTCCTGCGCGATCGCCCCCTCCGCATGGCTGTTCGCCTCCGCGATCAGGTCGATCCCGATCAGCGGCACCGTCTGCCCCACCTCTCCAACCGACGCGTGATCCTCAATCCGCGCACGCACCCGAATCGCATACGGCAGCCTGTCCAGCGTGCCCACCACACCCTCCGGCACACCCCCCGTCGCCGTCGCCTCCAGATCGTTGTCCCCCGAAAGCGTCTCCATCGACGACCGAAATGATCCCGCCGCCGCTCCACTCGCCAGCTCGATCGCCAGCACCACAGCCACACCCAGCGCAACCGCCACCAGGATCAGCATCGATCGACCGCGTTCGCGCAGCATGGGCCGAAAGATCAATCGATAAAGCAGAGCCGCGGATCCCATGTCAGTTCTGCGTGATCTCCTCAATGCGCCCGTCGCGCAAACGCACCACAGCATCGGCGATCGCAGCCGCCTCCACGCTGTGCGTCGCCATCAAGATCGTGGTCTGCCTCTCGCGACAAATCCTCCGCAGCAACTCCAAAATCGCGTTCCCCGTCGCGGTGTCCAGATTCCCCGTCGGCTCGTCCGCCAGCACCAGACGCGGTCCCGCAACCAGCGCCCGCGCAATCGCCACCCTCTGCATCTGCCCCCCGGAAAGCTGGTGCGGCAAGCGCCCCGCAAGCTCCGCCAACCCAACCGCCTCAAGCTGCTCAAGAGCCCGCCGCCGTGCCTGCGCGCCCCCCGCCAGCAGCAAAGGCAGCTCCACATTCTCAGCCACACTCAACGTCTGCAGGAGCTGAAACGACTGAAAGATAAATCCCACCTTTTCGCGTCGCAGCCGAGTCAACTCCGCATCCCCCAGCCCCGCCGTCGCCACGCCGTCCAGCAGAACCTCCCCTCTGCTCGGGAAATCCATCGCCCCAGCCAGGTTCAGCAAAGTCGACTTCCCACATCCGCTCCGACCCACCAGAGCAAGGAAACTCCCCGCCGCCACATCCAGCGTCAAACGGTCCAGCGCGAAGACCCGACCGCCCTCCGTGGCGTACTCCTTAACCACGTCTCTGAACCGAAGCAAGGCCGCGTCTCCGCCCACTCCAAGCCCGCCCTCCACGGCAGTCTCCCGCGTCCCGACCGCATTGATATTGAAAGGCATCTCCATCACAGAAGATGCTACATCCTGCTCAGAGACACACCGCCCAGTCCTCGCTTTTGAAGCAGGGAAACACTTTTGCGCGCGTCCTTCTCACACAGCAACCAGAAGCCCATCCCGAGCTTCTCTTGGTTGTCATTCCCGAAGGGAATCCGCTTCCGCCTTGCCGTTGCCCTTCTTGGTTGTCATTCCCGAAGGGAATCTGCTTCCGCCTTGCCGTTGCCCTTCTTGGTTGTCATTCCCGAACGGGATCTGCTTCCGCCCTTGCTTCTCTAGTTGTCATTCCCGAAGGGAATCTGCTTCTGCTCTTGCTTCTCTAGTTGTCATTCCCGAAGGGAATCTGCTTCTGCCCTTGCTTCTCTAGTTGTCATTCCCGAAGGAAATCTGCTTCTGCCGTTGCCGTTGCCAGTTTCACCGCCGTCATCCTGAGCGAAGCGAAGGACCTCTGTAGTCGCCTTTGCCTTGCCTTGCCCCTCAAAAATCCGTCAGCACCTCGACACCATCCTCCGTCACAGCCACCACATCGCAATGTCGCATGCCGCCATACCCGTCAAAGTACGCCGCCGGCTCCACATTGAAAGTCATCCCCGGCAAAAGAACATCGTCCGAAAGCGGGTGAATCCGTGGAAGGGCATGCCCATTCGCCGCCGCGAAGCCAACACCATGCCCCGTGGCATGCTTGAAAGCCTTGCCAAAGTCGTGCTTCTCCATCACCTTGCGAACCACGCTGTCGACCTCCCGTCCGGTCACGCCGGGGCGAATCGCTTTCAGTCCCGCCCCCCGCGCCTCCAGGATCGCCGCTCTCATCGCTTGGTGTCGTGGAGGAGGCTCGCCGATCGTGTGTGTCCGCGTAATGTCGGTCCAGTAGCCGTCGGCGCAGGTGTTGGCGTGAATCATCACCAAGTCGCCCTCTTCAAGAACGCGCTGCCGGGTACGCGCATAAGCCGCCGCGGCCGTCGCCGAGTTCGGCCCCGACATGCAAAAAAAGTACCCATAACTCCGCTCGAACTGCTCCGCCGCCGGGTCCGCCGCAAACGCGGACTGCACCTCCGCGGCAACCTCGGCCTCGCGCAAACCCGCTCGTATCGCGAGCGTCGCCTTTCTAAATCCCGCAGCCGCCACCGCGCACCCAGCCCTCATCACCGCCAACTCCCTCGCGGTCTTTACCGCCAGGAGAGACCCAATCGTCTCATCGGCAGCGACAATCGTGGCGTGCGGCAGTATCTCCTCTAAAAGCTTGAAAATAGCCGGTCGCAACTCGTACCCAACCGCATACGTCGCCGGCTGAACGATCTCGTCCTTCCGCACACCGCACCTTGCGTTCTCCAAACCAAATTCGTGCAGAAGATCTCCGAGCGGCTCCTTCAGCTTCTCAAGAATGCTCGACAAACTATCGAGGCCGGCAGGCTTATACGGGATCACGCGCGCGGAAGATGTCTTCCCGGCCAGCTCCGCCTCATCCTCCGGAACCAGCACCGCAACCTCGCCCCCCACCGTCTGCACCGCGACACTGTTCGACATGATCGGCCAGTACCCCGTCAGCAACAGCACCTCAGTCCCGGAGGTGCAGACGAGAGCATCCAGTTTGGCATCGGACAAACCTCTAACGATCAAAGCTTGGCGTTCGGGATCGGCGATCATGCATGCCCTCACTTTCTGGGATTTCTAGATGCTCCCGTCAGCCATTCGGTGCGCGATGTTTTCGCAGGGAGCCGCTTGCCCCGGCCGCTCAGCTCCGGTAGCGTCAAAGCAGATGCAAGCCTCCTGCCATCGTTGCCACGGCGACCTCCCCGCCGGCCAGCCGACCCCGCCCTTCTGCCCCCACTGCGGTGCGCCCCAGCTCCGGCTCTCTGAAGAAGCCCAGGCCGCCGCGACCTCCGCCCCCAACACCACCGGCGAACTCCCACCACCACGGCCCCGCCTCCTCAATTGGAGCATCGCCCTCCGCTCCGCACTCGAAATCGCCGGCATCGGCGCCGCCCTCAATCTGCTCTCCACCCGCATCCCCGGCCTCGGCATCCTCGCCGTGCTCTGGGTCCTCTGCGCCGCTCTCCTCACACTCGCGCTCTACCATCGCCGCGAGCCCCAAAAATCCATCAACGCCGGCATCGGCGCACGCATCGGCATCCTCAGCGGCCTCACCAACGTCGCCCTGCTCGGCGCCGTGCTCAGCATCGCCGGCCTCCTTGCGCGCTTTCGCCTCCACTCCCTCGCCGCCTTCGACACCGCCCTCCACGACCAAATGCGCCTCCAGGTCGAGCACGCCCTCGCCACCAACCCCGCGCCTCCAGACCTCGTCCGCTTCCTCAACTCCCCCGAGTTCCAGGCCGGAGCCCTCCTCTCCGGTCTCGTCACCTTCGCCCTCAGCTTCCTCCTCCTCTCCGTCGTCTCCGGTACACTCGCCGGCATCGCAGGCAACCGCACCACGCAAACCGCCCAGCCCTGACCTGACCCAGACACTAGCCCCGCCCCGCGCTCCAGCCCCCGCCCCGCGCCCCAGCCCCAGACCCAGCCCCAGACCTCCACCAGCCTGCTATCATCGAGCGCAATCGCCGTGAACCCAATCGACCCCGCCCTTCCCCAAACCCAAGCCGGCATCGCCGCCGCTCCGGAGCCCGAAAAGCGCACACCCAAACTGCGCCAAAAAGGCCGCCTCATGTCCGCGTCCGAGATCGAACGAACCCTCGTCCGCCTCGCCCACGAAATCGTCGAACGCAACGAAGGCGTCTCCAACGTCGGCCTCGTCGGCATCAAACGCCGCGGCGTCCCCCTCGCCCAGCGCCTCGCCGGCATGCTCGCCGCCATCGAAAAACACCCCGTCGACACCGGCACCCTCGACATCAGCTTCTATCGCGACGACCTCTCCACCCAGGGCCCACGCCCCGTCGTCACCCCCGGCTCCATCGGCTTCAACGTCAACGACCGCGACATCATCCTCCTCGATGACGTCCTCTACACCGGCCGCACCATCCGCGCCGCCCTCGACGCCCTCTTCGACCACGGCCGCCCCAAATCCGTCCAACTCCTCGTCCTCATCGACCGCGGCCACCGCGAACTCCCCATCCAGGCCACCTACACCGGTCGCAACATCCCCACCTCCTCCCGCGAAATCATCGAAGTAAAACTCCGCGAAATCGACAACACCGAAGAAGTCCTCCTAGTCGAACTCACCGACTAACAACAGCAACTCCCGCCGCGCCCCGAGCCCAGCGAAGCCCACACATCAGCCCCCGCCCTCGCCCCTTCCTTCGCCTTCGCCCTTCTAGTTGTCATTCCCGAAGGGAATCTGCTTCTCGCCTTCGCCCTTCTAGTTGTCATTCCCGAAGGGAATCTGCTTCTCGCCTTCGCCCTCGCCCTTGCCGTCATCCCCAAAACCACCCGGCATCTGGCATCCTTATACCAGCGATGCACCCCATCCACCCCCAATCCCTCCTCTCCATCCTCGACCTCTCCCTCTCCGACATCTCCAGCCTCCTCACCCTCACCTCCCACCTAGAACAAACCCCACCTCAAGACCGCGCCCAACTCCTCCGCGGCCACACCGTCGCCCTCCTCTTCTACGAGTCCTCCACCCGCACCCGCACCTCCTTCGAACTCGCCGCAAAATCCCTCGGCGCCACCACCACCCTCGTCTCCGACAAGTCCTCCTCCATCGAAAAAGGCGAGTCCCTCAAAGACACCGGCCTCACCCTCCGCGCGCTCGGCGCCCAAGCCATCATCCTCCGCCACAACCTCTCCGGAGCCCCCAACCTCCTCGCCCGCTCCACCGGCCTCCCCATCCTCAACGCCGGCGACGGCACCCACGAACACCCCTCCCAAGCCCTGCTCGACCTCCGCACCATCCTCTCCCGCCTCTCTCTCGACCCCGACCGCGCCACCCCCCAAACCCTCGCCGGCCGCACCATCACCATCACCGGAGACATCCTCCACTCCCGCGTCGCCCGCTCCAACGCCCTCCTCCTCCCACGCCTCGGAGCCCGCGTCCTCCTCTGCGGCCCCGACCCCCTCCTCCCCGAAGCCTTCACCCACATCGCCCCCGAACCCACCACCGGCACCCTCGAAATCGAACGCAACTTCGACCGCGCCCTCCACCAATCCGACGTCGTCATGATGCTCCGCATCCAAACCGAACGCCTCGCCGGCCTCGACCTCGACCTCCCCGGCTACATCGCCAACTTCCAACTCAACGCCGACCGCCTCGCCCACACCCAACCCAACGCCCTCGTCCTCCACCCCGGCCCCATGATCCGAGGCCTCGAAATCACGGGCGAAGTCGCCGACAGCCCGCAATCCGCCATCGAAGAACAAGTCCACCACGGCCTCAGCATCCGCTCCGCCCTCCTCGTCCGCGCCCTCACCGGTTCTTCTTGATTCTGCGTGTTCCGCCCACCCCAGGATTGGGAAATAGATAGTGAGCGACAATGTAGAACAATCCGAGGACGTTCAGGCTCGTGCCTCCAATAAAAGCGAGAATGACAGGTTCTGGAAGTGAAAACTTCACACGAGCGCCAAACCCTTGCAAAATCAGCAGCAGAAAAACAGCTGCAACCCAGCCACAAATCAGCCTAAAAATTAGGCTCGCATACTTCTTCCGCTCTTTTATGTTCTGTCTCAGGCCAGCGACTTCTGCGCGAGCCTTGTCTCTGTCAATACGAGCCTTGTCCCGCTCAGCAGTCCGCGTTTCTACTTGGGTCTCAGGATCAGGAGCTTCCTTCACTCCTTGCAGATCCTTGCCGGCACCCTTCTTTATTCGCGCAAGCTCCTGCCGACCTTCGGCCATATTACAAAGCCCGGAAATAATCCTTTATAAGATCATTCGGGATTACGGTCGACCGACAGCCCTGATCATAAGTCTTCGACCACGGCGTGTCCGGCTTGTGCGTCGCATTCGAAAGCTTCGTGGCAGAGTACTCTCCGTACGCGCTCCAAACGCTTTGAATAACCTCGAGAGCGCTCCGGCTGGAAGCACCGCCATCATCTGCCACTCTAGGTTCGTACACTTCAGAAGTACCATACGCCATCTGGGTAGCCGGACGTGTGATGTCGGTGTTCCCATACCGCTTAAATTCTCGGTACAGCTCCGGAATCACCGGCCCAAACTGCCACGCTTCAACATGCTCCTCGATCAGCGGTTCATCATGCAGAGCTAAATACCATCCATGCGCGTAGTACACCAGCTTCTGCAACTTCATCGGCGACAAAGCAGTCCCTTTCGCCGCGCGTATGAACTCGTTTGCAACCGCTATCGCCGGATACGCCATATCACCACCATACCTTGTTGACACATAGATTACGATGCGCAGTCGCTACCATGACTTGCTCCAGATAACATGATCACTACTCGCTAGTAACCCATCCATGAACAACCTCCTCATCCAGAACGGCCACCTCATCGACCCCGCCGCCAACATCGACGCCCCGCGCGATCTCCTCATCCAGAACGGCCGCATCGCCGCCATCGAACCCCCAAACACCATCCCCACCCACACCGCCCCCGAGATCATCGACGCCACCAGCCTCACCATCGCCCCCGGTCTCATCGACCTCCACGTCCACCTCCGCGAACCCGGCCAGACCCACAAAGAAACCATCGCCACCGGCACCCGCGCCGCCGCCGCCGGTGGCTTCACGGGCATCGTCGCCATGCCCAACACCACACCGGTCAACGACTCGGCCAGCCTCACCCAGTGGATGCTCTCCCCCGACCGCGACCCCGCCATAAACCTCTTCGCCATGCCCGCCGCCACCCTCGGCAGCCGCGGCCAAACCCTCACCGACTTCCCCGCCCTCCGCGACGCCGGCGCCCTCGGCTTCACCGACGACGGCAAACCCATCCTCGCAGACCACATCATGCGCGCCGCCCTCGCCGCCGCCGCCCGCGTCGGCCTGCCCATCTCCCAACACGCCGAAGACACCCGACTCACCGACCCCACCTCGCAGGGCAACAGACCAGCCAGCATGAACGCCGGCCCGCTCAGCTTCCGCCTGGGCCTCCGCGGCATGCCCGTCAGAGCCGAATCGGACATCGTCGATCGCGACCTCGCCCTCCTCCGCGACATCGAACGAACCGAGCACCTCCATCCGCACCTCCACGTCCAGCACGTCTCCACAGCCCGCGCCCTCGACCTCATCCGCGACGCCAAGCGCCAAGGCCTCCACGTCACCTGCGAGGCCGCGCCGCACCACTTCACCCTCACCGAAGACGCCGTCAGCGGCTACGACACCAACGCCAAAATGAACCCGCCGCTCCGCTCCAGAGCCGACCGCCAGGCCGTCATAGCCGCCCTCCTCGACGGCACCGTCGACGCCATCGCCACCGACCACGCCCCACACTCCCGCGACGAAAAAGAGGTCGAGTTCGAGCGCGCCCCCAACGGCATCACCGGCCTCGAAACCGCCCTCGGCCTCGCACTCCGCGTCCTCCACCGCGAACACGGCCTTGCCCTCCCGGAGATCATCGCCCTCCTGAGCTCCAACCCCGCCCGCTTCCTACCACCCGGCCACGGCACCCTCGCCCCCGGCAGCCAAGCCAACCTCGTCCTCTTCGACCCCACCGCCGATTGGACCTACATCGCCGCCAACTCGCTCTCAAAATCCAAAAACTCCCCCTTCAACGGCGCCCCCATGCTCGGGCAAATCCACAGAACCATGCGCGACGGACGGACCGTCTTCGCTCAGAAGTAAGCTCGCACACTTGACAAACTCAAGCCCCAAAACACCCCCTCGCAACCCGCGCACCCGCATAAGTCCGGTCCCACAAATCAGACCCTGGCCAGATCAGGATCAGATACCGCTCCAGACCTAAAATACCTGTTTTGAATATTTTAGGACCTTTTGATACCAGGGAGGGGGGGTATGCGACCGACAGCTCTACCCAAGCACACCCATCTGCCTCCCCACCCTCCGAAACACCTCCATCGCCTGGTCGATCTCCCCCCGCGTATGCTCGCTCGTCATAATCGTCCGCACCCGCGCCTTGCCCTCCGGCACCGTCGGAAACGCGATCCCCGTCGCCAGGACGCCCGCCTCAAACAGCGCCCGCGAAAACTCCATCGTCCGCCGGCCGTCCCCCAGGATCACCGGCGTGATCGGCGTCTCGCTCACCGGCGTCGTCACCCCGCCGACATCAAACCCGGCCCCCTCCATCTCCCGCTTGAAGTAAGCCGTATTGGCCCACAGCCGCTCAATCCGCTCCGGCTCGCTTTCCAGAATGTCGAACGCCGCTAGGCAACTGGCCGCCACACTCGGCGGATGCGACGTCGAGAACAAAAACGGCCGTGCGCGATGGTAAAGATAATCAATCAAATCCCGCGACCCACACACATATCCCCCCAGCGACCCGATGGCCTTCGACAACGTCCCCACCTGCACATCCACCTTGCCGTGCGCCCCGAAGTGGTCCACCGATCCCCGCCCATTGCGCCCCAGCACACCACTCGCATGCGCATCATCCACCATCATGATCGCCCCATACCGCTCCGCCAACTCCGCCAGCGCCCCCACCGGCCCAATGTCCCCATCCATCGAAAACACCCCGTCCGTAATCACCAGCTTGCGCCCCGGCTCCCCCTCCAACTCACGCAGCAACTCCTCCGCATGCCCCACATCCTTGTGCCGAAAAACCTTGATCTTCGCCTTCGAAAGCCGCGCCCCATCAATGATCGACGCATGATTCAACTCGTCCGACAGGATGAAGTCATCCTTGCCCAGAATCGATGACACCGTCCCCGCATTCGCCGTAAACCCCGACTGAAATACAACGCAGGCCTCAACATTCTTGAACGCCGCAATCTTCTCCTCCAGCTCCATGTGAATGCGCATCGTGCCCGCGATCGTGCGCACCGCACCCGACCCCACACCGTACTTCTCCGTAGCCGCCACCGCCGCCTCCCGCAGCTTCGGGTGGTTGCACAGCCCCAGGTAGTTGTTCGACGCCAGGTTGATCACACGCCGGCCGTCATAGGTACACACCGCCCCCTGCTCATCCTCCAGCACACGCAGCCTGAAGAACGTCCCACGCGCCTTCAGATCGTTGATCTGCTCCGTCAAATGGGCCAGTTGTGGTCGAGCTGCAGTCGCGGTCGTCATGCCCCTATCTTACGTCTGCCATGCTCCCATCAGCATGCGCTCTGACCACTCCCATCGCCTGTTTGATCACCGCCGCGTCGTCGCCAAACCCCTTCAGCCAAACAACGTCCTTCTCCCGACGAAACCACGTCCCCTGCCGCTTGGCATAGTTCCGATGCCCCTGCTGCGCCGCCCGCACCGCCTCGTCCCGCGTCACCTCCCCCCGCAACATCGCCCCGGCCTGCGCATACCCCAACGACCCAAGCGCCCGGCACCCCACACCGTACTTCCGCACCAGCCCCCCAGTCTCCTCAACCAAACCGCGCTCAAACATCTCCTCCGCTCGCCGATCGATGCGCCCATAGAGCTCATCCCGCGGCGGCTGGAGCCCAAGCCGCAGAACCCGGAAGCCCGTCAGCGCGTCCCTCCCACCCGCCCACAGCGCCGTCATCGGCTGCCGAGCCGCGCACGACACCTCAATCGCCCGCACCACCTTGGAGACATCGTTAGCATGGATCAGCTGCGCAGCCATCGGATCGAGCCGCCGCAGAATCCGATGCAACCGCTCCGGCCCACCAATCGCACCTCCACTCCTCCCTGCCACAGCTCGCAGCCGCTCCCGCACCCCAGGCATCGTGGGCGGCGCCGGGAAGAGCCCCTCCAGCAGAGCTCGCAGATACAATCCCGTCCCCCCGGCAACAATCGGCAGCCGCCCCCGTCCACCGATCTCCGCGATCGCCTCCCGCGCCGCACGGCTATACTCCCCTGCCGTATACGGCTCGTCCGGCCACACCACGTCGATCATGTGGTGCCGGACCCGCGCCCGGTCCGCCAGCGAAGGCTTCGCTGTCCCAATCTCCATCTCGCGATAAACCGCGACCGAATCGCAACTGACGATCTCTCCGCCAAACTCCTCCGCCAGCCGCACCGCCAGCGCACTTTTCCCACTCGCGGTCGCTCCCACAACCACAACCAACGGCGCCTTTCCCAGGTCCGGATCCACCGCCATCAGCGCTGCACTCGCTTCACCACAGCCGCCACCAACCGACCGCAAACACCCGCCCCCACCCAGCCCGCCACACCGCAAACACAAGCGCGAGCAGTACCAGCCACAGCAAACCCCAAACCTGCCGGCCTCGCTCAACAGCCTCTCGCGCCTGCTTTGCCTCCCGCGCGGCAAGCTCCTCTACCCAAGCCGGATCTCTCATTCCGAAGTCTTGTTCACCAGGTAGTGAATGCGCAGCTCAAGGTTCGGCCCGTGAAACTCGCTCGGCAGCGGCGGAAACGTTCCAACCTCCGTAATCGATCCCCAGGCCGCACGGTTCAACGCATCGTCGTGCGTCGAACCCTCCAGGTGCATCGCCCCAATCCGTCCATCCGGCAAAATCATGAAGCGGATCTGCGTCACGCCCTGCTTATTCAACGGCGGACGCGCCTCCTCCGGAATCAGCGGCAGCCACTGGTTATAAATCTCCCGCAGGATCTTGCGCAGGTACGGATCGAAGTTCACCCCCATCGTGTCCGACAGCACATCCACGCCAGTGTTCATGCCCTCGTGCGTAACCGGGCCACCCCCGTAGTTTCCCCCGCCCCCGCGATTGCGCGCCGCATTCTCTGCCGCCTGTCGAATCGCATCCCCAGCCGTCTGGCCCTGCTGCCCAAAGTTCGGCCGCGTCGGTGCCGGTGCATCCGCCAGTTGCGGCGGCGGCGGTCGCCGCGTCGGCTGCGGCGCCGGGGTCGGCTGCGTCTGCTGCTGAGGAGGTGGCGGAGCCTGCGGTTGCGGCGCCGCCGGCTGCGGCTGCGGTGCGCTCGGCAGATTCTTCGGTGCCGGTGCCGCCGCTTTTCGCATCGCCTGAAGCTGATCCAGTGTCTTCCGATCAAGCGTCGGCTTGGGCGCCGGTTGTGAGCGGTCGTTCGACTTGCTAGGCGGTTGACGCCGCAGCTGCGCCGCAATATCCTTCGGCGTGTCCAGATACGTCATCTCCCGGTCACGCTGCTTCAGCACATCACTCGGGTTGATCAGGCGAGGCTGGTGAAACAACACCCGCGGCCCATAGAACAAGAACCACCCGACAGCCAGATAAAAAATAAGCGAAATGTAGATCGACTCACGAAACCGCGCGCGCGACCGCTCATCGTCCAGCGTGTCCAAAAGGTGGATCAGCTCATGCTGTTCGAGCTCGCCAAATCGCCCCGTCCGCACCTTGGCGGGCGGCGTCGGTGTAACCGGATTGGGAGGCGTCTCAAGCGTCGGCATCAATCGACTCAACGGAACGAACAGACATCAAGGCAACGGCAGCAACCAGCGGACCAGCGGACCAGCGGACCAAAGTCGGCGAAATACAATATCGCAGAACGCAGGCCACCACTCTCCATATTTTCTCACCCTTTCCGCTCGCCGCTGCCCGTCTTCTCCGAAACCGCACACACAGACGCTCGGACCACGCCGCCCCTCACCGGCGGTAAACTAACCGGGTGAGCGCAACCATCTTCTCCCCGGACACGCGTGCCGTCGTCCTTACCATCAGCGACCGCTGCACCGCCGGACAGATGCCCGACCTCTCCGGCCCCGCCGTCCGGCAGATTCTGCTCTCGTCCGGAATCCAGCAGATCGCCTCCGAAGTCCTCCCTGACGAGATCGACCAGATCGCCCATGCGCTGCGCCATCACGCCGCCTCAGCGCACCTCATCGTCACGACAGGCGGCACCGGCCTGGCCCTCCGCGACGTCACACCCGAGGCCACCAAGCTCGTCTGCGATCGGCTCGTCGACGGCCTCGCCGAACGCATGCGCGCCGAAAGCCTCCGCGAAACCCCCATGGCCCCGCTCAGCCGCTCCGTCTGCGGCGTCTATGGTGCAACCCTCATCCTCAATCTTCCCGGCAGCCCCGCCGGCGCCGAAACCTCGCTGCGCGCCATCCTCAACCTCCTTCCGCACGCGCTCGACCTCCTCGCAGGACGGACCGACCATGGCTCCGCATCCGGCGCGGCTGAGAGCGTAGAGGCGCCCGCAGAGGCACGGGGAACCGCGTGAAGCTCCATCCGTTCGAGCTCTTTCACAAGCTGAACCTCGGCATGCTCGCCCTGCTCAAACCGCTCGGCGTCTGGGGCATCGGAGCCCTCGCCTTCATCGATTCAGCCGCACTCCCCATGCCGATCGATCCACTTGTGATCGATTACGTCGCCCACGATCACAGCCGATTTCTGCTCTACAGCTTCATGGCGGCAGCCGGCTCCGCCCTCGGTTCGCTCATCCCCTTCTACTTCGGGCGCGCCGGCGGCGAACTGTTCCTGCTCAAGCGCATCAACCGCGATCGCTACGAGCGCCTCCGCGATCGCTTCGAAAAACAGGAGTTCCTCGCCATCATGGTCCCCGCCATGATGCCCCCGCCCATGCCCGTCAAACTCTTCGAGTTCGCCGCCGGCGTCTTTGAAATGCGTGTCCTCTGGTTCATCGGCGCCATCTTCGCAGGCAAGTTCATCCGCTTTCTACTCTGGTCCGTCATCACCGTCTTCTACGGTCCGGCGCTCATCCGTACCATCGTCCATACCTTCCACCGGCATCTCGGGCTCTTCCTCGGTCTGGTCGGAATCCTGATCGTTGTCCTGGCTGCCTACGTCTTGCGAAAGGTCTTCGACCGCCGCCGCGGTCTCGCCATCCCGATCGAGGAAGCTTCGTCCCAATCAACACCCATCGAGCCCTGAGCCGCGATCCTTCCATCTATCTTCAGACTGCGGACTTCCGTCTACCCAAGCGGAAGCTGACCGCCCTGCGCCCGCCTCACACTCTCAGCAATGCCGCGCGCCAGCACCGGCAGCCCAAACAGCACCCCCGCCGTCACCCCCGTCGACATCACATCATTCGCATAGAACGGAATCGCCGCGACATAGCACATGCCCAGACCCGCGAGAGTGTGCGGATACATCCCGCCCCCAGCCCACACCACAAAATTGCTCAGGACAAAGAATGATGTCGCCGACGCCGCCACCGCACCCACCACACGAAGCGCCGTCGCCCGCCTGTGAGCAAGCATCGCCCCACCCATCAGACACACCGCGCCGTACCAGAGCCAGGTCACGATGTACCCGCGCGCATGAAACGCTAAACCGTAAACCACCGTGGTCAGGTACACGTCCGTCAACATCATCGCCAGGATCGCAAAGATCGCCTGCCATCGCGGACGCCGAGCTCCAAAGTAAAGCAAACCACCCCCCACCGCGGTGAAGTTCACGCTGGTTGTATGGAAGGCATGGGGCAAAATACGGCTAAGTACAGCCAGGAGCAGAACAAAATAAGCAGACATGGGAGAGACCTCAAGCGGTTGTGCCTCAAACCCGAGACAACAAAGGGCGCGCTCCTTTGATTGTCACGGCTCATCGGTCTCGGGTCAACCACCGGAGATCCTTCTCCTCGCCCAAACCTCCAGAACCTCAACCCCGCACGCCCGTCACCGCTGCCTCCGCCCGTCCATCTCCATCTCCACCACCCTCCCCCGCGCATCCAGGAAAACCAGTCCCATCAGCGGCGGATCTTCGCGCCCACTCATCAAGGTGACGTCGTACATAAACCGAAGATCGCGAAAGCTCACCACCGTCGTCGCACCCTCCGTCCCGGTCGCGTCCGCCTCCCGCACCACCGGGTACTTCGACCAGTCCATGTACGCCCGCCCCAGCGAACTCGCCTCCGCCGCTCGGATCCCCGGCGTCAAAGCCCCCCGATAAAAAATATCCGCCTTCCCCCCGGAAGTCATCGTTCCGTTCCATGAATCGACCCGCCCCACCTGATAGAAATCCGCCGTCTCCACAACCGTCTGCCACTGAAATGGATCTGCCGGAAACGGATCGACGGTAAGACGCCTCACAGTGGCCGAACCGTAATCGCCCGCCCGCGCCACCTCGCGCGCTCGCTCCGCCTCGTAGCCCCGCACAGCCCAGAGACACACCGCGCCCATCAACCCGGCACGCGCCCAACCCCGCCCGCGAAATCTCTCGCCTCGCGCCCCCACCTCGCTGCTCACCAGACCAAACAGCGCCGGCGCCACCAGAGCCCCAAGCAGCACAACGAACAGCACCGGATCGAAGATAAACACAAACGACCCCGCATACCATCGCGGATCAAACGGAAAAAACGGCCGCACCCCATAATTGTTCGTCCAGTCCAGAAAGATATGGCTCAACAGAGCAACGATCGCAAACCCATACAACAGCCCCCAGCGCACGGGAGCACCTCCGCTCGTCCGCACCTCTGGCCGCCACCGATGCCACGCCCAAACTACCCCCACCAGCAATGCAGCCTCAAACGGCAGCCCCAGAAATGTATGTGTCCATCCACGATGATGCTGAAACCCTGCGACCGGGCCCCACACGCTCCACAACGTATCCAGATCCGGCGTCTCCGCCGCCAGCACCATCGTCACCGTGGCGTAAGCCGCTCTCCTATTCAACCCCGACCGAGCCAGCACCGCGCCTGTCATGAAATGCGTCACCGGCTCCATGGATCGAGCATACGTGACGAGTTACACTGCCATCCCGCGCTCAATCACGGCCATCGACCTGCGATCTCTATAATCCAGAAACCATGTCCCCTGCCGATCTGACACCCGACCAGCAGATCGAATCCCTACGCGAAGATCTCCGTCATCACGAGCACCTCTACTACGTCCTCGACGCACCCGAGCTCACCGACGCGCAATACGACGCTCTGATGAACCGGCTCAAGACGCTCGAAGCCCAACATCCCGAACTCATCACACCCGACTCCCCCTCGCAGCGCGTCGGCGGAAAGCCCCGTGAAGGCTTCCGCAAAACTCCGCACTCCCGCCCCATGCTCTCGCTCGACAACGCCTACAACGAGGCAGAACTCCGCGCCTGGGATGCCCGCCTCCGTGACGCGCTTCCCGCCTCCGAAACCATTCGCTACGTCTGCGAACTCAAACTCGATGGCCTGTCGCTCGCCCTGCACTACGGCCCATCCGAGGGCCGTGATCACGCCGCCCACCTCCTGCGCGGCCTCACCCGCGGCGACGGGTCCGTCGGCGAAGACGTCACGTCCAACGTCCGCACCATCCGCTCCGTCCCCCTCAGCATCTCATCCGCCAAGCTCCAAGCAGCCGGCTTCCCCGCCGATGCACTCAACGCCGGCTTTGAAGTTCGCGGCGAGGTCGTTCTCCCCCAAGCCGCCTTCAGAAAGCTCAACGAGGAACGCGAGGCCGCCGGCCAGGCACCCGCCGCCAACCCGCGCAACGCCGCCGCCGGCACCATCCGCACGCTCGAACCGAACATCGTCGCGCAGCGCCGCCTCGACCTCTACGCCTACTTCCTCCTCGATCCGCACGGCGAGCCTCTCCTCCCTCATCAATCCGACGCCCTCCAAGCCCTGCGCAGCGCCGGTTTCCGCGTCAACCCCCACCTCCGCACCGTCAGCACCATCGACGAGGTCCTCAGCTTCATCGTCGAGTGCGAGCCCCTCCGCGAGACCCTCGGCTACGAGATCGACGGCATCGTCATCAAACTCAACGCCGTCGGGCAGCAGCGCCGCCTCGGCTTCACCGGCAAAGCCCCGCGCTGGGCCATCGCCTACAAATTCGCCGCACGCGCCGGCATCACACGCCTAAACGGCGTCGGCTTCGGCGTCGGCCGCACAGGCAAGCTCACCCCCGTCGCCCTGCTCGACCCCGTCCTCATCGGCGGAACCACCGTCTCTCGCGCCACGCTCCACAACGCCGACGAGATCAGCCGTCTCGGCGTCCGCATCGGCGACTTCGTCGAAGTCGAACGCGGCGGCGACGTCATCCCCAAAATCACACGCGTTCTGGACGACAAAAAATACCCCCGCGGAACACAGGAGATCGCCTTCCCGACACACTGCCCCGAGTGCGGGAGCACCCTCGTCCGCGAAGTGGGCGAGGTCGACTGGCGCTGCATCAACACGTCCTGCCCAGCACGCCTACGCGAAGAACTTCTCCACTTCGCCTCACGCAAAGTCATGAACATCGAAGGCCTCGGGGACGCCCTCGTCGCCCATCTGCTAGGCCAGACCCTCGCCGAGCAAACACCCCCGGAACACCATCCGGAAGAAGACCTCGCAACCGACCTCGACGCGCACAAATCCTCCAGACCCTCGCTCGTCCAGAGCCTCTCCGACCTCTACCACCTCACCAAAGCCCAGCTCACCTCGCTCGATCGCATCGGCGAAAAGTCCGCTCAAGCCGTCCTCGATGAGATCGAACGCTCGAAATCCGCACCCCTCTCGCGCGTCCTCCTCGGCCTCGGAATCCGCTTCGTCGGCGAGCGCACCGCCTCACTCCTCGCCAGCCACTTCGGCTCCATTGATGCGCTGATGAACGCCTCCGCAGCCGATCTCGAGGCCGTCAAAGAGGTCGGCCCACGCGTCGCGCAAGCCGTAGCCGAGTTCTTCGCCGAGCCCGAAAACCGCGCGCTCGTCAGCCGACTCCGCGCCGCCGGCCTCACCATGCACGCCGAAAAACGCGCGACCACCAGCACCCTCGAAGGTCTCACCTTCGTCCTCACAGGCACCCTCCCTACCCTCACCCGCGACGCCGCCAAAGAAAAAATCGAAGCCGCCGGCGGCCGCGTCTCCGGCACCGTCTCCAAAAAGACAAACTACCTCGTCGCCGGAGAAAACGCCGGCTCCAAACTCACGAAAGCAGAAAGCCTCGGCGTTCCCATCCTCGACGAACCCGGTCTTCTCGGCCTGCTCAACTCCGCACCCTAGCTCTCTCGCAATCTCAAGCTCCGCGAAACCCGCAAGCTCGCATCGCCGAAGTCGCCTCCGCGTTGCGCATAAACGTCTCCCACACAAACCCCGACCGAAGATTCTCCGCCATCAGCACCGAAATCCCCAGGTCGATTCCCAACACATCCGCGTCGTACCAGGACTTCGCCGGATGGAAAGCATCGCACAACCCGTACCGCCCCCACGCCTCGCGCCCGTACCTCTGCTTCAACGATCGCAACACCCGCAAACACGGCCCCGGCAAAAACGCCAGCGATCCCGCCGTCGCACACGGCACGACCGTCCCATCCACGTGCCCCTGCATCGGTGGCCCGCCCCACGCCGTATAGCCCTGCTGCGAATCGGACGCACTCACGCCCCAGTACTCATCGTCATACCCCAGCTTCAGTCCCAGCAGAAATAGCTTGTCCGCTTCCGTCGCAGTCACTGAATTCTCAAAATAATTCGCGAAAGCATCGCGCTTCCCGCGAAAGTCAAACCACGCGTGACTGTACTGGTGCACAAACAACGGGTCCGCCGCTGCGATATATCGATACGGCCCAAACTGCATCTGCGGACGCGTCCATGCAGACCATGTGCTCGCCGGAACAGGATGCGTCGGCGAACCAATCGCCAGCAAATAAATCATCATCAACTCGCAGTAATAACTCCACCGCGCCGCCAGAAATCCCGTCCCCGGATGCCACCCCATCGAGAACGTCATGCCGCCATTCAGCATCCACGGCCAGTCCACCCGCTCGTAAATCCTCGTCGCCAACTCCCGGATCGCCGCATCGCCTTTACCGTCAAAGTACGCCCGGCACGTCAGAATGCCGCACAAAAGAATCGACGTGTCGATCGACGAGACTTCACTGTTCCAGAGAACCGCCCCCGTCTCGACATCGTTGAAATGATAAAAAAAACCGCGCTCGTGCCGCAGCTTGCTCCAGTGAAACTCCAGCGTCGTCCGCACCCGCTCGCGGACCTGCTCCCCCGGCAAATACCCCCGCTTATGCGCAATGCACAACGCAGTCAGGCCAAAACCGGTCGCCGCAATGCTCGCCGCCCTCCGCGGGTCGAGTGCTCCCGTCCCCTTATTGATCGCCCGATCCAGCACCTGCCCAGTCGCCGGTCCGGCCTGCTCCATAAAGTAAAGACACCCCGCCCTTTCAAACTCATCGAGAAACGCATCATCCTCCGCCGAAAGTCCGCCCCGAGCGCCAGCCTCTCCCAAATCCAAAGCTCCCCGCCACGGCATCGCCGACGAGAACATCGACGCCAGCATCAGCCTGCTCGCAGACCGGCGCGAAATGCCGTCGCCCGTCATCGCAGCCTCGCTCTACCGCGCGTCATCCACCCTCACAAGCACCAAACCCTGCGCTGGAATGCTCAGCCGCAACCGCCCACCCTCAAGCCTCTTCACCTCGGGCGCAGCCTCCTTCCCCGCCGCGCGCAGCTTCTCAATCTGCTCCCGCGACGGAAATGCCGGGCGCCGCATCGCATCAAAAGTCTTCACAGCATTTCCGTGGTCCGCATCCAGCCGCCATACCGTCACCTTGGCCCCAGGACCCACGCCCGCAAACTGCACGTCGAAACTCTTCGCCGGTCCAGCAACAGCAGGAGGCGGCGTGTACTTCGCACCCTCGCCGTACGGCGGCGCATAGTTCCACAACGCCACTTCCACCGAACCGTCGCCCGATCTCGTCGCAAGCACAGCATCCGCATCAACCTTGATCCGCCGGTCGCCGAGCCGATGTAGCATCGCAAATGCATTGAACGACGGCTTGGGGATCTCCTCTTCGGCAATCAATCCAAATCCGCCATAAAACGGCGTCTTCACCACTCCCTGTTCTTCAAACACGTCTGAAAACGTCCAGTAACTCATCGACTCCGTCAGACCGTCGCAGAGCGAAATATTATTCGCCAACCACGGACCCATATACACAGAATCCGTCACGTCCGGCTCGTTCGCATAACTGGCGTTGTACTCGGAAAAAATCAGCGGCATCTTCGGAAACGGAGACCGAAGTATCTCCTCGTGAACCATCCTCACCGAGCGATACACCATCTGATCGCGCGGGATGTTCTCGTTCGTCTTGAAGACATTATCGGCCGTGTCGTTCCCATAAACATGCGTCGAAGCAAAATCGACAGGAACGCCTTTCTCCTTGCAATGCCTGAGAAACTCCCCCACCCACGCGGCCTGCGCCGTAGCCGGCCCGCCCACACGCAGCCGTGAACTTACCGCCTTCAGCGCCAGCGCCGTATGATCATATAACTCGAAGTAAGTGGCCTGCTTCGGACTTCCTACCCAGAAATCAATGTTCGGCTCATTCCACACTTCAAAGTTCCAGGTCGCTACCTCTGCTGTCCCGTAGCGCTCTATCAGGTGCTTCGCAAATGCCGTAATCATCCCATCCCAAAGTTCATAATCCTTCGGCGGCGAAACATCTGGCTTATACCAGAACGCATGCAGCGCACGTGGATCCGAAGCCATCTTCTTCGGCATAAAGCTCAACTCAACAAATGGCCGTATTCCATTCGCAAGCAGACCGTCATAGATCTGATCCACATACGAGAAGTTATACGGCGAAGCTACTTCCACCTTCTCCGCTGTTAGCCCTGGATTCTGCGAAACCGGCTCCGGATCATACAGCCCCACATCGTCCAGAAAGATGCCGTGAAATCGAACAGACTTGAAATCCGTAATCCCCTTTACCGATCGCAGATCGTCCCGATAACTCTGCCGCAACGAAAGCACCGCCCGCCCCGACCCAAACGTCTGCTCCCAGAAATGCGGAAACGGCGTAGTCGGCCCATTCGCGTCGACGACAACTCGCTCCTGCCCCCACATCTGCGGTCTGGTGAGCAAGGATGTGCCCGTCAACGCGCCGCAAGTCAGGATCGTGAACAACAGCCTGTGAGACTTAGCCATGATCGTCCCGTCTCCACCCCTGCCCGCACTCGCCAGGACGGTGCTTTCACTCATACAGAATCGTCCAAATAGGGAGAGCGCACTCACGAAGAGCGCGCCTCCCACCTCTCATTCAGCTTCAGGTTTCCACCTTAGAAACTGAAACGAGCCTGCAACTGCACAGTGCGCGACCCCAGAGCTGCATAGTTACCAGAAATAATTCCGAAATTCGTGTCGCTGATGTTGTTAGAAATGTTACTAACGTTGAGATTCGTCTCGTTGAAAAGATTGAACGCGTCGGCCCGAATCTCAAGACCGGCGTGCTCACCCAGAAACCCGACCCGCGGCAGACCGAAGTTCTTCGTCACCGTCGCATCCAGGTCCTGGTACTTCGGTCCGGTAAAGCTGTTACGCGCAATCCCGGGCACCGGATACTGAACGATAGGATTCGGATACGCAACTGGTGTGTTAACCGGAACGGTGAAGTACGCCAGTCCAGGTTTCGCTAGGCCCGAGTTGAAGTTTCGGCTAGGTCCGTTCGCCGCAATAAAGGCCGCATTGCCGGTATCGCGGCCGGCGGTTCCAGTATACGAACTCGGTCGCAGCGTGCCGTAGCCGCTACCAACGTAATACACGTTCGGGAAGTTCGCGACCGGCGTCCACGGAAAGCCGGAGTGTAGATTGTAAATACCGCTCAGGTTGAATCCATTCAGCATCGTGCGCAGGATCTGCCGATCTCCGTGATAAATAACCGGCGAATAAGTCCCGAAAGCCTTGAACGCTTTCCCGAAGTTGAAGTCCGATCGTCCACGGCTGTAATACGGAGCATAAGGGTACGGGTCCTCTTCATAAGGTCCGGAGCTATCATCCATACTCTTCGAATAAGTAAAGCTTGCGTCAAAGGAAAACTGGTGCGAAAAGCTGTGCCTCAACTCCACGAGCAAGGCGTTGTAGTTCGAGCCTCCAGTATCTCCGAAATATTCAATATACGGCGACGCAGGATTGAAAGCATAACCGTGATACTGCCCGTTGATGTATAAGTTCTGATGATAAATCAGGTGCTTACCCGAGCTCCCCTGATACCCAACTGAAGCCACCATCTGATGCCCAAGATCACTCTCCACATTCAGGGAATAGTGATGAACCTGCTGCGTATGCAAGTGGTTGGGAACGGTGGTCAGATTGAAGCCGCCGGTCGTCGGCAAGCCGTTCGGGCCATAACTCGTAATGGTATTTGGGTTCGGAGAATAACCGAAGAGAGACGAGCTGTTCGACGGCACGTTGTACTGAATGCGAGGATCGGCCACCAGAGGTGTGCTCTGATTGAAGGCAGGCGTCACCGCATCGCCCGGGTTGTTCGAGGTGTTCGCTGAAATCGCTATCTCTTCCTGGTTGTAGTTCAGACCGTAGCCACCACGAATTACAAACCGCTTGTTGTAAAAAGAAGGATTGTACGCAAAGCCGATCTGCGGTCCAAAATTGCCCTTGTCCGGTATCCAGGCACTGCCGCCACGCACCAGGGTTATTCCGGTAAAAGTAGCAGCTCCCGACCCAAACACCGCATGTGGCAGATTGTTCTGCTTGGAGTACAGTGCGTCGAAGTAGTTATAACGCAGACCAAAGTTCAACGTCAGGCTAGAACTCGCCTTCCACGCGTCCTGGGCAAAGCCGCCCCAGATCACCTCACGCATATCGTAACGGTTCGAGAAAGGCACACCGGTAAAGCGATTAAATGTGCCAGACTCGTTGAAAGGTGCGTCGTTCAAAAAATTCCAGAGATTGTAAAAGTTGAAGCTCGGGCGAGCAGCATAAACCGCATCTTGCAGATAGTGAAGTTGCGTTGCTTCCGCACCAAATTTGACCGTGTGATTACCCAAAACCTTAGTTGCGACGTCCTTGTAACCATAAGTCCACTGATTCAGGTGACTAGGGCCAGACGCTCCGAAGAAGTTGATCGAGGCGCTTCCTACATTGTTGATATTGTCTGTCGGCAAGCCGAAAGGAGCCTGCGGGTTGTCGGTCACCTCGTTCCAGCGCCATCCGGCTGCGTTGGCGCGAGCCTCGTTCAGAAAGGTCGACGAAAACGTGTGATTGTAGATAACCGAGAACGCGTCGTTAATCTGATTGTGATTCCACTCGTTGTATCCCCGAGCTGGACCGTTAATGTAATGCTGCACGTTGGGCTGCCAATAAATCGCAAAGGCGAGATGATCCTTCTGAGTTACATCCCCATCCAGACGTCCGTTGTACTGAGTCTCAGTAACACTGGACGGTGTAGAAGTCTGGTAGAAAGCAATATCCGCAACGCCGTCGAGACCACCCCCGACGCCGGGATTGCTGTCCGAAACGTACGTCGGATCCTGTGTTCCCTTCGCAGTCCGAAGCGGCGATCCGACATCCAGACCTTGACCGATAATGGTGTGGCAGGTCACAGCTCCCTTCGTGGGGTCCTCGTTAAGTCCGATATTGGAGCAGGTTTGCGGGATCAGCGTGGCGCCAACTGGCATATGCCCAGCAAACGTCGTGAACTTATTCGAGATGTTTCCACTCGGTGCACTGGCATCGAAAGCCGGCGTTTCGTACCATCCGTTCGCGGTCGAGCTGGAGTTGTTGCGGACCGTGTCGTACGCGAAGAAAGCAAACAAACGGTTCTTCAGGATCGGGCCGCCGACGCTCCCACCGATGTCATTCAACCGAGCCGTATCGCGCTGAAGTGCACGCTGTGCGGGACTGAGCGGCTTGCCATTTCCGTCAAGATAATTCAGCGACGCCGGACCGTTATAACGCTGGTACGCGTTCAGGCCAGGACGATCCGCACGAAAGAAAATGCTGCCGTGGACATTGTTGGTTCCGGACTTCGTCGTCACCTGCATGTTCGCGCCGCTGAAACGACCAAATTCAGCGTCGTACGCGTTCGTGCTGATCTTTACACTGTCGACCGAATCTTCGTTCGGCGTGATAACCGTGGTTCCGCCCCACACCGCGGAGGTCGTGCTGATGCCGTCGATCGTGATGCTGTTGGTCTCGTACTGGCCGCCTCCAGAAAGGGTCTGCGGACCGTTCTCCGTCGCGTAGATACCCGCGGTTGATCCCGGGCCGCCCGGACCCTGCGTGCCCGGCAGGCTGTTCGTTCCTCCGCCTCCACTCTGTTGTGCATCCCCAAACGCCCCAGGCGCCAGCTGCGCCAACTGAAACACATCCCGCCCCGCCGATGGCAAATGCTGAATATCGCTGCTGCTCACCGTACCCTGCAGATTTGCCGTCTCCGTGTCCAGACCAGGCAAAGTATCGGCCGAGACATTCACAGTCGTCGACGCCTGACCGAGCGCAAGTTGCACGTCAACCCCGTTCGCCTGCTCGGGGATGATCGTCAGGTTACTGATCACCTTCTGCTGAAAACCCTGCCGCGTCGTCGTAAGCGTGAAATGATCCGGCGGCAAGGCGTTGAAGTTATAAACCCCGGCATCGTTCGAGGTCGCGGTCAACACCCGACCCGTGTCGTTGTCCGTCAGGGTCAACGTCGCCCCGGGCACCACCTCGTTCTGTGGGTCCGTAACCGTGCCCTGGATCGAAGCGCGAAACTGCGCCAGAGCCGGCATCGAGAACAGAGCGACCCCAGCGAGAACCAAAGCAGCTCGCACTCCGAAGCGTTTCGTACGAGAGATCCAAATCTGATCCATATAGCCTCCACAATCAAGCCAGGCCCGCATCGCCATCTTCCTGGATACGATCTGCGGTCAATCGTTTGCCTACGCGCAAATACTGCATGGCAAGCGGATCAGCTGTCAACCCCCTGCTTTCGGCTTGTTCCTCTCCGGTCCCTGTGCCATCCTCAAGATCGTGGCCCGCGCCCCTCGATCCCCGAAGTCCCAAACAGAGTCGCCGTCGGGCTCAGGCGAACTCCCCTCCCCAGGTGCACCCACCAGCCTCAAAGACCTGTCCGCGCACCTCGGCCTCTCGACCGCCGCCGTCTCCCGCGTTCTCAACGCTGCCCCGGCCGCGCAATCCATTCCAAAATCAACCCAGGATCGCATCTTCGCCGCGGCAAACTCCCTCAACTACCGACCTAATCTCTTCGCGCGCTCGCTTCGCAACCGCCGCAGCCAAACCATCGGCGTCCTCGTCCCCGAAGTCAGCGAAGGCTACGCAACCCTCGTGCTCGCCGGTATCGAACAGGCCCTGCTCGACGCCGGCTACTTCTACTTCCTCGTCAGCCACCACCACCGCCCAGAGATGATCGACCGCTGCCAGCGCCTCCTGCTCGAACGCGCGGTCGAGGCCATCATCGCCATCGACACCCTCCTCCCACACCGCTGCCCGGTCCCCACCGTCACCGTCTCCGGCCACCGCGAGCCCGAGGGCGTCACCAACATCGTCCTCGACCACCGGCGCGCAGCCGAACTTGCCCTCGGACACCTCAGTTCGCTCGGCCACAGCAAGATCGCCTTCATCAAAGGCCAAAGCTTCTCCTCCGACACCCAGGCGCGGTGGCGCGGAATCCGAAATGCCGCCAAGCTCTGCAATCTCCGAATCGACCCTCGCCTGGTCGCGCAACTCCGAGGCGACCTGCCCACGCACGAGCCCGGATATCTCGCCACACAGCATCTGCTCAAGCAGCAGCCACAAGCCGGCTCCTCGCCCCCATTTACGGCGCTCTTCGCCTTCAACGACGTGTCCGCCATCGGAGCCGTTCGGGCCCTCCGCGAGGCCGGCCTGCGCATCCCGCAAGACGTGTCCGTCGTCGGCTTCGATGACGTCCAATCCGCCGCCTTTCAGAATCCCGCACTCACCACCGTGCGCCAGCCACTCCACACCATGGGCAAGCTCGCCGCGGAATCCGTCCTCAAGATGATCAACAGCTCGGAAGCCGAGACAACGACACAACTCGTCGTCGAACCCGAACTCATCATCCGTGAGTCCACCTGCCCAGCCTCGGCGAGCGCCCTCCCATTCAAGCCGCTACACCGCGCCCCGTGACCGGAGTTCCGCCCGCATGCCGAAAACACCAGCCCCCACCAACAAAATAACGCCCGCAATCCGCATCTCCCGCCAAACATGTGCCCGCGAAAACAGAATGAAACAGAATCCCAGCAGCGCTAAGAGCACCGGGAGCGGGTACATCGGCATCCGAAAGCCCTCCCCCAAAGCCCTCGCCGCCCGATGCCGCGGCAGCAACACGGCCAGCCCCTGCAAGAGAAACTGAAACAGTATCCGAATCACCACCAGCGTCGAAATCACCTCGCCCAGCCGAAACAGGCAGCAAAACAGTGTCATCCCGCCAAGCACGCGCAAGGAGACGACCGGCACGCGGTGCTCCGGATGAAGCCGCCCAAAGATCGCGGGAAAATTGCCATCCCGCGCCGCCGCATACGGTATACGCGAGTACCCCAGAAGCAAAGCCAGGACAGATGCCGCCGCCGCAATCGCAATCAGCAACACAATCCCACCCGCCGCCAGGCGCCCCGCCTCCCCGCCGTACACCCGCTGCATAAAGATCGCCATCGTAAAGCGCTGCGCCTCGCCTCCCTCCATCCCGACAAATTCTCGCCAAGGAATAACCCCAAGCACGCTCACGTTCATCAGCAGGTACAACACCGCGACGATCAGGATCGATCCAAGCACCGCGCGTGGAATCGTTCGTCGCGGGTTCTCCACCTCCGCGCCCAGAAAACACACGTTGTAGTAGCCCCAGTAGTCGTAGGCCGAGATCAACATGCCCGCCCCCAGTCCCAGAAAAAAACCTCGACCGAGATGAAATGCACCGACGGGGAAATCAAACGCCTGCCGCGCATGGAAGTGCGTCAGCCCCGACACAATAATCCAAACCAGTGCCACTGCCACAGCCAGACCGAGCACCCGCACAACACGGTCCATGCGCTCGATCCGGCGGTGCAGCACAACCATCGCCAAAACGCACACCGCCATCGCGGTCAGAGACGACGCGCTCAGCACAACCGGCACTCCCGCCACGGACCCCGCAAACACCCGTCCCGCGGACCGCGGCAAAAAATACGAGAGATACTGTGCCGATCCAATACACCCAGACGCAATCGATAGCGGCGCACTAAAAAGTAACTGCCACGCGTACAAAAAGGAAAATGCCCGCCCCCACCGCTTCTCGCCGTAAAGATGCTTCAGATAGACATACGATCCACCCGCCTCGGGATACGCCGTTCCCAGCTCGCTCCAGATCATGCCGTCGCACAGCGAAAGAAGCGCCCCCAGCACCCATCCCAACATCGCCTGCGGACCGCCCATGGCTCCCACAATCAGCGGCAGCGTCACAAACGGACCCACGCCGACCATGTCGATAATGTTCAAACCCAACGCGGAGTTCGCCGACAAACCGCGTCTCAGCCCGCCCTCAGCTCCGCTGTCCGGCTCCCTCACCTCGCTCCGGAGCCGCCTACCCGGCATCCACGCTCCCTGCCAGCTCCGCGCAAAGCACGTGCAGCTCCGAACGCGCCCGCCGGAGATCTTCACCCGTATCTCGCAACCACCGCCGATCGACGGCAATCCGTTCACACGCACGCCGTATCTCCGGATCGAGCGCCAGAGCCGCCGGTCCGCCCATCACCGATCGCACATCAACAAAGTTCCGCGGCGAGAGCGACCGCAAGATCTCCTCGATCGAAAGCACATCAGCAGAGATCTCTCCGTTCGGAAGCTCAGCCCGCCCCGAGAGCTCACGCTCCACAATGCGCGCCATCTCCGCCGCCCCCGAACTCTCGCCCTTTGCCGCCATCTCCTTCACCGCTTGGCTCACCAGGCCGTGCGCCGCTCCAAAGCTCATCCCGGCCCGCCGCACCAGCGTGTCCGCCAGCTCCGTAACCGAAAGAAAATTTCGCTCCGCCGCCGCCGCCATGCGCTCCGTCTTGAACTCCGCCTCGCCCAGCACCCCCGCCAGCAGACGCAAGCTGCGCTCGCCGTCCTCAAACGCCTCATACACCAGCGGCTGCAAGTCATCCTCCGAATCGTTCATGTCCGCAAACGGCGTATTGTGCAAACATCCCACCACCGACTGCGCACTCGTCATCGACCGGCTCGCCAGCGCCCGCACATGCTCGAGCGGCACCGGATTCCGCTTCTGCGGCATAATGCTGCTGACCTGAACATACCCGTCCGAAAGCCGCAAGAATCCAAACTCCGCCGTACTCCACATCAGCAGATCCTGCGCAAATCGCCCCAGCGAAAGCATCCCCACAGCCAGCACAGAGCAGCTCTCCGTCAGGTAATCTACCGCCGCAATCGCTCCATACGAGTTCACCTGAACACCACCAAATCCCAGCATCCGCGCCGTAAACTCCCGATCGATCGGAAACCCCGTCGTCGTAATCGCGCACGCTCCCATCGGGCTCCGATTCACTCGCCCATACGCCGACATCAACCGCTCCGCATCGCGCTCCAGCACCTCCGCCATCGCCATCAAATAGTGCCCCAACGTGGTCGGCTGCGCCGGCTGATTGTGCGTATACGCCGGCATCAAGTCGTCCCGATGCTTCTCCGCCAACGCAAGCAGTCGAGCACGCAACTCCAGCACCGATTGCAGCACGTCGCGCAAACGCTCCCGCAACACCATCCGGTACATCGTCAGATCAATGTCGTTGCGGCTGCGCGCCGTATGCATCCGCCCCGCGACCTCCGCGCCGCAAGCCGCCGCCAAACGCTGCTCCACCAGGAAAAACAAATCTTCGCATCCGCCGTCATACTCAGTCCGTCGCAGATCCGCGAGGTCAAGCCCGTTCAGCGCTTCAATACAAGCCACAGCATGCGTGCGCGACAAGATCCCCTGCCGCTTCAACATCAACGTATGGGCATACTCAATTTCCAGCAGCGGCTCGAGAAAGTACCGCTTCGCCGCCTCAAAGATGCGCTCGAGCACCGTCTCGCGATACACCGGCGCCGGAAAAACCGATCGACACTCCCCAATCTCGTCTGCCATTTTTAGAAATCAATCTTCAAGCCAAACTGAAGAATCCGCGCCTCCAGCACGGTCGCCGTCGGCAAAAATGTCGGATTTCCAGTAGGTGTAATCTTCCCCGCGTTGCTGTTGATCGTCGTCACGCCGTTCACCGTGGTAAACGTCGTCGGAAACACAGCCGCCACGGCATTGATCGATGTAACATTCGAGCGATTGAAGATGTTGTTGCCCTCAATCAACAGCTTCGGACTGACCCGTTCAAACACCGTGAACAACGTTCGCGTATATCGCAGATCCGCCTGGTAGATCGGCGGCGTCCGCGCTGTATTCCGCCCCACAAACAAAGGCCGACTCGTCGCGGTCGCATCTCCATTCAGCTTCGGGCTCACCGTGATGTTCTGCTGATCGCCCGAGGAAAGATTCGTCAACAACGCAAAGTTATTGCCGGTAAACGCCCCGTTCAGAAACCGATTCCCAAAGTGCGTCTGCGGCTGGTACACCGCACTCACCGTAAACGAATTAGGCCGATTCACACTGCTGTTTCCTCGATCGCGCTTGGGATCGGTCGGATCCTCAACCGGCGTCGAAAACTCATACGAGTTCGCCTCAGGCGTGTCCGAAATCGAGTGCGACCACGTATACGACGCACTCGCCGAAAGCCCCGCCGACATCCGGTGTTCATACGTCGCAATCAACGCGTTATACGAGGTGTTCGATCCCACATCGATCAACGTGATGTTGTTGAAGCGTGGATCCAGCCGAGTATTCGCGTTAATCGTATTCGGCAAAAACACCGGCCGGCCATCCGCCAGCGCACCCACGGGATTGATCAGGTTCATATTGCGCAAAAACTGAAAGTTGCGGCCGTTAGTCAGCACGTACCCCAACATCAGCGAATCGTTCTTCGAGAACGCCTGCGCGACCTGCGCATTCGCATTCCACGTGTACTCATTCTTAAACCGCGGCGTCACCGCATAGATGCTCTGAACCGGCAGGCAAGTCGCCGGAACCTGCTGCGGCGTGTTCGGAAATGCAATCGCACACGGTCCCGCGCTGGCTTCACTCGTCGCTCCACTCACCGTAGCAATAAACGATCCTGTCCCCGCGGCTCCGTTGTTATACAGCGCGTTGTAGTACGTGTTCGTCGGCGTCGCCTCGTAAAACATACCTGCGTTCAGCCGTACCACCGTCGTCGGGTTGGGCGAGTAGGCAATCCCCACCCGCGGCGCAAAGTCGCCCATCGGCGTTCGAAAACTTCGCGTATACGCAAACGGCGCATTCGCCTGCCCATTCGGCGCCCGATACTGGTCGTACCGAACGCCATAGTTCACCAGGAGGTTCCTTCGCACCTGCCACGTATCCTGGGCAAACACGTCGAAAAAGATCGTGTGGTACGCCGCCCCCGGCTGCCCAATACTCGAGTTCACGCTCGAGTACACATGCGGCGTCGCCCCCCTCTTCGCCGACAGATACTGCTGCAACGAGGCAAACGTGTACTGCGTAAATACATCCGCAAGCTGCGTGTCCAGATTCTTCTGAAAGCCCACACCGGCCTTCAAAGAATGCGCGCCCCGAATCCACGTCACGTTGTCGCTGAACGACGGAATCTTCTCCTGAAACTTGTCTCCGGCGCCGTTTGTCCCACCAAAATTCGCCACCCCGGTAATCGTAATCATCGGTCCGGGCCCCGTCAGCGGTCCCGCGATATGCTGCTCATTGCGATACGGCCAGGATCCGCGAAACTCATTCAGCAACGTCGGCGCAAACGTCGTCACCAGCTGCGCTCCGATAATGTGCGCACGATCGTGAAAGTCCGAAGCCGCGCTGATCGCATACAGTCCGCCAACGTTTGTGTTGAACGGGTATTCGTTCCGAAAGTAGTTGTATCGAACAAACGCCTGGTTCTTCGCATTGATGTTCCAGTCCCCGCGCACATCCACCCACTGCGCCCGCTGCACCTGGGGCGCAGTATTGAAGTCCGCCGCGGCGACGCCCGCCGCAACCAAAGCCGTCTGGTTCGCTGGCGTGATCGTGACTGCCTGCGGATTGGCCCGCTTCAAATGCTCGTACGCTCCAAACACAAAGAATTTGTCCCGTATCACCGGCCCGCCAACGTTGCCGACATAGTCGTCGACGTGCAAATCCGGCTTCGGCTTTCCGCCCAGCACCGCCGTATTGCAGTTCTGCAGAATCGGACACGAACTCGCCGCCTTCGGCCTCCAAATATACTGCGCCAGACCGTGCACCGTGTTCGTTCCCGACGTCGTCACGACGTTATAGATAATCCCCGCCGTATTCCCAAACTCCGGCGCAAAGCTGTTCGAGATCGTCTGCACCTCGCTCACATACGAGTCCGAAATGGCAAACAGCCGCAGCCCATATCGATCCGTCTCCGTGTCCACCATGCCGTCCAACTGGTAGTTCACACGATCCACCAGTCCGTTCGTATTCAGCGTTCGCGGAATCCCGTTCTCCGGATTCGGGTGCCCACTCACCCCCGGCTCAAACAAAATAAAATTGTACGGATTGCGCGAAGTCAGCGGCAGGTTCTGCGTCTCCTCCGCCGTGATCGTCCGCCCAAGATCAAACCTTCCCGGCTCAATAATCGGCGCGTCCCCAGTCACCTCCACCTCCGTCGCCACCGACCCGAGACTCATGTGCTCGTCCACCGTCGCGTCCGTGCCCGCCGAAAGTCGCACCCCCGTCTGCGTCAGCGACGCGAATCCACTCGCGTTCGAGGTCACCGCATACGTTCCAATCGGCAGATCCGGCGCAACATACAGCCCGGAATTGTCCGCCTCCACCACCCGCACAAAGCCCGTATCCAGGTTCTTCACCCTCACCTCGGCCCCAGCGATCGGCGCCCCCGTCGCATCCGAAACGGTCCCCCGAATCGTCCCGTTGATCGACTGCGCCTGCGCCCACAAAGGCCCGGACACCGGATGGAACAAGGCCACACCGCCAAGCCCGGCGACGACAGCACCCTTTCGGAGAAGACCCACCATGAAAAAACTCCTTCCAACTCAAACTTCTAAAATCGGGCAGTGAAATCGAGCCTATGCAGCCGTCCCTACGAAGTCAATCGACCCACACCATCCTCCGTTGACGAAACTCACGCGACATCTCCATACAAACGGGCCGCCGCCGTCCCAGAGACGCAATGAAATCTCCCCCTGTCCGATCGTCTCGTCCACCCTCACCACCGGCCGGAAGTGCCCGGTGTAGTCTCAAAACATATCAACCGGCAACCGAACAACTCGCACAATCAGCCAAGGGAGAAATCGATGGACCGCAAAGCAAGCGCAATCTGGCATGGAGCCTTGAAGGACGGCAAAGGTACAATCTCGACCCAAAGCGGCGTCCTCAAAGACACGCAGTACAGCTTCAGCACTCGATTCGAAAACGGGGTCGGCACCAATCCTGAGGAACTCATCGCGGCCGCTCACGCCGGCTGCTTCACCATGGCGCTCAGCGCACAACTCACAGACGCGGACCTTGTACCCGAATCGCTCGAAACCACCGCCGTCGTGACCATGGAGAAAACCGACGAAGGCCCCACCATCACCAAAATCCACCTCACGACCAAAGCCAAAGTGCCCAACGCCGAAAAGGCAAAGTTCGACGAACTCGCCAAAAAAGCCAAAGAAGGCTGCCCTGTCTCACGCGTCCTCAAAGCCGCCGAGATCACCCTCGACGCCACCCTCGTCTAAACCCAAAATCTTGCTCTAATGCGCATGGCTGTGACCACCATGATGATGGTGACCGCCATGCGCCCCAAGCAACTCTGCCGAAGCTGGAGCACTGCACCCATGCGTCGTCTCGCAGCCGTGCGTCTCAAACTGAATCGTCGTATGGCTAATCCGGAATCGGTCCCGCAGAGCCTCATTGATCCCTTCAAGAATGCCGCTGCACTCCGACATCGGCCGCTCCTCGATCGTCACATGGCTGGCCAGCGCATGGAAATGCGAGCCCAGGCTCCAGACATGCAGATCATGAACATTCACCACACCGCCAACCTCCTGCATCACCCGCCGCACCTCCGCTAACTGCAGGTCGCGCGGCGTCCCTTCCAGCAAAATGTTCAACGTCTCGCGCACAATCCCCACCGACGTCCACAGGATCATCGCCGCAATCCCAATCGACAGCACCGGGTCGATCCAGGTCATGCCCGTCAACAAAATTCCCACACCCCCCGCAATCACCGCGGCCGTCGACAGCGTATCGCCAAGCATGTGGAGAAAAACCGAGCGAATATTTACGTCGCCCGAGAATCGCCACAACGACGCAGCGATCGCACCATTCATCAGCACACCCATCGCGGCCACACCCATCATCAATCGCGGCTCCACGGCAACCGGCGCGCTCAGCCGATGCAACCCCGCAATCGCGATCCACGCCGCAAGCACGATCAGCGTCAGCGCATTCACAAACGCCGCAAGCACACCCGCGCGCTGATAGCCAAAGGTCTTCTTCTCGTCCGGCGGCCGCCCATGCAGATACACCCCTACAAACGACAGCAAGGTAGCCAGGAAGTCCGAGACATTGTGCCCCGACTCCGAAAGAAGCGCCAGCGAGTGCGCCCGCAAACCAAAGACAAACGTCCCGACGACATAAAGAAACGTCGCCAGCATGGAGATCTTCAGAATCCGCTGCATACTCCGGTTTGGCGTGGCCACCATGTGCATATCTCTAGTTTAGACGCGCGAGCCCCAACCCAACCGCCATTCCGCTCACAGCCGGCAGCGCCTTCCTACCGCACTTCAACGACGGGACTAACCGGGCTCTCGAGAGAGTCATCCATCGGACCCGCCGTATGCCCGGCATCCATCCGCAGACCACTCCAGCCCTCGGCGACAACAATGCTGTCCCCCGGATTGCGCGGGTCAAAGCGCACCTGCACCGGCAAATCCATACGGACGTTGCGAACATGGTCCAGCAGCATAGACACATCCTGCGCGCACTCATACGTCACGCCCGCGATCCGGTACCGGTAGATAATCGTGTGCGGCGGTTCCCCGTTTGCCCCCGAACTACCCGCGTTCCACTGCGAATCCGTAATCGTACCGTCCACAATCCGCCCGGCCTGCGCCAGGTAGTCGCGCCGGCCACGCTCCATCTCCTCGGCAGTCGGCTTGCGACGTGTGCTCTGATACCACATCACACCACCCACCGCAGCCGTACTTACGCCAAAAAGGGCAATCGTCCGCGGAGATCGCAACGTGTCGGCCAGCTCGGAAATGACCCACGAAAGCATCAATTCGCCTCTCCTCAGCATATCGCACGTGCACCCCGCATCCATCCCCCAAACGTACCGGCGGATATACTGAAAGTTGCGCTTATGAAGAAAACTCCCCCGCCTCTTGGCCCGCCACATCCCGTTCGCCGCCATCCCGCGGATGCCCTCCCAGCCCGGAACGCCCACGCCCGCCGCTCCCAACCCGAGCCCCTCACCTCAGGCCACCCACTCGATCTCGCCGAGGGCCGCCGCATCCGTTCCACCACCGTCATCTGCGTTCGCCGCGGCAGCTCCGTCGTCATGGCCGCCGACGGTCAGGTCTCGCTCGGCGCCACCGTCATGAAGCACTCCGCCCGCAAAATCCGCCGCCTCTATCAAGACAAAGTGCTGGCCGGATTCGCCGGGTCCACCGCCGACGCCTTCGCGCTCTTCGCCCGCTTCGAAACCAAACTCGAACAGTTCGCCGGCAACCTCGGACGCTCCGCCGTCGAACTCGCCAAAGACTGGCGCACCGAAAAAATGCTGCGCCAGCTCGAAGCTCTGCTCATCGTCACCGACAGCAAACAAACCTTCGTCCTCAGCGGCACCGGCGACGTCATCGACCCAGACGAGGGCATCGCCACCATCGGCTCCGGCGGCAGCTACGCCCTCGCCAGCGCACGTGCGCTGCTTGAAAACACCGATCTCAACGCGCGTCAAATCGCCGAAAAAAGCCTCCTGATCGCCGGTCAAATCTGCCTCTATACCAACGATCGCATCACGATCGAAGAACTCAAGTCGGAGTAGCCGAAAGGCCCCGCAAAGAAAGCAAACACCATGGCAATCTATCTACCCGGAGCCGCCGAAGATCAGGCCCTCGCCCTCGATGAGATGACCCCGCGCGAGATCGTCGTCGAACTCGACAAGTACGTCGTCGGACAAGAGGCCGCCAAGCGAGCCGTCGCCATCGCCCTCCGCAATCGCATGCGCCGGCAAAAGCTTGCGCCCGAACTCGCCGAAGAGATCATGCCCAAAAACATCATCATGATCGGGCCCACCGGCGTCGGCAAAACCGAGATCGCCCGACGCCTCGCCAAACTCACCAACTCGCCGTTTCTCAAGGTCGAAGCCTCCAAATTCACCGAGGTCGGCTACGTCGGCCGCGACGTCGAATCCATCGTGCGCGACCTCGTCGAGATCAGCATCGACATGGTCCGCGAAGAAAAACTCGAAGAGATCGAGGACAAGGCCGAACTCGCCGCCGAGGATCGCCTGCTCGATCTACTCCTGCCCTCCACACCCGCATCCACCACCGCCGAAAACGCCGCCGCCGCCATCCAGGAGCCCGGAACCAACCTCATCCAGCTGCCCGCCTCCATGGACACCGCCGCCTCCGCATCGAACACAGACAGCACCAAAGGCGAGCCCCCATCGGACGCGCGAGGCGGCGAGCGCACCGGACACGAGCGCTCCCGAGAGAAGCTCCGCCAGCAGTTCCGCGAAGGCAAACTCGACGATCGCATGGTCGAACTCGACGTTCGCGACCGCAACCAACCCAGCTTCGAGGTCATCAGCACACAAGGCCCCGAAGACATGGACATCAACCTCAAAGACATGCTCCCCGGCCTCTTCGGACAGCGCACAAAAAAACGCAAAATGAAGGTCGTCGACGCCTTCGACTACCTCGTCCAGGAAGAAGAAGGTCGACTCATCGACATGGACCAGGTCACCCGCCTCGCCGTGGACCGCGTCGAAGACTCCGGCATGGTCTTCCTCGACGAAATCGACAAAATCGCCGGTCGCGAGGGCGGCCACGGCCCCGATGTCAGCCGCGAAGGCGTCCAGCGCGACATCCTCCCCATCGTCGAGGGCACCACCGTCAGTACAAAGTACGGCATGGTCTCCACCGACCACATCCTCTTCATCGCCGCCGGCGCCTTTCACGTCTCAAAACCCAGCGACCTCATCCCCGAACTGCAAGGTCGCTTCCCCATCCGCGTCGAACTCAAATCGCTCACCGTCGAGGACTTCATCCGCATCCTCACCGAACCCAAATCTTCCCTCGTCAAGCAATCCACCGCCATGCTCGAAACCGAAGGCCTCAAGCTCGAATTCACCCCCGAAGCCATCGCCGAAATGGCCCAGTTCGCCTTTCGCGTCAACGAAACCACCGAAAACATCGGCGCTCGCCGCCTCCACACTATCCTCGAACGCGTGCTCGACGAGATCAGCTTTCAAGCCCCAGACCTCTTCAAGGGACCTCGACCGCAGCCCTCCGAAGAAGGCGTCGTCGCCGCCGTCGGTGGCTCAGCCTCACTCACCGGCGAACCCGCGCCGGCCTCTCCGCCCCTGCCCGTCATCGAACGCCAGACCGCAACCGGCGTCGAAAAGGTGATCGTCGTCGATCCGGAGTACGTCCGGCAGCAGGTCGCCTCCATCGTCAAAGATCACGACCTCTCCCGCTACATCCTGTAATCCACCGCCGCTAGCTTAGGGCGGTTTGCCTGCAGGTGTATAGCGAAGACACAGGTCTTATGGCCGTTTTCCGCAATGAAAACGGCACTCTCACACTCCATCCGACTCACAGCAACAGGGAAACCGCTCTAGGCCAGCGGAAGCGGCGTCGTCACCACCGGTGGCGGAGCCGGCTGCGTCAGCACATACCGTCTCAGTCGCAACGCCGGCAGCTCAATCACATAGCGCGAGAGCAGACTCACGCCAGTCGTTAGGGTCAAAATCGTCACCAGCCGCATAACATACGCCCTCGTGTCCCCGGTCGCGATCGGCCCGCGCCACCGGTCGTATAGCAGAATGACGTACATGTGGCTCATGTAAAACGCGTACCCAATCAACCCAAAAAAACCGAGCGCGCGCGATCGAAAGATCGCCTGCGGCCCACGCTCGCCGGCGTGCGCAATAATCAGGCCCAACAAGCCCGTAAAGAACATCACCATGCCCATCAAATCCAGCGCGCGCGGGTAATACTTCGGGTCGACGAAAGACCCTCCGAAGTACGCCAGAATCACCAGACCGACACCCCCAAACAGCGCCCCCGAAAACCAAAGATTCTCACGCGACCGCGTCTGCCCATCCGTCTGACGCTGCTCAAAATAGCAGGCCAGAAACGCCCCCATCGCCAACCCATCCAGACGAAAAACCGTGAGAACAAAATTATTGTGCCCCGCCGCCGCGTCCACGAAACGCAGCAAAGCGCTCACGATCGCAATCCCAAGTGCTAGCCGGCCAATACTCCGCACACTCCTCCGCCGGATGATCGCCGGCCAAAGCAGATAGAACTGCTCCTCGAGCGCCAGCGTCCAGAACGGTCCGTCGGTCGGTATATGAAGAAACCCCGTAAAGTTCGCCAGAAAGATCGCAGAAAGAAAGATGTATGGTCCAGAATGCGGAATCAAGAGGTACACCGCAAAGAGCGATGCCACGTAAAGCGGCAAGATCCGCAATGCACGCCGCCAGTAAAAGTCGTGGTAATACGAGATCGACCGGCGTCGTTGCAACAAAATCGACGTAATAAAAAAGCCCGAAAGGACAAAAAACACGTCCACCCACGAGTTCACCGATCGCGAAAACAGATCAAATCCATTAATCACCGGACCCCACGCAGGCGCGTCCGGAAATATGCCCAGGGCATGGGCAAAGAAGACGATCAGCGCCCCCGCACCGCGCACTCCATTCAACTCACGAATAACCGGACGCTTCCTGGTTACCGGCTCGGAAGTGTACTGGGAGACAATCGTCTCTGGCTCGGAAGTGAATGGGTAGACAATGGACATTGGTTCAGAGAAGGCCGAAATCTGCAGAACTCCGTGCAAACGATACTATCGGGAGATAGCAGAACCCACACCGTCTCTTCGGTAACCTTCCGCGCCATCTGAACCGAGACACTTCCCGCACGCCGGCCCCCACACCGGCGTACATGCCCGCACCTAGTGAGCGCCGACCGGTTCCTTCTGCGCAGCAAGCTCACTCACGCGCTTGGCCAGCATCTGCTCCAGATCTTCCAGCGCCTGCGAAAAGCCCTCAATACCTTCCTTCAACTTGTCGTGCGCCATCCGATCCTCGGCATGCATCTTCTCAAACGTCGCTTGATCCATCGGAATACGCTTGATATCGAGGTTCTTGGCATTCGCGGGGTCCAGCTTCCGTGGCAGCTCGCCTTGCGCGTCGTCAAGCTCGCCGAGCAACTTGGGAGAGATCGTCAACAGGTCGCAGCCCGCCAATTCCTTGATCTCGCCCGTGTTCCGGAAACTCGCGCCCATCACAACCGTCTTGTAATCAAACTTCTTGAAGTAGTTGTAAATGGTCGTCACCGACTGAACGCCCGGATCGTCCGCGCCCTCATAATCCTTGCCCGTGTCCTTCTTGTACCAGTCCAGAATCCGCCCAACAAACGGGGAAATCAGGGTCACCTTCGCCTCAGCGCAGGCAATCGCTTGGTGCAGCCCAAACAGCAGCGTCAGATTGCAATGGATGCCTTCCTTCTCCAAGATCTCAGCCGCCTTGATCCCGTCCCACGTCGAAGCAATCTTAATCAAGACGCGATCCCGCGAGATCCCCGCCTGATCGTACTGCGAGATAATGTCTCGAGCCTGCTCCAGCGTCTTTTCGCGATCGTACGAGAGCCGCGCATCCACCTCGGTCGACACACGTCCCGGAACAATCTCCAGGATCTTCCGGCCAAACGCCACAGCCAGCGTCTTGAACGCAAGCGCCGCCACATCCTTATCGCTCGCCTCCTGTCCCGCATGCTCCCGCGCCTGCGTCAACACGTCATCCACAATCGACTGGTACTCCGGCATACCGGCCGCGGCGTGAATCAGCGAAGGATTCGTCGTGGAATCCTGCGGCTTGAAGCGCTTGATCGAATTAATGTCGCCGGAATCGGCAACCACAATCGTCATGCTGCGAAGCTGTTCCAGTAACGACGCCATAAAGGCCTCCTCTGCTGCTCTCCGATTCTAACAAACCACATTCCCACGGCCGCCTAGCACAAAAGCCGTACACCTACTATCTGATGCAATCCCCGCTGGATCGGCTCCCCTATCTCCCATCCGAGCATGACTCGGCTCGCATCTGCTCCGCCGCCATCAGAAAAACCGCGCTCGGCAAACTCTCGTTTCCACTTCGATCGATCGCCGTAACCCGGAAACGTAGCGCCCCCGCACCCCGAATACCACCATCCCGAAACTCCGGCGCCTCCACCGGTTGCGCCCTGCGCTTTGTCCACTCCCCACCCTCCACACCGTCTGCCCGATACACAAAATAACCGGCCAGATCACGTTCCTCATTGGGCTCCCACGAGAGATCTACCCCCACTTCGCCCGCTACACACGCAGCAACTCCAGCCAAACCCGTCGGTGGCGCGGGCGGAAACAAATCCCGCATCCGTACCTCCACAGGCGCCGACATCCCCCCCCGTATCTCTACCCTGTGCCCAGGCAGCTCCACCCTCCTCACCCGCTGTACCCGATATACATACGTCTTCCCCATCACCGCGCCAGCGTCGAGAGCCCCGCCCGGATCCCCTCCCACCTTCCCCCCTGAACCGTCCGAACCGCCCGGCACCGAGAGCCGTACCTCCTCCCCGACGTCCTTCGATCCACCCCCCGTCTTCTTACCAGTCTTCTGGACAGCACCTCCCCCCGCCGTCCCCGCACCCACAACTTCCACCCGCTCTATCTCAAAGCCAGCGTCCCCCGCCTCCGGAGCCCACGTGATCTCAGCCCCCCGTTCCGTCGGTCGCACCGCCACGCGAGTCACAGGCGCCGGCGCCGTCCCCCCAGCCGAAATCGCCACACCGGACCACCCCGCGCTCCGACCCGCGGCATTCAACAGCCGAACCTCATATCCCAACACCTCCGGACCTCCCCGAACCAGCGACCCTGGCAGCACATCCGTCGCCGAACTCGGTCCAGGATGAACCGCCTCCCGCCTCACCGGTACACATGGCGCCCGTCCCGGCTCCCCCACCGCACGGCAGATCTCGGCAGTGATCGCCCGGTCCCCTAGCGGCAACCCGTCCGTCGTCTCCGCCAGTGTGGTCCAACGCAAAACAACGTCACCCCCCACGCGCTCGGCAGCAAGGTCCGAAACCGCAGCCGGCAAGTAAAGAGAAGGCGGTCGCGGCGGCCCAGGGCTGGCACATCCCACCACCCCAGCCAGACCCACCAAAGCCAGACCCCACCCAACACACCCAGCCGCGGCCGGCACACCCCGCCAGCTCTGCCCCAGCCTCACGGGCGAGATCCTCACCGTTTCAGCCTAGCATCCCCGGGAGCCGTGCACCCCTGTCTTCACCTCCGCAGGGGACGCTCTCACCGGTGCGCCCCCGTCCTTTCGTCCAACGCAAGATTCAACCGAAGCACATTCACACGAGGCTCCCCAAACAGCCCAAACTGACGGGGAGTTATGCTCTTCTGCACCAGATCCTGAACCGCCGCGTCCGAAACATGACGCTCCGCAGCCACACGATACACCTGATACAGTGCCGCGGCCGGCGTGATATCCGGATCAAGTCCCGATCCCGATGCCGTCACCAGGTCCACCGGCACCGGAGCTCCATTGCCCTCGCTCTTCACGCTCGCATCCACACGGTCAATCAAAGTCTTGTTCGTCGGCGCAAGGTTCGACCCTGACGACGACGCCGCATCATATCCCGTTCCCGCCGCCGACGGCCTGCTATGGAAGTACCCCGCCCCCGTAAACGGCTGGCCAATCAAGCTGGACCCCACCAACTCTCCATTGCGCATAACGAGGCTGCCCTCCGCTTTGCCCGGCATCAACAGGTGCGCGATCCCGGTAATCAGAAGCGGATATCCAACCCCCAGCACAAGCCCAGTCACAACGGTGTACAAGCAAGCGGTCATCAGTTGTTTCTTCATCACAAACTTCTCCAAACCCAATCAGGTAAAGCCATCTACGCGAGATGGAGAGCAAAGATCAGCATGTCGAGCAGCTTAATCCCGATAAACGGTACAAGGATGCCGCCCAGCCCGTACACCAGCAAATTCCTCTGCAACAGCGCCGACGCCGACATCGGCCGATAACCCACGCCACGCAGCGCCAGCGGAATCAAAGCCACAATAATCAACGCATTGAAGATCACGGCCGACAACACCGCGGACTCCGCATTATGCAAGTGCATAATATTGAGCGCATTCAACACCGGAAATGCCCCCGCAAACATAGCGGGAATAATCGCAAAATACTTGGCAACATCGTTCGAAATCGAAAACGTCGTCAAGGCGCCGCGCGTCATCAAAAGCTGCTTTCCAATCCCCACAATCTCAATCAACTTGGTCGGGTTCGAGTCCAGATCGACCATGTTTCCCGCCTCTTTCGCCGCCTGCGTCCCCGAGTTCATCGCCACGCCTACGTCGGCCTGCGCCAGCGCCGGAGCGTCGTTCGTCCCATCCCCCGTCATCGCCACCAGCTTGCCGTCCGCCTGCTCGCGCCGGATCAGATCCATCTTGTCCTTCGGCTTCGCTTCCGCAAGAAAGTCGTCCACCCCAGCCTCGCGAGCAATCGCCGCCGCCGTCAGCGGGTTGTCGCCCGTAATCATCACCGTTCGTATGCCCATCGCGCGCAGCTGTTCAAACCTCTCCTTCATCCCACCCTTCACCACATCCTTCAAATAAATCACCCCCAGAGCCCGTCCATTCTCGGCCACCACCAGCGGCGTTCCACCCTTGCGCGCAATCTCCTCCACCGATCCACGCACCGCATCCGGCATCTGCGATCCATGCTCCTGCAAATACCGCGCAATCGCATCCGCCGCGCCTTTGCGGATCGACCGCCCATCCACCTCGATCCCGCTCATCCGAGTCGTCGCCGAGAACGGCACAAACTCCGCATTCAACTGTCCCAGCTCTCGCCCACGCAGGTTGTACTGCTCCTTCGCCAGCACCACAATCGACCGCCCCTCCGGTGTCTCGTCCGACAACGACGAGAGCTGCGCCGCATCCGCCAGCTGGTCGGCCGACACCCCCGGCGCCGCCAAGAACTCCGCCGCTTGCCGGTTCCCAATCGTGATCGTCCCCGTCTTGTCCAGCAACAGAGTGTTCACATCGCCCGCCGCCTCCACCGCACGTCCCGACGTCGCCAGGACGTTGTGCTGCACCAGACGGTCCATGCCCGCAATTCCAATCGCCGATAAGAGGCCGCCGATCGTCGTCGGAATCAGGCACACCAGCAACGAAATCAACACAAACACCGTCTGCGGCGCGCCGGAGTAAATCGCGAATGGCTGCAAGGTCACCACCGCCAGAAGAAAAATAACCGTCAATCCCGCCAAGAGGATGTTCAGCGCAATCTCGTTCGGCGTCTTCTGCCGCTCCGCCCCTTCGACCAGCGCAATCATGCGGTCCAGAAACGTCTCTCCAGGATTCGAAGTCACGCGAATCGTAATCACGTCCGACAACACCCGCGTCCCGCCCGTCACTGCCGACCGGTCGCCGCCAGCCTCGCGAATCACTGGCGCCGACTCACCCGTGATCGCCGACTCGTCCACCGACGCCACGCCCTCCACCACCTCGCCGTCACCCGGGATCATCTGCCCAGCCGTCACCCGAACCACGTCGTCCACCCGCAGCTGCGAACTCGGCACCTCCTCCACCGCCCCCGACTTATTCAGCCGGTACGCCGTCGTCTCCGACTTCGCCTGTCGCAACGCGTCCGCCTGCGCCTTGCCCCGGCCCTCCGCCATCGCCTCGGCAAAGTTCGCAAACAGCACCGTGAACCACAGCCACAAGGTGATCTGCAGATCAAACCGGAAGTGACCGTGATGCGTCGCAAGATCGAGAAGCAAGAGCACCGTCGTCAAGACGCTGCCGATCTCCACCACAAACATCACCGGGTTCTTCATCATCACGCGCGGATTCAGCTTCCGCAAAGCGTCCACCGCCGCGCGGCGCATAATCTTCTGGTCAAACAACGATCGTCGTGTTGCCATAAAAAACGTCTCTTTCTAGCTAAATCTGTTTGGCTCTTAGAAGCTCTGACCGGCGCGCATCACCAGGTGCTCCAGCACCGGCCCCAACGACAACACGGGGAAGAAGGTAAGCGCTCCGACAATCAAAATCACGCCCGTCAACAACACCGTAAATAACGGCGTCGTCACCGGAAACGTCCCCGCCGAAGCCGGAACAATCTTCTTTCCCGCGAGGTTGCCGGCGATCGCCAACATCGGCACAATCATCAAAAACCGCCCGAAAAACATCGCAAAGCCCAGCGAAAAGTTATACCAGTGCGTGTTCGCATTCAAACCCGCGAACGCCGATCCGTTATTGCCGGTCGCCGATGTATACGCATACAGGATCTCGCTCAAACCATGTGGCCCATGGTTCGCCAAGCTCGACAGCCCCAGGTTCGGCATCAGGATCGTTACCGCCGCAAACCCCAGGATCAGCAAAGGAAAAATCAGCAAATACAGCATCGCCATCTGCACGTCGTACGCTTCAATCTTCTTGCCGAGATACTCGGGCGTCCGGCCCACCATCAAACCCGCGATAAACACCGACATGACGACAAACACCAGCATCCCGTACAAACCCGCTCCAACACCGCCAAACACCACCTCGCCTAGCAAAATGTTCACCATCGGCACCATGCCGCCCATCGGCATAAAGCTGTCATGCATCCCGTTCACCGCGCCGCAGCTCGCATCCGTCGTCACGGTCGCAAACAAGGCCGAGTTCGCGATCCCAAACCGGACCTCCTTGCCCTCCATATTCCCACCGCTCTGCGTCGCCGACACCCGAGCGTCCACGTTATGCATCAGCGGATTCCCATGCGACTCCGCCCAATACGTCGTCAACGTACCCGCAAACCACAAGATCACCATCGCTGCCAGCACAGCCCATCCATGCTTCGGCGAACCCACCATCTGCCCCAACGTAACCGCCAGACCGGCAGGAATGAGAAAGATCGACAGCATCTGAAGAAAGTTCGTCAAGGGCGTCGGGTTCTCAAACGGGTGCGCACTGTTGGTGTTGAAAAAACCGCCACCATTGGTCCCCAGCATCTTGATCGCCTCCTGCGAGGCCACCGGCCCCTGCGCGATCGTCTGCGTGGTCACGTCCGTCGTCTTTCCGTCAGCGCCCGTCACCTTCTGCGCCTCAACCAGCTTCGCCGTGCTGTAACTGTGAAAGTTCTGCACCACGCCCTGCGACACCAAAACAAGCGCAAACACAATCGAAATCGGCACGAGGACCCACATCGTACCTCGCGTCAGGTCCACCCAGAAGTTCCCCAGCGTCTTCATCTCCCGCCGAGCAATCCCCCGAATAAACGCAACCGCCAGCGCCAAGCCCACAGCAGCCGACCAGAAGTTGTGCGTCGCCAGACCCAGCATCTGCGTGAGATAGCTCATTGTCGACTCAGGCACATACGACTGCCAGTTCGTGTTCGTCGTAAACGAAATCGCCGTATTCAACGCCAGCACCGGCTCGACACCCGGAAGATGCTGCGGATTCAGCGGCAACACCCGCTGCAGCCGCTCCACCACGTACGTCAGCAACAGCGTCACCGCGCTAAAAGTCAGCATCGCCGTCACGTACTCCGTCCACCGCATCTCCTCGTCCGCCTTCACGCCAGTCAGGCGATACAGAAGACGCTCACACGGCACAAGCACCGGATCCAGGTACGTCCGCCGCCGCTCAAACACCCGCGTCATGTAACTGCCCATCGGCTTTGCCAACAACAAAATCACTGCGATAAACAGGCCAATCTGAAGCCAACCATTGAGAGACATCTAAAACTTCTCCGGACGCAGCAAAGCGTAAACAAGATAAACCATCAACAACGCCGAAATAATCAAGAGAACTACATTCAAGATCACGAGTGTCTCCCCTTCAAGGCATCGCATCCACGCACATACGCAAATCCGACCGCGAACATACAACCCAAAGCAAAAATCGATATCACATCAAACATCGTCTCGCCTCCGCGACAAACCGCACCCACGGCTCAAGGCCCTTTCTCTGGCCCTGAGCCTTGAGCCGTAACACATCTAGAAATGCCAGATCAGGTCAGCGGCAAACGTCAGGTACTGTGTCTTGCCAAGACCCGTCGGAATCGCAGCACCCGGACCGTTCAGACCTACTGCTTCATCACTGGCAATCGAAGAACCTGCAGCAATATTCGTGCAGGAGACGGGACGTCCGTCCAGTGCCTTATAGGTGCTGTAGCACTTCATATAGCTCACCTCCGGGCGGAAGGTAACCGTCGACCCCGTCCAGAAGTCAAAGCCAACCATATGCTCTTCATACTTCGCCGGCGTACCGGTACGCTGGCCCTTGATGTCGTACACAAACTCGTTGCGGATGTTTAACGAAGCCTTGTTCTTTGCGAAGTCATGCTCTACATAGTTGGTAATTGCCCACTCCGGCGCAAAGCAACGGGAGGACTGTTGCGCCGCACCGAGGCGCGGATCCTGACACACAGCCCCAAAATTCAACGCGCTGCCGGCGCCATTGGTCTCTGGATACGGTGTCGCGGCTGTCTTCGCGTAGAGCCCTCCTGAGTTATACCAATACATGTTCGGCGTCTGCCGCATGTACTGATACCAGCCCTCGGTATCCGTGTGCCAGTGCGCGTTGATGCGGTGATACCACGTAATGTAGTAGGCAGTCAGATTGTTATACGCATACTTTCCGTCGTTGATGGTGTTGTCGCAGGCATTCACCGCGTCGCCGCCGTTTGACCATGTATAGATCACGCACACGTTTCCGGTCAGCTTCGCGTCTGTCGTCCATGGGGCAACGTCACAGCTTCCAGAGATCCCTCCCTGGACAGACCAATGATCGTTGACTTTGACCGTAGCGTTCGCACCCGTCTGCGTGTAGCAGTCGTACGTATAAAGAATAGAGTGCGAATAGGTGTAGTTGTTCGGCGCCAGTTGCGCTTCGATGTCCGGCAGCGATATGTATCGGCCAACCCGCAGCACCATGCCCTTCGCTACATGCGGGAAATAACCGTCCACATAAAACATCACAGGATCAAAGCCGTATTGGGAATTCTTCACCAGAAGTTGTTGGCTCAAAATACCCTTCGCCGTAGTAAACCGGTAGTCCACGCCGTATAACAGCGTCAGCTGGTAACCCCAGTCCACATGGTCAGTCTGGGCCGTGTTCTCCAACCGTTGAAAGTAAAGCGCCGCCTGGTCCAACTGCACCGTGTTGGGGTATACGTCATAGGCAGCGGGCGCGTTCGCAGGTATTCCCTTCGCGGCGTTGCCTTTATTGTTCGTCGAACCGTTCGCGCCAACCTCAACCCATCCGAAGATCTTATTGACACCCTTGTTCCCGTTGATAGCCTGCATCAGCGGGTACGTCTGCGTATCAGGCGCGCCAATCACAGGAGTTCCGCCGATCGGCCAGTCCGACGCGGGAAACGGTGGCGACGATATCGGTGGCGGCGTGCCGCGACGCGGCTGCTGTGGAATCGCGGTTCCAGGCGAGTTTCCAGTCCAATCGGAAAGATACGCACGTCCCCAGCGGCTAAAGAACTCTTCGCTCGCCGGAGCCTCAGGCTCAGGCACGGCAGCCGTTGTCGTCTGTGGGCTCGAGGAACTCTGCTCGTCCTTCGTGGAACTCTGCGCAATCTCAGAGGACCCAACTGGCTGCGCCGGCGAACTGTCCGGCTTCACCTCTGAACCGGTCCGAGCTCCTACTGCCGATCCAGTATCGGCGACAACATCTTGGGCCGGAACTGCCCTAAGCAGAAAAAACGTGGAGAAAACACACCAGAACACTGCGGCGTATATGCGACGGTAAGACATCGATTCGACCTCACCCTTAGTAGAAAGGCTCAGCCCATAGAAAATCCGCCAAAAAAACATCAAAAAGTTGTAAGTTGCGCCTCCCCGCCTTCCTCTGTCCCAGACTGGAACCGGTATCCCACCCAAGGTACGCTCTGGATGTATCGTTCCCCCTCGCCACGTTCAATCTTTTTGCGCAGCTGCGCCACCAGCACACGCAAGTACTCCGGCTGTGCCTCGCCAGGCGACCCCCAAATCGCCCGCAGCATCACCTTGTGCGTCAACACACGCTGCCGGTTGCGCGCCAGCAAAAGCAATAAATCGAACTCCTTCGGCGTCAGGTGCACCGGCTGTCCACGCACCTGAACCGTGTGCGCATCCACGTCGATCACAAAGTCCCCCAGCTCCATACGCGTCTCGCTCGGCGCCACCTCCACCCGCCGCAGCTGCACTCTCACCCGCGCCAGCAACTCCGGCATGCTGAACGGCTTCGTCAAGTAATCGTCCGCTCCCTCGTCCAGAGCCGTCACCTTCATCGCCTCCGTGTCGCGCACACTCAACACAATAATCGGCGTCTTCGCCACCCTCCGCACCGCCTCCGTCAACTCCAGACCATTCATCTCCGGCATCGCCAGATCCGTGATAATCAGATCCGGCTCCTCCGCCTCAAAACACTCAAACCCCTCCAGGCCGTTACTCGCAACCGCAACCACATACCCACTGCTCTGCAGCGAAGTTCGCAGCATCCGCGTAATCTGCCGCTCATCGTCGACCACCAAAATCCGCTTCAATGTGCCTCCTGCGTCACAATATGCAAATCAATATGCGGCGCCTCCGCCATAAACTTCTGCAGGGCAAAATAATAGAGATACGACCGCAAACCGTGCGTCGCCGATCGGCCGACAATCGCCTGCGTCATACGATGATCCCGGATGTACCGCGCCGTCGTCCGCGCCGTATCGCTCCCATCCAGGTTCACAATCTGCGCCCCCAGGTTGCGAGCCAGTTGCACACTCATCTCGAGCGCACGCTTCCGCTCCGGCTCCCGATCGCGATCGCTGCTCACGTGCAGAACATACAACTCCGCACTCAACGCCTCGGCCAGACGAGCCCCCCGAGCAATCAAATCCCGCGCCTGCGCGTTCGAACTGATGCACACCGCAACCTTCTCCGCGACTGTCCACTGCGACCCCAGCCGCTTGCGCTTCACATAGTCGTCCAGCGTTCGGTCCACCGCTCGCGTCACCCGCTGCAACGCCATCTCCCGCAACGCAATCAGGTTCCCACGCCGAAAAAAGTTCGCCAGGGATCGCTCCACACGCTCACTCGGGTAAATGTCCCCGCGCCGCATCCGCGTCACCAAGGCCTCAGGTGTCAGATCACTAATCACAATCTCGTCTGCCCGGTCCAACACCCAGTCCGGCACCTGCTCGCGAACACCAATTCCGGTCAAGGCCTGCACCCGCGAAGAAAGACTCTCCACATGCTGAATATTGATCGTGCTCAACACATCAATCCCGTTATCCAGCAGCAGGAGAACGTCTTCCCAACGCTTCGAGAACCGGCTCCCCTCGATATTCGTATGCGCCAGCTCATCCACCAGCGCCACCTGTGGGGCTCGCTTCAAAATCGCATCCACGTCCATCTCGGAAAACAAGGTCCCCTTGTACTCCACCTCACGCCGCGGCACCTGCTCCAGCTTCCCGGCAAGCTCCCCCGTCCCCACCCGACCATGCGTCTCCACAATGCCGGCCACAACATCTTCGCCGCGACTCCCCCGCCGGATCCCCTCGCTCAACATGCTGTACGTCTTTCCAACCCCCGGAGCATATCCCAGAAAAATCTTCAGCCGGCCGCGCCTGTCCTCCGGCTGGCTCGCCAGCAGCCAGTCCTCCGGTGTCTTCCGTACGTCCTCGCGCATCTCCGACACGACGTAAAATACCTCTCATGAACTCGCGGCGCTTTGTTGCAATCACCCATTGGGTGCTGGCGTTTTGCGCTCTCGCCGGAATTGTACTTCTCTACCGCCGCTGGCTCCACGTCAATCCGACGACAGTCGCTCTCACCCTGCTCCTCTTTATCCTCCTCCTGGCTGCGCACTGGAGCCTCCGCATCTCCGTCGCCGTCTCGATCGTAGCAACCGCCCTCTATAACTTCTACTTCCTTCCGCCCATCGGCACCTTCACCATCGCCGACCCGCAAAACTGGCTCGCCCTCTTCGCCTTCCTCGCAACCAGCGTCATCGGCAGCCGGCTCTCGCAAAAAGCCCGAAACGAAGCCAACGACGCCCGAAACCGTCAGCGCGAACTCGAAGTCCTCTTCACCCTCAGCCGCGAACTCCTCCAAACCGAAAACATCGCCGCTCTGGTCAACTTCTTGCCCAACCTCATCCGCACCTCCGCCGCGGCCGAGTCCGTCGTCCTCTACCTCCTCGCCGGAGATCGCGTCTACCAGGCCGGCGTCGAACGCGCCGCAAACATCGAAATCCCCCACTTCCGCCAACTCGCTCTCAGCCTCCCCGGGCCGGAAGACACCCCCGACGGAGAGACCCGCATCCCCCTTCGCGCAGGCGTCCGCCCCCGCGGACTCCTCCTCTTACAAAAAGTCCGCCTCTCGCCAGAAAGCTACCGCGCCATCGGCGGCCTCGTCTCCATCACGCTTGACCGCGCACAGGCCCTCGAAGATGTCGCGAAAAACGAGGCCAACAAAGAAAGTGAACGCCTCCGCACACTCATCCTCGACTCCATCACCCACGAACTCCGAACCCCTCTCACCTCCATCAAAGGCGCCGCCACCACACTTCTCGCCAGCGACAGCGTCAACCTCGCCGACCGCCGCGAACTCCTCACCATCATCGACGAAGAAAGCGACCGGCTCAACCGACTCGTCAGTCAGGCAATCGAGATGGCCCAGATCGAAGCCCAGGAAGTCCACATGAACTTCAGTCCCGTCGCCGTCGCCGACCTCGTCGAATCCGCCCTCGAAACCTGCGGCGCCGTCCGTGCAAACCACCCCATCACCGTCAAAATCAGCAACCTCCCCAACATCGCCGCCGACTCCGAGATGATCGGCAAAGTGCTCTGCAATCTCCTCGAAAACGCCGCAAAATACTCCAAACCCGCATCCCCCATCTTTATCTCCGCCGAGCAAAAAGACGGCGCCGTCGCCATCAGCGTGGCAGACCGAGGCATCGGCATCGATCCCGCCGAACAAACCCTCATCTTCGACCGCCTCTATCGCTCCCGCGCCCACGGCAGCACCACCTCAGGCACCGGAATGGGCCTCGCCATCAGCCGAGCCATCGTCGAATCGCACCACGGCAGCATCACCGTCACCAGCCAACCCCACCACGGCTCCGTCTTCACCTTCAGCCTGCCCGTCACCCAACAACCGCCCGCGCTCTAATCGAAAAGCGTTCGCCTCCGCGGTTGCTCGATCCCAAAATGCTCGTACGCCAAACGCGTCGCCACACGCCCTCGCGGCGTCCGGTCCAGAAACCCAATCTGGATCAGAAACGGCTCGTACACCTCTTCCAACGCATCCTGCTCCTCCGCCAGAGCCGCCGCCAACGTGTTCAAACCCACCGGACCACCGTCATACTTCTCAATAATCGTCCGCAACAGCCGCCGATCCAGCTCGTCAAACCCATGCGCGTCCACCTCCAGAAGCTTCAACGCCGCCTCCGCCGTCGGCCGGTCGATCACCCCGTTCGCCCGAACCTGCGCATAGTCCCGCACCCGCCGCAACAACCGGTTCGCAATTCGCGGCGTCCCCCGCGATCGCATCGCAATCTCCGCCGCACCATCCCGATCGATCGGAACCCCCAACACCTCCGCCGACCGCTCCACCACATACCGCAACTCATCGTCGGTATAAAACTCCAGCCGCAACAAGATCCCAAACCGCGATCGCAACGGAGATGAAAGCAGCCCCGGCCGCGTCGTCGCCGCCACAAACGTAAACGGCTTGATCTCCATCACATGCGTCCGCGCCGCCGGACCCTGCCCAATCATGATGTCCAGCTTGTAGTCCTCCAGCGCCGTATACAGCTTCTCCTCCAGCACCGGCTGCAAACGATGAATCTCGTCCAGAAACAACACCTGCCGCTCCCGCACATTCGTCAAGATCGCCGTCAGATCCCCCTGAATCTGCAGCGCCGGCCCCGAAGTCTGCTGAAACCCCACCCCCAGCTCGTTCGCAATAATCGTCGCCAGCGTCGTCTTCCCCAGCCCCGGCGGCCCAAACAGCAATACATGGTCGAGCGCCTCACCCCGCGACCGCGCCGCCTCCAGCGCAATCGCCAGCTGCTCCTTCGCCCGCTCCTGCCCGATAAACTCCCGCAGCTGCGTCGGCCGCAGCTTCAACTCAAAGGCCGCATCCTCCTCCACCCGTCCCGCCGAAACGAGACGATCCGGATCCGGCCTACTCAACGAAACACTCTTGTTCGAAATCGCCACTCCAGCAGAGCATAAGGCGCGGACAGACAACATAGCAACCACATCCGCCCGCGCCTCAGTGCCAAACCCTCAGCCCCTACGCCACCTTCGCCGTCGGGTCCGCGATCGTATCCTGCCACGGGTCAATCACAATCTTCGTCACGCCTTCCTTCTTGTCCCGCCAGATCTTGTACATCTCCGGAACCTGCTCAATCCCCACCCGGTGCGAGATCAGAAAACTCGGATCGATCTTGCCCTCTTCCACACTCGCCAGCAGCGGCTTCAGATACTTCATCATGTGCGTCTGCCCCATCGCCATGTGCACACCCTTGCCAAACGCCGCTCCAAAGTTCACCTTGTCCAACACGCCGCCATACACACCCGGAATCGACAGCGTTCCGCCCTTGCGTATCGCCTGGATCGCCTGCCGCAACACAAACGGCCGGTCCGTTTCCATCATCAGCGCCTGCTCCACCTTGTCGTACAACCCCACAGCGGTCGAAGAGTGCGCCTCCAAGCCCACAGCGTCAATGCACGCGTCCGGCCCGATCCCGCCCGTCAAGTCACGCAGCGCCTCGACCACCGTCACACCATCCTCGCTATAGTCGATCGTCGTCGCCCCACAAAAGTCCCGAGCCAACGCCAGCCGCTCCGGAAACCGGTCGATCGCAATCACCTTCTCGGCGCCCAGCATGTACGCACTCGCAATCGCAAACAGACCCACAGGCCCGCATCCCCAAACCGCCACCGTCTCCCCCGGCTGGATATTGCAGTTCTCCGCGCCCTGGTACCCCGTCGGGTAAATGTCCGACAAAAACAACACCTTCTCGTCCGGGATGTCACTCTCAATCTTGATCGGCCCAACATCCGCAAACGGAACTCGCACATACTGCGCCTGCCCCCCCGCATACCCGCCGTAAATATGCGAGTACCCAAACAGCGCCGACCCCGAGTACCCATACATCTTCTCGGCAATATGCGCGTTCGGGTTCGTGTTGTCGCACAAACTCCAAAGATCCTTCTGACAGAACATGCAACTGCCGCACGCGATCGTAAACGGAACCACCACACGGTCGCCCCGCTTCAAGTTCTTGACCTCGCTCCCCACCTCCTCGACGATCCCCATAAACTCGTGCCCAAGTATGTCGCCCGACTCCATCGTCGGAATATAGCCGTCGTACAGGTGCAGATCGCTTCCGCAGATCGCCGTCCGCGTAATCCGCAAAATCGCATCGTGCGGGTTGATAATCTTCGGATCGGGAACCTCATGCACCTCGACGTTGCTCTTGCCCATCCAGCAAACAGCCTTCATAACCTCATCCCATTCCTGGCCCAGACCGGGCCGAGTCTCAAATCCACAAACTAAGAAAAAGCGCTCCAACACGAGCAAAAAGCGCACACACACGCCGGCTCAAACACCCCGGTCCGTCAGGCCTCGCTGCTCGTCCCCGGAGGCGTCGGATTCGTCTCCCCATACATCCAGCTCTTCACCGCGCCGCTCGCTCCTCGCGGGCCATGCGGCTGACCCTCCACCGATGGAATCTCCCCACTCTCCGCCAACTGCTTGAAGTGCCGCAAATTCTCAATCACAATCTGCTGCGGACTCCGCACCGCCATCGCCGCAACCGCATTCCCCAACTGCCCCCCCGGCACCTTCATCGTCTGGATCAACGTCACCCGCGTCCCTCGGCCCGTCTTCTCAAATCGAACCTCGCCCACCTGGTGAACCGTATCCGAGATCGACCTCCACGCAATCTTTTCCGCAGGGATGTCCTCCGTAATCTCCGAATCGAACTCCACACGCCGTCCACTCTCAGACGTCGGATCCCCCATCACCCAGTGGCTCACCGTGTCCGTCTTCGGAGTCACCGAAACCACAAACTCCTGCCATCGCGGAAACGACTCAACCTGCTTCCACAACGCATACAGCGCCTGCGGTTCCACCAGAATCGTCTCCAGCGCATGCCCCGTCACAACCCCATGATCCTTTGTCTCGGGCAGCGCCACATACCGCGCACCCTTTCCCGCGCCCATCGGAAACGCCTCTTTGGGCGTGACAACTCCAACTCCGCTCGCTGCGGCCATTGGTGGTACCTCCATCTCCATCTCGGTTTTGCGCTCCCCGATCCACGCACGTCAGGTCGCCTGAGAGTATTGGCTATGGGATGGCAGATCGTCCCGGCAGGTAGCCTGACCCGACGCGCCTGCAATCCCCCAAAACTCTAGGCCGACCTCGGAGCCGGCCGCGCCGCCTTCGCCCCACCCATCCCATTCATCCCGCGCACCGGATGGGTGCCAGCCGTATTCGCCCGTCCGGCCGCCACCATCCCCGCCGCCGTCGGCTGCTGCGACAAAACAATAATCGCCGTCGCCGACTCCGCCGAACTCGAGATATAGCTGTGCGAAATACTCGCGTCAAAATACACCCCGTCCCCACTCTCCACATGGTGCACCACGTCCCCGTGCCGCACATCAAGCTGCCCCGAAATCAAATATAAAAACTCAAATCCCGCATGCTGGTGAGCCCGCGGCTCCCGACCCGCCTTCGCCGGCAAAAAATCCGCAAAATACGGTTGAAGCTGACGGTCCGCCACCTGCACTCCCAAACTCTCAAAAAAGTAGCTCGGATCCTCCACCCCAGTCTGCGCGAGACGCACGCGATCCCGCGACCGATTCATCCGAAACAGCTTCTGCGGCTCCGGTGCAAAAAAATAACTCAGATCCTTCGAAAACACCATCGCAATCCGCGCCAGATTCCGCAACGTCGGAACCACCCGACCCGTCTCCAGCTGCGACAAAAAACTCGCCGAAAGCCCCGTGTGCCGGCCCAACTCCACCAAGCCCATCGCCTTCTTCATCCGCAAATGCTTGATCCGCTCGCCAATATGCTTCTCCGCGATAAAACTCTCGGCCGCATTTCCATCCACCGCCGCGCTCGACCCGGAAACCTCGTTCAACCCAGCCGCCACACTCTCAGAGCCCACACCTTGCTCGCTCAGGACTCCACCCTCAATCACGTCTTCCCTCTTCATCATGTGTCACCACATAAACAGACGTTTTCAGCGCATGAAAAGATTTACGGGGCCAAGCCGAAATCTTTCGTGCCCCGCGCATCCCTCTGCCCACCGCTCCCTCCCCTGTACTCTTAATCCAGAACCAAGGTGCCTCGCAGTCCAGAAACCAAGGTGCCTCGCAGTCCAGAAACCAAGGTGCCTCGCAGTCCAGAACCAAGGTGCCTCGCAGTCCACAACCAAGGTGCCTCGCAGTCCAGAACCAAGGTGCCTCGCAGTCCACAACCAAGGAGCCCCGCCATCAGGATCGCCACCTGGAACGTCAACTCCATCCGCGCCCGGCTCAGTCACGTCCTTCGCTGGCTCGGGCAGCAGCAGCCCGACATCCTCCTCCTCCAGGAACTCAAAGGAACCGACTTCCCCTCCAGTCCCTTCCAGGAACTCGGCTACAACACAGCCGCCGTCACGCAAAAAACCTACAACGGCGTCGCCATCCTCTCCCGCCTCCCCATCCAGACCCTCAGCACCACCCTCCCCGGCGACACCTCGGACACCCACGCGCGCTTCCTCGAAACCCAAATCGGCGACCTCCGCGTCGTCAATATCTACCTCCCCAACGGAAACCCCATCGGCACCGACAAATTCCTCTACAAACTCAACTGGATGGACCGGCTCGCCCTCCAGATGAACCACTGGCTCCTCGATGGGACACCGACCGTCATCGGTGGCGACTTCAACGTCATCCCGGAAGACATCGACTGCCACAAACCCGCCTACTGGATCCGCGACGCCCTCTTTCAGCCCGAGCCCCGCGCCCGCTTCCGCGACCTTCTCAGCCTCGGCTACACCGACGCCTTCCGCTCGCTCCACCCCGACGAACCCGGCCAGTTCACCTACTGGGACTACTTCCGCGACGCCTTCCAGCACAACCGCGGCATCCGCATCGACCACTTCCTCCTGTCGCCCACGCTCAGATCCCGCCTGCAATCCTGCGAAATCGACAAAGCCCCACGCACAGAAGAAAAGCCCTCCGATCACACCCCCATCCTCATCCATCTCGAATGAGTGAGGCGTAAACGGCGAGCCATGTAATCCAAAATCCTGGTAAATGGTAGGCACGAGCGGATTCGAACCGCTGACCTCTACCGTGTCAAGGTAGCGCTCTAACCAACTGAGCTACGCGCCTGTCTGCGTCAGACCAGTGTACCTGCAAGCCTCCGACCATCGCAAACCCGTCACCATCTATTCGCCCCAGCCCGCCGCGCCATCGTCTACGATGGGCAAATGCGCCCAGGCGTACCCATGCTCCAGCAGTTCCGCGCCGCGCCCAACCTCCTCACGCTGCTTCGGCTCTTCATCATCCCGTTTCTCGTCATCGAAATCCTCGACGGCCGCTACACCACCGCCTTCGCCCTCTTTCTGCTCGCCGGCTTCTCCGACGCCTCCGACGGCCTGCTCGCTCGCACCCTCGGCCAGCAAACCCGCCTCGGCCAGTACCTCGACCCCATCGCCGACAAACTCCTCCTCAGCACCCTCTTCGTCGTCCTCACCCACCAGGCCCTCATCCCGCGCTACGTCACCGTGCTCGTCTTCAGCCGCGACCTCGGCATCCTCCTCATCAGCACCCTGCTCTTCGCCACCGGAACCCTGCGCGACTTCCGCCCCAGCCTCTTCGGCAAACTCAACACCGTCGCCCAGATCGCCGCTCTCATCGCCGTGCTCACCGAACAAATCTTCCGCTCAGCGCATCTGCTGGAGGTGCGCGATGGCCTGCTCAAACTCATCGCCCTCCTCGCCCCGATCTCCGCCGCTCAGTACGCCTGGATCGTCGTCCGCCGCATCGGAGCCCCCAGCCCCGCTCCCGCCACCCCCGCGGAAGCCACACCAGACCAAACCTCCCCATCTACTCCTACTCCTACCCCTACTCCGAAGACCGCTCCGTAAGCAGGCACTCCTGCTCCTCCAAGGCCATGTCGTCGAACTCCACCGAGTCAAACACCTCGCCGCACTGCTGACACTCAACAAACTCCGCATCCTCATCGCGAGCAACGATGCGAACAACCGGGTGCTTGCAAGCTGTGCTGGGGAGCGCAACCATATCGGTACGCTGAATTCTCCCTCCACCCGCGCACCTTGTCAATATCCAGAACAGCGAATTTCCATCAAAAACATGGGAATTTGACCAAATCCCCATCCATCCCGCCAACCTGTCCTCACCTCCACCCGCGCCGCCCCTGCCCGCCTCCGGTCGCCACACCATTGCACCTCCCCCTGCGACCCCTTACACTGAAAGGAGCCGTCTCCCAACATCGAGACCACCAGGCGCCAGCATGCTTCGTCTGACCAAAAAAGCCGACTACGGTCTCATGGCGCTCAAGTACCTCGCCGAGCAGGCAAACAACGGCGCCCAAAGCGCCAAGGATATCGCCGAGGCCTACCACATACCGCCCCAGCTGCTCGCCAAAATCCTCCAAACCCTCGCTAAATCCAGCATCCTGGTCTCCCACGCGGGCAGCAACGGAGGCTACGCCCTCGCCCGCCCAGCCTCGGAAATCAGCGCCTTCGAAGCCATCCGCGCCATCGACGGCCCACTCTTCATCACCAGCTGCATCACCATCCACGGAACCTGCGACCTCGCCGGCCACTGCACCATCAAAGAACCGTTGCGCAAAGTCAACGACAGCATCAAAGATCTCCTCAGCGGCATCCGCATCGCAGACCTCGTCGAACCCCCCGACCCGGCACACGGAAAACAAGTCGCTCCCGTCGCCGGCGGCCTGGTCAGCATCGCCGTCTAGCCCAGTTCTCCTGTAGGTGTATAGCGAAAATACAAGTCTCATGGCCGTTTTCCTCAATGAAAACGGCACTCCCGCACTCTATCCGACTCACAGCAACAGGAGAACGGCTCTAGCGCCACACACAACGCAAGCGCACCCCAAAAGTTCAGATCCACCGGCCAGATCCTACAGGTCACAGGAGACCCCAAAACAGTGAACAACGACATGATGTCCAACGACATGACCGACAACGGAATGGTCATCACCGAGTCCGCCACACCCCTCCCCCCAGGCGTCAAGCTCCCCATCTACATGGATAACCACGCCACCACACCGCTCGACCCGCGCGTCCTCGAAGCCATGCTGCCCTACTTCACCGGCACCTTCGGCAACGCCGCCTCGCGCAACCACGCCTTCGGATGGGAAGCCGAAAAAGGCGTCGACACCGCCCGCGAACAGATCGCCAAACTCATCAACGCCACCCCCAAAGAGATCATCTTCACCTCCGGCGCCACCGAGTCCAACAACCTCGCCATCAAAGGCATCGCCGAGATGTACCGCGAGCGCGGCAACCACATCATCACCCAGGTAACCGAGCACAAAGCCGTCCTCGACACCTGCAAACGCCTCGAAAAGAACGGCTACCGCGTCACCTACCTCCCCGTCCAGGCTGACGGCCTCATCGACCTCGAAGACCTCCGCCGCGCCATCGTCACCGAAGGCCCTGAGAAAACCATCCTCGTCACCATCATGTTCGCCAACAACGAGATCGGCGTCGTCCAGCCCATCTCCGAGATCGGCAAACTCTGCCACGAAAAAGGCGTCCTCTTCCACACCGACGCGGTCCAGGCCGTCGGCAAGATCCCCGTCGACGTCCAGGCGATGAACATCGACGTCCTCTCCCTCACCGCCCACAAAATCTACGGCCCCAAAGGCGTCGGCGCCCTCTACGTCCGTCGTCGCAACCCACGCGTCCAGATCCAGGCACAGATCGACGGCGGCGGTCACGAACGCGGCATGCGCTCCGGAACCCTCAACGTCCCCGGCATCGTCGGCCTCGGCAAAGCCTGCGAACTCGCCATGAACGAAATGGAATCCGAAGGCAAACGTCAGCAGGAACTCCGCGACTACATGCGCCAAAAGTTCGAAAACGCCCTCGACTACGTCCACGTCAACGGCAACATGGACCACCACCTCCCCGGCAATCTCAACATGAGCTTCGTCTACGTCGAAGGCGAGTCGCTCCTCATGGGCATCAACGACATCGCCGTCTCCTCCGGCTCGGCCTGCACCTCCGCCACCCTCGAACCCTCCTACGTCCTCAAAGCCCTCGGCCTCGGCGACGACGTCGCCCACTCCTCCATCCGCTTCGGCCTCGGCCGCTTCAACAACAAGGCCGAAGTCGACTACGTCTCCGACAAACTCATCGACGTCGTCTCCAAACTCCGCGAACTCAGCCCCCTCTACGAAATGGTCAAAGAAGGCATCGACCTCACCAAAATCGAGTGGGCCGCCCACTAACCCGCACTCACCAACGCATAGATAGAAGGCAAGGCTAAGACGCCTTGCCTTTTTTGCGCCTGCCCTGCCCGTCTCTTCTGCAGCGTCCCCGGGCGCCGTCCTCGCTCGGAGGAGGGCAGCTATGTCCGAGCGCTCCGCCCGCGCGTTTGAAACGAATCAACCCCTGCCGTCACTACTGCATATCGGATCCAGGGAATCTTCAATATCCCGGACCTAGATATCCCGGACCTGAATATCCCGGACCTGTATCTTCATTCCCTCGTTCTCACCCGGCCATCACTGCCCACTCAGCCCTCCCCTCGGCCCTGCTCGACCGGCGTTCCCTCGCCGGAAACAATCTCCCGCGCCCCCAGACGTGGACGCATACGAAAGAAGGACACCTCCGTGACGACAGCAACCCTTATTCCCGATCAGTCCACCGCCAACAACTCCACTCTCAAGATCGGCGGCGTCTCCCGCAAACCGGCCGCGCTGCCCACCGCGCCCGCCGCCGGCCAGCACGCCCCCGATTTCAAATACAACGGCGGCCCCGTTCTCCGCTGTCCCCAGGTCTACGGCGCCTTCTGGGGTCCACAGTGGTCTGACCCAACCCATGCCGCGCGCGCCTCCCGTATGGCGCAGTTCATGAAGGACCTCCTCGCCAGCAAGTACATGAACGTGCTTAGCCAATACGGCGTCGGCTTGGGCGCGGGAGCCGCCGGCTCCTACGTCAAATCCACCTTCGTCTCCAACGTCCCCTCCCAACTCAACGAGGCAAAGATCCATCAACTGATCCAATCCTGCATCAACGCCGGCGCCCTCCCTGAACCGCCCGCGGCGAACAACAATACCTGCCTCATCATCTTTCTCGACGAGACCATCGCTGTCCGGGACCCTGGCCTTGGAGTCTCGATGTGTGAACCCTCAGGCGACAACGCCTTCGGCTACCACTTCGACTTCAAAACCGCGGCCGGCCACGAGTTCTTCTATGCCGTTATCCCGGCGCTCTCGAACACCTGCCTCACCAATACCTGTGGAAGCGGCGGTTGCTCGCTCTCGCTCAATCAGCCGCAGGAGCAGCGAATCACCCAGGTAACCAGCCACGAGTTCATGGAGATGTGCACCGATCCAAAGTTCCCCACCGGCTGGTTCGGCGCCAGAAGCGATGAGAACGGCGATATCTGCAACGGTCAGACCGCTCAAATCACCGTCGGCGCAAACACCTGGGCCGTCCAGCGGCAATACAGCAAGGCCGACGACGTCAGCACGAACGGCGGCACTTGGTCCGTCGTCGACGCGCCCAATCCTATGCCTAAACTGGTCGGCGGACCGGCATCCGGAACGCAAATCGCCCGCGTCCAGCTCCTGCAGCAACTTGTTCCTCTGCTTCCTCTGCCAACCTCCACCCTCGATGCCGAAACCAATCAGTTGACCATCAACGAAAAAGAAATTGGGGACTACGTGCAGCGCCTCTTCTCCCCCTTCGATCACGCCAATCTCGCCCCGGGTCTGCCGGACCTCCTCCGTAAATTCGCGGATCACCTGGACAAGGCAAAGTAATTTCCGCACCCAACCCGAACCCGGGCTCCCCTGCCGCAAGCACGGGATCCCGTTTCATTCTCAATCACTCACAAAGGCAGTCTGCAACCCGGGCCCAACAAGACGCCAACCTCTGTCTTCTAAACCAGGCTCCCCTGACAGCAAAACAGATCGCAGCGCTGATGCCCACCCTAGCATCAGCGCTGCCGCACCCCTCCTGTCAAACGCCGTTCATCTCCCTGTGCTCTGATCAGAAGATGACCCCCACCTCCGGCTCGCGCCGCCGCTTCCTCCGCCAGATGCTGGCCTGGAGCGCCGTCACCGCTGCTCCCCCCATCGCCTGGAGTCAGACAAACTCCCACCCCACCCAAAATGCGGCCAAAAAATCGGCCCAAAACGCCGCGCAAGCTCTCATCCTCGGCGACTGGGGATGGCCCGATGTCGTCGGCCCCAACGACGACCGTCGCGGCGCCGGCTTCAAAGCCCAGTCAGAGGTCGCGCAAGGCATGCGCCACTTCGCCGGGAACCAACCCTCTCGACCAGACGCCCTCTTTCTTCTCGGCGATAGCTGGTACGGCGATCTGCCCGCCGGCCCGCAATCCCCACGTTGGCTCACCCAATTCGAACAGATGTACCCCGCCGACCTCTTCCCCGGACCCGCCTACACCATGCTCGGCAACCACGACTACCAGCGCCTCCCTCCCACCGTCGACAAGGTCGAGGCCGAGCTCGAATACGCCCGCACCGGCCGCGGCCCGGACGGCAAACCCACCCGCTGGACCCTCCCCGCGCGCTGGTACACCTTCGACTTCCCCGCCCACGCCCCCCTCATGCACTGCATCGTCCTCGACAGCAACATGCCCCCAACCGACGGTCGCCCCTTCCACGCACCCAACTTCACCCTCACCCCCGACCAGCAAGCCGAGCAACTCCGCTGGTTCGAGGCCGAGCTCCAGCGCCCCCGGACCTCGCCCTTCCTCGTCGTCATGGCCCATCACCCCATCTATTCCAACGGGCCGCACGGCGATCACCCCGTCCTTATCCGCGATTGGGATCCGCTCTTCCGCAAATACCACGTCGACCTCTACATGGCCGGGCACGACCACGATCTGCAGATCCTCCAATTCGAAGATCATCCCACCACCCACTTCCTCTCAGGCGGCGGCGGCGCCGATCTCTACACACTCAAAGTCACCGACTTCGACCGGGGCCCCTACGCGCAGCAGATCCACGGCTTCAGCCATCTCGCCATCACACCCCACGAGTTGCAGCTGCGCCATCTCGACTCCAGCGGACGCTTTCTCTTCGGCATCGGCAGATCCCCCCAAGGAAAGATCCACGTGCTCCCGGCATAACCGCCCGCCAAACTGCCCCGCCTCGACCATGGCGCAGCCGAGCAAAGAAGCCTGAGCCCGCAACCGTCTTCCGCATCCCCACCGCACGGAGTATCATCTATATAAAGACGGAGAACCCACATGGCATACAGCAGCAAGGTAGTCGATCACTACGAGAACCCCCGCAACGTCGGAACGCTCGACAAGAGCTCAGCCGAAGTCGGCACCGGCCTCGTCGGCGCACCGGAGTGCGGCGACGTCATGCGCCTCCAAATCAAGGTAAACCCCGAAACACAGGTCATCGAAGACGCTAAGTTCAAAACCTTCGGCTGCGGCTCCGCCATCGCCAGCTCCTCACTCGCAACCGAGTGGGTCAAAGGCAAAACCGTCTCCGAAGCCCTCACCATCTCCAACACCGACATCGTCAAGGAACTCGCACTTCCCCCCGTGAAAATCCACTGCTCCGTCCTCGCCGAAGACGCCATCCGCGCCGCCATCGGCGACTGGAAAAAGAAAAACAGCGTCCCCGAAGCAGCCAACGCCGAGGTTGCCGTCGCCACAGCCGCCCAATAGTCATATATAGAGGAGCAGGTGGTAGAGGTTTGCATGCTCTCCCACTTGCTCCTAACTGACAGCATCCATGCTGGTCTATGCGTCGCTACAAGGTAGCCATGAACTCTAAAACGTTATCTCGTACTGATTTTTTGTTTGCGACGCCGTCGTTCTCGAGCGGTCTAGCCAGAACGCTTGATCTCTATGGAACCTTCGATGAGTACAACACTTCCGATTCGGAAGCTGAAGCCGACGAGCGCGCGATCGCAAGTGACTGGTTTGTCGTCGGCAGCGACCTGCGAAGATCTCTGAATGAGGCAAAAATGAAGTGAATCGAGACCTGGAACCTGAGGCAGGTGAGGCGGGAAACATAGACCCTCTGCAAGGGGAAGATCCGGGCGATGTCCCCTCACTGGAAGCAATGGTTCACTCCGTTGAATACAACTACTCCGGTCCCCTGCCCCCGCCTGAGATCCTGAAGCGTTTCGATGAAATCCTACCCGGTTCTGCCCAGCAAATCTTCAATCAGTTTTGAAATGCAGGCGGCGCATCGGCGTCAAATGGAAGCTGCGGTAGTTGCATCTGGGACCTTCAGTCAGCGTATAGGTTCGATCAGTGGCTTTGTTCTGGGTATCATGGGCGTTGGCGGGGGTATTTGGCTAACCCACGAGGGCCGAGACCTGGGAGGTTTCAGCACAGTTCTAGTCACCTTGGCGAGTCTGGTCAGCATCTACGTCTCCCAACGCCGAAAGCAGTCAGCAGAGCGAGCCGCAAAACGGGGCTCAGCTCCCGTAGCGAGAAAGTAGGCTTATGTCGACTCTTCTTCCACCACCACGCCCGTCCGTGCAAGACCCCCTCGCCGGCATGACCCTCCTCACCGCCGAAGGCCAACAGCCCCGCGCCAAACAAGCCATCGAAATCACCCGCAATGCCCTCAAACGCATCCGCGTCGCCATGAGCAAGGAAGAGGTCTCCCCCGAACAGGGCGGCCTCCGCGTCGGCATCCAGGGCGGCGGCTGCTCCGGCCTCTCCTACTCCATACGCTTCGACTCCCAACCCCGCGAGCGCGACCGCACCTTCCTCTTCGGCCAGGGCATCGACACCCCGAACGACCCCACCGGCGCCGCCCCCATCCGCATCTTCGTCGACCCCAAAAGCTTCCTCTACCTCGCCGGCATGGTCCTCGACTTCGAAGAAACCCTCATGCGCCAGGGCTTCAACTTCATCAACCCCAACTCCACCAAGAGCTGCGGCTGCGGCTCCTCCTTCTCCACCTAAAAGAGGTCTGTTCAAATCTGCTCGTGGCAACTCTGCTTTCCTTGTTGTCATTCCCGAAGGGAATCTGCTGTCCTCTTTCGGGCGGCAAAACGCTTGCGAGGACTTAGTCAGACTTTAGAGCCAAATCAGCCCTCATCTCCAATCAGGAGCCGATCGTGAAATACCGCGATCTCATCAAACGCGTCGAACAAGACGGTTGGCGATTCCTCCGAATGAAGGGCAGTCACGCCCAATATCAGCACCCAACCAAGCCCGGACTCGTTACGGTCGTCGTGAAGCCAGGAAAGGACGTCCCGATAGGCACGATGAAGAGTATCCTGAGGCAAGCTGGGCTGGAGTAAGGAAAAATGCTGGAATATACCGTGATCTACGAACGTGGGGACGACGGCGGATGGGGTGCCTACGCACCTGACCTCCCCGGCCTGGGCGTGGTCGGCGACTCACTCGAAGAAGCTGAAGAGCTGATCCGTGAAGGCATCCACATACACATCGCTGGCCTTAAAGAGTTCGGCTATCCCGTGCCGGAGCCTAAGACTCTCGCCGCGCGTATCACTGTCGCAGCCTAGCCCACACCGGCGCGTCCCAGGTCACATCTGACAAAGCATGACCGACTTCTTCACCCTCTTCTCCCTCCCGCACCACCTCCAAATCGACACCGCCGCCCTCGAACGCCTCTTCTACGCCCAATCCCGTAAACTCCACCCCGACCGCTTCGCCGCCAAGCCGCCGGCCGAGCAGGAAAGGGCGCTCGCCGCCGCCTCCGACCTCAACGACGCCTACCGCACCCTCAAAGATCCCATCCTCCGCACCCAGTACCTCCTCACTCTCCAGGGCGTCGCACTCGAAGAGCAGTCCAAAGCCGCCACCGAAGCCGCCCGCGCCTCCAGCACAGAGAAGAAACAAATTGTCCCGCCCGAACTCCTCGAAGAGGTCTTCGAACTCAACATGCAGCTCGCCGAAATGCGCTCCGCCACGCAAATGGGCGAGGACGACCCCGACCTCCGCCGCGACCTCACCTCCGCCAAACAAGCCTTCGATCAAAAGATGTCCGACACCCAAGCCCAACTCGCCCAGCTCTCCCAACAGTGGGACACCGCCCTCGACCAAAACGACACCGCCGCTCAAGACCGCGCCAAGGCAGCCCTGGTCACACTCCTAAACAAGCGCTCCTACCTCCGCAACCTAGTCCGCGACGTCAACCAGGCGCTCGAAACCTAGACCACCACCAGACCTCCGAAGTCCGACACACCAAGCCGCTCTACCGGTCCCTACGAAGGCGAAGGCACCGCCTCCTTCGCTTCCTTCTTTCTCAGCCCCTCGATCAGCTTGATGTGATGAAGATCATGCCCCGCCATCGTCTCTTCAATCGTCCCAAGCGTGATCCGCCCGCGCTCCGGATGCTCCGCCGACCGTAGCCGATCCCGCTCCGAAACCCCCTTCAACAGCCGCACATTCCAAGCCCGCAACGCCTCAAACGTCAGCTGCGCCGCCGCAAAATCGTACGCCTGATACCGTTCACCCCAGCGATCCTGATCAAAGCTCTCAAGCGCCGGCCCATCCTTGCTCAGCACCTGCCGCAGCCGCCACGCCCACACAACTTCGCAGTCTGCCATGTGCGCCATCAACTCACGCAAACTCCACTTGCCCAGCCCCGGCGACGCATCGATCTCCGCCGCCGAAAAGCTCCCAAAAAGCTCCCGAAATCGCCCGGCACTCGCCCCCAGGATCGCGGTCGCCTCGCGCCCCTCCAGATGTCTGCTATACGGATTCTCTTCCATGCCCCTGACGCTAGCACGCACCCAGCATCAACGCCATCGGATCCCTTGATCACATAAAAACCACGCCTGAGCCTGCCCTAGCTCGCCCAAGCAAACCCGCTAAACGCATCCAGGCCAGCTCCGCCCGCATCGCATACAGGGAACTCCCGCCAAACCAGTACAGTAGAACAAAGCAAACGCGCGAGAGCGACCCGCACCCGAGGAACCACACCCAAGCATGGCAGAGCAGACCCAACAGCGCGTCGTCGGCATCGACCTCGGCACCACCAACTCCCTCATCGCCTACATGCAAGGCGACACCCCCACCGTCATCCCCGGCGAAGACGGCTCGCCGCTCGTCCCCTCGGTCGTCGCCTTTGACCCCGACACCCCCCAAGGCTTCGCCGTCGGCAACGCCGCCCGCAACACCCTGCTCACCAAACCCGGCAACGCCGTCTACTCCGTCAAACGCCTCATGGGCCGGGACCTCGCCGACATCCAACCCGAGCTCGCCCTCTTCCCCTTCCACCTCGCCCCCAGCCCCGATCCAGGCGCTGCACCCGATCCAGTCCTCCGCCTGGACGTCGGCGGCCTCACCCTAACACCCCCCGAGATCTCCGCCTACATCCTCCAGCAACTCAAGCGCAACGCCGAACGCTTCTTCGCCGGCGCCCCCGTCACCCGCGCCGTCATCACCGTCCCCGCTTACTTCAACGACGCGCAGCGCCAGGCCACCAAAGACGCCGGACGCATCGCCGGCCTCGACGTCCTCCGCCTCGTCAACGAGCCCACCGCCGCCGCCCTCGCCTATGGCCTCGACAAGCACCGCGACGGCACTATCGCCGTCTACGACTTCGGCGGCGGCACCTTCGACATCTCCATCCTCAAGCTCCACGAAGGCATCTTCGAGGTCATCTCCACCGGGGGCGACACCCACCTCGGCGGCGACGACATCGACAACCTCCTCATCTCAATCGCCCTCGACGACATCACCGGCGACCTCGGCCCCGACCTCGGCCAAACCGTCCGCCGGAGCCCCGAAACCATCCAGGCCCTCCGCAAATCCGTCATCGAAGCCAAAATCGAGCTCTCCGAAAAACCCTCCACCCGCATCGCCCTCACCCTCCCCGGCGGCCAGACCTACGCCCGCGAGCTCACCCGCGGCCAGTTCGATGACCTCACCGCACCTATCCTCGCCCGCACCGCCGGCCCCGTCCGCCAGGCCCTCAAAGACGCGCAGCTCGAGCCATCTCAAATCGACGAGGTCGTCCTCGTCGGTGGCTCCACCCGCATCCCCGCCGTCCGCGCCCTCGTCACCGAACTCTTCCACCTCGAATCTCGCGGCAAAAAGCCCCACACCGAACTCAACCCCGACGAAGTCGTCGCCCTCGGCGCCGCCGTCCAGGCCCAAATCCTCTCCGGCGCCAACGCCGACACCCCCAACGTCACCGACGACCTCCTCCTCCTCGACGTCACCCCGCTCTCCCTCGGCATCGAAGCCCTCGGCGGCGTCGTCGCCAAAATCATCGATCGCAACTCCACCATCCCCGCCTCGGCCACCGAACACTTCACCACCGGCGTCGACGGCCAGACCAACGTCGCCATCCACGTCGTCCAGGGCGAACGCGAACTCGCCCGCGACAACCGCTCCCTCGCCCGCTTCGACCTCAAAGGCATCCCACCCATGGTCGCCGGCATCCCCCGCATCGAGGTCAAATTCCTCATCGACGCCAACGGCATCCTCAAGGTCTCCGCCCGCGAACAACGAAGCGGAAAAGCAGCCGAAATCGACGTCAAACCCACCTACGGCCTAACCGACGAACAGGTCGAAACCATGATCCTCTCCTCCTTCGACAACGCGGAAGAAGACATCCGCGAACGCCAGGTCATCGAAGCCAAAAACGAAGGTGAAACCATCCTCGCCGCCGTCAAAAAAGGCAAATCCAACCCCAGCTGGCAAGATCTCTCAAGCGACGAAATCCTCCTCATCGAACAGTGCATGAAGGAGCTCGAAGCCTCCCTCCGCGGCGGCAATCACACGGTCATCCGCCAGGCCATCGACCGCCTCGACAAGTCCACCCGCCGCTTCGCCGAACTCATGATGGACTCCGCCGTCACCGGAGCCATCGCCGGAAAAACCATGCAGTCCGCCGACCAGAGCCTAGGTGCCGGCCCCACCGCCCCACACCCCTTCGCCCCAGCCGAAATCACCAGCGCCCCCCATCCCAACAACCCCGAAAATCAGTAAGCACCATCAGCACCACACCGACACCAACAGAGACATCGCACCCCCGAACGCCCCGAGGAATATGTCCGAAAAAAGCATCGGCAACGTCCACATCGTCGACCTCACCCGGCCCGCCGCCGAAGGCATGGTCCGCGTCACCTTCCAGCCCGAGGGCCGCACCGTCGAGTTCCCCTTCGACGCCCTCCCCTACGACGGTCACGGCCTCCCCATGTCCTTTCTCGACGTAGCCGAAAACTTCGGCATCTTCCTCGACCACGCCTGCGGCGGCGTCTGCGCCTGCACCACCTGCCACCTCTGGGTCAAAGAAGGCAGCACCGGCATCTCCGAACCCGAAGACCTCGAACTCGATCGCATGGAGACCGCCGCCGACATCCAGCTCAACTCCCGCCTCGGCTGCCAGGCCGTCATCGAGCGCCCCGGCACCTACATCGTCGAAATCCCCAAGTGGAACCGCAACTACGTCCAGGAAGGCAAGCCCGCCCACGGCCCCGGAGCCTAGCCGCCGCTTCCTGCGGTTCTGGTTGTCATTCCCGAAGGGAATCTGCGTTTCCCTGCCACCCGCACCCACCAAGGAGACCAACATGCCCCCCGAAATCGATTGGACCGACACCGAAGAGATCGGCATCCAGCTCCAGGAAAAATACCCCGACCTCGACCCCTACGCCGTCCGCTTCACCGACCTCCACCGCTACGTCACCGAGATCCCCGGCTTCATCGGCAACCCCAACAAATCCACCGAAAGCCTCCTCGAAGCCATCCAGACCGCCTGGCACGAAGAGTTCGAAGACGCGAAGTAGCTCTGCTTCTGCCCTTCTGGTTGTCATTCCCGAAGGGAATCTGCTTCTGTCTTAGCCCGTTGCCCTTGCCTCTCTGGTTCTCATTCCCAAAGAGAATCCGCCTCTGCCATCGCCCTTCACCCCCGCCGCTTCGTCCGCACAATATCCTCGCAGTTGAAACACATCCGCATCCCCACTCCCGGCCGCCCCGTCACCCTCCGATTCTTCCGGATCCCCTGCAGCCGCGAGCACCGCTCCACCGTGTGATACACCGTCCCACCCTCCGTCCACGTCGGCGAGATCTCCGCATCCTCAGCAAACAAGCCACCCGGCCGAGCCCCCACCTCCACCGTCGCCACCGCCTCACCCGCCGGCCGCTCCACCACCGCCCCAAAATCCAGCTTCTGATCGCCCATCTCCCCAGACTAACGTCGACAGACGCAATCGCCTCCCCCGCATCCAACACCACCATGGAATCCAGACAACTAGGCAAATCAGGCATCATGGTCCCCGAGCTCTGCTTCGGCACCGGCACCTTTGGCGCAGGCAACGAGTTCTTCAAGGCCTGGGGCGAAACCTCCGACGTCGAAGCCCGCAAACTCATCGACATCTGCATGGAAGCCGGCCTCAACTTCTTCGACACCGCCGACGTCTACTCCGCGGGCGCCAGCGAATCCATGCTCGGCCGCGCCATCAGCCACCTCCATCGCGAAGACGTCCTCATCTCCACCAAAGCCACCTTCCGCTTCGGCCCCGGCCCCAACAACCTCGGCTCCTCCCGCTACCACCTCATCCAGTCCGTCGAAGCCTCGCTCAAGCGCCTCAACACCGACTACATCGACGTCTACCACCTCCACGCCTTCGACGCCCTCACCCCCGTCGAAGAAACCCTCCAAACCCTCAACCACCTCGTCCTCGCCGGCAAAGTCCGCTACATCGCCTGCTCCAACTTCTCCGGCTGGCACCTCATGAAGTCCCTCTCCGTCTCCGAGCGCTACGGCTGGGCCCGCTACGTCGGCCACCAGGTCTACTACTCGCTCATCGGCCGCGACTACGAGTGGGAACTCATGCCGCTCGCCCAAGACCAAGGCGTCGGCGCCCTCGTCTGGAGCCCCCTCGGCTGGGGTCGCCTCACCGGCAAAATCTGCCGCGGCCAACCCCTCCCCGAACAGTCCCGCCTCCAAACCAAAGCCGTCGTCGACAGCGGCCCCCGCCCCGACGACGAATACCTCTACAAAGTCGTCGACGCCCTCGACGTCGTCGCCGGGGAAACCGGCAAATCCATCCCGCAAATCGCCCTGAACTGGGTCCTCAGCCGCCCCACCGTCTCCACCGTCATCATCGGCGCCCGCAACGAAGTCCAACTCCGCGCCAACCTAGGCTCCACCGGCTGGCGCCTCACCCCCGACCAGATCAGCAAACTAGACGCCGCCAGCGCCACCCCCCTCCCCTACCCCTACTGGCACCAAGTCCAATTCAAAGACCGCAACCCCTTCCCCATCCCCCAGGGCTGACACCGAGAGAAGGTTCTGCTTTTCTTGTTGTCATTCCCGAAGGAAATCCGCGTCTTCTCCAACCTCCGGAGCCACAGATGTGACTAGGACTTGGCGTACCTAAGCCCGCACTTCCGTACAATAAGAGAGAACACGGATCCCGCCCCGAGGCCGTACCTTGACAGATTCCATGGAGCTAACCTCAATGAATAGGATATTTTAGAGATCACACAGGAGCGAAAATCCAGGACTTTCGGACCTCAACATTCTGAATCCAGACCTAACTCCAACGTTTCGGATATTTTACAAACAAATGGGGGGAGGGGGGAGGGGTACGCTAGACCGCGGTCCCCTGCTCCCGCCCCCGGCCTCACCTCTGTCGGTACCTCCGCAATCCCCATCGCGGGAGACCACAGATCACGCATCTTCCACACCGAGATAGCTCGCCGTCCCCGCTTCCCTCATACTGGAAGCAACATGCAACTCGACTTCCTAGGCACCCTCACCCGCACCCATATGTGCGGCGACCTCCGCCCGTCCGACGCCGGCCAAACCGCCACTCTCATGGGCTGGGTCAACCGCCGCCGCGATCACGGCGACCTCATCTTCCTCGACCTCCGCGACCGCTCCGGCATCACCCAGATCGTCCTCGACAAGTCCTCCGCCCCCGCCGCCCACCAGAAGGCCGAAGCCGCCCGCCCGGAGTTCGTCGTCGCCGTCACCGGCGCCGTCCGCCGCCGCTCCGCCGGTCTCGAAAACCCCAACATGCCCACGGGAGAAATCGAAGTCCTCGCCACCGACCTCCTCCTCCTCAACGACGCCCGTACCCCACCCTTCTCGCCCGCCGAAGACGCCATCGCGAACGAAGAAGTCCGCCTCAAGTACCGCTACCTCGACCTCCGCCGCCCCGAAATGCAACAGAACTTCGCCCTCCGCAGCAAAGTGGCGATGGCCATCCGCAACTACCTGGTCGACAGAGGCTTCCTCGAGATCGAAACCCCCTTCATGACCCGCTCCACCCCCGAAGGAGCACGCGACTACCTCGTCCCCTCCCGGGTCCACCCCGGCGAGTTCTACGCCCTCCCCCAATCCCCGCAAATCTTCAAACAAATCCTCATGATCTCCGGCTTCGACCGCTACTTCCAGATCGCCCGCTGCTTCCGCGACGAAGACCTCCGCGCCGACCGCCAGCCCGAATTCACCCAGATCGACCTCGAAACCACCTTCCCCCAGCAATCCACCATCTTCCGCCTCGTCGAAGGCTTCCTCTCCGCCGCCTTCGCCACCGCCGGAGTTACACTCTACCCCCCCTTCCCCCAAATCACCTACGACCAAGCCATCCAACGCTACGGCATCGACAAACCCGACATGCGCCTCCCCGCCCTCGTCGATCTAACAGAGGTTTTTACGCCAGAGCTCCGAGAAGCGCTAAAGATAGAAAAAGAGTTGCCAGTCTTAGGCTTTCTGGTTCCCAATGTAGGTGAATTAAGTGGGACTGCACAGAAGAACCAGAAAGCACAGATCCAATCGTTCTTCGAGAATTCTGGGCTCGCCCCCTTGGATCTGAATCGCCTCTCTGGCTCGGATTACCAGCCATTGTTCGACAGAATCCGGGAAAGACTTGGCAGTGAGTACCGTGCGTTTCTCGACGAGAAGTACATAGACCCAAGTACTCCAGTTCTCGTCGGTGACAACGAGGACGGACATCTCGCGGTCGTCATCACCCCGAAACTAGGCACCCCCGCTCGCTGGAACCACGACCCCCACTGGATCCACAAGCGCGTCGGTGCCCTCCGCCTCGAACTCGCCAAGAAGTTCGCCGACAAGCACAAGCTCTTCGAAAAAACAGGCACCTCCAACGATTACAAATTCCTCTGGGTCACCGACTTCCCTATGTACGAGTGGAACGAGGAAACTCAGAACTGGGACGCCGCCCACCATCCCTTCACCTCCCCTCACGAGGACGACATCACCTCCGGCCGCCTCGTCTCCGACAAAGGCGCCGTGCGCGCCCTCGCCTACGACATCGTCCTCAACGGAACCGAACTCGGCTCCGGCTCCATCCGCATCCATCGCAAAGACGTCCAAGCCGAAATCTTCCGGTCGTTAGGCATGTCGCAGGAAGAAGCCCGCGCCCGCTTCGGCTTCTTCCTCGACGCCCTCGACTTCGGCACCCCACCGCACGGCGGCATCGCCCTCGGCCTCGACCGCATCGTCATGATCCTCGCCGGCGCCCAATCCCTTCGCGAAGTGATCGCCTTCCCCAAAACCGCCCGCGCCATCGACCTCATGGTCGACGCCCCCACCCCCGTCAGCGAAGCCCAACTCCGTGACCTAAGCCTTCGAACAATGACACGCAACTGAAATCGCTTTCAGCCACCCTCACCCGGGAAGACCCCACACGTCGCAAGGCTGTCATGATTGCGAAGCTCTTTGCACAATAAACCATGCACCTGTGAGAGGTAGAAATGCTCCGTCTTTGGCGAGTTTCGCTCGGTCTTCTGTTCGTCGCTTCTTTGTCACCCGCTCAGGAAGCGCACAACCACGGCGTTCCTGAAAAACTCGGCAACGTGTCCTTTCCCCTCTCCTGCGCGCCGGCGGTGCAGGAACGGTTCAACCGCGCCGTGGCCCTGCTGCATTCGTTCGCATACGGACCCGCCGAAGAAGCCTTTCAAGCCATAGCCAAGACAGACCCGCACTGTGGAATGGCGCACTGGGGAGTGGCGATGACCTATTTTCATCAAGTATGGTCGCCGTCTCTACTGCCCGAAACGTTTCCGATAGCGCAGCGAGAGATGCTCGAAGCGACACGCCTCGGCGCCGGTTCCGACCGAGAACGGCAGTTCATCCATGCCGTCGGCTTGCTCTATCAGGAGAACCCCCGTCTCAAGCCCGGTCAGCGTACCTCGGCTTATGAGCAGGCTATGGCAGAAGTCGCCCTGCAAAACGGAACCGATGTCGAATCGCAGGTCTTCTATGCGGTCTCGCTTCTTTCCAACACGTCCCCGGCCGACAAGACGCATAGAAAGCAAAAGCAGGCCATCGGTGTTCTCGAGCCGCTGTTTCGCGACTACCCAAACCACCCGGGCATCGCCCACTATCTCATCCATGCCAGCGATAGTCAGGAACTCGCGCAACAAGGCCTCCCCGCCGCCAGAGCCTATGCGCAGATCGCTCCTTCGGCCCCGCATGCCCTGCACATGCCGTCCCACATCTTCACCAGGCTCGGGCTTTGGAATGACTCCATACAATCCAATCTCGCCTCCAGACAAGCCGCGCATCAGCATGGCGACACCATGGGCGAGCTTCACGCAATGGACTATCTGGTCTATGCCTACCTGCAGACCGGACGCGACACGGATGTCAGCCAAATCATCCGTGAAATGAGGGCAATGCCGGAGATGGATATGAGCAACTTCGCTATCGCCTATGCGGCAACCGCCATTCCCATCCGAGACGCGGTCGAGCGGGCCAGATGGCCCGACGCTGCAAGTATGTCGCCGCCGACCGGAGCAGCACCATCCGTCGTCGCTCTCGCCGTATGGTCAAAAGGATTGGGGCTCGCGCGCACCGGACACCCGACCGAGGCGCGGGTACAGGCCGATCGGCTCCGAAATATCGAAGCCGAGCTTCGCGCCTCCGGTGACCTCTACTGGTCCACCCAGACGGGAGTGCTGGCGAGCGAGATCATTGCATGGTCCGCACAGGCAAACGGCGATCCAAACCAGGCCCTCATCTTGCTCCGGGCCGCGGCCGACCGCGAAGACGCCCTCGAAAAACTTCCGGTGACACCAGGACCCATCTTGCCCGCCCGCGAACAACTCGGAGACCTGCTTCTGCAGCAAGAACAACCCCATCTCGCACTCACTGAGTTCAGGGCGGCACTCGTTCAGGCCCCCGGGCGACGCGGAGCCAGAGAGGGCGCAGACCATGCCTCACAAGCGACCGAGTGAGCCCGACCTCTCTGACTCCTCCAACCTCAAGAGATCGCTCCTACGACAAACGCGTCCCCCCTTTTTCGTGGCCACAGACCTCAAGATGCACTCGCCTTTACCCCACCCTTCTAGCCCTCAACCTCTGCATGCTCCGTCGTCGCAGAAGTCGAGGTCGCCTGAGTTGGTGAGTCGATTCGGCCCGACGGGCCGGAACGGAAGCGCCTCAGTTATAGAGGACCTTGCGGTCACCGCGGGTGATGCGCCCGATGATGTGATGGCGCTCGTTGGCACGGTTTAGGACGGCTTTGGCCTTTTTGACGAGGTCTGCCGGAACGACGGCGATCAGGCCGATGCCCATGTTGAAAGTGCGGTGCATCTCTTCGAGTTCTACGTCGCCAAGTTGTTGCAAGTGTTCGAAGAGGGGTGGCAAGGGCCAGGAGGCGAGGTCGATAACAGCGCCAATACCTTTGGGCAGGATGCGCGGGAGATTGCCGGTGATGCCGCCGCCTGTGATGTGCGCTAGGCCGGTGACGAGATCGGCCGCGTGGAGCTTTTTGATGATGGCGAGGTACGAGCGGTGCGTGCGCATGAGGGCGGCGCCGGTCTTGTCCTTGAGCTCGTTGACGTACTGATCGGGGCCGTAACGAGCGACCTCGAAGAGCAGTTTGCGGGCGAGCGAGTAGCCGTTGGTGTGGAGGCCGTTTGAGGGCAGGCCGATGAGCACGTCGCCGGGCTGAATGCGCTCACCTGTAACGATGCGGTCGCGGTTGACGGCACCGAGGATGGTGCCGGCCAGGTCGTACTCGCCGTCGGCGTAGAAGCCGGGCATCTGTGCGGTTTCGCCGCCGATGAGGGCGCAGCCGTTGGCGCGGCAGGCTTCCGCGATGCCGCGGACAACTGTTTCAACGACTGAGTCGTCGAGCTTGCCGGTGGCGAGGTAGTCGAGGAAGAAGAGCGGGGTGGCACCCTGGACGGCGATGTCGTTGACGCAGTGGTTCACGAGATCCTGGCCGACGGTGTGGTGGATGTTGAGCTCGAAGGCGAGCTTGAGCTTGGTGCCGACGCCGTCGGTCGAAGAGACGAGGACGGGGTTGGGAAACTTGGCGAGGTCGAGCGCGAACATGCCACCGAAGCTGCCGATCTCGGAGAGCACATTTTTGTTGAACGTTTTGCGCGCGAGCATCTTGATGCGCTGCTTGGTCTTCTCGGCGGCGGAGATGTCGACGCCGGCGTCGGCGTAGGTAAGGGGGCGGCTGGAGGTGGATTTCCGTGGGGGCGGGGGGGGATCTTTCTTTGCGGGGAGAGACTCTGTCCTTGGGACAGCGGCTGAGTTTGCGTCCTCTGCGAGCGGTCTATCTTCGAGTGAAACGTCCGGCACGGCCTTGTAGATGGTTTGGAGGATCGCCCGGTCAGGGGAGGGTTTATCGGGCGGGTTGGCAGGTGAAGCCGGCAGGGCCGTGTTTACTTTTTCCAGGATGCGCCGGTCTATGGTCTCGGTGTCGGTGTCGCGCTCTGCCGGGCTGGTAGCGGGGCGGGGGGGGGCGATGGCTGGGGTGTCCGGCACGGGGGCTAGCGTGCGGAGGGCGTTGAGGATTGTCTGGTCTGGCGAGGCTGTGCCGGTATCGTCACTCGTGAGGGACTCGGCGGAGGAGGCCTCGATCGCCGGGGTAACGATGGGAGGCTGGGTCTCGTCGGGCAAGTCGGTGCTCCATGCTTGGGGTGGGAGAGTCTAGTCTAGCAGCCAGGTTTGCGGCCTGTGTTGCAGGTCCGAGATGAGGCAGGCTGGCTGCTCGGCGCTCCTATACTGGGGAGATGACCCGTGTTCTCGACCGCTCCCGCAAGCTGCAGATCCGTGCTGAATCGTTGCTACCTGGGGGGGTGGACTCCCCGGTGCGGGCGTTTCGGGCGGTGGGTGGGGAGCCGCCGTTTGTCCACCGGGCGGAGGGGGCGTACCTCTTCGACGTGGATGGGAACCGGTATCTGGACTACTTTGGGTCGTGGGGGCCGATGATCCTAGGGCACGCCTACGCCTCGGTGGTGGGGGCGATTCGGGGGGCGGCGGGGCGGAGTTCGAGCTTTGGGGCGTCGACCGCGGCGGAGGGGGATCTGGCGGAGCTGGCGATGCGGTGCTTCCCCTCGGTCGAGCGGCTGCGGTTTACCTCGTCCGGCACCGAGGCGTGCATGAGTGCGGTACGGCTGGCGCGCGGCTTCACGGGGCGCGACCTGGTGGTGAAGTTTGAAGGGTGCTATCACGGGCACTCGGACGGGATGCTGGTGAAGGCGGGGTCGGGGGTGGCGACCTTAGGGATTCCGGGGTCGGCGGGGGTGCCGGAGGATACGGCGAAGCACACCTTGGCGCTGCCGTACAACGACTTAGCGGCGGTGCGGGCGGCGTTTGACCGGTACGCCGGGCGGATCGCGTGTGTGATTGCCGAGCCGGTGGTGGGGAATGCCGGGACGCTTCTGCCGGGGGAGGGGTATCTCCCTGGGCTGCGGGAGATCACGGCGGCGGATGGGGCGCTGTTGATCCTCGATGAGGTGATGACGGGGTTTCGGCTGTCGCTGGGCGGGGCGCAGCAGATTTATGGGATCCGGCCGGACCTTACGACGTTGGGCAAGATCCTGGGTGGGGGTCTGCCGTGTGGGGCGTTTGGCGGGCGGGCGGAGGTGATGGAGTTCCTGGCGCCGTTGGGGCCGGTGTACCAGGCGGGGACGCTGAGCGGCAATCCGCTGGCGATGGCGGCAGGGATTGCGACGTTGCGGGAGTTGATTGCGCGCGAGGCGGAGATCTACTCGGGGCTGGAGCGAGTGACGGCGGCGGTGGCGGATGGGGTGGCGGGGCTCCTTCGGGGGGCTGGGTTGGCGGTGACGACCAACCGTGTGGGGTCGATGTTTACGTGGTTCTTTACCGACGCCCCGGAGGTGACGGACTTCGGGACGGCGGCCCTGAGCGACACGGCGCGGTTTGCGCGGTTTCACCGGGCGATGATGGATGCCGGGGTGTGGCTGCCGCCGAGCCAGTTTGAGGCGGCGTTTGTGAGCGCGGCACACGGCGAGCGAGAGGTAGAGCTGACGTTGGCGGCGGCGCGGGAGGCGTTACTTTCCCTCTAGGCTTGCACCCGCTTCTGTCGCGCTTCCATCATGGTGAGCATCATGGTGTACCGCTCCTGCATGAGCGGGTAGGTCTCGATCATCTTGCCGACCTGGCGCATGAAAGGAATGCCGATCGCCTCTCTGTACTGCTCGCGGAAGGGCGCGTATTTGGCGTACAGGAAGAAGGGTTCGCCGTTGCTGTCGAGGAAGAGATCTGGGTCGAGCACACCGTGGAGCACGAAGGAGGCCGCCATCTCCCAGTAGCCGAGCACCTGTCTCCAGTAGCCGTTGTTGACTGAAGCCATATCGCGCTGGAGTGCAAGGATTTCGTCAAAGCTTTGCGGCTCCCAGTTCATGACGAAGTGGCGCGCTTCCCGCATTACCTTCTCGGTGCGCAGATGGTAGAGCTCTAGGATGAGTTCCGCGTCTTTTGCTGTGGCCATGGTTTCCTCGGGACGTTGTTGTCTGTTGTGGAACGGCGTGATGCGGGGTACCCCCACACCCCCGTGCGATTTGGTCTAAAATCTTCGGAACATTGGACTTAGGTCTGGACCTCGGTGTGTACGTTGATCCACAAATCCCATTTTAAGTACCTCTGTACTCGCAAATTCTTCAAATCACTAAAGTTAGGTACCGGGTTCGAGGTGAAGGCCGAAGCAGATTCCCTCCGGGAGTGACACCAGAGAGGCTAGGGTAACGGCAAGGGCCTACGGCAAAAGCAACTACAGGGGTCCTTCGCTTTGCTCAGGATGACGTCAATGAAACAAGGGACGGCAGGACAACAGCAAGGGCAAAGGCCAAAGCAGATTCCCTTCGGGAATGACAACCAGAAGGGCAAGGGCAACAGCAAGGGCAGCGGCAACAGCAGATTCCCTTCGGGAATGACAACCAGAAGGGCAAGGGCAACGGCAAAGGCAACGGCAGATTCCCTTCGGGAATGACAACTAGAAGGGCAAGGGCAACGGCAAGGGCAAAGGTCAAAGCAGATTCCCTTCGGGAATGACAACCAGAAGGGCAACGGCAAGGGCAGCGGCAACGGCAACGGCAAGGGCAGCGGCAACGGCAACGGCAAGGGCAGCGGCAACAGCAGATTCCCTTCGGGAATGACAACTAGAAGGGCAACGGCAAGGGCAAGGGCAACGGCAACGGCAACGGGAACAGCAAGGGCAACGGCGAAAGCAGATTCCCATCGGGAATGACAACTAGAGAGTAAACGCTTAACCAGAAGGCAAATGCTTGTTTTAGAGCAAGTGCTTGTTCTTTTAAGTTTACCGAGTGGGGACGCTAACTGCGCCAACCTTTGCTGTTTGTTTCGCTCTGGTGGAGGGCGTGGCTTTTTTGTCGTTGCGCTCTACAGGGAGGGCGTTCCTTCTGGTTTGGGTTCCATCCAGAGGCGGCCGGCGGCGATGAGGAGGACGAGGAGGGCGGCGCAGACGGCGAAGACTTGGCGGACGCCGATCTGGTTGGCGAGGATTCCGGAGAGGACGAGGCCGGCGATCTGGGCGGTGAGGATGGTGGACATGACGGTGGATCCGACGCGGCCCATGAGGGCGGGCGGGGTTTCCTGCTGGATGAGGGTTTGGGAGGGGATGAGGATAGCGGCGACGGCGAAGCCGATGATGAGGTCGCCGAGGAGGGTGGCCCAGATGTGCGGGATGGCGGCGAGAAGGGTGAGGCCGAGGGCGATGCCGCCGAGGCCGAGGTAGACGAGGGTGGCGTCACGGAGGCGTTTGGCGACGTTGGCGAGCAGGGACATGCCGACGAGCATGCCGACGCCGATGAGGCCGGAGGCGATGCCGAAGACGCGGTTGGTGGAACGGAGCGTGTCGCGGACGTAGATGGCGATGAGCGGGCCGAAGCAGCCGAGGACGAACATGCCGGAGGCGAGGGCGAGGATGACGAAGAGGAGGGCGGCGTGGTGGACGATGAAGCGGATGCCGACCTGCATGTCGGAGACGATGCGGCGGAGGGCGGAGGTTGGTTGGGTGGCTGGGGCTGTGGCGCTTGGGGCTGTTGAGTCTGGGGATGTTGGGGCTGGGGCGCTTGGGGCTGTCGAGTCTCTTGGGTCTGAAGTGGTGGACACTGTGTCGACCTGGTTGGGCGTGGATCCGGCTTTGAGGAGGGTGGGGGCGGAGCTGATGAGGAGGGCCGAGCCGATGAAGCTGGCGGAGTCGATCCAATAGCAGGAGCGTGGGCCGAGGGAGGAGACGAGGAAGGCGGCGAGCGCGGGGCCGACGATGCGCATGCCCATGACGACCTGCTGCATGAGGGTGTTGGCGGAGCGGAGGCCGTGGAGGGGGACGACGGAGCGGATGGCTACTCCCTGGGCGGGGGCGAAGAAGGAGGAGACGATGGAGAGGAGGGCGAGGGCGGCGTAGAAGTGGGTGAGGCGGGTGCTGACGAGGAGAAGGAGGCAGAGGGCGGCTCGGATGAGGTCGCTTGAGACGAGGGTGGGTTTGAGGGGCCAGCGATCGACAAAGACGCCGGCGAGGATGCCGAGGACGGCGATGGGGAGGAGGTAGGCGATCTGGACGCCGGTGACCTGTTCGGGCGTGCTGTGGAGGCGAAAGGTGAGGACGGAGATGACGGCGAAGACGGCGAGGAAGTCTCCGAAGACGGAGATGATTTGGGCGTACCAGAGCCGGCGCATGGCGGGGATGCGGAGGACGGCGGCGAGCGAGAGGGGCTCTGGTGCGGCCTGGGTGGGGGCGGTGGCCATGGATGTTGTTTATGGTAGCGAATGGGGTGTGGGGCGTTTCGGAGTCTTTTTTGTTGATCTGGGCCGGGAGCAGATGGCGCGTTCCCGCGCGAATATCCCACCCTTCACGACGGTGAGACTGTCGCGGAGGATGGGGCGCCCAGGACTGTGGAGGTCTGGTCGAGATGACAGATTTGGGGTGGAGGTCTAGAGCCAGTCGGTTAGGGGGACGAAGCGGGGGTTTTGAGGGCGGAGGTGGTCGAGGAGGGCGGCGGTGGCGGCGAGGGTGCGGCGGCGGTCGGCAGTGGGGGTGGTTTGGCTGCCGTCGTGGAGGACGATGTTGGAGGCCTGGCCGCGGCGCTGGTTGCGGGCGATGCCGGCGAGGACGCGGGCGGTGATGGCCTCGGGGGTGGGGAGCGACCAGTCGTTGCCGATGATGTTCCAGGTGGTGGGGGTGAGGCCGAGGGCGCGGGCGGTGTGGAGGACGAAGGGGGTGCGGTAGCCGTGGGGCGGGCGGAAGAGGCGGACGGGGGCGCCGGTGGTGTCTTCGATGGCGTGCTGGGCGTCGCGGAGTTCGGCGTGGATGCGGGCGTGGGTGCAGAGGGGGAGGCGCGGGTGGGTAGAGGTGTGGTTGCCGAGGGTGTGGCCGGCGGCGGCAATTTGGCGGGCGAGGGCGGGTTGCTGGAGGGTGTAGCGGCCGATGAGGAAAAAGGTGGCGCGGACGTTGTGCTGGGCGAGGAGGTCGAGGAGTTGGGGTGTGGCGGTGGGGTTGGGGCCGTCGTCGAAGGTGAGGGCGATCTCGGTGGGGCGGGGAGGGGCGGGAAGGAGGGGGCCGAAGATTTGCGAGGCGGGGCTGGTGGTGGCGTAGGCGAGGGTGGCTGCTGTGGCTGTTGGAGCGAGGAGGAAGGCTGCGGTCTGGAGGTTTGTACGGGCCGGTGCGCCGGGTTTGGTTGGGCTCGGCTGCATAGGTGGGCGAGGGCTGGGGCTAGAGGAGCTTGCCGGCGGTGGCTCGGCTCTGTTGGATGAGGGCGAGGACTTCTTCGGCGTGGCCTTCGGGCTTGACTTGGGGAAAGACTTTGAGGATTTTTTGTTCGCCGTCGGAGTCGGCGGGGGCGATGACAAAGGTGGTGCGCTCGATGCCTTTGACGAGTTTGCCGTACATGTTTTTGGGTTTGAGGACGCCGAAGTAGGTGCAGATGATGCCTTCGTGGTCGGCGAGGAGGGGGTAGTTCAGGCTGTATTTTTCGGCGAACTTCTTTTGGTCTTTGACTTTGTCGCGTGAGATGCCGAGGACAGTGGCGCCGGCGGCCTGGAGTTGGGCGAAGGTGTCGCGGAAGCCGCAGGCCTCGATGGTGCAGCCGGGGGTGTCGGCGCGGGGATAGAAGAAGAGGATGACGGGGGAGTTCTTGAAGTTGGAGAGGGTGACGTTGTTGCCGTCTTGATCGGGGAGGGTGAAGTCTTCGACGATGTCGTGTTCTTGCATGGCGGGCTCCGGGGGGTGTGGGGAACAGCAGATTCCCTTCGGGAATGACGGCCAAAAGGGCAAGGGCGAAAGCGAAAAAGCAGATTCCCTTCGGGAATGACGGCTAGAAAGGCAAGGGCAGAAGCGAAAAAGCAGATTCCCTTCGGGAATGACAACCAGAAAAGCGGAATGACAACCAGAAAGGCGGAATGACGGCTAGAGGGCGCGAATGACTGCTACAAGGCGGAGTTACTGTGGCGCTCCGGTGAGGGCGGCGATGGTTTTTTCTAGGGAGGCGGGGTCTTCGACGTTGAGGGTGGTTTGGGAGCGGTCGATTTGGCGGAGGAGGCCGGAGAGGACGCGGCCCGGGCCGATTTCGATGAAGGGGTTGGCGCCGTTCTGGATGAGGAGGTTGATGCACTCGACCCAGCGGACGGGGCCGGTGACCTGGCGGATGAGGCAGTCGCGGGCGTCGGCGGGACGGGTGATGAGGCGGGCGTCGACGTTGGCGACGACGGGGAAGACGGGGTCGGCGAAGGCGAGGGATTCGAGGTCGGTGGAGAGGTGTTCCTGGGCGGGTTTCATGAGCGAGCAGTGGAAGGGGGCGGAGACGGGGAGGAGGATGGTTCGTTTGGCGCCGGCGGCTTTTGCGAGTTCGAGGACGCGATGGACGGCGGCGGTGGCTCCGGAGATGACGGTTTGGTCGGGGGAGTTGAGGTTGGCGGGGGCGACGGTGGCGCCGGTGTTGGTGGCGGCCTGGGCGACGGTGACGGCGGTGTGGGTGGGGTCGGAGAGGACGCTTTGGGCGGTGGCGGAGCCGGCGAGGGGGGCGTCGGCGTGGGCTTCGATGGACTGGGCGGTGCTGTCGGTGGAGGGGGCGGCGACGCTGGCGGTGATTTGGTCGACGAGATCGTCGGAGGCTTGGCCGCAGAGGTCGTTGATCTGGTCGGCGGGGAGGCCGAGGATGGCGGCCATGGCGCCTTCGCCTGGGGGGACGGCGTCCTGCATGTATTTGCCGCGGCAGCGCACGGCGTGGACGGCCTGGGCGAAGGTAAGGGTGCCGGCGGCGACGTAGGCGGTGTACTCGCCGAGCGAGTGGCCGGCGGCGAAGCTGGGCTGGATGCCGGTGCCGGCGAGCTGCTCTGTGAGGACGCGAAGGGCGGCGACCGAGACGGTGAGGATGGCGGGCTGGGTGTACTCGGTTTGTTTGAGTTGATCTTCGGGGCCGTTGAAGATCAGTTCCGTGAGCGGGTATCCGAGGACCTGGTCGGCCTCTTCAAAGACGGCGCGGGCGGCGGGGAACTGGTTGTGGAGGTCGCGTCCCATGCCGACGTACTGGGATCCCTGGCCGGGAAAGAGGAAGGCTGGTCTGGATGGGCTCATCGGGTGTGCTCAGGGGATTGGATGCGGGGAGGCGGACGTGAGCACGGAGGTCAGATGCCGAGGCCGAAGTCGACGTCTGGAACGCGGTCGCCGGAGTGGGCGTAGAAGTCGTAGGGGGTGCGGCGGTTGAATCTGTGGCGAAGGCGGATTTCGCGGCCGACAAGGACGCCGAGGGTGAGGGCGCCGACGCCGGCGGTGATCCAGGCGATGGTTTGGAGGAGTGTGTATCCGGTCTTTTCGAGCAAGGAGAGCTCGGGCGGGAGGAGCGAGGAGGGCGCGGTCTCGATCGCTTCGGAAGAGAGCAATTGCTGCGGGCGAAAGAGCTTGCCGAAGATCCTCATGCGGAGGATTTTAGCGCAGATGGGTTGCGGTGGGACAGGCGCGACTGCTCTGAGTTTAGAGGACGTCGACCTCCGTGAATCCGAGGGACAGGAGAAAGGTCGTGACGGTCTCCCGAGCGTTTTTGCGGGCGAGGTCAAGCAGGCCTGACTGGAGCGCGGTTTGTTGCAGCTGTGCATGGGCGCGGGTGCGTTGCTCGGGGGTGAGGTTGGTGTCGGCGGAAGGTACGGGGAGGGCGGTGAGGCGGCTGATGGCGCGGGTCTGATCGGGGAGGAGCGAGGTGGAGAAGAGTTCGGAGGCGGGGAGATGGACGTGGATGGAGCGGGTGCGGGGGTCGATGCGGAGGTCTTCGGGACGGAGGTGGGCGAGGTCGACGCCGGCGGTGATCTCGCCGTGGGCGATGAGGAGGGGTCGGTCGGGGGCGGCGGTGTCTAGGAGAGCGGGGACGGCGTTGGGGGTTTCAAGGACGGCGTCGCTGGCGTAGAGGACGGTTGTGAGGCGGTTGAACTGCTGGAGGCGGCCGGCGATGGTGGGGACGGAGAGGTCGGCGGCGGAGGCGCGGCCGGTGATGAGGGTGCTGAGGCGCGCGGGGATGCCGCCGGTGGCGTGGCGAAGAAAGACGACGACGGCCGCGGCGCCGAGCACGAGCGAGAGGAGGATGGTGAGGGTGGAGCCGGAGGAGGTGCGGCCGGAGGTGTACTGGGTGGTCATTGTGATCCTGTGAGCCGGATAGAGTGTGGGAGTGCCGTTCTCGTTGAAGAAGCTGCCATGCGGCCAACAGGGGAACTGCTGCAGCCTATACCTCCCCCCTCCCTCCTGTTTTGTTGCAAAATCTTCTTACGATTGGACTTAGGTCTGGATCTCGGTACTGCTTGCTAGTGGATCAGATGAAGAACAAACAATTGCAGATTTCCTTGAAATGACAGCAAACAAGCAGTAGCTGAACTGCTCTAAGACATAGATTCTCGATCTTTCTGGCCGATTCCACCTGAGCTTAATTGTATGGAATGGAGGGGGGTAGATGCGCCAATCTCGCCTTTTGGATGTTTGCGTACCTCAGGCGGCTGAAGCTGTGGGAAGGACAACAAACCTAGCGAGTCATGAGTAACGAGTTGTGAGTTATGAGTAAACAACGGCTCAGGGGGTGCAAAGGGCAGACGCAGATTTCTGTTGGGAGTGACAACTAGAAAGCAAGGGCAAAGGCAACTACAGGGGTCCTTCGCTTCGCTCAGGATGACGGCGGTGAAACAAGCAACGGCAACGACAACAGCGGATTCCCTCTGGGAATGACAACTAGTGAGTCATGAGTAATGAGTTGTGAGTCATGAGTAAACAACGGCTCAGGCTATGCGAAGGGGAAAGCAGATTCCCTTCGGGAATGACAACTAGGGAAGCAGAACTGCCGCTGTTTTAGAGGGCTTTGAGGTGCTGTTCGACGATGGGGCGCCATTGTTGTTGGGCGCTGGGTTCCATTTTGGAGATGGCGAGGAGGGCTTGGAGGTAGCTGGCGCGGGCTTCGGGTTTGCGGCCTAGGGCTGCGAGGGCTTCGCCGAGGGCTAGATGTTCGTTGAAGCCGCCGGGGTTGGTTTGGACGGCTGTTTGTGCTGTGCGGAGAGCCCTGTCGAGCTGACCTGCTTTGAGGGCGCGTTTGCTGATTTGGACGTCGGTGATGGCGGAGAGCATGGGGACGGAGAAGGCGCCGTCGTAGACGAGGATGCCGTCGTCGATGCTGGTGGTGGGTTTTTGCGTCATGAAGGTTTGGTAAGGATTGAGGATTTTTGAGCCGAACTCGAAGCCGTTGAGGTCGCCGGCGCTGATGAGGACGGGGCCGGTGATGACGGTCGGTGTGGGGAGGTCTTCTTCGTCGAGGGAGTCGAAGGTGGGGAGTCGGCGGCAGGGGATGCCGTAGTCGTTGGGGAGGATAAAGGGGGCGGCGAAGTAGGCGATCCAGCAGTTTTTGACGCCGCGGCGGTCGAGGTATTGCCGGGTGGCGATGAGTTGTTGTCCCCAGTCGGTGTTGGAGTCGGTGAGGTAGTGAGAGGTTTCGGTGTGGCCGCCCCAGAGCTCGTTTGCGTAGGAGATGTAGTGCGGAAAGGTGAAGAGGGACGAGACGATGTGGGCGGCGACGAGGAAGAGGACGGCCAGGGCCCAGGGGCGGCGGCGGATGGCGAGGGTGGAGGCGCCGCCGGCGGCGAAGATGATCAGGAACGGAAACATGGGGAGGATGTGGCGGACGCCGATGTCGAGTTGGCCGGTCATGGCGACGAGGAGGTAGATGGCGGGTGGCACGAGGAGGAACCAGAGTTCGCGGAGGTGGGCGAGACGGTGGGTGACGAGGGCAAAGGTGGCGAGGAGGAGAAGGCCGAGGAGGCCGAGGGTGAGTTTGATGGCGAGGACGACGGGGAAGTACCACCAGACGCCGTGCGCGTAGACGTGGCCGAGGACGAAGCTGGGCATGAAGTCGGCGACGCGGCGGACGTCGGCGAGGCCGTAGAGGTAGCTTTCGGGGAGGAGGTGGGCGCGGGCGAAGAGGAGGATGCCGTGGGCCTCGACGGGGCGGAGGGTCTGGACGGATTGGGCGAGGGTGGGGGCGAGCTGGAGATTGCCGGGGCGGGCGTTGTAACGGAAGCCGTAGAAGGCCCAGAGGACGGTGACGGCGATGAGGGTGAGGGGGACGAGGGAGGCGAGGAGGAGGGCGGGGCGGCGGAAGTTGGGGGTGTGAAGATCTGGGGTGCGGGTCGATCTGCGTTGGGTCCACCAGGCGGCTGCGAGATTGCCGAGCGCGAGGGTCAGGAGCATGGGCGCGAGGAGGATGGCGGAGTGTTTGGCGGCGAGGGCGAGGCCGGCGGTGAGGCCGGCGACGAGGAGGCGGATGGGGGTGGGGCGTTTGCTGAGGCGGTAGAAGCTGTAGATCGCGGCGAAGATCATGCAGGAGACGGTGACGTCGGTGGTGACGAAGGGGGCGTGGGTGAGGATGCTGGGCTCAAAGACGTAGAGGGCGAGCGCGAGGAAGGCGGCGGGGAGCGAGAACATTTCGCGGGCGGCGAGGAAGATGAGGAGGCCGAGCAGGAGGGAGAAGGCCATGACGGCCATACGGGCGCGGAAGATGAGGGTTCCGGGCCAGTAGCGGCCGCCATCTTGGGGTGTGTTGCGGAAGAGGAGTTCGCGACCGTCGAGGTAGGCTTCCTGCTTGAAGAAGCGGCCCTGGAGCGGGGGGACCTTGAGATGGAGCGGAAGGAGGGGGAGGGCGGCGACCATTTTGGTCATGGGCGGGTGTTCGGGGTTGAGGCCGAAGTCGCCGGCGTGGAGGGACATGTATCCGGCGAAGATGTGATCGCCTTCGTCCCAGGTGAGGGATTCGCGGCGGACGGAGAGGCTGATTTCGGCGGCCATGATGAGGAGCAGGGCGAGGACTGCCCCCGTGACCCAATGTTGGGGTGCGTGTTGTCGCAATCAGAGCCTCCTGTGCGGGGTGTCGCCAGAGTACGCTAACCGTGGATGTGCGCAGGCGCGGGGGTTGCGCTGATACACTCGCCTGCAAACCGGACAGATCGGACGACAGAGGACAGATCGCACGCGACCGGACGCGACAGAGGACAGACCACCCATGGCCACCACGACCATTCCTGCCAAGCCAGCTTTCAAGCCGTTTGTCGCCGCGGACGATCTCCGACCGGAGCTTTCGGTGCGTGCGCTTTTGTTGGGCGCGGTGTTTGGCGTGCTTTTCGGAGCGGTGACGGTGTATGTGGGGCTGCGCGCCGGGCTTACGGTGGCGGCGTCGATTCCGATCTCGGTGTTGTCGATTTCGATTTTGCGGGCGTTTGGCCGGAGCTCGATTCTTGAGAACAATATTGTTCAGACCACCGGGAATGCCGGGCAGTCGATCGCTTCGGGCGTTATTTTTACGTTGCCTGCGTTGATTTTTCTGGGGTTCGATCTCCAATCGACGACCATCTTCGCGCTCGCGCTGTTTGGCGGATGGCTGGGTGTGCTGTTTATAATTCCGCTGCGGCGGCAGCTGATTGTGGAGGAGCACGGGACGCTGACGTATCCGGAGGGGACGGCGTGCGCGGACGTGTTGGAGGCTGGGGAGCGTGGCGGGTCGTTTGCTTCGCGGGTGTTCCTGGGGCTTGGGATGGGTGCGATTTACACGCTGTTTCAGAACGAGAATCTCTTGAGTCTGTTTCCGTCGACGCCCAACTACCAGCCCGATTTCGGCGCGCAACATTTGCTGCGCGGATCGGCGATTCGGGCGGATGTGACTCCTGAGTATCTGGGGGTGGGGTACATTATCGGCGTTCGGACGGCGGCGATCATGCTGGCGGGCGGGGCGTTTTCGTGGCTGGTGATGATGCCGGCGATCTCGTTTTTTGGATCGCATTTGGCGGGGCCGCTCTACCCGGGGACGGTTCCGATTGTGCAGATGTCGCCGTCTGATCTTTGGAAGACGTATGTGCGGCCGATGGGCGCGGGGGCGGTGGCGGCGGCGGGTCTGATTACGCTGTGCCGGACGCTGCCGACGATTGCCGGCGCTCTGACCACGGGGATTGCGACGGCGGTGAACAAGAGCCGGACGGGCTCAGGTAAGACAAGCGACGCGGCTGCGGGACGGCTGCGAACGGCGCACGATCTGCCGCCGACGGTGGTTCTGGGTGGGTCGGTGGCGCTGGTGGTGCTTCTCTGGTTTTTCCTGCAGTTTCATCCGGTTCCCGGCGCGCAGGTCGGGGCGTTCGCGAATCTTGCGGCGGCGGTTCTGGTGGTGGTGTTTGGGTTTCTGTTTGTGACGGTTTCGGCGCGGATTGTGGGGATTGTGGGGTCGTCGGCGAGCCCGGTTTCAGGGATGACGATTGCGACGCTGATGGCGACGTCCGCGATCTTTTTGGTGAAGGGTTGGACTGCTCCGGCGTTTGGCGCGCTGGCGATCACGATCGGCGGGATTGTGTGTATTGCCGCGGCGAACGCGGGCGACACGGCGCAGGACCTGAAGACGGGATACCTGATTGGGGCGACGCCGTGGAAGCAGCAGGTGGCGCTGATGTTTGGCGTGGTGATCAGCGTGTTCTCGATTGGGGCGACGTTGAACGCGATGAACACCGGTCTTGAGACGTTTCAGCGGCTGCCGCGGCCGATCCCGATGAATCTGAGCGCGTTGCCGGAAGGGGTTGAGGACAGTGGGCATTTCCGGCGCGATCACGTCTTGATCACGACGCACTTTGGGACGGGGAGGGCCGGCGGAGGCTCGCCCTCGACCCGGAGTACGGGCAAGGAAGAGCTGCCTGCGGCGTCCTCGTTTATTTTGCTGAATGCGATCGGATCGTCGACGCTGGAGGATGGCAAGTACCTCTACAACCCGGCGACGGGAGCGATCGAGATTCAGTGGGTTCAGGGGATCGGGAGCGAGAAGGCGGCGGCGCCGCAGGGGCGGCTGATGGCGACGGTGATCAACGGCATTCTGTCGCGCAGGCTGCCCTGGTCGCTGGTACTGTTGGGCGTGGCTCTGGTGATCGCGGTGGAGTTGCTGGGGGTGCGATCGCTGACGTTTGCGGTCGGCGCGTATCTTTCGATTGGGACCACGCTGGCGATTTTTGTGGGCGGCGTGATGCGATGGATGGTGGATGGGGCGATGCTGCGGCACAGGTCTAGGCTGGGGGCCGCGGTTGGAGTTGCGAGCACGAATCCGGCGGGGGTGAACTTACCTGTGGACGACCCGGACAATCCGGGGCATGCGACGCCGACGGAGGTGACGCCTGCTCTTGATATGGAGAGCGAGATCTCGCCGGGGTCGCTGTACGCTTCGGGGTTGATTGCGGCGGGTGGGATTATTGGTCTGCTGGGCGTGGTGTTGAAGCTGTATGAGGCGGCGACGGATCACACGGTGCCTCGGTTTGCGGAGACGAATCCGTTGCATCATGATTGGGTGTCGGTGGTTGCCTTTGGGGCGCTGGCGTTTAGTTTGTATTACTTTGCGCGGAAGCCGTTGAAGACGGAGTGACGAGACTCTGAACAGGCGGTGGTAGAACAAGGGAACAGACGTACTCAGAAAGGCGGTAGCCATGCTTCGCAAACTCCTCTCCCTTGGTGGTGTTCTTCTGTTCTCTCTTTCTTTCGCGCATGCGGATGACGCAACGAAACGCGCAAAGATCAACAGATGCTCACCATAACCAAGATGGATCAGATGATGACCCGGATGATGGACCAGAGCGTGGCGCAGAGCCAGCAGATGGTGAAGGGGATGCTTGGCAACCAGCCGATGTCGGACGCGGACCAGAAGGCGATTCAGGAGTTCAGCACGAAAGTCCTGTCTCTGATGCGGGACAACTTCGGATGGGAGAAGATGAAGCCGACCTATATCGACCTGTATGCGGACGCGTACACGGAAGAGGAGATTGACGGCATTCTAGCCTTTTATCGCTCGCCGGTCGGCCAGTCGATGCTGGCGAAGACGCCGGAGCTGCTCACGAAGTCGATAGCGATCGCGAGCGCGCGCATGGAAGCGCTTCAGCCGCAGATGCGCGTGCTGATGGATGGGTTCACTCAACAGCTTGCGGCCGCGCATGACGATAAGCGGGCCAAGCCATGATCTCTCGCTTGAGCGACATCCGTCCGCTGGGTGCGGTCGGATGCTAGCGTCCTTCCTAAGCCGCCTCCAGATCCAACCGCACCCGCCAGCCTAGAGCGGTCGCGATATTCACCAGAGCATCGAGCGAGAACAGTGACACCCGGCCCCGCAGAAGATCGTTCATGCGCGGCTGGGTGATCCCGCACCGCCTTGCCGATTCGGCCTGCGTTCCTCCACCTTCTCGGACGATCTGACGAATTTTGTGCATTAGTTCCGCCCTGGCACGCAGGTTTGCGGCTTCTTCCGGTGTGTCGCTGATCGCGTCCCATACACTGGGGAACTTCTCGCGCTTCTTCATCGCCGCTCCTCCATCAGAGCCCGAAATCGTTCCTTGGCCTTTGTGATCTCACGCTGTGCTGTCGCTTGCGTCTTCTTCCCGAAGGCATGCAGCACGTAACAGCGTCGTGCAGCCGGGCCGTGTAGATGACACGGTAGGTTCCAGTCTCATCCCACACTCGCAACTCCTCGACACCGGGCCCGATGGTGGGCATGGGCTTTGCGTCGGAAGTGGAAGACCTCGCTGCACTGCGTGCAGTTCAATCCGGCGTTGCGCCGAGCGTTCTCTGGGAAGAGACGAATCGCCTTCAGCGAGTCGCCGAGAAACACGATCGGCTTCATATCAGAACCAGTATATAACGCAGCCGCTTGCGCCTTGCCGCATCCAACTATGTATGACCGACGCAGCAGCCTCAAAGAGCCCGTGGTGGGAGACCGCTGTTCTGTATCAGATTTATCCGCGTTCGTTTCAGGATACGAATGGGGATGGTGTGGGCGATTTGCCTGGGATTCTTGCGCGTTTGGATTACCTGGTGGAGCTCCGTGTGGACGCGCTTTGGATTTCGCCGTTTTATCCATCGCCGATGGCGGATTTTGGATACGATGTGGCGGATTACACGGGGGTGGACCCGATCTTTGGGACGATGGCGGACTTTGATCGGCTTCTCCATGCGGCGCACGAGCGGAAGTTGAAGCTGATTGTCGACTTTGTTCCGAATCACAGTTCGGATCGGCACCCGTGGTTTTTGGAGAGCCGGAGGTCGCGCACGGACCCGAAGCGGGACTGGTACATCTGGCGCGATCCGGCTCCGGATGGGGGGCCACCGAATAATTGGCTGAGCAACTTTGGCGGCTCCGCGTGGACGCTTGAACCTGGGACGGGACAGTATTATTTGCACTCGTTTTTGAAGGAGCAGCCGGATCTGAACTGGCGCAATTCTGGGCTGAAGGCTGCGATGTTTGACGCGATGCGGTTCTGGCTCGATCGGGGGGTGGATGGATTTCGCATGGATGTGCTGTGGCTGTTGATCAAGGATGACCAGTTTCGGTCGAACCCGAAGAACCCTGACTGGAAGCCGGGATCGCGTATGTACGGCAGCCTGCTTCCGATCTACACGGAGGACCAGCCGGGGACGCACGCGATTGTTGCCGAGATGCGCGCCTTGCTGGATGGGTATGGCGCGGATGGACGCGAACGTCTCTTGATCGGCGAGATTTATCTGCCTTTGCCGAAGCTGGTGACGTACTACGGTCTCGATCCGAAGTCTGCGTACGGTCCTCAGGCGGATCTGCCGTTCAACTTTCAGCTGATTCTGACGGCTTGGGATGCGGAGAAGATCGCGTGTCTCGTCCGCGAGTATGAGGATCTGCTGCCGGCTGGGGCATGGCCGAACTATGTGTTGGGCAACCACGACCAGCCGCGGCTGGCGACGCGGATCGGGGCGGACCAGGGTCGGGTGGCGGGGATGCTGCTGCTGACGTTGCGAGGCACACCGACGATGTACTACGGCGATGAGCTTGGCATGGCGAACGTTGCGATTTCACCGGACGAGATCCAGGACCCGGCGGAGAAGAATCAGCCGGGCGTGGGGATGGGACGCGACCCGGAGCGCACGCCGATGCTGTGGGACGGATCGGCGAACGCGGGTTTCACGACGGCGGCGCGGCCGTGGCTGCCGATCTCGCCCAACGCGGATGCGATTAACGTGGAGGCGGAGCGGGGGCAGGCTCGGTCGGAGCTTAATCTTTACCGGAAGCTGCTGGAGCTTCGCCGCGATCACCCTGCGTTGCAGAGGGGTGCGATCAGCGAGGTGAAGGCGAAGGATGGGGTGCTGTCTTACCGGCGAAGTTTGGGGGATGAGACGATGTTGATTTTGCTGAACCTGACGGGCGAGGTACGGACGGTGCAGGCGCCTCGGTCGCGTGTGCTCTTGACCACGATTCTGGACGGCGATGGAGCGGAGGTGGAGGGTGCGTTCACCTTGGAGGCGGGCGAGGGGGTTGTGCTGAGTTTGGAGTAGGCCAGAGGCTGTGTGGTGTTTGGCGGCGGCTCGGTCAGAGTGGCTTTACAGGTTTGTGAACTCGCGCCTGCCCAGCTTCAGCTAGGATAGAGGCGTACCAAGCGTACCGTGAGGGCCGAGCGGCTCTTTCGCGGTTGGATAACGCGTTTATCCGTAGCATCGTGCCTCCGAGCTCTTTGGACCGCAGCTTGAGCGCGGAGGCAGAGCAGATTGTCTTCATAACCGCATTGCGCCTCGTAGGGGACGCCCGGGACTACTGCCTATGTGGATCGTCAAAGTCGCCCTTAGCCGACCGTACACGTTTATTGTGCTGGCGATTTTGATCTTGATCGCGGCTCCGGTGGTGATTCACAACACGCCGACCGACATTTTCCCATCGATCAACATACCGGTGGTTTCGATTGCGTGGCAGTATACGGGGCTGAACGCGGAGGAGCTTGAAGGCCGGCTGACGACGCCGTACGAGAAGGCGTTGACGGTGCTTGTCGACAATGTGGAGCATATTGAATCGACGACGATTGCCGGGCAGGCGGTGATCAAGCTTTACCTGCAGCCGGGAGCTTCGCTGGACACGGCGAACGCGCAGGTTTCGGCGGCGTCGGAGTTTCAGTTGCGGCAGCTGCCGCCGGGCATTTTGCCTCCGCAGATCATCAATTTTTCGGCATCTTCGGTGCCGATTCTGCAGCTTGGTTTGTCGGGGAACGGCCTGTCGGAGCAGCAGCTGAACGATCTTGGTTTGAACTTTGTGCGGCCGCAGCTGATCACGGTTCCCGGGGCCGTGATCCCGAATGTGTATGGCGGCAAGCAGCGATCGATCATGGTGAATATGAACCCGCGGCTGTTGCAGAGCAAGGGTCTATCGCCGATCGATGTTTTGAACGCTTTGGGTCAGCAGAACGTTGTGCAGCCTGGGGGGACGGCGAAGATCGGGGTGGACGAGTACGATGTGCACCTGAACTCCGCTCCGGGGACGATCCAGGGGCTGGCCGACCTGCCGATCCGGCAGGTGAATGGAGCGACGATTTATGTGAAGGATGTCGCTTCGGTGTCGGACGGCTCGATTCCGCAGACCAACATTGTTCGGCAGGACGGCAGGCGCGGCGTCTTGGTGACGGTGCTGAAGTCCGGCAATGCATCGACGCTGGACGTGGTTTCGGGGATTCGGGCGCTGATTCCGCGGCTGAAGACGACGCTTCCGCCGGAGTTGAAGATTACGCCGATCGGCGACCAGTCGGTGTTTGTCCGGGGCTCGGTGGAGGGTGTGGTTCGCGAGGCGGTGATCGCGGCGGTTCTGACCGGTCTGATGATTCTGCTGTTTCTGGGATCGTGGCGATCGACCATTATTATCGCGGTCTCGATTCCGCTGTCGATCCTGTCTTCGGTTGTAGTGCTCGGCCTGCTCGGACAGACGATCAACATCATGACGCTGGGCGGTCTGGCGCTGGCGGTGGGCATTCTGGTGGACGATGCAACGGTGACGATCGAGAATATTGAGCGGTATCTTGAGGAGGGCCGGCCGCTTTACGACGCGATTCTTGAGGGGGCGGCGCAGATCTCGGTTCCGGCGCTGGTTTCGACGCTTTGCATTTGCATTGTGTTTCTGCCGATGTTTTTTTTGGCGGGCGTTTCGCGCTATTTGTTTGTGCCTTTGGCCGAGGCTGTGGTGTTTGCGATGCTGGCGTCGTACATCCTGTCGCGCACCTTGGTTCCGACGCTGGCGATGTATCTGTTGAAGCCGCACGATGAGCATGCGGTTCCTTCGAGGAATCCGCTGGCTCGGTTTCAGAGGGCGTTTGAGCGGGGCTTTGAGCGCGTGCGCAGCGTGTACCAGGGTCTGTTGGGACGCCTGATTCAGGCGCGTCTGATCTTTGTTCCCGTTTTTCTGCTGATCTGCCTCCTGATGTTTGCCTTGATCCCGTTTTTGGGGCAGAACTTTTTCCCGTTGAGCGACACTGGGTCTTTTTTGCTGCATATGCGGGCGAAGAGCGGCACCCGCATTGAGGAGACGGCGCGTCTGTGCGACCTGGTCGAGCAGTCAATTCGGCGCACGGTGCCGGATGGCGAGACTGACAATATTTTGGACAATATCGGCCTGCCGTACAGCACGCTGAACTTCCAGCATGCGACCTCCGGCCTGATTGGCGCGGGCGACGCGGACATCCTGGTGTCGCTGAAGGAGCACCACCGACCGACGGCCGATTATGTTCGCACCTTGCGGGCGAAGCTTGTCCCGGAATTTCCGGGAACGACGTTTTACTTTTTGCCGTCGGACATTGTGACGCAGATTTTGAATTTTGGCTTGCCGGCGCCGATCGATGTTCAGTTTGAGGGCTCCGACATGGCGGGCAATCGCAAGGTGGCGGACGATGTTCTTCGCCAGCTTGAGCAGGTGCCTGGGCTGACCGATCTGCGCATCCAGCAGCCGGACGATTACCCTGTGCTGAACGTGGTGATCGACCGCACCAAGGCCTCGCAGGGGGGATACACGACGCGCGACGTGGGTTCGAGCATTGTCAATATACTTTCCGGGTCGACGCAGCTGAACCCGCAATTCTTTCTGAATCCGCGCAATGGGGTTGTCTACAACATTGTGGCGCAGACGCCGCAGTACGACATCCAGTCGCTGAACGATCTCCAGAACATCCCGATAACGGCGCCTGGGGCCAAGCAGCCCGAGATCCTGGCCGATGTGGCGGGCATTGGACGATCGAGCGAGATGCCGGTGGTGAGCCACTACAACATCCGGCGCACGATCGACATTTACGGCAACGTTCAGGATCGCGATCTGGGGGCTGTCGCACGGCAGATCGACAAGATTACAAAGGCGAGTGAGAAGCAGCTTCCGCGCGGATCGTTTGTGCACGTGCGTGGACAGATTCAGACGATGCAGACTTCGTATTTCGGCCTGCTATCGGGGCTCGCCTTTGCGATTGTGCTGGTGTACCTGCTGATTGTGGTGAATTTTCAGTCGTGGCTGGACCCGTTTGTTATTGTTACGGCGTTGCCCGCGGCGCTGGCGGGCATCGTTCTGTTCTTGTTTGTGACGCGCACCACGCTTTCGGTTCCGGCGCTGATGGGAGCGATTATGTGCATGGGTGTCGCGACGGCCAACTCGATCCTGGTGGTGTCGTTTGCGAAGGAGCGTTTGACGCACCACGGCGATGCGATTGCGGCTGCGTTGGAGGCTGGAAGTACGCGGTTCCGACCGGTTTCGATGACGGCGCTGGCGATGATTATCGGTATGATCCCGATGGCTCTGGGGGCGGGCGAGGGAGGTGAGCAGAATGCACCTTTGGGACGGGCTGTGATCGGGGGTCTCTTGGCGGCGACGGTAGCGACGCTGACGTTTGTTCCCGCGGTGTTTGCGCTGCTGCACTCTCGTCGGGGTGATCCCGAGCCGAGCGGTGGCGCGCCGGCGGCAGAGGATCGGCAAGGGCAGATGGTGAGCGGCGATTGAATTTAGTGCTTAGATAGATCTGTGAGGCTCAGAGGGAACCGCGATGAACATCCAAACCACTTTACCTTCGGAAGGCACGCCGTCGCCCCCTGACACTGCAGTTCGGCGGGGCGTTCCGGCCGGGGCCTGGATCGGCGCCGGTGTGGGAGCGGCGATCCTGGTGCTTTTGGTCGTTCTCGGCATTCTTCATCGCGCAGCGGCGGAGCATCAGCTGGAGCAGAGCACGCGCGAGTCGGCCATTCCGATCGTTGCGGTGACGCACCCGTCGGCATCGCGTATCACGCCGGATCTTGCGTTGCCGGGCAACACGCAGGCGTTTACGGAGACACCGATCTACTCGCGGACGACGGGGTATCTGAAGCGGTGGATGTTTGATATTGGCGCGCACGTCCGAAAGGGGCAGCTGATGGCGGTGATCGAGTCGCCCGAGGTTGATCAGCAGCTGCAGGTGGCGCAGGCGAACCTGAAGAGCGCGCAGGCCGATTTGAATCTGGCGCAGACCACGGCTGCGCGGTATCAGAACCTGCTGCGGTTGAATTCGGTTTCGCAGCAGGAGACCGATCAGGCGACATCGAACGCGCTTGCGCGCAAGGCGGCGGTGGATGCCGCGCAGGCCGGCGTTCGGAGGTTGCAGCAGATGCAGGGATTTGAGCGTGTGTACGCTCCGTTTGACGGCATTGTGACGGCGCGCAACACGGATATTGGGGCCTTGATTGAAGCGGGCGCGGAGGGTTCGAGCCCATCGACCACGGCCGCGAAGGAGCTGTTTCATCTGGCGGCGATTGGGACGATTCGCGTGTTTGTTGCGGTGCCGGAGGTGTACTCGGCCGGCGTTCGGGATGGGAGCAGGGCCGCGCTGACGCTGGACGAGTATCCTGGCCAGACGTTTGACGGCAGGATCGCGCGCAACTCCTCGGCGATTGACCCAAGTTCGCGCACGCTGAATGTCGAGGTGGACGTGCCGAACCCGAAGAGCAAGCTGCTTCCGGGCGCGTATGCGTTTGTTCATTTTAAGATTCCGAACCGCACGCCCTCGCTGACGATACCGTCGAACACGCTTTTGTTTCGCGGCGAGGGTCTGCAGGTGGGTGTGGTTCGCAACGGCAAGGTCGCGCTCGTGCCGGTGAAGATTGCGCATGACAATGGGGCGACGGTCGAGATCGACGCGGGCCTCCAGCCGTCGGACCAGATCATCCTTGATCCTTCGGACGCGCTTGCCGTGGGCCAGGAGGTACGCATCAACAGCAACGGTATCGGCACCGGAACGGGGACAAGCGCGGGCGGAAGCGCAAACGGGGACGGCCCGAAGTGAAGTATTGCCGATTGCTTTGCCTGTGTTTGATGTCTGGGACGATCGTTCTTTCCGGATGCATGGTCGGTCCGAAGTACGTCCGGCCGAGCGTTCCGACGGCACCGGCTTTCAAGGAGACTGACCCGAACTGGCATCCTGCGCAGCCGGCCGATGCTTTGCCCAAGGGTGCGTGGTGGACGGTGTTCAACGACGCGGGGCTGAACGCCCTGGAGCCGCAGATCGCGACGAACAACCAGACGTTGCGGGCGGCTGAAGCCAATCTCCGCCGGGCGCGAGCGCAGATTCGGATCAATCGGGCGGACCTGTATCCGACGATCGGAGCGGCTCCGTTTGCGGGCGCCGAGCGATACTCCGCGGCTCGACCCTACTTCAACTCTGCCCTGGCGAACAATGGCACGGGCGATCTGCAGGTGCCGCTCGACGTTTCGTGGGAGATCGATCTGTTTGGGCGCATTCGGCGAGGTGTTAATGCCGCGCGGGAAGAGGCGCAGGCGACTGCCGCCGATCTTGAGAATGCTCGTCTGTCGATCCAGGCGGAGTTGGCGACTGACTACTTTGAGCTGCGGGCGGCCGATGCGGAACGCAAGCTGCTGAACGACACGGTGCGGCAGTACGAGGATGCTCTCCGGGTGACGACCAACCGGTTTCAGGGTGGTGTTTCGGCGAAGTCGGATGTGACGCAGGCCGAGACGCAGCTCGAAGCTGCGCGTGTGCAGGCGTCGGACGTGGATGTTCGACGCGCGCAGTACGAGCATGCGATCGCGATCCTGATTGGGCAGCCGCCGGAGCAGCTCAATCTTGCGGTCGCTCCGCTCCATGCCGAGCCGCCTGTGATTCCGCCGGGTCTGCCGTCCGATCTGCTCCAACGGCGACCGGATATTGCGGCCGCGGAGCGCCGGACCGCTGAGGCCAATGAACAGATTGGGATTGCGCGCGCCGCGTATTTTCCTTCGTTGTCGATCTCGGCCGCGGTCGGGTTTGAGGGCACATCGGCCGCAAATCTCTTCAGTTCATCTTCGTTTATCTATGCACTTGGACCTACGCTGGGCCAGACCTTTTTCGACGCTGGGCGCCGCGGTGGTGTGTCCGCCCAGGCGATCGCCGGATTCGCTCAGACGACGGCGGACTATCGGCAGACGACGTTGGTCGCCTACCAGCAGGTCGAGGATAATCTGGCTGCGCTGCGCATTCTGGCGACTGAGGCTGAGCAGCAACGGCGCGCCACGGCGGCGGCGCAGGAGTCGCAGCAGATCTTCAACAATCGGTATGTGGGCGGCGTCGATACGTATCTGCAGGTGATCACGGCGCAGACGGCGGCACTTTCGAATGAACGCAATGAGATCGACATTATGCGACGGCGCATGGATGCGAGTGTGCTGCTGATCAAGGCGCTGGGCGGCGGCTGGGACACGAGCGCTCTGCCGAAGTATTAGAGGTTGGGTTGGCCGGCGTTCTTCCGTGGCACGTGACCTCCGGCGAGTCTCTGCGGAGGAAAGTGTTTGTATCTCGCCCGTATTCGTGATTACATCGGTTGCGAACCAATACCCTTCTTCTCCCAAGGATTCACATGCAATATCAGGTCTCGCGCAATGGGCAGATGTACGGCCCCTACACCCTTGAAGATCTTCAGCGATACCTTCAGACTGGCAACGTGCTTCCGACCGACCTGGCCAAGAGCGAGGAGATGACGGATTGGCTGCCGGTCTCGCAGATTTTGGGGATCTCGGCCCAGCCGATGAATCCGGGGGCGACCGGGGGCCAGGGGTTTGGGGGTCACGGGTTCGGTGGCCAACCCGGGGCCCAGGCTTTTGGAGCCCAACCTCCGGCCTATGTCCCTGGCATGCCCGGAGCTCCGATTCCGTTTGCGGGCGCGGGCGCCTATCCCGACCCGCCCAACCTTAACTGGGGGCTGGTTTTGCTGTTCGGGATCCTGACCTGCGGGCTGTTTTTTATCATCTGGGAGGTCGTGATCGCTGCGTTCGCGAAGAGGCTTGAACCCGCCAGCAAGGCGGTTACCTACTACGCGATCGGTATCGTTTTCGGCATCATCAGCGTCTTCTTCTCCATCGGTTCGACCTTCGCTCTCCTCCATGCTGGAGCGGCCGTGGTCGCCGGCGCCGGTGCGGGTACAAGAGCGATTGGGTCCCTCTTCAGCCTCGCCTACACCATCCTTTTGCTGGTCGGCCGATTTACGGTTCGGAACACGCTTGAGAAGCACTACAACGGACCGGAGCCGCTTGGCTTGCGTCTCGGCGGCGTGATGACGTTTTTCTTTGGCGGCATCTATTTTCAGTACCACCTGAACCGCATTAACGAGATGAAGCAGGCGCTGCGCTTCCGCAACGCGACGCTTTAGGCGTGGGACCGAGCACGATGTGCGGAGGTTCAGGATCGAGGTGAACGATAAGGTTGCCGCTGCTCTGGGGGCGGCAGGGTTGTTTGGGCTTGCAGCATGGATGCTCCTGCGTTTCCCGCCGGAGGTGTACGCGATCTATCCGGTGTGTCCGGTGTGGCGCTTCTTTCATGTGCTCTGCCCGGGCTGTGGCACGACGCGGGCGATGGCGGATCTGCTGCGGGGAGATGTGCGCGGCGCGCTTCGGATGAATGCGCTGACGACGGTGTTGTTACCTCTGCTCGGGTTTGTTTTCGCGGAGCGGAGCGTTTTTCCAGGGCGGCGTCGGATCCTCCGCGACGAGCATATGGCTGCCGGTTTGCTTGCGGTGGCGCTTGTCTTTGGCGTGGTCCGGAACGTTTTGTGACCTGATAGACAAGGCGGCCCCGAAGATTTTGGGGGCTTCGGGGCCGCGGTATCGATCCTGACTGCTTTTATGCGTCGACTGTAACGGCCTCTGGGGTGACGGCCGCGGAGGTTGAGTTGCTGCGTACATCGCCCTTGGCCTCGCTGGCGCCGGGCTTGCGGATGTCGATGCCGCCCTTGAAGAAGGCACCGTCTTCGATGGAGATACGCGCGGCGATGACATCGCCCGTCAGCGAACCTTCGCTGCGGATGTCGACGCGGTCGCTGGCCTGGCAGTTGCCACGCACCTTGCCCAGAACGACGACTTCGCGGGCCACGATGTTGGCGGCCACCTGGCCGTTTCGACCCACGGTAACGCGATTGCCCGGAAGATTGATGGCGCCTTCCACCTTGCCGTCGATGTAGAGCGACTCCGACCCGGTCAGCTCACCCTTGACGATCAGCGACTTGCCGATGGTGGCCTGCTCGCCCGTCTGCGCCGGACCTGCGGCTCCGGCGGCGGCCACGGGTGCTGGACGCGTCGGTGCTGCCTCGAACGTGCTGGTAGGCGTCGTCGTTGCTGGACGCACTGGCTCCGGGGTCGCGGGGGTGGTGGTGCTTCCGGGCTGGTTCGGTTTCCACATATCTTTATGTTTCCTTTCGTACTTCCTTAAAGTTGTCCGCGACAGGGCGGTTGGCGTGCAACCCTCACATAGCCCGCTTAGTGTGAGGATACTACTCACAGGGGAGAAAACCACGTTTTGCGCCGACAAACTCTGTGCAATTCAGGGGGCGCACCTCCCTTGGAACCTCCCCTGTGGCACAGGCGGGCGCCCCTGGCGCAAATGTGCTCCGGAGCGGGAAGTTTTTGCGCCATAGCTCGGTGGTTGTACCCCTCTGCCACGGATGGGCTATCTGCTTTGGAGTAGGGCAGATTTTAGGATCAGGAGAGCTCCCCTTGCTGATGAGGAGGCGAGACCTGATCCGGTTGTACCGCCGATTGCCATGCAAAAACTCTTCGCTTCGCCGCCAACCCGGCCTCTGCTCATAGACTTTGCGAGATCCGCGGTGTCAGCGATCCTGGCGCTTTTGTTCTTTGTAGTTCTGCCGGGTCCGGCGGCGGTGTATGCGGCTTCGGCGAAGATCCATACGGTCGTTCTTGGCGCTGTGCGCAAGGTTCCGTATACGCCGAGCGACGCTAAGGCTGACAACAAGAGCGAGGAGACCTCCACGCTGAAGGTGCGGCCGCTGATTGTGGATGGAAAGCAGAAGGAGTGGACCACGGGCGACGCTCACGATGTGACGGACCGCTCGTTTACGATTCGGCGCGCTTTGCGGATTAATGATTCGCTTCCGGCTGACGCCGGCGATCACTGGGTTTGGCAGCCCGGCCCGTGGCTTCTGGTGGATCGCGTCTCGGGGCACATCACGGCGCTGCACTTGCCGGACTTTGACGCCAATGTGTCGAACGTGGTCTGGTTTCGCGATTACGCAGCGTACTGTGGCGTGGCGACTACGAGCAAGGGCGGACTTTTCGCTGTTGTCGCTCAGCTTGGCGCGCGGAAGGCCGTGGCGCAACGACCTCTGGGCAAGTGGCCTCAGCCGGAGCGACCGTTGCCTGCGTGTCAGCCGGCGCAGTGGCAGCGACTTCCGATCCGGGCCACGCTGCAGCCGACCGGCGGGGAGGCTGTGACGCTCGACATTATTGGGTCGACGTCGCTGGTCGAGGAAGGGGACAACGACGACAGCTAGAGGGGTTTCGCTGTACGCCTACGGGAGAACCGCTCTCGCGGTAGGATCGTCCTATGGCGACCTCCGCAGCTCCTGAAGCAGGTCTTGGGACCGCACGGTCGCCGCTAGATTTTGAGACGTTGTTGCGCGAGGCCGAGCTTGCGCATGGGCACCTTTGCGCGGGGCAGATTCTTGGGGTGCGTCTGAGTCTGCTGGCGTGCAGGGAGCTTGGGGTCGCTGAGCCGCGGGGGCGCGACCGCAAACGTCTTGTCACTTTTGTTGAGATTGATCGTTGCGCGACGGACGCGATCGGTGTGGTGACCGGATGCCGGCTGGGCAAGCGCGCGCTGAAGCTGCGGGACTGGGGCAAGATGGCGGCTACGTTTGTTGATCTTGCGCAGCCTCTGGGGGCGGAGCGCTACCGGGGTATTCGGGTGAGCGCGCTTGAGTCGTCGAAGGTGCGCGCGCGCGAGCTTTACCCGGAGATCGCGGACAAGAACCGGCAGCAGATGCTTGGCTACCGCGAGCTCCCGGATGTGGAGCTGTTTCGGACGGAGTGGGTGTCGGTGCTGCTTCCGCCGGGTGAATTTCCTGGCTTTAAGGGCGAGCGTGTCACATGTGCGGAGTGTGGCGAGGGCATCAACTACAACCGTTTCACGATGGTGGATGGAAGAGCGCTTTGCCGGCCGTGCGCGCATCCTGAAGATCGCTATTACGAGCGTATCGGATGAACTTCGAGCGAGATCGATGGTCGAGCGCGAGATGCTACGTCTCCCCGAGGATGATCACCTTTTTGCCGTCGAGGTAGTACTCGCTGTCGGTGCCGAAGAGGAAGAGGATCGTCTTCTCGCTCGCACCTGCATCGTCATCCCTGAGGTGGACGGCATCGTTGATGTATTGCTCGATCTCCGGCTGGTGGTCGACTTTTACGTTCAACACCGTAGCCCGGTGCTGAGCCGAGGCCGGCTCGTCTTCTAAGCGGTATGTCACTGACATTCCTGGTTTCATTGTGATCTTCATGTGTTTCGATCCTCTCTTTAATTTCCCGGCGATTGTCTCACGCGCGTCATCCGGTAGTAGATGACCGGGGTGACGACGAGCGAGAGCAGGAGCGAGATGGCGACGCCGCCGATGACCGCGATCGCGAGTGGCTGGAGCATTTGCGAGCCGGCGCCGAACGCGAAGGCCAGGGGGAGCATGCCGGAGATGGCCGCGATGGCTGTCATGGCGATGGGACGTAGACGCCGCTGCGCCGCGGTGAGCATGGCCTCGCGGGCGCCCTGCCCGGCGGCCCGGCCGCGCTCGTCGGCGTCGAGCAGAAGGATGCCGTTTTTGGCGACGATGCCGATGACCATGATGAGGCCCATGAAGCTGGCCACGTTGAAGTTGGTTCGGGTTACGAGGAGCGCGAGGACGACGCCCGCGATCGAGAGGATGGAGCTGGTGAGGATGGCGACTGGAGCGGCGAAGTTGCGGAACTCGGCGAGGAGGACGCCGAAGACCAGAGCGAGCGCGAGAAGGAGCACTTTGGCGAGGTCGGCGAAGGATTTCTGCTGCTCCTCGTAGGTTCCGCCGTACTGCACGCGCACGGTTGCCGGGAGGTGGAGCTGATCGACGGCGGTTTTGACCTGGGCCATGGCACCGCCCAGATCGGAGCCTTTGAGGCGACCGCTGACGAGCACGACCTGCTCCAGATTTTCGCGGCGGATTTCGTTTTGTGGCGGCAGCTGCGTGACCTCCGCCAGGGATCCGAGCGCGGCCAGGTGCCCGCTGGCCGAGTTGAAGACCGTGCTCTCGATGGCGGCGAGCGAGCTTCGGTTGCTGTCCGGCAGACGCACCCGCACGGTGTAGGGCCGGCCACCGACGATGACCGGGTCGGTCGTCGGCAGACCGTCGAGGATGGCGGTCGCGTCTTCGGCCACCTCGGTGGGTGTGAAGCCCAAGCGGCCGGCGAGCACGGGATCGACGCGAAAGCTGGTGGCGGGGCCGGAGAGGGTGTTGTCGACGCCGTTCTGGGTGTCGACGACGCCGGGGATGGCGGCGATGGCGGCCTGCACCTTGGGCGCGAGGTCGTGGAGCAGATCGGCATCCTGGGAGAAGAGCTTGATCTGGATTGGCTCGGGCGAATTTGAGAGGTCGCCGATCATGTCCTGGAGCACCTGCGTGAATTCGACATCGAGCGCCGGCTCGGTCGCTTTTAGCTGCTCGCGCACGTCTGCCATGATCTCTTCGATGGAGCGGGAACGCTTGCTCTTGAGTTGCACGGTGTAGTCGCCGTAGTTGGCTTCGGTGACGGCGGCGAGGCCGAGTTGGAGACCTGTGCGGCGCGTGATGATGGTCACCTCGGGTACGTGCTGGAGGACCTGGTCCACATGCGTCAGCACGCGGTTGGTCTCTGCCAGCGAGCTGCCCGCAGGCGTGATGTAGTCGAGGATGAACGCGCCTTCGTCCATGGCGGGGAGGAGGTCGGAGCCGAGCTGGCGGTACGCCAGGTAGCCGACGATGACGAGCACGAGGCACGCGAGACCGAGCAGGAGCGGACGGGCGAGGGCCCACTCGAGCACACGCTTGTGGAGGCGGAGGACCCAGACCATCACTCGACCTTGCTCGTGATTTTGCTCGGAGATGTGCTCTTGATTCTGATCGGCCGGCGGGGCGACCTTCTCGGCGTCGGGGCTTTCTTTTTTGCTGCGCAGCAACGACATCGAGAGCGCGGGGGTGAAGCTGAGCGCGAGGACGAGCGAGGTGAGCAGGGCTGCCGTCATGGTGACCGCGAGCGCGCGGAAGAAGCTGCCGGTGACCCCCGTCACGGCGATGAGCGGAAGGAAGACGACTACCGGCGTGATGGTCGATCCGATGAGGGGAACGGTGATTTCGCGGAGCGCGAGACGGACGGCCTCGACGCGCCCCTGCCCGCGATCGCGATGGACGACGATATTTTCGACCACGACGATGGCGTCGTCGATCACGAGGCCGATGGCTGCGGCAAGACCGCCGAGTGTCATCAGGTTGAAGCTTTGTCCGATAGCCCAGAGGAACAGGATTGTAACCGCGACGGTTACAGGAATCACGAGGCCGGCGATGAGGGACGAGGTTGCGTCGCGGAGGAAGAGGAAGAGGATGAGGCAGGCGAGCGCGAGGCCGATGAGGATGGCGTCGCGCACGCTGGTGATGGAGGCGCGGACAAGTTGCGACTGGTCGTAGAAGGGAACGAGCGTGACGCCGGGCGGAAGCTTGGAGCGGAGCTGTTCGACCTCGATCCCGACCGCATTGGCGACCGCGACGGTGTTGCTGGAGGGCTGCCGGGAGATGTTCAGGAGCACCGCGGGACGACCTTGCGCGCGGACCATGGTGTAGACGGGCAGCACCGCCGGCCGGACTTCGGCGACGTCGGACACCTTGACGGTGACGCCGCCGGGGCTGGTCTGGCCGGCCTGGCCGGTCTGGCTGGTTTTCACGGCGAGGTCGCCGAGGGATGCGGCGTCGTGGGCCTGCGCGCCGATCAGGACTAGATTGAGCTGGTGATTTTCGGGATAGAGACCGGGAGAATCGATGATGTTGGAGGCCTGGATCGCGTTGACGAGATCGAGCAGCGTGACACCGGCGGTCTGGAGGCGCGCGAGGTTGGGGATGACGTGGAACTCGGGGACCTCGCCGCCCTGAACGACCACCGTGCTGACACCGGAGACGCGGTTGATGGGCGGCTTGAGATCGTAGGTGGCGATCTCCCACAGGCGTGTTTGCGGGACGGTCGCGGCGCCGCGGTCCTCCGCCGAGAGCGCGTAACCGAGGATCGGAAAGGTGGCAAAGGTGAGGCGGTTGGTGGTGATGCGCGCGGTCGCGGGCAGGGACTGCTGGATCTTTGAGAGGGCGGCGTCGGTGAGCTGGAGCGTGCGGAACATGTCCACGTTCCAGCTGAAGAAGAGCGAGATCTCGGCCGATCCGCGCGAGGTGGTGCTGCGGACGGTGGCGAGACCGGGAACGCTGTTGACGGCGTCCTCGATGGGCTTGGTGATGGTGACCTGCATCTGCTCGACGGGCATGACACCGTTGTCGACGCCGATGACGATGCGGGGGAAGTTGGTATCGGGGAAGACGGCGATGGGCACCTGAAAGGCCGCGTAGATGCCCGCCAGCGTGAGGACGGCGAGAAAGAAGAAGATGGGCTTGGCTGCCCGGGCGAGCCAGAAGTGCGCGGGCGCGGCGCTGCTCCGGTCATGGATGGAATGGGCGGAATGGGTGGCATGGGCGGAATGGGCGGGATGGCTGCCGGGGTCGCCGCCGAGCGCCCTTTGCTCGGGTGCCTCCGGGATCATTTGCCGGCGTCCTCGGCTTTGGGTGCGGGTTTTTCGTCTGTCCCGGGGGCGGCGTCATCCTTGCTCTCAACTGGAGCGGCGCCGATTTTTACCGGAGTTCCGTCATCCAGACCGTGTCCACCGCTGGTGATGACCTCGTCGGCGGTGGAGATCCCGCTCAGGATTTGCGTTGTCTCTCCTGTCTCGATGCCCAGATGGACGGGCTTGCGATGCGCCGCGCCATCCGTGCCGATGACGAGGACGGTTTTGCCGCTTCCGTCGGCGGCGACCTCGATGGCGCCGGTCGGGACGAGGAGCGCGCTCGGGACCTTTCGGCCGAGGATGATCGCTCGGACGGGGGTTCCGGCTTTCAGCGTGCCGGCCGGGTTGGCGACGCGCAGCCAGAGCTCGACGGTGGTGCTTCCGGGGTCGAGCGCCGGACTGATGAACGAGACCTTTGCGGGGAGTGGGTCGGCGATGCCCGCGACGGCGATGGTGGCGTCGTTGCCGATGGCGATCTGCTGTGCCTCGCGTTGCGCGATGTGGAGCTTGGCGAGCATCGCGGAGGTTTCCATGACTGTGATCAGAGGGGCTCCGGGGGCGGGGGTTTCGCCGGCGAAGTAGGGGCGATCGGTGACCACGCCTGCGATGGGGCTGCGGATTTCGGTGTAGTTGACCTGCGCCTCGGCACCCAGGTACTTGCCCTGGGCCGACGTCAGCTGGCCCTTTGCGGTCTCAAGGGCTGCTTGTTTGCTGTATTTTTCGACGGCGGCCAAGCGCTGCGCGGCGAGATCGGCAGCGGCTTGCGCCTGGATGAGAGCGGCTTGGGCGGTGTCGAGATCGCGCCCGGGGATGGCTCCCTGGGCGACGAGATCGGACCGGCTGGCGACGATTTTGCGGTTGAGATCGAGGGTGGCCTGTGCCTGGATCAGATCGAGCCGCGCCCTGGTCGTCTCCTCGGGCACGGTTGCACGGACGGCGGTTTCGTAGGTGCCTTTGGCAGCGGTGTAGGAGCCTTGGTTGTCGAGCGCGGCGGCCTTGAGGTCGCTGTTTTCGAGGATGGCGAGCAGCTGGCCGGCGCGCACACGGGCTCCGCGCTGGACGAGAAATCGCCGGACGGGGGCGACGATTTTGGGCGAGATCGCTGCCTGCGCGAGCGGCGCCAGGACCGCGTCCGCCCTGATCTCTTCGGTGATGGGACCTACCCGCGGATGGGCCGCTTCGACGTACGCCACGGGCTTGGGGGCTGGGTCTTCGGCCTTCTTTTTGCACCCGGAGAGGGGCAGCGGAGGAAGGAGCAGAAGGGGCAGGAGCAGAGCAGAGATTGGGCACGATCGTATCCAGATTGGGGCTCGGGATCGTGTCCGGTATGGCATCATGGCAAGCTCCCGGTCAGGATCTGCAGGTTGGCGAGCGCCGTCCGGTAGCGCACATATCCGTCCGCCCTTGCATTTTCTGCGACGACGAGCGAGTTCTGGGCGTCCACGACCTCAAGCACGGTCGCCTCGGCCGCACTGTAGCGCAGGCGCGTGAGACGAAGGCTTTCGGTTGCGGTCGTGACGCTCTCTGCGAGCGAATCGATCTGTTCGCGCGCGACCGATGCTTCCGCGTACGCTTCTTCGAGATCGGCGATCAGCCTCCGTTGCGTGGCCGAGAGCGCGATCTTGGCTGCGTCGCGCAGGATTTCGGCTTGCTTGACCCGGTGCGCGGTCGAGAGCCAGTCCCAGACCGGGATATCGAGGGTGGCAAACGCGGAGTAGCCCAGATTGCGGGTGTTGTCCGGACCGTTGACGGCGACCTGCGCGGCGTCGATGCCGTAAGTGACGTTGAGCGCGAGATCGGGCAGGTAGGCAGCGCGAGCCGCGGTGATGTCGAGGTTGGCTCCGCGCAGGGACGCCAGAGCGCTCGCGAGCTCGGGATTCTGGCGGGCAGCGGCGGCGGCGATCTCTGCCTGTGGGGGCAGCGTGGGCGGGACGATTTGCGTGAGGAGGCGGAACGGAGTTCGCGGGTCGGGAAACAGGAGGACAGCGAGATCCAGACGGGCCCGATCGACGGCGAGACCGGCATCGGCGAGCTCTCGCCGGCGCGCCTGTGCGGCCAGCTGGGCCTTGACGACATCGGCGTGCGCTGCCTCGCGGGCCTGTTCACGCTCCTGGGTCTGGGTGGTGAAAGCGTCGGCCTCGGCGAGCGCACGGGTTGCGACTTTGAAGCGATCTTCGGCCGCCAGATTGCCGAAGTAGAGTCCGACGACCGCGGCGACGAGGCCGCGGCGCGTGATCTCGAGCTCCGCCGTGGCGACCGCGGCCGCGGCGGTGGCTCGCGAGACCGCCGTGAGTTGCGCGAGACCGAGGGTCTCCGACACCACACCCTGGCTGGTGTACTCGTGCACGGTGTTGTTGGCGATGAAGCGCGGGGCGGCCTGGCTGCCGATGCCGCCGGCGCCGTTGCGGGCACCGTTGGGCTGCGTGTAGAGGAACTGGTTGTGATAGACGGCGGTCGGAAGGAGACCGGCGCGGGCGATCGATCGGTCGAGCCCTGCAACGCGCGCCGCCGCTGCCGCCGCAGCGAAGTTTGGCTCATTGCTCCGCGCCCGGGAGATCGCCTCGTCGAGCGAGATGGTCGGCGCGGCGGCAGGCGCTATCGGGGGGGTTGGCGGCGCCTGCGATCGGGCTTCGGCGCACGCCCCTGTCCACAGCATCGCCAGGTTGAACGCCTGTACCGCAGCAGCAAAGCGCATGGATCTCCAGCTCGGCAAACGGCGGCCCTTAGCGGCCGATCACGAGCACCGAGAAGCTTCCCGGAACGATGGCCGGCCGGGGACGCGGGTTGTCGGCGGTCGGCGCGGGCCGCGGTCCCAGTTCGGCGACGACGACGTACGCTCGACCGGTGGTTGCATCCCACGACATCGTTCGTCCGGACTTCTGGGTTGGGACGGTTTGGAGGACCGGGTACCCCGGCTTTCCGGCGTCGACGATCGTCAGCGTGCCGTCCTGTCCGTTGGACGAGAAGGCCAGCTTGTGCTCCCGATCGTAGTTTGCGGCATCGGGTCCGTTGCCGATCGCCGGCGTTGCCAAGAGCTTGCCGGTCTCGGTATCGACGACTGCCATTTTTTGGCCGTCGCAGACTGCAAACAGACGGTGGCCGGTCACGTCGATGGCCAGCCCGGACGGCGACTCGAGTCCGGGGAGGGGCCAGGTCGCCACAGGGGTCCAGGTGCCTGCGTCGAGCTTCACGATCTCGTTTTTGTCCTCGATGTTGACGAAGACGGTGCCGGTTCCGTCGACTGCCGGGAACTCGGGCTTGCCGGGCAGAGGGACGGTCGCGACTACTTTCTGAGTGGCGGCATCGATCACGGTTGCATCTTTGCTGCGACCGTTGAACGCCCACACGGTCCGGGTTTTCGGCTCAAAGATGATGCCATCGGGGTTGGTGCCGGCGGGAATCGACCGCACCGTCTGAAAGCTTGTGCGGTCGAAGACGACGACCGCGTTCGCACCACCGTCCGAGATGTACCCCAGCTTTCCATCCGGGTCGAGCGCCACGCCATGGGTTCCTTTGAGCCCGGTGATGGTTCCGACCACCTTGCCGGAGGCGGTATCCAGCACCTCCACTCGCGGTCCATGGGTCACGTACAGGCGGTGCGCCGGACCGTCGGCGAGGAGGTAATCCCATCCACCCTCGCCACCGATCGTCCACCGCGTCTGGACAGCGAAAGGCTTCTGCGCGACAGCGACGGCAGATGCGGCAACGATCGTCAGAGAGGCGAGGGCGGCGAGACTCTGTGCAGGAAACGACTTCATTCTGGGGGATTCCTTTTTAGCTTGCGGGAATTCTGGAGTTTCGGACGTGAGCTTCGCAGCGACCGAACTTCACTGTCACTTTACTCTTTCACAACTCCCCTGTTGTGTCGTGAATCGGTTGCCGAGGCGCCGGAGATCTGGACTGTCTTTCGAATGCGTTGGGGGCAGGCCTGCATCGGGGCAGGCGGATGAAACGATCGGCCGGGTGGGAGCACGATTCTTGTGAGGGCACGATGGCGATTTTCTCCGGGCCCTCACGATCTCCTTTTCCGAGGCCCACCGCCATGTCTACTGCCGTACCCTCGAAACCAGCCAAAAATATCGTCATTTGCTGCGACGGCACGGGAAACCAGTTCGGCCCGGAGAACTCCAACGTTGTGAAGCTGTACACGTGCCTGACGGTGGACCGGGAGCAGGTCGCGTACTACCACCCGGGGGTCGGGACGATGGGCGCTCCGAACCGGAGTACATGGATCGGGAAACAGAGCTCGCGCGTCGCCGGTCTGGCCTTTGGCTACGGGTTCACCGAGAACATTGCCAGCGCCTATAAATTTCTGATGGACCAGTACGCCGAGGGCGACCACATCTATCTTTTCGGCTTCTCGCGTGGGGCCTACACGGTCCGCGCGCTGGCCGGTGCGCTCTATATGTACGGCCTGCTTTGCCCGGGGAACGAGGGCCATCTGCCGTACCTGCTCGCGATGTTTTCGGACGAGAGCCGCAGGGCGTACAACGCGGAGGGCACAAAGCAGATTAAGGAGTCGATTCGCTCCCGGAGCTTTCGCGAGACTTTTTCACGCGTCGTTCCCATCCACTTTCTCGGCGTTTGGGACACGGTCTCGTCTGTTGGATGGATCTACGATCCGGTCAAGCTGCTGTTTGAGGGCCAGAACCCGATCGTGCGGAGGGGCCGGCATGCCATTTCGGTGGACGAACGGCGCTGCTTTTTTCAGGACAACCTGTGGGGCTCGCCGCTGCCGCCGGAGAAGACCCCGCTCCTCAAGGAGATGTACGAGAATCCGGTGGATCACCAGCAGGACATTTTGCAGGTCTGGTTTCCCGGCGTCCACTCCGACGTCGGCGGGAGTTATCAGCAGAGCGAGTCTGGACCCGCGATGAACGCCTTTCGATGGATGCTGCAGGAGGCGGAGGTCGACGGCCTTCAGCTTCATCATTGCAAGCGGAAGGCGATCCTCGGCCACGGATCGGGGGAGTTTCCGGCCCTCAGCGCCCTGAACCAACGAGCTCAGCCCCATAGCAACTGCTTTCATCCGTCGCTGACGTGGAAGTGGTGGCCGCTGGAGCTGTTTCCGCACAAGTACTTCGACGAGGCGGGCAAGAAACGCCGGCGTTGGGCGCCGTGGCCACACCGCCGCGAGCTTCCGGACGGGGCGATTCTTCATCCGAGCGTGCGGGAGCGGCTGGAGCTGGACCCGAAGTACCGGCCCAGCAATTTACCGGAGGGCTCCGTCCGCAACTTTGCCGAGTCGGAAGATCTGCACCTCAGCCCGGCTGCCCTGAGACATATTCGCGGGAACAACTACGCTGTTTTCCGCACGCAGACCAGGCCCGCACAGTCCCGGGCGCCGCAGAGGCTGCGAGCGGTTGAGTAGAGCTGGGGCGGACGGAGACGATCTGAGCGGGGCAGGTGTCGCTGCGGGGAAGACATACTGACCAGAAGGGCGATCATCTATGCTAGGGATGGCAGCGAGTTGCGTTTACGCGTACTTCGCCGAGGGCCCCTCTTGTGACCACCGCCTACCTGAATCGCATCGCGACGGCCGTTCCCAAGCACGACGTGCACACCGCATTTGTGAGCTTTGCGGACAGTATGCTCGAGGATCCGCGCGTCCGGAATGTCTTCCGGCGCATGTCCGCCCGATCGGCCATTGAGCACCGGTTTTCCGTTCTCTCGCCGGTTCCGGTCACGGACGAGTTTGACATCGACGCGAACGAGTTCTACCGACGCGGGCGATTTCCGGGCACGGCGCATCGCATGCGGGTGTTTGAGCAGACTGCACCGCGGCTGGCCAATGACGCGCTTGACCGGCTTGGCTTGAGCGCGGATGAGCGCCGGCGCACGACGCACGTTCTGGTGACCTGCTGCACGGGCCTCTACGCTCCGGGGCTCGATTTCGAGATCATCGATCACCTGGGTCTGTCGCCTTCGGTTGAACGCACCATGATCGGGTTTATGGGCTGCTATGCTGCCATCAATGCCCTGAAGCTTGCCCGGCATATTGTTCGTTCCGAGCCTGAATCTGCCGTCCTGATCGTCAACCTTGAGCTTTGCACGCTGCATTTTCAGGAGACGCAGGATCTCGAACAGGTGCTTTCTTTTCTTGTGTTTGCCGATGGCTGCGCGGCTTCGCTCGTAACTTCCGAACCGGGTGGCTTGGCGCTCGACAGCTTTCGGTCGGTTGTGATTCCCGAGACCCGCGACCTGATCACGTGGCGCATCCGCGAGCTTGGGTTCGACATGCTGCTTTCGGGCCGTGTTCCGGTGGAGATTGGCAGATCGCTCCGGCTCGCGGCGCCCGAGATCACTGGTCCGAGTGGGACGGAAGCCATCGATCTCTGGGCCGTGCATCCGGGCGGACGGACCGTGCTTGACGCCGTCCAGCATGGGCTTGATCTGCCGGCCGACGCGCTCCAAAGCTCACGCGATGTCTTGTGCCGGTTTGGCAATATGTCATCGGCGACCATCATGTTTGTCTTGGCGCGCCTGCTTGAGACCGCGGGGAGCAACCAGCGCGGATGCGCGATGTCGTTTGGCCCTGGCCTGACGGCGGAGACGCTTCTATTTCACACCGCCTGAGCGCGCTCTGGACCACACATGCACGTACCTTTGTCGACCACGTCCCGGCCTCGCCTCCTTCTGAACGACTTCGGTCACCGTCTCGACCCGCTCGTACTGGCCGAGCGTATGGACGGGCCGTGTTCCCCTGAAGATCTTGCGGCCTGTCTACGGGATCTGGCCCGGATCAACCGCCTGTTTCTTTCTTATCGGCCAACTCTCGGATTTCTTCAGTCCGCGGTGGAGCGAAACAGCACGGAAGTACTACGCATTGTTGACGTGGGGTCGGGCTTCGGCGACACGCTTCGGCAGATTTACCGATGGGCGGCTCGCCGGCGGATCAGGGTGCACCTGACCGGCGTCGATCTTCATCCGCACTCCGCGGCGGCTGCCCGCGCCCAGACTGCCCGCGAAGAGCTTCCTCCGGACGCCATTACGTGGATCACGGGCGACGCTTACACGTTGCCAGGGACGCCTGCCCCGGACGTGATTATCAGTTCGCTGCTCACCCATCACCTCACCGACGCGGAGATCGTGCGATTTCTTGGATGGATGGAGGGGACTGCCCGGCTGGGGTGGTTTATCAACGATTTGGAGCGCCAACCGATGCCTGCCCGGATGTTCTCTGTGTTGGCACGCACGCTGCGCTGGCACCCGTTCGTGCAGCACGATGGACCTCTCTCGTTTCGCCGCGCATTTCGTGTCGGGGACTGGACGGAGCTGCTCGCCCAGGCCGGGATTGCGAGCACGGCCGCTCGGATCGTTCCGAGCTTTCCTGCCCGCCTGTGCGTCAGCCGACTTCGGGACGAGCCGCTGAACGGATCCGAAGCCACATCCGTACCGGTCTAGAAGATATGACCGACAGCGACCCATTTGCGCCCGGAAACTCTTTTCCCGAAGCTCTGGTTCTGGGCGGGGGGATTGCCGGATCGACGGTTGCGATCCTGCTTGCGCGCGCCGGCCGCCCGGTGACACTGCTCGAGCAGAACCTCGGCCCGCACGACAAAGTTTGCGGCGAGTTTCTTTCGGCCGAAGCTTTGTACTACCTCAGAGCTCTCGGGCTCGACATCGCGGCGTTGGAGGGGTTGGGCGCGGTTCCCATCACGCATCTTCGTCTGGCGACTGGACGGACGGTTGTGTGTCGGCCGCTTCCGTTTCGTGCGCTGTCGCTGAGCCGCCGCACGCTGGACGAAGCTCTGCTGGAGCTTGCTGTCGGGGCTGGGGTGACGGTTCGCCGAGGCGCGCACGTCCAGGCGCTGACGTGGAGCGATGGTTCCTGGGAGGCGAAGCTTCGCCCGGCAACGGGTGGTCTGACACCTGGGGACGAGCTCCTTAGTCACCGGGCCCCGACGGCTTTTCTTGCGACCGGCAAGCACGATGTTCGGGGGTACCGCCGGCCTCGTGGCCGCCAGAACTCGCTGATCGCCTTCAAACAATACTTTCGGCTCGCGCCCAGAGAGGCGGCGAGCCTTGCCGGTCACGTCGAGCTTGCTCTCTATAGGGGCGGATACACCGGGCTCCAGACCGTCGAAGGCGGACGCGCGAACCTTTCGGCACTGGTTGATTGCGAGGTGTATCGATCGATTGGCGGCACGTGGGCGAGCCTTGTCGACCACATGACCTCGGCCGCGCCGCACCTCTGGCGCCGCCTTGCCGGAGCCGAGACCCTGCTTGAGAAGCCCTTGGCGCTCGCGAACCTGCCGTACGGCTTGCTGTTTCGGTCGCCGCGTTCCGGTGCTGCTGCACACGCCGCCCAGCTGCCCGGCCTGTGGCGCCTGGGCGATCAGACCGCGGTCATTCCATCGCTTTCGGGGGATGGGATGTCGATCGCTCTGCATACGGCTCACCTTGCCGCCCGGATCTACCTTGGGGGCGGCGCGGCCGCGGATCTTGAAAGGCGCCTTCACGGGCAGTTGCGGCGGCAGGTTGGGCTGGCGACGCGGATCTCGCAAACGATCGTCGCCCCGGCCGCGCATCCTCTGATTGAGCTGGCGGGCCGTGTTTTACCTTCACTTCTCCCTTTGTTTGCTCGGGCGACCCGCATCTCCGACCGGGTTCTTGTCCGATAGCGCGAAGGTTGTAGGCGAATGAAAAGCGAATCGGTGTACCCTCATACGAGGGCTTATGACGTCCGCGCTCCAACCCGATCGCTTCAGTTTTCTGCACATCGACCTGAACAGCTTCTTTGCGTCGGTCGAGCAGCAGTTGCACCCCGAGTACCGCAACCGCCCGCTGGCCGTCGTGCCCACCACAGGCGACACGACCTGCTGCATTGCGGCGTCGTACGAAGCGAAGGCCTTGAAGATCAAGACCGGAACGCAGGTCGGCGAGGCCAAGAGGATCTGCCCCGAGATCATTCTTGTGGAGGGCAACCACAGCACCTACGCGGAGTTTTCGCACAGGATCGCCGCTGCCGTCGAGCGGTGCTGTCCGGTGGCGCACACGCCGTCGATCGACGAGATGGTGTGTCAGCTGATCGGCCGCGAACAGGAGCCGCCACGCGCTCGGAAGATTTCTCTTGCGATCAAACAGGCCATCCGCGACGATGTTGGTGAGACTCTCCGGTGCTCGGTGGGGATGGCGCCGAATCGTTACCTGGCGAAGATCGCCTCGGACATGCAGAAGCCCGACGGCCTGATTGGGCTGTTGCCGTCGCAACTGCCGAGGGCGGTGGCGCACCTGGAGCTTCGCGACCTGCCTGGGGTGGGGGCGCGCACCGAAGCTCGCCTGAACGCCAAGGGCATCACGACCATGCCGCAGCTGCTTGCGCTGGACCTGCCCGGGATGCGCCGGCTCTGGGACTCTGTTTGGGGTGACCGCATTTATCACTGGCTGCGGGGATACGACACCGGCGACGATGGGGCGCCCGTCGCCTCCGAGGTTCAGAAGTCGCTCGGCCACTCGCACGTCCTCGCCCCCGAGTTCCGGACGCCTGAGGGGGCGTGGGCTGTGGCGCACAAGCTGCTGCACAAGGCCGCGATGCGCCTCCGGATGGAGAAGTTTCACACGACCACTCTCGGTCTCAGCATCAAGTTTTCCCTGACCCGGGAGCAGGCCGTTGAAGCTGCCGCCCGGGTCCGCCGACATTACAGCGGCGTTCGGACGCTTGGCTGGGCCATGGAGGCCCGCTTTGTCCCTTGCCAGGACACGTTTACGCTGATGGAAGCGCTTCGCGGCATGTGGGCCCAGTGCCCCCGGACGCACCTTTTCGGACGTCCGTTTTACGTCGATATTGTGTTCAATACGCTGCTGCGGGAGTCGGAACTCCAACCCAGCCTGTTCCCCGAACCTCCGCACCTGGCGGAGCTTTCCGCCACCATGGACAAGCTGAATCTGAAGTTTGGCCACACGACTGTGCACTTTGCCGGGATGCTGCCCGCGCGCGAATCCGCACCGACGCGCATTGCGTTTACGCAGATCCCTGTGCAGTACGGGGTGGAGTATATGTAGGTGGGGAGGGAAGGACTTAGTGCAAGCGGAGCTCGCCGAAGCAGCCAAGCGGAGCTCTGAACCGGACATCCTGGACGTCGCGGCCAGCGTTCCACGAGATGTTGGGTGGTTAATTCAAGAACGTCTCTTCCCACGTTGACCGGATCTTCATACTTGTCTCTTCATACTTTGAGACGTGCACCTGCACGAGGTGATGCGCGTGGCCAAGTCGATCAGCACCAGGCAGAGCGATTTCTCGGAGATGGATAACGCGGGCATCTCCAAAGAGCACTGGAAGATTATGTTTATCTCCGGAATGGGCTTCTTTACCGATGCCTACGATCTTTTCATCATCGGCGTGGTGATGGCTTTGCTGAAGCCCATGTGGCGGGTTGGGAAGTTTGAAGAAGGTCTGGTTGAATCCACGGCTCTGCTGGCTGCCGCCATTGGCGCCTTGCTGTTCGGCCGGATCGCGGACATGCTTGGCCGCAAGCGCATTTACGGCGTGGAGGTGCTGGTTCTTGCGGCCGGCGCCATTGCCTGCGCCTTTTCCCCGAACATCTGGTGGCTCATCGGCTTTCGCTTTATTCTCGGCATCGGCATTGGCGGCGACTACCCTGTTTCGGCCACGATCATGAGCGAGTACGCCGGCAAGGCGAATCGAGGCATGCTCGTGAGTCTGGTTTTTGGGATGCAGGCCGCGGGGCTGATCGTCGGACCACTTCTCGCCGCTGCACTCCTTTCCACGCACATCTCGCACGACATTATCTGGCGCATCCTGGTTTCGGCCGGCGCTTTGCCCGCCCTGGCGGTCTATGGAGCACGTCGACATTTGCGGGAGACACCTCGTTTTCTGAAAGCTGCCGCTCATGAGGAAGACGAGTCCGGAAATCTTAGGAAGTCGAATCACTTCGATAAGAAGACTCACTCGGTCTCGTTCTGGGATGGCTTCCACCGCCTTATCGACAGCAAGATGATTCTGTATCGCCTCCTCGGTGCGAGCGCTGCCTGGTTTCTTATGGACTTCGCCTACTACGGCAACACCGTGTCGAGCCCGCTCGTGCTCTCCGCCCTCGGCAACGACCATACTGTCCTCCAGAAGACCCTGACGCAGCTCGGCATCTTTGCCGTCTTCGCGGCGCCCGGATATGCCGTCGCCGCGCTTACCATGGATAAACTTGGCCGCAAAACCATCCAGTGCCTCGGCTTCGGCATGATGGCGCTCAGCTTCGGTCTCCTCGCCCTTATCCCCAATGTCGAAAAGCTGACTTACCCATTTCTGATCATCTACGGCTTCAGCTATTTCTTCACGGAATTCGGTCCCAACGCCACCACCTTCGTCTATCCGTCCGAAATCTTCCCCGTGAAAGTCAGAACCACAGGCCACGGCATCGCAGCCGCCATGGGGAAAGTCGGCGGCTTCATCGGTGTCTTCACGTTTCCCTTCTTCATGCACTGGAACGGCTTGCCGGCCGCGGAGGGCGCAGCCGCCATCGTCAGCGTCCTCGGCCTCATCGTGACCGTCTTCCTCCTTCCCGAAACCAAGGGAAAGAGCCTCGAAGAACTCTCCGAGGAACTTGTAACGCCGATGGAGAAGGCCGCCTGAGAGTCAAAACGCAGGCTAGTGTGCGGCGAAGCCGAAGGCGCCGTCGTTGATGGCCGCGAAGGTGAACTGGTTTGCTGGGCTGCAGCGCCTGCGGCCGATGCCGGAAAAGTGGCCATTGGAGCGTACGCACCGATGGAGAGGCGCTGTTCGCGTCGGCGGCGAAGACTTTGACCGTCCCAAGGAAGGCGTTTGCAACGTAGACCTGACTGGCCGCGTCCACCGCGATGCTGCCGATCAGGGTGAGTTCCTCTTTCTCATCGCAGGGGGCGATGGGAACCATCTGACAGGGATAGGTAATCGCGAGACTGAGTCGCGACCCGATTGGGTCGGGCTGGGCTGGGAGGTAACGTGTCTAAAGGAACGTCTGGCCGAGACGTTTCTCGCATTTTTAAGCGCTGACGCTAAGGCACTGTATGGGAGAATCTGGACACGCCCAGACCTCCTGATCGGGCTTGAAGGTGCTCGACCATGCGATGTCGTCCTGTCTTTTTTTTGGTTCTGCTGGCGGTACTGACGTCGAACTTCAGATCTGCAGGGGCCGAGACCTTTCGCAATCCGATGCGGATCCCGACCACCAGCGACCCTGCTGCCGTCCTGGTCGGGGACGTCAACAATGACGGTGTGCCCGACATATTGTGGGAGGACACCTCCGCCCTCCCGTTTGTCCTTCACGTTTTGCTTGGGCAACACACCGGCGCTTACCTGCCTGGGCCAGATCTCGTTCTGCCTCGCAACTCCGGCGGATGCCGTCTGTTTGATTCCAACCGCGATGGGAAGCTCGACCTTGTCTGTACCTCGAGCATCACCTTCAACGCCTCCGTTTTGATCTTGCTCGGCAATGGCGACGCGACCTTCGGTGCGCCAAGAGGCATCCCCCTCCCAACCTCGAATGAGAATTACTTTTATCCCGTTCTCTCCCCGCCTTTCGATATCAATGGCGACGGCCTTCCGGACCTGATCGTCAGTGACGACATCAGCGAGCGGTCTTACGTCCTGCTTGGCGACTCCGGAGTCGGTTTCAGGGTTACCGCCACCTTACCGACCTCGCTCTTTCCGTCCGCCGTCATGGATGTAAACGGCGATGGCAAGCCTGATCTCCTCTACCCCGAAGGCCCGAGCGTCGCCCTTGGGAACGGAGATGGCACCTTCGGCCCCTACCACTACTTTTCACAGACCTTCGACTACACGAACCTGTGCGCGTTTCACGATATGGACGGCGACGGACACATCGACGCCGTCTGCGGCTACGAATATGCGATCGACGGCGATATCGATGGCGAGACCCATCTGATCGTCCTTCATGGCAACGCGGACGGCACCTTTGATCCAAATCCGATCTCCGACAAGGTCTTCGGCGACAGGGACACTGAGTACGACGGCTTTGGCAACTTCCAATTCCCACTTGCGATCCACGATCTGAACAGGGACGGCATACCGGACATCATCGCCTACGCCGGCGACGGGTTTACTGTCCTGCTTGGAGGTCCACATCTCACATTCAGCGAACCGAAGCACTATGCGGTCGGCAGCTACAGCTCCATGTACGACTTCGTGGCGGACTTTTCCGACCAGATCGTGGACATCAACGGCGACGGCGTGCTCGACGTGGTCGCCTCTGGCGCAAACAGCATCTTTATCACGTCCGGTCGCCCTGACGGCACTTTCGACACGGCGCCGAGCCTCGAAGTCGCCGAGGTGATCAGCTACGCGACTGTGGCGGACTTTAACGGCGACGGCATCCCGGACCTGGTCGCGAGCGGCGATACGAGCCTGCGCCTCAACCTGGGAAGGGGCGACGGCACTTTCCTCCCGTTCACCTCCATCTCCCGCGGCGCTATCGACTTCAGCACGCCACTTTCCGCCACAAACGCCCATATCGCCCATGGAGACTTCAATGGCGACGGGAAGCAGGACATTCTTGCTATTGGGTCCTCTGGCGTGTACCAGTACGACTCCTATCTTTTCCTCGGTCACGGGGACGGGACCTTTGATCCACCGCGTCTGGTCCCGCAGACTTCGACCATGTTCCCCGCTTTCTCCAGCCTGGGCGACGACAACATCGCGGACATCAACGGCGACGGCCGCTCCGACATCTTCGGCACAAACAATAGCGTTTCGGCTGGGAGTCCGAACCGTATCGACGTCGCCCTCTCGAACGGAGACGGGACCTTTCGCGTCGTCTCCTCGCCTGTACCCACGGAGGTGGAGAGCTCCGATTACAACTACACCAACACCTCCCCTGCGCTTGCCGACTTCGACGGGGACGGCAAGCTCGACGCGGTCGTCGGCGCTTTCAAGAACGCCTATGTGCTGCGTGGGCACGGCGACGGCAGCTTCGACCCGACGGGCACCGTTCTGCCTATCCCGCCCTTGGCTGTTGGCGGCCAACGAGGCGCCACCGCCATTGCAGCAGGAGACTTCGACGGAGACGGACATCAGGATCTAGCGGTCCTCTCCATCTTCGACTTGCAGAGTTCCGCCGTCTTTGTCTACTTCGGTGCGGGCGATGGCACCTTCTCCGCCCCGGTCACGGCGGCCACCTTCAACCGTGCCTACGGCAACATCCACGCGGCCGATCTGAACCAGGACGGCCGCTCCGATCTCATCCTCGATCAGGCCGGCCCATACGCCTTTCCGGAGACCTACTTCGGCATCGTTCACGCTCTGCCCGGACGCACCTTCGGCCCCGAAGTGAACTACACGATAGGCTCCGGCCTTTCGAGCTTTGCAGTAGCCGACATGAATCGCGACGGCCTCCCCGACCTGGTGATCGGCAACGGAGACTACAACCTCCGGAACGGGGCCGCCACCGTACTGCTGAACCTTGGCAACACCCCTGCGGTAACGGGCGCGCTTTATGCCACGCCTGAGCCCTCCGCTGTCGGTCAGAGCTTTACCTTGAGCGTGAGCCTGACGCCTCCCACGGCCGCGGCGCTCGCCGGCAGCGTCACCTTCACGGTCGATGGCGCCCCCGCGGGCTCGGCGGCGCTCTCCGGCAACGTCGCCTCGATCTCCGTCCCGGGCAATCTCTCGATTGGCAGCCACACCCTCGGGGCTGTGTGGCCCGGCGACACCACTTATCCCGCGGTCACGCTCACCGGCCGCCACGTTGTCACCGGCCTCGCCTCAACCACCAGCATCATCGCCGTCCCGAACCCGAGCCCCGCAGGCGGGCTTGTGACCTTCAACATCGCCGTCGTAGCCAGCACCGGCAGCCGAGCTGTTCCTACCGGCTCCATCACCTTGACGGACGGTCAAACGACCCTCGCCACCCTACCCCTTAACGCGGGCGCCGTCCGCCCCTTCTCCACGACGAATCTCTCGATTGGTAGCCACACCATCACGGCGAGCTACGGCGGCGACAGTCTCTTCGCGTCGTCGACCGCCTCGCTCGTGGAGGTGGTCAACGGCTTCGCGACCGCATCGACCCTGTCTTCCGCCCCGAATCCAGCCTCGGTCGGCCAGACCGTCATTCTCTCCGCCGTCGTAGCCAACGCCGCAACCGCAAGCCAGACCACCGCAAGCGGCGCTCTCCTGGGCGCATTCACCTTCAGCGACGGCGCCTTTATTCTCGGCGTGGTCCCGATTGACGGCGCAGGTCGCGCCACGCTTCCGGTCGCCTTTTCGTCTGTCGGACCGCACTCGCTAACCGCCGTCTACTCCGGCGACGCCACCCACCTCACGAGCTCCGCCACATCTGTCGAGCAGATTGTCGCAAGCAGCATCATCGCTTTGTCCGCCAATCCAAACCCCGCGTACCAGGGCGCCAACGTCGTCTTCTCCGCCAATGTGCTCGCGCAGGGTGGACCGAGCGGAGGCGACCTCTCCGGCACAGTGCAGTTTCTCGACGGCAGCACACCTTTAGGGACGGTTCCCTTGACCGGCTCCGTTGCAGTCTTCACCACCAATCGGCTCTCCCTCGGTCGGCACAGCATCACGGCGGTCTACTCGGGCGCGGGCACACTTACCGGATCGACCTCCGCCCCGCTTACCGAGACCATCCTCCTCTTCGACTTTGCCATTTCGTCCACCCCGGCAACTCTGTCGCTGCGCACCGGCCACCACCTCACCTTTACGGTCACCGCGACCAGCATGGGCGCCTTTGCCGATACGCTTACCCTCTCCGTCCAGGCGCTTCCGATGCACACAAGTACGTCGTTCCCGCACGGCTCCGGCTTCTCCCTGGCGGCTGGCGCCAGCGCCTCCGCCCCGGTGTATCTCGACACCGACGACGTGATCGGATATCTTGGCCGCGCGGAGACTCCCGAGAGGGGTCCACGCCAGCCGCAATCTTCCGGCTCGGCCCTCTACGCCGCCGTCCCCGCCGGCCTGCTCGCTCTGCTTGGGCTTCTACGCCGAAAGAAGCAACTTCCCTTCCTTCTCGCAGCCTTGGGTGTGCTTCTGCTCGGCTCGGCGAGTGGATGTTCCGGAAAATATCCTTCCTCGACCGCCCCGGGCAGCTACATCTTCCGCGTCTCGGCGACCGGAGCCTCCACGGGCGCAATGCACACTGTTGACATCCCTCTCCTCGTCTCCGAATAACTGAACCACACCATCGCTTGGCCGTTTTAACGGCAAATCTTTCCGCGCGTAGGGTCGAAACGGCGATGTGGAGGCGTCGTAGACATCGATCGCTCCCCCATCCCCGCCAAATCGCCCGGCAAATGTGGCATAGGTCGCTGCGACTTTTGCGCGATGAAGGACCCGCGCCCGAGCAAGCAGACTAATCGAGAACAGACGATCTCATCAACGATCGACCTTTACTCGAGGAATCACATTGCATCGCTTGAACGGCTGGCAAGTATCTTTGGTTATGGTTTTGGGTGTGTTGCCCTTATTTCTACTCGTCGGTTGCGGTTCTCTGGAGAAGAGCCTTCTCGACCCGGCGAGCACGGTGAGCATTCAAGGCATGGTGCGGGGCGGGCAGCACACGATCGCGGGCTCGATGGTGCAGATGTACGCGGCGGGCTCGACCGGCAACGGATCTTCGTCGAAGGCGCTTCTCGCGCATCCCGTTCAGACCGGCAGCGATGGTGGATTCACCATCTCGGGACCGGTCGCCTGTCCCCTCGCGAGTTCTCCGGTGTACCTCGTTGCGACGGGTGGTAACCCGGGACTTTCCGCCGGTGTCGAGAATTCTTCGATTGCTCTGATGGCCAACCTGGGTGCCTGCGGAGACCTCTCCAAGGTGTCTTTTGCGACGATCAATGAGATCACGACGGTGGGCTCGATCTGGCCTCTGGCAGCGTACGCTCGATCCGCGTCGCAGATTGGCTTCGGCAACATGGACGTGCAGGGTTTCGACGCGGCGGAGGAGAGCATGGGCAAGCTCGTCAACGTGGCAGACGGAACGGCTCCCGGTCCCATGCTGGTGACCGGCGAGGTCCCACCGACGGCCAAGCTCCATACGCTGGCAAACATCCTGGCAGGCTGCGTGGACTCGACCGGCGGCCGGGCCGGGGATGGAAGTGCGTGTGGCCGGCTGTTTTTGACCGCAGCTTCCGAAGGCTCCGCGGCGCCAACAGATACGCTGGCCGCGGCGATCGCGATTTCGCAGAACCCCGCGCGCAATGTTGAGCAGATCTACAGCCTCGTACCGTCGACCGGAGCCTTCGGTCCAGATCTCCTCGCACGTCCCGCGGACTGGGCGCTTCCGGTTCTGTCAGTCCCGGCAGAACCCTCTATTTCGCCTGACACCGGGATCATCGGCCAAACCGTGACCATCACCGCGGGCTCGCCGGACTCGCTGCTTTTCTATACCGTGGACGGGAGTGTTCCGACAGCATCCTCCCTTCTGTACTCGGCACCGATCGCTCTCTCCAGCTCTCAGACTATCCAGGCCGTGGCGGTCAAGGGCGGCCTGAGCAGCGCGGTAGCCTCCAGAACTTTTAATCTCAGCTCCTTACCCCTGGTCGTGACGCCCGGAGCCCTGACGCTCACCGCAACGAAACAGCAGAAGTTCACGGCCGCGATGGGAGGTATCCAGCAACGGGCCGTTGCCTGGTCGCTGAGCCCGGCCATCGGCACCATCTCCTCGGCCGGCCTCTACATTGCGCCGTCCTCGATCAGTTCTGCGCAGACGGTCACGGTGACGGCAACCACCCTGACTGGCGCTGCCAACTCGGGCAGAGCGAGCATCACGCTGGCACCTCCGGTAAGTGTGGCCGTGACCCCGGGCAGCGCAACCCTGACCGCTTCCGGAACACAGGCGTTCACGGCGGCCGTGGTGGGCACATCGAATACGGCGGTCGCCTGGTCCTTGAACCCGGCTGTGGGCAGCATCTCGACCGCCGGCGTCTACACCGCACCGGCGACGATTTCAGCCGCGCAGAGCGTCGCTGTTACCGCCACCAGCGTTGCCGATAGCACGAAGTCGGCGAGCGCCAGCATTTCGTTGGCGCCTCCGGTGGGCGTGACCCTCAACGTCGGGACGGTTACCCTGACCTCCTCGTCGACGCAGATGTTCACAGCATCGGTAACAGGCACGACGAACACGGCCGTGACCTGGACGCTCAGCCCTGCGGTCGGCACCCTTTCCGGTGGTCTGTACACCGCACCGGCGACGATTTCCGCCGCGCAGACTGTCACCGTGACCGCCACCAGCGTTGCCGATAGCAGCAAATCGGCCAGCGCCAGCGTTTCTCTGGTTAGTAACAACGGCCACATCTCGACCTTCTACGTCGACAATGTGAATGGCAACGACGCAAACCGCGGCGATAGCCCGACCGCTGCTTTTGCCACGATCGCGAAGGTCAACTCGCTCGCTCTGACGAGTGGGCAAACGGTGGCCTTCAAGGCAGGCGACGAGTGGCACGAGGTCCTCACGGTTTCTCACTCGGGGACTTCGGGCGCCCCGATCACCTTTACGTCGTACGGCAGCGGGGCGCAGCCGATCATCAGCGCGGCCGATACGGTCTCCGGATGGACCCGGGGGACCGGTGTCGCGGCGCAGGAGACGTGTTCGGCTCCAGCCTTTTGTTCCGGCTTTGAGGCTCCAGGGTTCAGCGACTGGACCTCGGCGAGCACAAGCAACAACGACAGTTACGTGAACCTCTCGACCGCCCGATCCAATCACGGCGCCACTTCGATGGCCCTGACTTCGGCCAACGGGAGCGACACGCGCGGTTGGGTGACGCGCAGCATCGCTGCTCCCGGCCGTAACGGCACGCTTTCGGTTCGGTGGTACTTCCTTGCGCCCGCGGGCAGCCTGAAGGCGAACAATGCTCTCCGGATGCTTTATCTCACCAGCGGCGGAACTCAGGTGGGATTCGCCACCCTGACGACGGACGGGACCGGCACGCCAAATGCGATCGACTTCTACGACACGGAGCACTCGCTGCGGATCCTGAACCCCACGCCGCTGACCGGCTACGTCGCCGGACAGTGGAATGAACTCGAGATCGACATTGCCATCTCCAGCACGAACGGTGGAGGAACGGTCTACCTCAACGGCAATCTCCTCTCGCAGCTGAACAACATCGACACCAGCGCCGACGCGGGCATCGACGCGGTGTCCTTGGGCAACCTGGGCTACGGCGGGGCGGTTGCGCCGGGCGGAACGATCTACTTTGATGACGTGAAGATGTCCACCTCGGCCAATGTCGGCACCTTTAGCGGCGGGATTCCCAGCAACGTCTGGTACCGCGGCCAAACGGCGGACCCGAAGCTGATTAACTTCAGCGGACAGGCCGGTACGCCGGTGAACTCCGTCGGAGCGATTACAGCGGCAAATCAATTCTCCTGGGACGGGTCCAGACTGTACGTCTACTCCGCGCAGAACCCGACAAATCTGGTGGAAGTCCCGCAGCGGGACTCCGCCGTGACCAGCTCGGGCGCCTCTTACATTACCTTCCAGAATTTGCAGTTTCAGGGGGGCCGTACCTACAACGTGTTCTGCGGACAGAGCGTAAGGTCCTGCGATCACTGGGACTTTGAAACCGATACCTTTACCGCCGGATACTCCAACGAGCTCTACATCCAGCCGTACCCGGGCACGCTGCCGGCTGGTCCGACCGTTCGCAACAGCACGTTCAAAGGCAGCGGCGCCAACGGCATCGCGCTCGCCGGCCCGGGTGCGACAGGAGCCTACATTGTGAACAACGAGTTTTATGATCTCAGCAAGATCTACAACACTGCCTATAGTCAAAACACCTGGAGCGACGCTATCGAGGGCTACTCGGGGGACGCGACGGACGGCGCCGGAACCTATATCGGCTACAACAACATCCACGACATCGGAATTGGTCAGTCGCAGATCTATGGCGGAGGCATCCATCCCGACACGGTCACCGGTTGGACGATCGAGCACAACACCATCCGCAATATAAACGCGGCAGGGATCAACCTCGAGAAGGGCTCCAATAACACAGCTCGCTATAACCTTATCGTGAACGGCGGCCAGCTTCCCTACCAGGCAGGATTGGTGATCCGCGCAGGCGATGGATCGAGCGTCAGCAACGTGTTGGTCGAATACAACACGATGTACGGTGGATGGTGGGCGTGCAACCTGGAGATCCAGCAGAACGCCGGCGCTGTGGCAGCGACCAACATCACCTTCCGCAAGAATATCTGCGCGGGAGCAATCTCGAACACGCAGGTTTACGCCGATGCAGGCTGGAACGGCGCCGGAAACAGCATCACGAACAACAACTTCGGTGTGTCGGCTAATTACTGGGTGATCCTTGGGCAGACGATCTACTCCAGCTACGGCAACCTTTCCGCGCCGATCACGGGAAGCATTCCGGGCGACCCGCTCTTTGTCAATCCGGCTGGGGGGAACTTCACGCTCCAAGCCAACTCGCCTGCCAGCGGGATTGGAGCCTTTCCTCAGAACTAGCCTACTTGAGAGCCACCTTCTGCAGTGAAGTTCGATGGGACCGCGTACGCTATGAAGTCAGCGTCGCGGTTCCCGCCGAACTTGAGCAGTTTCCTGAAACTACCTGAATTGAAGTCAGCGTGAGCGTCTTTGCTGCGCGATCCAAGGTACCCGCTAAGGTGACCGTCGACCCGCCGGTCTCGTTGCTGGCGACGGTTATCAGAACGTGCTGCCCGGCGATGGTACTCTCGATCGCTTGTACTGTCCCTCCGTTGAAGCAGGACACGCCGCTAAAGGTTGCCGAGCCTCCGACGTGGAAGTACCCCAGGCCGTCCGAAAAGGAGTCCTGAGCCAGAGTAAGGCTTATCGTTCTGCCCGAGGGCGATCCTGCGTTCCATGCACCCGCGTACGTTCCCGACATCGCCGCGATCTTGGTCCCCGCCAGCTTTCCCTTTACACCGTCGGAGCAGCCGCCAGAGATCGAGAAGGTGCCCGTAAGATTGTCAGCCGTGGTTCCATTCCCTCCAGTAAGCGTGAGGTACTGCCCGGCAACCGACAGAGAGACCAGCGACAAGGAGGTTGTCGAAACATTGCCTTGAAGAGGCACCGTCGCGAGACCCAGGTAGCATGACGTTGGAGCGACTGCCTGCAACTCCGCCACAACAGGACTGGGACCGCTTGCCGGCGGAGCCTCCTGCAAGATAGAACCGGCGAGGTCCGAGAACGGCGACGTTCCGGACGTGGTTGTAACAGCAATCTCCCAGTTGCCCGTCAGGATGCTGCTGCCTGGCGACACCGGAGCGGAGTTGATGGTGTAGCCGAGCACGCCGCAGCCCGCCATGGCCAACGTAGCCACGGTTGCCGCGATGGCTCGGGCGAGCCCTGTCGAGCGAGAGATCAGATTGACCTTTCGTTTTGTGTGCGTCGCTTCTCTGTCGGGGAGTTGCATTGTGGTCCGTCAATTCGGTGCGTTTTCAGCAGAAGCGTTATTGCGTCAGCGAGAGCCTGGATCCGTTGAACGAATCCAGACAGTTGCTTCCGGCGAGATTGATACTGTTTACCGTCAGGGTTGTGGCGCCTGGATCGATGGTGCCGTCCAGGGTGAGTGGCGCGCCACTCGTGGAATCGGTTGCCGCAACGAGGTGGAGCGAGTTGCCCGACAGTGAGCTCTGAACTTCATCGATCGTGCCCGAGGTTAGGCACGCAGCCCCTGTGAAAGCCATGGACCCGGAGACCTGGAAGCTACCCTGCCCCGTACCCTGAGACGTCTGTTTGATTGTGATGTGGAGTGCAGGAGAGGCGCTCGCATCAGTTTGAAATGTGCCCGAGAGGGTAGCGTACTTGGTTCCAACGATGGTTCCGGATGCCTTGTCGGCGCAGCCACCGGCCACCGTATACGACCCGCAAAGCGACACCCCTGTACAGTTCTGACTCAAGTTGAGGGTGACCGTTTGTGAGTCGTACGGGAAAGCCGTGAGCTCGGACAACGGCGACTTGCTGAATCCCCCGAGATCGAGCACCTTGATGCCTGCGAAACAAGCGTTGGATTGGACTTGCAGAGAGGCTGTTATTGCGTACGAGCCGTCCGTCGATGCATTTGCTTCGTTGACGAAGCCCGAGAGCGTGTTGAACGGAACCGTTCCGGTAGACGAAGTCTGAAACCGATAGTTTCCTGTCAGAGAAACAGCCGGCGGAACAGGGGGTGCGGTCCCGCCACCACCGCCGGACCCGCCCGAGCCGGAGCCGCCCGAAGACGACGAGCACCCCACCGCCTCGATTGCAATGACGCACGCCAAAACGATCCGAAGTAAGTTCCCTGCCGCAGTCATCGCGTTATCTCGGGGCTCCCTCAACCAAATGCCTGTGGAACCAATGACAGAATCCTAGCTACGAAAACACACTTTTACAAAGCGAAGTTCCTTTGCAGTCGCGCCTAAATGGGCGGCCTGCTGAGGCAACACGAGACCCATGATGGCCGACACAGCAGTCTAACATAAGAGACCCGAAAGCGTCCCGCTTCCGTTGGTGCTGCGGCCGGTTCTCGACTCAGGGCCGCACCTCCATGCCGCATATTGATATAGTGCGCCGGATCCATCGTCTCTGCCCGATTCTGCGCGATTGTTCGTCAAAAACTTTCTCGCTTTTTGAGCTTTATTCCCATTCCGGCAAAACCTTGATCCAGTTAGTATCAGTTATGGTTTTAGGTCTGGCTTTTTCCCTCGCGTTAGGCCACGCGGAAGTAGATACGCGTGCTCCCGACATCAGTAGGATGACTTCTACCGAGTCTGCTCGAAGAAGCCACTTGATTGCGGCAAGTTCGGATCTGCCGTTCTCTCAAAGTTTGGTTCTGCCGCCCTCTCAGAGTTCAGATTTGCCGTCCTTCCAGAACTCAGACTACCCACGCCGCAATGGACCTTCGCACGAGGGTGGAGTGGGTTCCTCTCAGGACTATGGCGAGGCATCCACGCCGACACCGTAGCGGGTGTTGACATGGAGCTAAACACATACGCAACGTCAGCGGCGACGGGATTCAGATTGAGAAAGGTTCAGGCAGTGTCGCTCGCTATAACCTCATTGTGAACTCCGGCCTCCGGAATGGAGTTCTTGCCGATCAAGGTGCGAACAACACCGGAACGTCTTCTTCGATAGCGGCTTCGGTATTGCCGCTCCTAACTTCATCCTTCTCAACCTAGTTCACGCGGCCACGTATGCTGATTTGATTCCGTTGTAGGCACGTCGACGGAAAGTGTGGAGGTGACCCGCGATCTTTTGATCCAAGTCATGGCGGCTTCACCCTTCAAACGACTTCTGCCGCGCGTGGCATTGAAGCCTATCAGTAACTTGAGATTTAGAAAGGAGGAGGGCGCCGGCATGCATGTCCTTCTATCGGCTTACGCATGTAGGCCCGGCAGCGGAACGGAGGCAGGCAATGGTTGGGGCTGGGCCACAAACCTAGCAGCCCGCGGATTGCGGGTCCACGTGCTTACTGTCGCGAGCAGTCGAGACCTGATCGAGGCAGAGTTACAGACCTCGCCCGTGCCAGGTCTCACATTTTCTTTTGTAGAACCAGCGCGAAAGGTCGGGTACGAAGGCGGCGGGTTCCACTATCTGGCCTGGCAGTTTGCTGCGCTCAAAGCTGCCCGGCACCTGCACGGATCCAATCCCTTCGACGTCGTACACCATGTTACCTATGGCAGCATTCACGTTCCGTCACAGCTATGGAGACTTAAGATCCCTGTCATCTTTGGGCCGGTCGGTGGTGGTCAGACCTCGCCGCATAGCATGCGATCCTACTTTGGCGCCGACCAGAGAAAAGAATTAACTCGAACCATAACTACTCTCATGCTTCCGTACTCTCCGCTTCACCGATATTGGGTGGGTCGTATGGCCGCGGTTCTTGCTACCAACGATGAGACACTCTCATTGATGCGAAGGCTCGGCAGGAAAGATGCCGTTCTGAGTATGGATACAGGCTTGCCTGAAGCATACTTTGCAGAAACTCCGAGACGTTTTCTTGAGCAGAAAGGCCCGTTGCGTCTCCTTTGGGTTGGTCGCATGTTACCCAGAAAAGCTTTAGCACTTACTCTCGATGCTCTTGCTCAAACAAAGGTGGATTTTACTCTCACGATTCTAGGTGACGGCCTACCCGAAAACGTCGTGCAACAGATGATCATGGAGAAAGGGCTCGGTGACAAGGTAATCTGGAGCGGCAAGCGCTCCTCGTGGTCGGAGGTCCGAGAAGCTTATCAGATTCATGATGCCTTTCTCTTCAACAGCCTGCGAGACTCCATGGGATCCCAGCTACTCGAGGCCATGGCACTCGGCCTGCCGATCATTACACTTGATCACCAGGGAGCGCATTCCCTGGTTCCCTCTGAAGCCGGAATTAAGGTTCCGGTCTCCGATAAAGCTACTACGATCAGAGCGATTTCACAGGCAATTGAGACGTTTGCTCTATCACCTCCACAAGCGAGAGAAGCGATGTCGATTGCCGGCTGGAACGCAGCTCGTAAGCTGGCTTGGGGTCCGCGTACGCAGCGTGCCGAGGATCTCTATAGGCGAGTGGTAGGCGCCTATCAGACGCCTGGGACTCGGCTAGGCAGCATACCCGGGGTGATCGAGATCTAGAGTATCCGCTTAGAACTGATAGTACAGAAACGATGAGCCTTCAGAGATTTAACATCAGGGATGCATCGAGAAGAACACATAAACCGGCCGCCCACGCTAGGTTAGGTTTGCAGTAGAGATGCGGCAGCAGACTCGAGTGACGGCATGCGCCTTTCTCGATCTGATCTAGAATCTCTTGGGTACTAGGTAGTCCCCATACTACGATGGATGCAAGTAGAAGAACAACATAAGGAGGATCCCAATAAAGAAGAGCGATGCAAGCGCGAGCCACGAGAACAGCGGCACACGGCCACATCGACTTGCAGTCTGGAAGCCTAAAAGCGATATGGGTAGGGACAGGAGAATAAAGGCGTTGGAGGGGAAGAGCATTTCTTAGCGGAATCGGCCCGGCCTTCTGCTGCGCGTTGATCTGATCTGCAATACTGGCGGTAAGACGCCTCTAGACTTCTGACAATCCCAGGTGGGAAGTGACCGCTTTGCGTGTACCAATGAGTCGGAAAGATGTGTAGACGATTGTCAGTGATGCCAGTGCCCGGAGCAAACTCCGGCATGCACGTTGTCTGAGCGGGATTGCAATCGGGGACCGGTGTCACGTCGACGAGTACATGCGTGCCCTCGACGCCGTGCCTCGTGCTAAAACGATCGACCCACTCACGGCTGGGTGGATTGATGCGAGCATATGTCAGACATGTAGTCATGCGTTCTGAAGCATCAGGGTATCGCCCGCGGTTGTCGTCCCCCTGCGGACAATACTCGCCGGCAGAGGAGGATAGATGATCCACCTCAGGACAAATCTAGCCGACGTTCCGATTGCAGGTAAGACGTCATCTCACATTCGCCCGAAGACCCGTTCTGCTGGATTCTAGACATAGGAGACACACCTGCGTCTGAGGTCGTGAGCCGGTCGGATCTGCACGTCACAGCGTCTTAACCTCGATGAGGCGGACCATCTCGCCGACATCTTTCAACGACTCCAACTCAGCCGTTTTGAGCTTGATATGGAACTCTTGCTCGATTGCCACGATCAAATTGATATGGTTTACGGAGTCCCAACCCTTGATGTCATGCGCCGTTGTGTTCGGCGACAACACGATAGCGTCATCGTCAAATGTGTCGTGAAAGATCGAGGTAAGACGTCGATAGATTTCTTCCTGCTGCATTGGAGAAACGCTCCTGCCAAACGGCAACTTAGGCGTGAACCGGCGCGAGAAGTTGAGATACCTTGATCGGGACCGGCTTTTGTTGGTACGAATCTAGTTCGAGTTTGAATCTCTGCTCAGCGGAAGGGCCCTCAGACGAAAGTGCCGAAAAACCCAACCGAGAATAATGGTCACGAACCATCCCGTTCTTTTCTGTCGGCCTATACTCACCTATCAATTGTGTTACACCGTGATCTTGACAGGCGCCGACCAGCACGTTAAGGCAAGCTTCTTCGACGCGACGACCAAGAACCCGGCAACTCATGAGCCAGGTATCGATCACAGCTTCGCGATCTGTCCCTACTCTGGCTATCAACACAGCAATCGTGCCATTATCCCCAAACCGATCGGTCAGCCGCGCTTGTAGGGTAATCACTTCCGAAGAAGTGGCCAGGGAGTGGACTTCAGCCTCTGTATACCGTCGCGTGGTCAAGTTGAACTGATTCGTCTTGTTGATTAACTGCGTCGTTCGTGCCAGCGCGAGTTCACTGAAAGGTTCGACCATGAGTTCCATACTAAGGCTTTTCAGATAGCCCTCGACATCGGTTACCTGCTCCCGCATCCGTGCGCGTTCGGAGTTAGCCTGATACTGTTGCCTGCGCTCCTTATCCTCTGATGTGACTCGCAGACCCTCGAAGTAGCCAGCCCTGGCTATAGTATCGGCGTAGAGCGCCGGATCCTCGGGTAGCTCAGGTACTTGCACCAGCGGTAACTCCTTGCGAATAAGTGCACGCTCGGCTGGGTTGTCGTCAGCGAAGACGAGAGAGTCGATGCCTATATTCAACGTCGTGGCTATCTGACGCAAGTTAGAGGCCTTGTCCTGCCAGTTCGCAACAAAGCACGCGATGTGATTTTCGCGAAGAACCATCTCCGTGTGTTTCGCAAAAGGAAGTCGTGCATTCGCCTCATCGTTCCTTGAGCATACCGCCAGGATAACGCCACGGGACGAAAGCGCCGCACAATACCGCTGAAAGTGAAGGTGCGCTTCACCGACCGCGCTTCCTTGACCTAGAACAATTCCTTCCAGACCATCATCTCCGATGACTCCACCCCACAAGGTATTGTCGAGATCGAGCACCAGACACTTCGAAGATAATCCGCGCAGGGCGGCTAACTCACGTGCCAGCTGATCACCATAGACGACTGATGCACGAGGATGCACCTCGTGCTTGGACTTATACCAGAGAGCCGGCTCATACCAGGCAGCTAGTCCCTCCGTTCGGCAGAAACTATCCAATGTGAGTAGATGTACACCAGCCGCATCCGCTCTTTTTCTAAGTTCAGCATTTATTTCGTCCACGATACTTGCGGGTGAATCAGGAAGTCGCTGCTCATTGTTCCCGAGGTATGGCGGAAATACCGGCAACACCGTCTGCTGCAGCACGATGCACTGGAGATGCCTAGCGGCTAGATCCCAGCACTGCTCCATCAGCGACAAGGCGCCCGCCGCACTCGCTCCAGGAGCGTCGGCCAGATGATGCGCATCGAGAGCAATCAGGAGTGCGTCCGGTTTAAAGGCATGTAACGCAGATCCGGGATCGGATAGCTCGTGCATGTACATCCCGTAATTGCCTTCATATACCTCCACCAGAAGACCTCGCCGAAACGCGGCGACGCGGATCGCAGGAGCCAGATGCGAGGTGGTCGCGGAGCCGATCAGCGCAAGTCGAAGACTAGAAAGACCAGCGCGTCCGCCATCCTGCTCGAGCGCTTGGGTGATGGCACGGTCCAACTTGCCTACCTGAACAAAGGACAGTCGTGACCCCGCGAGTTCACGGAGCGCACCGAGGGCGGCCGCACCGGAGAAAGTTTTGGTTTCGGTGAAACGTTCAGGCCAGTCTTCCCGAAGTGGCAAGAAATCAAGAGTCATACAAGGAGTTAGATTAATCCTACAGCAAGTTATTGCGCTTACAGCGCTGTTGCTCTAGGAGAGCTCCACTTCGTCAGCGAATGACATAGAACCAGCCGCTGAGAACTGTTTTGTGGCGCCTTAGCCGAATCTGACCTCTGTGAGGGGCTTGTCCGCGTTGCCGAGACTTGGTCGCCAGATTCGCAACCATTGTGCGACAAAAAGCCCGACAAACTGGCTATTCGTGAAAAGGTACCGTCGCCACAATCGTCGCGGCTCCTGGCAAAGCCTGTAAAGCCACTGCAAACCGAGGCGCTGAACGAAAGCTGGTGGTTCATTGAGCAGACCCGAGTAGTAGTCGAATGCGGCTCCCACGGCCAGCACGGGCATCTGGAGATGCTGACTCATCTCGTAGGTAAAGACCTCTTGCCGTGGACATCCGAGACCAACAAATAGGATCTTTGCGCCGGAGCTCCGAATCTGCGCTACCGCAGCCATCTGCTCCTCGGCCGACAGTTTGCGGAACTGTGAAGGCCGCGCACCGGCGATCTGGAGACCCGGGCAAAGCTCCTTCATGCGCGTGCAAAGTCGATCCAGGACCTCCGGCTTGCTTCCGTAAAAGAACACCGGAACTCCCTGCCGCGCCGCTTCTTGCGCGACCATCAACGTCATGTTCGGACCGTAGACCCGGTCGCGCAGCTTGGTCCCATAGAGCAGATTCAGGGCCCAGCGCACTGGCTGGCCGTCTGGAGTCACGAGATCAAACGTGTTGAGTCGGTACCGATGGACGCGGTCTAGCGCACCTGTAATAACGCCATGAACGGCCAGCGCGGTCGTGGCGCATCGCTGACCGAGCTTTGCGTGCTCAATGATCGAAGCGACCGCAAACTCGTAGTCCACCGCGCTGATGCCAACGCCAAGTAAGTTCTGCTTTCCTTGATTAATCACGCCGGCTCACTTGCCCATCGGTCTGCGTTGTTATCGAAGATCTGCTGCAGGATAGCGGCGACATCATACTTCTGCTTCCAGTCAGGATAGTGTCGGGAAAATTTGCCGGTGTCACTGATCCACCAGATATGATCTCCGATGCGATTGGCTTCCTTGTAAGTCTGATTTAGTTTCTTGCCGGCGACCTTTTCGCAGATGGTAACTGCCTCCAGCATGGACGCATTGCTAAACCGTCCGCCTCCGATGTTATAGACCTCTGCGCTCCTTGGATTCTTGTAGTAGTGATAGAAGCAGTCGATCAAGTCGGCACTATGAATATTGTCGCGTACCTGTTTACCGCCATAGCCAAACACGGTGTAGGGCCGGCCTGTGGCTGTGCAGCGCATGAGGTAGGCTAGAAATCCATGGAGCGCGGTGCCACTGTGATTCGGCCCGGTCAGGCAACCGCCGCGGAAGCATGCTGTCTTCATCCCGAAGTATCGGCCATACTCCTGCACGAGTACATCCGCTGCTACTTTGGATGCGCCAAACAAGCTGTGCAGCGTGTGGTCGATCGACATCTCCTCATCGATACCGATCGCGTACTTGTGCGAGGGGTCAATCTCCCAACGCGTCTCGAGTTCTATCAGGGGTAATCGATTCGGCGTATCTCCATACACCTTATTCGTTGAGGTAAAGATAAAGACCGCGTCTGGACAGAACTTCCGTGTGGCTTCCAGCAGATTCAAAGTGCCATTTGCGTTGACCGAAAAGTCCATGTGCGGATCGCGTGCAGCCCAATCGTGAGAGGGCTGCGCGGCCGTATGGATCACCAGAGCGATATTTTTTCCGAGATCAGCAAACAAGCGTTCGACCTGCTCTCGATCGCGGATATCGAAGTTTTCATGACGATACCTTGATCCTAGCTCCTCTTTCAGACGCTGCTGGTTCCACGCGGTGGACGCTTCCGCGCCGAAGAATTCACGCCGCATATCGTTCTCTATGCCAACTACCTCAAATCCGAGGTTTGCAAAAAATACGCTAGCCTCCGAACCAATCAGACCTGCAGAACCCGTAATTACAGCAATACTCATCCAGTTACTCCTATGAGAACTTCCCTTGAGGAAGGGACTTAGTACGTGCACCGAACAAAGAGCCGCCTGTCAGCGATTCCGCGCTGCACCAAGTACGCTGCATTAAGTTCTTAATTGTTGATCATACCAGCCACAGCTGCGTACCCTAGATCCGCGCACTCACGATCACCACCTGTTTACTACATCTTAGTTACTGCGGGGCATGCCTCTAAAGCGGGATAGCAGTGCCTCCCGGGGATTAGACGGCCGCAGCATGTTTCGCACCTGGGCTGCCGCGCACCGTTCTAGCGATTGCTCCTTGTGCTGCTGCAGCGACCTCCTCCCGTCGATGCGCGGTCATACAGACCAGCCCGTGCGGACACTCGGCCGGCTTCTCCAATTCACAGTAAAAACACGGAGGCTTATGATAGAAGAACTGATCTGCAGGCCGATCGGAGTACCATTTTCCAGGTGGATTTCGTGCACTGTAGACACCGACGATGCGTGTGTCCACCGCCGCCGCGAGATGTAGCGTGCCGGTATCGTGGCCCAAAAACATCTCGGCCCGCTGGATCAGAGCCGCTGTCTCCCGTGGTGTCAGGCGGCCACAGGAGTTCAATTTTGGCCCTGCCCAGGCTTCGGCAAGGCGGTCGTTTCGCTCGCGTTCATCCGCCGATCCCACCAAAACGAGCCCCAGATCCGGGTCTGCGGCAGACATCGCGGATAACACCGCGGCCCAATTCTCATCGCCCCAGTTGTTGATCGGCACCTTGCCACCGACCGAGAGGGCAACAAAGCGACTCACGCCAGGCATCTCGCCGATCAGGCGGGCGGCCGCCGCTGTCTCCTCTTCCGTAAGGTTAAGTGATCGGTCGGCCGGCTCGGGAGGACCGGGGCTTCGATCGGGGTTAAGTGTCCGCAAGAGGCGCGAGGCCTCGGACTCCCAAATCTGCCCCGGAACGATTTCACGTGGGTATCGGAGGTCGCGTGACCACGGAACCGCGGCAATCTTCTGAACTCCGCAGACCTTGAAGAAGGTGCAGTGCCTTACCAGATTGATGAAGCTTTTCTCCGGAGTCAGGTAGTACAGGATGTCAATTTTGAGAGCTCGAAGCTTCTTATAGAGCTTGGCCATCTCCTTTGCATCGCGAAGTGGCATTGGGTACTCCACCGACCCCTCGATCAGACCGCAGGGCCGCAGCAGAGCCTCCGCCTGTACCATCTTTGTTCCGATGGGAAAGTTCGTGAGCAGATACCGCTCCGCATCCGGATGACGACGTGCGATCTCCCGGTAACACGGCATAGAGATAACCGTATCGCCCAGACTTCCAATTTGGTAGATCAAGACCTTCAATTTACGAGCCATCCATCCATGACCTCAGAGCGCCATTGCCCCTCAAAGCCGCTGCACCTTTGACATCTCGCGACATGGGGAGGCCAAACAATCTCTATTACCGCGTTGATTATACGAGAGTGTACTGTGCTTCACAGAAGCTGATACAAGCCGACTCATCACGGCTTCAGAATAAGTAGACTCGTTCGGTTCGCGTTCTGCTAAGGTGACAGAGTGCAGCCAACCGCGCGACTTACGGTCGTTATGCCAGTGTATAACGCCATGCCGTATCTCCAGGAAGCCGTCTCGGCCGTGCTCCATCAGACCTTTCGCGACTTTCAGATCTTTGTGGTCGACGATGGCTCGACCGACGCTTCCCTGAAGTATCTCCACTCCATCGAAGACCCACGGTTGACCGTGCTGCGGATGGAGGGTCGTCAAGGGCAAGGCGCAGCCCGCAACAGAGTTATCGAGGCGTGTAACACCGAATATTTGGCGTTCGTCGATGCAGATGATGTACCTCTGCCACATCGATTTGAACGCCAGGTTGCCTATATGGATCAACACCCTCTGGTCGGCATGTTGGGAACTCGATTCGCCTACATTGGCGAGGCTGGAAGGCCGGGCTCGACACCGCCGTTGGCTCTCGATCACGATCAGATCCGGCGCGACCTTTTGCTGGGTCGCCATGCCGTGGCCAACTCTACACTTATGTTTCGCACCTCCGTATTCCAACGCACGGGAGCCTTTCGTATCAACGGCGCCGGCGAAGATCTTGACCTGTTTCTACGCATGACCGAGCAGACCCGAGTCGCCAACCTCGATGATGTGCTATCGCATTACAGGCTGCACTCCACAAGCACAAACGCCCAGCAGGCGCAGACATTGCTCGATCGTTACTCGCATGCGATCGAGTGCGCGCACCTTCGCGAGCGAGGTCATACGGAGAGCAGCTTTGACGACTTCCGTGCTCGGCAGGGGCGGCGTTCTTTTTGGGTCCGCTCGATCGAACGGATGGATCTGCTCTCAGGCATGCAGTATCGCAAGGCCATGGTGCAGCTTCTAAGTGGATCTAGAATTAGAGGAACTATAAGACTTGCCTTCGCCGCTCTTTTATCGCCGAAGCGACTCGCGCAGAGAGTGCGCCGCGCGGTGCGAGAAAAGACGAAGTTTCGAAGGATTGAGAAACTCGCCGGGAAGTCGGCTTGATCGATCTTCTGAAAGGCGATCTCACGCCCTCCCGCCGATGGTGGACTTACGGCCGATGGGAAGGGGAGTCGCTGCGATTTTTCCAGGAACTGACGCTGCTGCAGATTTCCCGGAAACTATCAGAACACAGACCAGCAAAGCCAGGTAAAAGGTCACAATCGAGGGTTTGACGATAAGAAGCGCCTCGAGATATCCACCGACAAGATAAATCGCGCAGAGACTCGCCGCGAGATAGCAGGCCAGATTTTGCGTCGATCGAAAGAGCCGCGTTCCTTCGATCACACCGATTAGAAGGGCGCCGGTATGCAGCACCATGCCGATGATTCCGATCGTCAGCATGCTTTCGATGTACTCCGAGTGTGCGGAATTGGTAGCCCAATGTTGATGCTTGAAGATGTCGTCGATGGTGGCCACGGTCCAGAAACTCTCGTATCCATAGCCCAGCCATGGTCGATCTTTCACGTAGCCCATCAACTCTGCCCACAGGGGCGTCCTCCCGGTGAAGCTTTGGCTTCCTTCTCCTCCTCTGTTTAGAGTATCGAGAATGACCGGAAGAATGCCAGTCCCCATCAGCACTAGGCCGGTCGTTCCCAGCAACAGCGTAGTAAGCACCTTTCTCCGGATATCCAGGACAACAAAGAAGTAGAGGAAACACGCGACTGCTAGAGCAGTAAGAGCACCCCTGGAACGGGTGAGTAACATAAACACCAGACCGTAGCATGCCAAACAACGGTAGAACAAACTTGTCGATCTGCCGTTACTTAGCATCCGGGCCACGCATGCTGAGGCGACGGCCAGCACCATGCACAGATAGCCTTCTTCGTTGGAAGTCAAAGTGCCTGTAAAGCGGTAAGCTCCGGAGAGCGGCGCGAAGTACCCACCTGTAACTTCGTCGAAAACTCCGATGGAAAGGTTAATAGCGCTGCTTAGAGCTATAAATTTTAGGATTTCGATGCTTGTCCACGAAAGCGCCAGCCCAAAGCCGCCCAGGAACATAAGACCGACGACAAACAGTCGCTTGGCAGCGACCATCCACATGTCGCTCCAGAAAAGACTAAGGGCACACCATCCGAGAAGCAGTGCGATCGGCACAAGCATGCGGACGTTCCAGGGCACGGCGCCCTGCTTCTCTTTGTAGCCATGGTAGACGCCGAGTAGGCCCTTTGTAGCCATGGTAGACGCCGAGTAGGCCCACAAACCCCAGAACGAGAAAGGAAATCTGCCGTCCGGCATTTCCTTGTTGCTCGCCTACTATATAGTTCGCATCCAGCCCACCGCCCTGCATCACAGAAGGCGGATAGTGTTGAGTGAAGTATAAGCAGATCGTAAGCAGAAGAAGCAGATAGGTGGAGTATCGGACTGGGTTTGACCGATGGTCGATGCCCGTCTTTTCTGTCAACAAACCAGAGTATTGCCGAGCCGGCCGGGCACGTCCTAAGTCCAAGGGAATTGAATTCACCTCAAGCCGTGAGCTCACCAAGTTCGACCGCAGTCCAGCCAAGCCGGGTCTTCGTATCTGTGTCATTAGGGGATTGGGTTGTAGAAGATTCCTACATTGACGATCTTGACCAAACGCTCGATCTTGCTGAGATTCGACGACGGCACCACGATGATGTCTCCTGCTTGAAGTGCATCGAAGGTAACTTCGCCTTTACCCTTCTCCAGTCGCTTGTAGTTGATGAGGGAAGCGACGCCGGTCGTTTCGTCGATAGGGTGAATCAGGATGATGTTCTTATGCCGCGCATTGAGGTTGAGGCCTCCGGCAACGGCCAGTCCATCCGCGACGCGCAAAGGTCCTCGAAGGTCATACTTGCCCGGTTTGAATACATCTCCGAGCACCGTGAACTGAGGTCTAAGGTAATCGCGAAGGGTGATGAAGACCTCTGGTTCATTCAACCCCGATCGAGAAGCTGCTTCGGTGATTCGGGCACGCGCTGCAGAGATCGTTAAACCGCCCACGTTCACCGGCCCTACTCTTGTCAGGCCGACAACGCCGTCGGGCGACACCAGAACCGTCTGGTTGTATTCAGGGGTATACGTGTACGTCACCTCGAAGCTGTCGCCTGCCTGGAGAACGTAAGTATCGTGGACAGCCGCAGATTCTACCCCGGCCTGGGCACGGACCACACCTGAAACCGCCAAAAAGAGAATAAGCAGAAAACGTAACATGAAATTTCCTAACTAACGGAAAACCGAGTTCAGCCGAGCAGCGCGTTCCGCTGCCTTTGAGGATAGCATCGAGATCGAAAGCTTTAGAACAGATTTCGCTTATCGAGTCGTTAGGAGATGGCGGCTTATTTGCGATCAGAGCTTCGCGACCAGCAAGACTTCAGCTGTATTTGGGAGTCGCTGGGATGCGAGTCGCATGGGAGAATAGCCCAGGACAGCCGAGGGAACTCTCCTTCCAGTTCGCCACCCTGCTCACCGATACATCGATCTGCCATCTCTGCCACGAGGTTACTCAAGATGCCGGATGCAACTGCAATCGTTACATGTATGACCGACGCCGAACGACCTTTTCTGCGGGAAACTCTTCAATCGGTCTACAACCAGACCGTCCCATGCGAAATCATCGCTGTCGTTTCGGATTCGAACTCCTGGATTGACGGAGTGATCGAAGAGTTTCCGGGCACACAAGTGATTCGACGACCTCTAGGCTGGCTTGGAGCTGTGCGGAATACGGGCGTTGCAGCCGCGTCTTCTGAGTTCGTGGCTTTTCTGGATGGGGATGATGTCTGGCTGCCGACCAAGATGGAACGGCAGATAGATTTTCTGCGCAGATCACAGCAGGACTTCGTTGCCGTGGATCATATGCTGATCACCGAGGCCGGCAAAGTTTACGCCTTCGCCCTGGCGCGGCATCTGCCGATGCCAAGTGCGTGGATGGTGCGTCGTCAGACGATGTTGCAACATCCCTTCGATCCTGATTTGCCCACCATGGAAGATGCCGACTGGTGGTTTAGCACATGGCACTCGGTACGCAAATGCCGCCTGCCTGAACCTCTGATCCGCTACCGTGTTCGCGGCCAATCCTTGTCGGGTGCGAGCCGGAGCAAGCGTCGAAAGCTCGCGGTCGCACGCATAAGCGGGATGCCTGCCGCACGACCTTTGCTTGTTGCAGCGACCTACGTTATGCATCGTCTCTCGCGACGCGCTGACTATGTACCCGCAAAGGATTGGACTGTGCCGCCGGACCCCGAGCTGTCGCGTAGCTAAGCCGCGTGTACCACTTCCCTATCACGACCTGCTAGCACTTTGCGGACCTCCCATCCCTGCGGAACGATAACAAAGATCAAGTACGAGGCGATAGAGCCAAGAACAACGCCAACCGACCCTAACGACCGCACGAGATAGATGGAAGCGGCAAGATTGAATGCGGCAGCTATCGCCGATGTGATGGCTTGCAGGCCGATGCGTTGCGTTGCTGCCAGCAAACAGGACTGATTTGTGGAGACAACCATAATTAGAACCCAGAATGCCATGACCCAAAGTAGCGATCGAGAAGGAACCGCGGCCGGTGTTGCCCAGAGACGAATGATCCAGCGTCCTGCCAATGCGAAGGTGAAAGCGACCATAGAGACGATGAACAGGGTTAGAGACGCGACGCGATTGTAGGTGCGTCGCAACCAAGGCAAGTCCCCACGATGAAAGGCGTCGGAGAACGCAGGCCAGAGCACGGGAATCAGCAAGGTTTGGAGCGTCACCGCGAACGACATCAGGCGGCCTGTGACGCTATAGGGAGTAACCTCGGCTGCACCTAGGTAATGCGTGATCACGAGATTGTCCGAGTTGAAGACCACTAGACCTGAGAGCTGAAGAACGAAGAAGCGACTGCCCTCCCCGAAGAGATCGCGAATGAGCGCGCCCCGGACAGACGAGAGACGAGGTCGGATCCAGGGTCGGTCTCGCAGAAGGAGCCACAAGTTCAGACACAGATTGCCGGTCAATGCAGCGCCACAGAACAAGACCATCAAACCGACGATCGTAAAACGCGCCTTGATACCCAGCACTATCGCGAAGAAGCTCAGCACGCTCCCGATCATGGCAAAGTAGTTTGATATCTGGACCTGCTGGTAGCCGCTGAAGATGCGGCCAGCGAGCGAAAGTGGAAGATTCAATAAGAAGAAGATTACGGCAATTCCCACGCACAGACCGGCTTGCCGCGCCAGCATCGGATCAGGAACGCCAAACAGGCGGCCCCACGATACCCGCAACCAAACTCCGTAGCCCAGCACTGCGAGCAGGCCCGCGACGGCGACAGTAATATAGAACGCGGTCGCATAGTAGTCTCGCGCCATCTCGCGATCGTCTGTCGCGTTCGCCTTGGCAATATAGTTGGTCAGGGTACTGGCGATACCCAGATCGAGAACGCCGAGCATGAGGACTGTGGTGCTGATCGTGATCCAGATGCCGTATTTGACAGGTCCAAGATATCGAATTGTTATGGGCAGCGTGATCAGACTGACGATAAGAGATGTGCCCTTGCCGGCAAACGCAGACAAAGCGCCGTGAACAAGTCTGCGAAGCCTTGGCCTGTTCCTGACATGGTTCCGTATCGCGGCGGTGCTGAACAATGAGAAGCGCCCTCGTCGCCTTGATCTTACTCTCAGGAGCTTTGCGGTCGTACCTTTATCTGAGCCGAATGGTATGGAAATACAGGTGAGTCCCTGGGAATTCGGCTTTTGTCCCACGCTCAGCTGCTATTAAGGGAAGGTCGTCCGGCTACCCAGAGCGTGCGTTTGGGCTAGAAAAGCAGGTCCACCCGCCCGAATCTCCGGGCGGGTGGAGCTGTTACAAGCTGGGTTTTCTCAATCGTCAGAGTGACACGAATCAAGGATAAGGAAACGCTCCGATTCCAATGGATGGAGAGTTCGGCTGGAGCGTGAAGTTGCCTGCTGATGGATTGACAAACATCGGATCCCCTTGAACCGAATTGCTTGCAAAACCAAGAACTGCATCAAACCCGCCATAACTGGCAGCGACCGATCCTCCGTAAACAACATAATATGGATAGGCCACGCCAAAGTTGTTGTCCGTAAGCACATCGTTTGAACCACCGGCCAAGGTATCAGCATAGAACTGAGTGTTCGAGCTTGAACCATCACAGATGTTTTTCTGGAAGGTTAAGTTATTCGCTCGAGCCGTCCCGGAGTTCTGCTGAACCAGCAGGCTGCATGCCCACCACCCGCCAAAGGATGTGTTGTACTCGACGAGGTTATTGTTGATGCTGACACCATCGCCTGCACGAATCATTAGGCCTGCATTGTAGGCGTGCAGTCCTGCATTAATGATGAGATTGTAACGAGCAGTGTGGTAGCTACCCTTCTCGAGCTGTACACCGGGCCCATTTGTGTTCTGAACGGTGTTGTGCTCGATATCCCATCCTCTGACAGTGTCCGGATGGATTCCACCGCCGTAGTCTGCGCTCTGACCGAGTCCGATATTGTAGATGTTGTTTGAAGTAACAGAGGTCCCGTACCCATCCTGACCCGTGCTCGAGTATCCTTGAATCGCGTCGCAGTAGGCGTTCTGACTCTCATTCGGGGTATAGATCTTGCAAAGATCGAAGAACTGATTATTCGCAATGGTAGCTCCGGTCGAGCCAGATTCGGCGAGAGCGATACCATCGGCTCCTCCACCCTTGAAGATGCTGTTCCTGACAGTAGGACCTGAGGCAGCAACGCCCGGGAACGGTTCGAAGTACAGCTCGTTTGAGTAAGAAGCGTTGAATGTATCGTTCTCAAAATCCCAGTGATCGCAGGCCACAGTGCTATATCCGCAGTAGACGTCAAAGGTCTGCGCTCCACGGAACTCAATTCCCGAGACAGTGATATAGGACGCCCCGAGGCTTGCCATTGCCGTGCCACGCGCCGGAACCTCAACCACATTGGAAGGATCGACTGTGGAGTAGGCGTACAGCGTCGACCCGTTCCAGGCGTACTGGTAGGGCGCCGTAACCGCGCTCGGATCGGAGACAGGTGTCCCTGCCTGGCCGCTGAAGTTGATGAGCCTGGGATCGTTTGGCTGCGAGCGAAACCATAGATTGCTGGGAACGCCGGCGTCTAAAGGCCCGATCGGGGCACCCGATGTTGCTAGTTGAAAATCGTCGAAGTAGACCGTTCTCCCTGCTCCGATCGCTGAACTCCATGCTGTATTTCCAAAGAACACTTTATTGATGCCAATCCAGGAACTCGTATTGCCCTGATTGAACGTGGGTCCCTGCTGGACGCCATTCACGTAGAGGGTACCGCCAGCCCCTGTTGTGTTGACCGTGAAGTCGAATTCGACTTCATTCCAAGCACCCATCTTGAACCCGGAGAGTTGAGTTGAGGGTATGACATTGCCAGAGTCGGCCGTGTCCCACATAGACGCTTGTGAGATCGTCCCACTCCCATCCGTATATAACGTGGCGAACCCCACGCTAGTCGAATTGTTGGCGAATTCCAGCACTCGTATCACATTGTTTGGTACGAGGCCGGATGCGGGGGCGAAGATATAGAAGCGGACGGCATAGGTGCATCCAGGAGTCGCTGCCTGAAAGGATTTAACTACCCCTGCTCTCGTATCAACTCCGTTTGTAGAGCTAAGCGCCATCGAGTGGCCGCCGCGGTGGACCAGAGATGTGGACAAGGTTGCAGTAGCATCGTTGTTATTTGAGACGGAGTCCCAGTCGGTAAATTCGGCAGTCTCAAAGCCTGAGCAAAAAGAAGGGTAGTTACAAGATTCCTGCGCTCCTGCGCCACCGCCCTGGGTCCACCCACCCACGGTGTCCGCCCCGCTGATAATTGGTGACGCTCCGGTACCGTAAGACGTGTAAGTGATGGGCGATCCCTGCGTTCCGGAGGAACCGGCGAACAGCAATTCGTGCCACTCTTCCCCTGCTCTAAAGGCGACAGTCTCCCCGGGAGCCAGCTTGAGCGAATTAACCTTCGTGATGGTCCGGAACGGACTTGTAACACTGGTCCCACTGTTGAGGTCGTTTCCCTTTACATTGTCGACGTAGTAGGTCGTTCCGCTCCCGCTTGTGGAATCTGCAGGAACCGGTGTTGCTGCCGGTAGTGGCGTCGGCGCCGCGGACTCAGCCGCTCCACCCGAAACCGGCGTTTCGATCGCGCCGGCAAACATGGAAGACGTTGTGAGACAAAGACATAGACTTACCGCTGACGCAAGCCAAGATAGGGGCTTCGACGCACGGTGAACAGAAGAAGAATTTCGCATGGACGTCGGAGCCTTTGATAAGGAGGTCTCTCCATGGCGCGAGGTCGTAAGAGCGTCGCGGGAAAATTGCGGATTATGCAAGTGGCTACCCTCGGGAGATCAAAATTGTGAAGACTATGTTGTGAGGCTTGTGGCAAAGACCAGCCTTCACAGGCAGGGAAGGAACGAGCAGAAGAAGTCAAGAGGGTATCCCTTACAGCATGCCTGCAGGCAGTTAGAAGGCGAGGCAGGGCGTTACCCCTGCGCACAGGAGTTTGCGTGAAGACCTCGCGAAGTTCAACCGTAGCGCCTGTCGTGGCTTCTTACAGCCCGACAGAAAATAATCACAAGTAGGTCAGTGCGGGGCAGGAGGAATCAAAGTTGTAAGTATTACGGGATGTTCTTTTTTATAGCACAGCTGTGTTGGGCGTACAACACTATGCTACGAGAGATCTGATGATGCCTATGCGGTTTTGTGCGAAGGCGTGCGAGGACCTGAAACCCGCTTCGAGAGCGTGTCTCGCACGTACCATTGAAAAATGTTTTCGGCGGTGAGACTACTTCTAACCGGAAATCAGAGAGTACAACCAGCTGGGAATCACATACCGCCGCTTGTTCAGGACAGCGCCTAACAAGCGCCCACCGGCAGCTTCCACCATGCTTACAGCTCGTTGTATGTCGATCTTCGACCGCTCGCCATCTTTGATCACCAGAAGAACTCCATCGACGTAAGGGAATAAACGAATGGCTGACGCCGAAGAGAAGAGCGCGGGACAATCGATCAGCGTGATGCCTTCAGCGCCGTGCCAGGACCGTTGTCCAACGCCTGCGCTCTCTCTGGTCCCCGCCGAAGCAGAGCGTATTTCACTTTCTGGAAGGGACTCAAGGAATTGGCTAGCTGTTACAGAGGAAACCGTCAGTCCCGCATCGTCAGACAGAAATTGCTGCAAGGCCGAACTTACGTACGTTACACCTTCACGGGGATAGCAGGATGAGATGGCAACCGTCCGGGCTGCCTCCGGACCCATGAAAACTTTTGCTTCCAACTCGAGAAAACGTGAAGATGTAGCACGGCCGACAGAAGATCTTTTGGTATAGGCCGTTGCTGGTGGACCTTGCTCAATCATCCTTACTCCTCTAAGTGAATCAACCGACGCAACCTGTGCCGACTACCTATCGGCGCAGTAACCAGATGAGCGAGAGCTTATGTGGGATCAACGCATGGATGGGTAAGCAGACATTCTATCTGGAAGCGTTGCCATGACGGGAACACCGGCATCCTGTTCCACCGCGGAAGGTCCGTGAAGTCTGGCCGAAAGCACCTGAGAAAGGAATCCGACGCTGAGACTTACAAAGAGTGCCAACAAGGTTCCAGTAAGTAGATTAACCCGCGAAGGCTCGGGAAGAACCGGAACGATCGGCTCGGAGGCAAGAACTACGTTGCTGATGTGCTGGGCATCCAGGTCGTCCGCGATCTTCGCCGCGACTGCCTTACCCTGATACAGATCAAATTTCTCCCCAGCCAACCTTACCCTTCGATCGAGCTCATTCACGCGGACGCTGTCGCTCTCCATCTTGCGCAGGCGAGCCATCTGCTGATCCAACTGCGCGGCCAGCTGATCGCGCCGCTTTGTCATGCCGGTCTTCGCTTCGTTCAGATGGTTGGCCTCCGCATCGAGCGCCTCCCATGCCGGGTTCGCGTCGCTGACATTCTCTTGCGGCGTCATCATCTCGACCCGGTTCAGCGCCTGCTGGGTGTTCTCGATTTCCTGGTCCGCCTGCACAATCTGCCGGTCGCCCGGCTTGAACTTCGTAAGCAGCTCCGTTCGGCGGTTCTCGAGAGTCACAAGCGTCGTAAGGATCTGCTGGATGGCGGACGGATTAGTGGACGTCCGTTGCTGCGTGGCGATTCGCTCGGGAGTCGACTTCCGGTCTGCCGATATTTGGCGAAGTCGGCCTTCCGTCTCTCGAAGAGCCGCCTGAGCGCCGTCGAGCTGGCCTTTCAGATCCTGAACATACTGCAACGACATCTGGATCTGCTGGGGCAACGCCTCATACCCGTTCTCGCTCAGAAAGGCCGCGCGTTCATCCTCGGCGGATTTCAAGGCGTTTTGCGTGCTCTGGCTCTGATCCGCAAAAAAGCTCTCTGCCTGAGAAGCCGTATGCAGATTCATTCGCTTGCTGAGATACACCTTCGCCACCTGCGTCAAGACAGCGCTGGCCTGCTCGCGGTCCGGCGCCACATAGGCGACATTGATCACCGAAGAGTTGCGCACAGGCGTAATCGTCAGACTTTTGCTCAAGGTGCGGGTGGCCCTCTCGACCGCCATCTTCTGGTCCCCAGGCCCGCTCTTGACCAAACCGGCATCCAGAACAACCTGCCGAAGCACTTCGGCGCTGCCCAGTAGCTCCACTTCGGAGTTCACGATCTCCTCTGTAACGTCGGGCAGCTGAATCGAGTTTTGGTGAGGATCGGCCCCAACCAGAGGCTCTGCCCGCTCATTCCGAACCAGAAAACTCATGTGCGCCTGGTACTTGTCGTGCCGGATCGCGAGGTAGACCAGAACCAGACCAAAGACAAGCGCGAAGGTAAAAAGAATGAGTTTTTTCGCTCGGAATAGCATGCTAAGGACAACGATCATTCTGCTATGCCTTTCCCTGAAGGGAACTTCTCCCGGTCACTGGCGCACATCCGGTAGGAGATGACGGCCGACTTGCGATGGCGCCTCGGACCCATGATGTTGAGAGGATCCGGAAACGTGGAGACGTTGTGGAAAGAGTACCAGAGCCCGGCGAAACCGAGCCCACTAAACTTCGCTCGGGAAGCAAGAAGCTGCCGGATTGGGAAAGAAAGAAGCTAAGTGGTTTTGGCAACCTGCTTGCGGGCGCATCGAGATCAGAAGATCTTATCTTCCTCTCCTATCAAATCCGCAACAGAGATTGCAACGTCCGTCTCGATTGTCGGAGGTCCGATGGTACCCTCCAGATATGAACCGGTGGGAGATTTATTTAGATCTTTTCCAGCCGAGAGTACCGACTGGCAGAGCAGACCAATCTTTGCTGCAACGAATGCTTACTGCAAATCGGCGGTTCTAATTAGCAAACGAGCCCTCCTTCGCCAGCCACCATGAGATGAAGAGCCGACTTCCTCAAATCGCTTTCGCCTTGGCTTGGGTCCTCATCGTTGTGGCGGCCTCGTTCCTGCCCCACCATCTCAAGCAGGATCTGCATACGGAGGGTAGGCTACATCTGTGGTATCACATGCTCGCCTTTGGGATCGGCGCGCTGCTTCTGGCGAACGCCGCCTGGTCGCGGTTGGCGCAGATAACCTTTTTGATCATGGCTCTTCTGATCGGTTGGCTCCTGGAGTTTGGCCAGCATTCCATCTACGGCACTCAGCTAGAGGTCGATGACATCCTGATGGACGGCCTCGGCCTGATGCTCGGCACATTGCTCTTCTTTGTGCTGGGGAGCCGAAGTTCCGCACCCAAATAGCGGCATCTATACAAAGAAGACCGCTCAATTTCGGAGACCTGCCCGATGCAGCGGAGGATACCAGGGCGGCAATCTGTTCTAGCCTTTGGTACCCAGAAGTTACCAAAGTTCCGTTTACGGGGCTTTTAATTCTCATCATAATCACACAACTGGCCCATAACTCAGGGGTCTTTAAAAATAGTCGAGATAATAAGATTGAATGTTCTGGTCCTATAGCACGGGACGCTAGTCACAAGTCATTGTCATACTTTCTGTGGAGATAACCATGTCAGCAACTGTCCAACAAACGGAGCAAGAACGGTGGCAAGCGGAGGAGGGATACTGGGAGCTCCACATCCGGCCATCCATCGAGAAGCTCCGAAGCTCCCAGCTTCGCGAGGGCAGTCTTTACAACAATCTTCGGACGTTTGTTCCCGTCCTGGTTTTGTGTGTCGTCTGGCTCTGGGTTATTCACTGGAATGCTGCTTCCAACTTTCACCGGCTGCTTGGTCGATCAGTTACCGTGCGGCATCTCCTGCTTGCCTTCGGTGTTGTCGCTCTGTGGAACGTCTGGCTCGGCCTCTCGGTCTATTCCAAACACTCGGCTCGCAGGGATGTGTCGGCTGAGGTCTCGCGGTTGATCACAGCGTCCTTTGCCTGCAGCCTTCTGCCCTTCTTCGGCAACATCACCCGCGGTCTCTTCCGCCAGGCTCTGCTTCTCGGCGTCCTTAGCGGTGTCGGCCTTCTGATCGCCTCTCTTTGTCTGCTTGGCGTCTTTTTTGTCGGCGCTCTTCTTTCCCCGCGTCTGCTCCGTCGCCGCAGCGCCATCATCGTCGGTACGGGCCGCCGCGCCGGGAGGCTGCGCGCCCGCCTGCAAAGTCACTACTCTCAGTTCCAGCTCCACGGTTCGATTGATGACGAGTACATGGGCACGGATGCCGAGAAGGACATCTACCTGGGACCCATATCACAACTCGAGAATCTGCTGAAGACGCATCCTATCGAGATCGTTCTTATCGGTCTCCCGATGAAATCCAGGTACGACGATATTCAACGTGTGATCAACATCTGCGAAGCCGTCGGTGTTGAGTCACAGTATATGCAGGACATCTTCGAGACCTCGCAGGCGCGCGTTCAGGTCCACCAGCAGGACCCCCAGAACTTCACTGTCTGGAGCACAGCCAACCGTGATCCGAAGCAGCATTTGAAGCGTGCTTTCGACCTCATCGGCGGCTCGCTTCTCCTTGCCATCTTTTCCCCCGTGATGCTGGCAGCGGCCATCGCCGTGCGGCTCTCGAGCCCCGGCCCAATCCTGTTTGTTCAGCAGCGCTATGGCCGGCATCGGAAGCGTTTTCGCATGTTCAAATTTCGTTCCATGGTTGCCGATGCCGAAGCTCAGCAGAAGGCACTTGAAGCCAAGAACGAGGCCCAGGGCCCAGTGTTCAAGCTGAAGTCCGACCCGCGCGTCACCCGCGTCGGCGCCTTTCTGCGCAAAACCTCTATCGACGAGCTGCCTCAGCTCTTCAACGTCCTCCGCGGGGATATGTCTCTGGTCGGCCCGCGCCCGCTCCCTCTCCGCGACGTCTCTCGTTTTGAAGAGACCTGGCTGCTTCGGCGCTTCAGCGTTCGTCCAGGCCTGACCTGCCTTTGGCAGGTCAACGGCCGGAGCAACACGTCTTTTGATTACTGGATCAAGCAGGATCTGCTTTACATCGACCACTGGTCGCTGGGCCTTGATGTGAAGATCCTGGTCCAAACTATTCCCGCAGTTCTGCGTGGAAGCGGGGCTGTGTAGTCCCCGGAGACGCCTCAGCCCCAGGATGACAACGCCTTGTCGACGAGAGCAGCAAGAAACGAGAGTAACGAAGTGCCAACAGACAAGTCACCATCGGCGTCGCCGCTCTCGAGCAGATCTCCTGTTCTGTGAGTCGGATGAGTGTGGGAATGCTGTTTTTATGAGGGACAACGGCCATGAGATCTGGGGTTCTCGCTAGACACGTGTAGGATCCCATCTCTAGGGAACCTCTGCTTTGGGGCTGCGCCAGCCGAAAGCGTACCTCAACGGCTGAAACCGCGTTGTATCGGTTGCACTCACGGCACGGCTGAAGCCGTGTCCCTGACAAAACGGAACGTGATCAGAGATTTTCTAGTTCTTTCGCAGCGAGCGCAGCTTCCAGAGCACCTGCCGCACGATCCCCATCCACACCTGCGCGTCGGTTTTCGACAACCTCATCCGCAGCACCAGCCGTCGCACGGCGGCAGCGTGGCTATTGGCCGGGTGATGTCGCCGGTACTCCGTCTCGTCCAGCATCTCGCCTAGCAGAGCACCGAACCGCTCGGTCTCGGCCTCCGGCGCTAACGTTTCGGGTGCCGACGTGTTCGCTGGCAGCAACGCTTCTGCCGTTGCAGCACCCGCGATCCGCACCAGATCGTACAAACATACTGCTGCTGCCTGCCCCAGGTTCATCGACAGATGCCGCTCGCCCGCACGCTCCTGCATCGGAATGGTCAGGAGCCAATGGCAATGGCTCAACTCATCATTACTCAACCCGGTCTTTTCCGAACCAAACAGGAGCGCGACCCGCGACTCCGATCGGGCCAGCACAGCCCCGATCTGCGCTGAAGCCTCGGCCAGCGTCAACACCGGCTGAGCAATTACACGTTCTCCCACCGACGTCGTCCCCACGACCAGATCGCAGTCCCCGACCGCGTCTGCAACTGTACCGAACTCCTCCGCCGCTTGGAGCACGGCAACGGCATCGACCGCAGAGCGCGCCCCCTCGAACGGCACTCGAAATTCGTTCACCAACCGCAGCCGACCGAAGCCAAAGTCCTGCATGGCCCGTGCAACCGCCCCAATGTTGCCTGGGTTCCGCGCCCGCACCAGAACTACCGCGAGCCGGTCCCGGGCCTCGTCAGAGATCACGGCAGCCGACTCGAGTGGACCGCAGACCTAGCGGGCAGCAACGGCCGTAGACCTCGGATACGTCGCCTCCACGGTCAACACCTCATATGGATGGATCGGCACCGTCACTGTATCCCCAGCGAGCGGGAGCGCGGCGCCCTCCGGCTTCTCCATCATGTTGGTCTCCGTCACGGCCGTCGCCCCTGGCGGCACGTGGAGCTTTACCTGACTCTCCTGCCCGGCCCACTCCATCATGCGGAAGACGAGACCGTCGGCATCCTCCGCCTTCTTCATCGCCGTCAGCACCACGTTGGGGTTCTCGACGCTGGCCCAGCTGTGCTCCGCCGGCAGACGACCTCCATGGGCTGGCACCGCCGTGACCGAGATCGGATAGTTGAGTTCGTAGCCGCGATGCATTGTCAGCGCGCTCTTCCAACCGCCTGTATGCGGATACAAGGCGTACCGAAAGCTCTGCGGCCCACGATCCGCGTCGGGGTCCGGCCACGTCGGCGACCGTAGAAGCGAGATCCGCAACGTGTTCCCGGCTGCGTCGTAGCCGTACTTTGAATTATTCAATAGGGACATGCCGTGCTCCTGATTGCCCAGGTCTGCCCAACGCATCGCCGGCACTTCGAACTGCGCTTTTTGCCAGGTGTTTGTGCGCTCCGTGGTCCGCTCGATCGATCCATACGGAATCTCGTACGTCGCCTTATTGGACGTCGCCGACAGCGGAAACGCGGCCTTTAGCAGGACGTGCGTCTCGTGCCAGTCTACGTGATTGTCGATCGCCACCGTGTCCGCAAACGCGTCCAGCGAGATCTCCTGAACAAACTTTGACTGCTGCCACGTCCGCCCCACACGCACCGTCGCCCGCAGCGGACCGTGGTCGGTCAACGTGATCGAATCCACCTGATCGACGATCGCCGGCGGTTGGTCGAGCGTCCCCGGATCGATATTCCATGCGTCGTAATCTTTGGGCGTGTCCTTGAACGCCTGCAGCTGATTGCCGCAGGCCCCCGGCGCCAGCGATTCGGTGTGCGACTTCGCGTCCATCAGGCTCGTGATGCAACCTGTTTTCTTGTCGATCGTCACACGGAGACTCGCGTTCTCGAGCGTAAAGCTCGCCGGCGTCTCGGCCGCGCGCAGGAGATTCCCCGATTCCTTCTCCGATCCGCCTCCGCCCACCGCATGCAGGACCTTGTACCCCAGCGCCGGCATATCGTCGACCCGCGCAAGAACCTGAAACGTGTTCGTCCCTGGGTTGGAGGACACGATCTGGGTCAGCAGCGGCTTGTTCTTCGCATCCAGAAGCCGAATCCCGTCCGCATGCTCCGGAAGCTGCACCGACACACGCACCGTCTCCGACCTCGGCCAGCTTAGCGGATTGAACAACAGCACCGGCGTGTCACCCTTGACGCGGGTATCGATCTGTGCGGCCAGCGTGTTGATCGAGTCCTCGCTAATCTCGCGATCCGAGTGGAACACCTCCGTATACTCTTTCTGCGCGTCGCGGTAGATGACCGCAATGCCCGATCCTGCGGCTAGATCGTGAAACTGATTGAATGTGATCTTCCGCCACGAGTCTGTTAGTGCCTGGTTCGGATACGCTCGCCCACTCAGCCAGGCCAGGGACGCGAGCTTCTCCGCGTCGATCGTCTCAACCTCCGACCGCCGCATATTCTCCTTGTGCTTGGCCTGGGTTGTGAACACGCCGCGGTGATACTCGAAGTAAAGCTCGCTTTTCCACGTTGGGAGGCTCATCTGCCCTGCCGCCGGCGTTGGGAGCTTGTACCCTGCGGCGATCGCGTCGTAATCAAATGTGGGCGAGGTCGGGTCGAGGCGACCCTCGACGGTCGAAAAGTAGTGCTGAGCCGTCCCGTAGTGCATTGCCGGCAAAGCCATGTGGGTTTCCGCGCTTGTGCCCGGGCCGCTCGGTCGCGCCTGTCCCGCAGGCGCAGGATCCATCGCCCGACCGCTCGTGCCGCGCCCACCGGCACCACTTGCACCCGCGCCTGTCTCGCCCGCACCGCCTCCCTCAGCCGCGATATAGTGGTCGCCCTCGTCCAGCATGGCGCGCGTCGGACCGCCGCCGTGATCACCTATTCCGTACAGATCCATCATGCTTGTCGTGCCGGGGTTGCGATCCGCCGACTGATTGAAGTCTCCCGAGATCCGGATCGGATTGAGGTTGCTGTGGACATAATCGGTTGGGAAGTACGTCAAGACCTTTGACCCGTCCGGCGACTCCCACCAGAACAGCCGAAACGGCAGCTGGTTAGTATCGTTCCAGTGCATCTTCTGGGTTACAAAGTAGTCCAGCCCCGATCGCTTGTAGACCTGTGGCAGCTGCCAATTGTAGCCAAACGAGTCCGGGTTCCAGCCGATTCTCGCCGTTACGCCATACTGCTTTTGAAAGTAGCGTTGCCCTATCAGAAGCTGTCGCACCAGGCTTTCGCCATCCGGCAAGTTCAGGTCAGGCTCCACCCACATGCCGCCCACAATCTCCCACCTACCTTCTTTCACGCGCTCTCGGATCTGGTCGTTCAGCTTGGGATATTTGTCCGCCATCCACTCCGTGTACTGCGCCGCCGACTGCGTAAAAGTGTAGTCCGGATACTCGTTCATCAGCTGCAGCGCCGTCGTAAACGTCCGCCGCACGACATCCACTGTCTCGCTCTCCGGCCACAGCCACGCCGCGTCGATGTGCGAGTTGCCGGTCAGCGTGATCTTCGCCTCGGCCAGAACTGGCCGCAGCGGGTCCAGAATCTCCTGCGCGCGCCGCAGCGATGCGTCGAACTTCGCCTGATTGTCCGTCTGCAGAGCATTCGTATCGATCGCCGCCACCGCCTTCTCCACGACCGGCAACAGATCCGTCCGCGGGGTCGGCAAGGCCGGCAAGAGATTTGCGGCCGTGATGCACTCGACGCGGATGTCCTCCGGATTCGGCCGCGTGGCCGACACCGGCGGCGAGATCCGCAGCGTCACACCGCCGAACCGCTTTTCATCCACTGTCCGCAACAGCTTTACGGCGACATCCACCTTCTCGCCTGGCCGAGCTGGATCGAACAGAATGATCGGTTCCAGATCGTCGCCCAACGCCACCCGCCGGCCGTTGAAGTAGATAATCTGCGGCATCGGCCCGTTCGCATTGGCATGAAACTGGAACTCAATGCGCGAGCCCGAGATGTCATAGCCGTGCAGGGTCTTCGGCACATCGATGGTGCGCCGGTACCACGCCGCATCCATCGCGGCATGGGACCCCGCCTGTACCGTCGTCCACGAGCTGGTGTCGGCCGTTTCGCCGTGCGGCAGATCGCCGGAATGGAACTTCCAGTCCGCGGCTGGCAACGTTTCCAACGTTTGCACAATATGAAGCTTCGCCATGGCCGCGGGGGAGAGCTGCGGCGGCTTCGGAGCCTGCGTAAAGCTCTGGGACAGCACCGGAATCGTCAAAACACCGAGGATGGCAAATACGCTGCGCTTAAGCATGCCGCCAAGAGTACCAGTGCCAACGACTTTTGTGGAGGGGGGTCGATTTTCTTGACACCAAATGATCGCCCTTGGCAATCCCGATCAGAGGCGTATACAAAGATCCAGATCAGACCACGTTTCGGCTTCCAGCGATGTCTGTCAGACCTACGCGCCGTCCGCCAGATCGCAAATCCTGCGTCGTCCTAGGGTTCCGGACGTCCAATGCCAATGAAGATTTATCCCGGTTGCGTCTTTTTTCTTGCCGGCATTGCTGCTGGCGCCCAAAGCAGTCCACAGAGTGGTATCGAGACCAGCACGCCCGTCTCTGTCGCCATCCGGACCAGCCTTCCCGTCCGCACCGAGCAGACGGAGCCGACTCTGATCGCCAGTTTCATCCTGCCCGACGCGCCCAGCTCCGCGCCTGACAGCCCCAGCCCGCTGCCGGACGCGCCGAGCTTTCAAAGCAGTTCCTCGACCCAGAGCCAGACCCCCGCCGCCCAGACCGCCACCGGAGACTCCGGCGAGCCGCATCAGACCAAACGCATCCTCGGCATCATCCCCAACTTCCGCTCCGTCAGCACGAGCACCCACCTTCCCCCGCAGACCCCCCGCGAAAAGATTGTTACCTCGCTCCAGGACGGCTTCGACTACTCCACCTTGTTCCTCGTCGGCGTGCAGGCCGGCATCGCTTTCAGCAGCAAATCCACTCCCGAATTTCATCAAGGAGCCGCCGGCTACGCCCGCTACTTCTGGCACGGCTTCGCCGACAACGCCGACGAAGATCTTCTCGTTGAAGGCATTCTCCCCAGCGTCCTCCACGAGGACAGCCGCTACTACACCAAGCTCCACGGCAGCGTCCTCAACCGCGCCGTATACGCCGTCTCTCGCACGGTTATCACGCGCAACGACAACGGAAGCGAAGGTTTCAACTTCTCGGAGGTCGTCGGCGCCGGAGCGGCCTCCGGCATCTCCTCGCTGTACTACCCCACCCGCGAGCGCACCTGGACGAAGGTCGGCCAGCGCTGGCTTACCAGCGTCGCCATCGACGGTGGGACCTTTGTCTTCAAAGAGTTCTGGCCCAACATCAACGACGCATTCTTCCACCAGAAGGACTAACTCGCTCTAAAAGCCCGTCGCTTCCTAACGCGGCAGCGGCTCGGTCCCGGCGTTCATCGTGTCCAGATATTTGGTATAGGCAAACAAACGATCGCGCCGCCGTCCGCTGATCTCGCGGATCATCTGCAGCTGCACCAAGCGGCCCGTAGCCGTTGTAATCGCCTGAAAAGAAAGTCCAGTCGCCTCGGCCGCCTGGTGAATCGAGGTAATCGGCTTGCGTTGGAGGTGCTGATGCAATCGACGAGCGGACGACGATCCACGTCCGAGTTCCTGGATCAGCGTCCGGTCCGCCGCAAACAGTTGCAGGAGAGCGGTCGCCGTATCTGCCGCAAAGCGGGCCGTACTGTCCACAGCCTCAAGAAAAAACTTTAGCCACTCGGTCCACGCGCCTTCAAATTGAACGCGCTGCAGCAGATCGTAGTACTCGGATCGATGGGTCTTGAAGTACAGACTGAGGTACAGGAGAGGTTCCTTCAGGACCTTTCGCTGGCACAGAAACAGCGTGATCAGAAGCCGCCCCAACCGGCCATTTCCGTCCAGAAACGGGTGTATCGACTCAAACTGAACATGGAGCAGGCCTGCCTGGATCAGCAGGGGCGGGCTTTCGTCGTACATAGACCTCTCAAAGTCCCCCAGGCACGCTCCAAGATGATTCGGCGGCGGCGGCACGTAAATGGCACTCCCAGGAGTGTCCCTCCGATCCAGTTCTGTGTGGTGCGGAACTCGCCCGGCGTCTGATGATTCCCTCGCCCACCCGTCAGCAGACGATCGTGCACCTCACGGAGAAGGCGCAGCGAAAGCGGAAAGTCCTCAAGGCGGTCCAGACCGTGCTGCATGGCTGATACATAGTTCGAGACCTCGCGAACGTCGCCCATCGGCACCCCCGGCGAGGCATTGCTCTCAAACAACAGCAAGTCCGACAACGAAGATTGCGTGCCCTCAATCTGCGAGGACAGCACCGCCTCCTTCCGGACATAGGAATACAAGAAGAGTGTCGCCTCCGGCAGCACCGTAGTCACCCCGTCCAGACGCCCCAGCGCCTGATTCGCACGATCCAGCAACGGAAAGAGGGGCATCAAATCGATCGCCGGCACAGGGGGAAGCGGGTCCGGCACAAACGACCGCACCACCTCGCCCGAGGTGGAAGAGCTCACAAAGCTTCCGCTAGGTCTCCTAATGCTCACTATGCAAGCTTCCTTGAATAACGTTTTCGCTTATTCTAAGGATAAGGCGCTTTCCTTGAATAGCGCCGCTCGTTGAACCCTCCTGCAACAAGAAAGGGCGCGCCTATTTACTCGCAGGCCCGATCGGGCCGGGCGTCGCCCCCGGCGCCTTCTGGGCTGCGATCCAGCGCGTCGTCCGAGCATCGAGGAGGTCGAGCGGGAGCGTTCCGCCGTCGAGGATTTCGTCGTGAAAGGTCCGGATATCGAAACGTGGGCCGAGTTCCCGTTGGGCTCGGTCCCGGAGTTCACGAATCTTTAGCTGTCCCAGCTTGTACGCCAGTGCCTGCGCGGGCCACGCGATGTAGCGATCTGTTTCCGACTGGATGGTCGGTTCGTCGACCGCGCCCGACTCGCGGAAGAACGTGACTACCTGGTCGCGCGTCCAGCCCTTGGAGTGGATGCCGGTGTCGACGACGAGGCGGACGGCTCGGAAGAGCTCTGACGATAGGCGACCGTAGTCCGACACGGGATCCTGGTAGAACCCGACCTCCTTGCCCAGTTGCTCGGAGTAGAGCGCCCAACCTTCGATGTACGCGTTGAACCCCAGGCCATGCAGCCGAAACTTCGGCATGCCCGTGAGCTGTTGCTGCACCGACAGCTGCATATGGTGGCCAGGGACGCCCTCGTGGTAGGCGATGGCCTCGTCATCGATGAGCGATCGATCGGCGAAGTCTGATGTCGCGACGACGACCCGCCCCGGTCGCTTGCCATCGGGCGTGCCCGTGACGTAGTGCGTGGCGGCCGCGGCCTGAAACGCCGGAATTGCCTCCACCGTCACCGGCGACTTCGGAAGGAGCGTGAAGAGCGTGGGCAGCTTGGGCTGCATCTGCGCGATGTACCGGCGAAAATCCTCGAGGATGGCGTCTGACGATGTGGGCTTGTACTTTGGGTTGGACTTCAGCGCCAACCGGAAGCTGGCCAGATCGGCGAAGCCTTCCTTTTTGGCGATGGCGGTCATCTCCGCTTCGATTCGAGCGATCTCGCGCAAGCCGATCTGGTGGATCTCGTCGGCTGAAAGATCTGTAGTTGTCCGGGCGCGGATGTCGTTTACATATCGCCTTTGGCCTTCCGGAAGGGACGTGATCGCCAGCGCGGTTCGACCGTGCGGCGCGTATTCGGAGCTCAGAAAGACCGCGAACTGCCTATATGCGGGTAAGACCTCCGTGTTGACGGCCGCGGTGATCGCCGCAGTCAGCCGCTGCTGGTCCGCGGCGGAGATGCTCGCCGGATACTTCTTGGTGGGCAGCAGAAACGGGTCGGCATCGATGATGCCCTGACATTGTTTGGGCAGCTTCTCGAGTAGAAACCGGACCGGCATGAGGTTATCGCGCTCGCCCGCCCGCAGCACCTCGGTCGTCTCGGTCAGCACGCGGGGGATCTGATGCAGGCGCGCGATGTAGTCCTCGTAGTGCTTCACGGAATCGAGCGGCACCGACAGCGGGAGATCTGCGAGCCCGGTGTGCACCCCGTTTTGCTGGTTCACCGGCATCTCGTACTCTTTCAGATCGAAGTCTGCCTGTCTCTGCTCGAGGACGCGCAGCATCAGGTCGTGGGAAAGCTGATCCTGTTCAGAAAACCCGGTCGTATCGATCGCGCGCAGCCGATTGAGAAAACTCATGTCGGTGCCGTGACGCTCGGCTGTGGCGCGCAGCGAGTAATCCGCGAGCCGATCGTTGTAGCGGTAGTCGCCGAACGCTGTGGCCCGCTCCGGAAAGTTGCGGAGATCGGTCTGATACTGCTCTTCGAAGAGGGCGTTTTGCGCGCTCAGGCGAGCCGGGAGCGGCTGCAAGGACTGGCCAAAAGCGCAAGCAGACGAGAAGGCAACTGCAAAGAACGCGAGACGCGCGGACTGGAGGACGGACGGGGTAAACAGAGGGGGCATGTGTAGGGCAGCGTAGCAGATTTTACGGCTCTGCATTAGAGCGTCCGGTACCGCCGGCTTGGGGCATCTCCCAACGGCGGACATGCGGCTTCGACCTTATGGCTTGCGCGCCAGGGCTACGCGCGCGATGCCCTGGAGATCGGGCAGAAACGCAACAGCGTTCCAGTCTCTGAGCAGCCCGGCCAGCTGATCGCGCTGCCCGGACGCGATCTCGAGGGCCAGCAAACCGTCAGGACGGAGCCAGCGTCGGGCGTCGGGGATGAGTCGGCGGTAGACCTCCAGGCCATCCGCTCCGGCGAACAGGGCGCTCGCCGGCTCCCACTGGCTCACCTCGGGATGCAGGCCGGCGCGGTCGGCTTCGGCAACGTACGGCGGATTCGACAGGATCGCGTCGAAGAGCGGCGTCGCCGGCGTCAAGGCGTTGAACAGATCCGATTGAATGAACTCGACTTGGCTCTCGACGCTGTTCTGGCGAGCGTTCGCGCGGGCGACCTCCAGCGCAGCTTCGGAGACATCGAGGGCCACAATTTTGGCCAGGGGTAGACGGCTCGCGAGGGCGATCGCGATCGCGCCTGAGCCGGTTCCGACGTCCGCCAACCGCAGCGGCTGGTACGCCGAGAGATGTGTCAGCGCCGCCTCCACCAGGCCCTCCGTCTCGGGTCGCGGGATCAAGACGGCTGGCGAAACCTTGAACGGGAGGCCAAAGAACTCCTGCACGCCGGTGATGTACTGCACGGGTTCAAACTGTAGGCGGCGGGCGATGGCGGCTGCATAGGACGCTTCTTGGGCAGAGCTCAGGGGCCGGTCCGGCTCGGCATAGAGTGCGGTTCGGGGCAGATTGAGCGTGTGGAACAGCAGCAACTCCGCATCTTGGCGCGCCGCTGAAGAGAGCCGCGGCCCGGCCCGAAGACGGCTCGCGCCTATGAGTAGAGCCTCGCGAAGTGTCACGCCGGCATTGGCCTAACGATGCTCATTCGCCGGGTGCTCATCGGGATGCTCATCTGCCGGGACGATCCGGGAAGAGACTTCAAGCTTGTGGTAGTTGCTGTATTCAGCGATGGACTGCAGGTACTCCGAAGTTCCTTTGCGGAACAGCTCACTGCGAACGGTTGCCGGTGTGTAGAACGTCCGGTCTGCGAGGCGTACCGGACGGAATGTAACCGTCCAAACCAGGGGGGCCCATTTGTCACCGCCGCCTGGTGGATGCGGCAGGGTCTGCCGGATCTGCAGCACCTGTTTCGACCCGGCATCGAGGGTAATCTCACCTGTCCGCCCCAGATCGGGCGACGGGCAACCTGCGGGGAGGGGCGTCCGGCCGGCAAACTCGATATGCAGTTGCGAGGGATCGGAGGCCGTCGCAGCGGCGGCGGAAGTGGCCTCGCGGAAGTCGAAGCAGTGGGCTGCATCCGCCCTCAGCACCAGAAGCGCCGCATCGAACCCACCCATGAGCGTGTATGCGCCCTTGATGCGATTGCCGTGTGCGGATGCCCCGTCGATCTCGCGAACGACGCGGCTTTCAAGAGATTTGCCGGATTGCCGCGGCCCCTCGCCGTGGAGCACACGGAAGGTCGAGACCGTTGTATTGGAGTCTGTCTGGTGCCCGTCGCTGAAGCGCTTCGACGTAAAGCGCTCGTCGCAGAAGAGATCCGGCAAGGTGGCCATGTAGGTTGCTACATTGGCGCGAACCTCGCGCAGGAGATGGTCGGGTGATTCGGGTTGCGAGCCGGATGGGACGCCGGTCTGGGGACTAGATTGCAGCCCGGACTGCTGCCCAGATTGTGGCCAAACCGGCCGCGGCTGGCCGAAGCCCAAGCACGCCCCCGCCACGCAGACCAGCACCCGGCAGCCGGCACATCTCACGCTGCCGCAACCTCCGCCTTCATCTTTTCCGCGACGTCATGCGCGATCAGGGCGTCGACTGTCGGCTGGAGCTGCCCTTCCATCACCATTGCCAGCTGATGGTTTGTTAGGCCGATCCGGTGGTCTGTCATGCGGTTCTGGGGAAAGTTGTAGGTCCGGATCTTCTCGGACCGATCGCCTGTCCCGACCTGTTGCTTGCGGTCTTTGGCCTGCAGCTGGTGGATCCGCTCCGCCTCGACTTCGTGGAGACGTGCGCGGAGGACCCGCATGGCCTTTTCGCGGTTTTTGATCTGCGATTTCTCGTCCTGGCAGCTTACGACGGTGCCTGTGGGAAGGTGCGTGATCCGGATCGCCGAGTACGTTGTGTTGACGGACTGGCCACCCGGCCCCGAGGAGCAGAAGGTGTCGATCCGGAGGTCCTTGGGTTCGATCTTGACGTCGACCTCCTCGGCCTCTGGAAGCACAGCCACCGTGATTGCCGACGTGTGCACGCGTCCCTGGGTTTCGGTGGCCGGCACCCTCTGCACACGGTGGACGCCCGACTCGAACTTCATCTGCGAGTACACTTTGTCGCCCTCGATGATCGCCGTGACGTCCTTTAGGCCGTGCCCGATGCCGGTTTCGGATTGTGAGAGGATCTCCACCTTCCAGCGGTGCTGTTCGGCGAAGCGCAGGTACATGCGGAACATCTCCGCGACGAACAAGGCCGCTTCGTCGCCGCCGGTGCCGGCGCGCAGCTCGATGACGATGTTTTTGTCGTCGTTTGGATCTTTGGGAAGGAGTAGGACCTTGATCTCTTCTTCGAGCGCCGACCTCCGCGTTTCGAGCGAGTTCAGCTCCTCCTCTGCCATTTGGCGGAGGTCGGGATCGGCAGATGTCTCGGGGTCGGCGAGCATGCCGCGGGCGTCGGCGATGCCGGTCTCGGCTGCTCGCAGCTGCCTGAACTTCTCGACGGTGGGCTCGAGATCGCGGTGCTGCTTCGCCACCTGCTGAAACTTCTTCTGATCCTGCACCAGCGTGGGGTCGGACATTTGATGGCTAAGGTCTTCATAGCGTGCTTCCAATTGATCCAGACGTTCAAACATGATCAGGGTCTCCACCTGCCCACACACAAGGCAGGAACAAAAATCAAATCAAAGGTTTCTAAAGAAGGGAAAACAAGAGGAGGAACAGGAAGGCGCAGCTAAGCAAAATCATGACGGCCGGCAACCACCAGACCAGTCACAACGGGAAATCTCAGCACAACCGCAAAAATCCGCCACATATCGCTGCCTTTAATCGTACATCCGCCGTCAAGCGTACGACCGGAACTTACCCAGGAACCCGCCAACCCTTATCCTGTCCAAAGTACAATCACGCAACTCCAGCATCGATGTCCATCAACCTTTCACAAGCCGATGCCGATGCTCTCCTAGCAATGGAGAAGCGTTGCGCTGATGATCAACAGTATGAGTTCCCAGGTCCAGGCGGTAAAGTTTATCCCGCTTATTTCCACGGACAGACGCGAGGACTTCTTGATGGACATTACCCGACCTCATATTAATCTGGCAAAAGTGACATATCAGAAGCGGGCCAGGCAAATAGTCGTTTTACTGCGACTGGATATAAACGGAGCACCACATCGCAATCCAGATGGCAAGGAACTTCCTTGCCCGCACATGCATGTTTACCGGGAAGATTACGGTGATAAGTGGGCATATCCGATTCAGTCGGGCAAGTTCCGGAATCTTGGAAGTCTAAACCAAACCCTGGAGGACTTCCTGGCCGAGTGTAATGTAGTCGAAGGACCTAACATCCAGGCGGTCCTCTTCTAATGCTCAGTGACATTCAGGAACTTCTTGATAAGCACATCGCTTGGCTGAAGACGAGCATCAATCTCCGGGAGATAGGCGATTGGGTCGAAATCACTACTCCCTTTGTAGACCGCCACAACGACATGCTGCAAATCTATGCTCGTCCAGAGAATGGTCATTTCGTCCTCACAGACGACGGCCACACGATCACCGACCTGGAAAGTTCAGGATGTAGCCTCGCCACGCCGAAGCGGCAAGAGATCTTGAACATGACGCTGAACGGATTCGGGGTGAAAATGCATGACGATCAACTCCGGGTGACAGCAACCCCCGAGAATTTCCCCCTTCGGAAGCACAATCTCATCCAGGCTATGCTCGCTGTCAACGACCTTTTCTACCTCGCTGAGCCCGTTACGAAAAGCTTGTTTCTGGAGGACGTCGTTGCTTGGCTCGACGCCGGCGACATACGATACACGCCCCGCGTAACCTTTTCCGGCGCCTCTGGATACGACCAGAGATTCGACTTCGTCATCCCTAAGTCGCGCAACGCCCCAGAACGAATGCTACGCGCCATTACCAAGCCAAACCGCTCGACCGCAGAGAACCTGATCCAGGCCTGGACTGACACTCGACAGGTCCGGTCCACTGACTCCGAAGCGTACGCAATTCTCAATGATCGTGAGCATCAGGTTCCAGCCGAGGTTCCCGAAGCACTTATGGCCTATAGTATCCGTGCAGTCTTCTGGAGCAACCGCGAGGTCGAGCGCGAGCGATTGGCGGCGTAAGCGTAATCAGAGAAGCCGTCAGTTAAGAGTTCGAAAAAACGGCGTGAGAGCAAGCACCAGCTTCTTGAAGGTATCCCTTCGCACCTTTCTACCCTCTGCGGTTCGCAACATGGTCCCATTCCCGGTACAGGCTAGTCGTCTCCACTACAACCCACACGTCCCAAACTCGCCTCTAACGTCGCCCCGAGAGATCTCCCAAAACATCGGGCGACGGAAACTTCCGCCATCTCGCCGGAAACGCCCCGCCGCCCTCCCGATAGCTCGCCAGGAACCGAAATCGCGCGATCTGCGCGGGCGTCGCCGGCGCGATCGTCCTTCCAAGTTCCAGAACCGTGTTGCCGTCGAAAGTTGGCCACCTCGGCAAGCCCGGCCCGTTTGGGTCACCCGTTCGAGCGAAGTTGATCATGTACGCCATCATCGTGGAGGCCATCGCCCGATCCGCCTCTCCCGGCTCTGTCTTCGGGTCCGTGTTCGGTCCCGATCGGGCCGGGGGCAACGTACCGAAGACAAAGGAGACGTCCGTCGCATGGGCCGCGACAGGCAAGTACGCGGAGGTGTACGTGAACTTGTGCCCATAGACCGGCGTCTTCGCTGTACGCCGCTGCAGATCGAGCCACTCCCACGTCTGCTCCGCGATGACCATATCGCCGGCCAGCGCCTCCGCCGATTGTTTTGCCTGGACGTCCGTCTCGGCCGGATACAGTGTCAGGAACTCCGCTATCCGTGCGCTCCCAAACACCTGCTCGGCCGCGTCGCGAAACGCCTTCGGGCTACCGTGGGGAAGCGCCCACATCCCGAAAGGGATGCTCTCGTGTTCATTCCAACCCGCCAGCATCGGAATCCGCATCTGATCGCCACGCATGAACCGTGCCGCCGGAACCTCCGGCACAACGTAGCCATCGACGTTCGGAGAAAAGGCCGTCACGATCGGATCGCTCCGGAAACTCCAACTCGCAGCGCCGTTCAACCGCTCCGCCGGAATCGCACGCAGCCCCGCAATGGTCGTCGGTCCCATGTCCTCCGCGAACCGGACCCCACGCTCATGGGCTTCCTCAAACGTTGCGAGCGATCCGTGCTCTCCGTCCCAAAACGCACCGCTCGAGCCGATCGCCTTCTGGAACAGGCCCTTGCTGAGCGGCGAAGCCATCAAGATGCCGATCGCATGCGATCCAGCCGACTCGCCGAAAAGGGTAACGTTGTCAGGATCGCCTCCAAAGTTCGCGATGTTCGCCCGCACCCATCGCAAAGCTGCAAGTTGATCCTGCAAGCCATAGTCGCCCGAAGGTCCTTCCCTATCCAGCTCCGGATGCGCCAGAAATCCAAACACTCCCAGCCGATAGTTCAGACTCACCAGAACGACGCCCTTTTCTGCAAACCGGGCACCGTCCGTATTCGGCTCCATCGATGACCCAAACTCAAACCCACCGCCATGCAACCAGACCATCACGGGCCGCTTTTCCGCCGGGTGCCGCGGCCCAGTCCAGATATTCACGGTCAGACAGTCCTCGCTGAACGGTGTGCCCGGCATGGGCGTGCTCACCAGAGCAGACCAGCAACGCGGCCCATACTGCGTCGCGTCCCGAACTCCCTTCCACGGCAACGCCGCCTCTGGAGAGCGCCAGCGCAAACTCCCCACGGGCGGCGCGGCATACGGCACGCCCTTAAACGCCAGCACCCCATTTGCATCCCGATCCGAGCCGCGCAGAACACCGGAGACCACGTGCACCTGCGGCCCCAAATCGGCAGGCAAATTTTCATCCAGGCCGGCATCCTGAGCGCTCGTCACACCCACCCCCATCGCAAATGCCGCCACCAACGCCAAACGCTTCATCGTCTCTTCTCTCGCAAACTGCCGCCCTGCCATGCTACTCCCGCTCTCGTCTGCATCTTTCTTCTCAGAGGACGCTGAACACACACCCATGGCCCGCTACATCGAAGTTGCCAGCCTTGCAGACGAGCTCGCCGCCGAAGGCAGTCGCCTGAAGAAACGCGCTTCCATAACCCAAGCCCTCACCCGCATTGCCGCCGAATCACTCGATGACGCCGGCATCTTCGCCATGTATCTCGCCGGCGAACCCTTTGCCGAAGCCGATCCTCGCAAACTCAACGCCGGCGGAGCCCTCCTCACCAAAGCCCTCCGCTCTGTCAGCGGAGCTTCCGAAGCCCAGCTGACGGCGGCCTACCGCCGCCATGGCGACCTCGGGGCGGCCGCCTTTGACCTCCTCGTTCCACCTACCGGCAAAGCTCCCACGGACGCGAGCCTCACCCTCGGGGAAGTCCGCGCGGCCTTTGACGCAATGGCCGTCAGTCGCACCACCGCCATCCGTGCCGGCCTCGTCGAAGACCTCCTGCGCCGATCCACCGCCGTTGAAGCCAAATACCTTCTCAAACTGATGCTGGGCGACATGCGCATCGGCGTAAAACAAAGCCTCATCGAGGAAGCCATCGCCGTCGCCGCCACCGCCCACAACCCCGCCCAACCGACCGAGGTCGCCGCCGTCCGCCACGCCGTCATGCTCGAAGCCGACCTCGCCGGAGCCGTCCGACGCGCCTTTACGGGAACCCTCGCCGACGCGCGCATGCGCCTCTTTCACCCTCTCGGCTTCATGCTCGCCAGCCCAGTTGAGACCCCCGAGGAGGCCGTCGGACGCTTCACCAGCAAACCGGAAAAACCTGACAAACCGGCAAAACCCACACGCTCCCGCAAGCTCTCAAAAAAGGTCGCAACTACCACCAGCCCGGAATCCGAACCCGACCCCGAAGCTTTTCCAGACGCTGAGCCCACCGACACCCTCCCAGCGCCGCCCGAAGACGAAAGCTCCGAGCTCCTCGCCCGCCAAGTCTCCGCCGCAACGAACAGCCTCGGCGCGCTCGATACCAGCCCCACTGTCCAGGCCTTTCTTGAAGACAAATACGACGGTATGCGCGCCCAGCTGCACTGCGGAGACCCCACCCAACCCGGCCGCGTCGCCATCTACTCCCGCAACCGCGAAGACGTCACCGAAAGCTTTCCCGAGCTTGCTGAAGCCTTCGGCCGAGTCGCCGAAGCCGGCACAGGCGCGCTTATCCTCGACGGCGAGATCCTCGGCTGGGACTTCACCCACGGCCGCGATCTTGTCAGCGCCGACCTCGAGCCCAGCCCGAGCAACCCGCCGACCGGCCGAGCCCTTCCCTTTGCCGTCCTCGGGCAGCGCATCGGCCGCAAACGCGTCACGGACGACATCCGCCGGGAGATCCCGGTGGTCTTTATGTGCTTCGACCTGATGTACGCTGACGGCGCACTCACGCTCGACCAGCCTCTCCGGGAGCGCCGCGCCCGCCTCGAAGCGATCAGCAAGGGGCTCTCGGGCATTACCACGTCTCCTCTCCGCGGTCTCAAACTTGCCAAGCAGTCTACCCAGACCAACATCTTCGATACGGAGGAAGACGCCGCAGAGATTGCCCAGAACGGTGGTTTTCAGACGGACCGGGAGCTGACCCCCGACACCCCACTTCCACGGCTACTCCTCTCCCCAGCCCGCCTCGTCCAAACCGCCGACGAGATCGATCGGGCCTATGCCGAGGCTCGCGCCCGCGCCAACGAAGGCGTCATGCTCAAAGCGGCCAACTCGACCTATCTCCCCGGCCGCCGCGGCCTCCTCTGGGTTAAGCTCAAACGCGAACTCGCCACCCTTGACGTTGTGATCACCGGCGCCGAATACGGCTCAGGCCGCAAATCTCAGTTCCTCAGCGACTACACGTTTGCCGTCCGCGCCGAGAACGGCGAACTCCAAAATGTCGGCAAAGCCTACTCGGGCGTCACCGACCTTGAAATTGCTCAGCTGACTGAATGGCTCAAAGCCCACACCCTGGAGGACTTCGGCCACTTCCGCACCGTCGAGCCGCAAGTCGTCCTCGAAGTTGCTTTCAACAACATCATGCGCTCGGACCGCCACCAGAGCGGCTTCGCCCTCCGCTTTCCCCGCATCCTCCGCCTCCGCGACGACAAACCCGTCACTGAAATCGATACGGTCGAACGCGTCGAAGAGATCTATCAATCACAGGTGGACAAACCTACCAACCCTGCATCTGGATTCACGACTGACAACCAGTCAGAGAAATAAGTCCGAACGACCGGATCCTGAGCCCAAACCGAGGTTGTTGCACCTGCAACCCTCTCACAGGTCACTCCTCGGCGCGCACACTCCGGCCACGCTTTGACTTCACCGGCCCCGTTTCCACGCATTTGTCCGAGACCAGCACCGGGTTCGCCACCTGGTTCGAAGCTGCCCGCGTAAATGCGCGGTACAGCTTTGCTACATCTACACGCCCGGCGCCGCGCATCTCGCGATCCACCGCTGCGTGCATCGCCGACAGCAACTCCTCCCGCAACTCGTTCAGCACACGATCGATGTAGATGTAAGGCAAATTCTCTCCAGGCGAGCTGTAAAGCTGTCCTTTGAGAGTATCGCGTCAAGAGTCGGCCACAACCCGCTTCTGCCAGGAAGGGGCGGGGGTGGGGTGGCCGGCCACCCGCAACGGCGCTGTGAAAGACTATGCTCAGAGCGAGAAAACTTCTCATGAGCACCTTAGCCGTAACTCCTTTCGCAGAAGCCGCGCAGTCTACACCATCCGCAAAAGGGCGTTTCGGCGCTTACGGCGGACGATACGTCCCCGAGACCCTTATGGCCGCGCTCGAGGAGCTCGAAGCCGCCTACGCCGAAGCACAGGCCGACCCCAGCTTCGCCGCCGAGCTAGCCCACCTCCTTCACCACTACTGCGGTCGGCCAACGGCGCTCTACTTCGCCAAACGCCTCACCGAGACCTCCGGCGGGGCGAAGATCTACCTGAAGCGCGAAGACCTCCTGCACACCGGAGCGCACAAGATCAACAACGCCCTGGGACAGGCGCTGCTGGCTCGCCGTATGGGGAAACATCGCATCATCGCTGAAACCGGAGCCGGACAGCATGGGGTCGCCACCGCCACCGTCTGCGCCCTCTTCGGCCTTGAGTGTGTCATCTACATGGGCGAAGAGGACATGCGCCGGCAGGAGCTGAACGTTTACCGCATGCGTCTGCTCGGTGCGGAAGTTCGCGGCGTCGGCTCCGGCTCGGCCACCCTCAAGGACGCCATCAACGAGGCGATGCGCGACTGGGTCACCAACGTCCGCTCCACCTTCTACATCCTCGGCTCCGCGCTCGGCGCGCACCCTTACCCGACGATGGTTCGCGACTTTCAGCGCGTGATCGGCCGCGAGGCCCGAGCCCAGATTCTTGAGGCAGAAGGCCGCCTTCCGGACGTTATCGTCGCCTGCGTCGGCGGTGGGTCGAATGCGATTGGCGCATGGTACGAGTTCCTCCCTGACCAGAATGTCCGGCTGATCGGCGTCGAGGCAGGGGGCCGCGGTCCCGGTCTCGGCGAGCACGCCGCCCGCTTCCAGCGCGAGGGTGGAGGCCTTCCGGGTGTCCTTCAAGGGACCTACTCCTACGTGCTCCAGGACGATGCCGGACAGATCAGCACGACGCACTCGGTCTCGGCGGGCCTGGACTACGCGTCTGTGGGCCCGGAGCACGCGATGCTCCACGATGCTGGACGTGCGACGTACACGTCCTGCTCAGACGCCGAAGCCCTCAAGGCGACGGTCACGCTCAGCCGCACCGAAGGCATCCTGCCGGCTCTGGAGAGTGCACACGCGGTGGCGGAGGCGATCCGCCTCGCACGCACCATGTCGCCCTCAGACATCCTCTTGGTGAATCTTTCCGGACGCGGCGACAAGGACATGGGCATTCTCGCCCGCGAACTTCACCTAGGCGGTGCCCCCGCGGAAAACCGAGGCACGTCATAATAAATCGGCCAAATCGAGCTATCGGAGACCGTATGCAGGAACGTCCGTTCCACGTGGGCGACACGCGTATCACGAAAGTTCTTGACCTCCTCCTAAACGACTTCACGGCGGAGCAACTGCTTCCAGGATTCAACCCCGACAAGCTCGCCAACATTCCAGGCAGCATCGATACGAGGACCTACGATCCCTCAGCCGGAAAGGTCTTCCTAAGCGTGCATACCTGGGTTGTGCAACATGAGGGCAAGGTGCTCTTGATTGACACCGGTGCGGGCAACAGCAAAGAGCGTCCAGAACTCCCCGTACTCCATCACTTGAATGGGCAGTATCTTCAACGGTTGCAGAAGATCGGCATACAACGAGAACAGGTGGATTACGTCCTGCTAACTCACATCCACGCCGACCATGTGGGCTGGAATACGAGCAAGGAGGGAGATCACTGGAGACCCACGTTCCCGAACGCCACGGTCGTTTGTTCCGACCGCGAGTGGCGATACTCCGAGGTTTTGGCGAACGGGGATAAACAGGGCGCCAGCGCCATCCGCGAGGAGGCCGGTCTAACGGAAGCGCAGCGTCTTCCAACTCCAGGAGTTTTCTCGGACAGCATGGCACCGATCGAGGCTGACGGAAGGCTACGACGTATCGTCGTCGATGGCGAAGAGGTCTTGACGGGCGTTCGCTTCCTTCCAACGCCTGGCCACAGCATCGATCACGCAGCCATTTCGATCACGTCGCAAGGCCGTGAAGCCATCTTTGGCGGAGATGTAGTGCATCACCCCTTCGAACTGAATGACCCAGAGTTGGTCTCCATGTTTTGTGAGTTCCCGGAAGCGGCAAGAAGATCAAGACGGCAGCTTGCAAACCGCGTCGCCGAGTCGGGCGCACTTTACTTCAGCAGCCATTTCCCGGTGAGTTCCGCGGGAAGAATTACCAAAGCTGAAGACACCTTCAAATGGACCTTCGCTGAGCCTGATGCCGATTAACTTTCCAGCTAAACCTGGCATCGTCGCCTACCTTACCGCTGGCGATCCTGACCTGGCTGTCACCCGGGACATCGCCTTAGCTGCGATCGACAACGGCGCGGACGTCCTCGAGCTCGGTGTGCCCTTCTCGGACCCACTTGCTGATGGTCCGGTGATCCAGCGGGCGAGCGAGCGAGCTGTCGCCCGGGGCGTCCGGCTGACGGACGTCCTTGCCCTCTGTGCCGAGATCCGGACCGCTCGTCCCAGCGCAGGTCTTGTGCTGTTTTCGTATCTCAACCCGGTTGTTCGGCTGGGCTTTCCGGAGTTCTGTGCTCGTGCCGCCGCTGCCGGAGCGGACGGTGTGCTGCTGACCGACATGATCGTCGAGGAGGCCTTGGAGTACATCGACGCCATGACACGGAACGCGCTCGCGCCCATCTTTCTGGCGGCTCCGACGAGCCCCGATGCGCGCCTGGAGGCGATCGCCCGGGCCTCGCTGGCCACCGGCAAGACGGGCTTCGTCTACGCCATCTCGCGGGTCGGGATCACCGGAACCCAGCAGACGGTGGCGGCCGATGCCGCCGGCCTGGTCGCGCGCCTGCGCCGCTACACCGGCCTACCGATCGCGGTCGGCTTCGGCATCTCAAACGCCGAGCATGTGCGAGCCGTGGGTGAGTTCGCCGACGCTGCCGTTGTGGGCAGTGCGCTGGTCGCCCTGATTGAGCGGACCGAGCCCGCAGACGCGGCCCGCGCCATCGGCCAGTTCATCGCCCAACTCGGGGCAGGAGCGACAGCGGAGCCAAAGAAGGCCGAAACGAACGTATGATGGTGCTGCGTGAGCACGGATGACGACCAGACGTCGCGCACCGATTTAAGGACGAGAGATGGAGATTGCTGATTGGCGAAAAAAGATCGATGAGCTGGATGAGCAGATTGTGCGCCTGATCAGCGAGCGTGCGCAGGCGGCGAAGGCCATTGGAGAACTAAAGCGGAGAGCGTCTTTACCGGTGTACGAACCACAGCGGGAACAGGCTGTCTTTGACCATGTCCGGTCGACCAACTCGGGACCACTCGGAGATGCGGAGATCATGCATGTGTACGAGCGCATTATCGATGTGATGCGAACGCTCCAGCGACGGAACTAGAAACGATGGGCAACACGGTAGCGAACAGGTGAGAGGCAAAGGGAAGAACGATGATTGTAGCAATGCAGGATCAGGCGACCGAAGAACACATCCAGCAGGTAATTGAGCGGATGGTCGAGCTTGGCTTTAACGTCCATCGGACGACCGGGGAAGCGCAGACGATTCTTGCCGGAGTCGGGACGCCCGATCATTTTGAGGTGACCGAGTTCAAGGTGCTGGCCGGTGTTCACGACGCGTATCGCATTTCGTCGCCGTACAAGCTGGCCGGTCGCGGATTCCGCCCCGAAGGGACGCAGGTTCGCTTTCCACATGGAGTCGTGGTGGGCGGCGAGCAGATTGTGCTGATGGCGGGTCCATGTTCGGTCGAGTCTCGCGACCAGATTTTGACCAGCGCAAAGCAGGTTGCTGCGTCTGGAGCGCAGTTTCTGCGCGGTGGCGCCTTTAAGCCCCGATCTTCTCCGTACTCGTTTCAGGGAATGGGTCTTGATGGTCTCAAGCTGCTCCGCGAGGTGTCGGATGAGACTGGCTTGCTTGTCATTACGGAGGTGATGGAGATCTCGCAGATCGAGCTTATGCTCCCTTACATCGACTGCTTTCAGGTAGGCGCGCGCAATATGCAGAACTTCAATCTGCTGCGGGAGCTTGGGCACGTACGAAAGCCCGTGCTGATGAAGCGGGGTATTTCGGCAACGATCGAAGAGGTGCTCTTGAGCGCGGAGTACATCCTAAGTGGCGGGAACTACGACCTGATGTTGTGTGAACGCGGTGTCCGTACGTTTGAGACCTACACGCGGAATACGATGGATATTTCAGCGATCCCGGTGCTTAAGAAGCTGACGCACCTGCCGGTCTTTGGGGATCCATCGCATGGTGTGGGTATCCGCGATCTAGTGCCGCCGATGGCGCTGGCCAGTGTTGCCGCGGGTGCTGACGGGCTGCTGATGGAGATGCACCCGAACCCTGACAAGGCGATGAGCGACGGCGCACAGAGCCTGTATCCCGATCAGTTTCAGAGGTTGGTGGAGAAGCTGCGATTGCTGGCGCCAGTGGTTGGAAGAAGCATCGCGGCTTGATGATGGAGCGTGTCACGATCCTGGGCACGGGTCTGATCGGGACCTCGGTCGGTCTCGCTCTGCGGCGTGCTGGGTTCCGTGGACAGGTCACGGGTTGGGACAAGCGCGGCGAAGAGGCCGAGATTGCACTCGGGCGTGGCGCTTTGTCGGACGTAACAGAAGACCCGGACAGAGCGGCTTGTGAGAGCGACGTGGTTGTGCTGGCGACGCCGGTGCTGGGGGTCCTGTACTGGATGGAACGTCTGGCGCCCGCGATGTCGACCGGTCGACTTGTAACCGATGTGGGGAGCACGAAGCGGCAGATCGTGGAGGCGGCGGGACGGCTTTTTCCGCGAAAGGCAGAGGGGGCACCCGACGGGGGGGCCGAATTTCTCGCGGGTCATCCGATGGCGGGAAAGGAGCGGGGAGGCGCGGCTCTTGGCAGCGCAGATCTGTTCGATGGTGCGGTGTGGCTGTTCACACCGGATGGACGGTGGGATGGACGGCCAGCTCCGATGAGCGATGCATGGAGGGGCTGGGTGCGTGAGTTTGGCGCACGAACGATTGATATCGATCCTGTGCGTCACGATGAGCTCTGCGCTTTGGTCAGTCATGTGCCGCAACTTGTTTCGACTGCCTTGGCGGCGATGCTTGAGGAGGAGCTCCGCGATGCGCCGGAGGTGGCGGAGATAGGGGGGCGGGCGTTGCGGGAGATGACGCGTCTGGGGGCGAGCCCGTACAGCATGTGGCGGGACGTGGCGTTGACGAACACGGAACCGATCGCGCGCGGCCTGCTTGCGCTGGAGTTGGAGCTGGGACACTTGAGGGAGAATTTACGGACGCCACAGCTGCGGGAAGAGTTTGAACGGGCGAACAGTTTTGGATCACTTCAGATGTAGATGAAAGGTGGGCTTGGGGATTACGGGAGTCGATATCTCACCGGTAGGAGAATGGTCATAGAGGAAGGGCAAGGCACGATGAGACTCGCGGATGTGGTTGGGGCACGGGCGCGGCTGCGCGACTTTGTCTACTACAGCCCTTGTGCTCGTTCAGAGATGCTGTCCAAGCTGACGGGGCTATCGGTCTATCTGAAGCTTGAGAACCTGCAGATGACCGGATCGTTCAAGGAGCGTGGCGCTCTGAACCGTCTCGCGATGCTCTCTGCCGAGCAAGCCGCGCGGGGGGTTGTGGCGGCGAGTGCCGGCAATCATGCTCAGGGCGTGGCCTACCACGCCACGCGGCGCGGGATCCGAAGCAGGATCGTTATGCCCTTGCCGACACCTCTGGTGAAGGTGACCGCGACACGGGGGTTTGGCGCCGAAGTGATCCTGTTCGGGGCGAACTACGACGAGGCGTGTGAGGAAGCGACGCGGCTGTGCCACGCAGAGGGTATGACGTTTATCCATCCTTTTGACGACGCGGCTGTGATGGCTGGACAAGGGACGATCGGCCTGGAGCTGCTGGAGCAGGTGGAGGGTTTGGAGGCGGTGGTGGTACCGATCGGGGGCGGTGGCCTGATTGGCGGGATTGGGTGCGCGATCAAGGAGTCGCGGCCTGCGGTGAAGGTGATCGGGGTGCAGACGGCGCGGTTGCCTTCGATGGTTGCTGCCATGGAGCAGCACCGTCCGGTGACGATCGAACGAGCGACTACGATTGCGGACGGCATTGCCGTTCGACGCGCGGGAGACGTTACATTCCCGGTTGTTGAGCGGTATGTCGATGAGATTGTCACGGTCGAAGAGGATGAGATTGCATCGGCGATCTTGCTGTTGTTGGAGCGAGAGAAGACGCTGGCCGAAGGTGCGGGTGCGACTGCGCTGGCGGCTGTGCTGCAGGGCCGATCGCGGGTGCTTACTCCAGGGATGAAGACGGCTGTTCTGGTCTGTGGAGGAAACATCGACGTGACGCTGCTGAGTCGGATCATCGAGCGAGGTCTGGTCGAGGACGGTCGGCTGATCCTGCTGAGGATTCATCTGCTGGACAAGCCAGGTGCGTTATCCGAGCTGACGAAGCTGATCGCGAGTCATCAAGTCAACATCGTGAACACGCTGTACAACCGAGCGTATTACGGCGTGAACCTGGGCGATACCGTGATCGACATTACGATGGAGACGCGGGGACGCGAGCAGGTTGCAGAGCTGCTCGAGGCACTGACGTCCGAGGGATACAGGCACAGTCGCATTCTGTAGAGAGGATGAGGCTTGCTGCTCAACGGCTGAAGGTGGTTTGCACCTTTTCGGCGTGGCGTTCGCGGGCGAGGAGCAACAGGCGATCGATCAGGTCGGAGTAGCTGAGGCCGCTCTTTTCCCAGAGTTTGGGGAACATGGAGATGGAGGTGAAGCCTGGAAGCGTGTTGATCTCGTTGAGGAAGATGCGGTCTTTGGAGTGGGAGTGCTTACCTTTTTTCCCTGGTTCCATGAGGAAGTCGACGCGAGCGAGACCGGAGCAGTCGGTTGCGCGGAAGGCTTTGATGGCGATCTCGCGGATGTACTTTGCTTCGGAGCGTGTGAGTTCGGCGGGGATGAGAGGGATGGAGGGGTTTTCTGGAGTGTCGATGTACTTGGATTCGTAGTCGTAGAACTCGCGGTTTGGGATGATCTCGCCGACGACGCTGGCTTCGGGAGCGTCGTTGCCAAGGACGGCGACTTCGAGTTCACGGGGCTTTACGTCTGGACCTCCGACGCCTTGCTCGACGACCAGCTTGCGGTCGAAGCTTGCGGCGAGGTGGAGAGCGTCGGGCAGTTCGGAGCGTTGGTGGACCTTGGAGATGCCGACGGACGAACCGAGGTTTGCGGGCTTTACGAAGAGGGGGTAGCTGAGGTGCTTTTCGATCTGTTTGACCGTGCGCTTGGGATCGAGGCGCCAGTCGGAGCGGAGCAGGGCGATGTAGGGTGTTTGCGGCAGATTTGCGGCTTGGAAGAGCCGCTTCATGGCGTCTTTGTCCATGCTGGCAGCGGAGCCGAGGACGCCTGAGCCGACGTAGGCGATGTCGGCGAGCTCGAGTAGGCCCTGGATGGTGCCATCTTCGCCGAAGGTTCCGTGGAGAATGGGGAAGACCACATCGAGTTGCGAGGTTAGATTCTCGCCCCGTCTCAGGAGGTCCGTGTTTTCTTCTGTCGTTTCAGGGGGAAGCGACGTTTCGGCAGACGCTTCGCTGAAGAGGAGTTGCTCCGCGGAGGCGCCGGTGAGCCATCGGCCCTGGCGCGTGATGGCGAGAGGGACGACGTCGTACTTGTTGCGGTCGATTGCCTCCAGGACGGATGCGGCGGAGCGAAGAGAGATCTCGTGCTCGCCCGAGCGGCCACCAAAGAGGATGCCAACACGAAGCTTTTTTTCTTTCATGGTCGATCTTTTCCTGTGTCTTTCTGTGTGTGAGGGCGCGCGAGGCTAGACGTTGAACTTGAAGAAGAGGATGTCTCCGTCTTTGACGGTGTACTCCTTGCCTTCTTGGCGGAGGAGGCCGGCCTCTTTGACGGCCTGTTCGGAGCCGAGGCGGAAGAGGTCGTCGGAGCTGTAGCACTCGGCTTTGATGAAGCCTTTTTCGAAGTCGGAGTGGATGACACCGGCGGCTCCGGGGGCCCTGGTGCCTCGGGGGATGGTCCAGGCTCGCACCTCCTGGACGCCTGCGGTGAAGTAGGTGATGAGATCGAGGAGGCGGTAGGCGGAGTGAATGAGGCGGTTGAGTCCGGGCTCGGTGAGGCCCATTTCGGCGAGGAACTCCTGCCGTTCGGAGGGGTCGAGCTGGGCGATCTCGGACTCCATCGCGCCTGAGATCTGGACCATTTCGGAGGCTTCTTCGTCCGCGCGTTTGGCTACAGCCGCGGTGTAGGCGTTGCCGGAGGAGATGGCGGCTTCGTCGACGTTGGCGACGTAGAGCTGGGGCTTGGCGGTGATGAGCTGGAGGTCGCGTGTGGAGGCGCGCTCGTCGTCGGTGAGGTCGACGGTGCGGGCGGGTTTGCCGGCTTCGAGGGCGGCCTTGAGCTTGCTGACCGCCGCGGCTTCGGATTTGAGCTTGCTGTCGGTAGTGTTTTTGGTGAGCTTCTCGAGGCGTACGGAGCGTTTTTCGACGGTGTCGAGATCGGCGAGGAGGAGTTCGGTGTTGATGATGTCGATGTCGTGGAGCGGGTTGACGGCTCCGGCGACGTGGACGACTTCGGGGTCGTCGAAGCAGCGGACGACCTGGACGATGGCGTCGGTGGCGCGGATGTGGCCGAGGAACTGGTTGCCGAGGCCTTCGCCTTTGGAGGCGCCTTCGACGAGGCCGGCGATGTCGATGAACTCCATCGTGGTGGGGACGAGGGATTTGGGCTGGATGAGGTCGGCGATCTTGTCGAGGCGATGGTCGGGGACGGTGACGACGCCGGTGTTGGGGTCGATGGTGCAGAAGGGGTAGTTGGCGGCCTGGGCTTTGGCCGAGGTGAGTGCGTTGAAGATGGTGGACTTTCCGACGTTTGGAAGGCCGACGATTCCGCAGTTGAGAGGCATTCTGTTTAGTCTTTTTCCTGTTTAGGGCGATGGTGCAGCGGCTGGGTTCTCGCTGGGGGAGCGGCGCTCGAGTGGATGGAATTAGAGTTGGTTCGATCGGAGTTGAGACACAGAGGTCCTTATTGGGGACCATAACGTGCACGTGGTTAACTTTGCTCGATTCTCTTTACTGGTTATGTGGGGATCCGGTTTACACCTTACTTTGACGACCCACACTTCTATTGTAGCTATGCATGTCGGAGAGTACGCGAAGCTGTGACAAGTTTCTATGCGAAGTTATGGCGAGTTTGATCAGGTGCGGCAATGTCTTTTGACGCGGGAGGCTGGCTCTGCATCTGACCGGTTGGAGCTGGCAGATGCAGGTCTCCCCTCTCTGGTAAGAGGAGAGATCGGGGTATGAGGGGGACGGGATGCCGGAGTTGAAGGTTGCGGTTTCGGAGGAGGATCATGTGCGAGGGGAGGCTTCGGCGGAGGTGACGCTGGTGGAGTATGGGGATTTTCAGTGTCCGGATGCAGGTGCTTCGTACCCGATGGTGAAGAAGCTGCAGAAGCATTTTGGGGAGAAGCTGCGGTTTGTATACCGGCATTTTCCGCTGGACCGGATCCACCCAATGGCTGAGCCGGCGGCGGAGTTGGCCGAATATGCGGCGGCACAGGGCAAGTTCTGGGAGATGCATGATGCGTTGTTTGAGCAGCAGCGGAACCTGAGTGTTGGGATGCTAGGCAAGACGGCGCAGAGCCTAGGGCTGGATGGACGAGCGGCCGAGAAGGCAGTGGAGGATCAGGCGTATGGCGAGCGGATTGACCGGGATGTGGAGGGCGGAAAGAACAGCGGCGTGCATGGGACGCCGACGTTTTTTGTCAACGGCGAGATTTACGAGGGCGAGTGGGAGTATGACGAATTGGCGGGGGCGATCGATGCGGCGATTTAGTGCGGGATGTGTGGCTGGGCTGGCGATGTCTGGGATGGTTTGGGCACAGGCACATGAGGCTGGGACAGCCGCGTCGACTGGGCCAGCCGCTGAGGTGCAGAGGAGTTATGCGGGGGTGAAGGGGAACATCTTGAAGGCGGCGGAGAAGATGCCGGCGGAGGCGTATGGGTACAAGCCGACGGCGGATGTTCGGACGTTTGCGCGGGTAGTGAACCATGTGACGGAGGCGCAGATGCGGAGTTGCGGGGCGATGAATGGGGGCGGCGATGCGGTGAAGGCGCCGGAGGAGACGGCGGGAAAGGCGGCGATCGTCGCGGCGTTGCAGGCGTCGTTTACGGCGTGCGACCGGGCGTTTGGGGCGGCCTCGGATGGAAATCTTACGGAGACGTTTGCGGCGTTTGGGTCGAAGCGGTCGCGGGTGGGTTTGCTGTGGGGGACGGTGGCGCATGATGAGGAACAGTATGCGACGCTGGCGATGTACCTGCGATTGAAGGGATTGGCGCCCCCGAGCAGTGAGAAGTAGAGGTGCTTTCTGGAGGAGGCGAAGTGAAGCGAGTGGGTGAGGTAGGGGTGTTGCGGAGCGGGTTGGTGGCGGTAGTTTCGCTGTTGAGCGCCGGGGCTCTTTCCGGGTGTTTGGTGGCGGGGTATTCGAGTCGGGGTGGGGCGTTTGTGTGGCCGGGTGGATTGGGGCTGGTGGTGATGCTGGTGCTGCTTTATCTTTTGCTGCGGGGGCGGCGGTAGGTCGATCTGTAACGGTTCGATGCTTACGGCTTTTGGTTTCCTTCGACGAGGGTGCCCCCTCCCCCCGTACTTCGGTACTAAAATCTTGGAAACAAGGTACTTAGGCGTGGATACCTATGGTGTCCGGATAGGACGACCGGGTTTGTGGGAGCGGATGGTGGGTGTGGGTGTGACCTCGTTCTTCTTGGGATTGGTGCTGTTTATAAGGATAACCAATTGGGAGGTGTGGTTGCGCCACGGTTGGGTGGCTCTTTTATGAGAGTGGCTCGGGCGTGAGCGGGTTGCGGGCTTGGGGATTCGGTGCGGTGGCTGGAGGACGCGCCGAGCGTGACGCGGTAGGATGACCTGACCCTTTGGACAGAGGAGATGCGCGTATGTTGCTGACGCTGGTGAGCCTGTTTCGGTGCTGGCGATGGTTCTGGTGGGGCTGATCGGGTCTGCTGGTGGGGACGGCGATCGAGCAGAAGACGCTGCTGGTGCTGGACCCGGCGCCGTGGACGATTGCGCGGCACAGTACGGATGCGGTCTTCAGCCGGGTGCTGCCGTGGTGGTGGAACTCGACGCTGCTCTTGCTGTTTTTTGCGGCGTACCTGGATGCACATGCGCTGCCGACGAACTTCGTGGCGATTCGGGACCGGTGGCTGCGGTTTCATGTGGTGCGGACGGTGCTGGGGGCGGTTGGGTTTGTGTTTGCGGTGTGCGGGTTGGGGTGGCGGTAGGGGTGGGGTGGGTTGGTGAGGTTGGTCGTTTTTGGGGAAGCCTGTGCTCCGTCCGTAGACCGAGACTTTCGGGACACTTCATCATCTAAACCGCTATAGTGGTGACTGCATGGCGCGCAAGAAAATCGAGCGGAAGCAAGAAGATGTGCGGGAATATCCTTGCTACAGTATCAAGGATGTAGCAGAGTACATCGGTGTGCCCGAACGAACTCTTCGCTCTTGGATTTCAGGGTACGCCTATGAAACTCGCACGGGTTCACACAGGGCTCAACCGATCATCATCCCCGCGGACGCCGCGAATAACTTGCTTTCGTTCTTCAATCTTGTCGAGGCCCAGGTCCTTGCCTCAACTCGTGAAAGAAAAATCAGCGTTTCGAGAGTCAGAAGAGCCATTGAATACTTGAGAGAAACAGAGGACGAGGATCGCCCTCTATTGAACTGTATCTTCGATACAGTTGGACAGCAGATTTTCGTGCAACAGCTTACCGGCTCGAAACTGAAGCATCCGCTGAACGTTTCTAGACATGGACAGTATGCATTCAAGACAGTTTTGAAGAAGTACCTTAGTCGAATCGAGCGGGACTCTGCGGGTCTACCAACGAGGCTTTATCCCATGAAGGCGGGAAAACCAACACAGAGCAAGGTCATAACGATTTACCCCTTTGTTGCTTCCGGCAAACCATCCATTCGTGGCAGCGGCATCAACGCTGAGGTGATTTGGCGGCGCAAGAAAGAGGGCGAGACGGAGAAACAACTCGCTCGCGACTTCAAGTTGAAACCTAGTGACATCAAGGCGGCGCTCACATATTTCGCCGCCTGATCCGGTCTTTTTCACAGATCGAGACCTCGGGGCCGATTACCTTCCTGCAGAGTTGCGGAAAGCCGGTTTGCGCATTGTCACGCATGACGAGCACTTCGCCAGAAGACAAGACGTTCTGGACCCGGAAGTCATAGCTGAAGTCGGACGTCTCGGTTATGTTCTTCTCACTGGCGATGGAGACATGCCAAGAAGGTGGGCCGTAGAAATCAGAGCTGCGGGTATCGCCTTGTTCTGTCAGACAAACAATCATCAAGGGCCAAGGATCTGGGTACCGAGAATCGTGACGGCTAAACCGAAAATTTTAAGGGCCGTAAAGAACTGGCGACGACCTTTCGTGGCGTTCATCACTGCAGAGCCGAAACCTTCTGTGAACAAGGCCAAATTCATGTGATTGTCCTTGGGACGGCGGTTACGGATAAATGCGGTTTAGGGTTCGGGCGAAGGGGATGGTTTCTCGGACGTGGTCTAGGCCGCAGATCCAGGCTACGACCCGTTCTATGCCCATGCCGAAGCCGGCGTGGGGGACGGAACCGTAGCGGCGGAGGTCGAGGTACCACTCGAAGGCGGAGAGGGGGAGGTGGTGGTCTTCGATGCGTTGTTTGAGGAGGTCGTAGCTGTCGATGCGTTGGGAGCCGCCGATGATTTCGCCGTAGCCTTCGGGGGCGAGGACGTCGACGCAGAGGGCTTTGGTGGGGTCGGCGGGATCGGGCTGCATGTAGAAGGCTTTGATGGCGGAGGGGTAGCGGTGGATGAGGACGGGCGAGGTGAATTGGGAGGAGATGTAGGTTTCGTCGGGGGAGCCGAAGTCGTCGCCGTAGGTGTGGGGTGTTTCGATTTTGCCTTCGGCGAAGGCGGTTTCGAGCATTGTGTGGGCCTGGTCGTAGGTGAGGCGGGGGAACCCACTCCGTGGGGTTTTTGGGCCTTCGGCTTGGTTTCCTGATACTTCACCGGAAGACGACCTCACCCTTTCCGGCGATGGGGCTGCCGGAGAGGATGGGGCACCCGGTTCTGGGGCGTTAACGGTTTCGGGGGGGTTGGGGGTGAGGATGGCTTGGAGTTTGGCGGTGTCGCGGCCGATGAGATGGAGGTCGGCGGTGTGGGTTTCGAGGACGCGGGTGAGGATGTGGGTGAGGTAGAGTTCGGCGAGGTCCATGAGGTCGTCGAGGTTGGCGTAGGCCATTTCGGGCTCGACCATCCAGAACTCGGTGAGGTGGCGGCGGGTTTTGGATTTTTCGGCGCGAAAGGTGGGGCCGAAGGAGTAGACCTTGCCGAGGGCGAGGGCGGTGGCCTCGATGTAGAGCTGGCCGGACTGGGTGAGGTAGGCCTTGTTGTCGTCGAAGTAGTCCATCTCAAAGAGTTCGGAGGTGCCTTCGCAGGCGTTGGGGGTCAGGATGGGTGGGTCGGTGCGGATGAAGCCGTGGGTGTCGAAGTACTCGGCTGCGGCTCGCATGATGGTGGCGCGGACGCGGAGGATGGCGGACTGGCGGGGGGTGCGGAGCCAGAGGTGGCGGTGCTCCATGAGGAAGTCGACGCCGTGCTCTTTGAGGGAGATGGGGAAGGGGGTGTCGTCGGGGACGCGGTGGTGGACGAGGATGTCCTGGACGTCGAGTTCGAAGCCGGAGGGGGCGCGGGAGTCGGCGCGGACGAGGCCGGTGACGGAGAGGGAGGACTCGAGGGTGAGGGATTTGAGGGTTTCGAAGACGGCGGGGGGGACGGCGGCTTTGGGGACGATGCCCTGGATGGTTCCGGTGCCGTCGCGAAAGGTGGGGAAGAGGAGTTTGCCGGAGGAGCGGAGGTTGTAGAGCCAGCCCTGGAGGGTGACGGTTTGGCCTAGGTGGTCGCCGATTTGGGCGATGGTGGAGAGGGGTGGAGTGGTGGGGGGATTCTGGGATTCGCTCATGTGGGTTCGGGGTTAAGGGTAAATGAGCGGTCGGGTAGGACGCGGGCCGGCCTGAAGAGATCGGGCCCGCGTTCTTTTCGGCTCTGGAGCTGGTTGCAGCGTCAGAGTTGGCGGGTGTTGGCCAGGGCGCGGAGGATGGTGCGGGTGTTCCGGTTCATGGCCTGGCGGAGGTATTCCATAACGGCGAGCAGGAGGATGATGAAGACGACGGAGAGGCGGAGGATGTCGTGCAAGAATTCCCCGAGGGATTGTGGTGCGCGGAGGTGGAGGTGCATCCAGATGGTGGCGACGAGGGTAAGGGCGCAGAGGGTCCAGACCGAGATTGTGAACTTGCGTTCGGTTTTATCGGCGGCTTGCAGGGCTTGCTGGACGAAGGCGATTTCGGCGGTGGGGTCGGGTTGTTGGGATTCGGAGCTCATGCGGGTTTCCTTTCGGGGGTGAGGTGTTTGCGGAGGTTGGAGTCGCCGTAGTGGAGGCGCGACTTGGCGGTGCCGACGGGGATGTCGAGGACGGCGGCGGTTTCTTCGAGCGAAAGGTCGTGTTGGTAATGGAGGAGGAGGACGGCTCGGCTGGCGGGGGAGACGTGGTCGAGGAGGGCGAGGAAGGCGGCGTCGGGGAGCTCGCCGAGGATGGGGGCTGGGCGGAGGGGTTCGGGTGGGGGCTCGTCGAGGGGCTGCCAGCGGCGGGCTCGTTTGAGGTGGGCGAAGGCGATGCGGGAGGCGATACGGAGGGTCCAGGGACGAAAGACGGCGGGTTCGCGGAGGAACGCGAGTTTGCGGAAGATCTGGAGCGAGGTTTCCTGGAGGATGTCGTCGGCGAGGTCGGCTCCGGCGAGGCGTGTGATGTAGCGGCGGAGAGGCGCGTGGAGGTTGCGGAGGAGATGCTCGAGGGCGGTGCGGTCGCCCGCCTGGGCAAGGAGGACGAGGAGGGTTTCTGCGGGCTGCGGGGTGAGGGTTTGCTCCTTCTCGGATGGCGGTGGGGCGTGCATATGCCTTAGAGAGGGGAGATGGTGGGGTGGGAGTTCGGTTGGGCGCGGGATTATTTGTGGCAGCGATGGGCGGGTGGGGTTGCTTAGCCGGTTTTTTCGAGGGCCAGGCGTTGGTCGAGGAGGTTGAGGAGGGCTTGTTCTTCGTGGCGGAGGGCGTGGGTTTGTTCGGCGATTTCGGCGTCGAGCTCTTGTTTGGCGGCTCTGATGTTGATGCCGCCGAGGTAGGACTCGAGGACGGCGGGGTGGACGTAGCATTTGCGGCACACGGAGGGGGTGTTGCCGAGGCGGCCGGCGACCTCTTTGATGGCCTGGACGACGTTGCGTTTGGCCTCGGTGACGGAGGTGTGGGGGCCGATTTCGGAGAGGAGCATGCAGGCGAGGACGGAGCCGGCCCAGGTGCGAAAGTCTTTGGCGGTGAAGTGCTCGCCGGTGATTTCGCGGAGGTACTCGTTGACGTCGGCGGAGTCGATGTGGTGGGTGTTGCCGTCGCGGTCGACGTATTGGAAGAGGTCGTAGCCGGGGAGGTCGGCGCAGCGTTTGATGATGCCGGCGAGGCGTCGGTCGTGGAGGTTGATGGTGTGGTGGACGCGGCTTTTGCCTTGAAAGGAGAAGGTGATGTCGGAGCCGTGGATTTCGACGTGTTTGTTGCGCATGGTGGTGAGGCCGTAGGACTTGTTTTCGCGGGCGTACTCCTGGTTGCCGACGCGGATAAAGGTAGTTTCCATGAGGCGGATGATGGTGGCGAGGACCTTTTCGCGAGGGAGGCCGGGGAGGCTGAGGTCGTGTTCGACGCGTTGCCGGAGGGCGGGGAGGGCCTCGGCGAAGTGAGTCATGCGTTCGTATTTGGTTTCGTCGCGGGCTTCGCGCCAGCGGGGGTGGTAGCGGCTTTGCTTGCGGCCGCGGGCGTCGCGGCCGGTGGCCTGGAGGTGGCCGTTGGGGATGGGGGAGATCCAGACGCTGGTCCACGCGGGCGGGATGACGAGGGACTTGATGCGGCCGAGGGTTTCCTTGTCGCGGACGGGTTTGCCGTCGGGGGTAGTGTAGCGGAAGCCGGTGCGGGTTTTGAGGCGGCGGATGCCGGGGCGGGTATCGGAGATGTAGCGGAGGCCGGCGGCTTTGGCGGTGGCGACGGGGTCGAGAGCTGGGGTTGGTTCGGTTACGGCGGGCGCGAGCGACCCGGGGGTGTCTGCGGAGGTGTGCATACGGTTTGGGATGCGGTGGGGGTCGGGTGTGGTCACAGGTGGCGTTGGTCGATGTGGAGCGGACACATGGGGGCACGGCGGTCGTTTGCTTACGCAAACGATACCCCACCCTTTTCCACCCCACCAGCGAAGCTGGCGGGGGCCCCGGTTTTCCACCCCACCAGCGAAGCTGGCGGGGGCCCCGGTTTCGCGATCGAACCGCGAGAGGATGGGGCACCCATGGCGAGGTGAGAGGGATCTCTCGGGCGAGAGGAGGAGACAGGCACGGCGGTCGTTTGCTTCCGCAAACGATACCCCACCCTTTCCCACCCCACCAGCGAAGCTGGCGGGGACCCCGGTTTCGCGATGAAGCCGCGAGAGGATGGGGCACCCATGGTTTCGGTGGGGCGAGAGTTGTGAGATTGAGCTGCTAGAAGTTGAGGCGGAGGGACATCTGGATCTGGCGGGGGCTGCCGATGTTGTGGGTGGTGATGCCGAGGCCGCCGGGGCAGTTGTAGAAGCTGGTGTTGGTCTGTTGACCGGTGGCGCAGCCGGTGGGGGCGGGGGTGGTGCCGACGACGGGGAATTGGTCGTAGGCCCCGTTTTGCGAGACGTTGTCGCCGGGGATGTCGAAGGAGGTGGTGTTGGTGAGATTGAAGACGTCGAAGGTGTACTTGAGGCTGAGGCGCTCGTTGAGGTTGGTGACCTTGATGAGGGAGGCGTCGGCGCGGCGCTGGGCGGCTTGGCGGAAGATGTTGCGCTGGCCGTTGGTGAAGGTGGTCTCGTAGGGGTCGTTTGTGGGGATGGCGCCGTTGAGAGCACCGGGCGCGAGGAGGGGGACGGTGAAGCAGGATGCGTCGAGGGCAGGTTTGCCGGTGCCGCCGGTGAAGGCTCCGGAGGCGCCGGTCATGGCGGATTTGGGGGTGCAGCGGGAGAAGTCGAGCGGGACGATGGGGTTGGTGATGCCGTTGTAGGTGCTGTAGTAGATGCTGCCGACGGCGCCGGAGTAGTCGACGACGGAGTAGGGCTGGCCGCTCTGGAGGACGGTGAGGCCGACGAGGGACCAGCCGTCGGTGAAGCGGCCAGGGAGGGTGTGGGGGTTGAGGAGATCGGGGAGGCGGTAGGCGTACGTGAAGTTGACGACGTGGGTGCGATCGAAGTCTGAGGAGGCGTAACCGCTGGCGAGGTCGTTGGGGTTGTTGCCGTTGTAGAAGAGGCCGAGGCCGCTCTGCTCGTCGATGGCGTGGGAGTAGGTGTAGGAGAAGCCGACCTGGATACCGTGGCTCATGCGTTTGTCGACGTGGAGTTGGAGGGCGTTGTAGGCGGCGACTCCGGCGGCTTTGTAATCGATGGATTCGGCGGCGTAGCCGGTGTAGGGGACGCGGAGGTCGACGTTGCCGCCTTCGTAGTTGACGAGGTAGGGCGAGCCATCGGGGAGGTTGGCGAAGGTGAAGGTTGCGGGGTCTGCCAGAGGTGTGTAGCCGTAGGTGTAGTGCTGGCCGTGGATGGGCGAGTTGAGGGAAGCGATGCCGGGCTGATTGAAGGGGACGGGAATGACCTGGTGGCGGCTGACGGTGCCGACGTAGCCGAGGGTGATGGCGAGGTCGTTGCGGGGCTGCCACTGGAGGTCGAGGGTGTAGTTGATGGAGTAGGGGAGTTTGTTGTGACGGTCGTAGACGCCGAGCGAGACGGGCTGCGCGCCGTTGAGGATGGCGGCGGCGTTGGGGAGGGAGCTGCTGAGGTCGGAGGCTTTGGGGTTCTTGGGCGCGGGGTTCTGGACGTCCGTGAAGGGGTTGTTGAGGTTGCCGGTCGAGTCCGTACCGCCGCAGGTGGGGATGTAGCCCTGATAAAAGCTGATGCTGCCGCCGGAGGCGCTGTTCTGGCAGGTTTGGGCGGAGACGAAGGGGAGTTGCTGGTTGACGCCGAAGGGGCCGCCGGTGACATCGCCGATGGCGTAGCCGGGGGAGAAGTAGCTGAAGAGCTCGCCGCGATCGTAGTAGATGCCGGTGCCAGCGCGGACGACGACCTTGTTGTTGAAGCGGGAGGGTTGCCAGGCGAGGCCGAGGCGAGGGCCGATGCCCCACTGGCGGCCGGTGAGGGTGGTGGGGGAGACGCCGGGGGTGCCGTTGGGGTTGTTGCCGGCGATGATGAAACCGCTCTGGTTGGGGCCGAGGGAGCCGGGCTCTTCGGTGAGGGACTGGGTGTAGGTGTAGAGCGAGGGATCGAAGTTGAAGATGCGACCGTTCTTTTCGGTGAGGCCGCCGTTCCAGTCGTAGCGGAGGCCGACGGTGAGGGTGAGATTGGGCTCCACCTGGAACTTGTCCTGGAGGAAGAGGCCGAGCTGGTTGGCGCGGTAGTAGCGGTTGGCGTTGCCCTGGAGGAAGGTGGTGGTGTTGTAGTAGTAGTTCGGGGTGACGAGGCCTTGGGTGAACTGGGAGAGATCGGCGGTGGCGATGGTTCCGGTGCCGGTGCGGCGGTCGATGGTGTTGAGCTGGGTGTAGGAGTAGGAGCCGCCGAAGCCGACGGTGTGTTTGCCGAGGGTCCAGACCGCGTTGGCGGAGGGCTGGATGCGGTTTTGGAAGACGCCGGTGTTGGGGCCCTGGGTGGTGGCGGCGGGGCCGATGTTGAGGGACACGGGGGCGAAGCCGGCGGGCCTGTAGTTGCCGAGGACGTCGACGATGGAGACGCCGGGGAAGTAGTTGGAGCCAAAGGTGTTGATGCTCGCTGTACCGAAGGCGCCGCCGGGGATGCTCCCCGGGCCGAAGGGCTGCTGGTTGTTGCTATAGAGCTTTTCGCGGAGGAAGCCGAGGGTTTCCTGCGTGCTTAGGTTGGATTTGAGGAGGAGGGTGTTGTTGATGGAGAAGACCTGGGCGCCGGAGTCGAGGCGCTGGGTGAAGCCGGGGACGTTGGAGTAGGCGAAGGGGGCGGTGGTGGGGTCGTGCTGGTAGTAGTACTTGAGGGCGACGGTGTCGCGGGAGGTGGCGTTGTAGTCGAGATCGGCGACGGCCTGGTCGGAGAGGAAGTAGGCGGTTCCGGGGATAAAGGCGTTGTCGGGGTGTTGTGCGGTGGGGAGGACGCCGGAGTCGTTGGGGATGAGCCACTTGCCGGGCTGGCCTTTGAGAGAGGGAGCGTTGAAGAGAGCGACGGCGACGTTGTTGGTGTTGGCGGCGGTGGTGGGAGTGCACTGGGATCCACTGGCGATGTTGTCGGCGGTGCAGAAGGCGTTGTTTGAGAGGGCGGCGAGGCCGGCGGGGGTGCGGTTGGTGTCGGAGAGGCCGACGGGGACGTCGAGGAAGGAGTCGCCGATTTCGGCGTCGGAGACGTGGAGGTGCTGGTAGGCGAGGAAGAGGAAGAGCTTGTCTTTGATGACTGGGCCGCCGAGGGTTCCGCCGGCGGTGTAGCGATGGAGCTGGGGGACTTTCTGGTTTTGGGGGATGTCGTCGTCCTGCTTGAAGAAGAACGGAGCGGCGTTGAGCCAGTCAGTGCCGCGGTGGCCGTAGAGCGAGCCGTGGAAGATGTTGGTGCCGGAGGAGGTGGAGAGATCGATGTGGGCGCCGGAGGTGGAGCCTTGTTGGGCGTCGTACATGGAGGCGTTGACGCGGACCTCTTCGATGGTTTCGGGGGCCGGTGTGGGAAGGGCGTTGCCGATGGAGAGGTAGACGGAGGCGGAGGACTGGACGACGCCGCCGGCGCCGGCGAGGCCGATGCCGGTGTTGTTGATGACGCGGGCGGAGGCGACCTCCGAGGTGGATTTGCCGTTGAAGAGGTTCGAGGAGTCGACGCCATTGAGGAGAAAGGTGTTGGAGGTATCGCGCTGACCGTTGGCCCAGATGGGCTGGTTGCCGAGGCCGGAGTTGGCTCCGGTGCCGCCGGGGAGTTCGGCGTTGACGCCGGGGGAGAGGATGGCGAGGCCGGTGAAGGAGCCGGTGGGGAGCGGTGTGGCTTCGATCTGGGCGTGTTCGAGGATGTAACCGTTGGTGGTGTCGACGGCGTTGAGGAGCGGTGTGGCTTCGACGGTGACGGCTTCGGTGACGGCGCCGACGGCGAGCTGGGCGGGGAGGCTGACGGTGCGGTCGGCCTGGACGACGATGCCGGGGAAGCGCTCCTGCGAGAAGCCTTGGCGGGTGAAGGTGAGGGTGTAGGCGCCGATGGGGAGGTTGGGGAAGCTGTAGGCGCCGGCGGAGCTGGACTGGGTGGTGCGGGTGAGCCGGGTGCCTTCGTCGACGGCGGTGATGGCGACGCCGGGGAGGACGCTGCCGGCGGGATCGGTGACGGAGCCGACGATGTTGCCGAGGGTTTGCTGGGCGTGGGCGGGGAGGGTGAGGGCCAGGCAAAGGAGGGTGAGGCAGAGGAGGGAGAGGGGTGTGGGATGGGCGGTGGGCGGGGCTGGCGATGCTGGGCGAGGGTTTAGGGACACCACGGGTGTTTCCTCCACGGAGCGGATGGGGCAGTTTGTGGGCGGGCTCTAGAACGGAGTGGAAGAGGGGGTCAACCTGCGTGGTGCCGACAGGAGACATGACGCGTGCCGGAGATTTCGCTGGAGGGGTTCCGGGCTACGCTTGGGCGAATTTGTGTTCAGGTACGGCGAGCATAGCCGAAAGTCTGGGGATGCTCCAAGAGAATTGTCAGCCGGGGCGTGTGTGGGGAGCGGGGATGCTGGGATGGGCTATGCTGCTCTCAATGTTTTCGGGGCGAGGTTTCTGATGCGAGTGATTTGCTGGGTGGTGATGGGTTTGGCAGCGGGTGGCGTGGGAATGCGCGGGGCGGCGGGGCAGAGTGGGGGGGCGCGAGAGCGGCATCGGGTGACGGTGGAGACGCCGGCGAAGATTGTGCGGGTTGCGGATCCGGTGATTGCGCCGGATGGGAAGAGCGTGGCGGTGGTGGTGTCGCGGGTGAATCTCCCAGAGGATCGGCTGGATTCTGAGCTGGTGCTGGTGGATGTGGCGACCAAGGCCCAGACGGTGTTGACGCATGATCGGAGGCGGGTGGGGTTTCCGCGATGGTCGCCGACGGGGGACCGGATGGCGTACCTGGCAGCGGATGAGAAGAAGCATTTGCAGGTGTGGGTGTTGCCGATGAGCGGTGGGGACTCGGTGCAGCTGACGCATGCGGAGGGCGGGGTGCAGCAGTTCTGTTGGGCGCCGGATGGGGGTGCGATTGCGTATGCGGCAGCGGATGACGCGCCGAAGCGGGCGAAGAACGACGATGCGTTTGAGGTGGGGGCGAACGATTATCTGGTGGACTCGGCGTCGCCTTCAACGCATCTGTGGATTGTGGCGGCGAAGGGTGGTGCGGCGCGGAGGTTGACTTCGGGGACGTGGTCGCTGCCGATCTCGTTTCCGCCGGGGGCGCCGGCTTCGCCGATCAACTTTTCGCCGGATGGAAAGCAGATCTTCTATGTGCGTGTCGCTTCGCCGCTTTCGGGGGATGCGGAGAAGACGAGCTTGCAGGTGGTGGATGTGGGGACGGGGCAGTCGCGGGCGGTGACGACGCGGACGTCGCTGGAGGGGTATCCGCTGATCTCGCCGGACGGGAGGCATCTGGCGCTCTGGTATCCGCGGGACGGCAAGCAGTGGAATGAGAACGAAGTGAATGTGGTGGACTATGACGCTGGGGCGACGGCGCCGGTGGCGGCGAGTGCGGAGCGGGTGCTGACGGCGGGGATCGATCGGAATATTGCGCGGACGTTGTGGATGCCGGATTCACAGTCGGTGCTGGTGGGGGCGAATGATGGCGACACCGTTTCGATGTGGGTGCAGCCGCTTGCCGGGGCGGCGAAGAAGGTCGACCTGGGCGGGGTGACGCCGGCGTCGGCGTTCTGGGTGGATGCGGCGGTGGGGGCGAAGGGGGAGATTGCGTTTACGGGGTCGACGGGAACGCGACCGAGGGAGCTTTATTGGAAGGCGAGTGTGGAGGCGGCGCCGGTGCGTCTGACGGATTTCAACGCGGCGGCGGATGCGCTTGAGCTGGGGCGAGTGGAGGCGGTGCGGTGGGCGACTGTGGGGCTGACGGGCAAGCCGGACGGGATGGAGGCGGATGGGATCTTGACGTATCCGCCGGATTTCGTGGCGGGCAAGCGATATCCGCTGCTGTTGTATGTGCATGGGGGGCCGACGGCGGCTTCGCTGGCGGCGTTTTCGGTGCGGTCGCAGATGTTTGCGGCGGAGGGGTGGCTGGTGTTTGAGCCGAATTATCGGGGGTCGGACAACTTGGGGAACCGGTATCAGGCGGCGATCTACAACGATGCTGGGGCGGGGCCGGGGCGGGATGTGATGGCTGGGGTTGCGATGCTAAAGGCGCGTGGGATTGTGGATGAGGGGAAGGTGGCGGTGTCGGGGTGGAGCTATGGCGGATATATGACGACGTGGCTGCTGGGGAACTACGGCGGTTGGCGAGCGGCGGTGGCCGGGGCGGCGGTGACGGACTGGACGGACATGTACGACTTGTCGGATGGGGTGACGACGGTGGGGGACAACTTCGGCGGGGGGCCGAATACACCGGAGCGGGTACGGGCGTATGCGGCGCAATCGCCGATTACGTATGCGGGGAAGATCAAGGCGCCGACGTTGATTTTGTCGGACACGGGGGATGCGCGGGTGCCGATCACGCAAAGTTACCGGCTGTATCGGACGCTGAAGGACAATGGTGTGGAGACGCGGTTTTTTGCGTGGCCGGTTGCGGGGCACTCGCCTGGAGATCCGGTGCGGCAGATGGATGTTTCGAGACGATGGATTGCTTGGCTGCGGACGTATCTGAACGACGCGCCTGGGGGAGGGAATGAGATGGGTTTGAGCGGGGATGCGGGGTCGACGGAGCTGGCGCTTGATCGTCTGCGAACGGGGGCGGCGAAGGGATTCGATGGGACGGCGGACGCGGCGCTGATGGCGATTCGGCGGCGGGCGGATGAGCTGAAGATGGGTGGGGTGGCGGTGGTGGCCTACTTTGAGGGCGAGGGTGGAGTGCAGGCGTGGAGCTCGAAGATGGCGGTGGTGGGGAAGTTGAAGGACGAGCCGACGGGGGAAAAGAAGGGCAATAATCTGCTGGCGATTGTGTATGGGAAGGCGGCGGAGATGGCGGATACGCTGAAGGACAGCGGGACGTCGGGGCGGCCGCCGATGACGGGGGAGTTTGGGTGGAACGGCGGTGTGATTGCGCGGGCGGGGACGGGGTGGTACATCGCGGCGTTCAGCGGTGGGAAGAGCGAGGATGATGTGAGCGCGGCGCGGGCTGGGCTGGCGGTGTTGACGGCGGGGCCGGAGTAGAAGGAAGGTCGGTTCGAGGCGGATGTGTTAGTTTGCCGATACGCCCTTACTTGCTATGCCACACCTTGAAAGGTGGTGCTCTGTGCTTTTGCGCCTGGTTTCGTTGCTGTTGCTGTCGTTTGTGGGTGCGGGGGTTGCTTTCTCACAGACGGCGCCGCTGTATCCGAATTACCCGAGCGAGACGCCCGCGGCCTTTCAGCAGCCTACGGCGGGGATGGATTTTGAGCGGCGGGACGTGATGATTGCGATGCGGGACGGGGTGAAGCTGCATACGATCATCCTGGTTCCGAAGGGGGCGAAGCACGAGGGAATCCTGCTGACGCGGACGCCGTACAACGCGGTGGTGCTGACGACGAATACGCCGAGTGTGCACCTGGGTGTGAGCTTGTATGGGTACGACAATGCGACGGAGACGACGATTGCGGGCGGGTATATCCGGGTGGTGCAGGATATTCGCGGGAAGTACGGGAGTGAGGGGGATTATGTGATGAACCGGCCGGTGCACGGGCCGCTGAACCCGACGCCGGTGGATGAATCGACCGACACGTACGACACGATCGACTGGCTGGTGAAGCATGTGCCGGAGACGAACGGCAAGGTGGGGGTGCTGGGGATATCGTATGACGGGTACTTGGCGCTGATGCCATTGGTGCATCCGCATCCGGCGCTGAAGGTGGCGGTGCCGATGAATCCGATGGTGGATGGTTGGCGGGGGGACGACTGGTTTCATAATGGGGCGTTTCGCGAGCAGAATATGCCGTACATCTTCGAGCAGACGGCTACGCGGTCGAACGAGGTGCGATGGCTCTCGAGCGACTTTGACGAGTACGACATGTATATGAAGGCGGGGTCGGCGGGTGAGCTTGGACGCGAGCGGAATATGGAGCAGATCGGGTTTTGGAAGAAGGTGACGGAGCACCCGGCGTATGACGAGTTTTGGAGCGGGCAGGCGGTGGACCAGGTGTTGGCGAAGGAGCCGCTGACGGTGGCAACGATGCTGGTGGATAGCTTGTGGGACCAGGAGGATATTTACGGGGCGATGGCGGTGTACCGGGCTCTGGAGTCGAAGGATCGGAAGCACGGGAAGCTGTTTCTGGTGATTGGGCCGTGGCACCATGGGCAGGAGATTGAGGAGGCGAGCGGTCTGGGGGCGGTGAAGTTTCGGAGCGACACGGGGCTGTACTTTCGGGAGCAGATCCTGGCGCCGTTTCTGGCGCATTACTTGAAGGATGGAGCTCCGCCGATGGATGTGGCGCCGGTGACGGCGTTTTTGACCGGGGCGAATGTGTGGGAGCGGCTCGAGAGTTGGCCGAGTGGATGCGAGAAGGGATGCGCGCCGCCGAAGATGACGCCGATGTATCTGGAAGCGGGTGGGAGGCTGGGGTTTGGGGCGCCGTCTGTTGGGGCGGGCGAGGCGTTTGATGAGTATGTATCGGATCCGGCGAAGCCTGTGCCGTTTCGGGCTCGGCCGAGCCAGCCGATCGGGTATACGACGAACCTATCCTGGGTGCGGTGGCTGGTGGATGACCAGAGGGAGTTTTCTGGGCGCACGGATGTGCTGACGTATACGGGCGAGGTTTTGCGGGCGCCGGTCACGGTGAGTGGGGAGCCGGTGGCGAATTTGCTGGCGGCGACGACGGGGACGGATGCGGACTGGGTGGTGAAGCTGATCGATGTGTATCCGGACGAGGTGCCGGGGCAAGCGGAGATGGGCGGGTATCAGCTGCCGGTGGCGATGGACATCTTCCGGGGGCGGTATCGGGAGAGTTTGGCGGTGGCGAAGCCGATTGCGGCGAATACACCTTTGCTGTACCGGTTTGCGCTGCCGACGGTTAATCATGTGTTTTTGCCGGGGCACCGGATTATGGTGCAGGTGCAGTCGAGCTGGTTTCCCTTGTACGACCGGAATCCGCAGACGTTTGTGCCGAACATCTTTTTTGCGAAGCCGGGGGATTTCAAGAGAGCGACGGAGCGGGTTTATCGTGCGCCGGGGCAGGCGAGCTTTGTGGAGTTGCCGGTGGTCGCCGGGGCGGGGCGCTAAGAGTTCGGGGCGTGGTTGGGTTCCACGGGAACGCGCACCTGCGATGGTTTGCGGGTGCGCGCCGTGGATTTGGGTGGGTTGCGGTTAGAACTCGTAGGGTGCGTCCGCGCCCCAGAGAATGGTTGAGCTGCTGGGGCCGGAGGCTCCCCAGAGGATGGTCGTGCTGCTGGGATTGTCGGCTCCCCAGAGGATGGTTGCGGCTTCTGGGGTTGAGGCTCCCCAGAGGATGGTGGATCCCCACAGTTCGGTGAAACCTGCGGGATCGTTGGCACCGGCGAGGGCGGTTGCGCCCCAGAGGATGGTGGAGCTGCCGACTTCGGGGGTGAAGGCGTTGGCTCCGTAGACGTTGGAGGCTCCCCAGAGGATGGTTGCTCCCCAGAGGACGGTCTGGTCGGTGACGAGGGTTGTGGCTCCGGTGCCGGCGTTGTAGGTCGCTACGGGGGACATCGCCGTTCCCGCGGGAACTTTGAAGCCTTTCGAGGTGGCGACTTTCAGTGCGTTTCCGATGTCGAGGTAGCCTGCGCCGATGGTGAAGACGTCGTAGATGGCTTTGTACACCGTTCCGGAGGCTGGATCGGTGACGCTGCTGGTTGCGGGGAAGGTGTTCTTGTTGGCTGTGTACATCAGGATGGCCTTGACCTGATCCGGAGTCAGTTTGGGCTGAGCCTGGAGAAGGTCGGCGACGGCGCCGCTGGCGACACCGGTTGCCATGCTGGTACCGCTGAGCGGGAAGTATGCGGGAGAGGGTTGAGAGTCACCATTGGTGATGTAGAAGGAGTCGCGGGTGACGAAGGATGGGTTATTGACGGCGAGGCTGTCGAAGGGGTATTTCAAGCTGCTGACGAGATTGCCGGGGGCAACGAGGTCGGGCTTGCTGATGTGATCGATGAAGGAGGGGCCTTTGGAGCTGTAGCTGGCGATTAGATCATCGGCGGTGGTTGCGGTTCCCATGGTGCGCATGGCTCCGACGGTGAGGACGTAAGGGTCGTTGCCTGGGGCTTCGACGGTGCCGTAGCCTTCGGCGTTGAAGGCGAGGTCACGACCGTCGTTTCCAGCGGCGACAACGACGACGATACCGGCTTTCCATGCCTGTTCCACGGCCTGGCAGAGTGGGTCTTTTGCGTAGCTCTCCCAAATGGGACGACCGAGGGAGAGGTTGATGACGCGGATGTTGTAGGTGGACTGGAGGGAGATGGCGGTCTGGATGGCGGCGATGACGGCGGAATCGGTACCGTTGCCGTTTTCGTCGAGGACGCGCAGGTTGATGAGGTTGGCGTTGGGAGCGCTGCCGGAGAAGGTGCGGTAGAAGGCTGGGCCGGTTGAGTCGGTTCCGTTTCCGGCGATGAGGCCGGCGACGTGGGTTCCGTGTCCGAACTGGTCGGTGGCGTCGTAGGGGAGCGGGAGAAAGCTTTGGCTGTAGACGACTCGAGTGCCGAGGGGGACGAGGGTGGCGTCTTTGCCTTTGCCGACGGTTACGAGGGCGGAGAGGTCGTCGACCGGGTTGATGCCGCTATCGATGACGGCGACACCGATCCCTGTGCCGTTGAAGCCCTTCGACCAGACTTGCGGCGCGTTGATGGGTTCTGTGGTGAATTCGGCTTTGGTGATGGAGACCTGTCGTGCGGCGACGGGGTGATCTTTCGAGATGTAAGCGACGTTGGGATCACTGGCGATCTGATCGAGGGAGGAGGCAGGGACCTGGGCGGCGATGGCGTTGATAAAGCTGAGGGATTTTTTGCCCTTTCCGCGGAGACGGTCGACTAAGTCCTGCTCGGTCTGACTGGGATCTTGTTTGTACTGGATGATGACGTGAACAGTCTGGTCCGAGAACGACCTCACGACCACGTCGGACGCGATTTTGGGGTTTTTCGGTTGTTTTGTTGATTCATGGGTAAGTGCAAAGGCAGAAAAGGGCATCAGGGCGGCTAGGCCGAGTATGGATCCCAGGTAGCGGGGCAGACGTGTCATTGAATCTCCTTGAACCTCTTTTTGGGTTCTATGTGTTTATCGGCTGATTCCGGAAAAACTTGAATGCGGTTGTACGGATTTGTGTACTTAGGTAATGGATCGTTGGGAGGGTACCGGCCGATGAAGAGCTCGGCGGGCGTGGGTGAGAGCGTGGGGGCAAGACGCTGCCCGTTGAAATTTGGCGATGCTAGACCGCGGCGCGGTTCTGTTCGCGCCAACCGAGAAGGACGGAGGGCGGGACGGGGAGGGCGCGGAGGAGGGCGAGGGTAGCGGGGTGTTTGGAGCGCTGCTCGAGGTCGGTGGTGGGGAGATGTTCGGCGAGGGTGCCGGCGTCCAGGATGGCCACTTTGCCGCAGAGTTGGAGCACGGAGAGGAGGTCGTGGGAGATGTAGAGGAGGGTAGTTCCGGAGGTGCGGTTGAGGCGCCGAAGCAGAGCGATGATTTCGGTCTGGGTGACCGGATCGAGCGCGCTGGTGGGTTCGTCGGCGATGAGGAGTGCGGGGCGATGGAGCATGCTGAGCGCGATGACGACGCGCTGGGCCTGACCGACGCTGATTTCGCCTGGTTTTCGGGAGAGGAAGGCGGGGTCTGTGGTGAGCTGGACTTCGGGGAGGAGGGCCTGAAGACGCCAGTTGAGAGCACCGCGGCCGGTGGTCTGGTGGGCTTTCCAGGCCTCTTCGAAGTGGGCTCTGAGGGAGATGGCGGGGTTGAGGGCGCTGAGTGGACTTTGGGGAACGAGGGCGAAGCGAGCGCCGCGGAGTTTGCGGAGGTCGCGCTCGCGGGTGGTGAGGATGTTTTGTCCGTCGAGGAGGATTTCGCCGGTGACTTTGCCTCCGCGCCAGGGGAGCAGACCCATGAGCGCGAGGACGAGGGTGCTCTTTCCTGCACCGCTGGTACCGATGAGGCCGAGGGCTTCTCCGGCGTGGAGGTCGAAGCTGATGTCATGCAGGACGGTGCGGCTGCCGTAGGCGGCACTGATGCGGACACGGAGCAGAGGGGGTTTCACGGCTGCTGTCCTTTTCGGTGGAGGTCGGCGACGTTCCAGACCAGGCCGGGCTGAACGACGGCGGGCTGGACGCCGAGGAGGTCTGGGGAGATGGCGTAGAGGGCGTTGGGATAGACGAGGTAGATGAACGGCTGTTGGTCGGCGACGATTTGGCCGATGCGATCGACGGCTCGTTTTCGGGCTTCGGGCGTGAGGGCGCTGGCTTGTGCGCGCATCTCTGTGTCGATCTCCTTTTCCCAGGGGGTGGCGGGAGTTGGTTCGGAGGGGTTCCACTGGTGGTTTGGGGAGGAGCTGAGCCAGACGTTCATCATGGTGTTTGGGTCGGGGTCGACGTCGGAGAGACCGAGCAGGCAGCTCTGGTAGTTGGCGGTGTGCATGAGGCGATCGATGAGGGCGGGGAAGTCGAGGGTGACGACGGTGACTTCGATGCCGAGCGCGGCGAGGTCCTGCTGGATGAGGGTTGCCATGTTCTGGCGGGCGCCGTTGCCGGCGTTGGTGAGGATCGAGAAGCGCACGGGGTGGCCGGTGCTGTCGAAGAGGGTTGAGCCGGATTTGTGGAAGCCGGCGGAGATGAGGAGTTTGGCGGCTGCGGCGGGGTCTTCGCGAGGGACTTGGAGCTGGGGATTGCGCCAGCGGGTGTTTGCGGGGGAGATGAAGGTATAGGCGGGCGTGGCGCGACCGCTGTAGGCGATACGGGCGAGGTCGGCGCGGTGAATGGCTTGAGAGATGGCGACGCGGAAGCTCTGGTTGCGGTACCAGGCTTTTTCGAAGTCGGGAAGTGGGGCGCTGGGTGATTGGTTGAACCAGAGCTGCTCGGTGTTGAGGGAGGGGCCGAGATCGCGGACGGAGTTTGGCTTTCGTTGGGCGAGGGCGTTGAAGTAGGCCGGCGAGAGATTGTCGATGAGGTCGTACTCGCCGCGTGCGAAGAGGGAGACGTCCTGTTCGCGATTGTTGAGGATGTCGAGCCGAATGGCACGGCTGTACGGGAGTGGGTGTCCGGCGGGGTCGTGTTTCCAGTAGTTTGGGTTTCGGCTGAAGCGGAGGTACTGGCCGCGTTTGTAGTCGGCGAGGGTGAAGGGGCCGGAGGTGACGCGGGCCTCGGAGGGGCGGTTCGCGGGTTCGATGGCGATCTCGTCGAAGATGTGGCCGACGTTGACGATGCGTTTGGGGAGGTGGAGCTGGACGGTATGGGGGTCGGGGGTTTCGATTTTGACTTGCTGGGGAGCGAGGAATTCCTCGGCGACAGGAGCGGCGGTGGAGGGGGCGAGGACGCGGCGGAGGGACCAGGCGACGTCGGCCGAGGTGAGTGGGGAGTTGTCGGAGAAGCGGAGGTTTTCGCGGAGGCGGAAGGTGAGCAGAAGGCCGTCGCGGGAGACGGTGTAGACCGAGGCGAGTTCGGGTTCGGGCTGCTGGGTTTGGCGGTTGGTGCGAAGGAGTACGCCGGCGGTGAGGAAGCGCACCATCTCGGAGGCTTGCTCGTCGACCTTTGCGGGGTCGAGAGTTTTGGGGTCGTAGCGGATGGACCAGGCAAGTTCGCCGGGAGCTCTGGGGATGGCGGCTGGGAGGAGATGAGCGCTGAGGAGCGTGGCGAGGAGCAGCGCTTTGGTAGAGGTGGATTTGCGCCGGGGGCGGTGGGGGAGGAGGTTTGGATTATGCATCGGCGGCGAGGAGATCGAAGAGCAGGAGGACGGTGACGAGGAGGGCGATGGGGAGGTAGACCCAGAGTGAGCGGGCGAGGAGAGTGGAGTTGCTGAGTTCGAGGAGCATGGCTCCCCAGGAGGGTAGGGGCTCGGCGATACCGAGGCCGAGGGTGCCGAGGTTGGCTTCGGCGACGATGAATGCGGGGACGCAGACGAGGAACTGAGGCAGGAGAAGGGTGCGGAGGTGGGGGAGGAGGTGGCGGAGGACGAGCTGGCGGGGACGGAGGCCGGAGGCTCGGCCATGGATCATCCAGGCGGAGGATTTGAGGGTGAGAGCGCCCCGGTGGACGGCGCGGGCGAAGGCGGGCCAGCCGAGTGCGGCGAGGAGGATGAAGGTGATGGCGGCGGAGTGGAGCGGGGAGGTGGTGAGCGGGAGGCCGGAGCGGACCATCATGAGGAGGAAGAGCCAAGGAAGGGTGAGGAAGAGGTCGCTGAGGAGGAGGAGGGCGCCGGCGATGGGTGGTGGGCTGAAGGCGGCGGCGGTGCCGATGCTGGCCGCGATGAGGGTGGTGACGGCGGCGGCGAGCGCGGCGCCCGAGAGGCCGAGGAGGAGGGCGGCGGCGACGCGGATGGAGCGGTCGCGGCCGAGCTGGTCGGTTCCCGCCGGGTGTTGGGGGGTGGAGGCGGAGAGGGTGGCTTCGCGATCCTGTGCGGCGTAGCTCGATCCTGGGCGAAGGAGGATGAGGGCGGCGGTGGCGAGGAGGAGGGCGAGGAGGGTGGCGGCTAGGGGTCGCTTCATGGGAGTGATCAGGCGATCTTTGCCGGGTGGGATTCTGTGGAGAGAGCGGTGGCGGCGCTGACGGCGGCGGCCATGAGGAGGGTGATGGTCATGAGGACGGGGAGGTCGCGATTGAGGGCGGCGTTCCAGGCGAGCTGGCCGATGCCGGGGATGTCGAAGAGGACCTCGACGGGAACGAGAGCGCTGAGGGCGGTGACGAGGGACAGGGTGGCGAGCGCGAGGACCTGGGGCGCGACGTTGGGCAGGAGGTAGCGGCGGGTGAGCTGGTGAAGGCGGAGGCCGCCGGCGCGGGCGTGAAGGAGGTGTGGGGCCCCCCAGGCGGTGGTGAAGGCGCGATGGAGGAATTTGAAGTCGCGGGCGGCGAGGATGAGGGCGAGCACGAGGACGGGGCCGCCGGTGTTGCCGAGGAGGCAGAGGGTCGCCATGGCGCCGACTGGAATGGCTAGGAGGAGGGTAAAGGGCGTGCTGAGGAGAGCGGATGTGTGGCGCGGGAGGCTGCGGGCGGACAGGGTGGAAGCGGCGCTGAGCGGGAGAGCTGTGCTGAAGGCGAGTATCCAGCCCCAGCCGATACCGCGGGCGAGCAGGAGAGCGGTGACGGCGAGGCGGGGGCGAAGGAGGTCGGCGACGGGGACTTCGTACTGGCGGGACTGGCCGAGGTTGCCGTGGAACCAGCCGCCGAGGGTGGTGGAGGCGATCTGGCGGAGGGTTCCGTGCTCTGCCTGCTCGGACGCGAGGTCGGATTGGGCGGCATGGGCGTATTTTGCGTCCATTTCACGGATATCGGAGAGGTAGCCGGGAGAGAAGCGCATGAGGAGGATGGTTCCTGTCGCGACGAGGGCGAGGAGCAGAAGGGTTCGGGCGGACCTCCTGAGGATGGCGGAGAGGACGGTCATGCGACGGCGGCCACCTCTAGGGGGCGGGTCTCTCGGGAGGGGAGCTTCTTGGGGGCTTCGGGGGGAGCTTCGAGGATTTCGTAGTGCTTGCGTTTGCCGAGGTACATACGGCGGTCGGCGGTGCCGAGGAGATCTTCGGCGGTGGTTCCGTCGGCGGGGAAAAAGGCTGCACCGGCGCTTACGGAGACGTTGATTCCGGATGCATGGATGTCCAGATCGCGACAGGCTTGACTGACGGCGTTTTGGATGTCTTCTAGCCTCCCGGGCACGACGTCTGGGCTGAGACCTGGGAGCAGGAAGACGAACTCGTCTCCACCCATGCGGGCGACGGTGTCGTAGGCGCGGCAGGAGTCACGGAAGCGCTGTGCGATGGAGCGGAGGAGAAGATCTCCGGTGTGGTGGCCGAGCTGGTCGTTGACCGCTTTGAAGGCGTTGAGATCGCAGACGATGATGCCGAGAGTCTCTCCGGAGCGGTCGGCGCGATTGAGTTCGGCGTCGAGGTGAAAGAAGAACTGGCTTGGGTTGGGGAGTTGGGTTGTGCTGTCGACCGAGTTCTGTTTTTCCGAATGGCTGAAGCGGAGTGCGTTCGCGAGCGAGAGTGAGAACTTGGATTCGATTGCCTGGAGGATGCGGAGGTGATCGCGAGAGAAGGCGTCGGCGGAGTTGGAGTACACGGTGAGGACGCCGAAGACATCGCGGCTGAGGTTGAAGAGCGGGAGTGCGAGGGCGGAGTTGGGGCTGGCGGAGGCGTCGGAGCTGGGCTGGAAGTTGGGTTCGACCTTTGGGTTGCCGTTGAGGATGGGTTTGCCGCTTTGCCCGACCCAGCCGGAGAGGCCTTCGCCCAGCGGAATGGGGGAGGTGGAGAGGTGGCGTGCGGCTTCGCCGTCGAGGAACTCGGAGGTAAGGAAGTCGCCGTCTTTGAGGTAGAGGGCGAGTGAGGTGAACGGGATGAGGCGCCTGAGGCGTGCGGACATGACCGAGGTGGTCTCACTGGGCGAGAGCGAGTTGCCGAGCATTTGACCGATCTCGAAGATCGCTTGGGCTTCTTCACGGGCGGCGGCGATGAGGTGGAGTGAATCGGGGTGGGTGTCGGTGCCCTGCGGTGTGTCGAACGACTCCGTTGGATCTGGGGTGTGGACGTTGTCCTGCTGGAATCCAGCGGCGGGTGCGGCGCCTCGCCAGACGGCGACCTCTGTTTTGAGAGCGACGATGGATTCTCCCTGGAGGCGGGCCTGTTTCTCAAGCGCAATGTGGCGCTCGCTGAGGATCTCGATGACGCGTGGGTCGAACTGGGTTCCGGCTTTCTCGCGCAGCATGGCCATGACTTTGTCGAGCGGGAGGGCTTTGCGGTAGGGGCGATCGCAGGCGAGGGCGTCGAAGCAGTCGACTGCGGTGAGGATGCGGGCGGCGAGGGGAATTTCCTCTCCTTTGAGGCCGTCGGGGTAGCCGCTGCCGTCCCAGGCTTCGTGGTGGGAGCGGACGATGGGAACGACGGGGTAGGGGAAGCGGACGCGTTCGAGGATATCGGCGCCGACGACTGGGTGAATTTTGATTTTGTCGAACTCTTCCGGGGTGAGTTTGCCGGGTTTGTTGAGGATGTGCTCGGGGACGGCGAGTTTACCGATGTCGTGGAGGAAGGAGGCGGTGTGGAGGGCTTTCAGTTGAAGTTCATCGAGGCCGAGCGCTTTGCCGATCTCGGAGACGTAGACGCGGACCCTGAGGAGGTGGTCGTGGGTGCCCTGGTCCTTGGCTTCGATGGCCATGGCGAGGCCCTCGATGGTGCGGAGGTGGAGAGCTTCGGTCTCTTCGAGATGCTGTTGGCGGTTGCGGATCATGGTCATCTGGCCCTGGTAGGCGCGGTAGATGGTGTAGACCAGGGGGACGAGGAGCAGCGAGGTTGTCCAGCCGAAGTGAATGCTGATGAGGTCGGCGATGACGGCGAGGAGGCCGCCGACGAGGTAGAAGGGGAGATACCAGGGGAACTCACGCAACCAGAACTGGAGAGGCGCCTCGCCTTTGGACCAGCCGATGACGAAGGCGACGGGGATGCTGTTCGCGAGGAAGTAGATCGCGGCGGCGACCGAGAGGGCGGGCGCGAGTTCGACGTGCAGGCGGAGCATTCCGGCGAACGTGAGTGCGGCGAACATGGTCGAGGTGACCGTGTTGGCGACGTTGAAGCTGATCTGTACGAGGGTGAAGGCTTTGAGCACGCGGATGCGGCATTGCGCGAACACCGAGAGTGCGGCTAGAGCGAGGGCCTCTGCGGGAGAGAGTTGGATGATGCCGAGGAGAATGAAGGGGAAGTTTACGGAAAGGGTACCGTCTCCTCTGGGCATGGCGACCTTGAGGCCGGAGCTCAGGAGGATGGCGGCGAGGTAGACGGAGAAGCGTATCCAGGAGTGTGAGGGTGACGAGTGTGCAGCCAGCCGGATGCTCCAGGCTCCGAGTGAGAGTATGAGCGCGATCACGAGTTTTACTCGGACGGGCATGCCTTCCTTTCTCTTCTTTGCGCTCGGTGGTTCCAGGATGCCGCGCCCGAACGGGCTGAAGATCGTGCTTTGCGTCTTTCCTGCCGAGACGCGAGTTCACGATGAGCGTAGGCGACGGTTGGTAAATGGCCTATTGCCCTAAGGTTGTAGGTTTTGGGAAGGTGGAGAGGAGACGGTGTACTGATGTGCGATTTGCCGCTAGGACGGAGGGAGGTGGAGGTCGCTGAGGGCTTGTTTTGCGGCGTGCATGCCGCACATGCCGTGGACGCCGCCGCCGGGCGGGGTGGAGGAGGAGCATAGATACAGGCCGGGGATGGAGGTTTGGTAGAGTCGCGGGGTTGGGCGCATGACCATCTGCAGGGCGGTCATGGCGCCTCCGCTGAGGTCTCCGCCGACGAGGTTGGGGTTGAGCGATTGGAGGCCCTGGCAGGTCCAGGAGCGGCGGGCGAGGATGACGTCCTTGAAGCCGGGGGCGAAGCGTTCGATCTGCGCTTCGATGGCCGAAAGGGCGCTGCCCGGCCACGCGTTAGGGACGTGGCAGTAGGCCCATGCGGTGTGCCGGCCGGCGGGAGCGCGGGTGGGGTCGCAGAGGCTGGGTTGGGTGAGCAAGACAAAGGGCTGGGGGCTGACGTGTCCGTTCCAGGGTGCGCGTTCGGAGGCGGCCATCTCGGCGGAGGTACCGCCGACGTGGACGGTGGCTGCCTTCGCGCAGTCTCCGGCGGTCCAGGGAATGGGGGCGCTGAGGGCCCAGTCGACCTTGAAGGAGCCGGGGCCGTGCTGGAAGCGTTGGAGGAGGCGTCGGTTGCCGGACTGCATGTCGGCGCCGGCGATTCTGACGAGGGCGCCTGGGGAGAGGTCGGCGAGGACGAGATCCGCGGTTTGATCGACGGTGGGACCGGTGATGTGGAGTTCGTCGTCCGGGAGGCGGCGGATTTGGGCGACGTGTGCTTCTGTACGGAGGTTGCCGCCGAGGGACTTGAGGTAGCGGGCGAGGGCGTCGGTGATGCTTTGTGCGCCGCCCGCGGCCACGGGCCAACCGCCCCGGTCTGGGCCGGTTTGTCCGGCGGCACCAAGGAGGAGACCGAAGGCTGCGCTGAGTGGGGAGTCGAGCGGGCGGACGGAGTGGGCGGCGAGGCCGCAGAAGAGGGCGTGGGCGGGTTCAGTGTGGAAGAGCGTCCGGGCGAGGAGGGTGGCGGGCAGGGCGGCGTAGGCACCGAAGCGGGCCAGGAGGACGGGGCTGTGCGGGAGGTGGAGGACGGGCCCGAGGAGGTCGGAGAGGAGATCTTGCCAGCGGTCGACGAGAGGTTCGAAGAGCCGGCGCCAGGCGGGACCGTCTGTACCGAGGGCGTCGGCGGTTTCGGCGACGGAGTTGCGGAGCATGACAGCAGAGCCATCGCTGAGCGGGTGGGCGAGTGGGGCTGTGGGGTGGACCCAGCGGAGGCCGAAGTCGGCGAGGGGAAGGGAGCGAAAGAAGGGCGAGGCGGATCCGAGGGGATAGACGCTGGAGCCGAGATCGTGGTGGAAGCCAGGGAGGGTGAGTTCGGCGGTGCGAGCTGCGCCGCCCAGGGTTGGGGCGGCTTCGAGGACGGAGACGGCGAGGCCGGCGCGCGCGAGGACGATGGCGGCGCTGAGGCCGTTTGGGCCGGATCCGATGACGACCGCGCGGGGTTTGGATCGTTGTGACACGACTTCTTTCAGCGTACTCGCGGCGCGGGAGGTAGAGTTGGAAGAGGAGATGGAGGAGCTCCGGAGGCCGGGGGGGGTGCATCTTTTAGGTGGCTTTTAGGCGTTACCGACAGAAGCAAAAAATGCACCTTTGCGACAACCCAGGCTGATGTTTTCCCATCGCAACCCACTGCGGACCAGAACTTCCGTCGCGCGAGCGGCTCGATGTCTCAGCGTATTTCGTTGTCCTGAGGGGGGATGTTCTTGCTTATGCCGCAGTCTTCGATGGAAATGTGGGGTGGGGTGGAATGTACGATCAACCGGGTGCGCAATGTGTACTTCGACCAGCTGGAACGGTCTGGACATCGCGCTCGAATTGAGGCGGACCTGGAGCTTTTCGCCTCCATGGGGCTTCGCAAGCTGCGAACCGGGTTTCACTGGGAGCACGTAGAGGCGGGCGATGGCTGGGGTTCGCTCGACCGGACGATGTCGGCGATGGATAGCCTCCGGATGTCTCCGATCGCCGGCCTGGTGCATCATGGGAGCGGACCTCGGTGGACGAGTCTGCTTCATCCGGAGTTTCCAGTGAAATTGGCGACGCATGCGCTGCGAGTGGCGGAGCGGTACCCGTCGATCGTGGACTATACGCCGGTGAATGAGCCCCAGACGACTGGGCGGTTTGCGTGTTTGTATGGGCATTGGTTTCCGCACCACCGCAGCATGCGGAGCTACGTTCGGGCGCTATACCACCAGGTGAAAGGGATTGCGCTGTCGATGGCGGCGATCCGGACGGTACAGCCGGGTGCCCGGCTGGTCCATACCGAAGATGGGGGCGAGACGTTTGCGACGCCGCAGATGGAAGCGTACCGGGTGGATCGGGAGCACCGAAGGTGGCTGGGGGTGGACCTGCTCTGCGGTCATGTGACGCAAGAGCATCCGATGTTCCGGTTCCTCGTGGAGAATGGGCTGACGGAGGCTGAGGTGCTGTCTTTCGCCGAAGCTCCGTGTCCGCCGGATGTGTTGGGCCTGAACTATTACGTAACGAGCGATCGGTTTCTGGATCATCGGCTCGACCTGTATCCGCCGTATATGCCGGGGGGCGATAGTGGAGCCGAGCCGCTGGTGGATACGGAGGCGGTGCGTGTGCATCCGGGCGGGATTGCGGGAACGTGCCGGGTGTTGCTGGAGGCATGGAAGCGGTATCGGATTCCGTTAGCGATTACGGAGGCTCACCTTGGATCCGACCCGGACGAACAGATTCGGTGGCTGGTGGAGGTATGGAAGGGAGCTGAAGATGCGCGTCTGTGTGGGGTGGATGTACGCGCAGTGGCCGTGTGGGCTCTCTTGGGATCGTACGACTGGTGCGATCTGGTGACGAGGAGCAGGGGTATGTATGAGCCTGGGGTGTTTGATCTTCGGCGTGTAAAGGCGGGTGGGCAGCCGCGGAGGACAGAGTTGGGGGCGGTGGTGACGGAGTTGGCGCATGGCCGGATTCCGGATCATCCAGCGCTGCTTCGGCGAGGATGGTGGCACGATGCGGATCGTTTCACGATTCCGCCCTATGCCGACAGTGCCGCGATGGAGGCAGTTGGGGTTTGAGGGGAAGATAGGGGACGGGCGAGGTCGGCTCGGACGCGCTCCATGGTGTACAGGTAGAAGTGAAGATTGTGGATCGAGTTGAGGGTTGCGCCGAGGGGCTCGCCGGCAACGAAGAGATGGCGGAGGTAGGCGCGCGAGTAGCGTCGGCAGGTGAGGCAGAGGCAGGTGGGGTCGATGGGTCGGGGATCGGCCTCGTTTTCTTTGCGCTTGATGTTCATGCGGACGATGCCGCCGGGGCCGGGCTCTCCGGGGTCGGCTGCACGGAAGAGCAGACCGTGACGGCCGGCGCGGGTTGGGAGCACGCAGTCCATCATGTCGACGCCCATGCGGGCGTACTCGGCGATCTCGTCGGGATAGCCGACGCCCATGACGTAGCGGGGTTTGTCGGGGGGTAGGTGCTCGAGGCAGCGGGCGATGATGTCGCGAGTGACTTCGCGGGGCTCGCCGACCGCCAAGCCGCCGATGGCGTATCCGGGGAGATCCATGTCGACGAGGTGGAGGGCGCTTTCGCGGCGGAGATCGGGGTACATGCCGCCCTGGACGATGCCGAAGAGGGATTGGGTCTGGTGGAGCGCGGAGTTCCAGGGGACTTCGTGGCTGTGCGCCTGGAAGTAGGTTTGGGAGCGAGCGGCCCAGGTGTGGGTGAGGTGCATGGAGTCGCGGGTGCGTTCCCAGCTGGCGGGGGTTTCGACGCACTCGTCGAAGGTCATGAGGATGTCGGCGCCGAGCGCGATCTGGACGGCGATGGAGTGCTCGGGCGAGAAGAAGTGGCGGGAGCCGTCGAGGTGGGAGCGGAACTCGACGCCATCGGGGGTAACGCGGCGGAGTTTAGCGAGGGAGAAGACCTGGAAGCCGCCGGAGTCGGTGAGCATGGGGCGGCTCCAGGACATGAAGCTGTGGACGCCGCCCATGCCCGCGATGAGTTGGTGGCCGGGGCGGAGGTAGAGATGGTAGGTGTTGGCGAGGATGATCTGCGCGCCGAGGCCGGTGGGGCCGAGGCATTCGAGGGTACTTTGCTCGACGGCCTTTACGGTGGCGGAGGTGCCGACCGGCATGAAGACGGGAGTTTCGACGGTTCCGTGCGGGAGGTGGAGGCGGGCTCGGCGGCCGCCGGTGGAGGCGGTGTGTTCGACCTCGAGGAGGGCGGGCATATAGGCGGGTGTAAAGTGGCGGTTCGGGGTTGCTGGGGCGCGGGTCGCGTGGGCGATGTTTGCGGGCGGAACCAGGACAGGCACCCCGGAGGGTGCCTGTCCTGGTTGGAGGGAGCAGTTAGAAGTTGAAACCGGCGGTGAGTGCCAGGACGCGGCCGGACGGAGCGGATCCCTGGCCGTTGCCGTATAGGCTGCTGGGCGACGATACGACAGTGTCTTGGATGGTGCCGAAATGCGCGGCCGTCAGGCTGTTGACGGGGGGCGCGAAGTTCGGGTGGTTGAGGACGTTGTTTGCGATAGCGCCTACCTGGAAACGATAGCGGTCGCGGTATCGGATGCCTTTGACGACCGAGAGATCGGTATCGACGAAGGAGGGTCCACGGTAGGAGTTGAGCGCCCGGTTGCCGAAGCCGTAGAGAACCTGGTCTGCCGTCTTGGCGAACTGCCCCGTGGTCAGACAGGTGTCGTGGGGGTTGGAGCAGCGGCCTTTGGGCTGGCCGGCAAGCTGGCCGGCGAGTACGTAGCTGCTGCCAGTGGAGCTGGTGCTAAGCTCACGGGTGCGAGCGGTCGTGTTGACGACCGAGTACGGCAGACCGGACTTGTAGAGCACGATGCCGGATACGGTCCAGCCGCCGAGCACAGTCTTGGCCAGGTAGTTGTTGAACGGGGCTGGGATGGTCCACACGTAGTTCATATTTGCGGAGTGTCGTACGTCGTAATCGAGCGGGCCGTAGTTGAGGCGGTTGATACTGGTTGGGTCGATCTGGAAGATCGGATCGGTCTGGATTCCGGCATTCGCTCCGTAGAGACCACCGTTCGACGTGTTGCCGAGCGCCTTGCTGAAGGTGTACGCGGCGCTGACGGTGAGACCGTAGCGAGCCTGGTGCTTGTAGCTGGTGATCAGACCGCTGTAGTTGCTGTTTCCATCGTTAGAGAGATTGGTTACGGCTTTGAAGCGTGGATCGGGTTGGGTATTCGGCAATCCCCCGAAGCCATCGCCGCGGACGGCATAGGCGTTGGCGTTGCCATTCTGCAAGAAGATGTCGTAGGCGAAGTTGCCGACGTAATTGATGTCGATAACGTCGTTGTTGCCGAGCGCGTGCTGAACTTCCAGGTTGTATTCGATGTACTTTGGATTTTTCAATTCATTGTTGACCGAAGCTGCATAGTTCGGAGCGGAAAACGCACTTCCTGCCGCCGCAACTGCCGCGGAGATGGAGGCCAACGTCCCGCCGCTCGCGAAGCCGGCCTGGAACGCCTTGTTGGAGGCGGCCAAAGCCGCGTATGCGCTGTTCGGGGCACCGGCGAAGATCGCATACGTTCCATTGTTTTGCAAAGTAAAGGCCGGATCTGAAGGCGCCGCGGTAAGGAAGCGTGAGGTCAGTGCAAGGATGGGAGAGTCGGCGAAGAGGCCGGCGCCACCGCGGATGACCGTTTTGCCGTTGTTTCCGGGAGGGGTGTAGGCGAAGCCGATGCGCGGCTGGATGGAGACTGCCTGGACCGAGTTGTAGGGTGTGTAGTTGCCCGTCTGGATGGACTGGTTATACGGGATGGTCGCACCATGCTGAATGCTGCTAAACGGACCGATGAGACGGGTAAAGCAGGCGGTGCGGCAGTAGGGGTTGGAGTTCCGGTCGAAGCGGAGGGTGGCGGTCAGCTGGAAGTTTGGGGTGAGCTTGATGTCATCTTCGGCGTAGAACCCAAGTGAGTAGAAGCGAGCTTCGATCGGTCCGCCGACGGGAAAGCTGTAGGCGATTGAGCTGCCGCCGTACTGCCCGGCACCGGAGGTAGGGGGGGCCGGCGACAGGTTGCTGATAACGCCATTGTAGAAGTCAGTCGTCGACGCGATGGTGGTGAGTCCGGAGCTGCCGGGCTGGTTGGCGAAGTTCGAGAAGTTGTTGCGCCGGGAGTTGACGCCGGCCTTGTAGGTGCTGCGGCCCTTGACCAGAAAGAGGTCGTCTACGAACTGGTACTGGGCTACATCGCGTCCGCTGGGGTAGGCATTGTTGCTACCCCCGAGTTGGGTGAAGCTGGGGAACGCGATCGTGGTGGGCAAGATGGCGAGGGCGGCACCGATGTTGGTGGGACCGAAGACGGCCTTGTAGTATGAGCCGGCGGCGGTGAAGTTGTTTGTCAGGGTTGAGCTGAAGTTGTGGGTTTCGTTGAACTGACCTTCCCACTCAGGCTGCACGCTGTTGGCGCTGAAAGCCTGGTTGATGGGGTCCGTGGCGGTGGCCTGGATTCCGAAGTCGTGCTTGTAGCGGTAGAACGCTTTATCTTTGTCGCCGATATTCTGGTCGACACGGAAGGCGTAGAACTGTTCTGTATTCAGTGAGTTGTTGGGGCTGTTGTAGGTGGCTCCACATGGCGCGCCATTTGTGGTGATGGGTTTTCCTGTTTTGGGATCGATGGTGATCGTCGTCCCGAAGCCTGCCTGGTTGAAGTCGGCGCAGCCTAGCTGTGGATCGACTATGGGCGTGAGCGGAGCGGCGTTCGAGGCTCCATTGGCAGCGGCGTAGAGGGCGAAGATTTGCTTGTAGTAGGCTGACTCCGCGGGCTGGTTGGCTGCGATATTGGCGAGCACGGCAGAGGCGAAGGCGGGAGTCGGGATAGTGACCGTATTGCTGTTCGCGGACACGTAACGGAGGCCTTCGTCGTCGGCGTAGAAGAAGAGCTTGTCTTTGAAGATGAAGCCGCCGATGTCGACGCCGTACTCGTTTGAAATTGTTTTCGCCTTGGGATAGCCGTAGTTCCTGAAATTCTGGAACCAGTCAATCGCATTCAGGAAGCTGCCGTTGTACATGTACTTGCCGGAGCCGTGAAAGCGGTTGCCTCCGCTTTGGGTGATGTAGTTGACGTTGGCGCCGGGGAGGCGGCCGTACTGTCCGGAGTAGCCGGGGGTGACGATGGAGACGCTTTCAATTTCCTGGGCTCCGATGGTGTTGTTGGAGGAGCCGGAGTTGTTGATGTTGTAGAAGGGATCCATCAGGTCCGCTCCGTTGAGCGTGAAGAGGTTTGAGGTGCCGGGCAGACCGTAGATGAAGAAATTGCTGGAAAGACCGCCGCCGGTGGAGAGGATCGCGCCGGGTGCGGTGAGGGGGATGCTGGTAAGATCTCCGCCGGCGATCGGAAGATCTTCGATCTGCTGCCGGCCGAAGGTGGTGGTCACGTTGGCGTTATCGGTCTGGAGCAGCTCCTGGTCGGCGGAGACCTCCACGCTGACGACGGTAGTGCCGGGCAACGCGGTCAGGTTGACCTCTGTGACGTTTCCTACACTGACAACCACGCCCGTGGCTTTGGCGGAGAGATTCAGGCCTTCTTCGGACAACGTGTAGGTCCCTGGGCGCAGGAGCGAAAAGCGAAAGGCGCCGTTGTCATCGGTTCTAAGGGTGTTTGAAGTTCCTTGTTGCACGCTTGTGAGCGTAACGGTGGCTCCCGGGAGGATTCCTCCGGTGGCATCAATGACTTTTCCGACGACATCGCCGGTCGTGATGGTTTGGGCCGAGGCTGCGGTGAGACCGAGGACAGAGACCGATGCAACAAGCATGAGGTGCATTGAAAACTTCATCAATAGAAAGCTCCGATCTAGCTGCTTTATGTGCAATCTGTGTGCCAATCGTATATAGCACCCAGAGAAGCGCTTTGTTGGAGTTGGTTCGTACCGCACGGGCGGAAGATACAGAAATGCAGACCTGTATTCAAAAAACTGTAACTGGACGGACAGCACGGGTTCCGGGTACTGGTTGAGTGTCCAGGTGGCATCATTGGATTCAGGTCGGGGAGCGGATCGGTGGAGCGTGGGTTGGCAACGGCAACGATTTTTGCGGGGGCGTTTCTGCTGTTTGCGGTGGAGCCGATGGTGGGGAAGCGGCTTTTGCCGGGGATGGGTGGGGGATCGGCGGTTTGGCTGGCTTGTTTGTTGTTCTTCCAGGTGGCGCTGTTGTTGGGGTATGGGTACGCGGACGGGATGGCTCGGCTGGGGGATGCGTGGGGTGGGCGCTGGGTGGGGGTGGTGCATGCGGGTCTGCTGGGTCTTGGGGTGGTGCTGTTGCTGGCTGGATGGAGGTGTGGTGGGTTGATGGCGGAGCCGGGGTGGTCGCCTGTGCTGACGATCTTCTGGGTGCTGGGGGTGCGGATCGGGCTGCCGTTTCTGCTGCTGGCGGCGACTGGGCCGTTGTTGCAGGCGTTGCTGGCGAGGTCGGAGGGGACGGTGCGGTACGGTCTGTTTGGGCTGGGGAATGTGGGGTCGATGTTGGGATTGGTGCTGTATCCGGCGGTGCTGGAGCCGGGGCTGACGCTCTGTGTGCAGGAGCGGATTTGGGCGGGGGCGTTTGTGGTGTGGGCGGGGATGTGTGGGTGGGTGGTTTGGAGGCTGGATGGGCGGGGGACGGCGGCGGTGGGTGTAGATCGGGGCGGGGGGGTGGTGGTGGCGGAAGGATGGAACTCGGGGGAGGGGAGACGGGGGGCGGAGGGGAGACCGGAGGCGGAGGGGAGACCGGGGGCGGAGGGGGGACAGGGGGCCGGGGCGAATTGGGGGCGGGCTTGGCTCTGGTTTGGTTTAGGCGCCGTGGGGGCGGTGCAGATGTGCGCGGTGACGGAGCACCTGACAGAGAATGTGGCGGCGATGCCGCTGCTTTGGGTGGGGCCGCTGGCGGTGTATCTGGTGAGTTTCGCGCTGGCGTTCGATGCTCCGGGGCTGTATCGGCGAGCGATTGTGATGCGGCTTCTGGTGGTGATGCTGGCGAGCCTGGGGTATCTGCTGTCGAAGACGGATGTGACTCTGCCGATTGCGCTTGGGGTGGCGTTTTTTCTTTTGGAGTTGCTGTGTGCGTGCTGGTTTTGCCATGCGGAGCTTTACCGGTTGCGACCGGAGGCTGGAGCAGGGACGCCGACGGGGTTTTACCTGGTGGTGGCTGCCGGGGGAGCGGCGGGGACCTTTTTTGTGAGTGTGCTGTGTCCGGTCTTGTTTCGGGCGAACTATGACGTCGCGATTGCGTTTGCGTTGACGGCGATGGCGGCGATGGTCGTGACCTGGCGGGATGGGTGGGGGCTGCGGCTGCTGTGGGGGACGAGCAGTGGGTTGGCGGTGCTGCTGGTGGGGATGCTGTGGAACGGGTATCGGGCGAACTCGATGGTGGAGCTGCGGAATTTTTATGGATCGTTACGGGTGAAGCAGAGCTTTGCCCCGGTGGGACCGCCGGCGGGCAGTGCGGGTGCGGAGGCGGCGGTGATTCAGAGGGTTTTGCTGCATGGCGCGATCGAGCATGGGATGGAGTGGTTTGGCGGGGAGGCGGCGGAACGTGTGCCGCGGACGTACTACGCGGTGGACTCGGGGGTGGGGCTGGCGATGCGGATGTGCTGTGGGGAGGGGCCGCGGCGGGTGGGCGTGATTGGGCTGGGAGCAGGGACGATGGCGGCGTATGGTCGGGCAGGGGACGAGTTTGTGTTTTACGAGATCAATCCGCTGGTAGAGCGGTTGGCGCGGGAGTTGTTTACGTATCTGCGGGATTCGCCGGCGCGGGTGGAGGTGGTGGAGGGGGACGCTCGGGTGTCGATGGGACGAGAGGCGCCGATGGGCTTCGACGTCCTGGTGGTGGATGCGTTCTCGGGGGATGCGATTCCGGTGCATCTGCTGACGGCGGAGGCGATGCGGGTGTATCGGCGGCATCTGCGGCCGGGTGGTGTGTTGGCGGTTCACATCTCGAATCAGTACCTGGATCTTGGGCCGGTGGTGGGTGCGCTGGCGCGGGAGGCGGGGATGGAGGCGCGGCTGGTGGTGACGGGCGGGATGGCGAACCGGGGGGAGTACACGGCGCGATGGGTATTGCTGACGGACCGCGAGGGGTGGTTTGATGCGCCGGAGTTTGCGGCGGTGGCGGAGCGGGTGCCGGTGGGAGAGAGGGTTTGGACGGATGATTACTCGAGCCTATTGCCGGTGGTGCGATGGAGTGGGCGGTAGGTTTATTCGGTGACGGTGAGGGTGATGGGGGTGGTGTGGGTGATGCCGGAGGTGCGACCGCTCGCGATGACCTGGAAGGTATAGGTGCCGGGCGCCGTGTGTCCTGGGTATTTGCCGCTGCAGCTGGTGAGGGTCAGGGTGGCCAGGGTGGTAAGGGCCAGGAGAGTGAATTTCAGCAGGCGACGCGGTTTGCGGCGACTGGCAAAGAAGAGGCCGAGGGGAAGGACAGCCGCGAGCTTGAGGCCGGTTTGGGCGGGATTGGGCGAGATTTGTGGGGGCGTGGGTGTGTGCTGGAGGCGGGCGTAGTCGAAGACGGCGTCGGTGTCGAGGTGGACGGTGACGGAGAGTTTGGCGTCTGGGGTGAGGGCGACGGGGCCGTTGAAGACGCAACTGGCGTAGAGGGGAAGGGTGCCGCAGGCGAGGTCGATCTGATCGGAGAAGGAGCCGACGGAGGTGAGGTTGAGGGTGAGTGTGGCGTGGTGCTCGGTCGGGATGGAGATGGTGGGGGCAGCGGAGAGGGTGAAGTCTTGCGGGAGGACGGTTACGGAGAGGGTTGCGGTGGCGGGTAGGAAGTTCGGGGTTGCGGGATAGATGGCGGTGATGAGGTGGGTTCCGGGCGAGAGCGCGGATGTGGAGAAGGACGCGGCTTGGGCGCTGCCGACGGTGGTGATGGGGGAGAGGGCGAGCGGTGTGGCGCCGTCCTGGAAGGCGATCTGGCCGGTGGGAGCGGCGGAGCTGCCCGGCGCGGTGACGGCGGCGGCGATGGTGAGCAGTTGGAACTGGATGGCGGGGTTGGGCGCCGCGGAGAGATGGATCACGGTCGGGGCGGGGGTGACGGTGAGGGTGGCGGAGGCGATGCTGGGGGAGAGGTTTGGCGTTTGGGCGAAGCTGGCGGTGATGGTGTAGGTGCCCGCAGGGAAGACGTTGGCCGTTAGGGTGGCGGATCCGGTCGCGTCTGTGGGCGCGGAACCGAGGAGGGAGCCGTTTGCGCTGAAGACGATCTGGCAGGCGGGGCGGCAGATCTGGGCGACCGCTGCACCTGGGATGGATAGGGTGGCGGTGATCGGGACGGTGCTGAAGGCAGTAACCGGAGTTTGGGGGAGATGCACGCTGAGTGCGGTCGGGAGGGGCTGGATGGTTTCGGGGAGCGTACTGGAGGTGCTGGGGCCGTGGACGGAGTCGCCGGTGTAGGTTGCCTGCAGGGTATGTTGGCCGACGGTGAGGCTGGAGGTGGTGTAGGTGGCTGCTCCGGACGAGTTGACTGGCACTGTCCCGAGTACGCCGGCGCCGTCAAGGAAGGTGATGGTGCCGGACAGAGGTGCGTTCTGGATGGTGGAGGCGGTGAGCGCGGCGGTGAGGGTGACGGGGGCGGTTACGAACGCGGGGTTGGCGCTGCTGATGAGGGCGAGGGACGTCGGTGTGGCGGTGATGGTCTCGGTGAGGTGGGCGGAGCTGGCGAGGAAGGGGCCGACGGGGGTGAAGGCGGCGGTGATGACGTGGGAGCCGACGGAGAGGGCAAAGGCGGGGGACTGGTAGACGGCCGTGCCGGAGGAGTCGACGCGTACGACGGCGAGGAGTTGGGCGCCGTCGCTGAAGGAGACGGTTCCGATGAGGTTGGCTGAGCCTGCGCTGATGTTGGCTGTGAAGGTGACGGGGGTGTCTAGGGTGACGGGGCTCCCGGACGCGGCAAGCAAGGTCGTGGTTGGCGGGAGAGCGGTGATGGTTTCGGGGGTGGTGGCGGAGCTAGGGGCGAAGTTGCCGGTCGGGGTGTAGCTGGCGGTGAGGGTGTGAGAGCCGACGGCGAGGGTGGAGGTTGCGAAGTGGGCGATCCCGTTAACGAGAGGTTGGGTGGACAGGATGTTGGCGCCGTCGAGGAAGGTGACGCTTCCAGTGGGTGTGTTGGTGGCGTTGCTGACCGTGGCTGTGAGATAGACGGTCTGGCCGGAGGGGGTGGATTGGGGCGAGGCGGTGATCGCCGTCGAGGTGGGTTCGCCCACGATTTGTTGGGTGATGCTGCCGAAGCTGCGTGCGAAGGAGTTGGTCGGGACGTAGGCGGCTTTGATGTTGTGGCTGCCGACCGAGAGGCTGCTGGTGGTCCAGCTGGCAGAGGCGCCGCTGAGTGGGATAGTGGCGAGAATGGTGGAGTTTTCGGAGAAGATTACGGAGCCGCCTGGGATGACGGGGTCGGCGAGATCCCGGTTGATTCGATCGATAGCCCGATTTGTGGGCTGGACTTGCTGGGTGGAGGCGGGTGAGATGTTGGCAGGGACGGCGCCGATGTAGTCTTCAAACGCGTTTGCCAGGGCACGGTGACCGCAGGCGTTGGGATGAAGGCCAGGATTGGTGGAGGGTGCGCATCCATCCTGGGTTGAGCTGGACATGTCCACGGTGCTGTTGATGTAGTTGCGGACGGGCACGAACACGACTGCCATACCGTCGGCGGAGGCTAGAGAGGCGGCACTTTGTGACCACTGGTTGAGGGTCGCGGTGGTCGCTGAATTTGCGTCGTTTTCCTGATAGATGACGCCGCCGGCGTAGACACGGGGGGCAGACTTGTCGGGTGACAGAGTCGGCGATGGAATGCCGGATGCCAGGATGGACACGGAGTTTCCTGAGCCCGTGGGGGAGGTGACGCTGCAGGCCAGAGCGTGTGCACCATTCGGGACTGGGAAGCGGGCTACCTGAACGTCGGTCGGCGCGCCGTTTGCGGTCGGCAGGCCGGCCGCGGTTTGAAGCGTGCTGCTGCCGAGCATGCTGTCGATGACGGGGTTGCCGTCCACTGTGCAGGTGAAGGTGCCGCCCGAGGTTGCGAGACCGCGGTACCAGACCAGGAGGACGCCGTTGGTTGGGTTGAGGTTCCAGGAAACGGAGGAGCCGAGGGTGGAGGAGGTCGAGCCCGTAACGGTGGGGAATGTGGTGTCGTCGGTCCAGGTACCGGTGCGTGTTGCGGACGAGGCCGAGAACTTCTTTGACGCGGGCAGGGCCATCCATGCGTAGGCGGAGTAGGCCTGGCCGACCCACTCGCGCCCGTGCGCGGAGTTGATGTTGAAGTTGTCGTTGGTTCCGATAAGTGTGGTCGCGATGGGATTAGCTGTGTCGCTTGGATGCATCTGCGAGAAGACTTTGTAGTTCATGTCCTCGACCCGGTCACCTGGCCAGCAGACCGTGGAGTCTGGCCCGTGGGGCGTCACTTCCGAATGGAGGATGTCGGTGTAGGAGGGCCAGCCGCCTGCGCCGCAGGTGATGGAATCGCCGAAGTTGACCATACCGTACGTCGACGAGCTGGTGGTGTTGGTCTGGGAGAGGACCGTGGCGGTGAGCGTGACTGGCTGGCCGACGACCGATGGGTTGGCAGAGGTGGTGACCGTCGTCGAGGTCGTGCTGCGGTTGGAGATGGAGACAGAGACAGAGGTGGCGGCAGGGCCGTGGGTGGTATCGCCGGGATAGTTGGCGAGGATCGTGACGGCGCCGGAGGTGGTGTAGGTCTGGGTGTAGGTTGCGACGCCGTTGTTGTCTGGGGTGAGCGTGTCTATGGGGGTGCCGTCGGTCTGTGTGATCTGAATGTACGGCGGGATGGTGTTGTCGGCTGAGCGGATGGTGAAGGTAAAGGTGACTGGCTGATTGATGACGGCGGGGTTGGGGCTGCTGGCGCCGGAGAGGGTGACGGGGTAACGGTCGACGAGGAGGTAGATGGGGACGGAGACGGCGGAAGTGAATAGGGACTGGCCCGTGTAAGTTGCCGCGAAGCTGTGCAGGCCTGGGGTAAGTGGCGGCGTGGTGATGGTGGCGGCGCCGGTGGGGTCGAGGGTGCCGGCTCCGAGGGCGGCGGTGTGGTCTTCGAAGAACGAGACTGAGCCGGTGGGGATGCCGACCGCAGAGGAGAGCGTTGCGGTGAGCGTGGCGGAGGCGCCGCCGATGGGGGAGAAGCTGCTGGGGGAAAGTGTGATGGTGGTGGGAGTGGAGGTTTGGGCGCCGGGGGCTTCATACGCACCCATGTCGACGACGGTGTAGCCGAGCGGGGTGGCGTCCTGGAGGCGGGGCTGGTTGGTGCTGAAGTCGGTGGCGAGAGTGAAGGCTGGGGGGAGGAGGGCGAGAGCGCTGTTGTTGCCGGAGTCGATGGCGGGCGAGCCCTGGAGCAGGTGGAGGTCACCGGTGGCGGCGTTCGAGAAGCGGGGGTTGGCAGAGATGTTGCCGGAGGAGCCGGTGGGGTCGGTACAGGCTCCGGCAACGAGCGGACCCTGGGTGTTCTGAAGGTCGTTGTGATCGGCGACGACCGGGGCCTGGCCGGAGAAGGCAAATGCCGGATCGCAGAACCAGGCGGCCTTGGATGAGGCGGCTACGACGATGTTGTTGCCGAAGAGGTTTTCCGAGCCGGCGCCGTAGGTGATGACTTCGGCGATGGGCGAGGTGGGGTCGAGTGGGAGGTCGCCCGTGATGGTGTTGTTGAGGAGAAAGGTGGTGGGAGGGCCGTTGTGGCCGGAGAGCTGGACCGTGAGGGCTCCCTGGCTGACGGTGTTTCCGGTGATGATGTTTTGCAGGATGAAGAGGTTGGGGCTGGCGAGAGCGCTGAGGGCGCCGGTGGCGTTGCCCCCGGAGTTGCCGCGGATGAGGTTGCCCTGGATAAGTGTTCCGGGGGCGGAGTTGAGGGTGATGCCGCCGCCGGTTCCGACGGCTGCGAGGTCGTTGTTGTCGATGGTGTTGGCGATGATTGCCGGGGAGATGGGCGCCTGGCCGGAAGCCGCGGCGAAGGCGCCGGTGAGGGAGATGCCGGTGCCCTGGTCGGGGCCGCACTGCGGGGTGAGGCCGTTGACGGCGGCTGCCCAGGTGGTGAGGGTGACGTGGTTGCCCTGGATGAGTGGGCTGCTTTGGACGGAGTAGATCCCGTTGCAGCGGTTGGTGGTGATGGTGTTGTTGCGGATGGTGGGGGCGGAGTTGGAGACGAAGATGCCACCGCTCCCGGTTGGAGCGTCGGCGATGCCTCTGGGGGAGGGCTGTGCAGGAGCGCGGGTGTGACTGGGGGTTTGGGGCGGGCCGCTTCCGTTCTGGATGGTAAAGCCGTTGAGGATGCTTGCGCGGGGTTCGCCCGAGGTGAAGGAGACGACTGGGCCGCGGGAGCCGCCGTCGAGGATGGTGGTGGAGGGGCCGGCGGAGCTGGTGACGGTGATGGCTTTGCCGTGGAAGTCGATGTTTTCGGCGTAGGTGTTTGGGCTGACGAGGACCGTGTCGCCGGGGGATGCGGCGTCAATGCCGAGCTGGATGGTGGGGGCATCGGCCGGCACGTGGATGGTGCGCTGGGCGCAGGCCGCGGGGGCGAGGGCGAGGAGAAGAGCTGCCCATCGCAGGGCAGGTTTGTGAGCGGGTGGAGCGAGTAGAGTTCGTTTTTTCAAGGCGCGATCAGACCGAATTTACGGTATCTCTGCCCAGACGATCGGAGTATGGCACGGATGGGGGATCGGGCGTTTTCGTGACTTTGAGGTGGAAGTCGCAGGGGTTCGCGGCGCATCTTACGGGTAGGACGATCGCACGCATTTTGGGTTTCAGGAGCGGGTTTGAGATGGCGAATCAATTAGCTGTAGTGACGGGAGCTTCGAGCGGGATTGGGTACAACCTGGCGAAGGTGTTTGCGGAGAACGGGTTTGATCTGGTGATCGCGTCGAACGACGACCGGTTGAGCAAGTCGGAGACGGACTTCAAGGCCATGGGCGCACAGGTGACGGCGGTCGATGCCGATCTGGCGACGTACGACGGTGTGGAGCAGCTCTGGAGAGAGATTGAGGCGACGGGACGATCGGTGGACGCGATTGCGTTGAACGCGGGCGTAGGCGTGGGCGGATTGTTTGCGGAGACGGATCTCGAGAAGGAGATCAACATTGTTCGGACGAACGTGGAAGGTACCGTGCATCTGGCGAAGCGTGCCGTGCAGCATATGGTACCGCGCGGGTCTGGGCGGATCTTGATTGTGGCGTCCATTGCAAGCGAGATGGTGGCTCCACGGGAGGCGGTCTATGCGGCTTCGAAGGCGTTTGACCTGTCGTTTGCGAAGAGCCTGCGAGCGGAGTTGGAGGACACCGGGGTGACTGTTACTGCGCTGCAGCCTGGGCCGACAGATACGGACTTCTTTCATCGCGCGGGGATGGATAACACCAAGACGGGGCAGGAGGGAAAAGAGGATTCCGAGCCGTACGATGTGGCGAAGCAGGGCTTTGAGGCCTTGATGAAGGGCGACAAGCACGTCTATGCGGCCAGTCTGAGTGTGAAGTTCCAGGGTGCTGTGGCGAACCTGGTTCCGGACGCGGTGAAGGCGGCGATGCACGAGCGGCAGGCCAAGCCGGTTGAGCAGTAGGTCTGGTTTGTTGGTTAGTTGTCTGGTCAGGTGAGGTTATAGAAGAGGTGCTCTCCTTATGTATTGGAGAGCACCTCTTGTGTTTTTTAGAGGTGCGGCGGCGGGTTACCGCGGGTGCCAGTGCCGGAGTTGCTGGACTTGCTGGTGTTTGTCTCGGAGCATTGCGGCGAGTAGATTCTTTTCGGGGAGGAGGGCTGGGGCGAGACGGCGCACCAGATGAGCGGAGCGGCTTTGGCGGGCGACGACGAGATCGGTGACGCGGCTCTGGAGAAAGGAGTGGCGCATCGAGTGCGGGGTTCCACCTTCAAAGACAAGTTGGCGGGCGCCGCGGGCGATCTCGTGCTCAAGGAGGTAGGAGCGCATGACGGTGCTGAGCGAGAAGGGCTCCAAGCCGTTCTGATTGATTTGCCAGTCGATGGCGGTGGTGTCTGCGTATCGGCGGCCGCCGATGAGGCTGAGCCAGCGACCGTCGGCGGCATGGACACCGGCGAAGAGAGCTCCGGGGGTTTCGTAGACGGAGCGGAAGCGCCAATGGACGACGTGATCCGGCACCGGGTAGGCGGATTGCTGGTTGAGAGCGCGGAAGTCGGGCTCGCTGATTTGGACGGTGGGGACGAATACGGCTCCGAGTTCGGATCTGGCGCGCCGGCGGTAGTAGCGGAGGTTGCGGCGGGTATGTGCGCCGAGCCGGCTGAGGGTGGCTTCAAAGGTGGGTTCGAGGGGGAGCGAGCGGGTGAGGACTCGCTCTGATGTGGTCCATAGGCTGACGGGAGGGTGGGCAGGAGAGCCGGGCCGGGGAGCGTGGAAGGCGGTGTCGGTTGCGAGGCCGACCTCGGCGACGGAGAGAAAGACGAGATGGGCTCCGCGACTGATCAGGAGATCACAAGCCTGCACGGCGAAGGTGGGGCGGAGATCTGGAGGGGCGATGACGGAGCGTTCGCCTGCGGGGTCGTCGGTGACGAAGACGCGGGTAGGAATGCCGAATCGGCGGTACTCGAAGAAGAGCACGGCGCCCTGAATGTGGGTAGGGCTGAGGGTGTCGTCTGAGGAGAAGAGCAGGAGGGTGGGGATTTTGCTGCCGAAGTAGGGGACGGTGAGGAAATATGGGAGGAACTCCATGGTGCCGGGTTGATGGCAGCGGTGGCTGAGATCGACGAGCAGCGGAAGGAGTTGGAGAACGGCGGTGTGACCGCGGACGACGCGAATGCGAGGGGAAGGACAGAGGGCTTCGGAGGGAGAAGCGGATCGGCCGACAAGTTTGGCGGCGGTTGGGGTTGTCAAGGTCGTCGGGGTCATCGGGTCGTCAAGGTCGTCAAGGTCGTTTGGGCGATTTACTTGCGAGGCGGTGGATTTGCCTGCGGATCCGCGATGCGGGTTTGGACGGACACGGATGCAAGCTGGTCGATGATATACACCGTCTCAGCGTGTTTCCGTGAGAAAAGTTGTCTTTAGAGAAAAAGGACCCGTTACTGAAGTTACTGGGCGACGCCTGTCTGGGCGCGCAGTTTTCGCCGGACGGTTTCGAGGTAGGTGTAGCGGATGCGGTGGATCACCGTGAGCGTGGAGAAGAGAGCGAGGACCCAGAGGGCGGGGGCCATGACTCCCCAGCGGTTGAAGAGGGCGCCGAGGATGACGAGGACGATGCGCTCGGGGCGCTCCATAAAGCCGACCTTGCAGGAGCCGATGAGGGCTTCGGCGCGGGCGCGGGTGTAGGAGACCATGAGCGAGGCGGTCATGCAGAACGCGACGAGGACGACGTAGAAGAAGCGGTTGCCGCGGGCGTAGAAGACGAGCAGGCCGAAGAAGAGGGCCACGTCGGAGTAGCGGTCGATAACGGAGTCGAAGAAGGCGCCAAAGACGGAGACCTGGTTGGTTTGGCGGGCGACGCGGCCGTCGACCATGTCGAAGATGCCGGCGCCGATAATGACGAGGCCGGCGTAGAAGAAGTAACGGATGGCGTAATCGCCGCGAGCGTAGCCGAAGAAGACGGCGGCCACGACGTTGATAAGCAGGCCGATAAAGGTGAGTGTGTTGGGGGAGATGCGGGAGAGGGCGAGACCGTTGACGATCTTCTGCAGGAGGTAACCACTGCCTTTGCCGAATGCGCTGGTCCAGGTCATGAGATGGGAGAAGGGTTGGGGAACAGAGGCCAGATCTGGGATGTTTGTTTTTAGACTTCTGGAGCTTCGTCGTGGATGGTGGTGAGTTTCAGGATTTCGAGTTCGCGTTTGCCGTTGGGAGTGACGACAGTGGCGATGTCGCCGAGCTCTTTGCCGACGAGCGAGCGGCCGATGGGAGATGTGGTGGAGATGAGGCCTTTGCTGACATCGGACTCTTCGCTGGTGACGAGTTTGTAGGTGAGTTCCTCGTTTTTCGTGCCGTCGAAGACGACGATGGTGGAGCCGAAGCCGACTTTGTCGTGAGGGATGTTGCTGAGGTTGACCATGCTGAGCTCGCCCATGCGTTTTTTGAGTTGGCCGAGGCGGGCGTTGACGAACTCCTGGCGCTGCTTGGCGGAGTGGTATTCGGCGTTTTCGCTGAGGTCGCCGAGGGCTACGGCCTTTTTGATTTCGGCGGGGAGTTCGGTGGTGAGTTCGTATTCGAGCTGTTTGATCTCTTCGAGGAGTTTCTTTTTGATGTGTTCGGGCATGGGGGCTTTCTGGGATCGATGCTGGACGGAGTCCTGGTCTGATCCTTGGGTCTGAGGCTCGGCTCTGCCGCGCGCTGAGGCATGGTAGGGCCGAAAGAGCGATTATACGGGTTTGAGCAAACGTCTCGGGCGACGGGCAGGGACGGGCCGTGCGCGGAGCGATCGGGACCGATCAGGGTTCGGGGGGTGGCGGAAGGAGGGGCGGAGATCGGAGGCTGAGCCAGGACTCGAGCAGGAGGACGGCGGCAACCTGGTCGATGATGGCGGTGCGGGCCTGGCGGTCGCGTTTGCTCTGCTGGCTGGTGCGGTTGCCGCGTCCGCGGTTGTGATCGAGGAGGGTGTGAGCCTCGGCGGTGGTGAGACGCTCGTCGAGGAGGTGAAAGCGGAGGTCTGGGAGTTGCCGGCGGAGTTGGGAAGCGAAGGCTTCGGTCCTGGCGGCTTGCGGGCTTGGCTCACCGGAGAGATGGAGCGGAAGTCCGATGACGATGTCGGTGACGAGGTGTTTGCGGACGACCCGAGCGATAGACTTCAGGTCGAGGTGCAGGGTTTTGCGATGCAGGGTGAAGAGAGGTTGGGCGGTGATGCCGAGCGGATCGGAGAGGGCGAGGCCGATGCGGCGATCGCCGACGTCGAGGGCGAGGACGCGTTTGTTTGGGAAAGCGGCGGGGTCCACAGAATGAGTGTACGGATTTGGGATGGGCCGTTGAGATGGTCGGGGAGGACGCGGTCGTGAGGGCGTTTTGGGTTGGGTTGGTGTTGGCTGGAGCGGTGCTTGGGTGGCTGCTGTATGCGGTCTACGTTCCGTTTGGGCCGAGTGGAGAGGTGTTTGTGGATGTGCCGAGCGGGACGGGAACGGCGGGAATGGCGCGGTTGCTGGAGAGCAGGGGCGTGATCCGGAGTGCGATAGCGTTTGAGGGATTGCGGGCGTGGAAGGGTGGGCGGCTAGAGGCGGGAGAATACCGGTTTGACCAACCGGCGCGAGCGACGGATGTGTATGCGCGGCTGCTGCGTGGGGATGTGTTTACGCGGACGGTGGTTATTCCGGAGGGGTACAACATCTTTGATGTTGCGCGGGCGGTCGCGGCGGCGGGGCTGGGATCGGAGGCGGAGTTTCTGGCGGCGGAGAGGGAGCATGTGGACCTGATTCGGGCGTGGACGCCACGTGGGGCGCGGCCGGGGTCGGTGGAAGGATTTCTGTTTCCGGATACGTACCGATTCTCGCGGAAGGCAACGCCGGCGCAGATGCTGGAGGTGATGGTTCGGCGGTTTCGGCAGATCGCAGGGCAGATTGGTTTGCGTGAGGATGTGTGGAGAGTGGTGACGACGGCCTCTCTGGTGGAGCGCGAGGTGGCTGTAGGGGGGGAGCGGCCGATGGTGGCGGGGGTGTTTCGCAACCGGATGGGGCGGGGTATGCCACTGCAGACCGATCCGAGCGTGATCTATGCGGCGATGCTGGAGGGGCGGTATCGCGGCACGATCTATGCTTCGGACCTGCGGTCGGAGTCGCCCTACAACACGTATCGGCAGGTTGGTCTGCCGCCTGGGCCGATTGCGAATCCTGGGCTTGCCAGCTTGCGGGCAGCGATGACGCCGGCCGAGACCGATGCCTTGTATTTTGTGAGTGATGGAGCGGGGCATAGCCGGTTTTCGGCGACGTTGGCGGAGCATGCGGCGCAGGTAGAAGCGTACCGGCGGGGGATGAGAGAGCGACCGTAAGGTGGGTGTGGTTGGTTTGGCGGCTAGGGGGAGGAAGCTATACTCAGAGATTGTGTGGATGAAGAATAGACGAGCGCTGTCGGCGTTGCTGCTGGCCGTGTTGCCGACGCTGACCGGCTGCCTGATCCGGACACATAGTGTACGAAGGTCGCAGACAGCGGATGTTGTAATGAACGCCTCGCTTGATCAGCTCCTGGCGCAAGTCAACAAGCGGTTTGAGGCGATTCAGACGATGAGTGCGACGGTGGAAGTGGCAGCGACCACGGGTGGGGCGCACACGGGTGAGGTGAAGGAGTATCCGAGTTTCAGCGGATATTTGTTTCTGCGGAAGCCGGAGGATATGCGGGTGTTGCTGCTGGTGCCCGTGCTACGGTCGCGCGCCATGGATATGGTGAGCGACGGAAAGAGCTTCAAGCTGCTGATTCCGCCGCAAAACCGAGCGATTGTAGGAAGTTCGGATGTAACAGAGCGTTCTAAGAACGGTTTAGAAAACTTGCGGCCGTCGGTGTTTTTCGATTCTCTGCTGGTGCGCGGACTGGAGACGAACCAGATTGTTTCGATGACGCAGGATGTTCGGATCGTCACGCCGGAGAACAAGAAGAAGGCGTTGATCGAGGAGCCGGACTATGAGTTGGCGATTCTCGGGCAGCCGGAGGGCGACACGGCAAAGACGTATAGGGTGATCCACATTGGGCGAACAACGCTGGAGCCGTATCAGCAGGACATCTATGACGCCTCGGGACATATTGCGACGCGGGCGTTTTACAGCGATTACCAGACGTATGGCGAGATCCGGTTTCCGTCGAAGATCGTGATTGATCGACCGCAAGATCAGTACAAGCTAGTGATGACGATCAGCAAACTGACGTTTAACGAGAAGCTGGACGACGAGCAGTTTGACCTGAAGATTCCGGAGAATGTGCCGGTACGTGTGGTGAAGTAGGCCGGGTTGCTTGTTTTTGGTCAGATATCAGATCTTGAGATTTGAGGCTAGGTCTAGCGGGTTGGGTGTGAAGAACAAACAACCCCAAGAACAACCGCAGATTCCCTTCGGAATGACAACAAAAGAGCAAATCCCATGTAGGCCAATACCTCCCTTGCTCTAGAGCCCGGCGCGGGTGGCGTGGTCCCGGATCGCGGCGTTGATGTCGAGTGCGAGTTTGAGGGCGGCGCGGCCATCGGCTCCTGAGACGGCGGGGGCCTGGCGGGTTCGGACGGATGTGAGGAAGGATTCGATCTCGATGCGCAGGGGTTCGCCTGTCTGAACGGGGATCTGCTGCAGGGACAGGCCGGCTGAGGGGTGGGTCGGCGAGGTTATGGGCGAAGTTGTAAGCGGGTTGAGGTCGGGGGCGTCGATGATGAGGAGATCCTGGCGCGCGAAGTCGAGGGAGAGGTACTGGCGGGGCTGAAAGAAGCGCAGCTTGCGGACGCGTTCCGTGCTGACGCGACTGGCGGTGAAGTTGGCGATGGCTCCGTTCTGAAATTCGAGGCGAACGTTGGCGATGTCGACTTTGCCGGAGAGGACGGGAAGGCCGACGGCGCGGATCTCGCGGACGGGGGAGGAGACGTAGCTGAGGACAATGTCGAGGTCGTGGATCATGAGATCGAGGACGACGTCGATGTCGAGGGAACGGGGCGTAAAGACGCTGAGGCGATGGGCCTCGAAGAACATGGGGCGGGTGAGGTAGGGGCGAGCGGCGGTGACGGCGGGATTGAAGCGCTCGAGATGCCCGGCCTGAACGAGGGCGCCGCTCCATCGGCTGAGGTTGAGGATGTGATCGGCGTCCGAGAGGCTGGCGGCGAGGGGTTTTTCGATGAGGACGTCGACCCCTGCGCGGAGGAGCGGGTCGCTGGCTGTGGCGTGGTGGAGGGTGGGGACGCAGACGGATGCCGCGTCCGGGACGCCGACGGTGAGCAGGCATTGATCGACGGTAGTGAAGGCGGGGACGCCGACTTCGGCCGCGGCAGCGCTGGCCGCGGCGAGATTGGTGTCAACGACGGCCGTCAGGCGTACGGCGTTGCCCGCCTGTTCGAGCTCGCGGTAGATGCGAAGGTGGTTGCGGCCGAAGACTCCGGCACCGACCACGATTACGTCCAAGTGGCTCTTGGGAGCACGAGCGGGGGTGGGCACTACTTCCTGGAGGACTGGGCTTCGACGGCTGCTCGGCAGCGACTGTAGAGATCGAGGAGCTGGGTGACCTGATCTTCGGGCTTGACGCTGGAGGAAGCGACGAAGCCGGTTCCTCCAGCGCTCTTGCTGGCGATGTTGGCGTGTGCGGCGAGGAACTTCAGGAGGTCGAGCGCGATGTCTTCCGTGCGGCGCGCTGTGGGCAACGAATCCATGTTGGAGTCCTTCTTTCTGCTCCCTCGATGTTAGATGGAGGCTTTGGCGGGCGCAACTGCGGGAGTGGGTTGGAGGCCGGTGGTGACCGTGGTGGTTTGGGCGCGGATGCCGCAGAGGATCTCGTAGGAGATGGTGTTTGCGAGACGGGCGTGGACGTCGGCGGTGATGCCGGGGCCGAGGAGGATGGCTTCGTCGCCCGGGGCGGCGGGCGGTATGGTGGTGACGTCGACGACTGTGAGGTTCATGGAGATGCGACCGACAATCGGGGCTGGTCGACCGTGGATCATGACCCAGCCGCCGGGGCGGGCGGAGGTGCTGGAGAGCTCGCGGCGGAGGCCGTCCGCGTAGCCTACCGGAAGGAGAGCGAGGCGCATGGGGTGGGGTGCGACAAAGGTGGCGCCGTAACCCACGGTGGCACCGGGGGCGACATCGCGGACGCTCACGATCCGGGTCTTCCAGGTGAGGGCAGGTCGAAGTTGGGCGGGGAGGGCGGGGCAGGTTTGCGGGACCGGCTGGTTGGTTTTTTCGGTGAATGGCAAGCAGTAGCCGTAGAGGGCCAGGCCGGAGCGGACCATGGCTTGGGCGCCGGAGCGGGCGGCCAGGTTGCGGAGCCAGGGGAGTGGGTTGTCGGTTGAGAGATGTGGGGTGTTGAGGGTAGAGGAGCTGCCGGCGTGGATCCAGGTTGGGTGATGGCCGGCAGCGAGGATGGTGTCGAGCGCGGTTTCGAAGCGGCGCATCTGGTCCGTGGTTTGATCCGCGCCACGGACTTCGGCGGATGCGAAATGGGTGAGGACGCCTTCGATGTGGAGGTTTGGGGATTGGGCGAGTTGGGCGAGGACGTGGTCGAGGGCGGGGCCGGGCTCGACACCCTGACGCGCCATGCCGGTATCAATTTCGAGGTGAATCGGGATGGTGCGGCGGCTGCTGGAGGCTTGCGCGAGTTTGTCGAGTGAATGGACCTGGTCGGCCGTCCAGACGACGGGGGTGAGATGCGCATCGAGGATGGCGGCGGTGTCGTCGGATGGGGTTCCGCCCATGACGGTTCCGCACATGATCAGGATGTTGGGCTGGTCCTGGTGGTCGAGGCCTGCGGCGGTGAGGGCGGATCGGACGGCGAGACCTTCGGCGGGGTCGGTGACGCCGATCCAGCGGGCTCCGGCGCGGGAGAGGATGGGCGCACAGAGGGTGGCGCTGTGGCCGTAGGCGTTGGCCTTGATGACGGCCAAAACGGTGATTTCGGGACCGACGGCGGCTTGGAGGGCGGCGAAGTTTTGCTGGAGGTGGGGCTCCGAGATTTCGTTCCAGATCTTCACTCCCTTATCGTATCGGCTCCGGCATGCGGGCTGCGGTGAAGCCGAGGGTGCAGGACGACGTGGGAGTGTGATACAAGAGGCGGACTGGAAGCACTATTGTTGACCACGGTGTTTGCTGACGCCCCGTGCGAGTTGAATGTGGATCGAGAGAATTGGGGACGATGACAATGGTTCGAGAGAAGTTCTTTTCTGCGGCTGCTGTTTTCGCCGCGGCGCTGCTGTTGGGGATAGGCGGATGCTCGGACTCGAATTCCGGCGGAGCGACGACGGGATCGGGGTCGAAGAACGCCGGGAACTTTACGACAACGGTGTTTCTGGGGGACTCGCTGACCGCTGGATTTCAGAGCGGGTCGCTGTTGGACACGGCACAGGTGCACGGATGGGCTCCGCTGGTAGCGACGCAGGCGGGGTTCGCGATTTCGCAGCCGTTGATCGCGGCTCCGGGTGCGCCAGCGGTGCTGCACCTGGTGAGCTTGGGGCCGCCGCCGGTGATTACAGCAGCGAGCGGGATCACGACCGGACGGGATAATCCGACGGTGCAGGCGACGGATCTGGCTGTGCCTGGGGCGCAGTTGAACGACATCGCGAATACGAAGCCTACGCTGCTTCCGACGTCAGGTGAAGAGCTGATTACGGAGTTGGTGCTTGGATTTCCCGGGCTGGGGTATGGGCAGGATCTGAGTCAGGCTGGATTTGCGGTGAAGGCTCAGCCGACGACGATCTTTCTGTGGGCGGGGAACAACGATGCGTTGGCGGCGGACGAGAGCGGGATGCCGAGCAGCATGACTTCGGTGGCGGATTTTACGACGCAGTATATGGCGTTGATCAAGACTCTAACGACGGGAACGAGTGCGCACCTGGTGATCGCGAATATTCCGGATGTCACGGCGGTTCCGTACTTGCAGCCGGCGACGGTGGTGCTGGCGGAGTATTCGGTCGCGACTGGGATTCCGGCGGCGCAGCTGAGCGCGGCTCTGGGGATCTCGGCTGGAGATTTTGTGAACCCGACGGGCCTGGGGCAGATCCCGGGAATTCTACATGGGACGCAGAGGGGGCCGATCTCGGATGCGGGCGTGCTTTCGGCGGCCGAGGTGGTGACGGTGAAGGCGCAGGTGGTGGCTTTCAATCAGGTGATTGCGCAGCAGGCGCAGGCAGCGGGAGCGACGCTGGTGGATATCAATGCGCTGTTCGCGAAGATCACGAGCTCCGGGCTGGCGATCAATGGGTTTACGGGGACGGCGAACTTTCTAGGCGGCTTCTTTTCGCTGGATGGGATTCATCCGACGAACACTGGGTATGCGGTGGTGGCAAACGCGTTTATCGATGCGATGAACGCGGGGATCGGGACCAAGATCGCGGATGTGAACCTGGCGACGGTGGCGGCGGCGGATCCGCTTTGGCCACCGAATCTGCCGACCCATGCGGTGAGTGGGACGGGGATGATGATGCCTGCGGAAGCGGGGCGGAGTCTGGATGTGATTTTGAAGCCGCGGCGGTGAGTGCGGGCTGATCTAGGCCCGCACCCGGGTCCGGGGGCTAGTACTCGCCGCCACCGCTGGCTAGGTTTTCGAAGCGGGTGTAGTCGGAGAGGTAGGCTAGGTGGACGCTGCCGGTGGGGCCGTTGCGTTGCTTGGCGATGATGATTTCGGCTTTGCCTTTGCTGTCGGGGTCTTCTTCGCCGTCTTCGGTTTTGTTGTAGTAGCTTTCGCGGTGGATAAAGGCGACCACGTCGGCGTCCTGTTCGATAGAGCCTGACTCGCGGAGGTCGGAGAGGAGGGGTTTTTTGTCGCCGCCGCGCTGCTCGGAGGCTCGGGAGAGCTGGGAGAGGGCGATCACGGGAACGCGCATCTCTTTTGCGAGGGCTTTGAGGCCGCGGGAGACGGCGGAGACCTCCTGATTGCGGTTCTCGAAGCCGCGCTTGCCGGGGGCGGAGGGGCCGGTCATGAGCTGGAGGTAGTCGATGACGATGAGGTCGAGGCGGCCTTCCTGCTGGCGGAGGCGGCGGGCTTTGGCGCGCATTTCGGCGAGCGTGATGCCGGGTGTGTCGTCGATGAAGAGCTTGGAGTCGACGAGGCGTTCGAGCGCGGAGAGGAGTTTGCCTTTGTCTTCGCGGGGGAGGAAGCCGGTCTGGATCTTGCGGGAGTTGACGAGGGCTTCGGAGGCGAGGAGGCGGCGGAGGAGGGATTCCTTCGACATTTCGAGCGAGAAGACGGCGACGACTTTGCCGTCGCGGACGGCGGCGTTTTGCGCGATGTTGATGGCCCAGGCGGTTTTGCCCATCGAGGGGCGGGCGGCGATGATGATGAGTTCGGACTCCTGGAGGCCGGAGGTCATGCGGTCGAACTCGATGTAGTGGGTGCTAGGCCGGTGATCTCGCGGCCCTGTTCGTAGAGGGCGTCGATGGAGCCGAAGGAGGAGGCGACGATCTCGCCGATGCCGGCGAAGCCGCGCTGGATGGCGGAGTCGGCTACTTCGGCGAGGCGAGCTTCGATGTCGCCGAGGACATTGGTGGCCTCTTCGCCCTGGTCGGCGGCGCGGGAGGAGCCCTCGTCGAAGATGGTCATGAGCTGGCGGAGGAGGCTTTTGTCCTTGACGATGCGGACGTAGCTTTCGATGTTGAGGTTGCGCGGGATTCCCTCGGTGAGGTGCGCGAGGTAGGACGGCCCGCCGATGGAGTCGAGCTCCTTTTTGCGGGAGAGGTGGTCCATAACGGTGAGATAGTCGACTGCATGGCCGACGGCGAGGAGGTCGAGCATCGCCTGGAAGATGCGGCGATGGGAGTCGAGCGAGAAGTCTTCGGTTTTGAGTTTGCCCGTCGCGTCGGAGATGGCGAGGGCGTCCATCATCATGGCGCCGAGGATGGCGACCTCGTTGTGGATGGATGCGGGGCGGTCGTCGCTGGAGGGGCTGAGCTGGAGGAGTGTGGCCATCGTGCTGTCTATGAAGCTAGCCGGAATGCCTGTGGGCGCGCTGTGGGCGCGGTGGAATACGGGCCGTAGACCCGCTGCGACGCGGTGGTGTTCAGGCGGTCAACTTGACGCTACTTTGGCGGTTCTGGATTTCGATGTAGACGTGGAGGAGGCTGACGGCGGCGGGGGTGACTCCGGGGATGCCCATGGCCTGGCCGAGGGTGGAGGGGCGGATGCGGCTGAGTTTTTCCTGCATTTCGCGGGACAGGCCGCTCACCGTGGTGTAGTTGAAGGTGGAGGGGATGAGCTTGCCTTCGGCGGAGCGGAGTTTCTCGATGGAGCGGCGCTGCTGGTCGAGGTAGCCGCCGTATTTGAGTTCCGTTTCTACGGTCTTCCATTCGTTGCGGAGCGTGGATGGAAGCGGGGCGGCCGGATCAGAGGCCCACTGAGCTGCAGGACCTGTGGTTTGGGTGAGGGATGGAGCGAGCAGCGGTCGCAATATCGGGCCGAGATCTTCGATGGTGATTTCGGGGCGGCGGAGGACTTGGGAGAGTGGTTGTCCGGTAAGCTTGCCGGCGTCTCCGGCGAGGCGGTCGAGGAGTGCGGGAGGGAGGTCGCCCTCTTGGAGGCGGGTGGTTTCGAGGAGGTTTTTCAGGTGGGCGGAGCGGGCTTGTTTCTGCTCGAACTCGGCCCAGGCGGTGCTGTCGATGAGGCCGAGGCGACGGCCGTGCGGTGTGAGTCGGCGGTCGGCGTTATCGATGCGGAGGTGGAGGCGGAACTCGGCGCGCGAGGTGAACATGCGGTAGGGCTCGTCGGTGCCTTTGGAGATGAGGTCGTCGATCATGATGCCGATGTAGGCTTCGGTGCGGTCGAGGGTGAAGGTTTCGGCGTTTAGGTCGCCTTGCGCGCGTCGGGATGCCTGCGCTGCGTTGATGCCGGCGATGAGGCCTTGGCCGGCGGCCTCTTCGTAGCCGCTGGTGCCGTTGATCTGGCCGGCGAGGTAAAGGCCGGGGATGGATTTGACCTCCAGGGTACGGTCGAGCTCGCGGGCGTCGATCGAGTCGTACTCGATGGCGTAGCCGGGGCGGAGCATTTCGGCGTTTTCGAGGCCGGGGATGGAGCGGACCATGGCGGCCTGGACGTCCATGGGAAGGCTTGTGCTCATGCCGTTGATGTAGACCTCGTGGGTGGAGAGGCCTTCGGGTTCGAGAAAGAACTGGTGCTGGGTTTTGTCGGGGAAGCGGACGATCTTGTCTTCGATGGAGGGACAGTAACGCGGGCCGATGGCTTCGATCTGGCCGGTGTACATGGGGGAGCGATGGACGTTTTCGCGGATGAGGCGAAGGGTTTCCGGCGTGGTGGTGGCGATGTGGCAGGAGATCTGGCGGAGGGGAAGGGTGCGGGTGCGGAGCGAGAACGGGGTTGGGTCGGGGTCGCCGGGCTGTTCGGTGAATTTGGACCAGTCGATGGTGCGTCCGTCGAGGCGGGGCGGGGTGCCGGTCTTAAGGCGGCAGCCGCGGAGGCCCAGGCGCTTGAGGCTTTCGCCGAGGAGGATGCTGGCCGGTTCGCCGGAGCGGCCGGCGGTGTACTGCTGTTCGCCGCAGTGGATGAGGCCGTTGAGGAAGGTGCCGGTGGTGATGATGGTGGAGTGGGCGTGGATTTCGCGGCCATCGCGGAGTTTGAGGCCGATGCAGCGGCGCGTGGGTGGGGCGACGGAGAACGGACCGGGGGAACCCACCCCTTCCGGCGATAGAACTGCCGGAGAGGATGGGGCACCCAGTTCTGTGGCGACGGGGAACGCACTGGGGGAACCCACCCTTTCCGGCGATAGAACTGCCGGAGAGGATGGGGCACCCATTTCGGTGACTGAAGAGATGGGTTCTAGGAGGAGGTCGACGACTTCGGCTTGTTTGATGAAGAGGTTGGGTTGGGACTCGAGGACTTCGCGCATTTTGACGCGGTAGAGGGCTTTGTCGCACTGGGCGCGGGGGGACCAGACGGCGGGGCCGCGCGAGGTGTTGAGCAGGCGGAACTGGATGCCGGTGGCGTCGGCGACCTCGCCCATGACGCCGCCGAGGGCGTCGATCTCTCGGACGAGGTGGCCTTTGGCGATGCCGCCGATGGCGGGATTGCAGCTCATCTGGGCGATGAGATCGAGGTTGAGGGTGAAGATGGCGGTGCGCAGGCCCATGCGGGCGGAGGCGACAGCGGCCTCGCAGCCGGCGTGTCCGGCGCCGACGATGACGACGTCGTATTGTTCGGTGAAGCTCACAGATTTATTGTAGGTCGTCTGAAGCGGTTCGGATTCAACGCGCCGATAGAGAGCTAATCGAATTGCGGGAGGCGCTGGAGCTCTTCTTCGGGAACGGGTTCGACTTCGCCGCCGGCCTTCATCCAGGCGCGCAGGCCTCCGTCGATGACGCGGGTCTGGCAGTTTTCCTGGTTCATGAGGTACGCGATGCGGACGCTGGTTGCCTCGCGGATGCAGGAGCAATAGAGGTAGATTTCGCACTCGGGGACCATGAATTCCTTGAGGGCGATGAGTTCTTCCTTGAGGCGGTGCGGCTCGACGCGTATGGAGTTTTTGATGCGTTGCATGCCGGGGTCGTAGTAGCCGTGGGAGCGGACGTCGGCGATGATGACGAGGCGATCGGGGCTGGCGGATTGGAGGCGTTCCTGAAGTGTCGCGGCTGGAACGCGCTCGATGGCGGCGAACTTGCGGGCGCGCAGGGCGAAGATGATCCAGCTGATGCCGTAGCCGCCCGCCAGCAGAGCAACGCAAAAGAGGACGGCGTGTCCGATGTGGGCGATAGCGTTTTCGATCTGGTGGATGGCGCCCGAGAAGAGATAACCGGCCATGACCCAGGTGGTGGTGTAGAGGATAGCGCCGACGGCGTCGAGGCGGAGAAAGCGCGTTAGACGCATGTTGAGGCTGCCGGCGAGGGGAGCGGCCATGGCGCCGAGGCCGGGGATGAATCGGGCGAAGAGAAGGGCTTTGGGGCCGCGGCGGTAGAAGTAGTCGGCGGAACGGAAGATACATTGCTCGGGGTTGGTGGTCAGGCGGCAGAGGCCGGCGAGGAGCCACCAGCCGGTGTATCGGCCACCGAGATAAAGGACGGTGTCTCCTGCCATGGCGGCGATCCAGACGCCGGGGAGGAGCGCCATGGGATGGAGGCCGCCTCCGTGAGCGGCTGCGCCGGCTGCAAGGAGCATGACGGAGAGCGGCATGGGGAGGCCGAGGCCAGCTGCAAAGACACCGAGCAGGGTGAAGGGGTACTCGTGCTGCGCGATCAGACCACCCAGGCTCATCTTTCGTGTGTTCTCCGAGTCTTGTGCGAGTTTAGATGCTATTTACCTGAGTTAGTTCCGGGCACTTGGGCTCGGGGTGGTGGATGAGGGCCGAACGGTGGAGGCTAGAACTCGAGCCGCAGTCCGAACTGGACTTGTCGTTCGCGGGCTTCGCCGATGGAGGAAGCTGTGAAGGCGCCGAAGGGACGTGTGTTGAGACCTTCGGCGGCGACGGTTGCAGCGTCCTGAAAGACGAGCGGTGTGATGCCGTTCGCGAGCGTGCCGGTAAGGAAGGCTCGCCGAGTGACACCGGTGTAGTTGATGTGGTTCGGGAGATTGAAGACTTCGGTGAAGGCCTGGAGATGGACGGAGTCTCGGAGCTTGATCTCGCGATTGATGCGGAGATCGAGGTTAAAAGTGTCGGGCATCCGGAGAACGTTGCGACCGACGCTTGGGAGGTAGGCGGCGCCGCCGGAGCCATTGATGCTTTGGTGTCCGCCGGAGAGGCTGGAGCCGCCGAAGATGTCGTAGCTGTAGGGCTTGCCGCTGTGCTCGGAGAAGATGGGGGCGAGAAGCCAGCCGTTAAGGGTTCGGGAGATCCACGGCTTTTCCGAGCGGACGGAGGGACGCCAGACCGCGCTCGCGACAATTTTGTGCGGGAAGTTGAGTGAGGAGAGGGCCTTGTCGTAGCGGTTGGTGTAGGGGTCGAACTGAGTGTTGGTGCGCGGGACGGCGCCGCTCGATTCGCCATCGTCGATGGCCTTGGACCAGGTCCAGCTGATGCGCAGGTCCAGGTTGCCTCGGCTGCGACGGCGGGCTTCGAGGACCATGGCGTTGTAGCTGCCGTTGACCGACGAGGTGATGTCGGTGACGGGGCCGAAGCTGGTGTTGGCCCGCTGGCTGTAGAACGGGACAGCGAAGGTGACGCCGTCGTGGACGAAGCGGGATCCGGCGCCGCCCTGGAGTTGAAAGACCCGTGTGCTGGTGGAGGGAAGAACGTTGATGTCGACGGAGCTGGGGAGTTGCCGGTCGAGGTTGAGGAGGTAGGTGGCGCTCCCGGTGATGCCGGCGGCAATGTCGCGCTCCAGGCTGAAGCTACCTTGCTGAATGGCGGGTAGGCGGAACCGGCGGTCGAAGACCATGGCCGAGGTTGTGGTGCTGACGGCGGCGGGCGGCTGACCAAGGTAGGAGCAGACATAGCCGAACCCGTTGGTGGGTACCTGCGGGCAAGCGGCGATGGTCGTCGGAAAGAGGCGGATGCGGGTAGCGGAGGAGGGCTGGGCGGTGTTGATGAGGGCGCTGCGGATGGTGGCTCCGGGGAGGCGGCCGAAGTAGAGGCCGTAGGCGATGCGGATGAGGCCGCGTCCTGAGCCGAAGGGTTCCCAGGCGAGGCTGGCGCGCGGACCCAGGTTGTTGCGGTCCTCCGGAAAGATGCTGGTTGCTCCACGGGAGCCGAAGGTATGGTCGAGGAGGAAGTTTGGCTGCTGTGGAAATGGGAGGAGTTCGTACTCGTAGCGGAGACCCGCGCCGAGGGTGAGGCCGCGGCGGAGTCGCCAGCTGTCCTGGATGAAGGCGGCCCATTCTTCGGTGTGGAAGGCGACGCTCTGCCCACCGAAGCTTTGCGTGTAGGAGTGGTAGCAGAAATAGTGCAGGGCGGCGTTGATGGAAGGGCAGCCACCGCTGCGGGGAGCGTGGACGTCGAAGGTGAAGTCGGTGATCCAGTCGACCAGACCGCCGGCCTTACCGTTGCCGATGCCGCTGTCGTACTGGAAGGTGCCTTCTCGGTTAGCGAGGGAGTCGACGGAGTCGTGGAGAAAGCTGATGTCCGCGCCGGCTTGCAGGAGATGACGGCCGAAGACTAGGTTGACGTTGTCGGCGAGTTCGTACCGATGTTCGTCGGGATAGGCGCGCCGGCCGAGCGAGGCGGGTGTACCGAAGATGAAGCCTTGCGGGCCGATGGAGATCTCCGGGGCGAAGCCGCTGGGGCCCACGGCGGCTTCCTGCGGGGCGGGTGTCTGGGGCTGCTCGGCCTGGAGATCGCGGGCGTACTGGAGGCGGAGGTCGTTCGAGAAGCGGGCGGATTGCGACCAGAGCCAACGTCCGAGGGCGGAGTCGATATGGAGAGAGTTGCTGCCGAGCGAGGATACGCCGCGGCTGACGACGGGGGCTTGCCGCACTCCCGCCGGCGAACTGGTTCGGGCGCGGTTGTACTGCAGGCTGAAGTGGCTTCTGGCGGTCTGTTGCCAGTCGATTTTGGCGAAGTTGACGGTCTGGTTGGCTTGGCGAGGGACCAGGCCGGAGAGGCTGTTCAGGTAGTTGAGGGCGGCGTTGACCTTGCCGGCGGTAACGCCGCGATTGGCTAGAAGGGCGGTTTGGGTGGCGGTGAGGTTGTAGAAGCCGGCGTAGGCGGGTGAGGAAACGGCTGGAAAGTTGCGCCGCTGGATGTCGCTGGTACCGAAGAAGAAGATCTTGTCGCGACGGATCGGGCCGCCGAGGCTGAAGCCAAATTGCTGGCGGAGGTCGTGCGGTTTGACCAGATGGGTGGAGACGATGCCGCTTGAGTAACTGGTCGCGACCGAGAACGGGTTCGTGGCGGTGAGAGCGCTGGTGCGCAGAAGGTAGAACACAGAGCCGTGGAGGTCGTTCGACCCGCTCTTGGAGACGGTGGAGATGACGCCTCCTGACGCGTGGCCGTACAGAGCGGAGTAGTTTTGGCCGCTGACGCGAAACTCTTCGACGGCGGCTTGCGAGAAGGTGTAGGACGCGCCGGCGTGGCGTCCGGGACCGGCGCCGGCTTCGAAGCTGCGGTCGGCGGTGTCCCCGGTTTCGCCTTCGGCCTCGTCTTCGGTTTCGGTGCCGCTTTCCGTGCCGGAGCCGCGTGGGGTGGCGCCGTAGCTCTGATCGTCGGTTGCTCCGTCGATGTTGCTGCTGTTTTGCGTGGAGGCGAGGCCGCGAAAGCTGAGGAGGCCGAGCTCGTCTGCGTCCGGGTTGGCCTCGGGGGTGAGGAGGGCGAAGGTCTGCCAGTGGCGTCCGTCGACCGGGAGGCTTCCGATCTCGTGCGCGGTGACGACGGAGGAGGTTGTGGAGCTGGCGCCACCCTCTTCGGGACTGTTGCTGCCTTCATCTTCCGCGGTGACAGTGACGGCGGTGGTGAAGGCGGCGGGCGGGAGGCGGGAGGTGATTTCGGTCGTGCCGCCGAGTTCGACAGAGGTTTGGGGGAGGACGAGACGGCGTAGACCTGGAGCCTCGATCATGAGGACGTAGTCGGCCGCGGGTAGACCGGCAAATAAGAATTCGCCGGAGCGGGACGCATCGAGTTCGCGATAGAAGCCGGTAGAGCTGTTGGTGATGGCAACCTTCGCGCCGGGGACAACGATGCCTTGGGCGTCGATGACGAAGCCGTGAACGGCGCCATCGACTGGACTTTGGGCGCGTGTGGGTGTGTTGATGAAGCCGAGAAACAGGGGGACAGCAAGGTATCGCGCGAAGGCTCGCCTGAGCTCTGTGGGGAGGCGAGCCCTCGCACGAGAGGATGTATACCGCAGGTCTTCGACCTCCAACCGCATGGGCGTCTTCCCGGAACGAGATCGAATTTCTGACCCACGGAGCAGAGAAGAGGAGGTCAGGCCGACATCCCAGCGGTGTCCGGGTGCGGCTCTGATGACCGGTGAGGTGAAGAAAAAGGGGAAGACACTCACGGGTCAGGTTCAAGGTAGGGCTTTTGCGCGGAGGGGAGAATGCCTCGTTTGGGGGACGAGAGGTGTGGCGCAAAAAGTGGATTTAGACTGGAGGTGCCGATGTTTATTGACGAAGCGCGAATTCGGATCAAGGCTGGGGACGGCGGCAACGGCTGCATGGCGTTTCGGCGGGAGAAGTTTGTTCCGCGGGGCGGGCCTTCGGGCGGGGATGGGGGGCACGGCGGCGACATCCTGATGTCGTCTTCGCTGAGCCACAACACCCTGGTGCACTTCAGGTTCAATCCGGAGCATAAGGCGCAGCGTGGCGGGCATGGTTTGGGGTCGAATTGCACAGGATTTGCCGGTGAGGCGACGACCTTGAAGGTGCCTGTGGGGACTCTGTTGTACGACGACGAGACGGGTGAGCTCGTTCACGATTTCTCGCAGCCTGACGAGACGATCATCATCGCCAAGGGTGGACGTGGAGGGCGTGGCAACCAGCACTTCGCGACCAGCACACACCAGGCGCCACGTGAGCACGAGCTAGGGCGCGCCGGAGAAGAGCGGACGTATCGACTGGAGCTTCGGCTGCTGGCGGATGCGGGGCTGGTGGGCTACCCGAATGTCGGCAAGTCGACGCTGATTTCGCGGCTCTCGGCGGCTCGCCCGAAGATCGCCGATTATGCGTTCACAACGCTGGAGCCGAACCTGGGCGTGGTCTCGGTCGGCGATTGGCCGCATGAGCGGTCGTTTACTGTCGCGGACCTTCCGGGTTTGATTGAGGGCGCGCATCTGGGCGCGGGTCTTGGCATTCAGTTCTTGCGTCACATTGAGCGAACAAGTGTGATCGTGCATCTGGTGGATGTGTCGGACGCGACTGACCGGCCGGATCCGGTTGCGGATTTTAAGGTGATCACGGAGGAGCTGCGCAGCTTTGATCCGGCGCTGGCCGCCAAGCCGACCGTGCTTGTGGCGGCGAAGGCGGACGTTGCGAATCCTGACAAGTTGAAGCGCCTGACAGCGATGGCGAAGCGGCGCAAGCTGCCGTTTTACAAGATTTCGGCGGTGACCGGAGAGGGTGTGGACGCGCTGAAGTATGGGCTGGCGGATCTGGTTGCCACGCATCGGCCGGTGTTGCTGGAGCAGGAGGCCGTGCCCGAAGGAAAACGCAAGCCGACGAATCCACCGCCGCCACCGTTTGCGCGCGGTCGTGCGATCTGAGTCTGGGGCTGCGGTGGCGGATGTGCTGGGATATTCGCAGGCTGAGTCGGTAGATCAGACCGATGCCGGTGACGGCCGGAGTCTTCGGGTCGCGTTCTTTGGAGGAAGTTTTGACCCTCCGCATCGCGGCCATGTGGCGATTGCGCGAGCGGCGGTTCGGGCATTCGCGCTCGATACGGTTTTGTTTACGCCAGCGGGACGGCAACCGTTGAAGGCGGGTGGGATGAGTGCGAGCTATGCGGACCGGCTCGCGATGACGACGCTTGCGGCAACGCTCAGACCGGAGTTCGGGGTATCCGATCTGGATGCTCCGCGGGCCGATGGTCTGCCGAATTATACGGTGAAGACGCTGACTGAGTTGCGGCACGCGCTGCCCAGGACAGCTCAGATCTTTGCTCTTGTGGGGGCCGACAGCTTCCTGAGTTTGCCCAAATGGCGAGCGTACCGGCAGTTACTGCGATTGGCCGAGTGGATCGTGGTGAGCCGGCCGGGGTACTCGCTTGCGGACCTGTCCGAGATGCCGCTGAGTGTGGACGAGAGGGCGAGAGTTCACATGCTGGATGGCGTTGCGGACGACGTTTCAGCGACGGAGTTGCGCCAGCGACTGGCGGCGGGGGAGGATTGCGCGGAACTGATTCCAGGGCCGGTGTGGGCGTATATCGAGGAACACAGGCTGTACCGGACCTCTGCATAAAGGCGTGGCTTGGCCGGTGCGAGGACAGCGGCTAGGATGATGGTAAGGAGATTCATGCCCTCAATTGAAAGTTATCGCCTGCTTCTTGCCGCGGCTGCGGCGTGCGAAGACAAGAAGGCCGAAGATATACGCATTCTTGCGCTTGATCCGAACGAGAGTGGGTTGTCGGACTACTTTCTGATTTGCAATGGAACGAACGATCGCCAGAATGTCGCGATCACGGATGAGATTGAGATTCGGCTTAAGCGTGACTTCAACGTTTACCCGAATTCGGTTGAAGGGCGGCGCCAGGGAGAGTGGGTGCTGATGGATTATGTGGACTTTATCGTTCACGTGTTTTCGGCGGAGAAGCGCGCGTACTACGGTCTGGAGCGGTTGCGGAAGTCGGCTGTGACGGTGAGTGTGGCCGAGCTTGGAGCTGAGTTGAAGGAAGCTACGGAGGAGAAGCTGGCGGCATCCAGGGATGGGGAAGAGCGCGGGAAGAAGAGGGTCGCGAAGAAGGCTGCGAAGGCGGTCAAGGTGGCGGACTCTGTCCCGGCAGAGGAGAAACCTGCACGGGCAAAGGCGGCCAAGAAGGTGTCTGCGGTGCGGGTGGGGGCCAGGACGGCGCTGAAGACTCCGGTAAAGCGCAGGGCGGCTCCTAAGGAGACGGAGTAGACGTTTAGAGCGGGATGCGGAGCATAGACTCTGAGTTGTGAAGATCGTGGTTTGCTCGGTTTCGGCTACGCGCTCTCGGCTGAAGGGCCTGGCCGCGGACCGGATGTGCGAAGAGTACGTGGAGCGATGCCGGCCGTACATGGCGTGCGAGCGGCAGGTCTTCGCGACGGAGGATCTGCTGTTTGAGTGGGCAGAGCGAAGGTCTGGGCGGACGGCAGCGACGCTTGTCTTGTCCGACAGTGCGGGGCAGATGCTGACATCGGAGCAGTTTGCGGGGCGCGTCGGAGGTTGGCGCGATGGCGGCGTGCAGCTGCTGGCACTAGCGATTGGACCCGCGGATGGCTGGTCTGGGGCGGCGCGGACGCGGGCGGATCTGCTGCTCTCGCTCGGCAGGATGACGTTGCCGCACGCGCTTGCGCAGGTTGTGCTTTGTGAGCAGATATACCGGGCGCTGACGATCCTGGCCGGCCATCCGTATCACGGCGGACACTGAAAGCGAACTCCGTATGTCTCGGGTCTATATCTCGGGTCTAGGGCCAACGCGGGCCGCTACAATAGAGGGGTTGCCATGCACGGCCCCGATCGAACATGACCTGGTTCAAGCGCGAAGATCACGAGATCATCAACGACGAGCAGAAGACCGTTCGCACGGAGGGTCTGTGGGTGCGATGCCCCGAGTGCCGTCAGATCATCTGGAAGGCAGATCTCGAGGGCAACCAGCAGGTCTGCACGAAGTGCGAGTATCACTTTCGGATCGATGCGCGGTCGCGGATCGCCGATCTGCTCGAGCCGGGGTATCAGTTGGTGGATCTCGAACTGCGGTCGACGGATCCTCTGCAGTTCACGGATTTGAAGCCGTATAAGCGACGGTTGGCGGAGGCGCAGGCGAAGACGGGTCTGAACGATGCGATCGTGACCGCGGTCGGCGATCTTGGACCTCATGCCGTCGTGTTGAGCGTGATGGAGTACAGCTTTATCGGTGGGAGCATGGGCGCGGTGGTGGGAGAGACGATCGCTCGTGCGGTGGACCGATCTTTGCTGACGCGACGGCCGCTTATCCTGGTGGCGGCTTCAGGTGGAGCGCGGATGATGGAGGGGATTGCGTCGCTGATGCAATTGGCGAAGATCTCCGCGGGTTTGGCCAAGCTCGACGATGAGCGGATTCCGTATATCTCGGTGATGACGGATCCGACGACGGGCGGGGTTACGGCGAGCTTCGCGATGCTCGGCGATTTGAACATCGCGGAGCCGGGGGCGCTGATCGGATTTGCGGGGCCGCGTGTGATTGAGCAGACGATACGGCAGAAGTTGCCGGAGGGATTTCAGCGCTCGGAGTTTCTCCTCCAGCATGGTTTTCTGGATGCGATTGTTCCGCGCAAGGAGATGAAGGCATATCTGACCCAGGCGCTGGGCTGGATGACGGCTTCTGGCGGTTAGCGGCGTGAGCTCTGGTAGAGATCCGGGCGGTTTGGCCGGCTTGCTCGTCTGGGCAGGGTTCCTCTCTTAATGGACGCGTCTGCTCCCTCCCGGACGGCGCTGCGCGTGGCGCTTCGGCGAGCGGCGCACCAGATCCTCGATCGTCCCCTGGTTTTTGAAGACCCGCTGGCTGTGCGCATCTTGGGGCGAGCGTATGCGGAGGATCTTCGGCGAACACCGACCCGGCCGGATCGGCCGTTTTCGGTTGGACTGCGGGCGTTTCTTGTGGCACGCAGCCAGTTTGTCGAGGATGTTCTGAGACGGGCTGTGCGGTCGGGTGCGACGCAGTATGTGGTGCTTGGGGCGGGGCTGGACACCTTTGCGTATCGCAACCCGTACCCGGAGCTCGAGGTGTTTGAGGTGGACCATCCGGCCACGCAGGCATGGAAGCGCGATCTGCTGCGGGAGAGCGGAACGGCGATTCCGGACAGCGTGCATTATGTGCCGGTCGACTTTGAACGCGAACAGCTTCGCGAGCGTCTAGTTAAGGAGGGATTCGACGGGCGGGGTCGGACCTTCTACTCGATGCTGGGCGTGGTGCCGTACCTAACGCTCGAGGCCTTCCGAGGGACGATCCGCTTTATCGCATCGAGCCCGCCCGGAAGCGGTTTGGCGTTTGACTATGGTCAGCCGGCTGAGGTGCTTAGTCCCACGGAAAAGCTGGCTCATGAATCGCTGAGCAGCCGAGTGGCGCTTGCCGGAGAACCGTTTCGGTTATTTTTTACCCCTGCGGACGTAATGCAGGAGCTGCAAAAGTTTGAGGCGATCGACGATCTTGGCTCGGTGGAGATCAACGCCCGCTACTTTGCTGACCGGGCGGATGGATTAGAAGTGCGAGGATCGGCTGGACGGATCGTCTCGGCAACGTTGCGTGACTAGATCCGCGGCTTGGCGTCAGCTGTGCGGGTTGCGGGCTGCGTCCCCTGGGGTTCCGGGCTTGCCGTCGTCCGGTGCAGGCGCTGCGTTTGGGTAGACGTTGGGCAACGGCGCAGATCTCTCCCGATCGGTTTCCGGGTGGGGGAACGCTTTGCGCGGCATCATCGCGTCGCGCTCGGAGGTGTTGTAGAGGAAGATGGCCTCGACGACAGCGGCCTGTTCGAGGTCGAGCGCGTGAAGCCGGTCAAAGGTGTCCATGTCCGAGTGATGGGTGCGGGTCTCGTAATCCATGGGGTCCTGGATGAACTGAAATCCGGGGAGACCGACGGCGTCGAAGGAGAGGTGGTCGGTTCCGCCGGTGTTGCGAGAGGAGACGGTGCTGACGCCGAGGTCTTTGAGAGGCGCTATCCACTGCTGGAAGATGGGTGCGATGGCCCAATTTTCCTGCGTGTAGACGCCGCGCACCTTGCCGGTGCCGTTATCCAGGTTGTAGTAGGCGTCGAGGGTCTCCCACTCGCGGGTTGTGGTGAGGGGGCCGTGGGAACGCTGGAAGGTCGGTACGTTCGGGTCGACATCCTTGGGGTCGGCGAAGGTGCCGAAGTGCTGCTTGACGTAGCCGAGCGAGCCGAAGAGGCCCTGCTCCTCGCCGGACCAGAGAGCGATGCGGATGGTGCGGCGCGGTTTCACGCCAAGAGCTTTCAGGATGCGGACTGCTTCCATGGCGACCACGGAGCCTGCGCCGTTGTCGGTGGCGCCGGTGCCGGAGATCCAGCTATCGAGGTGGCCGCCGACCATGACAACCTCCTTGCGTAGCTGCGGGTCGTTTCCGGGGATTTCAGCGACGGTGTTGAAGCCGTGCTCGTGATCACCGGTGAACCGGGTTTCGATGTTGACCTCGAGTTTGACAGGTACGTGATTCTCGAGCAGACGAGCGAGGCGATTGTAGTGCTCGATCATCATGACGGCGTTGGGGATGGTGACGGCGTTGTCCCGGGTCTGCGCGCCGCGAACGAGATTTGCGCCGTTGTCGTCGAAGATGATGCCGGTGCCGCCGCCTTCTCTGCCGTCGCGGGAGGGCGTAAGGATCGCGACAACGCCTTCAGACACCATGAGCTTCAGAGCAGATTTGCGGAGATCGGAGAGACGGCGACGATCGGCGAGGCGCGCCTGTGCTTCGGAGGGGTTGGCGCGGTTGCTGTCACCTTCGTAGGTCTCCAGTGCTTGCAGGTCTTCGCGGGTGTAGCGGCGAAAGAGCGGCTGGTCGAGGTCGGGGGTTGGTCGCATCGCGCCAAGGAGGACGATCTTTCCGGCCAATTTGCCTTTGAACTTTTGCAGCCCGGCCTCGTCGGTGAGTTCGACGTAGACGACGTCTGCGGTGACGGGACCTTTGGTGGCGGGGGACCAGGGCGCGGCCTGTGCCCAGAGCGGTTCGAGATCGGGCGAGACGAGGCGAACCCAGGTATTGATCTGCTGCCAGCCTATGCCGAACTCGCCCCAATCTTCGAGGTGCGCGTTCTGCAAGCCGACGGCGGAGAGAGTGTCGCGCGTCCAGGCGTTGGCTTTGGCCATGTTCGGTGAGCCGGTGAGTCGTGGGCCGATGCCGTCCGAGAGCGCGCCGGCGAACTCCATCACGTGCGAGTGCTTGAAGCCTTCCTCACGGATGCGTGCGTACATGGTGAGATCGAGGTTCTCGGAGAGAGGCTGCGGACCGTAGAACGATGGATCTGCAGGTTTCTTCGTCTCCGCGGCGGAGATGTGCAGGCATGGAAGAGCGAGGGTGGCCGTGCAGATCAGAGAGCGCACAGACCTGAAGACGAGACGCATAGATGGCGGACCCTCTGGAAGTTGAGCTTTGCTGGCGAGCATAGCAGACCGCACAGGGCAGGTGAGCGCGGCAGCGGTGCTTGCGGGAAGAAAGTCGACTTACGCCCGGCGCAGTTGACGAAGAATCCAAAGCCGGCCGAGGAAGACGAGTGCCACCGAGAGGACAAGCAGACCCGCGGGGAGGCCGACCCGGCGATAGCTGAGGGCGTAATCCACCGTGCCGTGGGTCGCAATATTGAGGATGAGAATCGTGAGGATGGAAAGAAAGGTTGCGGCGAAGAAGGCGATAAAGCCGGCAGCGAACGACATCAGGAGTGTGCTGAACCAGCCGAGATCGCCGAGAGGAACACCGAAGTACGTTCCAGCTGCCGCCTTGTCGCGGGAGGGGAGGACGGGTTTCTGAGCCCCTCGTGCAATGCGTTGGGACGGACTGGTCATACCAGATAGAATAGCGGCTTATGGCAGAGAGCGCTTCGATCAGCCTTGTCGCTGCAGAACAGGTCGCCCGCGAGACAGCGGTACGCCGGTCGCCCAACGGAGTGTACTTCGCGGCGTTCGGGGATACTCACCTGGACGGCAACGAACTGGAGCGCATGGTGCAGGCGGTGCCTGCGTCGATCGCCGGAGCGTTGAAAGAGACGGCGTACTACTTTGTGCCGCTGGCGATGGGCGAGCTGGAAGACGGACCGGAGACGGACCAGGCCGGCATGGGGCCGAGTGCCCCGATGTCTGGCCGCTCGTGTCGTGAGGAGCCGACCATGGTTGCGCGGGCGTTTACACCCGAGCTTGGGGAGCAGGCGATCTGCCATCGGAATGTCGTTCTGGGATCGACGGACGCAGTGTTTATCTCGACCCGACTCCTGAACGATCGGTTTGCGCTGTGCTTTGAGTTCTTCATCAATGTCGGTCACGCGTTTGTGGACATCAGAGGTGTTCCGGAGAGCTTTGCGGAGCTTGCCTGGAAGCAGGCGCTCGCGGAGGTTCGGGGTGAGACGAGCCAGGATGCATCGGAAAGCCGCGGGCGGGCTCTGGCGAGCGCGAAGGCCGGAGCAAAGCCGGCGGTCGACGAGAAGGCGAAGCTGAGTTTCTGTGAGGCGGCGTTCTCCGATGCGATCGCGATCTATTTGCTCTCGCTGGCTGTGGACTTCGACTACTCCGAACTTCGGGAACGGGAGTATCCGCTGCTGGCCGCGCCTGCCCTTGCCGAACGCCTGCGGCTGGTTTCGACTCTGTTTCCGCCGAATGCGGGATACGAGTTTGCGATCCGGTACCGTCGCCGGGCGTAGCTGATCGACATAGAAATACGCCTGTGCCCATTGCTCAGGAACGGGCAGGTTCGGCTTAGTAGAAGGAGGTATGTCTTTTGACGACGCGCCGGCGGTTTCTGGCAACGGCACCTGTAGGTCTTGTGATCGCTAAAGCTGCGTTTGGCAGCGAGCAAACTCCTGCGGCAACCGCCGAGCAGCTGCCGCCGGGGGCGCCACCCGCATTTGGGACGGCTCCGTCCGTGGGTCCGGAGGTGGACGCACAGACGTTTGCTCAAGCCGAGAAGCTGGTCCAGGTGCACCTGACCGACGCGGATCGGGCTCAGGCCGCAGGCAACTGGCGGAGCGCCATGGCACCGCTCTACGAGCGTCGAGTCGGGCCACGGAAGGTCGCGCTTGAAGACGGTGTAGCGCCGTGGTCGAGGTGCGATCCTGCGCAGGCGGCCGGAAGCATGGGGATGCCTTCCGCGGACCGGTTTCTGCGGAGTTCGACCGGGCCGAGACCTCTGCCGGGCGACGATGCGGAGATTGCGTTTGCTCCGGTCACGGACCTTTCAAGATGGATCGAGAGCAGAAAGATCACCTCCGAGCGGCTGACGGGCATCTACCTCGAACGTCTGCGGCGGTTGGACCCGAAGCTGCGGTGTGTCATCACGCTGACGGAACAGACGGCGCTCGCGCAAGCGCGACAGGCGGATCGGGAGATTGCGGCGGGGCGCTATCGCGGGCCGTTGCATGGGATTCCGTGGGGCGCGAAAGACCTGTTGGATACGGCGGGGATCGCGACGACGTATGGGGCAGAGCCGTTTCGCGACCGAGTTCCGACTTCGGATGCGACGGTGGTGGTGCGCCTGCGAGAGGCGGGTGCGGTGCTGGTGGCCAAGCTGAGCCTGGGCGCGTTGGCCTTGAACGATGTGTGGTTCGGGGGTCAGACGATGAATCCCTGGCTGCTGGAGGAGGGGTCTTCAGGGTCGAGTGCGGGTCCAGGAGCGGCGACCGCGGCGGGTCTGGTCGGCTTCGCGATCGGAAGCGAAACGGGCGGAAGTATCGTCAGCCCGTCGATGCGTTGCGGTGTGACCGGGCTTCGTCCGACGTATGGGCGCGTTCCGCGCGATGGTGCGATGACGCTGTGCTGGTCGCTCGACAAGCTGGGGCCGATGGCGCGTGGAGTTGAGGACACGATGCTCGTGCTAAGAGCGATCTCCGGGCCAGATTCCGCAGATGTCTCGAGTGTTCCGAGCCGTTTGGACTACGACGCGAACGCATCTGTCGAGGGGCTGCGGGTTGGATACTTTCCGGGCTGGATGAAGGAGGCGCCGGCGACCGATGTCGATCGAGCGGCGCTCGAGACGGTAAAGAAGCTCGGCATGCGGCCGGTCGAGGTTTCAATCCCGGACTGGCCATACGACAATCTTGACCTGATTCTGTTTGCCGAAGCGGCCGCTGCATTTGAAGAGCTTACGTTGGGCGGAAAAGACCATACGCTGAGGGCGCAGGTGCCGGACGCGTGGCCGAACACGTTTCGGCAGGCGCGCTTTCTTTCGGCGGTGGACTACGTTCAAACGGACCGTCTGCGGCGCAAAGTGGCTATTGAGATGGCGCGGGTCTTTTCGCAGGTCGACCTCTTGCTAGTGCCCTCATTGCGGGACGAGATGCTGACCATAACGAACTTCACCGGGCACCCTTCGCTGACGCTGCGAGCCGGGTTTGTGGAGGTCTCGGAGGCTCGGAGCGACTGGGCCCCAGACCCTAGCCGGCCGCTGCCGAAGTTCAACCCGCCCCGGCGTGTGCCGCACGGTGTGACGCTGATCGGGCGTTTGTTCGACGAAGGCCTGATTGGCCGAGTGGGCGTGCATCTGGAGCGCTCCTTCGGCGTTGCGGGAGAGCAACCGGCCGGCTTCTAGAGCAGACTAAGCCCAGAACTCAGGCTTCGCGCAGCCACGCATAAAGCGGAAACCGATCGGCGAGTTCGAGGACTTCGGCACGAATCGATTCGAGCTTCTCCGTGTCGCTTCGGTGCTCAAGCGCTGCCGCGATCCAGCCTGCCACCAAGCGCATTTCTTCTTCTTTCATGCCGCGTGTGGTGAGCGCGGGCGTGCCCAGGCGAATGCCGCTCGGCTTCATGGGCGGGTTGGTGTCGAAGGGAATGGCATTCTTGTTTACCGTGATCCCGGCGGCGTGGAGAGCATTCTCCGCCTCCGAGCCGAGCATGCCACGGCCGAAGACATCCACGAGAATGACGTGCGTGTCCGTACCGCCAGAGATGAGGCGATATCCGTGGTCGGCGATGGCGGCGCCGAGAGCTTGGGCGTTGGTTACGATCTGGTGCGCATACGCCTTGAACTCCGGCTGAATAGCTTCGCGGAAGGCGACGGCCTTGGCGGCGACCACATGCATGAGCGGGCCGCCTTGCTGTCCAGGGAAGACACTTCGATCGATATTGGCAGCGAACTCCTGGCGCCCGAGAATCATGCCGCTGCGCGGACCACGCAGGGTCTTGTGTGTGGTCGTCGTGACGACGTGAGCGTGCGGGACGGGCGAAGGATGGGCGCCACCGGCGACGAGACCGGCGAAGTGCGCCATGTCGATGAGCAGGTAGGCGCCCACCTTGTCGGCGATGGATCGCATCCGTGCGAAATCGAAGTGCCGCGGGTAAGCGCTTCCCCCACCGATGATGAGCTTCGGCTTCTCGCGAACGGCGATGGATTCAAGTTCGTCGTAGTCGACGACCTCCGTGTCCTTGCGGACCTGATACCCGACGATCCGATAGAGTTTTCCGGAGAAGTTGAGTTTGTGTCCGTGCGTCAGGTGCCCGCCGTGGGCGAGGTCGAGGCCGAGGATGCAGTCGCCGGGCGAGAGCAGGGCCATAAAAGCAGCGGCGTTCGCCTGCGATCCAGAGTGCGGTTGGACGTTAACGTACTCGGCGCCGAAGAGCCGCTTGGCGCGATCGCGCGCGATGTCTTCGACGACGTCCGCGAACTCGCAGCCACCGTAGTAGCGTTTGCCGGGGTAGCCTTCCGCGTATTTATTGGTGAAAACGCTGCCTGTTGCTTCGAGCACAGCCCGGCTAACGAAGTTTTCCGAGGCAATCATTTCGAGACCCTCGTGCTCGCGGTCGACCTCGTTCTGTATCTGGGTGAAGACCTCCGGGTCTGAGGTGGCGAGGGTCGCGTTCAAATCGATCGGCATACCTCGATTCTATGCTGGCGTTACGGTCGAAGGCTCGGCGTCCGGTTCCACCGACCGCTCGGCGAGCTGACGGAAGGCCTGATAGACGAAGGAACCGAGATACCATCCGTCGATGTATTTGAACGGAGTCTCGCCCGTGGTGTAATGCCCACAAGGAAGAGTTTTGGCGACGTAATCGATGTTGTGGCTGCTGAAGTTGGCGAGTAAGTCCTGCGAGAACTCTTCGAGAAAGGTGAGGTCGTAAGGCGCATGAACCACGAGGACACGTCTGCGGGCGGCGGCGAAACGGGCTATGTAGGACATGGGGCTGATGGAGGTGAAGCTGTCGCGGACCTGATCCTGGGTGAGGCCTGCGGCTTCAAAGGCGGCACGGATGTGGCGTGTGCTCTGGCCGGTCCAGACGACATCTCCGAACCAGGTTGAGGCGTGATTGAAGGCGCACACCTCCAGGCGGGGGTCGTGCGCGGCGGCGATAAACGCGTAGCAGCTGCCGAGGGAGGTGCCGAGCACGCCGAACTGCTCGTACCCCTGATCTTCGAGCCAGTCCAGGCAGCTACGGATGTCGATGACTGCCTGCCGGCAGGCGGAGATAGTGCGGCCGATGTTGGCGCTGACGGCAAAGTCGGAGCGCTCGAGCTCGTTGGGACGGCGGATGTCGTGGTATGGCTTGGAGAGCCGGAGGGCGGAGACGCCGAAGCGATTGAAGATGCTGCATAGCGCGTTGTGGCTGAATGCGTCGGCATTCCACTGCGGCAGGACGAGGATGGCCTGCCTGGGTTTGTCGCGCTGTTTTCGTGCCGGTGCGGGATACCAGCGGGCGTTGACGATGTCGTTTTCCGGATGTCGCGTCCGCACGGGTGAAGTGAAGCGGAGAAAAGACGCTGGAGAGGAATCGCCGGAGGTGGCGCGGCGCTTGTGCTCGGCGTCCTGGGCGAGCGTCGACGGCCGAACGTTGGTAGGAAAGAGGAGCGGATGCCGAAGTTCGAGGCGATAGTCGGTCGGGCGTTGATAGGAGAAACAGAGGTCGGAGTTCTGTACGAATCTTTTGTTATGGTCCGCCATGGCTGCGAGATCGGAGCCGCCAGAGCTGGTTAGAGGATCGGCGTCGATCACGGATCGAGGAGGTTCGGCGAGCCAATCGAATCCCCACTCCAGCGGTCGGACGATCCGGTTCGTGTCGCGTGTGGTGAGCGCAGTTTCCCAAGCGAACATCCACTTCGCGTAGAGCTTTTCAAGCATGGGTCAAGTTTAGCAATCGAACTTGCGCGAGATCGCCGGGTGCGACCACGCGCTCGCTTCTATAGCTCAGACATGACGAGACACACGCGACCGACGAGATAGTCGGCGGGAGTTTCGTGGGCGGCGATGGGGATGAGTTGGACCGGAAATGTGACCGTGTACGGCCGGACGATGAGGCGTGCGTCGTCCAGCTCGACGAAGCGGAGAAGCAAGGAGGCGCCACATCGAACGGCATAGATATTGGCTTGCCGGGAATGGTAGGGCGCGAGCGAGTTGTAATGGCGATCGATGACGACCACCGAGCCGGGAAACAGGAGGGGATCGAGGGGTGCTGCCTGCTGCGCATCGACACGGAGCGCGACGAATCGTTGCCAGTTGGCGCGTCTCGGATAGACCCGGGTGCGATTGTCGTACAGCTTCGCGGTGGAGACCTGGATGACTTCGATGATGGCGGACGCGGAGATCCTCGGATCGGCCATGGCGGTCGAGGAGGAGACGACGGGAACACTTTCGGAGAGATCCGTCGAAGGCACAGCCGAGGCGCTGGCGATATCGAGCGGCAGGATCTGGTCGATCGTGATGTTTTGCGCGGCCAAGACGCGGTCCAAGCCCTCGAGCGAGAGAGCTCGTTTGCGATTGAGGAAGTTCGAAATATGGGCTTGCTGGAAGCCGGTTTGCTGCGCCAATCGAGTTCCGGTCAAGGCGCCGGATTCGATGCGCCGAACCAGTTCAAGACGAAGCAGTTCATGGAGGTCGGCGAAGTTCAAGGGGCTATCCTGGGGCGGAAAATATCATTTGGCAAGACGAAGAATAAGCGAAACGTTATCAATGAGCAATCAGAACCGTATCAATAAGTGCTGAAAAACTGGCATATTCCTGAATTTACAGTCGTGCCCCGAAAGTTATGTTGACATCGTGTTTGTTGAAAGCTATAACCTTGAAACTTCCACCAGCGGCCTCGGGCGACTTCGTCAAGAGGCCGCTTCTGTGACCGATCCGATGGCAGATGCGAGGTTCTGATCAGACTCTTTCCCCTAGGTATGACTTCGCATCGAGTTGAATAACAACCGAGTGAGCACTGCGTCGTAACGGGCCACAGTAAAAAAGAGCCCCTGCGGTGAAGTGAACACTTCCTAACAGACCTGAGCGAGCCCCTTCGACCGCTGGACAATGATCCGAGGCTCGCCAGGGAGAGTGTGCCTGAAAGGGAAAGCATGAACTACTTGCGTGTTGATTTGAAGGTATGCGAGGGATGCGGAACGCTTTGGTTCCGGAACGGACTCGCAAAGGATGTCTACTGCCATGGATGTGCGAAGAAGTTAGCGGAGTTTCCAGCGCCACGGCCGCGAAGGCGTGGAAGATGCCGGCGTTTCGTAGGTCACAACGCCAACTCTGTCGCGGAACTCTCGGTTGGGGGTGTTCGATGAGCGCGGCCGCGGTTGTTCTCACAGAGCTGTGGGCTTCATCTGCAGCAGAATCGGCACCGGCAAAGATCGCGGTCAGGAGAGGAGAACGGGCAGCAATCTCACCGGAGCTGGCTTTCTATCGAAAGTATACGGAGGGAATGCTCCGACGTTACATGAACATGTCGATGGAGAGTGGGCGAGTTCCCTCTCTTTTAGGAAAAGAGATGTTTCGCGGAAGGGTGACCAACTACCGCGTCCACAGCTTTGAGGACGTCGTCATCTTTGTTCATGATGTGGGCAAATGCTTGCGGAAGCTGAGTACATTTCAGCAGCTGCTGATCGAAAGAATCGCGTTGCAGCAGTACACGCAAGGAGAGGCAGCGGCCATGCTCGGTCTAAGCCTGCGGACCGTTGTCCGGCGGTACGGTCGAACATTGGATGAGCTAACAGCCATCTTTCTCGCAAACGGACTTTTGGAGCCGATGTCAGCTTGTCAAGAGCGGAAAGAGAGCGTGTAACCTCTAAGACGCTGAATAGGTAGGGTTTACCAGGGGAGATTAGAGTGGCGTACAACCATGCTGCTCCCTGCTAACCTAGAACCTAGTTAGAACTTGAGGAGAAGCGGGAGCGACGCAGAGGCGTTGCTCCCGTTTTTTCGTCAGGAGACTGGATGGTGCAGGTGGCGCGCGAGCGCGTCCAGAGATTGCGGCCGAGTTCATCGAAGAAGTCAGCAGGTAAACGTCCAGCACGCGAAGCTGCTTGCAACGATGGGTAGCCTGGACACTCCGAACGTCGGGGGCGACGTCGGCCGGGCAGAACCGCAGAGTTTGGCGGAGATGCTGACGAGAAGTCTCGATGAGGAGTGTTCGACAGAGAATTTCACAAGCCGCGCGCCACAGTCTCGCGGTAGATGTGGCATGCCTGGAGTCGAGCAGGCACGCCGATTTGCAAAACTAAGAGGAGGTGGCATGGGACAGGCGACGGATCTGCAACGCCGCAGAGCAAATTGCGAGACGGCGAAGGCAGGGAGGGAGCGGTTGCCGGCGAGGCGGATCGAGCGGGACAGCGCCTGGCCGCACCGCAGGCACTCGATCGAAGATGTGGGTATCCACGCGATGGCGGTCGACTTTCCGGTCGTACACGGACATCCGAATCGCCTTCCATTTGAGGGCGTTCTGACGCTGGTAGACGTCCCCAGCGACAAGGCTCCGAGTGGATCTCGCGGACATCGCGTGATCCTGACGAGGCAGGCTGCGGAGGCGGCTTTGCCGAGTCTGCTCGGCATGGCGGTCGGCTACAAGGCCGGTTGGGACGGACATGATGCAAGGCAGAAGTGCGGCATCATTACGGCGGCGGAACTCAAGGCGAATCGGATGGTCGTTTCGGGATTCCTGTTTGCACGGGATTTTCCGGAGGTAGGGCCGGAACTGGAAAAGTTTCTTGCGCAGGACGGCGCCATGGGAATGAGCTATGAGCTGGCCGATGCGCACGTAACTGACATGCGTGCCCCGGTGTGGACGATCAGCAGAGCGACGTTTACGGGGGCGGCCATCCTATTGCGGGAGAAGGCGGCTTACCGGAGTACGAGCTTTCGCGTAAAGCGGACCGCCTGCCAGACAGTGAGTTCGCCGCTGCCGGACCGCGCAGCCAAGCGGTGCCGGACGCAGGCGCGCGGATAAAACTGTGGCGGATGCAGGTCTGGAATACAGACGAATCGACGAGCAGATTGCTCGAAAGAAGGAGTTGAGATGGAAACCTGTGAGATTTGCGGAAGTGTGTCAGGAGCCCTTGAGCTTCACGCTACGGCCGAGAAGCTAACGGAAGTAGCAGCCACTCTGACGAGGGCTCTGGAGGGTCTTACCGAGCGCGAGACCACCTTGGCGATGAACGCCGAAGCATCCATCGGACGGATCGTGGCGACCGTGGAGGGAAGGCATGAGTCCCTGTTAGAACAACGGCTCAAGGCCGCGGAAGCTGAACTTGCGGATTTGCGTGCGCGGGCCGAGGCAGGCGAGCGGAGGGAAAGCACGGCAGGCGCCGCGGGACGCAAGACGGTTCCGACTGCGATGGCGAACCTCCTCGCGAAGCAGGGTGTCACGGTTGAGTCGCTTGAAGCGGGAGCACTGGATGCAGCACTGGTCAGCCTCAGCCTGGAGCAGCGGATTGCCGTGAAGGCACAGCTGATGCGCTCCGGCCTCCTGAGCTAGGCGCTGCTGAGGGTGTCCGGCGTAGCGAAGAATTTCTGAGCCGGAGACGTGAGAAGAGACCGACGCAGCTTTTGGCTGCGTTTTTTTGTGTGTGCGAAAAGGGAGAAGAATGAACGCGAAATTTACAGATCTGAATGCGGCGGCAGATTACCTCGGGCCGGGCGCGATCGAAGTTCCGATGTACCAGACCGAGATCACGGACCTGGTTCGCCGGCGAGGCATCTTTGGGCAGAGAATCAAGCAGGTTCCCGCGACCGGGCATCCCTCGAGGTTTTTTGAAGAGACCTCGATCCCGTCGCCTTCGGCGGCTTCGGGCTTTGTGGACCCGCGCAACATCGTTGCGCCTCTGGTCAGTCCAACTCGTGTGGAGCGTAGCGTTCCCTTGAAGGCGCTGGTTTCACAGATCAACTACAACCTGTTTGATATCGAGTTGGGCATGCAACAGAGCCAGTTCGCGTACCTGCAGGCAAAGGATCTTGCGGACACGGTGGACGGTGTTCTGCGGACGCACGACGTCGCTCTCTGGAACGGGACGGATACCAGCTTGAGCGCACCGACGACGCCGCAATACTTCGGCGCCGCGGGCCAGATCGCAGCCGGCGGAAACACGGTGACGATCGGCGGCACACAGAGCATTGTCGACGGTCTGAAATCGACGGTCGCGCAGATGGTTTCGAATACCGCGTTTGGTGTTCGGCCGACGGCGATCTATGCCAACCCGGTGCTGCTGGATCTGATTGACCGCGAGATGAAATCGGAGTTCAACGTGGTGTTGAACACGCGGGAGATCGAGGCTGGCTTTTCTGTGAAGACGCTGTCGACGCAGGCGGGCGACCTGCCGCTCATTCCGGAGTGGACGATGGGTTATACCGGAACTCCGGGGTCGGGCTCTGCCGTCTTGCCGGCGTACATCGTGACGGAAGACCTGATCGAGTACCACTGGCTGAGCGACCCGAATCCACGGATCTTCCAGCTCGGCGTTCCGGGATCGCTGGCTTCGCAGTACGTGGTCGTGAAGTTCGGCGGACTTGTGGTTAAAGGTGCGAGCTATGCGCACTTCCAGGTGTTGGTGGATCGCTAAACAGCGGTCGTTGGATGTGGCTGTGAGTGAGACGAGGCCGGCGACGTTTGCCGGCCTCGTCCCATTCCAGGAGGCGAGTCTATGGGGTATTTGTTACCGACAGAGTACGCGCAGTATGGATTGACGGCAGAGACGACCGATGACTGGATCACGACGGCCTCTGCCTTGATGGAAGGGTATTGCCGGCGATCGACCTTGCTGGCCAGCCAATACGTCGAGCGCTTGCGATTGACCGCCGGTGCACAGACGGTTCACTTGAGTTATCGCCCACTTGTGGTTGTGAACGGGGCGACGTCGCCGCTGCTGGCAGTGCGGGCACGGTATGGCCGGCCTCGGCGCGGTGAGATCGCCGACAACTTTCGCGAGCAGGTTGCAACGGCTTTCAGCGTTCCGGGCAGCTGGAGTGTGCTCGATCCTCACAGCATCGATGTGGACCAGACCTCGGCGACGCTTACCCTGCCTGGAAATTTTCTCGGCATCAACTACAACGAGGTGGAGGCAACGTACACGTCGGGTGTCGTGGAGATTCCGCCGGCCTTGAAGGTTGCGTGTGCCCAGATCGTTCGGAACGCACAGGCGACACCGGGGCTGAACGTGAAATCGAGCCGTCTGGACACGGTGCAGATGCAGTACTTCAGCGGTTCGCTGCTGGACACCCAGGTTCAGATGCTTCTGCGGCCTTACCTTGCCGAGAGAGTGGGGTAGGGAATGGCGGATCTAAGAAATGGGAGTGTTGCCGCGCGGCGGTCCGCGGATGTTCTGTTGCGCGGGGTTGGCGGCCGATCCGTGCTGCTGCGAGTTCCGGGGGCTGCGGATATCGGCGATGTGCGGGAACAGATCGGCCTGACAACACCGAACTTTCAGGATGTGGAGCTGGCGCCTGCTGTGTTTCGCAAGCTGCGCGGACAGGTGAAAGACGGCGCGGGAACGAGGTGGGAGCTGCTCCTATCGGCCATCAGTGTGGAGCGCGTTGTTGGCATACTCGATGCTGCTTCGGCGAGCTCGTTGTTTGCGAGTGCATCGGGTGTCGTGGTGAGTGGAACGGTGATGGAGATTGAGGCATCGACCGCCTCCGACGTTTGCGGCATGCCATGTGTCTATCGTCTGGTATTACGGGAGCCGATTGCGAACGAGCTTTAGGTGACGGTGTTTTTAGGTTGAGGCGAGATATATGCAAAATGCGAAAGACACATTTTATGTAGCAATAAGAGACCGGCTGGCACAGCTCAATCCCGAACGGACGCTTGCTGTGCGGGGCGTTGTGCGGCCAGGGGTGATCGTCGAGGAGAACGAACTCGTCGTTGCGCCGGTGCCTGTCGATGCATTCCGCCTCCGTTGGGGAAATCTGACGGTACAGACACAGGGTCCGGCACCGCTGATCGCGATGACGTGCGAGATCTCGTATGCGACCGATGGAACGACCGGGAACTCTGGCCTGGACCGGGGACGCATGCTTGCCGTGATGGATGCGGAGCTGGCGGCGATCGTCGGGACAGAACCGAAACGGTTGCCGAAGCTGAGCTATACGACGATGCCGCCGGTGCCGATGGCGACAAATGTCTTCTGGGGCGAGCTTACATTTGGTGCTGTGAACTCGACGGGCGAGCGTCTGAGCCGAGTCGCGACGGTCGAGGTTTTCAGCTACGGAGAGGCAGGTGAGCTGTGAGTTCTACGTTGGTTGGAGCAGGTCTGGCGGCAGCGACCGCGCCTGTGCAGAGGAGAGTGCGTGGGTACTTCGCGCCGGTGAACAGGGGGACCGGCACGCCGACGATCTTTGATCCCGCACAGATGGGGATGTTCGCTCTGAACGCGCCGCCCTCGCCGTGGTTGGACCTGGGATGGTGCACGGAGTTTACGCGGACATGCGGCACAAAGATCGGAGCGGTTCGCACCGGTTCACCGCTGACGACGCAAAGCCAGGTTCGGACGGAGTTGAGCACGACGGTGCAAGTGAATTTTGAGAGCTGGGGCAAGCTGCAGATGGCGCTTGCCTCAGGCTCGGAACAGATGAACCTGCTGCTGACAGCCCAAGGAGCGACAGCGAATGGCAGCGGCGGAGTTGGGGCGGCAGCCATTCCGCTGACGACCGGAAGTAGCGTCTCGACTGCGACGTCACTGCAGGTTGGAAGTGCAGCAGCGGGGCTCTTCAACGTCGGCGATCTGGTCGCGGTCGACCTGGACTACACAGGGCAGACTGGATTTGTCGGCAGCGGCGTAAGTGGGGCGTACGTGAGTGCCGCGGCAAGTGTGTCGAATGACGCGAACTACATTCGGCGCGTAACGTTGAACGTCGGCCGGGTTGTTGCGATCGCGGGCGGCGCTCTGCAGCTGGGTGAGGCTCTGCTCGCGGGTGCGCCGGTCTCCGGGATGAGTGTGAGCCGTCTCGCCGGCTTTGTCGATCGGGAGGGTGGAACCTTTTTCCAGGAGTGGTCCGGCCTATTCTGCGTAGACGGGGAGCAAGGAGATCGAGTGCTGTTTCATTACCCACGTTTGCAGACGACGCGGGGCTCGGGGGAGAAGATCGAAACTCTTGCCGGTCCGCTGAGTCTCTTGAAGTTGGCGGCTGCCTTCCAGGCGCTCCCGGTAAAAGATGGAAACGATGGTCAGATGACGCTTTGCTTCAGGAGCTACCTGCCTGGGCCGATGCGGTCGGTGTAGCTCTGTTGCGAGTTGAGATCTGGCAGTTGAGGAGGTACGGAATGCTTTGGACAATAAGACAGAAACCGCTGACCAGGAAACTTCTGCTGGTGATCGGTGCAGGTTTGTTGGCAATTTCGACGGCATGGGCGCAAGTGCCGACGACGCAGATCACAGACACGGTCTTTCGCGCGGATGGGACGACCGCGACCGGGACCGTCGTGATCAGCTGGACGGCGTTTACAACAGCAAATGGGCAGGCGGTTTCGGCGGGAAGCACCGCGGGGGTCATCGCGCCGGGTGGCGTTGTGAGTGTGCAGCTCGCGCCAAACGCGGGTGCGACGCCGGCCGGAAGCTACTACACCGTGGTGTATCACCTGGATGACGGAAGCGTGAATCGCGAGTATTGGGTGGTTCCGACGAGCGCGACGGCCGTCTCCATAAGCGCCATCAAGACGGCGGTTGCGCCCGCTACCGTCGCTGTACAAACGGTGACCAAGAGCTATGTCGATACGGCGATCGCCGCCGCGCTCACGGGAGCTCCGCTCTCTGCCGCCGCGCCTTATATCAACAAGGGCGGGGATACCATGGGAGGGCCTCTGGCGTTGCCGGCGGATCCGCTCACGTCGAATCAGGCCTCGAATAAACACTATGTCGACCTGAACGTGGCCTCTTTGACGAGCGGTCTCACGCAGAAGATTTCAACGACGCCGCAAGGTTCTCAGGCGATCGCTCAACCGGCGGGCACACAACTGCAGACGAACCACATGAACGGTGTTCTCTACGCCAGCCAGTACCTGACGGGACGTGGCGACAACGGCATTGCGAATGTGCTATCGAGCACGGATTGTGCTGTGGGCTGTGAGGCAAAGGCGGAGCAGAGTTACAACTCTTCGGAGATCTACCGTCCCTTCCTGTGGAACAGCGGCCTGCACAGTGGAACGCACCTCGAAGACGCGCGCGGCGGCGAGCGACGGGACAGTTACTTCAACCCGGTGGATCTCCTGGCGTCAGGAAACGACGCCGGGCAGGTGATCGATGTGACTTCGACACGCGACGCTGCAAGCGTGCACCAACAGACTGGATCGGAGGAGCCGACATCGCTTGGCCTTTTGATTAACCACCAGGGACTTGCCGGCGGATCGAACCTCTTTCCGGCCAGTATTCATCCAGGACCGTACTTCAAAAGCACGTACACGGCGCTCAGCGTGAATGGCAATTACAACACTCTCGGCCAGCATGTCCTCGCCTCGCACGTCGTGAACTGCTATGGGGTCGGCGACTGTCTGGCCGGGTCGCAGTTCGTGACATCGTCCGGCGGATTTCGCGACGAGGCAGATGAAGGAACCCACCCGTTCGACCTGCAGGTACAGGAGGATGTAAACGTGTTTCAGGGCACGTGCAACAGTGGTTGCACACCTGGGTCGACCTCGGTGATGGTCGCTGGCACATCGGGTCCGGGAACGCAGGGCGAGGGTCGATATCTGATCGACAAGAATCCCGCCCGGGTGATCAGCACAGGAGCTCTCATCGGGGGCGCCATTGTGGCCGGCGGAGCTCCCGGGCCGACCGCGGTTTTTAGCGGCAGCTCGTTTCCGGTGAGCACATTTCTCGCAACCGGGCAGATCGTCGCTTCGCCGGCGACACAAATGGCTCCAGGTACGGTTACATTTCCGATCGCGACCACTGGTCTGCCGCAAGGCTTCGTCGCGAGCACGGCCGCCCTGCCGAGCGCCACAGGTGTTGCCTGCGTCACCGACCTGCCGAACGCGTTCAACCCTTCGAACTACGAGATGGTGAACTACACCGTTGCCGATGCGACTCATCTTACGATGACCTTCAACAAGGTTCACGCTGCCCGGGCAACGATTACGGTCGGAGGTTTGTGCGGCTACGGTCTGGAGCAGACGGTCGACACCGCGCAGGGTATCCGGCAGGTCTTTCCAGTCATCGGTTCCTACTCGGCCACCGGTCTCTTCTATGCGGGCGGCCAAACGCCCATCGTCGGCATCACGGGGCAGACCAGCGCTTATCTGAACGTGAGCCTTCCCATTGCGAATGTGAGCCGGAGCAACAATGTCGTCACAGTCACTCTGGCCGGCGGTTTGCCGGTCGATGTCAACGGCCTCACGATGCAAGTGACGGGCGTGGGCGATGCAAGCTTCAACGGAAGCTATCAAGTAACCACCACCGGTTCAAATAGCCTGACCTTTGCGGAAACAGGGGCGAACGGCACAAGCAGTGGAGGTACGATCTCGCTTCTGACAGGCGCTTTTGCCTTGTATCCGATGGCCGAGGTCTTGGGTGTTCTAAATCCTGCGACCAAGGCAATCGATGGACAGATGACCCTCGCGCCGAACACCGTCGCATGGGCGCAGAACGACCAAGTGGAAGAGCCTCACTACTTTCAGGAGCTGGTCTATGCGGACATGGAAGCCGTGAGCGAGGTGACGCCGCGCCCGACCGTTCCACCACGAGCCGGCATCGCGTATCAGAATAACAACGGTCCGGGAATGCGCGGTTGGAGCGTGATCAACCAGGCGCCGGCGAGCAATTATTTCGGCAACGGTGGAACGCACTCGCCTCCTGACGCAGCGTATGAGGAACTCGGGATCTGGCGGCGTACCTTTGACGTGCAGGCAGGCGAGACAGCCCTGATGGCAGTGCACTGCAACTCGCATGGGTGCGGCAACTGGAACTCGGGCTATAACCTGTTTGAACTGGACAGCAACGGTGGGCAGTCTCAGATCGCGTACCAGCCCCTGACAAGCTCGTTGACGTTCAACATGCGCGGAACGACCTTTGGGTTTGGACCGCAGGGCTTCAGCGCCGGAACGGTGAATGCGGGTGTTGTCAACGCCTCGACGCTGAACGGTGCACTCAACGCGAGCAGCATAAGCAGCGGAACGGTGAACGCGGCTCGGCTACCCATCTTCGGAGCATCCGGACCTGCGCACGCCCTTGGCGTCGTTCCCGATCCAGGCGCCTCAGCAGGGGCAACACGGTACTTGCGCGAAGACGGAAGCTGGACGGTCCCGAGCGGCTCCGGTGCAGGCGGCGGCGGAGCGACCGGGACGGCGTCCATCACGGGCGGAAGTATCAGCGGCGCAACCATCAACGCATCTCCGATCGGCAATACGACCCCAGCGGTGGGCAGCTTCACGAACATCACAGCGACTGGCCTAAGCATTACGTCCCCGACGGTATCGCCGCAGACTATTCCCGTCTTCGCGCCCAACCTCGGTGGTGGAGCACAGTTCTGCCAAGGCTTTGGCAAGAGTCTGACGGCGCACAACTCGACCTTCTACTGCTGGTGGAACACGGCCACGCCCTACGGTTCGCTCGAGACGTATGCCGGCGGAGATCCGCTGCAGGTGAAGGGATCGTCTATCTGGCTGAACGGCGGTCCCGTGGCGATCGGCAGCTCAGCCGTTGTCGGCAGTGCTTTGCCGGCCCTCTTGAATGTCGGCTCGTCCGCACAGTTCCAGGTCGATGGAAACGGCAACGTGAAAGCAGCCAACTTTGCCGGCATTCTGGCCGGGGCTACCGGCGCCATTGGAGGATCGGCGCTCACAGCCGGAAGCTGCGCAAGCGGCACCGTCGCTGTCTCGGGAGCAAACGTCGGTGCTCCTGTTGCTGTCAGCGCGAGTGACGGAACGCTGCCGAGTGGGTCCGCAATTGTAAGTGCGGCGGTCACAGCGGCCGGAACCGTCACCGTGCAGGTATGCGCAGCCAATGCGTTCACGCCGCCCGCAAAGTCGTACAACGTACGCGTCCTGCAGTAAAGTGCGCCAGGCTCAGCAGCCGTGCTTCGGACGTCTCTACCGGTTCATCTGATAGGGCGAACGTAGACCGAGAAGTTTCAGCGTTCGGAGCACGGCCGCTCTGGCGAGCCCGCGCATTTTGCGATGGAGGTTTGCCCGTGCGATTAGGCGCGCTTGCCGCTTTCGCATGATGGCCTCATCTGGCGGCCCGTGCTCGAGCGATCTGGCCGAAAGCGCGACGATCGCGTCGAACTCGACGTCGGGAGCGAAGTGTTTCTGCCAGGCGGCAAACGCCAGGCGGCCACGCTCCGCGCTCGACGGCCGATATGGCTCGAGCAGTTCGGGCAAACGGCCGATGTCGCGTTCCGGAAATCGCAGGAGAAATCGCGACCAGTCTACATCGGGTGGAAGCACGTAGTCGTCCGAGAGCAGCACGGGAGCGATACCGGCGCTCATGACTTCAAAGAGGCGGATGCTTCCTGCGCCCGCTCCTCGCGGACAGAGCACAAAATGTGAAGTCGCGAGGGTTTCGGCGTATCTCTTCTGACGAGCTTCGCGGCCGGGCTGGTCGAGATCCCAATGAAAGTATGTGGAGGTGTTCTCGATCAGGACGTCCGAGCTGTCGAACCGCAGGTTGAACAGACGTTTGCGCAGAAGAGATGTGCTTCCTCCTTGAAAGGAAAAGAGGATTCGCTTCTCTGCCGCCTGCGCATCGGCAGCGACGTAGGGATTGCTGTACTGGCCACGGCTAGAGACGTACGAGTAACTGAACACACGACCGGAGCGGCTGCTCCCGTCGACACGCGCCGAGCAGTAAACACCCGGAGCGAGTGGAAGGTAGTTGTCGTCTTCGGTGTAGACCGCGCACTTCTGAGGAAAGAGGCAGTAAAGCGGGTGATCGAGAAGCAGTTGCGGATCAACGCCAAAGCTTCCGATCAGAAGGATGAGGTCTGCCGTGGCGGGATCGCTGACCAGCACATGCTGGCTCGATGCGGCGCGGAGCGGAAGCAGATCGGTAAGTTCTGTCTCCTTGACCGCAGCCAGATGGATGTTCATGCGAGATAGAGCTCTCCGTCCATTGTGCGGCAGGAGGTCTGGTGATGTCGAGGTACGCGATCAGGGGTGAGACAGGTGACAGACGGCCAACACGAGGTTTCCAGGGAATGGGACCTGAACGAGCTACTGGCGTATGGAAGGCTCCTGGACAGACGACCCCCTCCCCTGGATGGGGCAAGTGTCTCCCTTTGGCTTGCCGGACATCTGCTTCGGGTCAGAGATCGGGAGGGCAACGAGCGGCCTCTGCACGCGAACGCGGCACAGCGTGCATTCGATCGGTGCCGGGGACGCCAGAACATCGTACTCAAGGCGCGGCAGATGGGTGTGACGACCTGGGTGGCCGGCCACTTCTTCTTGAAGACGATCACGCAGAGGGGCCAGCTTTCGGTGCAAGTCGCACAGACGCGAGAGGCTGCCGAAGGCATCTTCCGGATGATGCAGCGCTTCTGGGAGTGCCTCCCAGCGTACCTGCGCGAGGGTCCCCTGCGACGCGGTCGAGCCAACGTCGGCCAGATGAGTTTCCCGGCGCTCGATAGCGAACTCCGCGTCCTGAGTGCGGCGGATGGAAGTGCAGGCCGCGGTCTGACAATGCAGACGCTGCATTGCAGCGAGGTAAGCCGGTGGCCGGGGGATGGCGCCGCGACGCTCGCCGGTCTGCGGGCTGCTCTCGCGCCGGGCGGTGAGATGGTCATCGAATCGACGCCAAACGGAGCGTATGGATGTTTCTACGAAGAGTGGATGAACGCAGGGGCGCGAGGCTCGGTGCAGCACTTCTTTCCGTGGTGGATGGAACGAGCCTATGTGGCAGCGCCGGTTACGGATCCGACAAGGGAGGAGATGTTGCTGATGGAGACACAGGGTTTGGATCGTGGCCAGATCGGATTTCGTCGCGGTCTGCAGGCAAGTTATCGGGGACTTTGGACGCAGGAGTTCGCCGAAGATGCGATGGCCTGCTTCAAGGCAACAGGGGATTGCTGCTTTGACATCGAGGCCGTGGAGCGACGGAGCTTGCAGGCGCCCGAGCCGCGGGAAACACGACGTGGAGGCGCCCTGCAGATCTGGTTTCCACCGCTTGCGGACAGGGAGTACATCGTCGCGGTCGATTCCGCCGGCGGTGGACCGGATGGCGATTACGCGGCGGTCCAGGTGCTTGAGCTCGCGACCGGTCTGCAATGCGCGGAGCTGCAGCAGAGGATCGGAAGCCTGGAACTGGCGGAGGTGGCGGCAGCGCTGGGTCGCGAGTACCGCGGCGCGACGGTCGCTGTTGAGCGCAACAATCATGGAGCTGCGGTTCTCGCGTATCTCGAGACCGTGCACCACTACCCTCGCATGTACGAACGAGATGGCGTTGGAGGTTGGTTGACAACAGCGGCAAACAAACCGGGGATGGTCAGCCGCCTGGGTGCGCTTCTGCTGGAGGAACCGTGGATGTTCTACAGCCGGCGGCTCCTGGCCGAGTGCCGCAGCTTTATCAGCATGGCAGGCGGCAAGACGGGCGCTGCGGGAGGCGCGCACGACGATTGCGTGATGGCGATGGCCGTCGGTCAGGCCGTCCGATCGGAGATGCTCGCAAAGGGCAGACGGAGGTAGAGGGCAGCAGCAGGCGATCAGCGTGAGATCAAGTTCGATCTCGGGTAAAACTTCGCGTTATGCTCTTGGTGCGAGGTGTGCGAGCTTTGGCGGTGCTGGCCGTGCAGGCAATCCGGAAGATGCGAGGTGGAGCCCAAAGTCAGTTGATGCTCGGGGCCGATGGAAAACTCTGGGTTGTGAAGTTCCAGAACAACCCCCAGCATCGGAGAGTTCTGGCAAATGAGTGGATTGCGACACGCTTGGCGGCGGCGGCAGGTCTGACGGTGGCGCCGAGCGAGATCGTGGAGGTGACGGAGTGGCTGGTTCTCAACACAGCAGACATGTACGTCGAGAAGGGACGCAATGAGCGAGAACGGTACGCCGCGGGTCTGCAGTTCGGAAGCGAGATGGTGGGCGGCATGAAGCCGGGGCTGGTGGTCGATTACCTTCCGGAGCAGCAGCTGGGTGAGGTCAGAAACCTCTCCGAGTTTGCCGGGATGCTGGCGGTCGATAAGTGGGCCGGAAACTGCAACGGGCGGCAGGCCGTCTTTGACCGGCGACCGCGGGAGCGGATGTATCGAGCCACGTTTATCGACCAGGGATTTTGCTTCAACGCGGGGGAGTGGACGTTTCCCGACTCGCCGCTCCGTGGCGTGTATGGGAGAAACCAGGTGTACGCGAACGTGACCGGGTGGGATAGCTTCGAACCGTGGCTGAGTCGTGTGGAAGAGATGCCGCCGGAGACGCTGTGGAACATCGCCGAGGTGGTGCCGCCCGAGTGGTACGGCGGCGATCCTGACACGCTCGAGATGCTGATGCGGAGGTTAGTGGACCGGAGAAGCCGGGTTCGCGACCTGATCGCCTCGTTTCGAGACTCGGATCGAGCGCCCTTTCCGGCCTGGCAAACCAAAGTAAGCGCCACGGTACCGTCCCCTTGGCCCGACACCTACAAAAAGCCTCGCCATGTCATGTAGGCTTAAGCCCGATGTTCCGGCCACAAACGAGAGGACCTGGCGATGAAGAGTCGTTTACAGTGCGAGTTCTTCCTGGTCCGGTATGCTCCGGACGCCGTTCGGGAGGAGTTCACCAACATCGGCGTTGTGCTCCAGGAGAAAGGTCGAGATCGGGAGGGATTGGTCCGGTTTACACGCAACTGGAAGCGCGTCCGGTGTCTTGACGCGGACGCCGATGTCGCTCTGCTTGAAGCTCTTGAGACCGAGATCGCAAATCGCCTCGGAGAGGAAGAGACCGGCGGATCGGTGCTGAAGCTGCTTTCGGACACCTGCTCGAACGCGGTACAGATCTCCAGTCCCCGCGCCTGTCTCGCCGAGAGCCTGCCCGCTGAACTGGAACAGTTGATGGGCCTCTACGTCGAGCCGCGCGAGAGGGTCTCGTCCAGCCGGCAATCCGGACGGGCCGCGATCGCGGGTGTGATGCGGCGCGAGTTCGAGCGGGCAGGCGTCTGGCCGTTGATGCGCCGGCAGATCCCAGCCTCCGTCTATACCGGCGCCGGCGATCCGATGCGGATCGACTGCGGATATCGTCCGAACGGCGTGATCCGCATGTTTCAAGCGGTCTCTCTTGAAGGGAGCGTGGAAGGCGCCAAGGTTCTGGCTTATACCGCGGGCAGGCTGCGGGACGGAGTCTTCCGAGTGGAAAACGCTCGGCTCGAACTGTCGGCGGTCATCGAGCCGTTGCGCGATGTGGGGGATGGCGGAACTGAACACACCGAACGCTACCGTTTCGGCGTGGAAGCGATGGAGCGCGAACAGATTCGCGTCCTGACGGTGAAGGATCTCGCACGTGCGGCGGAGACGGCGAGATCCGAGTTGGGCGTGTAAGCGTCCAAGCTCGATCGTGGAAGTGGAAGCAACGATGTGAGGCACAGCCCAGGGCTGTGCCTCTTTGTTTTGCCCGACAAGGGAAGAGGGAGAAAGACGCAATGGGAGTGCAGACAGCAATGAAAGACATCTGGAATCGATGGTCGGGAACGCAAGCGGAACACACCGCTCTCGATGCGAGCGCGGGAGCGCGCAAGACGGTCATGCTGCCGTCCATCCTCAACCCGACGCGCGGGACGCAAGCCGGACGTTCGCTCCCGAAACCGACCCCCGCAAACCTGCGAAAGTTCGCGGAGACACCGGTGGTGCGGCGCGCCATTAACGTCGTCAAAGACCGCATAGCCAGCATGGACTGGCAGATCCGCGTCCGGCGCGGGTACGCGGGGATCGCCATCGAGGATGAGATCGTCCGCATGAATCTCCTTCGCCGGTGCCTCGAAGAGCCCAACGCCGCAGACAGCTTTCGCGTCCTTTGGGAGCAGGTCCTCGAGGATCTGCTGGTCGGCGGCTTCGGCGCGGTCGAGATGGAGGCGACCGGGGATCCCGAGCGACCCTTCCATCTCTGGGCCGTCGATGGCGCAACCGTGCAGATCGACAATAGCTGGGACGGCAACGCGGACACGATCCGCTACGCCCAAACCACAGGTCGGCTCGGCAAGGAGGGTCTCGTCCCGCTTCGGGATGACGAGTTGATGTACCTGCGGCTCAATCCGCGGACGCACACACCCTTCGGCCTGGGTCGGTTGGAGGTCGCGTTCGAGACCGTGAATCAGTTTCTGAGCGCCACACGCTACGCCGGTCGCCTGGCTTCGAACTCCGTCGTGCAGTACGCGCTTTGGCTGAATGAAGCGACGCCCGACCAGCACGATCGCCTGATCCGCTGGTGGCAGGACGAGATCGAAGGCACCGGCCGGGTTCCGATTCTCAGCTGCCCAGAGAAACCCGAGGTGCTGCGCTTTGCCGGCGGAACGGATGCCGACCTGCGCCTCCAATGGCAGGAGTTTCTCCTGCGCATGGTCGCCAACGCCTTTGACCTTCCGCCCATGCTGCTCGGCCTCCAGGGCGATGTGAACCGCTCTACCGCCGCCGAAATGGCGAACGAAGCCTTCCAGAGTGCGGTCGTTCCGGTGGCCAAGCTCCTGGCAGAACACATCACACGCGACCTGTTCGCCAAAAAGCTCGGCTGGCGAGAGTTCGAGTTCGTCTTCAACGATCTCGAGACCAGGGACGAGATGCAGGAGGTGCAAATGCAGATCCAGCTGATGTCGGCCGGTGTGCTGACCGTCAAGGAGGTGCGCCGGATGCGCGGCCTCGAGGACCTGAGCACCGACGATCTCCCAACGGTGGTGACGCCATGAAGCTAACCATCGACAACCTCGATGGTCTGGGTGCGGTCCAGTACAGCGCCCAGGTCTGCGCGGAAGGTCCGGTCAGGATCGAGCGTGTTCTCAACGCCCCGTCCAAATGCAGCTTCTCCCTCTCGCTCGGAGGGACCAGGCTCGCTGTTCCTGCTCGCCGGGGCCGCGTCATCGTCTCGGCGAACGGCGGCGATCTGCTCTTCACCGGGTACCTCATCTCCGAGCCGGATGTAACGTTTGTCGGTTGCGGGACCTCCGGGCCGATCTACCGCATCGCGTGTCACTCGGTCAGCGATGAGTGGCTGCTCGATAAGCAAAGTGTCTTCGCTTCCACCGCCACACTGGAGCAACCCGACGGCGCGGCGCTGACCACGCTCACCAACCGGGTCGAGAGCGGCAGACTCTCGACCACCAATGTCACCGACAGCCGGCTTCTCGGCTACTTTCAGCCCAAAGCAGCAAAACTGTGGTCCACCAACGCAGCGGAACTCGCAAGCGCCGGCTGCGCAAGCTACCGTGTGCTTAACGGCAATCTCGCCCTCGTTCCGGCAGGCAGCATAACCCATACGCTGGCCGAGAGCGACGGGACATTGACGATGGCTTCCCTGCGACGGACATCCACGCGGCAGCTCGCCAACGACATAACCGTCACGGGAAATCTCGAGCCGTCGGCCTATGTCACAGAGATGTTTCTGGGAGACGGCGCCACATCGAAGTTCGTTCTGTCGCAGGCTCCGTATCGCGGCCCCGCGGCAACCACCCGGTCGTCCTTGCTCACCGACAGCTTCAGCGCGGCAACCGCGGACCCGCGACTATGGACTCTGACCGACGCTGGACACTTCCTCTCCTTCGGCGCGGCGGGCCTCACCATCGCCGGCGGAACCGGAGCGGACACCGAGACCATGCTGACCGCTGTCGACCCGATCGAACTCGGTGGATCGCTCGTGGCCGAAGCTGGATCGTTCACAGTCACAGGTGCAAGCAGCGGCCTGGTCTGCGGCTTCTACAGTGGTTCGCTCGGCCGGAGTGACTGCTTCGCCGGCTTCAACGTCCGGCAAAGCGGCGGCTCCACGGTCGTCTGCCCTTGGGTCAACGGCCAGGAGGTCGGCACGACCTTCACCCTGGCCAGTGGTCACGCGTACACGCTGCGCCTTCGTCTCCACTGCACCGAGATGCAAAGAGTCGCACAGACGTTCTACACAACAAACGGAACCGCGATCCACGCCTTCGGTGGAGGAACCACGACGGCGCCGATAGATCTTGTGTTTGAAGTGCAGGACCTTTCTGCCGCCCTCAACGTCCCGGCGACGGTGCTCTACGACGGCAGGATTGCCACTTCACCGGCAACCTGCAGCTTTGCCGCGGTCAGCAGCCTCTCGATGCAGGCGTCGATGACCTACGTCAGAGTGCGGCAGACAGGTTCGGCCTTTATCCGCGGCACACCACCCTCCGGCGCCCAGGCAACCCGGCGCATCGGATCGGCGGGAGAAGGCGTGGACTGCACAGTCGCGACGAACGGTGTTGTCACCTTTCTGGCGGGCCGAGTTCCGGTCGCGGGAGAGCTCATCACCGTCACCTATCGCACCGAACAGCGAGCGTTCGCTCGGATCGCAAACACCGCCAGCGTTCAGGCCGAATCGAGCGGTGGATACGCTGGTCAAGCACGCTGGCTCGGCAAGCTCCTTCGACCTGGAGCCCGTACCTCAGCCGACTGCGAGAACGCCGCGATGGCCATCCTCAGCGTCGCAACCGACCGAGCGGCGGCACTCACGGGACAGTACGAGAGCTCGGAACTCCGCGATGTCTGGCCGGGCGACAACCTCTCTCTGTCGACCGACCAGGGAACACAGGCGGCGATCGTCCGGTCGGTCGTAATCACCGATGCAATGGCCGAACCCGAAGATCTCCGCTGCCAAGTGGACTTCGCAGGCGACTGGGCAAAACCCATCGGCCTCGAACTTTCAGAGACCGTTGCCACCGATGTTCTCCTGCCCGCGACCGCGCAAACGGCATCCGGTCAGGTGCTCAACAATCTTTCTGCACTGACCGTCATCGGCGTCACCGGAACATCGGTGCAGATCGACGCCGGAACAGCGCCACCGGCCGGGGGCGGCTTTGAAGTCCGACGCCGCGACCTCGAATTCGGCCCCGGGCTCAATCAGGACCTGGTGCTGCGCAGCGCCGTGCGTGGCTTCACCATTCCGCGTGCGACAGCAATGGAGCGCTTCTATATCCGCATGTACGACGGCTCCGTCCCGCCGCTCTACTCGCGCAACTCGAGCGCGGTGTTTACCGACATCCCGCTGGGATAAACCCCGCGGAAAGAAGAAAGAGGAGGAGGTGAAAACAAATGACAGAATTCGAAGGCCAAGTACTGGCAGACCTCAGCGTCTTGAAAAGTCAGATGAAACAGCTGATGGGGATTGGACAACCGGGAAGGCTCAACCAATTGGAGGAAAGGGTGGAGAGACACGAAAGAAGCGTCCAACGCATGAAGGGTGTCGCCGGCGCTGCCGGTGGTGCACTGACGATCTTCCATCTCGCCATGGACTACTTCCGTCGTAACTGAAGGCAGGTCGATCCCGTCTTCGCTCCAAAGATAAGCCAAACATAGCGTCCTACCCCGGCCAGATTGAGACCCGTGTCCGCCCCTCTGATCGCCGTATAATCAGGCGATGGTGGCCACCGATCCGCTGGTTGGGGTAGTGATGGGGAGCCAAAGCGACTTCGGCGTGATGATCCGTGCCGTCGAGATGCTCAGCGAATTCAACATCCCACACGAGGTCAGGATCGTCTCCGCGCACAGAACTCCCGACCTACTCTTCGAGTACGCCCAAACTTCCATGACACGAGGCTTGCGTGTGATCATCGCCGGCGCTGGCGGAGCCGCGCACCTCCCCGGCATGCTCGCCGCAAAGACCATCGTCCCCGTCCTCGGCGTACCCATTCCCGCCACCGCCCTCCAGGGAATGGACTCCCTCCTCTCCATCGTCCAGATGCCCAAGGGCATCCCCGTAGGCACGCTCGCGATCGGAGCGGCAGGGGCGGCCAACGCAGGTCTGCTCGCGGTCGCCATCCTGGCGGGCACCGACGCCGTTCTGCGGCAGCGCCTGATCGCCTGGCGAGCAGATCGGCGCGACGAGGTTCTCGCACAGACGTTGCCGCCCGAGGCCACAAGTTGACCTCGCAAACCGGTGACAGAAGGCCGGCCGTCCTTCTGCCAGGAGCAACCATCCTGCCAGGAACAACGATCTTGCCAGGAGCAACCATCGGCATCTTCGGCGGCGGACAGCTCGGCCGCATGACCGCGATGGCCGCGCGCGGCATGGGCTATCGCATCCTTGTGCTCGACCCCGACCCGGCCTGCCCTGCTCGCTTCGTCGTGGACGGCTGCATCGAAGCAGGCTGGGACGACAGCCGCGAAGCGGCAAACCTCGCTCGCGGATGCGACGTCGTCACCCTCGAGATCGAACAGATCTCGCCCGAAAGCATGAACGCCGCGGCCAGCTTTGCCCCGGTACGGCCGAGCGGAGATCTGCTCAGCATCATCCAGAACCGCATTGAACAGAAAAACTGGCTGCGTCGCAACGGATTTCCCGTAGGCGAATACCGTGCCGTAAGCTCGCTCGACCACCTGCGCAGCGCCGTAGCCGAGCTGGGCGGCCCCTGCTTCTGCAAAAGCGCAACCGGCGGCTACGATGGGCGCGGCCAAGGCAAGGTCGGCTTCGACTCCACGCCTCTCGAAGCCCAGATAACTCGTGCCTGGGAGTCGCTCGGCGAAGCTGCCGGCGTCGTCGAAAAAGCAATCGACCTCGAGCGCGAGATCTCCGTGCTCGTCGCCCGGTCACCCCGCGGAGAAGTCGTCGTCTATCCCGCGGCCTCCAACCACCACGAACAACAGATCCTCTCCTGGAGCGTGCTGCCCGCTCCCATCTCCTCTGCTATGGAAACGTCGGCACGAGAGCTTGCGTCCAGCATCGCAGACACCTTTCTGCTCGAAGGCGTGCTGGCCGTGGAGATGTTCCTGAGCAAGTCCGGTGAGTTGCTGGTCAACGAGCTTGCTCCACGGCCGCACAACAGCTATCACGCCAGCGAGCGAGCCTGCGTCACCAGCCAATTCGAGCAGCTAGTCCGCGCCGTCTGCAACCTTCCGCTCGGCGATGTCAGCATCGTCCAGCCAGCCGCCATCGCCAACCTGCTCGGCGACCTTTGGATCCGGGACGGTCAGCCGTTCACCCCCCGCTTCGACGCCGCTCTGGCCGTTCCAGGTGTCCGAATTCACCTCTACGAAAAGCTCCGTCCCCGCAAAGGACGAAAGATGGGCCATCTCTCCGCGGTCGGAAAGACCCCCGAGGAGGCCGTAGAGCTCGTACTCGAAGCCAAGGCCGCCCTCGATCGCGAGTAGCATCTTTCTCTGGCGCTAGCCGATATCCTCGTTCCAGTTCTCCAGATACGCCTTGAAGTCCGACATGAACTTGCCCGCGTCCGCACCGTCCACAATGCGATGGTCAAAGCCCAGCGTAAAGCGCTGCACCGATCGGATCGCAATGGTGTCCTGGCCATCGCTGTCCGTCAAAACGAGCGCTTCCTTATTCAGACCGCCAATACCCAGAATCGCGACCTGCGGCTGATTGATGATCGGCGTGCCAAACTGCTCGCCAAAGATTCCGGCATTCGTCAGCGTGAACGTCCCGCCGGCCACCTCATCCGGCGCCAGTTTCTTCGATCGGGCACGCTCCGCAAGATCGACAATGGACCGCGCCACACCCAAAAAGTTCTTCTCCTCACACTGCCGAACCACCGGAACAATCAGTCCCCAATCCAGCGCCACGGCAATCCCGATCTTGATGTTCTTGTTGTACCGAATCGCGTCGCCTTCAACGGCTGCGTTGACGATCGGATGCTTGCGCAAGGCAGCCACCGCAGCCCGAGTGATAAACGGCATGTAGGTCAGCTTTACGCCGTTTCGCTGCTCGTACTTGCTCTTTTCCTTCTCGCGCAGACGAACGATGCGCGTCATATCCACCTTGAACACCGTGTGGACATGCGCGCTGGTCCGCTTCGAATCCAGCATGCGCTGCGCGATGATGGAACGCATCTTCGTCATCGGCACAACCTCGCCCGGCAGCGGCGTCGAAAGATATGCCGCCTTCGCCGGAGCCGTCGTCGCCCGAGCCGATTCCGCCTGCGTGTAGGTCGGTTTGCTGGACGGCGCAGGCTGCGGGACGGGAGCTGCTGCGCTTTGTGGCGATGTCGCCGCCGTGGCGGCCGCCGGTGCACCTCCCTCAAGCCGGCCCAGGACGTCACCCTTCGTGATCCGGCCGGAGGCTCCGGTCCCAGGCACCTCCGCCAGGTCGATGTTGTTTTCCTTGGCGATCTTGCGCACCAGCGGCGAAGACCTCTGCGGCCCGACGCTCGCCGAGAGAGCCGAAGCCGAAGCCGCCGCCGCGGACGGCTTGCCATCCTTCTGCTTCGCCGGAGCTGCTTCAGGAACACTGGCCCCGGACGGAGCTCCAGCAACCGGCGTCGCGGTCTTCGCCGCACCGGAACCAATCACAGCAACAACCGTATTGATCGTCACAGTCTTTCCTTCACCGACCTTGATCTCGGCCAGCCGACCCGCGACCGGCGACGGAATCTCAGCGTCCACCTTGTCGGTCGAGATCTCAAAGATCGGCTCGTCCCGCTGCACGCTGTCGCCCACCCGCTTCAGCCACTTCGTAATCGTCCCCTCCGTGATCGATTCGCCCATCTGCGGCATCATCACTTCGGTGAGCGATCCCGGGTCAGACGCGTTCCCGCTCTTCGCCCCATTTTGGTCTGATTCGCTGGCGGAGTTCGTCACGGCTGACGACGCGGGTGGGTTTCCCATATTGGCCGAAGGCGCATCCACGGCTGCCGGCGTCGTACTGTCCGCCGCGGGGGTCGCCGCCGTCTCGGGCTCAAGGTCCGCCTTCGGAGCCGACGCCGCGCTGCTCCCGTTCGACGAAACCTGACCCTGCGCGGCCGCGCCCTCCGCAATCGTGCAGACCACGGTGTTGATGCCCACCGTCGTCCCTTCCGTGATCTTGATCTCGTCCAAGGTTCCAGCGGCAGGCGACGGAATCTCGGCATCCACCTTGTCGGTCGAGATCTCAAACAGCGGCTCGTCGCGCTCTACCGCCTCGCCCGGCTTCTTCAGCCACTTCGTGATGGTGCCTTCGGTGATGGATTCGCCCATCTGGGGCATAACAACTTCAGTCGGCATGGGTTCCTTCCCGCGTACTTCGGTAGTAGCCGAAGTAGGCGCGCAACATTGGATTATACGGCGGGGACGGGAGGCGGCGCAGGCCGCACTGTCTGCCCGCTATCGAGCTGATCAAAGAAATCAGCCGGATCCTGCCACAGCATCTGGCGCCTGAACACATTCCCAAAGCTCCGTGCAACTCCCTCGCGGGCAGCCCCCATGCTGGGTGCGTGGTGCGCATCCGCTTCGAGCTCAAGGCTGGTCACCTCGCGATCCGCAATGCCGCACGGAACAATCCAGCCGAAATCGCGGAGGTCCGTCGAGACGTTCAGGGCAAATCCGTGCGACGTAATCCCCCGTGAGACATGGATCCCGATCGCCGCGATCTTCTTCTCAAGCACCCGGCCCCCGGCAAACGTCCACACACCGGTCCGCGTGCAAATGCGCTGCGCCGGTACGCCGAACTCCCCGCACGTGCGAATCAGCACCTCCTCCAGCAACCGCACAAAGTCCACCGGTCCCAGATGCGGCCCCTTTTTGCCAGGCAGATCGCCCCGAAGGTCGAAGATCGGGTAGCCCACCATCTGACCCGGTCCGTGATACGTCACGTCTCCCCCGCGATTGATCTCATGCACCTCAATGTCGCGAGCGCGCAAAAGATCGTCCGAAACGAGAATGTTCGCTCGCGTCGCGTTCCGGCCCAGCGTCAACACCGGCGGATGCTCCAGCAAAAGCAGCGTGTCCCCGATCTGTCCCGACTTCCGGGCATCGACGACACGCTCCTGAACCCTCAGACCCTCCGCATACGGTATCCGGCCCAAATCAACAACATGGATCAGCATGGCGCTATAGCAGTTCTCCTGCAGGTGTACACCGAAGGCACAGATGCCATGGCCGTTTTCCCCGATGAAAACGGCACTCCAACACTTCATCCGGCTCACAGGAACAGGAGAAATGCCCTAAACGTTTACCGCCATCCCCTCAACACTTGAGAACCCGTCCAGCATCGCCTCCGCCAGCGTCGGATGCGCGTGGATCGTAAACATCATCTCCTCGACCGTCGCCTCCAGCTCCATCGCCGTCACACTCTCGGCGATCAGCTCCGTCGCGTTCGGACCGATGATGTGAACGCCCAGCACCTCCCCATACTTCGCATCGGAGACGACCTTCACAAAGCCATCATGCGCATCCAGAATCGTCGCCTTCGAGTTGCCCACAAACGGGAACTTGCCGACCTTCACATCCAGACCCTTCGCCTTCGCCTGCGCCTCCGTCAAGCCGACCGATCCGATCTGCGGGTCGCAGTACGTGCACGCCGGAATTCGATCCCGCCGCACCGGCCGCGCATATTTGCCCGCCAGCTTGGACGCAACCACCAGCCCGGCCATCGCTCCAACATGCGCCAGCTGTGGCAGACCCGCCACAATATCGCCGATCGCATACACGCCAGGTTCGGTCGTCTCCATCCACTCGTCCGTCGTGATAAAGCCTCGGTCAAGCGAAATATTCACCTTGTCGATCCCACAGTCATACGTGCGGGGCGCCCGACCCACGGCGACCAGGACCTTCTCGGCCTTGCGGGTCTGCGCCTTTCCAGCCGAATCCGTAAACAGCACCGTCGCCCCGTCCGCGGTCTCCTCAATCTTCTCCACCTTGGCCGACGTAAAAACCTCGATCCCGCGTTTCTTATACAGCCGGAGCAGCTCCTTCGACACATCCTCGTCTTCGGCGTTCACAATCTTCGGCAGAGCCTCCAGAATCGTCACCTCCGCCCCAAAGCTCTTGAAGACCGACGCAAACTCCACCCCGACCGCCCCGGACCCGATCACGATCAGCGACTTGGGCACACGATCGATCGTCAGGATCTCCATATTCGTCAGAATCGTCTTTCCAGGCGTGTACCCGGGCAGCATCCGGGCATCGGACCCGGTCGCGATCACCAGCTTCTTGCCCTTCACCTCTGTCGGCGCCTGTCCTTTCGTACCAAACTTCTCCTTGTCCTCGGCCGTCACCTCGACGGTAAACACGCCATCCTTCGCCGGCCCTGTCAGCCTTCCGTGCCCCTCAAAGGTGGTGATCTTGTTCTTCTTCATCAGAAACTGCAGACCCTTGGTGTGCTTCGTGATCACCTCATCCTTACGCGCCAGCACATTGCCCCAGTTCAGCTTCGGCTCCGGGACGTCAATGCCATATCTGCTCGCATGTTTCAGGTGATCCCACAACTCGGCCGAAAACAGCATCGACTTCGTCGGTATGCATCCCCAGTGCAGACATGTGCCGCCCAGCTTGTCCGTCTTCTCGATGAGGCCAACCTTCAAACCGTGCTGCGCCGCGCGAATCGCGCAGGTGTACCCAGCGGGACCTCCGCCGATAACTACCAGATCAAATACTGTCTCTGCCACCTGAAATCTCCAATCCTTCTCGCATCCAACATTCTATTGGATTCGGCCTTCCGCACTTTGGTACCGAACACCGTGCCTCCGCGGAACATTTCGTCGTTCACGTGCCTTGACATCTGGGTGATACTGAGGAAAGACATATGGTCAATGATGTAGCCAAACTCACCGACTCGATCCGCCGCAGCGTTGTGCACCAACGTGCCAGGGCCTCGCTGCATGAGCTCAGCGACGCGGAAAAGATTCAGCTCCGCGAACAGCTCAATCAGGAAGGCCAGGCCTTTTACAGCGACAAACGCGGAAATCGGTATCGCATCGAGCGCAAGCCCGCCTAGCTCCCGGCCTACATCATGACTGCTCTGATCGCCGGCTTCCTCCTGGTCGGCTATCTCCTCGCCCCTGGCGCAATCTATCGGCTCGTCTTCTCCGTCTTCATCTCTGCCAAACGCTTCCAGCGCAGCCGGACCGAAGAGGTCGTCTTCTCCGTCCTCGTCACCCTGGTCCCCTTTGCAGCCGCCTGGCTGCTGCTTCTCCATACCCCGCTCGGCCGCTTCCCCCAGTTCTCCCTCGGCAACTCAAAACACGCGGCCTATCAGACCGTCCTCAACTCCCTCCTCCCTGGCAAGGACGTCTCCGACAAGGAAACGCCCGCCGCCTTTCTACGCAGCTTCGGCGAGCAAGCCCGCTTTCTCGTCTATCTCTGGCTCTTCTGCGGAATCGAAGGCTGGATCGGAAGCCTCGTCGTCCGCCGCTACGGAGACTACCCGCCCAACTCCTTCCTCAAACGCCTCTGCGATAAAACCCTGCTCCGCCACGTCTCCGAGTGGGAGCTGCTCTTCTCCACCCTCGCCCAGCCCTCGATCGAGAAACACCTTCGCGTCGAGATCGACGCCCTCACCACCATGAACATCCTTTACCGTGGCCAGCTCGACGACTGGTTCGTCGACATCGACGGCAAGCTCGCCGGCATCTACCTCGTCCACGCCAGCCGCTACGCCAGAGAGGCGCTCGACCACGATCGAGAGACCGGCATCCACCATCCCCTGGACAGTTACTGGCGCCCCATCCCAGGTGCGCAGCTCTACCTCGTCGCCGGCACGATCGCCAACTACAACATCCGCTACGTTCGGCCGGAGCTCACCAGCGACCAGTTCCGCGACGATCTGCTCGGCGAAGACATCGTCATAACCCCGCTACCCGCCGAAGATACTGAAACCTAACCCAGCACCCGCGCAGCCTCCTTCGCAAAGTACGTCACAATAAAGTCCGCCCCCGCCCTCCGGATCGAAAGCAGCGACTCCATCATCGCGCGTTCCGGCTCCAGCCAGCCCCGCGCAAACGCCGCCTGCAGCATGCTGTACTCACCCGAAACCTGGTAGGCCCCCATCGGCAGATCAAACCGCTCCCGCGCCGCTCGAATCACGTCGAGATACGGCATCGCCGGCTTCATCAAAAGCATGTCCGCCCCCTCCGCCACATCCTGCTCGATCTCCCGCATCGCCTCCCGCAGATTGGCGCCATCCATCTGGTAGCTCCGGCGATCGCCAAACTGTGGAGCCGAATCCGCCGCCTCGCGAAAGGGCCCATAAAACGCCGAGGCAAATTTCGACGCATAACTCAGGATCGGCGTCCCCTCCAGCCCCGCTCCATCCATCGCCGACCGCATCGCCGCCACGCGTCCATCCATCATGTCGCTCGGCGCAACAATATCAGCCCCCGCCCTCGCCAGGGACGCAGCCGTCTTCGCCAAGAGCGCAACACTCGCGTCGTTCTCCACCTCGAAGCACTCGCCGTCCCGTCGCACAACCCCGCAGTGCCCATGCGACGTGTACTCACACAGGCAAACATCGGCAATCTGCACCAGGCCATCGAGGGCGCGATTTGCCTTGAACGCCCGCAAAGCCTGCTGCACGATGCCCTGATCGTCCCAAGCTCCGGTCGCGTCCTCATCCTTCTCAACCGGCAAACCGAAGAGCAGGAGGCCGCCGATGCCAAGCCCCGCACACGCGTCGGCATCCTTGACCGCCTCGTCCAAAGACACATTGAACACACCCGGCATCGATCCGATGGCGCGACGCACACCTCTACCAGGACACAGAAACATAGGCGCGATCAGAGCGCCGGGGTGCAAGCGCGTCTCCCGCACCAAGGAACGCAGCGGCTCGGTGCGGCGAAGCCGGCGAAGTCGCATCTCAGGAAATCTCATCTCTTCAGTCTACGAAGTTCCGGCTCGCGCCGGGAACTTCCGGCCTGCCCGGGAACTTACGGCTCGCCCGAACGGAACACCGGTACGATAAATGAGTGAGCTTCCCCCTCCGCCCCGAGATCCCCGGTCTGCTCGTCGAGATAAGCGCCGTCGCGCTCGAGTGGCCGAGGCTCCGGGACAACGTCGCCGCACGCACCTTCTCCCCGCTCGGCCGAGCCTGGCTGCTCGCCCTCGAACCCTCCTCCGATCAGACCTGGGTGGAACAGCAGCACGTCCGCACCGAAGAGCTGCGAGCGATGCTGGCCGCAGGCGGATCCTTTGACTTTCGCGGTCTCTTCGACCCGACCTCCCTGCTCGACGAAGCCCGCATCGAGGGCGCAGCGCTCGAACCACTGGAGATCCTCGCCCTCACCGAGGTAGCCGAACGCGTCTCGGCCTGGCGCAATCTGCTCGATCCCGCTTCGCCGGCTGCACCACGCTTCCATTGGCCGTCCATCCGAGATCTCTCGGAGCCTCTGCTCCCGCACGATCTCGCCGGCCTCCTTCGCCTCCTGCGCGGAAAGATCGAGCCCGACGGTTCCCTCTCGGACGACGCCTCGCCCGAGCTTCGCCGCATCCGCCGCGCCGCCGAACGTCAGCATCGCGCGATTGAAGAAAGCCTCCGTCGAAGTCTGCGCAACCTCAGCGAAGCCGGATCAGCACAGGACGCCGTCATCACCGTCCGCGGCGAGCGCTTCGTCATCCCCGTCAAAGCGGAGTTCAAGAGACGCGTCCCCGGCGTGATCCACGGCTCCTCCTCCTCCGGCCAGACCGTCTTTGTCGAGCCACTCGAGACCATCGAACAAAATAACGAACTCGTGCGTCTCCTCGACGAAGAGCAAGCCGAAATCCACCGCATCCTGGTCGCCATGACGCGCGGCCTCGGCCAGAACGCAGACGCACTCCTGATCGGCGCCTCCATCCTGGCCGAGGTCGAGTCGCACTACGCCCGCGCTCGCTTTGCCAACGATCTCCGTTGTGTCAGACCAACCTTCGGCGACTTCATCTCCCTCATCGACGCCCGCCATCCCCTGCTCGAACTGCGCATGCGAGCCGAAGCTCGAACCCTCCGGAACGCCCCTCAGGACGACTCCCCCTCCGACCCAAACCCAGCCGAGCCTGGGGAAAGTTCACGAGCCGACGCCTCCTCCCCCGTTCCGCTCGCGCCCGTCCCGCTCACGATCCTCCTCCCGCAAAGTGACCGGCAACTCATCATCAGTGGACCGAACACCGGCGGCAAAACCGTGTCTTTGAAGACACTCGGCCTGCTTGCAATCATGGCCCAGGCGGGCCTGCCTGTACCTGCCGCCAGCGCTGAGCTTCCGCTCCTCGACAGCATCTACGCCGATATAGGCGACGCTCAATCGATTGAACGTAATCTTTCGAGCTTCTCCGCCCACGTCGTCAACGTCGACGCTATCAGCCGCAAATCTACCCGGCATTCTCTCGTGCTCCTGGACGAACTCGGCTCCGCAACCGACCCCGAAGAGGGCGCCGCCCTCGCCGTCGCCATCGCCAGCCGCTTCCTCGACATCGGTGCGTGGTGTTGCATCACAACCCACCTCACCTCGCTCAAGGTCTACGCCGCCAACCACCCCGGCGTCCTGAACGCCGCGGTCGGCTTCGACCAGCAGACGCTCACCCCCACCTACCAGCTTCGCCTCGGTGTCCCCGGCGCCTCGGCCGGCCTAAATATCGCCGCCCGCCTCGGCATGGATCCCGCGATCGTCGACCACGCACGCGCCCAGCTCACCACCCAAACGGCCGACATCGGCGCCTTTCTCGACCAGTTGCACGACCAGCTAACCGCCGCAACAGCCGAACGAGAGAGCCTGCGCCGGCGTGAGCAAGAGCTCGCCCGCGAGCGCTCCCGCCTCGAACTCGAAGGCCGAAACGAGCAAAAGCAGCGAACGCGCGAGCTCGAGAAAAAACTTAGCGACCTCCTCGGCGACTTTGAGGGCCAGCTCCGCGATACCGTAAAAGCAATCGACGACAAAGCCGTCGCCCAGAAGATCGCTCGCGACTCCGCCGTGCGCGTCGCCTGCCTCCGCCGCGAATTTTCCGAGCAGTTCAACTCCACGGTAGTCGCCCACAACAGCGGCGCCGACCGAGCCGACCCGACCACCACCGGCGCAAAAGCTAAACAGCCGCGCGGCATCCAACCGGGCGATCTGGTCAAGCTCAAGTCGCTCGGACGCGAAGCCCGCGTCACCCGCGTCGTCGACGACAAAGTTATCGAGGTCGCCGTCGGACAACTAAAGATGCGGGCCAGCCGGGCGGATGTCGTCGAAATCACCCCCGTTACGGCCGTCTCACCCGCCGACCTCGCACGCCGTCGTGGTGGCGTCACCGTCCAAACCACCTCCGACCCGGACTACATCTCGTCAGAGATCAACGTCATCGGCCGCACCTCCGACGAAGCCGAATCGGAGGTGGAGCGCTTCGTCGACCAGGCATTCCTCGCCGGCCTCGCGCGCGTCCGCATCGTCCACGGAACAGGAATGGGCATCCTCCGCCGCGTTCTGCGGGATGCCCTTCGCAAACACCCTCACGTCATCAGTGTGACCGAGCCGCCTCACAACGAGGGAGGTCAGGGCGCAACCATCGTCGATCTGCGACCCTGATCAGATCCGCATCGGCATCAGGATGTACCGGTACTTCACGTCGTCGGTCCCATTCTCCGGAACCATCTGCCCCGCGCTCTGCGCATCCTTGAACTCAAGACGAACCTCGCCCGTGCTCCCGATCGCCTTGAGAAATTCGATTAGGTACGAGCTATTGAACCCCACAACCAGAGGATCGTAGTTGTACGGTGTCTCGATCGTGTCCTCAGACTCCCCTGAATCGGTCGACGAAGAACTCAGCTTCAGCTCATTCTGTTCCAGCCGCATCTTGATGGCGCCGGAGCGCTCGTCTGCAAACTGCGCCACCCTCTGGATCGAACCGATCAGATCCTCACTCCGCACAATCACGAACTTGTTGTTATCGCGCGGCAGCACAGCTTCATAGTTGGGAAACTGTCCCGTCAGCTTGCGGCTGGTCAGCACCCGCCCGCCGACACGAAAGAACAAGGTCTGGTCGTCATCCGCGAAATCAAGCGTCTCCGCATCCGTGTTACTTAGCAGGCCCTGCAGCTCGCTGAGCGCCTTGCGCGGGATCAACGTCTTCTTCTCGCCCGAGATGCCGTCCATCGACTCGCCTGTCTTTTCAATATGCGCCAGGCGATGCCCGTCCGTCGCAACCATCGCCATCGACTCCGCCTTCAAGACCAGCAGAGCCCCGTTCAGCGTGTACCGGCTCTCCTCGTTTGAAATTGCAAAGATCGTCTTGGCGACCATGTTCTTCAGCGACGAAACGGAGATTCGGAAAGCTCCCGCCGACGGAAACTCGGCCACCTGAGGAAAATTTGCACGGGCCATGCCGACCATCTTGGTGTTCGATCGGCCCGCCCGGATCTGCACCCAGTGGTTATCCATCAGCTTGATGCTGATGTCGCCTTCCGGCAAAAGCTTGATGTAATCGTAGAGCTTACGAGCCGGAATCGTGCACGCTCCTGGCTTCTTTACCCTCGCCGCACAGCTCGTCCGTAGACTCTGATCGAGATCGGTAGCCGTGATCGTCAGCCGCCCCTGGTCCCCCTCGCCGGTCGCTTCAAAAAGGAAGTTCGAGAGAATCGGGATCGTCGTCTTCCGTTCCACGACGCTCTGCGCTGCCGTCAACTCCCGTAGCAGCTCCGCGCGAGAAACAGTGATCTCAAGGTTGCCGGTCGGCGCAATCGTGGTGGTCGTCTCGGGGTTCTGAATGGCTGCGCTCACTATCTTTCTTCTCCGCCCGTCAGGGTTGGTCGTCCAGGCTGAACTCTAACATCCAGGGCCCCGCGACATCGCACGCCTACTCCCTGTGCCTGTCTGGATTCTAGGTCTGGAAAGCCCTTTTCCGCGGAAGAAAGTTTGTGGGAAAAGCCTTCCCTGTGTGCGAGGCCCTGACAACACTCAGATACCGCCCTGGGGTACTGCTTCTAGAAACGTAAGATTTAAACAAAGACATACAAGCAGAAGTCATCGTTCTGGGTGGAGATGTGGATATTGAGCATATGTCTAATAATCGCTGAGGTTTACCAGCCGGTCCTCATTTCCAAATCGCCTCCCCGTCCAACAGCGAGCTGAGGGAAGCCGGGCCACCGTCGCCTCCGCTGCGCGTTCCAGATCCACTCCCCCACAGCCCTCCCTCCGAACGTCCAAACAGCCTTGGATCAGCAGGTGGAAAAGGACGCTAAGTCCTCTACTTTGTCCAACAACGAGAAGTCTGCTTTTCAACACCGGACAGGAGCGCACAGATGAAATCCCATCGAGCACCTTCCATGCCTTGCGACCGATCCCTTGCTCCTGAACCGGCACCGACGCATGCCCCAATACCTCGCTTACCCTCCATAGCAGCACGCAAAAAGGCCGGCATCATGTGCCGGCCTCTGTCTGTCATGTGCTCCAGGAAATCTACCCGAGCGTCTCCATCAGTTTGCTGATAGTGCGATTCAGATCCTTGTCCGATCGCCGCTGATCATCGATCTTGCCGATCGAATGCATCACCGTGGTGTGGTGCTTTCCGCCAAACTGCCGTCCAATCTCAGGCAGGCTCGCCTCCGTAAGCTGCTTGGCCAGGTACATGGCGATCTGGCGCGGAACCACAATCTGCTTGGAATTATTCTTCTGCTTCAGGTCCGAAACCCGCATCGCAAAGTGCTCCGCCACGGTGCGCTGGATCGCCTCAATCGAGATCTTCCGTACCTGTGTGTCGATAAACTGCTTCAACGCTTGCTGCGCCACCGCCAGCGAGCATGCCACACCATAGTGGCTGCAATGCGCGATCAACGTCGTAAGCGCACCTTCCAGCTCACGGACGTTTGTTCGCACATTGCCCGCGATAAAGAGCGCAACCTCGGTCGGCAGCTGCGTCCGTTCGTTCTCCGCTTTTTTCTGCAGAATCGCCACTTTGGTCTCGAGATCCGGAGGCTGGATGTCGGCGATCAGACCCCACTCAAACCGCGATCGAAGACGATCCTCAAAATTCGCAAGCTCCTTGGGCGGACGGTCGCTCGCAATCACAATCTGCTTGGCGCGTTCATGAAGCGCGTTGAAGGTATGAAAAAACTCCTCCTGCGTACGCTCTTTTCCCGCAAGAAACTGAATATCGTCGATCAGCAACACATCAACGGTGCGGAACTTGTCCCGAAATCCAATCATCTTGTCGTATCGAACCGAGTTGATCATCTCGTTCGTAAAGTTCTCGCCGCTAATGTAGCTGATCGCCGCTGCCGGCTGCCTGCGCTTCACCTCGTGCCCAATCGCGTGCATCAGGTGTGTCTTGCCCATGCCGACCCCGCCATACAGAAACAGCGGATTGTAGGCCTTTGAGGGACGCTCGGCGACCGCCTGCGCAGCCGCCATCGCAAACTGATTTCCGCTCCCAGTCACAAACGCGTCGAACTGGTATCGCGGATTCAGCTGTGCCGCAGAGTTCCAGTCAAAGCGGGATTGTTCCGGCGATGGAGCTTGTACCGCCGTGGCGGCCGCACGCGATCCCTGCAACCCACCTCCCACCACACCAGAGTTCCTCGGAGCGTTGGGACTGTGGCTCGGCAACGGCGCGAACCCGCCCTGCTCCCGAACTCGCGGAGCCGCAGGATCCTGCTGCGGCGTCTCAAACACCACAGCATCCAGGTCCAGGTTCAGCATCTCTAGAGCTTCCTGAATCAGGTCGGCATATCGCTCGATATTTCGCTGAAACTCTGCAGAGGGTACTCGGACGTAGAGCGTCCTTTCACTCACCCGCAAAAACCGCGTCGGCTTCAACCAGGTTTCGTACGACTGGCGATTGATCTTCTTGACCAGCGCACCCAGGATCCGTACCCAGGGATTCAGAATAGCGTCGGTCGTCGTCACAAATGACATTTCTTGGAACTTCCTTGTCTCATCTAACTGTTTGCAAAGCCGGCAAAAAAAGGCAGCGGAAGGTCTAGGTCTGCTGCGGGCACGACCTGCCGACAGACGCAGTTCATAGAACCTTCTTTTGAGTCGCGAAGGACCTAAACCCAACTTAAAATTGCCCGGGAGCTCGCCATCACTTCAACTCTGAAGAGATGCGAAAACTAAGCATAGACCCACAGATCTATGCAAAAGAAGATCAGTCGGATCGCAGAGAACGCTGCTGCGAAACGGGTTTGATGGTAGCACGAGACAACCGGCCCTTTCCCAAGCAAAAACAAAGAAAAAGCCGCTTGCACCAAACCTTGTGAAAACCCTCTAGTAACCTGGCGGCACACCTAAAAGTTCTCTGGGCGTCAAGTTCGCCGCTTCGGTTGGTTCGGCGAGTACGATCAGTTACACTAGATCTCTGTTGCTGAATTCACCCGATCGCTCCCACGAGCAGAGACCAGAGCCATGCCCAAACGCACATTCCAACCGAACCGCCGCCATCGCGCCAAGACACACGGCTTTCTTACACGCATGAAGACCAAGGCCGGTGCGGCCGTCCTCAGCCGTCGCCGAGCGAAAGGTCGCCACAAGATCGCCGTCAGCGCCGGTTTCCGCGACTAAAGCGGTTCTCCTGCAGGTGTATCGCGAGAACACAAATCTCATCGACCCTAGGTCGGCGCAGAGGTTCCGCAAGCATGAAAAGAGAGACAAACTCCTTCCGCCTTCGCAAACACGCGGAGTATCAACGCGTGTATAAAGAAGCGCGGAAACAGTTTGCTCGGGAGATGAGCTACTTCTTCTGGTACCGCTTGCCGCCATCTCCTCCAGACGCTGACCTCTCCTCGATCCCCACTCGCAATATCCCTTCCAGACAACCCTCCATCGGCCCCCGCGTCGGTCTCACCGTCGGCAAGGTCCTGGGAAACGCGGTCCATCGGAACCGGATCAAACGTCGCCTGCGTGCCGCGGTTCGCAATAACATCGCCTTGCTCGATCAGTGCCCCGCCGATGTCATCCTCCATCCCCGCCGGTCCGTTCACGACGTCAAATTCGCTGCCCTCGATCAGGAGATCGCCACCATCTTCCGCTCGGTTGCTCGATCGCCCGCAAAGAGCAAACGCCACAGTGCGCCAGCTGTGCTCTCCGCCGGCTAGTGAAAGCCCCCGCCACATCATCCGATCACACCCAGCGCCCCAGATCCCGCCCTGACTGCTCCCGCCCGCTCTCACCAACCTCACGGTCCCGTCCACGTCCGACAGCGCTCAGCCTCTACAAGGCACTTCTCTCCCCTGTACTCCACACCCTGAGTCCCACCCAGTGCCTTTATCTGCCCACCTGCTCGGAGTACGCCTATGTGGCCTGGTCCCGCTTCGGTCCCGTTCGAGGATCTTGGCTCGCCCTACGCCGTCTGCTGCGCTGTCACCCCCTCGCGAAAGGTGGCTTCGACCCCGTCCCTCCCTCCTCACCGGACAGGACCGTTTACCATGACACAGGAAGTCGCTGACACCCGCAAGCGCAGGTCCAGATAGGAAATCGTCTCTTGGCAGAGTTTAAGAACCCCAATCAATCAGGCGGAAGCGGACAGGACAATAGCTCGCTGCTAACAATCATGCTCGTCATGATCGCCGTCTTCTTCGGCCTTCAGTACTTTCGCGCAAAACGGAATCCCCAAACGGCGCCTCCAAATAGCGCGACGCAAAGCGTACAAACCGCTCCAAACATCGCGCAGCCCTCGCCCGCTTCGCTCGCCGCCGCAGGCTCCGCCAATCCCGGCCAGGGCAATGTCAGCACCGTCCAGGCCGCCGCGGAGGCGACCACCGTTGTCGAAAATGAGCTCTATCGCATCACCTTTTCGAATCGCGGCGCAGAGGTCAGAAGCTGGATCCTGAAACGACGCCCCGACGCCCCAAACTCCAACTTCAAAAATAACCAGGGTGGACCGCTGGACCTCGTGAACGGGGACGCGGCCCAGCATTTCGGATATCCGCTCTCGCTCTACACCTACGATCCGGGCCTAACCGCCGGCCTCCGCCAGGCCCTCTATGTGCCCTCAGCCACTGGCGCCCTGTCCGTGCCCGGAACCCTGAGCTTCACCTACTCCGACGGAACCACCGAAGTCCGAAAGACCTTTTCCTTCGACGAAAAGTACGTCGTGCGCGCCGAGGTACACGTCACCCGCAACGGCGCACCGGTCCGCGCACTCCTCAGCTGGCCAGGCGGCTTCGGAGACCAGGAAAGCGCACAAGCCTACACCGGCGCCCAGGTCGACCTCAGCCAGAACGGATCGGAAAAACATCTCAGCGCAAAGAACGTCGCAGGCGGTGATACCCGCAACGGTCCCTTCGACTGGGCCGGCGTCAGCGACCTCTATTTCGCCGCCATCTTCCTTCCCGATCAGCCCGGCTCCGCCACCCTGGCCCTCTTTCACGACGAACTTGAAGTCGCCAAGGACGCCCGCAAAAACGGTGTCGGTCAAGGCGTCCCGGCATCCGGCAGCAGCAAAGGCAGCACCATCAAGGTACCCGTCCTCGGTACCGCCATCGGCAGCACCGCGGGCGGCACGTCCACCGGCATCTACGTCGGCCCCAAAGCCGTCAACATCCTGAAGACAATTCACTCCGCCACCCCCGGAGTCACCCTCGCGCCTCTACTCGACTTCGGCTTCTTCGGCATCATCGGTAAATACCTCTTCCTCGCCCTGCAGTTCATTCACGCCCATCTCGCCCCAAACTGGGGCTGGTCCATCATCATCCTCACGGTCATCATCAACCTCGTCATCCTCCCTCTGCGGATCAAAACCATGCAGAGCGGCCTCAAGATGCAGCGCATCCAGCCCCAGATGGACGCTATCAAGGCCAAGTACAAAGGTCTCAAGGCTACCGATCCAAAACGCAACGAGATGAACGCCGAGATCATGCAGCTGCAGAAGGACAACGGCGTCAATATGTTCGGCGGCTGCATTCCGACGCTCATCCAGCTCCCTCTCCTCTTCGCCTTCTTCGGCATGCTCCCCAAGGTCGTCGAGCTCCGTCAAGCGCACTGGGCCTGGCTGCCCGACCTCACCGCCGCCGATCCCTACCACATCCTTCCCATCATCATGGTGCTCAGCCAGTTCCTCGTGCAGTTCTACACGCCCTCACCCGGAGTCGACCCCCAACAGCAGAAGATGATGGCCTTCATGATGCCGGCTGTCTCCGGGTACATGACGTGGAACTACGCCTCGGGCCTCGCGCTCTACTGGTCGGTCGGCAATCTCATCGGCATCGCCCAGCAGGCCGTCATGAACCGTACCTCCCTCGGTCGCGAAATGCGCGAAATCGCCGCCCGCCGCGCCCGCCGCAAAATCGCCGCCGCACCCAATCGTGGAACAACCATCCAGGGAAGGCGTTAAAGCGTACCCTTGCTGAGGGTGGATCCTTTGACTATCCCAAGCGTGAGCAACGTCGAAGTTCTTACAATCTCAAATCTTCTCGAGACGCTCAGAACCCACGCCGGTCTGTCGTTCGAGTTCGAGACAAGCTGCCCCGACCAGGACGCCTCTCCTGCCGGGCAAAATCCCGTCCTCCGGGTCAATCTACATGGTGCCGACTCACCCATCCTGACGGCCAGAAACGCCGAACTTCTTTACGCGATCGAACAAGTCGCCGCCGCGATCCTCCGACTCGAACCCGAATCCAACGACCGCATCTTCTTCGACGTCAACGGATTTCGGGCAGCCCGCGAAAAAGAGCTCCAGATCGCCGCCGAACAAGCCATCCAAGCCGTCCGCTCCACCGGTCGACCCTACGCGTTTCCACCCATGAACTCCCGTGAGCGCCGGCTCCTTCACCTCACCCTCGCCGGCTCCGGCCTCCCAACCTCCTCCTCCGGAGAACATCCCCGCCGCTGGGTCGTCCTCTATCCAGACAAGCCAACCAACGTTGAGCCTTCCCCTGCGCCGGCCATCAAACCCGTTCAAGCTCCGCCGAAAACTGATCTCAGAGCCGCCAAAATACGCGACCGCTTTCGACCCAGATCCTGATCGGCGCCCCCAGCCCGCGTATCTCGCTCCAATGTCATCACCGCATCCTCGGCTTCAGATCAATCGCCGGCTGACCCTCTAAAAACTCCCTCCACCCATCGCCCTCGGCCGCTTGCTTAATCATCGCTCCCCGAGCCGCCAGAAACCTCACGACACGCTTACGGACAAGCCGCTCTCGCGACTTCCGCAACAAGGAAAACCCAAGCGCAAACCGGATCTCCTCCCGCATCCACGTACCGTCGTCCATCGTCGAGAAGTGGTGCCTGTGCTCGAACCTCGCAAAAGCCCCATCCAGTCGCACATCGCCGAAGTACGTGTACGGCCTCCACTCATCGACCAGAATCGTATACCGCCGGCTCACCCGCAGACCGCGATAGCTTACCTCGTCCCCCGGACTCAGCAGACCTGAGCTGAGGCCGCGCTCCACCCGGGCCGCCTTGCCGGCAGCGCGCAGCTGTACGTCAACACTGATTGCGAGCCGAAAGCAGCGCTCCACCGGTGCGTTGATCATCGTCGTCAGTCGTACAGTCTCCACCAGAATCGCTCGACCTGTGCGCGCAGCAGCACCTTTCCGATGCCCGCCTTCTCAGCAGCAGCTTGGCCCGCGCCTGCCTCCATCAGAGAAAGCACATGGTCAACTGGGAATCGTCGATCGCCAGCCAAAAACATCTTCGGCGAGTATAGCCAATATCCGGCCGTCCGTTTGCGCGCGCACCGCTTCTCCACGCACATGTTGCCGTTGCTCCTGCCTTCGCCTTCCAGACTAGCTTCAGCCCTTCTAGTCTAGATGCGCGGAGCCCAGGCCAGAACAGCAGCCAAGAACTAAAGCAGCGAATCTCGAGATCGGAGCACAGCAAACTCCTCAGGAAAGCAGAGGTCCAGAGTCCGAAAGATACCCTCGCCATGCCTCGCCCTCCGCAATCTCCTTCAGCAGACAGAAGCGTCGCCGGAGCAGTCCAGCAATATGCGGCGCCATCACCAATCGGGCAAACGTCTGCCCAGCAACGCCGAAAGGCAAGGAAAATCGTAACTCATCCCGCAGCAGAACTGTGCCGTCTTCGCGATCTTCAAGACGATGATCGTGCTGAAAGCTCTTGAACCGACCCTTCAGCATCGTGTCCTGAAAGAAGCAGTACGGCTCGTAAGCTGAGATCAAAGACTGATGAAACTGCGGCAGGCCGAGCTGCCATCCCTTCCACAAGATCGTGTCGGCCCCCCTCACCAGGCCGCTCGTTCGCCCCGCAACCGGACGCATCCCCAACTCCTTCTGGACAATCTCGACGCTGGTCGAAAGCAGAAAACATCGCTCGATCGGAGCCCGCACCGCAATCTCATCCCGCAGCGTAAAGATCTTCGTCATAGCCCGATCGCGTGCGTCTCAACCAGCCCCGTCGCTCGCTCCAGAAATCCCTCCATCGACACGCTTCCCTCGTCGCCCTTGCCGCGCGTCCGCACACTCACCGCCTCCGTCGCCATCTCCTTGTCTCCCACCACAAGAACGAACGGGACCTTCTCCATCGTAAACTCCCGAATCTTCGCATTCATCTTCTCGTTCCGAGAATTCACCTCAACGCGCAGACCCGCCCCCTGCAAACGCAACTTCACCCGTTCCGCGTACTCAACATGCTTTTCGGAGATCGGCACAATCCCAATCTGCACAGGTGCCAGCCACATCGGGAAAGCCCCCGCGTAATGCTCGATCAACACCCCAAAAAAACGCTCAACCGACCCAAACAGCGCACGATGCACCATCACCGGCCGATGCTTCCCGCCATCCTCGCCCGTGTACTCCAGATCGAACCGTTCCGGCAGATTGAAGTCGAACTGCACGGTCGATAGCTGCCACAATCGCCCCAGCACGTCCACCAGCTTGATGTCGATCTTCGGCCCATAAAACGCTGCTTCCCCAGCAATCGTCCGATACGGAATTTCCCGGCGGTCCAGCGCGCTCCGAAGCGATCCAATCGCAAGCTCCCAGTTCTCTGCGCTTCCCGTGTAGCTCTTCGCGTCCTTCGGATCCCAGGTGGACAACTCAACCTTAAAATCCGCAAATCCAAACGTCTCCAAGACGCTCCGCGCAAAATCGATGCACCCCACCACCTCGTCCTCAATCTGCTCCGGCGTGCAGAAGATATGCGCATCATCCTGGGTAAACCCGCGAACTCGCAACAACCCGTGCATCGTCCCCGACCGCTCATACCGATACACATTGCCCAGCTCCGCATACCTAATCGGAAGTTCCCGGTAGCTCCGCGGACGGCTCCTGTAAATCAAAATATGCCCCGGACAATTCATCGGCTTCAAACGGTACTCCGCGTCGTCAAGCTCCATCGGCGGATACATATTCTGCCCGTAAAAACCCTCATGCCCGCTAGTCTTCCAAAGCTCGCGCCGCATAATGTGCGGCGTGTAAACCATATCGTAACCGCGACGGATACATTCTTCCCGCATCCAGTCCTCCATCGACTTCCGGATCAGGCCACCCTTCGGGTGCCAGAAAATCAGGCCCGCGCCCGCCACGTCCTCGATCGAAAACAGGTCCATCTGCTTGCCAAGCACACGGTGGTCCCGCGCCTTGATCTCTTCCAAACGCCGGAAATGTGCGTCCAGATCCTTCGCCGTGAAAAATGCCGTCCCGTAGATCCTCTGCAGCTGCTGATTCTTCTCGTCTCCCAGCCAGTACGCGCCCGCAACACTCATCACCTTGAACGCCTTCACACGTCCCGTCGAGGGCAGGTGCGGACCTCGACAAAAATCCGTGAAATCTCCATTCCGATACAGCGAAATCTCCTGTCCAGGCTCGGTAAACCGCTCGATAAAGTGCACCTTCATGAACTCGCCCTGTTGCTTGTAATCGGCCAAACCCTTCTCCCGCGGCTCCTCCTCTCGTACAAAGGGTTCGTCGCGCGCCACCACCTCCGCCATCCTTCGCTCGATCGCTGCTAAGTCCTCTTCGGTAAACGGCGCCCCGCGGTACACATCATAGAAAAATCCCTGCTCAGTCGCCGGCCCGTGCCCAAGCTTGGTCTCGGGATAAAGCTCAAGAATCGCCGTCGCCATCACATGCGCAGAGGAGTGGCGCAGCACCTTCAACGCCGCTTCCTCCGTCTCCTTCAGCAGTTCAAGCGCCACATCTTCCTCGAGAGGCGCCGATAGATCCACCAGTCGCTCTCCCCGTTGCGCGTCACCGTACATCCCCTCTTCACTCTCAGCCGTATCAACCGCTCCTAACCCCTCATCAGCGCGCTCCGCGAGCGGCCGAATGCGCGCCACAACCACCGCCGCCGCCAGACGGGGCGAAATGCTCGTAGCTATCTCAAAAGGAGTCGTGCCCCTGGGTACCCGACGCACGGAACCGTCGGGCAACTGCACCGATATCTGTTCATCGCTCACGTCCCCAGCATATCCGTTTGCCTCTCCAATCACGAAATCAAAAGCCTTCGCAAAACGGAACTCTAGACGCGAGTCTCGCTCCGCCCTGCTCAAACCCAGAGGCATCCGCATTCAACGTCCGCGTCTACTACCTTCGGTGTATATGTTCCTGCGTTGAAAGGACTTATCGTCTCGTTAGCGGGAAGAACACCAATCCCCGATGACAGGAAACCAATGCAGGTTCTAGTTAGAAAATCAGAAGATCGCCAGGATATCTACTGCACCGTCTGCGATCAGGGATTTCGTCTCTACTGGGAGCGCCCCGTCGCCTCCGAACGCGACAACATGCGACGCCGCATCGACGCGGCGCTCGCCAGCCATCACACCACAGATAGATCCCCGGCCGCACATCCAGACATCGCCTTCAACGTCCCGGAGTGGCTAGGACCCGCGCAGTTCTCCGCAGCGGCTCTCCTCGGCGGACTCTCCGGAATCCGAAGAGTGCCGACCCGCCACCGTCTCGACCATCGCGGCTAAATCTAACCAAACTCACCGAAGTGCAACCAGCGCACCCGCAAGCTCGCCTGCCCCAAACAACGGGGGCGGGCGGTCTCGCGTCCAAAGCGCGCCCAATCTAAAGCTCCAATAACAAGGGCCGCGTCTGGTTGGACGCGACCCTTGTCTTTTCAGCTGTTAGAACTACGCAATCTCGATGACATTGTTGGGCGCCATCGCCTCTCGAACAGGCGTACGCGCCTGTAACCAGACGTTTGCTCTCCAGCGCCCAATAAAGGGAGCCACAGCGATTAGACCGAATGAAACCGCCAGCACAGCATGCATACATCCTCCTCGATAAGCCCGAGAGTCGTTGCCCTCAGGTCGTAGTGTCCGCTTCTCGCTTGTCAAACTCGACAATCGATCAGCGTATTCCTTCTATCGGCACAATCAGCCCGTTCTTCTAGTGTCCCTTCAGCATTTCTACTAACACCTTCGAGGTACTTACCGCCGACCTCGCTCCGCCCGACACAAGAGAGACGGCTCGCCTAAAATGAATACAGCGATGTCTTACTCCTCTGCGATCGATCACCTCTACGCTCTTGGCCACGAGTTGTCGCCCACGCACTCCGATACGGCACGCCGAAAGTTCGACCTCGCCCACATGCGAGCACTCGCGAAGGCGCTCGGAGATCCTCAGACCGCCTTCCAGTCCGTCCTCATCGCTGGCACCAATGGGAAGGGCTCAACCGCGGCAACACTCGCAAGCATCCTCGCCGTAGCAGGCTACCGGACAGGTCTGTACACCTCGCCTCACCTCGTTCGCGTCAACGAACGCATCCAAATGAGCGCCCAGACGAGCCTCCAGCCATCGCCGGAGAGCGGTCCCCTCCCCTTACGCCTCATACCCGACCGCGACTTCGCCCGCCTCTACTTCAAAGTCGACGATATCGCCGAGATCCTGACCAGAGACGCCACCCTGCCTCACCATCCCAGCTTCTTTGAAATGCTCACCGCGGTCGCCTTCCTCTACTTCGCGGAACAAAAGACCGAGATCGCCATCCTCGAAGTTGGTCTCGGCGGTCGGCTCGACGCGACCAACATCGTCGATCCGATCCTCTCGGTCATCACCGATATCTCGCTCGATCATCAGGACTACCTCGGCCGCACCATTGCGGAGATCACCCGCGAGAAGGCCGGAATCCTTCGCCCGCAAGGCACTCTCATCACACTCCCACAACATCCCGAAGCCAACCGGATCATCGGCGAGATCGCCGCGACCATGCCAGACCTGCGAGCCGTCAACGCAGCCGCCTATCTGCCGCCAAACCACGGCAGGCCGGTCGAAACACCGGGTACGCCCACCCGTTCAGATCAGCCCCTGTCTCAGCCGGCCTCCGTGATCAGCCCCGACCGAAACCAGTACCACCTTACCCTGGATGGCACGCCCGTTCACGTCGACTCTCCTCTGAAAGGACACCATCAGCAGCGGAATCTTGCTCTTGCAATCACGGCCGTCGATGAGTTACGTAACAGACACGGTTACAATATCCCGAACGCATCTATAGAACACGGCATCCGCGCCACACACTGGCCAGGACGCCTTGAGTTGGTGCGCACGCCAAACCATCCAGACGTGCTGCTCGACGTAGCCCACAACCCCGCAGGGGCCTGGACCCTCCGCGCAGCGATCGCCCAGGAGTCCCCCTCCCGACCGCGCACTCTCCTATTCTCCTGCCTGCAGGATAAAGATCTTCGAGAGATGACCCAGATCCTCTTCCCGCTCTTCGACCGCTCGCAGCACGACCGAGCGTCGGACCACATTATCTTTGCTCCGATCGATAGCCCCCGGGCTACAAACCTCCAGGACCTGATCGGAGCCGCCGAAACTCTCGACATTCCCGCGCTGCCAGCCCCCACCGTCGCGGAGGCCCTCACACTAGCATTCCAGGTAACCCCAGCACACGGCCTCATCGTCGTGACCGGCTCCGTGTACCTGATTGGCTCCATTCGCCGGCTATTAGCGGAGGCCGCGTGAGCGAAATTGTCACGCCAGCGTTCCCTCCCGAGCAGCCGAAGCAAGCGTCCAGAGCCGCCCGTTGGCTGACCTATCTCGTACTCACCCCGTTGATTCTCATCTCCACCACCATCTTCGGCATCATCTCGCTTACCTGCTCGCTCTGGGACCAGAGTGGGCGACAGCAGCATCGAATTGCACGCATCTGGGCAAAAACTCTCCTCCGGATCAGCTTTTCTCCCGTCAAAGTGCTCGGATTGGAGAACCTGCCCAGGCTCGGTGCTGCCGTTTACGCCTCCAATCACCTCAGCTACATGGACACACCCACCGTCTTCGCGAAACTTCCATTTCAGTTCAGAATCCTCGCCAAGCGCTCCTTGTGGAAGATCCCCTTTATCGGCTGGCACCTACGACGGTCGGGCCAGGTGCCCGTCGACCAGAGCAGTAAAAGACTGGCCATCGCGAGTCTTAGCCGCGGAATCGACACTCTAAAATCCGGAATGCCCCTCGTCATCTTCCCCGAAGGCGGTCGATCCCCAGACGGCCTTCCTCATGGCTTCCTCCCCGGTTGTGCCTTCATGGCGATCAAGGCCCAGGTACCCCTCATCCCACTTACCCTCATCGGAACATATGAGTTGCTGCCCATGCACACCTATCACCTCCAGCCGCGTCCACTGCTCCTAGTCATCGGCAGTCCGATCTCCACAGCCGGTAAATCCTCCAACGCCGCGGAAGATCTTACCGCAGAGGTCCGCGATAGGATTTCAACAACCTACATGGCCTACACCCAACAGGGCCCGGCATTCGCGACCACCGCTCAACCGAAAGAGCTCGCCCAGTGATGCCGCGTATCGGCATACCCACTCCGACATCTAACGATCTGGTTTACAACGATCTGTATTGGTCGACATATGCGGAGGCAGTCGCCCGATCCGGCGGGTCTCCCGTCGAGATCTCGCTCATGGACGACGGCCCAAGCCTCTCAGCCGTACTTGCAACCTGTGCCGGCTTCGTCCTCCCAGGAAGTCCATCCGACGTAGACCCGGCGCGGTATGGTCGATCTTGTCAGGGTGCCGCCGCACCAGACCGCCTCCGCGAAAACATAGATTCGGCGATCCTGAACCACGCCCATCTGCAAGACGCGCCGGTTCTAGGCATCTGCTACGGAATGCAGTCCATGAACGTCTACTACGGCGGCACCCTGATCCAAGACATTGCCAAGGGACCGGTGGATCATAGCGCAGGACCAACCTTGCCCGTAGCGCACACCGTAGATGTAGCGCAGGGTTCAGAGTTGGGCTCCATTTGCGCTCCACCATCGACCGAAAGGTCGGCTCCGCACCGCCTTCTCGTAAACTCGAGCCACCATCAATCAATCGATACCGTGGGCAAGAATCTCCGAATTACGGCCTGGAGCACAGAAGACCGGATCCCAGAAGCGATCGAGCTCAGCGCAACGAACCCTGCTTCGCAACACCGGCTCGTGCTCGCCGTCCAGTGGCACCCCGAGCGTTCCTTCCAGGCAAGCCCTGAATCGAGAGCGCTCTTCCGTCGTGTAGTCCTGAACGCCGCGCAGCTCCAAGGCGGCTCACCATCCCGAAAGCGGCGATCGGCTACCACCGATGCCGGCCGGTAAACCCCCGCTCAGCTCGTCGCAGATCAGAACGCTGCTCCAGCCCTTCATCGAAACTTCCGAAGAGGCAGTCAAAAGTAGCTGCCTTGCGACCGACCTACTCTTTGAGCAGCTTGCGGTGTATCTAGATCTCCTGATTCGCTGGAACCAACGCACAAACCTCACATCCATCACAGATCCAGAAGAAATCGTCCGAAGACACTTCGGCGAAAGCCTCTTTTTGGCCCAGCAGATTGCCTCCTACATGGTCAGTGTAGGGAACATCCTCGACTTTGGCTCCGGTGCCGGATTCCCAGGTCTACCGGCGAAGCTGTTTTGTCCGCAGTGGACGATTACGTTGGCCGAGTCTCAACACAAAAAGGTCAGCTTCTTACGGGAGGTCATCCGTGTTCTGGGCATACACTGCGAGATTTGGCCAAATCGCGTTGAGGTCTGGCCCGTTCAAACCCCGGTTGCGATAACGATGCGCGCTGTCGATTCCATGGCCGATGCCATTCGCGTGGCGCTGAAACTCCGTCCAACACTGATCGCGATCCTCACCTCGGCTAGGTTGGCGCCTGAGCTTCAGCAGACAACCGCCTACAGTGCTACCGTGCTTCCAGTGCCGACGCGCCTTCATCAAGCGCTCGTGATTCTCAGTCGGGTCTCTGACCAAGCGTCTTAGATGTTCCACGTGGAACCAGACGCTCGGACGATTTCGCACTTCATGCTTAGATCAGAACTAGCCTAAAATGTTCCACGTGGAACAGCATCACCAACATTGCGCTCAGCACTATGTCACGCTACCCTCGAATGATGTCGGCACCAGCACCAGCTCACGCCAAATCAGCCAGCAGCAAAATTATTGCAATTGTGAACCAAAAAGGCGGCGTAGGAAAAACGACTACAGCGATCAATCTCTCCGCAGCTCTCGCGCAAAAAAACATCCCTACACTCCTCGTCGACTGCGACCCGCAGGGAAACACAACAAGCGGCCTTAGTATGTCGAAACTGACGCAACCCAATGTCTACGACCTGATCCTCGGCCGCGCCGACGCCACATCAGCCGTGCTGGCAACCGAGGTCCCGAATCTCGGCCTAATCCCCGCCGGCAAGGACCTCATCGGCGCCAATCTCGATCTCGTGCACATGGAAGACCGCGAGTATCGCCTAAAAACCGCCCTCGAAACCATCCGAAGTACTTACTCCTTCCTCATCCTGGACTGCCCGCCCGCACTCGATCTACTCACGCTTAACGTCCTAACCGCGGCAGATACGCTGCTCGTCCCTGTCCAAGCCGAGTACTTTGCACTGGAAGGTATCTCCGAGCTGATGAACACCCTGGACCGCGTCTCACAATCCCTCAATCCCGAACTCTCCCTCGAAGGCGTACTGCTCACGATGTACGACGATAGAACGAACCTCGCTCAGCAAGTAGCCCACAACCTGCAAAGCTTCTTCGGCCCCAAGCTCTTCAAAACCACTATCCCACGCAGCATCCGCTTAGCCGAAGCGCCCAGTCATGGCAAGCCCATTACCGTCTACGATCCGCGCTCCCGTGGCGCGATCGCATTCCAGGAACTCGCGACCGAACTCCTCGATCGAAACAAGATGGCACGACCCAGCCGCAAAAGCCAGTCCGCCCGCGAAGCTCCCGTACGCCTTTAGATCACATACTTCAGATAAGAGGTTCCATGCCACAACCAGCTCCCGATCCCAAGCGCAAGGCCCTCGGGCGCGGCTTGGACACTCTCATCCGCCCCAAAGACCCTGAGATGCATCCCGCTACCCTCGGCGAGCCGCTCGAAATCCCGATTGAGTCCATCGAAAAAAACCCCTTCCAGACTAGAACCCGCTTTGATGAGGAGTCCCTGGCAGAATTAGCCGGCTCTATTGCGGCCAGCGGCGTGGTCCAGCCGGTCGTGGTTCGTCCGCTAGCATCGGGTCGATATCAGCTCATTACGGGCGAACGTAGACTTCTCGCATCCATAAAAGCAGGAAAGCAGACCCTGCCGGCAATCATCCGCAAAGTCTCCGACGAGCAAACCCTTGAAATGACCATCGTCGAAAATCTGCAACGAGCGGACCTAAACCCAATGGAACAGGCCCGCGCTTTTCAAAGACTCAGTACCAATTTCAAACTGACTCAGGACGAGGTCGCCCAAAGAACCGGCAAGGACCGTACAAGCGTCGCGAACTTCCTTCGGCTGCTTCGTCTTCCCGACGCCGTCCAGAACAGCGTGGAAGCTGGCGAACTCTCCTTCGGCCACGCTCGAGCTCTCTTATCCCTTCCCACTCCAGATCAAATCGCCTCCGTGGCAAAAAAGGTGGTAGCTCAGGGGATGTCGGTCCGCCAAACGGAAGCCCTCGTCAAAAACCTTCTCCAGCCGGATATGGACGCCGACAAGCAGACCGTTCGAGCCCCCGCCGCCCAGGACGCCAACGTTCGCGATGCAGAGCAGAAGCTGCAACGTACCCTGGGCCTCAAGGTCCGCATTGCGGACCGCAACGGTAAAGGTCGCGTCATCATCGAATACGCCAGCGTCGAGGATTTCGATACCCTCCTAAAAGCGTTCAACGAACGGGCCGCCGACTCTCAATAACTTCAAAGCATGTAACAGTCCTGGTTACATTATGCTGCCTAGTCGCCGCCCGCCAAGGATCACCTTTTCTGCATAAAACATTTCAGCTTCGACTCTGGATTCTGCTCGCGATCTACGTCCTCGCCTTCTGGGCGCCGTGGAATGTCCCGCTTCATCTATCCCGCCAACGCGTCTGGTTGCTCCTGGCCCAACAAGCAAGTAGTACAGGCTGGATGGCTTTTCAGTCTGCGATCGTCGCTCTTCTGGCACTCGCGACGACCGCCGCCATCGGGGCTGCCTTGCTCCGCACGTGGGCCGGAGTGCATGTCCCTCCAGGCACCGTCCGCGGCTCCAGCATGCAGGCCAAATCTGCGGTGACCGCAGGGCCTTACGCACATCTGCGAAATCCGTTATACGCGGGAACCCTGTTGCACACCGTCGCGCTCGCACTCCTCATGACGCCCTCCGGCGCAACCTTCAGCATCGTGGCCGTGATCCTCTTACAGAGCGCGCTCATCATCGGCGAGGAAGCCTTCCTGACCGCCAGATTCGGGCAGATCTACCTCGACTACACCCGGAAAGTCAGCCGATTCTTGCCGAAGCTCAAACCATACACTTCCCCGAAACGCGCAGCAGGTTCTTGGGGCAAGTCGTCACTCCAACAACTCTACTTCTGGGGCGTCGCCCTCGCCTTCGCCACTCTCGGCTCCCGATACAACGCTGACCTGCTGCTCCAGGCCGTCCTCGTCGCCTTCGGAGCGTCTCTCGTCGTCCAAGCAATCTGGCCAACGCCCTAACAGAAACCTTTATTCACCCTGAAGCAGCAATGGCCCGTCACCTTCAGCAAGATGGGCGACGAGCCATGCTCAATCTATGTCTACAAACTCTCAAAACGCCGCAAGGAATCTACTTCTTCACTGGGGCAATAGCGTCCTTCGCGGCCTTCGATATACGAAACTTCGCCACCGTCTTCGCCTTGATCTTGATCGCTTCTCCGGTCTGCGGATTGCGTCCCACGCGTGCCTTCCGTTCGGCCTTCACAAGTTTGCCGATCCCAGGAATGGTGAATTCCCCATTCTTCTTCGTCTCTCGCACTGCCGTGTCCGCAAGCAGCTGCAAGTACCCCGCCGATTGCTTCGTGGTCAACTCAAGTTTCTCTGCCATCGCGCGAATCAACGCAGTCTTCGTCATGCCCTTTGCCATCGTAACTCTCCTTGAAGTTCAAATATCCTGCTCTGGGTGTGTGATCGCTCGATCGTTCCACTTCCGGGGCGAAGCACAACCTAAAACGCTTCGCACTTTCAGTCAAAACGCGTCCCTGGAGCAACACCGCCGCCTTCACCTTCAGCCTTTTATAAGGCATTGTCAACAAGATTTGCTGGGTTTACTGGGCTTTCTCAGGCATTTCCCGGTTTTTAGCAGTATTCATCGGGCTTTGCTGCATTTGGTCTCTAAAAGAGAGCCTTTCGCGCCACTCTCGGAAGCAACGGCGCATTCAGAAACGCCACCACCGGAGCCGCGATCCGAAACGCCTCGCCAACCTCCTCTGCAAGCTCCGACCGCTTCGCCATCGTCGTCGGAGCCGTCGCGCTCACACCCCATTGCGTGCATCGCAGCAGGTCCATCGCGTCCGTGCAATGCTCAAAACCTTTGGGCGACCGCTTCAAAGCCGCGCCCTCAAACATCCCGAACCTCGACCTGAGCTCAGGCTCCCCCAGCAGCGCTCGAAGATCTTCGTGGTGCGCTGCAATGTGCTGTCGTATCGCCAGCAACTGCGTGCGCTCAGGCATATACACACCCGCCGCCATCGTCACCGCGTCCCCACTCACTTCGAGGTAAAATCCGCCCCCTGACGTCTTCTCCAGACCATCTCTCGCCCACCACGCCGCCGCGTGCGTCTTATACGGCCGCTTATCCTTGCTAAACCGGATATCGCGATAGATCCGCATTACCGCCTTGTGCGGTGGCCGAACATGCTGGGGCGCAAAGTCGAGCAGAAAGTCATTCACGCGCGCAACGATCTCCAGCATCGGCGTCTTCACCTCCGCTTCGTAAACTCCCTTGTGCTCGCCAAACCACTCACGGTTGTTGTTGCGCTTCAACGCCCGCAAAAACCGCAGACCCGCCTCGGAAAAGTACGCCGCCACAGCCCCCATCTTACGCCGCGCCCGGCCCAAGCGGACCGTGCCTGCGTCCCAGCTGGCGTGGCGACGCAGCCATACCCGCCTGCTCTATCCTGTCCATCAGACGGAGAGAACAACACCGAAACTTCCGGTACCCTCCAGATCGAGGTGCTTTGACCCATCGAGCTCTACCCAAAGAAAACGTGTCTACGACATCTCCGACAGATCCGGTGGATTCCACAGACACGATCGTAGCCATCTCCACGCCTCCCGGCCGTGGCGGCATCGGCATCGTCCGGCTCTCCGGCAGCCGTGCTCTCCCCATCGCGCTCTCCCTCGTCCCTATCGATCCGCCCGCTACCCATGCAAAGGCCCGCTTCGCCCACGTCCTCGATCCCGAGACCGGTGCGCCCCTCGACGAGGCCATCGTCACCTTCTTCGCCGCCCCCCACTCCTACACCGCCGAAGATGTCGTCGAGATCGCCACCCACGGCTCGCCCGTCATTCTCGCGCACATCGTGCGATCCACCGTCAGCCTCGGCGCCCGCCTAGCCGAACCCGGAGAGTTCACCCAACGCGCCTTCCTCAATGGTCGCCTCGATCTCGTCGAGGCCGAAGCCGTCCACGATCTCATCCAGGCAAGCACCCTCCGCCAGGCGCGCGTCGCCGCCAGTCAACTCGAGGGAGCTCTGTCCCGATCCATCCGCCCCATCAAACAGCAATTGATCGAACTCATCGCCACCATGGAAGCCGGCATCGACTTCGCCGAAGACGACATCGACCTCCTCTCCGCACACCAGATCAGTCGATCGCTCGCAGACATCTGCCATCCCCTCGCCGCCCTGGAGCAGACCTACAGCTTTGGTCAAATTCTCCGCGACGGCTTCTCCCTCGCCATCGTCGGTCGTCCAAACGCAGGCAAGTCCTCGCTCTTCAACGCCCTCCTGCAGCGACAGCGCGCCATCGTCACAGCCGCACCCGGCACAACGCGAGACCTCGTCACGGACGAGCTAGCCCTCGACGGCATCCCCGTCCGACTCATCGACACCGCAGGCCTCCGCACCGCAACCGACGAAGCAGAAGCGATCGGCATCGCAAAGACACGAGAGGTCCTCGCCGACGCCGACATCATCCTCCTGGTCATCGACGCCACCGAAGCCGTTCCGCCCGAAATCATGGATCTCCTCGGCAATCTGCGCGACCGCCCTCTCCTGATCGCCTGCAACAAAATGGACCTCGTTCAAATACATCCCGTCCAAATGGATCTCCTCCAAATGGATCTCCTCCAAACGAACTTCGTCCAGGAAGCCAACCGCCCTCCGGCACTGGATCGAGCCAGCCTCACCCCCGCTCCGGTCATCAAAGTCTCCGCCCTCTCCGGTCATGGCCTCACAGATCTCCGCGCCGCCATCGTCGCCGTCATCACAGCCCAAGAGATCCCCGCCGAATCAGGTCTGGTCACCAACCTCCGTCAGCACGACACCATCACCTCCGCACTCAAGGTCCTGAAGCAAGTCAAAGCCGAGATCCCAACAGGCCTGCCGCACGAAGTTATCCTCCTCGACCTCCGCCAAGCCCTCAACCACCTCGACACCCTCACAGGCCAGACCACCACCGAAGAAATCCTGCAACAGATCTTCTCCACCTTCTGCATCGGCAAATAAATCAAGCCGCCGCTCAGAACGCAAGCAAAACTTGCCTAAGTGGAGCTCTCATCAGGTCACAACCTATTCATCCCCGCAGAATCACCATCATCGAGTTCTACGGCTTCAAGTAAGTCTCAAACTGAAACACAATCCGCTCATACAGCTCATTCCGCGCATGCGTCCCAGCCAACGAGTGCGTCAGCCGCGGAAACATCTGCAGATCGTACGGGATCTCCGCCGTGATCAGAGCCTGCACAAATTGCAACGCATTCTCCATGTGCACGTTGTCGTCCCCCGTCCCCTGCGCGATCAGAACGCGCCCCTTCAACTTCGCTGCGACGTCATTGGTATTCGCCGCCCGATACACCTCCGGCTCGGCCGCCGGCTGCCCAAGGTACCGCTCCACATACACCGAGTCGTAATTGCGCTGGTCCGTGTTCCCTGGAGCCACCGCCACCCCCGCCCGAATCCGGCCCGTATGCGTCATCGCATACAGCGTAAAGTTCCCTCCCCAACTCCACCCCCACCAGCCGACCCGATCGGGATCAAGCTGCTCATTCGCCGCCAGCGTCTGGTCGAGCGCCGCGATCTGATCGGCAAACTGCACAGGCCCGAAGTTCCGGTACGCCGCCTGCTGAAAGTCGCGCCCGCGACCACCCGAACCGCGATTATCGACCGTCAGTACCGCAAATCCATGCTGCGCCAAAAGCTGATTGAACCGGAGCCCCGCGCCACGCCAGCGATCGGCGACACCGGCCGTTGGCAGTGGTCCACCGTATGGATTTAGGATCACAGGCACCGTGTGTCTGCCGCCGCCAAGCGGCGCTGTCAACACACCATACATCGTCGTCACACCGTCGGCAGCCTTCAACGTCACCAAGCGCGTGCTCGTTCCCGCTGCCTCGGCCACCGCCGCTGACTTCCATAGCTGGGAACATTGTCCTTCGGCTTCCGTCCGGCACAGTCGCAGCGTCGGCGGCGTCAGGAGCGCACTCGCCTCATCCGCAAAACTCCGCCCATCCGGCGAAACGTTCACTCCATGCCAGCCTTGTCCCGCCGTCAAACGCCGTTTCCCGGAGCCGTTAAGCTTCTCCACCCAAAGGTTCGTCTCAAGCGGCGATCCCTCATTTGAGGTGAAGTACACCTGATCCACCCCACCGGGACCCTGCGGCACACTCACCGTCTACACCTCAAAGTCGCCCTCCGTCAGCTGACGAACCAGCTTCGCCTCCGCCGCGAGTGGGTGCCCGGCGTCGAACCCATACAAGTACAAATGCGTATGCCCGTCATGCCAACTCCTCCGCAAAAACTGCCCGTGCGGCAGGAAATCCACGTCGTAGTTCGTGTCTAGATACTTCGGATCGGTCTCCGTGTACAGCAGGTGCGAAGCTCCCGTCCGGCGATCCGCCAGGTACACGTCCATCCGCTTCTGATCGCGTCGCAGCACCTCCACCCACACCGTATCGCGATCAGTCCAGCCAAACCGGGGAATGTAGTCGTTGCCCATGCTGATCGGCACATCAATCCAGGTCGTCGCTCCGCCCGTCACCCCCGCGACGCCAACCCGCACCCTAGGGTTCGGATCGCCCGGCTGCGGATACCGCTGCCAGTCCACCGTCGCATGCGTCGGCAAGAAATCCTCAATGGGATATTGCGGCACCTTCCGCTCGTCCATCTGCACGTACGCGATCGCGCTCGAATCCGGCGACCAGGCATAATTCGTTCGGACGTCCAACTCCTCCAGGTAGACCCAGTCCACTTCGCCGTTCAGGATCGCGCCCGCGTCCGCACCGGCGGCCGGTGTCGTCGTTAGCGCGACCTCTCCACCGCCGCCCGCATTCACCGGATGGACATACAAGTTGTGATCGCGCAAATACGAGACCGACTTGCCGTCTGGAGAAAACTTCGGATCCTCGCCCGAACCCGACCTCGTATCGACCACCAGCGACCCCGTCGCCTTCCCGAGATCCCACAACCAGAGCAACCCACCCTTATCCAGCAACAGGTACTTCGAATCGCCCGACCACAGGTACGACGCCATCCCGTAACGCGCGCGATGGTCGCGATCCTTCTCGTTCACCTCCTTGGTCCCAAGCGCGTTCATCTGAGCCGCCGTCACCAGCACGCCCATCCTGCCGGTCGCCACCTCCACCTGCACAATATCGCCGGGTTTGCCCACCGACAGCCCACGCGAGCTCTCCGCTACCACAAACGTCAGCAACCGCCCATCCGGGCTCCAGACCGCACCCCGCGGCGGCGTCCCGTCCGTCGGGCTATTGATCGCCTTCACGGTCAAAGCCGTTGCCGGAGCAGCCTGCTTCTGGTCTCGAGCCTGCCCCACAGCCATCGTCCCCAAAGCCGAGAGCACCCCAACAAAGATCATGAAAGATCGCATCCGCTGAGCATAGCAGCGCGACAGAAACACTCCCGCACCACGGAAAGTCTGATCAAGTTGCCGTTGTTGCCGTTGCCCTTGCCTTTGCTGTCGCCTCTCTCTTGTTGTCATTCCCGAAGGGAATCTGCAGTTGCCTCTGCCTTTCCTTGTTTCACCGCCGTCATCCTGAGCGAAGCGAAGGACCCCTGTAGTTGCCGTTGCCTACCCTGCCCCTGCCTTTGCTCTCGCCTTTCTGGTTGTCATTCCCGAAGGGAATCTGCTTCTGCCTTCGCCTTTGCCCTGTTTCACCGCCGTAACCCTGAGCGAAGCGAAGGACCCATGTAGTTGCCATTGCCGTCGTCTGCCGTTGCCATTGCCGTCGTCTGCCTTGCCCTTGCCGTTGCCTGCCTTGCCCTTGCCCCTTCTTGTTGTCATTCCCGAACGGAACTGCTCCTCTAGTTGTCGAACTGCAGTTGTCCTCGCCCTCCTGGTTGTCATTCCCGAAGGGAATCTGCTTCTGCCTTTGCTTATTTCACCGCCGCCATCCTGAGCGAAGCGAAGGACCCTAGTAGTTGCCTTTGCCCTTGCCCCCTTAGTTGTCATTCCAAAAGGGAAATCTGCTGTTCCTCTGGGGCGGCAAACGCTTGCAAGCACCTACTCAGACCTTTCCTAGAACCGATCTCCGACAAGCGTACCCCCAGTCCTTCGGGGCTGAAAGGCCCGAACATGAAAGCCTGGGGCGAAGCCCCAAGAGAACCGACCTAAAATGGGGACCGAGGCTAACCCATGCGTCGCTTAGGCGTCCTTCTCTCCGGTCGCGGCTCAAACTTCGTCAGCATCGCTCAGGCCGTCCGCAAGGGCGAAATTCCAGGCGCCGAGATCGCCGTCGTCCTCTCCAACATTCCCGACGCTCCCGGCCTCAGCATCGCGGCCGAGCTCGGCATCCCCTCGCACGCGGTCCCCTCGACCGGCCGAAAACGCCCGGAACATGACGCTGAGATGGTCGCTCTGCTCCGGCAGTATCAGGTCGACCTCGTCCTACTCGCCGGCTACATGCGCATCCTCACGCCCGCCTTCATTCAGAGCTTCCCCGATCGCATCCTGAACATGCACCCATCCCTGCTCCCGTCCTTCCCGGGCCTCGACGCCCAGGGCCAGGCCCTCCACTACGGCGCGAAAGTCGCAGGCTGCACCGTCCACTTCGTCGACGAACGCGTGGACCACGGCGTCATCATCCTTCAGCGAACCGTTCCGATCGAGGACGCAGACACCCCCGAAACGCTCTCCGCCCGCATCCTCGCGGTTGAGCACATCGCCTACCCCGAAGCCGTCGCCCGCGTCCTCAGTGGCGACTACGAAATGCGCGATCGCCGTTACGTCCGTCGCGACACTCCACCCTCAGCTTAGATCCTGCGCGACACCCCCAAACCTCACCTCTGAAACAGCCCACCCGACCCCGCCGGCACCATGTACACCATGGCTCCCAAAAGAAACAAGAGCCCCAGAAAACTGGACAGCGTCCGCGTGCTCGGTTGCTCCGGTGCGTCATGCGTAAACATGCGCCACGTCATCCCGGCTGCAATAAAGAGAAACACACCTTCGTGCATCATCGCGAACAACCCAACGCAGCTCACCAAGACAAGCCCGCGCTGCAGCCGATTCAAAGCATACGTCGCCTGCGCACCGTCGAGCCCGAAGACCGGAATCAGGTTGATCAGGTTCAGCCACGCTCCCGCATAGGTCAAGGCGCGAAAGATCGGCTGATGCGTCCCGTGCCAAAGCAGAAGGCACGCCCCGGCCGTCAACAGCCCAAACAGCGGCCCGGCCAGAGCAATCTCCGCCAGCACGTCCAGCGACATCCCCTGGTTGTACCAGCGAACATACGCCCCCAGACCGGGCAGAAACATCGGCAGGTCGGCCTTCATGCCGCGTCGCCGCACCGCGACATAATGCCCAGTCTCGTGAATCAGGATGGAAACCGTGAACCCCAGGCCAAACTTCCATCCATACAACGCCCAGTAAAGTCCGAAAAAGGCAAAAAAGCTCAGGAGAAACTTGAGCTTGAACAAGAGAAAGAACGCACTCTTCGCCTTTGCAAGAAAGAACACCACCGGCGCCAGCGGACCCAACCGTTTCGTCCACTTCGCCTTCTTGTCCTCACCCGCCCGCAGCCGCGCATCGATCCCCTCCACATGCGCCTCAAGCGCCCGACGCTGCGCATGTCCGGCCGGCATCCATTGCATCACGCGACCCCACGCCGCCCGTGCCTCCACCCACTTGCCTTCGCGCTCCAGCTCCTTCGCCTCTTCGGCCAGCACGCGCAGATGTGCACTGTAGACCAGAGATCCGCACTCCGGACAGGCAAGCGTCCCCGGTGCAATGTAATGACTGCAAAACGGGCAGTTATAGATCGGGTCCGGAGTCCTGCTCTCCGCCCCCTGCGACGGCATCACACGCTCAGCTTGCATACGCTCCCGGAGCTCCCGTCGGACGGTTGATCTGCCACGCAGCGCGCATGCCGACAAACAGAATAAAGAGGCCAATCAACGCGCCCACGCCGCCCCGCAACTCCAGAAACGGCGACAGGACGCCGTACCGGACCAGCTCGGCCACACCCCGTCCGCTCAGATGCGAAACATCCGTACCAGACTTGTGCAGCGACCACAGCAGCTCCGCCACCGCCGCCATCGAAACGGCAAGGTAGGTCAGCAACGCTGCGGCAATCTGGTACTGCCGTCCGCCACGCCCACCCGACCCCGCCAGGATCGCCTTTCCGACAAGCCAACCCACGCCACATACCCGATCTGGATGTGGCTCACAATCGTAAACGCTGCATACAGCAAACACCCCGCGATCGCCGCCAAGACACCGTAAACGATCGCCCGTGGAAACGCTGCATTCCCTTCAGTCTCAGGGCCCAGAGCTCGCGTGGATCCAGCACGACCGAAGGTGCTGCCAAGCAGCGCCGACGGATCCTCTTGCGCCCGCACTGCGCTCCGCGGCGCAATAAACTCGGCGCTGTCGAAATTCTTCGGATCCTCTGCCACGTGCCCTCTCTTCTTAGCCCTCTCTCATGCGACAGCACCGGCGCAATCTGTCCCGCTTCAACTCTTCACCTGCAAACCTCTGCCTTACGTCTGCTGTCCGCCCGTCTGCTCCTTCGCATCCCCAAGCGTGACCCGAACGTCCATCTGCTTTCGCCCGCGAAAGATCGTCACCGTCACCGTATCGCCCGCCCGATGGGTGTTCATAGTCGCTGACAGATCCTGCGGATTCGCAACATCCTGGCCGTCGATAGCGACCACTAGATCGCCGCCCAGCATCACCGGAATGTTGCCCTTGTAGGCCCTCTGCGATCCACCCCGAAGTCCCGCCTTCTCCGCGGCCCCGCCGGGAAGCACACGCTCGATCAGAACGCCGTGATCCGCCGGCAGACCGATCTGCTCCGCCGTCTCAGGATCGACCGGCAGCCACACCGCATCCATCGAGGGCCGCCGCACCCGACCATACCGCGCAAAATCATCGAGCACCGCCTTTGCCGTGTTAATTGGAATCGCAAACCCAATCCCCGAGCTCTGGTCGGCGCCGTTATTGGCGATCAGCGTCGTAATCCCGATCACCTCACCCTTCGAGTTCAACAGCGGCCCACCCGAGTTCCCAGGGTTCACCGCAGCGTCAGTCTGGATCGCGTCCTCGATCGGATTGTTCTGCGGCCCCCGAATCGACCGAATCGAAGAAATAATCCCGCGCGTCATCGTCCCCTGCAAACCAAACGGATTGCCGATCGCATACACCCTCTGCCCCACCGTCAAACCACTCGACTCCGAAAGCACGGCCGGCACCAGATTCGGCGCGGAAATCTTCAGAAGCGCGAGGTCGTGATTCTTATCCACGCCGATCACCTGCGCCTTGTACTTGTGCTTGTCCGAGAGCATCACCTCGACGCGCTGCGCATTATCGATCACGTGATTGTTGGTCAGGATCAAGCCCTGCTTGTCCAAAATGAAACCCGACCCTTGCCCCTGCTGCGGAACGGGACCGTAGAAAAAGTCAAACTGCACCGCCGTCGACGTAATATTCACCACACTCGGCAGAGCCTTCCGATACACCGCAATGTTCTGCTGCTCCTCCGAGTCGTAGGCCGGCGCCGCCGAAGCCTCCGTTAAATTAAACGTCCCAAGCGGCCCCGACACCGTCTCGACCGTCGATCCGGTCCGCTCAGGAATCGCCCCCTTCAACCACGGCGCCATCGTTCCAGTCGACATCGCACGCGTCGTCAGATAATAAAAGCCGCCAAGCAACAGGAGTACAAGCAAAACTGGACGCATCTTCATAACGGGCTACCTATCTCTCTTATCGGCAGAACCTCAGAAAACTTTAGGCCCGCACAGAACTATTGTAACGAGACCGACGCCTTCCCGTTCTCCCCCAGAGCAATGCTCCACAGCGCCGGAGCCGGTTCCGATCCGGCACTCTGACCCGGAGGTCATCTATCCAACTCTCCCGACAAGCCTCGGCCAAAGCTCGTCCACCTCGCGCTCAAGCTCCGGCAGCGAGCCATCGTTTCGAAGAATATAGTCGCAAAATCGCGCCTTCTCCCCGTCCGGCATCTGTCGCCCGAGCCGCCGCCGAGCCTCCGCCTCCGCCGCGACCACATATTCCTCCTCCAGGTCACGCCCGCCCAACGATCGCCGCACAAATCGGTCGATCCTCACCTCTTCCGGAGCCGTGACAAGCACCAAACAATCGAAGCGCTCCTTCCACGCCCCCCGATCGCTCCCCGCCGCCGCGGCATCCGCCTTCTCCCCACCAAACCGCGTCTCAAAGATCAGCGCCGACTCCACCACAAACACGGTCCCCGGCGACCTCTTCTCCATCTCCCCGGCGATCTCCGCCTGTCGCGCGATCACTGCCGGATGCACGATCGCATTCAGCTCCTCCACCCGCCCGCCCGCAAACGCCAACCGCGCCAATTCCGCCCGATCAAGCTCCCCATCACCCCGCACCACAGCCGGCCCGAAGCGCGCAACAATCGCCGCGTACACCGCCTCTCCCGGGCGCATCATCTCCCGTGCCAGAGCGTCCGCTTCGACCACGTGCGCCCCACGCTTCCCCAGCATCGCCGCCACGGTCGACTTGCCGCTTCCCAAACCGCCCGTCAAACCGACCCGCAGCATCGCCGCCGCCTTTACAGCACAATCCCGCGCCGCAGCTTCGCCGCCGTCACGGTGTTCTTCATCAACATCGCAATCGTCAGTGCCCCCACCCCCCCAGGCACCGGCGTATACGCGCCCGAAATCCGAAACGCCGCCGGATCAATGTCGCCCACCACGGTCGACCCACGCTTCCGAAACGTCGCCGCCCGCGCCTCGTCCCCAGGAAAAAAGCGCTCCAGCTCTCCCGCGTCCGTCACCCGATTGATGCCGACATCGACCAGCACCGCCCCCGGCTGCACCATCTCAGGCGTCACAAAGCCCGCCCGCCCAATCGCCGCAACCAGGATCTCCGCCCCCCGCGTGTACCGCGGCAGATCCACCGTCCGGCTGTGGCACACCGTCACCGTGGCCGAGGCATTCAGCAGCATCATCGCCGCGGGCTTGCCCACAATGTCCGACCGCCCCACCACCACCGCGCTCTTGCCCGCCACCTCGATCCCGGACCTCCGCAACACCTCCATAATGCCCGCCGGCGTGCACGGAGCCAGGGCCGCCTGCCCGCTCTGCAAGCGCCCCGCGTTCACAGGATGAAATCCATCCACATCCTTCTCCGGCGTCACCGCCTCCAGCAGCCGCTTGGTGTCCACATGCTTGGGCAAGGGCAGCTGAATCAGGATCCCGTCAATCTCGTCGCGCGCATTTAGGTCCGCCACCATCGCCAGCAGATCCTCCGTGGTCACAGTCTCCGGCGGCGTCAGCATCTCGGAGTAAATCCCAAGCTCGCCGCAGGTCTTCACCTTGCTCCGAACGTAAATCTCCGAAGCCGGCACATGCCCTACCAGCACCACCGCCAGACCTGGCCGGATTCCGCGCTCCCCAAGCGCACGCACCTCCGCACCCACCTCCACCTTAATCTCGCTCGCAATCGCGACTCCATCCAGAACCTGCGTCAACTTCAACCTCTTTCCCGCGCTACCTTCATGCTACCTCTCTGGTCCAACAAGCAGATTCGGCTCCAAATCCCCTTCTGAACCGCATCGGAGGCAATTTAAACGTCCCTTTTCGGGAAATTGGTAACTTCCGTGACAATGGGATCAAAAACATATTCCGCTCCAGGTTCAATAGAGCGTCTAACTAAGAAGAACAGATAAGGATCAGGACGGGCACCCGAAACCAGAGTCGGAGAGAGTTGGGCGGAGGATACATGACAGAAAAATCCCGGGACGTTTCCCTTGTTCAACCCAATACAATGTTTGCGGCGGCCGATCTGTCCGCGCTCCGCCAGGATCTCCTCCAGTCCGGTCTGGACCACTGGCAAGCGGCAGAGCTCATCAGTAACTTCCTTTCAGGACGAGGCTACGGCGTCTCCAACCAGGCCGCACGCAGCGCCGCCTCACGCATCGAGTCTGTCGGTTGCTCCATCCAGTCCATGCAGAAAGAACTCGCCGCACTCGCGCTGATCATGTAAGGCCGCCAAAACACGGCTGACCCAATGAAGTCCCCCCTCCGCACCATCATCGACGCCTCCCCGGCGACGTATTCGGCTCTACGAGCCACACCCGAGCATCATTCGCCGGGTCCGCCGTGCGACGGTCTACGCCCAGCAACGTCGTCGTGAACTCGGCATGGTTGCGAATCTTGCGATCAAACCAATGCGTCGGCTCCTCATCGACGACAACAAACGCACCACGGGCAGGAAAAAACTGGTCCGCCGGAACGATCGAGCCGGAGAAGTATCCAAGCTCGCGCCAGTGCTCCATCTCGTGATAACTGGCGCCTTCCCCGCGCGGGCTCTCGGGCGAGAGAATGTTCTCCCAATCCAGCAAATATAGAAATCGATGACCGTCGCGGTGGTACGCGAGCATCTGGTCAAACGTGTCGCACCGCTCAAACACGACCGGAAGGCCGCTCGGCAGCAAAGCAAGAATCGCATCATCCGGGTGGTCGAGAGGCGGCCGGAACTCCGGCGGATACAGCCGGAGAAAGAGCAGGATCAGAGCCGCAACCACCCCACTCGCCAATCTCCGAAAATCCCGCCCCGAGATCCCAAACCCCAAAATCGCGGGAAAGACACGCGCCAGGGCGTCCCCAAGCAGACGAAACATCGCACACAGATAGACCGCGTAAGCGACAACCACCGGCAGCAGATATCGGTCAACGAAAACCGACGTGCCGCCCTGCGAAAGGAGAAAAATCAAACACGGAGAAAGCAGCAGCGGCGCCGCCAGCAGGAGCAAAGGTCGCGCGCGGCTCTCGCGAACAGGACGGAGCTTGATCCAGCCAAACGCAGCCAGCACGCAGGACAGCAAGAGCAAGACCAGCATGCCGCGCTTCAGCAACGGACTAAAACAGGTGTACGGAGCCACAAGTTCTCGGAGGTGCGGTCGCGTCGTCCAGAACGTCGGCTTGCCCACGGCCGCGGAATTCCGCATCGCCGTGACCGACAGGAGCAGAGGCCACCAGCCAGCCACGATACTCAACACGAACGAGAGCGAAATCTTCCTTCCCCGGTTGTCAAACGTACCCGCCAGCAGAACTCCGGCAAGAACACATCCGCTGTAAACGGCCCCAAACGGATGCGTCGCCACCAAAAGACTGTGCGCCAGGAAGTTCACCGGCAGAAGCCACCGCGAAGTGAATCTCTCGAACAACCACCCACCCGCAAGGAAAAACGCCAGCGCAACCCCGGCCAAAAGTAGACCGTAGAAGCGACCCTGCTTCATCTGCCACAACACCACCGTGGACGAAAACCAGATTAGCGACACGCTCAGGAACGCGTTTGTGCGCGAAAAACATCGACGTGCAGAGAGGTACGTCAAGCCACCCGCAACTCCCACCCCAGTCGCCGAGAAGAGACGAAACGCAAGCTCGGTCCGCCCCAAGATCGCCACCCACCCACGCGCCAGCAGGTAGAACCCGAAGCCGCCCCCGTCCGCCCCGGCCTTCCACGCCTCAAGCATGTGACGCAGCGACGGATCAGTGACCAGCATCCATCCAAACAGCTCGTCCGACCAAAAAGGTCTGCCGTGCGAGTACCACCATCCCAGCAGAATGGAAGCAAACAGAAAAAAACCAACAGCCCACGCATCCAGACGTCGACCCAATCCAGGTGCCTGCATCCTTAGATACCTCAACGCACGCCGGCCGGTTGCGCCGCTGCCTCTCCCCCAGGACAACCCCTACTTCGCGGCCAACGCAAGCTGCTGCTGATACTCCTCATACGGCCCCTTGTGGTCCGTAATCTGGAAGTCCGTCGGTCCGCCCTCAAAGTGCCATATGCGAGTACCTGCCTCTTCAATCAGGTCCTGGTCGTGCGTCACCAGGAAGACCGTCCCCTCATACTTCTGAATCGCCTGATTCAGCGCGTTAATCGACTCCAGATCGAGGTGGTTCGTCGGCTCGTCCATCACCAGGACGTTTGGCTTCTGCAGCATGATCTTGCAAAACAAAAGCCGCGCCGCCTCGCCGCCCGAGAGCGCCTCCGTCTTCTTGTTGCCCTCCTCGCCACGAAACAGCATCTGCCCAAGAATGCCGCGAATATCTTCCTTGGTCGCCTGCGGATCAAACGTGTGCAGCCACTCGGCCACCGTCGTGCCGTGCGGAATCGACCCCGTATGGTCCTGCGCAAAATAGCCGATCTGCGCCTCGTGCCCCCACTTCACCGAACCCGAATCGATCGAAACATCCGTCTCCTCCACCCCCGGCCCATTCGCCAGCAAAGCCTTCAGCAGCGTGGTCTTGCCCTGGCCGTTGCGTCCCACCAGAACAACCTTGTCGCCACGCAGCACCGAAGCCGAAAAATCCCGAATCACATGCTCGACCGAGCCGTCCTTCTGCTCATAACTCTTGTTGACCCGCTCAAACTCCAGCACATGCTTGCCCGAGGGTCGCTCCATCTTGAAGCTGATAAACGGCCGCGCAATGTTCGATCGAGCCAGCTCAGAGGTCGCCAGCCGCTCCACCTCCTTCTTGCGCGAGTTCACCTGGCTCGACCGCGTTCCCGCCGAAAACCGCGCAATAAAGTCGTTCAACTGCGCAATCTTCTTCTCGCGCTGCTCGTTCTGGCTCTCAATACGCGTGCGGATCGACGTCTTCTGCAGCACCATGTCGTCATACCCGCCGTTGTACGTGATGATCGTCTCGTAGTCGATGTCGGCAATGTTGGTGCAGATATTGTTCAGGAAATGGCGATCGTGCGAGATCGTGATCACCGTGCCGTTATACCGCACCAGAAAATCTTCAAGCCAATGAATCGACTCAAGATCGAGATAGTTCGTGGGCTCGTCCAGCAACAAAGCCTCCGGATTGCCGAACAGCGCCTGCGCCAGCAGCACCCGAACCTTCTGTCCGCCCTGCAACTCACTCATCTTGCGCTCATGCAACTCATCCGGGATATCCAACCCCTGCAGCAGCACCGCCGCATTGGCCTCGGCCTCGTACCCGTCCTCATCCCCGACGATCCCTTCAAGCTCTCCCAGCCGCGACCCATCCTCATCCGTCATCTCCGGCTTGTTGTAGATCACCTCGCGCTCTTCCAGCGCCGCCCACAAAGCCTTGTTGCCCATAATGACCGTGTCGATCACGCGATAGGCGTCAAACTCGTACTGATTCTGCTTCAGCACACCAATCTTCTTTGGTCGAACGACGTTGCCCTTCTGCGCGTCGATCTCCCCCGTAAGACACTTCATAAACGTAGATTTGCCGGCGCCGTTAGGGCCGGTCAGGCCATATCGGCGGCCCGTGGTAAACGTAACCGAAACATCCTCAAAGAGGAGCTTCTGGCCAAAGCGCATAGAGACATTCGAGACGGAGATCATAAGTAGCTTCCTGTAAAAATCTGAGATGGGTTGGCCAGGCGGGTCAATGACCAAGCGGCCTACCTATATGATTCACGATTTCTCGAGTTGACGCTTGAGAAATCCATCAGACATGGGAACCGTGAACGCGCTGCCGCCGTGGCGAGCCGCCAATGTCTAGGACAAAACTCTAGACATTGGTAATTTGCCTATAACTGGCACACCTACAGCCCGTCAGAGATGCGGGAAGGACCCCTACGGCCGATTCCGCGCCGCCTCAAACTCATCGCCCGCCTTCCACCGGATCGACTTCGGCGCGGCCACCGCCTGCCATCCCAGATCCAGACCGAAGCGCGCCAGCTTGGCATCGCCCCGAAAGTCCATGTCCGGCGTGTAATTGTCCGAAAAGTTGTGATACCGGTTGTCGTTGTAATCCTTCTCCTGCGCCACGCCCCACGCGCGATCATGCCCCTCAAACAGCGACCCCGTATCGATCGAAAACGCCGGAATCCCGACGCGCGACAGCGAAAAATGGTCCGACCGGTAGTACGATCCAGCCTCCGGCCTCGGGTCAGGGACGATCTCCAGACCGAACCGCCTCGCCGCCGCCTGCACCACCGGGTAGAAGTCCGTCCGTTGCGCTCCATTCACATTGATCTCCTGCGGAATCCCCACCGGCAAGACCATGTCGTAGTTGATGTCGAGAGTAATCTCCCGCGCAGGCAGCGGCGGATGCTGCCCCAGGTACTCAGAGCCCAGCAGACCCTGCTCCTCCGCCGTCACCGACGCAAAAATAATGTCGTGCGGCGGCCGGATCGCCATCTCGGACCACGCGCGAGCCTCCTCCAGAAGAATGCCGCAGCCCGTGCCGTTATCCGCCGCGCCGTTATACACATTGTCGCCCGCCATCCCCGCGACAAAGCCGAGATGATCGTAGTGCGCGGTATACATCACCGCCTGTCTGCCGGGCTCCCGTCCCGGAAGTATGCCGACCACATTCGCCGACTCAAACGGCCGAACCGTGCTCTCCACATGCGCCTTGAATCGCACAGGGAGCTCGACTGCCTTGAAGCCCCTCTGCCCAGCAGCAGCAATCTCCCGGTCAAGATCAAGATTGCTGGCCGCAAACAGCTTGCGCGCCACATCCAGCTGAATCCAGCTCGCCGCCTTCAGCTGCGGCTCCTTATTGTCAGCCAGATACGTCTTCTCGGACGTGTTCGAGTGCCGCACAACATCCCACCCATAGCTGGCAAGATCCGTGCGATGGATGATCAACGCACCCACCGCTCCCATGCGCGCCGCCTGCTCAAACTTGTAGGTCCATCGCCCGTAATACGTCAGAGCTTTGCCGCCAAAAAACTTCGGGTCCTCCGACGGCGGGTCGCCGACAATGCACAAAATCACCTTGCCCTTCACGTCCACGCCCGCAAAGTCGTTCCACTGAAACTCAGAGGCACTCACGCCATAGCCGACAAACACGATCGGCGCATCAATCTCCACGCTGGGCGTCAGCGTCCGATTGCTGATCGTGTAGTCCTCCCCGTAGCTCAGCACAATCGGCGCGCCCGACAAGGGCACCAGAGATGCCGTCGTCTTCGCCGGTATGGCATTCATCCCGACAAACCGAATCTCCTGCAGGTAGCTTCCGTTGTCTCCGCCCGCCTCCAGCCCATCCAGCGCAAACTGAGTCGCAATGTACCGCGCCGCAAGCTCGCTCCCGCGCAACCCAGGTCCGCGCCCCTCCAGCAGATCGTCCGCCAAAAACCGCACATGAGCGCGAATCTTCTCGGGATCGATCGACGCCTCGGCAGCCTGAACCGCCACGGGGACGTTTCCCGTCTTGATCTTGGCCGTGGTTCCGGGGCTCGCCGCTCCAGCGCTCGGGTCAGAGCTCTGCGCGCTCCCAGCGACGGTGGCCAGCATGAGAGCAATCAGGTGCAGCTTAGAAGTCAGCAGAATCAACGGGGAGTTCTCCTCAGGGGTGTATCGCGTACGGAGTTCCTTCAGTATAGGCGGCGCGTCAGCATAGGCGGCAGCACCTTCGGCTTCAGGACTGGCCAATCAAAACGCCCGCCGCAAACACCAGGCCGCCGCCCACAATCACCTGCAGGCACGAAAGCGCAAAGCTCGTCTTGAAATAGCGATACCGAATCCAGGCAATCAGAATCAGTTCAATGCCGACCACCGCGTACGCCCACATCAGAGCCGTGTGCACGTTAGGGAGCAGAAACGGCAGCGTGTGCAGGATGCCCCCCACAAACGTCATCAAGCCGGTGATCAAACCGCGAAAAATCGGATTCCCGCGCCCCGTAAGCTCGCCATTGTCGGACAAACCCTCGGAAAACGCCATCGAAATGCCCGCGCCCACCGCCGCCGCCGCTCCGATCAAAAACACCGTGTGCGAGTTGTGCGTCGCAAACGCCGTCGCAAAGATCGGCGCCAACGTCGAGACCGATCCATCCATTAGGCCGGCAAGGCCCGGCTGAACAACCTGCAGCACAAAATGCTTGTCGTTCCCGACGATCGCGCGCATCTCGGAAAAATTGGGAAGGCTCTCAGACATCGCAGCTTCTAACTTGGTTGCGGATCATTGGCAGACGGTTGGCGCATTCGTCCGAACCCGCCGCCGCCACCAGAAACGGTCGCAAGCGGCGGTCCAACGTTCCCATCTAGCGTCCGCGATTGCCCCGCGTCGGACGTGCGCCAGAGTTGCCACCCCGCGGCCCCGCAGGTCGTGCGCCGTACCCCGATCCGCCCGCGCTGGAACGCCCATTCGAAGCTCCACGAAAGGCGCGAGCCCCAGATCGGCCAGCCGACGACCGAGGCCGCTCCGCCCCGCCCATCTGGCTCCCGTTCGGCCCCGAACTGTACGCGGTCGTATCGCCGTTCGAACTCGTCTTCCACGAGCGCGTCTCCAGCGCCATCAGATCACCCGTGTGGTTGGCAGCGTCCAAAGGCTTGTTGCGCTCCTCTTTTTCAAGGTTCTTGTCCGCCTCCCGCCACTCAAACTTGATCTTCAGTTCGCGCTCCAGCTTGCGTGCGTCGCCTCTCTCCTGCGGCATCACAAACGTCGTCGCCACGCCCTTCGCGCCCGCGCGTCCCGTCCGTCCAATCCGGTGGACAAAGTCGTCCGACCCATTCGGCAGGTCGTAATTGACCACAAACGCAATGTTCTGCACGTCAATGCCGCGCGCCGCCACATCGGTCGCCACCAGGACGCGATGCTTCCCCGTGGTAAACCCCTTCAACGCCGACGTCCGCTGCGACTGCGACCGGTCGCCGTGGATCACGTCCACGTCGTGCCCCAGCCGCTCCAGCTTCTTCGAGATCCGGTCCGCCCCATGCTTGGTGCGCGAAAACACCAAAAACGTGCCTTCGTTCTCCTTCAGCATCTGGTCCAAAAGCCCAAGCTTCTGGTCCTGCATCACCGTATACGCCACCAGCTCCACGCGATCCGACGGCTTCGACGTAACGCCAATCTCCACCCGCACCGGCTTCTGCACGTAGTCCTTCACGATCTCCGTGATATTCGCGTCCAGCGTCGCCGAGTAGCACATCGTCTGACGCGTCTTCGGCAGAGCTCCCACAATCCGCCGAATCGCCGGCAGAAAGCCCATATCGAGCATGCGATCGACCTCGTCAAGCACAAGCATCTCGACCGATCCAAGATTCACCTCGCGGCGGCGAAGAAAATCCTCCAGCCGGCCCGGCGTTGCCACCACCAGGCGCGGTCCACGGTCCAGCATGTCCAGCTGATTATTCTCCGACAAACCGCCGCACACCAGCACCGAGTCATGCCGCGCCTGCGGAACCAGCTTTCCGTACGCCTCAAGCACCTGCATCGCCAGCTCGCGCGTCGGCAGGAGGATCAGCGACCGAATCGGCCCGCGCTTGCCGCGCGTCGAAGGAACCGAAGTCGCGTCCATGCGCTCGATCATCGGAATCAAAAACGAAAGTGTCTTTCCCGTTCCGGTCGAGGCCGTCGCCAGGATGTCCCTCTGCTCGAGCGCCGGCGGAATCGCCTTCGCCTGAACCGGGGTCGGCGTCACAAATCCGGCCGACGCCAGGCGAGACTTCAACGAGTCAGAAATGTTGAAGTCGCTGAAACGCGAGCCTTCAACTAGGGGGAGATGGCTAACGGGTGCAGAAAGGCCGGCGGAGTTCCCGTTCGAGAGAATGAGATCCTTCTGGATCTCTGTTGTTTCAAGAGTTGCGAGGTTCAAGTATCGTCCTTAAGTTCTATGTAAGTGTGCCGCGGATCGTGTGCAGGGGTGCGCTCGGCACCTTCGGTGTCTTCCGGTTCAGCGTCGCTCGCGTTTGGTAAACCCAAGCTCTGCTGCTGCGTGGCGAGGCTCACGTCCGTTGACGGAGCCTTCAGCCAGAGCAACCAGCCAAGCCTTCCATGTAGAGGAAGAGATCGGGTGGGGAGAGGCGGCCGCAGTCTCTGGCCAGACAAACCGGGGATCAGTTGGTGATCTCAACGGTTGCCTTTGCCTGCGACGCCTTGCGTGTAGTTCTCGGTACGCAAACATAGAATAGCACATGGGATGGTGCAAGCACGCCATCCCCGTGCTCGCCTCACGTCCGCTTGCGCCAGAAGCCCGGCACCTGCAGCACATAAAAAATCTTCGAAGCTACATCGGACCCGCGCAGCCACATCCTGGCCACGGCCAAAGGCAGCTTCAGCACAGGGTACGTAAACACCCAGAAACGCAGGTTCCGACCGTAGACGCCCCGCAGAATACCGGAAACGTCCTCGATCCGATACGTCTCTGCGCCCGCCCTCCGATGAGCATAAATCGACGCCGGAAACCAGCGCCGCAGCGTAAAATTCACCAGAATCCGGACAAGGTCAGGCCGGTCCGGCAACACCCGTCGCGCAACCGTCAGCAACTTCTCCCCAAAAATCTCAGCAATCGAATATCCGCCGGAGTTGCCCACACGTCCCGCAACCGGACGGTCCCAGAGCACCAGCGATCGGCGGTGCCGACGCAGCAAAGGCAGCGTCCACGAGAGCTGCACCATATGCGTGCCGAGAAACGCCGACGGCGGCTCGACCGAAACCCCGAGCCCCCGCAGCTCCGCCAGCCGATCCTTGTTGACGATCATTCCCGAGATAAACGTCAACATCGTGTTCACCACGCGGACCATGTGCCGGGCATCCGTAATCGTGTGAGCCACCCGCCCGAGTGGGTCCCGGCCCCGCTCCGCTCGAAAATCCGTCAGGAACGGGTAGCTGGTCACGTACACTAGGTCGTACGCCCCCGTCAGGAAATAGTCGAGCAGCCTCCCGACCGTCCCCGGCGTGAGGACATCATCGTCCGAGAACAGCCACAAGTACGTCCCCCGCGCACGTTCAAAGCACTCAGCAAAATTGGCGTCGGAGCCGATATTCTCCGGCTGCCGGTGATATTCAATGCACGGCGCCTGCGCAATGTACCGCCGGACCAGCGCCTCCGTGCCGTCGGTCGAGCCATTATCCGACACCAGGAGCTGCACAACCCCCGACCCGAGCAAATCCGCCACGTCAGGAACCAGAACCCCGAGCAGATCGGCAAGTTCGGAGCAACGGTTCCATGTGGGAATCACAATCGAAAGCACCGGCCGATCCCTCACGCGCCCTTCAAGCATCCCGGTGGTTCCTTCAAACATGCCAGATCTTGCGCCATCGGACAAACGTGTAGGTTCCCAAACCGAGCCCTACAACCACCGCCCCCGCCAGGGCCGCCGCCGCAATGCCGAGCGCCCCATACGATCGCCCCAGAAGCAACGCCGCGACGGTCATCCAGAGTGCCCCGACAATCGAATTGACCATGAACTTCTCATGCTTGTGCGATCGGAGATAAAGAGCATATCCGAACACCACAATGTTCATAATCGTCGCGCCAAACAGCATCGCCAGCGGCAAGGGCGGCAACAGACGCATGGCAAACGCCACCCCGTGAGCCCGCAAGTAAAACGTAGCAGTCCACACCGCGCCGCAGCCAAGCACAGCGGCAGCCGTCGATTGCGCGAGCGAGCGAAAAAACGTGAGATCCAGCAAGGCAAAATCACGCCGCGCAATCATTCGCCCAAACGGAGCCGCCTTTGTGTTCATCCACGCGATCGCCATCGAAGAAAGAGTTCCGCACACGTTCATGCTCAAGCCCATCTGCCCGGCTTCAACAGGCCCCCGAAACGCAAACAGGATCGGGTTGAACAGCTGAAATGTGAAGTACCCGCACAGCCAGGAGATCGCAATGCGCCACTGAAACGGCCACACCTCGGACCTCCAATCGATACACAAATCCCCCGGGTTGTGCCGCAGCAGTCGCAGCAGCAAATCGCGTTTGCCGAATACAAACACAGCGCCCGCAATCGCCTGGCCCAGGATCATCAGACCCGGAGCAAACAAGCCGCGATGACTCAGGAGCGCGATCCATCCCATCGAGGTTCCCAGAATCGCCTGAAGCAGCCGCGTTCGAGCCACCTGCGGAACATACCCACAGCCCTCCAAAAACGAAAACAGCGGGTCGATCTGAAACGTGCAAGCCGTTGCAAGCACCACAAATGTCCAGGGCAAAACCCAGTGCACCGAAACCGCCATGGGATGCATCCCGGCCTGGCGCGCGAAGAACTTCCCGCCGGCAGGCAGCAGAATCGTCGCCATCAGAACAGTCGCAACCGAGTACCACCGAGTTGCCCTCTGCAAGATCGAGGCGAGCCGGGCATGCGAGTGCGCCGCGCCCGAGATCGTGCCGTCCCGCTCGATCGTCAGGTGAGCCGCCTCATGCGATGCGGTCTGCAAAATCACCACCGAAAACCCAAGCTCAAACACAATCTGAAGCGCAACCAGGGAGTAAAACGTGTAGTAATACCCCTGCTCCACCGGTGAGAGAAAGCGCGCGATCAGCGTAAGTGTGCCAATGCCTGCCAGCGACGACCAGCCACGGGCAACCACCGTAAACAGAATCGCGCGATCCAGTCCAAGTACCCGGCCGCATATCGCAAGCCAACGTTCGAGAGGCGAGTCAGGGACACTCCCGTCCGCCTCAGGATCCGCATGAGGGGTCGCCGGACTCACGTCGGGACCGGAAAGCATCTCCGTCCCCGTCAACGCAACGGGAGCAGTCTCGACACCGGCTTGGGGAGGTGGTGCGACGGGTTCGGCAGAGGATGTGAGCGACATCGAGAGGCGGTCGGCCTTCGCGGTAAATTAACACAGACCAGGGCTGAGTTTATCAGGCGAGCCAAACGCCGGCTCCGCCACGCAATCAGAATTCCCTAGATATGGCAGCTCACCATGCCGCGCTTTTCCAAATACTTCTGGTGATACTCCTCCGCCTTCCAAAACGTCTCGGCCGGCACAACCTGCGTCGCAATCGGCTTCCGAAAGCTCCCCGAAGCGTTCAGCTCCGCAATCTTGGCGCGCGCCTCGAGAGCCTGCTCCTCGCTCTCCGCAAACACCACGCTGCGGTACTGCGTCCCCCAATCCGGCCCCTGCCGGTTCACCTGGGTCGGATCATGCAGCGCAAAAAACGCGTCCAAAAGCGTCTCATACGAGATCTTCGCCGGGTCAAACGTCAGCTGCACCACCTCGGCATGACCCGTCCGATCCGTGCAAACCTCCTTGTACGTCGGGTGCTCCACCGCGCCGCCTTCGTATCCCACAGCGGTCTCCAACACCCCATTCATCTCTCCAAAGCGCGCCTCCACGCCCCAGAAACATCCTGCTCCAAATGTCGCCTTCTCCATCGCCACAGTCGTCTCTCCTTTGCTAGCGTTTTAGATGCCACAACGGAGAAGTCGATACAGAACTCTTCATGCGTGGCGAAGTGATTAAACGCTCCCCACCCAGCATCGCGAGCAGACCCTCCTGCCGTCAGGAGACTCGACCGTCCGAGCGCTTCTGCCGACGCGGACGTCTCGGCGGAACAGGCTTCTTCAGCTGCGCCGCTTCGGGCAAGGTGCGCTTCCGCTCCACTTTCTTCCCCTTCGCCGCACGATCAAGTGCCGTCACCTCGCCCAGAGTCAACTCCCGGTAATTGCCCGGCTCCACATCCAGCTGCAAAGCTCCATAAGCAATCCGCCGGATCTTCTCGACGTGATGTCCAACCTCCTCAAACATCTTGCGCAGCTGCCGGTTCCGGCCCTCAATCAAAGTCACCTCAAACCACGGATTCTCTCCGCCGCGCACCTGCTCAATCTTCGCCGGCGATGTAATCACCCGGTCCCGGCGACCCGCGCGCACCTCGTCCAGACGCCCGCGATCGATCATAATCCCGCGCCGAAGCTGATCCAGAGCCTCCGCCGGAGGTGCTCCCGAGGTCTTCACCAGGTACGTCTTCTCCACCCCGGCACTCGCCTTCGAGAGCGCGTTCGCCAGGTCGCCATCGTTGGTCATCAACAGCAGACCCTCAGACAAATAGTCCAGCCGCCCCACCGGATACAGCCGCGGCAGCTTCACCCGTGGACCCGGCCGCGGCTGCGCCAGCAAGTCCGCCACCGTAGGCCGCTTCTGCGGGTCCACCAGCGTCGTCACGTACCCACGCGGCTTGTTGAGCATGAACCAGCGCGTCGCTTCCGGTCGCCCCAGCAGCTTGCCATCCACACGGATGTGATCCTTCTCCGGATCCGCGCGCGTCCCAAGCTCCGTTACCGTCGTGCCATTCACCTGGACACGACCCTCAAGAATGATCTCCTCCGCCTTGCGCCGCGATGCGATCCCCGCCTGGGCAAGAATCTTCTGCAGACGCTCGCCCAAGGGCCGGTTCCCGGTCTGCGTCTCACCCACGTCTGGTCGAACATCGGACATCCATCAATTATGACGCTTTTAGGTCAGCGACGCCTACATGGACAAATGCTCTACTGAGACCATCTCCTTTGCCTGCTCGCTGGCCGGCCACGCGGCCCTCCCAGACTGACGCGAAAGGTTCCGCCGAAAAGCGGAAACGGCGCCAATCCGCAAGGATCGACGCCGATTTCACAAAGGAGGTAGCCTATGACCGTGAGAAGCCCCGGGCTGCGCGTGTCCATACAGATCAGTGAACGATTCGTATGGGCCCTCGTAATACTCGCGCTGGCAATTCAGCGGATGTTGTAGAGCTTAAACGACCCCGGGGCGGTAGTCAGGCCGCCTCGGATCCCCTCTAGTCTGCCACCCCCCACCCCCCTCGTCAAGCAAATCCTCACCCACTACACCCTATTCGTATCAATCGCCGGTACTCTCTGCAGCCCCTCCGCCGGAGCCGGTATCGGTTGATCAAACCCGTACTCATTGTCCCCCTCCGGCGTGGCAACAGTGTCCGGCTCGTTGTCCTCAGGCTTCCCTGGATTCGGATCAAGTGGCTTCATGCTGGTCTCCTATGCATCCTTCCGCAAATCGCTCTGTATCTCTGCATCGAGAGCCGGCGAATCCCCCATCGAATCCCTGGCCGGAGCCCCGACCCCCTCATCGGACGCGGGCAGCGCGCCAGACATCCGCCCATCCACCATCACCTCGTCCGCACGTGCCCCGTCGCCGTCCGCCTGCGGCTCGGTCGCCTCCCGCTCTTCCTGGAGATTCGCCCCCGTGATCGATTCGGCGTTGCGCATCGCCTGTGCAAGTTCAGGATCGGTATGCGGTCCTTCTGCAGCCATCACACTCTCCTCCTCAACGGCAACCGCCTCTGAAACCATCAGCTCCGGCTCCACAAGCTCATTCGCCATCTTCTCGAACTCTTCGATGCCGGGAAGCTCGGATGTGTCTTTCAGGCCGAAACGCAGGAGAAAATCCTTCGTCGTCTTGTACAAAATCGGCCGCCCAATCACATGCTTTCGACCCGCCGTCGTGATCAGCTTACGCGCCATCAGCGATCCCAGAACACCCCCCGAATCCACCCCCCGAATCTCCGAGATCTCAGGCGCCGTGATCGGCTGCTTGTACGCCACCACCGCCAGCGTCTCCAACGCCTGCAGCGAAAGCTTCAACGCCGGCTTGCTCGATCGCACAAACCCGCGCACCGCATCGTGATACTCGGGCTTGGTCGCCAACCGAAACCCGCCCGCAACCTCACGGATCTCAATGCCCCGATCCGACCTCGCATACTCCTCCATCATCCGGTCGAGAATCGTACGAAAATACGCTCGCAACTCGCGCTCCCGTGCCCGCTCCTCCCGCGAAATCCGCCTCTCGTCCACCGCCGCGCTCGCCCCCACCCCACCCGTCTCCAGAGCGTCCGAACCCTCCACCTCCAAACCCGGCTCCGACTCACCACCCTCCAACTCCGGACCAGCCTCCACGCCCGACCGATCCCCCACCGCTCCCATTCCCGCCAGCGGGAGCTCCCCCTGCTCCACCGCCCTCCGGTCCAACTCGGCCCGCGCCTCTATCCCAAACAGCCCCACCATCTGCGCCAGGGTCACCGGCTCTTCAGCAGCGTAGATAATCGCTTCGATCTTTGCTTGCAGGCTCATGGGCTCGTCGGGCCGGCTCAATCACCAGCCCGGCCCACACTAAGCATAGCAATCCGGAGCCCTCCCCCGTCCCGTCCCATCCTCGCCCTACCGCGAAATCATGTTGAACAACCAGAACAGCACGCCGGAAAGTATCGCCGAAGCCGGAAGCGTAAATACCCACGCCGCCGCGATGTTCCGCAGCGTCGACATCTGCAGACCGCTGCCGTTCGCCACCATCGTCCCGGCCACGCCCGACGACAGGATGTGCGTCGTCGACACCGGCATCCCAATCCGGTCAAACCCGAAGATCGTGCACATCGCCACCAGCTCCGCCGACGCCCCCTGAGCATACGTCAGGTGCGTCTTGCCGATCTTCTCGCCCACCGTCACCACAATGCGCTTCCATCCGATCATCGTCCCCAAACCCAGCGAAAGCGCCACAGCCACCTTCACCCACGTCGGGATGTACTTAGTCGATTTATCCAGAAACCCCTTGTAATTCGCGATCGGCTTCTCGTCCTGCGCGCTGATCTTCGGACCAAACTTCGGCATCAACCGCATCGCCTCGCTCGTCAGGTACATCTGGTTCCGAACGTTCGCCTGCATCTGCTGCGGAACGTTGCCCAAAGACCCATAGCTCACCGCCTCGTTGCGAATGTCGGTCACCATCTGCTGCAACGCCAGCATCGTCGATGCCTGATACTTGTGCGTCGCCACAAAATGCTCCAGCTCCTGCCCGCTGTCCTGCACCACCGTCCCAGGCTCGACATAGTTGCCCAGAACCCCCGCCACCTGCGTCGACACCGCCGCAAACGTCTGCACCGACCCACGATCCACCGTGTGATTCAGCGCATACGCCGTCGGAACCGTGCCCACCAGAATCAGCATAATCAGGCCCATCCCCTTCTGCCCGTCGTTCGACCCGTGCGCAAACGAAACTCCCGTGCACGTCAAGATCAGGAGCGCGCGAATGTAGAACGGCGGTGGCGCCGTGCCCTCCGGCGCCTTGTAAAGCCGTGGATCCTTAAGCACAGCCTTGAACAAAAGCAACACGATCGCAGCCAGCACAAACCCGATAATCGGCGAATAAATCAGCGCCTTCAACACCTTGACAACCTGCGACCAGTCCACGCCCGAAACGCCATTCCGCCCATTAATGTACTGATTCGCCAGACCCACGCCCAGGATCGACCCCACCATCGTGTGCGACGACGAGACCGGCAGACCCCGGTACCACGTCCCAAGATTCCAGATCATCGCAGCCACCAGGAGCGCATACACCATCGCAAATCCTGATCCGCTCGAAACCTTCAGAATCAGCTCCACGGGAAGCAACGCAATAATCGAAAAAGCCACCGCCCCAGAGCTCGTCAGCACACCGATAAAGTTCCACAGCCCCGACCACACCACCGCAATATGCGGTTCCAGCGAATGCGTGTAAATCACCGTCGCAACCGCGTTGGCCGTGTCGTGAAACCCATTCACAAACTCAAATCCAAGCGCGATCAGCAAAGCCGTCCCAAGCAGGATGTACGGCAAGATCGAGGCCTGATGCACGCCCGAAAGATCATGCGCCAGCTTGCTGATGATATAGATAAGGCCGCCAACCAAAATAAGAGCAAAGATCGCCATGCCCCACTTCGCCGGCGGATTGTCCTTGAGCTTCTGGTCGAGAACGGAGGGTTGTACCGGAGCTACGGTAGCCATGAGCAGCCTCTTGAGTCAGATTTTTTTTCACGTGCGTGCGGTAAAACCGAACGTACGACGGTTTTGCGACTGGAACATCAACAGACGATGAAATCGTGACGCAATTGTGGGATCGACGCCCAACCGCTATTCTGGCAACAGAAGCGAAGTCTGCACGCAGAAACTCCAGGACGAGAGCGCCCGACCATGAACGCCACCACCCCCGCCTTCGCTTTTCTGCTCGCCGCAGCCCTTCCACTCGTCGGAGAAGTGGTCAAATGCCCCGGCACCTCGCAGATCTACATCTCCAGCGGCGAGTTCAGCACGGAGCCCGGCGTCACGTTCCACCTCCGAACTTTCGCCGGAAAAAGCGTCCCCGAAAGCCCCCGCGCGCCCATGTGCTACCAAAAAGATACCGTCGTCCAGCACGGCGTCATCTTTGTCACCAACGAAAGCCTGACGCGCCTGTTCGCCAAGAAGATCAAGGACGCCGGCGGGTCCATCCAGGACCTCGAGATCAAGCACGGAGACGGCACGGTCCACATGTCCGGAACCATCAAAAAAATCGTGCCCATCCACTTCAGCGTCGATGGCCCCGTCTCCACCGACGGCACCTCCCTCTCCGTGCAGGCCACCAGCATCAAAGCCGACGGCATCCCGGTCAAGGATCTCCTCTCCCTCTTTGGAAAAAACCTCGGCTCCGTCATGGGCAGCCAACATGTCGCCGGCCTCAGCATCGAAGGCGACCGCGCATCCTTCCGGCCCGACCAGCTCGCCCACCTCAAAGGACATATCCTCTCCGCCGTCCCCAACGACAAAGGCCTCACCCTCACCTACGGTCCCCCAGGGCGGGATCCAGCCAAAGAAACCGCAAGACCCGGCCAATAAACCAAACAACCCAATTAGCTTTCTTGTTGTCCCTTCCCGAAGGGAATCTGCTTTGCCTTGGGCTTTGCCCTTTGGTTGTCATTCCCGAAGGGAATCTGCTTTGCCGTTGCCTTGGGCTTTGCCCTTTGGTTGTCATTCCCGAAGGGAATCTGCTTCGCCCTTGCCGCGCTACCGCCAGTCGTCCCGCGCGCTCGCCTGATCCTCAAATACCCGGTCAAACTCCGCCGACTTCTTGACCAAAATATCCCCCGCAACCACCGGCTGATACAGCAAAATCGCCTGCAGTCGCACCAGCTCCAACAGCCCCAGAAACATCGCGATCAGCGCCCGCTCCGTGTGCGTGTTGCCCAGCAGCTTGCCCAACGACACCGGCCGATCCTCCATCAACAAGCGCCGCTTCACAAAACTGATCATCTGCGCCACCGTCACCGAGTCCTGGTCCACATCCAGCACCGGCCGCGCCCGCATACGCGCCAGAATCTCCGAAAATACCCGCACCAGATCCACCGTGTCCGCCGCGATCTCCCCCTCCGTCGACACAGCATCCGCCCCTCCCGCCGCCGCGCTCGCATCCCGAAGAAACGCCGGCATCCCCGGCTGCGTCCACGTCGCATCCTCCACCTGCTGCCTCTGCCGCAACATCTCCGCCGCTGCCTTGAACCGCTCATGCTCCAGCAGTCGCTCCACCAGCTCCCGACGTGGATCCTCCGAGTCGGACGCATTCAAAACATCGCTCGGGTCCCGCGGCAACAACGTCTTCGACTTAATGTGGATCAGGAGCGAGGCCGTATAGATAAACTCCCCCGCCTGGTCCACATCCGTCTCCTTCAGGTGGTGCGTGTACTCAAGAAACTGCGCCGTAATCCGCGCAATCGGGATGTCATAAATCTCGATATTCTGCTTGCGAATCAAGTCCAGCAGGAGGTCAAAAGGTCCGTCATACACCTCTCCGACCGTGACTGAAAACGGCGATTGCGAAGCCTCCTCCGCACCTGTCTTGACCCCCGCTCGTGGCACCGGCTGGCGAGCCACCGGCGCCCGCAAAGCAAACGGCGGCTCCGGCACAGCAGCAGACCTCGGCCCTCCCGCATCTTCTCGAACCGAGACAACCTCCGCCCCACTCTCGATCCCTGCGCCCCCGCCAATCTCCTCCACCATCGCCACCTACTCGAGCCCCATCGCCTGCCGCACATGCTGCAAAGTCTGGATCGCCCGCAGCCGCGCTCTCGCCGATCCATCCCACAAAATCGCCTTCACGCGCTCAGGATCAGCCTCCAACGCGCGCCTCCGCTCCTGAATCGGCGCAATCGTCCGCACAATGTTGTCCGCCAGCCACCCCTTGCACTGGATGCACCCGATCCCCGCCGTCCGGCAACCCACCCACACCTCCGCCCGCGTCTCCTCCGACGAAAAAACCTTGTGCAGATCGCCCACCGGACACACCTCCGGGTCGCCCGGATCGGTTCGCCGAACCCGCGCCGGATCCGTCACCATCGTCTTGATCTTCGCCCGCAGCTCCGCCTCCGGCTCAGACAACATGATCGTATTGCCATAACTCTTCGACATCTTCCGTCCGTCCAGCCCGGGCAGCTTTGGCGAAGGCGTCAAGAGCACCCGTGGCTCCGGCAAGATCGGGTCCACAACATCATTCGCCGAAATCTCCGCCGTCATCAACTCCTTGTCCGAGCCGTCCCGTTGCGCCTTCTCCGTGGCCGCCGTCTCGCGCGATCCGTACAGCGCATTGAAGCGCCGCGCCACCTCACGCGTCAGCTCGACGTGCGCCACCTGGTCCTGCCCCACCGGAACAAAATCCGGCTGATACAGGAGAATATCGGCCGACTGCAAGAGCGGATACCCCAAGAATCCATACGTATGGAGATCCTTCTCCTTCAGCTGCTCCTGCTGATCCTTGTACGTCGGCACCCGCTCCAGCCACGGCAGCGGCGTAAACATGCTGAACAGCGTATGCAACTCCGCATGCTGCGGCACATGCGACTGAATAAAAACAGTAGACCGCTCCGGGTCCAGGCCCGCCGCCAGAAAATCCAGCGCCACATCACGAATATTCGCCAGCAATCGACGCGGATCGGCGTAGTCGGTCGTCAACGCATGGAGGTCGGCAATAAAAAAATAACAGTCGTACTTATCCTGCAGACCGACCCAGTTGAACAGCGCACCCATATAGTTGCCCAGGTGCAGAGGCCCGGTCGGGCGCATGCCCGAAAGAACCCGAGCTCGGGACGGCGGAGAAAGCGAAGAGAGAGGATCGGGCATGGTGCTCCGAAACCCATGGTAAACCAGCCCGCACTCTCCTAAAGTGCGTTCAGCACACCCGCAAACGTCACCAGGAGCGGAAGAAAGATCGCCAAAATAATCCGAAACCCCACAAAAAAGAACCCAATCATCAGGTAAAGACTCATGCTGTCAAACGTCCGCTGCGCGTTATACGGCAGCAGATACCGCAGGATCTTTCCCCCATCAAGCGCCGGCAGCGGAATCAAATTGAACGCAAACAGCAGCAAGTTCACCAAAATCCCGAAGTACAGCAGAAGCACCACCGGAAACAGGGGCGGCAAACCCTCCGTCACCACTGGATACCGCAGCGCCAAAGCCTCCGCCGTCCGCAGGCTAGGTGCAACAAACGGCACCGTATGCTTTAACACGAGCAGAATTACGAGAAACACAATCGCCGCCAGCAAATGCGTCACCGGACCGGCCATATACACCAGCATCTCGTCCCGCGCAGGATTGCGAAAATTACGCGCCGTGATCGGTACCGGCTTGCCCCAGCCCAAGACCAACGGACTCCGAAACACAAACAGCACCGGCCAGATCAACGTCCCCAAAACATCCGCGTGCTTGGCAGGATTCATCGTGATGCGCCCGAGCATCCGCGCCGTCGGGTCCCCCATCCGGTTCGCAAACCAGCTCTGCGCACAGTCATGCAGCGAAATCGACAAGACCAGAACAACTAGTTCAAACAAGGCTAAAGCAACGTTCTGATCCATGATTCTCTCTAGCTTACCGAAACTCTACTCCCGCAAGCGCCCGACGCTCCTCATGGAAGATGTTTTCCGAAGATCCGCGGAGCCTTCTGCTCGGCCATCACCGCAAGCTTCGAGACCAGTCGCGCATAGCCGAACGGGCGGTCGCCGTAGTGAGGCATGTGCCAACACGTTGCGTACACCAGGAGTAGGCAGGCCTTAGCCAGGCGTTTGGGCCTCATCAATCCACCCTCCCCAGCGGCGCCGGTCCTCGCACGGCAGAATCAAGAAACAACAGCATCAAAGCCAGGCAGAAAACGTGCATATAAATCCACCGGCCCCAGTCAGGGGCGTACATAAAAAGCTGCACCGAGGCAGCTACGGAGAGCACCGCCATCAGCGCAAGCAATCTAAGGTCGCCCCGCAACATAGGCCGGCGCCAAAGCGCCCGAAATCCGCCAACGATCGGAATGAGAGCGAGCATGGCAAGCAAGGGGTAGTTTCGCCAGTAATGGAACCTCTGCATCAACAGCAGCAGCTCGCTCCGGGCGTACTCCTTGCTCCCTGCGGTGTAGGCAATCGCTCCGTTGCACCAGTCTTGATGGCCGGTGCCGAACGAATCGCAGATGCGGGCCGCCGTCAACGCATTACCCGGATGGCGAATCGACGCAACCACGCAAACAATGCCCACCAGGGTCGGCCCTGCCGCAATCCGCAGTGCGCGCACCTTGCTCCCGAGCCCGATAAGGAGAGCGGCAAAGAAGTATGGCAGCAAAGTAAACTCCGGTTCATGGCAGAGCAGCGTCACGGTTACGACGCACGCAAGATAGCCCGCCAGGAACCCGTCACTCCGGCCACCTCTGCGCAGCATCACGAGCAGAACAGCAAGACCCGCGAACGAGAGAATCTCCTTGTGATACCCCGCCATCGGATCAAGTACCGAGAAGGCCAGCGTGCAAGGTGAGACCACCAGCGCCAAGACCCACCACTCCCATGTCGAGTTCTCCAGAAAACCTCGAAAGATTACAAAAATCACCGCGTACAGCAGGATCGCCAGTCCAACCGTCAGCAACAGAGGCGACAGATGCAACGCCCTCCCCGCCAAGAGAACAGCTTCCCCCCACAAGCCTCTGCGAACAAATCCGCCCTCATAGTTCACAAGCCAGTCGCCAAGCGTCCAGCCCGGCTCATACCGAGTCATCCCAACGCCAATCAGAGCGGTCGCGGAGAACATAGCAACCATGTACCAGGTGGTAAACCGCCAGTACCGGTTCGCGGATGTCGTGTCTAGCATGGCGATGCTCTCCTCGCGTTTTGGGCAAAACGTACGTCCGCTACCGTGCCTGATTTAGATATCGGCAACATCTGGAAAAACTTGGGGAGGTGGACAACAATATATCCCAGATCCGCTCTAAACGACCCAGTTGCCATGCCGGCAGGAGCTCAGGCGGCAAACAAGGCTAAAGCAACGTTCTGATCCACGATTCTCTCTAGCTTACCCAAAAGCGTCCAAACCCATGCGAAGATGGCTCCGAGTCACCCGGCCACAGTCGCCGCGGCGTCTAAGCACGCGTTCGAGGTCTAGCTGTGCAAAGTCACCTTCAGAACTCCCGGCGGCTCGCCCTCACGTGCCTCTTCGGCGCCTTGCTGCACCCGGCACTTGGCCTCGATCGCCCACCGCAAACCCCTCAGCAGGCCCCCGCCTCCCCGAAACCCGCCAAGTCCGCAGCCGAGATCGCAGACGAGCAGAAACAAGCCGAAACGCTCTATCGGGCGCAGAACCTCAGCGCCGCCCTGCCGCTCTATGAAGACCTCCATGCGCAACAACCGGACAACAATCTCTTCCGCGAGCGCCTGGCCCTCGCCCTTCTGGCAACGGCTGGCGGCGAAAGCGATGCGGCAGCCCGCGCCACCCGCAAGCGCGCCCGGCAGCTCCTGCTCGACGCCCAAGCCGCCGGAGACAACAGCAACCTCCTCCAGGTTGAGCTCGAAACCTACAGGCCGGAGATCCCGTAGCCTCCCCCAACCGTCCCGTCTCGCCCGGAGCCGATGCCCTCGCCCGGGCAGAAAAAGCCTTCAGCTCAGGCGACCTCCCGGGCGCCACGCGGCTCTACGAAGAGGCCGCAAAGGCCGACCCCAAGCTCTACGAAGCGCCGCTCTTTGCCGGCGACGCCGAATACAAGCAGAACCACTTCGCGGAGGCCGGTGCCTGGTTCGTCCGCGCCATTGCAATCGACCCCGATCGCGAGACCGCCTACCGCTACTGGGGCGACACCCTGATGAAGGCCGGCGACCCCACACCCGCCAAAGCCGAGTTCATCGACTCGATCGTCGCCGAACCTTACGTTCGCGCCGGCCGCATCGGCCTCAAACAGTGGGCCGACCGCAACCACGCCATACTCTCTCCTCCGCCCATCAACTTGCCCGTTCGGCCAACCACAAACAGCAAGGGCGGCGCCACCATCACCGTCGATCCCGCAACCATGGGCAGCGCCACCGGTTCAGCCTGGCTCGGATACTCGCTCAACAGCGCCGCCTGGCAGGGCGAGAAGTTCAAAAAAGAGTTCCCCGCCGAAAAGATCTACCGGCATAGCCTTCGCGAAGAAGCCGAAGGCCTCCGCAGGGTCCTCACCATGGCCAACGAACAGAACCTCCCGGACAGCAAACTCGATCCCTCGCTCCGTCTCCTCCGCCTCATCGATGGCGACGGCATGCTCGAGTGCTGGATCCTGATCGACCACGCAGACGCGGCCATCGCGCAGGACTACATCGCCTACCGCGCCGGCCACCGTCCCCTGCTCCACGCCTATATCGCCAAATACGACGTGCACTTCCAGTAAGCCACCAGCCGGCCGGCCTCACTCGATCGCAAACACCGCATACACCGTCGCGCTCTTCGAGATCTTCTCCGGCCGGATCGCCAGCGGCTTCAGATTGATCTTCCCCGCTATTACCGCCCGCTGCGCCTGCAGAAACCCGCCACCGCCGCCGAAAGCCCGCTGCGGCATCTCGTTGCTCGCATACACCAGCGCTCCCAGCTTCGCGTTCAGACCGTGAGCCATCCGGTCCGCAATCTGCCGCGCGTGGGTCAGCGCCTTCGCGGCGGCTTCGGCCTCCAGCGCGTCATCCTGCGACAGCTTCCATTCAATCGCCCCACTGTCATTCGCGCCCGCGGTGATCGCCACATGCAGAACGTCCGCCGCGGACGCCGCCGGCACCGTCACATGCCAAGCCTGCGCAAACGCAAACCGCAATCCCTTCGCGTATCGCAGCTTGTCGTCTTCGCCGATCCCCGTCAGGCTCTGGTTGACGCTCTGGATCGCCGCAGCCTTGACCTCCGCGCGCATCAACGCATCCATGATCGCGTTCGAGATCCTGCTCGCATCCGCATACGTCCCATCCTGTGTCGCGCCATACGTGTTGAACCCGACCGTGACAACCGCCGTATCCGCGATCGCCTCGGCCTGGTCGCTCGTCGTAATCGCGATCGTGCGATTATCCTTGTTCACCTGAATCGTCTGAGCTCGGGCGCCGGCAGTCGCAACGAGAACGCCCAGCAGAACAAAAAACCAACGAACGTACATATCGATCTCCCTCACAAACCCAGTCAGCCTCGCCCGCCGATCACACCTCCGGCGGAGATCCCAACAGATCCGCCAGAGTCTCCTTGAAACGCGGCTTCGCCTCCGCCTTCTGCTTCGGATCCGGCAAAACCCGCTCCGGAGGAGGCGCACCAACCCGCTCGCGCGCATTCAACTTCACAGCCTTCACGACCGAAAACACCTGCTTCTTCGCGCGACCCCTGGACCGCGCCTTCAGTTTCGACCGCACTTTCCCTTCAGACCCAAGCTCTCCCATCGCAACCCGTTCTCGCCCCGCACATCGCAGCCTCTCACACCTCCCATCCTACCCCTCCGGTTAGGTGTTCCGCCCGGAAATGCAATACTCTGACACTTGCGACAGTGCTCACCTGAGATCTTCAGACACCCGTGAGCCGACCGCAAAATTGCCGAGGATACCACCAGGATGGAAGAACGCGATTTCTTTGAGGAGCGGCCCGAGCAGCGCAAGCACCTCATGACGTGCCCGCACTGCGGGCAACAAAACGAATACGAACTCGGCTGGCTCGTCCGCCGCAAAAAAGCCCAGCTCCCCCGAGGCGCCGACGAGCGTGACCGAGCCCGGTTCAGCAAGGCCCAAAGCTACATGGTCCGCCGCGACGACCTCGTCGGCTGCAAAAATATCCGCTGCCGCAAGCGCTTCGACGTCCAGGGAATCCAGTCCGTCGCCTTCCTCTAATTCATCCTTGAAGCCCAGACCATCCCCCAAATCAGGCATGCGTCCCTTTACGAATGAATGGTGATTCAGTTATGCTCCTCGCGTCACAGGAGAGATCCGCTTCGCTCCGGCAGACCTCCCACCCTGTGTTGTAATAAAGTTCGTCTGATCAGCTCAGAGCCGCGCCCCAAACGCCTCCGAGAATCCATCAGAGAAACTCGGCGAGAGAGAGAATTCAACCATGGCAAACACCCTTCTGCCGATCAGCGAACGCAGCCTCAACCCCGACCAGGTCGAACGTCTCGACCGCCGCCGCCGCCGCGGACAGCTCTATCTCGTCATCTGCGTCCAGTGCCTCATCGTCAGCGTCCTCCTCACCCTCTGGTCCGCGCAGGATCTCACCCGCTCCCCAGGCTGGATCCACCCCATCGTCTATTGGAATCTCCTGACCGCCGCCCTCGCCATCCTCTTCGGGATCGCCGGTCTTCACCTCCGACGCGGAACCAACGAGTTCCTCAGCTACTAACAGGCCGCTCTCCGATACTCGTCGTGACCCGTCGTTGTTGCCCTTCTAGTTGCCCTTCCCGAAGGGGATCTGCTTCTGCCTTTGCCCTTGCTTTTGAGCTTGCCCCTGCCGTTCTAGTCGCCCTCCCCGAAGGAGATCCGCTTCTACCCTTTGCATAGCCTGAGCGACTGTTTCCTCATAGCTCACAACTCGTTACTCATAATTCACTAACTAACCTCCACCATCTCCCCTTGCCCTTCTGGTTGTCATTCCCGAAGGGTATCTGCTTCTGCTTTTGCCTTCCTCGTTGTCATCGGTCGAAATATGCTCGTCTGCCTCAACGTTTCGGCTCTCAGTCCCTCCCTCGGCGGCGGTGGCCTCCTCTTCTCCGGCATCCTGGCCGAACCCGGCCGCTTCTCCACCCCCGAAATCGCCCTCCTCATCCTCCTCACCCTCGCCGCCGCCGCCCTCTTCCTCCGTCGCTTCACACCCATCCTCCGCCGCATCCTCCGCTCCAAAAAAGACGCCGACTTCACCCTCCACCCCATCGGCCGCCGCGTCTGGGACTTCGTCTGGGAGGTCCTCTGCCAGGCCAAAGTCATCAAAGAGCGCCCGCTCCCCGGCATCGCCCACGCCTTCGTCTTCTGGGGCTTCCTCGCCTTCGCCCTGGTCAGCCTCAATCACTTCGCGACCGGCGTCCGCCTCGGCTTCCTCCCCCCCGCCAGCTGGGTCGGCAAAGCCTACTTCTGGTTCGCCGCCGTCTGGGCCGCGCTCGTCGCCGTCTCCATCGCCGCCCTCTTTATTCGCCGCTTCCTTGTCCGCCCCCGCTGGCTCGGCGAAAAAGTCTCCTACGAGTCCGGCTTTATCAGCTTCCTCATCTTTCTCCTCATGGTCACCTACCTCGCCGCCTTCTTCGTCCCGGGCGGCGGCCCCGCCGTCCACGCCCTCTGGTGGACCCACACCCTCGCCCTCCTCGTCTTCCTCCCGCTCATCCCCCACACCAAACACCTGCATCTCGTCCTCAGCCCCGTCACCGTCTTCCTCAAGCGCGACGGCTTCTCCAAAATCCCCAAACTCGAGGGCGACGAAGACTTCGGCCTCGTCACCGGCAAAGACATCACCCAACTCGTCAGCCTCCAGGCCTACTCCTGCGTCGAGTGCGGCCGCTGTACCGAGCACTGCCCCGCCTCCAACACCGGCAAAGTCCTCAACCCGAAAGAAATCATCCTCGGCCTGCGCGGCTACCTCAACGAGTTCGGCCCCACCTCCGAGATCCCCCTCCTCACCGAATCCCGCGTCCCCTCCACCGACAACCCGCCCGACCGCTACATGAGCATGGAGGCCGCCTTCGAGTGCACCACCTGCGGCGCCTGCGAGTACCAATGCCCCGTCGGCATCCAGCACCTCCCCGTCCTCGTCGGCCTCCGTCGCGGAGCCACCAACACCGGCCTCTGGGAGGACACCTACGGCACCAAACTCTTTCTCGCCCTCGAGAAAAACGGCAACGCCCTCGGCCTCAGCTCCACCGAACGCGACAAGTTCATCGCCAAACAAGCCTTCCCCATCTTCGACGGCACCCAGGAGTACTGCCTCTGGCTCGGCTGCATGGGCGGCTACGATCCCAAAGGCCGCGAAATCATCGCCGACTTCGCCCGCGTCATGACCCACCTCGGCACGAGCTTCGGCGTACTCAAAAAAGAAAAATGCACCGGCGACCCGGCACGTCGGCTCGGCAACGACCTCGTCTTCGGCAACCTCGCCGAGGCCGGCCTCAAAGCCTTCACCACCGCCAAGGTCCAGAAGATCGTGTCCATCTGCCCGCACTGCGTCCGCACCATCTCGAACGACTGGCGCGATTACGGCGTCGCCCCCGAGATCGAGCACCACTCCGAGTTCATGGCCCGCCACAAAGACCGCCTCCCGGACCAAAGCGCCAGCGGCGACACCATCGTCTACCACGACCCCTGCTACCTCGGCCGCTACCAGAAGGTCTACGAACCACCCCGCGAGGTCGTCCGCTCCGCCGGCACCCTTGTCGAAGCCCCCCGCTCCCACGAACGCAGCTTCTGCTGCGGCGCCGGCGGCGGCCTCGCTTTTCTCGGCGAAGAAACCGGCGATCGCGTCAGCAGCGTCCGCGCCGCCGAGCTCGCCAGCACCGGCGCCAAAACCGTCGGCACCGCCTGCCCCTTCTGCAACACCATGTTTCGCGACGCCCTCGCCGCGAGCGACACCCGCCCGGAGCTGCTCGACATCGCTCAACTCACCGCCCGCGCCCTGCCCGCCCCGGCAACGCCAAAAGCTCTCCCCGTAGGAGGTACACAACAGTGAAGATCCTGGTCGCCATCAAGCAAGTCCCCGAGCGCGATGCCCCACTCCGCCTCGCCGCCGACCGCAAGTGGATCGACGAGGATGACATCGGCTACACCATCAACGAGCCCGACGCCTACGCGCTCGAAGAAGCCCTCCGCCTCAAAGAAACCGCCGGCTCGGGCGAGGTCGTCGTCCTCTGCGCCGGCCCGGAACGCGTCCTCAGCACACTCCGCGAGGCACTCGCCAAAGGCGCCGACCGCGCTGTCCACATCGAGGCCGACGACCTCGCGGACCGCGACACCCTCCAGCTCGCCGATCTGCTCGCCGTTGCCGTCCGCGCCGAAGCCCCCGACCTCGTCCTCACCGGCCTCCAGTCCGACGACCTCGGCCTCGGCCAAACCGGCGTCGTCCTCGCCGAACTCCTCGGCATCCCGCACGCCACCATCATCAAACAGGTCGAAGCCACCTCCTCGGGCGGCCTCCGCGTCAAACGCGAGCTCGAAGACGGCTGGTTCCAACACGTCGACATGCCCCTCCCCGCGCTCCTCACCATCCAAAGCGGCGGCAACAAACTCCGCTACGCCACCCTCATGGGCATCAAAAAAGCCAAGTCCAAAGAGACCAAAACCGTTACGCCCGCCGCCGCCACCGGCCCGCAAGTCGTCCAAATCGAGCGCGTCTACCTCCCCGAAAAACTGAAACAAACCACCATGCTCACCGGCACCGCCACCGAGGTCGCCGCGCAACTGGTCGAGAAACTGAAATTCGAGGTCCGAGTCCTATGAGCGGTGTCCTAGTCGTCCTGGAACAAAGATCATCAGAAAAGTCCGAAAATTCCGCCAGCTCCGAGTTCGTCCCCATGAGCCTCGAAGCCCTCGCCGCCGCCCGCGAGATCGCCGCCCACCTCAACACCACCTGCACAGCCGCGATCGTCGGTCGCGACGCCGAAGCCCTCGCGAACCAAGTCCTCGCCAGCCAAGCTCCACCCGCATCGCTCAGCCAGGTCTACGCCGTCCCCCACCCGCTCCTCGACGTCTACACCGCCGACGGCTACGTCCTCGCGCTCGAGCAGCTCATCCGCCGCATCTCGCCCGCATACGTCGTCTTCCCCCACACCTACCAGGTCCGCGACTTCGCCCCCGCGCTCAGCACACGCTTCCGCCAGGTCCTCATCTCCGACGTCTCCGCCATCCGCCACGAAGGCCCCGACCTCGTCTTCGTCCGCCAGCTCCTCCAGGGCAAGCTCAACGCCGACTACCGCCCCACCCCCACCGCCTCCAGCCCCATCTTTCTCTCCATCCAGGCCGGCACCTTCCGCGCCGACACCCCCGCCCCATCCCCCGCCCCATCCCCCATCCCCGTCGAAACCTTTCAGCCCACCATCGACCCCGCACAGATCCGCAACCGCCCCGGCGAGCGCTTCCGCGAGGCCGCCCAAACCGTCGACCTCGGAGCCGCGCCCGTCATCGTCTCCGTCGGCCGCGGCATCGGCGAAGAATCCAACCTCGAGATCGTCCAGGAGCTCGCCACCGCCCTCGGCGCCGAAATCGCCGCCAGCCGACCCATCTGCGACAGCGGCTGGCTCCCCATGGAGCGCCAGGTCGGCAGCTCCGGCCAGACCGTCGCCCCCAAACTCTACCTCGCCATCGGCATCTCCGGAGCCATCCAACACCTGGTCGGCATCAAGGGCTCCAAATCCATCATCGCCATCAACAAAGACGAAAACGCCCCCATCTTCGAGGTAGCCGACTTCGGCATCGTCGGCGACCTCTTCGAAATCGTCCCCGCCCTCACCAAAGCAGTCACCGCCGCAAAAGCAGGCTAACGCGCCTACTCTCGATCGCGAGCCCCATGCAGAATCGCAATCACCAATACTTCATTTTCTGAAGCTTGGTACAGCACGATAAAAGGATGAAGCACCGCTCGTCTCAGTGGGGGAGACCCCGGCTCAGCCGGCCAACTCAAGGGAAAGTTTCGCATCAGGTCGAACAAGTTCCTGAAGCAGTCCGCTAACTTCTCCGCCTGCTTCGGTCCAAAGGTCAGCCTCGTATAACGTGTGATCTCAACAAGCTGACGTCGAGCCTGCTGTGAAACGCGGAGATCACCGACCACGTGCTATCGTATCCATCTCACGCAGCACATCTTCCGCCAGAATCACACGCCCCTGCCGCACATCTTCGAGCCCAGCAAGAACAATGTCCTGCCTCTCTTCCGCGCCCGCGCGATACCAGTCCGGCGCAGAACTCTCGCCCGAGTAAGCCTCCAAAGCAAGCTCAATCATCTGCTCGGGCGAAACAGCGCCATGCCCACCCTGCTGACGGGCAATCAGTTCAGCGCTTCGCGGTGTCAGCTCAACCAGCATCGGAAACAGTATAAACGGCAGCAACACGGGTCTATATACTAGCTTCCAGGCGGCATACAAGCCTCCATGCGGCGTAAACCTCTGCTGCACGTCCATTCACAAACATCTGCATCTGATCCTTAGAGGTCCAGATCACCCGCTCGCAGATCCGGCGCGTCCCAGCCATGGCATCCACACTCTCCCTCCCAACCCTCTCGATCGCCCCCACCGCCATGCTGACTGCGGTCGAGCCCCCACGTCCAGCCGAATCCGCAGGCCGTCTCCGCGACAACTTCGGCCGAGCCATCACCGACCTCCGCGTCTCCGTCACCGATCGCTGCAACTACCGCTGCGTCTACTGCCGGACCGGCGAAGAAACCATCTCGCCCTCCGAGCTCGGCATCGCCGACTACCTCCGCATGATCCGCGTCTTCGTCTCCCTCGGCATCGAAAAAGTCCGACTCACCGGCGGCGAGCCCCTCCTTCGCTCGGGCCTCGTCGAAATGGTCCAGGAACTCTCCCAAATGCGCACCGCCTATCTCCCCAACGGGGAGGCCGTCAGAGACGAAGACCTCGGCCGTCCACTCGACATCGCGCTCACCACCAACGGCCACATCCTCGCCAACCTCGCCGAGCCCCTCAAACAGGCCGGCCTCAGCCGCATCACCGTCAGCATGGACGCCGTCGACCCCGAAATCTTCGCCCGCATCACCCGCGTCCCCGGCAGCTTCGCCCGCGTCCTCGCCGGCGTCCGAGCCGCACGCGCCGCCGGCCTCGGCCCCGTCAAAATCAACTGCGTCCTCCTCCGCGGCTTCAACGACACCGAAATCGAGCGCTTCGCCGAGTTCTCCCGCACAGAAAACGTCATCGTCCGCTTTATCGAGTGGATGCCCCTCGAAGAAGACCGCAGCTGGAAACGCGAAACCGTCGTCACCCTCGAAGAGATCGTCGCCCGTCTCCAAGCCTTCCGTCCCCTTGTCGATCTGCCGCCCAACGCCCTCAGCGAAACCGCCCGCCGCTACACCTTCAACGACGGCCGGGGAGAAATCGGCATCATCGCCCCCGTCTCCCGTCCCTTCTGCGGCCACTGCTCCCGCGTCCGGCTCACCTCCGACGGCAAAATCCGCACCTGCCTCTTCTCGCAAACCGACTTCGACCTCTACAGCCGCCTGCGCCGGGGTGAAACCGATGCCGGGCTTCGCGCGTACATTCAACAGACCATCCTGCGCAAGGAGGCGCGACACCATATCGGCGAACCCAGCTTCGAAAAACCGTCCCGCAACATGGTCCAGATCGGCGGCTGAACCCGCATCAAGCTCCCGCCAGTGTTGCTAAACTGCAATTGACGCTAGTTCTTTCATCTCACGCAAACCCAAATCGTTTGCATCTGGCAGATCCGTGAAAGATCGTCGCAGCTTCGAAGTCATCGACAGCAGGCAAATGGATCACCTCCGCGTGTTCCACGACGTGGCTCGCTCCCTCACCTCATCGCTCGAATTGAAATCCATCCTCGGCGCCATCATGGAAAAGATGGCGCAGTTCTTCGGGCCCGAGCGCTGGTCCTTGCTCCTGGTCGACGAACAACACAACGACCTCTACTTCGAGATCGCCGTCGGAGAAAGCCCCGAAACCCTCAAAAACCTCCGCATCCCCATGGGCGAAGGCCTCGCCGGGTACGTGGCACTCACCGGAACCCCCCTCATCGTCCCCGATGTCTCGCTCAACGCGCAGTGGTCCGCCTTCACCAAGGCCCACCCAGAGCTCAACATCCAGTCCATCGCCTGCGTCCCCGTACGATCCAACGACCGCACCCTCGGCGTCATCCAGCTGCTCAACAGCAAACTCGACCTCCTCAGCGAATACTCCATCTCGTTCCTTCGCCTGCTCTGCGACTACGCCGCCATCGCCATCCAGAACGCGCGCTCCGTGACCCTTATCCAGGAACTCACCATCACCGACGATTGCACCAGCCTCTTCAACGCCCGTCACCTCTACACCCGCCTCGAAGAGGCCGCACAGACACGCGAGCCCTTTAGCCTCCTCTTCCTCGATCTCGACCACTTCAAGCAGGTCAACGACACCCACGGCCATCTCGTCGGCAGCAGACTCCTCGCCGAGGTAGGCAACCTGCTCAAACGCCTCGCCGGCCCCGGCAGCGCAGCCTTCCGGTACGGCGGCGATGAGTTCGTCGTGCTCTTTCCAGGTCTCGGGAAAATCGCCGCAGCCGAGAAAACGCAGACCCTCTGGACCGAACTCCGCAAGGCTCACTTCCTCGAAGGCGCCGGCCTCTCCCTCAACCTCTCCGCCAGCTTCGGCCTCGCCACCTACCCCGAAGACGGAGACACCGTCCCCAACATCCTCCGTTCCGCCGACACCATGATGTACGCCGCAAAATGCAGCCGCGACAGCATCGCCATCGCCGGCCAGGCCACTCTCACCAACGCCACGGCCAGCCCCGCGAACCAGCCTTCTCTCCCCTCCCCACTCCACAAGTCCCCGCTCGGCAATCCAGCCCCGCCGCCGCCCGTGCAGTAAACCCGTATCCGCACGATCCGCTCTACTCGGGCCGCCCCCGCCGCTCCAGCGTCATCCGCCGCTTCGCTTCCGGCTTGATCGCATCCCGGTTCTCCGGCGCAACCGGATGAATCCCGAAATCCCACACCCCCACATTCACCTCTCGATCCGATAGCACCTCCAGGAGGGCGTACTCGCCAAACATCAGCGGCTCCCGCGGCGAAAGCTTCAACCAGTGCCCGCCCGGAAGCATCTCCGACCTGCTCTCCACCACATCCTCCTGCGCCGGCCCACCACCCAACGCATGGAGATTGAAGCTCAGAACCACCCGCCCATCCGTCCGAACATCCGTGCGAACAATCACGTACCGGCTCGCGAGAGACCCGCCCGCGGACGCCGTCGGCGCCTCCCCACTCGCTCCATGCGTGTCCACCGTCAGCGCGCTCCCACTCGCAACCCCGCTGTCATCCCCCACCCGCAAGTAAAATACCGGGTCCGTGACATGTACCTGCACCACGGCCCGCGTCCCCTTCAACTCCACCAACGGATGCGGCGCCGATATAGGCTTCACCACCGCACGCACCACATTGTGCGCGGTGTTATGGTTCAGCTCGCCCGCACTCTGCGCCATCGGCACCAGCTCCGGAGTCCCCCGAAACGTGTCCAGAGCCAACACGCTGTCCTGCTCCGGCAGGCTCAGGTCCGGAGCCACCTCCGGCGTCAGCGCCGCCCGCTCCGCCTCCTCCTTCACCAACTCAGGATCAAGCACCGGTCCACGAGCCTGCGGGTTATCCGGATCCACCGGCGCATGGCTCTGCTCCCACCTGTGCGTCGCGTCCATGTCGATCAGCGACAAAGGAATCACCTCCTCCGCCCCACCCCGCTCCGCGCTGATGTAATGCACATTCCCGCCCACCAAACGGTAGCTCATCACCACCTGGTAGCTGCCGTCCTTCAAAAACAGCCGCGTCCGATGCTGTGCCCCCGTGCTCGCCGCCCCACCCGCCGGTGGCAGAGGTGCATGCTTCTGCGCCAAACCGTCCCGATCCCCCACCCGCAACCAAACCGCAAACACCAGGACTGCAACCCAACCGCCAAGCCTCCTCCGGCCTGTGACCACGTCCAGTCCCCGACAGCCCAATCCCCAACCGTCCGATCCCCAACAGCCCGATCGCCAACCAAGGTGTAGTCTCATCGCAAATCTACCCGACACCGCTCTCCCCAAACCCGTACGGACACCCACCGCCCGTCCCAACCCTTAGACGCAGGTCCACCCCACGGGGTAAACGCCTCCGTGCAGAACCGACCCGGCGCCCCACCCAATAACTCCCTCCAAATCCCATCCCCGTTTACACTGGACAACAGCACACGCAAGAAACCGGGGTGAAAAGTACGCCCCGGCATCCGACACCCGGCACCCGATACACAAAGCTCGACTCCCCGGCAACACCACTCCCCGCCAGCTCCGAGCCGCCACCGACGTGAACCTCTCCATCCCAACCCGCCGCCGACGCTTCGCTCGCCCCACCGGCAGCAACCTCGCCCGCAGCTCGTCTCCCAACTCCTCCCACAATTCCTCCCCCAATTCCTCCTGGTTCCGCCTCCTCGCCCTCCTCTGCGTCTTCCTGGTCGGCATCGGCAGCACAGCGCAGGCGTGCCACTCGCACGACAACCTCCCCACCTCCTCGAAAACCTCCCCAAACCGTGCCCCCCAGTCCGCGCCCGATCACTGCCCGCTGTGCGTCGCCATGCACTCGGCGCTCCCCTCAAGCGCCCAGGGCGAGCCCGTCCGCGTCCAAAGCGTACAAGCCGTCCTCCCCCCGGCCACACGTCCGCACGCATCCCAACACTCCGTCTTCGACCTCTTCAGCCGACCCCCGCCCGCCCTCTCCCCCCGCGCCATAGCCGACGGCAGCCGAGCAGAGCCCAACCGATCCATGCACTCTCCCGAGGTCTAAACCCTCAGAGTTCCCGATCGACGATCACCCCCCTCTCCTCCTGCCGTACGAGTCGCCTCCCCTTCACAGCTCGTCAGGAGTTCCATCTCATGCAGAGGTCCACTCGCCTCCACTTTTGCGCTCTTCTCTTCTTAGCCGGTATCTTCGCCTGCGCATCGGCCCACGCACAAAGCACCTCCGGAAGCGTCTCCGGCACCATCACAGACCCCACCGGAGCCATCGTCCCCGGCGCCTCCGTCCACATCACCAATCCCGCTTCCGGATATAACCGCACCGTCACCACCGATGCCGCCGGGCAGTACCGCTTCTTCAACGTCCCCTTCAACCCCTACCGCCTCACCGCCACGGCCACCGGCTTCAACACAGTCACCAAGACCATCGACGTCAGTTCGGTCGTCCCCGTCGACACCACGCTTCAACTCGGCATCGCCGGCAGCAACACCGTCGTCGAGGTCGATACCGGCGCCGATCTCGTCGAAAATGACGCCACCTTCCACACGGACGTCGACCGCTCCACCATCGACCGGCTTCCCATCGAGAGCGCCTCCTCGGAACTCAGCTCCATCATCACCCTCGCCTCCCCTGGCGTCGCCGCCGACTCCAACGGCCTCTTTCACGGCCTCGGCGACCACGCCGAAAACTCCTTCTCGATCGACGGCCAGCCCATCACCGATCAGCAAAGCAAAGTCTTCTCCAATCAACTCCCGGCCGACGCCGTCCAGTCGCTCGAAGTCATCGAGGGCGCACCACCCGCGGAGTACGGCGACAAAACCAGTCTCATCATCAAAGCCACAACCCGCTCCGGCCAAGGCGTCACCACGCCTCACGGCAGCATCACCGGATCCTACGGCACCTTTGGCAGCTCCAACCTCACTGCCAATCTCGCCTACGGCTCCCAGCGATGGGGCAACTTCGTCACCGTCAGCGGCCTCAATACCGGTCGCTTCCTCGACCCCAATGAATTCAAAGTCTTCCACGCAAAGGGCAACGAGGAAAACTTCTTCGATCGCGTCGACTACCAGTTCGGTCCCGCAAGCTCCCTCCACACCAATCTCCAGTACACCCGCTCCTGGTTCCAAACACCCAACTCCTACGACACCCTCAACGTACTCGACCAGTTCGGCAACTCCGTCGGCGCCTCCGACCAACGATCCAAAATCGAAACCTACGACATCGCCCCAACCTACACCCGCCTCATCAACACCAACACCGTCTTCAACTTCGGCCCATACATCCGCAGAGACGGTTATAACTACAATCCCAGCCGCAACCCGCTGGCCGACTTCGGCCCCATCCAGCAAGAATCCGTCGCGCAATTCCGCTCCCTCACCAACGCCGGTGTGCACTCCGATGTCTCCTACGTCAAAGGCATGCACAACGTCAAAATCGGCGGCAACTACCAGCAAACCTTTCTCCGCGAAAACATCCAGGTCGGTCTCGTCGACCCTCGGCTGAACTCACCCTGCCTCGACGCCACCGGAGCCTCGTCCATCGGCTACACCGATCCCAGCCAGTGCCCCACCCTCCTCGGCTTCCAGGCAAACCCCAACTTCAACCCCGTCCTCACGCCCTACGACCTCACACGCGGCGGCTCAGCCTACCACTGGCACGGTCAGACCGACGTCAAACAGCTCGCGCTCTACGCCCAGGACCAGATCACCAAAGGCAACTGGCTCTTCAACCTCGGCCTCCGCGCAGACTTCTACAACGGCCTCACCATCCAGCAGCAGGCAGAACCCCGCCTCGGCATCTCCTACTCCATCCCCAAAACCAACACCGTCCTCCGCGTCTCCTACGCCCGCACCCAGGAGACCCCGTTCAACGAAAACCTCGTTCTCTCCAACAACGGCTGCTACGACCCCGTCATCCAGGGCATCTTCCTCACCCTCGGCACCTGCACACCGGCGCCCTTCAACCCCGGCTTCCGCAACGAGTTCCACGCCGGCTTCCAGCAGGCCTTCAGCAAACATCTGGTCGTCAGCGGCGAGTACCTCTGGAAGTACACCCACAACGCCTACGACTTCAGCGTCTTCGGAAGCACCCCCATCACCTTCCCCATCGAGTGGAAAAACTCGAAAATCCCCGGCTTCGCCCTCCGCGTCAGCGTCCCCGAAACCCACGGCATCAGCGCCTTCGTCGTCATGTCCTCGGTCGCCGCACGCTTCTTCAATCCGCAGATCGGCGGCGTCGGCGCAACCTTCGGAACCGCCGGAACAAACTACCCCTTCCGCATCGATCACGACGAGCGCTTCAACGAAACCACCCACCTCCAATACAACCTCCCGTTCCGCAAAACCACCTGGTTCGGTCTCAACTGGAGATACGATAGCGGCCTCGTCGCCGGAGCGGCGCCCTGCTACAACATCACCGATCCCAACAGCTCCTGCATCCCAACCTCCTTCGACGCAAACGGAAATCCGCTCGTCAACGCCAACGGACAACCGCTCATCGACCTCTCCGGCCTCACCCCCGACCAGGAGTTCCAGGCAGGCCTCACCTGCGACGGCGTCCGCGCCACACCATCGACCGGATTCACCAGCTGCGACGCCGCCGGTCTCACCTCCCAACTCCTCAGCCTCCCAGCCATCAACAAAGAAGACGATGACCACAACCCAGGCCGCATCGCCCCCAGAAATCTGTTCGACATGGCCCTCGGAGAAGACAATCTCCTCCACGGCGACAGATACAAACTCGGCCTGCGCGTCACCGCCATCAACGTAACCAACAAATACGCCCTCTACAACTTCCTATCCACCTTCTCCGGCACACACTACGTCACACCGCGCGCCATCACAGGACAAGTCAGCATCAACTTCTAACCCCTCACCCCTCCCAAACAACAACGGCCGTCACCGAAGTCCAAGGTGACGGCCATCATCTCTCCCCACCTGTCATTCTCACAAAGCAACCCGCGTCTGAGCCTGCCCCTGCAGCTTGCCGTTGCCCTTGCCGTCGCCCCGCCCTCCTTGTTGTCATTCCCGAAGGGAATCTGCCCTTGCCGTTGCCCTTGCAGTTGCCCTTGCCCTTGCCGTTGCTTGTTCCACCGCCGTCATCCTGAGCAAAGCGAAGGACCCCTGTAGTTGCCGTTGCCGTTGCCCTTGCCCTTGCTTTTCTAGTTGTCATTCCCGAAGGGAATCTGCAGTTGCCCTTGCCATTGCTTGTTCCACCGCCGTCATCCTGAGCAAAGCGATGGACCCCTGTAGTTGCTGTTGCCGTTGCCCTTGCTTTTCCTGCCCTTCCCGAAGGGAATCTGCCGCCCCCACCCTCAACCCCGCCGGTGCGTAAACCCCTTCGCCCCCACCCCCCGATAATCCCCCACCACCTGCCCCGACCCCCGCAACACATACTTGTACGTCGTCAAACCCTCCAGGCCCACCGGCCCACGCGCATGAATACGCGACGTGCTGATCCCCACCTCCGCCCCCAACCCATACCGAAACCCATCCGCAAACCGCGTGCTCGCATTGTGCAACACACTCGCCGCATCCACCTCGCGCAAAAACCGCTCCGCCGCCTCCACGTCCGTCGTCAAAATCGCCTCCGTATGCGCGGACCCGAACCTGTGAATATGCTCGATCGCCGCCTCCATCGACCTCACCACACCCACCGCCACCGTCAGATCGCCGTACTCCGTATGCCAATCCTCCACCGGCCCAACCCCCGCCCCGAGCACATCGCGCGTACCCTCATCCCCCAGCACCACCACGCCCTTCCGGCCGAGCCGCTCCGCCATCTTCGGCAAAAACTCACCGGCAATCGCCTCATGCACCAGCACCGTCTCCACCGCATTGCACACCGCCGGATAATCCGTCTTCGCGTCCTCAATCACCAGGAGCGCCAACCCCTCATCCACCGCCTGGTCCACATAGATGTGGCACACCCCCTCCGCATGCCCCAGCACCGGTATCCGCGTGTTCGCCTGCACATACTCCACCAACGCCCGCGACCCCCGCGGAATCACCAGATCCACCAGCGCCGACATGTGCAGCAACTCCGCCACCTCCGCCCGCCCCGTCACCATCCCCACCGCCGCCTCCGGCAAACCGACCGTCCGCAACGCCCCCCGGATCACCTCCACCAGCGCCCGCGCCGTCCGCTCCACCTCCTTGCCCGGCTTCAAAATCACCGCATTCCCCGACTTCAACGCCAGCGCGCTAATCTGCGTCACCGCATCCGGCCGAGCCTCAAAGATCACCGCCAGCACCCCCAGAGGCACCGTCCGTCGCTCGAGATCGAGCCCCCGGTCCAACTCCATCGCATCCAACCGACGCCCCAACGGATCCGGCAGCGCCGCCACCGACCGAACCTGCGCCACCATCTCCCCGATCTTCCCAGCCGAGAGCCCGAGCCGCGCCCAGTTCGCCTCCGACAACTCCCCGGCCCGCACCATCTCGTCCGCCCGCCGCAGATCCTCAGCATTCGCCAGCAGCAAACCCTCCGCCGCCCCCTCGATCGCCCCCGCAATCGCCTCGAGAGCCGCATCCCTCCGCTCGCCCGACATCGGCCCCAACACATGCGCCGCCGCCCGAGCCGCTTCGGCCACCGCCCGCACCACCACCACCCCTCCAACCTCGCCGCCGCTCAATCGCGCCTCGCCGCGGCAAATCTCGTCCCCACGCCCCGCATCCCCGCCATCGGCCCAGCCTCTACCCCCCCATCCAGCCCCGCCGCCGCCACCTCGCATTCCACAATCGCCTCCAACACCTCGGGCGTCCGCCCATTCGCAATCACCACCGTCCGCCCCGCCTCCAGCACAATCCGCGCCGCCTCCAGCTTCGACAACATCCCTCCCCGGCCCCGCTCATTTCCCCCCTGCGCGCACCGGAGCAGCTCCCCATCGATCCGCTCCACCATCCGGATCAGGCGAGCCCCCGGCAAGGCCGGATGCCGATCAAACAAACCATCCACATCCGACAGCAGCACCAGCAAATCCGCATCCATATCCCGCGTCAAGATCGCCGAAAGCTTGTCGTTATCGCCAAAGATCCGCGGCGCCGCCACCGCCCCCCGCTCCGCGCCATCCTCCATCTCCACCGGCCGATCCAGCTCCTGCGTCGACACCGTATCGTTCTCATTCACAATCGGAATCACACCCATCCCCAGCAACGCCCCGAGCGTCCGCCGCAGGTTCGCATGCCGCCCCGGATCCCGAAAATCATCCTCCGTCAGCAACACCTGCGCAATCCGGCACCCCAGCCGGTCAAACGCATCGTCATACACCCCCATCAGCCGCGACTGCCCCACCGCCGCGCACGCCTGAATCGCCGCCAGCTCCACCGGCCGCTCCCCCAACCCAAGCCGCTCCACCCCCAACCCAATCGACCCCGAAGAAACCACCAGGATTTCGTGCCCCGCCGCCCGCAATCCCGCAATCGACTCCACCAGACCGCACACCAACCCCAGCGCAATCCGCCCATCCGACCGCATCAGGACGTTGGTCCCAAGCTTCACCACAATCCGCCGCACACCACGCCCGCCGTCCGAACTCTCGTCCCCCGCCCGCCCCAAATCCCGCTCCGCCATCTCCACCATCAGCCTCCATGCTAGCAGCGCACCCACATCGCTCCCCAGCACTCCTGTCCGCCCCGCCAGCACTTCTGTCTAAGATATAGACGTGACCCAATCCAAGGTCCCCACCAAACCGGACCGCCTCTCCCCCCGCATCCTCATCGCCTTCGGCTGCGTGTACTTCTTCTGGGGATCCACCTACGTCGCCATCCGCTTCGGCGTCGAAGTCCTCCCACCCTTCGTCCTCGGCGCCTCCCGCTACATCGCCTCCGGCGTCCTCATGCTCGCCTTCTGCCTCCTCCGCCGCATCCCCCTCCGGCTCTCCGGCCGCGAAGCCCGCACCCAGGCCGCCATCGGCATCCTCATGCTCACCGGCGGAAACGTCGGCCTCATGTACGCCGAAAAAACGCTCCAAAGCGGCCTCTCCTCCCTCATCATCGCCGTCGTCCCCATCTACGTCGCCCTCTTCGAAGCCCTCGCACCCCGCGGCGAAGGCCTCCGCACCCGCGGCTGGATCGGCATCGCCGTCGGCTTCCTCGGCCTCCTCGTCCTCCTCTCCCCAGGCCTCCGCCAAAGCCGCTCCGGAAACACCGGACAGCTCATCGGCTCCCTCCTCTGCCTCGGCTGCGCCCTCAGCTGGACCGCCGGCTCCATCCTCGCCCGACGCTCCCGCATGTCCACCAGCCCCGTCGCCTCCGCCGGCTGGCAAATGCTCCTCGCCGGCCTCTTCAACGCCCTCGTCATGCTCCTGCTCGGCGACGGGCACAACGTCCACTGGAACCTCCAGGCAACCGTCGCCGTCCTCTACCTCATCACCTTCGGCTCCCTCGTCGGCTACACCGCCTACATCTACCTTCTCGAGCACGTCCCCGTCGCCAAAGTCTCCACCTACGCCTACATCAACCCCATCGTCGCCGTCCTCCTCGGAGCCCTCTTCCTCCACGAGCGCATGGTCCCCATCGAATACATCGGCATGGCCGCCATCCTCATCGCCGTCTGGCTGGTCACCGGCTCCAAGCTAAGCTCAACCTCCCAAACACTCCAGATCCAGAGCCCCGCCACCGAAGATCTCGCCTGAACCGCGCCCAAAATACCCACCCCAAAGATTTTCCTAAAGTTTTTCCCAAATGTGCCGATAAGTACATTGAAGGAAACAAGATGACCGATCTCCAGCACGGGATCAGTCGCCCGGTCCCCCCAGGCGTACTGGCCAACGAAGAAGACCGTCTCGCGGCCCTGCGCCGCCTCGAGATCCTCGATACCCCGCCCGATCCGGCATTTGACCGCCTCACCAGGCAGGCAATCTCGATCTTCGGCGTCGAATTCGCCACCGTCTCCTTTGTGGACCGCTCCCGCGTGTGGTTCAAATCGGCCCCAGCAGCCACGCACCGTGAGGTGCCCCGAAATATCGCCTTCTGCACACACACCATCCTCGGCACCCAGCCCATGGTGGTCCGCGACCTGTCCAGAGATCCACGTTTCAGCGCCAATCCCTTGGTCACCAAAGACCCATCCCTGCGCTTCTACGCCGGCGCTCCCATCCGTTCTCGCTCCGGCCATCTCGTCGGCAGCTTCTGCCTTCTGGACACGCTCCCGTACCCAAGCTGGGACGAATCCGAAGAAAACATGCTCGCGACCCTGGCCGAAATGGCAGCCTCCGCCCTCGACGCTCACACCCAAATCCTCAGACTCAGCCGCGCCCGCAGCTCGGAAATCGACCCAGAATCGCGTTCAAGACTCGATCAGCTTCGGCACGCCCTCTATCTCACAGGTCCGCAACACAGATTCGAGCTTGCACCCGAAACCCCCCGCATTTCGGGCCTGCTCCGCTCCGCCGCCGACATCGACTCCGGCGTCGTACCCTCACCGTCCTGACACAGCAAACACCGAATGCCAACCCTCGGGCCGCCGGCCATCGGCGTCTACTTACGCTTCCACCGCACCCCGTCCTTCGCGTCCTCCAGCAAAATCCCCTTGCTCAACAGGTCATTGCGGATCGCATCCGCTCGGGCAAAGTTGCGCTGCCGCTTCGCCGCCGTACGCTCCCCCACCAAGGCGTCGATCGCCGCGTCCGTCAACAGCAGAGTCTGCATCAAGCCAGGATCAGCCTCGTCCATCCGACCCTCCCTCTCCGCCCACGCCAGCGCACCCCGCGTCAGCTCCGCATCCCTGTCCTCCAGCACCGCAAACACCCCGTCAAACAGCTCCAACACCTCCATCGCCGCCGCCGCATCCACCCCCGTCAACGTCTCCGCATCCGCCGCCACATTTACCGCCCGAACCATGTCGAAGATCGCCGCCCTCGCCTCCGCCGTGTTCAAATCATGCGCCAAAGCCGCCGTATACTTCGCCCGAGCCTCCGCAATCTCCCCCGCCAGCGCGCCGTCACCCCCACCCTCCGGCCACACCCCCCGCACCAAACGAGCCCGAAACGTCCGCAAGCGGTCGATCGCGTTCGTACTCTCCGTCAAACCGTCCAAGGTGAAGTTCATCTGGTTGCGATACGGCACCGATAAGAGCAAAAATCGGATCGCCGACGCCCGATACCCCCTCAGCAACAAGTCCCGCAACGTAAAAAAATTCCCCTCCGACTTCGACATCTTCCTGCCCTCCACCAAGAGGAAACGCACATGCATCCAGTGCCGCGCAAACGTCTGCCCAGACGCCGACTCCGACTGCGCAATCTCATTCTCGTGGTGCGGAAACGTCAGGTCCTCGCCGCCCGCATGCAGGTCAAAACTCGGCCCCAAAAACTTCGTCGCCATCGCCGAACATTCAATATGCCAGCCCGGCCGCCCCGGCCCCAGAGCCGTCTCCCACCGCGGCTCCGGCATCCCGTTCTGCGCGCCTTTCACCGCCTTCCAAAGCGCAAAATCCCGCGCGGAATCCTTGTCATACTCGTCCACATCCACACGCGCGCCGTCCTCAATATTGTCCAAATCCTTCTTCGACAACTTCCCGTACTCCGGATCGCGCGACAACCGAAAATACCAGCTCCCATCCTCCGTCTGGTACGCAATGTCCTTGGCCGCCAGCTGCTCAATCAGGCTCACCATCTCCGGAACGCACTCCGTCGCATGCGCCATAAACTCCGGCTGCTCGATCCGAAGTGCATGAAGATCCTCAAAAAACGCGTCCTCATACTTCCGCGTGTACTCCCCAATCGGCATCCGCGCCGCCGCCGCGTTCCGGATAATCTTGTCGTCCACGTCCGTGATATTCATCACGTGCTTCAAGGTCATGCCCTGCTGCCGCAAAAACCGCCGCAGGACATCCACATGCAGAAACGTCCGGAAATTCCCGATGTGCCCGTAGTCATACACCGTCGGCCCGCAGCAATACATGCGGAACTCCGGCGCACCCACCGGCAGGAGCGGCTCGATCGTGCCGCTCAGGGTATTGAACAACTCAAGTGTAGCCACGTTGCGGTTAGGGCCTTGCCGCATCCGCAGCCGCGCCGCCTGGGCGCCCCTGCGTTGCTCTTGAAGGGGTAGAAATCTGCCCTGATTCTATCTGATCGCCTTACTCTGATCCCCTCACATAGCCCTTCTTGTTGTCATTCCCGAAGGGAATCTGCTTCTGCCCTTGTCTTGGCCCCTTTTCGCTCTTGCCGTTGCCTTCTTGTTGTCATTCCCGAAGGGAATCTGCATTTCTCACCACCAACCCTGTCATCTCGACCGGAGCGCGCAGCGCGGAGCGGAGAGACCCGCAGTCGTCTTCGCTTTTGCCTTCGCTTTCAACCACCCTCCACCTCGCCCCCCAGCCGAAGCTGCGGACTCGCCGTCAGCTCCCCACCCGCCACGTCGCCCGCCAACAATCTCGGCCACGCCGCCGCCGCAATCATCGCCGCGTTATCGGTCGACATCGCCATCGTCGGAAACGCAATCGGCAAACCCCGCCGGCCGGCCTCCGCCGCAAACCGCCTCCGCAGCTCCCCATTCGCCGCCACCCCACCCGAAACCAGCACCCCCCGCGCCCCAAAGCACTCCGCCGCCCGAAACGTCTGCCGCAGCAAAACCCCCACCACCGCCGCCTGAAAACTCGCCAGCAAATCCACCGTCCGCCGCTCCAGCACGCCGTCCGCCACCAGCCCGGCAACCTCCTCCGCGCTTCCCCGCAGATCGCGCGTCACCCGCCTGCGCCGCTCGATCTCCTCCGCCATCCCGTGCGTCTGCGTATACCGCAACACCGCCGTCTTGATCCCCGAAAACGAAAAATCAAACCTCACCCCCTCCCCACCCCCGTCTCGCCGCCGGATCTCCCCAAAGCTGAACGGGACCGCACGACCATCCCCCATCGGCGCGATCCGGTCCACCCACGGCCCCCCCGGATACCCCAGACCCAAAAGCTTCGCCACCTTGTCAAACGCCTCACCCGCCGCATCATCCACCGTCCGCCCAACATTCTCGTACGCCCACACCCCCTCCGCCGCCAGACCCCGCCGAGCCACGTACAAATGCGTGTGCCCACCCGAAACCACCAGCGCCAGCATCGGCGACTCCCCCATCCCCGCCGCCCCGCCCTCCATCAGCACCGCATGAATATGCCCCTCCAGGTGATTCACCCCCACCAGCGGCTTGCCCAACCCAAACGCCAGCGCCTTCGCATACGTAATCCCCACCAGCAAAGCCCCCGCCAGCCCCGGCCCGCGCGTCACCGCAACCGCATCCAGATCCCCAAACCCCACCCCAGCCTCCCGCATCGCCGCCCGCACCACCGGCACAATATTCCGCAAGTGCTCCCGACTCGCCAGCTCCGGTACCACCCCGCCAAACTCCGCATGAAGCGCAATCTGGCTAGCCACCACATTCGACAGCGTCTCCGTCCCCCGCCGCACCACCGCCGCCGCCGTCTCGTCGCACGAGCTCTCAATCCCCAAAATCAGACCGCCCAGCCCGCGCCCCACCCCAACCTCAGACATCCAATCATGCTAATGGACACGCTGCACCGACCCCCCGAATCCCCCCGCCACGCCGCCGCCCGCGAGATCGTCCGCACCCTCCGCGAACACGGCCACCTCGCCTACTTCGCCGGCGGCTGCGTCCGCGACCATCTGCTCGGCACCCCCGCCAAAGACTTCGACGTCGCTACCAGCGCCACCCCCGACACCGTCCTCGCCATCTTCGCCGCCCGCAACCTCCGCACCCTCTCCGTCGGCGCCCACTTCGGCGTCATCCTCGTCGTGCTCGGCATCGACGAGCTCGGCCACGACATCCAGACCGAAGTCGCTACCTTTCGCCACGACGGAGCCTACACCGACGGCCGCCGCCCTGACACCGTCCAATACTCCACCGACCCCCGCGAAGACGTCCTCCGCCGCGACTTCACCATCAACGGCATGCTCCTGGACCCCCTCCTGCTCCAGGAACCCGTCCTGCTCCAGGACCCCTTCGCCGATCCCCTCGCCCCCGCCGGCTCCCCCCCAGCCCTGTTCGACTTCGTCGGCGGCCAAACCGACCTCGCCCACCACATCCTCCGCGCCATCGGCGACCCCCTCACCCGCTTCACCGAAGACAAACTCCGCATGCTCCGCGCCGTTCGCTTCGCCGCCCGCCTCCACTTCACCCTCGACCCCGCCACCGCCGCCGCCATCACCCATCTCGCCCCAGAAATCCACCAGGTCAGCGCCGAACGCATCCGCGAAGAACTCACCCGCATCCTCACCGAAGGCAGCGCCCGCCGCGGCTTCGAGCTCCTCCTCCACCTCGGCCTCCTCCCCCACCTCCTCCCCGAAGCCGTCCGCATGATCGGCGTCGAGCAGCCCCCAGACTGGCACCCCGAAGGCGACGTCTGGACCCACACCATGCTCCTCCTCGAAAAACTCCCGCCCAGCTGCTCACCCACCCTCGCCTGGGCAGCCCTCCTCCACGACATCGGCAAACCCGCCACCTACCACCTCGACCGCTCCGACCCCATCCACCCCCGCATCCGCTTCAACGGCCACGTCGAGGTCGGCGTCCGCATCGCCGAAACCATCCTCGGCCGCCTCCGCTTCTCCAACGACGACACCGCCCAAATCCTCGCCCTCGTCAAAAACCACATGCGCTTCGGCGACTTCCCCAGCATGCGCGAATCCACCGTCAAACGCTTCCTCCGCCTCCCCCGCTTCGACGAGCACCTCCACCTCCACTGGCTCGACTGCACCTCCTGCCACGGCCGCCTCGGCATCTGGCAAGCCCTCACCGACCGCTACCAGGCCGAACCCACCCCCGAAACCCGCCCCCATCTCCTCCTCACCGGTCGCGACCTCATCGCCGCCGGCTACCCCCCCAACCCCCAATTCAAAGCCATCCTCACCGCCGCCGAAGACGCCCAGCTCGAAGAGGCCGTCACCACCACCGCCGAAGCCCTCGCCTTCATCCGCAACCGCTTCGGCCCGCCCCAAACCCCTACCCAGCCCCCCGCATCCAGCCCCGCCACCTCCAACGCCGCCCTCACCACCTCCAAATAACCTGTACCCCGCACCCGGCCAAACTCGTTCCCGCCCAGGCATAGCTCTGTCATCTCGACCGAAGTGAGAGAGACCTGCAGTTCCGCCGAGATCGTAACCACACCGGAAGGGAAACCGCTCAAACCCTTCTCCCGCGGAGCCATCGCAATGCCAAATCGCCGTTCTTCCCTCCACATCGCCCCCCTGCTCCTACCCATGTTCCCAGCCACTCTCCCCGCTCAAACTCACCCCACGCCCCAGACCCAGATCCAGATCCAGACCCAGACCACCATCCCTCAATCGAAACCGGCCCCAACCCCCTGCGTCGAAACCATGCCCGGCATGCAAATGTGCCCAGACCCCACATCCACAAACCCCACCAAGACCCCAGACAAAACGCCCGACCCCGGCATGGCCGAACTCATGCAAGAAATGCACCCCCAAACCTTCCTCCAGGAGATCCAGCACCACGCCAGCTCCGGCACCAGCGCCGAACCCAACTCCACACCCACCCCCATGCTCATGACGATGAGCGGTCCCTGGATGCTCATGTTCCACAGCAACCTCTTCCTCTCCGACATCCAGCAAACCAGCCCGCGCGGCGCCGATAAACTCTTCTCCAGCAACTGGTTCATGCCCATGGCCGAACGCCCCCTCGGCCCCGGACAACTCACCCTCCGCGCCATGCTCTCGCTCGAACCCGCCACCATCACCGGCCAGCGCTACCCCCTGCTCTTCCAACAGGGCGAAACCGCCTTCGGCAAACCCATCGCCGACGGCCAGCACCCCCACAACCTCTTCATGGAAGTCGCCGCCCTCTACGACCTCCACCTGGGCCGAAACACCCTGCTCAGCTTCTACGCCGCCCCCCAAGGCGACCCCGCCATCGGCCCCACCGCCTACCCCCACCGAGCCTCCGCGTCCGAAAACCCCGTCGCCTCCCTCGGACACCACCAGCAAGATTCAACCCACATCGCAAACGACGTCGTCACCGTCGGCCTCACCCACAGCATCGCCCGCCTCGAAATCGGCGGCTTCCACGGCCGCGAACCCGGCGAAAACCGCTGGAACTTCCATCAGGGCCCCCTCGACTCCTGGGCCACCCGCCTCACCCTCCAGCCCGGCCAAAACTGGAGCAGCCAATACTCCTACGCCCGCATCGTCAGCCCCGAGTCCCTCTTCCCCACCGAAAACCAGGAACGCATGACCGCCTCCGTCATGTACAACAAACCCCTCCGGAGAGGAAACTGGGCCAACACCGCCCTCTGGGGCAGAACCCGCTCCCTCGCCGACTCGCCCGATTCCAGCAAAGAAAACAGCTACCTCTTCGAGTCCACCTTAGGCTTCCAAACCCGCAACTATATCTGGACCAGAATCGAAAACGCCGGCCGCTCGGACGAACTCCTGATCGGCGAACACCCCCTCCCGCCCAGCTTCCACGAGCGCCCCCTCACCCACGTCCAGGCCTACACCTTCGGCTACGACCGCGACATCCACCTCATCCCCCACATCTCCTCAGCCACCGGCGCCGAGCTCTCCCTCTACACCGTCGGCCAGCCCCTCCAACCAACCTACGGCTCCAATCCCATCGGCCTCAACATCTTCCTGCGCCTCCGCCCCACCGCCAACAACAAACCCTAGCCCTGCCCTAACTAAGTCCCGTCTTGTTAAGGGCACGGCCATAAGCGTTGCCTTCAGCCGTTGTTTCACCGTCGTCATCCCGAGCAAAGCGAACGACCCCTGCAGTCGCCCTTGCCTTGCCCTTGCCTTCGCCCTTCTTGGTTATCATTCCCGCACGGAACCTGCTGTTGCGGTACAACCAGTCAACTCGACCAAAACCGGGTGCCCCTTCCTCCGCGACAGTCTCACCGTCGTGCAGGGTGGGGTATTCGCGCGGACACGCGCGAACCGCTCTCGCTCCGCACTCTCCCTCTACACCGTCGGCCAGCCCCGCAAAAGCAACCTACGGCTCCAATCCCATCGGCCTCAACACCTTCCTGCGCCTCCGCCCCACCGCGAACGACAAACAGTAGACCGATTCTCCTGACAATTTCCATCTTCCAGTCGCAACTGTGGCGCAACCACCCAGCCAAATCTCTACAATAGAATTATAGGTAAGGATACATAGCACCAAATCCGTCAAGGGACAAGGAATTCGGTCGGCTTTCCAATGCAAGAATGGTGGAAAACCGCCATCTTAGCTGATATTCATGGTTGCGGCTGTTTCGCTAAAGATTCGCCTGCGAGGTACAAGATGGATGGACAGCAAAATGAGCGCAAACTCGCCGAGTTGATTCTGTACATCAGTCAAAAATATGCAAGTGACCCGTACTTCGGCGCGACAAAGCTGAATAAAGCCCTCTTCTTCGCTGACTTCACTGCGTTTGCAAGTTGGGGGGAGACAATAACAGGAGCGGAGTATCAGCATCTACCAGAGGGTCCAGCCGTATATCGCATGTTGCCCGTTCAAGAGGCCTTGATTGCTGAGCGCGCTCTCGCAATCCAACATGTAGAGCTCCACGGCAAGCAACAAAATCGACCTGTCAATCTACGAGCCCCAGATCTCAGCTACTTCTCTGGCCGGGAAATCGCGGTAGTCGACGAATGGATCGAATCTCTCCGGCCACTCAGCGCAAAAGATGTGAGTCGCGTTTCGCATCAAACGGCGAGTTGGCGTCTGACCTCCGATCGGGAAAAGATCGATCCTCGCACAGTATTTATAGGCTGGCGAGTTCCAAATGCAGCGGAGTTAAGGAGAGGAAACGAACTCGCCGCAAGATACGGCCTGCTCGCCTCGTAGATGCTCTTCCGGGAGATTCGGCTCGAACCCGAGGTGCAAGGGCAACTCGAACACATAGGCATCTCCTATCGGCGATTCGATGAAGTGATGGAGTTTACGATCTCCTCAGCAAGAACCCGGAAGCTTTCCCGGTCATCCCGGGAACCCGGATCAGCCTTTGCCTCACCAACGAATTCGTCGGAAACAGCTTCGCTGATATACCTGCGCTTGCGATCTACTTTCACTACAACGAAAGAACCGAGAACATCTTGGCGATTGAGGAGTCAGACGCTGAAAGCTACGGACTGCCGTCAGAGTGAAAATAGTAATGCCTTAAGATCAAGGCCCTAAGTGTCCAGGATTCAATATTTTACAAATACGAGCGATTAGATTTTGGGATCTTTCGGACCTGAGCACTATCGAGATCCAGACCTAAGTCCATTCCTTAGAATATTTTGCACATAACCGGGGGGAGGTGGGGAGGGTTCGCTAAACCGCATCTCCCTGCATCCGCTCCACCGCCGCACCCACCCGAAACATCGTTGCCTCGTCAAAGTGACGAGCCAGAATCTGCACCCCGATCGGCAAGCCCTCACGCGTCTCGCCGCACGGAACACTCATCCCGCAGATCCCCGCCAGGCTCGCCGCCACCGAGTAGATGTCCTCGAGATACATCTGCAACGGATCGTCCGTCTTCTCGCCCAACCGAAACGCCGGTGTCGGAGCCACCGGCCCGACAAGGACATCCACCTTCGCAAACGCCTCGAGAAAGTCCTGCGTCAACAGCGTCCTCACCTGCTGCGCCTTGCGGTAGTACGCGTCGTAGTACCCCGCGCTCAAGACATAGGTGCCCAAGAGAATGCGCCGCTTCACCTCGGCCCCAAAGCCCTGGTCCCGCGTCTCGCGATACATGCTTCCAAGCGTCTTCGCCCCCTCCGCCCGGAGCCCAAATCGAACCCCGTCAAACCGCGACAGGTTCGACGAAGCCTCCGCCGTCGCCAGCACATAGTACGTCGGAATGGCGTACTCCGTATGCGGCAGCTCGATCGGCCGCACATCGCACCCCTCCGCCGTCAACCCCTCCAGCACCCGCTCGATCGCCGCCCGCACCTCCGGATCGAGCCCTTCCCCGAAGTACTCCCGCGGCACCCCCACACGGAGCCCCTCCACCCCCCGCTCCAGCCCCGCCACATACGCCCCCACCGGCTCCTCCGACGAGGTCGCATCCATCGGATCCGGCCCGGCAAGCACCTCCATCATCACGGCGGCATCCCGCACCGTCCGCGTCAACGGCCCCACCCGGTCCAAGGACGACGCAAAGGCGATCAGACCGTACCGGCTCACCCGCCCATACGTCGGCAACACCCCCACCACCCCACAGAAAGCCGCGGGCTGCCGAATCGACCCACCCGTGTCCGTCCCCAACGTCCCCACCGCAAACCCCGCCGCAACCGCCGCCGCCGAGCCTCCACTCGACCCCCCCGGCACCCGGTCCAGAGCCCGCGGGTTCCGCACCACCCCATACGCCGAATTCTCATTCGACGAACCCATCGCAAACTCATCGCAATTCAGCTTCCCCAGCAGCACCGCTCCCGCCGCCTCCAGCTTCCGCACCGCCGTTGCATCGTACGGCGGATGGTAGCCCTCAAGGATCCGCGACCCCGCCGTCGCCGGAGCACCCCGCATCGCCAGCACATCCTTCACCCCCACCGGAACCCCTGCCAACGCCGGCAGCTCCTCCCCCCGCGCCACCATCCCATCGATGCGCTCCGCCTGAGCCAGCGCCCGCTCCCGGCTCAGCGCCAGGAAGCTGTTGATCCCTCGCCCCCCCGCGCCATCCTCTGCCGCGATCCGGGCATAGTGCCGCTCCAAGAGGGCCACCGCCCCCCCACCCCCACCCAAAACAACCCCCCGCACCCCCCCCACCGTAAGGCGACCCAGATCCAACGAGGTCGAAACCTCTTTTTTGATCACTTCATTCAAGCTGCAAACTCCTCACCTGCAAACTCTTATCTCTCAATCACCTTAGGCACCTTGAAGAATCTCCCGTCCGTTTCAGGAGCTTCCGCCAGCACCTCTGTGCGGCCCACCGAGGCTCGCTCAACGTCCCGCCGTAGCTCCCCGCCTGAGGATGCCGTTTCGGCTCCTCCACCTTCCAGCACTTCGCTCACTTGAGCCATCGCTGGAACGCCCGCTGTGCTCAACCGATCGAGATGCGCAATGTGCGCCAGGATGGCACTGAGATCACGCTGCATGCGCGGCTCTTCGTCCGCCGTTAGCGCCAGGTTGGCAAGCTGGGCCACGTGCCGGACCTGCTCGATCGTAACCTCAAGCTCCGGGTTCATCCATGCCCTCCACATTCCAATTCCACTACCATTGTCGCCTCTGATCGGTACCTTTGTATTCCTGCTCGTGTCTGCTCTTGGCTGAAGGTGCCGCCGTAAAGCTGATCTCTCGAACCGCAACTCCGGCAATCAGGGCTATATCGTTCGCCAGCTTGTGTCGCATCCCGTTCAGCACCTCTAGCCATACTGGATCGGCGACCTCGATTGTTACCAGGCCAGAGCCGTACCCCACCACCGTACCCCGTGCCGCAAGCTGGCGGCCCGCTACAACCGCCCACGCAGCCGCGATGCGATCTTCCTCGTTGAGGGCGCGCAAGCTCTTACCCAATGATTCTCGAAACACTGCTCGTAGCGCCTGCATGGCCTGCTCTCTCGTGCTCAGTTTCCAAGCCAAGCACCATCGTACTGGACGATTTCCAGCCTACTCACGCTTCTTCTACCATGGGTCCCTGCGGTGCCATAGCCGATGCAGCCTCCGGCAGCACACCCAAGATGAACTCTCGAAGTTGGCGTGCAAAGATGTCTGTGCCGAAGTTATCTGCCCAGGCCTGGATGATTTTAGGCTGAAAAGCTCTCGATGCATCAGCCGCTTCGAAAGCCAATATACCCAGTAAAGCCGAATCGACTGATTGATCCTCGAAGTAAACTCCCGTAGGCTCCCGCATGGTCGCGCGCACGGTTTCGAGCGACCCTCCCACACCGTATGCAATGACAGGGCGACCGCAGGCCTGAGCCTCCAGGGGTACCATCCCGAAGTCTTCGTCCGCTGCAAAGAGCAAGGCTCGGCATTCGGCATACTGCTGCCAAAGTTCGTTGTCCGGCAAGTCCCCTAAGAAGGAAACGTTTGGCCCGGCCATTCCGCGCAATCTCCTTTCCTCAGGGCCTGTGCCTGCGATGCGGAGCTTCCGGCCGAGCCGCTGGCAAGCCTGTATCCATAGATCAGTCCGTTTGTACCCGACGAGCCGCCCTGCGCAGAGGTAGTGGTTACCCGGTTGTGCTACCGACCTTGCGAGACAGAGGTTGATCGGTGGGTGAATGACCGTACTCTCACGGCCGTACACTCGACGAATTCGATCTGCCACGTACTCCGAGTTGGCAATGAAGTGAGTCACCTTCTGTGCCGCTCGCAAATCCCACTTTCTTACCGCCCCAGCCGTCGCCGAGAAGAGCGTGCGGGTAAACGGTCCCATGTGTGCGCGGTATGCTTGATATCCATCCCACAGATACCGCATCGGAGAATGACAATAACAGATGTGGACCGCTGAAGGGTCGGCTCGCACTCCCTTTACCGGGCCGCTGTCGGAGGACAGGATCAGATCAAAACCGTGCAGGTCAAGGGTTTCTACGGCGAGTGGGTAAAGTGGCAAGAGATGCCGGTGGTACTTTGTTCCAAAAGGGATGCGTTGCAGGAACGAGGTATGCAATGTTCGAGACCGGAGAGACTGGGGAGTTCCCTGCTCTGTGCCGACCAGGGTGAATAGTTCCGCTGTTGGGAACAGGTTTGCGATACACTCGGCAACCCGTTCTCCGCCACCGCGCGTTACAAACCAGTGGTGAATAACGGCAACTCGCACAAGCCTCCCAGCCCTCTAGGCCAGCCAGTGCAGCCCGCAGGCGACAGCATTTTAGTAGGCGCCATCCTGGTTTGCGACGGCCAAAAACGTGCGAAGGAGAAGGACAAAATCTCTGGAGAGTGACCAGTGTTCGACGTACTCGCGATCCAACGCAACTCGTTGCGCATACGTCAACTCACTTCGTCCAGAGACCTGCCACAATCCTGTAAGACCGGGCTTGACTCTGCAATAGTAGCTGAAATCGTCACCGTATTTTTCGACTTCCGCTGCAACGATCGGACGTGGTCCGACCAGTGTCATCTGTCCGACGAGCACGTTCCACAGCTGCGGTAATTCGTCCAGGCTATAGCGCCGGAGGAATAGACCAACAGCCGTCACTCTGGGATCATGTCGCAGCTTATGCGTCCCGTTCCATTCCCGCCTTGCGCCGGGATGCTTTCTAAGGTAATCCTCGAGCACTTCCGAGGAGTTTACGCACATGGTGCGGAACTTCCACATAGAGAAGAACGCGCCACGCGTACGGATTCTACGATGAGAGTAAAAGACCGGTCCAGTAGAACTCAGCTTAACTGCGGTCGAAATGACAGCCAGGATAGGCACCGTGAGGGGAGCCGAAAGGAGCACCAGAACAATGTCCAGGCAGCGCTTCGCCGTCCGGTAACGAAGGAGCCGCGAGGGCATTTCGTCCTTGGAGAGCGGCTTTGCCAGGACGTGTGGCGCCTCGTCCAGGTACGAATAAGTATTCTCGATTACCGGCGACTGCGGGCTAGCCGATTGATATTCATCCTGCATTGACATCCTGTACACGCATAACGACGTGTCTTCGCTCTTGTTCGAGAGCGGGCTGGTGCATGCGCACGCCACGTAGATGGAGATACCCGCGCGTCCGTGCCAACCGCCCGATAATACCTGCTTGATATACGCGCCAACCTCGAAAGAGGACTGTTCCATCGCACATAGGCCAGCCTAGGGAGAGAAATACGTACAGGGGCCGTTCGGAACACCAACTCCGCTTCAGTTTACTCGTATCTGCCCGCTCGTGAAACCTCCCACCCAGGCTCGTGCCGCTTCCGTCAACTCTACGCCGGCACAGAGGCGTTCCGTAGAATCGTGAGCATGCAGGTGATTGAGACCTCCCTCCCCGATGTCATGTTGGTGCAGCCGAGCCTTTTCGAGGATGACCGTGGATGTTTCGCCGAGGTCTTCAGTGCGAGGAAGTTTGCGGAGTTCGGGCTTCCGCACAGCTTCGTCCAGGATAACTATTCCCGCTCGCGGAAAGGCGTTCTACGCGGTCTGCACTATCAGATCGGCGCGGAACAGGGCAAGCTGATTCGTGTGCTTTCAGGTGAGGTCTGGGACGTTGCCGTAGATCTCCGCCCAGATTCTCCCGATTTTGGACGATGGGCAGGATTCCCCCTCTCGCCCTTCAACAGCAATGGTGATCTACAGCTTCTCTGGATTCCGGAAGGCTTCGCCCATGGGTTTCTCGTTCTCTCTGAAATCGCTGAAATCACTTACAAGACCACGAACTTTTACGAGCCGTCCGCGGAACGTTGTCTGCTCTGGAACGATCCGACACTGAATATCGCCTGGCCGTTAGGCATGATTGATGGTGGAGTTCCCATCCTAAGTGCCAAAGATGCTCTAGGTAAGAGACTTGTGCAGGCCGAGCCGACTAAACCAAAGATTCAAAAGGCAACGTCCACACCCTTGCCGGGGTAGGCCTTGTTTACTGCTCGGGGGACGATACTTCAGATCTATCCGTGAGCCAGGATTCTACTTCGGACAGGGTGTCGACGCGACGATAAACTCCGTCGCAGTGGTTTGACTCTGTACCCCGGAGCAGGAAGACTTGCTGTACTCCAGCCGCATTTGCTGCGGCGACGTCGGTACAGCGATCGCCAACCATCACGCTTTCTGCCAATTCTATCCCAAAGTCCCTGGCCGCCCTCAGCAACATACCGGGTCCTGGCTTTCGATCAACGTGCTCCTGGCGATACAAGCCAATGCCGTGCACAGGGTGGTACGGACAACTGTACACGGCATCGATAGTTACCCCTTGTCGCTGGAACGCCTCTCTCATCCACTTCATAAGATCTTCGAAGTCTTCTTCCGTATAGAGTCCTCGGCCAATTCCAGATTGGTTCGTAACCACAATCAGCCGATATCCGAGGCGTTGCGCGGTTCGGCAGAGCACGAAGATGTCTTCGACGAATCGTATCTCGGAAGGGAGGTAAAGGTATCCAATCTCCTCATTAATGACACCGTCTCGATCAAGGAACAATGCTTTGTCCGGCATCAGAATGAGTTCCTCAGAGCCGGATCCAACGTCCTAGGCGACAAGACCCTGGCCGGAGCGATGGATCGCTGACGTCGCTGTGCAAGCATGGCTTCGATCTGCTGAGAGACCATCGCAACGCTCACCTCCAGCACACACCCGTTGTGTCCACACTCCGCGTAGTCTCGACCGTTATAGCATGGCCTGCACGCGAAGTGTTCGCCCCCCCAGAGCGCCACGGCGCCTGGTCGCTGTGGCAGCCGGCCGTGGGGATCGGTCGGCCCGAAGATTGCCACGATCCCCGAATTAGTAATCCCGGCAAGATGAAGCGGTCCTGTATCGTGCGTCACTGTGACGTCAGCTGTATCCATAAGGGCGATTGTTTCAACAAGCGATAAATGTGCAATGAGATCTGTTGCTGCGACTTCCTTAAAAAGAGGAATCGACCATCGATCTTCTCGACCGCCGACCAAGATCACTTCATAACCACTCGATGTCAATGCCCGAGCGAGTTCTACATAGTTCTCAACTGGCCAGCGACGGAGGGCGTCGACCCGAAGCATGTTGCGCGCTCCGCCTGGCACAAGAATGATCCGCGGGCGATCGGTTCGTTGTAGCCGCGGGGGCGTCTGGAGGCGCTCCACTGGAACGGGGGCGAGGCTGTAAGGACGATGTTCATCCGGCCAATCGAGCAGGATTCGCGCGTACTCGTTTGTATGGTGCCGCCCCGGAAGTAGCTGCCTTTCACGGTCCGTCAGAGAAAGTATCACTTTTCGTCGAGCCTGAACCGGCAACGTAATCAGTCTGTACCTGGAGTCGTAGTAGAGCGTTGCGCATAGATCGTAAGGTTTGAGCGATGTAAGTCGCCAAATCTTTAGGAGCGCACCTAACCTGCTCGCGATGCGGCCTGTGAGGAGAGTGCGGTCGTCGACAACCAGAGTATGGATCCAGGGGTACAGGCCCAGCACGGGCTCGACCTCCTCACCACAGATCCAGTCAATTGCGAACCCTTGTTGATGGAGAAGGAAGGCCGCTGGGATCGCCATGACGACATCTCCAATCGCACCGAACTTGACGATTAGAGCACGCCTGCTCGCGCCTAGGCTCATATCAACGCTCATCAAGAAACACAGACTGATTACGCAGAATGGACACATGGGCGAGGTATCGCATCAGCAACTCGTATCGATTTGGGCCTAACAAACGTAATGCAAACTTCAGCCCACGGTGTATTGCACGGACGCGCCGGTCCGCGGCATTAAATTCTTTCCAGGTTACCTTTCCCGAAGGTGACGCTCCAGCGACCAGGCGCAGCCTTTGTGCAAACCGCGCAAACCCGCTGTTCGCGTCGAAAGGATCCTGTCCTTTCCATCTTGCCGTATGCTGTGCGTAGATTCTGCGCGCCAGCCGAGTGATGACAGTACCGTCCGAGAGACGGTCGAAGCCGTATGGCAACGCCTCCAAGGTGGTACCCCGGTTCAGTATCAAGACTCGCCTGTACTCTGCGAACAACTCTTGAAGATCGGGTCGGTCTGAAAGCGTGAAGCGGTCGGTATGCTTCGACAGCGAGGCTCCGTCCTCGACAACGATGCCGCTGAAATGGAAAAAACAGAGATGCTCCGTTTGGTTGACCAGATACTCAAAATGTTGACGCGTAAGCATGCGCTCATGCAGATTCCAATACGCCATATTGCATCCGCGATGTCGCAGGATAGCCACATCATCGAACATTCCTGGAGCGAGATTCATCCATTTCTGGTCAACAAACAAACCACTTCTACCCTCACTAAAGCCCAACAGCAGACATCGTTCTTCCCACCAGTGGAGCATACGCGCGCTTGTGTCACAACGCCGAAGCGCGATAAACCCTAGATTGTATGTTCCGTTGTAGAGCAGGTCTTGCTCGCCAGGTATTTTGTTATCGTTGATTGGACCTGTGATGTGAGGGGTAAGTACCATGCTTGCACCGCCATCGAGCGCCGCGAAGACTGGGGAGAGCGGGGCGTATACAAAGATGTCGGGGTCGAGATACACGATACGATCGAGCGCGAACTTTTCGAAAAGGTGCTTTAAAAACGTCGGCTTTACGTTTGTGTTCATTTCAAGCAAGTCGAACCGCATCGCTGTATCCCGGAGATCGTGTAGTCCGATCTCGTTGAGCATTACCGGCTCGAAGGCCGCACCTGCAAACAGTGCTCGCTGCTCGCGCGAAAGGTCAGCCACCACCAACACGAAGAAACGGTGTCCCGGATGGTGCTGGAGGTACGAAGAGGCCAGCGTGCTAGCAAACCCGAGGTAATTGGGAGAGACAATCGTGCCGGCGCCGGTCACGCCCAGAACTCCGAAAATATCATCTCCGCAAGCATACAAGAGGAGCTTCCGCGCGCTTCAATACACTCGTTCTGACAGCACTTGCAACAGATACCGTCCGTAGCTGCTGTTCCCCATCTTCGCCGCGAGTTCCTGCAGCTGTTCCTTCGAAATATATCCAAGCCGAAATGCGATCTCCTCCGGACACGCTACCTTTAACCCCTGCCTTTGCTCAATCGCGTGGATAAACATCGAAGCTTCCAGCAGAGAATCGTGCGTTCCTGTGTCGAGCCAGGCGAGGCCGCGCCCCAGAACCTCCACGTGCAACTGACCCCGACTGAGATACCAACGATTGATATCCGTGATCTCGAGTTCGCCGCGCCTGGACGGTCGCAGGCCCCGCGCCACTGAACTCACTTGTGAATCGTAGAAGTAAATTCCCGTAACGGCATACCGCGATCTTGGCGAGGTCGGCTTCTCTTCAATGGATATAGCATCTCCGGCCTGGTTGAACTCGACGACCCCATAGCGCTCCGGGTCCAGCACCGGATAAGCGAAGATCGTCGCGCCCTCTGGATTGGCGGCGGCTGTTCGGAGAAGCTTTTGCAGATCGTGTCCATAGAACAAATTGTCGCCCAGCACAAGGCAACATCTCTCGCCGGCCAAGAAATCCTCTGCAATCAAGAACGCCTGCGCGATACCGTTCGGAGAGGCCTGCACCGCATACTCAAACGTAAGCCCCCACTGCTCTCCAGTCCCGAGTAGTTGCTGGAACCTTGGCGTGTCCTCAGGCGTCGAGATGATGAGCACCTCGCGTAATCCTGTAAGCATAAGAATAGACAGGGGATAGTAAATCATCGGCTTGTCGTATACCGGGAGCAACTGCTTCGAGATCGCCTGCGTCACCGGATACAGTCGCGTTCCGGACCCTCCCGCTAAGATAATCCCCTTCACCGAGTACCCTTTTGATGAATACTCAATGGAAGATGTAGTCTCGATAGATCTCCACGATGGCCGTACTTCTCCTTGATCCAGGCATGGTGATTTTCACTCGTCGTTTCCCGCACCCAAAGTGGGTTAGCAAGGTACCACGCAACTGTCTTGCGCAATCCGCTCTCGAAGGTCTCCTCCGGCCGCCACTCGAGTTCCCGCGCGATTTTTCGCGCGTCGATTGCATAACGCCGGTCGTGCCCAAGGCGATCTGGGACGTGCTGCAGGAGCTGGATATGTGGGCAGAACTGAGATTCAGGAGCCATCGTATCTAATAGGTCGCACACGATTCTGACAACTTCCAAATTGCTTCTTTGGTTCCCTCCGCCAATGTTGTAGGTCGTGCCAACTCGGCCGCGCTTCAATACGGCCCGCAGAGCATTGCAGTGATCACTTACATAAAGCCAGTCCCGTACTTGCAGGCCGTCGCCATAGACAGGCAAAGGAACACCGGCGAGTGCGTTGGTAATCATCAGCGGTATTAGCTTTTCAGGGAGTTGATAAGGACCGTAGTTATTGGAGCAGTTCGTGATAATCGCGGGTAGATCGAAGGTGTGCACCCACGCCCGCACCAAATGATCGCTCGCCGCCTTGCTTGCAGCATACGGCGAATTGGGAGCGTACGCTGTTCGCTCGGAAAACGGCGAATCTTCTGAGCCTAATGATCCGAAGACTTCGTCGGTGGAGACATGAAGAAACCTGAATGTCTGGCGAATCTCCGCGTCGCTGGCCCGGAGATAGCTGTCTGTCGCACGCAGCAGCGTCAAGGTTCCCTCGACGTTTGTGCGAATAAAGGTATCAGGCGCAGCGATCGAGCGATCAACATGGCTCTCTGCAGCAAAATGAATCACCGCCCAGGGTCTGTACTCCGCCAACAGGCGACCGACCAAATCCAAATCACAGATATCGCCCCCAACAAGCGTGTACATCCCGCCCCCTTCGACCGCTGAAAGATTTAGGGCATTTCCCGCATACGTCAGCTTGTCAAGATTTACTACCGGACCGATCCCGCGCGCGATCAACTCCAGAATGAAGTTCGATCCAATGAAGCCGGCACCTCCCGTTACGAGAACAGGCCGTAGCTCACGCACATTGTCTCCCGATTCATAACGCAACGCATGTTCGACCGTCCATCGCTTGAGTTTAGTCGATTAAGTTCCTGAAATGCCGAGTAAGCCCTGCACCGGGCCGGAGTCCTCAGGCAAGGCCCGTCCCGGCCGCGCGACCGCTTTTTCGTTTATCGGCTTTCCTGGAAGTCCGCAGAGCAATGTGAGATATGTGAACCAGTAGAATGCCATGACCGGGATCAGGTTAGTGGCTCCATCTACCGCCGCCACGATCGAGTAGAGTATTAGTCCCTTCGCGGCTGCACGCCGGGTCGGCTCGCGCACAGCGCGCGGATCCCACCCCAAATACAGAACCGGTCCTGCAAAGATGATCACAACTGCTAGAAAACCCACAAAGCCGTAATGCTGCAGCGCTGAGTTGTACGTCAATTCATTGAATCCCGTTAGGGGCAAGCTCGGCAGAAATGTCGTCGTCGTCAGGCTTCCGATCTCGCCAGACCTCCCGCCGATTGTCGGGTCGAAGAAGACGCTGATCGACCAAGAGTTTAGTAACAATCCGACGGAGATAAGCCCTAGTGTTGCAAATACAGCCAGGATCTTCCGCGTGGCTGTCCCAAGATACAGCTTCGGGAAAGTTCGCGTGAAACGCCCCGCTACCGGTGCGAACGACAGTATCTGCTCGATCACCAATCCCGCCCATACCGTCCGCGACAACGTCAGCAGAAGTGAAAAGCGCAGAATATTTCTCCTCCATCGCTTCGGTTCCAAGACGCCGTAAAGTGGCAATACGATTAGCATTGCCAGACCATATACATTTCCGTTGTTATAAGTTGAAATCAGCTTGGAGAATCGCCCGCGTGCAATGTGCTTGGTCAATTCGATCTGCCCGTAGTCGTCGGCGTTCACCGTAACGTACGGAATCTCGATGAACGAGCCTACTACTGGGTGCCAGAAGAATAGAAAAATCCCCCACAACGCCGCGGCAACAATGCAAAAGCAGAAGTACTTCTCAAAAGCAGCACGATCCAACAACGGCCAGTATCCCTGAAGCACTAGGAAAAACGTGGCAGGAAGCAAAAAGAAGCCCACGAATGTGGCCAATGAATATCCAGGGCTGTCCACCCCGTTTTGCCGGTAACTGTACAGGTACAGGATTTGAAATGGCACAAGCGAAGCAGCTGCGGCCAGCACAGCAACAGGGTAGCGCAGAGGTCCCTGGATAAGCCGAACGACGGCGAGCACCACGGCAGAAGATCCGAGGATCAAGTATCCCCACGTCAGAGGGACCCCGGCAACCTTTACGCCACCCTTCGGAAACAGCACTATGAATGTCAATAGAAGGAACGACAGAATCGTTGCCCAGGGATGTCGGCGCTCCTGTGCGGAAAGTTGCATAGATGCTACCTAGCCAGGCCGAAATTGCGCTTAATGGCTTCAAGGTGTGCACGCCGACCTGGATCCGATTGGAGCCTTCGCCAGAATAGTCGCAGCGTAATGGCCAGAAATCCCGCCACTACTGCGAAAGCAAAACTTAAGATCAGGTAATTCTGCCTAGGCGGGTAAGCGCGAACCTCCGGCGGTATGGCCCGGTCTACAACCTGGAAGGCGTCAACACCTGCCGCCTCGCTCAAACGGGCATTCTCATACTGAGTGGAAAATGCGTTGAAGAGCGCCTCGTGATATCGCACATCTCGCAGTTTCCGCGCGTACTCAAGATTGAGTGCGGGCATCTTTCCCGCCGGTGCCGCCGCGCCGACACCGGCGGTCGACCCGTTCTCCAGTGCTCGCTCCTGCGTCTGCATCTGCCCGATCTGCGAGCGCAATGTCTGTACCTGAGGATTTTGTTCTGTCTCGCTCTGTAGCAAAGCCGCGAGTTGAACTTGCAAAGCCGTGATCTGGGAGCGAATGCCGGCGATCGCGTTCAATCCAATGTTCGTTTGCGCCTCTACCTGCACAACGCCGGAGATCTCTTGCTGCTTTTTCAAGGCCTGTTCAGCTTCTTCGAGCGCCTGTTTTTCACTATTCAGCTGCACCTCGAAGAAATGCCTCTGGCCGATTGCCTGCGAGAGCGCCATGGTTTCCTGTTGCGCTTGCAAAGCATCAAGGTAGGCGTTCGCGATCTTCGCTGCTTGGTTTGCGTCCCGATTTCTCACGATGATCGTGATGATCGAGTCGCCTCCAGCGATAAACCGGACGCTCTCCGCCAAAAACCCACGGGCAGCTTCACGGCTCGGAAATCCATGAGCCTGCATTAGGTTGGCGCGAGCGACTACGTCGTAAGCCACCGACCGGCTTGACATCAGGCCGATGTACACACTGCCCTGGCTCTTACCGGAAAATATCGTCGCCAAGCTGTTCGATTCCGCCGCGCTCTGGCGTGGAAGCATGGAAGCATACGCCTCATACTGAGGCTTAATGAGATAAGTGGCCGTCGCGCCGAGCAGAAAAAACAGGAGCCCGACAAGCAAGCCTGTCTTCCACTCCGCCAAGAACAGAACTGCCAGCTCAAGAAGATCGATGCTGTCTTCTTCGAGCTCGATGGGCGGCATCGCTTGTGCAGAGACACTGTGCATCAGATCAGTCCTTCATCGAACACTAGGGCAGCAGAAGAGTTAGAGCTGCGATGCCAATTCCAAGTTGACTGACGATTGTTGCGGCGTCTACGATGTTTCGAAACACGGCACGGCGCGTGATCTGCGGAGGAACGACCACCGTATCTCCAGGAAATAGATGGGCACGTTCTACATTTCCGTACTGCCTACTGTAGACAGAGCCATCCGCACGTAAAAGGAACATCCTCTTAGTGTCTGCTTGCCGATCCGGTCCACCTGCGAGCCGCAAGTAGTCAGATGTTCGTTTCCCCCGCTCGAACAGAAATGCATTGGCGCTGTAAACCTGGCCTTCCACGCTTACATTTGCTGGTACGCGCGGTACGACAAACCGATCTCCGTCCTCAAGCGACAGGTCCGGCACACTCTCAATCCCTCTGCTATCCGGCTTTAGCTCGAGCACGATCCGTCCGATCGGCTCCGTCCGTCGCAGCCGGGCGATCGCGGCCTGCGCGTCCGCCGCACTCGCTGTGGCTGCGGCAACAGCTCGATCATTCAGAGCTCGGGCGCTGTTGCTCGCCGTTTCCGACGAAACCTGCGCTTCAAGCTCGTCAGCGTACTCCTGTATTCGTTGCTCCTCGACGCGTCGCGTTGATTGGCGCGTAAATTCCGAGGCGTAGAGATACGCGTCCAGAGTCATCCCGCCGGCTCGTACCAAGAGCTGCCGCAACGTCTCGCCCGGCATTACGCTATACACGCCCGCAGCCACGAACTCCCCCTCGAGCCGCACAAAACGCGTTTGTTGAGACGTAGGAACGCGCACATCCGACGTCGAAAAAATCGTTACGACGTCGCCGGGCAGCAACTCCAGATTTGCCGAGGCATCCCTATCCAGTACAACTTTTCCTAGATTGAAGGGAAACAACGTCGTTTTCAGATTCACCGGATCTTGCCGCTCGATAACAGCGTAGCTCCAGTTGATGTCTGGCGCGCTCAGAACGACATCGTTCTTGGCCGCAAAGAGACCCGAATTTTCCGCCAATGCCGCCCCGACTGAATTGCCTCCCGCATCCGCCGCTAAAGTCGAACCCCGGCGCGGTGTTCCGTTTGTACTCGCAGCTAATCTGCCCTCTGCAGCTTGGTCCGGACCATTTGGCACACTCACGGGCGCGACGTTTCTTGGTGCAGCGCCGTTTACCTGGAGAGATCCTTCGCTTCTCGCATCAGGCAATGGTCCCAACTCGGCCGTGGGTAGTCCAAGCTGATTGCGCCTCTCCCAGTAACTTCGTGTAACTAAGGCGTCCTTGCTCGGTATCAGATCGCTTATCTTCATCCCAGGGCGCCACACATACCGCCCTGGGTTTGCCACATTGCCGCGCAACGTGACCACATCTTTGTAGCGATCCACGATCGATAGCACCAAGACCATGTCTCCAGCCTGAAGCACCACGTTTCCTGCCTCGGTGGAACTTACATCCACCACGGACCGCATCGTGTGTTCATAGATGCGCTCCAGTCTGACCGTCGATCCTAAAGCGAGGCTCGTCTCTCCGCCACCCAGGGATAGCAGTGCACCGACTGTCGTCTCCCCACGCAGTTCGTAGATCGCTGGATTGTTCACACTTCCTACTAACGCGACTTGCGGCCCGACTGCCGGGATAAAGATCACATCGCCGGGCTCAAGCGGAACGTCTTTGCTCTTGTCGCCCCGCAGTAACAGATCGTATAGGTCGAAGTGCACCACAGTCGTCCCACCGCGCTTCAGTTGTATATCGCGCAGGCTACCTTGCGGCAGTGGCCCACCCGAGGCAAACAGCGCGTTTAGCAATGTGCTCTGCGATCCGATCGTATAGCTTCCCGGTTGCCGCGCCTGCCCGACAACAAACACCTGAATCGATCGCAGCTGACCCATGTTCACGTTCAGGTCGAAGTTCCGATACACGCGCCCAAATTGCCGCTGCAGAAACCCCGTAAGGTCGGCAAACCGAACGCCTGCCACATGAATGACTCCCAGTTGTGGAATCGAGATCGCTCCTGTACGGTCGACAACGTAGGATCCCTGCTGATTGATTTGTCCCCAGGTCTGGACACGAAGTTCATCGCCCGGCCCAACGACGTAATCTGGCGTTACTGGGATGTTGTCGACGGGCGCGAACGTCGAAGGAACATCCAGAAACATCGCGGCTCCGAAGATCGGCAGCTGTCGCCCAGTGCTGGCCGCGACGAGCAACTGAAACTCTGTCGGCGGGTCCTCGCGACGTTGCACGCTTTGGTCACTACGCAATGAGTTGCGCTCGGCCGCTTGATTTTGATCACCTGACTGAGGCGACTGCCGGGGCGAGGTGAGCCCGCCATACGGGTTCGTTGGTCCAGTTGAGGCTCCTTGGCCCTGCTGCAATCGGCCGTACGTAAAATCCGCGCCACCCACAGCTGTTGCGCCCTGGCCTGTCGGCATCGAAGAGGTTGGCGAAGTGATGGGAGCAGAAGGCGCGCCACTTGCTTGGGCGTGCGCGGATGGAGCAATTGCGCTCCCGCTCACGATAAGCCAAAGGGCACAACATGGTAAACCGCCTTGAGTTACCCTTATATATCTCCGCAATGCTGTTTTCACGACGACCAACGTTTCATCTATGCTTTATGCACCAGCGGGCCAAGTCCATGCACCAAGCACGTTTCGTAACCCGAACAGCTAAATGTAACCGTAGTCTAACGGATTTCACGCAGCGCGTCTCGGCCCGGCTGTCTTCCTGGCGAGAGGCAACCCGGCGGTTCAATCACCATCAGCAAACAGCACGCGTTTGCGCGGTACTTTCACGGAGATCTCACATGCCAGAACCCAACGATGCCCAATCGCCGACGCAAAGAAGCCCGCCGAACCAAACCAAGACTGCTGAAGAGCCCTCCGGATACCATGGCGGCAATGCTTCTACTGCCGGCCCAGGTCAGACGGCTGTTCGCTCTGACACGCCAGAAAACGCTCTGGGTCATCTCAACCCCTCGGCGCCGGGAGATTCCAACGTAACCCCTGGAAGCACCGACGACAAATGAACGATCTAATTCAGGGGCCTATAGCTCAACGGTTAGAGCAGAGCACTCATAATGCTTTGGTTCCAGGTTCGAATCCTGGTGGGCCCATCGATCATGTTCCACTTCTGCTCTGAGCAAATTGCCCTAGTTGTACTCCAACTCGTGAGGTGCGGGATAAGTTAGCGTACCGTCTTTGCGCTCGTACCACATAAATAGTTTGTGGTCGCCATTTACCCGCGTCGCCACGATGATACCCGTCCCAAACGCACCCGTTCCATCAGTCTTCGAAATGTCGACGTGATGGGAGGTAATTGGCCCGACGCTGCTCGCCGTTGTCCAGTCGTCGGTGAAGCGCTGGAGGGTGTAGTCGTACTTTGACGGATGCTGCTGCCAAGCCGGATCATTCATCCAAATGCCGTACGCCTTGTTGTAGTCCTTGGCCTCCAGTGCCGTGAAGAACGAGTTCACCCGATGTTCGGCGGGCAAGTTTGAAAAAAACCAGCCATGCCCCATGAGCAAACCACCTACCCCCAGCAGTGCTGCCAGTACCAGCAGCACACCCAAGGCAACAAGAGCCCCGAGTTTTCTCCGCTCACCTCTTTCGTCATACGTTGGTGCGTTTAGCAATGTCATAACGTAGCCCTCTCATTCCTTTGATACTCATCCTTAAATAGTCAGAGCGAACCGGCGGCTGTAGCGCTTGACATAGGTCAAAATGCTGCGTGGAAGTGCTCGAACATGGGTCGGACGCCTTCCAGGTAGACGGAAACGATATCGAAGCGGATGGCGATGTTTCGTCTCTTCTTCTCCGGAAAAAGTCGGAGATATGCGTTTGCGAGATTTTTTAAACGTTTCTGTTTGTCTCGATCCACTGCGGCCTCGGCTGGGGCGAGCACGTCTCGTTCCGACCGGGTCTTCACTTCGATGAAGCACAGCAGTTCCCTATCCCAAGCAATTAGGTCAACATCGCCACGTACCTTAGGGCTTGTCCATCGCCGGGCGACTACCGTATATCCCTCTTTTCGAAGATAGAACAGCGCCTCCCGTTCCCCGCGCTCGCCTGTCAGCAGGTGCTTCGGGCGCGCACGTATACGACCGCCCCGCTCTGCAGTTCGGTAAAGCCGTTCTATCCACCAACGCTGCCCCGCTATCAAGATCTGGTCCAGCATACCGAGCCTCGCCCAACAACACTATAGCGGAGGCGCGTAGAATCTTCCTCCATGATCCCTGACGAGCGCGTCTTTTCTCTGACGACGCACGCAATTCGTCTGTCTTCCAGTGCCTTCTTCCCACATTTCGCGCAGCTGCCGAATCGGAAGGTTCAGGACCTCCTCCCTGAAATGCTGCGATACACTTACTTGTGCCCATTCTGCACACCCAATTACAAAAGCTAAAAGTACGGAGGCGGAGATGCCAGCAAAGTACATCTTTGTAACCGGCGGTGTAGTGTCCTCGCTCGGCAAGGGTCTCGCTGCGGCGTCGATCGGCTGTCTGCTTGAAGCGCGCGGCCTCAAGGTCAACCTCATGAAGTTTGACCCATATCTCAACGTCGACCCGGGGACCATGTCTCCGTTTCAGCATGGCGAAGTATTTGTTACCGACGATGGGGCCGAGACGGACCTCGACCTGGGCCACTATGAGCGATTCACTCATGCCCGCCTTAGCCGCGACAATAATCTGACGACTGGCCGCATCTACGAACAGATCATCACAAAAGAGCGTCGGGGCGACTACCTGGGCAAAACGGTTCAGGTCATCCCACACGTGACGAACGAGATCAAGAACGCGATGAGGAAGATCGGCGCTGAAAGCGAGATCGCTATTGTTGAAATTGGAGGTACGGTCGGCGACATAGAGTCGTTGCCGTTTCTTGAAGCGATTCGTCAGATGCGCCAGGATTTAGGCCGTGACAATACTCTCTTTGTCCACGTGACGCTCATTCCATGGATTGCCGCTGCCCAGGAACTAAAGACCAAACCCACCCAGCACTCGGTTAAGGAAATGTTGAGTATAGGCATACAGCCGGACATCCTCCTTTGTCGCACCGACCGCGCCGTTTCCCGCGAGATGCGCAACAAGATTGCAGCGTTCTGCAACGTCGAGGAGGCAGCGGTCATCGCTGCCCGCGATGTCGATTCAATCTACGAAGTTCCGATTAATTTCGCAGCTGAGGGGGTTGATACCCTGGCCCTTCGGTATCTTCGGGTGGAAGCTCCCGAAGCCGATCTCACCCGCTGGAGCGACCTGGTGGAACGCGCTTACAACCCCCGGGATGAAGTATCCATCGGTATCGTCGGCAAGTATGTCGAGTATGAAGACAGTTACAAGTCCTTGAAGGAGGCGTTAGTTCATGGCGCTCTCGCCCACAATCTCCGGCTTCGCGTGAGCTGGATTGAAGCTGAAGGGTTAGAAACAACCGACCTTGAAGGCCGCCCCAACCACGACTATGAGGCTCAGTTGGGGCACTTTGATGGCATTTTAGTTCCTGGCGGTTTCGGCAAACGCGGCATCGAAGGCATGCTCAACGCGATCCGCTACGCCCGCGAGCGCAAGGTTCCTTTTTTCGGCATCTGCCTTGGCATGCAAACCGCATCCATCGAATATGCTCGCAACGTATGCGGCTTAAAAGGTGCGAACTCCAGTGAATTCGACTCGAGCACGCCCTATCGAGTCATCTACAAGCTCCGCGAGCTCACCGGTGTCGAAGAGATGGGTGGCACGATGCGGCTTGGCGCATGGGAGTGCACTCTTGAACCGGGCTCACTTGCTGCTCGCGCGTACGGCAAATCTGACGTCTCTGAACGCCACCGTCACCGCTACGAGTTCAACCGCGAATACCAAGCCGTACTTACCGGAGCCGGCTTGAGCATCACTGGCACCACCCCTGATTCTACGTATGTAGAAATCATCGAAATTCCCGCCCACCCTTTCTTTCTTGGTTGCCAGTTTCACCCCGAGTTCAAATCAAAACCTCTTGAACCTCATCCTCTCTTTCGTGAGTTCATCGCGGCCAGCTACGATCGTCGTCAGAGTTCAGCTGTTATTGAGAACCTCTCCCAGGCCGAAGCAGGTTCTGTGTTCAGCGTATGAACAAGCAAAGATGGTCAGTGAATTTGGTGAGCGAGCTGGGCTTGCCTGCTCTTCTGGTAGCGGCGGCGCGAGTGTAAGGATATAATCCGGTGCAATGGTGCGGCTCTAGAGCCTGGAGCACCCTTTCTGTGAGGTGAGCTTTCAGCAAAAGCCTAAACGAGAGGTCGCGCGGAGGTGGTCTGGCGGAGGTGGGCGGGCCGCCCGGAAGCGAAACGAAGGGCGCGCAACGACACGGCTCTGGACGTAATTTTAATCCAGACAAAATGCTCGGCTTTAACAGCGCGGTAGAGCGAGCAATTCGGGCAGTTCTGGATACTCTGGGAACGACCATCTTTCCTGCGGACTGCCGAGTGTGTGGCGGTCCGTTGTCGCGTCTGGGGATCTCTCCAGTTTGCGAGATGTGTGTTGCGGGACTTAGACCACAAACAGGGCTCCTATGCCCGGTCTGCGGAGAGTCGCTCGGAATGGAAAATGCGCGTTTCGCCGGCGGATATGGCGCATCCGGAATGGTATGTACGCCGTGTCGGAGATTGCCTCCGGAGTTCCTTCAAGCGGTGGCGTACGGCGTGTACGAGGGTGCGTTACGAGAGATGATCCACCTGCTCAAATATGACGGTATACGGGCCTTGACGGGGGTTCTTGGAGAGGCTCTAGCCGAGACGATCGAGACGCTCGGCGACTTGGCCAACCATGACGGACAAGAGTTGCTAGTCGTTGCGGTTCCTTTATTTCGGGCCAGGCATGCCGAACGGCGATTCAACCAAGCGGAGGTGCTGGCCGACGCAGCGATACAGACGTTGCACGCCCGGCGGCCCAGTCTGAATCTCCGTTCCGCGCACGGTGCGTTGCGGCGGGTGAAGCAGACGAAAAGCCAATTTACGCTGACGCCAAAAGGTCGCCGAACGAATGTGCGCGGCGCGTTCGCTGTAACCAATCCACAGACGGTGTGCGATGCGCACGTACTCCTCATAGATGACATTTACACGACCGGAGCGACGGTTCGGGAGTGTGCGCGCGTGCTCCGCAAAGCAGGTGCCAAACGCGTCTATGTAGCAACCTTGGCCCGAGCGCAGACAGACGCGGTCGGGGCTTGGGACGGCAACAGAGCTGATGTAGCAACTTGGACACAGACACCTCCAGAGCAGGCCATCAGGTGAGCGGGTATACACACTCAAAAGCAAGGAGGCAGGGACCATGCAATCGGTTAAGTTACGGAAGCAGAGGACGCCAGCAAGCCGACATGCGGGACATGCTAACGGTCGGGGCGTGCAAACAGAGCTGGAAGTGCGTGCCGGAGTGTTCCGGCAGCCCGCAATGCAAACGCCGGTGCTGGTGCTGAATGCCAGCTACGAGCCCATCAATATTTGTGGAGCCCGGCGGGCCTTGGTCCTTGTACTGAAGGGCGTGGCAAGGACCGAGGAAGAGCAGGGAACGGCTCTTCACGCACAGAAATTGACCGTAGCTATGCCGAGTGTGATTCGGCTGCTGGAGTACCGGCGCATCCCGCACCAGACACGGGCGCTAAGTCGCAAGAACATCTTGTTGCGAGACCGGAACTGTTGCCAGTACTGCCAGGTGGTGCTGACGGCCGGTGAGCTAACGCTCGACCATGTGATTCCGAGATCGAGAGGAGGGCTTTCTACGTGGGAGAACCTGGTGGCTTGCTGCCATGATTGCAATCGGAGGAAGGGCAATCAGCTCTTGCATGAGCTGAGCGACATGAAGCTGTTGCGGGAACCACGTCCGTTCTCGTTGCACACGAGCCGGCACATCATGCGAATGATCGGAAGTGCGGATGCTGCTTGGCGGAAGTACCTGTATTTCGAGTCGGAGACGGCGGCTTGAGGTCTGTGATTTTTCTATTCTGGTTCGGCTGAGGGCACATGCGGTTTGCTGGATTGGTGGTGGTGGGGTTGGTGATCGGGGCGGCGCAGGGGGTGGGGGGGCCAGCTCCGGGAACGGGTGCTCCTACCGTTGCGGGATGTCCGGTGTTTCCGGCCGACAATGTCTGGAATACGCCGATCGACGGCTTGAGACGGGACCCGCGGTCCGAGGCCTATGTCGCGAAGATCGGCGCTACGACGGGCCTCTTTCCCGCCTTTGGGAGTGCTCCTGGGAACGGCATTCCTGTGACCGTGGTCGAGGGCGACCAGCCGCGGACGAAGATGGAGTTTGAATACGCCGATGACAGCGATCGCGAAGACTACCCGATTCCTGCCGACGCCCGTGTTGAGGGAGCCGGAAGCGATCCTGGCGGAGATCGCCACATCGTTGTTGTGGACCGAGGCCGATGTGTGTTGTACGAGGTGTTTGCCGCGGAATGGAAGGATGATGGAGGTGGGTGGAGGGCTGGGTCCGGAGCGAAGTGGGATCTGCGGAGTAACGCTCTTCGCGAGGCGGGTAAGACCTCGGCGGACGCGGCAGGTCTGCCGATCCTACCGGGACTTGTGCGGTACGACGAAGTTGCCGCCGGAGAGATCCGCCATGCACTGCGTTTTACGGCAGTGAAGACGCAGCGAGCTTACGTGTGGCCTGGCCGGCATTTCGCTTCAAAGATCGTCGACGCGAGCTATCCGCCGCTGGGTGTGCGGTTTCGTCTGAAAGCTAGCGTGGATATCTCGCATTACCCGAAAGAAGATCGCGTGATCCTGACCGCTCTGAAGAGGTACGGGATGTTTCTGGCGGACAACGGGAGCAACTGGTATCTGACGGGTGAGCCGGACGAGCGATGGAGCGATGCGGATCTCCATCGGCTCCGGTCGATCAAAGGGTCGGACTTCGAAGCCGTGGATGAGAGCTCGCTGATGGCAAACGTCGATTCCGGACGCGTGAAGTAGTGGCGGTCACTTCGACGACTCAGGCGGTGCCGTTTGCTTGGGCGGGACCGAGTTCGCCGGCGCCGGGCTGCCGGGTTTTGTGTCCGGATTCGCGCCGTTGTCGGTTATGTCTTCCCCGTTGTAGATGATTCGGCTTGTAGCGCGGAAACGCTTGTAGTCCGTGTACTTGACGATGGTCTTCAGGTGAACGGTCTGGCTCAGGTAGCCGTTGCCGCCCGAGAAGTGCAGGTCGCCTTCGGCTTTGGTGTAGGTAGGGAACCAGTACTTGCCGTCGATCTGTTCGTAGTACGTGGTGTACGGCGGGGAAAGGTCTTCCTGGCCCTTTTTCTTGTTGTCCGGGACGGATTTTCCGTTGACGAGGACGATCTGGAGGTCCTGCTGATCGACCCAGACCTTGCCCTGGAAGTAGCGCTTGCCTTTTTCGAGGACCTTGGGACCGGCAGAGAAGACGTAGGTGTTGAGGTCGTCGACCTTTTGTCGTCCGAGATAGGTGACGTCGTACTCCGGGAGGTCCTTGGTGGTGAGGATGAACGGGAGGCGATGCTCGATGTCCTGGAAGTCGGCGGGAGACATCATGACGCGCTGGAGGGTGTTCTGGGGAGCGAAGACGACGTGCTCTTCGCGGCGGCCGTCCTTGTTGAAGAGAATATCGGTGATCTGTTGGTATTCTCCGTCTGGCTTGCCGGAGTCCTCGGAGATGGTCTGCACCTTGACGGTCTGCCGAAAGGCGTAGCTCTGGCGCGCCTGGGCGAAGGCCGCTTCTCGTTCGCCAAAGCGCTTGATGATTTCTTCTGGAGTGATGTTGGTCGGGGGGGCTGGATCGAGCGGACCGAAGCCTTCGGAGGCGTTCGAGGAATCTTGTGCCGCACTGCTCCCAAGGAGAGCATTGCCTGTGGCCCGCTCCGATGCGTGGAGGGGCATCGAGAAGGGTGACGCGGCAACGAGACCGAGGACAATCACGAACTGCAATTTCATCTAAGTGGCCTCCATGGGTTAGCGTCTGTGCTCCCTTGCGCACCTCTAGGATAGACGTACGAAGTCTGGTGTTGTGCTTCTGATAGCTTCCCTGCTGGTGCGCCGTGGATCGCCGATCCGGACCCCTCCCACTCCCCCCTGATTTACTGCAAAATCTTGAGACCATTGCACTTAGGTCCGGATCAGGGCGGGAACTGGGCGCCCAACGCGTGAAAAATCCCAAATTACGTGTGTTGCTACCCGCAAAATATCCCTTCTAAAAGAGTTGACCCTCTTGTTGAGGAGGTCACGCCACGCGCTCCGTCGAGTTCCTCCCAGCTCTTATTTTACGAAATGGAGAAGGGTCGATGCGCCACTGTTGGATAACAAATCTGGTTTAGAGCCTGGGATAGCCGGGAAGCGTACCTCAGCGGCTAAAGCCGCGTTGCATGGATTGCGGTTACGGCACGGCTGAAGCCGTGCCCTTAACAAAGCGGAACTGATCAGGGATTCTCGTGCTTCGGAAGTGCTACAGCGGCCGTGGATGTCGGCGACGTAGCATGGGGTCGAGGTGGATGAGCTTGGACGGTGAGCAGATTGGGTCCGAGATCGGTCGCGTCGTTCAAGCCTTCTTGACGGAGAATTCCACGGCCATGGTTTGGCGGGACGGTCACCTGCTCTTCGACTTGAGCGAAGCTAAATGGGCTGTGACCGACAGAGGCGATCGATGTACGCTGCAGGTTTGGAGCGACAAGGGCAACGTGGTGAGGACGTTGACGTCGTTCACGCAGCGTAAGCACGTTTTGCGGCTTGGGACGACACGTCTTGGAAGCAAGGTCTCGGAGAACCTAGAGTTGGTGGCCGGGGATGGGCGACGAGTTCCATCGATGCGCGAGGGGGTCCGACACGGGTATCTTCGCGTGCTTCAGCGAGTGATGGTGCGGGAATTTGGGGATTGGCGGCCGCACGGCTTTCGGTCGGCGATGGATCTTGAACGTTCGTTTGGACCGGCTTATGCCCGAGGGACGCTTCGACGCGGAAAGCAGGCCTGGTGCGTGGTGGGAACGGGTGAGGCGGAGGCGCAATCGACCGTGGATGGAATTCTTACGATCGGTCTGCTCTGGTTGGCGCATTGCCGCGAAGGAGCGGAGGGCGGCTGCGGGTATCTCGGTCTGAAATTGATTGTGCCGTCTGGCACGGCGGCAACGACGTTGTCGCGGCTGGCGTGGATTGACAGGCGTGTCGGCGTGGTCGAACTGTTTGAGCTCGACCAGCAAACGGAGCGGTTTCTGGGACGCGATCCGGCGGACCATGGGAATCTTGCGACGAGGCTGGTCCGGGCTCCTGATGAGCGCGCCACCTGGGAACGTTTTGGGCAGGCGATTCCTCGCGTGCTCTCCTTGCTGCCAGCCGCGGTTTCCCGTGGCGATCGAGATGGCTGTGGTGGAAATGGAGAGGGCCAACGCATCGCCGGTGTTCGGGAGGAATCGGGGAAGGAGCACAGGTCTGATGCGGCTGGCCGGATCGAACCGCTGGGTGAGGTTCATGCGTGTGCGGGATTTGAGATGCGAGTCCGGTCGAACTTCGAGTTGGCGTTTTTATTTCATGGTCTGGAGTTTGCGCGGATTCGGTCGGGCTTTGGGCGGGAGACATTCAATCGCGAGCTCCAGGTCACGGTCGGCTCGGGGCCGAACGAGACACCTCTGACCTCGGCGACTGAACCTCGATTGCGTGAGCTTGCGCACACCCTTTTTGAACGAAGAGAAGCTGGGCGGGAACGTGGGGCTGGGCCTGGGTCTGGTGCTGGGCCTGGTGCTGGTGCTCGCGACCCGCTGTTTCGGATGCAGACAGAACGTTGGCTGGAGAGTTCGGTTCGACGGAAGTTGTCGGCTCTCGATGCGCATTTGCGGGATGAGCCGGTGTACTCCCAGGTTCCAGCGCTGACGGGCGCCGGCAATAGCCTCGATCGCGGGATGCTGGACCTGCTGGGAGTGCGGGTGGATTCCCGGCTTGCCGTGATTGAGTTGAAGGCTGAGGAGGATTTGCATCTGGCGCTTCAGGGGTTGGATTACTGGATCCGCGTACGCCACCATCACCTCGCGAATGTGGATTCGAGCACCGGGCTGGGGGATTTGCAGCAACACGGATATTTCCCGGAGACACGGCTTTCGTCTGGGCCTCCGCATTTATATCTGGTGGCGCCGGCGTTGCACATTCACCCGGCGACTGAAAGTATCCTGCGGTGTTTCGACGCGCGTGTTGACTGGACGCTGATTGCGCTGGACGAACGCTGGCGTACGCGAATCAAGCCTGTTTGGAAGAGGCGGAGTACGGATTTGGAGGGAAGGGCGGATTTGGTGCGCGGGTGAACGCGCGAGGGGAGTTAGGGGAGAACGAACAACCCCAAGAACAACAGCAGATTCCCTTCGGGAATGACAACCAAAGGGCAACAGCAGATTCCCTGCGGGAATGACAACCAAAGAGCGGGTTGCTTTAGTGTTGCAACGCGAGTTGGACGAGGAGGATGCCGTTCAGGCTCACGATGATTGTGACGGCCGCCCAGCCGGCGATCCGGGTGCGGGGCGCGCTTGCGAAGTCGCGCATGACGCTGTGCCGATTTGTGAGCAGAAGTAGAGGGATGAGAGCGGCGGGGAGGGTGAAGCTAAGCAGCACTTGGGAATCGACCAGGATTGAGAGTGGATCGCGGCCGAGCGCGATGACGGCGAGCGCGGGCACGACGGTGATCAGGCGTCGGAGAAAGATTGGAAACTTGATGTCAAGGAAGCCTTCGATGATGACCTGTCCGGCCATGACGCCGACGGTGGACGACGACAGACCTGAGCAGAGGAGGGCGACGGCGAAGACAACGGCGGCGGCGGGTCCGAGCAGTGGGCCGAGGGTGTGGTAGGCGTCCTGAATGGTCGGTGGGACTGGATTGGCCAGCTTGCTTCGTGAGAGGGCGACGGCCGCCATGACGACCATGGCGGAGTTGATGAGCCAGGCGCCGTTCATGGCGACGAAGACGTCGATGAGTTCGAGGTGCAGGTAGCGGCGGAGCGCGGTGGAGAGACCACCTTTGGCCGCCGCGGGCAGATGCTGAAGCCGGGGCTGGACGAGCGCGGAATGGAGGTAGATGACGTGCGGCATGACGGTGGCGCCGAGCATGCCGACGGCGGCGAACAGGGAGGCTCTCCGGGCGTGTGGGTCGAGCGTAGGGACGAGGGTGGAGAAGAGCGAGAGTTTCCAGTCTGGGTGGACGAGAAAGACCTCGAAGCCGTAGCAGATACCGATGACGCCGACAAAGGCCATGATGCCGCGTTCGAGCGACCGGAAGCCGGCGAGATCGAGCGCGAGGATTCCGAAGACGGCGACGGTGGAGATCAGGGCGGCGACGAAGAGCGAGTGGACGGGAGAGAGGCCGTGCGCTTGGAGAGCGGGGCCGATCAGGAGATCGAGGCCAAGAGCGGCGCCCAGGAACTCGGCTAGATCGGTGGCGATGGCGGAGATTTCGGCGGCGATCCAGAGGCCGATCGTGGATGGACGCGAAAAGTGTTTCCGGCAGTTTTGTGGAAGCGTCAGGCCGGTGACGATGCCCAGCTTGGCCGAGAGGTACTGGATGAGGATGGCCATGGCATTGGACCAGAGGAGGACCCAAAGCAAGCGATATCCGAAGAGGCTGCCGCCGAGGATGTTGGTGGCGAAGTTGCCGGGATCGATGTAGGCTACGGAGGCGACAAAGGCGGGCCCGAAGTAACTCCACATCTCGTGCCGGCGGAAGAATAAGAGGGATCGGCGTGGGGGCAGGCTGCTACCCTCGGCGGCAACGGAGATGGGCGCGGAGAGCGAGGCTTCGGGAGGGATGGCCGCACTCGCGGTAGATGGATGCAGATGTTCCATTCTTGCTGGTCTTCGCCTCGTATCGTCCTCTGAATCTGGTTCCCTTCAGTATAGGTGGGCATGGAGGAGGCCGGGATGGCGTTTGAGGGGGATAGTGGATTGAAGGTGTTGGTGGTTGGCGCTGGTGGACGCGAGCACGCCCTGGTGTCGGGTTTACTGCGATCGGCGCGGGTGCGCGAGGTCGTGTGTGTTCCGGGCAACGCGGGAATCTCCGCACTGGCGCGGTGTCTGAGCGTCGATCTGCATGATGTTGCGGAGACCCTGAGCGTGGTGCAGGCGGAGGCGCCGGACTTCGTTGTGATTGGGCCGGAGTTGCCTTTGTCTCTCGGTCTGGTGGATGAACTGACGGAGCTTGGGATGCGGGTTTTTGGGCCGACTCAGGAGGCGGCGAAGCTCGAGACGAGCAAAGCGTTCGCCAAGGATTTTCTGCGCAGGTATGAGATCCCGACGGCGGCCTATGCGCTCTGCACGACTTTGGACGAGGTCCGGGAGGAGTTGCACCTATTCAGCGTTCCCGTGGTGGTGAAGGCGAGTGGATTGGCGTCGGGCAAGGGTGTAGTGATCTGCCGGACGCACATGGAGGCAGTTGCGGCGGCGGGGGAGATGTTCTCGGGCGCGATGTTGGGATCGGCGGAAACGGAGGTAGTTGTTGAGGAATTCCTCGATGGCGAAGAGCTCAGTTTCTTTGCGCTATGCGATGGGATCCGGGCAGTACCGATTGCGGCGGCACAGGATCACAAGCGGGTGGGGGAGGGGGATACGGGGCCGAATACGGGTGGCATGGGGGCCTATTCGACCGACGGGTTGGCGGGGGAGGAGATGCGGGAGTGGCTTACGCGGGAGGTGGCCCAGCGGGTTGTGGACGGGATGCGGTCGGAGGGGGCGCCGTTTCGGGGTGTGCTGTTCTGCGGCATGATGCTGGTTCGCGTGGCGGACGGGACGGTGCAGCCGATGGTCCTGGAGTTCAATACGCGGTGGGGCGATCCCGAGACGGAGGCGATCGTGCTGAGGCTCAAGACGCCGCTGCTCGATGTACTGGAAGCCGCGGTCGACGGCATACCGGAGGGCTTCGAGGTGGAGTTGAAGCGGGGGGCGAGCGCGTGTGTGGTGGCGGCGAGTGGGGGTTATCCGGGCAGGTTTGCGGTGGGCAAGGTGATCTCGGGGCTGGATCGGGTGGGGGGCGATGCGGTGGTGTTCCATGCGGGTACGGCGTTCAAGGATGGTGAGATCGTGACGGCGGGCGGGCGCGTTCTGGCGGTTGCGGCGGAGTCGGAGATGGGGCTCGAGGATGCGCTCGCGAAGGTGTACGGGGCGATGGAGACGATCCACTTTGAGGGGATGCAGTTCCGGCGGGATATCGGCCGGCGGGCGCTCGGATGAAATTGTTTTGACCGGGCATGGCTCCGTGGTCTAAGTTCGGCGCATGGGCATGCGGTTGGGGGTGGTGGGGGTTTGGGTGTTGGCGGGGATTGTGGGGTGGGGGCAGGGGATTGCGGCTCTACCGAAGCGGCCCGCGGGATCGTCTGCGGAGGTCCGGCGGCCGGCGATTACCGGGGTTGCGTTTGCCCGGGTGTATGCGGCGGATGGGGCGGCGACGGAGCGGTTCTATGGGACTTTGGGGCTGCGACGGGAGGTGGTGCGGGGGGTTGCGACGTACCCGGTGAATGCTCTGCAGTGGGTGGAGGTGGCGCCGTTGCCGGCGCCTGCGCCGCGGGCGCGGATGGCGGCGGTGGGTTTCACGACGCGGGATGCGGCGGGGCTGCTACGGTATCTGGAGATGAAGGGGTTTCCGGCGACGGAGCCGCTGGTCGACGGGCGGTTTGGCGTGCGCGATCCGGAGGGGAACCTGATCGAGTTTGTGCAGACGGGGTCGGAGAAGGTGGCGGCGCCGCCCGAGAATGCGGCTTCGCGCCGGATCATCCATGCGGGGTTTGCCGTGAAGAATAGCGCGGCGGAGGACCGGTTTTACCGGGGTGTGCTCGGGTTCTCGCCCCTGTGGCATGGGGGCATGACGCCGGAGCGGACGGACTGGATGAGCTTGCAGGTGCCTGAGGGGACGGACTGGGTGGAGTACATGCTCAACGTCCCGGCGGGTGCGGACTTGCACCAGATGGGGGGTGCGGACCACTTCTCGCTGGGGGTGGCGCACATGGAGGATGCGGCGCGGGCGCTCGGGAGGAACGGGTGCGATGGGCCGAACTGCGGGAAGATGCAGATGGGGCGCGACGGCAAGATCCAGCTGAATGTTTACGATCCGGATCTGACGCGGGTCGAGTTTATGGAGTTTGTGCCGCGGGGGACGCCGTGTTGCGCGCCGATTACGGGGCGGGTGCCGGGTGAGGTGGAGGATCGGTAGGTGGAGTGGATTACCTCCCCCCCGACCCCCATCGATTTGATCGCAAAATATTGGAAGTAGGAGACTTAGGTCTGGATCGTGATCCGTCGAGATCTGAAAGAGCGGGAATTCGGTCTGTCGGTGACTCTAAAATATTGCATTTGCTTGGGTTAGGTCTCCTGAATGCGGGGTGGACGGATGTCTCGGAGCCATTCGTGCCTATGTTCAATTGTACGGAACGGGTGGGGGTGGATGCGCCAACCCTTGCCGATTTTTGGGCCTGATATTGCCCGGCACACGGTCCACGCTCTCAGGTTGGAACGGGCGAGGGCCAAGAAGAAACTAAAGGTTTGGCCTTTCTGTGCGTAGGAGGCGCATACTAGAAAGGAATCTGAAATTCGGCTTGACCGGAAAGTAGGATTCCCCTGGGGGCGCGAGCCCCCCTAAATTTTAGAGTCTAACGATGCCCTGCGGGTCCGTTACGGAGGCTTGTTTGCATAGGACAGGATCAAGCAGCCGATAGAGGTTTTTACCTGATTTCTTACGCATTTAGCTGTTGGGTGCAAGCTGCTGATGTAAGGCGTAAGCAACAACGTCGACAGCTTGCACCAGGTAAGACGTTGCCGAATCGGTAAAAACTGGATCTCCGATCACGTTCTGAATCGTAAGCGGTCGATAACCCTGCTTGGCCAGGTTCGGCACCGGATTGAATCGACGCATTTTTCGCAGTAGCTGCGTCAGCTTCTTCTCGTCGGTCCTGTCGGCGAAGATCATTCCGCGCTCATCCGGGTTAGCAGGTCCAGGAAAATTTCGGTACCGAATAGTGTTCTCAAATCGCTGAATGAGGGCACGCCAAGCATTTTCGAACACGTCGTATCCTGGCGACTTGGTCTGCTTATCGACTACAACGCTGATCACGTTGACATCGGGGAGTTTTGATATTTCATCGAGCAGGTTGCGGATGATCGCCAGTCGCTCATGCTTTGGGATACGGGCGAGTTCACCAGGGCGACGGCTGATCATATTTACAGCGTGGATCTCCTCCCGGAGCTTGAGTTTGTATGTCTCCCGCATTCGACGGCGGAACTGCTGGAGATTGGTGAGTGTACCCTGCCACCGAAGTTCGTGCGTTACCAAACCGCTGAGGATGAAGTAACGAGTCGGCGAGTTTACAAGGCCGGAATCTCCGCTCTCATCCACATACATCAGGTACATGCCTACGCTCTCTCCGACTTAATTATGCGGCCTAGCGGAGCTTCTCTCCTGACCAGCGTCTTCCGTTTCAGGTCCAATAGGATGTTTGCTATGCGTAGGTTTTGCTTCAGAAGGATTGCTGCGTTGCTGCTGTTTGCTTTGCCGGTCACGAGCTTTGGGCAGCAGGCGCCTGCTCTGCTGGTGAGGGGGGCGGCGGTGAAGCAGAAGGCCGGTCAGCTGTCGCCGGGAGCGCGGATCAGTGTTGTGCGGGTCCACGGTCTCGAGGAGTTTGGGACGTTTGTGCGGAACGATGATGTGGAGTTCACGTTCTATGACGTTGATCTACACAGGGATGTGAGTTTGGCGTATGACGAGGTTAAGAAGATCAAGGACGGCTATGGGGGTTATAACCCTCCTAACCACAGGCATGTGGATCGCGATAAGAATCTGATTGTGGCTGCTGTGGTTTTAGGGGGGCTGGTGGTTTTGGTGATTGCGGCTGCGGCGGCTAAGTAATGGGTTCTAGCGCGGAACAGCAGATTCCCTTCGGGAATGACAACTAGAAGGGCGAGGGCAAAGCCAACAGCAGATTCCCTTCGGGAATGACAACCAAGAAGGCGAGGGCAAGGGCTACTACAGGGGTCCTTCGCTTCGCTCAGGATGACGGTGGTGGAACAGGCAACGGCGAGGGCAACTGCAAGGGCAACGGCACGGCAGAAGCAGATTCCCTTCGGGAATGACAACCAGAAAGGCAATTGCAACTCCAAGGGCAAGGGCAAGGGCTACTACAGGGGTCCTTCGCTTCGCTCAGGATGACGGCGGTGGGACAGGCAACGGCAAGGGCAGACGCAAGGGCAACGGCACGGCAGAAGCAGATTCCCTTCGGGAATGACAACCAGAAAGGCAACTGCAACTCCAACGGCAAGGGCAACTACAGGGGTCCTTCGCTTTGCTCAGGATGACGGTGGTGGAACAGGCAACGGCACGGCAGAAGCAGATTCCCTTCGGGAATGACAACCAAGAAAGACAAAGGCAAGGGCAAAAGGAAAGGGCAAGGGCGAAGTAGATTCTCTTCGTGAGTGTTTAGGTCCAGTAGAGGATTTGGCAGGTGGGTAGGTGTTGGGGGATGGCGGTGTAGAAGAAGTCGCGGAGTTCGCGCATGGGGTCTTTGGGGTAGACGTATTTGAAGCCGCCGAATTTTGTGCGTTTTTCGGAGCGGTTGCTTTCGGCGAGGTCGAGGGTGGTGCGGGGGTACCAGCCGAGGAGGACTTCTTTGGAGCCGGGGGTGAAGCGGTGGGTGATGAGTTCGGCGGTGAGGTTGGGGGAGGCGATGCCGTCGAGGGCGCGGGCGGCGGCCTGGAGGAGGCTGGTGTACTCGGATTGCCAGTTGGGGACGGGCATGATGGGGGCGATGGTGAGGCCGATGGGGTATCCGGCGAGGGCCATTTGGCGCATGGCTTGGAGGCGCTGGGGGACGGAGGCGGTGCCGCCTTCGAAGTTGTGGGCGACGGTGTGGGCGTTGACGGAGAAGCGGACGCGGGTTTGGCCGTTGTGCGGGAGGTGGAGGAGGGGTTGGACGGCGTCGAATTTGGTGGTGAAGCGGAGCTGGACGTGGGCTAGGGGGGTGGTGGGGTTTGCGGGGATTTGGCGCCATTGGCCGAAGTAGCGGATGGTTTCGGCGAGGGATCCGGTGAGGTGCTCGATGCCGAGGGGGTCGGTGTAGCAGGAGGCTTCAAAGGTGGTGCCTTCGTGGGCGCGGGGGCTGCCGGGGCGGGAGGTGATGGCGCCTTGGCCGGCGAAGGGACGGAGGGCGTCGAGGATCTCGGGGAGGTTGGCGTAGGCGCGGGTGACGGGCGGGCCGGAGAGGGATCCGGCGAGGTAGCAGTACTGGCAGTGGGCGGGGCAGCCCTGGGCGAGGTGGAACTGCCAGTCGGCGGAGGGTGGGATGGGTTGGAGTTTGCGCTGGCCCGGGGGCGCGGTGACGATGGCGAGGGTGGTTTTGGCGTTCGCGTAGGTGAGTTGGGCGGATTTGTCTGGGGCTAAGGTGGGTGCGGGGTTGGTTTGCGGGTCGGTTGCGGTTTTTGGGCGGGGTGGGCTGAAGCTGGGGAGGCGGTTGGATTTGAGGTGGATGACCTCGGCGCCGAGGTTGGCGGCTCGGTCGAGGATGGCTCGGCCGTGGGGCCAGAGGAGGGCGTCGGGGGTGATGAGGACGCGGCGCGGGCGCCAGAGTTTGGCGGCGGTGGGTGGGGTTGGGGCGGGTGCGGCTTCGAGGAGGGTGGTCACTGTCTTTAGATCGGGGTGTGGGGGGTGGGGACGATGGGAAGATGGTGCGGGTTTGATGGGGTGAAGTGCTGCTATCGGGTGATGGTGATTCTGTGGAACGGGGGTGCGGGGTGGGAGCTGCGGGTCTCTCCACTGCGCTGCGCTCTGGTCGAGATGACAGGCTTTTATGGAGGGTGGGTTTAGCTGGCTTCGGTGGGGTCGGGGCCTCGGGTGGGTGTGGTGGGCGGGGGGACGCGGACGGTTTTGCCGGTGCGGGCGGACTCGTAGATGGCTTCGACGAGGCGTTGGTCCTGGAGGCCTTCTTCGCCGGGGGTGTGGGGTTGGGTGTTGTTGCGGACGCAGAGGGCCATGTGGTCCATTTCGAGGGCGAACTGGTCTTTTTCTTCGATGGAGGGTTCGCTGACGACGTCGCGGCCGTCTTCGGTGCGGGAGGTTTTGAGTTTCAGTCCGTGGTAGGCGAAGGCGGGGCTGAGTTCGGCCCAGGCGCGGTCGCCTTCGAGGCGGAAGAACTGGGAGCGGTGGGCGCCGTAGCCGCTGGAGCAGGTCGCAAGGAAGCCGTCGGGGAAGCGGAGGGTGAAGGAGCAGGTTTCTTCGACTTGGGTGAAGCGGGGGTCGTCCTTGGGCTGAAAGGTGGCGCCGAAGACTTCGGTGGGTTCGAGGCCGGTGAGGAAGCGTGCGGCGTTGAGGCAGTAGATGCCGACGTCGGGGAGGCAGCCGCCGCCGGCGAGGGCGATTTTTTGGCGCCACTGGTTGGGGTCGCCCTGGTCCTGGGCGTTGGTGGCGATGAAGGATTTGAGGTTGCCGAGCTTGCCGGAGCGGACCATTTTGACGATGTCGCGGTTCATGGGCTCGTACTGCTGGCGGTAGGCGATCATGAGTTTGACGTGGGCGGATTTGCAGGCGGCGATCATGTGTTCGCAGTCGCGGCTGCTAATGCTCATGGGTTTTTCGCAGAGAATGTGTTTGCCGGTTTTGCTGCCGCGATCGACGAATTCGCGGTGCATGGAGTTGGGGAGGACGATGTAGATGACCTCCACGTCGGGGTTTTGGGCGATCTGCTCGTAGGTTTGGTAGGTGTAGAGCGAGGTTGTGGGGATGCCGTACTGGGCGGCGATTTTCTGGGCTTTGGCGGGGTCTCCGCTGACGAGGGCGGTGGGTTTGCAGTATTTGGATCGGCCGAAGGCGGGGAGGATCTGCTCGAGGGAGAGGTGGCCGAGGCCGACGATGGCGAAGCCGACGCGTTTGGATGGGGGGAGAAAGGGGCCGGGGATTTTTTCGCGGGCCTCGGTGGGGGCGTGGAGTTGGGGGAGGGTGACGGCGTCCTGTGCGTTGGGTTTGGTCTGCTGGGCGAGGGCGGTGCCGGTGCTGCCGGCGGCCAGGCCGGAGGCGGCGATGGTGGCGGTGCGGAGGAAGCCGCGGCGGGTGATGGTGAGGGTGTCGAGATCGGCGGCCAGGTCGGTCGGGACTGGGACATCTGTCGGGGCCGGCAAGTCTGCCGGGGCCGGGAGGTTTGTTGGGGCTGGGAGGTCGGTGGGGACTGATAGGTCGGTTGGGATTGGGAGGTCTGGCGGGACTGGGAGGTCTGGCGGGAGGCTGCTGGGCGCGGCGGGGGGCATACGGGGATGGATGCCCGGCGCCGGAGGTGGAGATGCGCTCGGGGGAGGGGCGTTCGGGAGGGGGAGTTTGATGGGGTGAAACGGTCTACTTGGACGTGTCGATCTTGAGGTCGATGGAGAAGGTATTTTTGCTGTCAAAGGAGCTGATGGTGCGGGTTTTGCTTTTTTTGCCGTTTTGTTCGGCCCAGATTTCGTAGTCGGCGTTTTGGGAGAGCTGGCCGAAGCGGTAGCCGCCTTTGTCGTCGGAGATGAAGCTTTTGACGGCGAGGGTGTGGTCGTCTTTGAGGTAGACGACGGCTCCGTGAAGCGGTGCGTTGTCTTTGTCGGTGACTTTGCCTTCGACGACGCGCTGGACGGGGCCGCTTTGTTGGGCGGAGGCGGTGAGGGGGCGGAGGTAGGAGGCTGCGGCGCCGACGGTGGCGGCGGCGAGGAGGATCGCCTGGGCGGGGAGGAGACGGCGGCGGCGGAGAGCGTTGGACCTCATAGCGGAAGTATACGCCGGGGTGCGGTTTACTCTTCGTCCTCTTCGCCGTGGTGGGTGGGGTGTTCTTCGTCGTAGGGGGCTTCTTCGACGGGGGCGAGTTCGAGCGGGTCGACGGAGACGATTTCGAGATCGGCGCCGCACTCGTCGCACTGCACGGTTTCGCCCTCGTCGACCTCATCGACGTTGATGACGAGGGGGTTGTCGCATTCAGGGCAGAGTACGGCCATCTTGGGGAGATCTCCGGGGGTGGTTCTGGGTGGGGTGCTGCTGCCTAGTAAGATAAGAGATGGAGCGCGGCAGGAGCGCTGGCTCTTTTCTACTGGGCTATCGTTTGGGCGTCAAGCGAAGACGCACCGGGTGTGGCCTCTGATGTGCTCCATGAAGTCCCAAGATGGTTGCCGACCCGTTTCTGAGAGGGTGGAGATAAAGGTTTGCCGATGCCCCGGTCCGGTCCGATTTCGTTGAGCCTGCCGCAGTTTACGGGAACGACGCGCAGGCTGGTGCTCGTGAATGTGGCGGTGTTCTTTGGGTTGGGGGTTTTGCAATGGATTTCGCCCCGGTTCCAGATGGTGTTGATGCGGCTCCTGGTGCTGCAGCCCAGAATGGTGGCGCATGGCGCGGTGTGGCAGCTAGGGACGTACGCGTTTGTCCATGAGGGGATTCTTGGGATTTTGTTTGGGATGCTGACCTTGTGGTTTACGGGGTCGATGCTGGAAGCGGCGATGGGCAGCCGGTGGGTTGGGGAGTTGTATGCGGTGTCGGTGATTGGGGGCGCGCTTCTGGCGTCGCTGGTGTCGTTCTCGGGGGTGTTTGGGCTGGGGCCGGACGGCTTTGCGATCGGGGCGTGGGCGGGGATCTTCGGGTTGCTGGTGGCGATCGCGATGAAGTTTGGCGACCAGGAGTTTCTCTTGTGGTTTGTGCTTCGGATCAAGGCGAAGTATATGGTGACGATCTACATCCTGATTGCCATGGCGGTGCTGTTGAAGGGTGGCGACCGATTTGGCGCGCTGCTGCAGCTCTTGGGGGCGATGTGCGGGTTTTTGTTTGTGCGATTTGCGCCGCGGCGGGGTTTGGCGGGTGGTGCGAGCGAGCGGTATTTTGGGGCGCGCAACGACTTTTACCGGTGGAAGCGGAGGCGTGCGGCGCGGAAGTTTGAGGTGTACATGCGGCGGCAGAATCGCGAGGTTCATTTTGACAAAGATGGACGGTATGTGGAGCCGAACGATCCGGTGCGGCGCGATCCGGAGGATAAGCGGTGGATGAATTAGGGGGACGGGGCGAAGGCAAGGGCAACAGCAGATTCCCTTCGGGAATGGCAACTAGAACGGCAAGGGCAACAGCAAGGGCAACTACAGGGGTCCTTTGCTTCGCTCAGGATGACGGCGAGAAACTGGCAACGGCAAAGGCAACAGCAGATTCCCTTCGGGAATGACAACAAGAAAGGCGGGGCGGTCTGGCTTGGGTTGGCGTGGGGACGTTGATGAGTCACGAGTTATGAGGAATGAGGAATGAGCAGAGGCGTGGGGCGCAAATATCCCGGGGCTTCACGATCGTGAGGCTGGTGTGGCAATAGCACGGAGGGGGTACGAAAAAATGTACTCGGGATGGGTAGAAACTTCCGTATAAATTCTTTAGTTTGTTACACATAGCCGATGTATTCTGGGACCATCCTAAGAAAGCCAGAGGGTTTGGTCCTTTGATCGTTTCGCGATTTTGTTTGGTGGTTGGCTCCGGTTTGCTCTTTCTCTCCGATGTGGGGATTGCGCAAGGTGTTTCTTCTCTAAAGTCTGCTCCTGTCTCCGAGATCACGGGGAAATCGGTGGCGACGTGTTCGCAGATGGCGGTGGGTCAGAATGCCGGGTTGAATGGATTTCTGCCCTTTTTGGCTACGGACGCATGGCGGACGAATATTTCGGCGGCGCCCGTGGACCCGAATTCAGGTGCGATTGTTGGTTCGATGGGTACGCGCGGTTTGCACCCTGACTTTGGGTCGGGGACCTATGCCGGGAATACGATCGGGATTCCATACGACGTGGTGAGCGGGCAGCGGACGGTGCCGGTGAACTACCAGGCGTATGGGAGTGAGAGCGATGCGGGGCCGATGCCGATTCCGGCGAGTGCGTGGGTGGAGGGGTATCCGACGCCGAGCCCGGACGACGATCGGCACATGGTGGTGCTGGATCGCGACAACTGTTTTTTATATGAGCTGTACAGCTCGGCGCTGCAGGGGGATGGGAGCTGGAACGCGGACTCGGGCGCGGTTTGGGATCTGTTGAACGACAGCCAGCGGCCGTATGGTTGGACCTCGGCGGATGCGGCGGGACTGCCGATCTTTCCGGGGCTGGCGCGGTATGACGAGGTGGCGGCTGGGCACATTAACCATGCTTTGCGGTTTACGGTGCAGCACTCGCGCGCGGCGTTTGTGTTGCCGGCGACGCACTGGGCTTCGAACTCGAGCGATGCGACGCGGCCGCCGATGGGAACGCGTTTGCGGTTGAAGGCGAGCTTCGATATTTCGGGATTTGGGCCGCAGTCGAAGGTGATTTTGCAGGCGCTGAAGACGTACGGGATGATCCTGGCCGATAACGGGAGCAATCTGTATTTGAGCGGGTCTCCGAACGATGGTTGGAACAACGACGATCTCCATGCGCTGGGCAATGTTCCGCCGTCGGCGTTTGAGGTGGTGGCGTTAGGCACGGTGTACACCTCGGCGAATGTGCCGACGGGCGCGGCTCCGGTGATCTCGAGCTTTGGGGCTGCGGGCAACGCTGCGACCGGGCCGGTGAGCGCCGGGAGCGCGGTGACGCTGACGTGGGCGGGCACGGGATCGAGCTACTATGTCGTTTCACCGCAGATTGGAGCGGTGCGGGGGAGCTCGGTGGTGGTGCATCCGACGGCGACGACGACCTATACGCTGTTTGCGACGAACCACTTTGGGCAGGCGACGAAGACGGTGACGGTGAACGTGCGGTAGGCGAGCTTGCTGAGTTGGTCTAGCTGATTTGGTCGGGGCAGGACGGCACTGCCGAGGGGCTTTCTTCTCAACCTAAGAGTTGAGGGCTGCTCGGCGGTGTTGTTTTGTTTGGGGGGCTGCATCGCGATGCGGTTGGGTGCACTCTAAACGCCTGAGGGACGAGCTCGATGCGGACGAGAGCTTTGGGAGCGACGGATGTGAAGGTGACGCCGCTGATGCTGGGCGGCAATGTGTTTGGGTGGACGGCGGACCGGGATCAGAGCTTTGCGGTGCTGGACGCGTTTGTGGATGGGGGCGGGGACTTTATCGATACGGCGGATGTGTACTCGGTGTGGGTGCCGGGGCATGTGGGTGGCGAGTCGGAGACGGTGATTGGCGAGTGGCTGAAGCGCTCGGGCAAGCGCGACAAGGTGGTGTTGGCGACGAAGGTCGGATTTGGGATGGGCGGGGGGAAGCCGGGGTTGTCGAAGCGATACGTCCTGGAGGAGGCGGAGGCTTCGTTGCGTCGGCTCGGGACGGAGTATATCGATCTGTACCAGTCGCATACCGACGATGAGGGGACGCCGATCGAGGAGACTCTGGAGGCGTACCAGAGGTTGATGGAACAGGGCAAGGTGCGGTTGATCGGGGCTTCGAACTACAAGGGCGCGCGGCTGCGGGAGGCGATGGAGGTGGCGAAGAAGAACGGTTTGCCGGCGTATGCGACGCTGCAGCCGGAGTACAACCTCTATGCGCGCGAGCGGTTTGAGACGGATCTGCGGCCGGTTGCGGAGGAGTTTGGTCTGGGGGTGGTGACGTACTACTCGTTGGCGAGCGGGTTTTTGACAGGCAAGTACAAGACGAAGGAGGACACAGAGGGGACGAAGCGGGAGGGTCGGTTGGCGAAGTATTTTGACGAGCGTGGGACGCGGATTCTGGGGGCTTTGGCGGGGGTTGCGGGGGAGACGGGAGCGGCGGAGGCGAGTGTGGGTCTGGCGTGGCTGATGGCGCAGCCGACGGTGACGGCGCCGATTGCGAGTGCGACGAGTGTGAAGCAGGTCGGGGATCTGTTGGCGGCGGTGGAGTTGGAGCTGACGGCGGAGCAGGTGGGGCGGTTGACGGAGGCTAGTGCGTGGTGAGGGGTTGGGGCGGGTAGGTGCGGTGTGGGGTCAGTGTGGCGGCATGAGGTCGCGGCCGTTGCAGGTGGGGTTGGGTTGGTTGGCGGCAGAGAGCATCTGGTAGCCGTTGCCGGTCTCGCGGATCTGGAAGAAGGTGCTGGGAAGAGGATCGGAGTTGCCGCCGGGCTTGCCGGGGATGGTGGTTTCGCGGGTGGCGCCGATCTCGACCTGGAAGTGTTTGGGAGTGGTGCAGGCGCGGACGGGGCCGTAGATGTGGGAGAGGAACTGGTTGTCGTTGGGGTCCTGCTTGGGATTGAAGGTGTTGTGGAGGGCGTGGAGGGATTGCAAGGCTCTGGGGTCGGTTTGCGCGGCGGCCTCGTCCCAGGACATCTGGAGCCACTCGTCGACGAAGCCGCGGCCGTCCCGTGCGATGGGGCTGATACGGCGGGGTGGGCTGGTGGGGAGCTCCTGGTAGCGATAGATTCCGAGGCGGGTCATGATGTCGCTTTCGATGGTGCCGACTTCTAGGCGAAGCTCGAAGGTATCGCCGGCGGCTTTCAAGGTGGGTTCGATCTCGAAGCGGACGTAGCCGTCGCTTTTTGTCCAGAGGACGCGTGGGATGACGGATTTCGATTGGGGCTCGAGTAGATCGAGCGAGAAGCCGCTCCAGCGGGAGCTGCACCAGGGTCTGCCGTGAGCGACGACGGCGCGCCAGGAGCCGGGCGTGGGGCCGGGGAGGATGGCGGAGAGGAAGAAGTCGCCAAAGGCGTCGCCTACCTGCTTGAGAGGCGGGGCTTGCCAGACGAGGCGGTCGGTCCAGTGGCCGTTGTCGGGCGAGAAGAGGAGGAGGATGGTGTCGGAGCCGCACTCGATGTTGAAGGTGAGTTCGACCTGAAGGAGGGGTACGGGCGCGGCGGGCCGGGTGATGTGGACGCGGAGGCCGGTTCCGTAGCTGCCGAGGGCTTCGTCGAAGCGGTGGTCGTCTGGCTTGATGACGGTGTTGGGCGGGGGCTCGGGCGGGTTGGCGTGGAGAAGTTGGGCGAGCTTGGTTTGGAGCAGGGCGGGATCGGCGGAGGTATCGGCGCAGGCGAGACCGGCGTCGGCGGCGGCGACGAGGGCGGCTTTGAGACGGACGATGGTTTGGGCGATCGGAGATGGGACGTCGATGTCCATCTCTTCGACTTTTGCGGAGCGGAGCTGCTCTTGAAGACGGAGGACGTCGGAGACGGCGGCCTGCTGGGCGGCGGGGGAGCAGGGTTGCTGGGCGAGGCTGGGGAGAGTGATGGCCGCGAGGAGGAGGCCGAGGAGCGAGGTGCGTTTGAGGGCGTACAGGATAGAGCGGATCTCCTGAGGTTGTGGCTTAGGATTGTGTTGCGGAATGCCTGGTTTTTGGGGAAATCAGGCTTGGCTCGCGCTTGTACGGCTTGGGCGGTGGAGCGGATTCGGGGATGGTGTGAAGAACAAGCACCCCAAGGACAACCAGCAGATTCCCTTCGGGAATGACAACAAGAACGGCAACGGCAACGGCACGGCAACGGCAAGGGCAACGGCAGACGGCACGGCAACGGCAACGGCAACGGCAAACGGCGACGGCACGGCAACGACAAGGCCAAGGGCAGCGGCAGATGGCACGGCAAGGGCAACGGCAAACAGTGACGGCAACGGTAACGGCAAGGGCAGTGGTAGGGGTTTTAAAACCAGTAGCGGAGGGCGAACTGCTGGACTCGGGGCTGGGTTAGGGTTGCTCCGTAGACGCCGAACTGTCCGCTGGTGGTTTGGTTTTGGAGCGAGGTTAGCGGATTTACGTCGAAGCGGACTGAGTTGGTTACGTTGAAGACCTCCCACGAGAATCGCAGGAGGTGCTGGTCGCCGCCCCAGCGCGCGAGCGCCCAGGTTTTTGCCAGACCGGCATCCACGCCGAAGTAGCCGTCTCCGCGGAAGACGTTGCGGGAGCCTGCCTCGCCCGGCAGGGGATTGCGCAGAGGTCCGCCTGCGCCGATGCCGCTTAGGAGGGCGTTCGGGTCGGCAAATGCTTCGGGTGACAGGGACGTTCCGTTCGCCACCAGGTGCTTGCGCATCTTGACCGGGCCGGTCTTGACCATGGCACTCTCCTGGGTCCAGTCGACCTCCCAACCATTGCCGGCCATGACGGTAAACGGAAGGCCGCTGGTCCACCGGGCCAGGCCTGAAGCCTGCCAACCGCCGATCACCTGGTTGAGAAATCCTCCCGCGCTGCCCAAAAATCGCGCGCCCCGGCCGACTGGTAGATTCGCGACCCAGTCGGCCGTGATCAGGTGCGTCGTGTCGAAGTCGGACACGCCGTAGTTCTCGGCAGGCCGAAAGGCGTTGACGATGTAACTGAAGGTCGAGTTCGTGTTTGTCCCGCATTGCACACAGGTCCGCTCCGTATCGGATCCGAAATCGAGCGACTTTGAGTAGGTGTAGCTGAAGTCGGTCTGCAGGCCGTGCGACATGGGGTGCCGAAGCACCAACTGCGCGGCGTTGTAGCTGCTGGTGCCGTTGGAAGTCCACGAAAAGAGCGAGTTGAACTGCGGATTGTAGAATCGCCCGCGCTGCGCCGGCTGCTGCCCAGCGCTGCAGCCGGGCAATGTGAGGACGTCGAGGCAGTACTGGATGTAGGAAGCGTTGACCGGGTACACCTGAAACAGATTGGTGTAGATGTTTTGGGTCGCGCTCGCACCGGCGGTCCCCGTGCCGTCGGCGCCCAGCCCTGCGGCCTGCGGGTAGAGATCCTCGAAGTACGCGACGGGCGCCACGGTCTTTGCACCGGCGTTCACGTCTTGCGTCAGGACGGTCGCGGCTCCGTAGAAGTCCTGGCCACTCTTCCCATCGACGAAATCGAGCGGGGCCGCGAGGTCCGTCTGCTGCAGGAGATGCCGTCCCAGACGACCCACGTAGGCCATCTCCAGCGTGAACCCGCCGGGCAGCTCCCTTTGGACGGACACGTTCATGGCGTACGCGTACGGCGTCCGCAGCTTGTCGTCGAGACCGATGGCGGTCGCAAAGCCGGTCGTAAACGGATCGGCCGAGGGCGTAAACGGATACTGAATGGTGGCGGGCGTCGGTCCATTGATGGCCGGGATGGTATGGAGCCCGGAGAATCGCGGCGCATTGTCGGGCGACAACGCATCGTTGGGCGTCTGCTTCTGGCCCTCTAGACCGTAGGACCCGAACTGCGAAAACGAGTTGACGATGCCCTGTCCGAAGTGGTCGAAGAAGACGCCAAACCCGGCCCGGAGCGAGGTCCTCGCATCCGGCGCGAACGCCACGGCCACACGCGGGGCGAAGTCCGCCTTCGACATCGGCCAGTACCCCCGGAGACCGCGCGCCTGGCCTGAGGGACCGAAGCTCAACGCCGGCTGATTCGTCACGCCCGCCGCCGCCCCTGCGACGCGATTCTGAAACCACTGGTGCAGATCCGTCGTGACCTGCGCCTGCTGGCCATTCACCTCATACGGGGTCTGCTGCAGGCTGTGCCGAACTCCGGCGGTCAGGGTGAGCCGCGGGCTGACGCGCCAGCTGTCTTGCACGTAATACTCGACCTCGTTGGCCTTGAAATCGTGCCCGATCAAGGCTCCTTGCGGCTGGAGCGTTCCGGTCGTGCCATCGCGCGAGATCACGTAGTTGTACTGGTTCGTGACCTGCGAGATGATCCCGGCCAGGTTTGCGACGGCGAAGTTGTAGGAGTTGGTAAAGCCCGCATCGACCGCCGGCAGGCCGAATGCGCCTGGATCGAAGCTCTGCCCTGTGCCCGCGAAGCCCGATCCGGTCACGTCGAAGCCGATGGTTCCCGCGGAGTCGTAGGACAAAGCATCCGAGGTGCGGGCGTTGTGGATGAGACGGAAGTTCGCGCCCGCCTGCACGGTGTGGCGGCCCCGCGTCCACGAGAGGTCATCGAGCACCTGCTGGACGGGCACGCGCACCTCCGTGGTTCGGGTCTCGGCGGTGAGGTTGCTGAGGGTGCCCGTGCCCCAGTTCACGTACGATCCCTGGCCCAGACCGCGGTCCGCGTAGCCCTGCCGGGTGTACCCGTAGCGCGCGTTGTTGACGAGGTTCGGCGTCACGGTCCAAACCTCGCCCACGGTCACGCCCTTGGTGTTGTCGCGTCGAAGGCTGCTGGCCGGCTGCCCGGGAAACTGGGGAGGCTGGGCGGCGGTGTCATCCTGCAAAACGCCGCGCGCAAACATTTGGTGGCGGTCGCTTATACGCGCGTCGAGGCGCACAATGCCGGTGTTGAGCGACACCGGATCTGGCGCCGACCACGTGTAGGAGGCGGTATTCAGGCCATCGCCCGCGACCAGACCGTTGGGCAGGGGATACTGCTGAAAGAGCGCCAAGACGGCGGGGTTCACGCCTGGCCCCGACGGACACGTGCCGAGGCCGCTGCAGCGCGGATCCATGGACGCAAACTGCCCGGGCGTCAGCGTCACGGTCTGGCCGCTAGACCCACCAGGGCCGCCGCTCAAGTAGCTGAGATCTCCGGCGCGAAAGCTGGCGGTCGGCACAACGGACGTCTGCTGGACATTTTCGGCCGTCCTTTGGCCCTCATAGTTGCCGAAGAAAAAAAGGCGATCGCGCTTGACCGGACCGCCGAGGGAAACGCCGAAGGTGTTTCGGATCAGCTTCCCTGGGCGGTTCGGCAGACCGTCGGCGATCTGCCCCTGTTTGTTGAACCAGTCGTTCGCCGCGGTTAACGTATTTCGGTTGTACTCATAGACCGTTCCGTGGAGAGCATTTGTTCCACTGCGGGTTACGATATCGATCTGCGCGCCGGAAGACCGACCTGTGTCGGCGTTGGACCCGGTGGTTACGACGCGAAACTCGGACACCGAATCGAGCGTGGACCGCAGGACGCCCGTGAAGGCGTAGGCCTGCACCTGATTGTTGTTGTCCGTGCCGTCCAGCGTCACGTTTCCCTGGTCGGAGCGCGCGCCGGCGACCGCACCGCTGCGGCTGTCGAAGTTCGGATCGACGCGGCGCCCCAGGTAGAGCACGCCTGGCTGCAGGCTCAGCAGATCCGGGACGTTGCGGCCTTCGATGGGCAGAGCCTCGATCATCGCGCCGCTGACCGCATCGCCGATGGTGGCGTCGGTGGTGTTCAGGGGAGGCGCACTCGCCTCGACGTCGATGGCCACGGCTTGCCCCTCGGGCGCGAGGCGCAGCTCCAAGGTGGCGGGCTGGTTGACGAACAGCTCCTTCTCGACGGGCGGGGCATGGAAGCCCCGGGCCTCGACCGTGACCACATACCGGGCGGGCGCGAGCTTCTGAAAGCTGAACTCGCCGTCGGGGGAGACCGTCTGCTCGACCCGGACGCCGCGGCTGCTGTCCCTGACGCGCACCACGGCCCCGGGGACAGCGAGACCGGAAGGATCGACCACCGTGCCGCGGAGGGATGTCGTCGCATTCTGCCCGGACGCTGGGGCGCCGAGGAGGCACGCCAAGATCGCAAACGTTAGAAACCGGCTCAGCTTCAAAAAAGGCATGGCAGACTTAGTGTGCCATCGCTGGCGCGGTTCCAGAAACGCATAAATCGCAAGCACTCGCATCGAACTGTGTCATCGCGAGCGAAGCATGGCCAACCGATCAGCAGACAGTCAATCAGCAACCATCCGGCAGACCACGGTGAGCGCCAACGGCCAGACGTTTGAGCTCCTCACGTGCGGCGACGGCGACAACCTCTGCCTGCTGCTGCACGGTTTCCCTGAGAACGCGTTCTCGTGGCGCGAACAGATGCCGGTGCTCGCCGAGCTCGGGTACCGGGTGTGGGCGCCGAACCAGCGCGGCTACGGACTTTCGAGCAAACCTCGGCGGGTCCGCGATTACGATCTGATCCACCTGATGGCGGACGTCGCGGCGCTCATCGATCTTTCCGGCGCCTGCCGCACGATCCTGATCGGCCATGACTGGGGCGCCGCGGTCGCATGGACCTTTGCTAGCCGCCGGATCCGTCCGATCGATGCTCTGGTCATCCTCAACGTCCCACATCCCGTCTGCTTTCACCGGAGCCTGCGCCGGCCGAGCCAGATGCTTCGCTCCTGGTACGCCCTCTTCTTTCAGATACCCTGGCTGCCCGAGTTCCTCCTGAGCCGGCGCTCCGGCCGCCTCATCCCCAGAGCGATCCTCCGCACCTCCAGCAGCCCGGATAGCTTTCCGCGGGAGCTGCTCGAATCGTTCCGGGTCCAGGCGGCCGATCGCCGCAACCTCCGTTCGATGATCCACTGGTACCGCGCCGCCTTTCGTGGAGGCCTTCGTCGACAGCTCCGGATCGGGTTTCCGCCGATCCTTACGCGCACCTTGATGCTGTGGGGCGAGGCCGACACCGCCCTGGCCCGATTTACGACCGACGGCACGGAAGAGTTCGTTCCGGACTTGAACCTCCGGTACCTCCCCGGCATTTCGCACTGGCTGCAGCAGGACGCCACCGAGGAGGTCAACCAGGCGCTGATCGCGTTTCTATCCGAGCAGTGAACACGATGGGGTTGCCCGACGCCCTCGCCTCAGTAGATAGATTCATGCCGAATCTGCGCAAAGCGGTGCACAGCTGGAATCTGTGAAGCGAAAACGGGCTGAATTTCACCATCTCTCGTTTGGCACGGTAGTTGCATAGGCCATCCTGTTTCCTGCCATCAAGCACCGCCCGGGCCCCCCACACAATTCATCCTATCGAGGTCCTGTATGAAGCGCCTGCTCGCCCTCTCCTGCCTTTTGGCGGGATCCACCCTCAGCCACGCCGATAACCTGCTGTACGGCAACAACGCCACCAACGGCAGCCCGTACGTGTTTCAGATCGACAAGACTACCGGCGCGGTTCTGAACACCTACAGCAATCTCAGCGGAAACAACGGACGCGGCGTCGTCGTCGTTGGCGACACCATGTACTACACCAGCGCCGGCACCAACTCCATCTACTCCTATACGCTGTCGACCCACACCAACAACGGTGCGGTTTTCAGCATCGCCGGCGCTTCCGGCCTCTCCACTATCGCCTACGACGGCACCCACTTCTACATCGGCGACTACAGCGGAACCAACGCCGTCTACGAGTACACACCCACCGGCACCCTCATCAGCACACTCCACCTGCAAAATTGCACCGGCTTCTGCGACGGCCTGGAGTACTTTATCCAGAACGGAGTGGGCTCCCTCATCGAGAATCGCGGAGACACAGTCGGCCTTACGATGTTTACAACCTCGACGGCACGCTCCGGACTGCTGACTTCATCGCCGCGCCACCTGCCGGCTCCAGCGGTTCCACCGGCATCGCCTTCGACGGGACAGATTTCTACACGTCCAACATCTTCCAGGGCTCTCTTAGCGAGTGGGACGCGAACGGCGCCTTTGTCCGAACCTTCAACGTCACCGGCAGCTCCTCCAACTTTTCGCCACTGATCGAAGATCTCTCGGCGGACTACACCCAGGTGCTGCCGCCACCGCCTCCACCCAACCCCATCCCCGAACCCAGCTCGTTGATCCTGCTTGGCTCGGGAGCTGTGGGCCTGGCCGGCGCCGTTCGTCGGAAGCTCCGCGCCTGAACCCCCCTGTTCCAACGCACATGAAGACGGCTCCCGTTGCCTAAGCGGGGGCCGTTTTTCGTGCCGACGACCCGGCCCAAGACCTAGAGCGGTTTTCCTGTTGCTGTGAGTCGGATGGAGTGTGAGAGTGCCGTTTTCGTTGGGGAAAACGGCCATGAGATCTGTGTCTTCGCTACACACCTGGAAACCGGTTTAGCGGCCGCGGGCGCGTTTGTAGTTCTGCATGTAGAGGTCCCGCGGCAGGCCCTCGCGCCGCGCCTTTTCTCGCAAGGCCATGGCCTGTTCGACCGACATCCAACCGCCCAGGGCGACCAGGTACGGCGCGCGTCCGGTTGGGGAGAAGATTTGCGGCCGCAGAGCTCCGTGGCGCTCGGCTATCTGCCGCGCCTTGTGCTCCGCCTGGTCCTCTCGTCGGAACGTGTATGCCACGACCCTCCACTCCCCCTTGCCTGCAGGCGGGGCGCTCGCGTTTCTGCTTGCGGCGCCGCTGGCGGTTCCGCTCCGACGCCGGTCTGCCATTGCCCCGGCGGCGATCGCAGATGTCCGTCGAGTTGGAACGGGCTGTGAAACGGCCGCTGGGGCCGACTCCTCCTGTGGGGCCGGTGGGACTTCTGCCGGAATGCCTGTCCCGTCGCCGAGGACACCGGTGCCGCCGCGGCTTGCGGGGGACGTCACTGCCGGCGGTCTGGTTGCTGAACTGGCTACCGGAATGGCTGCCGGAGTGGCTTTCGGTTCGCTGCGCCAGGCGTGCACACCGAAGGCCGCCAAGGCCACTGCCGCTACACCTGCTCCGCCTAACAACAGCCGCCGCCGCGTCCCTCGGTCGACGCGCTCGGGCTCGACCACGATTCGGTCCGGCGCGACTGGCCGCCCCCCACCGCCGTACTCCCCGCGACGGGCAAACGCGCCCAGCCCGGGCTCTGGCGACGCCCCAAGCGCGTCGCCCTCGGTCGCCGGCACACCGGGGCGGTCGTGCGTTTTTTCTCGCTCAGATGCCCGATCTCCTACCCCTGGAGACGCCGCCTCGGCATCGCCTGAGCTCGCCGGTGGAGCCTCCACCGTGCCGATCAGGCGGGGCACCAGAGGCGATCGGCGAACACTTCGGCCCTCGCCTCCGGGCCAAACTTCCGCTCCGGCTCCGGCTCCATGTCCGATGCCAACCCCAAGCCCGGCTCCATCTCCAGACCGGACCTGCGCCGCCGTCCCATCACCCAACTCCAGACTCTCTCGCTCGCCCGAACGTGTCGCGACCACTCGCGGCACGGTCTCGCGAAACAGATCGGCCGGAGCCGGCTTCGCGCGATCCAACGCTGCGGCCGCCTCCACACCCGACCGGCTAACCGCAACCGCAGGCGCACTCCGGACCTGGGCCGGTTCAGAGGCTGGCCGGGAAGCTGGCCCAGGCACCGGCCCAGAGAGCGGCCCGGAAGTTGGCCCAGACAGCGGCCCGGGGGCTGGTCCTGAGACCGCATCCGTCGTGTAGACCCGCGCCGCGGGGAGCTTCCACGCCGCATCCGGCCGCGGCGGCGTGACCGGCTCCGGCGCGCGGTCTTCGAGGGCCACACCGATCTCCTCGAGACCCCAGACTCCGTCCATCGCATCGCGCACCACGGCGTTGAACGGAGGTGGCAGCGCCGGTCCCGTCTCGCCGACCTCCTTGCGGAGGGTCAGCGCCCGATGCAACAGCAGGGCCAGATCGCGGACGTCGCGGGCCCGCGCCGTGCCCGCCTCCATCCCTTCCGGCATCTCCCGAACGCAATCGCTGCGCAGCTTTACGACGTCGCCCGCGCCGAGAACGTACGAGGCCTCGACATGCTCATGCACCAGACCCGCACCGTGGAGCGCCCGCAGCGCCCTGACCAGGCTGGTTCCAATCTGCTTTGTCTCCTCCGGCGTCAGCGCCCGTTCGTGCAGCGCCTCCTCGAGATCGGCGTCGGTCGGCTCCAGCACGGCGTAGACCAGATGCGTCCCGCCCATCTCCGTTTTGCCCATCTCGCGCATCCCGAGCAGGTTGTCGACCTTGAGCGACTCCACGGTGCGCCACCGCGCCAGGATCTCTTCCTCCTCGTAGTTCAGGGTCTCGACGACCCGGATCACGGCCGGCTCCCCCGCGGCGTCCCTGGTTAGAAATGCGGCGCTCCGGCCACTTGGGCCGATCAATTGCTCCAGGGGAAATCGCCCGTCCAGGGTCTTTCCTTCGTAGTCACTCCAAAGTTCCATCGATGGCACCAATCTTGAGAAAGTAGAATCAGGCAAAGGGGTCCGCCATCGGCGAAAACCCCGAGCCGCACCGTCGCCCCGATCCATCTCCGGGGGCCAGACGGCGTAGAAAAGCGGCAACCTCGTTATTATCACGCACACCGGCTGTCCTTACAGTAGATGGCGGCGCTCCTCGGTCGGCGTGGTCCGGTCCGGGCGAGGAAACCTCGGTAACCCGCACCAAGCACGCGACCGGACCCGCTGCCCGGCAGCCAGGAAGCCAGAAGGAGCACTCAATTCAACCCGCCATCTCCTCGCAGATCTTCCTCCCCGAGCGCCTCCAGCCTGCTCTTCTGGACGCGCTTGCCCGCGCCTGCGCACCGTTCGGCACACCGACCATTGAGATCTTTGCCGCGCGCCACCACTTCGACTACACCGACCGCTCGGCCGTGCGCGAACTTGCGCTGTGGTTCCGCGACTCGGGCGTCCTTGCCCGGCTCCACCAACCCCTGTTCGCCGAGCCTCTCTGGAGCCGCCACACCAGCCCCAACCTTGATCTGATCAGCCCGGACAAGTCCCAACGCATCGACGCGATGGACGAAACGAAGCGAGCGATTGAGTCGGCGGAACAGATCCCGTTTCGCTCCGCCGTGCTCCACCTGGGAATGAAGCACGACGCGTGGAGCCCGCGATCGCTTGAAAACGCCCTCACGGCGATTGAACATCTGAAGGCCTTCTCGGCGCCGCTCGGGGTGCAGCTGCTGCTGGAAAACCTTCAGAACGAGGTCAGCACCCCCGAACACTTGCTGGAGATTCTGCAGGTGGGTCACTTCAGCAGCGTCGGGATCTGCCTCGACCTTGGCCACGCGCACCTAGCCGGGCCCATCCGCGTCCCCGCCTCCGACCAGGGGCCCGCCCATACCCGGTCGCCCATCGAGCACGCGCTCGAACAGCTTCGCCCCCGGATCGCCGAGGTCCACATTCACGACAACGGCGGCAGTCTCGACGACCACCTCTGGCCCGGTGCGGGAGGGCCCAACGGAATCGATTGGGCCGAAGCGCACCGCCTCATGGGCACGCTCGCAGCTGAAATTCCGGCCGTGCTTGAGATCTCCCACACGCTGGGCGAAACGCCTGAGTCGCTCCAGAAGAAAGCTGCAAGCTTCTTCTCCGACCACCTTCGGTCGATGGAACAAACTCAGAGCGTATAGCTGAAGGCTTTCGGGGCGGTGTTGCTCTCCGCTCGACCGCCTCCCTACCCTGCCACAGGACTGGAGTGCCCGACCTGGCCTCCAGGTGCACCGGCGCGTCCCTCATCCCATCGCGAAGACCCTGAAGTTGCAACAGGTTGCAACTTTCGAGCCATGTCCATTGCCTTTCGGGCTCAATACTCTCGGGCCAGAGTGTGCTGCGAGTCCCATCTCAGGGGAGAGCCGTCCGAACCCGCTTCGGTCACCTCCACCTCGGATCCCTCGCCTCCTGAGACACCAGAGGCTCCCATCCATGGTCCGATTCGCCCGATCTGCTCGATCCTCCCGCCAGACTCCCGCTCCGTCTGCTGCCCGCACCTCGCTCCTGGCCCTACTTGCTTTCTTCGGCCTTGCGCTTCCGCTTCGCGCCGCCGTCCAGTTTCCGCAGACCATTGTCGGCAACACGTCGACCTCGCAGACGGTCCCGATTACGGTCACCACGGCGGGCCAGCTTTCAGCCGTGAACGTCCTCACCAGCGGCGTCACCGGCCTGGACTTCACGGGCGCGGGAGCCGGCAACTGTGCCACGGGCTCCAACGTCAGCGCCGGCCAGATCTGCTCGTTTCCCGTCAGCCTTCAGCCCCGATTTCCCGGCCAGCGCGTCGGCGCCGTCGTACTCGTCAACGCCTCGGGCGCCGTCCTCGGATCCACCTCACTCGCCGGCACCGCCACCGGACCGCTCGGCCTGTTTGTCCCCGGAACCATCCAGACGGTTGCCGGAGACTCGCAGTGGATCTACCGGGGCGACGGCCAGCCCGCCACCGCGTCGCCCATCTTTCTTCCGTTCGGCATTGCCGTCGATGGAGGCGGAAACCTGTTCATTGCGGACTCGAACAACAACCGGATCCGGCGGGTGGACGCGCACTCCGGCCTGATGTCGACATACGCCGGCAACGGCAACGCGGGAGCGTCCGGAGACGGCGGGGCCGCGACCTCCGCCTCGGTCAATCAGCCCACCTCGATCGTTATCGATGGCGCGGGAAACCTCTACTTCACCGACAGCGCGAACCACGCCGTGCGCCGGGTCGACGCCGGTTCGGGGATCATCACCACCGTGGCCGGGCGCCTCGGGATTCAGGGCTACACCGGTGACGGCGGCGCGGCGACCTCGGCCCTGCTGAACACCCCGGATGGCCTTGCCCTCGACAGCTCCGGCGTTCTTTATGTCGCCGACTCCGGCAACAACGTCGTCCGTCGCGTCGATCCAGTGACCGGGCGCATCACGGGCTTCGCCGGTAACCACGTCGCGGCGTACCTAGGCGACGGCGGCCCCGCCACCTCCGCCTCGCTCTCCGCCCCGTGGAGCATCACCGTCTCCCCGATCGGCGAGGTCTACATCGCCGACCAGAGCAACCACGCGATCCGCAAGGTCGCCCTGAACGGCACGATCGCGACTGTGATCGGCAACGGCACGTCGGGCTTCTCGGGCGACGGTGGCCCGGGCTCCGGCGCCACGCTGAACAGCCCCGCCTCGGTCGCGATCGACGTGGCCGGGAACCTTTACATCGCCGACTCGGGCAACAACCGCGTCCGCAAGGTGAACGCGAGCACGGGCATCATCAGCACCGTGGTCGGCAACAGCACCGAAAGCTTTTCGGGCGACGGCGGCCCTGCCGACCAGGCCGGCCTCTACGGACCGTACGCGCTGGTCCTCGACGGCGCCGGCGATCTCCTGATTTCGGACGTCTTCCACAACCGCATCCGCGAGATCAGCTCCACCAGCGCCAACCTTAACTACCCGACGATGCGGGTCAACCGCGTCTCGGCGACGCAGGACGTGACGCTTGAGAACGACGGCAACGCCCCCTTGAACATTGCCGCTGTCCAGGCCGTCACGAACGCCGAAGTCGACCCCGCGACGACCTGCCTCGTCACGCAGCCGCTCGCAACTTCCGATACCTGCGTCGTCGGCGCGCAGTTCGCCCCGACCTCGACCGGCGCGCCCGTCCAGGGCCTGATCCGCATCGCCTCCGACTCGCCCAACACACCGCAGACGATTAATCTCAGCGGCACCGTCCTGACGCTCGATCCGGCGACCGCCGTCATCCAGAGCTCAGGCTCGCCCTCGGCGTTCGGGGCTCCGGTCACCTTCACAGCCACGCTCACCAGCCCAGGCGTCACGCCTACGGGATCCATCTCGTTCCTTGACGGCAGCACATCGATCGGGACCACGACGCTCAACAGCAGCGGCGTGGGGCAGATTACGACCGCCTCGCTCGCCCTCGGCACCCACACCATCACGGTCAGCTACGCGGGCGACACCAACAACGCACCCGGAACGTCCGGCAATCTCACGCAGGTCGTCAAAAACGGCACCACGGTCCTCTTGCAGTCCAGCAACAATCCGTCGAGCGCGCAGTCGCCGGTCACCTTCACCGCCACAGCGGTCGCGGTCTCCGGCACGGCCACGGGTCTGGTTACCTTTCTCGACGGCTCGAACTCGATCGGGACCGCCAACCTCGATAGCTCCGGCACGGCCAGCTTCACCACATCCAGCCTCGCCGTGGGCCCCCATCGCATCACGGCCAGCTACTCGGGCGACGCGAACTCGCTCGGCAACACCTCCGGTCCGGTCAACCAGACGGTCCAGAAGTCCTCGAGCGCCACGACACTCAGCTCCAGCAACACGGATTCCACCTTTAGCGTCGGCGTGACGCTCACGGCAAACGTCACCAGCCAGACGGCCGGCATCCCCACCGGCACGGTCAGCTTCATGGACGGCTCCTCGACGGTCGGCACCGCGCCCCTGAATGCGTCCGGCGTCGCCTCACTGACCACGGCAACCCTCGCGGTCGGTTCGCACTCGCTGACGGCGGTCTACTCCGGCGACTCGAACAGCGGCGTCAGCACCTCCGGCACGGTCGCGCAGACGGTAGAGAAGATCACCACCGCGACCGTCCTCTCATCGAACCCGAATCCCTCCGCTGCCGGCGCGACGGTCCATCTCTCGGCCACCGTCACCGCGTCGCTCACGCCCGCCGGAACGCCGCTGACGGGAGCCGTGACCTTTACTGACGGGTCGAACACCCTTGGCACGAGCAACCTGGACGGCGCGGGTGTCGCGACGCTCGACGTGTCCGCGCTCGCCCTCGGTCCGCACACCATCGCGGCCAACTACACCGGCGCGACGGACTTCGGGGCCAGCACCTCCGCCGCGGTGACCCAGATGGTGCAGCTTGCCAGCTCGAGCGCGACGCTGAGCGCCTCTCCCAACCCAGCGATCGCCGGCGCAACGCTCACCTTTACGGCTACGGTCACCAGCTCCGGCAGCGCCCCCACGGGTGCTGTGACGTTCAAGGACGGCGCGACCGTCCTCGGCCAGGCGACCCTCAACCTGCAAGGCGTCGCGACCTTCGCGATCTCGACCCTCGGAACGGGAACCCACGCCATTACAGCTATTTACGCCGGCGACAGCAACAACCAGCCGACCTCGGCATCGCTTAGCGTGACCCTGCAGCAGGCGACGACCTCCGTCGCCCTCACCACGTCGGGATCCCCTGTCACCGTCGGCCTTCCCGTCACGTTTCATGCGACGGTCACGGGCAACGGCGGATCGATCAGCGGCTCCGTGACGTTCAACGACGGCTCGTCCCCGATCGGCTCCGGAACCCTTAATGGCAGCGGCGTCGCGACCTTCACGACAACGTCGCTCCCGGTCGGCTCGCACACCATCACGGCCACCTACACGGGCGACCCGAACAACGCATCCGCCACCTCCGCGGCGGTCACCGAAGTGATCCAGAAGGCCACGACCACGACCAGCATCAGCTCGACCGCGAGCACCACCACGCAGGGCAGCCCCGTCCAGTTTGCCGCGCAGGTGACCAGTAACTCCGGCACGCCCACGGGTTCGGTCCAGTTCTTCGACGGCACCAACAGCCTCGGCACCAGCACGCTCAACGCCGCCGGTGTCGCCACCTATAACACATCGAGTCTGAGCGTCGGCCAGCACAACATTTCCGCCGTCTACTCCGGCGATGCCAACGACAACGCGAGCGCCTCCGCCGTCCTGACGCAGGTCATTCAGCCCATCACGATCGTGGGCGTCACCGCGGATCACAACCCCGCCAGCACCGGCGCGCTCGTCACCTTCACCGCCGGCGTCAGCGGCGCCAACACCATCCCCACCGGCACGGTCACCTTTCACGACGGCTCCGCTGTGCTCGGCGTCAGCAACCTTAACGGCGCCGGTGTCGCCACACTCTCGACCGCGGCGCTCTCTGCCGGAACCCACATCATCACAGCCTCCTACGCCGGCGACGCGAACAACAACGCCAGCACATCGCAGCCGTACACCGAGACGCTCCAGCAAGCCACGACGCAGACGGTGCTCGCCCTCAGCTCCACCACAGCCGCCGTGGCCGCTCCGGTGACCATCTCGGCGACCGTTACCGGCACGGGTGGAACGCCCGGCGGCCACGTCACCTTCTTCGACGGCGCCAACGTCTTAAGCATCGTCAACCTCAACTCGGCCGGCACGGCGAGCTCCACGTTCACCAGTCTTGCCCTCGGCCCGCACACCATCACCGCCAGCTACAGCGGCGACGGGAACGATGCTGCCTCCTCCTCCGGCCCGCAGGTCCTCACCATCCAGCGCGAGGTCGCGTCCCTCACCATCGCCTCCGCCACCAATCCCACGGTCGGCGGCAACCCCGCCACCTTCACGGCGAACCTTCGTTCGCCCAGCGCCACCGTCTCGGGAACCATCACCTGGAGCGACGGCGGCGCCGTGGTCGCGACCACGCCCGTCTCGGGCAACGGCGGATCCACGTGGACGACGAGCTCGCTTACACCCGGCCAGCACACGCTCACCGCGAGCTACTCCGGCGACGGCACCAACAACCCCGCCACGTCCAGCCCGCTGATCCAGACCGTCCAGCAAGCCACGAGCGCGATCAGCTTCACCTCCAGCCGCAACCCCGCGACCATCGGCGACACACTCTCCTTTGCGATCGCTGTGACCGGAACCGGAGGCCAGACCACCGGCAGCGTGACCCTGAAAGATGGCAGCGCGGTGGTTGCGACCGGGAGCATCGACGCGAGCGGCAACGCCACCCTCACCACGTCCTCGCTCTCGGCCGGCTCCCACGTCCTCACGGCCGTCTACGCCGGTGACAGCTATCACGCCGGGGCGCAGTCCACCCCGATCACCGAGGTTGTGTACCAATCGACCGCCAGCTCCCTCACGTCGAGCGCCAACCCGTCGGTCGGCGGCAACGCTGTCGTGTTCACCGCGACGATCGCCGTCACCACCGGCGTCCCGGTCAGCGGAACGGTCACCTTCAAGGATGGAAGCGCCGTCCTCGGCAGCAGCCCGATCAACACCTCCGGCGTTGCGACGTTCAGCACCAGTTCGCTCGCTCCCGGACAGCACGGCATTTCGGCCACCTACACCGGCGACAGCCTCAACCAGCCCAGCACGACGGCCGTCCTGGTCCAGACGGTCCAGTCGATCTCCACCACAACCTCGCTCGCGAGCAGCGCCAACCCCGCCTCGGCGGGCAGCCCGGTCACGCTCACCGCGCAGATCACTGGCAGCGGCGTCCTCCCAACCGGCTCCGTCACCTTCCAGGATGGCTCCGTCGTCCTCGGGACGGCTAGCGTCGCCGGCTCTGTCGCCACGCTCACGACGGCCGCGCTCAGCCCCGGCCAGCACGTCCTTCTCGCCATCTACGCGGGCGACACCAACCACCTCACAAGCACCTCGAACCCTCTGCTCCAATCGGTCAACCAGCACACCTCGACTGTGCTGACTTCGAGCGCCAACCCCGCCGTGGCCGGAGCACCGATCACCTTCGCCGTGTCGGTCAGCAACGGCGCCACGACACCTCCGACCGGCTCAGTCTCTCTCCTCGACGGCTCGACCACGCTTGCCACCGCGGTCCTCGGCGGCACCGGCTCGGCAACCTTTACCCTCAGCAATCTCGCCGTCGGCCAGCACATGCTGACCGCGGTCTACTCGGGCGACCCGCAGAACGGTCCCGCCACCTCGAACCCCGTCGCCGAAACGATCCAGCAGGGCGCCAGCTCCGTCGCTCTCACCTCGAGCGCCAATCCCGCGCTCATCGGGGCTCCCGTAACCCTTTCGGTGGCGGTCACCGGAACCGGCAGCCAGACCTCCGGCAACGTGGTCATCAAGGACGGCGCAACCGTCCTTGCTACGGTCGCGCTTGACGCTCACGGCTTCGCCACAACCACCACCTCGAATCTCGCCGCCGGCACCCACACCCTCACTGCCACCTACGCCGGCGACGCCAACCACCCCTCTGCCCAGTCGCTCCCGCTCGTCGAGCTGATCGACCAAGCCACCACGATCGCGCTCACCTCCAACAACAACCCATCGCTCGGCGGCACCCCGGTCGTCTTCACCGCGACCATTGTCGTCACCACGGGCGTTCCGGTCACCGGAACGGTCGTCTTCCATGACGGCTCAAACGTGCTCGGAAGCGGCCCGATCAGCGCCTCGGGCGTGGCCACCTTCACCACCAGCGCCCTGACGCCCGGCCAGCACGGCATCACGGCGACCTACACCGGCGACAGCCTCAACCAGGCCAGCCCCGTCGCCGGGCTCGTCCAGACCGTCTCGACTGTCTCGACCGTCACCACCCTCGCCAGCACCGCCAACCCCGCGATCTTCGGCAGCCCGCTCACGCTGACTGCCCAGATCAGCGGCACAGGCGTCCCGCCCACCGGCTCCGTCACCTTCCAGGACGGCTCCACCAGCCTCGGCACAGGGACCGTCACGAACGGCGCCGCCACCCTCACCACCTCCAGCCTCGGCCCGGGCCAGCACGTCCTTGTGGCCATCTACAACGGCGACACCGACCACGTCACCAGCACCTCCACACCGCTGCTTGAAACCGTCCAGCAGCGCACCACGGTCTCGCTCACATCGAGCGCCAACCCGGCCCTCGCGGCCAACGCCGTGACGTTCACCATCGCCGTCAATACTGGCGCGGGCACGGTTTCGCCCACCGGCTCCGTCACCCTGCTTGACGGCTCTACCAGCATCGGCACGGCGATCCTCAGCGCGAGCGGCGCCGCGAGCTTCACGCTCAACAACCTCAGCGTCGGTCAGCACGCCCTCTCCGCGACCTACACGGGAGACGGCCAGAACTTCGCCGGCAGCTCCCCCGTCCTCACCGAGACGGTCGGCCTTCACACCTCGACGGACGTCCTCACCGTCTCGTCCAGCACCGTCGTCCAGGGCCAGCCGCTCACGCTCGTCGCCACCCTGAGCGGTGACGGGCCCGTCCCGCCATCGGGGTCCATCGTCTTCAGCGCCGCCGGAGCCACCCTCGGCACGGCCGCGCTCAACGCGTCCGGCATCGCGACCCTTACCGTCACGCCCGCGCTCGGCAGCTACAGCATCATTGCCACGTACCAGGGCGACTCGCTCTACAAAGGCTCGGTCTCGGCCGCCGTCTCCACCACTGTCATCGAGCCGACCCACTTCACCATCACCCTCACGCCCAACACGATGAGCCTGCAGAGCCGGCAGCACAACACCATCCAGCTGTCCTTCAGCTCCGTGCAGGGCTTCACCGACAACCTTGCCCTCGGCTGCGTGGGCCTGCCAAACGCCGCCACCTGCACGTTTAGCAGCGACCACGTCAATCTCGCCTCCGATGGCAAACAGACCGTCAGCCTGACGATCGACACCGGCTCGCCGCTTACGGCCGGCGGCCTCGCCCAGAACAAAACCCCGGCCCTCTCCGGCATTGCCCTCTCGATCCTCCCTGGCGGCCTGCTCCTCGCGCTGACGCTCCGGCGCTCGCGGAAGACGAGAAAGCTCCTCGGCAGCTTGCTCGCGATCCTCCTGTTCGCGGTTTCGATGGCGGTCTCCGGTTGCGGCGGCCTCCAGGTGAACGGAACGGCCCCCGGCTCCTACACCTTCAAGGTGACGGCGATCGGCAGCAAAACCGCCGCCACCCAGTCCGCTCCCATGACCCTGACGGTGACGCAATGAGAGCCATCCTGAGATGGGCGATCCCGCCCCCGGCCCTCGGTCTGCTCCTCTGCCTTGTTGTGCTGGGAACATCGGACCGGAGCGCGCGCGCCCAGGCCACGCCCACCGCCACCGGTCCGGGCGGCTACATCAGCGTCGGCGGCGGTGTCTCCTACTACCAGGCCGACTATGGAAAACGCGACCTCGGCGGCTACATGGTGTACGCCGACCTGAACCGCACCAATCGGCTCGGCCTGGAGTTCGAAGCTCGCCTCCTCCATCATCACGAAGAGGTCGGCACGTATGAGGAGACCTACCTCATCGGACCACGTCTCGCGCTTGGCCGGCGCTGGTTCAACCCCTACGCGAAATTGCTTATCGGCGAAGGCCGCTTCCACTTTCCGTACAACTACGGCGAAGGCACCTACCTGACACTCGCGCCCGGCGCAGGCCTCGACGTTCCTGTCGGCAAGAGCCGCCTGACCCTCCGGCTCATCGACTTTGAGTATCAGAGCTGGCCCAACTTCACCTACGGCGGCCTGAACCCGTACGGCGTCAGCGCCGGGCTGGCCATCCGCGTCCGCTAGTCCAGAGCGGATTAGGTGATGGCGTTAAGAACTAAAAACCCCAAGAACAACCGCAGATTCCCTTCGGGAATGACAACAAGAACAGGCCGATCCGCGATTCACGCCACCAAAAAGAAATCGCCCCTTTGCGGGGCGAGGAGGTATATCCAAACTGTAGCTGCCTGGCCTCGCTCCGTCATCCAACCTTTGATCAGATCTCTATCCATCTTTGGATCGAGATCTCCCGCAACACAGCTTGTGCAGCCTACTCCGGCAAGCCGTACGGCAGCATGAAGCGGCCGATCTGAATGATCCTGCGATCCCCGGGCGGCCAGATCCGAAACACCTCCACGCGGCCTGGTTGCGTCATCAGGTGAGCCGTCGTCGTGCCGCGTTCGGCTCCGGTACTCGCCAGGAAGAAGCTGACCCGAAGGCCGTCCTCCACACGCTTCCACCCGATTACATAGGCTCCCGCCGGCAGCGAGATTTCGCCGATCGTCATCGGACTCTGGGTCAGGAGATAGTGCGAGTACTTGCCATCGGCCGAGTACCCGGCCGTGATCAACACCACACCGGCGATCATGTGCCCACGGTCGTCCACAATCCCCGACGCGGTCCGCATCTCGGTCTCGATCCGCTCCTTTTCGACACCGGCGCGCGCGGGCAGAAACGCCTCCAGCTCGGCCACGCTCGCAGCATGCCAGGCGCGCTTCGTCTCTGCCCGCCCAGGGAGGAGCAGCAACAAGCAGAGGGCGAATCCCACACAGAAAAGTCGCTTCATCAAAGGAACCTCACGACAGATGAACAATTCCGCGCTGAATGGCCAGCGTCGCCGCGTGCGTTCGGTCCGCCACGCCCAGCTTTCCCAGCAAGCTATTCACGTGCGACTTCACGGTTGTCTCCGAGATGTGGAGGTCGGTCGCAATCTCCTTGTTTGCCCGTCCCGCGACAATGCGCTCGAGCACACTCAACTCCCGCGCGGTCAGCTCCTGCCCGCTGATCCGCTCGGCCAGCTTCTCCGCGATTTCGGCTGGAACGCGCGACTTGCCGGCATGCACCGCCTGAATCGTCCGTAGGAGCTCCTCGAGCGGCATGCCCTTCAGCAGGTATGCTTTTGCCCCCGCCTGCAGCGCCCGAAAGATATCCTCGTCGCCGTCGTACGTGGTCAAAACGACGATCCGGGCTGCCGGGAATTCCTCACGAATCTTTGCGATGGCCGCCACGCCGCCCAGCCGGGGCAGCTGCAGATCCATCAAGGTCACGTCCGGCTGCAATCGGCGAAACAGGTCGACGCCCTCCATCCCGTCACTCGCCTGCCCCACCACCTCAATCTCCGGCATCGTCGACAGGAGCGCGACCAGCCCCTGGCGAACGACCGGATGGTCCTCCACGATCATCACCCGCGCGCGTTCTGCCATCTCTTACGTCCTTTCCCGGACGGCAGCGGGTGCGATCGGAACCGTCAACGTCACCGTCGTGCCCCTGCCCGGCTCGCTCTTTACCACCAGCCGAGCCCCTATCACTGCCGCTCGTTCTTGCATTCCCTGTAGGCCATAGTGACCCTGGGCCGCGCCCGCCACGGTCGTGATCGGAAAACCGCGGCCATTGTCGGTCAGCTCCAAGAGCACACTGTCGTCACTATAACGAAGTTCCACCCCCACCTCCGTCGCCCCGGCGTGTCGCGCCACATTCGTTAGAGCCTCCTGCGCGATCCGGATCGTTTCGTCCTCGATCCGCGTCGAGAGCGGCCGATACACACCGCCGATTAGAAGCCGCGGCCGGACGCCGGCTTCCCGCCCAAACCGGTCAGCCACCTCCGTCAGACGCGTCGGCAGGCTGTCCTTGGCCGTGTTTGCCCGCAGCTCCCAGATGCTGCGCCGCGCGTCCGCCAGACCCTCGGTCACGAGCTTCCGCGTCTGGTCTACCTGCTGTGCTGCCGCATCGACCGCCGAGTGTTTCAGCAGCTGCGAGATGATCTCCAGCTGCAGCGACACACCCACAAAATCCTGAGCCAAGGTGTCGTGGATCTCACGCGCCAACCGGTTCCGCTCCGCTAACACCAGATTGAACTCGGTCTGGAGCCGGCGCAGTCGCAGGCGATACAGCAACGTACCCAGCAAAGCGATAGAAAGGGCCGCCAGCACATAAAACCACCACCTCCGATAGAACGGCGGAGCGACCACGAACGAGAGATCCGCGCCTGCCTCGTTCCAGACGCCGTCATTGTTTGCCGCCTGCACGCGAAATCGATACTTCCCCGGAGGCAGGTTCGTGTAGGTCGCGGACCGTCGACCGCCGGCATCGGTCCACTTCCGATCGAGACCCTCCAGCAGGAACCGATACCGAACCTCGCTCGGCGCCGTGTAGCTAAGGCCGGCGTAGTCGAACGTGTAGCGGACGTGTCCCGGCGCGATCCGCAGCTCTCCAGGCCCGGTGGACGTCTCGCGGTCATCGACCGTCCATCGCTCAAGGACGACCAGGGGGGCGACCGCATTGACCGGGAAGTGCGCCGGGTCCGTGATGGCCACGCCCTTGCGGGTCGTAAACCAGAGCTCGCCGTTTGCGGCGCTCCAAACGGCCGGATGCCCGTCGGCCGCGGCCTCCCCGCTGGGCATACCGTCGCCTGCTCCGTACACCCGGATCGCCGCCGTGCAATCCCCTTTGGCCGCGCACAGAGATAGGTCCGCCGACCTGACCCGCGCGATCCCCTCTTTCCCGCGTATCCAGAGAAAACCCTCCCGATCCGTCGCCAGAGCGTCGATACTTCGCGGCAGACCGGACGCTCGAAGTGCCGTTGCCCGGTCCCCCCTCACGTGGCTCAGACCGCCATCCCGCGTGCCCACCCAGACCCCTCCCTCGACGTCCCGCGTCACGGCCGTCACGATCTCGCCCAACAGCCCATCGCGCGCACCGAAGGTCTTCAACTTGCCGGCCTGCAGCTCCGAAAGTCCGCCCAAGGTTCCGATCCACAGGGCGCCGCCGGGCTGCTCGCGGTAGAGCGTGCCGATCAGATCGCTTCCCAGCCCATCGGCCCGCGTCAGCGTCGAAACCCGGCTCCCCTCGAGATGCGCCAGCCCCCGCCGCGTCCCCACCCAGACTGATCCGTCGGGATCGACCAGCAAAGAGCGCACAAAGTCGTCCGGCAACCCCGTGGCCGAGCTATACGTCCGCACCCGAGCTCCGTCGATATGGTCGAGACCATCCGGCGTTCCTACCCATACATCGCCGCCCACCCCGGGCGCGAGCGACAAGACGATCGAGCTGGTCGCCGCCCCAAACTTCGGCCGCTCGACCTCGCCCCCGCGCACCTCGCGCAGACCGTCGTCCCGCGTCCCCACCCACATCGACCCGTCGCGGGCCTCGATGACGGCCGTCACCACCTCGTCGCCCAGCCCTACCACCCCCCAGAACTTCCTCTCGCGCAACACATGGAGGCCCGAGGTCTCGGTGCCGATCCAGTGATTGCCCTCACGATCCTCGAACGCGCACAGGATCGAGTTCTGTCCCAAAGCCGGGACCGCCGCCACCGTCGCGCCAACCGGATCGATCGTCACCAGGCCGCGATTCGTGCCGACCCAGGCCACACCGCTCCGATCGACGAACAAGGCCTGGACGCGGTTCCCGGGAAGCTCCCGTCCAGCTCTAAACCGCCGAACCACACCGTTGCGGACGAGCACGACACTGTCCCGCGTCCGCAGGCCGAAGCTTCCGTCCGGCGCCACCACCAACGCCTCGAGCGCCCCGGCATCGACGGCCCCGGCATCGACGATTTGGGGCAGATCTGTCCGGCTCTTCTGGCCGTGGATTTGACGCTCGAGCCCCGCCGCACTCGCGAGCCAGACGCTGCCGTCCGCACCCGCGGAGATCGCCAGAACCGGCGAACTTCCAACCGGAAGCCGCGCGGCTCCTGCAACTCCAACTCGGAACAGACCCCCGGACGTCAGCGCCAGCACAGCTCCGTCCTCGGCCGCCACCAAGGATTGGATCGCCCCAAGCGTCTCCCGGCTGGCCAACCGCGTCGCCACCCGGCCGTCCCAACGCACCAAACCGTCCGCCGTCCCGAACCACATCGCCCCTGATGCGTCCTCTGCCAGGCAGCAGACGTCATCGCTCAGCAACGCGGGCTCTGTCTCATGGCTGAACAGCCGAAAGCTCACACCATCGAACCGAGCGACGCCACCCTCCGTCGCCAGCCAAAGGTAGCCGTCGCGCGACTGGAAGATCTGGTGAACACTGTTCTGCGGCAGACCGTCCTCGGTGGACCAGGCCTGATGATTCAGCCGGCCGATCCGCTGAGCGCGCGCCGGAGCCACGAGCAGGAGACCGCAGAGCAGAAACGCCGCGATTGCCAGGCATCGCCGGCCAGCACTGCTCCGCCGGTTCGTTCTGTCGAGCCTGTCTGGCCTGTCTGGCCTGTCGAGCGCGTGCCCCATCGCCCTCCAGAATCTCACGCCGAATCTCTTCACAGTCTGGCGAGGGGGGCGGTGGGCACGTCTGAGACCAATCAAAGCGAGGAGAGATCCGCGAGGCTCAGGACGGAACCGCGGGCGGGACCGCCAAAGGAACGCCCGACACTCTCGCCGGAGCCGGGCCTTCCAGCTTTTTCAGGTTATGCCGCCAGACCGTCAACAGCGTCAGAGCGATGGGACAGATCGCGAAGAAACTCCCCATCCAGAGACCCCGGAGCAGAAGGTGCATGCGGAAACACAGAACATAGCCCAGCGGCACGCCCAGCAGCCAGTACCAGCCCACACTCGCGAACATCGGCGCCCGCGTCTTGCCCATCCCGCGCAGGGCTCCCGCGAGGATCACCTGCACGCCGTCAAACAGTTGACTCGCGGCCGCGATGGCAAAGATGGGCACGGTGGCCGCGACCACCTTCAGATCGTTGGTATAGATGTGCGCCCACATGCGAGGCACCAGGAGAAACGATGTGGCGGCCACCGCGATCGTCAGGCCCACGATCAGCATGCCGGCATTTCCCGTCCGTCGCACCTGGGTGGTGTCCGACCGGCCCATTCCCTGGCCCGTACGCACGGCCACTGCCGCCGATAAGCCTAATGGAATCATCGCGACAAAGGCATTCAGATCCAGAACGACCTGATGGGCCGCAAGCAACGTGGCACCCAGCTTGCCAGCCAGAACCGCGAAGAATGTACTTACGCTCAGCTCCGCCAGGCTCTGCAGGCCGATGGGCCAGCCGAGCTTCAGCAGACCGAGGATCCGGCTCCACCGGGGCCTGAAAAACCCTGTTCGAGGACGGATCGGCGACCTGCGCAGGCTCAACCACAGCGAGATTACGAGGAGACCGAGCATGTACACCCGAACCACGCACGTCGCCCACCCCGACCCCGCGATCCCCATCGCGCGAAATCCGAAGTGCCCGTAGATCAGGACCCAGTCCCCAAAGAGATTGACCAGATTGGCCGTGAGGAGCGACACCGTGATCCAGCCGGGCCGATCGATCGCTTGAAGATACCGGCGCACGGCCATGTACAAGAGCAGAGGCGCCGTCGACCAGATGATCGCATGGAGATACGACCGGGTGCCGCTGACCATGGCTGGATCGAGATGCAAACGCGTGAGGACGAGCGGCGAAAACCACGTGAGGAGCATGACCGCGGGCGTAAAAGCCGCGACCAGAAACAAGGATTGCGCCAGCGAGTAGCAACCGTCCTCTAGATCGTCTCGCCCAAACGCCTGCGAGACGAGCGTATCGAGGCCGTACAGCATCCCGACAGCGCAAAACAAGATGGCATAGAAGATGCTGTTGCCCAACGAAGACGCCGCAATTGCGAGGGCGCTGTGCTCCATGCGACCCACCATGATGGCGTCGACAATATAGGTCGACATCCACCCAAGCTCGCCCAACGCCAGGGGAGCGCCTAGACGCGTAGTCAGCTTCACCTCCGACCCAAAGGAGGTGGACGCGACGGGATGTGCGGATCCATGAAGCGCGGCGGGCAACAGCATGGGAGACAAGAATACCTTTATTGCAACGGTCTCAACTCGTAAAACTCTATCGTTCTTGGATGAAGTCTCGATCGTCTATGTTGAGGTTCTTCAGTACTTCGGTCACTAGCGGACGAAAGATTTCGGTTCAGATTCCGCTCCGCTCCATGTCAACTGAGGTCAGGGGCGTTTCCCGCCGCAACCGCTTGACCGGAACGGAGCTTGCGCATCTACCATCAGGGTCTAAGGAAAAACTTCAGAGTCTGAGGAAAAACCTATGAACACCCGCAGATTGCCCCATCTCCGCATCGGCTACGTCTTTTCAGTGTCTCTCGCCATGGGCGTCTCGGCCCTGGCCCAGACCGCTACCGGCGGCGTCCAGGGCACCGTCACCGACAGCTCCGGGGCCAGCGTACAAAACGCAGCCGTCGTTTACACCGACGAGAGCACCGGCGAAACCGGAACCGCCACGACCGACAACACAGGCCTTTTTCGCATTCTGAATGCCAAACCCGACCGCTACACCGTCTCGGTCGAGGCGCCCGGCTTCAAGCGCGCCGTGTTTGAGCACATCACCGTCCAGCTCGCGCAGGTCACACCGCTCAACGTCACCCTCGGCACCGGCGCCGTCCAGGAGCAGGTCACCGTGAACGGCGACAGCACGGTCGGTGTCGACCCCGTCTCGACTGAATCCGGCGTGGTCATCAATCAGAACCAGATCGAGAACCTCGCCATCGTGGGTCGCAACGTCATGGATCTGGCCCAGCTTGCCCCGGGCGTCCAGCTCCGCGACGGCAACGACATCGACGCGACGAAAAGCAACTTCACCGTAGCCGCCTTTCAGGGCCGCTCCGGCCGCGAGACCCAGGTGCAGTGGGACGGCCTCTCCATCCAGGACCACACCGTGGGCGGCCCCGTCCAGAACGTCGGCCTCGACACCATCCAGGAGTTCCAGGTCGCCGAGACGACGCTCCACCCCGCCCAGAGCGTCGCGAGCGGCGGCGCCGTCAACATGCTCAGCCGCACCGGCGGCAACAGCTTCCACGGCTCGGCCTTTGAGTTCTTCCGCGACTCCCGCCTGGGCGCCAAGCAAGGCCTCGTCAAGGCTCCCTACGACCGGAATCAGCTCGGCGGACGGCTCGGCGGGCCCATCCAGCGCGACAAACTCTTCTTCTTCCTCGACGAAGAGTTGAACGACACTCGCGACACCTTTGCCGGCCAGACGCCCTTCGCCTTTCTCAATCGCAACTACGCGAAGCCCTTCCGTGAAAACTTCGCGGTCGGCCGCCTTGACGCCGTGCTTAACCCCAAGTGGACCGGCTTCGGCCGCTACAGCTACTCCTACAATCACGGCATCGTCGGATACCCGTCGCTCGGCAACTCCCTGATCAACTCCATCAGCCAGAAGACCCAATCGAACGTTTTCGGCAGTGGCGCCAACTACGTCGGCGGCAGCTGGACCCACTCCTTCAAGTATGGCTTCAACGCCTACTCGCAGGAGCTCATCCCCGACCCCAACGCACCCGCGCCGGTCGATTCGCTCGGCCGCAAATACCTTCTCCAGCTCGATGGCGGCTCGACCCTCGCCTACGGTCCAAACCTCCTGACCAATCAGGCGCAGAAGCAGCGCAACTACCAGGGCAAGTACGACGGCGCCAAGCTCCTCGGCCACCACTCCCTCGCGTTCGGCGCCGACCTGACCCGATGGGCGCTCGGCGCGGACTACCCGCTACGGACGAACGCGCCCGAGCTCGACGGCCAGACCAGCGACGGCTCCGGGACCCCGGGCGACCCGGGCTCCTACAAGCTCACCTCGATCGTCCTCGGCAACGGCCTGGGCTACGCCTTCAACACCCCCGGAGTCGGCTTTCCGCACGGCGGCACCTCCGAGTGGCGTCCCGCGGGCTACATCCACGACACCTGGACCCTCTCGCACCACCTCACGGTCAACGGTGGCGTTCGGTACGTGTTCTTCTCCAACCAGTTCAACACCAACATCAACCACGGCACGCTGTTAGACCAGTTTGAGCCCGGCTACGGAGGCTACCGCCACTCCCCCAAGACCGACTTCAGCCCGCAGATTGGCGGGGCCTGGGACCCCACCGGCTCCGGCAAGACCGTCGTCCGCGCCGCCGCTGGAATCTACTTTGAAGAACTCACCTTTGACGGCTTCGCCAACGACAGCGCCTCGTTTATTCCCACAGGCATCGCCCTGTCGAGCCAATACGTTGCCGGCGGCGGAACCGTCTACGACCCCCGCACCGGCAACGCCTTCGCTGCCGGAGACCCGCTCGCCACCCAGTTCGGCTTCGCCCAGGGCACGAGCGGATCGGCTCTCGCCTACCTGTTCAACCAGACCATCGGACAGTCGGCCACCGCCGTCGGCAATCTCCAGGCGCTCTACAAAGCCGCCGCCGCCCAGAACGCCGCGAGCGGCACCAGCCAAACCTCCTTCGACATCAACCACCAGCTCTTCAACGCCGCCTTCACCCCTGGCGTCAAAAATCCCCGCGTGTACCAGATCAACGCCTCCGTCCAGCGCCAGCTCCGGCCCGGCCTGGTCTTTACCGGCGAGTACGTCAACGTCCGTGGCACCGAGTTTCCCTTGATCCTCGACGAAAACCACATCGGCGAGGCACAGTTGGGCTCCTTCGACCGCAACCTCGCCATCGCCGCCATTTCCGCCGCCAACGGCTCGATCGCGGGCTGCCCGGCCAACCTCGCCGGCACCACCTGCGCTATCGCCGGCGGAGCCACCATCGCCACCTACGGACAGTTCGGTCTCGGCGCAGGCTTCTCTACTCAGGGCTACGCCTTTCGCGGCCGCAACCCGAATTTCGGCACCATGCCCTTCTACGAGCACAAGGGCTTCAACACCTACAACGGCGTCAACCTGCGGCTCGACGGCCGCCTCGGCCAATCCAGCCGCGAAGCCCTCAGCTGGATGCGCTCGAACACCCTCACTGTCGCCTACACCGTCTCGCGCAACGTCGGCGACGTGAAATCGAGCGGCACCGCGGCGTCGGACATCTCCGCCTACGCGTACGCCTGGGACAACAACAGCCCAACCCGCGTGGTCGGCCCGGACGGCCTCGACCGCACGAGCATGCTCAACGTCGGCACCATCACCGACATCAAGGGCGGCTTTATCTTCTCGCAGATCACCCACTGGTTTTCGCCCCTGGCGCAGAACACCCTCATCCCCGTGGCCTTTAGCGGCTGCAGCGGCGGCCCCGATGAGATCTTCTGCTCGGACGTAAACGGCGACGGCACCACCAATGACCTCCTCCCCAACGTGGTCCCTGGCAGCTTTGGCCGCAAACTCAAGGGCGCCAGCGGCCTGAACAGCGCCATTGGCGGATACAACAGCAACTTCGCCGGGCGCCTCACCCCAGCCGGCCAGCTCCTCGTCAGCCAGGGCCTCTTCACCGCATCGCAGCTGGCCGCGGCGAAAGGCACGATGCCAAACCTCCCCCTCGCCCCTCTGAACGAGGTCGGCCTCGATCTCCTCCTGCTCACCGATGTCCGCCTCAGTTGGCAGCACAGAATAGCCGAACGGATCACCCTTGAACCCTCGTGGGACGCCTTCAACGTGTTCAATCGCACGTCGTACGACCCTCCCGGAAACATCCTCAACAGCAACCTTTACGGCACGCCCGGTTCTATCAATGGCACCACGCCCGAGACCCGCACCAACGTCCGGCAACGCGGCTCCGGCTCATTCGAGCAGGGCGCCCGCCGCCAGATGCAGGCCGGCCTCCGTCTCAGCTTTTAGTCCCGCTCACCCCGGCCCGGCGAGTTCCGCCGTGCTCGGACTCATCGTGCGGGTGCTGTTTTTTGCCTTAGAAGAATCACCTCCGTTTATACTTAGGGTCCACCTATGACACCAACCGCAAGCGCTGTGGAACAACCGTCCGCCATCAAGAAACAGTTTCCCTCGTCCTCGGGCCAGATGTTCGGCAGCTATTTTCGCTCCGACCGAACGGAAAGCTTCAAGAAAAAAGACCTCCTCGATGCCCGCGCCCGGCGTCTCTTTGAGACGACCGCCCTGGCCTGCTCGCTCGACGCCTACCCCTTTCAGGCCCCGCTCTCCAGCCGCACCGGTCCCGTCGTCGATCTCGACGGCCACCGCATGCTCATGCTCTCCTCGTACGATTATCTTGGCCTGATCGGCGACCCGCGGATTGATGAAGCTGCCATCGCCGCCGTCCGCAAGTACGGCACAGCGACCGGAGGCGCCCGCCTCCTCACCGGCACGCTCGACCTCCATCAGGAGATGGAAGCCGCCCTCGCGGAGTTCAAAGGGACCGAAGCCGCCATCACCTGCACCTCCGGCTACATGGCCAATCTCGCCGTGATCAGCGCGCTTCTGGGTCCGGCCGATCGCGTCATCGCGGACATTTACTCGCACCGCAGCCTCATCGACGCCTTCCGTCTCGCCGGTGTACAAGTCCAGCGTTTTCAACATAATGACATGAGCTCGCTGCGCTTTGAGCTCGAAAACGGACCCGAGGCCAACCGGACGCTCATCGTCTCGGACGGCGTCTTTTCGATGGACGGCGACATCGCTCTCCTCCCCGATCTGATCGCCATCAAGAAGGAGTTCGACTGCTATCTCCTGATGGACGACGCACACGCCATCGGCATGCTCGGCGCCACTGGCCGCGGCTCCGACGAGCACTTCGGCATCTCGACCGACGAGGTTGACATCTGGACCGGATCGCTCGCCAAGTCGATCCCCGCCAACGGCGGCTTTGTCGCGCTGTCGCGGCGGCTCGCCATCTTTCTCCAGCACGCCGCCTCGCCGTATATCTTCTCCGGGGCGATGGCGCCCGCTTCGGCGGCCGCCGTCCTCGAAGGCGTTCGCATCCTCCGGGCCGAACCCGAACGAGTGACGCGTCTCCGCGAAAACGGCGACTTCCTCCGGGAAGGCCTGAAAAGCCTGGGCTACAACACTGGCCTTTCGGAGACGGCCGTTATCCCCGTCGTGCTCGGCGAAGACGCCACCACGGCCTTTTTTTCCCGCAACCTCCGCGATCACTCCATCATCGCCGCTCCGGTCCTCTTCCCCGCCGTGGCCCAGGGAGCCGGTCGGCTGCGCCTCTGCGTTACCGCCGCCCACACCCGGGAACACCTCGAATACGTCCTCGACGTCTTCGACAAACTCCGCTCCGAGCAGCCCCTCCCGTAACCCCGTGCCCTCGCTCATCACCGGCGCGAGCGGTTTCCTCGGCGGCCGCCTTGCCCAGATCCTCATCGACCAGGGCGAGGCGGTCGTCGTGCTCGCCCGGCCCACCTCCGACCTCCGCCACCTGAGCGGCCTCCCTATTCGCGTCGTTCAGGGCGACCTCAACGCCCCTGAACCTCTCCGCGAAGCCGTCCACGACGCAACCCACATCTACCACTGCGCCGCCGCCTCCACCGACTGGGCTCCCTGGCCGCAGTTCTATTCCAGCAACGTCACCGGAACGGAGGCGCTCCTCGCCGCTGCCCAAACCTCCGCCCCAAACCTCCGGCGATTCCTCCACGTCAGCACCACCGACGTGTACGGCTACCCGCTCGTCCCCGGCCCCGAGACCGACCCCACCCGCGACGTCGGCCTCCCTTACAACCGCACCAAAATTCTCGCTGAAGAGGCCGTCTGGCGCGCCGGCTCCGACCTCCCCGTCACGGTCGTCCGCCCCGCCACCATCTACGGCCCACGCGGAACCGCCTTTGTCACCGACATCGCCAAACTCCTGCGCGCGCGCCAGATGGCCCACATCGACGGAGGCGACCGCACCGGCGGCTTCCTGTACGTCGACAACGCCGCCCACGCGATGATCGCGGCCGCGACCAGCCCCGGGACGCTTGGGCAGGCCTACAACCTCTCGGACGGCACCGGTGTCAGCTGGCGCCAGTACGTGGACGCCCTCGCCGACGGCCTCGGGACCCGGAAGCCCTGGATCAACCTACCGTTCCACCTCGCCATGGCGATCGCGCGCACCATGGAGGCGCCACACACGTACTTGAAGTTCCCCGGCCGGCCTCTGCTCACGCGGCACGCCACGCTTCTGCTTGCGCGCGACCAGGAGTTTCCCATCGCCAAAGCCCGGGAACACTTCAATTTCCGGCCGGCCGTCACGTTTGCCGAAGGCATGGCACGGTCGGTGGCCTGGGTTCGGGAAGCCGCTCCGGTCTAAACTAGAGCGGATTCGGGAATGGTGTGAAGAACAAAACAACCGCAAGAACAACAGCAGATTCCCTTCGGGAATGACAACAAAAGAGCAGATGCCTTCTGTGCCAATACCTCCGTTGCTCTAGGCTAAGGCAAGGCCTTGAACGCCAGCACTGCATTCAAGCCGCCAAACGCAAACGAATTCGACAGGCACGCCTCCACCTGAGCGGCTCGCGAGACGTTTGGCACCACATCCAGATCGCAGGCTGGGTCCGCCGTGAGGAAATTCGCCGTCGGCGGCAGACATCCGCGATCGAGCGCCAGCACACTCGCGACCGCCTCCAACGCCCCCGCGGCGCCAAGCGTGTGCCCGTGCATCGACTTGGTCGAACTCACCGCGACCCGCTCTGCCTGCGCTCCGAATGTCGACCGGATCGACGCGCTCTCTGTCCGGTCGTTCGCCTCGGTTGCGGTTCCATGCGCGTTGATGTACCCCACCTGCTCCGGCGCGAGGCCGCCATCCTGCAGGGCCAGACGCATCGCCCGCGCCGATCCGCTCGTGGCCGGCTGGGTGATGTGGCTCGCGTCGGCCGACATCCCAAACCCGACGATCTCCGCCAGCGGCCGCGCCCCTCGGGCCAGCGCCGCCTCCATCGGCTCGAGCACAAGCATGGCCGCGCCCTCGCCCAGAACCATCCCGCTTCGCTCCAGGCTGAAGGGCCGGCATGTGTCCTTGCTGATCACGCGCATGGCTTCCCAGGCCTTCAACCCACCGACGAAAAACGGAGCCTCGCTTCCACCCGCAATCGCCATCGGCGCACCGCCCGACCGCACCATCCAGAACGCCTGGCCGATCGCGTGCGCCGACGACGCGCAGGCCGTCGAGACCGTATACGCCGGGCCCTCGATCCCAAACTGCATGGAGATGTGGCTCGCACCGGCGTTGCTCATGCTCAAGGGAATCGTCAGCGGATGCACCCGCGTGCGGTTGTTGTGAAACAGCTCCCAGTAGCCTGCCTCCTCCGCCCCGCGCCCACCCAGGCACGAGCCGGTGATGACCGCGGTCCGCTCCCGCAGATCGGGCGTCCACTCCACCCCAGCCTCCCGGATCGCCTGCCGCGCCGCATGGACCGCAAACTGCGCAAAGCGGTCCATAAACGCCATATCCTTCGGCTCAAAGTGGTCCTCAGGGCGAAATCCCCGCACCTCGGCACCCTGCTTGAAGCGGATGGACGTGGCATCGACACCCTCGATCGGCCGAATGCCCGACCGGCCCGCGACTAGTTCTCCCCAGAAGCTCTCCGTCGTGTTGCCGAGCGCGCTTACGACGCCCATTCCCGAGATCACAACCCGCTGCATACCTTGCCCTCAGCTCGCCGACGACGCGTTCTTCGACTCCAGCAGATGCGTTATGCCCGCGGTCATCTCGTGGATGTTCTTGATCTGCTTGGCCTCTTCGTCGTTGATCTCGATGTCGAACTCACTTTCGAGATCAAACAGGAGGTTTAGCCGGTCCAGAGAATCGATCCCCAGCGACTCAAAGCTGCTGTCGGGCCGCACACTCTCTAACGGAATCCGCTTCGAGGTCGCAATCACCTTCAACACCCGAGCTTCGATCGTCTCTTCCATCAAGTTTCGGCCTGATCCTTAATACACGGCTTTGTCCCCCACGTTGCGCAGGGCATCTCCGAGAGTCTAACTGAAAATGGCACAAAACTGTGCTCCCCATCGGCATAAGGGTCGGTCATGCGTGGCGAAAACCTGCGCCGCCCGCACACACGCGTCAATCGAACCACGCTCGCAACGGGATCAGGTACCTCCGGCGGCAACACCAGAGATTAGTATGGGCTGATGTCGCTCAGCACCAGCGCACCTATCAGCTTTATCCCAACGCAGCAGCCCGCGGCCGCGCGGCAGTTCTACGAGCACACGCTCGGGCTCACCTTCATCGAAGACAATGACTTCGCCATGGTGTTCGAGGTGGGGCCGGAGCCGCGGTCCATGCTCCGCGTCGTACGCACCCGCGACTTCAGCCCGGCAGCGTATACCGTCTTCGGATGGAAGGTGGAGGATGTGGAGCAGGCCGTCGACCAACTCGCCGCCAAAGGCATCACCTTTCTGCGGTTCGGCCACTTCGAACAGGACGAGCGCTCGATCTGGAACGCCCCCGACGGATCGCGCATCGCCTGGTTCCACGATCCGGATGGAAACACCCTCTCCGTCTCACAGCACCCGTAGCGCGGTTGCGGGCCCTTCTTTCTGTCAAAGCTTGGGACGCCCGCGTAATCTCCCGCTAGACTTGATGTGGCTGAGCGCCCAATCTTCGGAGGTTCTTGAATGACAAAGAAGCCGATGATAAAAGCAATCAGTCCCAAGCTGGTTACCGACAACATGGAAGCGACCCTCGCCTTTTATCGCGACGTCCTCGGCTTCACGGCCACGCTAGATAGCCCGGAGTACATGATCCTCGAACGGGACGGCCAAACCATTCACTTCGGACTCTCCGCCTCCGAAGCTGTCATGCAATGTGTTCGAGGACATACCGAGATTTACATCGAAGTCTCCGACATCGGTTCGCTCTGGGACCATGTTAGGACCTTGAAAGGTCGCTACCCCTCCCGTGATCTCTTCGATCGCGAGTACGGCATGACCGAATTCCATATCGAAGATCCGAACGGCTGTCTGGTTTTCGTCGGGGAGCCTACCTCGCCAAGCCTAGATATCCGATCCTAAGACGAGCCACTCCGGATCTCGCTGCACTGTTTCCTAAGAGAGATACAACCAAGATGAAGTATCAGAAATCCGTTGCTGCCACCTGCTTCGCGCTCCTCGCCCTCCTCACCACGCTGGCCCACGCCCAGCCCGCCCCTGTCCACCACGCCTGGGACGACAGCTCTCTCTCCCCCGATCGGCGGGCCGATCTTGTTCTCCACGAGCTCACCCTGGACGAAAAGATTCAGCTCGTCCACGGGATCGGATGGGGTCCGTTGCGCGAGGGCGCTCCGGTGCCGCCTGACAACAACGGCGGCGCGGGCGAGGTTCTCGGCATCCCCCGCCTCGGCATTCCGTCGATCCAGCAGGCCGACTCCGCCGTTGGGGTACGGATGTCCGCCCCCGAATCGCGCTACAGCACGCTGCTTCCGTCGGTGCTCGGCGCCACCAGCTCGTGGGATCCGGCTGCCGCCCATCTGTACGGCGATGTCATCGGCCGCGAACTCCGCGCGCAGGGCTACAACCAGTCGATCGGCGGCGGCGTCGACCTGGCTCGCGACCCTCGCAACGGCCGCCTCTTCGAGTACGCGGGCGAAGATCCCGTGCTCGCCGGAACCACCGTCGGGCACCTCATCCAGGGCGTGCAGCAGAACCACATCATGGGCGACATCAAGCACTACGCCCTGAACGATCAGGAGACCGCCCGCACCACGCTGAACGTCGAGATCGACCACAAGGCCGCGCGCGAGTCCGACCTGCTCGCGTTTGAGATCGGCATCGATCTCGGCCACCCCGCCTCCGTGATGTGCGCCTACAACAAGGTCGACGGCGACTGGGCGTGCCAGAACGACTGGCTCCTCAACCATGTGCTCAAAGAGAGCTGGCACTACCCCGGCTTCGTCGTCTCGGACTGGGAGGCCACCCATAGCACCGTCAAGGCGGCCAGGGCCGGCCTGGACATGCAGATGCCCGGCGACGAGTACTTCGGCGCACCGCTGAAGGCCGCCGTGGAGAGCGGCGAGGTCTCGCAGAGCCGGCTGGACGACATGGTCCACCGCATCCTCCGGTCGCTGTTTGCCTCCGGCGCCGTCGATCACCCACCCACCCCACGCACCGTCGTCGACCCGTTCCGGGGCCGCGACGACGCCCAACACATCGCCGAAGAATCGATCGTTCTGCTCAAGAACGACCGGCTCACGAACGACAGGGGCCTCCTCCCGCTCAACCCATCGCTGAAATCCATCGCCGTCATCGGCGCGCACGCCGACGTCGGCGTCCTCTCGGGCGGTGGCTCGGCCCAGGTCGACGCTCCGGGCGGTAATGCCATCTCACCCGACCGCCCGACCAAATGGGGCGAGGCCGTCTACTTTCCCTCCGCGCCGCTGCGCTACCTCCGCGAGCGCCTCGCCTCGACCGAGGTCAGCTTCAATCCGGGCACCGACCCACAAGCAGCCGCGACGGCAGCCAAGTCAGCCGAGGTTGCCGTGGTGTTTGTCGACCAGTACATGAGCGAAGGGGCCGACCGCGCCGACCTCGCGCTGCCCAACCACCAGGACGAGCTGATCGCCGCCGTGGTCGCCGCGAACCCCCGCACGGTCGTCGTCCTCGAGACCGGCAACCCTGTCTCGATGCCCTGGATTGGCCGAGTCTCCGCCGTCCTCGAGGCCTGGTACCCCGGCATCGGCGGCGGAGAGGCGATCGCCAACATCCTCACCGGCGCGGTCAACCCCTCGGGCAAACTCCCCATCACGTTTCCGCGGTCCGTCGCCGACCTTCCCCACCCCGCCGTGTTCGGCATCGAGCACGCCGACCTGCCTGAAAACGATCCGCGCCAGTTCTTCAACGTCCCCTACACGGAAGGGGCGCGCGTCGGCTACAAATGGTTCCAATCGGAAGGCAAAGAGCCCCTGTTCGCCTTCGGCCACGGCCTCTCCTACACCACCTACGCCTACTCGGGCCTTACGGTCGAGCCCGCCGGCAAAACCGCCACATTTACCGTCCAGAACACCGGATCCCGCTCCGGTACCGAGATCGCCGAACTCTACGTGCAGCTCCCACCAAGCTCGGGTGAACACTACCGCCGGCTCGTCAGCTGGGGGCGCGTCAACCTCGCCCCGGGCCAACGGAAGTCGATCACTCTCCCGCTCAACCCCACGTTCCTTTCCGTCTTTGACACCTCCACCGACCGCTGGAAACTGCTCCCCGGCACGTACACACTTTCGGCCGGCCCGTCCTCCCAGGACCTACCGCTCAAAGCGCCTCTCACGCTCCCCTGACCCGGATCTCGTCCACGCTAGGGTCAGAGGCGTATTGTCTCCCTAGAACCGCACCCGAGAAAGCCCACGCCGTTGAAGCCGATCTACATCGCTGCATATCACCAGTCGAAGTTCGGCAAACTCCCCGAACACACCCTTTCGACCATCCTCGAACACTCGATTCGCGACACCTGCGCCGAGATCTCGATCCCGCCCTCGCTCATCGACGTCGGCACGGTCGCCGCCGCCTGCAACGCGTCGCTCAACGGCCAGGGCCTGCTCGCCGGGCTGATGGCCAACACCTCCGGCCTCGCCGGTAAACCGCTCGAATCGGTCGAAAACGCCTGCGCGTCTGGAGGACAAGCGGTGCTCTCCTCCATCTACAAGATGCAGGCGGGCCTCGGCGACACCGCGCTTGTCATCGGCTTCGAAAAGATGCGCGATGCCCAGGGCAAAATGGACGGCAAACGCATCGGCGAGGTCCTCGGCCACTTCTCCGACCCCACCGAGCGCGACGGCAAAGTCTTCATCTTCCCGCACATCTTCGCCGAGATCATGCAGATCTACATGCAGACGTATGGGGTAACGGAGCGCGACCTCGCCGCCATCGCGGTGCAGGAGTACAGCAACGCCCGCTCCAACCCGTTCGCTCAGATGAACCTCGACCTCACGCTCGACCAGGCGACCGAGATCGCCGGCATCAACCGCTACGTCGTCGACGGCCTCCCGCTCAAAACGTACGACTGCTCCCAGATTACGGACGGCTACGCCGGCCTGATCCTCGCTACTGAACGCGGCTTGACGCGGCTCGGGCTCCGGAAACAAGACTGCGTCGAGATCGCCGGCTACGGCCAGGCGGTCGACCCGCTCCAAAAATCGCAGCGCCAGGTGCTCCACCCCACCGGCGCCTACAAGGCCATGAACGCCGCCTACGCCATGGCCGGGGCCACACCCGCCGACGTGAACGTCGCCGAGATCCACGACTGTTTCACCGTCATGGGCGCGCTCGGCACCGAGATCCTCGGCAAGGCGCAACCCGGCTGCGGCGCCCGCTTCTGGAAGGACGGCAACGCGGCGCCCCAAGCTTCCGCAGACGCAGCCGCCTGCGCGATCAACACCTCGGGCGGCCTCATCGCCAAGGGCCACCCCATCGGAGCCACCGGCGTCGCCATGATCGGCTGGTCGGCCCTGCAACTGCTTGGCCGCGCCCCGGCCGCGCTCCGGGTCCCCAACCCTCGGCTCGCCGCGACGTTCAACATCGGCGGACCGCTCTGCGCCTCGGTCTGCACGGTCCTCCGCCATGGCTGAAGCCCAACCCAGCTCCCCCGGCGGCCGCTTCCGGGAGGCCCTCGCGCTCGAACGGCCGCTCGAGATCGTCGGCGCCATCAACGCCTACACCGCCCGCATGGCCGAAGCGACCGGCTTTCGCGCCCTCTACCTCTCCGGCGGCGGGGTTGCCGCGAATTCGCTCGGCATCCCCGACCTCGGCATCTCGACCATGGACGACGTCCTGGTCGACCTGCGGCGCATCACCGACGCGACCAGCCTCCCCGTCCTGGTCGACATCGACACCGGCTGGGGCAGCGCATTTTCGATCGCCCGCACGGTCCGCTCCATGCAAAAGGCCGGAGCCGCCGCTGTCCACATCGAAGACCAGGTCGGCGCCAAGCGCTGCGGCCATCGCCCCGGCAAGGAACTCGTCTCGACCGGCGAAATGTGCGACCGCATCAAAGCCGCCGCGGACGCCCGCACCGACCCCAACTTCGTCCTGATGGCCCGCACCGACGCCCTCGCGACCGAAGGCGTCTCCGCCGCGCTCGACCGGGCCTCCGCGTACGTCAGCGCAGGCGCCGACATGATCTTCGCCGAAGCCGTCACCGACCTGGGCCAGTACACGCGCTTTGCCGAAGCCACTCGCGTCCCCATCCTGGCCAACATCACCGAGTTCGGCCAGACACCGCTCTTTACCCGCGACCAACTTGCTGGAGCCGGCGTCAGCATGGCGCTCTTCTGCTGCGCCGCCTACCGCGCCATGAACGCCGCCGCGCTCCGGGTGTACCAGACCATCCGCTCGGAAGGAACGCAGGCCGGCCTGGTCCCAGAGATGCAGACCCGCGCCGAACTGTACGACTTCCTCGGGTACCACGCTTACGAACAGAAGCTCGACGACCTCTTCGCGGCGACGCGCCCAGATCTTAAGACAGGACCGACCAAATGACCGAAACTGCCACGCCCGAACCCGCTTTCAAGCCCAAAAAATCCGTAGCGCTCTCGGGGACGCCCGCCGGAAACACCGCCCTTTCCACCGTTGGGCGGACCGGCAACGACCTCCACTACCGCGGCTACGACATCGCCGATCTCGCCCAGAACTGCGACTTCGAAGAGGTGGCCTACCTCCTGCTCTACGGCAAACTTCCCAATGAAACCGAGCTCACCGCCTACCAGCGGAAGCTGCGGCGGCTCCGGGGCCTGCCTGCCGCCGTCCGCACCGTTCTCGAGCAGCTTCCACCGGCCACCCACCCCATGGACGTCCTCCGGACCGGCGTTTCGGCCCTCGGCTGCGTCCTGCCCGAGCGCGACAGCCACACCCCGACCGACGCCCTCCACTGCGCGGACAACCTGCTTGCGGCCACCGGGTCCATGCTGCTTTACTGGCACCATTTCAGCCGCAACGGACGTCGCATCTCGACCGAAACGGACGACCTTACGCTGGCGGCGCACTTCCTCCATTTGCTCCACGGCGCACCAGCGTCTGACGAGCACGTTCGCGCCATGCAGGTTTCGCTGATCCTGTACGCCGAGCACGAGTTCAACGCGTCCACCTTTACCGCACGCGTGATTGCCGGCACCGGCTCCGACCTCTTCTCGTCGATTACGGGAGCCATCGGCGCCCTGCGCGGGCCCAAACACGGCGGCGCGAACGAGGTCGCGCTCGAGATCCAGCAGCGCTACAGCTCCCCCGAGGAGGCCGAACAGGACATCCGTGCCCGCCTGGCCCAGAAAGAGGTCGTGATCGGCTTCGGCCACCCGGTCTACACCGTCTCCGACCCGCGCAACGGCATCATCAAACAGGTCGCCTTGAGCCTCGCACAGAGCTCCGGCGACCTCAGTCTCTACGCGGTCGCCGAGCGTCTCGAAGCGGTCCTCTGGGACAGCAAAAAGATGTTTCCCAACCTGGACTGGTTTTCGGCGGTCGCGTACCACCTCATGGGAATTCCTACACCCATGTTCACGCCACTGTTCGTCCTGGCCCGCAACGCGGGGTGGTGCGCCCACATCCTGGAGCAGCGGGCGGACGGGAAGATCATCCGCCCCGCCGCAAACTACACGGGCCCGGAGAACCGGGCCTTCGTCCGCTTAGCCGATCGCACGTAAGGAAGGTGGCGCATCTACCCCCGTGTGACGTGTAAAGTTGGAGATAGAGGCAGGCCTGGCTCGGGCTAGCTCGGGCGAGCTCGGGTTCGACGTCTGTTTCTGAGCTTCGAAATAGGCTCTGAGTACGTCGTTTATGAGTGTCCGGTGTCCTCTTCCAGCGGCCTTGAACCACTGCGCCACATCGCTGTCGAGGCGGAGATGCACGCTGGTCTGTCCCTCCGGCAGGGTGATCCAGGCGGTGCTCCAGAAGGCTGGAGCGAGAGACTCGGGTAGATCTGGGGTAATTTTGTTCTCGCCACGTTCTCTCACGGCGCCGATCTCGGTACAGCGTTTTCGGACCAGGGTAGAGTTCTCGTTCATCTCGGCTCGCTTTCTGGGATGCTGATGATGCGTTGAGGGTTTTCGCCGCCCCACGTGCAAGCCAACCGAGGCCCCGGTCTCGATCCTGAGCATAAGGAACTGGATCTCAACGCTCTTTGAGATCCACATCTAAGTCCTATCGGTTCAAAATTTTGCATACAATGTCCGGGGTGGTGGGGGTGGGAGGCCCCGTACAATCGATTAAATGGGAGAGCACAGCACCGGCAGCCGGCCAGAACCCGACCAGGTCCTCCAGGACATAGCCGACTACGTCCTCGGCTACCAGGTCACCGGCGAGCTGGCCTGGGAGACCGCGCGCCTCTGCCTCTTGGACACGCTCGGCTGCGGCCTCGAAGCGCTTGAGTACACCGCGTGCACCAAGCTGCTGGGCCCGATCGTCCCCGGCACCGTGGTCCCGGACGGGGCCCGCGTCCCTGGAACGAGGTACGTCCTCGACCCGGTCCAGGCGGCCTTCTCGATCGGCAGCATGATCCGCTGGCTGGACTTCAACGACACCTGGCTTGCGGCCGAGTGGGGCCACCCGTCGGACAATCTCGGAGCCATCCTCGCCGTGGCCGACTGGATTTCGCGGAAGAACATCGCTGCGGGCCGGGCTCCGCTCCTGATGCGCGACGTGCTTACAGCCATGGTGAAGGCGCACGAGATCCAGGGCTGTCTTGCGCTTGAGAACTCCTTCAACCGCGTCGGACTCGACCACGTGGTTCTGGTTAAGGTCGCCTCGACCGCCGTCGTGGCCGCGATGCTTGGCCTCAACCGCGACCAGGTGATCGACGCGCTGTCTCTCGCCTGGGTGGACGGCCAAAGCCTTCGCACCTACCGCCACGCTCCTAACACGGGATCGCGCAAGAGCTGGGCCGCGGGCGATGCCACCTCCCGCGCCGTCCGGCTTGCCCTGATGGTCGAGAGTGGCGAGATGGGGTACCCCACCGCCCTCACCGCCGGCATCTGGGGTTTCTACGACGCTCTCTTTCGCGGCGAAGCGTTCAAATTTCAGCGCCCTTACGGCAGCTACGTCATGGAGAACATTCTCTTCAAGATCAGCTACCCGGCGGAGTTCCACGCGCAGACCGCCGTCGAAGCCGCCATGACGCTGCGCGCGAGACTGCTCGGCTCGGGGCGCTCGGCGGACGACATCGCCTCGATCAACCTCCGGACCCACGAGGCCTGCCTGCGGATCATCGACAAACCCGGACCGCTCTCGAACCCCGCCGACCGCGACCACTGCGTGCAGTACATGATCGCCGTCCCTCTGCTGTTCGGCCGGCTGACCGCCCCTGACTACGAGGACGACGTTGCCGCCGACCCGCGCATCGACGACCTCCGCGCGCGCATCACGTGCGTCGAAGAGCCCGAGTTCACCGCCCTTTACACCGATCCCGACCACCGCGCCATTGCCAACTCGCTCAGCCTGCACCTGACCGACGGTACCACCCTGACGGAGACCGTCCTCTACCCCCTTGGCCACCGCCGCCGCCGCGCCGAAGGGATCCCCCTCCTAGAGCAGAAGTTCCGCACCAACCTCGCCCGACGCTTTCCTCCATCGCAGCAAGACGAGATTTTTCGGGCTTCAGCGACCACGTCCGATCTCGGGAGGATGGCGGTGAACGAGTACGTCGAGCTCTATCTTCCGCGATAGTCTCTGGCGTCTCGCGCTCCGGATGCGCTACAAAGGTGAGCCTATGCGATCGCCTCTCCCGCACGCCGCCACGTTCCTTCTTCTCAGCTTTCCCCTGCTCGCCCAGACGCATGACGGGAAGTCTCGAGCGATGCCGTCCGTGCAGAGCTTTCCGGTCGAGACTGCCGGGGCGCCGACCATCGTCCACGAAACCAACCCGCTCCGACCTTTCTCCGTCACCGGACCTCGGGGAGCCCTGCTTGGACAGCAGGACGGCAGCTACGAGGCCTGGATCTTTCCGTGGAAGATCTTCAGCGATCTCCGGATGACCGCCAATATGCGGGACTACCCGGTTCCGATCGACGTGAATGGGCAGGCGTCGACGATTGAGGTGCAGCCGGACCACACCACGATCACCTTTGCGCACGCGAACTTCACTGTTCGCGAGACACTGTTCGCACCGCAGCATGGGGGCGAAGGCGGCGGGGCGGCAGCTGTTTACCAGATCGAGGCTGTCCGGCCGATGGATCTTACCTTCAGCTTTACGCCTGAGATGAAGCTCTTCTGGCCGGCGCAATCGGACGTTCGACCGTCTCCTGAGTGGGTCCCGACCGTGGGTGGCAGCGGCTTCTATATGCTGCATCTCGACTTCCCGGACCATGCTTCCGCTCTGGCTATTCCCGGCGCCGAGCCCGGCATCCTGCAGCCTTACCAGGAGCGGCCCAAGACGTATCCGCTGCAGTTCATCCTGCACTTCGACCCGGCAAAGGACGGCGGCAAAGTATACCCGCTGCTGATGGCCACGGCCGATACGGAGCAGACGGCAACCGGCGCGGTGCTCGGGTCCAGGCTGCTTGAACAGAGCAACCAGATCAATCGGACCTTTGCCGGCAATCAGAGCTACTACCGAGACTTTCTTGGCCGCCACACAGCGATTGAGACACCGGACCGTAAGCTGGACGACGCCTTCACGTGGGCTGAGGAGGCGATCAACCAGCTGCGCGTCGAGGTCGTTCCATCGCACGCGGAGACAGCTCTGGTTGCGGGCTTCTTTACTTCCGGCGACTCTGCACGACCGGGCTTTGGGTGGTTCTTCGGCCGCGACGCGCTGTGGACGCTGTACGCCGTTGATAGTTACGGTGATGCGAAGCTGGCGCGCGATGAGGTGGAGTTCCTTCTGAAGCGGCAGCAGCCTGACGGCAAGATTATCCATGAGTGGTCGCAGGCGGCGGACCTTGTGGACTGGAACCGCTTCGGTTACAAGACGGCGGCGGCGGACGCGACACCGCTCCTGCTGATGGTGATGGCGGATTATCTTCGGGTCACTGGGGATCGAGCGTTTATCGAGCAGCACTGGTCGCAGATCGGCAAGGCATGGACGTACGAGACGACGCACGACTCCGATGGCGATGGGATTTACGAGAACACGCAGGGGACGGGTTGGGTGGAGAGTTGGCCACCTGGAATGCCGCATCAGGAGATCTACCTGGCGGCGTTGGACGAGCAGGCAAGCACGGCGTACGCGCGGCTGGCTCGGGCGCTCGGACACGCGGAGGTTGCCGAGGCCGCGGAGAAGAGGGCAGATCACATCAAGGTACAGATTGAGCGGGAGTACTATCTGCCTGCGAGCGAGAGCTATGCCTTTAGCCGGAATGCCGACGGAACGACGGACGATAGCGCGACCATCTTCCCCACGGTTGCGTGGTGGGATGGAACGATGGCGCTCGACCGGGCCGCACCGATGCTGGGCCGATGGGCTTCGGCGGAGTTCTCGACGGACTGGGGGACGCGGGATTTAAGTCCGAAGTCGAGCTTTTATGACCCGATCAGCTACCACCAAGGAACGGTGTGGCCGCTTTACACCGGGTGGACGTCGGTGGCGGAGTATCGGTCTGGCCGCGATCTTTCGGCGTATGCGCACCTGCGACAGAACGCCGATCTTACCTGGGCACAGGATCTGGGGGATGTCACGGAGCTGCTTTCGGGCGAGTTCTTTGCGCCGCTTGGCCGATCCACATCGCATCAGCTGTGGTCGTCCGCGATGGTGATCACACCGATTCTGCGGGGTCTGTTTGGGATTGAGTGGGATGCGGCTGAGAACACGCTGACGGTAACGCCGCATCTGCCGGCTGAGTGGGATCGAGCGGCGGTTTTGAGGCTGCCGCTGGGGGTTGGAACGACTGACTTGCGATTTGAGAGGTCGGGTACGGTGCTCCTCGTGCGGGCGTCGAGTGGGGTGAGGCTGAGGAGCCGGGTTCCGGGGGCGGTTTCCGGGTCTGAGGGCGTTTCGTCGCTGCGCATTCCGCTCCCTGCGGTGGAGGTTTCCCTCACAACGGATATTCCGCTTCCTGGGGCGCGGACGGAGCAGATGAAGGTGCTTGATCAGCAGGTTGGACCTCGATCGCTGATGCTCCGTCTGGCCGCGCCGGCGGGATCGAAGCAGAGTTTTCGGCTGCGCCGCAACGATCCGAAGGTTAAGCTCCGGTCGGAAGAGGGTCTGCTGTTGAAGGGCGACGCCGAGCAGACGGTTGAGCTCGATTTCGGGGCAGGACAGAGTGGCGGTGGTAGGGGATATGTCGAGAGGACGGTTCGGTTCACCTGGTAGAAGGGCGGTCGTCCTGCCCTTACTCGCGGTTGCCACTCGTTTGGGTGTATGGGGGTGAGTCGATGGAGCTGGTTGACTTCGTGAAGCGAGTCGGGGAAGAAGGCTACGCGTGGCGGGGAGGACATCAGGGACAGGGTAGACCTTGCCTGATACCCACCCCCGAGGGGTATATCTTTGATCCAAAATATACAAAAGACACGGGTTAGGTCTGGACCGACTCGGAAAACAGCAGATTCCCTTCGGGAATGACGGCAAGAAAGGCGAATGCAACGGCAAAGGCAAGGGCAAGGGCGACAGTAGATTCCCTCTGGGAATGACAGCAAGAAAGGCGAATGCAACGGCAGATTCCCTTCGGGAATGACAACAAGAAGGGCAAGGGCGACAGCAGATTCCCTTCGGGAATGACAACAAGAAAGCAGAACTACACGGAGGAGACTTGCTTTATCCATTTTAGCTAGCGGAGAAGATAGGTACGCCATGCTCGACAAAAACTGCTTGAGATTTGATTGGGCTGCTCCGGCCGGCCCCGGCTCCTGGTAGGACGGCATCCGAGGCTGAGAGGGGTGATGAGGATGGCGAGGTCGATGGGTCGGGGTGTGCTGGCGGGTGCGGTGGCGGGGTTGGGGGCTTCGCTGGTGATGGATGGGTTTCAGATGCTGGCGGCTCCGGTGCAGGGTGCGGTGGAGCGGAAGGTGCGGATGGGGCGTGGCGAGTCGGAACGGGCGATCCGCAACGATCAGAGGGCTGAGCTGGCGAAGGAGAGTACGACCGAGAAGACGGCGCGATCGGTGGTGGAGTCGGTGGGTGGCACGCTGCCGCGGCGAGAGAAGAAGGCGGTGGGGCGGGTGCTGCACTATGCGTTTGGGACGCTGATGGGCGCGGTGTACGGCGGAGCGGCGGAGTGGATGCCGTGGGTCGGGATAGGCGGTGGAGCGGCGTTTGCGACGATCCTTTTTGCCGGAACTGACGAGGCGGCGCTGCCGATGCTGAACCTGGCGTCCAAGCCCGGGGAGACGAGGGCTGTGGATCACCTGATGCACCTCGGTTCGCACCTGGTGTATGGGGCGACTCTGGAGGCGGGGCGGAAGTTGGTGCGGGAAAGACAGGGAACAGGGGACAGGGGACAGGGAACAGGGGACAGGGAACAGGGGACAGGGAACAGGGGGCAGGGGGTAGGGAACAGGGAACAGGGAACAGGGGGCAGGGAACAGGGGACAGGGAACAGGGGACAGGGAACAGGGGACAGGGGACAGGGGACAGGGGGCAGGGGGCAGGGGGCAGGGGGCAGGGAACAGGGTGCAGGGGGCAGGGGGTAGGGAACAGGGAACAGGGGACAGGGGACAGGGGGCAGGGGGCAGGGGGCAGGGGGCAGGGAACAGGGTGCAGGGGGCAGGGGGTAGGGAACAGGGAACAGGGGACAGGGAACAGGGGACAGGGGGCAGGGGGCAGGGAACAGGGGCAGGGGGCAGGGGGCAGGGAACAGGGGACAGGGAACAGGGGACAGGGAACAGGGGACAGGGGGCAGGGGGCAGGGGACAGGGGGCAGGGGGCAGGGGACAGGGGGCAGGGGGCAGGGGCAGGGGACAGGGAACAGGGGCAGGGGGCAGGGGGCAGGGGGCAGGGATTAGCGAGTAATGAGTAGGGAGTGAGGAGTAGGGAGTGAGGAGTAGGGAGTAAGGAGCGGGGAGTAGGGCTGTGGGGATTAGGGTTCGTCGCGGTAGATGCCGAGTTGGATGGGGCCGCCTTCGACCATGCGGGCGCGGAACATGCCTGGGGTGTTGAAGCTCCAGGCGAGTTGGCCGTCGGGGGTGAGGGCGATGATGCCGCCGTCTCCGGCGAGGGCGGTGAGTTGGTGCTGGATGACCTCGTCGGCGGCGGCCTGGAGGGTCATGCCTTTGTACTGGACGAGGGCGCAGACGGTGCGGGCGACGGTGAGGCGGATGAAGAATTCGCCGGTGCCGGTGGCGGAGACGGCGCAGGAGTTGTGGTCGGCAAAGGTTCCGGCGCCGATGATGGGGGTGTCGCCGACGCGGTTGAAGCGTTTGGCCTGGGTTCCGCCGGTGGAGGTGCCGGCGGCGATGTTTCCGGCGCGGTCGCGGACGACGATCCCTACTGTCCCGTATTTGTGGGTATCGGGGGCTTCGATGCTGGCGACCGGGGTGGTGGGTGCGGGCGGAGCTCCGGCGGGCCGGGGAGGGATGGGTCGGCCTTCTTTTTTGAGTTGTTGGACGAGCGACTGCCAGCGGCGTTCGGTGAAGAAGAAGGAGGGTGGGACTTGTTCGAGGGCGACGGTTCGGGCGAACTCGTCGGCACCGGGGGCGATGAGCATGACGTGCGGGCTTTGGAGCATGACGGCGCGGGCGAGCTGGATGGGGTGGCGGGTGGTGGTGACGCCGGCGACGGCTCCGGCCTTGAGGGTGGTGCCATCCATGATGGCGGCGTCGAGCTCGTTTTTGCCGTCGGCGGTGAAGACGGCGCCGCGGCCGGCGTTGAAGAGCGGGTCGTCTTCGAGGATGGAGAGGGCAGCCGAGACGGCGTCGATGGCGGGGCCGTTCCCGTTGAGGACGGCGGCGGCGGCGTTGACGGCGGAGGTGAGACCGGCGCGGTAGGCGACCTCGGTTTCGGGCTTCATGGAGGAGCGTTCGATGACGCCGGCGCCGCCGTGGAGGACGATGGCCCACTGGTGCGGGGCGGCTTGGGAGGTGAGTTTGGGGGTTTGGGCGAGGGCGGGGAGGGTGCCGAGGAGCATGAGGACGGGGAGGAGCCGGAGGTGTTGTCTGGTGTTGGTGGAGGTCACAGGATTGTTATACTCGCCGCGAGATTGGGGAGCCGAGATGGGTCAGATTGCCGAAGCTCACGAGGTCTCGGCGTGGTCCTTACGGCTTGACCTCTCCCGGGCCCGTGATAGAGAGAGGAGTTTCTGAGCCAGATGTGAGAGCTGGAGCACCGAGGTAAGGCCAGGAGAGCAAGGTCGCTCCCCAGGAGAGTCCCACACCGAAGCCGGCGAGCATCACGGTCATACCTGGCCTCAGTTTTCCTTCCGCGAGGGCGCTCTCCAACGCGAGGGGAATTGTTGCGGATACGGTATTTCCGGTAGATGCAAGCGCCAAGTGGAACTTTTCCTCCGGGATTTTCAGCTTCGACCGGAGGTGATCGAGCATGTACTTATTGGCTTGGTGAAAGACAAAGAGGTCGATGTCGTCCAAGCGGCGCCCGCTCTGATCGAGCAGCTGTTGCACGCAGCCCGGCATCTCTGCGAGGACGAAGCGGAAGATCTCGGGGCCATTCATCCAGAGGAACTGGTCGCGTCTGTTGTAGCCGTTGCCGTGGTGGATGGCGGATCGCTGTCGCATGCCTCCGGTCCGGACGATCAGATGCTCCCCACCGCTGCCGTCTGTGCCGTAGACGTACGCGGCCCGGCATGGGGGACCGTCGCGGAGCTCGGCGCCGATAAGGGTTGCCGATGCACCGTCGCCGAAGATTGTCATTGACCCTTTATCGCTGGGCTCGATGAACTTGCTGTAGGTCTCGCCTGTAAGGAACAGGATGCGAGAGGCTTGTCCCGTGGCGATGAGCCCCTGGGCGAGCCCGAGTCCGTACACGTATCCTGAGCATCCCAGATTGAAGTCGAGCGCGCCTGCCCCCTTTGGGATATTGAGCCGTTGTTGCAGCAGGCAAGCCGTCGTTGGCAGAAAGTAATCGGGGCTTTGGGTGCAGAAGAGCACGTAGTCGATTTCGTCCGGCCGGCAGGCGTCACTGCTAAAGAGTTTCTGCGCGGCATGAAACGCCAGATCCGAAGAGCATTCTTCCGTAGCCGCGACATGCCGCTGGTGGATGCCGGTCTTTTCCGCGATGCGATCGACGGTCCACTCCGGGAAGGATCGCGAAAGATCCGCGTTGGTGACAGCGGTGCCGGGAAGCCAGCTGCTGATGGCTTGTATGACGGCCTGCATCTTTTCTCCTTACGGTTGGGCCGGAGTGCCCGCGAGCACCAGAGCGGCGAGATCATCGACCGTTTGTGCGGCGGCGATGTCGCTGGGTTCAACTTCCCGGCTGTAATCGGAGGATGCAAGCATCATGAAGTCGAGAATGGCCAGGGAGTCCCAGCCTTTGAGACCGGTCAAGGGCTGTGGGCCGCTGATAGCTCCTTTGGGAGCGAGAAGTAGGGTTTCCAACTTGCGGAAGAACTCAGTTTGTTCGGCTGTGTCTCTAAACATGAATCATCTCTCCCATCGGTTTATTTATTATGGAGAGTTTTGCGGACCAGGGCTCTACCACCAAAGAGGAACGGCGAACGGTACGACCTTAGGTTCTGTAGGGGGATTGCGGGTCGTACAGAGTGCTTGCGTCATCCTCCCAGGAGGCCGAGTTGGGGAACGGGTTGATCGGCCATCTTTCCTGCCGGATCGTAGACAACGAGCGGCAGATGTTCCCGCCCGATGAATCCGTTTGCCTCGAGAGCATTGTTCAATGTCGGGACGGAACCGAGTGCCATGACCTCGCAGGTCTTTTTGTCCGATTGGAGGGAGCCGAGGACCGCGGCCACTGCGGCATTCCAGTCTTTTTGCAGCTCCGAAGCTATCCGAAGCTCGGCGAGGCGCGCCTGTCCACCTGCGAAACTGAGCACGCTATAGCCCATTGTTTTGCCAGCGCGCCGCAGCACGAGGAACTGGAAACGGATCGTGGGACAGCGCAGCCAGTACTGGAGCGAGGCGACAGTGTGGACGGATCCTTGTTGGCCCTCGACCACGGAGAGTACGGCGTCTTCTGGGCTCGACGGCACCGCCGTCCATTGCTGGGCCGGGGACAAAGGTCGCATGCTCCAGGCGGTGTTGCGCGCGAGGCGAAGCGGTTCCTTCCAGCCGAGAGTCGTACCCCGTGTCTGCAATTGCCGCAATGGCCGGAGGATGCGGATGTAGCGCCGGCGCTCTGCCCAGGGTACAAAGCCCGCGCGCGGCAGGATTTGCCGGGTTATAGGCGCACCACCGGTCACAAGGACGAAGCGAGAGAGCGTCATCAGCTTGCGCAGGAGCATCAGACCGGCTCCGCGATGAGCCTCACTTGAGACCCAGTCCTCAAAGCCGATGCCATCACGGACGCCGTCGGCGAGGCGGAGCTGGACCGGCGTAATGGCCGCGTGCGCCACGATCTGAGAGCCATCTGTTAGAACCAACGAACGGGAGCCTGGCCAGACTGGTCCCGTCGCATAGTACTTCCAGGTGAGATAGGAGCGATCAAGCGACGGTGCGTCGGTAGAGACGTGAAATGAATGTCGCAGGAGCTCTATTATCGCGTCGATTTGCTCGATTCCGCTCTGTCCGAATTCAACACTCAAGCCTGGTCACGACGCTTATCCGGACGCAGTGGTCTCTTTGGTGCTTGCATGTTCGACTTCATCTGTTCCATAGTGCGTTTAGATGCGAGCGACGCTGCGACTGCTTCGGTAACGTACGCAAGTTGCCTATGCTGGTGACTTCTTATGCTGAAGCGGATCTTGGCGAGGCGGTTGCCGGCTCAGCAGATCTTTTCCGGTGTTGACACACCGGAGTCCACAGGATAACTGGGAAACCCTTCCCCTGATGAGGTGACGTTTTGTTGCGACGAGCTTTTTGGTTTGCGGGTGTGATGGTGCGGGTGATGATGCCGGCGGCGGCTTGGGCGCAGGGGGCGAGTACGGCGCAGAAGCCTGTGCCGGTGGTGTATGTGCGGGCTGGGCATATGTTTGACAGCGTTGCCGGGCGGTATGAGCGGGATGTGGTGCTGGTCCATCGTCCTGAGCACTTAAGAAAGATGCTCATACACCCTCGCCTGTGTCCGTGGCTGCGTGAGTCGTGTTCGGATCGAAGAGGATGTAGTGCGGCGTGCAGCAATCCTCGGCCTTAGTTGCTACATAGGTTCCGCAGCCCTCACATTGCAGGTTGGGTCCGTTGGTGTTGCCTACCCCGCAACAGCCATAAAGGCGAGTGATGTCAGAGGTCAGCTTCATTTGCTGCGTGTCGGCGATGTTTGCGATGAAGCTGCCTGTACTGTCATCAAAATAAAAGGATGTTTCCGCCTGCATCAGAGTTCCAGGACGGAGGAGGTCCTCTTCGAGGGTTTCGTTCCGCGTGGCGAAGGGAACCAACTGCAGTTCCGAGGTGAATCGTGTGGAGCACTGTCGGCAGATCAGATGCATTGCGCCTCCGTCCATCTACATAGGATAACGTCCGAGGTGCTGGACTGGGGTGGGACGGGGCGGCCGGTGGTGTTGCTGGCGAGGCGGGAAACTCGTTTGCGGCGTGTTGCGACGGCGCGGGTGGTGCGGCTCGAGCACGCCGATCATTATGTGTTCAGGTCAAACGAGGCGGATGTGCTGCGGGAGATGGACGTGTTTATTGCGGGTCTGAAGTGAGCGGGCGGGAGGATGGTGGTGCAGGGAGATTGACATGGGGGCTCTGGGCGCGGGAGAGTTGGGCTACATGTTTTGATTTTGGGGCTGTGGAGGTCGGTTTTGGGTCGTGCTTGGGTGTGTGGGGCGGTGTTGCTGCTGTGTTCGTGTGTGGGGTTAGGGGCGCAGGCGCCTGGAGTTGCGGTGCCGGGTAAGGAGCCCGTGCCGGTGGTGTATGTGCGGGCGGGGTATATGTTTGACAGCGTTGCCGGGCGGTATGAGCGGGATGTGGTGCTGGTTGTGGAGGGGGAGCGGATACGGTCGGTGGAGCGGGCGGGGTTTATGGCGCCGGATGGGGCGAAGGTGGTGGATTTGTCGGGGGAGTATGTCTTGCCGGGGTTGATCGATTGCCATACGCATCTGGGGTCGCGGGCGGATCGGTATGACCCGATCCATTCGTTTCTGCAGACTCCGTTTACGGCGGCGTTCAACGGGGTGAGGAATGCGAAGGCGACGTTGGAGGCGGGGTTTACGACGGTGCGGGACGTGGGATCGGCGCCGTTCTTGGCGGTGGATCTGCGGAATGCGATCAATGCGGGTGAGATTGAGGGGCCGCGCGTGGTGGCTTCGGGGCCGATCCTGTCGATCACGGGTGGGCATGGGGATTTGAACAACTACTCGCCGGAGGTGTCGGTGCGGATGTATCCGGAGCATCGGGATTTTTCGATTGCGGATGGGCCGGAAGAGGTTCGGCAGACGGTGCGGGAGCAGGTGAAGTATGGGGTGGATGTGATCAAGATTTCGGCGTCAGGAGGTGTGCTGAGCAAGGGCGATCAGCCGGGGGCGCCGCAGTACACCCTGGAGGAGTTAAAGATGGCGGCGGATACGGCGCACCAGGCGGGCCGAAAGATTGCGGCGCACGCGCATGGGGCGCAGTCGATTCGGTGGGCGATCGAGGCGGGGATCGATTCGATCGAGCATGCGTCGCTGGTGGATGACGAGGGGATTCGGCTGGCAAAGGAGCATGGGACGTACTTTGTGATGGACATCTATGACGACGATTACATCTTGGGAAAGGCGAAGGATTTTGGGATTCCGGAGGAGATGCTGGTGAAGGAGCGCGGTGTGGGGCGGGCGCAGAGGGAGAATTTTCGGAAGGCTTGGAAGGCGGGGGTGAAGATGGCGTTTGGGACGGATGCGGGGGTGTATCCGCATGGGGATAACGCGAAGCAGTTTCACTACATGGTGATGTACGGGATGACGCCGGCGGAGGCGATTCAGGCGGCGACAGTGAGTGCGGCGGACCTGATTGGGCGGGCGGCGGATGTGGGGGTGTTGACGGCGGGGCACTATGCGGATCTGGTGGCGGTGAAGGCGGATCCGCTCGAGCATGTGGAGGTGCTGGAGCATGTGGATTTGGTGATGAAGGGTGGGGTGGTGGTGGTTCGGGATGGTGTGGGGGTGGGGCGGTAGGTGTGGTGTTCCTGGGGTTTTGGCGGCGGTAGATCTTGACAGTGTGGGGCGGGTACGCGATGCTTAGGGGCTGGGTGTGGCTGCCTGGGTTGCCGCTCGGAGGCGGTGAGTACTTTCGTGCGGAGAGTTTCGGGGAGAGCTAAAGTTTTTCGGCGGTTTGCCGATAAGAGTAGATAAGGGCTGGGAACGGGAGTTGTGTCTGGGATGTTGGCGATGTGGTTGATGTGGATACAGAGCGTGGGCGGCTTCAACCTGGGCGGGATCGGCCAGTTGGCGCTTCCGATTTTATTTTTTGTGGCGTTGTATGTGTTGATGATCGCGCCGAACCAGCGCAAGCAGAAGAAGTGGCAGGGGATGCTGGCGCAGCTGAAGTCGGGCGACAAGGTGACGACGAGCGGCGGGATTCGTGGGACGGTGTTGACGGTGAAGGATGAGGTTGTGGTGCTGCGCGTGCAGCCGGACGGTTTGAAGCTGGAGTTTACGAAGAGTGCGATTGCGAGTTTGACGACGGCGGAGGAGATCCAAGCCAAGGCGAGTTGAGACGGGGGCCGATGCGGGCCCTTGAGGAGCGCCGGAAGTATCGGAATACTGGAGATATGGAAAAGAATCTGGCCGGCAAGACGGCTTTTATCGTTGCGATCCTTGTGATCTTCGTGTTTGGGATCATCGGCATCCCGCATGGCGGGCTGAGGCAGTCGATCACGGATCGGATCCATCTTGGGCTTGACCTGAAGGGCGGCACGCACCTGGTGTTGCAGGTGCATGTGGCGGAGGCGATTGCTTCGGCGACGGACCGGGATGTGGCTCGGTTGGAGAGCGATCTGCAGACGGCGGGGATTACGGGCGCACAGGTAGGTAAGACCGATCCGAACCGGCCGCAGACGATTGTGATTTCGGGGGTCCCGGCGGCGAAGCTGGGGGATCTGCGGAGCTTGCTCGGGGGCAATGCGTACAGCGGCTATGACGCGACGACAAGCGTGGGTGGATCGACGCTGACGCTGAAGCAGGCGGCGGTGCGGGATATCGAGGCGAGGACGCTGGATACGTCGATCGAGACGATTCGCGACCGGATCGACAAGCTGGGTGTGAGCGAGCCGGTGATCCAGAAGTACGGTCTGGGGGACAACCAGATTCTGGTGGAGCTGCCGGGGATCGATGATCCGGCGCGGGTTGAGGAGATCATCCAGTCGACCGCGAAGCTGGCGATCCATGAGGTTGCGGGCGGGCCTTATGCGTCCGAGCAGGAGGCATTGGCGGCGAACAATGGAGCGATTCCGCCGGATTCGATTTTGCTTCACGGTTCGGGATCCGCGAATGCGCCTGATCAGGTGTGGCTTTTGAAGCGGACGAGCGAGGTGGAGGGCATGGATTTCCGCGGCGCCGAGCCCTCGCAGGATCAGAATGGGCGGCCGAATATCCGGTTCAACCTGACGACCGAGGCCGGTGACCGGTTTTATAAGTACACGTCCGCGCACAGTCGCGAGGGCGGATCTCCGGGGTCGATGGCGATCGTTCTCGACAACCGGGTGCGCGAGGTTGCGAGCATCAACTCGCCGATTCGTGACTCAGGCGAGATTGAGGGCGGGTTCACGAAGCAGCAGGCGAACGATCTGTCCTTGATGCTGCGCACGGGAGCTCTGCCGGCGTCGATCTCGTATCTCGAGACGCGGACGGTGGGGCCGAGCCTAGGGGCCGCGTCGATTCGGCAAGGTGTGCTGGCGGCGGTGTTCGGCATGCTGGCGGTGATGATTTTCATGCTGGTGTACTACCGTGGCGCGGGGATCAATGCTGACCTGGCGCTGGTTCTGAACTTGGTGATTCTGCTTGGATTTATGGGATTTTCCCATGCGACGCTGACTTTGCCGGGGATCGCCGGTGTGATTCTGACGATCGGCATGGGTGTGGACTCGAACGTGCTGATCTTTGAGCGTATCCGCGAGGAGCTGCGTGCGGGCAAGACATCGGCGACGGCGGTGCAGCAGGGATTTGCGCATGCTTGGGTGACGATTATTGATACGCACGTGACGACGATTGTGTCGGCGGCGATCTTGTTTCTGTTTGGAACGGGCCCGGTGAAGGGATTTGCGCTGACGCTGACGTTTGGACTTCTGGCAAATCTGTTTACGGCGGTGTTTGTTTCGCGGGTGATCTTTGACGCTAATCTGAGTCGGCGCCCCCGCGGTGCGGCGATCTCGATCTGAGCCGGGAAGCGTGGTTCGCCTGAGCGCTCCCGGTTCGCCTGGAGCTCGGGGGCTACGTGATTCTGGGCCGCGTCGGGCAAAAGGTATCGATCGCATGAGTTTTTTGCGAGCGTGAAGGAAGGGAAGATGTACGGACAGCGTGGCGCCTGGCGCCTGAAGTTGAGTTTGGAAGAGGTCTGAAGTGGAACTGTTTCGTGGCACGCATATCGACTGGCTCGGCAAGAAGTGGTATTTTCTTGGGTTTTCGCTGATTTTCTCAGTGGCGGGGATCTTGAGCCTGTTGTTTTGGCACCATTTGCCGTTGGGCGTGGATTTCAAAGGCGGAACGCAGATCACTGTTCCGTTCACGGCTCCACCGAATGAGGACCATATCCGGCAGGCGCTGGAGCGGTCCGGGATTCGAGATTTTCGTACGCAACGGATTTCCAATGTGAGCGGGCAATCGGGTAATGATGTGATTATCTCGTTGCCCGCGGCGACGGCTACCGACCAGGCGCATGATGCGGGACGGCAGGCCGTCGAGGATGCGTTGCGGGCGAACTACCACGATTCGGGATTTCTGCAGCCAAGCGTGGATATTGTGGGGCCGACGGCTGGCCGGCAGCTGCAGCGGCAGGCGGGGCTGGCGACGGTGTATTCGCTGATTGGGATGCTGGTGTATCTGTGGTTTCGCTTTGAGTTGATCTACGGTGTGGCGGCGGTGGTTGCGGTTTTTCACGACACCCTGATTACGGTGGGGGCGTTCAGCCTGACGAACCAGGAGGTCACGCTGACGGTGATTGCGGCGATCTTGACGCTGATCGGCTACTCGATGAACGACACGATTGTGGTGTTTGACCGGATTCGGGAGAATCTGGCCACGTCGCGGAGGGAGTCGTTGGCGGACGTGGTGAACCGGTCGATTAACCAGACGCTAAGCCGGACGGTGCTGACGTCGGGGCTGACGTTTCTGACGGTGCTGTCGTTGTACCTGTTTGGCGGCGAGGTGTTGCACGGGTTTTCGTTTGCGCTGGTTGTGGGAATTTTGATTGGGACCTACTCGTCGATTGCGGTAGCCGCGCCGATGCTGGTGGCGTACCAGGACTGGAGAGCGGGGCGGGGTGCGGCGGCGAAGTTGCCGGCGGCTCGTCGGGCGAAGGCGTAAGCATTCGTCGGCGTGGATGTCGATGGCGAGAAAGTTGCAGAATATTTTTGTTTCGGGAACATTTAGAGGAACCCCGGTGTCTAAGGCAAATAGCTCTTCTCCCCAACCTGAAAGAGGCGGCCCATGTTTGAAGACTCCCTGATGGAATCTGGCGGCAAACTTAAGACCAAATCCAAGTACTGGATGATCGGCACGTTTGTCTTTAACGGATCGATTCTGGCGCTCCTGATCCTGCTTCCGCTGCTGCATCCGGAAGCTCTGCCGAAGATGGCGTTGACGGCGATGCTGACGGCTCCTCCGCCCCCCCCGCCCCCCCCGCCACCTCCACCGCCGGCGCAGATCGTGAAGCCGATCAAGATGGTGTCCGAGATTGACGCCGGTCTCCATGCGCCGACCAAGATCCCGAAGGACATCAAGATGCTGAAGGAAGACGCAGCGCCGCCGCCGCAGGTAGCCGGTGTGGCCGGAATGGCCGGGATGTCTGGCGGATCCGCGGGCGGTGTCCCCGGAGGTGTTCTGGGCGGGATTGGACCGGCGCCGGCCGTGGCGGTTAAGGTGGAGAAGCCGAAGGGCCCGGTTCGGGTTTCGAGTGGTGTGGTTGCGGGTAATATCATCTCGCAGACCAAGCCGCTGTACCCGCCGATCGCCCGTGCGGCACACGTTTCGGGATCTGTGGTGCTCCATGCAGTGATCTCGAAGACGGGTACGGTCGAGAACTTGCAGGTGATCAGCGGGCCGGATATGCTGCGCGCGAGTGCGGTGGATGCCGTCAAGAGCTGGCGCTACAAGCCGTATATTTTGAACGGGGAAGCGACGGAGGTCGACACCACGGTGACCGTGAACTTCAGCATGGGCGGATAGGACGGGCTCGCTCCTGTCCCTGCCTGCCGAGTCTGCTGCTTGTGGAGTTCTCCATTGGGTTTGTCCACGGGTAGCTCAAGAAACGCCGCACCAACCAGTAGAGTTTTTGTCCCAGGAGGAGTAGCTCACGTGATTCTCGCTCATCTCACCACGGTTTCGCACACATATGGTTCGCTCGCGATGTTTTTCCAGGAGGCCCAGGTGGGCTTCAGCCCTTTGCAGCTTTGGGGCAACATGGGAAACCTGGCGCGCGCCGTCGTTATTATTCTTTTCATCATGTCGATCTGGTCGCTGGCTGTGATTATTGATCGGGCGCTGTATTTTTCGGCGGCTCGCAAGCAGTCCCGTGAGTTTGCCCCTAAGGTTGCGGGAGCGTTGAAGGACGGACGTCTGGATGAGGCGATCAAGATCGCGGATCGCAGCAAGAAGTCGCACCTGGCGGAGGTTGTGACGGCCGGTCTGCAGGAGTTCCGGAGCTTTGGTTCGGGCGGCAGCATTACGGAAGAGCAGGTGGAGAGCTCCAAGCGCGCGCTTGACCGATCGGAGGCGATCGTTCACGCGAAGTTGAAGCGCGGTCTGGGCGGTCTGGCGACGATCGGATCGACGGCGCCGTTTATCGGTCTCTTCGGTACGGTGGTCGGTATTTTGAATGCGTTTCAGCAGATTGCGACGCAGAAGACCTCCGGTATCGGCGCGGTTGCCGGCGGTATTTCAGAGGCTCTGGTGACGACGGCGTTCGGGCTTCTGGTTGCGATCCCGGCCGTGATGACGTTCAACTACTTTACCAACAAGGTAGAGGCGTTTGACGTTGAGATGGATAACAGCTCGAGCGAATTGGTGGACTACTTCATCAAGCAGAGTCATCGCTAAGTTGGGTTGGTTTGTGGTGCAGGGTTCCGGCTTCGGGTATGCCAGCGGCTTGGCTCCCGAGGCCGGAGATCCGGACCTTGAGATATCGGGCAAGTAGCAGGTTTAGCGGGAGTTGAATATGGCGCTGCATGCAAGAGACGAAGGCAAGAAGGTCAACTCAAACATCAACGTTACGCCGATGGTGGACGTGATGCTGGTGCTCCTCATCATCTTTATGGTCATCACGCCGATGTTGAATAACAAGGTGAACGTCGATTTGCCGAAGGCGGACGCGGCGGTTGTGATGGAGGATGCGAACAAGGAGGATGCCGTGGTTGTGGCGGTGACGCGCGACGGGCGGACCTTTCTTGGCGGCGACCAGGTGACGGTTGATGACCTGGGATCGAAGATCTCGGCCAAGCTCACGAATAAGACCAACAAAGAGGTCTTTATGCGGGCGGACGTGCGGTCGAACTACGGCAAGGTGATGGATGCGGTGGACGGGATTCGGTCGGCGGGTGTGAGCCAGCTTGGACTTTTGACGGAGCGAACGGAAGACCCGACGCCGGCCAAGAAGTAAGACATTTCGGCTAGCGGTAAGAACAAGATTCAGAGATCCAAAGAGGAGAAGAGCTATGGGAATGGGCGGTGGAGGTACAGGGGGAGCGGTCTCCGAGATCAATGTAACTCCGTTGATTGATGTGCTCTTGGTGCTGTTGATTATTTTTATGGTTATTGTTCCGGTGACGCCGCGAGGTCTGGACACGCTGGTGCCTCAGCCTCCGAAGAACAAGACCAACGACACGCCGAACGATCGCACGATTGTGGTGCAGGTGCTTTCGAACGGGTCGGCGGCGCCGGCGTACAAGATCAACGATTCGTCGTTCAACAAGGCGGATATCGAGCCGAAGTTGGCGGAGATCTTTGCGACGCGCTCCGAGAAGGTGATGTTTGTGAAGGGCGACAAGGATCTGGATTACAGCAAGGTGGCCGAGGTGATTAATTACGGGCATCAGGCTGGGGTCGACAATATTGGTTTGATTACACCGAGGGTCGAGGCAGGTCAGTAGACGGCGGCGATCCCATAGCGTCTAGCGGCGGTTTTTCAGGCGGGCAGCTCCTTTTCGGGTAGCTGCCCGTTCTGAGTCTGAGGTGAGCTCGGACGCGAGAGCGGTGACTGAATGTGGTCAAGGTCGGGTATGAGAGAGATGCTCAGGGGTAGCAGACGCGGCCGGATACGCTTCCCGTAACCGGCAGGATCGAGCACATCGGATGTAGCCGTTCGCGATCATCACGAGAGCTGTTCCGGCAATCGCCGTTAGGGCATGTCTCCTGTTCCTGTGAGCCGGACGAGGGTTGGCGTGCCGTTTTCGTTTGGGGAACGGCCATGAGATCTATGTCTACAGGATCGTGTGCTGAAGCCACGGAAGTATTTGAGTCGGTTGAAGCAGCGTTTGATCGGATTGCGCTCTTGCGATTCGCAGTCGTAGGACGTGAGTGTTTCAGTGCCGTCGGGGCAGGGATGACCGCGTCAGGGCTTTCCGCCTAGGAACGATCTCGGCCGAATCGTAGCGCTTGTCGGCGATCCCGGCTTCGGCCTCGCGGCCGTCCTGCAGGCTAATCGCGTGGGCGTGTTGGGCGGCCTGCCCGCCGTGATGCGGTAGGCAATCGGCAGGCCCGCTTCATCGGACGGCAGGTGGATCTTCGTGCTCAGACCACCTCGGGAACATCCCAGAGCGGGGTCTTTGGGAACCCCTGCTTGCGGCCCGGCGCGGCTTGCCGGTGTGCGCGCCGGTGGTTGAACCCGCCCTTAGGTACGGGTTCTTATCCGCTACCAGGTCGGCAAAGATGTGCCCCCGCCCGCCCGCGCCCGCGTATCAGTTGCGTGTGCACGCTCTTGTACTTGCCATGACGCTCCGGCAGGTCGCGCCAGCGGGGCTGCCGATCGCAACGGGTCTTCGTCCGTGGGGGCGGACCGGGCCTATGACTCCGAAGACTTCGTCGGCGCGGCGGGGACCCTGAACGTCGCGCCGGGCATGGCGAAAAGTGACAATGGACGCCGGTCCAACATAGACACGAGGACCACCTGGCCGCCGCAAACGCGCTGAGCCTGAGCTGCCGCCGGCTGGTCGAAAGAGCTTCGCGCCCGCTGAAAGAACCGGGCCGCTGCGCCAGGTCAAGGGGCGCGGGCTGGTCCAAGGTGGACTAGGGCTTCGACTTCAGCTGCGCCGCACACAATCCCCTGCGCTTGCCACGGCTGATCGCACGGTCAGCCGTGGAAGGCCTCTGGCAGAAGTGCGCCTGAGAAAGCTCGAGTGTTCACAAAATACTCGCCAATACCCAATCCACCGGGCGAATTCACCTGTCCAAAGACCGTGCACCGGGAGAATCGCCTCGATGTAAAGCGATTCGACGAGCGTCTAGGCGGGACCGAGTGCTGTGCCAAAGAGTTCTAGGGCGCGCCCCCTTCGGTTCCGTCCTGAGGCGGTTGGTATTCCATTTCACAAGGGTGAGAGCGAACAGCAGTCCGCCCAGGTAGATGCCTGTAAGGATTCGGGCAGAAGCGGATTCCCTTCGGGAATGACGACAAGAAAGGCAAGGGAAACAGCGGATCCCTTCGAGAATGACAACTAAGAAGGCAAAGGCAAAGGCGACTGCAGGTTTCTCCGCTGCGCGCTGCGCGCTGCGGCCGAGATCACAGGGTTGGTGGTGAGAAACGCAGGATTCCCTTCGGGGATGACGACCAAGGAGGGCAAGGGCAGAAGCAGATTCCCTTCGGGAATGACAACTAAGAAGGCAAAGGCGACTGCAGGTTTCTCCGCTGCGCGCTGCGCGCTCCGGCCCAGATGACAAGGTTGGTGGTGAGAGACGCAGGATTCCCTTCGGGGATGACAACCAAGAAGGGCAAGGGCAGAAGCAGATTCCCTTCGGGAATGACAACTAAGAAGGCAAGGGCGGAGGCGACTGCAGGTATCTCCGCTCCACGCTGCGCGCTCCGGCCGAGATGACAGGGTTGGTGGTGAGAAACGCAGGATTCCCTTCGGGGATGACAACCAAGGAGGCTAAGGGGAGGCAAAAGCAAGGGCAACGGCAACTACAGGGTCCTTCGCTTCGCTCAGGATGACCGCGGTGGAACTGGCAACGGCAAGGGCGTAAGCGGATTCCCTTCGGGAATGCCAACGAGAAAGGCAAGGGCAACAGCGGATTCCCTTCGGGAATGACAACTAAGAAGGCAAGGGCGGAGGCGACTGCAGGTATCTCCGCTGCGCGCTCCGGTCGAGATGACAGGGTTGGTGGTGAGAAACGCAGGATTCCCTTCGGGGATGACAACCAAGGGGGCTAAGGGGAGGCAAAAGCAAGGGCAACGGCAACTGCAACTACAGGGGTCCTTCGCTTCGCTCAGGATGACGGCGGTGAAACTGGCAACGGCAAGGGCAGAAGCGGATTCGCTTCGGGAATGACAACGAGAAGGGCAAGGGCGACAGCGGATTCCCTTTGGGAATGACAACGAGAAAGGCAAAGCGGAGGCGACTGCAGGTATCTCCGCTGCGCGCTGCGCGCTCCGGTCGAGATGGCAGGGTTGGTGGTGAGAAACGCAGGATTCCCCTCGGGGATGATAACCAAGAAGGGCAAGGGCAGAAGCAGATTCCCTTCGGGAATGACAACAAGAAAGGCAAAGCGGAGGCGACTGCAGGTCTCTCCGCTTTGCGCTGCGCGCTCCGGTCGAGATGACAGGGTTGGTGGTGGGTCTGTCGGTCTGTCGGAATGTCGGTCTGTCGGTCTGTCGGTCTGCCGGAATGTCGGGCTGTCGGGCTGTCGGGCTGTCGGGCTGTCGGGCTGTCGGGCTGTCGGGATGACAGCTTTTTGGGGCTCTGATTTGTTGTCTGAAAATTTTTGCATCGATCAGTCAAGGCATGGTCAGGAAGTTCGATGTACCATTACAATTCACGCAAGCAGAGGAGCTGGTTGAGCGGCTGATCTTCCCGATCTCCGATACAGCATGCGCCTATTTTTCAAGGAGAAACAAAGACCCATGAGATTGACCTTACGGATTCCGGTGGCTGCTGGTCTGTGCGCGATGGTTTTGGGTTCGGCGACCGGGTGTGAGAGCCTCAAGGCCCGCGATCAGCTGAACAAAGGTGTTCAGGCGTTTAAGAATGCGCGGTACGAAGAGGCTGTAGGGCATTTTCAGACCGCGGTGAACATTGACCCAGGGTACGAGCAGGCGAAGCTGTACCTGGCGACGGCGTACTCGTACCAGGTGGTGCCGAACCTGGATACGCCGGAGAACCTGAAGACGGCGCAGAAGGCTCTGGACGGGTTTCAGGAGGTGTTGCGCAAGGACCCGAAGGATCTGACGGCGTTGAAGCAGATCGCGTCGATCGACCGGAACATCAAGAAGCTGGACGAGGCGAAGGAGTACGAGCGCAAGGTAATTGCGATCGATCCGAAGGACGCTGAGGCGAACTACACGATCGGCGTTGTGGACTGGATGCAGGCGTACAAGAATGCGACGACGATTCTGGCCGCAGACGGTTTGCAGGATGACGGCAACGGCAACGCGAAGAAGAGCAAGGGGGCTTGCCAGAAGCTGCAGGCCGCGAACGTGAAGCTGGTGCAGGAGGGTCTCGACTACCTGAACCGTGCGGTGGAGCTGAACCCGACGTATGACGATGCGATGTCGTACTTGAATCTGACGTACCGTCGCAAGGCCGACATTGAATGTCCGGACGACAATGCGCGTAAGGCGGATCTGGCGCAGGCGGACAGCTGGAGCCAGAAGTCGATGGGCGCGCGCAAGGAGAATGAGTTGAAGAAGGAACAGAAAAATGCGGGCGGCGTGACCATGCAGTAGGTGGGGGGCGCGGACAGGTAGCGACGACGAGCCCTCCTTTGAACCGGAGGGCTTTGTTGTGTGCGGGCGAGTGTATGCTGCTCGGAACGGTTAGGGAGGCTGAGGATGGCGACGACGGGCGGGACGGGGCTGGATCAGGGACTAGATCAGGGACTGGGGCAAGGTCGCGGCCTGAGCGAGGTGGAGCGCGTAGTGGATGTGTTTGTCGCTCCATCGAAGACGTTTACGGATATTTTGCGGAGCACGCGGTGGTGGCTGCCGTTTCTGTTGCTGGTGCTGGTGTCGGTGGCGACGACGGTGGTGGTTGACCGGCAGGTTGGGTTTCAGAGGGTGGCGGAGAATCAGATTCGGCAGAACCCGAAGCAGGAGGATAAGCTGGCGTCGCTGACGCCGGAGCAGAAGTCCGCGCAGATGGGCGGGATGGCGAAGGGGTACAAGTACTCGAGCTACGGTTCGTTTGTGTTCATTCTGGTGTTTGTGGCGATCTTTGCGTTGCTGTACTGGGCGAGCTTCAACTTTGGGCTGGGGGCGCAGACGACATTTGGGCAGATGTTTGCGGTGTGGATGTACGCGTCGCTGCCGAAGCTGCTGATTGGGGTGTTGTCGATTGTGACGCTTCTGTTTGGCAACAGCGCGGATGCGTACGACATGAAGAATCCGGTGGGGACGAATCCGGCGTACTACATGCCGGATGCGGCGGGATGGCTAAAGGCGGCGCTGGGATTTATTGATGTGATCGGGTTGTGGCAGCTGGTGTTGCTGGTGATTGGGACGGCGATTGTGGCGCGGGTTTCGCGAGGAAAGGCGGCGGCGGTGGTGGTGGGATGGTGGTTGGTGGGGATGGTGGTGAGTGTGGGTTTGGCTGCGGCGTTTGGGTGAGGCGGCGGTTTGGATGTGGTACCGATGGCTGGTGAGGGGAACATTGCGGCAAAGCTGTGGGCGGTGGTCTGAGCGGGCGGGCTGTAGGCGACCTTTTTGGAGCGCTCGTAACGCCTGACTGACGCAGTCGTAAAGGGTGTGCAACGTCCGGCGCTTAGGTTGGCATTAGCTGTTTTGGGCATTTTTCCTGCTGCTGTGAACTGGATGAAGTGGTGGAGGGCCGTTTTTCAATGGTGAAACGGCCATGACATCTGTGTCCGGGATGTAGACCTACAGCGGAATGCCGAGACTCGTACCTGGCTGTACAACCACACGTAATTTGGAATAGGAAGCCTCTGACTTAGGGCTGCGCTGGCGGAACAGCGTACCTCAGCGGCTAAGCCGCGCGGCAACTATCGCACTTATGGCACGGCTAAAGCCGTGCCCTTAACAAAACGGGACTTGATCAGAGGTCCTCTGAGCGGATCAGGCGGGGGTATGAAGAACAAACAACAGCAGATTCCCTTTGGGAATGACAACAAGAGAGCCACAGCAGATTTCCTTTGGGAATGGCAACAAGAGAGCAACAGCAGATTCCCTTTGGGAATGACAACGACGGGAAATGCCTTTATGCCAATACCTCCGTTGCTTTAGAGCGGTTCGGAGGCAATGTCACGCTGGGTTCACGCGGCTGTAAAGGCTGTGCAACGTCTGTTGGCTAGTGTTTGGTGTAGCCGATGTGTGTCTTGGCTGCACGCTCCCACTTACGTTTCTCTACGAACCTGTTTGATCAGCTCGAGTTTTGAGCCGAGGATCTTTATGCGTTTTGCGGTATCCGGATTTACGATTTCGTGTGTTTTGGCGGCTGTTGCTTTGAGCGCCTTTGGGCAGGCGGGACGTGGGACGCTGACGGGGGCGGTGACGGACGCGCAGGGTCGGCCGCTGCAGGGGGCGGCGGTCGCGGTCGATCCTGGGGCGGTGACCGCGACGACGGATGCGCAGGGTTTGTTTACGTTTCCGGCGTTGAACGGCGGGGTCTACACGGTGACGGTGACGTATGCGGGATTTCAGACGTTTACGCAGGCGGTGACGCTGGTGTCGGGTCAGCCGACGCGGCTGGAGGCTTCGCTGAAGATTGCGGAGAGCACGCAGCGGATGGATGTGTATGCGGGGCGCGAGGGCGGCGAGGTGGAGGCGATCAACCGGACGTTCAACGCGGACAACATCATTAATGTGTTGCCGGCGGATGTGATTACGAGTCTGCCGAACGCGAACGTGGCCGATGCCATTGGGCGACTGCCGAGTGTGGTGCTGGAGCGGGACGAGGGCGAGGGCAAGTACGTGAAGGTGCGTGGGACGGAGCCGCGGCTGACGAATACGACGCTGGACGGTGTGAGGATTGCGTCGCCGGAGACGGTGCGGCAGATCAAGCTCGACATCATTCCGGCGGACTTGGTGGCGTCGGTCCAGATCAACAAGACGTTGCAGGCGAATATGGAGGGCGACGGGATTGGCGGGTCGGTCGATCTGCAGACGAAGAGCGCGGAGGACCGGCCGACGGTGTATGTGGATTCGACGGGCGGGTATACGCCGATTATCGGGGGGCGGCCGGCGTACCAGTTCGACGGGACGCTGGGGAAGCGCTTTCTCGCGGGCAAGAAGCTGGGCGTGCTGGGCGCGGCGAGCTACGACTGGAATGGGCGCGGCATCAATGACGTGGAGCCTGGACCGGCGGTGACGGGGACGTACGACCTGCGGGATTACCGGTATTTTCGGCATCGGCAGGGGTTTGGTGGGACGGTCGACTACCGGATCAGCGACACGTCGAGCGTGTCTTTGCGGGGGCTGTACTCGCGCTTCGACAACTTTGGCGATGACTGGATTTACACGCCGCAGATCAATACGTTTGTGACGCCGACGCAGGGTGGACCGGACGGAACGGTGTCGTTTTCGGCGCTTCGGCGGCGGCCGGTGCAGGATATCGGTGGGGTGCAGATCGCGGGTCATCATGTGCTTCGGCGCGCGTTGTTGAACTGGGACACGGAGGCGTCGGTCGCAAGGACGCGCGACGATGGCTATGCCCGTTACAACTTCGGCCCGGTGAGTGCGACGAATCCGCTGAACAACATCACGTACGGGCTGGACTTGCTGAATCCGCTGATTCCGCACATCAATCCGCAGAATGGTGTGAATATCTTCGATCCGAGCAAGTACTTCTATCAGGGTGGGACGGTGCAGTACACGTACAGCCCGGAGGTGGATCTGGGCTTTGGGGCCTCGCTGGCGATACCGTATAGCGTGGCCGGACACGCGAGCACGTTTGAGTTTGGCGGGCGATTCCGGAACGAGCACAAGTTCGAGAACCAGAACACGCCGAGGTATAAGCCCACGCTGCCGGGCGAAGATCCGACGTTGGCGATGACGAATTTCCTGCGTACGGACTTTTCGGACCCGAACTACTATGGCGGGCACTACGGTCCGTTTGGGCCGACGGTGGACGCGGACAAGGTGATGGCGTTTGGGGCGCAGACGGTTTCGGGTGGCGTGTTCGGCAATTCGTTCGACCAGGTTGAGAAGGTGACTGCGGGGTACCTGATGAACACGACGAACTTTGGGCGGTTTCGGGTGAATGTGGGTCTGCGGCTGGAGGCGACGAGCGAGAACAACCTGGGGTACATCGGCGCCACGAACGCGGGTGGTGTGGGGACGACGCCGGTGCGCGCGACGACGTCGTACGTCAACCCGCTGCCCAGTGCTTCGGTGCGGTATGCGTTGACGCCGGACTCGGGCGTTCGGCTGGTGTATGGGCGAGGGCTTTCGCGGCCGAATTTTCAGGATCTGATTCCGTTTGAGGGCGTGGCAAACGCGGGCAAAGCGTATCAGAGCTATAGCGTCGGCAACGTCCATATCAAGTCGGAGTATGCGGACAATCTGGATCTGCTATACGAGCGGAGTCTGTCGCACACGGGTCTGCTGCAAGCGGGATTCTTCTACAAGCATCTGAGCGATCCGATCGTGACCACGCGGACGACGGAGCCGGCAAACCCGACACTGACGGGAAACACCAGCGCGTACTTCTTGCAGCAGACGATCAACGCGGGAAGTGGGTATGTGTATGGGTTTGAGGTGTCGTTTCAGCAACACTTTACTTACTTGCCGGGGTTGTTGGGCGGTCTTGGGGCTTCGGCGAACTATGGGTATACGAACTCAGAGGCGAGCTTGCCGGCGAATGGGCCGACGGCGGGGACGGCGAGCCTGAATCGGCCGCTGATCGGGCAGGCACCAAACAGCTATAACTTTAGCCCGACGTACGACCGGCGCAACCTGTCGGTGCGGCTGGGGATGACGTACAACGGTCCGAACATTGCGCAGTATGGGGATGGGACGACCGGGCCGGGTGGGGACAACTACTTTTATTCGCACCTGCAGATCGATATGCAGGGATCGTACCGGTTACCGAAGGGTCTGACGTTTGTGGCGTATGGGCTGAACCTGAACAACGAGGTGTTTGGGTTTTATAACGGGAGCGGGATCTATCCGGTGCAGAGGGAGTTTTACCGGCAGACGTTTGGGGGTGGGCTGCGGTGGTCGCCGAACCGGAGTCAGTAGGCCGCGGGTAGACGGACAAAGAGCGCGAGTAAGATCGGCACATGAAACTTATCTGCCTTGTCGCTGTTGCTCTGTTCGCAATGCCTCCTCTGCTGGCTCAATTGGCCGTGCCGCCTGCGGGGGCGACCCAGTTCCGAGACACGTCGATGCTGAAGCCGCCCGCCGGAGCAAAGATTGCGATCATCGAGTTTGAGGATCTGGAATGTTATGCATGTGGACAGGCGGCTCCGATTGTCTGGTCAGCCATGCAGAAGTACAGGATTCCGCGCGTGCACTATGACTTCATTATTCAAGGTCATGCGTGGTCGCGCGCGGCTGCGATCGAGGCTCGCTATTTAGAAGGCAAAGTCTCGCCGAAGTTGGCGGAGGAGTTCCGGCACGATGTGTTTGCGCACCAGTCTGGGATTGCGAGCCCGGACGATCTTGAGAGCTTTGCCCGGATGTGGGCGCGCTCGCATAATGTCCAGATACCGTTTGTTCTCGACGCTTCCGGACGGTGTGCTGATGAAGTTCAGGCCGACTGCCTGCTTGGGTTCCGGCTTGGCTTACGCCATACACCGACGATCTTTGTGGTTACGGCCAAGCAATGGATCGAGGTGACCGATCCGAGGCAGATTTATGCAGCGATTGATATAGCGGAGGCGTCCCTCACTGGCCCGGCAGATGCGAAGCGGCGCAATTGAGCTCTAGGCGGGGACCATCGCGTTGAGCTTGTCGAGGATGTCGCTTGGCAGAGGGAGCGAGGCGGCTGAGATGTTCTCGCGCAGGTGCTCGATCGAGGATGTGCCTGGGATGAGGAGGATGTTTGCTGAGCGTTGGAGCAGCCAGGCGAGAGCTACGGCCATCGGGGTGGTCCCCAGGGTTTGAGCCGCGTCGTCGAGGATGGATGACTGGAGCGGTGTGAAGCCGCCGAGAGGGAAGAACGGGACGTAGGCGATGCCGTCCTGGGCGAGGTTGTCGATGAGGGCATCGTCGGCGCGATGCGCGACGTTGTACAGGTTTTGTACGCAGACGATCTCGCAGATACGGCGGCCCTCGGCGATCTGGGTGGGGGTGACGTTGCTGAGGCCGATGTGGCGCACGAGACCTTGCCGCTGGAGGTCAGCCAGAGCGGTGAGCGGGGCCTCGATCGAACCCTCCGCAGGGCCGTGGGTACCGAACATGCTGCGGAGGTTGACGATGTCGAGCACGTCCAGACCGAGGTTCTGAAGGTTGTCGTGCACGGCTTGCGTGAGTTCCGTGGGCGAAAGGGCGGGCATCCAGGAACCATCCTGGCCACGGCGGGCGCTGAGTTTGGTGACGATCGTCAGATCTTTCGGGTAGGGGTGCAGCGCCTGCTTGATGATCTGGTTGGTGAGGTGCGGGCCGTAGAAATCCGCTGTGTCGATGTGATTGATGCCGCTCTTGACGGCCTCGCGCAGGACGGCAACGGCGGCGTCGATGCTCTTTGGCGGACCGAAGACGCCGGGTCCTGCAAGCTGCATGGCTCCGTAGCCCATGCGATGTACGCTGATGGACGTGCCCGGAAACGTCCATGTTCCGCCGAGCGTGGTTTGGGATTGCATAGGACTGTTTTGTACGTTTAGAGCGGATTTTCTATGCGTTCTGGAGATCGGGCCAGCGTTTGAAGACGAGCGAGCCGTTGGTGCCGCCGAAGCCGAAGGAGTTGGAGAGGGCGTAGTTGATCTCGCAGCGCTGGGGGGTGTTGGGGACGTAGTTGAGGCGGCAGCTGGGGTCGAGTTCGACGATGTTGGTGGTGGGCGGGGCGATGCCGTTTTGCATGGCGAGGATGGTGATGCCGGCCTCGAGGCCGCCGGCGCCGCCGAGCAGGTGGCCGGTCATGGACTTGGTGGAGGAGACGAGGAGCTTGTGATTGAGGGCGCGTTCGCCGAAGACGTTTTCGATGGCTTTGGACTCGAGGGCGTCGCCGAGGGGGGTGGAGGTGGCGTGGGCGTTGACGTAGTCGATCTGGTCAGGGGCGATGCCGGCGACCTTGAGAGCGGCGGTCATGGCGCGGAAGCAGCCTTCGCCTTCGGGGGCCATGCCGGTCATGTGGAAGGCGTCGGCGGACATGCCGTAGCCGATGACTTCGGCGAGGATCTTGGCGCCGCGGGCCTGGGCAAAGCTGAGCTCTTCCATGATGAGGATGCCGGCGCCTTCGCCGACGACGAAGCCGTCGCGGTCCTTGTCCCAGGGGCGGCAGGCGTGTTCGGGGTCGTCGTTGCGGGTGGAGAGAGCTTTCATGGCGGCGAAACCGCCGACGCCCATGGGGGTGATGGCGGCTTCGGTGCCGCCGGCGATCATGGCGTCGGCGTCGCCGCGCTGGATGATGCGGAAGGCGTCGCCGATGGAGTGCGCGGACGAGGTGCAGGCGGTGGCGGTGGCCTCGTTGGGGCCTTTGGCGTTGTAGCGGATGGAGACGTGACCGGCGGCGAGGTTGACGATCGAACCGGGGATAAAGAAGGGGGAGATTTTGCGCGGGCCGCCGGCGAGCATGGCCGAGTGCTCTCGCTCGATGACGTCGAAGCCGCCGATGCCTGAGCCGATGTGGACGCCGAAGCGATCGGCGATCTCGGGGGTGACCTGGAGGCCGGAGTGCTTCATGGCCTCGTCCGAGGCGGCGATGGCGAAGTGGATGAAGCGGCCCATTTTGCGGGCTTCTTTTTTGTCGATAAAGGCGAGGGGGTCGAAGTCCTTGACCTCGGCGGCGAAGCGAACGGAGTGTCCGGTGAGGTCGAAGGCTTTGATGGTGCTCATGCCGCTTTTGCCGGCGAGCAGGCCAGTCCAGACCTCGGGTGCGGTTTTACCGACGCCGCAGAGCAGACCGATGCCAGTGACGACGACGCGCCTCCGCTCCGTTTGGATCTCTCCGGACATCTCTGCTACTTTCCTGCCTTCTGGCTTTTTTCGATGTAATCGACGGCGTCTTTGACGGTCTTGATCTTTTCGGCGTCTTCGTCCGGGATCTGGATGTCGAAGGCTTCTTCGAACTGCATGACAAGTTCGACGACGTCGAGCGAATCGGCACCGAGGTCCTCCTGGAAGCTTGCGCCGGGGGTTACTTCGGCTTCATCGACTTGAAGCTGCTCGACGATGATTTGTTTCACTTTCTCGTCTACTGCTGCCATTGTGTGGATCTCCTGATATTTTCTTTTACGTTTTTTGGATGCGCGGACGATGGAGGAGAGTGGGGATTCACTCGGTTGTCCGCACACTTTAATGGTGGTACGACTTTGTACCGCCTTACAGAGTGTAAAGCACCGGGGGGTGCATGGAGGGGCGTCCGGCCGGGGAGATGGGGCGGAGGGCGAAAGATCTGTGCTCGACGACGGCTGCGCTGGGGAGGAGAAGGGTGAGGGCCAGGGCCGTGGGGCTTCGGCTGTAGAAGCGTTGGGTACCCCCGGGGGGGTATACGAGAGGTTGCAAAATATTCAAAACAGGATGGATAGGTCTGGATCTCGTCTGTCAGGGGGTTTGTTCTTCGGAGGCTCTAGCCGACGATGCCTGATTTAGGAGATGGAGATCTTTTCCTCTCCTTCCATTGTACTGAGCGTGGGCTGGAGTTGCGCCAGGTGGGTGCGCTAGTCTCTGTCCCCGGCAGCGGCGAGGAGGGGTGCGATGCCCGTGTGGGCTTCGTCGAAGGAGAGCAGGTTTCCGGTGGGGGATGGGGCGTCGGTTTCGCCGACCTCGCGGAGGGTGCGATTGATGGCTCGGGTGCGGACGCCTACGTCTCCGATGGTCTTGTGGATCTTGTTGACGTCGCCTTCCATTTTGTCCATGAGGAGTTCGAATTTGCCGAACTCGGTTTTGGCGGACTTGAGGACGTTCCAGACTTCGCCGCCTTTTTTCTGAAGGGCGAGCATGTGGAAGCCCATTTGAAAGCTGGTGAGGATGGCGGCGAGGGTGTTGGGGCCGGCGATGGTGACCTTGCATTTGGATTGGAGCTCGGCCTGGAGGGTGTCGCGGCGCATGACCTCGGCGTAGAGGCCTTCGGTGGGGAGGAACATGATGGCGTAGGGCGTGGTGACGGGCTCGTTGATGTATTTTTCGCAGATGCGTTTCGCTTCGGTGCGGATGGCGGTTTCGAAGGATTTGCCGGCGGCGAGGATCTCTTCCGGGCGGTTGGAGGTGTAGGCGGCTTCGAGGCGTTCCCAGTCTTCGCGGGGGAACTTGGCGTCGATGGGGAGGAGGACTTCGCCGGTGTGTCCGGGGAAGCGGACGGCGAATTCGACGCACTCCTGGGTGTTGCGTTTGACGCGGGCGTTTTTGACGAACTGCGAGGGTGCGAGCATCTGGGCGAGGAGCATGCCGAGCTGGACTTCGGCGAAGCCGCCGCGGGATTTGACGTTGGTGAAGATGCGGGAAAGGTCGTCGACGCCTTCGGACAGTTTGGACATTTCGCCGAGGCCGGCGTGGACGCGTTCGAGCTGTCCGGTGACCTGGCCGAAGGATTCGGTGAGTCGGGTGTGGAGGGTGCTGTGTAGTTTTTCGTCGACGGTGAGGCGCATTTCTTCGAGTTTGGCGGCGTTGGTGGAGCTGAGGTTGAGGAGGCGATCTTCGACGGTGGAGCGGAGCTTGTCGTGGTGGGTGGTTTGGGCCTCGCCGAGGGAGGTGAGGCGGTTGTGGAGGGCGTCGCGAGCATCGGTTTGATGGCGGCTGGTTTCGCTGATGAAGTGAGCCAGGCGCTGGCCGATGGCGTCGAGGTCTTGTTTGACGGCGTGGCGAAGGGTTTCGGCGGCTTCGCGGGTGTCGGCGCGATGGGCGGAGAGGCCGTCGGTGGAGTGGGTGCGGAAGTCGGCCAGGCCGTTGTGGAGGGTGCCGCCGAGGTGGGTGACGATGCGAGTGATCTCTTCGCGGAGATCGCGGGCGGCGCCGAGGCTTTGTTCGCGGTGGAGTTGGGCGTCGGCGGCGGCGTCGCGGCGGTGGGTGCTGAGGTCGGTCTGGAGGGCGGCGACGGTTTGGCGCAGGTGGTGATCGAGCGCGGCGAAGCGGGCCTCGGTGGCGGCTTCGAGTCGGGTGAGTTGGGTGGGGAGGGTTCCGCTGAGTTCAAGGAGGCGCGGGTCGGTTGCCGGCGCTGGGGCAGGGGGTGCGGGGGCGCGAAGGAGGAGGAAGAGGACGGCGAGGAGCGTGAGGGCCGAGAGCGCGACGAGGGCGAGGAGCATTTCGTATTTCCTTCGCCTGAAGCATAGCACTGTCGGGCGTGGATGCGATGGGGATTTGTGGGTGCGTTCCCGTGGTGGTACTTGGTGGGGCGCGGGGCCGTGGCGCTGCGGGGGTCGGGCGCGAAACAAGCAACGGCAACGGCAGAAGCAGATTCCCTTCGGGAATGACAACTAGAAAGGCAAAGGCAAAGGCAGAAGCAGATTCCCTTCGGGAATGACAACTAGAAAGGCAAAGGCAAAGGCAACGGCAGAAGCAGATTCCCTTCGGGAATGACAACTAGAAGAGCAAGAGCAAGAGCAAGAGCAAGAGCAAGAGCAAGAGCAAGAGCAAGGGCAAGGGCAGAGGCAACGGCAACGGCAGACGCAGATTCTCTTCGGGAATGACAACTAAGAGAGCGAGTGCATAGGCAGCGGCAAGGGCAGGGGCAGATTCCTTTCGGGAGCAGGGGCGGGCGTGTTCTACTTCTTTCACTCTTATGACGAGCATGACTGGAATTTCTAGCGTCTCTTCGCTCTGCGTTTCGGAGCTTGCCCCGGAGATTATTCAGTCGGAGATCCGGGCGATGAGCGTCTTGTCGGATGAGGCGGGCGGGGTCAACCTGGCGCAGGGGATCTGTGACACGGCGGTGCCGCCGATCGTGGCTGAGGGGGCGGCGCGGGCGATCCGGGATGGGCACAACATCTACACGCGGCTGGACGGGATCGGGCGGTTGCGACGGGCGATTGCGGCGAAGGTGGAGGCGTCGCTCGGCAATGGAGGTGTGGATCCGGAGCATGAGGTTTTGGTGACTTCGGGCGCGACGGCGGCGTTCCATGCGGCGGCGATGGCGTTGCTGAACCCAGGCGATGAGGTGGTGGTTTTTGAGCCGTTTTATGGGTATCACCTGGCTACGCTGCGGTCGGTGCGGGCGGTTCCGGTGGTGGCGCCGCTCGAGGGTGAGCGATGGGAGATGCGGTCGGAGGCGGTGCGGGCGGCGATTACGCCGAGGACGCGGGCGATTGTGATCAATACGCCGTCCAATCCGGCGGGCAAGGTGTTTACGCGGGCGGAGCTGGAGTGTCTGGCCGAGATTGCGACGGAGCACGATTTGTTTGTGCTGACGGACGAGATGTATGAGCACTTTGTGTTTGGGGACGCGGAGCATGTGAGCGCGGCGTCGATCCCGGGGATGCGAGAGCGGACGATCCTGATTTCGGGGTTTTCGAAGACGTTTTCGGTGACGGGGTGGCGGGTCGGGTACTGTGTCGCGGACCGCCGGTGGACGCCTTCGATCGGGTACTTTCACGATCTTTTGTATGTGTGTGCGCCGGCTCCGCTGCAGCATGGCGTGGCGGATGGTTTGGAGGGGTTGGAGGCGGAGTTTTACACGGGATTGAAGCGGGAGTACGGGGTGAAGCGGGAGATGCTTTTGGAGGCGCTGCGCGGGGCGGGTTTGGCGCCGTGTGTGCCGGACGGGGCGTACTACATCCTGGCGGATGCGTCGCGGCTGGGGGGAGGGACGGCGGCGGAGAAGGCGCGCGATCTCTTGAGGCGGACAGGGGTGGCGGCGGTGGCGGGGACGGCGTTTTTCCGGCCGGAGGTGGAGCGCGCGCAGAGCTTGTTGCGGTTCTGTTTTGCGAAGAAGGACGAGGAGTTGGCGGAGGCTTGCCGGCGGCTGCGGCGGTTGTAGTGGAGTTTCTGTTTGTTGAGGTGGGAGCGTTTGTTTGTTGAAGTGGAGCTTCAGGGGGTGGGTTTTGGTCAGAGGTCAGATGGGACGTTTCGGTGTTCGGAGGATGGGGCTTTGGGCTGGAGTTGTGTTGCTTGGGGTGGCGGTGGCGGGGGCTCGATCGCGGCGGAAGGAGGCTGTGGCGGAGGATGTCTGGATCTCCGGCGACAAGCTGGAGCAGGGGGTGCAATGCCAGCACAACGCGGTGCATGTGCTGGGCAATGGGGGCTATTTGACGATCGAGGGCAGATGCACGGCGGTGTATGTGGACGGCAACAGGAACTGGATTGAGGTGCAGGATGCGGACGTGATTGTGACCCGGGGCGATATGAATTCGGTGATGTATCTGAACCCAGGGACGCGGGTGGTGGACCCGGGGCGGGCGAACTCGGTGGCGCCGAGGTGGCCGCAGTGAGAGGCGGGGGCGGGCGGTTCTGCTCTAAGATGGGAGAGGTTTTTCTTTTGATTTGGGAGATGTGAAGACATGGCATCGGCGATGGCAACGATTGTAGCGTTGAAGGATGTGCATCAGGAGCTGAAGAGCCGGATGGAGCGTTCGGTGGAGGATTTTCGGGCGCATTTGGCGTCGGCTCGGACGGGTCGGGCGAACGTCCATATGCTGGACCAGGTGAAGGTGGACTACTACGGGACGGACACGCCGGTGGCGCAGATGGGGCAGGTGAGTACGCCGGAGCCGACGCTGATTCTGGTGACGCCGTATGACGTGAGCATGGTGGGGGCGATCGAGAAGGCGATTCGGACGTCGGGGACGGGGCTGAATCCGATGACGGACGGAAAGGTGATTCGGGTGCCGGTGCCGGCGATGACGGAGGAGCGCCGCAAGGATGTGGTGAAGCAGCTGAACAAGGCGCTCGAGGATCATAAGACGGCGATCCGGAATATTCGGCGGGACGGCAACGATCAGGTAAAGAAGGCGGCCAAGGATAAGTTGATCTCGGCCGACGATGAGAAGCGGGCGAATGATGAGATTCAGCAGCTGACGGATGCGGAGATCAAGCGGGTGGAGGAGCTGTACAAGGCGAAGGAGAAGGAGATCATGACGGTCTGAGTGCTGCGCGGAGGGGTCCTGCGCGGACGGCGGGAAGCGCCTTCGGCGCGGCGATGGGGGAGGGTCGAGCTTGGGTGCTCGGCCCTTTTGCTTTGTGTCTGTGTTTTGCTTTATGTTGTGGATTTTTGTTTAGGTGTGACCTCGGAGTGCCGTTCTAGACGCCCTGGTAGACGAGCTGGACGAAGAAGTCGGGTGGGCCGAGTGGCTTGAAGTTGCTGTCGAAGGGTGCGGTGGGTTTGGCTGCGACGATTTCGTCGAAGGTGAGGCCTCGCTGCTTGAGTGTGGCGACGGTGTCGCGGGTGCCGGCGAGCATGTCGTGGAACTGCTGGAGCTGGGCGCGGTTGCCGACGGGGCCGTGCCCGGGGATGATGATGGTTTTGGCCGTGGCGGTGGCGAGGTTGCGGTCGGCGGCGCGGATCATGCCGTCGATGCTGCCGCCTGTGGAGTAGTCGATAAAGGGGTAGATGCCATTGAACCAGGTGTCGCCGGTGTGGAGGATGTCGGCGTCGGTGAAGAGGACGGCGATGTCGGTGTCGGTGTGGGCGGGCGGATAGTGGGTGAGGGTGATGGTGCTGCCGTTGCCGGTGAGGGTTTTGGTGTCGGAGAAGAGGACGGTGGGGAGGGCGCCTGGGGGTGAGGGCGGGACGGTCATGTTGAAGGCGGCGACGTGCTGGGTGGTGCTCATGCGTTCGCGGGTTTTTTCGTGTGCGAAGATTTCGGCGCCAGCGGTGTGCATCCACTCGTTGCCGTCGGTGTGGTCGGCGTGCCAATGGGTGTTGATGAGGACGGCGATGGGGGCGGGACTGATGCTCTGGAGGGCGGCGGCGACCTGGGGATGCGAGGTGCTGTAACCGGAGTCGACGAGGAGTTTGCCGTCCGATTTTCCGCCGCCTGTGGGGCCTGAGAGAACGGCGATGTTGCCGCCGGAGCCCATGAGGCAGATGACGTTGCCGCGCAGGGTCTGGGTGGTGATCTTGGCCGAGGCGGCGCTGGCGCGCATCTGGGCGAGGCGGTCTGTGATTGGGGGCGCGGGTGTTTGCTGGGTGGTCTGCTCTGGGAAGAGGAGGTGCGGAGCGAGGGTGGAGGCGGCGGCGGTGAGGGTGGAGGTGCGGAGGAATGTGCGGCGGGAGTGGATCATTTGGACCCTCGGGGTGGATGTGGGTTCTATCTAAGCAGGTCGAGAAACTCATCGACGGTCATCTCTGCGCTTCGTATGAGCTTGCGGAGGAGACCGATCGAGAGCTCCTTGTGCTGTGGGATTGAGAGGTTTGCCCGGCGACCTTCCTTCGTCATCACAAGATGGCTACCGACCTGACCTGCTCTTTGCCAGCCCGCACGAGCGAACGCTTTCGCTGTGTCCTTGCCGGAGATGTTTGCGAGAGTTCCCATGTGACTGCACCAAGAGTAGTGAATAGGTTCCGCGCAGCCGTTGTGCAGAGGAAGGAACCGCGGTGGGGTGTGAGGAAAACCGGTCTACACCGCGATTAGGATGCTTTGCTGGTCGGCCGGCAAGTTCTTCAAGGCTTTCTGATCTTCTGCCCACATCCATGCGGTGACTGCTTCACGCAGGTTGGCGATAGCTTCTTCCTCGTCTCTGCCTTGCGAGACGCAGCCGGGCAAGGCGGGGCACTCGGCGACGACCCAGCCATCTTCCGCGGCTTCGAGTGTGATGTGAAAGGTCATCCGCAGCCTCGGGTCCGATTCTAACAAGGTGGTGCGCCGGTCTGGGTGGATGGAGGCTTGTTAGGTGGTGTGGTCGACTACGATCTTCCAGCCTTTGTCGGTTTTTTCGAAGACGAGGGAGAAGAGGCCGTCGGCGTTGCCGCCTTGTTTTTTGTTGCGTTCGAGGTGGTATTTGCCGATGACGACGGCGAAGTTCTCGTCGAGTGGGTGGACTTCGAGTTCGGAGAAGCTGAGGGTGCCCATGCTGGCGCGGTTGGGGTACTCGCGGTGGTAGTTGCTGAGCATGCCGGCGAATCCGCGATTGATGGTGCCGGAGATGAAGAGGGTGTCGGGGGAGTCTTTGTAGGCCTGGGCGAAGGTGTCGAGGTCGCCCTTGTTCCAGGCGGTCTCCTGGGCGAGGAGGACTTTGACGCAGGCGAGCTCGGTTGGGCTGGCGGTGTGGAGCTGGGGGTCCTGGGCGGCGAGAACGGGGGGGAGCAGGAGGAGCGAGAGGAGGACGAGGAGGCGGGGGGAGCCGAGCTTCATGGGACACCTTTTTTGTCGCAGGCTGAGGGGCTTTGTCGCGGGTTGAGGCTGCTGCCGACCTCGACCTTGCGCGAGGGGTTCTAAGGTGGCGGCTCCCCTCTTGAGATCGAGGATACATCCCGATTTCCGGGGCGAGGGGGAGGTGAGCTCCACGAGAAGGCAATGGCAAAGGCAGAAGCAGATTCCCTTCGGGAATGACGACTAGAAAGGCGAGGGCGGTGAGGCAACCAGCAGAAGTGAATATGTTGACTACAGCCTAGAATGTACAGGTATCGATGCGATCGGCGAGACGGCGCGAACGGTGCACGCGGTGTGTTCGCTGGACTGCCCGGACAGCTGTGGGGTCTTGGTGACGGTCGAGGAGGGGAGCGGGCGGGCGGTGTCGTTGCGTGGGGACCCGGCGCACCCGGTGACGCGCGGGTTTTTGTGCGGCAAGGTGGCGAAGTTTTTGGATCGGGTGTACTCCCCGGAGCGGATGTTGTACCCGATGCGGCGGCGGGCGGGGGTGGCGAAGGGACCGGTGGGGCGTGGGCGGGAGATGGAGGTGTTTGAGCGCGTTTCGTGGGACGAGGCGTTGGAGGAGATCGCGGCGAAGCTCGGTGGGATTGCGGCGGAGCATGGGCCGGAGAGCGTGTTGCCGTACAGCTATGCCGGGACGATCGGGCAGCTGGGGTATGGGTCGATGGACCGGCGGTTTTTTCACCGGATGGGGGCTTCGCGGCTGGACCGGACGATCTGTTCGACGGCCGGCGGAGAGGCGTTTGCGAGTGTGTACAGTGTGAAGCTGGGGACGCGGCCGGAGGATTTCGCCCACGCGGGGATGGTGATTGCGTGGGGAGCGAATGTCCATGGCAACAACATCCATCTGTGGCCGTTTATCGAGGCGGCGCGGCGGGGCGGGGCGCGTCTGGTGGTGATCGATCCGTACCGGACGCGGACGGCGGCTCTGGCGGACGAACACATCGCGATCCATCCAGGGACTGATGCTTTGCTGGCGCTGGGGATGATGCATGTGATCTTTCGCGAGGGTTTGGAGGACCGGGAGTATCTGGCTGCTTGTGCGAACGGTGTGGACGAGCTGCGGGCGCATGCGATGCGAGACGAGCATCGGCCGGAGGTGGTTGAGCGCGGGACGGGGGTGGGGGCGGAGCAGGTGGTGAGGCTGGCTCGGGCGTATGCGACGTGTCATGACCGGACGGGGAGGCCGCCGGTGATCCGGCTGAACTATGGTGTGCAGAGGAGCGAGAACGGGGGTGCGTCGGCGCGGGCGATCGCGATGTTGCCGCTGCTGGTGGGGGCGTGGAAGCGGCGCGGCGGAGGTGTGCAGCTGTCAACCAGCGGCGCGTTTCCGTTCAACAAGGCGGCTCTGGAGATGCCGGAGCTGATGTTGAAGAGTCCGCTCGGCCGGCCGTCGCGGGTGGTGAATATGAGTCTCTTGGGGCGGGCGCTGACGGAGCCGGATGCGGGCGTGGGCGGGCCTCCGGTGAAGGCGATGTTTGTGTACAACTCGAACCCGGCGGCGATCGCGCCAAACTCGAATGATGTGCTGCGAGGGTTGCGGCGGGACGATCTGTTCACGGTGGTTCATGAGCAGTTTTTCACGGACACGACGGATTATGCGGATGTGGTGCTGCCGGCGCCGACGTTTCTCGAGACGACGGATGTGCAGGGGGCGTACGGGCATTATTTTGCGGGGATCTCGGAGCAGGCGATTGCGCCGCTGGGTGAGGCGTGGAGCAATGTGCGGATGTTTGGCGAGTTGGGGCAGCGGATGGGATTTGAAGAGGGATGCTTTGCCGAACGTGAAGATGCGTTGATCGATCAGGCTCTGCGCGGTGACCATCCGTGGTTCAGTGGGGTGACGCGGGAGCGGATGGAGCGCGAGGGGCATGTGGCGCTGACGCTGCCCGAGAATGCGGCGGGCGAGGTGCTGCCGTTCTCGACGAGAGAGTGGTTTCGGACGCCGAGCGGACGGGGCGAGCTCTTGCCGGCGCCGGAGTTTTGTGCGCCGGCGGAGTCGCGTGGTGGGCGTGGGGCGGGTGGGGCGTTCCCGCTGGAGCTCTTGCCGCGGAAGGCGGACAATTTTATGAATACGACGTTTGCGAATGGGGCGGTGCAGCGACGGATGGAGTCGCGGACCGAGGATCTGCTCGAGATGCACGAAGCCGATGCCATGCCGCGCGGGATTGTGACGGGGGACGTGGTGGACGTGTGGAACGGGCGTGGGTCGGTGGAGCTGCGGGCGCACGTTGCGGCGGGGACGGAGAGCCGGGTGGGACCGGGGACCGTGGCGGCGCGGCTGGATTGGGCGAAGCTGGCGCGCGACGGCAAAAACATCAACGTGCTGACGAGCGAGACGTTGACGGATATGGGCGCGGGGCCGACGTTTTACTCGACGTTGGTGGAGGTCCGGCGGGCGGTCAAGGTCGCTAGAGCGTATCGACATATCGGCTGAGGTGTATCCATGAGCAAGCCAGGGCGACAGTGGCTCTGAAGTTGATGGCTGATCTGCAGTAGCGTGTGGCGAGCCGGCGGAAGTGCTTGAGGCGGTTGAAGCAGCGTTCGATGCGATTGCGCATGGATTGAACCTCGAACGAGGCCGACCATAATGGCTATGGCAGCAATCGATCCAGAACCCACGAGTACGCCAAAGATCCGATTTGCTGCTGACGGCTTGGTGCCGTGGGCCATCAGCACGAAGCGCACGGCACATGCCGCATGCAGGCTCAACGCAACGATGCCAAGGAAGTAGTACGGAGTGAGCCGGGCACTCCATTTATCCGTGAGGAGATTGTAGGAAGTGAGCCAAGTCCAATTCGTGTCGCTGTGTCGGAGATACCTTGCACGCGCGACAGCACTGAAGTGCGACATGAGAAAGACGGCAACATAGGCCCCCGAGACCCTTTGGAGTCGCTTCATCCAATCGTCGGCAAGCTCCCGAGCGATCCCCCTCCATGTCAATACGATCCCGGTCGCAAACTGGAATGCAAAACAGGACACGAGAGCACTTTCTATCGCAGGATTGCGGTAAACACGGCGAGCCTGAAGCATGAAGGCAATATGCGCTTGCGCGCCCCACAGCCCTACGGAATGATTCGTAAGGTGAAGGGCCGCAAACAGCACGATTGGAACAGCAGAAATTCCGTGGATCGTCGCAAGGCGGGAGGATGGGGACGATTGAGAGCCGATGGCCGGTTTGTCAGCAAGAGATAGCGCTGTTAACAACAACCAGAAGGCGATCCAGACTTCGTTGGCTTGGAACGGAAATAGCTTCTGCGAATCGAGCCACTGCCCCATGAGGGAGTACAGGGCAGGCGCCCCAACAGCGAAATGAGCAATCGCGTTTGCTTTCAAAAAGCCGGTGCCGGCGAGGTGAAACGCAACGTAACCGCAGCAAATCGGAATCAGGATTACAGGTATTAAGAAGAATGGTGACACGCCAGAAATGCACGACACCAGCGTCGGATAAATGAGGCACGCCATGGGTGGTATTAGCCGGAAGAGACGCGGGTTCATCGGTGGAGTTCTGGCGTTCATGTGTGCGGATGTCCTGTTTGTAGATTTCGCGTCTAATAGGTTCGCTACACTTTGCAGTTTCTGCGGCTTGGGATGACGGCTGTTGCGCCCAGGCTTTCGACTTTGGCTACGATAGCAGCTGAGTCGTGGCCTTTATCGGCGAGCACGCGGTCGAGCTTGCGGATGCGAGCGTTCAGCGGCCTATGATACGGACGACAGTGAACGTGTGAACCGGCTGTTGAATGCCGCGGGAACAAAGGCGATCTCGGCTGCGCGGCAGATCGGACAGCAGGGAAAGGTGCTTGCGGAAAAGGGTGCGACCCGGGTGCAGCAGGGGAGTGCTGCCGAGCAGTTTCACTATGTGGATGGCGCGGGGCGGCCGCAGGGTCCGGTGGCGCAGGTCTAGAGCGGACGGCAGAAGGAGGGGCTAGAGCGATGGTGGAGATCGAGGAGCGGACGGCGCTGCCGACGTTGGCGGAGATGGAGGTTGCGGCGGAGGTGGTGTATCGGTCGATGCCGGCGACGCCTGAGTACACGTGGCCGCTCCTGAACGCGCGGGCGGGTGTGGAGGTGTGGGTGAAGCATGAGAATCACACGCCGGTGGGGGCGTTCAAGATTCGGGGCGGTCTGGTGTATATGGATTGGCTGCGGAGATCGCGGCCGGAGGTGCGTACGGTGGTTGCGGCGACGCGCGGCAATCATGGGCAGTCGATCGCGTTTGCGGCCAGGGAGGCGGGGCTGCGCGCGGTGATCGTGGCGCCCGAGGGCAATAGCCGCGAGAAGAATGCGGCGATGCGGGGGCTGGGGGCGGAGTTGGTGGAGTTTGGGCAGGACTTCCAGGCGGCGCGCGAGCGTGCGGGGGCGATGGCGGAGGCGAACGGGTGGCACTCGGTGCCGAGCTTTGATCCTCGGCTGGTGTGTGGGGTTGCGACGTATGCGATGGAGTTTTTGCGCCGGTCGCCGGAGATGGTGGAGGTGTATGTGCCGATCGGGATGGGTTCGGGAGCGTGCGGGATGATTGCGGCGCGGGATGCGCTCGGCCTCGGGACGCGGGTGGTGGGTGTGGTTTCGAGCGGGGCTCCGGCGATGGCGCGGTCGTTTGAGGCTGGGCGTGTGGTGGCGTGCGCGGCGGAGACACGGGTGGCGGATGGCGTGGCTTGCCGCGTGCCGGACCCAACGGCGCTGGCGATCTTGCGAGCGGGCCTCGATCGTGTGGTTGAGGTGAGTGACGATGCGGTCGAAGAGGCGATGCGGATCTACTTCAGAGCGACGCACAACGTGGCGGAGGGTGCGGGCGCGATTGGGTTGGCGGCGCTCCTGATGGAGAAGCGGCCTGCGGGGGCGCGGGTCGGGACGGTCTTGTGCGGCGGCAATGTGGATAGTGACGTGTTTGCGCGGGTGCTGGCGGGGCGGGACTAGAGCTGGATGTATGCCGCGAGCTTTCAGTGTGCCGGGTGCTTTGAGTGGGTGGAGACGACGGTGGACGAGTCTGGCGGATCGAAGCAGAAGTATGTGGAGGAATGCCAGGTCTGCTGCCAGCCGAATGTGCTGACGGTGCGTTGGGATTCGGCGGAGCAGGAGTTTGTGATTTGGGCGGAGTTGGAGAGTTAGAGCGGATTACGTGATGGTGAAGAACAAGCAACTCGAAGAACAACCGCAGGTTCCGTCTGGGAGTGACAACGAGAAAGCAAGGACAACTGCAGATTTCCTCTGGAGTTGACAACAAGAAAAGCAGAACTACAACGGAGCAGACTTGATCAGATCTTCCCTGGGGGGTGGATCGATTATTCTCTATCTGGATTTTTGATTGGGATTTCTGATTTGCGGATGTGGGGGGTGAGGATGAGATCTTTCGGGCGGCTGGTTTTGGTGCTGGCAGCGGTGCTTACGTTGGGAGATGTGGGTCCTTGGGGAGCGCAGACGGAGAGCAGTGGTGTGATGAGTGGTGTGATGCGGGCTCCGGATGGGAACACGTGGGAGCACATTGACGGCATCTTTATGACGCCGATCCCGAACGTGCCGTTTACAGGAACGGTGCTGATTGAAGCGACGCGGGTGATGGAAGACGGCGGCACGATGACGCGGCACACGTTCAACCAGGTGGCTCGCGACAGCGCGGGGCGGTGCGGCTGGAGAACCGACAGATGCTGCCGGCGAGCGTGACCTCGGAGCCGAGGCTGAACTACTTCGTCCTGATCGACATGACGAAGCGGACGCGCACGCAATGCTACCCGGCGGTGAAGTTCTGCCGGGTGATGACGGTGCGCCCGGGGACGCATGCGCCGGTGCTGCCGGCCGGCCCTGTGGGGACGAATGAGTATCTGGAGCGGACGGATCTCGGCCATGCGCAGAGGGCCGGGCAGGACACGACGGGAACGCGCGAGACGCTGACGCTGCGGGCGGATGCGGAGGGAAACAATCGGCCGATGATCAGCAAAAAGGAGATCTGGTACTCGCCGTACCTGCAGGTGAATGTGTCGGTGACGCGGCAGAGTCCGAAGTCGGGAACGGATGTGCTGACGTTGGGGGATATCAGTTTGGGCGAGCCGGCGGCGGCTCTGCTGGCGGTGCCCGAGGGGTACAAGGTGGTGGACGAGCAGCTGGCGCCGGACATGGCGAATAAGCCGGTTGCGGGGGCGGCGACTCGCTAAGCCTGCGTCTGCTCCCATATAATCGAGCTTCGCCAAGATGTGTTGCAAGGGCGCGATCACGAAGAGCACCGAGGGTGTAGTTATCTTTACCGTAGACCGAGAGGGCGCAAGCTCCCCCCAAGGCAGGACAGAGTACGCCGGCAAGCGTCAGAGCTTTTGTTTCCGTGTGTTGGCGGCGGTGTTTGCCACGATGTTGGCGATGGGCGGGGTGTCGCTTGAGGCTCAGACTGGGACTGGGACTGGGGCAGGGGCTGAGGCTCCGACGCAGGCTGGGGCGGCTCCGGCTCAGACGAATGCGGCGGCCGTGCCGCCGGCGGGCAACTCCCAGGCCTTGTGTCAGCCATCGGTGATCGGCAATCGGCGGATCCCGAAGGAGTCAGTGCTGGCGCGACTGTTTTCGCACCCGGGGGACCTGTACGATCCGACGCTGGTGGAGCGGGATTTCAATTCTCTCTGGAACACGGGCTACTTTGAGGATGTTCGGATTGAGCGCGTGGATACGCCGGGGTGCGTGCAGTTGGTGATCTATGTGCGGGAGAAGCCGACGATCAAGGCGATCAACTACACGGGCCTGAACGCGGTTTCGCAGTCGGATGTGTTGGATCGGTTCAAGAAGGCGAAGGTGGGGCTGACGGTCGAGAGCCAGTATGACCCGACGCGGATCAAGCGTGCCGAGGTGGTGCTGAAGGAGTTGCTGGCCGAGCACGGGCACCAGTTTGCGACGATTCGGACGGAGATCAAGACGTCTCCGCCGGCGTCGGTGGACTTGACTTTCAGGATCAAGGAAGGACCGACGGTCAAGGTCGGGAAGATTGTGTTTCAGGGCAACACCAGCCTGAGTGATCGGACGCTGCGCGCGGCGATGAAGAATCTTCGGCCGATCGGCATACCGCACTCGATTATTTTTGAGAATCTGTTTGCGAAGACGTTTGACGCGAGCAAGCTGGATGAGGACGCGGAGCGGGTTCGGCAGGCGTATCGCGATCGCGGGTACTTCAAGGCGTTGACCGGCGAGCCGGAGACGCATGTGCGCGACGCGGGCGGCCTGAATCCGTTTACGCTCAGGCCATCGAATGGAAAGCGCATCGACATTCTCTTGCCGATCGAAGAGGGCGAGCGCTACCGGTTGGGCGGCATCACGTTTACGGGCAACAAAGCGGTGACGAACACGCGCGTGTTGCGTGCACAGTTTGCGCAGAAGGATGGCGAGTACTTCAACGCTTCGCTGTTCGGCAAGGGTCTGACGCAGCTGCAGAAGGCATACGGTCAGCTTGGCTTCATCAACTTCACCGGCACACCTACGCCGCGCGTGGATGAGGCGAAGAAGCTGGTGTATCTCGACATCGATATTGCGGAAGGAAAGAAGTATTACGTTTCGCGGATTGAATTTACGGGCAACACCGTTACGCGCGACAAGGTAATTCGGCGTGAGCTGTTGCTTGAGGAAGGGCAGCAGTACAACAGCCAGTTGTGGGATCTGTCGATCCTTCGGCTGAATCAGCTGAACTACTTTGAGCCGCTGAGGGCGGAGCAGGATTCGGAGAGTCGGCAGAACGCGGAAGAGGGTACGGTCGACCTCTTGCTGAAGCTAAAGGAAAAAGGAAAGAACTCGATTGGATTGAACGGCGGCATCTCCGGACTTTCCGGAACTTTTATTGGCTTGAATTACCAGACCAATAACTTCCTTGGCTTAGGTGAGACGTTGTCGCTGCAGGCGAATATCGGGGACCTTTCGCGTAATTTGAGCTTTGGGTTTACGGAGCCTTATCTCCGGAACAAGCCGCTCTCGGTTGGATTTCAGGTATTTACGAGTAAGTATGACTACAATCCTGCGAAGAGTTATGCCATTGCCGGAAATACTAATCCGAACCTGAGCAATGCGCAGCAATCTTTGCTGACGAACTATAACCAGGCGACTACCGGACTTACGCTTTCGGCGAGCCAGCCCTTGCGGCATTTGTTTGCGCTGAAGGGTGTGACGCGCGCGGGTCTATCTTATTCGCTGACGCGATCAAGCGTTACGACCTTCAATGACAACACGCGCAATGTGTTTCAGTCGTTGGCGTTTCGCTCCGGGGTGGCGGGCCAGAATCAGCTGAACGGCATTATTACCTCGGTTGCCACGCCGTCGTTTACGTTTTCGAGCCTTGACCGCGCGGTTGGACCGCATACGGGCAAGGACTTCAACGTGGCGGTGCAGCTTGCGGGTATCGGCGGCAATGTGAAGTACTACTCGCCTGTGGCCAGTTACCGGCAGTTCTTTCCGATGAAGGGCCTGCGGGTGAACCGCGAAGGTCACAATGTGCTTGGATATCGCGTGCAGGTGGCGCATGTGGCGGGGTTTGCGGGAGAGGTCGCGCCGCCTCAGAATCGGCTGTATGGCGGTGGCGAGTCGGACGTGCGCGGCTTTGATATTCGGTCGTCTTCGCCCTATACGTTTATTCCGAACCGGATTCAGTTCAATCTGCAGAACCCGGATGGGTCCCCGATTCCGCGGGATCCGACGAACGCGAACCTTGGAAACGTGACGGTTCCTTTGCCGATCTACCGTCTGGTTTCGATCGGCGGAGACACGAGTCTGACGAGCAATCTTGAGTACCGGATCCCGATCGTCAGCCAGGTGACGTTTGCGTTCTTTACGGACTTTGGGTTGAACTTCAACGCGCAGCCGAGTCAGTTGCGGCAGAGTGTGGCGGGCCAGACGCAGCTGACAAGTCCGTCGTATGGATGTCCCGAGGTCGTGAATGGAGCCTGCTTTGGCGGTCAGCAGGTGAGCTTTCCTTACTTCCTGAAGACGGTTCCGGGGACCAACTTTGTCCCGAGGATGTCGAATGGGGCCGAGATCCAGGTGATCCTGCCGGTGGTGAATGCGCCGTTCCGTATCTACTACGCGTATAACCCGTTGAGGCTTTATAAGAATGTTCCGTCGAACTTTGCCTATCCTTCTACCTGCGATACCAAGGTGATGACCCAGGCTCAGTGCTTCCGTACTTTTTTCCCGAATTCGGACGCGGGTAACTTCAGCTTTGCCGAGGCCTATCAGTTCTATGGCGCGGACTACACACTTAGGGAGCCGAGAAAGACGTTTCGGCTGACGGTAAGTACTACTTTCTAGCTTGTGTTCTTGTAAGTGGACAAAAGCCTGAGCTTATTGCTCAGGCTTTTTTGTTAGGACGATGGCGTGAAGAACAAACAACCGCAAGAACGACAGCAGATTCCCTCTGGGAATGACAACAAAAGAGCAGATGCCCTCTATGCCAATACCTCCGTTGCTTAGCAAGAACAACTACGGGGGCGTTTACTTCGTTCAGGATGAGGGCTGATAGCTAGTAGGAGCGTTGGTACATGCGTGAGATGCGGTCGTGCCAGCTTAGGCCGGCGTCGTCGAGCCAGGCCCAGAGGAAGCCGATGCCGAGCGGAAGTCCGGAGAGCAGGATGGCCCAGACGCGGCGGCGCATGGCTTGGCGGGTGGGGTTTTCGTCGCCAAAGGTGCAGAGTGCGATGCGTGCGCAGCGCATGCCGGGGGTGCTGTCGGAGAGGGTGAAGAAGAGGATCTGGTAGAGGATCGTTAGAGCCGCGAAGATGGACGCGGCGGCGATGGCGAAGGGAAGAAGAAGTTTAGGGAGAGTTGCCGGGCTGAGGGTTCCTGAGTTGAGGGAGTCCAGGCTGAGGGTTGCTGGGCTGAAGATGCCTGGGCTGAGGGTTTCTGGGCTGAGGCTTACGGGGCCGGCGATGTGGGTTGCCGCGGTAAAGGCGACCGCTCCGAAGAGGACGGAGGCCGCGAGCACGATGCCGCCGTCGATGGCAGTCGAGAGCATACGGCGGCTGAGGGTTGCGGTTTGGGGGACGAGGGCGGGGCTGAAGTCGAGCTCTCCGACCTCGGCGGTTGGATCGGCGGTCTGCGCGGGGAGAAGGATGGAGGTCCACTCGGGGGTGACCGATTCGTTTGCGGGCGCGGCGGAGATCTGGTTGGCTTCGACCTCGAAGATGCGCAGCTGTGCGGTTTCGGTTGGGTCCGAGGTCTCGCGCAGAGGACCTTCGGCCAGCCGCGGCCGGGCCTTGCGTGTGGCCACCAGATGGCGCGGGAATTCGATCAGGTTGGCGGCCAGAGGGACGGGCGCTCCGCTCTGTTGGTCGAAGGTGGGGGACTGACGGAAGGCGATCTCGTCGTCGAGCGCGAGACGTTCGGCCTCCTCGATTTCATCTTCGGGCGCACAGGTCTCGTCGGACTTCCGGGCTCTGAACGCGGCTTCGGAGCGAGGCCGTTCGACGGCCTCGTACATGCGGACGGTGAAGTCGGATCGGTCTGGGAAATCTGGGCTGTCGTGGTGGTCGAAGTTGTCGGGGAAGTTGGGGAACGCGGCGAGATCGAGGGCGCTTGGTCGACCGGATATCGCGATTGGAGCGGGTAGGGGTTCGATGGGGGCGGAGGGGGATGTGGGCGCGGGTATGTGGGCGGAGTTAGGCCAGGTGTCGAGGTCTCTGAGCATCTGGCGTTGTGCTCCGGCGATGGCCTGGGCGTTGATGAGGGCGATGTCGGCGGTGGCCTGTGCGGATCGGACGGAGCGCTCGGCTTCGGCGGCGAGAAAGGCGCGGTAGGTCTGCGACTGGGCGTAACGCTCGGCGACCGCGGCGGCGATGTGGGCGGAGCGGCTGTGAGGGCCGGGGCGCGCGGTTGGCGGTGCGGTGCTGGAGGGTGGGGGGCCGGAGGGTTCGGGGCTGATGGCGGCCGGGGCAGAGGCCGGTGTGCGCCGAGCGCGATGCGCCCTGACCTTTTCCGCCACCTGCTGCTTGAGCGCAAAGGCCGGGTGCGGGTCGGCGTCGGAGACGGGACCGGGGGAGAGGTCGTCGGGCGTGAAGTCCAGATGTGCAGCGTTCATGGTGCGGGGGTCCTGGCTGTGGTTTGGCCTGTGGTCTGGCTTGCCGTCGTGAGAAATCGTTTAGCCTGAGTGTGTGGTGTCTCAGAGATGTGCCGATGTCCGTGCTCGATCTGATGGGAGGAGCAGCCTATGGTGGGGTTGCAGGATGTCCTCTCGAAAGACCTGGTTGGCGCTGATATCGGGCCTTTGCTTCTTGATAACTACCATGCTGGATGGGCAGAGTCACTCCCCACCGGCGGTGCAAGAGGTGTCAACCAAGGCACCCCCAGGGGAGATGTCGCAGGCGGTGGCGGCGGGCGACCGGGGGGCGTCCGAGGGCGGCGTTCTGGGTGCATATCCGACCGCGAAGTTGATTGAGGATGAGGCGGACGGCGTCCTGTTGACGATCGAGTCGGACGGACCGCAGACAAAGTCGGGAAGCCACTATGTTCTGGATGGCAATGTGGTGGTGACGTACGGCGAGCGCCGGGTGGAGGCGGACCATATTGAGTTCGACACGGAGACCGGCGAGCTGACGGCGACGGGGCATCTGCGGGCGACGGGCGGCGCCAACCATGAGGTGATTACGGCGAGCCATGGAACGCTGAATGTGAAGTCCGAGACTGGGCGGTTCTATGACGTCGCCGGGTCGGTGGGGATGCGCGGCTCGGGCAAGCGGCTGGTGTATGCCAGCAGCAACCCGTTCTTGTTTTCGGGACGTTTGGTGGTGAAGACGGGGCCGCAGGAGTATGAGGTGTTCGACGGGACGGTGACGAGTTGCCGTCTGCCGCGTCCGGATTGGCTCTTGTCGGCGGGCGAGTTCAGTGTGGATGGGGATCGTGCGCGGGCGCGGAACAGTGTGTTTCATCTGTTGAACGTGCCTTTGATGTATCTGCCGTATGTGACGCATCCGCTGGACGAAGAGGCGCGGCAGAGCGGATTTCTGATCCCTGTGATCGGGCAGTCGTCGACCAAGGGTCTGATTCTGGGCGAGCAGATCTACTTAGCGATCAATCGGAGTTCAGACCTCACGGTGGGAGCGGAGTATTACTCGATGCGGGGATGGGCGCAGATGGCGAATTTTCGCTATCGTGGGCGCGGGGACGACTTCATTCAGGCGCGGTACAGCGGGCTCCTGGATCGTCTGCCGGCGGACCTGAACCAGGGTGGCGAAGATGCGTTGTTTGCGGGGCGGCACGACTTTTCGCCGGAGACGCGGGTGGCGGCGAACGTGGAGTATCTGAGTTCGTACATCTATCGCGAGGCGTTTACGGAGAACTTCAACCAGGCAGTCTCGACCGACATTACGTCGATCGCGTATGCGGTTCACCATCAGAACGGGTACGAGACGGCGTTGGAGGCGGATCGATATCAGGGGCTGAAGCGGCAGCAGAGCACGCTGGTCTCGGGACAGCAGGTGCGCATCTTTCATGTTCCGTCGCTTGACTTCAATGCGACGGAACACGCTGTTGCGGGGCTGGGTCTGCTGTGGAACGCGGAGGGTTCGGTGGCCGGTTTGAAGCGGGTGCAGCCGAACTTTGCCACGGGCGGCGTGGTGGAACGGCTGGACCTGCGGCCGGAGCTCGTGTACCCGCTGCATCTCCGTGGATGGGACGTGGCGCCCGGGGTGGCGGTCGAGGAGACGGTGTACAGTCGCAGCCGAGAGTCTGGAACAACGGGGCCTGCGCAGGGTGCCGGGGGTGTGCCGGTGCAGGTTCGCGGAGGTCTGAGCCGGTCGGACCTGGATGTCCATGTGGATGTGCGCGCGCCTGTGCTGGAGAGGACGTTTGCGTCCTCGGGCGTGGAGCGCCTGTTTGGCGGGGAGGTGCGGCATACGATCGAGCCGGAGGTGCACTACAGGTACGTTACGGGCATCAACAACTTCGGCAATGTGCTGCGCTTTGACGAGCGTGATGTGGTGAGCAACACGAACGAGGTGGAGTATGGAGTGACGCAGCGTTTATTTCTTCGCGGGGGCATGCGGGACCGGCCATGCGGGGAGCTCGCCAGGGGTGCTCTGGGCAGCGGAGTTCGGGAGAATGAGATCAACAGCGCGGAGGTGGTGGAGACGGGGGGCGAGGCGAGCGCGGGGTGCGTTTCGCATGAGCGGATCAGCTGGCGGCTGGCGCAGAAGTATTTCTTTGATCCGACGTTTGGGGGAGCTGTTGTGAGCGGGCGGCGAAACATCTTTGAGACGACGCTGGATTTTTCCGGGGTTGCGTTCTTGACGGAGCCGCGCAGCATTTCGCCGCTGATATCGCGTCTGCGCGTCCATACTTCGGACAAGGTGGATCTGGAGTGGGACTTTGACCTGGACACGGGGGCGAAGAAGTTTACGTCCAACAATGTGCTGGTCGATGTGCATCAGGGCAATGGATTTGCGGGTCTCTCGTACGCTCGGCTGAATGCACCGGGGCGATTTTCGGTAGAGGGGGTGTCGACGCTGACGCCGGACTTCAACCAGCTGCGTGTGCTGCTTGGGTACGGCACGCCGGCGAAGCGGGGCTTGAGTGTGGCGGCGAACGCGGGACTGGATCTGAATCTGACTTCGCTGCAGTATGCGGCGTTGCAGACTGCGTACAACTGGGATTGCTGCGGCTTTAGCGTGGAGTACCGGAAGTATGAGCTGGGAAGCGTGCGCAATGAGAACGCGTACCGGTTCAATTTTACGTTGGCGAACATTGGGACGGCGGGGAATCTGCGGCGGGCTGAGCGGTTGTTTTAGGTGGGTTAGCGTTTGTCTTTGGCCGAATGCGAGGCCGGGGTTGAGCGCGTCTGGGGGTCGAGGGCAGGGATGTCTGCGTGAGACAATAAGGGCATTGTGCGGAATTTCGTTCGAGCGCTTCTTTGCGCCGTTTATGCCCTAACATTTGCTTCGCTTGGATGTCGTGCCCAGAGCACGCCGGCGGGCGCGACGCTGTCGCCGGAGCTGGCGCGGCGGGTGGAGGTCCTGATCCGATCGCGGACGAGTGTACCTCCGGAGTATGCGTTGCACCTTGGGCCGCGCGAACGGAGCGAGCTGCCGGGGTTTGACGCGATCCAGGTGACATTTTCGGCGGACGGGAAGACCAGCAAGCCGGCGACGTTTCTCTTGTCGACCGACGGCAAGACCTTGGCGCAGCTGAGCCGGTTCGATATCAGCAAGGATCCGAAGGAGTTGGTGAGCGGCGCGGGACGACCGGGGCGCGGTGGACCGGCGACGGCGCCTGTGCTGATCGTCGGGTTTGACGATCTTGAGTGTCCGTTGTGCGCCAAGATGCATGCGGAGCTGTTTCCTGCGCTCTTGGCGCGGTATGGCGACCGTGTCCATGTGGTTTACCGGGATTTTCCTTTGGACTACCATCCCTGGGCGATGCGTGCGGCGATCGATGCGAACTGCCTTGGCGCAGAGAGCGCGGCCGGCTACTGGGCGTTTGTTGACCACGTCCATGCGCATGCGGCGGAGCTTGGCGGCGAGGAGAAGACGGTCGCGAAGGCGAGCGAGACGCTGGATGCCTTGGCGCGGGACGAGGGTGCACGGCAGAAGGTCGATAGGACGGCGCTGGCGGCTTGCCTGGCGAAGCAGGATGGGACGGCGGTAAAGGCATCGCTTAAGTCGGGCGAGGAGATGGGGGTAGGGGCGACGCCGACGTTGTTTATCAACGGCGAAAAGCTGGAGGGTGCGTACCCGATCGAGGATGTGTACCGGATGATTGATGGTGCTCTGGTGGCTGCCGGGCAGACGCCACCGCCGCCGGCTGTACCGGCAGCCGCGCCGCCGCCGCCCGCATCGGCTTCGACTAAAGCTGCGGCGACGAAGCCGGGGAGCTGAGATGCCGACCGAAAGGAAGGGCACGGCGGGGTCAGAGGTTCGTAAGATTCGCGAAGTTCAGAAGGTACGGAAATTCGGGACGACTGCGACTGGATGGACGCTGACGACCTCTGGTGTCTGTGTTGCTTTGCTGCTCACGGGATGCAATCACGGGCACAACGCGGACGTCTTGGCGACGGTGAATGGGCATGCGATCCTGCGCGCGGATGTTGACCGAATGTACGCCGCGCAGATCGGCGATGGGCAGGGCGTGCAGCCGTCGCGGGAGCAGACGGATGCGTTGCGGATGAACGTGTTGCGCGAGCTGATCGACGAAGAGATTGTGGAGGAGCGCGCGGCCAAGATGAATTTGACCGCCACCAACGAAGAGGTGGACGCGCGGCTGGCGGAGATGAAGGCTCCGTTTACCGAGGAGCAGTTTGCGGCGAAGCTGAAGGAAGGCAACCGGACGCTGGAGGACGTGAAGCATGATCTCAGGCGGTCGCTGACGATCGACAAGCTCTTGAATAAGGAGATCAACTCCAAGATCACGGTGACCGACAGCGACGTTGCGAATTACTACGCGCAGCACAAGGCGGAGTTCAACTTTATCGAGCCGGTGTATCGGTTGGCGCAGATCCAGGTGACCAACATACCTTCGCCGCAGCCCGGCAACTTGCAGGGATCGAAGGCGACCAACGACGTTGAGGCGAAGAAGAAGGTTCAGGCGCTCAAGAACCGGCTCGATGCGGGGGAGGACTTTGCGGCGCTGGCGATGAACTTCTCGGAGCGTCCGGAGACGGCGTCGAACGGCGGCGACATGGGGTTTGTGGCGGAGTCGCAGATGCATTCGGACCCGGCTGTGTTTCTGGCGATCACGAAGTTGAAGGCGGGTCAGATCACGGAGATCCTGCCGCTGCTGGATGCAGAGACGAAGAAGCCGATGGGGTACGCGATCTATAAGCTGATTGCGCGCGAGCCGGCCGGACAGCGCGACCTAAACGACCCGCGGGTGCAGCAGGAGATTCGGGATCAGCTGCGCAACGGACGATCGCAGCTGCTGAAGAGCGCGTACTTCGAGATGCTGCGCGACCAGGCGAAGATCGAGAATTTCTTTGCTGAACAGATCTTCAAGAACGACGCACATTGATGCGTTTGGCGAGGGAGAGATGCGGATTATGAATCCTGTTTTGGCGGCGGCTCTGCTTTCAAGCGGTGTGCCGGCTACTACCGTTTGGGCCGCGTCGCCCTCACCGATCGCGTATCCAGAGGCGCGCGTCTCTGACCATGTCGACACGTACTTTGGGACGGAGGTGCGCGATCCGTACCGTTGGATGGAGGACGTGGACTCGCCGGAGGTAAAGCGCTGGGCGGATGCGGAGAACGCCTTGACGAACCGATATCTGGCCGAGGCGCCGGAGCGGGAGGCCCTGAAGGATCGGCTGTTGAAGCTGAACGACTTTGAGCGATTTACGGCTCCGGAGCGGCACGGGAATCGGCTGTTCTATCGGCACAACTCGGGCCTGCAGAATCAGGCGGTTCTCTTCTGGCAGGAGGGCCTGAACGGGACGCCCAAGATGTTGCTTGACCCGAACACGCTGGCCGCGGACGGAACGGTTGCGCTCTCCGGTGTGAGCTTTACGAAGGATGGCCGCCTGATGGCCTACAGCACGAGCGAGGCGGGAAGCGACTGGCAGACGTGGAAGGTGCGCGAGGTGGCGACGGGCAAGGATCTGCCGGACGTGGTGCGCTGGTGCAAGTTTGGCGAGGCGGCCTGGAAGGAAGATGGGAGCGGCTTTTTTTATAGCGGGTTTGACGCTCCGGTGGGAGGGAAGGCCGGGTCGGCTGAGGCGCACGGGGAGAAGCCGAAGGAGGACCTGAAGGGCGTGACGGATGCGCAGAAAATCCGGTTTCACGCGCTGGGGACGCCGCAGACGGCCGACGCCGTGGCGTATGAGCGGCCGGATGACAAGGAACTTTACCTCCACGCGCAGGTGACGGAGGATGGGCGATATCTGCTGCTGTATGCGATCAAGGGTCATGCGAACGAGCTGGCGGTCGAGGATCTGGCGGCGGGGCCGGGAGCGAAGCCGGTGGTGATTGCAAAGGGGCTGGACGCGGAGTACACCGCGGCAGGATCGGCCGGCGACACGCTGTGGATGTTGACGACGAAGGATGCGCCGAACGGCAAGGTTGTAGATGTCGACCTGCGGAAGCCGGAGCGTTTGGGGTGGAAGCTGGTGATTCCGGAGACAAAGGACCGGGTCGATCAGGTGTCGATAGTGCACGATACGCTGGTGGTGACGAGCCTGGCCGACGCGCACACGCAGGTCGAGATGTGGAGCCTGGATGGCAAGAAGAAGGAGCGGCTCGCTCTGCCGGGGATTGGGACGGCGGTCGGCTTTGCGGGCCGGCGGACGGACGAGGACACGTTTTTTCAGTTTACGAACTTCACCGATCCCGGGTCGGTGTACCGGCTGGATCTGAAGTCTGGTGCGACGACGCTGTTTCGGCAGCCAAAGCTGAAGTTCGACCCGGCGCAGTTTGAGACGGTGCAGGTGTTCTACCCGAGCAAGGATGGGACGCGGATTCCGATGACGCTGAGCTACCGGAAGGGGCTGAAGCGCGACGGCCAGAATCCGACGATGCTGTACGGCTATGGTGGGTTCGATATTTCGCTGACGCCGGCGTACTCGAGCGGGCTGATGCTGTGGATGGAGATGGGCGGCATCTTTGCGCAGGCGAACCTGCGGGGTGGCGGGGAGTACGGCGAGACCTGGCATCAGGCAGGGACGAAGCTGCACAAGCAGAATGTCTTTGACGACTTTATCGCGGCAGCGGAGTGGCTGAGCGCGAATCAGTACACGTCGCCGGAGCGGCTCGCGATTCGGGGCGGAAGCAACGGAGGTCTGCTGGTGGGGGCGGCCGAGTTGCAGCGGCCGGAGCTCTTCCGTGCGGCCGTGGCGCAGGTGGGCGTGATGGACATGCTGCGCTTCGACAAGTTTACGGTCGGTTTTGGATGGAAGAGCGATTATGGGTCGCCGAGCGAGAATGAGGCGGAGTTTCGGGCGATCTACAGGTATTCGCCGGTGCACAATGTGCGGGCGGGAGTGAAGTATCCGCCGACGCTGATCACGACGGCGGACCATGATGACCGGGTGTTTCCGGCGCACAGCTTCAAGTTTGCAGCGGCGATGCAGGCGGAGGCGGGGCGCACGCCGGGGTCGGGGCCGGTGCTGATCCGGATCGAGTCGCGGGCCGGCCACGGTGGAGGCAAGCCGCTGAGCAAGCAGGTGGAGGAGACGGCCGATATGTATGCATTTCTCGCGCGCGAGCTGCGGATGCCGATCTCTTTGCCGAAGTAGGGCTCGGGGTTTGGGCTCTGGGAGACTGAACTCCAGTTTAGGTTCGTGCGGCCTGGAGGAAGTCTCGGAGCCGGTGTGGATCTTTTAGGCCGGGGGTAGATTCGACACCGCTGGCGACGTCTACACCGAAGGGATGCAGGGCCTGGATCGCGGCGCCGACGTTTTCTGGCCGGAGGCCGCCGGCCACGACCAACTCCAGCCGTGGATGAGGGATCTGTGCGAGGGCGGATGCTGCCTTGTGCCAGGGAAACGGCAGGCCAAGGCCGCCGCTCTCACCGTCGATGGCGGCGTCCACCAGGAAACGGATTGGGGATGTACTAGATGTCGTAGAGGCGCTTTCCTGAGCGAGCGATGCGATCTGGGTGAGGATCTCCGGCGGGGTTTCGTCGTCGTGCGTCCTGAGGGCTTCTGACGCGCTTGGGAGCCTCCATCGCAGGACTGGGAGCACCGTCAAGCGGCCGCCTGAGAGCTTCTGGACGGCAGGGGCGAGCGATGGATTGAAGCAGCCGTGAAGCTGCACGCCGGTCAGACCGGCCTCGGCAGCTATGCGGACGATCTGCTCTGGGCTGGAGGTGGTGAAGACGCCGATCGTTTCGATTGCTGACGGGAGCCGGCGGGTGATCTCGGCCACCTGCTCGGCGGCGACCTGTCGGGGGCTGGGAGCGAAGATGAAACCGAGGGCATCTGCGCCGAGGTCCGCGGCCAGTTGCGCGTCGGGGAGGTTGGTGTTGCCGCAGATCTTGACCCACATGCGAAGCGGATTCCCTCTGGGAATGACAACAAGAGAAGCAAGTGCAAAGGCTACAGCAGATTCCCTTCGGGAATGACAACAAGAAGGGCGAACTGATCAGAGATTCCTTAGACGGTTGAGGAGTACTCGCGATCGAGCATGAGGGCGAGGGTGGCGGCGGGGTCGGGCTGTCGCATGAGGGCTTCGCCGACGAGAAAGGCCTGGTATCCTCCGGCCCGCAGCTGCGCGATGTCTCCAGCGTTGCGGATGCCGCTTTCGGCGACGCGCAGGACGTCCGTCGGGAGAGCTTCGGCGAGAAAGAGCAGGGACTCGGATTTGACGGTGAAGGAGCGCAGATCGCGGCTGTTGACGCCGATGATCTGGGCGCCGAGGCTGATGGCTCGATCGATTTCCGCGTGGTTGTGAGCTTCGACGAGGACGTCGAGGCCGAGGTCGGTTGCGGACGCGTGGAGGAGGCTGAGTTGGTCGTCCGAGAGTGCGGCGACGATGAGCAGGATGGCGTCGGCTCCGGCGGCTTTGGCTTCGAGGATCTGAAAGGGATCGAGGATGAAGTCTTTGCGCAGGCAGGGGATGGAGACGGCGGCCGAAGCTGCTTCGAGGTCTCGGAGCGATCCCTGGAAGAACTCGGTGTCGGTGAGGATGGAGAGCGCGGCGGCTCCGGCTTCTTCGAGGGTAGGGGCGAGGGTCGCGGGTTGGAAATCGGCTCGGATGAGGCCGCGGGAGGGGGAGGCTTTCTTGATTTCGGCGATGATGGCCGGCTCGCGCAGGGACCTCTGCCTGAGGGCCGACGCGAAGCCTCGGGGGACGTGCCTGGCGGCCTCTCTCTCCAGTTCCGGGAGGTTTGCCTCGGCTTTGCGTCTGGTGATGTCGAGCAGGGTGTGCGCGAGGATCTGATCGAGCTGCGTTGGCATGGGGCTTATCCTATGGGGTTTCTGGTAGCGGCGAGGAGCTGGAGATCACATACCCGCGACGGCGGCGGCGACCATGGCAAGGGCAGAGGCGAGAAGGGTGAAGCCCCTGTAGAAGATGAACCAGAGGACGATTTAGTTCGGCTGGAGGGCGGGGAGACGCTTCATGATTGCTTCTGCTACCCTCCTCCCCTATACCCCATCACTTCCGGCTAAAATATTCGAAAAAGGGCACTTAGATCTGGATCGGAGGTGTCGCCCGGTGGAAAAATCCCAAAGAACGGTGCTGCTGTCTCGCAAAATATCAAATCTAAACAGGTTAGGTCTAAACAAATAGGGCTGGGCTAGGCTCCGATCACGTTTGGGCAGCGCTTGCACGAGCGGAGAGGCGGGCTGCTCCTCCCGTGCTGATGCTTTCCTATATGTCTAGTTTAGCGGGTCTGATCTGCTTTTGCGCCAACTTGCGGGCGACGGCAGAAGCAGATTCCCTTCGGGAAGGGCAACCAAGGAGAGGCAGACCGCGAAGTCTCCCGATGTGATTTGGTGCCGAAGAGAGGACTCGAACCTCCACACCCTTGCGAGTACATGGACCTGAACCATGCGCGTCTGCCAATTCCGCCACTTCGGCACGACGGTCATGTGTCCAGACCGGGAGGTCTGGAGCTGACCGTTGAACCCTAAGTCTCGCAAAGGCGAGGTTGCCTGTCAAACCAAAGCGGCGTCGCTTACACTAGCCGGAGGCAGAGCTCCGAGCGTTTGCGCGTGGGAGTGTCCTGAAAGGCTGAGACGATGGCGGAGCAGGGCAAGGAATCCAAGATTCCTGACGAGATGGCGAAAGAGATACGCAGGCTTGCCCATGATCTGAGCAATGCTTTGGAGATCGTTGTGCAGACGAGCTATCTTTTGAGCACGGCCGAGTTGCAGCCGCCGGCGAGCGATTGGCTGCAGATGCTGGACGGTGGGGTGCAGAAGGCGCTCGACATCAACGGTGCACTTCGGAACTATATTCGGGCGCACTCGGAGGACTAAGCCGGGGGTGGGTCAGCCTTTGGGGATCGAGGGGTGCGAGAACTTCCGTTTGCGGCTTGCTTTGCTGCCGCTTTTTTGGCAGATTTCTCCGGTTTGGCCGAGCTGCCGTTCACGGTGCCTGTGCTGACGGAGGAGCCGTTTTCGCCGCTCGCGTAGAGCGAGATTTTATCGTCGGTTGGAGGAGCTTTCACGGCGCCGGAGGCTCGTTTTCGGGGGGCGGTGGTCTCGGGTGCCGCGGACGTTGGGGGCTCCGGGGCGGCGATCTTTCCGGCCGTCTGTTGCGACAGTTTGGCGAGCTTGGCGGAGTGGGACGCGAAGAGCTTCTCGATGGCTTGGAGGAGAAGGCGCGTGTGCGTCGCCTTGACGAGTACCTTGTCTGGGCCGACGCCGTTCCAATCTTCTTCGTCGTCCGGAAATGCGGTAAGCAGAGCGACAGCGGGATGGTAGGGGGCAGTTCGTGCGGCCTGAATGACGTCCGCGCCGGCGGCATCGTTTTCCATGCGCATATCGGTGATGATCATGTGGAACTGGCGCGCGCGAATTTTGGCTTTGCCTTCTCGCGCCGATGCTGCCGTTTCGACATCGAAGCCGCTGATCTCTAGCACAGCCTTCATGGTCAGGAGGACAGCAACTTCGTCGTCGACCAGGAGAATCCGTCGTTTCATTCCAATCCTTTCGATAGCACCCGCATCCAACACTATATCGTGCAGAGGGCCGTGAAGACGCTCCGCACGGGCAAAGATGCCGCTGGCCGTGGGTTACCAGAATGGTATACTTCGGTTCTGCCGCTCGCGCTGTGTGAGCCTTACTAACCCTGTTTCAACCGAAATACATGGCCTGCAAGAGCTGGCTGTGGAGGTACCGATTCCACCGATCGACAAGCGCGCCGCCAAATCCTTTATCCGAACCAATGAACGCATCCGCGCGCGTGAAGTTCGCGTGATCGATGAGAACGGCGAGCAGCTGGGCGTTATGCCGCCTTTTGAGGCGCTGAAGATGTCGCGCGAGCGATCGCTCGATCTTGTGGAGATATCGCCGAACGCCGTTCCTCCGGTCTGCAAGATTCAGGACTATGGCAAGTTCCTCTACGAGAAGGATAAGAGCGACCGCGCTGCGCGAAAGAAGCAGAAGGTCATCGTTATCAAGGAAGTGAAGTTCTCGGTGACGGTCGACGAGCACGATTACCAGACGAAGAAGAATCAGGCGGTGCGGTTTCTGGGAGAGGGCGACAAGGTGAAGGCGTCGCTGCGCTTCAAGGGACGGCAGATGGCGCATCGCGATCTGGGCTACAAGATCATCAATCGGCTGATCCTGGATATTGGGGAGTCGGGGATCGTTGAATTTATGCCGCGGATGGAAGGCACGACGCTTCATGCGATTCTTGCGCCATCGAAGAAGGCAGAGCCCGTCCCGAAGAAGCCAGCGACCAAGCCGGAACAGGCAGTGTCGCCTGCGGCTTCTCCGGCGCGAGAGACAGTGGTTGAGGCGTAGGGGTTGCGGGCCGGGAGCGATTGGTCGTCTATGATGGCGCTTACACGTTACTTTGGTAACGTGGGCATTATCTACTGATGTAAATATGGGTTACTGTTCGACTTAGGGCGCGCTTGCAACTATGGTTGTCCCAGTTCAGAGATCCGGCGGGCCCCGTCGGGATGAACCAAGGAGATTGTCCATGAAAAATATTCTTCTGGCTTCTATCGCCGTTCTCACGCTCAGCCTTACCGGTCTCAGCGCCGCAAATGGATTCAGCGCACCAGCAAAGACGAAAGAGATTCAGTCGCAGACAAACAGCATGCCGATCCCGGTCTGTCCGCCGGACGATGCAAATGCCTGCGGGATGTAAGTGGCTGAGAGGCTTGCTGTCCCGTGCAATTTGGGAGTATGTGCAACAATTTTCTTGTGGGGAGGAGATCTCTAGACTACGCTGGTGTATAGCCACGTAAGGGGCCTGTCCATGTCGAGCAGCCATTGGGTGCAACTGCTTTCGTATTTTGAGCCGTCGCTGTGCGGTTTGGCGCTGTTTGCGCTAATTCGCTCCAGGGCGGCTCGCACCTTTGCGTCCCTGACTGCTCTTCTTACTGTTCGGATGTGCGCTGACATGGCCTGTTTTGCGCTTCTTCGGCTTTCCGGGCACGGAGTTGAGCATCACCTTGCATACCGCCTCTACTTTTTTGTTTTTTGGTCGGCCTACGCCATGGAGGCACTGCTGTCGCTGCTTCTGGTCTACAACATTTTTCAGTTGTCCATGGAGCCGTTGAAGGGCCTTCAGATGCTGGGCACGCTGGTGTTTCGATGGGCTGCCGCGATCTCTGCCGCGGTTGCGGTCTGCATCGCGGTCGGTCCGCACACGCATGGTCTGCGCTACATCGTTAGTGCAATCACTCAGTTACGTCAGACTGCCAGCATCCTTACGCTTTGCCTTCTGCTCTTTGTTTTGTTTGCAATTCGGCCGATGGGTCTATCCTTTCGAAGCCGCATCTTTGGTGTGAGTTTTGGACTCGGTTTAGTGGCTATTCTGAACCTTGTAGATTCTGCATGGATCAGCCACTACGCGAACGTGTACTCCCTTTTGAACGCGGTGGACGGGATTGCCGGCTGCCTGAGTCTGCTGATCTGGTTCGTGTACTTTACCCTTCCTGAGCCACGACGACGCATCATTGTGCTGCCGACGACGTCGCCTTTCTTGCGCTGGAACCAGATCTCGCAGGCGCTGGGCGACGCTCCTGGGTTTGTGGCGGTCGGCGGTGTCTCTCCGGAGGTGCTTGCGCCGGCCGAGCTTGAGGTGATGCGTCGCGCGTCCGCCAAAATGAATGATCTCGGTCCAGGCGGAGGTAGCGGACCCTCGATTCATTCCATGTCAGCGTAGAAGCTCGCCGGGTGCCTGGATATTGGATTGATCAGGACAGGGACTCAAGCCATCAATGAGCGAGCTTTGATAGAACATCGGTGCGGAAACACTGAGGCCCCTCTATTGAGGGGCCTCAGTGTTTCCTGCTTTGGGTGGATTTACTCGCGTTCGGACCGCTTCCAGTTGAGGAGGTCCCCGAGAGTTGTGCTGCTGCTGTTGGACGATGAGGAGGAGGTTGAGCCGGTGTTGCCGGTCTGCTGCGCGCCGCCCCGTTCCCGATCCTTGTAGCTTTCGACCTCGGCGCGGCTGGCTTCTTCTCCGACCGCTTTGATGCTGAGGCCGACCTTTTTCTCCTCTTGATTCATCTTGACGATCTTGAAGTCGTGCTCGTCGCCGACGTTGAGAGGGACCGGCTGGTGCTTGTCGTCGACGGCTTCGGAGACGTGGCAGAGACCTTCGACGCCTTCGGCGATCTCGATAAAGGCGCCGAACTGCGCGGTGCGAAGGACCTTGCCTTTGATGACGTCGCCGATCCTGTGCTGGGCGAAGAAGGTATCCCAGACATCGGGCTGCAGCTGCTTGACGCCGAGCGAGAGCCGTCGATTTTCGGGCTCGACGCCGAGAACGAGGGCGCGCACTTTTTCACCCTTTTTGAGGACCTCGGAGGGGTGCTTGATGCGCTTGGTCCAGCTGAGGTTTGACACGTGGACCAGACCGTCGATGCCGTCTTCGATTTCGATAAACGCGCCGAAGTCGGTGAGGTTGCGGACGCGACCTTCCACGATCGCGCCGATCGGATACTTGTCCTCGAGCGCCTCCCAGGGGTTGTCCTGCAGCTGCTTCATTCCAAGCGAGATACGCCGGTCGTTGGGGTTTACGGAGAGGATGATGGTGTCTGCCTCGTCGCCCGGCTTGACGAGCTTGGAGGGGTGCTTCATGCGCTTGGACCAGGTCATTTCGGAGACGTGGACGAGTCCTTCGATGCCCTGTTCGAGCTCGACAAAGGCGCCGTAGTCGGTGACCGAGAGGATGCGTCCGCGAACTTGCGCGCCGATCGGGTAACGTTCGGTCGCGTCGAGCCAGGGGTCGGGCGTCAGTTGCTTGAAGCCGAGCGAGACGCGCTGCTTATCCTTGTCGAACTTGAGAACCTTTACCTGGATTTCGTCGCCGACGTTTACCAGGTCGCGAGGATGGGTAAGACGGCCCCAGCTCATGTCGGTGATGTGGAGGAGGCCGTCGAGGCCTCCGAGGTCGACAAAGGCGCCGTAGTCGGTGAGGTTCTTGACAGTACCAGTGAGGATGGAACCCTCTTCCAAGGTTGCGAGCGTCACGGACTTTTTGGCGTTCTGCTCTTCTTCGAGAAGGTCCTTGCGGGAGATGACGACGTTGCCGCGTTTTTTGTTCAGTTTGATGACGCGAACTTCGATCTCGGTACCGATATAGCCGTCGAGGTTGCGGACGGGCCGGACCTCGACCTGCGATCCGGGAAGGAACGCCTTGATCCCGATATCGACCGTGAGACCGCCCTTGACGCGGGAGAGGACCATGCCCTTGACCGGGCTCTTGTCGTTGGCGGCGGCTTCGAGCTTGTCCCAGACCTTGTGGCGAAGGGCTTTCTCGTAGCTGACGAGGTATCCGCCTTCGGGCTCTTCACGCTCGACGACGACCTCGACCGTATCGCCGGGAGCGAACTTCGGCTGACCATCGGGGTTGAGGACCTGCTCGATCGGAATCAGACCTTCGGATTTGAGGCCGATGTCGACGACGACATGTTTATCGGTGAGTTTGACCACCGTTCCGGTGACGACGACCTCTTCCGTGGTGAGGTTCTGCGCGGCGGCGGTTTCAGCTGCCTGCTCGCGATCGAAGCTGGCGAGGGCCGCGGCAAAGTCGGCCGAGTCGTAGTCGATGTCGTCGGAGGTTGGTTCGTTGGTGGCTGCGCCCGCAGCTTTTCTCACCTGCTGACCTTCGCCGGCCGCGGGTGTGGACGCGGTGGGCTCGGGAGCAGCGGCGGCTTCGATGTGTTGGGGTGCAGAGTTCTGGTTGGAGGTGAGATCGGAAGACAGAGCTGCGTCAGGATGCTCTGTCGCTTCGGGCGCCAGGGTTTCGAGTTGGGTGTTCAGGGTGTGCTCTCGTGGGTGTGAGGATTATGGCGGTCTACCATAGTGGATGCGACTTCGGGATTCAAGATTCACCCCGTCCAGCGTCACCTTAACGGGTGCCAAAGGAACCGGAGAAGGACGATATTGCGGCCGTCCAGATGTTCCGGATCCGATGCTCAACGCCCTTGGTCGTCGGCTAGGAGGGATAGCTCACACATTGCGGATTTCACTTTTTGCGATTTGCGCGATTTGCGAGGAGCTGCTGCACTTGTTTCCCACACGCAGGGGCTCAGATTTCACAATACGCCTCTGGGTGAGTTGCGTCAATCGAGCTGTTGGGCCGACCGACCGGACCGTCGCCGGTCTCCCACGAAGGCTGCCGAGCCAAAGAAAGAGGCAGACCGATGTTGCCCGAGCGCGGATATACTGCGCGGATGAGAGGGTTGTGGACGCCGTGGAGGTACGACTACATCACCGGCAAGGACAGGTCGCGGCGCAAAGGGGTTCCGGCCGAGTTGGAGGCGTGGCCGCCGGAGCTGGACCGCGATTGTGTGTTCTGCAACCTGATCGGCTCTGTCGATTGGGCGATCGGGAATGGGATGCCGGCGCCTGAAGCCGAGCGAGCCGGTCTCGTGGTGAGCCGGGGAGAGCATACGTTTTGTTGCCTGAATGCCTTTCCGTACGCATCGGGACACGCGATGATTCTGCCCTATGCGCATGTTGATCGGCTGATGGCGGTGGGCGCGGAGACAGCGATCGAGATGATGCGGACGGCGCAGCGGCTGGAGGCGGCATTGCGGGAGATTTATCGTCCGGACGGCTTGAATGTGGGGATCAATATGGGGGAGGCGGGAGGTGCGGGGGTGGCCGAGCACCTCCATATGCACATGCTTCCGCGGTGGGTTGGCGACACGAACTTCATGACGGTGGTCGCGGAGACCCGGATTTTACCCGAGATGCTTTCGGTGACGTGGGAGCGGCTGCGAGGAGCTCTTGGCGGAGACGACCAGACTCCTTAGAGCGGTTTTTTGCCCGTGGCGCTTCCGTCGGGCCCGCGGCCGGGAGCAGAGTTGGCTGAACCCTGTGGCTTGTCGTCTCCGGGAATACGGGTTGCTTCGAAGTTGGTGATCTTCCAGGCGCCCGTGGGCAGATGCTGATAGACGCGGGTGTAGCGGAAGTTTCCGTTGAGTGGAGTACCTTCGTTGACGCCCTGAACCGACGCGCGCACCGTGACGACGGCGACCTGTCCGAGCAGCTTGATCTTGCGGTCTTCGATGTCGAAGCGGCTGACAGTGAGGGTGTGGCTGCGGATGCGGGCGAGCTGCTGAGCCTTGGTGTTGACCTGCCCGGACATCGAGATGCCGATGTAGTCGTCCGAGAGCAGACGGTCCATGGTTGCGACGTCGCCGGTCATCTGGGCGACGCGCCACTCGTCTTCAAGCTGCTCGATCTGCTGCTTTGCGTCGTGGTTTTTGACGCCGTGTAACGCTAGGGCCGGCGGAGCGGAGAGAACGATGACGCACAGAGCGAGAGCGCCGTTGAGCGCAATGGTTCCGGCTCTCCGAGACTTCCGGATCGTCTGGGCGTAGGTCCATTCGGAGCTGCGGGAGGACAGCATATTCTTAGGCGGATGGTAGACCGTGAGGCGGAGAGGAGTCAAAACAACTTTGGTAATAGGATATGGCGAAGTTGGGGGATGGCAGGGGGCAGGGGACAGGGGACAGGGGGCAGGGAACAGGGAACAGGGGGCGGGGGGCGGGGGGCAGGGAACAGGGAACAGGGGGCAGGGGGCAGGGAACAGGGGGCGGGGGGCAGGGAACAGGGGGCAGGGGGCAGGGAACAGGGGGCGGGGGGCAGGGAACAGGGGGCAGGGGACAGGGGACAGGGGGCAGGGGGCAGGGGGCAGGGGGCGGGGGGCAGGGGGCAGGGGGCGGGGGGCAGGGAGCAGGGGGCGGGGGAGGGGAGCGGGGATAGGGCGAGGGATTTAGCTGATGGCTGTTAGAGCTTCTACCTGACGGCTGAGCGTACGCGGGTAGAGCTCCTCGGTGGCGTACTTCGCGAAGTGTGATGTGGCGCGGTGGGCGGTCAGGGCGGCTTCGTCTCGGTACTGCTCGTAGATGAGGACGTTGGATGGGTCGGCCTCCACGAAGTGAGCGATGTAGAGGAGGCAGCCCGGCTCGTTGCGGGAGGCTTCGGTGAGGGGGACGAGGGCGGCGCGGACGTGGTCGAGGTCTTCGGGCCGGAAGCGCATACGGACGGTGAAGCTGACCATCGAGGAACTCTTTCTAGCTGGAGCGGATTAGGTGATGGTTGAAGAACGAACAACCCCAAGAACAACAGCAGATTCCCTTCGGGAATGACAACGAAAGAGCAGATGCCTTTACGCCATTACCTAAGTTGCTCTAGGCGCTGAGCGCCTCGTCGAAGCTGGGCAGGGTGATGGTGTGGGCGCGGTCGGGGCCGGTCGAAACCATGCCGATCCGGGCGCCGGACTCGCGCTCGAGGAAGCCGAGGTATTCCTGTGCCAAGGGCGGGAGATCGTCGAAGCGAGTGATGCCTTCGGTCGAGGTATTCCAGCCTTTGAGCGTGGTGTAGACGGGCTCGATCGCGTCGAAGCCGCGCATATCTGCGGGGATGGTGTCGGTGAGCTGGCCGTTGATGCGGTAGTGGGTGCAGACGGGGATCTCGGCGCATCTGTCCATGACGTCCATTTTGGTGACGACGAGCCACTCGGTGCCGTTGATCATGTTGGAGTAGCGGAGCAGCGGGAGGTCGAGCCAGCCGCAGCGGCGTGGGCGGCCGGTGACGGCGCCGTACTCCTGCCCGCGCGCGCGGAGGAGGTCGGCGGAGGAGTCGTTGATCTCGGTGGGGAAGGGGCCTTCGCCGACGCGCGTGACGTAGGCTTTGGTGACGCCGATGACGGTGCCGATGCGGGTGGGGCCGACGCCTGTTCCGGTGACCGCGCCGCCGGCCGTGGCCGAGGAAGACGTGACGAAGGGGTAGGTGCCGTGATCGATGTCGAGCAGGGCTCCTTGCGCGCCCTCAAACATGACGTTCTCGCCGGCCGCGAGGGCACCGTTGAGCATGACGGCTGTGTCGGTGACAAAGGGGGCGATCTGCTCGGCGGCGCGGGCGTACTCCTCGTACATCGCCTTTGGGTCGAGCGGTTCGGTGCCGAAGAGGGCGTTGGCGACGGTGTTTTTCTCGTGGCAGGCGTTCTGGATGTGGGTGCGAAGGAGGTGCGAGTTGAGGAGGTCGACGACGCGGAGACCTGACCGGTGCATCTTGTCCTCGTACGCTGGACCGATGCCGCGCGAGGTGGTTCCGATCTTTGTGCGGCCGGGGGCATTTTCGGCGGCGAGCTCGATCATGCGGTGGTAGGGAAGGATGACTTGGGCGCGGTTGGAGACGAAGAGCTGGCCGCCGGGGCCGCCCTCGATCGGCAGACCGGCGTCGCGGAGCTTGCGGACTTCGGAGAGAAAGGCCATGGGATCGAGGACGACGCCGTTGCCGATGACGCCTTTGGTCTCCGGTCGGAGGACGCCGCACGGGATGAGCTGCAGGACGAATTTTCTGCCGTGAATGATGACGGTGTGTCCGGCGTTGTGGCCGCCGGCGTACCGGGCCACGATGCGGAAGCGTTCGGAAAGGACATCGACGATCTTGCCTTTGCCCTCGTCGCCCCACTGGGCGCCAAGGATTACCGCTGATTTGCGATTTTGCACGAGCTTTGGGGGTCTCCAGGGGAGGGTTGGAAGGCAGGCGGATGCGCCGTCCAGCGTCGATTCTATACTGGTGACCGGTTTGGCCTCCATGACGACAGAAGAGTTCGGAGCACGCAAGATTCTTGAGGGCAGACGGGTCCGGATGTCTGTTTCGGATCGGCGGGAATTGCTCGCCAAGGCCGAGGAGCCCCATGCCTGAGTTGCCGGAGGTGGAGACGGTCGCCAACGGCGTGCACGCGCGGGTGCAAGGGCAGCGGGTGACAGACGTCTGGACGAGTGGGAAGCCGCAGACCTTCAAGAGTCCCGAGGCGGAGATTGCGGAGGCTCTGACTGGGGCGACGATCGCCGGCGTGCGGCGCGTGGGAAAGACGATTGTGATGACGCTCAGACGTCCGACGGATGCCGGAGCGGACGCCCGGGACGCGACGGAGCAGGTCGACTTTCTGGTGCATTTGGGTATGTCGGGGCGGCTCTTGGTTTCGGCGGCGGAGGTCGCTTTGCCGGCGCACACGCACGCTGTGCTGACGCTGGGGGACGGTCGGGAGGTGCGGTTTGTCGATCCTCGGCGGTTTGGGCGTTTGTCTGTCCGGCGCGAGGCGTATCGAGGGCCGGGGGTTGAGCCGCTTGGGGTCTCGGCCGAGGACTTCCGGGCGCTGTTTCGCGGACGCCGAACGCCGATCAAAGCGGCTCTGCTGAATCAAACGATCCTTCATGGCGTCGGCAATATTTATGCGGATGAGGCTTTGGCGCGGGCCGGGGTGCGGCCGCGGCGAATGGCGGCTCGGATGACGCGGGCGGAGCTGGAGCGGCTCCGGTTGGCGCTGGTCGAGGTGCTGGAGCGGGCGATCGAACTGGGGGGATCGTCGGTCTCGGACTATGTGGACGCGGACGGCGTGCGCGGGTTCTTTCAGCTCGAACACCGGGTGTACGGGCGAGCTGGCGAGCCATGCCGGGTGTGCGGGACGGCGATCCGGAAGATTGTGGTTGGGGGGCGCGGAACGCACTTCTGCCCGGCGTGCCAGAGGTAAGGGCGAGCGGCTCAGAGGGAACCTCAGATTTAGGGGCTGTGCCAGCCGAAAGCGTACCTCAGCGGCTAAAGCCGCGTTGCATGGATTGCGGTTACGGCACGGCTGAAGCCGTGCCCTTAACAAGGCGGGAGTTGATCAGAGGTTTCCTAGCCCGGATTTTTTTGGGGGTGGGTTCGGGTTCAGGTCTGGACTAAAGCTTGCATCAGGATCGCTCCGCCGAGCGCAGATAGAAGCGCGACCGGCATCGCGATGGCGCCGATGGCGAGGAAGTCCCGGAAGGTGACGCGGAGCCCTTCCTTGCGCAGGGCGAGCAGCCACAGGATGGTGGCGAGCGAGCCTGTGATGGACAGGTTTGGCCCGAGATCGATGCCGATGAGGACCGCGCCGGCGAGCAGGCCGTGGGTGTGCGCGGCTCCGAGCGTTGCACCGGCGAGCAGGCCGAGCGGAAGGTTGTTGACCAGATTGTTTGCGACCGCGACCGTGGAGCCTGTCACCAGAGCGCCTGTGGCGGGCGGGAGGTGCTCTGCCCAGATAAGCCATCGGGTCGTGAGCGTGAGGGCGCCGATGCTTTTGACGGCGTCGACCAGAATGAAGAGGCCACCTACGAGCGCGAGGGTTCCCCAGCTGATCTCGCGGGCGAGTTTGAGCGGATTGGACTTCGACCGGATGGAGACGGCGGCCGTAATCCCGAGCGCGACGAGGCACGTCGGCAGACCGAGGTTTAGCTTGAGCGTGGACGCACCGAGCAGGACGGCGACCATGACGGCAAGGCCCGCGAGGACAAGTTTGCCGTCGCTCGGGATCGGCTCTGCCCTGACGTCGCTGCTGAGTTCGCCGCGGAGGTCGTTGCGGAACCTCCATCGCAGAACGGCGTAGGTGGATGCGATCGAGAGCGCCGAAGGGACCGCGAAGAGGAGCAGCCAACGGCCCAGCGGAGGCATGCGGCCGCCATGAAAGACGACCAGGTTGGCCGGGTTCGAGATGGGCAGGGCAAAGGACGCCGCGTTTGCGATCAGAGCGCAGGCGAAGATGTACGGCAGCGGTGGTACCCGGGCTTTGCGGACGGCGCTCAGGACGGCCGGCGTGAGGACGACTGCCGTCGCATCGTTCGACATAAAGATCGTGACCAGCGTCCCGAGACCGTAGATGAGGGCGAAGAGCCGCGCGGGCGATCCGTGAGCGCGCCTGATAGCGGCTGAGGAGAGCCAATCGAAGACGCCATGCTCCCGCGCCAGCTCGGAGAGCAGCATCATGCCGATCAGAAAGAGGTAGACATCCGAGCCCTCGGCGAGGGCTCTGCCGGCCAGCCTGAGGGGAAGGAGGCGAAGCAGAAGCAGAAGGAGCGCGCCGCCGCCGATCCAGTAGACCTCTGGGATGCCGCGCGGCCGGATGAGCATGAGAAGGATGCTGACCGCGACGATGGCGACGAGCAGGATATGCGAGAACACAGGAGAGATCATCTTCGCAGGTATGGTTTTTGAGCGAAGGTCCGGACCTGCCCGACCGAAAGATAAGCCGTCAGGAGCCGAAAGCTACAATCAAGCTAAGGTTGGAGTCAGGAGTGCAGTATGGCGGCTACATCACGGACCGTAGTGGTTGATGAGGATCTCGAACGTGCGGCGTCCCTGATCCTTGCGGGCATCGGCATGAGCGTGGATGAGGCTTTTCGCCGGCTGCTAGAGCAAGTGGTTCACGACCATTGCTTGCCGTTTGCGATGCATGTTCCGAACGCCGAGACGATCGCCGCAATTGAAGAATTAGAGGGCGGTGACGGCGTTGAATACAGATCCCTCGATGCTCTCTCTAGAGAGATGCGGAGCTAGTTGTTGCTGGCGGTCCTATCGACACGGCGCTTTTTGAAGGACTCGAAGCTAGCGAATCGCCGGGGGCTTGATTTGAGCAAACTGGAGGCCGTTATCGCCCTGCTGGCAAATGAGCAGCAATTGCCGGTGCGGCTTCGAGATCATGCCCTCGGCGGGGACTGGGCCGGGTATCGCGACTGTCACATCGAGCCGGACTGGCTGCTGATCTATAAGGTCGATCCGCAGCGGCTTTATCTCGCGCGGACGGGGACTCACGCGGATCTATTTAGTAAGTGATGGCGGCACTCGCTGAGGACCCGCACCTGAGGCATATTTGGCCACGATCCACGGAAGGATGCGGACTAGCAGCGGGCGGCGGCTTGTTCGGCGGCTACGGCTGCTCCGATGACGCGGGTGTTTGCGTCGTCTTCGACGATTTCGAACGAGTAGGCCTGGAGAGGGCTCATCTTGACCATCTGGCCGACGTAGTCGCGGAGCATGGGGAGGTCGACGAAGCGGACGTTGAAGCCGGTGAGGAAGAACTTTCCGGCGCCATCCTGGTGGATGGAGGTGCTGGAGGCGGCGGCGAGCGCGGTATGCCACAGACGCTTGAATTCGAGGCAGCGACTGTCGCCCTGTTTGGCTGCTTCGAAGACTTCTTCGGGTTCCATGTCGAGGAAGCGCAGGCGCATGGCGCGGTGGCCCATGATGCCTTCCATGTGGCCACGTCCGCCGCAGCCGCAGAAGCGCTCTTTTTCGTCGAGGCTGACGGTGGAGTGGCCGCCTTCCCAGACGCCTGGAACGAAGGGGTAGCGGCCGTAGCCGATGCCCACGCCGAGGGTCCACGCGCGGACGATGGAGTCGAGTTTGCCGTGGGCGCTGGCCAGGCCGGCCGCCATGGCGTCGGCGTCGTTGATGATGGCGACGGGAGCGGTGATGCCGTGGTTGTTCAGCTGCATCTGGACGAGCTCCTGGATGCGTGCGCCCTTGAGTTGCGGCAGATTTGGAGCTTCCTCGACGACGCCGTTGCGAATAAGGCCGGGCAGAGCAACGCCGACCGCATCGATGTCGGAGGCGCCGGCGGCGGTCGCGACGACCTGCTCGCAGATGGTCTTGACCAGGCCGTCGGTGTGCAATTCGATCAGCGCGTCTTCGTCGCTGACTGCGGAAGGAAAGGTGTTGAGCTCACCTACGAGCTGGTGGTCGAGAATAAGTCCGGTAAGGATTCGCTCGGAAAGAACGACGCCGATCGCTTTTGCCATAGTGCTTGTGCCCTTTGCTCGGGTCGCGCCTCTTACTCGAATTTGCTGACGCGGTTTAACCCGTTGAAAGCCGCAACTTTATAACATTCCGCGAGCGTTGGATAGTTGAACACGGTATCGACGAAATAATCGAGCGTTCCGCCCAGCGACATGACGGCCTGTCCGATGTGGACGAGCTCGCTTGCGCCCTCGCCGATGATGTGGACGCCAAGCAAAGTGTGATTCATGCGATGGAAGATTAATTTGAGCCGGCCTGTGGTGTCGCCGCGGATCTGGCCGCGTGCGATCTCGCGGTAGTAGGCGACGCCGACCTCGTACGGGACGTCTTCTTCGGTGAGCTGTTCTTCCGTTTTCCCGAGAAAGCTGATCTCGGGAATGGTCCAGATGCCGTAAGGGTAGAACGACGGATTGGAGAGGATGGTGTTGTCGCCAAAGGCGCGCGCGGCGGCCACGCGGCCCTGCTCCATTGAGACGGACGCGAGCGATGGGAAGCCGATCACATCACCGACCGCAAAGACGGAGGGGCACTTGGTGCGGAAGTCCTTGTCGACGGGGATGCGGCCGCGGCTGTCGGATTCGACGCCGATCGCGGGCAGGTTGAGTTCGTCGACGTTTCCCTGGCGGCCGACGGCGTAGAGAAGCGCGTCGCCCTGAACTTTTTTCTTGGATTCGAGGTTTGCGACGACGGAGCCGTCCGCCATCTCTTCGACGGATTCGACTTCTTCGTTCAGGCGCATGGTCACGCGCGAGTCGCGGAGATGGTAGGAGAGCGCCTCGACGATCTCCTGGTCGGCGAATTCGAGCAGGCGTGGGCGGCGTTCGATGAGGGTGACCCGGACGCCCAGCGCCGAGAACATGCACGTGTATTCGACGCCGATGACACCGCCGCCGACCACGATCATGGTCTTTGGAAGCGATTTCAGGTCGAGGACGAGGTCGGAGTTGATGATGCTGTGACCGTTGATGGGAACTTTAGGCGAACTGGCGGGCTTGGTTCCCGTGCCGATGAGGATATTTTTGCTCTCGTACACGGTGGATCCGCGGGAGTTGGTGACGCGGAGATGGGTGGGGTCTTCAAAGCTGGCGACGCCGACGAGCATCTCGATGTTGTTGCGCGAGAGCTGGGCTTCGGTGACGTCGACCTCGGTCTTGATGACGTGCTGGACGCGAAAGGCGAGGTCCGCCATGGTGATGCGTTCTTTCACCCGGTAGTTCATGCCGTAGATCGACTTGTAGTTGTAGCCGGAGAGGTGAAGGACGGCCTCGCGCATGGTCTTTGAGGGGATGGTGCCGGTGTTGATGCAGGCTCCACCGACGACCTCTCGCATCTCGACGAGGGCGACTTTTTTGCCGAGTTTGGCGCCGTAGATGGCGGCCCGTTGCCCGGCGGGGCCGGAGCCGATGACGATCAGATCGTAGACACTGCTCATGAGCGGAGTGGAGACTCCCTGGACGATGTGAGGGCGCGCCGCGCACCCGTGGATCTGGGACGCGTGCGGCACCCGTTGGAGATGCGTCTGGTCCCAACGAGTTGCAGGACCGTTTTCTATTCTAGCTCTGAGCCGGTCCGCGGGCGCGGAGTTTTGCGGGGTTAGACTTTTGTCTGTGCTGGGGCCTTGCGATTCGAGTGCTGGGCTTGCCAATCGAGCGCTGCGCCATGCCATCTGCTATGTCATTCGCCATGCCATCTGCTATGCCATTACGGTATGCCATCACAGACAGGCGGGCGTTTTCTGGCGACGGAGCTGCCCAGATTGCGGCTTTGGTGGCATGTGCCGCGGTCTGGGCGGAGGCCGGGGTCGATTTTGTGCAGCTTCGGGAGAAGGACCTCTCTGAGACAGATCTCAAGCTTCTTGCAAGGCAGATGAGGGCGGCGCTTGGAGATCGGGTACGTCTGCTGGTGAATGCGCCGTGGGAGGCAGCGTTGCGGGTGGCTGAGGGGAGCGGGGCGGATGGCGTTCATGTGCCGCTGCGGGAGTTGGCAGGGCTGCGCGCGTCAGTCTCCGCCGGGGAATGGAGCAGGGGACCGGAGCCGGCTGTGAGTGTGTCGTGCCATAGCTTGGCCGAGGTCGACGAGGCCGCCCGATGGGGCGTGGACGTGGCGCTGTTTGGGCCGGTGTTCGAGAAGCGGGTTGGGGGGGAGGTGGTGCGGGTGGGGGTCGGCCTTGAAGTTTTGGGCCAGGCCGCGGCACTGATGCCAGGGCGGGTGTTGGCGCTCGGCGGCGTGACGGCAGAGAATGCGGCGGTCTGCCAGGCGGCTGGGGCTGCTGGGGTGGCGGGCATACGGTTGTTTGCCGGGCTGTGTGGAGGCGTGCGGAGCGAGATGGAGGCGCTCGCACTATGAGAAAATGGAGGTGCTATGTTGATTCGATCTGTTGATCTGCAGGATGAGCCGTTTGCCATTGATGTTGTGCTTGCCCCTGATGGGATTGAGTATGCGCCGGATGTCCGGCAGGCTGGACCGCTGGGTGTGAAAGGCCAGGCGGATCTGATTGTTGAGCACCGCGGACCAAAGGAGTTTGTCGAGGACATTCGTCTGCGGGCCGGGTATGACGGCAACTTTGAGCTCCTGTGCGCGCGCTGCCTGGAGCCCGTGGACAGGCACCTCACCGGCGAGTTTGACCTGATCTTTCGGCCGGAAAGCGTCGATGTCGCGGCTGGAGAGCGCGCCATTACAGAGGAAGAGACTGAAATCGGGTACTATGAGAAGAGCGGGCTCTTGCTCGAGGATGTTGTGCGTGAGCAGGTGCTGCTTGCCCTGCCCAGCCGCACGCTCTGCGAACAGAGCTGCAAGGGATTGTGCCAGCGTTGCGGTCACAACCTGAACTCCGGGGACTGCGGCTGCGAAGTTGTGCCGGACCTTCGTTGGAATGCACTGGCAGGGCTTGCTGGAAAACTCCAGAACTGACTGACGTCTCCTGGAATGAGGCTCGTCTGGCGTCGCTTCCGCGTCGGCTCATGACGAGAGATTGCGACGTCCTCGGCCTGTTTTCTCTAGGCTCCGCGACTTCGACAAAGATATAGATGTGAAAGGAATTTGCGATGCCTAATCCGAAACGGCGCCACTCTAAACGGCGTACCGCGCTTCGTCGCTCCCATGATTTTCTGACCCCGACCGGGCTTTCTGAGTGCCAGAACTGCCATGAGCGCAAGCTTCCGCACCGGGTGTGCGCGAATTGCGGACAGTACAAGGGACGCGCGGTCCTGCCTGCCAAGGAAGCCAGCTAAGGCTAGAGATTTCTGATTTGTCCCCGGTCTCAGGGGGCGTGGCGCGTGTTCTCTCTATGCCGATCGACATCGCTGTGGATGCAATGGGTTCCGACAAGGCGCCTGACTCCGAGGTTTGCGGGGCCATTGCGGCATGTCGTCTCCTGGACGTGCGTGTGCTCCTGGTTGGACCTGAGGCTACGCTGCGGCCGGCGCTTGATCGGCGGCTGCGCGGCGAGAGCCTGCCGATCGAGGTTGTGCCCGCGACCGAGTGGATCAGCATGGAAGACAAGGCCGCGCAGGCGGTTCGCTCCAAGCGCGATTCCACGATGCGTGTGGGCTTGAAGCTGGTGCGCGAGGGCCGGGTTGCCGGATTTTTTACGGCCGGCAACACCGGCGCGGCGATGGCGACGGCAAAGATGGTTTTGGGGATGCTGGCCGGGGTGGACCGGCCCGCGCTTGCGACGATTCTGCCGACGACGGCCGGATCGCCGTCGCTGCTGCTTGATGTGGGGGCCAACGTCGATTCGGACCCGGACAATCTGGTGCAGTTTGCGATCATGGGCGACATCTACGCGCGCAATGTCCTGCGTATCGCTAAGCCTCGGGTTGGGCTGCTGTCGATCGGTGAAGAGGACTCGAAAGGGAACTCACTGACGCGCGATACCCTGCCTCTGCTGCGGCTGCTCCCCATGAACTTCGTGGGCAATGTGGAGGGGCGGGATCTGTACAACGGTCGCGTGGACGTGGCCGTGTGCGACGGATTTGTGGGCAATGTCGCGCTGAAGACGTCCGAGGGCCTGGCGCGGCTGGTCAACGTTTCGCTCAAGGAGAGCCTGAAGTCGACCGTGACCTCGAAGGTCGGGGCGTTGCTGTCGAAGAAGGCGTTTCTCGACTTCAAGCGGCGCCTGGACTACACGGAGTACGGCGGTGCGCCGCTGTTGGGTGTGCGCGGCGTGTGCATTGTGGGGCATGGGTCGTCCAACGAAAAGGCGATCATGAACGGGATCCGGGTGACGGCCGAGTTTGCGCACGCGGAGGTCAACGCGGCGGTCGAGGCAGCCGTTGAGCGAGTGGCGCGGCCAGCCGTCTAACGTCATCTCGCCTGAACACAGCATCGGAGATGTCATGAAGAAGTGGACTGTAGCCGACATCCCGGACCAGCGCGGACGACGCGTCGTGGTGACGGGAGCCAATAGCGGCATTGGGTATCCGGTCGCGCTTGAGTTGGCGCGCAGAGGCGCGTCGGTGGTGCTGGCGTGCCGTGATCAGGCGCGTGGGGATGCGGCGGCCGAGCGCATTCGACGTGACGCGCCCGGAGCCGAGGTGGAGGTCGGTTTTGTTGATGTGGCCTCGCTGCGGTCCGTGCGGGCGTTTGCGGCGTCCGAGCTGGCGCGTAATGGTCCGCTCGATCTTCTGATCAACAACGCCGGCGTGTATGCACCCGCAAAGCGCGGCGAGACCGAGGACGGCTTTGAGCTGCAGATGGCTACCAACGTCCTGGGGCACTTTGCCCTGACGGCGCTCTTGATGCCGGCGCTCGATCGCGCGGCGGGGAGTGCAGATCTGCCACCGCGTGTGGTCACGGTGGCGTCGATCGCGCACAAGCGGGGAGAGATCCGGATGGACGATTTGCAGAGCCGGGCGGCCTACTCGCCGACGCGGAGCTACGCGCAGTCGAAGCTGGCGAACCTGATGCTGGCGTTGGAGCTCCATCGGCGACTCAAAGCCGCTGCAGCACCGGCCTCGCGAATCCTCAGCGTAGCGGCACATCCCGGGGTTGCAGACACAAACATCTTCAAGGCTGGGGAGTTTGGGGCGGTCGAGAAGGCCGTGCGAACCCTGGGCGGCGCCGCGATCGGTGCTCTCTTGAATACGGATGTCGAGGGCGCGTTGCCTACTCTTTATGCTGCGACCGCGCCGGATGCCGTGGGCGGAGGATACTACGGTCCGCAGGGGTTTCAGGAGATGCGCGGCGGCGATGTCGGTCCCGCGAAGATCGCCGGGCAGGCACGGGACACGGCGGTGGCGGACCGGCTTTGGGCGGTGTGTGAGGATCTGACGGGCGTACGTCTGCTTGACCGTCGTACGGCGGCGATTAAAAGAAGGCGGCTGCTAGACTGACGCCATTCCGTCTTATACTTCAGCGGCAGCAGCGGGGTACCTGGTTGAAGCGAAGGTGTGTGTTTCTAAGAGTCCGAAGGGCCGGGAGTGGGGTGTATCTTGCGCTTCTGCTTCTGATCGGCGGCGGCGCTGCTCGGGCGCAGGAGATCTCTCCTGAGCTGCGGTCCAAGGTCGAGCAGGCCGTGCGAGAGGTGCTGGCCGAGACTGGTGTCCCCAGCGCGCAGGTCGGCATCGCGCGCGGGGGCAAGGTGGTGTATACGGCGGGGTTCGGGGATGCGCGAATCGTGCCGAAGTTGGCGGCGACGGCCAGCATGCACTATCCGGTTGGGTCGATCTCGAAGCAGTTCACCGCGGCGTGTGTTTTGCTGCTGGCGCAGGATGGCAAGCTGACGCTCGACGACCCGGTGGCGCGGTGGTATCCGCAGCTGACGCGGGCGTCGGACGTCACGTTGCGGATGCTGATCTCGCATACCAGCGGGTACAGCGACTATGCTCCGCAGGACTACACGATCCCGGCGTTTACGCATTCGGTCGAACCGGAGGCTCTGGTGCGCGAGTGGGCGGGCAAGCCGCTCGACTTCGAGCCGGGAACCAAGTGGCAGTACAGCAACACGAACTTTGTCCTGGCGGGGCTGATCGTTCAGAAGGTGAGCGGGATGCCGTTCTGGAGCTTCGTTTCGACGCGTGTGCTTGGCCCCGTGGGGATGCGCGATGTGCTGAACATTGACACGGACCGCGACCGGATCGAGCCGCGCGGGTACATTCGCAATGCGCTGGCGCCGGTACGGCCGGCCTTGCTCGAGGCGCCGGGGTGGTACTTTGCTGACGCTCAGATGGCGATGCCGGCGAGCGATCTGCTCCGTTGGGACATCAGTCTGATCCAGCGGTCGCTCCTGTCGGCCGCGAGCTACGACGCGATGGAGACGGAGGTGAAGCTGAAGGACGGCACGGGCAGCCACTATGGTCTGGGGGTGTTTGTGCGGACCGCGGAGGGCCGCCGCGTGGTGGAGCACTCGGGCGAGGTGGGCGGCTTTGTCGCTGAGAACATTGTTTACCCTGACGATGGGTTTGCCGTGGCGGTGCTGACCAATCTCGAGGCGTCGACCGCGGCGGGCAAGGCGGCACGAGCGATTGTGCCTCTGCTGCTGGGAACGGCGGGCGGCGGCGGGTCGGCGGGGGCTGGGGCGATCGCTGGGAGCGAGACGCAGATGCGCGCCATCCTGACCGGGCTGCAGGCGGGCAAGCTCGACCGATCGCTCTTTACGAAGGATTGCAACTTCTATTTTTCGCCGGAGACGATCGAGGACTTTCGATCGAGCCTGAAACCGCTGGGCGCGGTGGCCGACGTTAAACAAGGGCGAGAGGCGTCGCGCGGCGGCATGACGTTTCGGCTCTTTGATGTCCGGTTTGCCGGCGGAAAGAGGATCGCCGTGACCACATACACGATGCCCGATGGCAAGCTGGAGCAGATGTTGGTGGAGACGGCGGAGTGAGCCCCGAGGCGGCGATGTGTAGACCTGACCCCACGATCTATGACGTGGCGGTGGTGGGCGCGGGACCGGCGGGCGCGACGGCGGCGCTGCGACTGGGGACGGCCGGGATGCGGGTGCTTTTGCTGGAAAGGGCGGCGGCGTTTCCGCGCGAGAAGCCTTGCGGCGGAGGGATCACGGCGCGAGCGCTGGCTCGGCTGCCGCACCTGCGCTCGGTGCTCGACGAGATTTCGGTCCATGCGCTCGGGAAGATGTATATCGAAAGCCCGGACGGGACCGGGATGGAGTACGAGGACCCGACGGGGGAGGCGATCCTCTATTTGGTGCGGCGGATCGAGTTCGATGCGGCGCTATTTCGGCGGGCAGCGGCGGTTGCCGAGGTGGCGATGGGGGCGGTGGTTCGTGGGTTGGAGACTGGCGCGGATGGCGTCGAGATCGAGTGTGCCGATGGACGCAGCTTCCGGGCGCGGGTGGTGATCGGCGCCGATGGGGCGAATGGTGTGGTGGCTCGGCAGAGCGGTCTCAGGACCGGTGAGGTGCATGGGCAGTACGCGATCGACATGATGGAGGAGACGCCGTACGCGGAGCTTGACACAGAGCATCGTGATCGCGTGACGCTGCTGCTGAGTCTCGAATCGAGCTACGGTTACGGGTACCTGTTTCCTAAGGAGACGCACCTGAATCTGGGATTTGGGTCGGGGCCCGAGTACTTCAACGAACACGTTCGCGGACGGGCGAAGGAGCATCATCAGGGGTTTGTGGAGCGCATGCGCGAGCGCGGTTGGGTGCGTGGCGAGAGCCGTCCGGAGAATTATCGGGCGTTCCCGATCCCAATCAGCGGGCCGCTCGATCGGACCTATGCGGACCGGGTTGTGCTTGTCGGAGACGCTGCGGGCATGGTGAATGCGTTCTCGGCTGAAGGTATTTACTTTGCGATGGTCTCGGGTGATCTGGCGGCGGAGACGGCGATCGAGGCCGTGCGCGCCGGACGGTTCGATGCGACGCAGCTAAGCCGCTACCAGACCGCGTGGGAGCGGGAGATCGGCGGAGAGCTCAGGCATTCGGTGCGCATTCAGCGGCGCTTATTTATGGAGCGCGGACGGGTGAACTCGCTGATGCACCGTGCGCAAAAGGATCCGAAGCTGTTGCGGCTCCTGTGCGGATACGCGATGGGTTTTGCCACGTACGAGCAGCTGCGCAGCTATATGGCGTGGACTGTGATGCCGGCGTGGGTGTGGGGCAAGGTGCGTCCCGGGAAGCGCGCGCCGACACCGGATTCGGTTCGGGCTTAGAGGCTGGGGCCGGAGCGGATTAGGTGATGGTGTGAAGAACAAAACCACCGCAAGAACAACAGCAGATTCCCTTCGGGAATGACAACAAAAAGAGCAGATGCCCTTTATGCCGATGACTAGTTGCTCTAGATTTTTTGGACGCGCTGGACGTCACGGACTCCGGGGACGCGGCGGAGGTTCTGGACGAGACGGTTCAGGTGCCGGACGTCCACGGTTTCGACGACGAAGTCGACCACGGCGTTACCGTCGGCGGTAGGTTTTGTGTCGACCGAGCGGATGTTGGTGCCGTCGTCCGAGATGATGGCCGTGAACTCCTTGAGCATGCCGGTGCGGTCGTCGCAGAGGACGGTGAGCTTTACGGGGTAGGTCTGCTGGCGGGCGGTGCCGGGTTCGGCGGGCTCCTGGCCCCACTCCACCTGGATGCGGCGGTCGCTCTCGTAGAGGAGATTCTGGACATTGGGGCAGGAGCGCGCGTGGACGGCGACGCCTTTGCCGCGCGTGACGTAGCCGACGATCTCTTCGCCGCGGATGGGGTTGCAACAGCGCGCGCGGTAGACGAGGAGGTCGTCCTGGCCCTCGACCTGGAGCGAGTCAGAACCTTTGCCGAAGTAGACGCGCTTGACTGCTTCGGACATCTGCCCGACGACGTTGCCCGGCCCGGCCTCGGTTGCGGGTAAGGCTGCTTCGGCGGCGGCCATGGTGGAGCCGGGTTCGAGTTTGTTCAGCACCTGGCGGGTGGAGTATTTGCCGAAGCCGATCGATGCCAGGAGTTCGGCTTCGGTGCCGAAGCCGTAGATGCCGGCGACGCGGATGTAGTCGGCCTCGGTGAAGCGGGACAGCGCGATCTTGTATTTGCGGGCTTCGCGTTCGAGCAGCTTGCGGCCGATCTCGATGGCGCGTTCGCGGCCGTGCTCGTTGAGCCAATGCTTGATTTTGTTGCGGGCGCGCGAGCTTTTGGTGAAGGAGAGCCAGTCGCGCGAGGGCGCGTGGCCGGGCTGCGTGGTGATCTCGACGATGTCGCCGTTGCGCAGCCGCGTCTTGAGCGGGACGATGCGACCGTTGACTCTGGCGCCGGTGGTTGTGTTGCCGACCTCCGTGTGGATCGCGTAGGCGAAGTCGATGGGGCTCGCGTCCTTGGGCAAGACGACGACCTTGCCCTTGGGTGTGAAGGTGTAGACCTCCTCGGGGTACAGGTCGATTTTGAGCGTCGACATGAACTCGTTGGGGTCGCTCATCTCGCGCTGCCACTCGACGAGCTGCCGGACCCAGGCGAGACGCTGTTCGTCCTTGGCGGTGACGTTGTCGGAGGCCTTGTACTTCCAGTGGGCCGCGATGCCCTCCTCGGCGATGCGGTGCATCTCCTCGGTGCGGATCTGGACCTCGAACTGGTGGCCGCCTGGCGCGATCAGCGTTGTGTGCAGCGATTGATAGAGGTTTGGGCGCGGCATCGCGATGAAGTCCTTGATGCGGCCGGGGACGGGGCGCCAGATGCTATGCAAGAGGCCGAGGACGGCGTAGCAGTCCTGCACGGAACGGCAGATGACGCGGATGGCGAAGAGGTCGTAGACCTGATCGACGGGCACCTGCTGCGAGACGAGCTTTTGCTGGATGGAGTACAGGCGCTTGATGCGCGATTCGACGCGACCGGAGAGCATGTGTTCGCGGAGCTTTTCCTCGAGCGTGAGGACGATGCGGGCGAGGAAGTCTTCGCCCTCGCCGCGCAGAGCGTCCACTTCGTCCGCGACCTGCTGGTAGGCAAACGGGTCGGTGTAACGGAAGGCGAGGTCTTCGAGTTCGCCGCGCAGCTTGCCCATGCCGAGCCGATGCGCGAGAGGAGCGAAGATGTCGAGGGTCTCCTGCGCGATCTTCTGCTGCTTTTCGGGACGGAGGTGCTCGATGGTCCGCATGTTGTGGAGGCGGTCGGCGAGCTTGATGATGACCACGCGGACGTCCGTGACCATGGCGAGCAGCATTTTGCGGATGTTCTCGGCCTGGTGGTCTTCGCGGTTGGCGAATTTGATTTTGTCGAGCTTGGTGACGCCCTCGACGATGTGGGCGACCTGCTCGTTGAAGCGGCGGGCGATCTCGGAGGAGGTGACGTCGGTGTCTTCGACGGCGTCGTGCAGCAGGCCGGCGGCGATGGCGGTTGAATCCATCTTGAGTTCGGCGAGAACTTGCGCGACCTCGAGCGGGTGAACGACGTACGGCTCGCCCGAGGCGCGTTTCTGGCCCCTGTGCTGCTCCAGGCAGAAGATCCACGCCTTCTGAATGATCTCGAGGTCGTCGTTGGGACGGTTGGTGTGAACGGTATCGAGCAGCCGCTGGAAGTTCGCGTCGATCAGCGACACGTCGGCGAGCGGGTTGCCACGGACGTGCGCCGCGGCCGACAGCCCAGGCGACCGAGGGATGGGGGATTGGAGAGCTCCGGCCGGTTCGTCCAGGCTTGGCGCCCCGGCGTCGGACGGGGGTGGAAAGAAGACGAGGTCCGGGTTGGCGTAGATCTCGTCCGCGAGCTCGGACCCCACCGGACCGGCAGCGGCGGACAGATGCGAGCCTTCGGTTTGGAGCGCGGACTCGAGATCGATGCCGGCGTCGGTGGGTGTGCCGTTCAGCTCCGGGCCGAGGTCCGAGGCCCCGGCGACAGGCGCGTCTGCCCCGTGAGAGATGTCGGTGGGAGCCGCCGGATTTACACGCGCCATGCTCCATTATAGGCAGGCGAAAAAAGTGATTCCCAATGTGGTCAAAACTCGCCGTAGTACCGCCCTCAAAATGCTGTCCCGTATGCATCCATCCGGCCCCTGACGCGTCTAGAAAAGGGCGTGTAATTTTTACTGAAACGGGTGTTGCTTGCGGATCTTGTCTCGATTTCTGCTTTTGTTGGGTGTGATGTCAGGGGTGCTGTGCGGTGGGCAGCAGATCTCAGGTCCGCGACCAGGTGTGGCGTCGTCTACACTGCCGCCGAGCCGGCCTCTGCTGGTTGGCTACTTTCCACAGTGGGGCGTGTACCAGGGGTACTATGTCCGCAATCTGGTGCAAAGCGGCGGCGCTGGTCTGCTCGACCAGATCAACTATGCGCAAGGTTTCGTCACTGGCGGACGGTGCTCGGTCGCGGACCCAAATGCGGATCTGAACTTAGCCTTTACCGCGGCGAATTCGGCCGATGGGACCGCGGATGATCCGGCCTTGCCTTTTCGCGGCAACTTCCACCAGTTGGCGGAGCTGAAGCGGCGGTACCCGAAGTTGAAGATCCTGATCTCGCTCGAGGGTCGGGCCGCGGACTTCGCGCAGGATGCCCAGCCCGCCGCGCGCGAGGCTTTCGTGCGGAGCTGCGTGGATACGTTTCTGCGCGGTCACTTTCTCCCCGGCGTGGAGCAGGCGGCCGGTGCGCCTCCCATCTTTGACGGCATTGATGTCGACTGGGAGTACCCTCACGGCGATGATGCGGAGAACTTCCTCCAGATGCTGGCTCTCTTTCGCCGCGAGATGGATCGGGTCCGGCCGGGTCTGCGACTCTCGGTCGCGGTGGGTGTCTCGCCCCATATGTATGCCGGTGTCGATACTGGACGCATGGCCGCGCTGGTCGACCAGGTCGGCCTGATGAACTACGACTACAACGGCCCTTGGAGCCGGACGACGGGATTTCTGGCGCCGCTGTACAGCCCGGCTGTAGACGCGTCGCAGACCGCGGCTGCCGCTGCAACGGGCGGGGAAGAAGGCAGTGTCGCCCGGAGTGTCACGGCCTGGGTGGCGGCCGGTGTACCGCCGCAAGAGCTTTTGCTCGGCCTGCCGTTCTACGGCTATGGTTGGCGCGAGGTGGACAATGCCGGCCACGGCCTCTTTCAATCGGGCCGACCGATCCGCGGCGACCGGCCGTACAATTTTCTTGCCGCTCTGATGTCAGACGGGCACGACGATGAGGATGAGCCCGATCCGGGTCAGGCGCCCCCCAAGCCCTTTACCGTCTACCGCGACCCGCAGTCCAAGGCGCCGTGGATGTTCAACGGCGAGACATTCTGGACTTATGAGGACCCAGTCTCGGTCGCTGCAAAGATCGAGTTCGCCCGGGAGCAGAACCTGGGGGGAGCGATGCTCTGGGAGCTGAGCGGCGACACCGAATCGGCAACGCTGCTGAAGACAGCACGGCGCGGCCTCGATACATCTACGTCGGTTCAGGCTGCTGTTCCGCAGGCGGAGCAAAAGTCCGAGCAGGCATCCGCCCCGGCCAACTAGATCGTGAGACAGTGAGGGCATGGCAACCAGCGTTCGATCGTTTGCAAAGATCAATCTCGGTCTGGCGATCGGTCCGGTTCGGCCGGATGGCTTTCACGATCTGGTGACGCTCTACCAGACGCTGGCGATTCACGATGTGGTTTCGGTCGAGGCGCGTCCGCTGGCGCCCGGCGCGGAGACCCGGATCCGATTAACGTCGGACCACTCTCGCGTGCCCACGGACGATCGCAACACGGCATGGCGCATGGTCGACCGCGCGCTTCGAGCGATGGACGTGGCAGCCGAGGTCGAGATCAGAATTAGCAAGCGGCTGCCGATCCAGGGCGGGCTCGGGGCAGGCAGCGCAAACGCCGCGGCGGCGCTCTTTGCCCTGGAACGCGAGATGGTGGGATGGGGCGGCGGAGCTCCGCGCCTCCGAGGGGCAGAGCGTCTGCAGATGGCCGGCGAAGTTGGTTCCGACGTCCCGTTGTTTCTGGTGGGCGGCTCGGTCTTGGGGCTGGGCCGGGGCGAGGAGGTGGTTCCGCTCCCCGATTTCCTGGGTGGTGTCTGGTGTGTGGTGGCCGCACCAGAGGTGGGGGTTTCGACCCCGTCCGCCTTTGCCGAGTGGGATCGTCGACAGCAGGGCTTGACCTCAGAGGCACTCTCGCGTAAGCTAAAGCAGTTGAGTTTCACGTACGCCTCTGCGTTTTCGTGCTTTAGTCATGAGGCAGGCTACGCTGATCGGGCCGAGAGTCACCTTCTCGCGCTTGCCCGCACCGGGATCAGAAACGACTTCGAAGACGTTGTCTTTGCAATCCATCCCCCTTTGCGTCAAATCAAGCAGCTTCTATGTGGTGGAGGTTCGGGTGAGCCCGCAGTTTACGCGGCGCTCTCCGGCTCCGGTTCCGCCCTGTTCGGCCTCTATGGCTCGGAGCAGGGAGCACGGGATGCTCAACAACGGGTTCAGGGTCTCGGCGTCTCGACGTTTCTGACATCGACCACCTCCCGATCGGCGTACCAAAAAATGTCGTTTCAGAACTAAAGTTTTCTGAAATTTTGCCGATAAGGGAGTTAGGGAGGCGTAGCGGGTTAGACTTGTATCTGTTCCTGCCGTCTAGGTGTTTACTGGGCGATCGACTAATGGTAGGTCAAGTGCCTTTGGAGCACTTTGTCTAGGTTCGAATCCTAGTCGCCCAGCCAGAAGTCAACGTCGCCTGGAAGCTGGGTCGAAAGGTCGGAGTCGGCCGGGAACAAGAGTTCGAAACAGGGAAGATCCGAGATCGTCGGCAGAAGCTGATCTCTCGGACAAGGCCGGAGGGCGTGGAGAACAAGCCAGCTTCTCCGTGCTGAAAAGAATAGATGTCTTACTGAAGTTTGCAGGATTCGCAACAAGGATGTGCAACGAGGTAGCAGGGCCGCAACAAGGCTCTGAGGCAAGGCAGAAAGCAGCAGGAACTACCAAGGTCAACCAACCTGGAGGTTTCAACGTGAACCAACAAGGCACGACTGCAGTTCTTTCCCCGAACGAAGAGCAGGACGCGAGCGAAATACCCATTTCCTCTGCATCTCTGCAAGCGGTCCCGGTCCCCGGGACCCTGAGTGCCCAAAACGGAGCTGGTGTGCAGAACGGACAAGCGACCTCTGCCCCGGCCTCCCAGGGAGTTGCAAAGCCGGCTGCGGAACGGAAACGCTCCGGCCGGCCCAGCGAAGATAAGCGCTTCAAGATCTTCTCCGGTTCGGCAAACCGGCCATTAGCCGAGGAGATCTGCAAGTTTGTCGGAGTTCCTCTGGGCGAAACGCGTCTTCAGCGCTTCTCCGACGGCGAAGTTCACTTTCAGCTCCTTGAAAATGTACGTGGGGCGGACGTGTTTCTGGTGCAGCCAACCTGTTTTCCGGTCGACCAGCATCTTGTGGAGCTCCTGATCATGATGGATGCTTTGAAGCGCGCGTCGGCCGGTCGGATCACGGTCGTGATCCCGTACTACGGGTATGCACGGCAGGACAGAAAGGATCGGCCGAGAGTTGCGATTACCTCGAAGCTGGTGGCCGATCTTCTTACTACAGCGGGGGCCAACCGGGCTCTGCTGGTCGACCTTCATGCCGCGCAGATCCAGGGGTTCTTCAACATCCCCGTCGATCATCTGTTTGCCAGTCCGGTTCTGGTCAGTTATTTTCGGGACCTCCAACTGCCGGACCTGACGGTGGTTTCACCCGACGCGGGCGGCGTGGAGCGCGCGAGGTTCTTTGCCAAAAAACTGGACGTTCCGCTGGCGATCGTCGACAAGCGCCGTACCGACATCAACGTCACCGAAGTTATGAACGTCATCGGCGACGTGCGCGGACGGACATGTCTGATTCTCGACGACATCATCGACACGGCCGGGACCATGGTCAAGACGGTCGATGCTCTGCTCGATCAGGGCGCCAACAAGGTGTATGCGTGCGCTTCGCACCCCGTGCTTAGCGGTCCGGCGGTGGAACGCATTCAGAACAGCCGGCTCGAAGAGTTGGTCGTGACGAACACGATTCCACTGCGCGAGGATGCGCAGCGGGTCGGAAAGATCAAAGTGCTCTCGATTGCCGGTCTCTTGGGCCGCGCAATCGAGAGTATTCACATGGAAACCAGCGTCAGTACGCTGTTCAACTAAAGGCAAGAGGCGCTCAGAAGCTGTAGCATAGATAGAGCGGCGGAGAGCCGCAAACGGAGCGACCGAGTCCTCACCAAGGTATGGGACGAGGTCGTGCCCGAAAGGAAAAGGACAATGGCAACAGCGACAGAAGCAGTAGTGGCAACGCCTCGCGAAGGCAAGTTCAACAAGAATGCAGCGCGTCGCGTTCGCGTCTCGGGGCTGATTCCGGCCGTGGTCTACGGCGCGGGCCAGACCGCGCAGGCAGTCACGGTCGACCCGAAAGCGATCAACAAGATTCTCTACTCGGAGTCCGGCCACAACACGATCTTTGACCTGGATGTGCAGGGCGGAGGTCCAGTCAAGGCCATGATCGTCGACTGGCAGCACGAGCCGATCAAGGGCAAGCTGCTCCATATCGACCTGAAGCGGATCGCGATGGACAAGACCATCAAGGTTTCGGTGCCGATCCAGTTGACGGGCGTTCCCGTGGGCGTACGAACCCAGGGCGGCGTTCTGGACCAGATCCTGCGTGAGGTCGAAGTCGAGTGCCTGCCGACCGATATCCCCAGCCACCTCGACGTGGACGTTTCCAGCCTTGAGGTCAACGGCGTCATCCACATCTCCGATCTGCCGCACTTGGGCAACTTGAAGATCCTGGGCGATGAAGACGCTACGGTCGCGCACGTCACCACCATCAAGGAAGAGCTAGAAACGGCAGATGCCGCGGTTGCGACGACAGCCGAGCCCGAGGTCGTCAAGAAGGGCAAGGCTGATGCTCCGGCAGCGGCGGACAGCAAGGACGCGAAGGAGACCAAGCCTGGCAAGAAGTAGATGGAAGAGGCGGGCGACAAGCGAGAGATTGTGCGACTGATTGTCGGACTTGGAAATCCCGGGATCGAATATCAGTTCACGCCGCACAATGCCGGTTTTCTCGCGATCGATCGGATCGCCGAGATTTGCGGGGCGGTCCTCACCAATCGCCGCGGACGGGCGCTTACGGCCAAAGCGAGGCTGGCCGGAGAGGAGGTTCTCCTCGCAAAGCCGGAGACCTTTATGAATCTGAGCGGGATCTCGGTCGCCGCTCTGATGCGTGAGCTTGGGCTCGGCCAGCCATCGGAGGATCTGATTGTGCTGTACGACGATCTCGCGTTTCCGTTCGGCACGCTTCGGGTTAAGGAGCGTGGATCGGCGGCCGGGCACAACGGTGTGACGTCGATCATCGGAGCGCTTGGGACGGAGGTGTGGCCGCGGGTTCGGATCGGCGTCGGGAAACCGGCGCTCTCCAGCGGCCGGGAGGTCAAGGCGGGAGGCAAGGAGTATCTCCTCTCGCCAATGAGCCGACCGCAGTTGGAGGTGCTCGACGAGGTGCTCGACCGCGCAAGATCGGCCGTCGAGTTGATGTTAGAGGCAGGCGTAAGTGCAGCAATGAACGAGTTCAATCGTCGGCCTGAAATCCTGAAGGACGGGATATAGATGGACCGAAGCTGAAGTCTTAGGTGCAACCAGCAGAAGCAAGGGCAGTAGAAAATCCAAACCGGACTGACAAGGAAGGCGTCAGAAAGGTGCGAAGACCACTTCGCAGAAAAGAGCACAATGAATCGCACGTATGAGGTGATGTTTATCGTTCGGCCCGACCTCGAAGAGGCGGACCTGGACAAGCTGATCGAGGGTATCTCCGGCAATGTGACCGGCGGTGGCGGCGAGATCAAATCAGTCGAGAAGATGGGCCGCCGGCGCCTGGCCTACACTGTCAGGAAGTTCAACGACGGCTTGTACGTCCTTCTCACCATCGGCGCGGCGGGATCGTTGATCGCCGAGATTGAGCGTCGTCTGCGCGTGTCCGAACAGGTGATCAAGTTCATCACGGTGCGCATGGATGAGGAAGAAAAGCGCCTCGCCAAGGTGAAGGCCATCCGCGATACGAAGGTGAAGCGGAGCGCGCAGCCAGTGCAACAGCCGCCCCAAGCTCCTTCGGCTCCGGCAGAAGCAGCCGCCGCGCCTGTGAGCGAGCAGTCAGCGTCAGTACCCGTGGACTCTGAAGCCCCGCCGGTGACGGCGCCAGATCCTGAACCGGCCGTCGCGACGGTCTAGGACGTCCATACAGGCAAACGCGGCGCCTCCACGATCGCCGCACGGAAGTTTAACGCGCCAAAGACCGCCCCCAAGCTCCTGTCGGAAACGGGAGATGTTCACAGACGTCACAGCGCGTCTGGGGCGGTTGCGGCAGAACCAAAGGGAAAGGAATCAAAATGGCGGACGAAACAGGCAGCATAGCAGGTAACGAACAACAGGGACAGGGACCGGCGGCGTCGACGGGTGCTCCCCAGGGCGCACCGCAGGGCGCATCAGGACCACGGTCGTCTGGACCCGGCGGATCTCGACCACCGCGACCCGCGGGCCCTGGCGGCCCCGGCGGCAGTGGCGGTGGCGGCGGACGCAAGTTCTTCCGACGCAAAAAGGTCTGCAAATTCTGCACGGAAAAGATTGACGCCATCTCCTATCGCGATGTCCGTCTGCTCCAGGGGTTTGTGGCCGAGCGCGGAAAGATTGTGCCGCGGCGTCTGACTGGCGTCTGCACACGACATCAGCGTCGTCTCAGCCTCGCGATCAAGCAGTCGCGCAACATCGCTCTGCTTCCGTTCGCCGCACGTTTCTAGAACCTGGATCCGGTCCCTGACCGTGAGGAGAGAAAGATGGAAGTGATTCTGAAGGAAGATGTAGAAAAGCTTGGGCACCGCGGCGACGTGGTCAAGGTTGCGGACGGCTACGGACGCAACTACCTCCTGCCCGGAAAGCTCGCGATCGAAGCCACGGCTGCCAACAAAGCCGTGATCGAGCAGATGAAGGGTTCGGCCATTCGCAAAGCTGCCAAGGAAAAGGGCGAGGCCGAGCGTCTCTCGCTCGAAGTCTCCGCGGTCGAGCTGTCGTTTGAGCGCAAGGTCGGCGAAAACGATCAACTCTTCGGGTCGGTCACGTCGGGCGACATTGCTCACGCCCTTGAAGGGAAGGGATACACCATTGATCGCCGGAAGATCGCTCTTGAAGAGCCGCTCAAGAGCCTAGGCGAGTACCACGTGCCCATCAAGCTGTACCGGGAGGTCACCGCGCACGTAAAGGTGACGGTGAATGGAGATCAGGCGGCCGGAACCGAGGCAGCCGCTTAGCTTAGAGCGGCCAGACAGGCTCTAACGAGCCAATCCGCCGGAGCGCGTCTTAGAAGGTCCAGACTTCATTGTGGGCCGGAGAGACGCGCTTTCGTGGTCTTGGTGCACGCTTATCCGGGCCTCACGTCGTACTATCGGAACATGGGTTTTCCGATTAAAGTGTGCTCCATCTGCGCGGAAGAATTCGAGCTACGGCCAGGAAAACCTGGGTTCGCCAACCGCTGCCCAGCCTGCACATCTGACCTCGAAGCCGAGCAGACCGACCAGAAGCGCACGATGGACGCAGACGAGCGCAGGTCGCTCGCCGAGGCCAATGATGCTCGCAGATCCGCTATCCGCGATCTGCTTTACAGCCGCAAGTAGGGGCTACGGAGCCGGACAGACTCCCGGCAGAGTTGCTGCTGCTGTCGAGATCCTCCTGACAGGGGCCGGGGTCTGCTGCGAACGCGTCGGCATGCGGCCTGCCAGCCCTCGCGAGGCCCGTCTAGAATGAAAGCACATGGTGGCTTCGCGAAGAAATCAGATTCTGATCTGGGCGTTGCTTGCGGCCGGTGTGTTGGTCGTTCTCCTGAATGCCCTCTTCGCCTTCCAGTCGGTCAAAAACCTGGAGCAAAACCAGGCCTGGGTTGAGCATACGTGGCAGGTGATCTACCAGGTTGAGCGCATCCTCGCTTCGGAAAAGGACGCGGAGACCGGCTTTCGAGGTTTCCTCATCTCCGACAACACCGCTTATTTTTCGCCGTACCTCACAGCGCAGCGCGAGCTTCCAGGAGAGCTTGACGAGTTCGGTCGGCTGACGGTCGACAACCCCCGCCAGCAGAGGCGCCTCGCGGAGATGCATGCGCTTCTCGACGAGAGAATGTCGCTCCTCAAACAGGAGATCGAGCTCCGGCGCGCGGGTGACTCCGATCTTGCGCAGATGTTGGCTGAGAGCGAGACCGGCAAGGCGCAGGTGGAGCAGTTCCGGCGTCTCGGCGATGAGATGGAAGCGGAGGAGCACCAGCTGCTGGAAGGGCGAACCGCGAACGCTCGTTCGAGCGGCCTTCGCGCCCGGCTCACCATCCTCTTCTCAAGCCTGCTCGACCTCCTGATGATCGGCCTGATCTCGGTGTATTTCGTTCAGGAACGCGAACGGCGGATCGAGTCGGAACTTCAGGCAGTTCGGCTGGAAGCTGCCCGCGCCGAGGCAGAGGCGAACGCCGAAGAGGTCCGCGTGCTGAACGCGACGCTGGAAGAGCGGGTGAGGCAGCGCACGGTCGAGCTCGAAACCACGAACAAAGAGCTTGAGGCGTTCTCGTACTCGGTCTCGCACGACCTTCGTGCACCGCTGCGAACGATTGACGGCTTCAGCCTGGCGCTTGCGGAAGACTACTCGGATGTCGTTGACGACATTGGGCGCGACTACATTGGGCGCGTGCGCACCGGCGTCCAGCGCATGGGCATGCTGATCGATGCGCTTCTGCAGCTGTCGCGGATCACGCGTGCGGAGATCGTTCGCGAGCCGTTCGACCTTAGCAAGCTGGCGCGAGAGGTTGCAGGCAATCTCAAGGACGAAAACGCGGGCCGCGACCTCACGTTTGAGGTTGAGGACGGCCTCCATGCGGATGCCGATCCGAAGCTCATCCAGGTGGCGCTTGAGAACCTGCTCGGCAACGCCGCGAAGTTTACCGGCAAGGTGGAGCACGCGGTCGTGAAGTTTGGCTGGGATCCCGCACAATCGGCGTGGTGTGTGCAGGATAACGGCGCCGGCTTCGATATGCACTACGCGTCCAAGCTCTTCAACGCCTTTAACCGTCTGCACGGCGACAAGGATTACAAGGGCTCGGGCATCGGCCTGGCGACGGTGGCGCGCGTGGTTCGACGCCACGGCGGTCGCATTTGGGCCGACAGCGTCGTCGAACATGGCGCCACGTTTTGGTTTACGTTAGGATAGCTGCCATGGCGGACGGTGGACGGATGATAATGCTGGTCGAAGATGATCCGGATCACGAGCTGCTGACGATCCGCGCTCTTAAAAAATCGAATATCGCCAACGACGTTCGCGTGGCGCGGGACGGCGAGGAGGCCATCAATCTCCTGTTCGGTGAAGAGCCCATCCAGCCCCAGGTCATCCTCCTCGATCTGAAGCTGCCGAAGGTGGACGGCCTCGAGGTCTTGCGACGCATCCGCGACAGCGATCGCACCCGCATGCTGCCGGTGGTCGTCCTGACCTCGTCCGACGAGGAACGCGACCTGGTGCGCAGCTATCAGATTGGGGTGAATAGCTACATTCGCAAGCCCGTAAGCTTCACCGATTTTGCCGAGGCCACAAGGCAGCTGGGCATGTATTGGCTGGTACTAAACGAATGCCCACCGAAGAGTTAACGATTGCAGCAGCAGCCGCGACGCCGCGACGACCGATCAATATCCTGCTTGTAGAAGACAACCAGGACGATGCCTTGCTGCTGGAGCGGCACCTGCGCCGCAACGGATTTGCGCCAAAGCTTCATCGGGTGGAAACCGCGGCGGAGATGCGCGAGGAGCTCGGCCGCCCCGAGATGCCGGACATCGTGCTGGCCGACTATAACCTGCCGAACTTCAGCGGTCCCGAAGCCCTCCATCTGCTCAAGAGCACCGGCTTCGATATTCCGTTTCTGATGATGTCCGGCGCTGTTTCGGAAGAGATGGCGGTGGAGTCGATGCGAGCAGGCGCGCAGGACTACGTCACCAAACAGAATCTGACGCGTCTGGTGCCGGCGGTCGAACGCGAGTTGAAGGAGGCGATCGCACGTCGCAGCAAACTTGCGGCTGAGAAGGCTCTGCGGGCCAGCGAATCGCGATTTCACCGTCTGGTCGAAGCCATGCCGCTCGGCCTTCTGATCGGCGATAGCCGCGGCCGCATCACCTACGCGAACAGCGCCGTCGAGCATCTTCTGGGGTATAGCGCGGGGCATCTATCGTCCGGCGACGTTTCCCTCCAGTCACTCTGTCCGGCGCTGGATCTTTCGCCTCTGCTGGCCCAGGATCCGACGGCCTCGGCTACACCGTTTGAGGCTGTATGTTCAACCACGGCGGGACAGAGCGTCGACGTTCTGCTCGGCGTGGCTGTGCTGAATCCGGAGGCGGTCCAGCAAGAGCGCCAGATTGCTGCCTTTATCGCGGACCTGTCGCGGCAGAAGCACAGCGAAGAGGTGTTGCGGCGCACGGAAAAGCTCGCCGTGGCGGGGCGCCTCGCAGCCTCGATCGCGCATGAAATCAACAATCCACTGGAAGCGATCACCAACTGCCTGTACCTGCTCGCGAACACGGACTTGACCGAGGATGGACGGAGCTTTCTCGACCTTGCGCAAAAGGAACTCGACCGCGTCGCGCAGATCACGGTGCAGACGCTTCGCTTCTACCGGCAGTCGACGCGGCGCGCACCCACCGATGTCGAGGAGCTGATGGACGCTGTGGTCGGCATCTTCGATTCGCGACTTCGCCGTCTCGGGATTGAGGTCTTCCGGCGCATGCGCAAGGTTGCTCCCATCGTTGTGCATGACGGCGAGATCCGGCAGGTGATCGCAAATATGGTCAGCAACGCCATTGACGCCCTGCCCTCGGGCGGCCGGCTTCTCCTCAGAACCGTCCCGGGCAGACACTGGCAGACGGGCGAAGCGGGCGTCGTGCTGACCGTTGCCGACACCGGAATCGGCATGGATCCAACCTCGCTCGGCCGCATCTTCGAGCCGTTTTTCTCGACCAAGGGGATCACCGGCACCGGCCTCGGCCTGTGGATTTCACTCGAGATCATCCAGAAACATAAGGGCACCATCCGCGTGCGCAGCCGCCCGGCGACAGTGGAACGGCCAGGCGGCACCGTCTTCCGCCTCTTTCTGCCCGAGTTGAACTGAAGTTACTCGTACTTCAGCGTCTCTACCGGATCGAGGCGCGCGGCGCGATTTGCCGGAAGCGTCCCAAACAGCACGCCGACCAGAACGCTTGTGCCGAGTGCGATGACTGCCGACCACTTCGAGGTCGGGATCTGGAAGGGTGTTAGGAGGCCGATCGAGAACGGAATAGCCAAGCCGATCAGGGTCCCGACCAACCCGCCTGACAGCGACAGGAAGACGGCTTCGGTCAAGAATTGCAGTCGGATCTCCCTGTTGGTGGCGCCCAGCGCCTTGCGGATGCCGATCTCGCGGATGCGTGCCTGGACGTTGGCCAGCATCGAGTTCATGATGCCCACGCCCGAAACCACCAGCGTCACCGCCGCCGCCAGCGTAAGGACGATGGTCAGCATGTTCGCGATCTTGGCCATTACGCTCAGAACCTGCGTCAGCGTCATCGCATAATAAACCGAGTTCGCCCGATGCCGGCTCTTGATCACCGCCAGAATCTTGGGCGCCGCGCGTGGGACGTCGGCCGGGTTTTTCATCGCAAAGAAGATCTCCTTCACCGTGTCGGTCCCGGTGAAGTAGCGAGCGACCGGATACGGGATCAGGATTGTCTGGTCGGAGACTTCGGATTGACCAAACGTGTCGATGCGCATCTTGAACACACCGATGATGGTGAACGGAATGCCTTGCACCGTGATGGTCTGATCGACGGCAGATCGCGAAGATCCATAGAGCGCACGCGCAAACGGTTCGACAAGGACTGCCACTTTGGTGTGCTGCGCCGCGTCCTGATCGTCGAAAAAGCGACCCGCCACCACCTCCAGATTGCGCACATCCTTGTACTGCGGTGAGACGCCCAGAAGCATTGCATCCTTGGTCAGTCCCGATCCCATCGACACCGTGTAGTGCACTTCCAGCATCGGCGAAGAGGCTGCAATTCCAGGCACCTGTTCCTTCACCGCCGCCTCGTCCTCACGCGTCATCCAGTCCGGCGTACTTGTGTTGTTGGGCCCGGTGGTGCTGCCGCCCTGAAACTGCATCTCGATCATGCTCGGCCCGATGGAGTTGATCAGCGCCAGGGCGTACTGTTTGCCCGTAAGCCCCAGCGTTACCACCAGAATGATCGAAGCCGAGCCGATGACCATGCCGAGCATGGTCAGGAGAAAACGCACCTTGGAGGCGCGAAAGCTGTCGACCGCAAGCCGCGTAACCTCGGAGAAGACCATGGTCGTGCGCGCGGCGGCAAGCGTCGCGTCGATGCTCTGGGTCCCTGGCCTTGTGGTCGGTGTCCTGGGCATCGGCGTTTGGGGCGCCGGCGTCTGGGGCGTCGGCGGGGGCGTAGGCAGCGTGGTGGCCATCAGATACTGGACGTTTTCCTTCTGCAAAAGGTGCAAACTCCCGCGCTCGTGGCGGCAAACTATTTCAGTATCGCAGCCGCCGGCCGTCTCTGCTAACCTCTGCTGTAAGGTGCTTGCCAGGAGAGCGCCGTGCCGCTCCAGCGACGAGCGGAGGGATGTGTGAGTGGTTGAAACAGGCGGTCTTGAAAACCGCTTTACCCTAGCGGGTAACGGGGGTTCGAATCCCTCTCCCTCCGCCAATATGCGTCATAGCTGTTGCGGCGAAGAAAGGGTGTTCGGGTGCGAGATGTCGATGCAGATCGCGGGATCTCGGCAGCCGCAACGCGATACAGAACTATGCGTCGCCGGTGACCAGGAACACATGGAGAAATCGCGGACCATGCACACCCTTGATCCGCGTCATTTCGATGTCGGCCGTCGCCGAAGGTCCTGAGATAAACGTGATCGGCCGGGTTTTCTGATCCTCCAGACGGGCAAACGCCTCCGGTACCGTTTCTACAACATCCTCCTGCCGCACAACGCACAGCAAAAAGTCCGGAACCAGCGTGAGCGCTCGCCGGCCCTCGCCTGAACCATGCCGCAGCACGAGCGTGCCGGTCTCCGCGATCGCGACGGACGCGGTGGCCAGGACGCCGTCGAAGCGGTCCAGCGCCCGCGCGGAGAAATTGTCGTCCTCGGTTAGCGGCACGCCCAGCGGACGCCACACCTCCGGAAATTCCGGGGCCAGAACCGTAGGCCGGCTGCCTCGGGCACGCAGCACGGCCGCGGCCGTCCCGGCGACCTTGTCGCTGCGAACCCGCGTTACCTCAGCGTCGTAGTGCCGCAAACGGCTCTCCAAGAGATCGAGCCGAGCCCCGAGATGGAGCCCACCATGCAGCTGGTAGTCGCGCGAGAGTGCCTCGGGCGCGTCAGACATCCCCGGCAGCGGGGACATTGAGTTTGGCCCGGCAGATCCACGGATCGCCCGAATCCGCGCCAAGATGGAGCTTCGAGCGTCTGCCCTCACCGCTGGTGGATCGCTCATGAAATCTCTGCCACAGATCTGTCTGGGCTCTCTGGGGTCTCTGGGCTCTTTGCGCCGTCCGTGCCCTGAGAAACCGAAGTCACGCGGGGGACGTCAGAAACATCGCTCGCAGAACCGGGATCTCTCCGTCCATCGCGACTCTCCCACCACTCGCGAAACGTCTGTTCCGGAAAGGCGCGCAGATCGCGCACACCTGTCCACCCTGCCATCATTCCGGGCAACCGATGCGCCCACTGCGCTCCCGTTCCATCATCCCGCGCGAACCCGCCCACAGCCATACGGCCCAAGCGCTGCGCCGCCCGAAACCTCCGCTCGCTTTGAAAGATCTTCCCCGCAGTCCGCATCAGAATCGCCTCGGCGTCCAACCATCCGCGCGCACCGCGAGTCCGCTCTCTCACGACCCTCTGGCGCAGGTGAATCAGCACCTCGGGAATGTTGATCTTCACCGGGCACACTTCGTAGCACGCGCCGCACAGCGAACTCGCATACGGCAGGCTCTGCGCATGCTGCATGCCCAACATCTGCGGCGTCAGAATCGCCCCGATCGGACCGGCGTACACACTCCCATACGCATGGCCGCCCGTCTCGCGGTAGACCGGGCACGCGTTCTGGCACGCGCCGCAGCGGATGCAGTGCAGCGTCTGCCGGCCAATCTCGTCAGCGAGCACATCCGTCCGTCCATTGTCGAGCAGCACCACATGGAAGACTTCCGGCCCATCCCCCCGTCGAACTCCGGTCCAGACTGAGTTGTAAGGGTTCATCCGCTCGCCCGTTGCGCTTCGCGGCAGGGTCTGCAACAGCACCTCCAGATCGCGGAACCGCGGAATCACCTTGTCGATCCCGGCGATCGTGATCAGCGTGTTCGGCAGCGTCAGGCACATGCGTCCGTTGCCTTCGCTCTCGACGACGCATACGCCGCCCGTCTCGGCGATGAGGAAGTTCGCGCCCGAGATGGCCGTCTCGACCCGCAAGAACTTTTCGCGAAGAAACCGCCGTGCCGCCTCGGCCAGGTCCGCCGGGCTCTCGCCGAGCTCCGGCAGATCCATCTCCCGGCGAAAGATCTCGCGGATCTGCCGGCGGTTCTTGTGCAGCGCGGGCACGACGATGTGCGACGGTTCGTCCTTCCCCAGCTGAATAATCAACTCCGCGAGATCGGTCTCGTACGGATGGATGCCGGCCGCCTCCAGCGCCCGATTGAGACCAATCTCTTCGGTCGTCATCGACTTGATCTTCAGCACCTCGCCGAGCATCGGCACCGCCGCCGCTTCCCCAAGTCCCGGCGAGGTCCCGGCGACCGATCCCGCTCTGTGCCCTAGAATCTGCGTCGCTGTCCGCCCCCGCTCGATCGACTCGCGCGCCAGATGCACCACAACCGCGCACGCCTCGGCCGCATCGCGCGCCCAGTGCACCACACCGCCCGCATCGGTGCACCTTTGCTCAAACTGCTCAAGATACGTATCCATGTGCGCGATCGCATGCTCTCGAATGCGCTTGCCCGCTTCGCGCAACTCCTCCCAATCCGCTCTCTCGGCCACAACGCGAGCTCGCTTCGCCTGAATCACCTCCGTCGCGTGACGGACATTCGCGCGCATCTGCGTATCCCGCACAAGGTCGTTCGCGAGCACCGGAAACGGCTCGGCCGTCCGTGGATTCAGACCACTGCCTCCGCTCACCGGCCAGCACCCTCTTCGCCCGCCAGGATCTCCGCTAGATGGACCGTACGCACACCCGCCTGCTGCCGATGCAGAGCGCCGCCGATATGCATCAAGCAGCTGTTATCGCAGGCGGTGCACACCTCTGATCGCGCGTTTAGCACGTCCCTCACCTTTTCCGCGAGCATCGCGCTCGAAACAGCGACGTTCTTCACGGCAAACGTCCCTCCAAACCCGCAGCAGCGGTCCACATTCGGCAGCACCGTCAACTCCAGACCGCGCACACCGCGCAGCAGCATCTCCGGCCCATCGCCCAGCGCCAGCGCCCGCAATCCGTGACAGCTGGCATGGTACGTCACCCGATGAGGATAGTACGCGCCGACATCCACCAGGCCGAGACGTCGCGAAAGGAACTCAGAGAACTCAAACACGCGCGGCAGCAGAAGATCGACCTCGGCTCGCAAACCGCTGTGCCGACCGCCGCGCTCCAGATCGCTCGCCATGCCGGGGTACTGTTCGCGCATCGTCGTGACACAGCTCGACGACGGAATGACCACCGCCTCGGCATCGTGAAACTGCTCTACAAATCGAGCTACCAGGGGCAGCGCCTCTTCGCGATATCCAGTGTTCACGTGCATCTGGCCGCAGCAGGTCTGGCCGGGGGGAAAGTCCACGGTATGGCCAAGCCGCTCCAGCACCCGGACGACGGCTCGCCCCGTCTCCGGAAACATGGTGTCGTTGTAGCACGTGATAAATAGCGAAACCCGCAAACTCTGCCTCCATCCACCGTTTTCTAGTAAGAAGTCATCAAACCGGCAAAATGCGATCATAAGAGCATATGCTGCAACTCTCTTCCGCAGGCAAGCGCTTTGGGCAAAAGCTGCTCTTTGAAGACCTCAACTGGCTTATCGGACCCGAGGAGCGCACCGGCCTCGTCGGTGGCAACGGCACCGGCAAATCCACCCTCCTGAAGGTGCTCGCCGGCCTTGAGTCGCTCGATTACGGCACCGTCTCGAAGACCAAAGGCATGACCCTCGGCTACCTCCCGCAGGACGGCCTGACCATGCGGGGCAAAACCGTGTTCGAAGAGTGCCTTTCCGTCTTTGACGAGCTTCGCGGCCTGGAGACCGAAGCCGAAGTTCTCTCGGCCCAGCTCTCCGAATACCCCACCGACAGCCCCGAGTACGCTGCCGCGGCCGATCGCTACTCGCACATCGCCGAACTCATGCACGCGCATGACATCTACACGCTCGACTCGCAGGTCGGCACCGTTCTCGGCGGTCTGGGCTTCCCCAAGGAAGACTGGGAACGCCGCACGGAAGAGTTCTCCGGCGGATGGCAGATGCGCATCGCGCTTGCCAAACTTCTGCTCGAGAGACCGTCGCTCCTGCTTCTCGATGAACCCACCAACCACCTCGACCTCGAAACCCGCAACTGGCTTGAGGAGTACCTCCGCAGCTACCCGCGCGCCTTCGTGCTTATCTCGCACGACCGCTACTTCCTCGACGTCACCGTGGGCAAAATCGCTGAAATCTGGAACAAGCGCGCTCACTTCTACGTCGGCGGCTACGAGAAATACGTCACCCAGAAGGAGGAACGCCGCACCCAGATTCTCAACGCCTACAAAAACCAGCGCGACCGCATCGAAGACCTGGAAGCCTTTATCAACCGCTTCCGCTACCAGGCCACAAAGGCCAAACAGGTGCAGAGCCGCATCAAGGAACTCGACAAGATCGAGCGCATCGAGGTCCCGGAAGAGGAAGCGACCATCCACTTCACCTTTCCGCAGCCCCCGGCGAGCGGACGCACCGTCATCGACGTTCAGCACCTCACCAAGGTCTACCCCACACGGGACGGCCAGGGCCGAAAAATCATCCTCGAAGATGTTTCGTTCACCATCGATCGCGGCGACCGGATCGCCCTCGTCGGGGCCAACGGGGCGGGCAAATCCACTCTCATCCGCATGCTCTCAGGGCTCGAGGCGCCCACCTCCGGCGAGGTCAAACTCGGCCACAACGTGCTCGCCGACTACTTCGCGCAGGATCAGTACAAGGTACTGGACGGAGCCGCCAGCATGCTCGACGATATCTCGGCTTCGTCCCCCAAAGTTCCCGTCGTCGAGCTCCGCAACCTCCTCGGCTGCTTTATGTTTTCGGGGGACGACGTCTTTAAGAAGCTCGGCGTCCTGTCGGGCGGCGAACGCAACCGCTATGCCATGGCAAAGATGCTCGTCTCGCCTGCCAACATGCTGCTTCTTGACGAGCCCACCAACCACCTCGACCTCCGCGCCAAGGATGTGCTGCTCGAGGCCATCCGCGGCTTCTCCGGCACTGTCCTCTTCGTCTCCCATGACCGCTATTTCATCGACGGCCTCGCCACCCGGGTGTTCGAGGTCGAAGACCGCCGTGTCCACATCTACCCTGGCAACTACGAGGATTACCTCTGGCGCAAATCCGGCGGCCCCGAAAAGGTCATCGAAGCCATTAGCCATCCGGCACCCACCGTCAGCGCTACCCTCGTCCGCACCCCGGACACCGCCGTCGAGAAAGCCCCAGCCAAACGGCTTAATCCCATCAAACTCAAGCAGATGCAAGACCGGGTTCGCTCCGTGGAAGAGGAGATTCCCCGCATTGAAGGCCTAATCAGCTTCGCCGAAGCGAGCGCCGGCAGCTTCCGCACGGCCGAAGAATCGCAGCGCGGAGCCAAGGCCCTGGCCGAGCTGCGCCGCAAACACGAACTCCTGCTTGCGGAGTGGGAGGAACTTGGCATGGAGCTCGAAGAGCAACGCGCGTAGCCCATGCGGCCCTCCGACAAAAACGCAAAATGATGGATTTCAGCGCCAGGCAAGAACGCGGGAAGAATTTCTATATGCGCATGTAGCAGCATAGCGGTAGCTTTAGGTGGACTGGGACCGATTCACCCATTAGGCGACCTATCATGTCAATCTTGAGACACAATCGTTGGCTCATTTTGCTGATGGGTGTTCTAACGTTGGCGCTGGTTGCTTCTATCCACCGTGCGCAGCTCTCCCGTGTCCTGGTCGCGGAGTCCATCTATCGCAAACACATCTTCACACCGCCACCACGGGGCCAGGGCGAATCTCGGTGGGACCACTTTTGCGAAGAGGCTCAGTTCTTCTGGGATTTCGCGGAAATCCCGATCGCGCGCGAGAGACGGCTGAAGCTGCTCGATCCTACGTTGAAACCGCTCGTCAAAGAGATAGGCCGCCGCCAGGCTGCAGGCGAAGACATGGAATACCCCATGCATATTTATCGCGAGGTACGCTGGCGGCTGAACTTCACCTCCGACATTGCCGCCACACACGGTCGCATCGCGGATCTGAGCCAGACTCTTGCGCGGCCCGCGAAAGAGATCCACACTGCCACCCAGCAGGCGTCTGACGGAAGCTGGGCGCCAGGACTGAACGTCTGGTATCTCAAACTCTACTATTCCGTCGATCACGTCTCGGAGTGCAGGGAGACTCCGCAGTACTCCCTGACCTTTCTGGATCGGATCAACTCTCCGGAAAAGCTTGACACTGTGCTCGACGTGGACCTGCACGATGACTTTACGCGGACGGGTGTCTTCAACCGCGAAGAGCTTGACGAAACCTTTTCCGCGCTTGCCCGGATGCTCTTCAAGAACTCACGCACAGATTGCTATGCCTTTGATCCTCAACTCGGAGCCGCCCTTGTTGCCTTCGTAAATCGCTGGCAGAATCCTGCGACCGGGTATTGGGGGCAGTGGATGGTGGATCGGCAAGGAAGAGTCTGGAAGATGGACGACATGGCTATCACGTTTCACGTCATCTCGGACCTGAACGGCCGCGTGAACCATCTCGACCAGATTGCCAAACGTACACTTCAACTCGACGACGTTGATTTTCCCGCGGGCATTCGATTCAACGGCCACTACGAAAACCACTTGAACTGGGACGCGGTCAAGATCTTCCGCGAAGCGTGGCCTGACTTGGACGAATCGACGCGAGAACAGGCCCGGGCCGAAATGTCCCGCATGCTTGCCTGGTGCTTGGCCCACTCATACCAGCCGGATGGCTCTTTTAAAGTAAGCGATCTGGACGACACTCCGGGCGATGCCTACAGGTACGGCGTCGACTTTCTCGCGGAGCTCGGTTATTTCCAGAGCGAAGACCGGTTCTGGACCGACCAGCAGTTTCCAGAATCAACGGCCATCCGTGGTCAGATTGAAACAAAACTGAAGTCGACGGGGCTCCAGGACCCAGGCCTAAAGGAAGCGTACGACACCCTGCAATCCAGTGGTTCGAGATGAAACCCGATAAACGTCTACGCACAGTCAGCCACAAAGTTGTCATCTCCACCGAAGCGCAGCTAAGTAGAGAGACCTGCAGCTTGTGTTTACCCTTATGCCGCCATCTAACGTCCTTCGCGCAGCCGAGCCGCGAGCCGCTCGGGTAGACCGGCCATCAGGATGCGTCCCTGCGATGCTGTGAGATCGTAGGGGACACGGTAGAACTCGATCTCTCCCGCATCGCTGTCGTAGATCAGAAACGCCGCTCGCCAGTCTGCATCGCGCGGCTGCCCCACCGACCCTGGATTGAGCAGATGCCGGGTCCCGGCCACGAGTGAGAGTGTTCGCGTCTCCGTGTCGTTGCGGCTCCGAAAGCGTGGCCGCACCTCCTGCCACTTGGCTCCGTGCTGCATGAATCCACCCTGAATGTGCGTGTGTCCGAAGAACGTAATCGCCGTTTCCATCTGCTGGAGCGGCGCCCACGCATCGCGCAGATTCAAGATGTACTGATCCTCATCGAGCGGCGACCCGTGAGCGCACGCCACCGAGGGCGGCGGCTCCTCTTCGCCCGCTCCATGATCGAGAGCTGCCGGAGACACTGGGCCCTGCGGCACCGCCTGCAGCCAAAGCAGATTCTCGGCTGAAAGCTCCGACCTCGTCCACATGGCCGCCAACCGCGCCACCGGATTGAAGTTCACGGCCGAACTAAGACCCGCACACACGCGGTCATGATTGCCCCGCACATTCACGGCCGCGATCGGCCGAATCATCTCGATCACCTGGTTCGGACTTCCACCGTACCCCACCGTGTCCCCCAGGTTCCACACGGTGTCGAACCGGCCCGCCGTCGCTTGGAGGACGGCGCGGAGGGCTTCGAGATTTGCGTGGATGTCAGACAGAACTAGGGCGCGCATAGTGCCTCGTCAGTATCGCAGCCTTTCGCCTACGGAAGCGTCGCCAAGGGCCGGTTGCGGTCGGTTCGCATCGTCGGCGCCGACCGGAGCAGCCGCTGTGTGTAGGCGTGCCGCGGCGCGCGAAACAGATCCTCCGTGCTCGCCGTCTCCACAATTCTCCCGTGTTGCATCACCGCCACGCGGTCCGCAACCTCCGACACCACGGCCAGGTCGTGCGAGATAAACAGCATCGTCAGCGAGTACATCTGCTTCAGATCGCGCAGAAGATCGAGCACCTGCGCCTGGACCGTCACGTCCAGCGCCGTCGTCGGCTCGTCCGCGATCAGGAGCTTCGGCCGGTTCACAATGCTCATCGCAATCAGGATCCTCTGCCTCTGACCGCCGGAGAATTGATGAGGATAATCCCCGAAGCGCTGCTCCGGCTCTGGCAGCCCAACCGCCTCCATCGCCTCGATCACCCGCGCCCGGACCTGGGCCCGCGACATCTCCGGGTGGTGCGCCCGGACCGCCTCCGCGATCTGCCGACCCACTGCCATCACTGGATTCAGGGCCGTCATGGGCTCCTGAAACACCATTGCAATCTCCCGCCCACGCACCCGCCGCATCTCCTCCGAGCTCAGTCCGAGGAGGCTCCTTCCCGCAAAATAGATCTCGCCCGTCACCCTCGCCGACGTCGGCAGCAGACGCAGCAGTGCCAGCGAAGTTGCCGACTTCCCCGACCCCGACTCGCCGACCAGCCCCAGCGTCTCGCCCGGCGCAATCGCAAACGACACGCCATCCACCGCCGAGGTCTCGCCAAAGCCTATCCGGAGCTCGTCAACCCGAAGTAGCGGTTCTGCACTCACCCGGACCATCCTATCCGACACCTGCCGTCTGTTCTTCTATGGACTTCCGGCGTCGGCATCTGCCTCCTCCCGCGGCTCAGGTACGTCTAAACCTCTGTGTCCGCTATACCTCATATGCGTTCTGAGATCCAAATGTCGCCGCACCGGGGAAACCTCGTGAGCCGTGCTGCCTGTTTGTTGCTTGCCGCCGGCGCCGTCCTCGGCGGCCTCGCCGCTCGCGCGCAGACTCACAAGGTCCAAAAGCCCGAAGATGTTCTCCGCGCCGTCGGCGTCTACGAGTGGACCGGGGATCTTACCAAACCCACCGCGAACCGCCTCGTCCCCGTCACCATCTTCGCCAATGGCGAGCTCCGCGACGCCGGCGTCTACCTTTCGCGGCCCATTCCCTTCGCCCTCAGCCCTGGCAATGAGTACGAGCTCGAGCGCGCCGGAGTCCCTCAGGGTCTGCTTGACCTCGGCTATGCCGAGCACCTCCTCGGGGCATCCAGCACCACCGAAAACCGCCAGTTCGACGACGGCTGGTTCGGCTACGGCAGCCTCCGCACGCTCGCCCCACCTTCCAAAAAGGAGCCCGTCCTCCGGGCCGCCCGCACCACTGGCGTCATCACCACGTCGCGCGACGGCAAAGAGACGGCTGGCACCAGCAAACCCGCAACCAGCTCCAACTCCGATCCAGACCGCCCCACCATGCGGCGCAGAACCACAGACCCGGGCACCGCCACTGCCACCGACACCAAGTCCGACAACGACCCCACCAAAGCTGACACGTCCAAACCTGACCCCGACCAGACCTCCGGCAAACCCGACCCGGAGCGACCCACCCTCCGCCGTCGCCCACCTGACGACTCCAAACAGAATAAAGCCAAATCCGACGTCGCCACTGTCACGGCCCGCGGATCCATCACCGACGACCCCGACCGCCCCCGCCTGCATCGCGGCAACAGCGAGGGAGGTTCCGGCGCAGACCGCAACATCCCCAAACTCGTCGGGCTCCCAGCCGACCTGCATCAGATCTCCGCCGTCTCCGACGCCGGCAATCGCCCGGTCCACGACTTCAGCCGGTCCTGGACTGACGAAGCCGAACACACCTCCGTCCTGAACAAAATGCGCGGACTTGCCGCAGCTGAACTCGCCAAAACAAAATCCACAAACGCGCCCGGCATCGCATCCAGCACGCCAAGGAGCACGCGCACCGCCGCCCCGGCACGCACCCGCCGCTCGGCACCTGCAGCCCACGCCCCAGCCCTCACCAACGAGGATCTCAAGGCCTACACGCTCAGCTATGGCGGAGCCCCCACGTACGTCTACAGCGCCCAAACCACCGGCGCCCCGGACACGGCGCGATCCGTCACTGTCGTCGCCCAAGCCAACATCCAGGGCGATCTCCGCCCCGCCCTCAGCAACGTCGCCGACCTGAAACACCTCGACCAAACACCACAGATACGCGTTCTCGATGTCGTCGACGCGGAAGCCTCCAACCGTGCCAGCCTCCTCGTCGAACTCCGCTCGGAAAACGCCCGGCAGTTCGCCCTGTACCGCCTTCTCGGAGCAGAGGCGGAACAGACCTTCCTCACCGGAACTACGCAGTAGAACGGCTAAGGAATCTCTGATGAGAGCCAGCGCTGGCCGAAAGCGTACCTCAGCGGCTAAAGCCGCGTTCTGTGGATTGCGGTTAAGGGCACGGCTGAAGCCGTGCCCTTAACCGTGCGGGACTTGATCAGAGGGTTCCCTAGAGCGGAAACTGCTTCAGCCACTCCCGAAACGGCGGCCCCAAGTCGTCTCGCTTCAATCCCAGCTCCACCGTCGCCTTCAAAAATCCCAGCTTGTCCCCAGCATCGTGCCGCTTGCCTTCAAACGAGAAGCCGTACACCTTTTCGTACGCCAGCAGCGCCCTGATCCCGTCGGTCAGCTGCAGCTCCCCACCTGCGCCGGGCGTCGTCTTCTCCAGCATTTCGAAGATCCGCGGCGTGAGGATGTATCGCCCGATGATCGCGTGCTGCGACGGCGCCTCCTCCGGCTTCGGCTTCTCCACCATATCGCGCACATCCAAGAGCCGCGGATCGCGCGGGTCCGGCGTGCAGTCCAGGCAACCATAGGCCGAGATCGCCGCGCCTTCCACCACCTCCGAGCCCAAGATGGAACTCTGCACCTCCGCAAACGCGTCCACCATCTGCCCGATGCACGACACCTTTGCGTCCACGATGTCGTCCGGCAGCAACACGGCAAACGGCTCGTCGCCTACGATCTCCTTCGCCATCAAAACTGCATGACCCAGACCGCGAGGCTCGGCCTGCCGCGTATACGTCACCTTTGCCAGCTTCGACACCGACCGCGCAACCTCCAGCAGAGCCGTCTTGTTCTTCGCCTCCAGCGTGGCCTCGAGCTCCGGCGATCGATCGAAATGGTCCTCCATGACCGACTTGCCGCGGCTCGTGATGATGATGATCTCCGTGCACCCCGCCGCAACCGCTTCCTCCACCCCATACTGGATCAGCGGCTTATCCACCAGCGTCAGCATCTCCTTGGGCACAGCTTTTGTGGCAGGCAAGAATCGTGTGCCCAGACCAGCCGCCGGAAACACGGCCTTGCGAATTCGTCGGCGAACAGGTGCAGCCATATTTGTCTACTTCCCTTTCCAGCGGCAAAAAAGCGTCTCTGGCATTTTAACAATCACAGGCGGCAGGAGATATACCACCTTCGCGGCGCATCACTCCAGCATACTTTCCGCCCTCACAGCACCGGCGAGTCATTCCCCAGCATCGACCGCCGAATCACCTTCAGCGGGACCGGACCCTGGCGCATGAAGTCGTCATGAAACCGCTCGAGGTTGAACGCCGCTCCCTGTTTCGCCCGCATATCCTCACGCAGCTTCATGATTTCGAGCTTTCCCAGCGTGTAGTAAAGATACGTCGCGTCCGCGGTTCCGCGCTTGGTCTCCACCAGACCTACCGCATGCGTCTGATAACCCTCGCGTACAAACAGGCCAACTGCCTGTTCGATCGTCCACTGCCCCGTCGCCTCGCCCTGGCCCGTATGCAGCTTGATCGAGTTGATAAACCGAGCGTCGCGCAACAGCGCATCCTGCAGCTGCCCTAGCCGGATCAGACGCGCCTCGCGAACATCCGTCGCTCCCGCTCCCGGCTGCCCATATCCTTCATCCAGCATCATCTGTTCGCAGTAGTGCGCCCAACCCTCGATATTCGTGCTCGCGCCCACGATTTTACGCACCTTGGACGGAAACTGGTTTTGCCACAGAAATTGCACATAATGCCCTGGATACGCCTCGTGCACGGAGGTGGAAATGATCGTTCCGACGTTGAAGCTCGCCATATGCTCGGCCACATGCTCCGGCGTCCAGCTTCGCTCGGGCAGGGTCACGTTGAAGTAGGCCTTGGTCGAGTGCGTCTCAAACGGCCCCGGCGGGTCCATCGAAGCAAACGTCGTCGCCCGCTCGAACGGCGGCGTCTCCTCGAGCGTGGGCTCCACCTCCGACGGAATCGTGATGATCTTTCGCGCACGTATGAACTGGATCAGACCCGCAAACGTGCTCTGAAACGCCGGCAGGAGCTTGTCCGGCGCTGGATGATCGAGCGCAAGCTGCGCCAACACCTCGGCCGGCGTCTTTGTGGGGTCGACCACCTTCGCAATCCGACCGAACTCCGCCTGGTTCTTATGCAGATACGCGTACGCGATCGCCAGCAGGCGATCGAGCGGTAGATCGACCATCTCGTCGTACTCGAGCTTCTTGCGGAAGGTCTCGGCTCCCAGACGGTAGTCGCCATTCGATCGCGCGAGCAGGTCCGACCGCATCCACACGCCATAGTCCTTCAGTGCCTGGATCACGGCCGCGTTGGTCCTGGCGAACTCGGCCTTCAGCTTCGGGTCCTTCGCGTCCACAAACGCAAGGGGGACATCCGTCGTGAAGAACGCCACCAGACCGTCGATCTGCTCCAGCGCAATCTCGGTGAAGATGTGCGGCGGATTTTTCAAGTTCTTCCGCGCCTCCGCAAACACCTGCGGTATCTGCCGTTCACGCGCAATCGCCGACCGCAAGCGTACGTCCGGGGGCGCAAACGGTCGCTCCATCAACACAAAGATCGCATTCGTTACGCCGGACGAGTAGGTGTCCGGGTTCTTCTCCCAGTTCCGGATCACTTCCAAGGACAGGAGCTGCGAGCGGATGCTGTTCAATAAGATCTGCCGGTCCGCCGCGACCGAAGTGTCCAGCGCCGCCCCATCGATCGCGCCAATCTTGCCCTCGTAGATGTGGAGCGCCGCGATCTCCTTCGCCGTACTCGCCGCTGAGTAGTCCTCCAGCTGCGTGTCGTACTGGTGGTAGCCCACCATCGTCCCCTCGGTCGGCGAAAAGTGGAACAGGACATCCGCGAAGTACTGATCGGATAAAAAGTCGAACGTCTGCTGAGCACCGTCCGCGCCTACACGCTGAGCAGCGGCAAAGCTAGCGGACAGGACGACGAGAAGTGCGGGGACGAGAGCAAAAGGTCGAGATCGCATACGGATCAGTGTACCGATGCGCCCCTAGAGGGCTATCGCAACCAGACCTCCACGGACGTGGGTGGGGTACGTTATCGCACCAAGAGCATCGCCGCCCGGAACAAGACTTCAAAACTCGCTCCCGCAGCCGGGTCCTTTCCCAAGGCCGTCTCGATCGCCTTCTGGGCTGCGGGTCGCGCGTAGCCCAGATTCACCATTGCCGACAGAGCATCGTCGGCCACTGGCCCCAACGTCGGCCCGGCCGCTGCTCCGAGCGCTGGCAGCGACGTTGCGATCTCGTCGAGCTTGTCCTTCAGCTCTAACACAACGCGTTCCGCGGTCTTCTTTCCGATCCCTGGAATCCGGGTCAACGTCACGTGATCGCCCGCGCGGATGGCCGAGACTAGACGGTCCGCGGAGATGCCGCTCAACACCGTAATTGCCAGCTTTGGCCCGATGCCTGAGATCAAGAGTAGCTTCTCGAAGAGCCGCTGTTCGCTTATCTCCGCAAACCCGAACAGGGCAATCTGGTCCTCACGCACATGCGTGTGGATAAACAGCCGCACCTCGGAGCGTTCGGCCGGCAGCGCCGTGTAGGTGCTTACCGATACGGCAACGTCGTAGCCAACACCTGAACATTCCACAATCGCCTGGTTCGGCGATTTCTGGAGGAGAACTCCGCGAAGATGCGCAATCATAAGAGAGACCCAGATCTCCTCTGATGCTATCGCGGAGATCGGACCTATCAACGGAGAGGCCAGACTCTGGCCTTGCAACCTGTCGCAAGGCCAGAGCCGTGATGTGAGTGCAGACGGCCCGTAAGCCGAATTCTGTTTTAGACGATCATTCCTCTAGGCGACGCATTGCTGCGCCGCTCCAGCAACCTACCCGCAGGTTTCGGCTCCTTTGGCCCGGCGAACCGGGCTTTCAGGTCTCTCCGCCTTGGCGCACCGGGCCAGCACGCCATCTGTCTGCCTGGAGAGAAGCAGACGTGTCCCTGCCTATTTGGTCTTGCTCCGTGTGGGGTTTACCATGCCGCGCAGCTTGCACCACGCGCGGTGCGCTCTTACCGCACCTTTTCACCCTTACCTCGCTTCGCTTGCGCGGTGACGAGGCGGTTCGCTCTCTGTTGCACTGGCCGTCCAGACGCCTTGAAGCGCCCGTCCCGGACGTTATCCGGCACACTGCCCTGTGGAGTTCGGACTTTCCTCCCCCATCGCTTACCCCCGAAAGGGCGCGATGGCAGCGATCGCCCGGCCGCCTGCACTTCCTCAGTCTAACCCACCGCACCTACGTGCCCGCAGATCCGGACTGGTAACCTCTACACAACGGCGCAACCGGTAGGAGAGAACCTCGACCTCCTTTCGCCCGTAGTAGAAGTTAGACATTGAAAGTCTGAAGATAGCCTCATGTCCTTCAAGGAAGCCGTCCGCATCGCGTTGCAGTCGCTCTGGGCCAACAAGCTCCGGTCGCTGCTGACTTTGCTTGGCGTGGTCATCGGCGTGGCGTCCGTCATCGCCGTTGTCACTCTCGTCAACGGAGCCAATCTTTACGTCACAACCAAGTTCTCGAACTACGGCGCAGACGTGTTCACCGTCTCCAAACAGCCTTCTATCATCACCAACTCCGAGGACTACCAGCGCTTTGAGAAGCGCAAAAACATTTTGTTCGACGACTATCTCTATGTTGAACAGAACTGCAAGCTCTGCGTCGGCCTCGGCGCCCAGCAAACCACCGTTGGCAAGGTCGTCCGCGGGACTCAGTCTGTGACCGACACCTCCATCCGCGGCTACACATGGCAGATGCCCTCCCTTCAAAATCTGAACATCATCCAGGGACGCGGCTTTACGGAGACCGACGAAGAGCACGCATCGCACGTCTGCCTGATCGGCACCGACATCCAGGACCACCTGTTCGCGGGCGAGGATCCGCTCGGACAGGAGATCCGCGTCGACGGAACTCCTTACACCATCATCGGTATCAGCGAGAAGCAGGGAAGTACGTTCGGCGCCAGCCAGGACAACTGGATCGGCGTTCCGCTGACCGCCTTTCAACGCAGCTACGGCTCCGCTAAAAGCGTCCTCATCTACGTAAAAGCCGGTTCAGCCGGACCCGCGCTTGAACGGGCCGCCGACGAGGTTCGCGTGCTCGTCCGGGCGCAGCGACACGACGGTCCGGGCGCGCCGGACTCCTTTGAGCTCGACACCAACAACACGCTTGTCGGCTTCTTTTCTACCATCACCAAATCCTTCGGCGCAGTGGCCGGCGCCATCGCCCTCATCTCGCTGGTTGTCGGCGGCATCGTCATCATGAACATCATGCTCGTCAGCGTGACCGAGCGAACCCGCGAGATCGGCATCCGCAAAGCCCTGGGCGCGCGCCCCCGAGACATCCTGATGCAGTTCCTGATCGAGTCCGGAACCATGGCTCTCGTGGGCGGAGCCTTCGGTGTCCTCGGCGGAATCATCGTCGCTCAGATTGTCACCGTGCTCGCCGGCTTTCCCTCCTCCATCGCCCTCTGGAGTGTCCTCGCCGGACTAATCATGGCTACTTCGACGGGCATCTTCTTTGGCGTTTATCCCGCGCAGAAAGCGGCAAAGCTCGACCCCATCGTCGCTCTCCGAGCCGACTAGAACGCGCGCGAGAGAGGCTTCCCTTATGCAGATTGCTGATACCAAAGAAACCGTTCGTATGGCGCTCGATACCTTGCGCACCAACAAGCTACGCAGCGGCCTTACCATCCTCGGCATCGTGATCGGCGTCATGACCGTGATCGTTATCTCGTCCGTCGTCAACGGCCTCAACAGCAGCGTGTCCAACCTTGTGCAATCGCTCGGGTCGGACGTCCTCTTTGTGTTTCGCTTCCCGGTCTTCGGACAGCGCCCTACGACCGAGATGCTCACCCGCAAGCAGCTGACTTATGACGATGCCATGGCCCTTCGAACACTGCCGCACGTGGTCGCCGTCTCGCCCGTTCTGCAGTACGTCGACAACGGAGCTCCCGGACGGGCAGGCAACACGTCCATCAAAGCCGGATCGAAGAAGATGCAGAGCACGATCCTTGAGGGCGACACCGCTTCCGCAAAGGACGTGAGCGAACTCGATCTCGTGGACGGCCGCTTCTTCAACGAAGGCGATCAGGAGCGTGCGGCGCGCGTCACCGTACTCGGATCAGACACGGCCAACGAGCTCTTCGGCAGTGGGAGCGCGGCTATCGGAAAGGAAGTCGCAGTCTCCGGAATGGTCTTCACCGTTGTCGGTGTTCTGGACAAGCAAAAGCAGGCGTTCGGCGGTGGAAAGAATCCTCAGGACAACAAGGCGTTCTTTCCGATCACGACGTTTCACCAGATGCATCCCGAGCAGCTGGACTACTGGATCACCCTCAAGTACGACGATCCAAAGAACCGTCCCATCGTCGAAGACGAGATCCGTGAGCTGCTCCGTCGCCGCCGCAGGGTCGCCAACGCAGCCGACGATAACTTTGCCATCTTCGGAACGGACTCTCTCACCAGACTTTGGGAGAACATCACCGGCGGCCTGTTCCTGCTCCTCTTCTCGCTCTCGAGCGTGGCTCTACTGGTCGGCGGCGTCGGCGTGATGAATATCATGCTCGTCAGCGTCACCGAGCGAACCCGCGAGATCGGCATCCGGAAAGCGATCGGAGCGACCAAGCAGCGAATCCTCACCCAGTTCACGCTTGAGGCGATCACGTTGTGCGCTGTCGGTGGGATCATCGGCATCCTCATCGGAAGCGTTGTTGCCGTTGGCCTCACGATCTTGCTTCCGTCGGCGGTGTCGCTGATGTGGATCCTCGTCGCCTTCGGAAGCTCCTGCGCCATCGGCCTCATCTTCGGAATCTATCCAGCATGGAAGGCAGCCAACCTGAACCCGATCGACGCCTTGCGGTACGAGTAAGCGAACGCCGCAAGCAGACATCGAGCCCGCGACTGGACGCCCGGTAAACTGACCAGATGGCCTCTGCCGTCGAAGTGCTGGTTCTGTTGCTGACGTTCGGCGGCCTTGTCTACTCGGCACTGTCCCTGCTCGGAGCGCGTGCGTTTGCCCGTGCAACGGAGCGACGGCGGCCGGAGGAGAGAAGCTTCGCTCCCGACGTGACCCTGCTGAAGCCACTGAAAGGCGCCGAGCCCGGACTGTACGAGGCACTCGCCAGCCACTGCCGGCAAGTCTACGCAGGACACATACAGATCGTGTGCGGTGTGACCGATATCAGTGATCCTGCGGTCGCTGTAGTAGCCCGGCTCCGATCCGACTTTCCCGATGCCGACCTCCAGGTCGTGGAGTGCCCAGAGCGGCTCGGCACCTCAGGGAAAGTCAGCAATGTGGTGCAGATGTCCCGCGTCGCCCGAGCTCCGTTTGTTCTTGTAAACGACAGCGACATCCGCGTCGGGCCAGGATACTTGGCGGCGGTGATGGCCCCGTTCCGAGACGGCAAGGTCGGCATGGTCACAGCGCCCTACCGCGGCCGAACCGCGCCGGCTGCCACGGTCTGGTCGAAGCTTGAGGCACTCGGCATCGCGACCGACTTTATGCCTGGCGTCCTCACTGCTCGCATGCTCGAAGGCGGCATCCGCTTTGGGCTCGGATCGACCCTGGCGATGCGTCGCTCTGCGCTGACGGAGGCAGGGGGCTTTGAGGCGGTGATCGAGTGCCTCGCCGACGACTACGAGCTGGGCGCCCGGATCGCACGCGCCGGGTACCGCGTGGAACTCTGCGCCGAGGTGGTGGAGACGTCTGTGCCGGCGTACATCTTCTCCGCCTTCTTCGACCATCAGCTGCGCTGGGCGCGGTCGACCCGAGACTCGCGGCGGTGGGGCTATCTCGGCTTAGGCATCACATACTGCCTTCCTTGGGCGATCGCTCTTTGTGTCGCAAGCGGCTTCGCGCTGTGGAGCTTCTCTCTGCTCAGCGTGGTCGTCCTCGTGCGAGTTTCGGTAGCTCTGTCTGTCGGGGTAGGTCTGCTGCGGGACGGGCAGGTTCTCCGGGACCTCTGGCTGCTTCCGGTACGCGACTGCTTCGGACTGTTCTTCTGGCTTTGGAGCTACGCCGGCGATACCGTCCTCTGGCGCGGCGAACGCTTCCGGCTGCGGGACGGCCGCATCTCGAAGATCTCCGGGGAGAGCGCGGCGAGCTAAGGATTTGGCTGGTTGGAGAGGATCTCTTTCCCTCCGCTCGCCGCGACCAGAAACGATGGTCCTGGCAGAGGCGGTACGTGGTCGGGCTCCGTCCACAGAAACACGCGGCGCGGTCCGGTCCAGTCGAGCCCGAGTGTGGTGTTCGTCTCAAAGATCGGCGGTGCGTCCGGGAAGAAGGAGCCGTACCAGAGATTGGAGGATCGGCCGTTCAGGATGTGAACGTCGTTCCGCTGGAGATAGAAGCCCAGCGTACTTCCGGCCTCGTACTCACCATTGATCACAACGAGGTCGCGAGGCTTCAGCTGCGGACGTATGGCATCCGCCAACCGCGCCGAGCTGAGCACCGGGGCAAAGGTCTGCAGACCGAGGTGCGCCGCAAGGAGGAAGCCGAAGCTGCCGGCTGCAAGGGCGAGGGTGCCGGCATGGGGGTGGTAGTGGTGGCGGGCCCACCAGCTCCCGAGCGCGCCGGCGAATACCGAGACGGCCGTCAGGATCAGAGGTGTGCGAAACGCGCCCATCGCCTGCGCGTTCAGGTCGAGGAAGTGGCCGAACGAGAGTGCATACTCGCCGGGGTTCTGCTTGAGGAGCGAGGCCAGGTCGGTGGTGGGGCTGGGCGGCTGGGCATGGAGGACGAAGAAGCCGCAAGCGAGCGCCGCGACGGATCCGAGCACAAGCAGCACCACCGAGATCCGCTGTCCCGTACGAACCCGCTGCGCTGGGACGACAAAGGTCGCGGCCTCGTCGGCCTCTTCAGCGAGCCATCCGGACAGCAAGAGGATCAGGGCGGGAAGCGCGGGAAGAACGTAGTACTCCTGCCGTGTGGAGAAGGAGAAGAAGGCCATCGGGATGGCTGCCCAGAGACCGAGGAGAAGGCGGGTGCTCCCAGCCCTGTCGAGCGGTAGGCGGCGCAGCGGGGCGAGCCAGGGAACGCGGCGGAGGGCAGGGAGGAGGAAGGCGCTCCAGGGCATCAGCCACACCAGAAGGAGGGCCCAGAAGAGCGCGAGAGGGACGGTGTCGTAGTCGCGCGGGACGCGCAGGTTGAGGTAGCGGAGGAGGTGCTCGTTCACAAAATAGAACCAGAACCAGCCGTGGACGTTGCCGTCGGTGGGGGTGGGTATGTGCCAGTGGTGGTTCTGGAAGGAGGGGGTGCCGGGGTGTCCTTGGGTGGGGTTGGCGAGGCCGGCGAGGATGTGCCATGGGGCGGCCACCAGGAGAAAGACGGCGGTGCCCAGGAGGGGGCGGAGGTAGCGGAGGCCGGCGAGGGTGGAGCGGGGGCCTTCGGTGAGGAGGAGGTGGGCGAGGACGATGCCGATGGGGAAGACGAGGCCGATGAGGCCCTTGGTGAGCACGCCGAGGGCGCAGGCGGCGGCGAAGCCGGCGCAGACGAGGGGGGTGGGTAGGGGCTGCTCGGTCGCTCGCCAGTAGCAGAAGACGGCCAGGGTGAGCCACAGGCAGACCATGGCGTCGGGGATGTTGATGCGGGTGAAGATGAAGATGCCGAAGCTGGACAGGGTGATGAGGCCGGCGTAGAGGCCGGCGCGGCTGGAGTCGAAGGCGCGGCGGGCGAAGGTTTCGAGCAGGAGGGCTAGGGCGAGGACGGTGACGGCGAGCGGAACGCGGGCGGCGGCCGTCCGGGGGCCGAAGACGGCGAAGCTCGCGGCCATCGACCAGTAGAGGACTGGAGCTTTTTCGAGGTAGCGGATGCCGTCGGCGTAGAGGGTGACGGGGTCGTGGCGGAGGAGCATCTCGCGGCTGACCTCGGCGTGGACCGAGTCGGCGTCGTCGAGCAGGGCGGGGGCGAGGAGGGTGAAGCTCCCGTAGAAGATGAACCAGAGGACGAGGAGGACGAGATGGTTCGACCGGAGGGCGGGGATGTGCTTCATGGTGCTTGCGCTACCCTCCCCATACCCATCACATCCGGCGTAAAATCTTCGAAACAGGGGACTTAGGTCTGGATCGGAGGTGTTGCCCGGTGGAAAAAATCCCAAAATGCGTTGCTGCTGCCTCGCAAAATATCACTTCTAAACGGGTTAGGTGCAAAACAATATAGCGGGGTTAATGCTCTGATCTCGTTTGGGCTGCGCTGGCGCGAGCGGAGCGGATGGCTGCTCCTCCCGTGCTGATGCTTTCCTCTATGTCTAGTTTAGCGGGTCTGATCTGCTTTTGCGCCAACGTTGCGGGCGACGGCAACAGCAGATTCCCTTCGGGAATGACAACCAGAGGGGCAAGGGCAACGGCAACGGCGACTACAGGGGTCCTTCGCTTCGCTCAGGATGACGACGGTGAAACGAGCAACGGCAACTGCAAACGCAGATTCCCTTCGGGAATGACAACAGGGCCGGCGTATGGTGGGGGACGGGGGTTTTCTGTGATGGATCGTCGATCGTTTTTGGTGGTGGCCGCGAGTGCTTCGATGGCGCCGGGTCGGTTCGGTCTGGCGAGTTCGCGGGCGGGGACTACACCGGGCGGGGGCGGGAGTTCGCGCAGGCGGATCAAGGGTTTTGAGTATCGTGGGGTTCGGCTGGGGGAGAGCCTGTTTCAGGGGCAGGTTGTCCGGACGCGGGAGCGTTACTTTAACCTCTCGGACGATGATGTGCTGAAGGGATTTCGACGGGCTGCGGGGCTCTCGGCGCCGGGCAATGATTTGAAGGGGTGGGCTCGGAATAACTCGGGGGCTACGTTTGGGCAGTGGATCAGCGGGATGGCTCGGCTGAGTTGCGCGACGGGGGATGCCGATCTGCGGGCGAAGGCGATCCGGCTTGCGACGGAGTGGGAGAAGACGCTGGGCGCGGACGGCAATGCGCGCATGGACACCTACTCTTGGGAGAAGATGTCGTGCGGCCTGGTTGATCTTGCGGTGTATGCGGAGTATCCGCATGCGCTGGAGATCCTGGAACGGATTACTGTTTGGGCTGGGGCGCATTTTGACCGGTCGCGATCGCCGGCGACGGAGGCGGATCGGGATGGTCGGCGGCCGCATGGGACTCTGGAGTGGTATACGTTGCCGGAGAACAGCTTGCGCGCGTATGCGATTACGGGCAATAAGACGTTTCTGGAGTTTGCCAATCTGTGGCTGTATCCGAGCTACTGGAACAAGTTTGCCAACACGGACCGGCCGGCGGGGGTTGAATTTCTGCATTCGTACAGCCATGTGAACACGCTGTGCGGCGCGGCGATGATGTATGAGGTGTCGGGGGATCCGAGGTATCTTGCGATCCTTCAGAATTTTTATAGATGGGTGCGGGGGACGCAGACGTATGCCTCGGGCGGCTACGGTCCGGGGGAGTGGAGTGTGCCGGCGGATGGGTCGCTGGGGCGGGCGCTGGACCTGCGGCTGGATACGGCGGAGATCCCGTGCGGGTCGTGGGCGGGATTTAAGCTGTCGCGGTATCTGATGGGGTTTACGGGCGAGGCGCGGTATGGCGATTGGGCGGAGACGCTGCTGTACAACGGCATTGGCGCGGCGCTGCCGGTGGAGGCGGATGGACGGACGTTTTACTATGCGGATTATCGCGTGGGCATGGGGGCGAAGACGTTTTTCTGGGATGAGTGGCCGTGCTGCTCGGGAACGTACATCCAGGCGGTGGCGGACTTCCACAATCTCCTTTATTTCCATGACGAGGACGGCGTGTACGTGAATATGGCGGTGCCTTCGACGGCCGAGTGGACGCAGGCGGGGCAGACGGTTCGGCTGACGCAGGAGACTCGGTTTCCGGAGGCGGAGAAGACGAGGCTGCGGGTGGAGGTGGAGCGGCCGGCGGAGTTTGCGGTGCGGGTGCGGGTTCCGTCGTGGTCTGAGGATGCTTCGATCCAGGTGAACGGAGATGCGTTTGCTGGGGCGAAGTGTGCGGCGGGAGAGTGGGCGACGGTGCGGCGACGATGGCAGACGGGCGATGTGGTTTCGGCGCGGTTTCCGATGCGGGCGCGGCTGGTGCCGGTCGATGTGCAGCATCCTCAGCGGGTGGCGGTGATGTATGGACCGTTGCTGATGGCGCAGGATGCGCGGTTTTCGTTTCCGCTGAACGGGGAGGCGGGGGATCTCCAGCGGCGTCTGCGGCGGAGTTCGGGGTCGGGTAAGGAGGACGCGTTGGCGCTGGAGTTGGGACCGAGGTCGGCGGCGCGGCTGGATGAGGGTGGGGAGAAGTCTCGGACGGAGGTGGCGGAGATCGATGAGGGTGGGCAGAAGGTGGGTGGGATGCGGCCGTTCTATAGTTTTGGCGAGCGTCAGCCGTACCGGGTTTACTTTGATCTCGATAAGCCGCGTTTTCTTTGAGGGCGGAGGGACTGGGCCGGCGGTTGGTAGCATAGGAGGATGCCGGATGCGGGTTTGGTGCAGCTTGGCGGGGCGGGGGCGGGGCCGCCGACGGAGCTGATCTTTGGGGATTGGTACCCGGCGGTGCGGGCGCGCGAGTTGAAGGCCGGGAAGACGGCAAAGGCGATGCTGCTGGGGCTGCCGTTGCTTCTGGGGCGGACAGGCGAGGGTCGGGTGTTTGCGATGCGGGATCTGTGTCCGCACCGCGGGATACCGCTGTCGGCGGGATGGTTTGATGGCGAGACGGTGGCGTGCAAGTACCACGGATGGAGGTTTGATCCGATGTCGGGGCAGTGCCGGGAGATTCCGTCGATGACCTCGGCGGACACCTTGGACCCGACGAAGATTTATGCTTCGGCGTTTCCGGCGGAGGAGCGCGACGGGTATTGCTGGGTGTATGTGCCGGGGCCGGGGGTGGGTCGGGTGCGGGGCGAGTTGCCGCCGGTGCCGGAGTTGCCGAAGTTTTCGGAGCGGTTTCGGAGCGCGCATCTCGAGGCCGATCTGCCGTGCAATGTGGACCACGGGATTATTGGGTTGATGGATCCGGCGCATGGGCCGTTTGTCCATCAGAGCTGGTGGTGGCGGAGCCGGGCGAGTATCCACGAGAAGGAGAAGCACTTTGAGCCGATTGCCGAGGGGTTTCGGATGTCGGCGCATGCGCCTTCGGGCAACAGCGCGCCGTACAAGCTGCTGGGGGTGTATGGCGAGCCGATCACGACGACGATCGATTTTGTCTTGCCGAACCGGCGGTTGGAGACGATTCGCTGTGGGGCGAAGTGGTTTTCGAGCTTGACGACGGTGACGCCGGTGACCGCTTCGACGTGTCGGATCGATGTGTTGGCGGCGTGGAATGTGTTTTACCACGTGCCGTTTGTGACGGCGATCGCTCGGTATTTTGGGGCGCGGTTTGTTGGGCAGGATCAGCAGACGATGGTGGAGCAGGCGGAGGGTCTGCGGTTCAATCCGGGCTTGATGCTGATTGACGACGCGGACAAGCCGGCGAAGTGGTATTTTGCGTTGAAGCAGCGGCGGCTGAAGGGGGTGGGGGAGCACCCGTTGGATGGGCCGGTGACGCTGCATTGGCGGAGTTAGAGGGGTGCCGGTTTGGGCGTGGGTTCGGTGGGCTGGATCTGGTTGGGGATCAACTGTGGGATCAACTGTGGGCTGAGGCGGAGGGCGAGGCCGAGTTTGTGGAGGTCGGAGCGGTGTTTTTCGGGCCACGCGGAGGTTTGGGTTTGTTGGACTAGGTCGTTCCAGATGTTTTGGGCTTGCCAGAGGTTGACTTCGAAGGGGAGTTCGGCGACCGCCTGGGCGATGCTGAGGGCGTTCTGGAGGGATCGGAGGAGGGATCGGTCGGAACGGTCGGAGCGGCTGCGCTCGATGGCTGAGCCGGCTGCGTCGAGGGCGATCATGGCGCGTTTGAGGCGCTGGGCGGCGGAGAAGCTGAGGACGGTGGTGTCGAGCGTGACCTGATCGGCGCCGGCGCGGGCGAGGAGGTTTGCGAGCTCGTCTCGGTTGAAGACTTCGGCTTCGAGGGCTCGGCGAAGCTGGGCGTTGACGGCGAAGTTGGCGGCGAGCGAGAGGGCGGGGGGGACGCCGATGCCGGCCGCCGTGAGGTATTGGAGGAGGGAGCTGTGATCCTCGTAGATTTCGCGGATGGAGGTTTCCATCTCGGACAGGGTCTGGTCGAGGACGGTGGACAGGATGCGTTCCTGCTCGTCGCGGAAGAGGGATGTGAGGGAGAAGGCGGTTTCGCCGAAGAAGCGGTCGATGAGGCGGATGACTTCGGGGATGTCGGCGCGGCGGAGGGCTTCGCGGCAGGAGTTGGAGAAGGTGTGGAAGGCTTTGGCTTCGGATGAGTTGGCGGGGCTGAAGGACTTTACGGCGGCGGAGAGGTTTTGGTCGCCGAGGTGGAGGACGGCGTAGAGGAAGGTTTCGGTTTCTTCTGTGGAGCGCGATCGGATCTGGGCCTGGCCGAGGGCGACGCGGCTTCGGCCGGAGCTGAAGATTTCGTGGGCGGAGCGGTGGATGTCGAAGCCGAAGAGTTCGCCGTGCTCGGGGTACGCGCGGAAGATGGAGGAGATGGCGTAGTGGGCGGCGACTTGGGGGAGGCCGACGCGCATGGAGGAGACGAGGCGGCGGTAGATTTCGGCGCCATCGGCCTGGGAGGGGACGTTGCTTTTGGCTTGAGCGAGCTGGTCGAGAAAGGCGGATTCGAGATCGGGGGCGGCCTCGGGGAAGAGTTGGTGGGCGAGTTGGAGGACGCGGCCGGCGTAGGCGAGGATCTGGACGGTTTCGATGCCGGAGATGTCGTCGAAGAACCAGCCGCAGGAGGTGTACATGAGGAGGGCGTTGCGCTGGAGTTCGAGGAGTTGCCAGACGCGGATGCGATCGGCGGCGGAGAGGGGGCGGAGGCTGACCTCGGCGAGGAAGCGTTCGCGGGTGGCGGGGGAGGTGTCGAGGAGGACCTGGATGTAGAGGTCGCGGGCGGCCCAGAGGTCTCGGAGTAGAGGGGCGGCGAGGTGTTCGGAGAGCGGGATAAGGGTGTCGCGGAGGTGGTCGAGGGCTTCGCGGAGCGGTCGGCGCCAGCGCTGGTTCCAGCCGGGTTTGCCGCCGTTGCAGCCGCAGTCCGAGCGCCAGCGTTCGATGCCGTGAGCGCAGGACCAGGAGCTGTCATCGACGACGACGGCCTCGGAGGTGGGCGGGAAGTTGGCGAGGAATTCGGCGTAGTTGGTGAGTTGGGCGTCGGTGTTCTCCCGGAGAGAGCGGAGGGCGGAGCTGAGGGCCATTTCGCCGTGTTTGTGGTGGTGACCGTAGCTTTCGCCGTCGGTGGCGACGTGGGAGATCTGGGGGCCGGGGCGGTTGTGGTCGAATCCGCGAAGAAGGCGGCGGGCGAAGTCTTCGCCGTTGTTGAGCAGACCTTCAAAGGCGATGGCGCGCGAGTTTGGTCCGTTGTAGAAGAAGACCGCGATCGATCGTCCCTCATCGAGAGGGACGGTGTAGGGGTGGGTGGGATCGACGGTGCTGTGCGGGGTCTCGGTCCAGGGGTGGGGTTCGCCGTGCTCTGGGATGTGGCGGACGCGGGCGCACTGGTTGGGGGCGAGGACGGTGAAGCGGATGCCTTCTTGGGCGAGGAGGTCGAGGGTTTGGCGGTTGACGGCGGTTTCGCTGAGCCACATGCCTTCGGGGCGGCGTCCGAAGCGGTGTTCGAAGTCGGCGATGCCCCAGCGGATCTGGGTTTGGGCGTCGCGTCGGCTGGCGAGCGGAAGGATGATGTGGTTGTAGGCCTGGGCGAGAGCGGAGCCGTGGCCGCCGAAGTTGGCGGCGCTCCCATGGTCGGCGTCGAGGATCATGCGGTAGGTGCGGGGGGCTTTGCTCTCGAGCCAGGAGAGCAGGGTGGGGCCGAAGTTGAAGCTGATTTCGCTGTAGTTATTGACGATCTGGATGATCTGGCGGTCGCGGTCTTCGATGCGCGAGGCGCCGTTGGGGGCGTAGCACTCGGAGCTGATGCGTTCGTTCCAGTCGTGGTAGGGGGCGGCCGAGGTCTGGAGTTCGACGGCTTCGAGCCAGGGGTTTTCGCGTGGCGGCTGGTAGAAGTGTCCGTGAATGGTGACAAAGCGTTGGCTGGAGTTGGATCGGGGCTGGGACGACCGGTGGCCGTTTCCGTTTGCTGAGTGGGGCATGTGAGGTTGGAGCTCTCCGGCTTTGGACAGTGGTGCTCCACCGAGCTTACGGGCAGCGGGCGCATTTGGGTATGCACCGAAAGGTGTAGGGCGGCGCGGTTGAGAAGCTAGTTGGGGGATGGAGGTTTGGCGGAGGCGAGATCGCAGGCTCGCCACATGTACCAGCTGGCGACGGATCGCCAGGGGCGCCAGCGCTCGGCGCGGCGGAGCATTACGTCGGGTTTGGGGAGGTCGGCGGGGGTGACTTTGTCGGTCGGTTTGAGTTTGCCGAAGGTGAGCGCGAAGCCTTTGCGGACGGCGTAGTCGTCGACGGGGAGGACGTCGGGGCGGCCGAGGCGGAAGATGAGGAGCATCTCGACGGTCCACTTTCCGACGCCTCTGACTTGTGTGAGGTGCTCGATGATTTGGTCGTCGGAGAGGCGGCGGATTTGGGCGAGTGTGGGGACGGTGCCGTCGATGGTTTTGGCGGCGAGGTCGCGGAGGGCGAGGCATTTGTTGTGCGAGAGGCCGGCGAGGCGGAGCTGTTCGTTGGGGGCTTCGAGGAGGTGTATGGGGGAGGGATGTTGGCCGAGGCCGGCGACCGGAGCGAAGCCTTCGATGAGGCGGGCGTGGATGGCGGCGGCGGCTTTGCCGTGGAGTTGCTGGTAGAGGATGGAGCGGACGAGGGCCTCAAAGGGCGATTGGGTTTGGGGGAGGCGGAGGTTGAAGGGGCCGGCGCGGGTGATGAGGCGGCCGAGTTTGGGGTCGGCGGCCGAGAGGGCCCGGATGGCGTCGTCGGCGTTGTAGGGGGGGCGGCGGGATCGGAGCGGATCGGGCATCTGGCGATCTTACCGGGGGCGATCTCTCGGGGCGGACCGGATTTGCCGAGGAGGGGGCGTGGGGGCTCTGGCGTGCGGATGGCTCGGGCGTGTATATAGAGGGTACGGATTTCTAGTTTGCGTGTTTCCGAGGCTGGAACTCTCTCCTGATCGATGAGGACGGATGGGCGTCGAGGGGCGTTTTGGCAGTTCCGATTTGGGAGAGAAAAGCGGGCTCGGGAGCTGCTTTGGAAATCAGGGTTCGATAATCGATGCCTCGCCGATGAATTGTTTGGTCTAGCGCGGACCTGGTCGTAGAGTGAAAGAGAGCCGCTGCTATACTCAGCTTTCGTTAGAGCAAAGTGGATCTTCGCGCGGACGTTGGCCGGGATCTGTTTTGGAGTACGACCAAACCCATCGAGCACGACCTCAGAATTTTTTGATGAAAAGGGAGCAGGACCCTCGCCATGCCGCAAGTTTTTGATCGCAGTTCCAATGCTCTGGCTCGTGCGAGCCTGGTGTTGACTGGCCTGATTGTGATTGCGCTCGGGGTGACGCTGGATCAGTTGCAGCGGTCGCCGTGGGTGACGCGGCAGGGTCAGCGCCCGGAGCAGCCGGTTCCGTTTAGCCACAAGCACCATGTGCAGGGTTTGGGCCTGCAGTGCCAGTACTGCCACCAACAGGTGGAGAAGGCCGCATACGCCGGAATTCCGCCGACCAAGACGTGCATTAACTGCCATGCACAGATTTGGACCAACGCGCAGTTGCTGGAGCCGGTGCGACAGAGCTGGGCGACGGGGGCTTCGGTCCCGTGGATTCGCGTGCACGATCTGCCGGACTTTGTGTATTTCAATCACGAGATCCACGTGAATAAAGGCATTGGGTGCGCTTCGTGCCATGGACGTGTGGACGAGATGCCGTTGATGTATATGCAGAACAGCCTGCAGATGGAGTGGTGCCTGAACTGCCATCGCAACCCGGCGGTGAATTTGCGGCCGACGTCGGAGATTTACAACATGTCGTGGGCGGGGCCGAACCGGGAGAAGCCGGTGTATTGCGCAAAGGTTGCGGACAGCGGGCCGACGGCGCAGCAGGTGACGTGCACGACCGAGGATCCGGGGACGGGAAGGAATCCGGACATTGCGCAGGTGGAGAGTCCGATTGGGGAGAGCGGCCTGCCGCGGCCGCATTCGGGAGCGTACATGGAGCCGCATGCGACGGAAGGGGACGGGAAGACGCTGAGCGATGTACCGGTTTCGCGGGTCCTGGTGCCGGCGAACTACCAGAAGTTTACGAGTCAGGCCGAGTTGGGCCGGTATTTGACCAAGCAGTACCACATCAGGACACCGAACGAGCTTTCGAGCTGCGAGACTTGCCACCGATGATGAAGAAACAGGCAGTAGATGGAGCAACGACCGGGATCTCTGGGAGCTCGGCGCCGGGGACGGCGGCCGTGGTTGTGACCGAGATTGCGCCGGCCAAGCTGACGCTGGCCGAGGTGCGGCGACGCCTGGAGGGGAAGTCGGGGCGGCGTTTCTGGAAAAATCTCGACGAGCTGGCGGAGACTCCGGAGTTTGAGGAGTTGATGCGCGAGGAGTTTCCGCGGCAGAGCTCGGGCGTGGGCGAGTGGGTGGATGCGGTGAGTCGGCGGAGCTTCCTGAAGGTGATGGGGGCGTCGCTGGCGATGGCCGGCATGGCTGGGTGCACAAAGCAGCCGAACGAGGAGATTTATCCGTATATCCGGCAGCCGGACGACCTGGTGCTGGGCAAGCCGATGTTTTTTGCGACGGCGTTTCCGTTTCCGACCGGAGCGGTTCCGTTGCTGGTGAAGTCACAGGAGTTCCGACCGATCAAGGTGGACGGCAACCCGGAGCACCCGATGAGCCGGGGGAAGACGGACGCGATGACGCAGGGGACGCTGCTTGGTCTGTATGACCCGGACCGGTCGCAGCACTCGCTCCTGCGTGGGCAGACGGCGCAGTACACGAAGTTTGCGCAGGAGTTCGCGACGGCGGCGGGCAAGACCAACGGCGGCGACGGGATTTATTTCCTGAGTGAGCCGATCACATCGCCGACGTTGGGGGCGCAGTGGAAGGCGGTGCAGGCGAAGTATCCGCAGGCGCATCTGGTGCAGTGGAGTCCGGTGAACATGGACGGTGCGCGGGCGGCGTCGAAGGCTGCGTTTGGCGAGTATGTGGACGCGCAGTACAGGTTGGCCGAGGCGGACGTGATTGTGTCGCTGGGCGCCGATTTTTTGAGTGGAATTGCGTTTCCTGGGTTCCTGCCGATGGCGGCCGACTTTGCGGAGCGGCGGAGGTACGAGGAAGACAAGCAGATGAACCGGATGTACGTCGTTGAAAGCATGCCGACGGTGACCGGGTTCAAGGCGGACCACAGGCTGGCGCTGAAGCCGAGCGATATTGAGCGGTTTGCGCAGGCGCTGGCGGGGGGTGGGACATCGACCGGGCTGGGGAACCCGGAGGCGGATGCGTTTTTGCAGGCGGTGACCAAGGATCTTGCGGCGAGTGGAGGACGGGCGGTCGTGATCGCAGGGACGCAGGCGTCGCCGGCGGTGCATATGGCGGCGATCGTCTTGAACCAGAAGATCGGCGCGGTTGGAAAGACGGTGGTGTACACGGACACGGTTCAGGCGATTCCGACCGAGCAGAACGCGGACTTCCGGGCGCTGGTGGATGTGATGAACGCCGGCAAGGTGCAGACGCTGGTGATGCTGGGGGTGAATCCGATGTACGACGCTCCGGCCGATCTGGACTTCGCGAGCGCGTTTAGCCGGGTGCCGACGACGGTGCACCTGGGTTTGTATAACGACGAGACGGGGACGGCGTCGGTGTGGCACATCAACCAGGCGCACTATCTCGAGAGCTGGTCGGATGCGCGTGCGTACGACGGGACGATCTCGATTGTGCAGCCGATGATTGATCCGATGTACGGCGGACATTCGGCGCACGAGATCTTTCAGGCGCTGCTCGATGATCCGCAGAGTTCGGCTTCGGACGCGGTGCAGAGGACGGCGCGAACGTATGTCCAGGGCGACTTTGCGACGAGCTGGCGGAAGGCGGTGCATGACGGATGGGTGGCGGGGACGGCGTTTCAGCCGCGCGCCGGTCTGACGCCGCGCACGTCCAGCTTGCCGACGGAGATCCAGGCGAGTTCGGCCGACGATGTGATCGAGATTGACTTCCGGTCGGACACCTCCGTGTACGACGGCCGGTTTGCAAATTTGGGATGGTTGCAGGAGCTTCCGCGGCAGGTCACGAGCATGAGTTGGGATAATGCGGCGTTGATGAGCTTGCATACGATGGAGCGGATGAAGTTCGAGGAGAACGATTTCGCGGAGATCACGCTGGGGGGGAAGACGATTGGGGCCCCAGTGTTGATGGTTCCGGGGCATCCGGACGGGGTTGTGACGGTGCATCTCGGGATGGGCCGGAGGGTGGAGGCGGGCCGCGTGGCCGCGGGTGTGGGCTTCAACGCGTACTTGATCCGGCCGTCGATGGCGACCGGGGCGGCGGGTGGAGCGAAGCTGGTGAAGGCGAAGGGGGCGTACGATCTGTGCGTCACCAAGGTGCATAATGTCGAGCATCGCGGGGCGTTTGCGCAGCGCGACCTTGAGCGCAAGGAGTACGACACGAAGGGCACGTACTCGATGGCGGGCCATGAGGCGGAGGAGCGATCGATTATTCGGTACGCCACCGTCTCCGAGGCAAAGGCCGATCCGGACTTTGCGCACAAGGGCGCGAGCGAGACGCTGGTGAACAAGGTTGGGTACGCGGTGCAGGGCGAGGCGCCGACGCCGGAGGAGACGTTCTTCAACGGCACATGGCGTTACGACAACGTCGATGTCAGCTCCGGCGCCAAGCAGAACAAGTGGGGCATGGCGATCGACCTGAACTCCTGCATTGGGTGCAATGCGTGCATTGTGGCGTGCTATGCGGAGAACAACCTGGCGGTGGTGGGTCGCGACCAGGTGAAGCGTGGGCGCAACATGCAGTGGATCCGGATCGACACGTACTTTGAGGGCGATCTCCACGCGCCGCGCGCGCACTTTCAGCCGATGCTGTGCCAGCACTGCGAGAACGCGGGATGCGAGCAGGTGTGCCCGGTGGGAGCGACGGTGCATACGCCGGAGGGCCTGAACATGATGGTGTACAACCGTTGCGTCGGGACGAGGTACTGCTCGAACAACTGCCCGTACAAGGTGCGTCGCTTCAACTTTCTTCTGTATTCGGACTACGACACGGAGAGTTTGAAGTTTATGCGCAATCCGGAGGTAACGGTTCGATCGCGCGGCGTGATGGAGAAGTGCACGTATTGCGTTCAGCGCATTGAAGGGGCAAAGATCATCGCCGACCGGGAGAACCGGGCGATCCGCGACGGTGAGGTGGTGACGGCGTGCCAGCAGGCGTGCCCGACTGACGCCATTGTGTTCGGCAACATCAACGACGGGGGCAGCCGGGTAGCGAAGCGCAAGGCAAAGGAGCGCGACTACGAGGTGCTGGCCGACTTGAACTACCGTCCCCGCACAACCTACACGGCTGGTGTGATCAACCCGCATCCGGAGCTGGCATAGATGGCGACCAAAGGACCTCTTCCCGAGACGACGCGCGACCCAGTGCTTGACCCGATGATTGACCCGCGCACGGGCGAATACGCGGTGATTGCGCCGGGGCACAACTTCCGGTCGGTGACGCAGAAGATCGCGGGCATCGTCCTGACGTCGAACACGCCGATTGCGTGGTTTGTAGGTCTGCTGTTTGCGGCGACGGTTGCCCAGGGCGTGGTGATCGGCGTGACGTGGCTGGTGCTGACGGGGACCGGCATCTGGGGCGTCACGATGCCGGGCGCGTGGGGATTTGCGATTATCAACTTCGTCTGGTGGATCGGTATTGGCCACGCTGGGACGCTGATCTCGGCCATTCTGCTCCTGTTCAAGCAGACGTGGCGCAACTCGATCAACCGGTTTGCCGAGGCGATGACGATCTTTGCGGTGGTGTGCGCCGGGATGTATCCGCTGATCCACATTGGACGGCCGTGGCTGGGGTACTGGCTGCTGCCGTATCCGAACACGATGAACGTGTGGCCGCAGTTCCGGTCGCCCTTGACGTGGGACGTGTTTGCCGTTTCGACGTACGCGACCATATCGGTGGTGTTTTGGTACATGGGCATGATCCCGGACTTTGGGACGCTGCGCGACCGGGCGACGATGCCGTTGGCGAAGTATTGCTACGGGATGCTGTCGTTGGGATGGCGCGGATCGACGCGTCACTGGATCCGGTACGAGTCGGCTTCGCTCTTGCTGGCGGGCTTGTCGACGCCGCTTGTGCTGTCGGTGCACACGGTGATTTCGTTTGACTTTGCGGTGGCGGCGCTGGCGGGCTGGCACACGACGATCTTTCCGCCGTACTTTGTTGCGGGCGCGGTGTATTCGGGGTTTGCGATGGTGTTGACGCTGGCGATTCCGATCCGGAAGTTTTATCACCTGGAGGATCTGGTGACGCTGCGGCACCTCGACAACATGGCGAAGGTGATGCTTGCGACCGGTTCGATCGTTGGATACGGATATGCCATGGAGGTCTTCATGAGCTGGTATTCGGCCTCGCACTGGGAGTTTTTCATGATGTGGAACCGGATGTTTGGGCCGATGGGATGGGCGTACTGGATCTTGATCCTGACCAACCTTGCGATTCCGCTGACGACGTTGTGGTCGCGCAAGCTGCGGGTCAATGTGGGGTATCTCTTCCTTCTGTCGTTTGTTGTGAATATCGGCATGTGGTTTGAGCGCTTTGTGATTGTGGTCACGTCGCTCTATCGCGACTACCTGCCGTCGAGCTGGGGAACCTATAAGGCGACGCGTTGGGATTACATGATTTTTATCGGGACGTGGGGCCTGTTTACCACGCTGTTTTTGTGCTTTGCCCGATTTCTTCCGATGATTCCGATGTCTGAGATCCGGACGATGCTGCCGCAGACCAAGGTGCGCCGCGGCGGTCCTGACGCTGAAACCGTTATCAATGAGGCTGTCTGATGCCACCACGCGAGGGAGTCTACGGGTATTTAGCGGAGTTCAATACGCCGGGCGATCTGGTGCACGCGACCGAAGCGGCGCGGCGCGCCGGGTACCGCCGGATGGAGTGCTACACGCCGTATCCGGTGGAAGAAGCGGCCGAGGCTCTGCACTTTCATAAGACGCGCGTTCCGTTGCTGACCTTGCTGGGCGGCGTGATGGGGTTGACGACGGCGTTTTTGATGGAGACGTGGATCTCGAAGTACTCGTATCCGCTGAACGTCGCGGGGCGACCTTTGTTTTCGTGGCCGGCGTTTATTATTCCGGCGTATGAGTGGACGATCTTGTTTGCGGGCTTGTCGGCGTGTTTTGGGATGATTGCGCTGAACGGGATGCCGCAGCTGTATCACCCTCTATTCAACGCGCCGAACTTCCGTTCGGGTGCGACGACGGACAAGTTTTTCTTGTGCCTGGAGGCGACCGATCCGATGTTTTCGCCGGCGGAGACGAGGAAGTTTTTGGAGCAGTTTCCCGCCGTGTCGGTGGTGGAGGTGGATAACTAAGATGCGGGAACAGGGAACAGGATGCAGGGAACAGGGAACAGCGAGCGGGGGACCGCAGGCGCGGCGTTGGGGCTTGGTTGCGCGGGTGGTGGTGGGTGCGGGGGCGATGGCGGCGACGCTCAGCCTGAGCGGTTGCCGGCAGGACATGCAGAATGAGCCGAAGTTTTACCCACAGCGCGGATCGGAGTTTTATCCGGATGGGCGATCGGTGCGGCCGCAGGTGGAGAACACGGTGGCGCGCAACCAGCTTCGGGCGGATACGTATTACCACACGGGATTTAGCGGCGACGGGAAAGAGGGCGATGGGATGCCGTTTCCTGTGACGATGGCCGTGTTGCAGCGCGGGCAGGAGCGCTTCAACATTTACTGCACGCCGTGCCACTCGCGCGTGGGCAACGGTGCGGGGATGATTGTGCAGAGGGGATACGCGGCCGCGGGCAACCTGCTTACGGCGAGCTCGCAGGCTCGGCCGCTCGGCCACTTCTTCAACGTCATGACGAACGGCTACGGCGCCATGCCGGACTATGCGGCGCAGCTGCCGGTCGAAGACCGATGGGCGGTGGCGGCGTATGTGCGGGCGTTGCAGCTGAGCCAGAAGGCGACGGCGGCGGATGTGGCGGCGGGAGCGCATGCCGAGCCGCTGGCCGACATTGCCGAGCGCGAGGGATTTCCGCGGGGTTTCGGCGACGACTGGACGCTTCCGCCGACGGCTGTGAAGGGGACGCCGAGCGGGGACGACTACTCGATCCCGCTGGGAACCAACAATGCTCCGAATGGAGGTCCGCCGGCGGTTTCGCCGCAGCAGATTCCACCGCGGCCCGGGCCTCCGACGGCCGGGGCGAATTATGCGAACGGGAAGCAGTAAGAGAGCGCTCGGGCGGGATTTTAGAGAGAGATTTCAGGCAGGATTTTAGACGGGATCAGGAGCAGGGGTTTAGATCAGATGGCATCGGCACAGGCACAGTTTGGTCATCACGAGCACGCACACGGAGGTCCGCGAGCGATTCCGTCGGACTTGCGCGCGCCGGCGATTGTAGGTGTGTGGCGGACGCGCGCGCTGCTTCTGTCCGGGGTCTTTGGCGTGCTTTCGTTCCTGTTTTTTGTGTGGACGCACGAGGGTCGCAATCACCTCCTGCGGGCGTACCTGATGGGCTACATGATGTGCTTCAGCTTTTCGGGCGGCGGCCTGGTGATGCTGATGCTGCAGTATGTGTCGGGCGGCAAGTGGGGGCTTCTTTTGCGGCGGCCGCTCGAGGCGATGAGCCGAAGCTTGTGGATGGTGCTGGCGATGTTTGTGCCTATCCCGTTTTTCTGGAAGCACTTGTATCAGTGGGCGGCGTTTCCGACGGCCGAGGCGAAGCTGCAGGCGGTGCGCAGCGGCCTGATGACGCAGGAGCAGCAGCTGACGGCGCAGTCCAAGGTGGCGATGTTGAATCCGGGCAGCGTGCTGTTTCAGACGTTTGTGATCTTCGCCGTGCTCCTGACGTTTGTGTACTTCCTGAACAAGTGGTCGTTGCAGCGTGATGCCGACCCGGCGCGTGGAACCGAACGGAGCTTTGATTACTGGCGCACGAAGACCGAGAACCTATCGGGGATCGGGATTTTCATCTACGTGGTGTTGCTGACGGTGGGCGCGATTGACTGGATCAAGTCGCTTGATGTGACGTGGTACTCGTCGATCTGGGGTCTGCAATTTCTTGTCGGCCAGGGATACGCCGTGCTCGCGCTGGGTGTGCTGACGGTGATCCTCTTGTCTCGATTTCAGCCGATGCAGACGTTGCTGCGGGTGACCGAGCAGCACGACCTGGGCAAGTTTATGTTTGCCTTTGTGATGCTGAACATCTATCTGACTTTTGCCGAATTTTTGATTATCTGGTCGGGCAATTTGCCGGACGAGATCCCGTGGTATTTGAACCGTATTCACGGGGGTTGGTGGACGATATGCACGCTGGACGTGGTGTGCCACTGGCTGATTCCGTTCTGCCTGCTCTTGTCACGCGACCTGAAGCGATCGAAGCACAAGATGATTCTGCTGACGTGCTTTATGATCTTTGCCCGGTGCCTGGACATGTTCTGGCTGATTGAGCCCAACTTCAAGGATGCTGCCGGCAATCTGCACCTGGCCGGGAACGTTGGCATACTTGCCTACATCACGGTGCCCATCGCAGTGATCAGTTTGTGGATGTGGTTTTATCTCGGTCAACTGCAGGCGCGACCGCTCTTGAACGTAAACGACGCCGATCTTGAAGGAATGTTGGAGCCTGACCATGCCCACTGACAACTACGATCCGAAGCACACCGTACAGTCCCCTGACAATCGCGCGTCGGAGGATCCGATGAACCCCGGTCCCGGATACGAGACGACGGACGTGAACGTTGGCGGCGTCGTTGTGTTTCTTACCGGTCTGGCCGCGTTTGTCGCAGTCTTTTTTATCTTCTGCTTTGTGATGGGCCGGGTGATCAATACGGCGTTCAAGAAGGAGGACGGACCGGCGAACCAGTGGCATCAGGACCAGGCGCACTCGTACCGCGCGATGCCGGCCGACAGCAAGCGGCGCGACCTTGAGAGTAATCCCGAGATGGAGCAGAAGGAGCTTGGCCAGATGACGTCGACTTTTCCTCAGCCTCGGCTGGATATTGACGACGGCAACCAGGCGACGGCGGACCTCCATGCGCGCGAGGATCTGTTGCTGGAGCACTACAGCACGGGCAAGGACGGGACGACGCGCATACCGATCGGGCGTGCGATGGAGCTGATCGCGCAGCGCGGTCTGCCGATGGCTCCGTCTGCCGCGGCGGAGGGGGCGCAGATGGCCGGAGATCTTCGGCCGGCGGTGCTGAAGCCTTTGACGACCGGCTTTGCCCGTACGGGGTATGAACTTGATGTGATGGAAGGGCGAGCGCAGAAGTTGAGTTATGGACACGCCGAGAACGGGCCGAAGCAGAACCTGCAGGACCGGCGCTGACGGGGCTCGTCTGTAAGGTTTAACATGGTGTTATGGCGAGATTTCCGAAGCGAAAGGAACCGATGAAGCTGCTCCGCACAATCCGAACGGTGGGTCTGGCGACGATGTTCTCTGCCGCCTGCCTGCTCCCCGGTGCGGTTGTCGCGCAGGTCTCGTCGTATGGCGACAAGCAGAGCGGACCGAATACCGGCGATCAGCTGCCGACGGTGCTCCAGCGGGTCGGGATTGAGCAGCACCTGAATCAGCCGCTGCCGCTTGACCAGAATTTTGTGGACGAGACGGGAAAGACGGTGCGTCTAGGCGACTACTTCGGCAAGCGACCGGCGGTTCTGGCGGTGGTGTATTACAACTGTCCGATGCTGTGTTCGGAGGAGCTTGACGGCTTGACCGGGGCTCTGGAGATGGTGCATTTGACGCCGGGCAAGGACTTCGATGTGATCGTGGTTTCGATCGACCCGACGGAGACGCCGGAGCTGGCGGCGACCACAAAGGCGCGCTACATAAAGCGCTACGGCCGGCCGGAGACGGCAGGTGGATGGCATTTCCTGACGGGGCAGAAGCCGGCGATCGACGCTCTGACGAAGGCGGTCGGATTTGGGTATGTGCGTGTGCCGGGGCCGGACGGAACGCTGTCGCAGTACGCGCACGCGAGTTCGATCGAACTGGTGACGACGGACGGCAAGCTGGCGCAGTACTATCTTGGCGTTGAGTACTCGCCCAAGGACCTGATGCTTGGCCTGATTGAGGCTTCAGGCAACAGGATTGGATCGCCGGTCGCGAATATTTTGACGTATTGCTACCACTATGATCCGCAGACCAACAAGCATTCCCTGGTTGTGGCGCGGGTGGTGCAGTTTGGCGGCATGGTGACGATGGCCGGTCTGGGCGGATTTATGTTTGTGATGTTTCGGCGGGACCTGAAGCTGGGGCGTGAGCACGACCTTACCGATAGAGATGATGGATAAAGGGTAAAAATGGGGATCAGTCCAGTTTTGTGGGAATTTTTGGTGAAGTGGCTCAACGACTCCGCGCTGTTTCCGCGCGAGGCGTCGACGATCGCACCGTATACCGACGCGCTTTACATGTTTTTGCTGTTGATCACGATTATTGGAACGGCTCTGGTGGCGACGCTGGTGTTTGGCTTCTCGATCCGGTACCGCAAGTCGCGGCACCCGGTGGCCGAGCAGATTGAGGGTTCGACGCTGCTGGAGGCGACGTGGACGATTGTTCCGCTTGCTCTGTTTTTGATTGTGTTTGTGTGGGGCGCGCTCTTGTACTTCCGGATTTACACGCCGCCGACCAACGCGATGAACGTGTATATCGTGGGCAAGCAGTGGATGTGGAAGGCGGAGCATCCGGGCGGACAGCATGAGATCAATGCTTTGCACGTGCCGATTGGGCGGCCTGTGCAGCTGACGATGATCTCGCACGACGTGTTTCATTCGTTCTCCATTCCGGACTTTCGGGTGAAGCGCGAGGTGATTCCGGGGCGATACACGACGGTGTGGTTTCAGGCGACCAAGCCGGGGGTCTATCATCTTTTTTGCACGCAGTATTGCGGGACGGATCACTCGGCGATGGTGGGCGAGATTACAGCTCTGGCGCCTGAGGACTACGAGAAGTGGACGCAGGAGTCGACCAGCGGCATGTCGTTGGCGCAAAACGGGGAGCGCCTGTTTGCGAGCATGGGATGCAACGCCTGCCACAACGGAAATGCGGCCGCGCGCGGACCCAGTCTGGCGAATGTGTATGGGTCGACGTTGCAGCTGGCGAACGGCAGCCAGGTGCAGGTGAACGATGCGTACCTGCGCGACTCGATTTTGAACCCGTCGCAGCACGTGACGGCCGGCTATGCGCCGATTATGCCGACGTACCAGGGTCAGGTGAGTGAAGAGGGCCTGATCGACCTGGTGGAATACATTAAGAATCTGCAGACGAATTACCGTGTGCAGCAGACCTTGACCACATCACAGTCCAACCAGACGACGCCGACGGCGTCAGGAATGGTGAAGCCATGAGCACTGCCTCCACGACGATCGTGAACTTGCCGGACCAGACGACGGCGACGATTCCGAAGCGCAATTACCTGAACAACGAGCACGGTCTGATGAGCTGGCTTTTGACGGGCGATCACAAGCGGATTGCCATGCTCTACCTGATCTCGATCACGTTTTTCTTCTTTATTGGAGGTGCGTTTGCGGGTCTGATCCGGCTGGAGCTTTTGACGCCGCAGGCCGATCTTACGGCTTCCGACACGTACAACAAGATGTTCTCCATGCACGGCATTATTATGATTTTTCTGTTTCTTGTGCCGTCGGTTCCGGCGACGCTGGGGAACTTTTTGATGCCGATCATGATTGGGGCGCGGGATCTTGCGTTTCCGAAGATCAACCTCTTGAGCTGGTATCTGTATGTGATCGGCGGAACGCTGACGCTGGCGGCGCTTGTGCTGGGCGGCGTTGACACGGGGTGGACGTTTACGACGCCGCTCTCGACGCATTACCTGAATACGCACGTGGTGACGGCGGCGAGCGCGATCTTTATTGCGGGTTTCAGCTCCATCTTTACGGGCCTGAATTTTATTGTCACGATCCACCGGATGCGGGCGCCGGGGATGACGTGGTTTCGGCTGCCGCTGTTTGTGTGGTCGAACTACGCGGCCTCGATCCTGATGGTGCTTGGAACACCGGTGCTGGCGATTGCGATCGTGCTGGTTGCGCTTGAGCGGACGATCGGCATTGGTGTGTTTGATCCGTCGAAGGGTGGGGATCCGCTCCTGTTTCAGCATCTTTTCTGGTTCTACTCGCACCCGGCTGTGTACATCATGATTCTTCCTGGGATGGGCGTGATCTCGGAGGTGATCAGCACGTTCTCGCGGAAGCGGGTGTTCGGTTACACGGCGGTGGCGTTTTCGTCGGTGGCGATCGCGTTGTTCGGCTTCTTTGTGTGGGCGCACCACATGTTCATCATGGGTGTGTCGAACTACTCGGCGCTGGTGTTTTCTTTGCTGACGATGCTGGTGGCGGTGCCTTCGGCGATCAAGATCTTCAACTGGTCTTTCACGCTGCAGAAGGGGTCGATCACGTTTGAGACGCCGATGCTGTATGCGTTTGGCTTTATCGGTCTGTTTACGATTGGCGGTATGACGGGGGTCTTCCTGGGCGCGCTTGGGATGGACATTCACCTGACCGAGACGTACTTTATTGTCGCGCACTTTCACTTCGTGATGGTTGGCGGGATGCTGATGGCATTTCTTGCCGGGATTCATTTCTGGTGGCCGAAGATGACGGGCCGGATGTACTCGGAGCCGCTTTCGCAGCTGGCGGCGGTGACGACGTTTATCGGCTTCAATCTGACGTTTTTGCCGCAGTTTATTCTTGGGTATCTTGGGATGCCGCGCCGCTACCATTCGTATCCGGCCGAGTTTCAGGTCTTGAATGTGCTCTCGACGGCGGGCGCCACGGTGCTCGGTGTTGGATACATGCTGCCGCTGCTGTACCTTGCATGGTCGTTGCGGTACGGCGCGATCGCGGGTGCGAACCCGTGGCAGGCGACCGGCCTTGAGTGGCAGATTCAATCGCCGCCGCTGACCGAGAACTTCATTGAGGTGCCTGTGGTCGATCACGAGGCGTACGACTACGAGTGGCTCGCCAGGAAGACCAGCCAGGAGAGCCAGGAGGTGACCACCGTTGGATAACGCGATCACAGTCTCCCCTTTGACCCCGACGACCTCGTCCGCGGTAGCGGTGGGGGAAGCGCGTCACACGATCGTTTATGCGGAGGGTGAGCACGAGCATGTCACCCTGCCGCAGCATCGGCATCACTTTGAGACGGAAGCGCAGCAGCGGGAAGCGGCGACGTTCGGCATGTGGCTCTTTCTGCTGACCGAGATCATGTTCTTTGGCGGACTTTTCTTTGCCTATTTGCTGTATCGCAACTGGTATTACCCGGCGTTTGCCGCCGCTTCGAATCAGCTAAACGTTGCTGAGGGCGCCATCAACACGGCGGTTCTGATTACGTCCGGCTTCTGCATGGCGCTGGGCGTGTGGGCGGCCGAGGTTCGCAGGAAGAAGTTCCTGGTGATCATGCTCTTGCTGACGACGCTCTTTGGCCTGATCTTTCTGGGCGTGAAGTATGACGAGTATCACGAGAAGTGGGAGAAGCACCACATTCCGGGCAACAACTTCGATGTCTCGGAGTTTGTAAATCCGGCGGCGCACGGCATCAAGGACGAGGCGCCGCTGGCGCCGGATATGGCGGAGCACACGCAGGTCTTCTTTTCGCTGTATTTTGCGATGACCGGCATGCACGCGCTTCACATGATTATCGGCATTGCTATTTTGGTGTGGCTGACGCTGCGCGCGCACTGGGGCGAGTTCAATACTGGGTACGTCGCGCCGATTGAGAACTTTGGGCTGTACTGGCACTTCGTCGATATTGTGTGGATCTTTCTGTTTCCCTTGCTGTATCTCATCAACCGGCATCCGATTCACTGATGGCAGCGCCTCGGCCGGACCTCGGGTCGGAGCTCTGTGATCCTTCTAAACTAAGGAAACTTTATGTCGACGCATCCTGACGATCCAGCCAATGTTACCCACCCGGAGCATGACGTCGATCACATTGTCACGCCGTTCACGTACATGCTGGTCTTTATCACGCTGCTGGTCGGGACCGGGATCACGGTGGGTGCGGCGTACATCCCGATGGGTCCGTTCAACCCGATTATTGCGCTAGCGATTGCGAGCTTTAAAGCTGTTGTGGTGATCCTGTTTTTCATGCACGTCAAGTTTCAATCGCGGTTGATCAAGATGACGGTTGCCGCCGGCTTTTTCACTTTTCTGGTTCTGATCACGATGACGATGAGCGATTACGTTAGCCGTGCCTGGGGCCGTTGGTAGGTGGGCTGTAGAGCAACTCTGATTGGCAACTTATCTAGTTACGGGTGCGGCTGGATTTATTGGATCGCACCTTGCGCAGGCTTTGGTGGAGCGCGGCGAGAGGGTACGGGCGCTCGATAACTTTGCGACCGGGTCGCGCGAGAACCTTGCGGGAATTTGCGATCGCATCGATCTGGTTGAAACGGACTTGCGCGACCGCGACGAGGTACGGCGTGCCTGCGAGGGGGTCGATTTTATCCTGCATGAGGGCGCTTTGCCGAGCGTTCCACGGTCGGTCTCCGACCCGCCGCCGAGCCACGAAGCGAACATTGACGGCACGTTCAACGTTCTGGAAGGCGCTCGTCTGGCCGGTGTGAAGCGCGTTCTGTATGCCGCATCCTCCTCCGCTTATGGCGATCAGCCCGGGTTTCCGCGAATGGAGACGATGCGGCCTGAGCCAATCTCGCCCTATGCTGTGCAGAAGCTGACGGGTGAGCTTTACATGCAGAGCTACTGGCGCGTGTTCGGTCTGGAGACGGTATCGCTGCGGTACTTCAACATCTTCGGACCTCGGCAGGACCCCACGAGCGCCTACTCGGGTGTGCTGGCCCGGTTTATCCTGCAGATGCTGCGTGGGGAACGGCCGGTTATTTTTGGCGACGGCGAGCAGAGTCGCGACTTTACGTACGTCGAGAACGTCATTCAGGCAAATCTTGCGGCTTTGGAGGCTCCCGCAACTTCTGTCGCCGGACGTGTGTTCAATATTGCTTGCGGGGAGAACCGTTCGCTCAATGAGGTGTATCAAATGCTCGCGGAGGAACTCCAGTTTAAGGAGCCGCCGGTGTACCAACCCGCACGTGGCGGGGATGTACGCATGTCGCTCGCGAGTATTGATGCCGCCCGGCAAGCCTTCGGTTACGGCAATCTGATTGGTTTTAGAGAAGGTCTCGGCCGAACGATCGCCTGGTACCGCAAGCAGCATTTGTAGGGAGGAGATCGACCGATGTCACCAATGGATGTGTGCGTTGCCAGTACGACGAGTCTGGATGGCTGGATACGGGCAGTTGGGGAGCGTACCGCGCACGTCGGCATTGTGGGTCTTGGGTACGTCGGTCTGCCGCTGAGCCTTTTGTTTAGCGAAGAGCGGTTTCGGGTGACGGGCTTCGATGTGGATCGAGGCAAGGTGGAGAAGCTGCATCGCGGCGAATCGTATATTTACCGGATCGGCAGGGAAGAGATCGGGGCTGCACGCGATCGGGGCTTCCGTGCGACAGCGGACTTTGCCGAGATTGGCGAGATGGACGCGGTTCTGATCTGCGTGCCCACACCGCTGAACGACGACCACACGCCGGACATGAGCTACGTTGTGTCGACCATCGAGGCGATCGCGCCGCATCTGCGGGCGGGCCAGCTGGTGGTGCTCGAGAGCACGACGTATCCTGGCACCACGACCGAGATTATTGTCGAGACGATCAATCGGATCTCCGGCGCCAACGTCCTGGTCAACTCGGGCGATGGCGCGGCGGACACGGCTGCTGAGCTCGACGGTATTCTGGTCGCGTTTTCGCCTGAGCGCGAGGACCCGGGCAATGTCGTGACGCCGCGGCGCGAGATCCCCAAGGTGGTCGGCGGTGTCGATCAGCGATCCTCGGCTGCGGCCGCGGCGCTCTACGGGGCGGTGTTCGAGAAGACGGTCACGATGTCCTCTCCGGCCGCGGCGGAGATGACGAAGCTGCTGGAGAACATCTATCGCTGCGTGAATATTGCTTTGGTGAACGAGATGAAGCAGCTGTGCCTCGAGATGGGCATCGACATCTGGGAGGTGATCGCGGCGGCGTCGACCAAGCCGTTTGGATTTCAGGCGTTTTATCCCGGTCCGGGGGTGGGTGGGCACTGCATTCCGGTCGACCCGTTTTACCTGACGTGGAAGGCGCAGCAGTTCGGCTTCAAGACGCGCTTTATCGAGCTGGCGGGCGAGGTGAACGAGGAGATGCCGCGCTTTGTCGTCGAGACGACGCGGCGGGCGCTTGAGGGGCAGGGCAAGGAGATCGCCGGGGCGCGCATTCTGATTCTCGGGGTGGCGTACAAGCGCGACGTGGACGATCTTCGTGAGTCGCCCGCGTTGCGCATTATCGATCTGCTCCGTGACCGGGGGGCGGAGGTGTTGTACAACGACCCGTTCTTTCCCGTTGTGGGGAGCGGCCGGAAGTACGACCTGCAGATGCACTCGGCGCCGCTGGACGATTTGGGGCAGTACGATGCTGTGGTTATCCTGACGGACCATTCGGTCTACGACTTCGAGGATATTGTCGATCGGTCGCGGCTGGTGGTGGACTCCCGCAACGCGACTCGATCGATCCACTCTGAAAAGATTGTTCGATGCTAGAGGTTTGACGGCGGGTTCGATGCTAGAGGTTTGACGGCGGGCGGGCGGGTGGGCGTTCGGATCGTGGCGAAGTGTGCCGGCGCGCCTATGTACGGGAGATTTCCGCAGAAAAGATTCGATTAAGGCTGAACGTCCGGCGGGGTTGTGCCGATAACACCCCTAACGATCTCCTGAAAAGCAGGAGACGGCTGCGCATCCCTGTTTCTCTGTACCGCTTGACGTCCTGCTATGGTCCTCTGTCGCCTTCTCATCTCGTTTGGCCGCCGCCGCCGAGCCAGCCTGCACCCGTGCCGTCGAAGTCAGGTCGGAGGCCGACGTGTCTCGTGGGTAAGACATTCTTGCTTTGTAGCGGGTGTCGTTTTGCTGTTTGTTGTCTGTCGTTCCGGGGTCGCGCAGGAGAGCTCCGGGCCTGAAGCCCTCGGGGCTTCGGCTGCCTCCAGTCGCATCGGGGTGGCTGGATCGAGCGATCATACGGCGCGAACCGAACGCTTTCTCCGGGGACGAACCGCAGTTGGAGCAGATGCGCGCATACAGGCCGGCTCCGCTGCCGCACTAACGTCCGCGCGGCCCATGGCGATCAGCAGCTCAGCGAACTCACCCACACCGTTGAACGCAGCGTGGCAGCCTCTCGGCCCCAGCCACGTCGACAGCCTTTTCTACGGCGCGATCTCCGGCCGTGTTACCAGCATTGCGATCGATCCGTCCGACCCGTCCGGAAACACGGTATACGTCGGGACCACGGGCGGGGGCGTCTGGAAATCGACAAATGCCGCCAGCAGCGATCCAGGGAGCGTCAGCTTTGTGCCCTTGACCGACAATCTTCCAGTCTTTGCGTATCAGCAGGAGTACACCACACCGTCGCTCAGCATCGGCGCCCTTAGCGTATATAACGGCATCATCCTGGCTGGAACGGGTGACCCGAACGACGCGTCGGACTCCTATTATGGCTCGGGGATCCTGCGTTCGGCGGACGGCGGCCTGACCTGGACACTGGCGACGCAAGCGGTCGATAGCTCGCAGAGCCACCCGTCGTTTCAGGGGGAAAGCATCGCCGGATTCGCCTGGAGCACCCTGACGCCGAACCTGGTGGTCGTCGCCGTCTCACAGGCTGCGGAGAGCGGTCTGGTCAACGCAGGAAATTCGACGTACAGCTCCAAGGGCTTGTTTTACTCCACCGATGCCGGCGTGACCTGGCAGATGTCGACCATCACGGACATCGACCAGTGGATCCAGCGGTCACAGCTGTCCGGAAACGCTGCCGGAGGTCTGGCTGTGACGTCGGTCGTCTGGAACCCCGTTCGGCAGCGTTTTTATGCGGCGGTGCGGTTTCACGGCTACTACGAATCGGCCGACGGCATGACGTGGACGCGGCTCGTGCACCAGCCGGGAAGCGGCTTGAGCATGACTGCGTGTCCGAGCTTGCCTGGGACCTCCGGCAGCCCGGCGTGCCCGGTCTTTCGCGGCGCGCTGGCGGTTCAGCCGGTGACCGGAGACATGTTCGCCCTCACAACCGACACGGGCAATCACGACCAGGGGCTCTGGCAGGATGTCTGCGGATCTTCCTCCGCTGGAGCCGGCTGTATGACTAGTTCCGTGAGCTTCGGCACGCAACTCAACTCGGCGGCTCTTGAGGTGGGCAACGGAAGCAGCGTCATCCTGCAGGCGGACTACAACCTGGCCCTGAACGCTGTCGCGACCGGCGCGGGCACAAATTCGCCCGACACGCTGCTTTATGCGGGCACGGTGGATCTTTTTCGCTGCTCGTTGGGTTCTGGATGCAGCTTGCGCAACAGCACCAACACCGTGAACGGATGCGCGGCGCCGGCCCGGGTCGCTCCGGCACAGCATGCGATCGCCACGTTGCCAAGCGCGTCCGGTCCACCGCTGCTTTACGTCGGCAACGACGGTGGTCTGTGGAGGTCGACGGATGGAGTCAACCAGCAGGGCTCCCGTTGCTCGGCCGACGATGCCTCGCACTTTCAGAACTTGAACGGAGGTCTTGGATCGCTGGCGGAGGTTGTCAGCTTCGCCCAGGACCCTAGCGATCCCGGCGTTCTCCTGGCCGGTCTCGGAGTTCTGGGAACGGCGGGGACGGGGGCTGCCAACTCCTTCAACTCCTGGCCTCAACTCTCCTCGGGCGAAGGCGGGACGGTCGCGATCGACCCGGCGCATCCGCAGCTCTGGTATCTGTCGACCGCGGCCGGCGTCAGCATTCGAAGCTGCACCAGCGGCTCGGGGTGCACGTCGGCGCAGGTATCCGGCGCCGCGGACATCGGTTCGGCGCAGACCAGCCACGACGCAGCTCTGCTTGACGCGCCATTTCTGCTCGATCCGGCCCTGCCTTCGAGCCTAATTGTCGGTACGTGTCGTGTGTGGCGCGGCACGGCAGCGTCGGGGAGCTCGTGGTCGAGTTCCAACGCGATCAGTCGCGCTTTCGTGGGTCCGCAAAACACATCGTGCAACAGCAACAACGCCTTTGTCCGATCGATTGGAGCGGGGGGCCAGACCGCCAACTCATCGAGTGCGGCCGCGAACCTGGGATCCAAGGTGATCTACGCCGGGATGTCCAGCTTTGTCGATCCTCATGGTGTCTACCAGGCGCACGTCTTCCGAACCACGGCCGCGGATATCGCGAGCGGCAACACGGTCTGGACAGACGTCGGTCTCTCCCCGATGACCAACCCTGACTTGATGAACAATCCGTTCAACGTCGGCGGCTTCGACATAACGTCTGTTGCTGTTGACCCGCATGACACGACCGGGAGCACGGTTTACGTGACCGTCGCGGGCTTTGCAGGAAACGGCATCAACACAGGCAAGATCTATCGCTCCATCGACGCGGGCGCGCATTGGACCGACCTCTCCCGCAACCTTCCCAATTCGCCTGCGAACAGCGTTGTCGTCGACCCAAACGATGCGAATACGGTTTACATCGCGCTCGACACGGGCGTCTGGGTGACGACGCAGGTCGCGAAATGCACTGCCATCAATTGCTGGAGTCTCTATGGCACCAGCTTGCCGAATGCTCCGGTGACGCAACTTGCCGTATCGGCGGCGCTTCCAACGGGGGACAATCGAACCGGCGAACTGCGCGCAGCCACCTACGGTCGGGGGATCTGGCAGATCCCGCTCCTGACGGCTTCCTACCCGGCTCAGCCGGTGATTGCCCTCAATCCTTTCGCGCTGAATTTTGGCACACAATCGGTGTCGACCGCGAGCGCCGGCCAGACCGTCACGGTCACCAACACCGGGACCGCGCCTCTCCTGGTCAGCCAGGTCGCGCTCAGCGGAGACTTCACCTCGACCGACACGTGCGTCGGCGTCACGGTTCCGGTGAATTCGTCCTGCACCGTCCTCGTCCGCTTCGTGCCTACAGAGACGGGCATGCGGACCGGCGCCGTCACGGTCTTCGGCAATGTCAGTGGTGGCCAGGCGTCAGCGTCGTTGTCAGGCAGTGGAACCACACCCGCTGCTGTGGTTCTCAACCCGCTTGCCATCAACTTCGGCAACATCAATGTCGGTTCAACCAGCACGGTGCGCAATGTGACGCTGTCCAATACTGGCGGAATCACGGCTGCGTTGGGCAAGGCGACGGTTTCGGGCGATTTCAGCATTACGTTCAACAGCTGCGGAGCGACGCTGCCCTCGCAGGTCGGATGTACGCTCTCGATCGCATTCTCTCCGACATCGTCCGGAGTCAGATCGGGCAGCCTGACCGTGCTCGTCGACTCCGTTGCGCAGAGCCTACCGTTGGCCGGAGTTGGAACTGCTCCGGCTACCGACACCGTGTCGCCGCTTGTGCTGACCTTCGCACCGCAGCAACTTACGACATCGAGCCTTGGGCAACAGATCACACTGACCAACTCCGGCGATGTGCCGCTCATCCTGATCGACGCACACATTGCAAGCGGCGACTTCAGTGTGGTCAACGCGTGCGGCACATCGCTGAGCGCGCACTCGACCTGCGGCCTCTCTGTGTCGTTTCAGCCGACCGCGGTCGGCGCCAGATCGGGCGTCCTCGTGATCGCCGATGTATACCGTACCCAGCAGGTGAGCCTGGCGGGATACGGTATCGCACCTCCGGGAGTTTCGCTTTCCCCCTCGGTGATGCCCGGCTTTCCGGCGACCGCTCTCGGGGTCATCTCCGCTCCTCAGGTGGTGACGTTGACCAACAATGGCGGGCTGCCGCTCAGCATTGGGAGCATCGCAACCAGCGGAGATTTTGTGATCGCGCAGGGCGGCACATGCGGCACCAACCTGGCAGCTTCCGGGACCTGCACGATCCCAATCGCCTTTGCGCCGTCGGCGGGTGGGCTTCGGTCAGGCAACCTCACTATTACCGACAACGCCGGGAACTCGCCGAACACACTGTCGCTGAGCGGCAACGGCCTGGACTTCTCGCTGAGCCCGGACGGTGGTACGGCCCTTACCGTTCAGAACGGACGCAACGCGACGTTTCCGCTCTTGCTCAGCTCCAGCGCGGAGACGAGCGGAACGGCGACGCTGACGTGCACCGGAGCGCCCCTGAACGCGACGTGCTTCATATCACCATCCACAGTGCCTCTCGGTTCGACCACGGTGGTTTCCGTCACGGTGAACACAGGTGTGGCGAGCGCGGCGGTTCAGGCGATCTCGGACCCGGGAGGAGCACAGAACGCGCGGTCGACGCACGAGAGCGGCCGACGCGGACGGGATTGCACGGCGTGGGTCGCTGGTGTACTGCCGCTCTGTCTATGGTTGTTTCCAAGACGCTCAAAGTTGCGGGTGCTGCTCTGTTCGCTGCTGGTTTGCGTGGTCTTCACGGCAGGATGTGCCACAGGCCGGCTGATCCCCGGCTCCGGCGGGACTGGCGATGGGTCGAGCGGGGTCACCCAGAGCGTCACGCCCCCGGGAACCTACAACCTGAGTATCTCGGCGACAAGCGGCGGCGCGACCAAGGTGGTCAATCTGACCCTTACCGTCCATTGAGTTCGGCGGTTATTCAAGCAAGGATGCCGCGGGTGGACCTTGGGGGAGAGACAAGCGCCGGAGCACTCTGCTACCGTCAAAGGTGAGCCTTTGATGCCATCTCAGCCCGACCTCTTTCCCGACCCTGGCGCCGTCCCGACGGCTGTGGGTGTTCGCTCGGCCGGCGGTAGCACCGGGGCGGATGAGGCGCTGACGGCCCGATCGGCTCCTGTGTGGCTGCAACGGGTCTCGTTGTTTGTCCTGGTCCTGTTTTGCGTTTACCTGGGCGTTCTGGTGATGGTGCTGCCGTGGTGGACGCGGATCTGGGATCACAATATGCTGCTCGAGGCATATCCGGCGGTCAACGCCTTTCTGCACGTCGGGGCGGTGAAGGGGGTGATCTCCGGGCTGGGACTTCTGGATATCTGGATTGGGATCTCGGAGGCGGTGCATTACCGGGATTTTCGTGGGTGAACGCGAGAGTTCCGTGAGGGACCGGGGGGACGACGGAGCCGAGCCGTTGATGGCGGCCCCGCTGGCGTATAAGGATGCGGAGTTTCTGGATTCGCCGGACGGCCGTCCCCTGCGCATATTGGCCGAGTATGCGGAGCCGCTGGCGCGATTTCGGCACGAGCGGATCGAGGATACGGTGGTGTTCTTTGGATCGGCCCGGGTGACGCCGGGCCAGGATCACCGCGGCCAGGATTACCGCGGCCAGGATTACAGCGACCCGACGGAGCCGCGGCGGTTGGCGGGGGTCGAGATGTCGCAGATGTACGAGGATGCGCGGGCGCTGGCTCGGACGCATGCGCTTTGGGCTCGGACGTTGCCAGGGCCGCGGCATCGATTTGTGGTGACGTCGGGTGGCGGCCCGGGGATTATGGAGGCGGCGAACCGCGGAGCTTGGGAGGCGGGCGCGAAGACGATCGGGTTGAACATTAAGCTGCCGTTTGAGCAGCGGCCGAATCCGTACGTTACGCCGGAGCTCAACTTCAACTTTCATTACTTCTTTATGCGCAAGTACTGGTTTGCGTATCTGGCGAAGGCCTTGGTTGTCTTTCCCGGCGGATTCGGGACGATGGACGAGATGTTTGAGATCCTGACGCTCGCGCAGACGCAGAAGCTGGCCAAGCACATCACGATTCTGCTCTACGGCACGGCGTACTGGAAGAGTGTTTTGAACTTCGATTTACTGGCGGAGCATGGGGTAATCAGCCCGGCCGACCTCCGTCTGTTCCAGTTTGCGGACACGCCGGAGGCGGCGTTTGCGATCTTGCAGGCCGGGCTGACGGAACATCATCTGGAGGTGGCAGAGGCTCGCGAGCGCACGCCGGTTCCGGCAGGGCCCGCGCCTTCGGCGCAGCAGGCGCTTGGACCGGACATTTCACCGACGCGGTAGGGCGTTTGCGGAGGAGATCGGTTCCGAGGCGCCGGGAGAATTTTGCGATTTCGCGGAGGCCAGGGAGATGGGCGGATGTTTGGCCGAGAGAGGATTTTCCGGGACGCACCTGAGGCAGCATCGACCTGTAGACTTTGCTGCTGTGCTTGGATTTGCTGCACTGGAGTGGTGGCGAGCCGGTATGAGTTAAGCGAAGTTCACCGAGAGCGTATTAGGGATACGCTTCCGGGTCGGGTGGAGCATGTCGGGCGGACGGCGGCGGACAACCGCCAGTTCGTCAACGCTGTCTTGTTGGTGTTGCGAACCAGGGCGCGGCGGCATGATCTGCCGGAGCGTTATGGCAAGTACAAGACGGTGCACACGCGCTTTATGCGATAGGCGCGGGGGGGGGGGCGTGTGGAGCGCATCTTTGCCGACCTGGTGGCGGACAAGAACCGGTTCCTAATGGTCGATTCGACCATCGTGCGGGCACACCGGCAAGCGGCGCCGGGCCGTGAGAAGGGGCTGCGAAGACCCGGCTCTGGGGCCTCCCGAGGTGGTCTGAGTGCGAAGATCGACATGTTGGCGGACGAAGCCGGGCTACCTGCGGATTCCGCATCACGCCCGGCCAGCCGGCGGAATATGCCGAGGCAATTAGCCTGCCGTACAGCCGCGAGGCCGAAGCCGCCATCGCCGACAAGGGCTACGATTCGGCTGAGATCGTGGCTAAAGTGGAAAGCCTCGGCGCGGTGGCCGTGATCCTGCCCAGACGCCATTGGGAGAAGCCACGCAGCTACGACCGACAACTTCTACAAACGACGCAACCGTATCGAACGCTGCTTTAACCGGCTCAGGCACTTCCGTCTCTTCAGCCCACGATCCTGTAGAACAGTCGAGGCCTTCCGATCCTGCACCGCACTCGCCTGTGCCTGGACCAGATTTGAGCTGTATGTTGGATACCGCCTAGAGAATCTCTGATCTGGAGCTTGCGCAGGCGAAAGCGTAGCTCAGCGGCTAAAGCCGCGTGGCATCTGCTGGGCGTGATGGCACGGCCGAAGCCGTGCCCTTAACAAAGCGGGACTTATCAGAGGTTCCCTAGGGGCCCGATATGTCAAGGTGCTCTAAGGAGCGACGGCTTCCGTGGTGATTTTCGCTGGGCCGAGTTGCGGCGGGACGTCTTGTATCGGTAGGCGCCGAGGTTTTTCCTGGGGCTGTGGCTGATCTGGACCGGGGCCTGGGGTTAGGAAGAAGCGTTCTACGGCGTCGAGCACGGCGGGGCCTGATTTGGCTTCAAAGATCGATCGACGGAGGGCGGCGCCGCCGGGGATTCCGTGGGTGAACCAGCTGGCGAACTGCTTCATTTTGCCGACGCAGTCGCGATCGACGCTCTTGTTGGGGACGCTGCCGAGCACGGATCCGGTGCCACGATCTTCGGCGGAGACCTCGTCGACGAGCATCCCGAAGTAGGTTCGGATCATCGTGTAGCGGTCGGCGGCGGTCGGCTCGTCGTAGCGGCCGGTGGCGGTGTATTGGGCGATCTGGCGGAAGATCCACGGGTTTGCGGGGGCGGTTCGACCGATCATGACGGCGTCGCAGCGGGTGGCTTCGACCATGGCCGCGGCGTCTTCGGGGGTGCGGATGTCGCCGTTGCCGATGACCGGGATCTGAACGGCAGCTTTGACGGCGGCGATCCACTCCCATCGGGCCTGGCCGGTGTAGCCGTCTTCGCGGGTGCGGGCATGGAGGGCGACGGCAGCGAGACCGCAGCTCTCGGCCATGCGGGCGAGATCGACGCAGACGATGTTGGCGTCGTTCCAGCCCATGCGGAACTTGACCGTGAAGGGGATGGACACGGATCGGCGGACGCGCTCGAAGATGACTTTGATGAGGGGTAGATCCTTGAGCAGACCGGAGCCGCCGTTGCAGGCCACGACGCGTTTGGCGGGGCAGCCCAGGTTGAGGTCGACGATGTCGAAGCCGGCGTCCTCGATGATGCGGGCGGAGTCGGCGAGCGTGTCGGGATTGGAGCCGAAGATTTGCGCGGAGATGGGGTGTTCGTCGTCGTAGTAGGTGAGGTAGCGTTTGCGTTTGGACTCGCGCATGCGGCTGAGGCCGTCGGCGGAGGTGAACTCTGTCATGATGAGGCCGCAGCCTGAGTTCTGGTTGGAGCACTCGGCTTCGATGGAAGAGGCAGGCGAGGGAGTGGCGCCTACCGATTCGGCGGAGAACAGGCTGGCGTTTTTGATGAAGCGGCGGAAGACGGTGTCGGTGACGCCGGCCATGGGAGCGAGCACGGTGGCCGGCGCGACGCGGACGGGGCCGATGTGGAAGGTCGCGGGGACGCGGGTCCGCTCGGGCATGGTGTGAGCGATGGGCGAGTCCCAGCGGTTCTGGTCGAGGGTGTAGCGCTTCTTCATGGCGGTGGACGATACGGTCTCGGCCGTCGCGCAGCGGGCGATGCGGCTGATTGGATCAGGCAAAAGGAGAAGGCCTCCGCGGCTGCAGAGGCCTTCTCGGATTTGGGCTCGGCTTACTTCGCGGCGGCCGTTTCGGTTTTGGCGGCCGCGGCCTTGCCGGCGTCGGATTTGGCGAACTTTTGGCGGAAGCGTTCGACGCGGCCGGCGGTGTCGATGAGTTTCTGTTTGCCGGTGAAGAACGGGTGGCAGGCCGAGCAGATTTCGAGCACGATATCGCCTTTGTGGGTGGAGCGCGTCTCGAAGTTGGTGCCGCAGGCGCACTTGACGTTGATGGTGTTGTAACCGGGGTGAATTCCTTCTTTGGGCATGGTGCTTGGATCCTTTCGTATGCGCCGGCCTGTAGATCGATGGCTTCCCGGGTCGCGGATCGCTTGCAAGCGGCGAGTGTCACGCTCACATCGATGATCCTGTCGCGACCTCTTGGGTTCCGGTTTGAGGCGAAGAAGTCGGCGCTTTCCTCAGTCTACGTTGGATTCCCACACCGGGCAATTGGATTCGCGGGCTGCGATACTAGGGGCTGTCTATGCAAGAGCACTGCCAACTTTGCGATGGAACGGGCTTGCGGGTTGTGACGGAGGCGAACGGAACGCGGTACGCGCAGGGGTGCGACTGCCAGCTGAGCGCGCGGACGGAACGGATGCTGAGCCGGTCGGGGATTCCGGCGCGGTTTCGGGGCAAGACGCTGGAGTCGTATAAGACGGAGGGTCGGCACCGATCGATCTTTGCGGCGCACCTGCTGGTGCGTCGGTTTGTGGACCAGTACCCGTACGCGATGGACGGTCTGGGGCTGGTGCTGGTGGGGACGAGCGGCCTGGGCAAGACGCATCTGGCGGCGGCGATCTTGCAGGCGCTGATCGTCGAGAAGCGGGTGGATGGGTTGTACTACGACTATCAGGAGCTGCTGAAGAAGATTCAGAACTCCTATAACGCGTCGGTTTCGACTACGGAGCTGGGGCTGCTTCGGCCGGTGTTTGAGGCGGAGGTGCTGGTGCTCGATGATTTGGGGGCGGCCAAGCCGACGGACTGGGTTTGGGACACGGTTTCGCACGTGTTGAACTCGCGTTATAACCGCAATCGGACCACGATTATCACGACGAATTTCGCGAATCTGCCGCCGTCTGCCAGGGCGGAGCGGGCGACGGCAGCATCGGCGACGCAGGCGGCGGTGCGGGGCGAGACGCTGGGCGACCGGATCGGCGAACGAATGCGATCGCGGCTGCACGAGATGTGTGTTTTTGTCGAGATGGAGGGCGAGGATCGGCGACAGGCGGAGAATCTGGCGCAGTTTGAGGCGTTTTGAGGAGGTGTTTCGGATCGCGGTGGCGCGGAGTTGAGTGGCGGGGCACTTGCGGGGCGCGAGTAGAATCTGGGTATGAGTGAGCAGGGGAGTGATCAGATGGGCGGTCTGGAGGGTGATCAGAGGGGTGATCAGGGCCGGATTTCTGCTCTGCCCGAAGCGTCACGGAGCGGATCGGGATCTCTGTTCTCCTCGGATGGGGGCAAGCCGCGGCGTGGCCGGAATCTGGCGGTGGTGCTTGGGGTCGTGGCGGTCGTGGTGGGTCTGCTCGTCGTGTTTTCTGGCCGCCATGGCGGGGGGAGGCGGGCGGGTCCTGTGCTGGCGCTTCCGGCGGACGCTTACGCCGGGAATCTGCCGATCTCGGACCTGGCGATGAGTGAGTCGGAGAGCCTTTCGGGAGGCAAGTCGACGTTTTTGGATGGAAAGATCCGCAACACGGGGGCAGCGACGGTGAACGGGATCACGGTGCAGGTGTCTTTTCGCAATGCGGAGGGGATGCCGCCGCATGTAGAGACGCTGCCTCTGTTTTTGATCCGGACGCGAGAGCCGTATGTGGATACGCAGCCGGTAAGTGCTGCTCCGTTGAAGCCGGGCGACGAGCGTGAGTTCCGGCTGATCTTTGAGACGTTGCCGGCGAACTGGAACACCGAGATGCCGGAGCTGCAGGTGGTTGGGGTGAAGAGCAGGTAGCGGGCGCTGAGGGTTGGCCGGAGACGGACTGGATGTCAGGGGACGGAATGGGAAACGTTTTGCCGCCCGAAGTGAACTGGAGGTTCTCTTTGGGATGGTGGCAAGCGGCGATGTGCTCTGGGTCTTGTGTCTGTAATACTTTCCGGGTGCTGGGAAGGATCTACCGGGGGGCGGGGTGCGGGGCGCCTTTGTACAGGTATGCGGGTGGCGGGTAACTTGAACAAAAGGCTTGGGATTCTCGTATTGCTCCTTTGGCATGCAAACTGCTCTAGAAGACGGTGTGGAGCGCTGTCTTTGGCGCTTTAGGGATGGTGTCCGGCGGTGACCGGGCGTTTCTCACAGGAGCAAATTTGATGACAGTACGCAGTTCAAAGTACGGATTTTCGGCGTTGGTTCTGAGTGGTGCACTTTGCGTTCCGGCGTTTTCGCAGGCGAACGGATCTGCCAGTTCGACCGCACAGCCGGCGGCACAGGCTACACAGAGCACCGATCTGGCAGCTGCTCCGGCGATAAACCCGGACGATAAGGGGACGTATGCGACCGGGAAGCCGCTCGAGATGCAGTCCAAGGAAGGTTTTTGGGGTCACCTCAACCCGCTGGCGCGCAAGAAGTGGGTAAAGCGGCAGGTGGACCCGATCAAGGATCGGACCAACGAGCTGGACCAGTTGCAGGCGAAGAACCGGAACGATATCCACGATGTGGATAGCCGGTCGCAGGCCGGTATCCGCCGAGCGAACGATGCGGCGGCGCTGGCCGACCAGCATGCTCAGGATGCGGGCAATCGCGCCAACTCGGCCAACACATTGGCGGGCACGGCGAGCTCACGGACGGAGACGCTGAACGGTACGGTGAGCAATCTGGACCAGTATCAGACGGTTTCTTCGACGGCGGTTCAGTTTGCCGCGGGCCGGACGACGCTGGGTCCGGGTGCAAAGTCCAGCCTGGATGCGCTTGCAGCTTCCCTCGGTTCGGAAAAAGGGTATATTATTGAGGTACAAGGATACAGCAAGGCCGGTGTGCAGACGTCGCAGAAGATGGCGGACACGGTCGTTCGGTATCTTGTAACCGAGCACCAGGTGCCGGTTTACCGGATTTACAAGAGTGGCCTAGGCAAGGTGAAGCCTGCCGAGGGCGAGACGGCGCTGGTCAACGGCGTGCGCGTCACTCTCTTGCACAACAGCCTGGCGACGATGGGCAATACGACCGCGTCCACAAAGGCTCCGGCACCGTCTAAAGCATATACATCCGGCACGAGCAACACGCCGGCGAACCAGTAAGTTTCCGGGCGGCGAACCGGATCACGACCGCGCGCCGCACGAGCAGGTTTGCAGGACAGCGACTTTAGATCGCGCTTGCAAAATACTCTCCTAACCAGAGAGAACCAAGGCAGATTGGCCCCTCACGCGAGGGGCCGTTTTTTTTGCTGGGTACGGCGGGGCGTTGGTGTGACTAGGGCGGTTCTGTTGTTGGGCCCGTAAGCGTTTGCCCCGAAAAGAACAGCAGATTCCTTCGGGAACAACATCAGGAGGGGCAATGGCAATTACGGGGGTCCTTTGCCTCGCGAACGATGACGACGGTGAAACAAGCAACCGCAAGGGCAACGGCAGAAGCAGATTCCCTTCGGGAATGACAACCAAGAAAAGCAACGGCAAGGGCAACGGCAGGGGTCCTTCGCTTCGCTCAAGATCACGACGGAGAAACAAGCAACGGAGCAGACTCTGATCAGACCTGCCGTAGAGTTATTTGCTCGTTCGGTTACTGGTTTGGGTTGTTTACTGCCGCGTGCACTCGAATGAGTTCTTCTAGTAGAGCCCGCAGCTTGTCCAGTCGCAGGGCGTTGGCTCCGTCGCTCTTTGCGCGGGCGGGGTCTTCGTGCACCTCGAGAAAGACGCCGTCTACTCCAGCCGCGACGGCTGCTCGGGCGAGTACGGGGATGAACTCGGGCTGACCGCCGCTGACTCCGTTGGCTGCGCTGGGGGTCTGGACGGAGTGGGTGGCGTCGAAGATGACGGGGGCGAATTCGCGCATAAGCGGAAGGGAGCGCATGTCGACGACGAGGTTGTTGTAGCCGAAGCTGGCGCCGCGTTCGGTGAGGCAGACGCGGGCTGGATCGGAGCCGGGGGCTGGATCGAAGCCGTGGGCGCTGCCCGACTCGCGGACTTTGTCGACGGCGTGGCGCATGTCCCAGGGTGCGACGAACTGGCCTTTTTTGATGTTGACGGCACGGCCGGTCTGGGCGGCGGCGATGAGGAGGTCGGTTTGGCGGCAGAGGAAGGCTGGGATCTGGAGCATGGCTTCGCCGTCGCCGAGGAGGTCGGAGACGCGGGCGCAGACCTCGGGGGTGTGCACATCGGTGAGGACGGGCAGGCCGGTTGTGCGGGCGATCTCGCGCAGGATTCGGCAGCCCTCTTGAATGCCGGGGCCGCGAAACGACGCGAGCGAGGTTCGGTTGGCTTTGTCGTAGCTTGCCTTGAAGATGTAGGGGAGTTTGAGGTCTGCGGTGATGCGCTGAATAGCGTCCGCGAGAGATCGGGCGTGCGCTTCGGACTCGAGCACACAGGGGCCGGCGATGAGGAAAAGTTGGCCGCTGCCGATCGAGACGGGACCGACGTGGAATGGGGGGATCACGAAATCTATTTCACCACAGCGACTCAGGCCAAGGGGCGAGATCGGCTGTTAGTGTTTGAGGGCTTTGCCGAATTCGGAGAGCAGGAGTGTGGCGAAGGAGAGGCCGCGGCGGCTGTCTTCGCTGACGACGCGCTTGCTGAGCGCCCACAGGCCGGGTGTCTTGGCCTCGTCCTCGTGTTTCAGCATGGCGACGTCCATCGAGTTTGCGAGGCAGTTGAGCACTTCGGGGTCGAGTGTGGCGAGGATTTTTGCGATGGACAGGATGTTGCGGATGCCGGCGACGCCTTCGGGCAGCTTGGCGTACTCGGAGACCTTGCCGGCGATGTAGTTTTTGCGACCGACGAGGCCGTAGAGCAGGTCGAGGATGCCTTCGCGATGCGAGACTTCGAGAAGACCCCAGAGGACGAGGAGGGCTTCGCCGTGCTCGACCGGGGCTTTTTCGAGTCGAAGTTGGAGATCCTGTTTGGGGTCGACGGGCTCTGGTTTGAACTGGATTGGATTTGCCATGACTGAGAGTGATCCTTCTGTTCTGTTCTTCTGTTTTATGGAGCCGTCGGGCGCTTAGACCGTGGTGGATTTGATCTGGACGAGGCGGTCGCCGGGCTGTGTTCCGGGCAGGTGATAGTCGGGGCGTGCCCACTTCTTTTCGATTTCGACTCCGGGCTGGGGCGTGCGATGGCCGTAGCGGAAGTTCTGGCGCGGGAGCGGATTGTCGCCCTGCTCGGGGAGGACGGTCATGGAGACGGACAACTCCTTGAACGCGGGCGTGTGGGTGGCGCGGTCGGTGTGGCTGCTGGTGAGTTTGTTGACGGGCTCTTCGGTCGAGTTCATGGGCATGTACATCTGCTTGCCGGAGACGCGATCGGTGACGAGCACACGGACGCGCAGACGGCCGTAGGGCGAATCGAGCTGCACCTGGCGACCGGAGGTGAGACCGCGCTCGGAGGCCAGCTCGGGCGAGACCTCGAGGAAGGTGTCGGGCGTGATGGAACGGATGCCGGGCGAGCGATAGGTCATGCTGCCTTGCTCGAAGTGTTCGAGCAGGCGACCGTTGTTGAGGTGGAGGTCGTAGGTGACGCTGGTCTCTTCGGAGGGTGGGATGTACTCGAGCGGGTAGAATTTTGCTTTGCCGTCCGGGAACGGGAACTTGTCTTTGAAGAGCAGAGGTGTGTCTGTGCCGTCTTTGGCGACGGGCCACTGGAGGGTTTTGTAGCCTTCGAGGCGATCGTAGGTGACGCCGGCGAAGAGCGGTGTGAGGCGAGCGACCTCGTCCATGATTTCGGAGGGGTGGCGGTAGTTCCAGCCGCCGGCGCCCCCGAGTTTGCGCGCGATGAGTTGGATGATCTCCCAATCGGGCTTGGAGTCGCCGAGGGGTTCGAGCGCTTTGTAGAGGCGTTGGATACGGCGTTCGGTGCTGGTGAAGGTGCCGTCTTTTTCGAGCGACGGGGAGGCGGGGAGGATGAGGTCGGCGTAGGCGGCCGTGGCCGAGAAGTTGACGTCTTGCACGATGAGGAACTCGAGCATGCGCAGCGCCTCGCCGACATCCTGGGCGTTTGCGTCGGAGGTGATGGTGTCTTCGCCTTTGATGTAGAGGCATTTGAGATGGCCTGCGTGGATGGCCTCGATCATGTCGCGATTGTCGAGGCCCTTTGAGGTCGGGAGCGTGACGCCCCAGTCGGCTTCGAATTTGGCGCGGATGTCGGGATCGTCGACGTGTTGGTAGCCGGGGAAGATGTTGGGCATGGAGCCGAAGTCGCTGGCGCCCTGGACGTTGTTGTGGCCGCGCAGAGGGTAGGCGCCGGTGCCGGGGTGCATGTAGTTGTCGGTCAGCAGGAGGAGGTTCGAGATGGCGGTGGAGCTGTCAGAGCCGCCGCAGTGCTGGGTGATGCCCATTGCCCAAAGGATGCAGACGCCCTTGGCTTGGGCGATCTCGTGCGCGACTTCGGTGAGGGTTGCGATGGGGACACCGGTGATGCGCTCGGCGTATTCCATCGTGAAGGGTTCGAGCGAGGCCTTGTACTCCTCGAAGTGGTTGACCCATTGGTTGACGAAGTCCATCTTGGCCAGGCCATTGTCGATGAGGTATTTTGCGATGGCGGAGAGCCAGACGATGTCGGTCGAGGGGTTGGGACGGAAGAAGATGTCGGCGCGTTCGGCCATCTCGTGCTTGCGCAGATCGGCGACGATGAGACGTTGGCCGCGATGCTTGTGGGAGCGCTTGACGCGGGTGGCGAGGACGGGGTGGCTTTCGGCGGTGTTTGAACCGACGATGAGGACGAGGCCGGCCTGCTCGATGTCGGAGATGGAGCCGGAGTCGCCGCCGTACTTGACGGTGCGCTGGAGGCCCTGGGTGGCGGGGGTTTGGCAGTAGCGCGAGCAGTTGTCGATGTTGTTGGTGCCGATGACGGCGCGCGCCAGCTTCTGCATGAGGTAGCTTTCTTCGTTGGTGCACTTGGAAGAGGCGATAAAGGCAAGGGCGTCGGGGCCGTGCTTCTGTTTTGCGGCGGTGAATTTTTCAGCGATGAGGTCGAGCGCGGCTTCCCAGGTGATTTCGACGAAGGTGTCGCCCTGGCGGAGGAGGGGCTTGACGAGGCGGTCGGGGGCGTTGACGTAGTCCCAGGCGAACTTGCCTTTGATGCAGGTAGAGACGCCGTTGGCGGGGCCGTGCATGGGCTCGATTTTCAGGATGTGACGGTCGCGGGTCCAGACGTCGAAGGAGCAGCCGACGCCGCAGTAGGTGCAGACGGTCTTGGTTTTGCGGACGCGCTCGTTGCGCATCTCGGCTTCCATCTCGGAGATGGCGAGGATGGGACCGTAGCCGGTGTTGGGCTCGACGCCTTTGACGACTTCGATCATGTCGTCGAGTACGGGGGCGGGGAGGTTGGTGAGGTATCCGGCGTGGCCGAGCATGCTTTTTTCCATGAGGGCGTTGCAGGGGCAGACGGAGATGCAGTGGCCGCACGAGACGCAGGACGAGCCGGCGATTTCGTGGCCGCCGTCCCAGAGAACACGGGGGTGGGCTGAGGTCCAGTCGATGGTGAGGGTCTCGTTGACCTGGACGTTCTGGCAGGCCTCGACGCAACGACCGCACAGGATGCACTGGTCGGGGTCGTAGCGGTAGAAGGGGTTGGACATGTCCTTTTCGTAGGGTTTTTGGAGGTACGGGCGGGCCTGGTGCTTTACGTCGAGCTCCGCCGTGGCGTTGTGGACGGTGCAGTTCTGGTTGTTGTTGTCGCAGACGGTGCAGTAGAGCATGTGGTTTTGCAGGAGGCGGTCGAAGGCCTCGCGCTGGGCGATGTCGGGGCGCTCGCCTTCGGTGAAGACGACCATGCCGGGCGTGACGGGGGTGGCGCAGGAGCGGACCAGATGCCCATCGGCGAGGACCATGCAGGTGTCGCAGCTCTGGATGGGGCCCATCTGCGGGAGGTAGCAGATCTGCGGGATCTGCTTGGCCTTGTTCGCGGTGGAGAAACGGTTGAGGGCATCGACGAGGAGCTCTCCTGTGTGCGCTGGGGAAGGGTTGCCGTTGATCGTGATGGCGGTGTCTGGGGTGGTGTCCGGCGGCGTGTTGAGGAGGGACTTCGTGGGCTGCATCTTCTCTCTGATGCCGAGAAGGATAGCAGCGGGTTGGGCGGGAGGGGGATGAAAGGGGACGGGAGTTTTCATGAGCCGAAGATCTGGCATCGTAGGTGGTACGCCTTGTACGCGGCGTCCTGCCAGGGACCTGAGGCTGCCCGCTAAATTGCTCCCCCAAAGGACAGACCATGCCTACCAACGCGAATCCGGACCCGCGCGAACTCGGCCCCAAGCCGCCCTTCAAAGAACAGAGTCAGCAGACGCATCCTGGAACGGTGCGCGAACTCGACCCGCCGGCCGACCATGGCGAGACCAGCTACAGCGGCACCGGACGGCTGACGGATCGTGTGGCCATCATCACGGGAGGCGACTCGGGCATCGGCCGGGCGGTTGCGATTGCGTTTGCGAAGGAGGGCGCGGATGTGATCCTCAGCTTCCTGCCGGACGAGCAGGCCGATGCGCAGGAGGTGTTGGCTGTGGTTGAAAAGGCGGGGCGCAAGGCGGTGCTGTTGCCGGGCGATATTCGCGAGCCGAGCTATGCGCAGTCGCTGGTGAAGGCGGCGACCGGGCAGTTCGGTCGGTTGGATATTGTTGTGAACAACGCGGCGTTTCAGATGGTGCGGGAAGACATTGCGGAGGTTAGCCCGGAGGAGCTTGATCGGACGTTTCGGACCAACGTTTATGGGACATTTTTCCTGACGCAGGCGGCCCTTCCGGTGTTGAAGCCGGGCGCGTGCATCATCAACACGACATCGATTGAGGCGTACACGCCGGAAGAGGGTCTCTTGGCGTATGCGGCGACGAAAGCCGCGATCGCCAACCTTACCAAGAGCCTCGCGAAGCTGGCGAAGAGCAAGGGTGTGCGCGTGAATGCGGTGGCTCCGGGGCCGGTGTGGACGCCGCTGATTCCGTCGACGATGCCGCCTGAAAAGGTGAAGGAGTTTGGGCAGACTAGCGCGTTTGGGCGGCCTGCGCAGCCGGTGGAGCTTGCACGCCTGTTTGTGTTTCTTGCGAGCGAGGATGCGAGCTACGTGACGGGTGAAGTGTACGGCGCGACCGGCGGACGGATGCCTCTGTAAGGAACCTGCGTGGCGGCCAGAAGACGGATTGGCGAGGCGGCGGGGGCGGCGAGTGATGCTGCTCCTGCTGTGCCTCGGGTAACGGCCTCGGCTCTGAGCCTTCTGCCGGCGCGGAGGTCGATTGGCGAGATCCGGATCGGCATCTCGGGTTGGCGGTACAAGGGTTGGCGGGGGGTGTTTTATCCGCCGGGGCTGGCGCAGAGGCGCGAGCTGGAGTTTGCGGCGGGGAAGTTCAATACGGTCGAGATTAACGGGACCTTCTACTCGCTGCAACACCATACGAGTTTTCAGCGCTGGGCCGCGGAGACGCCGGACGACTTTGTGTTTGCGATCAAGGGTTCGCGCTTCATAACGCACATGAAGAAGCTGCGCGGGATCGATCAGGCATTTGCCAATCTGCTGGCGAGCGGGCTGCTTGCGTTAGGGACGAAGCTGGGTCCGATGCTGTGGCAGTTTCCGCCGCAGATGCGCTTCCATCGCGAGAAATTTGCGGAGTTCTTTCGGATGCTTCCGCGCTCGACTGGAGCGGCGGCCGAGGTGGCGAAGCTGTGCGATGAGCGCATGTTGGCGCGATCCGTGCTCGACGCCAGCTGTGACATACCGCTGCGGCATGCGGTTGAGATCCGGCATGAGAGCTTTGTTACGCCGGAGTTTATCGATTTGCTGCGCGAGCACGACATTGGTCTTGTGGTGGCGGATACGGTCGCTTGGCCGCTGCTGCTGGACGTTACTTCGGACCTGGTTTACGTGCGGCTGCATGGATCGGAAGAGCTGTATGCGAGCGGCTACTCGGACGAGGCGCTCGATCTGTGGGCCAGGCGCGTGGTGGCGTGGGCGAGAGGTGAGACGCCGAGCGTGGCGGCGGGTGCGGGGGTGGAGGAACCGAATCCGGCGCGGCTGGCCGGGGACGCGGAGGCAGAGGTGCGGCCGCGCGATGTGTTCGTTTATTTCGATAATGATGCGAAGGTGAGGGCGCCGTTCGACGCCTTGCAGCTGCGGGCGAAGGTGGAGGCGCTGATCGGGGAGTAGTTGGCTTGGGCGCTGTGTGCGGGGGTGGAGCTCAGGCGTGGACGGTGGCGGGCAGGATCTCTTCGACATCGACCCAGCTGGTGGGATAGTCGCCGGTGTAGCAGGCGACGCAGAAGGAGGCGGGCGAGAGGCCGCTGGCCGGTTCGCCCTTGGTGCAGGCGTGGGTGAGGCCGATGAGGGAGAGGTAGGCGAGCGAGTCGGCTTCGATGAAGTCGCAGATTTCGCGGACGGATTTGTTGGCGGCGATGAGGTGCTCTTTTGAGGGGGTGTCGACGCCGTAGAAGCAGGGGCTGATGGTGGGTGGACAGGAGATGCGGAGGTGGACTTCGGCGGCTCCGGCGGCGCGGCACATGCGGACGATTTTGCGGGAGGTGGTGCCGCGGATGATGGAGTCGTCGATGAGGATGATGCGTTTGCCTTCGAGCAGCGAACGGACGGGGTTGAGTTTCATGCGGACGCCGAAGTCGCGGACGCGCTGCTCGGGCTGGATAAAGGTGCGGCCGACGTAGTGGTTGCGGATGAGGCCGAAGTTGAAGGGGATGCCGGACTCGGCGGCGTAGCCGATGGCCGCGGTGACGCCGGAGTCGGGGACGGGGACGACGAGGTCGGCCTCCACGGGGGCTTCGCGGGCGAGCTGCCGACCCATCTCGTCGCGGGATTTTTGTACGGGGCGGCCGTAGATGCGGGAGTCGGGGCGAGCGAAGTAGACGTGCTCGAAGATGCAGGAGGCGGTCGGGACGGTGCCTGGGGCGAAGCGGCGCGAGGTGACGCCGTCTTCGGAGACCATGATGAGTTCGCCGGGTTCGACGTCGCGCTCGTACTTGGCGTGGAGGAGGTCGAAGGCGCAGGTTTCGGAGGCGAAGACGAAGGTGTCGGGGGCGCCGTGTTCCCCGCGGATGCGGCCCATGGAGAGGGGTCGGAAGCCGTGCGGGTCGCGGGCGGCGAAGATGCGGTTGCGGGTCATCATGACGATCGAGAAGGCGCCGGAGACTTCGGCGAGGGCTTCGGCAATGGAGTCGACCAGGGTGGTGGCGCGGGAGTGCGCGATAAGTTGGACGATGATCTCGGAGTCGGAGGTGGTGGAGAAGATGGCGCCGGCGCGTTCGAGGCGGTCGCGGGAGGTTCCGAGGTTGACGAGGTTGCCGTTGTGGGCGATGGCGATGAGGCCTTTGGTTGACTCGACGGAGATGGGCTGGGCGTTGAGGAGGGCGGAGTCGCCGGTGGTGGAGTAGCGGGTGTGGCCGATGGCGATGTGGCCGGGGAGTCTCTGCAGGACGGGGTCGGTGAAGATCTCGGAGACGAGGCCCATGCCCTTCATGTCGGTGATGGCGCGGCCGTCGGAGCTGGCGATGCCGGCTGACTCCTGGCCGCGGTGCTGGAGGGCGTAGAGGCCCCAGTAGGTGAGGCGGGCGGCGTCGGTGTGGTTGTAGATGGCCATGACGCCGCAGTGTTCGCGGAGTTTGTCGAAGGGGGTGGGGTCTTTCGGGTCTGTACCGGTATTCGTTTCTTTTTGAAGGGGGACGAAGTCGGGCTCGATACGCTTGCGGAAGTCTGGGGTCACTTCGTTGAGATCGACGATGTCCACCTCGATGGGAAGGTCCGACTGATCGAACGCTTCCGCCAGATCGGCACGCAGGGCGAGGGAAAGTGGGTCCGGACCGCCCACGGCCAGATCGAGATCGGAGCGTCGGCGGGCGCGACCGAAGGTGCGTGAGCCGAAGGCCCAAACCGGGCGACCTGGCAGGTGGGTTGCGAGCAGACGAAGAACAATGCTGACCTCTTCCGAGGTAAGTCCCAGGTGCGATTCCGCGTGTGTTGCCTCGATGTGCAGGGTGTTAGGTTTAATCATCCAGCTGCCTCGTTTTGAGATTTCTGAGTAGGACGCGTGCTTCCTCGGAAAAGTCCGAGGCCATGGTGACGACTGCGAGAGCACGTTGTTCGTCGTAGGTGTGGGCGATGGCGTTTCTGGCTTCGCGATATTTGCCAAAGCCAGGCCAACCGGTGCGGAGGATGCCCAGCGCGTCTGCTCGGCGAATCAACGTTTGGAAGCTGATGATGGGCACTTCCGAAGCTTTGAGGGATTCGAGTTCGAGGTATCGCTTGATGGCTTGCATGGATAATTCCCACGTGAGCAGGAAGTGGATGACGACGGAATCCCGGTTGGCTCTGCGTTGCGGCTCGACCTTGAGTTCGCTGAGTGCGGTATCGAATTGCTTGAGCGCGCTTTCCAGAAAGGAAAGATCGAGGCGCGTCGACCGGCTCATGCGGGGACGACCTCGGCGGCTAGCTGGGAGGGGAGGGTTTGGGTGTAGGCGGCTCGTAGGTCCGCGATTGAAAGAGAAACGCATTCTTTGTTCGCCACTGTTATGTCGAATCGAGTTCCGCCCGTGCTGCCGATGTACTCGCATATAAAGCCGTGCTCGTCGCAAAGGTCTTCAACATGGTCAATGTTTTCGATGGAGCAAGTGATCACGACGTGGTTCGCAAACTCGTAGAAGAGTTTCGTTGTAACGAGTTCATCGGCAAAATCATGGACATCGATGTCAGATCCGAAACCTTCGGAAATGCAGGCCTTAGCTAGAGTGACCGCAAGCCCACCGTCTGAAATGTCTTGGGCCGAAGATAGAAGTGAGCTGTTCGCAGCTGTTCTAAGCAGCAGTTGCAGTGCCGCGGCATCCTTCAACTTCTGGATGGGAGGTGTTCCCCAAGCTACCGGAAAGAGCCGCGCGAATTCGCTGGAGCCAAATCGCTGGAATTTCTCACGATCGGATTCCCCTTCGGCGAGGACCTCGGCGTCCTCTTCGATATCAGGCCAGAGATAGAGGATTGCATCACCCGCGCGTTGGAATCCGCTGGGGACGGCTTTGGTTACGTCTTCGAGGATGCCGACGACGCCGATGACGGGGGTGGGGTAGATGCCTTCGCCGCGGGTTTCGTTGTAGAGCGAAACGTTGCCGCCGGTGATGGGGGTTCCGAGGGCGGTGGCGGCTTCGGCGATGCCGTCGATGGCGAGCGAGAGCTGGGCCATGATTTCGGGTTTTTCGGGGTTGCCGAAGTTGAGGCAGTTGGTGGCGGCGACGGGGGTGGCTCCGGTGCAGGCGACCTTGCGGGCGGCTTCGGCGACGGCGTGCATGGCTCCGAGTTTGGGGTCGAGGTAGCACCATCGGCCGTTGCCGGCGAGCGCCATGGCGAGGCCGCGCTCTGGCTTGGTTGTAGCCGGTTCAGGGAACAGGGAGGAGGGGGCAGGGAACAGGGGACAGGGAACAGGGGACAGGGAACAGGGAACAGGGAGCAGCGTGCCTTCCTGTTCGGGGGATAGGGAACGGGGAATAGGGGATATGGGAGTGGGAACGGGGAGCGGGGGGAATGGTGGGACTTCGGTTGGCGATGTGCTTGGGGTGTGGGTCTCGTCTGGGGCTAGCACGGGATTGGTGGCGTCTTCGTTGCCGGTCGCGAGGGTGGCTTCGCCCTGGGGGGTGGAGGCGGCGATCAGGTTGAGGAGTTTGCCGGCGATGCTGTGGTCGACGGCGATCGGGTCGAGTCCTGGGGCGGGAACGGAAGCGGGGGCTTTCGGGGTGTCCGCGGCTCCGGTCGCGAGGCCGGGAATCTTTGCTGCGTCCGGAGTTGAAGCCGTTGCTGTTCCCTGTACGCTGTTCCCTGCTGCCTGTCCGGTAGCTCCGTTCCCTGTTTCCTGTTCCCTGTTCCCTGCTGTGTGTCCGGTGCCCTTGATGCGGAGGACTCCGGCTTCGGAGCCGGGGCCCTGGACGGTGTTGGTTTGGACCATGGAGTCGTACTGCTCGTAGATGTAGCGTTTGTCGCAGATGTTGGGGCTGGCGAGCAGCTTGAGCAGGTCGGCGGTGTAGTCGCGGGGCTTTTGGAGTTCTTCGAGAACCCACGCGGGCGGATCGCGGGGGACGGGTGGGTTCCAGGCGCCGACAGGCCGGTGGTAGACGGGGGCGTCGTCGGTCAACGCTTTGTTGGGGATCTCGGCGACCAGAGTTCCGCCGTGGGTCACGCGCATGATGTCGTCGGCGGTGACGGTTCCGATGATCGCGGCGTCGAGGCCCCATTTGGCGAAGACCTGGAGTACATCGACCTCTTTGCCGCGTTCGGCGACGAGGAGCATGCGTTCCTGGGATTCGGAGAGCATGATCTCGTAGGAGCTCATGCCGGTCTCGCGCTGAGGGACGAGGTCGAGTTCGATGGTGAGGCCGAGCTCGCCGCGCGCGCCCATCTCGCAGGTGGAGCAGGTGAGGCCGGCGGCGCCCATATCCTGGATGCCGAGGACGGCGCCCGATGGGAGATGCATGGCTTCGAGGCAGGCTTCAAGGAGGAGTTTTTCGAGGAAGGGGTCGCCCATCTGGACGTTTGGGCGTTTTTGCTCGGAGCCCTCGGTGAACTCTTCGGAGGCCATGGTTGCGCCGTGGATGCCGTCCCGGCCGGTCTTGGCGCCGACGTAGATGACGGGGTTGCCGACGCCGGTGGCCTTGGCGTAGAAGATTTCGTCCTTGCGGACCAGACCGAGAGCGAAGGCGTTGAGCAAGGGGTTGCCGGAGTAGCACGGCTCGAAGCGGGTTTCGCCGCCGAGGTTGGGGACGCCGAAGCAGTTTCCGTAGCCAGCTACGCCGGCGACCACGCCGTTGGCGACCTGGTGGTTTTTGGCCCGGAGCGCGTCGTCGGGCTCTTCGTCTGGAGTGAGTGGGCCGAAGCGCAGGGAGTCCATGACGGCCAGAGGACGCGCGCCCATGGTGAAGATGTCCCGGAGGATGCCGCCGACGCCGGTGGCTGCACCTTGATAGGGCTCGATGTAGGACGGGTGGTTGTGCGACTCGATCTTGAAGGCGCAGGCCCAGCCGTCGCCGACGTCGATGATGCCGGCGTTCTCGCCGGGGCCCTGGACGACGGAGCCGGGACCGGAGGTGCGCGTTCCGCGGGTGGGGAGCCGCTTGAGATGGACGCGGGAGCTTTTGTAGGAGCAGTGCTCGGACCACATGACCGAGAAGATGCCGAGTTCCGTGAGCGAGGGGGTGCGACCGAGCAAGGCGAGGATGCGGGTGTACTCGTCGGGGGTGATTGAGTGTTGCTTCAGCAGGGCCGGCGTGACGACGCAGGGCGCGGGCACGGCTTGGGAGGCGGGTCGCTGAACTTGCTGGTTGGGCATGGCTCGCTTAGTGCATTTTCTCCTGTTTCTGTGAGCCCGATGGGGTGTTGGAGTGCCGTTTTCAATGGGGAAAACGGCCGAAGGATCTGTGTCTTCGGTGTACACCTACAGGAGAGATGCTCTAGGGAGATTGTCGCATGCCTGGGCTGGGTGCGGTTCTGTCTGGAAGAGGGGGGATGGTGCAAAGAAGAAGGGGAGCCCGTGAGGGCTCCCCTTGGTAAGGAGGTGCGATAGGTCTACGAGATGAACTTCGCAGCGAACTTCCGACGTGCCATGCCTGCGGCGCCGACGAGGCCTGTTCCGAGAAGGACGAGCGAGGAGGGCTCTGGAATAGGCGAAACGTTCGTGCCGGACGGAATGTAGGCGAGGGGTCCGGTCACCGCGGTACCATCCTGAATGGAGATGTTGCCGATGGTGAAGGACGGGGCGTTGGTCATCAGAACGAGACCGGCGGTCGTCTGACCGGGCCGTAGGAAGAAGTCAAAGCCGATGACACCGCCCGAGGGCGCACGCGTCGCGTCGTAGGGTGCAACGGTGTTGGCGGCGACCGTGTAGGAGGCGTCCACCATGTAGCCATCAAAGCTTGAGGTTGTGACGCGCTCGATGACCTGGGTCGGGGTTGCGCTGGTTGGGCTGAGGTTGGCAACCTGGATCACGAAGTCGAGGCAGCCAGCGCAGTAGATGTTGTTTGGATCCGAGAAGACGTTCTCCGTGTATGCGCCCGCGAAGGTGGGAGCGGAGACGAATTCGGGTCCGGTAAAGGCGACCAGTGATCCACCGAACGTCCCGACGCTGGGCGTTACGACGGTTGGCATACTGCCGGTGGGAACGGGGAGGGAGGTAGCAGAGGCAGAAACCGACGCGGCCAAAGCCAAGGCGAGCGATGCGGCGAAAGACTTAATCATTAGAAGACTCCAGGGAGATCGAGATGCTGTTGCATAAAGGTAGAGAGCAACTTGACGGCCAATCTCGCGGGACCGGGCTGCTCGCGGTATCTGGCCCATTTTACTAGGCTTACCGGATACGTCGGAAGTTGTAGAACGGATTGCCGGGAGGTAATGTGCAAAACATTGCCTAGCGCCCGAAGGGAAGTTCTCTTCCACTTTCGACTTGAGCGCTCGGTCTGGCACCAGCATTGGTAAGTTAGGGTATATGTTAGGTTACGGCAGCGTTTGGAGACCAGTTACCAAGTCTTGTGACGACCTATCACCGCGTCAGAGGTCCTCGATACCATAGCATTGGACCTATGGCGTACGTCGAGCAACCGCCGGCTCCGGCATCGGATTTGGCGAGGACGAACCTGTGCCGTACACCCTGGCGCATCTTCTGGGTCGCCTTTTTGTTGCGGGTCGCTGTGATTACACTGGCGCACACGTATCACGTCCGACCGGCGGGAGATCACTTTCAGTTTGGATGGGAGCCGGGCCGGATCGCCCGTGCGCTGGCGACGGGGTATGGGTATGCTGACCCGTTTACGGGACACACTGGCCCGACAACCTGGATCCCGCCGCTGTTTCCGTCTCTGCTGGCTGGGGTGTTTCGGGTGTTCGGCGTCTATAGCGCGGCTTCCGCCTGGATCATCCTGACGGTGAACAGCCTCTTCTCCGCCGGGACGGTGTTGGCGATCTATCGCATTGGATGGCAGTGCTTCGACGCGACCGGGGAGGGACGACGTGTGGGTGTCTGGTCGGCCTGGATCTGGGCTCTGCACCCGGCGGCGATGCAGTATGCGGTGCACTGGATCTTGGAGATGTCGATTGCCACGTTTTTGCTGACGTGGGTGATTGTCTATGCGCTCGAGATTCGGGGGTTCGGCGGTCCAGCGGATTCGGTCCTAGGCCCGGATCGTCATGGGGTGCGGCCGTGGCTGATGTGGGGTCTGCTTTGGGGGTTGGTTGCGCTTACGAATCCGTCGCTCCTGCTGTTTCTGCCGGCGTGCGGTCTGTGGATGGTGTGGGGGTTGGTGTGGGGGTTGGTGTGGGGGGTTCCGGGGGCGGAGCTTCTGCGTGCGGTTCGCGGCCTGGCGCTTGGCGGCGGCGTTGTGGTGTTGTGCCTTTTGCCTTGGATTGTGCGCAACGAGCGGGTCTTCGGCGCCTTTATCCCGACGCGGGGAAATCTCGGCGCTGAGCTGTACCAATCCACGCTGGCTGAGAACGCCGGGTTTCCGTGGGGGACGACGGTGCCGCTGGTGGAGCGCGATCCGGAGTATCAGCGGTACAAGCAGATGGGCGAGCTTCGGTACGTCCGCGAGCAAGGCGCTCGGGCAAAGGTCGCGATCCGTGCGCATCCTGGACAGATTGCCCGGTGGACGGTGCAGCGTGTTTACTTTTTCTGGGCGGGCGTGCCGCATCCGTTTGAGAAGAGTGTCGCTCTCGAGATCGGGCGCGAGATGAACTATGCGTTTGTGAGTCTTGCGGGTTTGCTTGGGCTGTTCTTGGCGCTGCGCAGACGGGTTCCGGGTGCGATGCTGTTTGCGCTCGCCTTTGGGACGGTCCCACTGATCTATTACGTGGTCACGGTGCAGGCTCGGTTTCGGCACCCGATCGAACCTCTGATGACCATCTTGGCCGTGTATCTGTTCCAGTCGGCCGATCGGAAGCGCGCGTGGTCTGGGTTTCGCTTGTGAGGGGAGGGGCGATGAGGGCGCTTATGCCGAGTCGCCCTCCCGTCTGTCATAGTCGCGCTCCCGTCTGTCATAGTCGCGCTCCCGCCTGCCATAGTCGCGTTGCCGTCTGCCATAGTTAAAGGATGAAGCGCGTTCTGGTGACTGGAGCTTCGGGCTTCTTTGGCGGCCTCCTTAAGCGGCGTCTGCTGGACGAGGGGTACAGCTGCGTCAACATCGATCTGGTTGCCGACGTGGATCAGCACCCCAATCTGCGCAGCGTTCAGGGCGACCTGCGGGATGCTGCCGTGGTCAGGTCGGTGTTCGCCGAGGCTCCGATCGACGGCGTGGTGCACTGCGCGGCCATGTTGGCGCACGACACCATTTCGGACAGCACATTGTGGAGCTCCAACGTTGACGGGACGCGGAATGTCGCCGAGGCGTGCCGTCTGTTCGGGGTCAAACCGCTCGTCTTCACCTCGACCAACTGTCTTTGGGCGAGCGATCTGGGGCATCCGGTGCGGGAAAACGAGGTTCCAGCGCCGGTTGAGCTGTATGGCCGATCGAAGCTGGCGGCCGAGGAGGTGCTTCGCGAGTACATCGCCGACCTCCACGTGGTCACGATCCGCTGCCCGACGATTATCGACAGCGGTCGGCTGGGTTTGCTGGCGATTTTGTTTGAGTTTATTCGCGACGGAAAGCGCGTATGGGTGGTCGGCGATGGGTCGAACCGATATCAGTTTATCTACGCGCAGGATCTGGCGACGGCCTGCATGGAGGCTCTGGTGTACGGAGGTTCGGAGCTCTTTCACATCGGCTCGGACGATGTTGCGACGTTGCGCGAGGTGTACGAGGCGGTGATCCGGGCGGCTGGGACGCGGTCGCGGGTGGCGAGCCTGCCGAAGACGCCGGCGATCGCGGCGATGAAGCTGGCGCACACGCTCAAGGTGTCGCCGCTGGGACCGTACCACTACCGGATGATCGCGGAGAACTTTGTCTTTGATACGACGCGGATTCGCGATCGGCTCGGGTGGCGACCTACCCTGACCAATGAGGAGATGATGGTGCGGGCGTACCGCTACTATGCGGAGCGGGCGGCAGAGATCCACGCGCGGACGGGCGGGAGCGGGGACGGGGCGGTCTCGGCGCATTCGCGACCGGCGGCCATGGGCGTGATCCGGCTGTTGAAGTGGATCAGCTGAGCCGTTTTCAGTTACGAGCTGTGAGGCCTGTTGTTGACCCAGCCGCGGCCATTGACCTACTCGATGTGAGGCGGTAAACTTTTTTAGTTCAGCGGTGTTGGAGTGCCCTGAGGCCGGAAGGCTTGGTCTTGGGTGTCCAAAGCGCGCCATGTACGGGCGGCTGCAGCGCACACAGGACATTTAGAGGAAGCGCCGCTTGCCGATGCTACGGCGCGCGCGAGGGAGTTTGGTTATGTACGCAGTGATCCGCACGGGCGGAAAGCAGTATCTGGTTACACCTGGCGAGACGCTCAGGATTGAGACGACACCGCATGAGAACGGCACGGTTGAGTTCTCCGATGTGCTGGCGGTCAGTGGTGAAGCGGGCAAGTTTGAGCAGGATCTTGGTGGCGCCAAGGTGCTGGCGTCGGTGGTCAGCGTCGGCCGCGGCGAGAAGATTCTGGTGTTCAAGCTGAAGCGCAAAAAGCAGTACAAGAAGATGCAGGGGCACCGGCAGAACTTCGTTGAGGTAAAGATCAACGAGATCCAGGTCAACGGGCAGAGCTTTAGCGCCTAGCAAGTATAGTCCCGCCTCCGCGCGGGCGTGACAGAAGAAGTGGCGCCGGAGCTCGGGGCCGAGGAGAGAGCAGACGTGGCACATAAAAAAGGGCTTGGATCTTCGAAGAACGGTCGCGACTCGAACGCGCAGCGACTTGGGGTAAAGGTGTTTGGCGGCCAGACGATTCTTGGTGGCGGCATTATTGTGCGTCAGCGCGGGACACCGCTGAAGCCGGGCGCAAATGTCGGTCGCGGCAAGGACGATACGTTGTTCGCCAAGATCGATGGCGTGGTCCGATTTCAGGATCGCGGACAGAGGGGCCGGTTTGTTGCGGTCGATCCCGCCGCGGCGGCAGCTCTGGCCTAGACCGCGTCGGAGGTTCCCGAGCCCTGCCCTTTCGGCAGGGCTTTTCTGTGTCCGAGCTCGTTCTTCATGGCAGCCGCGCGACGCAGAGACAGGTATGCTTTATCGACGGGACGCTGCAGAGAGCACGAGCGCTGGCCGAGCGGAGGGTAAGAGGTGCGGGGAGCGATCGTTCGTAGATCTCGGCATTGGATCGTGAATCGCGGTTGGGGCGGGTTTTTTCGCGAGGTCGGACGAAGGCTGAAACTCTTTTTCACGGAGGAGCGGCGTGCGAGAGGTCGCCGGGCTCGATCGAGAGCTGCTCATCCTTTTGACGAGCAGAACGGTGTTGATACGGGCGGTCTGATCTTCGGCGAGAAGCTCGATACGAGCGCGCCCGAGGCATACTGGGCGACGGCCTACTATGGGATCTCGCCGTCTGTGTTTTCGGCAGCGCTCCACCGGCTCTCGCTGGACTGGAGACGCTTCACCTTTGTGGACATTGGGTGCGGCAAGGGGCGCGCGTTGATGCTGGCGATGGGGTATTCGTTTCGGACGGTGGCGGGCGTCGAGCTCTCGCCCGAGCTGTCGCGGGTGGCGGAGAAGAATCTCGAGAAGTTCGCGGCACAGATGTCCGAGCCCGTGCCGGCGACGGTGACGTGTGGAGATGCCGGCGCGTTTGAGCTGCCGTCAGGACCTCTGGTGATTTCGATCTACCACCCCTTTGCAGCGCCGGTGATGCGGCGTTTTCTGGCGGAGGTCGCAGCTTCGTTTGAACGCGAGCCTCGGGAGATCTGGATGCTGTATGCGAATCCGGAGCTGAAGCCGATGCTTGAGGCACAGCCATGGCTCCATCTGGTGTGGGATGAGTGCATGTCGATGAGCGAGGAGGACCAGGCGGCGGATCGGTTCGGATCGACGTGGGAGCGCGTGGTGGCGTTCCGGTCGGTGGCGCCGGCGGCCTAACAAACAATAACAAGAACAACAGCAGATTCCCTTCGGGAATGACAACCAAAAGAGCAAATGGGCTGTATGCCAATACCTCCGTTGCTCTAGAGGCTGGTGGCGACCGGTTTTCCTTTCTCGTTCAAGGCGATCCGTGCTTTGGGGACCTCGTGGTCGTGCGTGAACAGCACGGTCCAGCGCTCCGGGATGGCCCGCGCGAGGAAGCGTTTGCGCTGCTGGATCGAGAGGAGTGGGTCGAGGTCGTAGCCCATGACCCAGGTGGGGTCGAGGTGATGGCTGGTGGGGATGAGGTCGCCGATGTAGCAGGCGTGCTCAACTGCACCGCCGTGCGCGCGGGACCTGAGATGGACGGCCATCATGTGGGCCGTGTGGCCGGGGAAGAGTTCGACGGAGATGCCGGGGACGAGTGTGTGCTCCGCGCCGGGGCCGGGCAGTTCCGGGTGACCGAGCAGCGTCATCTGACCCGACTCGATCAGCGGGTCGAAGTTGGGCGAGAGATAACTGACGCGGTCGCGGTCGAGCTGCAGATGACCATGCTCCACCTCGCCACGGTGCGCGAAGTAGCGTGCGTTGGGGAAGGTGGGAGAGACCGAGCCGTCGGGGTGAAGCGTTGTGTTCCAGCCGCAGTGATCGAAGTGGAGGTGCGTGTTGATCACAACGTCGATCTCAGTGAGCGAGACACCCGCGGCGGCGAGCGAGGCCGGCAGAAGCTCCTGATTCCCGTGGATCTCGCGCATTTTGGGCGTTTGTTTGTTGCCGATGCCGGTCTCGATCAGAACCGTGTGTTGCCCGGTGCGCGCGACGACCGAGTTGAGGCCGAGCTGGATGCGGTTCTGCTCGTCAGCCGCGATGCGCTTCTGCCAGAGGGTCTTGGGAACGACGCCGAACATCGCTCCGCCATCGAGGAGGTAGGTCCCGTCGGTGCAGTGGAGGAGTTCGAAGTCGCCGAGGGTTGTGGCGCCGCGAAAGAGTTGGGTTGGTGTCATACGCGGTCGGAGTCGGCGGAGAGCGATCCGTGTTGCCCCGACCGGGCTTATGCCGTCGACGTCCCGATCAGGCGTCTTTGCGAGTCGATCTCGCGGGTGCTGAGGGAGGCGTGCTCGACGGCAGCGGTGAGGAGAGAGGATGTTGTCGAGGAGGTCCCGACGACCAAAGCCCGATCCACTGGACGCTGCGCCTGGAAGCACTGGCGGCAGAGCACCGGACGACCTTGCGTCGGTTTGAACGGAACGGTGGTCTCGATGCTGCACGCGGAGCACTGGGTTCGCGTTTCTGTTCGAGAGATGCCGGCCGCTGCCGGTCCGGTGCCGACCTGCAGGCTTGCGCCTGCGCGCCTGCACTTGCACGGCTTGCACCGCTTTGGGTCGTTTTTGAACTGTTTATCGAAGAAGAAGAGCTGTTCGCCGGCGGTGAAGATGAAGTCGCCGCCGCAATCGGAGCAGGTTAGAAGACGATCCATGAAGTCCACGGTGATTCTCCCATGACGTGCAGGTAGAGGAAACAGGGCCCGGGTACGAATGGATAATGGTGTTGCGGTTTGCTGAATCGTTACACAAAAGCGTTGAGGTCCGGTGACACTCTCAAAAAAGAGATGAGGTTAGAGAGCTTCTCTTGTAAGAGAGAGGCCGCCCACCCATCTGAAACGGAGGGTGAACGGCCTTGTCGGTTGCAGGAAGCGGACGGGCAAGCGAGGGAAGTTTCCTCTGCTCGTTGCCCGTCTCGAACCTTTGTTAGTCCTGCTCTTTGCGGATCTTTTTGCGGTTGCGTTTGCGCGCAAGCGCTTCTTTGACGCGCCGCTTTTCACCTGGTTTCAGGTAAAAAGAGTGGCGTTTGACTTCCTTGATGATGTCTTCGGTCTGCACTTTGCGCTTGAAGCGCCGCAGGGCATTCTCAAGGGGTTCGCCTTCTTGAACTCGAACCTCTGCCAGAAAAAACACCTCCAACCAGACCCAGACGTTGGGCCGACTTTTAGGGTACTCCGATTTGGGCGGCTTTTTCACGCAATTTTGCGAGAACTTTCTTTGAGACAGCTCCGTATACCGGAGATGCACGGGTGTTGTCTTGCGTTTGGGTCTCTGTCCTTGGGTATTCTGAAGCTATGTCATTGATCATGAAAGTGCGCGGCACGCGCGATCTGCTGCCACCGGAGACGGAGCTCTGGAACCGGGTCGAGGCGGTGGCGCGATCTGTCTTCCGGCGCTACGGGTACGGGGAGATCCGAACGCCGGTTTTTGAGGACACCCAGCTGTTTGCCCGTGGGGTGGGCGAGGAGACCGATATTGTCTCGAAAGAGATGTACACGTGGGAGGATCGTGCGCGCGCGGAGAGCGAACGTAGCCAGAGCCTGACGTTGCGTCCGGAGAACACGGCGGGGGTGGTTCGCGCGTACATTGAGCACAAGCTGAACGACACGGGCATGCTGCAGAAGATGTTTTACATTGGACCGCAGTTTCGGCGCGAGCGCCCGCAACGTGGACGATACCGGCAGTTCTGGCAGATTGGAGCGGAGGTGCTCGGGCCGCCGTGGTCCGGGGCGGAGAGTCCGCTACGGGATGCCGAAATCCTCGAGATGCTGGCGACGCTGCTGACGGAGCTGGGCGTGCGGGGGTGGAAGCTGCTGATCAACTCGATCGGATCGGCGGCGGATCGGCCGCGATACCTTGAGGCGCTCCGAGCGGCACTCGAACCGGTGAAGAGCCGGATGTGCGAGGACAACCGCCGACGCGCGGAGACCAATCCTTTGCGTGTGCTTGATTCCAAGGCGCCCGAAGATCAGGAGATCATCGACGGTCTGCCGAAGATCGCGGACTTTCTGGACGAGAGCTCGCGGACGCACTTTGATGAGGTGCTCGGAGCTTTGGACGCTTGCGGGGTGCCGTACCAGGTGGAACCGCGGCTTGTGCGTGGTCTGGACTACTACACCCGTACGACCTTTGAGTTTACCGTGCCGGACGGCGGCGGGCTCGGAACCCAGAACGCTCTGCTGGGCGGGGGGCGGTATGACGGGTTGTCCGAGATGCTGGGTGGACCGAAGGCGCCGGGGATTGGATTTGCGATCGGAGAGGACCGCCTTATTCTGACGCTGCAGGCCCAGGCCGCGGCGGAGGGGGAAGCGGCCGAGCTGAAGCTCGACGCGTTTGTTGCGCCGATGGGTGTTACGCAGAATGCTCCCGCGCTTCTGCTGGCCCAGCAACTGCGGCGCGCGGGACTCCGGGTGGAGGTTGGCGACGGGATGTTTCGGCTCAGGAAGTCGTTTGAAACGGCCGACAAGCTCGCCGAGCGGATGGTGATCGTGGGGGAGGACGAGGTAGCGTCAGACGTCTTTACGGTGAAGCATTTTTGCAAGGGAGAGCAGAGCAAGGTGCCGCGCGCGGATCTGGTGGCGGTGCTTTCCCGGCCTTTGGGGGATGGTCTGATGGGGGGTTCGGGCGGGGATGTCTGAGCCGGATCCAGTGGACGCTGAATCTAATGGCCGGCGCCGGCAGCGGCGTTTTTGGGCGGCCTGGGGATGAAGAAGAGCAGCGGCAGCATGCAGGCGCAGAAGATTGACAGGACCTGGATGATGTCCAGATAGGCGAGCATACTGGCCTGGCGGTGGAGCTGGTTGTAGATGTAGGCCTGTGCCATGTGAGCGGCGCCGAAGGAGTGATCCATACCTTTGGGCTTGACTCCGTTTCCGGCTTTGAAGAACGCCGCAAGCGCGTCGACCTGGGTGTTGAACGCCTGATTGCCGTTCGTGAGATAGCGCACCATGTTGGTTTCGTGGGCGGCGGATCGACGTGTCAGCATGGTTGCGACGAACGCAGTTCCGCAGGAGCCGCCGATGTTGCGCGCGAGGTTGGTCAAGCCGGAGACGTCGTTGTTTTCGCTCTGTTTTACGCCGACGTAGGCGAGGGTGTTGATGGGGATAAACAGGAAGGCGAGACCCGAGGCTTGGAAGCAGCGGAGAAAGACGAGTCGACCGTAGGAGATGCCGAGATCCATGGTGTGCATGTCGAAGAGGGACAGGGTGAGCATCACGAATCCGAAGGCGATGAGCTTGCGCGGATCGATTTTGCTGCTGAGGAAGCCGACCACGGGCATCATCGCCATCATCATGAAACCGGCGGGCGAGAGCACCAGACCGGCGAGTTCGGCGGTGTAGCCGAGCAGCGTCTGAACGAACTGCGGGATGAGGATGGTCGTTCCGTAGAGCGAGAACCCCAGAACAAACATGAGCAAGAAGCTGATGGCGAAGGATCGTCGTTTGAAGAGGGTCAGGTTGACGATCGGTCGATTGCCGGTACGGAGCTGTCGCAGTTCCCAATAGATCATGGCCATGAACGCGCATGCCATCATGACGACGAAGAAGGTGATGAGGTTTGAACCGAACCAGTCGTCCTCCTGCCCTTTGTCGAGGATGAACTCGAGCGAGCCGAACGTGAGGCCGAGCAGGCCGAAGCCGATGAAGTCGAGCTTGATGCCGCCTTTCTGCGACTTGGCTACCTGCTCTTTGACGTATGGCGGATCTTCGACGATGCGGGAGGTGAGAAAGAGGGACAGGAGGCAGATGGGGACGTTAAGAAAGAAGATCCAGCGCCAGTCGAAGTTGTCGGTGATGTAGCCGCCGAGGGTAGGTCCGATGGCGGGAGCCACGACGACGGCGAGGCCGTACATGGCAAAGGCCTGGCCGCGTTTTTCGGGTGGAAAGGTGTCGGCGAGGATGGCCTGTTCGGAGGGGGCGAGACCGCCGCCGCCGATGCCTTGGAGGATGCGGAAGAAGACCAGGAGCGGGAGGGTGGGTGCGAATCCGCAGAGGGCGGACGAGATGCCGAACATCGCCACGCAGATCATGTAGAACTTTTTGCGACCGATAAACGTGGTCATGTAGGCGCCGGCGGGAAGGATGACCGCGTTTGCGACCAGGTAGGCCGTGAGCACCCATGTGGCCTCATCCTGCGTGGCGCCGAGACCACCGGCGATATGCGGCAGAGCAACGTTGGCGATGGAGGAGTCGAGCACCTCCATAAACGTGGCGAGCGTCACCGTCATGGCGACGATCCACGGATTGACGCGTGGTCGCCAGGGTGCGGAGGCGGCCGGAGGTGTTGGATTCGATGCGCTGTTTCGCGCGGGCATCTCCACTGCGGTTGCTGCTGCCATCCTCGGGTCTAGATGCCTCCGCTGACCGTATGATTCAGCTATTTTCGTCTATTCTGGGTGGGGGTTTCGTACCACAAAAGAGGAAGGGACAGCTGTGCTAGACTCGCTCTTTTCCGGTTCATCCGGACGGGCTCCGCGGTGTTCTCGGCTGAGGAGGTTTGCCGTTGTCTGAGGATACACGCGATGCACCCGGATCTTAGAAATCTGATTGAGCTGCAGAGGTACGATCTCGAAGCGAAGGCGATGCGGGATCGGCTGGCGGCCCTGCCTAGACAGATTGCCGCGCTCGGAGCGAAGCTCGGGGCTGTGGAGGGGCAGAGATCGGTCGTGCTCGACCTGCTTGCGAAGGAAGAAGCTCTGCGCCGTCGGCAGGAGTCCGACATCAAAGACTGGCAGGGAAAGATCGCTCGGGCCCGCAAACAGATGGACCTGGCGACGACAGCGGTGCAGGTGACCGCGTATGAGCACGAGATCAGCTTCGGCCAGAAGGAGGTCGCGCGGCTGGAGGATGCGGAGCTCGAAAGCATGGTGCGGACCGAAGAGATGGAAGGGCAGCGGGCTTTGGCGGACAAGGCTGTGAGCGACGCCGAAGCGGAGCTTACGCGCGAGCGGGCGCGGTCGGCGGAGGTGCTGGAGCGGGACCGGAAGCTGTTGGCGGAGATTGAGCAGAAGCGCGTCGGTTTGCGACCGGAGATCGGCGAAAGCGCGCTCGGGACGTACGATCGCGTGGCGAAGTCGAAGGGGACGGGTCTGGCGGAGGGCGTGGACGGCAAATGCTCGGCGTGCCAGATGATGGTGCGACCGCAGAAGTGGAACGATCTGCGCGACCGAAGCAACGTTGACGTGATGATGACGTGCGAGAGTTGTGGGCGGCTGCTTTTCTGGGATCCAGGGCGCGATGCTCCGCAAAAGAAGGCAGCCGAGCGGGAGGAAAGTATCGCGGCCCGCATCGTGAGATCGTTGTGAAACGCATTTGCATCGACATGGATGAGGTGATCGCAGACGCTGTACGCGAACACCTCCTGCGCTACAACCGGGAGTTCGGGGAGAGTGTGACGACGGCCGATCTTGCGGGCAAATGGCTGTGGGACGTGGTGCCGGCGGAGCGTCAGGACGTGCTTGAAGGGTTTTTGCGTACGCCTGATTTTTTCGAGGTGTTGGAAGTGATCCCGGACGCTCAGCGCGTGACCGCCGACCTGCAACAGAGATACGACGTATTTGTCGCGACGGCTGCGATGGAGGTGCCGACCTCCTTTACCGCCAAGTATCGGTGGATGGCGCGGCATTTTCCGCACATCCCACCGTCGCACATCGTTTTTTGCGGCGACAAGAGCATTCTCCACGCCGAGTACCTGATCGACGACAATCCGCGGCAGCTGCGGCGATTTCGCGGGGAGGGCATCCTGTACGGCGCGCCGCACAATCAGGCGGTGCGAGGATTTCGCCGGGTCGAGAACTGGCTGGATGTGGAGAGGATGTTTCTCGGATAGCGCTGTTTCGGCTTGTCAGCCGAGGAGCGCCGAAACTATGCGTACAGGGCCGACTCAAAGATCTGCAGAGCCTCGTCGCTCCAGGCGTGACTGGACTTTCGCCACGTCGCTCCGCGCTCGTCGAGGAAGTTTGGGAAGTTGGATCGGCAAAAGCCGAGACGTTGCCCGAAGTCGAACAGCGCCTGTGCGGTACCGTCGAGGTAGAACACGGCCTGGAGGCCATCGCGCGACCACTCCACCGCTGCCAGGCGCTGCTTCGGTTCGGCTCCAGCTGCCGCGGAGAGCTTCTCCATCTCCTTGACGTTGTAGATCAGCATGGCATCGAGGATGCTTTCTTCCTGCGTCTCGCGCGACCGATCGCAGGCGTAGAAGTACCCTGCGATGCCTTCGTCCTCGAAGACGACCGTCCACGGGACCGTGGTCGAATTGGCGGACAAAAAGGCTCGGCCAGGGGTAAAAAGCAGCGTCTGCATACACCTCACGATACACTCGACAGAAGCGTCTGCCGGCAGATGGAGAGGTCGGAGCCAAGGCGCCGGCCGCCGCGAAGTGCCTATGAAACTCTGCATTCAGACGTGAAAATCCAGCCACGCGGAAGCGGCGAGTACACACACACCTCACGATGAAGTTTCCTCGCATCGCTTTTCGCCGACCGCAGCGTATCGCCGCTCTCTTGCTGCTCTTATTTCTGGCGGAGTGCCTTTGGGTGATCAGCCGGCAGACGCTTTCCTCGGCTGACTTTCGCTACGCTCGGTGCGGCCGTGAGATGTGGGAGCGGCCATCGCCGCTGGCCGGCTACTTCACCACGTGCGGGAACCTCCACGGCGACGGCACGTTTGCCTATCGCGTGGCCGGCTTGCCGCTCACCGTGCAGCGCCTCCTTCTGCTGGGCGCCGATCGGCTGCGAAGTCCGGAGAATCGGATCTACGCGGGCAGCAGTCTGAATGGATCCACATGGGAGGCGAGGCACGAGCTTCGGAGCATCAAGTACCTTCTCCACCTTCCGTTTGTCCTGTTTGCTATCTGGCTGGGCGGCGGTCTGTGGTGGGTGACGCGGCGGATGTTCGGCAATGAGGGAGCTTTCCTGGCGCTTGGCCTGTACTGCTTTTCGCCGGCGATTGTTCGGACCTCGGTCACGCCGAACAACGAGGTGCTTGCGATGTGGGGGCTCTATGGCCTTGTGTATACGGCGATCGGCGTAGCGCACGCGATGCACGGGCCTCGCCGGAAGTGGCGGCCGCGACTCCTGCTGCTGACGGCGGCGCTTGGATTCACCGCAGCCGCGCATCTGCTTGCGGCGATGATCGGATTTGTCGCCGCGTTTGTCTTGATGATGTATGTGGCGAAGCACCGTCGCTCGTATGTCATGCAGATCTTGATCTATTCGGGCCTGGGTGCGCTCGGGATGCTGTTTGCTTTTTTTGCGTTTCGCCCAGCTCCGTTCAGCTATGTATTTACGGGCGGTGGAGCGCGCTTCTGGTTTTCCATGGGCCCGGCGCAGACGTTTTTCACCTCGTTTGAGAACGCGCCGGTGGTTGTGGCGATGGCGGTTTCAGCTCTGCTCTACGTCGGCGTTCGGCGCTGCCGGTACTTTGGCAACACGGTTCCGCTTGGGATGGCGCTTGTGCTCCTGCCGATCGTGACGACCCAGACGATCACAGCGCCGGTGCTTTGGGCGCTTCCGTTTCTTCTCACATGGATTGGCGGCGTCTTTGCCGACGCGCTTGAGACCCGGCAGCGCAAGCTCTTCCTTGGGCTGACGGGCGCACTTCTGCTGACGCAAGCGGTGCTCTGCACTTCGGTACTGTCCCAGATCGCAAGAAGTTAGTGACCGGGGCACCCTCCATGCCAGAATGACTGTGAGCCCCTCGTACAATAGAGGAACGGTTTCTGCCGCGGGACACGAACAAGCGAAGGGATACAGGTCGATGAAGGTACGGTTTGGTGCACTTGGAACAGGTTTCACTCTTCTGTTGGTTCTTCTGGCAAGCGGATGTCACGGCAAGGCGCGAAAGTCCGTTTCGGCGCCCAATTCCGCGGATTACGCTGAGAATATTCAGGCTCTTGTCGCCAAAGGGCAGATGCCGGCGCTCCACTGGCCGAACTACTCGGATTACCAGCACGACGTCACGACGTTTTACGACGATCGCAACAACGAGATCGCATGGACGCGCGACGGCAAGCCGACATCGGCTGCCAGCGGATTCATCCGTGCCTTTACGGACGCAGACACCAAGGGCCTGCGGCCGGAGGATTACGACGCCTCGCTCTGGCCGGCACGCGTGTCCGGACTCGGGCCGAAGAATGGCGACGCACTGGCGCAGTTCGACGTCTTGATGACGATCAACGTGATGCGGTACGTCTCAGACCTCCGGATCGGCCGCGTGAACCCGCAGCACTTCAACTTCGACATCAACGCGCAGACGAAGAAGTACAACCTGCCGGAGTTTGTGTCCGACCAAGCGGTGGACGCGACCGATGTTCCGAAGCTCATTTATTCCGTCGAGCCGAATGCTGAGGGGTATCGCCAGACCGAAGATGCTCTTGGCCACTACCTGCAGCTGGCTAAGGCGCAGGCGGCGCCCTCGGCCGGGACATCTCCGGCAGCTCCATCGGCGCAAACTTACGCGTCTCCGGCGGAGCTTTGGTCGCGTCTCCAACTGGAGGGCGACGCGGCGGGAGGCCCAGCCCCGGCCGGCCCCTCTCCTCAGATGACAGACGCTCTGAAGGCTTACCAGAAACGGCACGGCCTGAACCCGGACGGAAAGCTAAGCGCGGAGACTGTGAAGAGCCTGAACGTGCCCATGTCGGTGCGCGTGCAGCAGCTCAATAATTCGCTTGAACGTTGGCGCTGGCTTCCAGACGAGTACCTCCACGCCCGCTTGGTGGTCAATCTGCCGGAGTTTGTCCTGCGCGGCTACGACGAGAGTCAAAACGAGCAGTTCAGCATGAAGGTCGTGGTCGGCAAGGTCGTCGGCGAACACCGTACGCCGGTCTTCACGCACATGATGAAGTACCTGATCTTCCGGCCCTTCTGGAACGTCCCGGTCGACATTGCCAAAAAAGAGTTGGTGCCTCATATGCTCCGCTCCCCCGGCTATCTCGAGAGCAAGAACTATGAAGTCGTCAACGGCAAGGGCGAGGTACAAACCGGTGACCTCACGTCCCGGGTCGAGCACGGGGGCTTGATGGTGCGCGAGAAGCCCGGCCCGAAGAATTCCTTGGGGCTGGTGAAGTTTATGTTCCCCAATCAGTACGACATTTACCTGCACTCAACCCCGGCGACGGAGCTCTTCAATCGGTCGCGGCGGGACTTCAGCCACGGCTGTGTTCGCGTCGAGCATCCGGACGATCTCGCCGCGTGGGTGTTGCAAGGGCAGACGGACAAGGACGGACAGCCCTGGGATCTTGAAAGGGTGCAGGCCGCGATGAACGACGGCCCGGATAACCGGCAGGTGAACTTGAAGGCGCAGCTGCCCATTGTGATCTTCTATCTCACGGCACATGTCGGCGAAGACGGCAAGACCGACTTCTTCGACGACATTTACGGCTATGACGCTGACATGGATAAGGTGCTCGAAAAAGGGCCGCCGTACCCTTCGGCTCCCGACCCGGTAAATACGTCGACGCAGCCTGGCGATACCGTTTAGGGCGTCCAGCCTTTCATGTCTTGTCCGGCAACGCTTGTGAGCCGGATTTAGACTGCTGACATGCGACAAGCACAGCGGGGCCGGGCTCGGGGGGCCACGAAAGGCCGTCTGCGGATAGACGAATTTGAGCGGGAAGAACTCGCGGGAGAGCGGTCGGAGATCTCGCTTCCGCTTCCGTCACCCTCAGCCGTCAGATCCGGCTCACTGGCTGAGGTCACCATCAGACCTGCGGCAGTTTCTGCCGCTTCTCGGAGGCGCAAAGATCGGGAGCTCAGAGCGGCCAACATTGCTTTGGACTTTGATGTTGGAGAGTTTCGCCGCAGACTGATGCGGTGGTACGCCGGCAACGCACGCACTCTGCCGTGGCGCGGCGTCACGGACCCCTACACAATCTGGGTCTCTGAAGTGATGCTGCAGCAGACGCGTGTTGCCGCTGTTATCGACCACTACCACCGGTTTCTGTCGCGGTTCCCCACACTTCTTTCGCTTGCTCTGGCAACCGAGCCGGAGGTGCTCGCCGCCTGGTCGGGCCTGGGCTACTACCGTCGTGCGCGCATGTTGCACAAGGCAGCACAGTTCATCACACAGGAGCTTGCGGGAAGGATGCCGCGCACCGCGGCCAGCCTAAAAACTCTACCTGGCATCGGTGAGTACACCTGCGCCGCTATTGCGAGCATTGCCTTTGGCGAAAGTATTCCCGTTCTTGACGGCAACGTGGAGCGTGTTCTGCTGCGGGTTCTCGGGGTGGCCCAGACCAGCACTGTCGAGGGCCGCCGCGTGCTTCAGCGGACGGCCCTGGCTCTTGTGCCGCCGGCGGGCGCGGGTGGCAACGCCCCCGGCGACCACAACCAGGCCATGATGGAGTTGGGCGCGACACTGTGTCTTCCGCGCGCTCCACTGTGCCTGAACTGCCCTGTACTATCGCTCTGCAAGACGCGCGGCGAGCACGTCACGAAGCCTCGCGAGGCGCAGAAGAGTCGGCCGATAGCCTACCTGCTCAAGTGCAGAAACGTCGCGAGGGAGACTGAAATTCTTCTTCAGAAGAGGCCCGCGGACGCATCGCTGATGCCTGAGATGTATGAACTTCCGACACTTCCGGAGGACGTCGTGCGCGGCCGCGAGCCGATCTTCCAGACACGGCACTCGATCACCAATACGAACTTCCAGGTGAGCGTCTTCTCTGACGCTGGGGAATTCGGGGACCAGAAAGCCGCAGTGGAGGGCGCAGTCGGCGAGAGCTTCTTACTGAACAATCTGCCGGTTCAGGACGCATCGCTCCACTGGGTTGCACGGAGCAAGCTGTCTGGTGTACCGCTCACGGGGCTTGCACGAAAGATTCTGCGGCGCCTCTCGATTATGCCGGTCGGCTCCCTGGATTGATTATGCCTGCCCGGTCCTGAAGATTTGCGCGACGAGAGCGAAGCGGTCGTGTGCTGTCCTGATCGGGGCTTGGCGCCTCTTGCCGCTCAGGCGCCAAAGCCCATTTCGACGGGACCGTTAAGACTGTGGCAAAGCGGCCTTCTCCTGCTCCTGCACCGCCTTGTCCTTCTCTTTCTTGGCTTTGGCGGCATCTTTTGCAGCCTTGCTGTTCGCCATGGCAGCGTTTTCCTGATGCTTTTGCTGCTTGCGTTGAGCCTTTAGTTCGCTTTTCGTCAACGGTGCGGAAGTCGGTGTTGTCGGTTCCTGTGTCGTTGTTGTGACGGTCGTCTGACTCGTCTGGCTGGTCACCGGGGTTGTCGTTGGCGTGGTCTGCGTGGAGGGTGCATCTTGAGCCAGCAACGTCCCAGCACCCAGCAACGTGATCAGGGCCAGGCGAGCCGTCAGAGTCTTTGTCGATACCATTTCTGCAATCTCCTTGGTGGTGTGAGGTCGCGCGAGATGCTCGCTACTTGGCGCGACGCTTGAGGTCCACTTTGTTAGACGCGACGTGGGTATCCGCCGATGCCTCTGGCGCACTTTGACCATTTGGCCCCAAAACGGGTGCTCTCGGAGGGCTTGCGTACTCAACCAGACAGAGCAGAAAGACAGCGATCATCCGGGCACGTATCGTAAAGACAAGACCCGGCCCATTGCTGCGTCGTCCCCTTGAACCAGGAGTTCAATGTCCATGCGGTTCGCGCTCGCCCCGAACGTCCTTCTTTGCACGGCTCTTTTTGCCGCCACCTTGTCGACAGCCCAAGCCCCGCCGGCGCCGCAGCCGTCGGCCTTTGCAGCGCCCCTGGCGATTGACCTGGGCAGCGCGGGCCTCGGCCAGACGCTGAAGAAACTTGGGACGCGCGCCTCCTTGATCATGATCGTCGCCCACCCGGACGATGAGGACGGGGGCATGCTTGCGTACGAGAGCCGCGATCAGGGCGCCGATGCCACGCTGCTCACCCTGAATCGCGGCGAAGGCGGCCAGAACCTTATGTCGGCGGACTTTTGGGACCAGCTTGGCATTCTTCGCACCGAGGAGCTCCTCACCGCGGACCAGTTCTACGGCGTTCACCAGTACTTCACGCGCGTCACCGACTTTGGGTTTTCGAAGACCATCGACGAAGCTCTGAAACAGTGGGGGCACGACCGCGTCCTCTACGACTGTGTGCGCGTTGTCCGCCTCACGCGTCCGCTCGTCGTTACCTCATCTTTTGCGGGCAACGTCTCCGACGGTCACGGACACCATCAGGTCTCGGGGCTGATGGCGCAGGAGGTCTTCAACGCAGCCGCCGACCCCAACGTGTTTCCCGATCAGATTCGCGACGGACTTCGACCATGGGCGCCCCTTAAGGTGTACGCTCGCGTGCCGTTCGCGCGCGTGACCGAACGCGGCATTTACGACTACGCGACCGGCCACTGGGAGCCCGTCCGGTTTCGCAACTACGTCACAGGGCAGACGATCGAGGGCATACCCTCGACGACGGTGGAGATTCCGGAATCCACCTACAACCCGCTTGTCGGACGCTCCGATCTCGCCGTTGCCCGCGAAGGCCTGGGCCAGCAGAAATCGCAGAACGGCGGCATCGCCCTGCCGCCCGCTCGACAGTTTCTGTCGCCGTATCACCTCTACGCCTCGCGCGCGAGCTCCGGCGTACCGGAGCGCGAGACCGGCTTTTATCAGGGGATCGACACCACTTTGGCTGCCATCGCCGACTACGCTCCGGCTGCCGATCGCAAGCCCTGGCGCGACCGTCTGAACCAGATCGCGGCCAGCGTTACAGAGGCCACCAACGCCTTCTATCAGTCTGCTGTTCTTGATCCTGCGAAGTCTGCCCCGGCGCTCAGCCAAGGCCTCGCGAAGACGGACGCGTTGCTTCGCGATCTTGCCGGGAGCAGCCTACCGGAGGACGCGAAGTACAACATGCGCCACGAGCTGGAGGTGAAGCGCGACCAGTTCAACACAGCGCTCAGTCAAGCGCTCGCCCTGAGCGTTCAGGCGACGATCCTGAACGGTCGGGACAGCTCTCGCTTCGGCCCGATGGGCGACATGTCCAACCAGGCCGGCACCTCGCAAACCGTCATTCCCGGCCAGACTTTCAACGTCGACGTCCACCTCGCGAATCAGAGCACGGAAGCCGTCACCGTCGTCCGCACCGATCTGGTCTCGCACGCCGGACCTCCCTGGAGCATCATGGCGGACACGGCGCCCGCACCCGCGGCCACTCGACCTGCGCAAGCTCCAGGCGCGAGCGCTCCGGCCCGGACTGAAGCGCCTCCCCTTCGGCCCGCCCCAAGCGCCACCGAGCGGTCCGGCAGCACTGCGGCCGTCGGTTCCGGCGCCCTCACCCCCGGAGAAGGGCGCGATCAAATCTTCTCCGTCTCCGTCCCGGCAGACGCCAGCCTGACCCGCCCGTACTTCTCCCGTCCCAACCTTGAACAGCCGTTCTACAACATCCTCGACCCAGCGGACCTCGACCTGCCGAACATGCCCTATCCCTTGTCTGTCGAGGTCACGTACAGCTACATGGGCGTTGAAGCGCGCCTTTCGGGCGTGGTCCAGACCATTCATCGCATCACTGGCCCCGGCCCGCTTCCGGAGCCGCTTCTTGTCGCCCCGGCGATCTCGCTTACGGTCTCGCCCGAGGCCGGCATCGTCCCGGTTACAAACGCGCATCTGCATCTGTCGGTGCTCGTCCACTCGAGCGTGAAAGGTCCCGCGACCGGCACCGTCCATCTCGAACTTCCACCGGGCTGGGTCGCTAACCCAGCCGTCGCCGACTTTGCGACCGCCACCGACGGCGAGGACCGCACCCTCAACTTCGAGGTCACCCCCAAGTCGGTCGAGGCGAAACCCTACACGGTCACCGCGGTCGGGGAGTCCGGCGGTCGCGAGTACCGGCAGGGATTTCAAACGATCGGCTACACCGGCCTGCGTCCCTATCCCTTCTATCGGCCGTCCGCCTATAGAACCACTGGGGTCGACGTTAGAGTCGCACCGGATCTCCGTGTCGCGTACATCACCGGCACGGGCGATGACGTCGCCCGATCCCTCGAAGATCTCGGCCTGCACGTGCAGTTTCTTTCCGCCGACGACATCGCCACCGCGGATCTTTCCCGCTTCGACGCGATCCTTCTCGGCATTCGCACCTATGCGGCGCGCCCCGAACTCCGCACGCTCAACAACCGCCTGCTGAGCTATGCGAAGGCGGGCGGCATCGTGGTTGTGCAATATCAGACGCAGGAGTACGACCACAACTTCGGCCCATATCCGCTCAGCCTCTCCTCCGACCCGGAGAAGGTGGTCGAAGAGGACAGTGCGGTGACGCTGCTCGCGCCCGAAGATCCGATTCTCACCTGGCCGAACCGCATTGGCCCGGCCGATTTTAGTGGCTGGGTCGAAGAGCGCGGCCACGGCTTCCTGCGGTCGTGGGACCCACATTTCATTGCGCTCACGGAGACCCACGACAAGGATCAGGACCCGCAGCGCGGCGGCCTCGTCTACGCTCGCACCGGGCGTGGCGCCTACATCTACACCTCGTTCGCCTTTTTTCGCGAGATGCCCGAGGGTGTCCCGGGCGCGTTTCGCTTGATGGCGAATTTGCTTAGCCTGGGGAAGAATCCAGCGTTTCAGGCGCAGCAGAAGTGACGCGCCTCGGAGCGGATCTCCTGTCCCCGTGAGTCCACGAAGCCGGTTAAGCTTCCATCAGGCCGTACCTTCGTTGCCACTGCATTTTCAGTCGGCTCCAGACCCTCTCGAGATCGACCTGCGCCATTGCGGGATCGCGCTTTTCGGCGAAGCCGGTCGCCTCTCGTTTGGCCAGCTCCAGCAGATCGCGATCGCGCACCAGGCTGGCCACGCGCAGCTCCGGCGCACCTGCCTGCCGCGTCCCAAAGAACTCTCCCGGCCCTCTCTGCTTCAGGTCGAGCTCGGCCAACTCGAACCCGTCCTGGGTGCGGACCATGGCGTCGAGCCGCTCCTCTGCCGCCGGGCTCACCTTGCCGCCGGTCATCAGGACGCAGTAGCTCTTCGCTGTTCCACGGCCGACGCGCCCACGCAGCTGATGCATCTGCGCGAGCCCAAACCGCTCCGCATGCTCGATGACCATCACTGAGGCATTCGGCACGTCGACGCCCACCTCGATCACCGTCGTTGCAATGAGCACGTCCGTGTCGCCGCGCTGAAATCGCCGCATTGCCACCTCCTTTTCGGCCGCGCTGAGCCGACCGTGCAACAGACCCAGACGCAAGCCTGCCAGAGCTCCGCTGCGGAGATCGTCGTACATCTCGGTGGCGGCGCGCAGCTTTGTCTTTGCGAACAGAGCCGGGGCGTCCGGGGCGTCCGGAGCGTCCGCACCAACCCGATGCTTCCGCGCAGAGTTCTTCCCGGCCCTCTGGCCGGTTTCTGCTTTCTGGTGCTTGACGACCTCCTCCACCTCGCGCGCGAAATCCAGCTCCGCCTGGTCGTCCTTGCTGCCCTCGATCACGGGGTAGACCACATACGCCTGCCGCCCGAGAGCGACCTGCCGCCGCACGAACTTCCAGACCTCCGCGGCCTTTGCCTCCGTTGTCCGCCTGGTCACGATCGGCGTTCGACCGGGCGGCATCTCGTCGATGACGCTTGCCTCAAGGTCCCCATAGACGGTCAGGGCGAGGGTCCGCGGAATCGGCGTCGCCGTCATCACCAGCACATCCGGCTCCGACTGCGTGCCGTCGGGCCCGGGCTTGCGCATCAGCTTGAATCTCTGCTGCACGCCGAACCGATGCTGCTCGTCCACAATCACCAGACCTAAGTTGCTGAAGTCGACCTTCTCTTCGATCAGAGCGTGCGTTCCGATGGCCAGCTCCGTTTCGCCGCGAAAGATCCTCCCGCGAGCCTCGCGCTTGGCGGCTTCATCGAGCGATCCTGTCAACAGCGTCACGCGATAGGGCCGCCCCGACCTCGGCGAAACCGCCTCGCCCAGCAGCTTGCGAGCCGAGATGTAATGCTGTGTCGCCAGGATCTCGGTCGGCGCCATCAACGCTGCCTGGTAGCCGTTTTCGATGGCCACGAGCGCGGCCTGCATCGCCACGATCGTCTTGCCTGAGCCTACATCGCCCTGCAGCAAACGACGCATCGGCTGCGGGCGCCGCATGTCCGCCGCGATCTCCCCGAGCACCCGTTTTTGCGCGCCGGTCGGACGAAAGGGAAGCACCTGCTTCAGAGCATCGCGCACCTTTTGATCCGTCACAAATGCAGTGCCGACGCGGTCCCGCAGCCTCCGCCGCTTCAGCTCGAGGCCGAGCTCCAGATAGAAGAATTCCTCAAAGATGAGACGCCGGTGTCCCGGTGTTCGCGCATCTTCGAGCTCTCGCATGGGTGTGCCCGCCTCGGGAAAGTGAACGGACCGCAGAGCCTCGATCCGCTCGGGCAGAGACACCCGATCCAAGAGAACACGAGGCAGCGTCTCCTGGTCCTGTCGCCCAGGTTCCGGGCGCCCAGGTTCAGGGCGCCCAGGCTCCGGCGCCCCATCCGGGTCCACGCTGGGAGCGCCAAGCTCCTCGAACACCGACCAGATGACGCGCCGCAGCCAGCGCGAGGTCAGCTTGGCTCCCCACGCCGTCGTACCGCCCAAGGACTCATATACGGGCACGATGCGGCCTACCTCGAGCATCGCCGATCCGTCGTCCTTGTCCCCCGGCGCAGGCAAGATCTCAAATTGCGGCTGCACCATTTTCAGCTTTCCGGCGGCGGATCGAGAGCTGTCGAGCTGCCCATACAACGCGACCATCTGCCCGACCTTGAAGCGGTCCCGCAGGTAAGTTCCGTTGAACCACAGGCACTTCACCGAGCTCACGCCCTGTCCGACGGTCATCTCAAAGATCGGCATCGAGCGGGTCCGAAGGAGCACCGTCCCCCGCACCTCGCCGATGAGGCTCGCCATTGAACCGGCCTCCAGCTCCGCGATCGGCCGCGGATGCAACCGGTCTTCGTACCGGAACGGCAGATGGTAGAGCAGTTCCTCGACCGTCCTCACATCGCGCTTCGCTAGCTCCTCGGCGACGCGCTCACCGACGCGTTTCACAAACTTGATCGGTGTAGAAAGCTCGAGCACACATTGATGCTAGCAAGCGGAGCGGTCACAGGGGCGCACTCAACGCGGGCGGCAGATGTGTCAATGCAAGACGGTGAGAGGCAGCACGAAGTCAGACCTCTGACCTGATGCCATCTCTCACCATTTAAGCCTAGCTATTCTGGGAGCTACTTCGCGGGAGCCGCGTCCGCCGCAGGCTTCGCCGTCGCGGTTTTCGCCGCAAACTGCTGCACCATTGTGTCCACTACCGCATACAAGAGCTGGTCAGGGTCCTTGCGCGCGAGCTCCTTGAACTTCGCGCCGGCGCGCTGTCCGGCCGCCGCGGTGTCCGGCAGCGTCACGCCTCGGTTTTTCGCACTCAGATCGACCAGTTCTTTGACCATGTCGAAGAACTTATCCTCGTTGCGCCCGCTCGCTACCCACGCCTCGTGCACCGTCATCGGCAGCAACTTGTCGAGCGGCACCGGGGACGTGTCGGTTGCCGCTGATCCCGAGTTGGCTCCGGCTTGCTGCGCATGTACGGCCGGCGTCGGCGCAAACATCAAAGTGCTCATCAATAGAATTCCTGTGCAGACGGTCTTTTTCATGGGCGTTCCTCTCTCCCTTGCTCGTTCTTATGACTGATCTACGATGGAATGCACCACCGAACCGAAGCTCATATCGATCTCAGACCCGCTACCGCCACCTGTTGCCATCGTCCCATCTACGATCTCGATAATCCTGTCGGCGAACGTTGTTCTGGTGCGCCTTGCCCAGCAAGGCTCCGCCACCGGCCCCGATGGCGCCGCCGATAACAGCGCCCTTCATGCCTCCGCCAAAGGCGGCCCCAAGAATTGCTCCACCGGCTCCGCCGATCAATGCGCCCTTGCCCGGACCGATTCCACCTTGGTGGCGTCTGTAGTTCCCATCATATCGATCGTTATAGGGTCGCGAATCGCGAAAGCCGCGATTCCAATTACCGTTTCTGTCGCGCCAGTCCGCATGTGCAGCCAGCGGACCGGCGGCGCCCAGCAACATGACACCGCTCAGTGCCCATCCCGTAAACCTTTTCATCGCTCCTCCTCGTGCCGCGGAACTGGATTCAACGCCTCTTTGGATGGGGGATGGTACGGAGGGGGTTCTTAATCGAGTACCGGGAAGTGCAGACGGTTGGCGGAGATGCACGCAGGTCTCTCGATCGTAGACGACTAAACCGATTGCATCGCTCACGTTCGTTCCTATGAAGCCCGTTGAAACAGCTTGAATCATGGCCGATCTCCCCTGGTAGACTGAAGGGTAACCGCCACAGGGAACCGCGTCATGCCCATCGTTCAGCTCCAACACGTCCGCAAGGTTTACGGCACCAAAGTCGCGGTGGAGGATATGAGCTTTGCGATCGAGCCCGGCACCATGTTCGGCCTGCTTGGCCCGAACGGCTCGGGCAAGACCTCCTCTATCCGGATGATGATCGGCATCACCATCCCCGACTCCGGCACGGTGGAGCTCTTTGGGCAGCGCTTCCATCGATCGCAACTGAGCCGCGTCGGATATCTTCCCGAAGAGCGTGGGCTTTACAAGAAGATGAAGGTGATGGACCAACTCATTTTTCTCGGCCAGCTCCATGGACTTTCGGCCAGGACCGCCACGGAGCGCGCCCACCTTTGGTGCGAGCGCATGGAGATCACCGAGGCCATTGGCAAAAAAACTGAAGAGCTTTCCAAAGGCATGCAGCAGAAGATCCAGTTTATCGCCGCGCTGCTCCACGAGCCCGACCTCATTATCATGGACGAACCCTTCTCGGGGCTCGATCCTGTCAACGCCACGCTGCTGCAGGACACCCTTGTCGACCTGCGCAAACAAGGCAAAGCCATCCTCTTCTCCACGCATCGCATGGACCAGGTCGAGAAGATGTGCGACGCCATCGCCCTGATTCACCGCGGCCGCCTCGTCCTTTCCGGCTCCATGCGTGAGGTGAAATCGCGCTACCCCCGCAACCGTGTCCAGATGACATTCGAGGGCGACAGCAGCTTTCTTCAGCATCCCTCGGTCGAAGAAGCGAAGAACTATAACGGCCGCGCGGAGATCAAGCTCCATTCGCCCAACGGCATCAGTCCCGATGCTCAGCCTCTGCTCGCCGAAGCCGTCCACCGGGGCACGCGCATCTCTCGGTTTGAAGTGATGGAGCCCACGCTGGAAGAGATTTTCATCGAAGAGATTGGGGCTGATACCGCGGCAAACCACGCCCCTGTCACGCCCTTGATGCCCGCGGCAGTGGCCGGAGACAAAGTCCATGCATAACGTTTGGCTGATCGCACGCCGCGAGTATCTGGAGCGCGTCCGCACACGTTCGTTCGTGATTATGACGATTCTGATTCCGGCGCTGATGGCCGGCATCATCTTTGGCGCCGCTCTGCTCAACAACCGCTCGAAGTCCGCCTCGCACATTGCGGTCGTTACGACTGACCCCGAGTTTGGCCTCGATCTTCAGTCTGAACTCACCGACAACGGCCACTCGAAGATGAAGGTCGACGTCATCTCGCCACCGGCCCCGAACACCCGCGCCGGCCTCGACAGCGAACTCAAGGACAAGGACCTCGATGGATATCTTTGGGTTACACCACCGACGGCCGGCAACCGCCGATCCACCTTTGAGTGGGTCCCAAAATCGAGAGCCGATATCGTCACCAAAGGGACCATCAGCCAGGCCGTTCGCACCGTTCTTACCCGCGAGGGCCTTACGCACTCCGGCATGGGCGCAACGGACGTGAACACATTGCTTCAGCCCGTCGAACTCGACAGCACGCAGGCCGGCAAGAACGACAGCTCCGGCGCCGCCGTGGCCAGCGCCTACGGCCTCTTCTTCCTGATGTACTTCGCCATTCTTTCCTATGGCATGAACGTCGCGCGCTCCATCATCGAAGAGAAGACCTCCCGCGTCTTTGAGGTCTTGCTCTCGACGATCCGGCCGGAGGAGATGCTCGCCGGCAAGGTCATCGGCGTCGGCGCCGTCGGCCTCACGCAGGTTGGCATCTGGATGGTGGCGGGCCTGTTCCTGGCACACGCCGGAGCGATGGCCAGCGGCTTCTCGTTTCCGCTCACCGCCGCGCAGGTCATCTCGTTCTTCATCTTCTTTGTGCTGGGCTACATCCTCTACTCCTCGATCGCCGCCGCTCTCGGTGCGATGACCAGCTCCGAGCAGGAGCTGCAGCAGATGAACATTTTTCTTATGCTCCCGCTCATTGCGTGTTCGATCATCATCTTCCGCGTGATCACCGACTCCGACGGCGTTATTGCGACTGTATTTTCGTTTATTCCCTTCTGCACACCGCTCATCATGAACGTTCGCATCGCCGTTCATCAGCCACCCGCCTGGCAGATCGCGCTCTCCATCGTCGAACTCGTCGTCACCATCTTCGCCGTGCTCTGGGTTGCGTCGCGCATCTACCGCGTCGGCATTCTGATGTACGGCAAGAAGCCCAACCTCCCCGAGATCATGCGCTGGCTCCGCTACACCTAGGCCGCGCATGTTAGACCGCAGCAACTTTGCCACGTACCCCAGCTTGCGTGACCGTGGAGTGGTCGTGACCGGCGGCGCCTCCGGCATTGGCGAAGCTATTGTTGAAGCCTTTGTCTACCAGGGCGCGCAGGTCGTTTTCCTGGATATCGACGACCAGGCGGCGGAGCGTCTCATCGGCCGCCTCGCCCCACACGCGCCCATCACGCCCGTTTACTTTCACTGCGATCTCACCGACGTCGCCCAGATCGCGCAGGCAGCCGAGTTCATCCTCCGCCGTTTTCCGACACCGCACGTACTCGTCAACAACGCAGCCGACGACACTCGACACAGCGTCGCCGAAGTCACCTCGAGTGACTGGGACCAGTCGATTGCGGTCAACCTCAAGCACCAGTTCTTCCTATCGCAGGCCCTGATCCCCGCGATGCGACGGGCCGGCCAGGGATCGATCATCAATATGAGCTCGATCTCCTGGACCATCCCCGCACGCGGCCTGCCCGTCTACGTCGCTGCCAAGGCGGCCATCGTCGGGCTTACGCGCGCCCTCGCCCATGAGCTCGGCCCGGACAACATTCGCGTCAACGCCGTCATGCCCGGAGCCGTGCTCACCGAAAAGCAGAAGCGCCTCTGGCTCACCGAGGCCTACACCGCCGAGGTGCTCGGGAACCAGGCTCTCAAACGCATGATCCTGCCCGAAGAGGTCGCCCGGCTCGTCCTGTTTCTGGCTTCGGACGATAGCGCCGCCATCACCAACCAGAGCTACGTCATCGACGCCGGCTGGACCTGATCCCGATGCATTCCGCCACACCCCCGGAGCTCGCCACCACCCGTGGATCTGCCCGCGATCTGGCTGAGCTCGCCCTTGCCTACGGTCTTATTCTTATTACCGTTTGGGTTCCTAACCCGCCTCAACGATATCTCTTCTGGGTGTGCTTTTTCTGGATCGTCGGATCGACCTTTGCTCGCCGCGACAGCCTCAAAACTCTGGGGCTTGGCTTGACCGGCCTGCTTCGCTCGCTGTGGATCATCGCCGCCGCACTGCTCTGCGCTGCCGTCGCTATCGTCATCGCGTCACGGCTCGGGACGGTGCACCGCCTCCATGGACCCACCCCCATGCTCTCCCACGTCCGGGGGTATCTCGTCTGGTCTGTTATGCAGCAGTTCATCCTTCAGAGTTACTTTCTTCTGCGGCTCCTGCGGCTTCTGCCTACCCGGTCGGCGGCGGTCTTTGCTGCTGCCGGCATCTTCTCGCTCGCCCACCTTCCGAACCCCATCCTCACCCCGGTCACGCTGCTCTGGGGCATCCTCGCCTGCCTGCTGTTTCTGCGCTACAGGAACATCTACGCGCTCGGCCTCGCTCACGGCATCCTCGGCCTTACGGTAGCGATCGTCGTGCCAAACGCGCTTCATCGCCACATGCGCGTCGGTCTCGGATACCTCCGGTACCATCCCACTGGCCGCGACCGTTCGACGCAAGATCATCGCAGCCAGATCGACCATAGCGTGTCGACCGAGGCATGCGTCACAGCCGACGCGCCCACCCTGCGCCTCTGACGCCACGCGCGCCCGTAGAAGACGCCAGCTAGACACGCCAAAAGCACGTATCTCCAGTTGAAGTGCACGGCTCGTTTGTTGAAGTGCGACAGCCCAAACAGCACCGACGTCACAGCGAGCGCCCATCCTCGCCCGAGCTTGCGCTCCAGCAGATTCTGCATCCAGCCGCGAAAGTACAGCTCCTCTGGAACGGCTATGAAGAAGAACGTAAACACCCACGCGAGGACGACCCGGCCGGGCGATGGCAGCTCCCGGTGCACATGGAGGAAGCCAAGCAGCAGCCCAAGGGCAATTGCGACGGGCGCGTAGAAGGCCAGCTCCCGCCCGCCCACACGCATGTCGTTCCAGCGGAGCCGGAGGTCAAAGCCGACGCCCTCGAGCCTGCGAATCGCCAGAAATCCGTAGATGCCCGCATCGAGCAGGAGCATCTTGTTGAAGACCGCCATGTGCGCCGGCCACGCTGGTTCAAACCAGCGCAGATCGACGGCCAGCCCTAGCGCAAGGAGCACAACGAGATCGCGCCAGTCCCCCCGTTGCTCCGGGTCGGCGATCCGCGCGCGCCACAGCAAGGCACTCACCAACACCGGTAAGAAGGCGTACAGGGCGAACCATCCCCAGCGAAACATCTCGGCCGAACTCGCAACGAGAGCGTACGGAACACAGAGCACGGCCGGCAGCAGAAGCCGAACCCATACCGGCCCTGTGGCTTCCCGCCGCAAGCTGCCCGGGAAAAACGCCGCGGCGAAGAAGGGCAAGAGCGTCAAAACCGCCGCCAGCACTACCACCGGTGAGATTGCAGATCTCAGCATCCCATCGACGAGCATAGCTCGGGACGCGGACAGATACACTCATGGGCGTGCTTCCGCTCGCCGCCCCCTCTGGTCCCACACAGCCTCAGCCTGAGGTCCTCCGCCCCGCCCTGCTCGCCCGTCTCGCCCTTGCTCTCGTCCCGCCGCTCGCCGCGGTCGTGATCCGCCTGCTCGGCGCCACTCTGCGGTATCGGGATGTTACCGATCCCGGGACGATCCCCGGCGCTCAACATCCTGGCTCCAGCATCTACGTCTTTCCGCACCGCTCGCTGCTGATCGCCGCGCACCGCTTCCGCAACAGGCAGATCGCCATCCTCATCAGTCAGAGCTTTGACGGCGAACTGATCGCCCGCACGGTCCGCCGCCTGGGCTTTGTTCCTGTCCGTGGCTCGTCGTCACGGGCCGGAGTCTCGGGTCTACGGGGCCTGGCGCGCGCGTACGGTGCGGGCCACATCTGCGCCTTCACCGTCGATGGCCCGCGCGGCCCGGCCATGATCGCGAAACCCGGCGCGGCACAGCTTGCTCAACTCACGGGAGCTCGCGAGATCGGCGCCTTTTACGCCCTTCCTAGCCGCGGCTGGCAGCTCCGCTCGTGGGATCGCTTCCTTATTCCCAAACCGTTTAGTCGCGTCGTCATCGCATGGTCTGCCCGCGTCACCCGTGAGCTTGGTCCGGATTCCCGACCCGACAGAATCCCGCTCTCCTCGATTCAGGCCGCCCTCGACCGCGCTGTCAGCATGGCTGAAGGCGCCGGCCCGATCTCGTAAGCTGGAGTAAAGTGCGCGTCTCCGATTTCCACTTCGAGCTTCCTGACGACCTCATCGCGCAGACCCCACCCGAGCCTCGCGGCTCCTCGCGCATGCTGGTCGTCGACCGTGCCACTGGGGCCTGGATCGACGATCGCTTCGCCAGCCTTCCACAGTTTCTCCGGCCCGGCGACCTCCTTATCCTCAACAACTCCCGCGTCCTTCCCGCACGGCTGTTCGCCACCCGCGCCGGGGTTCAAACTCGGCCCAACTCCCCCAGACCGACCGGGCAGATCGAAGTTCTTCTCACCGAACAGATCCCCAATTCTGCCGGGGAAAACCTCTGGCGAGCCCTGGTCCGGCCGGCGCGAAAGATTCAGATCGGGGAGCGTCTCCACTTTTGCGGATCCGGTTCGCCCGACCCGCTGCTCGACGCCGAAGTTATCTCGACCGGCTGCTTTGGCGAACGCACCCTGCGCTTCGTCCCGAGCTTGAACTTCCACGCCAATCTTGAGCAGATCGGCCACATGCCGCTGCCGCCGTACATCCGCCGCGACCAGGCTCGCACGCCCGACACGGCACACGACCAGGCGCGCTACCAGACCGTGTACGCCGCCCCGCCCGGCTCCGATCTCCACCGCTCCGCCGCCGCGCCCACCGCCGGCCTGCACTTCACGCCGGAGATTCTTGCGGATCTTCGCGCCCGCGGCGTCGAGATTGAATTCGTCACACTTCACGTTGGCCTCGGCACCTTTCAGCCCGTCCGCGTCGATCAGGTCGCCGACATCCGTCTCCACGCCGAACCTTATACGCTCCCGTCAAGCACCGCCGAAGCCCTCAACCGCGCCCGTCAGGACGGCCGCCGCATCGTCGCAGTCGGCACGACGACGACACGCACGCTCGAACACTGCGCCCTCGAAGCCGAGCGACGCGGCGAGACCGAGCTTCGCCCCCACTCGGGCTCCACGTCGCTCTTCCTCTCGCCCGGCGACCGCTTCCGCCTCGTCCGCGGCCTCCTCACCAACTTCCACCTCCCCGAGTCAACGCTGCTGATGCTCGTCAGCGCCTTTCTGGCGCCGCCCGGCGAACCAGGGCAGGGAAGAGATCGTGCTCTCGCCGCCTACGGCCACGCGATCGAGCAGGGCTACCGGTTTTTTTCCTATGGAGACTGCATGCTGGTGCTGTGAGCCGCGCGATCACCCCGTGCGACCGTGCCTGCTCCACCCACCCCGGGCTACCATCAAACCAGCCATGGCCTCCAAGAAAACCCCCGCCAAAACCGCCGTCGCCAGACTGCAACAGACCGCGACCGTCCCCTCCGCGCCCGGCTCCAAGCCGCCCATCTATCTGCTCGACTCCATGGCCTTCATCTTTCGGGCTTACCACGCCATGCAACGTCAGCGCCCTATGTCGACCCGCACGGGCATTCCCACCGCCGCGACGTATGTCTTCGTCAATATGATCAACAAGCTCCGCGCGGACTTCTCCCCCGAGTACCTTGCGGCGATCTACGATGTCGGCGCTCCCGTCCATCGCAATGCTCAGGCCTCGCAGCTCAAGGACGTCCAGAAGTTCAACATCAAGACCCAGGCGTTCGAGACGGTCGAGTACGGCGGCTACAAGGCCAATCGCACTGCTACGCCGCCCGACCTCATCCAGCAGCAGCCGTACATCCGGCGGGCCCTTGAAGCCTTCCGCATTCCGATTCTCTTCTACGAAGGTTTCGAGGCCGACGACGTTATCGGCACGCTTTCCTGCCACCTCGCCGCTCTCGGCCACCACGTCTACGTCGTCTCCTCCGACAAGGACATGATGCAACTGGTCAACGAGCACGTCTCCATCCTCAACCCGACGAAGGACAACCTGATCCTCGACCCTGCCGGCGTTGAGAAGGCTCTCGGCGTTCTGCCCGAGCGCGTGGTGGACGTGATGGCGCTTCGGGGCGACTCCATCGACAACATCCCCGGCGCTCCTGGCATTGGGGACAAAGGTTCCGTCGAACTTATTCAGCAGTTCGGCACAGTTGAGGCCGCGCTTGACCGTGCCGAAGAGGTGAAAAAGAAAACGTATCGCGAGTCGTTACAAAATAATCGCGACAACATCCTCCTGTCGAAAGAGCTCGTCACCATCCACACCGGCGTGCCGATCGAGTTCTCGCTTGAAGACATGCGCACGCAGCCGGTCGACAACGCCGCCTGTCGAGCACTCTTTTCGGAACTCGAGTTTACGACGCTGCTCAAGGAGCTCGCCCCGGCGACCGACAACACTGTTATCACCTTCAACACTCACCCTACCCCGGACGAGGTCGAAGCTCTGCTAGCCGAAGCCCGCCTGCCGCTAGACTCTGACACTTCAAATTTGGCAACTGACAACCGGAGGGAAGAATCGGCTTCCCTGAAGCCGCGCGGCCTCGCTCTGGCCATCACCGAAACCGCGCAGGCCATCGCTGAAGAGACCTCGGCCGACCCCGGGGAAAATCCCGAGGACGCCGACGCCCCGCCCGATCCCGAACCGCCCCAGCCCGAGACCATGTCTCTCTTCGGCGCGCCACCGCCTGCGGACACGCCAGAGGCAGCCGCGAAACAGGTGGCCTCCTCCGCCTGCTCTCTCGGTGCTTCCACATCTCCGACCTCTGGCCTCCAGGTTGAGCTTGACGACGCCAGCTATGGCCCCGCTCTGCGCGCCGCCCTCGAAGACCCCGCTCTGCCTAAGCACGTGCACGACCTGAAAGCGGTCACTCGCGCGCTCAGACCGCATGGCATCACGCTCGCGGGCCCGGTCGTCGATGTCATGCTGCTCTCGTACCTGGCGAACCCGACCCACGGCTCGCACACCCTGGCTGACGTCACCGCGCGGGCCTCGTCGCGCGCCCTCACCCATGCGCCCGAAACCCTGCTCCCCGAGGCCGCGGCAGCCATCAGCCGCCTGGTTCCCATTCTCCAGCAACAGGTCGCCGAAGCGACCCCTGTCGAGCACCAAATCCCTGCCGACGACCCAGCGCTCGGCGGCGCGGTGACTCACGAGATGCTGTTTCCCGAGCAGACAAGGGTTGCTTCTTCGACAGTCCCTGGTGTCTTGCAGACGTCGCCCCTCCAGCATGTCTACGACACCATCGACCTTCCTCTCGTCCCTGTCCTGCTCCGGATGGAAGAGGCCGGCGTTCGCGTCGACCCCAGCATTCTCCGCGAGATGTCGTCCCGCCTCACTGTCTCGATGGACACCCTCGCCGAGCAGATCTACGAGGGCTCCGGCCACCGCTTCAATATCAACTCGCCGAAGCAGCTCGGCGACGTCCTGTTCAACAAGATGAACCTTGCCAAACCCATCAAGTACGGCAAGGGCAAAGTCATCTCGACTGCCCAGGACGTGCTTGAAGACCTGGCCCTGCTGCACCCGGTTCCCGCCCAGGTGCTCGAGTACCGCCAGCTCGCCAAACTCAAATCGAACTACCTCGATCAGCTTCCGCAGCTCGCCGATCGCGACGGCCGTGTGCATACCACCTTCAACCAGGTCGGCACCGCCACCGGCCGGCTCTCCTCCACCAGCCCCAATCTCCAGAACATTCCTACCCGCACCGCGCTCGGGCGCGAGATCCGCGCTGCCTTTATCGCGGCCCCGGGAAATGTCTTGATGTCGGCCGACTACTCGCAGATCGAGCTCCGTCTGATGGCGCACTTCTCCTCCGATTCCCTGCTCGTCGACGCCTACCAAACGGGCAAAGACATCCACACGCTTACCGCCGCCGAGGTCTTCGGCCTCGACCCTAACACGCTCGATAAAGAGACCCGCGCCCGCGCCAAAGCCGTCAACTTCGGCATCGTCTACGGCATCAGCCCCTTTGGTCTCGCCACCCAGCTCTCCATCGATCAAAAGACCGCCCGCGAGTACATTGAGCGATACTTTGAGCGCTATGCCGGCGTCCGCGCCTTTATCGAGCAGACGCTCGACACGGTTCGCCGCACCGGCTCCGTCCAGACCCACTTTGGCCGCATACGTCCTATCCCCGACATCCAGTCGCGCAACCCCAACATGCGCGGTTTCGCCGAACGCACTGCCGTCAACACACCTTTGCAAGGCACCGCCGCCGACCTCATCAAGCTCGCCATGATCGCGCTCGATAAGGAGATTGCGAGGCGAAATCTCCGCTCAAGAATGACCCTCCAGGTGCACGACGAACTGCTCTTCGACGTTCTCCCCGAAGAAGCCGAAGAGATGCAGCAGATCGTCAAGCACGAGATGGAAAGTGTGGCTCAGTTTCGCGTTCCCATCGTCGCCGATGTAGGCACAGGGCAAAACTGGCGCGACATTAAGTAAGAGTTCTTCAAACGGAAATCTAACAACGTCAGCATCGCTCGAACGCGAGAGATATGAGCATGACTCCCGACGTCGCTCCAGAGCCGGGCGACGAGCTACCAGCTGGATACTTCTGTCCAGAAGACCCTCTGACCAGTAAGAGCTAAAAGGTGTGCTTTAGGTCGGCACATGGAAGATGTCTTTAGATTCTGAGTTACTAGATCTTACAAAGGAAAAGGCCCGCATCGTAAGTGCGGGCCTTTGTAACATCATCCAACTTACTTGCCCTTTGCGGCCTTTTTGCCGGCACTCTTCATCTCGGGCTCGGCGTCGCGTTCATCTTCTTCGCTCTTTTCGGCTGACTCTTTCTCTTCCGGATCTTCGGGTTCTTCGTCGTCCTCTTCGTCGTCCTCGTCCTCCTGCGTCGCAGCCTGGGAGAGCACCGGCTTGGCGCCGCTCAACACCGTCTTGGCCGCCTCTTTTTCCTCGTTCAGCGTCTCTGTCAGGAGAGCGACGATCTCCTTTTGCCCCAGCGCCTTCGCCATCGCGATCGCGGCCGTGTACCCGGCGATCTCGTAATGCTCCACCCGCAGCGCCGCACCCATGATGCCTGCATCTTTGAGGGCCCCAGTCTCGTCTTTTTCGAGCGCCTCGGTCACTTCCTTGATGCATCCTTCCATACCGCTGCAATGCTCGCCTGTCGGCTTTTTGCCGAGATGCTGAAACACCTCGCGTAGCCGCAGCACTTGTGCCTTGGTCTGCTCGAGATGCTCCCGGACATTTGCCTTCGTCTCCGGATTGCTCGTGCCCTTGACCATTTTGGGCAGCGCCTTCACCAACTGATTCTCCGCGCTGTAGAGATCTCGCAGCTCATCGATCAACACTTCGTTCAAACTCATGTTTTTGGCTCTCCTAAACTTGTGGGATGCGCAATCAGGTGTTCACGTCCGCAGTTTGCCAGACTGATCGATCTCCGGCAGCGGGCAGGATCGATTGGCCGGAGGCGCGTTCCGGGCGACGTCCCTGCTAAACTACAGGTTGGCAATTCTGGAGAGAGAAGCCTCGGGTTTTTCAAGTTTTCAAATCTTCAAGCGCCGACATAGATCAAGCAGCCCCAGAGAGATCGAGCACATCGTGAACACGGAAACCAGAGCCGCCCTGAAGCCATCAATGGACAAAGATCAGCAGTACGTCACCGCAACCGAGCATGGCCTTGCCTGGGCCGGGGCAAACCGCCGCTCCGTCCTGGTCTCCGCCCTCCTCCTCCTCGCCGTCATCGTGGCGGTGGTTGCGGCGGTGGCGATTTACCATCACCGCTCCGAAAAGGCGTCCGAAGCTTTTGGCGCGGCCATGCAGGCTTATCAGACGCCACTCGCCGCCCCTGGCCAGCAGGTGCCTCCCGGCATCAAGACGTTTGCTAGCGTCTCGGACCGCGCCAAGGTTGCCAATGGCCTTTTTCTGGCCGCGGCCAACCAGTACGGCATGACGCCAGACGGCCGAAACGCTAAATACTTTGCTGGTCTCACGTATATCGAAGCCGGGCAGAATAGCTCGGCTGAAAGTACGCTGAAGCAGGTTGCCGGCGGTTGGGACCATGAGCTCGCTTCGCTGGCGAAGCTGGCGCTTGCACAGCTATATCGCCAGACCGGCCGCGACTCTCAGGCGATCGACCTTTACAACGAACTCACGTCCAAGCCGACCACAGCCGTGCCGGCCGGAACCGCCCAGCTGCAGCTCGCTGAGCTCTATCAGACCGAAGGCAAACCGGATGCCGCCCGTAAGGTCTACGCCGAGCTGAAGGACAAAGACAGCAAAGGCGCGGCCGGCCTGATTGCCGCACAGAAACTGAATCCTGCGGCCGCTCCTAAACCGCGCCTGGCCCAGTAGGAATTAACCTTCACCCCGAGATCAGTGACAACAAGAAGAAGCAAAGGCGACAGCAGATTCTCTTCGGGAATGGCAACAAGAGACGCGGAACTGTCTCAGAGCAAACTTGATCAGCTTTGATTAGAAGCCGTGCTCGTCTCCCCGGAGCGCCGCTGCACGTTCGCTCACATAGCGGACCTCCCCTGGTCGCGGAGTTCGTTTTACTCGGAGTCCCGCCACTTTGTGCCATCCGTCTTTTGTTCGCGGCTCGGAGACCCACTCCGGTAAGGACATCTTCAGATAATTCGAGAGCGCACACGCCTGCGGTTCGTACAGTGCTCTCATCTCGAGCAGGCGTTTCGCCGTGGTTGGGTCTTCGCATAGCTGGATCTCCGACCCTGACAATGTCTCGCAAAGCAGGCGGAACTGCGCCGGCTTGAGCCTATCCGAGTAGTCCCGCTTGCTCTCCTTCGCCTCCTCGGGCTCGAGCCCAAAGATGTGGGCCAGGTCGATGAGCGCATGCCGCCCCATTGCAAAGGTCAGCTGCGCCTGCCGCGAGGCATGCACCGCCTCCGGATTCAGAACTGTCGTAATCAGCAACGTGCAAGCGTCCATGATTGTCGTCAGCGCCGCCAGCCAGCTCTGGTTGTCGTGCTGCGACCGGTAGTAACAGAGCACCGGGTGCGAGATGTGCGACTCCAGGATTTCGGCCGACCAACGCTCCCACTCGGCCAGCAACTCGACCAACGCGTCGCGCCCACCCTCAAATCCATGACGCCCCAGCAACTCCGCGGCAGTCGGCGGAGAGCCGGCACGCGCATCCAGAAGCGTCACGATCACCTCGCGTTGCGAGAACGCTCCGTAGAGCACGGGCACGTAGCTGATCACAAGCGCCACAAAGCCCAGCCCCATTCCACTTTCGAGACTCATCAGCGACCGTGCCATCTGACTTCTCGGCACCACGTCTCCGGGCCCAAGCGTCGCGAAGCTGGTCCCGCTCACGTACAGGTCCGTCGCGAGATGCGGCCAAAATCCGGCGCTCGGGGGCAAACTCACGTCCAGAAATGCAGTCCCGGCCGCAAACATCAAAAGGGCGAAGCCGAGCGTAAGCAGAATCGCCCATAACGCCAGAAGCAAGAGCAACGAGAGCGGACCGTAGATGCTGTAGAACTGACCTCGGACCTTGCGATTGCCGATACGCGCGCCGAGCGCGACCCATGGCGACCAGGTCATCAGGTAGAAGAGCCGGGTGATGCGAAATCGGCCAGTCGCCCGCCGTGGAAGGATCACGGTCTGAAAGGCATCGAGGACCACACCGCTACAAAGAAAGAGGCCCAGCAAGGCCGCAAAGATCCGCATAGTCTCTCGATGCTCCGATCCGGCCCCAGATTCTGAGTCTATTGCCGCACACCCGCGTCCAAACCCTCAGCGACAACCGTTCTTACCTGGTCGAAACCATCGGGCTCTGTGTTGGACGACGAGCAAACGTCCATTGGACAAACCTGTACCCGGAGGTTTATCAATGTCCAATAACGTCAGAGTATCCTAGCCAGAAATGGCCGTGTGCGTTAGGAACGATTGAGGGTTTCTATGCGTCGCATCCTGATCGTCGACGACGAGCACGTGGTCGCTGACACGCTCAGTCTCATCTTTCTAAAGAACGGCTTCGAGACGCGGGTGACCTACTCCGCTTCAGCCGCCCTGGCCTGCGCTCCCGAGTTTTCCCCTGAACTTCTCCTCTGCGACATCGACATGCCGGAGATGGACGGCCTTGCGCTGATCACCGCCATGCGCGACCAGCAGCCATCCTGTCGCATTCTCGTGCTGACCGGCGCGTACGCCCGCCTTCCTCATCTCCTCCAACGCGCCGAGTCTCTCCATTCGGAGGTCTCCATCCTTATCAAGCCATGCCAGCCTGCCAACCTGCTGCGCAGAGCAGACGACCTCCTGTTCACGGGAGCGATGGCCTAGATCTCAAATCCTGATCGCAGGCGGAAGATCAAAGGCCGGACCGAGTCAAATTTGTCCCGGGTCCGCCCTATATCCGTAACGAAAGTTCACTTGCCACCACTTTCGGTGGTACGCCTCCTGCCCCGAAATAAGTAGCCGGGCAGCGGGTCCTCTGGCGTAAGATCGCCCTCAATAGACTCAGAGAACAGCGCGACCGGAGCGAGGCGGCGATTGGCGGTGGCACAGGAGATCTGGCACATTCTCGATGTCGGCAGCATCTGGATGAAGGAGTTTGCTTCTGCCCTGAGCCGCATTGTGCCGACTGTCGCCTGGTCGCCCAAGATGACCAAGCTCGGCATGCTGCAAGACTGGCAACGTCCGGAATGGATCGAAGACCCGCGGTTGCAGGTGCGAAACTTCCCCCTGCAGCGCGGGTACGCACGCGCTCCGCTCCGTTGGATCAAGCCGTTTGAGGGCAAGATGCTGAGGCGCATGTCCGCGGAAAGTTATCGCCCGGAGCTCTCGCCCCTGATCTGTTCGACGCCGTTCTACGCCCCTGTCGCGGAGCGCTGGCCGGGCCCGGTTGTGTACTACTCGACCGACCTCACCCACACCTATGAGGGCCTCGATGCCGTGCAGGTTAAGGAGCTCGACCGCCGGTTGTGCCGTGTTGCGCGCGCGGTGTGCCCGAACTCGCGTCGGATTGCAGACTACTTCACCACTGAGTCCGGCTGCGAACCTGACAGAATTACCATCGTGCCTAACGCCACCCGGGCGAGCAATCTCTTGCCCGAACCGGCGTTCGCGCCCGGTCCTCTCCCCCACGATGTCGAGGACCTTTCCCGACCGATCGCCGGCGTCCTGGGCGACCTTTCCGGCAACATGGATTGGATCCTGATAGAACTTGCTGTCAGGCAGACACCGGAGCTCAACTGGATCTTTGTAGGCCCAGCCACACGTCCGATCGACGACCCCGAGCAGAGCTCTGCACGCGATCGTGTCCGTAGCGGTCGATCACGGTTTGTCGGTGCAAAACCCTACGGGGATCTTCAGAAGTACGCGCGTGCGCTCGACGTAGCCGTTCTTCCCTATCGCCGGAAGGAGCCGACCTACTCGGGGAGTTCGACCCGCTTCTACGAGCATCTCGCGGCCGGCCGGCCTATGGTCGCAACCCGTGGGTTTGCGGAACTCCTCGAGAAAGAACCGCTCCTGTCTCTGGTAGACACCCCAGACGACTTGGCACAGACGCTCGGCCGCTTGCGGTCGCTCGACTTTCGCGATGGTTTCGAAGTTGCGCGATGGGAGGCGAGTCAGGCTGGGACCTGGGAGGAGCGCGCGCGCACGCTGCGGTCAGCACTCGAAATGTCTGCGCTCGAAGGGCACGAGAGCTCCAAAGGTTCGCCGAGAGACAAGAACGCCGGCGTACCTCTTTCCGTCTGAATGTCGCACGGATGAGCTAGCAAAAACTGGGTCGACAAACTGGCGCGGCGCATTTGCCGGAGCTTGCGCGCTCTCAAAGGGCTGGAACTTGCGCTGGAACTTTCGCAACCTCGACCATTCGTGGCACTCTAAGGAGAGTGTGTGTTTGTCTCTCCATTGGCCATAGAGGTCCTCGCGGCCCGCTCCGGCCTGTCCTGGCGCGGCTTTTGGCCGGGATCTCCGTTCTCTCGGTGTCTCTCCCCTCGGGTTGGGCACAGGGTCCGTCCAGTCTGCCGTCGGCTCCCGATCCCGCGCCGGGCGTGGTGGCGACTCTCGCCGGCGGCGTCGTTGTCCAGCGCGCCTCTCCCGGCGCCATGCCGCTCAGCCTCGACGACGCGGTCTCCCGCGCCCTGGCCCACAATCTTCAGGTGCGCCTGGGAGAGCAGAACCAGCAGCTCGTGCGTGGAGAAGTGCTTGCCGTCGAGAACAACCTCCTGCCTTCTCTTCAGGCCCAGGCCTACACCCGCACCCAGGAGATCAACCTTGCCGGCCTGGGCTTTAAACCGGCGGTGTTCCAGCAAATTTCCCAAAATTCCGGATCGGGCGCTGTTATTCCGACCATCGTCAAGGTCGATACCACAAGTGCGCAGGTCAGCCTCAATCAGACGATCTTCAACGTACCCGCGTTCTTTCTTTACCGCGCCGCAAAGAAGGCAGGCTCCGCGGCGGAACTGGGCACTCTCAATATCCGCGGCGGTGTGGCTCTCCAGACGGCGTCCGGCTACCTGCGCGCGCTCGCCGACAAGGCCGAAATCGAGAACGCGCGAGCTCTCCTGCGCGCCGACGAACTCGCCCTGCAGCAGGCGGTGGAATCACACCGTGCCGGCGTGGCCACCAACCTCGACGAGCTTCGCGCGCGCGTGCAGATGCAAAGCCAGCAGCAAACCTTGATCTCGGCGGAGAACACCTTTGCCAAAGACAAGATCGCGCTCAATCGCGTGATGGGCCTGCCGGCCGAACAGGATCTGACGCTCACAGACACGGTCCCTTACGCGGAACTGGCTGAGATGCCGCTCCCACTCACGATGGAGCTGGCCTTCGTCAAGCGGAAAGATTTGCTCACCCTGGAAGCGCAGGTGGTGGTCGCGGAAGCGACTCTCAAGGCGGTTAAGTATCAGCATCTACCGACGTTGGGAATCAACGGCTTCTATGGCGTGTTGGGCGAGACGCGAGGCCTCTACCACGGCGTGTTTACCGCGCAGGGAAGCATGAAGTTCCCTATCTTTCGCGAAGCCGAGTTCCGCGGGGAGCAGGAGGTCGCCGTCGCTCAGATGCGCGGTTTGCACAGTCAGATCGCCGGCCTGCGCGTGACCATCGAGGCGCAGATCCGTTCGAGCATGCTGGACGTCCAGAGCGCCAATCAACTCGTCAAAGTGGCGCAGAGCAACGTGGATCTCGCCCACCAGGAACTCAACGACGCTCAGGAGCGTTTCAACGCGGGCGTGACCGACAATCTCCCCGTCGTCGATGCTCAGGCGACCCTGGCCGGCGCAGAAAGTCGCCTGGTTGAGGTCACCTACCAGTACAACGTCGCAAAGCTCAACCTCGCCCGAAACACCGGCGTTATCGAAACCCAATACAGGGTCTACCTCGGAGGCTAAAAGGCTGGTCAGACGAACAGGGCCACTGTTCGGGAGGTGCGCATCAGCGACGCGTCAAAGGCTGCGCGCCTGAAACCACTCTGATCTCAGTATCAGCGGTGACAATCCGTTTCCTCTCCCAATGAACTCGGTTCCGCTCAGTGGCCTCGTTCATCTCCAAGATATCGGCGATGTTGGTATGCACACCGATCGATTTGCGGGAACGCAAGGCCAGAGCAGGCGCCTGGAGGGATTTTCAATCAGCTTTACACCTCCCGTGCCAGGTCTCGGTATGCGATACATGGCCCACCTGGAAAACATTGGCGATGTCGCCTTCCAAAACGAAGGAACCTTTATCGGAACGCGGGGTCAGTCGCGTCGGTTGGAAGGCTTCGCCATCGAGTTGACCGGGCCGGCGCCGCCGCATTTCACAGTGATCTACATGGCTCACCTGCAGGACATCGGAGACACCGGTTCTTTTCGCGACGGCCAATTCTGCGGCACACGTGGCCAGTCGAGACGTGTGGAAGGTATCCTTGTCCACGTCCAACCTCGCTGAGCACGACACCTTACTGGAAATGCAGATTTTCCTTCAGCGACCAGATGCCGTTCGGGTGTGAGGCCCGTTCGGAACTACGCACTCGGGCTAAAACAGGAGAGCTCGCTCCCGTTCCTGTTGGATCAGACGGTATACCTCGCTCGCGCCTGCGATATCGCAAAACGCGAGCGAGCCCAGGCCGATATCGTCCTGGCGAGGGCTCGTGCGACGCTCAACTCCGGTGTAGCTCGATTCCGCGCCGCTGCTCATGCTGAACTCGATCGTTCCTGCGCCGTTCTTTCCGGTCTGAAGGGCAATTGTGTCCAGGCCGGCGATAAAACCGTCCGTCACACGTCGCCGAGGTCCCGTCGTGAGGACCAGAATCCGCTTGTTAGTGACCGCGTAAAAGGTGTGCTGCTTCTGCCGGGCCGCGCGAAAAAAGCGGAACCAAAGCAAGTATTGGCTGAGCAGGAGCAACGAAAAGGCACAGAGCATGGGCAAAAACCAGGCCGCGGCGTCGGCGGGATGCTCGATCATGCCCTCGGCAGCACGGTACTCCCAAAGGAGCGAAAGTACGGCGAGCGAGATGCTACCCGGAACCGCAAGCCAATCCGGCCGGCCAAATAGCGCGCGCGGAAGCGGCTTGCCGGCCCACAGCATGCGCTCACCCCGAAGCAGTTCGGAACGAAACAGAAACCGGCTCTGCTCCAACGCGTTCTGGGCAGAGCGCCTGTTCTCTTGCTCCAGCCGAACCTTGGCATCGGCCACGCTCCCCCGCTCCGCTCCGCTCTGTTGTGCGCTAGAAAGTACGTTGCCACGGCTTTCGGCTGACTTCTGGACCTCGCCTCCGGCCAGGCCGGCTCCCGCCTGAGCGGGCTTCCGTCCGGCGCTGTCAATCGACTGAATCAATGTCTTCGTACTCTTCATGCCCTTGCCCATCCGTGCAAAAGGATGATGCTCGATGTGAGGGGTCTCTGGCAATAGCAAGGTTGGGGGATGGCGCAAGTGCAACATTCGCGAAAAGGTGTGAAAGCATAGGGGCATGGCTGAAGTTGGAAGTGCCGCCACCGGGACCGAAAGATCGGCGGCCGCGACGGACGATCTCAACCCCGGCACAAGCCCCGATGCCGGCGGCGCTCTCCGGTCTCGCGATTTCCGGCTTTACCAGATCGCTCGCCTCCTCGTGATTCTCGGCGCGGAGGCGCAGTCCGTCGGCGTTGCGTGGCAGGTCTATCAGATCACCCACTCCGCCCTTGACCTCGGCTACACCGGTCTGGCCCTCTTTCTGCCCGGGCTGTTTTGCATGCTCGCGGCCGGCCATGTCGCTGATCGCTACGATCGCCGCCGCATCATCCTGATTTGCTACGCTGTTCAAACGCTTTGCACCGGCGTTCTTCTCTGGTTCGCGCTCCACGGAACCGGCGTCGGCCCGGACGGTCGAGCGCGCATTTGGCCCATCTACGCCGTGCTCGTCGGCATAGGCCTGGGACGGGCGTTCAGTGGCCCCGCCGCGAGCGCGCTTCTGCCCAGCCTCGTTCCCAAGACAGCGTTTGTCAACGCGATTACCTGGGGCGCGACCGTCTACCAGATCGCCAACATGGCCGGACCGGCCGTCGGCGGCCTCCTCTTCACCCTTCACATGACAGGCGCGATGGCCCACTGGAACGGCGGTCCCATCGTCTACCTGTTCACCCTCGCCATGCTGCTCAGCTTTCTTGCGCTCGTCGGGGCCATGCGCTCCAAACCGCAGCAGATCGAGAAAAAAGCCTTCGACCTGCGCACCGTGCTCGCCGGTCTCGAGTACGTCTGGCGCGCCAAGCTCCTGCTCGGCTCCATCTCGCTCGACCTGTTTGCCGTGCTTCTCGGCGGCGCCGTCGCGCTCCTGCCCATCTTTGCCAAGGAGATTCTCAATGCCGGCCCGCGCGGCCTCGGCCTCCTCCGCGCCATGCCCAGCGTCGGTGCGCTGGTTGTCAGCCTCGTCCTGACGGTATGGCCCATCAAGCATCGAGCCGGCGTGACCATGCTCGCCTGCGTCGGCGTCTTCGGCGCCGCCACCGTCGTCTTCGGGCTATCGAAAAGCCTCACCCTCAGCCTCGTCGCCCTCGTGTTCGTCGGTGCGAGCGACATGGTCAGCGTAGTTATCCGGTCCAGCATTCTCCAACTGGCCACACCGCCCGAGATGCGCGGTCGCGTCAGCGCCGTCAACTGGCTCTTCATTGGGGCTTCCAATGAGTTTGGCGAGTTCGAGAGCGGTCTGACCGCGCACTGGTGGGGAGCCGTTCGCGCCGTCGTCATCGGCGGCATCGGAAGCATGCTGGTGACGGCGACGGCCGCCGGAATCTTTCCCGACCTTCGGCGGGCCAACGCCCTCACCGCCGAAAGTCTGCGCAATGCCGATGCCGAATTGGCCGAGGCAGAGCCGGTCGGCTAAAGCAGTTCTCCTGCAGGTGTACACCGAAGGCACAGATGGTACGGCCGTTTTCTCCAATGAAAACGGCACTCCAACTCTCTATCCGGCTCACAGCAACAGGAGAAATGCTCTAGGACGCTCCGGCTTCGCGCAAACCGCACATGCGCCTCCTCCGGAGCTAAACTCGGAGGCGTGATGCGGTTTGTCTCCACTCGCCTACGCACCCGAAAGGCGTCGCTGCTTGCCGGCGTGCTCGCGACTTCCAGCGTTGCGATCCCACCTCCTGCTCTGGGAGCGCAGGATCCCTCAACCGGCCAGCCCGCAGATTCGTTATCCACCATTCGAGCCCGGATCGAGCACGGCGACCTCGCCGGCGCGGAGGCCGCACTTCGGCGCGACCTCGCGACCGAGCCAGCTTCGGCCGACCCGCACCTCCTCCTCGGGTACGTGCTCTTTCGCGAGCGGCGCGCGGCCGAGTCGCTCGCCGAGTACACTGCTGCAGCCCGTCTGCGCGCGCCTTCATCCGCCGATCTCGCCGTCATCGCCTCCGATTACATCCTGCTCAAGGACTACGCCGACGCCGAGCGCTGGCTGGTACGGGCGACCACCGACGCCCCCACCGACGCCCACCTCTGGTATCTCCTCGGCCGCACCCGCTACAACGAGGACCACCCCGCCGCCGCCGTCGAGGCCTTTACGCAATGCCTGAAGCTCCACCCTGAGGACGCCCCCGCCGAGTACAACCTCGGTCTTGCGTATGAACATCTCGACCAGCCGGAAAAGGCTGCCGCCGCCTACCGGACCGCGATCGCGTGGCAGCAGAGCGCAGGTGTCCGTGACGCGCAGCCCTACCTCGACCTCGGCAAGCTCCTGCTCGCGCAAAGACACCCGGAGCAGGCGCTCGATCCGCTCGAGAAAGCGGCTCGAGCAGGGCCTGACAACGCGCTCGTCCAGCAGGAGCTCGGCCTGGTGTACGAGGCGCTCGGACGTTACGCCGAAGCTGTCGCCCCGCTGCGCCGCGCCGCTGATCTTGCACCCAACGCCGAACAGCCGCACTTTATCCTTGGCCGCGTCCTCCGGCGGCTTGGGCGAGGCGACGAGGCCAAAGCCGAGTTCGCCGCCGTCAGCCGTCTCGCCGGCTCGCGATCCAGCACGGAAACGCCCAACTCCGACCGAAGACCCTGACCGCGGACCGGCTTGTACGGGAGCACCACCGTCGGCAATGCCGAAATTGGGGTATTTCTCTTTTTCCATTGACATGGTTGCGGGTGGCGATCTAACGTTCTGCTCTCAAGATTGGAACCGTTTCCACCGCCGCCAAAAAAGTTGGTCCCTTGCCCTACTCAGGAGGTCACACCCGCATGAACGCCCCGAAATCTCCCCGAATCCAAATTCGAAGCGCCATCCTGGCCCTGGTTCCTTCGGACCTCCGCCGCGCCGCAGGGCTCAGCTGTGCCACCGCGGCCCTGGTCTTTGCCGCCGGCACATGCCTCGGCCAAGCTTCGAGCGGCGTCACCGGAACGGTCACGGACGAATCCGGCGCGGTCGTGCGCGGAGCCACCGTCACCGTCACCAACATCGGCACGCAAACCGTTACCAACCTCACCACCACCTCTGACGGCACCTACGCCGTCACCGGCCTCGTCCCGGGCCGCTACACCATTGTCGTCACCGCCCCAGGCTTCAGCAGGGAAGAAAAGACGCAGGTCAACGTCGAGGTCACCGTCCAGTCCACCATCGACTTCACCCTTCAGGCCGGAAACAACGACCAGACCATCAGCGTCACGGCCGATCTCATCTCGCTCAACACCACTCAGCCGGAGCTCGGCACCACCATCGAGCCCGTCGTCGTCGCCGGCCTCCCCGTCGCTATCGGCGGCGGCCGCACCCGCCAGATCGATCAGCTTCAGTTCCTCGCCCCCGGAACCCAGGGCGACACCTTCTCCCACCGCGTCAACGGCGGCGTCGACTTCGAGCAGGAGATCCTCTACAACGGCATCCCCGCCCCGCAGTCCGAAACCGCCGGCTACACCACCAACTTCAACCCGCCCTTCGAGCTCATCAACGAGTTCCGTGTCGAGCGCTCCACCTTCTCGGCCAAGTACGGCCTCGCCCAGGGAGCCGTCACCTACCAGACCGCCTCCGGCACCAACAACCTTCACGGCGATGCCTTTTACATCAACCGCAACGAATACTTCGACGCCAAAGGCTTCTTTAGGATCGGCCAACATGTGCCCATCGATCGTGAGAACGATTACGGCTTCACCGTCGGCGGCCCCGTCGTTCTTCCGCACCTCTACAACGGCAAGGACAAGACCTTCTTTACCTTCGCGCTCGACTTCGGCAAGAGCAACCAGACCAACACCGGCATCGGCAGCGTACCCACTGCAATCGAGAAGACCGGAAACTTCTCCGACTTCGTCGACAGCAAAGGCAATCTGATCCCCATCTACGATCCAATAACCCACCAGCCGTTCGCCGGCAACATCATTCCCACCTCCCGCATCAGCCCGCTTGCGGCCACCATCATTCCTTTCATCCCGAACCCGGATCGCGGCGGCCTCAGTAACAACAAGAATCCCACCCCCAATGCCTTTCCTCTGGTCCAGCACATCTGGGGATTCACCATCGATCACAACCTGACCGCCAACCAGAGCCTGCACTACGCCGAGTGGCGCAACACATTCACGACCACCGGTTTTGACGCGTCCCCCATCGTTCCCGTCACCAACCCTCTGCAGAGCGCCAAAAACAACCCGGCCCTCGGCACCGTCTTTCTCCTCAACTACGTCAACTCCATCACCCCCAGGTTGGTGGCCACCGCCGGCGTCTCCTGGATCGGCGAAATCAACAACCAGTACAACGTCAATCGTGGCGTCGCCTTTGCCGGCGTGGTCCCCAGCCCCATCGACAACGTATTCCCGAACATCAACTTCGACGGCTCTTTCGCTCCCACGCAGTTCGGCACCTCCAGCGGTTGGGTGCAGTCCACCAACCGCAAGCTCGGCCTCGCCTTCGTCAACAACTATCTCTACACCAGGGGTCGGCACACCTTCAACATCGGCGGCGAAGTCCGTCGCAGCTACCAGGACGATAACGAGTGCCAGGCCTGCGCCGGTCAGTTCAACTTCAGCCAACGCACCACCGCCGATCCCGCCCGCCTGGGCTCTACCGGCAGCTCCTTCGCCAGCTTTCTCCTCGGCCAGGTGGATAGCGCACAACGCATCTTCGCCAACGAGCTCGCACTCCGCAACCTGCTCGTCGCCCCCTACATCCAGGACGACATCAAGTTCACCCCCAAGCTCACCGTCAACCTCGGTCTGCGCTGGGATATCATGCTGCCCTTCAAGGAGAAGAACAACCAGATCGTCTTTCTCAACCCGAACGAGCTGAATCCCGCCGCCGGCATGCTCCCCGGTACGGCACAGCAGTTCAGCAACGCTCCCGGTGGCGTCAACCGCGCGGACATCCACTTCAAGAACTTCGGCCCCCGCATCGGCTTTGCCTACGCCATCGACGACAAAACCGTGGTTCAGGGCGGATACAACATCGCCTACCTCAACGGTGGATCGTACGAGTACGGCACCAGCAAAGTGGCCACCACCTATGGCAACCTGCTCCTCGGGTCCTTTCAGGTCAGCAGCAACGGTACCGCCACACCGGCGTACGGCTCCTGGGATACCCGGCCCCTGCCCGCTCCGGCCGCTTCCAAGGTCGGTCCGTCCTTGGGCATCGGCACCCGTATCGAGGCCTTCGACCCCAAAAACTCCGGCATCGCGCCCTACCTCCAGCAGTGGAGCGTCAACGTGCAGCGCCAGATCCCCTGGAACACCTTCCTCCAGGTCGCTTACATCGGCAACCACGTCCTTCGCCTTCCCGGGCAGCTCGATCCTCCCAGCCAGGGCAATCCCGCCGTCCTTCTGCCCTACGGCTCTCTGCTTAGGCAGAGTGTCGTCAGCCCCGCCGCCATCGCGGCCGGAATCCAGAACCCATACCCCAACTTCCCCACCGATCTCGGCTCCAACGCCACCGTGGCCCGCGCGCTCTCGCCCTTCCCGCAGTACAACCAGGTCTTCAACAACTTCGATATGACCGGCGTGGCCAACTACAACGGCCTGCAGGCCAGCCTCGAGAAGCGCTTCTCAAACGGCCTCTCGTTCCTGACCTCCTACACTCTCTCCAAGACGCTCACCAACGCCGACACAGGCTTCACCACCTTTGCCGGTCTCCCGCTCACCAAGTACAACAAATACCCCGAGTACGTCGTCTCCAACAACGATGTAAGAAACAACGTCAAGGTCAGCGGAGACTATGATCTTCCGATCGGCCCCGGTCGCAGGTTCCTCAACAACAAAGGCATCACGGGATCGATCATCGGCGGCATTGAGTTCGGCTTCATCCTCCAGTACGCAACCGGCACACCCACCGGTATCAATGAAAGTAACAACAACCCGCTCGGTTGCGCGGGCTGCGGCAACCGTCCCGATCGCGTGCCGGGGGTCAGCCTTAGTACCACCAACTATAAAAACCTCGGTACCTTTGCCAACGGAGTTAGCGATCGACATGTCCTCACGACGGCCGGCTTCGTTAGCAACAGCAGCCTTGTCAACCCGAAGCTCGGCACCGCGTATCGCAACTACACCGAATTCCGCAACCCCGGCTACTATGACGAGGACATCAAGGCGCAGAAGAAGTTCGCCGTCGGCGAACACGTCAACGTCATCCTGGAGATGAACTACTTCAACCTCCTCAACCGCGTCCGCTTCAACGGTCCGGACAACAACGTCGATGACAGCAACTACGGCTTAGTCACCAGCGGTCAGCAGAACAACCCACGTCAAGGCCAGCTCGGTGGCCGTATCACCTTCTAAGCACACACGCACTCGCACCAGAAAGGGCTGCTTCTCCTGGCAGCCCTTTCTGTTTTCCACCCAGGCTCTCTATACTTCTACACTGATGATCCGGACTGTCGCGATTTCGCTCTTGCTCTTTGCTGTCCTTGAAGGCTCCGCGACCGTGAGCGCGCAGTCGCCCGAGGTGCAATCTCCCGTCCAGCGGCTTTACCAGAAGGCCCGCGCCGACCAGGCGGGCGGCAACGATCAGGCCGCCGTCGCCGATTATGAGAAGCTGCTTCGGCTCGACCCGTCGGTTGCGCCGGCGTACAACAATCTTGGCCGCCTGCTGTATAACCTCGGCCGCTTTCCCGAGGCCATTGCCACCCTCGAAAAGGGTCTCGCCCTTCAGCCTGACATGGCGCCGGCGGAGGTCATGTTAGGCGCCAGCTACTTTGAAATCGGCGACCCCGCCAAAGCTCTGCCACCGCTCGAGCGAGGCGTCCAGGCTCTACCGGACGATCGCTTTGCTCGCCTCACACTCACTCGGACGCTCTCAGCGCTCGGCCGCCGTGACGACGCCGTGACCGAGCTTCGAAGGCTTGTCAGCCACGACGCCAAGGACCAGGAGGCCTGGTATCTGCTCGGCAAGCTGGAGCTCGAACAGTCCCAGGCGGCCTTTGCGCAGGTGCAGGCGATCGACCCCAACTCGCCTCTCGCCCACCAGATCTCCGGCGAGATCATGGAAAGCATGGGCAACACTCCAGGCGCGGTCGCCGAGTATAAAGCCGCCATAGCCGCCGCGCCCAACAACGGCGCGGCGATGGTGCATCTTGCCGACATTTACTGGACCACGGGTGACTTCGCCCACGCGCGCGAGGCATACACGACTGTGCTCGCAAAAGAGCCCGGAAACTGCAAGGCGCACTGGCGACTCGCGAACGCCCTCGACGAACTCGGAGAAGCACCCGAGGCTGCCATGACGGAGATCCAGGCCGCGCTCGCCGGATGTCCCGCACTTCCGCAGGCGCACGCCGAACGCGCACGTCTTTTCCTGCGGATGAAGCGTCCCGCCGAGGCTCTTCCTGATCTCAAGTTCGCCGAGACCGCGGCACCGGACGAGCCCTCGGTCCAGCGTATGTTGGCCGAGACGTACCGCGCTCTTGGCGACCGGGCCCGGGCGGAACAGGCCAACTTGCGCTTTCAGCAGCTGGTGGAGGCCGAGCATGCGGCCAAAGAGCAGCACGCGGCCCGGGTCATCCAAGCGAATCAATAAGACCGCAGACGTCTGACGTTTCGCAAAATCTAACGGGTGAGGCAGGCATCTTCCTCTGCCCACACCGCCGGCGTCGTCGCTGCGACAGAGTTGCAGCCGCAGGATTGACGGAGAATCAACCGGGGCGCCAGCATCACCGTCTCGTCGCTCTGTTTCCTGCCATTGGCCGAAGTTTTGGCGGCCTGCTCGAACAGCAGTCTGGCGGCGCGCCGACCAATCTCTTCCACCGGTTGTTGCACCACGCTCATCGGCGGCGAAAGTGTGTCCGCCAGGTCGAAGTCGTCGAAGCTGAGGATCGCAACCTGCTCGGGAATGGACAGACCGAGCACATGGATGGCCTCGCACAGATAGCGCGCGCTCAGGTTGTTTCCCGCAAAGACAGCGATCGCCGGGCCGTGTCTCCGAATACGCCGGCGGAGGACGTCGATCGCTCCGGCACGGTCCGTGATAGCCTCCTCGATCGGCCGGCCGCCGCCGTCCAGAACGGCATCCCGATACCCTCGCGCGCGCTCCCGCATGGTGTACAGATTGGGCTTCACCTGAACGCTGATCACTTGCGCATACCGATGGCCTAACAGGTGCTCTGTCGCGAGACGCGCGCCCTCGTAGTTCTCGCACAGCACCGAAGGCCGCCCCACCGCGGACAGTGGACCGTCGATGCCGACGACCGGCAGACGCGCGGCGCGTAGAAGCTGGATCAGATCACGGTTCGGTGGCTTGGAGCAGGCCATGACCAGACCATCGATATTGTGCAGCAGCAGATGTCGAACGCTTTCGGCCGCGATCTCGTCGTCATCGTGCGCCGCGGAGACCACAAGCACAGCCGCGTTCGCTCGAACCACCGCCTCGACCGCTTCGGCGCACTTGGAAAAAAACAGGTCCGACAGACTTGGGACGATCATGCCGATGAGGCCGGAAGACGCTCCTTTCAAGCTCTGCGCCACGCGGTTCGGACGGTAGTTCAACTCAACAATCGCGGCCGATACACGCCGCATCGTTTCGCCACTGACGTTCTTTCCGCCGTTCAGCGCGCGCGAAACGGTTGCGTTGCCCACGCGCGCAAGTTGCGCCACATCCGTGAGCTTGGCAATCTGAGTTCGAGAATTCTTCATGGGCTCAAATATCCGGAGAGGAACGGACGGTCTGTGTTCTCATCATAGGGCTCGTGCCTTCCGCAATTCCATGCTGAATACGAGATTGGACGGTACGAAAGTTCCCCGGCGGTGTGCCTCGGCCACACCCGCCGCCGTTTCGCGGAAGATCGCAGCAAGCCCACGACGCCGGCCAGAGACAAACCGCTGGCGCAGGGCCTAAAGCGGTTCTCCTGTCCCTGTGAGTCGGATAAAGTGTGGGAGTGCCGTTTTCATTGAGGAAACGGCCATGAGATCTGTGTTCTCGTTATACACCTACAGGAGAACCGCTTTAGATTTGATAGATCGCACATCGCGAGGACAAGAGCCATGGAAGACGGAAAGAAGGCCGCGATCGGAGCGACAGTTGTCGCACTCGCGTTGGTCGGCTGGCGCGTGGAATCGCTCCGGCGCGAGCGCAACGCACCCATCGTCAACCCGGCAAATGTCGCGCGCGCCAAACTGCCCGACGACGCTTACGTTTTTCTCAAGAAAAAGCGGCCGTCCACGATGGCCGACCTCAAGGAGCTGAACGGCGCCACCGTCTGGGTCAGCGCCGGCGGACAGATGGATTACTACGCGGCGAAAGGTGGGCACGCCGATTACAACAAAAAGGTGGGAACGCTCCTCGGCGCCCAGCCCATGATCGTCAAAGGAGCGGTCGAAGAGGTCGCGCCGAAGTTCGCCACCTTCCGCATCCCTGGCGGCGATCGCCAGGTCCTCCTCCTCTTTACGCTGCCGGCAAGTGTCCAAGGTCCGGGCAGCGGTGCACAGGAGTTCGCCGTGCCCGTCGGCTACAAGGAAGGCAACCAGTACACCTTTTTTACCGACGAGCTCTTTTTCTACGACGACCCGCACCTTCTCTACAAACACTGGGGCCCTGACATCTGGAAGGCCGTAGACGAGCACCGCGCCATGCCCGGAATGAGCGAGGCCCAGGTGCAGATGGCGCTCGGCCAGGTAAGCGACAGCACCAGCCAGGACTACGGCAACCGCCGCGTCGTGTTCAGCAATCTCGGGCACCCGATGGACGTCATCTTCGTGAAGGACAAGGCCACCGCCGTCATGCCTCACCAGTAAGTGCGGCAGCGAATCCAACGGAGGGCGTGCGCCGCCGTGTTCAACTCACGCCTGCGCCAAAGCACTCTCTGCCTCCGCCGACACTGCCAGCTCCCTCGGCAAAAACAAGCTGAACACGGTTCCACATCGGCCGGCGCGCGTGCTCGAGCACACCTGCAGCAGACCGTGGTGCTTCTCCACAATGCCCCGCGAGATCCAGAGCCCCAACCCTGTCCCGTTGATCCCCTTGGTCGTATAAAACGCCTCAAAGATGTGCCGGGCCGTCTCCTCATTCATCCCGTGGCCGGTGTCGGCGACCGTGATCCGAACACCGGGCGTCCCTGTGCTCCACCGCGTGGCATTGCTCGTCCGAATGGTCAGGCTTCCCCCATTCCGCATCGCATCGATCGCGTTGGAGACAAGATTGTTCAGCACCTGACGTATGTCGCCCTCGTAGCATATCGCCGCGGCCGCTCCGCGATGCTGAAATCGCAACGAGACACGGGAGTTCAACAGCCGGCCCTGGTAGAGCGCCACCACGGACTCCAGCAGATCTTCCGGAGTCACCGGCCGCGCTTTCGTGGCCTGTCGATGAAAGCGCAGGGTCTGTCCCGCAATCTGCGTGACTCGCGCAAGCTCCCGGTTGGCAAGCGAAAGATACGTGCGCGCATCGGTCGTCAGATCCTGCTGCCCCAAGAGATACAGCAGGTTGATTACCGCCTCCAACGGATTGTTGATCTCGTGCGAGATGGACGCCGCCAGCCGCCCCACCGCCGCCAGCTTTTCGCTTTGTACAAGCGCAGCCTCGGCCTGCTTCTGGCCGGTCAGATCCGTCAGGAAAACCGCAATATCCTCCGAGCTCTTGCCCTCCGGCTGCGAAGGAATCATCGTAGCGCCCACCAGCAGAGGCACGAGACGGCCATCCTTGGCGCGGTACGCCTTTTGGTAAAGCTCGGCCGTGCCCGTACGCAACAGCTGCCCCAGTGCCTTTGCATCGGCCTCAGCGTACTCGGGCGGAGTCAGCCGGTCCCAGCGCAGCTTGCCGCTCGCAAGGTCCTCCGCATCGTACCCCAACGTCCTCAGCAATGTGGGATTCATGTAGGTCAACCCACCTTTGCGGTCCCCAATCAAAATGCCCACGCTGGCATTTTCGATCAGCCTGCGGAATCGCTCCTCGCTTGTACGCAACGCGTCCGTAGCACGCTTGCGCTGGTCGATATCGCTGACTGCTATAACCCCGCCGGTCACCTCTCCGGCCTCATCAAATGTTGGGGCAGCGGTGATGCTCACCCAAGCCAGCGTGCCGTCGCCCCGTTCATACAGGAACTGCTCGGCCGGAACCACGGTCCCGGTCGCCATGGCTCGTGCCAGAGGATACTCCTCGCCCTTCACGCGCCGGCCGTCGGGATGATAGGAAACCCACTCCCCGTGCGCCTCAATATCTTTCGACATCATCGCCGGATGGCGAAAGATGCGTTCCAGGCTCCGGTTCGCGCGAACAATCTCTCCCGACTTCTTTGCAAACAACACTCCCACCGGCAAGTTGTCGAGCATGACGGCCAAGGTCTCGCGCTCGTTGCGCAGATCGGCAAACGCGCGGTCTCTCTCCTCCAAAGTGTCACGCATCTGATACTGTCGCTGACGCGCCCGCAGCGCCGCCCGAACGCTCGCGACCAGCGTCGCCGCACGGATCGGCCGTTCAAGCAAAATCGGGCTGCCCAGCGGCATACGGTCGTGCTGCCGGCGCCGGCTCTCCAGCGTCTCCGTTCCGCTCGACGTCAGGATCAGGATGGGCACATCGGACCACGGCGGCTGATGTTGGACAAACTCCCCCAAGCGATAGATGGCCGACGTGCTCAGCGACTCCTCGGCAACCATCAAGGGCCCCAAAGGAGCGGCCGACGGCTTCTCCGCCGCCTCGATGAGCGCGAGAAGATCCGCACAAACCTCGGCTTTCAGCCCATTTGCCTTGAGCGCCTCGACAATCAACTCACTATCTCTGCCGGTCGGCGCCGCCACACGGACAACAAGACTCATCAGACGCGATTCCTCGATCGGTAAAAAAGCGTTCATTCCGGGGGTGGATCGTTGAACTCCGGCACTCCCGTAAGAACGCCGCGAAAATTCTTGAGCGGCTCGCCCAGATGAACGCCCGTTGCGTTGAAGGTCAGCTCCCGCAATGTTCGTTCATGCGCGCCGATACGCTGTTTCAGGATCGAAAGCACTTGCCGAATCTCGCCCTGAATCTCGAAATAACGCAAAAGAACGATGGTATCGCAAAGATAGCTGACATCGATGTCGGCGTGCGTGCTTCCCACCAGCCCCTGCTGCGTTAAAACAAGAAACGTAATGACACCGCTTTGGTTCAAAAACGCCAGAAGCTCATGCAAGTGCAGGATCAGGTCCTTCTCCCCAGGCATCGAGTTCAGAAATCCGTTCAGGCCGTCGATCACCACCACGCGCGTGTCGCGGTCGCGAACGTCCGACCGGATCTGCCAGATAAACTCGCCCGGCGAAAGCTCTGCCGGGTCGATCTGCGCGATGCTCAGCGTTCCACGCTCCATCTCCTCCTTGATCGGAATACCGAGTGATTTTGCCCGCGAAGTTGCCGTCCGAACCATCTCGTCAAAGGCATAGATGATCGCCCGCTGGCCACGCTGGGCCGCCGCATACGCATATTGCGCCGCCAGCGTCGACTTGCCAACGCCCGAAGGTCCGGTTACCAGCGTCGTCGTTCCCCGGCTGATTCCGCCGCCAAACATCCGGTCCAGGTCGTCGACGCCGCTCTTCATGGTTTCATCGCTAAAAGAGATCTCGTGCTCCGCCGCAATCAGCCGCGGATACACCGTCAAACCTCCACGCCGAATGGTGTAATCGTGAAACCCCTCGCGGTACGCCGATCCGCGCAGCTTGATTATCTCCAGATGCCGACGCGTCACCCCAAACGACCTCTGAACATTCTCGAGCCGAAGCACGCCATGCGCGATGCTCTGTAGCTGAAGATCATTTCCGTCTCCGCTCCGGTCGTCCAGAAGAAGGACTGTGGTGTTGCGGCCGACAAAAAACTGCTTCAGCGACAGCAGCTGGCGACGGTAGCGCATCACGTCCGCAGCCAGGAGGCGAAGCTCGGAAAGCGAATCGATCACCACCCGATCTGGCCGCTGCCGGTCCACCTCGCCCGTAATACTTGCGATCGTACTTACCAGCTCCACTTCGCTCGGATGGAACACCGTGTATTGTTCCGAAGATTGGAGCCCGGCCTCGCTCGGAACAAACTCCGCGATCGGCAGATGTTCGAGATCCCAACCGTGCGACAGCGCGGACGCTTGCAGCTCGCTCCGAGGCTCCGACAGCGTGATATACAGCGCGCGCTCCCCCAGCCGGATCCCCGCCATGATGAATTGCATGGCAAGCGTCGTCTTTCCGGTTCCGGGGTCACCTTCGAGCAGGTACATCTGCCCGGATGGAAGGCCGCCCATAAGAATATCGTTCAGACCGGCGACTCCGGTGTCCATACGGTCCGACGTTGGCTGAGGGTGCGAAGCTGGCTGAAAGAGATCCATGCGAAGTCAAGCATAGCCTGATCCGCGCCGAATCGTAACCTCCTAACCCACACGTTCACGATGGCCTCAACCTCCTGCACGTCTAACCCGGCATCACCCCGTATTTCGCAGCCCCGACGCGATCCCGTTGATCGTCGCCGTGATCGCCCGGTTCAACTCCGTCATCTCGGCGCCCTCACCCATCCCGCGCTTGCGCCGCAGAAGTTCCACCTGCAGCAAGCTCATCGGGTCCACGTACGGGTTTCGCAGCCGAATTGAGTGATTCAACACCGGGTTGGTTTGGAGCAGATCCTCTTGCCCCGTCACCAGCAGCACCATCCGCCGGGTCAGCTCAAACTCCGTATGGAGACGCGTGTACACCCGATCCCGCAACCCCGCGTCCTCCACCAGCGAGCTGTACATCCGCGCAATGCCGAAATCCGCCTTGGCCAGCGCCATCTCCACATTGCGAATGATGTCCAGAAACAGCGGAAACGACCTCGCCATCGTCCGCAAGAGGTCAAGATTCGCCGCATCTTCCGCGACAAACCGATCGAGTGCATACCCCACCCCAAACCACGCCGGAACCAGGTGCCGCGACTGCATCCACCCAAACACCCACGGAATCGCGCGCAGGTCCGCCATCGATCGCTTCTGCGTCGCACTCTTGTCCTTGCGCTTGGCCGGTCGCGACCCGATTCGCGCATGCTCCAGCTCCGCCACCGGCGTCGCCTGCTCAAAATACGTAAACGTCTCGGGATCGTCGACGATATGCTCCGTGTAGAACTGGAACGAAGTCGCCGAAAGCGCGTCCATCGCCCTTTCCCACTCGGGCAAGATCTCGCCTGTCAGGTGGGGCGCCGCGCCCGGCTCCGCCAGCGCAATATCCGGCCGACCTACCGCGTCCAGCGACGCCGCAATCATCAGCTCCAGATTGCGCTCCGCCAACACCACATCCGAATACTTCCAGTTCAACACCTCGCCCTGCTCGGTCAGCCGAAGCTCCCCCGTAAAGCTGTCCACCGGCTGCGCAAACAGTGCCCGATGCGTCGGCCCGCCGCCCCGCCCTACCGTGCCTCCGCGCCCGTGGAACAGTCGCAGATGCACATCGCACTCCCGCGCCACTTCGTGCAGCGCCCGATGCGCCCGCCATACCTCCCACGTCGACGTAATCATCCCGCCGTCCTTGTTTGAATCCGAGTATCCCAGCATCACCTCCTGCCGGCGCTTCCACGACTGGAGCAGCGGACGGTACGCCGCCGAGGTCCAAAGCTCCCGCATGATCTCCGGCGCATTCCGGAGATCCTCGATCGACTCAAACAGCGGTACGGGCTGCAGCCCCGGATCACGATCCCGCACCTCTGTCGCCTCGGAGGCCTCGACCGCCACACCGCCCAGTCGGGCCAGCCGCACCACATTCAAGACGTCCGCGACCGACCCCGCGCCCGAGATCACATACGTCTGAATCGTCTCCGGCGGATACGCCCGCTTCAACTCCGCCACCGCCCGAAACGTCTCGATCAACTCTGCCGTCGACGCGCTCAGCGGCTGCGGCAACTCCCCCGCCCTAAGTCCAGCCGCCTCGCCCGACGGCAGGATCGCCCCGAGCTCTTCGAGCGCCGCCGTATGCACCCGCGCATGCTGCCGAATGTCGAGCGTCTGCAAATGCAAACCGTACGTCCGCACCTCCAGCAACAAAGGATCAAGCAGCATGCTCGCCAGCCGCTCTCCGCGGTTTTCGACGAGCGAATCGCGAATTGTCTGGAGATCGCTCAGAAGCTCCGCCGCTCGCGTATACGGGCCGAGCACGGGCGCCGTCGGCAACGCAACCGCCGCCTGCGGCACAGCTCCCAGCCGCATCATCACCCGCAGGATCAAGAGCCGCAGCGGCTCGTGCCGAAACCGCTCCAGAAACTCCGCCGGCAAGGCGTCCTCCCCCGCCGCCCGCAGCTCCGCCAGCGTCTTCTCCAATAACTCTTCAGCCGCCCGCGAGATCGCGACCTGCTGCGTCGACGACCCAAGCTGCTCGAATAAATTCTGCAGCCGTTGCCGGTAATGCGCATACAGGAGCGATCGCGCCATCCCCACCGCCTCGCGCGTCACGGCCGGCGTTACAAACGGGTTGCCATCCCGATCCCCGCCGATCCACGACCCAAAGCTCAGCAGCGACGGCAGGTCCCCGTCCACAGCTTCGCCATACTCGGCCAGCAGCGCCTCCCGCACCTCCGTATACAGAACCGGCACCGTTCCAAACAGGGAAGTCTCGTAGTAATCGAGCGCCATCCGGATCTCGTCGCGAACCGTCGGCCGCGCGCTTCGGACATCGTCCGTCTGCCACAGGGCCGTGATCTCGGCAAGCAAATCCCGCTGCAGCGCGTCCATCTCCGTCGGCGAAACAGGAATGCGGTCAATCTGCTCCAGCAAATCGGAGATCCGCCGCCGCTTGAACATCACCGATCGCCGCGCAATCTCCGTCGGATGCGCCGTAAACACCGGCGTCACACAGATCCTCGCTAACATCGCAAGCGCCTCCGCCCGCGAGACTCCAGCCATACGCAGGCGCCGCAGCGTCCCTCGCAAACTCCCGCGCTGCGGCGCCTGATCCGGCGCCAGCTGCGACGATAGCCGCCGCCGTTTGCGATGGTTCGTCTCCGCCAAATTGATCAACTCGAAGTAAAACGAAAACGCTCGAGCCAGGTGGTACGCAAATGTTAGATCCTCCGTCGCTTGAGCGACCGGAAAGCTGTCCGTCTCCGCGGGGTATGATCGCGCTGCATCGGAAGTCCCCGCTGCCTCACCGATCGCATCTTCCGCCAGAGCTTCCCGCCGCGCAATCGCCGTACGCCGCAGCTCCTCCACGGCGTCAAACAGTGCCGTTCCCGCCTGCTCGCGAAGCACCTCCCCCAGCAAGGTCCCCAGCGACCGCACATCCCGTCGCAGCGGCGCTTCTTTCAACTCACCACGACGAGCTTCAAGTTCCGCAAGTCGTTCCGTCCACGAGGTAGGTGTCCAAAGCGATGGCATATACGGGGATTGTAAGACGGCTCTGTTACGCGTACGGCCGCCAACATGCCCGACCTGCGCTTTATCCCGGTTTGGCCGGCCCTGTCCGAAATGCCGCAAACGTCCGCTCCAAACCGTCCTTTGTCGAAACGAGCGGCTGCCATCCCAGCGCCTTTAGTCGCGCATTTGAAAACCGGTTTCCGCCCCACATTGCCCGCGTCTTGTACGGCGTAAAGATCGCCGGCAGCTGTCCCTTTGATCTCTGGGCGTACCTCTCCACGAAACCCGAGCTCCACAGCAGCAGCCAGTAGGGAACCGGCACCGACCGCATCGGCCGCACCCTCCTCCGATACATCTTCAGATACTGCCGCGAAGTCACCAGATCGTCATCGACCACATGGAAGACTTTGCCGGCTGCTTCCGAAGCGAGCGCCGCTACCACAACCGCCTCCGCGCAGTTCTCCACGTAGGTCAGCGGCAGCACATTGCTTCCGCCCATATGGGCAAAGATCCCAAACAGCTTCAGACCCACACGATTGGAAAACTCGCCCCCTCCCGGTCCATAGATAACGCCCGGCCGCAGCACCACCAAATCGAAACCGTACCGGCCCTCATACTCGCGAAACATCTCTTCCTGTCGCAGCTTGGTATGGCTGTAGACATCTCGGCGCTCCGGCTGCCGCTCCACCGGCGTCTCTTCGTCCACCATCGCACCTCGCGGCAGCGAAGGGACACCGACCGCCCCGAATGAACTCACCAGTACCACCCGCATCCGCTCGCCCGTTTGCTGTTGTCTCTGCGCGATCGCGTCCAGGAGGTTGCGGCTCGCCACCACTGAATCGAGAAACATCTCGGCCGGACTCCCCTTCATGGCCGCTGCAGCATGGATCACCAGACCGACCCCGTCCACTGCCGCCCCTATCTCCCCTTTGTTCTTTAAGTTTGCCGGAAACAGATCCAACCGCGACCCTGCATACCGAGCTCCGACCTCGCTCAGCGCCGCTCCCTTCGCCGTATTGCGCAGCATGCACCGCACATCCATCTGCCCGTGCGCCAGGAGCCGCTCGACGATCCACCTCCCCAGAAAGCCGCCCGACCCTGTCACCAAGATTTTCATCGCACACTCTCCGGCGATGCATGCTGGCCCGCTCCAGCCCGATCTCCCAGGCCCTCCCCAGACGGGTACACCTGTTCGTAAACTCGCTCCATCATGCTCGCTACCCGGAGCATCTCGCCGTACGAGATCGGCAACTCCGTCCCGCTGCGAATACTTTCGTAAAACAGCCCCAGCAGCGTCGACATACCCGCAAAGAACTGGAACTCGTTCCGTCGGAACATCCCGAGATTCCGACGCCCCTGCGCAAAGTACCGCCCCGCCATCTGAAACGGCGGCGCCAACCGCCCTAGCGCACTCGGGTATTGCTGCAATGCCGCCCGCACCACCGTCCGATGGTTGAAATCCACCTCGACCGTTGCTTTCGTCCCGTACACCTTCAACGTGTTCGCCACTGGACGAGCATGGCTCGACAGCGTTCCATACGCCGACACACCGCCTGCCCGCACCACCACTCGCAGCTCATCTTTCATTGCATCGGTCGCATCGCCCCGCACGCCCTCGCGCCGCTTGGCCGCAAACGCATGCACCTCCGGCTCCACACCCTCCGGAAAGAACGGAGTCATCCGGTTGAAGATGTGGTCCATCATGTTTTGGAACAGCTTCCCCGGAAGCGCATGCACCCAATGGCCCGGATCGCTCATCAACGCCTGACCGTACGCCCCGGCCAGGTCGTACCCGATCAAGGCTTCCACATGCACCGGAGCGCCCAGAGCACCACTTGCCACCATCCGCTTCAGCTCCATCGCCGGCGGGTCGAAGTTCGGCCAGTAATTGATACTCAACCGCCGCCCTGCCCGCTCTACAACATCAATCAACTCCCGTGCCTCAGCTTCCCGCATGGCTAGCGGCTTTTCGAGAAATACATGAGCTCCCGCCGCGACGCTCTGCTTTGTCAGCAGCAGATGTACGGCTGGCGGCGTCGTAATATGAACCACATCCAGCAGCTCCGTCCGCAACATCTCCTCAGCATCCGCATACCACTTCGGCACGCCAAAGCGCACCGCCAGCTGCTCGGCCAGGATCGGCTCGCGATCGCAAACCGCCACCAGCTCCGCCCCTGGCAGATACCCGAGCACCTCCGCATGTCCGTCCGCGATCTTTCCGCAGCCAACGATCCCAACCCGCAACGTCGCGCCTCCAGTCAGCACAAACCCGCCTTCTCTCCCTCTTATCGGCAGATCCCTGAAAAACTTTAGCCCTTTCTTCAACTATGCTCCCACACCGAAGTACCTAAAGTACGCGCAAGTGGGATACTGGACGCCTCACCCCCGCGCAAAGGAACCCGCCGTCATGCCCTCCGTTGAACCCCAGAAGTCCCGAGCCAAAAATGTTCTCGGGCAGCCCCTCACGACCTGCGGCTGCGACCCCATGACCGGCTTCTACCGCGATGGTTGCTGCAACACCGGCCCGGACGACCTCGGCGTCCACACCGTCTGCTGCATTGTCTCGGCCGATTTCCTGGCGGCGTCCAAACGCCTCGGCAACGACCTCTCTACCCCCATGCCTCAGTTCGGCTTCCCCGGCCTCAAGCCCGGCGACCGCTGGTGCGTCTGCGCCGCCCGCTGGCTCCAGGCTGTCCAGGCCGGCGCCGCCTGCCCCGTCGTCCTCGAAGCCACCCACGAAAACACCCTCAAGCTCGTCCCCTTCGACCTCCTCATCCAGCACGCCCTTATCCCCGAAAAGCTCCAGTAGCCTCCGATCCGCCTCCATCGCCCCAGTTCGCCTCTATCGCCCCAGTTTGCTTCGCAGCCGTATCTGGCCCAAACCTCCGTGCCCCCCCCCCCCCGAGCTTCCCCGCTTGACGCCCATGCCTCGGCTGGGAGAGGCTAGAGGTACTGCCAAAATCCACACTTCATTGCACGCTCAACTCTCAGCGACCACATCGCCACTCGCTCGAGCCGCGTGTCTTAGCCGCCAACAGCACCTGCCGGCATCCTTACCGCCGGTCTACCCGCAAGGAGCCCGTTCTCCCATGAGTCGCAACCTCCGGTCCAAGCGAATTCTCGCCCTCGCCGCCCCCGTTTTCCTCTCTGCCTTCAGCAACCTCTCCGCCCACGCCCAGACCTCCGGCAACGGCAACATCGCCGGCACCATTACCGACGCCACCGGCGCCGCGGTCCCTAACGCCACGGTCGTCATCACCGACACCGACACCGGCATCTCCCGGACGCTCACCACGGGCAGCAACGGCAACTACACCGCCACCTTCCTCCAGCCCGGCCACTACGAGGTCCTGGCCAGCGCCGGCGGGAGCTTTGGCAAAGTCGATCGCACCGGCCTCGTCCTCACCGTCGGCCAGATCCTCACCGTGGACGCCGCTCTCCCCGCCGGCTCCGTCACCACCGAGGTCCAGGTCTCCGCCGAATCGCCCATCCTCGACACCGAACGCACCGAAGTCTCGCAGACCATCGGCCAAGTCCTCATCAACAACCTCCCCGTCAACGGCCGCAACTGGAGCGACTTCGTCCTCCTCACCCCCAACGTCGTCCAGGATGGCGGCACCGGCCTGGTCTCCTTTCGCGGCATCTCCGGCCTCTACAACCAGAATTACGTCGACGGCGCCAACAACAACCAGATGCTCTTCTCTGAAGCCCGCGGCCGGTCGTCCGGCGCTCCCTACGTCTACTCCCAGGATTCCATCAAGGAGTTTCAGGCCGAAATCTCCAACTACTCCGTCGAGTTCGGCCAGGCGGTCGGCGGACAGGTCAACGCCATCACCCGCTCCGGCACCAACGCCACCCACGGCGACCTCTTCTACTACCTCCGCTACCCCACCCTCAACGCCCTCGACCCGTACAACAAATACGTCGGTCTTCACGGCGGCAATCCCTTCCTGCTCACCCAGCCGATCCACCAGCAGCAGCAGTTCGGCGGCTCCGTCGGCGGACCCATCCTCAAGGACCGCCTCTTCTATTTCTTCACTTACGACGGCTTCCGTCGCGTCGGCCGCGTTCTCTATGCCGACACCGACACCATCTCGCTCACACCCTCCGGCCCCACCAACTCCACCACCACCATCACACCCACACAGTGCCCCCGCACCATAACCTCCGCCCAGTGCACCAGCGCCATTCAGTTCCTTCTCTCCACCTCCGGCGCCACCTCCGCACCGCCTGGGCGCTTTGCCCGCGAAAACATCTTCTTTCCCCGCCTGGACTTCCACATCAACTCCAAAAACGACGCCTTCGTCAATTACAACTTCGCCAACTTCGACTCCACCTACGGCTACAGCAACAATCCCACCTTCACCAATAGCTCCCCCACGACCAACGGCCCCACCAGCTATCACGAGCGTTTCTTGATCGCCGGCCTCACCTCCCAGATCTCCGGACGCTCCGTCAACCAGATTCACTTCCAGTACGGCCGCGATCTTGAAACCGCCGGAGCCAACGCGGCCGGCCCCTCGGTCGGCCTCTCGAACCTCATCACGTACGGCATGCCCAACGCCCTCCCGCGTGTAGCCGAGCCGGACGAGCACCGCACCCAGTTCACCGACGTCTTCTCCACTGTCCACGGCCGCCACTCGCTCAAATTCGGCGGCGACGCCAACCTCGTCCACGAGGTCATGATCAACCTCTTCCAGGGTGGCGGTGTCTATAACTACAGTGGATCCACTGCCCTGGCCAACTTCCAGAACTGGGCCGCCGATTCCTTCCGCGGTCAGCCCGGCGACACCGATCCCTACGCCGGTGCGCACTACACCTCCTTCGTTCAGACCGTCGACCAGGTCAACACCGGTCTCCGCGCCGGCGCCGACGACTTCTGGATGAAGATGTTCGACGGCTTCGCCGAAGATAACTGGAAGATCCGCTCCAACTTCACCCTGACCGCGGGCGTGCGCTACGACATCCAGCTCACCCCGCCACCCGTCAAGAACAATACCAATTACGCCCCACTCTCCACCTTCTACTCCTCCACCATTAAGAACGTCACCGATCGCGTCCAGCCGCGCGTCTCCTTCAGCTGGCAGCCTCAGACCGGCACCGTCGTGCGCGGCGGATACGGTCTCTTCTCCGGCCTCAACCAGGGCTCGACCTACTACGCCATGCGCGTCGAAAACGGCGTCGTCCAAGTCAACTATAACTACCAGGGCTGCGGCACCACATGTACGGCTGCCTCGGCCGCCGCCGCCGGCCTGCTCTACCCTAACCTCCCCTTCATCCCCACCGGACCTCCGCTCTCCTCCTCCATCTATCCCGCAGGCGGAACGGCCCCCGGCATCTCCGGCATTGCCAAACTCGGTGTGCAGAGCTTCCACGGTCTGGACCCCAACTTCGTCCCACCCCTCGCGCACGAAATGGAGCTTGGGGTCGAACAGGCCATCCCCGGCAAAATGTCGTTCTCGATCGGCTACGTCGGCTCGCGCGCCTTGCGCCTGCCCTACTTCCTCGACGCCAATCTCATCGGCCAGACGCCCCACGGCCTGCGCTCCTACAACGTCCTTGACAGCTCCAACAACATCGTCAAGCAACTCACCGTCCCCGTCTACCTCGCCGGAGTATGCAACACGACCACAGGCGTCTGTAGCAGTCCGTCTGATCGCCGCGATCCCCGCCTGCAGAGCTACAACACCGGCTTCAGCGCAGCCAACTCCTGGTATAACTCCGCCGCCGTCACCCTCCGTCGCCCCTTCGCCAACGGCCTCGAACTCCTGCTCAACTACACCTGGTCCCACGCCACCGACACCGACCAGGTTCAGGGCGCGTTTGGAACCTTCTACGGCGGTAACCCGGTGCTGGACCCCAACAACCCACGCGCCGAAAACGGCAACTCCGACATCGACGTCCGCAACCGCTTTGTCGGCTCCTTTGTCTATCAGCCACGCATCTTGCTCGATAATCGCTGGGTTAAGAACACCCTTGACGGGTTCCTCTTCTCCGGAACCGAAACCGCCTCGGGCGGACAGCCCATCGCCGCCTCCATGTCCGGCACCGTCTACAACGGCGGAGCCACCAGCTACGGCGCTGACGGAAACATCTACGGCGGCGCTATGAGCTCGGGCTCGGGCGCCGCCACCACCGGCCGCCCGCCCCAGATCGGCCGCAACACCCTCCGCGGACCCGGCTTCAACAACGTCGACTTCCGCATCTCGCGCGATGTCCCTATCCACGAAAACATCCGCCTCCAGTTCATCGGCGAAGCCTTCAACCTCGTCAACCACCTCATCATCACCGGCGTCAATGGAACCTACTCCAGCTACATCCCCGCCACCGCCACTAGCAACACCTGCAGCACCCACGCCGCGGCCCCAGCCGGCTCCGCCGTCCAGGGCTGCATCACCCCCTACACCGGCACTGGGACCTCGGCCTTCGGTACCCCGACCAGCACCAACAACACCCTCTACGGCCCACGCCAGCTTCAGGTCTCCGCCAAACTCTTCTTCTAACCTCAGTTCAACCCACCCGAAGAAGGCGACTCCCAACCGGGAGCCGCCTTCTTCGTCTTGCACACGCCGACATCTCTCAGCCCCAGTGTGCGACATTCCTGCACAAACCCTGGCGTACCACCCGCACCAAATCCGTATACTTAGGAGTGGAAGGGTCTTCGGCTCCCGGAAGGGAAGGCGCCCCCAAGCGGACGGAATCATCCGGGAGCTCTGTCTGGAACAAAGCGCCAGCCATCCTCCGCCGCGGCAGCTAACTTGAGTCGATTGAATATTTTGCGGCAATCTACCCATCGAAAATGGGACTTCGGACTTCCCTGCGCCCCGAGGTCCAGACCTAAGTCTCATCGATAGAAGATTTTGCAAACATTCGGTAGGGGAGGGGGGGGGACCCTATCTGGCAGCAAGCGCTGGGAAGCTCCTCGCCCCAGCTCCACACTCCCCCAAAAGTCCCACCCTCAAAACCCACCCACCCTCTAAACTCAGAGCTATGTGTGGAATCGTCGGTTACATCGGCCCGAAACCCGTCGTCCCCGTCATCATGGAAGGCCTAGCCCGCCTCGAGTACCGCGGATATGACTCCGCCGGCATCGCCGTAGCCGGAGGCTCACCCAACGGCTCCGGCCCAGGCGCCTCAGACCTCCAGCTCCGCCGAGCCTCGGGCAAGCTGTCCAACCTCGCCCAAGTCCTCGCCCGCGACCCCGTCCACGGCACCTATGGCATCGGCCACACCCGCTGGGCCACCCACGGCCGCCCCACCGAAGAAAACGCCCACCCCCACCGCGACGGCACCGGAACCCTCGTCGTCGTCCACAACGGCATCGTCGAAAACTACCTTCAACTGAAACAAACCCTCGTCAGTAAAGGGCACAAGTTCGTCTCCGAAACCGACACCGAAATCATCGCCCACGTCATCCAGGACGAACTCGAACTCGCCGCCGCCGCCACAAACCCGGGTGCCCCATCCTCTTCGGCGGTCTCATCGGCGAAAAGGGTGGGGTCTTCCACCGAAGCTAGCGGTGCCACCACCGAATCCGACCCCTCCCCAACCGTCCTCACCCTTCCCCCGAACTATCCATCCATCCCGCTGGAAGAAGCCGTCCGCCGCGCCGTCCGACGCCTCACCGGAGCCTTCGCCATCGGCGTCCTCTCCGCCCACGAGCCCGATAAACTCGTCGCCGCGCGCATGGGCCCGCCCGCCGTCCTCGGCCTCGGCGACAACGAGTTCTTCCTCGCCTCGGACGTCCCCGGCATCCTCCACCACACCCGCAATATCTACTACCTCAATGACGGAGAACTCGCGGTCCTCACACCCACCGGCATCACCCTCACCGACTTCGCCGGCACCCCCCGCCCCCTCACCCCCCAGCGCATCACCTGGGACCCCATCCAGGCCGAAAAAGCCGGCTACAAGCACTTCATGCTCAAGGAAATCAACGAGCAGCCACGCGCGATCCGCGACACCACCCTCGGCCGCGTCTCGCTCGACACCGGCCACATCTTCCTCCCTGACATCGACATCTCCGCCGACGAATTTCGCAATGCCTCCCAGATCACCATCGCCGCCTGCGGCACCTCCTGGCACGCCGGCCTCGCCGGTAAGTTCATGATCGAACGCCTCGCCCGGCTCCCCGTCGACGTCGACTACGCCTCTGAATTTCGCTACCGCGACCCCATCGCTGACCCCCGCGCTATCGGCCTCCTGATCACGCAGTCCGGCGAAACCGCCGACACCCTCGCCGCCCAGACCGAACTCATCAGCAAAGGCTCAAAGACCCTCGCCATCTGCAACGTCGTCGGCGCTGCCATCACCCGCCGCGCCCAGGGCACCATCACCACCAACGCCGGCCCCGAGATCGGCGTGGCCTCTACAAAAGCCTTCACCGCCCAGCTCACCGCTCTCTACCTCCTCGCCCTCCACCTCGCCCAGGTCCGCAACACCATCTCCGACAAGGAATCCCTCCATCTCGTCACCGAGCTCTCCAAACTTCCCGGAAAACTCGAAGAGGTCCTCCGCTCCGTCGACGACCAGTGCCAGCAGCTCGCCCGACTCTTCTCCACCTCCAACGACTTTCTCTTCCTCGGCCGCGGCATCCACTACCCCATAGCCCTCGAAGGCGCGCTCAAACTCAAAGAGATCTCCTACATCCACGCCGAAGGCTACCCCGCCGGCGAGATGAAGCACGGGCCGAATGCGCTTATCGACGAGAGTCTTCCCGTCGTTTGCATCGCCACCCAAGACCCCACCGACCCCAGCTCCGTCCTCAAATACGAAAAAACTCTAAGCAATATTCAAGAAGTAACCGCCCGCTCCGGCCGCGTCATCGCCATCGCCATCGAGGGCGACACCCACATCCAGCAGCTCGTAGAACACACCATCCACATCCCCCAAGCCCCCGAACTCCTCCTCCCCGTCCTCGAAACCATCCCCCTCCAACTCCTCGCCTACCACATCGCGGTAAGACGAGGCTGCGACGTAGACCAACCTAGGAATTTAGCGAAGAGCGTAACTGTGGAGTAACGTAGGTAGGTGAAAGATACGCATGACATCCAAGGTCGATATACGCCAACTCGCATCGTTTGGTGATATAGCAGCCGAAGAAGATCCAGTCCTTGACTACTTCCTGCAAACTGCCGCCGTCGAAGCAATTCGACAGAGTGACGTACTTCTTTCCCTTGGTCGCAAAGGCTCAGGCAAGACTGCTTTGGTCCGCTTCTTCGCAGAGGAGCGGGGCGCAGTGGTGTCCCGGCCCCTAAATCTCGGTGGATATCCATGGGCGGTCCATGCCGCTCGGATTGATCACGGCGCGGCGGAAATAGAGGCTTACGTAGCTTCTTGGCGCTTCCTCATCGCCGTTGAGTTTGCCTTAATGTCATACGAGAAAGCGCCCAATAAAGATTCTTCCAGTGCCAAGGCGATTCGGCTCTTTGCGGAGAAGAACTATGGGAGCGTCCACGCGGAACTTAAGGACATTCTTGCACCTGAGAAGCTTCGGCTCGAAGGAACTAGTCTTGAACCTCAAGTGTTGGGAAATAAGCTTGGAAGCATTGTTTTCAAGCGCGAAGCGCGAGAAAAGGCGTTAGGCTCAGAGCTCGACGCTCTGTCGGACGCTCTTCTAAAAGCGGCGTACCAAGTTGCATCTGAGTCTGGACTGGATACGCTCCAGTTGCATTTCGACGAACTCGATCAAGGAATCACGACCTTCGATCCTTCTCGAAAGCAGATGTTGACAGGCCTTGTTTTGGCAGCACGCAATGTACGTAACTCTGCAAAGCTCGACGCTGTACGAATGAGTCCCGTTGTCTATTTTCGTTCCGATCTCTGGGACGATTTGGTCTTTTCAGATAAGAACAAGATTACTCAGTCAACAACTTTCACACTCGAGTGGAATTCCGCTACCTTGATGGAATGTAAGGCTTCGTGTGCGTCTCGGTCCCAAAGTTAGGTGGGAAGACGTTTCGACAGAGCGCAACATGCGCGGCGCACAAAGCAAGTGGAACCATATCTTATCGAGAACGTTCTTACGTCCTCGAGACGTCATCAGTTTCCTCAATTTCACGTTAGAGCAAGCGAAAGCTCGCCCACCCAAATCAGGGGACACAGACGGACTTCTGCTCATTGATAACGAAGATATAACCTATGCTCGTGACGCGTATTCGCGATATCTAAAGTCAGAGTTGGACGACGAAATAGTTGCGCATTGGCCGCAATGGGATGAAGCGCTACAAGCCTGCTCCGCCATAAGCACACTGACTTTTGACCGAAAGCAGTTCACGACCGAGTACGAGAGACGACGTTCGACCGAAAACACCCTCAGCGCTGCTGACGCATTAAAGATGCTCTATAGGTTTTCTGTGGTCGGATATGAGCGACGAAGCGGTTATGGTGGAGCAACGTGGGCTTTTCAGTACACTCACCCTGAAGCTGGTTGGGATAACTCCGCCAATCTGTTCAAGGTTCATCTCGGTCTCAAGGAGTACGCACGCCTTCGCGAGGAACGCATCCAGGGCTTGTCCACTGATGGAGAGAGCCATATGGATTAATCTATATGGCTACCGCGGAGAGAAGGTTCAGCTTAGACAACAGCCTCAAGATAGCTCCTCCGCGAGGATATCTTTTGGCAGATTTGCAACTAGCGCTTGCACATCGCCTCAGAGGAGCGGATTGTTGTGCACACACGCAAATCGATCATGAAACGCACTCCAGACCTCGCGCGCAGACCGACGCTCACCTTGCTCCTTGCCGGCTGTTGCTCGATCTCCGGTTGCGTCGGCAGCGATCAGGCCGCAACCGCGACTGCCAGCTTTGATCACGCAACGCACGAGCTTGCTCGATCCGTGACGCTCCTGCTCGAGGACGCGAACACCACCGAGACCGAGCACTATATTGACGCGCAGGCCTTTGAGCGCGCTCCTCTGGCGACATCGGCCATCGACAGGCACCAGATCCTCACACCCGCCGAGCTGAAGCTGCGTGAAGACGCACTTGAAGCTCTCGGCCGATACACCGTCGCGCTCGCCACGCTGGCCTCCGGCAAGCCGCAAGCCGAACTCGCCAAGTCCGCGGACGCTGCTTCGGCCAGCCTCAAAGGCGTCGGATCCGATATGGCCGGCGCGGCCGCTCCCAGCAACAGCACCGCGGCCGGCATCGTCCAGGCGGCCGTCAGCGCCTCGGAACAGGTGCTGCTGCTGATCGAACGCCGCAAGAGCCGCGACGAGATCCGCTCCAGTGTCCGACTGAGCGAGCCCGCGATCGACGCCCTCCTGTCCCTGCTTCAACAGGAGTCCATCGGCCTTTACGCCCGCGAGCGCTCGACCGCTGACGCCGAACTTGCTCTCGCCATGACCGAGTACAACCGATCCGCCGCTGCAGCAGGCCCGAACCAGACCCTCTTTGAGCTGGCCGCACGAGTGAAGCGCGCCCGCGAACGCCAGACCCGGGTCCAGATCTCTGACCCAACTCCTGCTTTTGCCGCCTTTGCCAAGGCCCATAGCACCCTGGTGGCGGCTCTCCTGGCGCCGTCAAGCACCGATCGCAATCGCCTGCTGAACGAGCTTCCGGGGCAGGTCGATACCTTTGCCGGACAGGCAGACTCCCTCGCTCGAACCCTCGATGCTAACCGCGGCGGCGCTTAGAGCAGTGACTATGCGGAACCTAAGCCAAAGGAGGCTCTCTCCGTGACCAAGATGGATCTAGTGCTCGTAATCGGCCAAACCCTGACCCAACTCGACGGCGCTCTGGCCGATCCAGCGTTGATTGCCGACCGTCCGGATTGGCAGCAGATGTACGCCATGCGCAAGCATCTGGACGACCAGCAACGGCTGCTTGTTGCTGCGATGATTCAGGCTGACGATGAAGGGTTTCAGGTGCTCGCACGGTCCATCGACGGTTCTGCGGCACAGATCGCACAGTCGATCAAGGACGTTGCCCGCGTCACCGCGACGCTTGGCACGATCGCTCGCATCGCCGCGGACCTCGATCAGGTTCTTAAGCTGGTCTAGTTTCCTTGACGATGTATGTCCCACTTAAGGACAGACGTGCACCACAACCTTTCCACCTGAAACGTGGTCTGACACCAGAGCGGAGGTTTCCTAGATGCGGAAATGGTGTCACTTAGCGCGGGTAGGCGTCTTCGCGGTCGCGGCCCTGACGCTCTCGCTTGCAGCTGCTGGACAAAGCGGACCGACTGCCCAGCAGCCGCTTCACCTCTCTGCCTTTGGCGCTGCAACAGGCACGTACACAGGCCTCTACGGCGGCCATAATGCGGGCATCACGGCCGGCGGCGACCTGACCTTTACGAACTTTCGCGGCGTGCGGCCATCGATCGAGGTGCGCGGAACCTACCCGTTCTGGAAGGGGCAGGTTGACGGCGAGAGGGACATTCTCGGCGGCGTCAAGCTGGAAGGCACTTACGTCCAGCGCTTCCATCCGTATGTGGACTTGCTTATCGGCACGGGCGCGATGAACTACCCGAATGGAATTGCTGTCGGCAATTTCGTGTATCTTCGAACGTCCTCCACCGTGTACTCCCCAGGCATCGGTGTGGACATGGACCTTACTCAACGGTTGGCTGTGAAGGCCGACGTGCAGTACCAGCGCTGGCGCACGCCTGTCCGGCCCTATGAGGAATCGGTCTGGAGCACACCGGTGAGCCTGGGCGTCATCTATCGTTTCGACTTCAACCCACGTCACCGCTCTCGGTAAGGGTGGCGAGACGGTCTGTGGTTCGTTCCCCGGCGGACTTTACAGGTTGAAGAGTTCGCGCAGTCTTTTGGTTTGCGATCGGCTCACCGGGATCTCGGTTTTCTTCGCGTCATCCATGCGCAGCTGATATGTCGATTTAAACCAAGGAACAACCTCACGAATATGCTGCAGGTTCACAACGAAGGATCGATGCGCGCGCCAGAAGGTCTCTGGATCGAGAAGATCCGTGAGTTCTTCAAGGGTGCGACAGTTTGACAATCCTTCAAGCGTGGGAGTCGTCACGGTGATCGCACCGCCGTCGATGGTTGCAAAGCAGATCTCTCGCTGATCGACGAGCAACAAGCGATTCTGCGCGCGAACGACGACTCGACCGGATTGCATGCTCGTCGTAGACGGAGGTTGTGGTCGCAGAAGCGAGCGAGCAGCCTGCGTCTGTTCCGCAAGCAAGCGAAGCAGAGCGTCGAGTTTGGCTTCTGTGCCGTGGCTGGGTGTAGCTTCAGCGACGGTTGCCGTGGATGCGGGTGGAGGGTCGACTGGCGGATAAGGAGCATGCTCAATCTGAGACAAGTCTGAGGTCGAGGTGCTGTTCGCTGCAGTCGCGAAGGCGTTGCTTGCGTTGGGCAACTCCGCGATCCGCCGCTTGGCCTTCTCTATAGTTTGGAGCACACGCCGTTTGCTAAAGGGTTTCAGCAGGTAATCGACCGCATTGACCTCGAAAGCCCGCACCGCGTACTGGTCAAATGCGGTGGCAAAGACGATCTGCGGAAGTCGGATCTTCCGTTCCAGAAGCTTTTTGAGGACGGCGAACCCGTCGAGGCCCGGCATCTGGACGTCCAGGAAAACCAGGTCGGGATGGTGTTGGCGAATCAGATCAATGGCTTCAATGCCGTTCGAGCCTTGGGCAAGAACCTGCACATCTTCCGCGCCTTCGAGCAGGTACTGCAACTCCTGACGCCCAAGCGGTTCGTCGTCGATGATGAGAGCCGTGAGGGTCATAGGCTCGGTCAGCTATTCTCGATACGCAGCGAGACGCGCCGGTGCTCCATCGCGTGCCAGATCGCGCCCGCAATGAGCGCAGAAGACATCCGTGATGCGGACGCCGCGAAAACATTGGCCGCACACAGGAGCCACCTGGAACTGACACTGTGGGCAGAAATGACACGTGCTGGCGATCTCGGACGAGCAATGTGGGCAACGCAGAAGCATGGGCTGCCGGAGGAGAAAGTACACGACCGCGCCGATCCCTCCCGGCATCAGGATCACAATCAGCATCCAAAGTCGCGCCGACATATTTCTTCGACGGACATCGCGGCTGACGTATCCCACAAGCAGAACGTAGCTTGCGATGGCTGTGCCATACGTGTAGCCCATCAGTAAGCGCATGGGCAGGAGTTCATGTTTGTGGTGCGGCATTACGCCGTGAAAAAGATACTGGACGGCGACAAACATCAGAACAGCAAGAATCACCGACCACAGAGGGATAATGCTTAGATCGTCGCGTTGCGCCCTTGCGCGCTCCTCTGAATGAAAGTTGGAGCTGTCAGCCGATGTCGTGCTCAAGATGTCGTCCTTAAAGGGAAAGCTCATCACGTCAGGTCGTTTCCGCTGGAGATACGCGCTCGGCGAAACCAGACCATGACGAGCAGGAGCGCGGAAACCGGCAGAAACCAGAGGAGAAGGACCAGCATCTGCGCACTCGCGTCTGGAATCCCGGTCGGGGAGACTTCATACTGATCAAAGACGTTCCAGACTGCTGCGGAGATGATTAGGAGTAATACCGAGCAAACGGCAAGCGGAATCCAAAGGGTTCGGCCACGCTGACGCCGGACGGCCAGGGTGCGGGCACGTTCACGAACGACGCGATGAGTACGATTGACGACCTCTGCGCGAGCACCACCGGCAGACAGAGTTCTGATACCTGAGATATAAGTCTGTTCCCCGTCTCGGCGGAATTGGCCTTCCGCTTCCGAAGCATCCGCCGATTTCTTCATGCGCCTACCTCGGCGGAGCGGTAGGCACGGAGCTTCTCGACCTCTGGCTTCAGCGCCGCCAAACCACGGTACAGCCGTGATTTCACGGTGGACAAGGGAGCACGGGTGACGCCGGCAATCTCTTCCAGGGACAGCTCCTCAAAGAACCGCAGGAGAACAACTTCTCGCGAATTGGCTTCAAGCTTCACCAGGATCTCGCTTACCTCCGCGCGCTCTTCCCGAGTTTCAAATTGCTCCAGAGGCGATGGGCCGTCAAGAGCAATGTCGAGAGGACGCTCGTCGTCCGAACTATCGCACATTGCGTCGAGACTGGCCATGGTTCGCTTGCGCGAAAGGTCGATCACAAGGTTGCGGGCGATTGTAAAAAGCCAGGTATCGAAGCGCGCCCTGCCGTTGTACTGCCCCCCACGGAGCAGAACACGCATCCATGTCTCCTGGAAAAGATCTTCGGAGAGTTCACGATTTCCGGTCAGAAAGAGTAAATAGCGCATCAGCCGGTGCTGAAACTGTTCGATCAGGCTGTCGAGCAACTCAGGGTCCTGACGCTTGAGACCGCGAGCAATCGCGGCGTTCTGCTGCTGCAACTCAAGCGCCTGCGCGGCGGAGATTGGAAGCGAAGTGGCTCGCATCACCAAGTTGGACGCGGCCCGGGACTAAAAAGACGCACATTTCTGTGTCGTCCACAGGTGGTCATCGAACCCCCGTCACCGCGGCGGTCCCACATAGGGCTGGGCCCCAGGCTAACTGTAAACTTAACTGATGGATGTCCTGTATGGCCTGCACCCGGTAGAGGAAGCAATCCGCTCGGGCGCACGCCAACTCGACCGGGTAATCGTTGCTCGGGACCGCCACGATGATCGGCTTCAGAAGCTGCTTCAGATGTGCCGTGAAGCGGGCGTGCGTGTCTCGCTCGAACCCCGAGAGCAGCTGGCCCGCCTTGCAGGCACGGACGCGCATCAAGGTGTGCTTGCGCTTGCCGCCAGCCGAAAGCTTCTCGGTCTCGACGACCTCTTGCGCAGCCCAACCGGAGCAGGGAAGTACCGATTTCTTCTTGCCCTGGACGGAATCGAGGATCCCCACAACCTGGGCGCCCTGTTGCGCACGTGTGATGCCGCCGGCGTTGACGGAGTCATTCTGCCCGAGCGAAGGTCCGCTCCCATTTCAGCTACGGTCGCAAAGACCTCGGCCGGGGCCTCCGAGCACGTCCGCGTCGCGCGCGTTACCAACCTGGTTCGATCGCTTGAAGAGGCGAAGAGCCGACATCTGTGGGTGGTTGGGCTCGACGAGCGCGGCACGGTCGACTACACCGACTTCGATTTCAAGACAGACTGCGTTCTGGTTCTGGGCCGCGAAGGTGCAGGCATGCACGAGTTGGTTAAGAAGACTTGCGATCACCTTGTCCGCATCCCGATGTCCGGGCGAGTCTCCAGCCTCAACGTCTCGGTCGCCGGTGCGATCGTGATGTATGAAGCGATGCGACAGCGCCGTGCCTCTGCAACTCCGACATCAGCGGAGCAAACCTCACAGACGCGGAAGACGGAGAAGGCCCGCAAAGGTCTGGGCAGCTAGGTGCGCCTCCTCTCGCTGCCCCTTCTGCTTGCGTTCTGCCCTCCGCTCCTCTCGCTCGGGGCGGAGATGCCCTCATGTTCGGCCAGCATATGTCTCGCAGCCATGCAGGCCAGCTCCGGTCGTCCAGCAGCGACATCAGCGGAACCCATTGCCAACATCACCGATGCACAGCGGTCGGGTCTTGCCATTACGGCGTACGATCTCGATCTCCACCTCGCTCCGGAGGAGGCGAAGATCTCCGTGCTGGCGCGGATCGGCGTCCGCAATCGTGGGCCGGCGCCGATCAGCCTCCTTCCCCTGCAGATCTCGTCGACCCTCCATTGGGAGAGCTTCTCGATGCGCCGCAACAGCCGGATCGAGACCCTCAACTTTGACCAGCACTCTATCCAAACGGACGCCGACCACACGGGAGCCGTGCAGGAAGCAATCGTGCATCTTGCAGAGCCGCTGCCGCCGGGCGCCTCGGTCGACCTCACAGCGGCGTACTCCGGCGAGATCCACCAGAGCGCCGAGCGGCTTTCCCGGCTTGGCATGGAGCCGACCGAAGCGAGCTTTCGGGACTGGGACGAGATTGGCCCAGAGACCACTGCGCTCCGTGGCTTCGGCCATGTCCTCTGGTTCCCGGTTGCCGCGCGGCAGGTGTTCCTGGGCGATAGCTCCGAACTCCACGACGCTGAAGGTCAGCAGCGTCAGCAATCCCAGGCCGCGCCGTTTCGCCTCCGTCTGAGCGTCTCTTTCCGCGGAGAAGCTCCAGCCGCGGCTTATTTCTGCGGACTTCCGCAGTCGATCGTCTCCGTTCGGGACGACAGCAACGCTCCGAACGCAGAGTCGCAGGGCGTAGCGACGGCAGAGTGGAGGCTACCGCGGCTCGGCTTCCAAAGTCCGAACCTGTTTGTGACGGCGACTCCGGCCAGGACCAAAGGCAGGCTCGTCTCAGCTGTAACCGAGCGCGACGATGCCGATCGCAGTTTGGAGCGGTACTCCGATGCTGCCGAGCTTCTCCGCCCACTGCTCGCGCATTGGCTGGACGAACATCCTGCTCAGGACTTGACCATCCTCGATCACGCCGGGGAACGCTTTGAGGATAAAGCGTTTGCTGTGATGCCGATGAGCACGAACGGGACGCCCGCCCCAGCCCCGAACGACCTGGCGACAGAGCTGGCTGTTCCGCTTGCGCACGCATTCTTCCACTCGACGCAGCTCTGGCTGGACGAAGGGGTTCCGGAGTTGATGGAGCTGCTCTGGACCGAACAGCGTGCAGGTCGCGCAGCCGCTCAGGCACAGTTTGCGCCGGACCTCGGTGCTCTGCAACTGGCGGAGGCGGACGCAGGGGCAGGTCCGCCGGAAGGGGTGAAATCGAAGGTGGACGACAGCCTCAACCGATCTTCACGCGAGGTCTTCTACCGCACCAAAGCCACGGCGGTGCTGCTCATGCTTCGCTCCGTAGTCGGTGATGCGAACCTCCAACACGCCCTGCGGGAGGTCCGCCGCGAGCCGAAGCTCGACGCCGATCCAGCCGGCTTTCAGCGTGCTCTTGAACAGGTCGCGCGCCGAAAGCTGGACTGGCTCTTTGACGACTGGGTGTACACCGACAAAGGCCTGCCCGATCTACGCGTCGTCAGCGCGATCAGCAGACCCTTGCCTGCTGGGAACATGGGCGCGCTCGTGGTCGTCGAGGTCCACAACGACGGACGCGCCTCAGCTGAAGTTCCCGTGACCGTACGATCCGGCACGCTCACCGCTACCGAGCGACTGCTCGTCCTGGGACGCTCCAGTGCCTCCGTACGTATCGTTTTCGAAGGTCAGCCGCAGGAGGTCCAGGTCAACGACGGCTTCGTGCCCGAGATCGCCGAGTCGCGCCACGTGGTCGCGATACAGTCCCGCTGACTGTTCGCTCGCGCAGATCAGTCCAGACCTGAGGTCCGCCCCAGTCGCGATGTGCGGTCAGATCCAGCCGAACCGGATCTGTGTCGGCAGACGCTGCCAGCATCTCGGCAAGCCCGTCCCCAAACTGCGGGAACGCGGCCCCGAGCGCGACCAGACGCTCTGGATTGGCTGTCCCGCTCACGTGGAGAGAGTATCCGCTCGCGTTGAAAGAACCGTCCAGCATGACCTCGTTCTTTCCGTCGAGCGCCACTCTGGTGGGCCTGAGGACAAAGACCGGCTCATCCGGCTGACTTACATACGCCCCACGAGGCATGCTCCGCCGACCTCCCGAACTCACCGCGGAACCAACTTCCGTGTTTAGGATCATGTCGCCAAACACGACAGGCGTGGCGCCCAGAGCGGACCCGCGCACCTCAACTCCGGAGATCTCCGCCTGTCCGCTCCAGATGCTCCCCGGCGGATCTCTGGGTGCGCAACAAGGTGGCTCGATCCCGGCTGTCGCCTCCCCGGCATCGCGGCTCAGGCTCCCCGAAAGAACTCCCGTGAGAGACGTCTGCGGCGGCGTTCTTGCGCTGGCGACGCGGAACCAGCTCAGAAGCACCTCTGCCGGAATTCGGGCAGCGCCCACCTGAACACTCGAGGACTTAAGATTGCGAACATCGGGGATTGTGCCGGTGAGTGCGACCGTACCGTTCTTTCCTCCTGGAAGGGGCAAACCGCACCTCAGATTCTCAAAGCTGTGGAGAAGCTCCGTCGCATTCCCCGCACACTCCACATCTACTTGCAACGATTGCACGGGAACAAACTCCGAGCGGCGAAGATCTTTTACCCGCAGCCGCGTATGCACCTCGGCCTGCCCCAGCGTTCCGTGCAGATTTGTCGAAAGAATAAGCTCTCCGCGCAGGCCCACATCCTGTCCGAAGACGATCCGGCTTGCCTCGCCAAGCGGCGCTCCACGCCAGCTTGCGTCGAGCGTGATTGGGACCGCACCGAGCGTAGATGCATGACCGAGCGTCGCCTCCATCTGCAACGCGCCAGAGTCCGAGACGTATGTGTCTGTGCGCAGAGGTTGGGCATCGAGGCGCATGCGCCATTCCCGCGGCCTGGGAAGCCAGAGCGCGAAGTTCGCGTCCACTAGCGAAAACGGCTTCTTCTCGAGTCCTTCCTTGAAGTTGATGCGAGCTCCCTTCGCTTCGATATAGGGAAATCTGGGAGCGTCGCCGGCCTCCGCCTGTCCCGTCGGCGCGGCCTCGATGTGAGCTGCCTCCAGAAGGACGCTCTCAACGTTCCAGCCGCCGTTGGGCGCATGCACAAGGTTCACACTCGGTTCGCTGAAACTGATTCTTGAGAACTCAATTCGCCGCCGCCACAAGGAACTCACCCGAAGCGTTGCCTGCACGGAATTGGAACGGATAATCGGCTCCGAACCGAATTCGGGAGCCTCTTCCACGACGAAGTTTGTCAGCGTGAAGCTTGGCAACGGCAGAAGATTCAGAGCGACATGGTCTAGGTGAACGCGACGCCCTAGACTCAGTCCAATGCTGGTGCTGATCCGGCGCTGGTACCGGTTCAGGCTTACAAGCGGCGGCACAAGAAGCAGGGTCGCAATCAGCAGAAGGATGGCCAGCAGGCTGAGCAGCTTAGACCGCAAGCCCAAACGCCGGATCGAGGTCGGGATACTCCGGGGACCTTTGGCTGCGGAACTCGCGTTTCCTGCGTCCGAAGCCACCCAGGAACGAGATGTATCGATCTGTCCGGTATCCCGTACACCTCGCATGCTGCGCTCCCGAACGTGTCTGGCGCTGTTTATAGAACCCAGCACGTCGCTTTCTTTATTTCACGAGGTGCAGCGTTCGATTCCAGCGCGTCTGGTCAAAGATGTGGATCAAGATGTGTCCCACAAAGCTCAGGCGCTCCCCGATGCTCTGCTTGTTGATCTGGTCAGCAGGCGTCTTGAACGACCAGTACACAAACAGCGGCCGCCCAACGATGTTCTCCCTCGGCACAAAGCCCCAGAAGCGTCCATCAAGACTCTCGGTCCGGTTGTCACCTAAGGCAAAAACCTTTCCCGGTGGTACGACCAGATCTTCTCCTTGGATATGCGACGGTAGATCGATTGCCCAGCTCGCCGTCACGTCGTCATTGCTGCTCGGCGCAACCGCGGGAAAGTCGTCGCGGTAGGCGTTGTAGGCGTGCATCGGGTTTCCATCCGAGGTTGGTTTTCCTGCCTGCGGCTCGTTCTGCGCGACACCGTTCAGGTAAACAACGCCGTTCCGGAGATGGATCCGGTCGCCCGGAATCCCGATCGCGCGCTTGACCAGAAAGAGATCCGGCTCGCCCGGCTTCAGAAACACGATTACGTCCCCACGATGCACATTGCGGTAGAACATGAATGGCGCCCATCGCGCAGGCGGAGCCAGCGAGATACGATCGACCAGAACGTGGTCGCCAATCAGAAGCGTCTTCACCATCGAGGCTGAAGGGATCTCAAAATTTTGGAAGATAAACGTCATTACAAAGAGCCCGACCGCGAGCACGCTGCAGATCGAACTCAGCGACTCAAGCGCTGTCTCTTTCTCTTCGGTCGCGGGCGTTTCAGCGACGATTGGTTCCGCTTCGAGCGTGGCAGTCTTCACGGTCTCTCTCTTCTCCGCTCTTCCGCGGGGTCTCTGCCAGTGTACCGCTAGACCTCATCCAGAAAGGCCCAGAACCGCGATGCTGACGCCAAAGTCACACCCCTGCGCTACCGAATTACTCGCAGAATGCGCTTCCAACGGATGGACGGGAAGGGAGCATTGCTGATGTCGCCCCGGGGCGAGGCAGCATCTGCATCCCTAAACCCGGACTCGCGCCCAAGCTCGCCGGCACCTTCGCGTGGACGCACAGAGAAGTAGATGAGAAGCGGTCTGCCTGCGATCGCCGCTCGCGGAACCAGACCCCAGTACCGGCTATCCTCGCTGTTATTCCGATCGTCCCCAAGCACGAAGTACCGTTCGCGCGGAACTGTCAGTTCCCCATTTTCGACCAGCAGATGAAGCTCGGTCCACCACCGCGAGGTCACCTCGGGATCGGTGCTCGAAAGGTGCGGGAAATCGTCCCGAAACGGATCCCGCCGGCTCGGCCCATATACGGTGTAGGGCTCTGGGAGCGCTCGCTCATTGACAAAAACAACGCCGTCGCGAATCTTCAGACGATCTCCCGGCATGCCCACCACGCGTTTCACCAGGTGCAGCGAGGGATCGACCGGGTAACGAAACACGACGATATCGCCGCGATGGACGTCGGCGCGGGGCAGTGGGTTCGCAAACCGAAGTGCGTCAGGTCTATCCGGCGGCTCCTTCTCGATCAGGAGAAAGTCCCCAATCAGAAGCGTTCGCTCCATCGATCCAGACACAATTCGCGAGGGTTGGATCAGAAACGTCGTGATAAACAGGGCGATCACCACCAACGGCAGAAAGGAACGAATAGCGGAGAACAGGTCCGCGCGATAGCCATGCACGGCGAGGTGTCGTACAGGTGTCCTCTTCGTGGGGCCGGCCTGTGGTCTTCGACCGCCATGTTCCGGTCTCCCGGCTTCCACCTGCGAGTGAGACAGGAGAGGTGGATCGCTCTGAGACACGGGCGGATCGCTCAATCAGCAACCTCGGCTGCGCTCGAAGCGCGCCGATCCTTGCCAGCAATGCCGTTGTAGGCAGTGCGGTTGTCGGCAATGCGGTCCAATGCAATGCGCGCCGCTCTTTGTTGTGCCGCCTTCTTGCTCCCGGCGACAGCTTCTCCGAGCGGCTCCAACACACCGCCGTCCGCCTCAAGCCGCACCTCCACGCGAAATTGTCGCTGGTGGTCCGGTCCTGTCTCCTCAAGCGTGACGTAGCTTGGCCGACCCCCGCCGATCGCCTGCAAACGCTCCTGCAGGGCAGACTTGAAGTCGCCGATGGCGCCGCTAAAGGTCCCACCTTGTCCTAACGCACGCGCCAGATCGGGAAGGGAAGGCTCGATCACATGCTGCTCGATAAATTTCCGCGCGGCCGGGATACCGGCGTCCAGATACAGCGCAGCGATCACCGCTTCGAGCGCATTGGCGAGCAAAGCTGTCTTTTGCCGACCGCCTGTGCGCTCCTCCCCTCGACCCAACCGAAGAGACTTGCCAACTCCGATGCGTTCCCCCACCCGCCCAAGATGCACACGGCTGACCAGCGAGGCCCGCAGCCGTGTCAACTCACCCTCGCGCGAATGGGGAAATCGCCGGTAGAGGTACTCGGCGGCGACCAGCCCGAGAACGGCATCCCCCACGAACTCCATCTGCTCATTGTTCGTCAACGGATCGAGCGCTGTCTCAGGATCGGATTCAAACGCCAGAGACCGGTGCGTCAGAGCGCGTTCAAGCAGCGCCGGATCGCGAAACACATGGCCCGTCAGACTGTCCGCGAGTGAGATCGAGATGGATCTAGGCTGGTTCAATGTCCGTCCCCGCTATAGAGGGGCTCCTAGCATCTACTTTATCGAATTCGACAAGAGACGCGTGTGGCAGACGGTTTAGAGCGTAAGTGTCGGGCGCTTTCCAACCTACTTAGGGTTGGGAGGGCGATACGCGTCCTTCTCGGCCTTGCCGCTCGGATCTAACGGCGCATCCTCGCTGTCAGACGCAACCGGCGTCTCCCGCTTTGGCAGCGCAAACGGCGCGCGCAACCCCTTGTCTGCCGCAGCTCGTGCATCCGGCTGACCTCCTGGGACTTCCAGGGCCGCACGATACTCTTGAACGGCCCGCTTGCGATCCGGCGCCGTGTCATACAACCGGCCCAGATAGATGTGCGACCAAGCCAGCGTCCGTGGATTTTTGGACGTCGCCAAAGCCTGCTGGAAATGAGCGATCGCCTCCTCGGGCTGCCGCTCCATCACGCCGATCCTCGCCAGGATGTAGTGTGCTTCCGCGTGGTCGGCATGCGGGTCGGCGAGCGCCTTGCCGGCGATCTCCTCCGCCCCGGTTGCATCGCCTTGCATCATCTTCAACTCCGCCAATCCCAGCCCAGAGGGGGGCATCACCTGCCGCGCCACCACGTCGTGCGTCGCCTCCGGCAGAAACGTGATCTCGCGCGCACGGTGCCGCTGCCGGTCGACATCCATGCCGTACACCATGGGCCCTATATTGTCTTTCAGGCTGATGCCGTCCCGCTCCATCGCAATCAGCTGGCCGTAGAAGTAATCCACCAGAACCCATCCCTGCCGCATGGCCAGGTCCACCGATCGCCGCCGCGCTGCTTCGGCCTCACGGTTATACAGGTTCATCTCCGCCTCGTAGCGCTCCGCATCGCCGCGCAGGCGCATACTGTCCGGCCGCTTCGGCTTCTGAATCCCGGTCTCCATCGTTCGAGCTTCGATGGCTTTGATCAAGCACTCGGCCAGCAGAGCAACGATGTCCGACTTATAGGTGAAATCCAGGGGCGCATCGGCAACCGACTTCAGCATCGGCAGGAGCCGGTCCATTGCCGCCGCCCGCGCGTACACCATGGGCTCCACCTCATAATGCAAATACGTGTGCCGGATCTGCTCCATATGAGCGCTCGCAGCATCCTCCCCGTTGGGCGAGGTGACGATCACGTAGTTCGGGCCGTAGATGCGAGCGTTCACCGCCGAAGGCGCCAGCATCGGCTCCAGAAGTACCAGGAATCGTCGGCCATCGTAGCTGCTCACCGCCGATCGCAGATAGATGTTGGTGTTCAGAATCATTCGCGTCAGCTGGTCATGCAGCCCATTCACTAGCGCCTCGTACTGCGGCCGGTGGCGAAGCCAGATCACATGAAGTCGCGTCTCCTCGTTGAACGTCCGAAGCAGCGGAAGGATGTTGACAATCTGAGTCGAATCCGGCGGAAGCTCGGTCTCATCCACGCTTGGCGTCAGCTCCGGCGTCAAAAAGAGCGACAAGGACACGTACTGGGCGATGTTTCTGCCGCGGTCCGCGAGCGTATGCTGCTGGATGTACGTGCAGAGAGCGTCTCTGCTTTCGCGCGCCTTTGCCGAAGCGTTGACGGCCTCGTCAACGTCCCGCCGAACCTCGCGCCGGACAGGGTTCGAGTCCGCAAGATCCGCGTCGTACCCGCACGCGTTCAGCGCGACGGCAAGGTCGAACAGCGGCTCGCTCGTCTCAAGCGTAACCGCCGCGCCGGCCGCCTCGGGCTGGGTTCCGGGCTTCTGTCGGCTGCTGGAAGTCTGTGGCGCTGACGTTTGGCTGCTCTCCGATGCACTGCTGCTCGAAGAGCTCTGGCTCTGAGCGACTGCGCAACAGGTCGTCGCAGATAGAACCATCATCAGTACGCGACGAGAAACCAGCCTCACCCGGGAACAAGGAGTGGGGTCTTTCCGTAGGTGGCGCGATAGCAGCCAAGAGGAATACACAGTAGAGGGACGCACCTGTGAAGTTTAGGGGAGCGCTCAGAGCGTTGGCAAACCACAGCTTCTCGCCCGACCAGGTCCGCTCGGCCCGTTAGCCGCGAACCGAGATGCCCTCGTACGTTAGAACCACGTGACCGCGGACCGGGATACCAAATACTCGCGCGGGCTCAAACACACTCAACAAGAGCTGGTCCAGCACCTGCTGCTGCACCGCGAGATCTTCCGGCCCCGAAACAACCCGATAGTCGTACACCTGCCCACGATCATTCACCGACGCCTCCACAACTATGGTTGTGTCGTGCGTCGTTTGGATCGCCCGTGGCCGCGCTGCCGAATACATGTAGTGTGGCGTAGTCATCGCTCCCAGAGGCTCATCGTTCGCCATCACAGGCTGGGGCGCGGCCACAATGCCCACCAGAAGCGCGATTCCACCTAGAAGAACGATCGTGCCCGCCAAACCCGCCGAGGCCTGCAACAGAAACGGTCGTACAGTATTCTGCCACTTCAGCGCAAGCCGTTCCGCTCGAGCACCAGCCGACCGGGCACTCTCATGCGAGATCGCCAGACGCAAGCGCAACGCGAGATCCAGAGGTGGCCGCACCGGGCCTAATGCCGCTAATTCCTGCTGAATCCGACAAGCCGTCTCGAACTCTCCCAGACACGCCGGGCAACGTCTCAGGTGAGCATCGATCTGCTGCATCTTGCGGCCGGACACAGCTCCATCGATGTATCCTGAGAATCCCTCCTGAACCGAACCGCACTCGTCCGAGACACGCCTGGATCTGATCAGCTCTGAGACCTTCAGAACAGGATTCATCGCGTCGCCTTGCCTGTCTGAAACCGGCTCGCGAGACCATCGCTCGGATGGTTAGACAGGACCTCCGTGCTGAGCAATCCACGTAACATGCTTCGTCCTCGGGTCAAGCGCGACTTCACCGTTCCAAGATTCACGTTCAGAACCTCTGCAATCTCCTCATAGGCGAAGCCATCGATCTCTCGAAGAACCACCACCGTTCGGAATTGCTCCGGCAGATCTCGCAAGGCAGCATCAATGCGAGCCCTGACCTCACCCTGCGCCGCATGGTCAAACGGACTCTCGCCCTTTGCCGCCAGAAACTCCAGGAGTGGTGCCGCATCTTCGTCCGCCTCACGGTCGGAGCTATCGATCGTGATCTCCTGCCGCTTGTGCCGGCTCCACCACCGGCGGCGGTTGGAAGCCTCCCGCAGCGCAATCCGATACAGCCACGTCCGGAGGCTCGCCTCTCCATTGAAGCTGCGGATACTGCGAAACACCTTGATAAACACTTCCTGAGTAACGTCCGCTGCTTCCGTCGGATCGTTCAGGCTGCGAGCGATCAGCGAAAAGATCTGCTGATGATATTGCGCGATCAGAACAGCAAACGCTTCCTCTGAGCCGGCCTTCAGCTCAGCAAGCAGCGACGCGTCCTCCGCCTGAAGTCCGATTGCACTCGCTAGATTTGCCATCGCGACTCCCGCCTGCATCATTCTCTCCCTGTAAAGTACGACCTCTGCTGGAGGTTGTGCAACTCTAAACCCAAACTGCGCCGCCGGCGGCCGAGTGCTCGCTCACTCTGACCTCTTAGACACCGGATAGGCACACTTTGGTCCCGTTTGGATCATGTAAAACTTCCGCGAGTACCCGATCGGACCGAACACGCTGCCACAGATCGCTTCTTCCTGTTCCCTCGCCTTGCTCACACATCGTCGTTGACGAAAGAGCCCTAGTCGGCCAGAATAGAACGAGTCCCTCCCAAAGTGTGGGCCTGTGGCGCAGCTGGGAGCGCGCTTCCATGGCATGGAAGAGGTCATCGGTTCGATCCCGATCAGGTCCACCAATTATTTCAACAACATAGCGGACACCCCAAAAACAGTTTGGTAGCAACTTGGTAGCAAATATCAATTTGCCTCGTTGCTCAACTATGCCTGGCATCGCTCATCTCCCTTCTGAAGCGTCTCGCTTCGAGTTCATCGCCAACAATTTTCGCCCGCGCTAATTCACCAGCGCGGATGCTGTTGTTGCCGTCTGCGGGCCTACCTTGCCGGCCAGCCTCTTCATCGTGCCGTCGAGCTCGTCGTGGATGGAGTCGACGGTTGCGCGTACTCCCTCCGCAATCTCCTGCATATAGATGTCGGTCGTGGTTGCGACACGGGTGTGCCGCATGACTCCCTGAACATCCTTGACCGTGCCCTTCCTCTGGGCCAGCGTCGCGATCGTGCGGCGGATGACCTGGAAGTTGAGCTTCGGTAAAAATGCTTCCGCCTCCTACCGCAAAAGGATGAGAAGCGGCCCGTTTGGAACGCCCGCACATGGGCGAAACAACGGAAAGGTTGGATCTTCATCACGTCGCGTCCGCCCGAACGGGAAACGCTCCGTCCGCTGCATTCGCTGTGGATTGATTTGCTCGTCATGCGGTTGCTCACCGCGCCGCAGCCTGGGCAGAAGCCCGTCTGGTTTGTGATCGACGAGTTGGCGAGCTTGCAGAAGCTCCCGCAGCTCCACACGGCGATCACCGAAAACAGAAAGTCGAAAAATCCATTGGTGTTGGGCTTCCAGGGTAAGGCCCAGCTTGAAGTCATCTATGGGCATCTGGCTGAGGTCATGCTCTCCCAGCCCGCCACCAAGATCTTCATGAAGACTGCGGAACCCAAAGCCGCCGAATGGATCTCGGAGGCCATCGGCAAAGTCGAGATCGAGCGACTGAAAAGAGACGAAGTTCGATGGCTCAAGATCAGGCAAGAACTTCACCGTGGAACGTCAGATAGAGCCTCTTGTGATGGGTTCGGAGATCACGGGGCTCGATGATCGCCATGCTTATTTGAAATTGGGCAACAATGTGGCCAGGTTCGCATTTGACTACATGGACCTGCCAACGCCAACACCGGGATTCCTGCCCCGTAGGTCCCCGGACGGCGAGATGAGCTTCGATCCCGATACCCTCAAGCCTCGCGCTCCGAAGACCGCTAACGTGGAAGCATCATCAGAACCAGAGGTCAACAGATGCGTCAGAAACGGTGGCGAACGATGCGCCACTGGCGCTCGAAAAGAATCCCATTCCGTGGCCCAAGCAAGATGTGAATGAGTCGACTCGCGCCGGCGAAGTGAGCCGGCCCGCGCCTGCTCCTACTTCCATCGTGGTCGCCGACACAGAACAGGAAGAGGTGCATGGTCCTGAATACATCCGGGAGATGTAGCCATGATGACCATTCCAAAGGCGCTTAGTTCAGGACAGGCTCAGACCTATCACAAACTGGAGTACACCTCTGCCGCCCAGAGCTATTACAGGCAGGGCGACGAGGTAAAGGGAGAATGGCAGGGTCGGCTCGCAACCTCGCTGGGACTCTCCGGCGAGGTGACAGCCCAGGAGTTTTCCCGTCTCTCGGAGGGCCAACATCCGCAGACCGAGGTCCAGATGGTTCGCCACCGAGAGCCAGTGGAGTATCAGACGGCCAGCGGGAAGACCGTCAAAGCAGTCGAACATCGCGCCGGTTGGGATGCTACCTTTTCCGCGCCAAAGTCTGTTTCGTTGACAGCCTTGGTGGGAGGGGACGACCGGGTCCGTGAGGCCCACGCCGCCGCTGTAACGGTGGCACTGAACGAACTGGAAAAGTACACGCACGCGCGGATCGGCGGCAATAACCCAGCCGAGAACACCGGGAAGTTTGTCGTGGCGAAGTTTGAACATGACACCGCTCGGCCCGTCGATGGCTACGCCGCGCCCCAGCTCCATACCCATGCCGTTATCTTTAATGTCACCGAACGAGCGGATGGTTCCACGAGGGCTCTTCAGGAACGGCCATTCTTTGAGAGCAAGCAATTCGCCACGGCGGTCTACCAGTCCGAATTGATGTATCGGCTGCGTGATCTCGGCTATGAAATCGAGCCGGGAAAGAGCGGCGCACCAGAGGTGAAAGGCTATAGCCAGTCATATCTCGACGCATCGAGCCTGCGGTCGCAACAGATCAAGGATGAGATGGAAAAGGAGTGGTGTGAGCGGCCCTAGAGCCGCGCAGATCGCAGCTCACTCCACACGCGGCAAGAAGCAGACTCTCACGCGAGAAGAGGTTCTAGAGGCCCATCGAATCGTTGCCGCCGAGTTCGGCAACCAGCCGCGACAAGTCGTCAGTGAGGCCCGCGAAGGCGCTCAGACGCAAGAGCGTAATCCAGATCGAGCGACTCGCGCGAAGGAAGCCGTCACCTATGCGCGCGACAGTCTCTTCGAGCGTGAGGCCGTCGCTGATGAACGGCTCATCTTCCGCGATGCGTTGCGGCGCGGCATGGGAGAAACGACCTATGCCGAGGTTCGCGCCGACTTCGAGGCGCGGCGCCAGCGCGGTGACTTCCACTCTGTAGAGACCGCGAAATACGCTTCGGGGTGTAGCTTCACGACACCGGAAACCATCGCCGCGGAACGCGCAAACATTGCTCATGTTGTGGCCGGAAAGAATACAGTCCAACCCATCATGAGTGCCGAGTTGGCCCAGGATCAAGCTCGTTCGCGGGACTTCCTGAACGACACGCAGCGACGCGTGATCGAGGAAATTCTCAATTCCACGGACCGCATTCACGGCTTGCAGGGACGCGCGGGCAGTGGGAAGACGACTGTGCTGGCTTCGATCCGTGAAGGCGCAGAAAAGAGCGGCTACACCGTCGAGGGTTTCGCCCCAACCTCCCGCGCATCGGCGCAACTCCGAGAGGTCGGAATCGACGCTACAACCTTACAGGGCTTTCTTGCGCGTGGCGACAACCACCCCAGCGCCAGCCCTGAATTGCGGCACCTTTATATGCTGGACGAATCGAGTCTCGCCAGCACGCGGCGGATGCGTTCCTTCCTCGACAAGCTCAATCCGAATGACCGCGTATTGGTGATCGGTGACACCAGGCAGCATCAGGGCGTCGATGCCGGAAAGCCATTCGAGCAGATGCAAGATGCCGGGATGCGCACCTCAAAACTTGACCGCATCATGAGGCAGAAAGACACTGAATTGCTGAAAGCCGTCGAGGAGCTTGCGAACAACAATACCCAGCAAGGCATCGGTATGCTCGCTAGCCAAGGGCGTATCACCGAGATCCCAGACAGGCAGGAACGCATTGCGGCTATCGCCAGGGATTACGCCCTGCAGCCGGAGAACACCATCGTTGTCTCTCCCGATAACCGCAGCCGTCAGCAGATCAATGAGGCCGTCCGTGCCGAGCTGCTTCAGAAGGGTGTTCTGTCACCAGACGGGCAAGGAGCCCTCCGGCAGACTCAGAAGCATATGGTTTAGCCGAGATGACCTTCGTGCGTTCATAACGCACATTGTTGAGCATATGTAAACACGAGTCAAGTTCACTAGTAGGGATTAGTGTGCGTCAGGAGCGCACAAAATTGTGTTTTGACAAACTCCGAACAGCAGAAGAACCCGGGAAATGAACATCAATCGAGCTGCCCGCCCACGGCACAGCCCGATCGCCCGATGATGGATTTTTGGTAGCATTTTGGTAGCAAATACTGCCGATTAGGCCGGTTTTGCCGGGTTTACCGACTCATAAGTGGCGTGCCGTCAGTAACTTAGGGTGGCACTCGTAACATGGCATGGAAGAGGTCATCGGTTCGATCCCGATCAGGTCCACCAATCGTTTCGACTTAGGCTATATGGCTGGAAAGTTCATGGTGCCAGAAGGGTCTCCGATCTTCACACAGAGCTGCCTTGGTACAAGCGCCGCAAAGGAACGCCAAGATTGCTCAAATCTTCAATATGCTGCGTCCAAAGCATACACCTAAGCTGAGTACTGGAGCGAAAGTCGATCGGATGTACGTTGGGCAACGTATCGCTTAGGATCTTCCTCAAGGCGGTCCGTTGTTTTCCGGCACGCGATCACGTCTTCCCGATAACGCAGGAAGTAGTCGGTGGTTTCAACGCGGATGCGGATGGAGCCCGAGAGCTTGTTCTCATTGAGAACATTGGAGCTGAAGTACGTTGTGCCGGAACTCTCGATGATGCTCTCGATCACGCCATAGATCGGCGCATCGTGGCCGCATTCGAAGCTTGAAACTTCAAACGCGACGAGGTTGGGATGACGCGCGGTAAACTTCGCCGCCCAGACCTTGTGGTTGTGCTGGTGGAGTACTTGTTCTTCCAAACATCGGCGAGATAGAGCGGATGTCTGTTGAGTCCAGCGCGAACCTCGTCGCTGAACAGACGGTCCAAGATGTCTTTGTCCATGGGCAGCGTGGCCTGGAACATCTGCTGGACTGTGATGTGATGGTCGCGAAAGTTGAGCGTGTGATCGAGATGCGAGACGCCATGCTCGGCGAAGACGGCATTTTCCTTCGTGAAAGCGGCCTTTACGGTGTTTGGTGCCGCGGTCGGACTTGAGGATGTTTTCGGACTTCAAGCCGAGCGAGGCGAAGTAGGTGTTGAAGAACGGCGAGTACGTATAGGTGTTGAGCAGTCGTGGCATGCCGATGCGAAAATCCGTGCGTCCCTGCATGTGTGCTGCCCGGTCCTTAACCGGCTTCGAGGTAAAGAGTCCGCGGGAGTTCGGTTCGGGGTCGGCAGCCAGTTCAACCTTTCGATCGCGAAAGGTTCGGTGGAGGGGACGTCAACGTAAGTGGGGTTTGTTCTTCATGACGTTCAAGCCGGCTTGGATGTCCTTCATCTTATCCAGATCTTCGATCGTGCCCTTCTCGCATGTGGCGATGATGAGCCGCTGTTCGCCCATGACCAGCGGAACCTTTGTTTTGCGCAGCTGGAACTCCACGGGCTTTGGAACTTCGAGCACCTTGCCAGACCCCGCAGCAGTGATCTGAATGAGCGGCTCGACTTTGGCTTTGAGCGGAGATGGGGAAGATGTGCCGCAGCCTCCGCCAGTACTTCCGCGCTCGAAATCATGCATTGGGCTATGCATTCCTTCGATGCAATGTTTGCTGAGGTTCGCGTAAACGCGATTAGAGGCGAAACGCGGGTCGGCCATTTCCTCGGTTCTTTCGACTGCGGCCGCATCCTGAATGCGAAGACCGCCGCCAGCCAGTTTCCCGGCGGCATCATGGGGCTCGGGCTTGCCCTCATGGAAGAGACCCAGTTCGACGAGCGCACCGGACGCATCGAGAATCCGAGCCTCTCCGAGTACCACGTTCCCGTACACACGGATGCGCCGGAGATAGACACCGTGTGGACCAATATTCCCGACCCGCACACGCCCATGGGCGCACGCGGCATCGAAGAGATCGGCACCGGCACCGGCGCTGCGGTTGCGAACTCAATCTATAACGCATGCGGCAAGCGCGTTCGCGATCTACCGATCACGCTGGATAAGCTAATGTGAGCGCTTAGCGGTGCTGGGATAAATCTGTACCCGGAGGTCGCATGGGATGAGTTGGCCACCCGGACGCGGATTGGGAACAGGCCCGGCTCGCCAGGTGACGACAAGCGCGTTTCTCAGGACCCTCGAAGTGCAACGGTCAGGATTCCCCTCAACGCGTCATCGTCGTTGTCTAACCCTGCACATTACGCAACAATCGTAGGATTGGTTCGGGGCCGTCACCGAGCTGGAGAATGATGTCAGCGCACGACCGAGGATCATGGTCCCGCTGATAACGTTGCGCGGCTGGTAGGAATTCGTTGATCCAATGTTGCAGCATGTGCTCCCCATCCCGTGTGGCGATCCGCTCGAGTTGGGAGTCGCTCGGAGAATCGAGCCACACCTTTACCTTGTAAAAATCTCTCAACTCCTTGCGGAGTGAGTGCGTCCCTTCGACGATCAGAAATTGCGCAGTCGGTTCGATAGGAGATGTCCATTGCAGGGAGAAATCGTTCCAATCCAGCCTTTGGTACCGAAATGCTTGCGCACGGCTGGCGGGCAAGAGCACCTGATCCCGGCATCTCTGCACATCAACGCCGTAACCTTCAACGTTGTCTCCCCACCATTCTCCCTGGCGACCGGACGGCGGGTAGCAGAAATCATCCAGACAGGTAACCGGGCAGTTTTCTAGTTCAGCGGAGAGAGCCTCTGCCAACGTCGTCTTCCCTGCCGCACCGAACCCATCAATCGCAATTATGAGTGGGGCTACATGCATCATTTGCTGCTCGCCTTCATCTTCGGGCCTGTAGCGCCGAGTCACAAACTTACTCCTCCGAAGTCCTACGCGAACCTGATTACTCCCTGCAAGTCGCATGAGCGGAAGTGATCCCTTGACTGACAACAGCGCTTTTGGACCAGCCTTCAGGCTGACCTTCGAGGGCGGTTACCACCGCTCAAGGCCAATCGACCGTTCCCAGCGGTCACAACTGGCGATGGATCGAGCGCAGCCTGAAGGACCAGAGTTCGGTTGTGATTCTGCGATCCTGCGATGATGCGGCGGAGGCGTTGCGTTTGCCTTACCAGGAGATTTGTAGAAGCGAGACGGACTGGCGGGGCATGTCGGTGGTGAGCTTGATTTGGCCCGCGTTTACATCTTTCCAGAGCGGCGAGGTGAGTAGATGGAGGCCGGCCTGGCTCTGTAGCTGCGCGTATTGCGCGGAGGTTGGGTGCTGAGGCGAACCCATGCTCTTCCACACCGTGTAGGCGTTGCTGTGGGTGTCGTCGATGCGGAAGTGCGTGACCAGAACGCGATGTGCCTCTGGCGGAAGGCCGGTGATGGTGACGGTGGTGGGTGTGGGGGATGCGGGTGCGTCCACGTCGTGGTAGTTCCAGAGCATGATGGCGGCCATGCGGTCGGATCGGGTTGCGAGCGCGTCTACGTCGGGCGCAAGGCGTACACCGGTTGCGACCAGGGTTCGGAGCGGCACATTTCCGTCGCTGGTGGTGCTGATGCGGCTGCCTTTCATCAGAGCCGCCATGCGGAAGAAGTTGAGGATGGGTTTATCGATGCCGTTGGTTGAAAGGGAACGGAAGCCTTCGAAGTAGTCCTTGTTTTCGAACTCAAAGGACCAGCTGAGCATGGAGAGGAGGTTGACGTGGTGGAGGTCCTGGAGCTCGAAGAGGCCTTTGTATGCGGCCGCTGTGTACGCGGGGTAGAGGGTGCCGTTGCGGTAGTTGTTGGCAGGGTTGACCTTGCTGGAGCAGGCGGCGCAGCCTTCGGGGTCGGCCTCGCTGAGGATGATGGGAAGGTGCTTGAACTTCGGGTAACTGGCGATGATTTTGAAGCCTTTGTCCGCGTCGGTGAGTTCGTGGGCGATGCTCATGGTGACCTTGCCGTCGACGATCTTGGGAAGGCCTTTTACGTGAAACGAGAGGAAGTCGAGCGGAACGGCTTTGCCGTCGGCCGCGCTCTGGCCGGAGCTGATGTGGTTGAGGAAGTCCTGCATGAATTTAGCGGCGCGTGGGCTGCCGGGGCCGGTGTTGGCAGGGCCGCCGACCTTTGCTCCAGGGAGCGCGGAGCGGACACCGCGGACGGCGTAGTCGTAGAGCTCCCAGTAGTCCTCGGGCGTGCTGTGCCAGTAGTCGATGTCGGGTTCGTTCCAGACTTCGAAGTACCAGTCGAGGACGGTTTGGCGGCCGTAGCGCTCGACCAGGTGTGCGGTGACGACCCGTACCAGCTCGCCCCATCGCGCGTAGTCCTTGGGCGGGTTGTTGGAAGCGCCGGAGACGGTGCTCTCTGGATAGTGCACCTGGTAGGGTACAGGCCGGTTCGGGAGGTTGGCGGCGAGGTCTTTCGGCATAAAGCCGAGCTCGACGAGAGGGCGGACGCCGGCAGCCTTGTACTGGTCGAAGATGGCGTCCAGGATGGTGAAGTCGTAGATCGGATTTCCGTGTGCATCTTCGCTGTAGACGTCGGTTGAGCTCCACTTCAGATCGACGTCGGCTTCGCCTTTGCCGCTGGTGAGCAGGTGGTGGGCGCGGATGTACACGGGAACGGGGCTGAGGTCGTGGAGTTCGCGCAGGAGGCGCCGGCCGTCGTGCATGGTGGTGTAGTTGCCTTCGTCGTACCCGAACCAGGCGTAGATAGGGTTATAAGGGCCTACTGGATTTGCGAGGTCTACGGTGATCAGGACGGGCTTTTCCGGGGAGGCCGGCGGTGGTGGCGGATGTGTGCCCTGCCCCCGGAGCAAGGCAGAGCTTAGCAGAAAGGCCGCCGCGGCAATCCGTCCTCTACGCGTTTGCATCTTCGTTCCTCTCTGAACCCGCTGGACGATGAGCGGCTTTTGAGAGTGCCGGTGGCGGCCTGCGGAGAATGGTATTCCTTGTGGGCAGAGAGTTTCTCGATCCGATTCTTGTTTTCGTGAATCATACGATGTTGTGGATCCATCGTATGGACGCAAGGAGCTCCTATCGGGGGAGTTCAGCCAGTCCATCGCCTAGCAGCAACAACTTATCGAGGTACTTTCTTCGTCATGGCCACACTTCTCGTTATTCAGTCTAGTCCGCGGGGCGAGTACTCCGTCTCGCGTAAGCTAACCAAGAAGTTCATCGAAGATTGGAAGTCCGAGCACACGGAGGGAACGGTCGTGATGCGGGATCTTTTGAACACGGATCTGCCTTTTGTCGATCTTCCCTGGATTGCCGGGGCCTACACACCGGCCGAGCGACACTCGCCAGAGATCAAGAAGGCGATTTCGGTCTCGGATGCACTGACCGCTGAGTTGATGGCAGCCGACTATATTGTGATCGGCACGTCTATGTATAACTTCTCAATACCGGCGGTTTTGAAGGCGTATATCGATCATATTGTGCGCGTGGGGGTGACGTTTACACCCAGCTACGAGGGTTTGGTGAAAGGGAAGAAGGCGACTGTGATTCTTGCTTCGGGCGGAGTTTATACGCCGGGCGCCTACGCCGAAAGCTACAACGCAGCGACGCCGTACTTGAAGCAGATTCTCGGTTTTATTGGAATTACGGATGTGATGTTTGTGCTTGCCGGAGGCACTTCGGCGATCGACAAAGGACAGACAGAGCTGCCGCAGTTTGTTCAGCAGTTTGAGCCGGCCGTGGAGAGTGCTGCGAGCCAGGCTTGAACTTTGGCAAGCTGGGCTTGAGTGTGTTGTTGGACAGGCGGGGCTTGGAGGGGTGCTGCTGGGTGCTGAAGCCCAGTGGCACTCCATTTGGGACGGACTTAGAACTTTGGAGGGGGTAGCGATGGCACAGGGCAAAAGAGCGGCAGTTCGGGTGGTTATTGTCGGTGGAGGGTTTGGCGGACGGTATGCGGCGAGGCGACTTGCGTATCGTTTGCCGGGGGGGTCGGAGCTGATCCTGGTGGATCGCAACGATTACATGCTGTACACGCCGATGTTGACCGAAGCGGCGGGCCGATCGGTGAGTGCGGCGCATATTCAGGCTCCGAACCGGGAGCTGTCGAGAAGGATCCGGTGCGTTCAAGGCGAGGTGAAGAGTGCGGACCTGCGGGCAAAGACGGTGACTTTGGCGGATGGGCAGACGCTGGCGGCGGATCACCTCGTGTTTGCGCTGGGATCGACGACGAATTACCACCACGTGGACGGAGCGGAACAGTATTCGCTGACGATGAAGACTCTGGAAGACGCTCGCCGGGTGCGCACGTTGGCGCAGCGCAATATTGAACGGGCGAAGGTGGCCGAGAGTGCGGAGGAACGCAAGCGGCTGGTGAGCTTTGTTGTCGCGGGTGGAGGGTATACCGGCGTTGAGACGATTGCCGCGCTGAACGATCTGGTGCGCGACACGGCGAAACAGCAGTCGGTTCCGGCCGAGGAACTTGCTCTGACGATCGTGGAGCCGACAAAGCGGCTGATGGCAGAGATGCCGGCGAGCCTGGCGGACTATGGCGAGGAACAGCTCAAGAAGGATGGGATTCGGGTGCGCATCGGGGTTGGTGTGAAGAGCGTGGCCGCCGAGAATCTGACGCTGACCGACGGCGAGGTGCTATCGGCGGGCATGGTCATTTGGGATACGGGGATTCGAGTCAATCCTCTGGTAGCCGACTTTGATTGCACAAAGGGAAAGAAGGGCGGAATTGAGGTCGACAGTTCGTTCCGGGTGACGGATCGGCCGGGAGTGTGGGCGATCGGCGATTGTGCAGAGATCCCAAAGGCGGATGGCAGCGGAGAGTTTTTTGCGACCACGGCACAGAATGCCACGCGCGAGGGGGAGCACGTTGCCGACAATATTCTGGCCACGATTCGGGGAGGGTCGGTTACGCCGTTTCGTTACAAACAGATCGGCGAACTGGCCGTGATCTCGCGGCATACGGGCGTGGCTAACGTGTACGGGATTCAGGTTAAAGGCATCGCTGCATGGCTGATGTGGCGTGCTATCTATGTGGCGAAGATGCCGAGCATGCGGCAGCGGATTGGCCTGTTGTGGGACTATGTGCGTCTGGCGTTTGGCCGGCAGTTTGTCCCGGCGAATTGGCGAACGAGCGAGCCGGAAGGCGGTTCTCGGAGAAGAGGGCAGACGCCGTCTCAGCTCCCTTCTCCGACGGCGAACTAGCGTGTTGGGCTAACTCGCCTGCCGGGCTAAGTGTTTGCCAGGGTTAGATGGCTACGCTGGCGAGGGCTACTCCGGGGCTCGGCGCGGGTTGCGCTTTGCGAGGTCCGCGCTTGCGTGCGACGAGGACGCGGATGCGCTCGAGCATGTCGGCTGGGGAGCTGGCGTTTTTGGGAAGAAATACGTCGGCACAGCTGGCCCGGTCGGCGGCATTGACGGTTCCTGAGAGAAGGATTGCGGGCAGGCCGGGGTGCTTAGATTTCGCGCGGCGGACGAGTTCGTTGCCGTCGACGCCGGGCAGAAGTAGATCGGAGAGCAGGAGGTCGATCGATCCGGGGAGGTTTTGTCCGAGCAGATCGAGCGCCTCGTCTGAGCAGCGTGCGCTGAGGACTCGGTAGCCACGCGTTTGGAGGAGAAAGGTGCGTACGGAGAGAGCGTGTTCGTTGGCTTCGACGCAGAGGATGGTTTTCTTCGGGCGCATGGTTCGGTGATCTCGCTTCTGCCACGGCCTCCCGAGTAGGGGAGGGTGGCCGATGGACCGTTTTCTGCGTTCTGCTGGTTGGCAGACGCAGAGGTGCGGCAGCGTTCTGGGGTCACCCTCGGGCGAGGCTGGCGATCTGAGGGACGTCTACCTGGAACACGGAGCCCGGGACATTGAGCTCAGGACGAGGATCTCCTGAGCCCCCATTCGGGAGGCTTTGCCGTACGCCAGGCGGACGCGTCAAAGAGTGCGAGCCGTGCCTAGAGATGAGGGCGCGAGCGACGTCCGATATGGCGAGTGGAGTCGACCAGACAGAGTGAACGGCGCCGAACACGCACCAAAGACCGAGTAAAGATGGTCCGAAGGAACGTGTGCGAGCGGAGGGAAGACGCTCTGAGTGGACGGCTCTCCACGGGAGCAGAGCGGGCGTCTCTCAAACTAGATTTGAAAGTTACAGGCGAAAGTACATGTGTTTTGAGAGCCTCGCCTGACTTGCTTTCCGCGGGCTCATCAACAACTCCCGCTCAGAGTACGAAGGGGCATCCGGGTTAGCAACAGCGAAGATCAGGCGAAGATCGGCAATGTTTGCTCTTGCTGTTTCCGACGGAGTGTGGAACGTACGCTGAATGCTGGAGATGAGCGCCGGCAGGTATGTTGAAATCTCGTGAATTAGGACAGGAAAAGGTGGCCAGTTGCCACGGGGATGGTGCGACCGCCGACGAACACATCGGAGACGGCTCGGTTGTGGAGACGCGCTTGCAGGTGAAGACGGCTGGGGCGGTGGATCTCGATTCCCTGTTCAAGGATGGTCGGGTGGTCGCTTGGGACGATGCCGTGCCGGACAAGCCAGCTGATCGCACAACCGGAGGCGGAGCCGGTCGCGGGATCCTCGCCGCCGGGCCATTGCATACGAGCGTGCCAGTCTGCACCGGAGCCGGAGGCGGCTCGGGTGATGCAGAAAAAAAATCTGGCGCCGGTGGCCTCGAGGTAGGGCCGGGCGAGAGTTTGTGGGATGTCCAGCCGGCGCGCCACATCGAGGGATCGGAGAGGGACGATGCAGAACGGCAGGCCGGTCGAGACGGTCTGGGCGGGGTGAGCGGGGTCGAGGTCACCGGGAGTGAGGCCGAGGGCGCGCGCGAGGGGCTCGGGACTGTGGGTCGCGCCGAAGCTGGGATCGTTCTGCCGCATGGTTGCGAAGTTGCCAGGGAGCGTTGAGGGTTCTGTGTGTTGAGTGGAGAGCTCTGCAGGGTCGAAGCGGACGGGGACGGGGCCGACCGGGAGATCGAGGGTGATGATTTGTTCGCCGCGGAAGTTGGGGTGGTGGTTGAAGATCCACGTGGCCGTCCCGAGGGTGGGGTGACCTGCGAACGGGAGCTCTTCGGTGGTGGTGAAGATGCGAACCTGGACGCCGCGGGCCTGCTCTGTGGCCGTGTCGCGGGGGAGGACAAAGGTGGTTTCGGAGAGATTGGTTTCGCAGGCGATGCTCTGCATCTGCTCGGTGGAGAGATCGCGAGCGTCGTGGAAGATGGCGAGTGCGTTACCTTCGAGAGGGCGCTCGGCAAAAACGTCGACGATGGTGAAGGAGAGCTGGCGAGGCGGCACGGGTGAGTTTGACATGGGGACTCCGGGAGAGCTATGGTCAGAATGACCGCAAAAGGGAGGCGAACCTGCCTCCATGCTAGCCCTGGGCCAGCTGCGGCAAAAGTTTGGAGCGAACTATGACGACGGTGGCCACAACTTCGAAGCTCAGGGCAAAGACGTCGGCGCGTGAGACGGTCTGCTCGAACCCCTTTTGCACCTGCTCTCCGTGTCTGTGTTCGCCGTGTCTTTGTGGTCAGAGCAGCTGTTGCTCGAAGCCGGCTGGGGTGAGTTCATGAGCGGATCGCGGTAGAGGAGTCAGAGCGAGCAGCGCGAAACCCACCCAGAGCGAGAGAGCCGGGTGGGTTTCTTCTTTTGGCCCTGTCGGCAGGTGCGACGTGTGGGTTAGGGCTGCCAAACATTGCATAGACAAGAGAACGTCAACGGAGGAGAGCTGATGAGTGAGTCGCGGATTCCCAGGATATTGGAGCAGGCACCAGATTTCGAGGCGAAGAGCACGCATGGCGTGATTCGTCTGAGTGACTACACGAGCAAAGGGAAGTGGGTGATGCTGTTCTCTCACCCGTCTGACTTTACGCCGGTGTGTTCGACGGAGTTTATCGAGTTTGCGAAGCGCGGCGACGACTTCGACCGGCTGAACGTACAGTTGATCGGAGTGTCGATCGACTCGATCTACTCGCATATTGCGTGGGTGCGGGACATTGAGCAGATCGCAGGAGTGCAGGTGAAGTTTCCCGTGATTGCCGATCTTGACCAGAGGGTGTCGCAGTCGTACGGCCTGGTGCACGAGGCGGTGAGCGATACGGCGACGGTGCGGTCGGTGTTTCTGATCGATCCCAAGGGGAAGATACGTGCGCTGCTCTACTACCCCATGCAACTGGGACGGAACGTGGATGAGCTGATCCGGATGTTTCAGGCGTTGCAGACGGTCGATGCGAATGGGGTGAGCTGCCCAGCGAATTGGATTCCTGGCGAGCAGGTGATTGTGCCGGCGCCGGCGACGCAGGAGGACGCTGCTAAGCGCACGAACGGCGGGGGCACCGGCATGGATGTGAAGAGCTGGTACCTCTCGAAGAAGGACTTGCCGGCTGCAGTAAAGTAGCGGGCTTGAGACGCACGCGCGGCGGTATGCGGGCCGCGCGGAAGGCACCGATGGCGAAGTGGCTAACGCGCTGGTCTGCAAAACCAGTATTCATGGGTTCAAATCCCATTCGGTGCTCCAGATTCAGTTCGGTGCTTCAAATTCAGTTCGGCTGATCTCGCCTGGCTTAGTGGCTAAAGGCTGTACTGTTCAACCTCGGCGAGGAGTTTGAGCTTGCGGTCGGGTGAGAGGAAGCTGGCTTCGATGCCATTGGCGGCGATCTCGCGCATCTGGTCGAGAGAGAACTCGTACTCGCGGTGGGCAGTGACGTATTCTTCGAGCAGGTTGGCGCCGAACATCGGCGGATCGTCGGAGTTGAGGGTGATCATGAGGCCCGACTCGAAGTAGAGGCGGACGGGGTGGGCCTCGTAGGACGGGCAGCAGCCGGTGCGGAGGTTGCTGGTGACGTTGAGTTCGAGGGGGATCTGGCGCTCGGCGAGTACGTGCATGAGTTCGGGGTCGTACTGGGCGGAGAGTGCGTGGCCGATGCGTTCGGCGCCGATGTTGACTGCGGCCCAGATGCTCTCGGGGCCGGTGGATTCGCCGGCGTGGGCGGTGAGGTGGAGGCCGGCGTCGCGGGCGATGGCGTAGATGTCCCGGAACTGGTCGGCTGGACCTCGGGCTTCGTCGCCGCCGATGCCGATGCCGACGATGGAGGGGAAATGCTCCCGGAGCTGCGCGGCTCTGCGGAAGACCTCGCCGGCGGCTTCGGGGCCGAAGTGGCGGACAGCGTCGATGATCCAAAGGACGGTGGTGCCGAAGTCGCGTTCGGCGCGCGTGCGACCCTGCTCGATGGCATGGACGACCTCGTCGACGTCCAGGCGGCCGAAGTGGAGGAGGATGCCGAAGGAGATGTAGACCTCGGCGTGCCGAACGCCTTGTCGGCTGAGGTCCCGGACCATGTTGTAGGTGATGAGCTCGTAGTCAGCCGGGTGGTGGAGGCGCTCGGTGACGGCTTTGAAGCTCATCAGGAAGCTTGGGAAGTCGGTGTACTGATAGAGGTTTCCGGCCTGCGACAGGGTGAGCGGTGACGCGTCGTTGCGGATGGAGAGCTCGACAAGGGTTTCGGCGGTGATGGAGCCTTCGAGGTGGAGGTGGAGCTCGACTTTTGGGAGATTGCGCAGCCAGGTTTGTGGGTCGGGTGCGGGGGATCTGGTTGGAGAGGGCATCTGCTCAGGATAGATGTCTGCGGGTTGAAGGTTTCGTGGAAGTTGTCAGTTCCTCATTTCCCTTGTTGTTCTCGTCCCTTCTGGTTGGGCCTATTACCTTTGGATCGCGTTGCTTGAAAGGACGAGATACATGTTTCGATCTGCCTGCTAGGATCTGTGTGTCTTTTCAGGTATGTCACCGATGCGATTGAAACCTTTGCTTGTCCTTTTGCTGCTGGTTCTCTCAATCCCGAGTCTTCGGATGTTGGCGCAAGCGCCAGCTTCTCGATCTTCTGGTTTGCCGGTTGGATCTCCAGCCTCGGCAGCCGTCCCTGCGCCGAGGCAGGCAAATTATGCGGCGGAGTCGTTGGTGTTTGAGCACCTGGACTCGGTGTACAGATTTGCAGCGGACGGAACGGGTACGAAGGAGCTCACGATCGCCGTTCGGGTGCAGAGTGAGGCCGCGGTGCGTGAGCTGGGGGTGTTGACAGTTCCGTTTGCAAGCGCGTCCGAGCGGGTCGAGATCGTGTATGCGAGGGTACGCCGGCCGGATGGAACGGTGGTGGAGACGCCGGTTGGAGATGCATTGGAACTGCCGGACCCGGTGACGCGGGCGGCTCCGTTTTACAGCGATCTAAAACAGAAGCAGCTGCCGATCAAAGGTTTGCGGCCGGGCGACACGCTGGAGTGGAAGGCGCGGGTGACGCGCAATAAGGCGGAGGCGCCGGGCCAGTTCTGGGGTCAGGAGAGCTTTTCGGATAACGGTGTGGTGCTGTCGCAGACGTTGGAGCTGCGGGTTCCGGATGGAACGGCGGTCAAGGTTTGGAGTCCGACCCTGAAGCCCACGGATACGGTGGAGGGCAAGGAGCGCGTCTATCGATGGAGTACAGCGCACCTGGAACCGACGGCCGGAAAAGAAGGCGAAGCAGCGAAGGAGCTGAAGAAGAAGCATGTGTGGACGGAGGCCGAGGAGACCGACGCCATGCAGGGCAAGCTGCCTTCCGTGGCATGGACGACGTTTCGGAGCTGGGATGAGGTTGGCGCCTGGTATCGCGGGCTGGAGGGCGAGCGGATAGTGCCGGACCCAGAGGTGAAGGCGAAGACCGCCGAGGTGATCGCGGGGAAGGCGACGGAAGAGGCGAAGGTCCAGGCGATCTACGCGTACGTGGCGACGCAGATCCGGTATGTTGGCGTGGCGTTTGGGGTGGGACGGTACCAGCCGCACGCGGCGTCCGAGGTGTTGCACAACCAGTACGGGGACTGCAAGGACAAGCACACGTTGTTGGCGGCAATGCTGGCCGCGGCGGGCGTGCGGTCGGACGCGGTGCTGATCGGTGCGGGGATCCGGTTCAACGAAGCTGTGCCTTCACCGGCGGCGTTCAACCATCTGATCACGCGGGTAGATGTGGCGGGAGCACCGGTATGGCTGGACGCGACGGCGGAGGTGGCGCCCTACGGGATGCTGTCGTATGGGATCCGCGACCGGAAGGCGCTTCTGGTTCCGGAGGTCGGGACGGCACGTCTGGATCGCACGCCCGTGGGGATGCCGTTTGCGCCGTTTCAGAAGATGGAGGCGGTGGGGACGCTTGATGAGGAGGGGACGTCGAAGTCGCGGCTGGTGTTGACTGCCCGGGGCGACGACGAGTTGGCGATTCGGAGTGTGGTGCGGCAGATTGCTCCAGCACAGTACGAGGAGTTGGTGCAGAACCTGTCGCGTGGCATGGGGTATGCGGGGACGACGAGCAACGCCGAGGTAAGCCGGCCGGAGGATACGACCGAGCCGGTAAAGATCAGCTACGACTACAAGCGAGAGAAGAGTGGGGATTGGGAGCATCTGAAGATCGTTCCGCAGCTGACGCCGGTGACGCTGCCGGTGGTGGATGAGTCTGATCCGCCGGTGCGAGCGATTCAGTTGGGGGTGCCACGGGTGGAGAGCTCGATCTCTGCGATGAAGCTCCCGGCGGGGTGGACGGCGGAGTTGCCGGAGGCGGTCCATGCGAAGTCCCCGTACGCGACCTACGACCTGACGTATCGGTGGGATCACGGGACGGTGTATGCGGAGCGGCGGATTGAGGTGTTCAAGGACAAGGTTCCGGTGGCGGAGTGGAAGGCTTACAAGAAGTGGGGCGACACGGTTGGGCTGGGGAACGAGAACTTCATTTCGCTGACGCGAGCGGCGGGGAACCCGGCCAGTCCGAAGGCGGCGAAGAAGGAGGCAGCGGGGGAGGTTGACGGGCCTGGGAAGAAGGCGGAGGCGGGGCCGAGCGCGACTGGACCGACGGCGTCTGAAGGAGCGACGACACATGAATTGAAGGTGCCTGCACTGAAGGTGCATGGATCCAAGATGGATGACGCTGAGGCCACAGAACTGCTCCAATCAGCGGTTGCGTCCATGCAGGAGCACAATCTACCGGCGGCGCGGAAATCCTTGGACAGCTTACAGGATGGGAACCCGGAGCAGAAAGGTTTGTGGGCGGCGTATGCGATGTTGGCGATTCAACGTGGAGAGACCGGCGAGGCGATCGAGGATTTGCACAAAGAAGTGAAGCTGCACCCGGATGAGAGCCCGGTGTACGCTCTACTGGTAAAAACGGAGCAGGCCACGGGCAAGAAGCAGGAGGCGATGGCGTCGCTGCGGGCTTGGGAGAGCGCGGACCGGGCGGCGTTGAAGGAGGGCAACGACGCCTTGGCGCGGCTGCCGGACGCAGCGAAGAAGGATGAAGCGCTACAGATGGAGATCGGGCGCGCACAGATACTGGCGGGAGACACGCGAGCGGGCGCGGCGACCTTGGAAGCAGTGCTTTTGGCGACGGAGCGCCCCGGAACAATGAATGACGCGTCCTATGAGCTGGCGCAGGCGGGGCAGAGTCTGGCGCTGGCGGAGACAAAGACACGGGCTGCGCTGGACAAACTGTCCGAAGAGAGCAGCAGCTGGACGATGGACGAGAACGCGCAGACGCTGGCAGGAACGTCGCGGCTGATTGTAGCGACGTGGGACACGCTGGGTTGGGTGCTGTTTCGCGAGGGCAAGACGGAAGAGGCGCAGGCGTATCTAAACGCGGCTTGGCACAACCTGCAGAATGCCGATGTGGGCGAGCATCTTGCCGCTGTGGCGATTTCACGGGGCGACATGAGGACGGCGTTGAACGCGGATGAGCTAGCGCTGGCAAGCATACCGGGCTACGACATGATGGGCGTACGGACCGCGCCGAATGCGCGGCAGAAGAAGCTGCAGGAACAGATTAATACGCTGCGGAAGGCTGGGGCGCGGTCGAAGGCAGGGGATTCGGAGTCGAAGTTGCAGGATCTACGCAAGATTCCGCTGGGAGCCGCGGGTACTGCCACCGGCACGGCGGAGTACCGGTTGTTGTTGAAGCGAGATGGGATCGCCAAGCTGGAAAGGGTCGGAGAAAAGGAGGTTGCAGGAGGCGAGGATCTGGTCCGAAAGGCTTCGCTGACGGCGTTCTTCCCGTCCGGGTCAAGTGCGGCGTTGGTGCGCAAAGGCTACCTGAACTGCCACTCAGGTGTGTGTGAGCTGGTGCTGGAACCGTAAGGAGAGGTGTCGAGTTTGGCGGGTCGATACGCATGCCTTTGTCGACGACTTGTTGGCTGGGACGGTATGGAGTGTTTCGGGTGGGTGGGCGAGGGTCATACCTCAGCGGCTTTGATGGCAGCAGGTGCAGCACGGCTGAAGCCGTGCTCTAACGGACCTAAACTGCATTCAAGGTTGTTTGAAACTAGAATGCGTTTCGGATAGTTTCGATTTCAAGTTCAGTGAAGCGCAGAGTGGCCGTGCTCGGGCAGGAGGACATAGCCGTGGACTTCGAGGTGATGGCGTTGAGATCTCTTCGAAAGATCATGCAAGAAATAAAGATCCCACTTGTCTACGCTCTGGTCGCACTTCGCGGACGCCGCTGGATCTCTCGCGAAGCTTCATAGTGGGGCGGAGGT